>NZ_CANNDO010000003.1 GCF_947503385.1 uncultured Tateyamaria sp.
CGGTCGTCCCCATCCCCGAGCATAGCTTTTTTGAGAAGCCGCAGCTCGAGTGTCTGTTCAGCGACCACCTCTTTGAGATCCTTTGCCTCCCGGCGCAGTTCCTTGACCTCATCAGTGTTTGCGGCACGCGCCGTGTCGCCCGCCAGACGCTTCTTCCCGGCTTCCATGAAGTCTTTGGACCATTTGTAGTAAATGCCCTGTGATATGCCCTCGCGACGGCACAACTCTGCGATGCTATCTTCACCACGCAGGTCATCCAGAACGATCCGGATCTTCTCTTCGCTGGAATATTGCTTGCGGGTTGCGCGCTTGATGTCTTTGACGACCTGCTCGCCAGAGCTCTTCGGTGTCTTTCTCATCGTCCACTCCTTGGTGGTGACGATGAGCAACAAACCCTCTCTTATCAAATCAACCTAGTTGGACCCATAGGCGCTGACGTCAGACACGGCAGGCCCACTTCCCTTGGGCGCACTGCTGCAAAGTTGGACAGAGCTTGTCCCAGTCGCTTCCATTGCTGGTCCGAAAGACAGCTGGCGGTGAACTGTGATTTGCGCCGACGCAATCCCTTGCGCGGATTGCTGTCCGGCGGCTGTACACCAAACAGTTCCGCATGGCGCATCATGCCCGACAGAACGGCCAGCGCGCGATTGCCACTGGCGGCACTGCAGGTCAGCGTCTCTTTTCAGTTCTCTAAATTCACGCGAGATAGCTGATCCAAGCGCTTGTTGCCGAGGACGGGCAGGATACGGTTTCTGACATCGAACGCGTGCGCGCGGCGCGTGGCCGGTTTCCAATTCTGCGCGCAGTCAGCGAGGTATCGTTGACTGAACTCTGCCAACGTTGGAGACACGTCCGAAGACGCGCTCAAGTCCTCGAGACCGAGCACGTCCTGCGCCAACACAAGGGGCGCGCGACAGTGAGATGTCGTCTGCACGACCCAGGATTTGTTTGCGCGTTCGGCCTTCCTCGCGACCACGCACGATCCACGTGGCAGCCGCGCCGCGCTGTCTCAAATCGAGGCCGGGAACTTCTGTGTCCCAGAACACGGTTTCGCGGTGTGGCAGGTGGGGGGTGATTTTGTCGGTTTTGGGATGAGCTTGGCCCATGACTGATATCCATTGCCGCTTCAGGAAAAAATCCACGCTGTTCCCTGGGAAGCAGCCAGGAAAAGTTGGGAAGCAGAAAATGACAGACAGCATCGACGCGGCAGCGGCACATTCCGTGCGCGGGACTCAAGTCATATCAGGGATTTACAATTTTCCCTCGCACCCAGTTTCGGTCCTTCGGACCTCATGAAAGGATCACACTCCAAACACGCCTCAACGCACCACCGCTTGCCCCTGTCCCCGCCTCTTCCTATAACCCGCCCGACACCTGCCGGAGAGCGCCATGACCTTCACCCACCGCCACCTGCTGGGGATCGAGCACCTGCGGCCCGAAGAGATCGTAACTCTGCTCGATCTGGCCGACGACTATGTGGCGCTGAACAAGGGCGAGACCAAGCACAGCGAGGCGCTGGCGGGCCTCACCCAGATCAACATGTTCTTCGAAAACTCCACCCGCACGCAGGCCAGTTTCGAACTGGCGGGCAAGCGGCTGGGCGCGGACGTGATGAACATGGCGATGCAGGCTTCGTCGATCACCAAGGGCGAGACGCTGATTGACACTGCCCTGACCCTCAACGCGATGCACCCCGATTTGCTGGTGGTACGTCACCCACATTCGGGTGCTGTGGACCTTCTGGCGCAAAAGGTGAACTGTGCCGTGCTGAACGCGGGCGACGGGCGGCACGAACACCCCACGCAGGCGCTTTTGGATGCGCTCACCATCCGGCGGGCCAAGGGGCGGCTGCACCGGCTCAACATCGCCATCTGTGGCGACATTGCCCATTCCCGCGTGGCCCGATCCAACATTATCCTGCTGGGCAAGATGGAAAACCGCATCCGCCTGATCGGCCCACCCACGCTGATGCCATCGGGCATCGCCGAGTTTGGGGTCGAGGTCTATGACGACATGGCACGCGGGCTTGAGGATGTGGACGTCGTGATGATGCTGCGCCTGCAACGCGAACGTATGGACGGCGGATTTATCCCGTCCGAGCGGGAATACTACCACCGCTTCGGCCTCGATGCGGCGAAGCTTTCCTATGCCAAACCCGACGCCATCGTCATGCACCCCGGTCCCATGAACCGAGGGGTCGAGATCGACGGCACGCTGGCCGACGACATCAACCGAAGCGTCATCCAGGATCAGGTCGAGATGGGCGTGGCCGTGCGCATGGCCGCGATGGACCTGCTGGCCCGCAACCTGCGCGACCTGCGGGGTGCCGCATGAGCGCACCCAGCCTCGCCGATGGACAGACCGAGCACATGCGCTGGACAATCTCGCGCCGGTCCTTTGCGCTGCGCATGATCGTGCTGGTCTGTGTCACGCCGCTGATCCTGTCGCCATTTCCCGTCATCGCGCTCGTGTGGGGGGCCGCCCCCATGTCAGCGCTTTGGCAATGGGCCACCGCCCTGCCCTTAGCGCTGTTCCTGACATGGGTGCTGGGGGATTTCGGCATCTGGACGCGCAACCGGGCCACGGAATGGATCCTGACCAACCGCGCCATCCACATCCGTAGCGCCTTTGAACTGGACACCGCTCTGCCCCTGACTGCCATAAAACGGATCAACCGCTGGCCGTGGTGGTCGCTGGTACTGCGCCTGCGGAACGGCACTGCGGTCAAACTGCCGCTTGTGCCGACAACGGACGACACGCGCCGCACAATTCTCAACCTGCGCGATGCCGCACTGATGGGGCCCACATGACAACGCCGATTGATATCCCCGCCCACGAACGTGGCGTGGTGCGGGTCTTTGCCCTGTCCATGACCGACGCAGAGGCGCGCACGCTCAGCGAAAACCCCAACGCCATTGCCGAGGCGCTTGGCGTGGACACACCGCTTGATGCCAATCACCTCGAACTGTTCCCGATCACCGACCTCGAAGGGGTCGGCCTCGCCGGGTATCTCAACGAAGGGGCCGGTGTGCCGCTTGAGGCCCTCGGCCGAGACCGGGGCAAGCTCGACAAGCTGGGCGGGTGGGTGCTGGTGCTCTTTTCGCTGGCCTTTGAGGATCGCGCGACGACGCTGCGCCCCGCCTCCAACCTGACCCTGATCGGCACCTATGGCGAGACCCGTACCGACTATTCCGCCGAGGACACGCTGACATCCGAGGCCGCCAAACCCTACACCGCCCCGCCGGATACGGTGAAAAAGCGGCCCTCGGACGCTGCCATGTCGGGCCGTGTGGCGATGCTGGTTCTGCTCCTGCTGGCGCTCTTTACCTACGTGTTCATCAGGATGGCGGGATGAGGGCTGAACGTTCCCCGCTGCCCGTGCCAAGAGGTGCCGCATGACCGACCTTCTGCTGACCAACGCCAAGCTGATCGACCCCGAGGGCGGCACCGTCATCACCGGGGCGCTTGGCATCTCGGATGGGCGCATCAGCGCGGTGATCACCGATGACAGCCCGCTTCCGGAGGCGCGCACGACCGTCGATTGCGGACGCAAGCATCTGGCCCCGGGCATCGTCGATATCGGGGTCAAGGTCTGTGAACCCGGTGAGCGTCACAAGGAAAGTTTTGGCACCGCCGGGCTCGCCGCCGCCGCCGGAGGCGTGACCACGATGGTCACGCGACCCGATACCGACCCGGCCATTGACAACCCCGAAACGCTGGAGTTCGTGATCCGCCGCGCGCGCGAGGCCGCGCCCGTGAACGTGCTGCCCATGGCGGCGCTGACCAAGGGGCGGCAAGGGCGCGAAATGACCGAGATCGGGTTCCTGCTGGATGCCGGTGCCGTGGCATTTACCGATTGCGACAACGTGGTGACGGATACCAAGGTCTTTGGCCGCGCACTGGCTTACGCGCGCTCGCTGGGCGCGCTGGTGCTGGGCCATCCGCAGGATCCGGGGCTCAGCGCCGGGGCGGCGGCCACATCCGGCAAATTCGCGTCGCTGCGCGGCCTTCCGGCGGTGTCGCCCATGGCCGAACGGATGGGGCTCGACCGCGATATCGCGATGATCGAGATGACCGGCGCGCGCTACCACGCCGACCAGATCACCACCGCCCGCGCCCTGCCCCCGCTGGAACGGGCCAAGGCCAACGGGTTCGACATCACCGCAGGCACGTCGATCCACCACCTGACGCTGAATGCGCTGGACGTGGCGGACTACCGCACCTTCTTCAAGATCAAGCCGCCGTTGCGCGATGAGGATGACCGCCTTGCCGTGGCCGAGGCCGTGCAGTCCGGTCTGATTGACGTGATCAGTTCCATGCACACGCCGCAGGACGAAGAAAGCAAACGCCAGCCCTTCGAGGCCGCCGCCAGTGGGGCCGTCGCGCTCGAGACGCTGCTGCCTGCGGCCATGCGCCTGCATCACGCAGGCCTTGTCGATCTGCCCGCGCTCTGGCGGGCACTGTCGCTGAACCCGGCCCGCCGCTTGGGTCTGGAGGCGGGGCGACTGCGTGTTGGTGCCCCTGCCGATCTCGTGCTTTTTGATGCGGACGCGCCCTTTGTCATGGACCGGGCCGACCTGCGATCCAAATCCCGCAACACGCCGTTTGACGGGGCGCGGATGCAGGGTAAGGTTCTGGCAACCTATGTGGCTGGCAGCCGCGTGTACGAGAGGACCTGATGCCCCCAATCGAGAGCAGTACCGCCATCCTGATCCTGTGGGCCGTGCTTGGCTATGGGCTTGGGTCCATTCCCTTTGGCATGGTGTTGTCGCGGGTGATGAACCTTGGTGATTTGCGCCAGATCGGGTCCGGCAATATCGGCGCGACCAATGTGCTGCGCACAGGCAACAAGACGGCGGCGGCGCTGACATTGCTTTTGGATGCGGGCAAAGGGGCCGCAGCGCTGTTGCTGGCGCGCTGGATCACGGGGCAAGAGGATGCGGCCCAGTTGGCCGGTCTTGCCGCGATGGTCGGGCATTGCTACCCGGTGTGGCTGCGGTTCAAGGGTGGCAAAGGGGTCGCGACTTTTATCGGGCTGATGCTGGCCTTGCATTGGCCCGTGGGTCTGGGTGTCTGCGCCGCTTGGCTGCTGGGGGCTGCGGTCTGGCGCATGTCTTCCATGGGGGCGCTGGTGGCGGCGGCCGCGTCGACCATCCTGATGGTGTTTCTGGGGTACGGTCAGGCCATGTTGATGGGTGTGGCGCTGACATTGCTGATCTACTGGCGGCACCGCGAGAACATCCGCCGGGTGAAAAACGGCACCGAACCCAAGATCGGGCAAAAGACCGCGTGACCAGCTTTGCCGTCGCATTGGCGGCACTTCCGACGGGGACGTTTCGCGGCACGTCCAACGGGCGGCGCTATGTCGTCACAAAGACGGTTCTGGCGGATAGCCGCACAACAAAGCTGATTGCCGAAGAATTGGGCGGAGCGGATTACATCTCGCTCAACCATTTTGCGCTGACCTCCGGCACACGGCTGAAACCTTGTGAGATGTCGGCGGACAAGGTCACCGCCTTTGTGCAGGACCTTGTGCCCGATCCCTGACCCGCTTGGCTGCGAGGTTTCAACATGCTTGACTATTCTGTATCTTCGTATATTTCTGTCATTACAGAAATGTCAGAGAGATTCGGAAATGTACCTCACCAAGGCCATGCAGGACTTTATCCTCCACTGGGGGGACATGGGCCAGAAATGGGGCACCAACCGGTCCGTGGCGCAGATCCACGCGCTGCTGCATATCTCGCCCGATCCGCTCACTGCCGATGAGATTTGCGAGGCGCTGAACCTTGCCCGTTCCAACGTGTCGAACGGGTTGAAGGAATTGCAAAGCCTCGGCCTTGTCCAATCCTCCCGCAAGCTGGGTGACCGGCGCGATCACTTCCATTCGATCCGCGACATGTTCGACCTGGTCAATGCCGTGATCGAAAGCCGCCGCGCCCGCGAATACGCCCCCACCCTCAAGGCGCTGCAAAAGGTGCAGGAAGAGGCGGAGACCGACAACACCCCCAAGGCGGTAAAGGCGCGCATCGCAGAAACCCTGACCACCATGAAGATGTTCGACGACTGGTATCTTGAGGTGAATCGCCTGCCCCGCGCCGTGCAACTGACGGCGATCAAGATGGGCGCGCGCATCGCACGCCTCCTGCCCCGCTCGAAACCCGACGCCTGAAAAAAATTTGCCCGAAAGTTTCTCTCATGACAGAAATATCGAAAAATACTGGCGTACCCGGAGCGCGCTATGCGCTGGACCCGGTCGCCTTTGCCAAGGCGCTGATCCTGGCCCCGCTCATCATTGCGGCCATGGGCTTCTGGGCGCTGATGATCCCGGTCTTTGCCGTGCTCTTTGGCGGCCCACTGTACCTGATCATCGGCACCCCCGTCCTGATGGTGTACCTGCACTATGCCAAAGGCAGCCCAAGCGGCGCGGCCCTCGCCGGCTTTCTCAGCGTGGCCGTCTTGGCGCTGGTGCTCGGTCTGTACCTGAGTGTCGCGGGACCGGGTCGGTACTGGGACGGTATTTTCTTCTGGGTCCTCTTTGCCCTGCTGTTCGGCCCGCTTTGGGGCGGAACCTTTGGCTATCTCTACAACCGTTGGCGCAGCGACCTGTCGCGTCGGCCCCTTCCCCCGCTTGCATGAAAGGAGACACACCATGCTGCTTCTCGGATTTTTCTACATCACCTTTGCCCTTGGCGCTGTGATTGCCCTGACCCTCATGATCCTGCGCATCGGCGCGTTGGTGGGCGATTGCCCGGTCAGTCAGGCCCGTACCCGCGCCGTATCGATCACCGTGGCCACCGGGTTTGCCGCCTTTGGCGCGGGCGGGGTGATCATGATCGGCGCAGTGTTGCCCGTGCTTGAAGACGCGCCCTTTGCCGCGCTGATGCTGGCGCTTGGCTTTGCGGCGCTGTGCCTTGGCCTTGGGTTCACCCACGCCATGGGCACCCTGCGCGCGGCCTTGCTGCCTGCACAACACGAACCAGAGCCCGACATGGGCTGAACACCCCCAACAGGGAGGACGAGACAATGTGCGAGATGGAAAAAGCCCCCAAAGACGTCGACTGGCACGACCTGACCGGCATGACCCGCTGGCAGACCCTGCACGAACTGACATTGCCCCTGCCGTGGCTGGGCCTGAGTTGGGTTCTCTATGCCTCGGCGCTTTGGCCGCTTGGGCTGCTCGCCAGTTTCATGTTCTTTCTGTGCGCGCTGCGCCTCAACCACGAGGCGATCCACAACAATCTGGGCCTCAGCCGCGCGGGTGACAGTATCGTCATGCACGTGCTCAGCGGTGTCATGCTGGGATCGAACCACGCGGATGCCTATTGTCACCTCAAGCATCACAAACACGGCCTTGGCCCGGAGGATTGCGAGGGCAAATGCGCCCATATGAGCGCGTGGCAGGTGCTGGCCTATGGCCCGCGCTTTCCCGTCGACCTGAACCGGAACGCATGGGCCTCCGGCTCGGGTTACTGGCGCGTGCGGGTGCTGCGGGACTGGGCCTGCGTGGCGGTGTTTGCCGCCATCATGGCAGGTATCGGCACCCGGTGGGCGCTGTTGCATCTGGGCGTCATGGCGCTGGGGCAGTGCATGACCGCGTTTTTCGCCGTGTGGATCACCCATCAGGGCACCATCGGCAGCGGTCTGGCGGGACGCAGCCAGCGGGGGCCACTGGCGCGCGCCGCCTACCTGATGTTCTACCACCGCGAACACCACCTGTTCCCGCGCGTGCCCGTCCGTCGCCTGCCCGTTCTGGCCAACCGGCTGGACGCCGCCGTACCGGGCTATGCAACCGCGCGGGTGCCTGTTGTCGCCCTGTGGGACCGGCCCCGGGCCGCGCGTCAGTAGATGACAATCGCCTGGCGCGGGCTGGACTTCATTTCACCGCGCCAAGTGTCCCGGTCTGGTGCAAACCGGATCGGGTCTGCCTTAGTCGTCGCAGATGTTCTGCAATGCGGTCCATTCCCGTTTGGACAGGATGGGCCGCGTGCCATAGCGCTGCGTTCGGGCAAACTCCCGGGCGGCGCGCGCCCGGCCATGACTGTCGGGGTGACTGGCGAGAAAGCCAGGCATCGCACTGCCCCGGTCCTGCAACGCGGCGATCTTGTCAAAGAAATCGGCCATGCCACTGGCATCCGTCCCCGAGGCATCCAGCATTTCCAGCGCAAAGACGTCCGCCGCGGCCTCTGCCTCGCGCGTGTAGGACGCGTTGAGCGTCCATTCGGCGATGATCACCGCCGCGCCGCCGCCTGCGAAATCTCCCAAGATCAGTGACAAAAGACCCGCTGACCCTGCGGTTCGGAGCGCATTGCGCGTCACATCACGCGATTCGACGTGGCCAATCTCGTGGCCCAGTACGGCGGCCACTTCGTCCGGGCTGTCGGCCTTGCTGATCAAACCACGCATGATAACCACATGCCCGCCCGGTGCGGCAAAAGCGTTGACCATGCGATGATCGAACACCGCGATGGTCAGGTCGTATTCCAGATCCTGCCGTTCGGTCAGCCGCTCTGTCATCGCGTTGAGCGCGGCCAGCCCCTCTTTGTTGCGACAGACAAGGCTGCCCGCTTCGGAGCCACCCAAAAACCGTTCCATCCCGCGCACGACGGTCTTGCCCCAAGCCACTTCGCGTTCGATCGGAATATAGGCGGCAAGCGTGTTGGCCATGGCGGGCAGGATAACAAAGATCATCAGAGCCAGAGCGCCGACCGCACCGCCGGTCCACGCGATAACCTTGCGAAAGGTGCCGCGCGCCACGTCCCGTTTCTTGAGATTGGGGCACAGGCGGGTGAGGATCGAAATCATATCGGGATCGGTCACGGTCAGCCGCGCCGTTTTGATCAGGCTGCTGTCGAGGGACGCATCCGCCACCAGCGTCAGGACCATCTGATCCGCGCGCGCCTGATCGGTCAGCGCCCGGATCGCCCAGAGCGGCCAGTATTGCGAGCCCATGGGCAAGTCGGGATGGGTCAGCCGCAGGGTCTCTGCGGCTGTGTCCACATGCAGTTCGACATCCAGACGCAGGCCCTGCTCTCCGTCAAAGAACCGGGCAAAGGTCTGGCCATCAGGGGCCATCAGATGGCGCCACCCACATCCAGCGCGTCAGCAAAGCCGTCCGCATCGGCAAAGCTATCGGCCGAGCGTTGCTGGATGGTGTCGAGGTGATCCGCGTTGTGCACGGTGACGTTGTTCACCACATGCTCGATGATCGGCTGGGTGATCATCACGAGGCTCAGGCCCCCAGCCGCAAGGAGCGCCAGCGCGTAGAGGATCGCAATGATGACGACCCCCACGATGCTGCCCGCCCCCAGTTGGCCCGTCGCACCCGCGCCTGCAAAAACCGCCGCTCCGACGCCCGCAATAACCGCAAAGATGACGCCCATCAGCACCGAGATCACGATGCCGCCGACGATGATCTTGGCGATGATTGTGCTGGTTTCAACCTGAGCCGAGAAGGTGATTTGCCCGTCGAGCACCTTTTTGCCCGTCAGGTAGCAGAAGGCGTAAACGCGGTAGTAGACCAAGCCGATCAGCAGCCAGATGTAGGCCACAAAGATGCCGATACCGCCGAGTATCGCGAGGGCAACCTGTTCATTGGCCGCACCCATGCCGAACAGAACGCCCGACACTATCATCAGGACCAGCCCGATGAACACGTGCTTCATCCCTTTGTACAGGTCTTGCCAACGGCCTCCCTGATCGAACCGTCCATCGCCGTACCAGCTGCGGTCGGCCATGTATTTCTCCAGCCGGTAGGTGCCCAGCGGCGCAAGAATGCCCAGCGTGATCATGGTCAGAAAACCATAGCCAAGGGCGCGCGCCACATAGCCCCATGCGCCGTTTTCCATGCCGAACCGGATGCCACGCCAGCGTGAACGGGCCATTTTGTAACGGCGCGCCCGGTACTGCGCAAACAGCATCAGGGGCAGCACGGCAAAGATCGACAGGTTGATCGCAATTGCCTGTCCGGCAAACGCTTCGGGGCTGTCGTCCTGCGGGACGATAGAGAACCCGATAAAGGTCAGCAGCAGTTGCACGACGCCCAGATAGATGGCGAGGATGACAATGGCGACGAGGAACCCGAGGAATTTCTCCAGCCCTGTGCCGGTGTACTCAAAGCTGTCGTCATCGCCGGTCACAGATGACCAGATGTATTTGCGAATTCGCGTCTTGGCCCAAAACCGGTAGATGCCCAGTGTGAGCACCGTGAAGATCGCGGTGATGAAGTAAAGTTTGAAAAGCGGGGCACCCTTGCCGAAATAGCGGCCCTGAATCTGTGCACTCATGAAACTGTCCCTGTGACGACGCCCGTTCTGGGCCATTTGCTCGTGGGTACAATCTTAATCGGGCTAGAATGTGTTGTCTCGGGGAAATCCTCGTGGCGCCATACGGCCCGCGCTGGCACGCTTGGCGGTCCATTCGGCCAGCTCGGTTTCGGTGCGGGTGCGGCCCGCAGGATCCAGCCAGCTGAGCCCGTCCGCGAGGGTAAAGGTGGTGGCGTCGCTGAGCCCGCCATCCTTGTATTTTTGCAGCCGCACGCCCTTGCCACGGGCCATCTCGGGCAGTTCCGACAACGGGAAGATCAGCACTTTGCGGTTCTCGCCCACAACGGCCACGTGGTCGCCGTCAACTGGCGTGCACACATGGGCGGTGACGTCGCCGCGCACATTCAGCACCTGCTTGCCCGTCCGGGTCTGCGCGATCACCTCGTCTTCGGGCACGACAAAGCCGTCGCCTGCGGTCGAAGCCACCAGCAGCTTGCGCCCCGGTTTGTGGGTCAGGATGGTGAGGATTTGCGCCTCGTTCGGCAGATCGACCATCAGGCGCAGCGGCTCGCCCATGCCGCGCCCACCCGGCAGGTTTGCCGCCGACAGCGTGTAAAACCGCCCGTTTGAGCCGACGACCACCAGCCGGTCTGTGGTTTCCGCATGAAAGATAAAGCGCGGCCCGTCACCATCCTTGAACTTCAGTTCGCGCGTGAGGTCGATATGGCCGGTCATGGCGCGAATCCAGCCCATCTGGCTGCACACCACGGTGATCGGTTCGCGGTCGATCATCGCCTCAAGCGGAACCTCTTCGACCTCGCCGGCTTCGGCAAAGGTGGTGCGGCGCGCGCCGCCCTCGTAATCCTTGCCAAACTTCTTTTTGACGTCGCGCAACTGGTCCGAAATCGCCTGCCATTGCAGGTCGTCCGTTTCCAGCAAGTCCTCCAGACCCGCGCGTTCCTCCATCAGCGCGTCGCGCTCGCGCAGCAGTTCCATCTCTTCCAGCCGCCGCAACGACCGCAGGCGCATGTTCAGGATCGCCTCGGCCTGCACATCGGTCAGTTCACCCTGGCCCGGCGCGGGCGACACGTAGTCCGCTTCGGTCATGGCGCGGGGGTGATCGAGGCTCCAGTCTTCGCGCATAAGCGCGGGCTTGGGATCCTCATCATAGCGGATGATGTCGATCACCCGGTCGAGGTTGAGAAAGGCCACGATCAGCCCTTCGAGCACCTCAAGACGGTGGTCGATCTTTTCCATCCGGTGCTGGCTGCGCCGGATCAGCACGTCGCGTCGGAAATCAAGGAAGGCGCGCAGCACCTCCTTCATCGAACACACCTTTGGCGTCACGCCGTCGATCAGCACGTTCATGTTGAGCGAGAACCGCACCTCGAGATCGGAGTTACGATAGAGCATCCCCATCAGTACGTCCGGGTCCACATTCTTGGATCGCGGCTCAAGAATGACGCGGATGTCGTCGGCGCTCTCATCGCGCACATCGGCGAGGATCGGGACTTTCTTTGTCTGGATGACCTCGGCCAGCTTTTCGATCAGCTTGGATTTCTGGACCTGATAGGGGATTTCGGTGACGACGATCTGCCACTGGCCACGGCCCAGATCCTCGACCTCGTAGCGACAGCGCAGGCGGAAGCCGCCGCGCCCGGTGCGATAGGCCTGTGCGATGGCCTCGGGCGGTTCGACAATGATGCCGCCAGTCGGGAAATCCGGGCCGGGCACGTAGTTCATCAGCGTGTCGTCGCGTGCATCCGGCGTCTTGATCAGGTGCAGGCAGGCGTCGACCAGTTCGGCGATGTTGTGCGGCGGGATGTTCGTGGCCATACCCACCGCAATCCCGCTTGAACCATTGGCCAGCAGGTTCGGATAGGTGGCGGGCAGCACGGCGGGTTCTTCGAGTCGGCCATCGTAATTGTCGCGGAAATCGACCGCGTTTTCGTCGAGGCCCTCCAGCAGCGCCTCGGCAAACATGGTCATCCGCGCCTCGGTATAGCGCGAGGCGGCGGGGTTATCGCCGTCGATATTGCCAAAGTTGCCCTGCCCGTCGACCAGCGGGTAGCGCACGTTGAAATCCTGCGCCAGACGCGCCATTGCATCGTAAATCGCGGCGTCCCCGTGGGGGTGAAAATCCCCCATCGTGTCGCCGCTGATCTTGGCCGATTTCAGGAATTTCCCGCCAGAGGCGAGGCGCAGCCGGTGCATCGCATAGATGATCCGCCGGTGTACGGGCTTGAGGCCGTCGCGCGCATCGGGCAGCGCGCGGTGCATAATGGTTGACAGCGCATAGGTCAGATACCGTTCGCCCAACGCGCGGCGCAGCGGTTCACTGAGGTCCATGTTGGGGGCATCGGCCTGGTCTGACATACATGCTGTGTAGCGAAGCAGAATTCCGGGAACAAGCGGCGTTGTTGTGGCGTTGACGCATGGAGAGCACCCCGCCGGGCACGAACGCGTTGCGCACAAAGCACAATCTGTCAGGGGGGAAAACTGACCGCTTTTTTCCAGTGTGGGGAATCGACCGGTCTGTTAACGTTTATGTGTCACCAAGCTGCCGGTGGCCAAGAGTATGTTGGGGGGACGCGTGGTATGACGCGATTCATCGTTATCACCTTTGCCTTTCTGGCTTTTGCTTTCTACGAGTTGAGCGGTGGGGCCGACTTTGATCCCATTGAGACGCGGATGGCGCGAATCGATGCCCCGGCAGACGTCACGCAAACTGTGCTGGACACCGATGTGGCGGACGCATCCGTTGCCACACCCGCCCCCCTGCCCGAGAACGTGACCCGCGTGTCGCTTGACCTTGCATCCGTGGACGACGTGCTGCGGCCTGCCTCGACGTTGCGGACGCGGCCCGCTGTGCAGCGCGCTGTCGAAACATCCGAACCCGTCACCGAAGAAGAGCCGACACTCATCCTGCCGAGCCTGCTGGTCGACCGTCCCGTGATTACGCCGGTGGATTTCAATGACGATGGCACCGTCCAGACGGTTGCCGCCGCTGGCCCCGCCAACGAAGTGCGGCAGGTCACTGGCCGCAGCGTAAATGTGCGCGGCGGTCCCGGCACCAACTATTCCGTTGTGAACCGGCTGGTGCGCGGCGATCAGGTCGAAGTGTTGCAGGATCCCGGCGATGGCTGGGTGAAGCTGCGTCCGCTGAACGGAGGCACGGTCGGCTGGATGGCTGATTTCCTGCTGAGCGAAGGCTGATTGCATCAGCCCAAGGGCTGACACATGATGCGCCCGAGGCATCGTTTCGGACGCATCCCATGACCCAAAAAACCGTTTTGATCACAGGCTGCTCGTCGGGCATCGGCTATGCCTGCGCCCTGCATCTGCGCGCGCGCGGGTGGCGCGTCTTTGCGTCCTGCCGCACAGCCGAAGACTGCGCGCGGCTCAGAGCGGAAGGCTTTGACAGCCCGCGCATCGACTATGCCGAGACGGGCAGCATCGCGAGCGGTCTGGCCGAGGTGCTGGAGGCCACGGGCGGCACGCTGGATGCGCTGTTCAACAACGGCGCCTATGCGCTGCCCGGCGCAGTCGAAGACCTGCCCACCGACGCCTTGCGCGCGATATTCGAGACAAACTTTTTCGGCTGGCACGAACTGACGCGCTTTGTGCTGCCGGTGATGCGGGCGCAGGGGCACGGGCGGATCGTTCAATGCAGTTCGGTGTTGGGGTTTGTCACGCTGCCGTGGCGCGGGGCTTATAACAGCACGAAATTCGCCCTCGAAGGCCTGACCGACACGCTGCGGGTTGAGATGCGCGATACGCCGATCCACGTCGTGCTGATCGAACCGGGCCCGGTGACAAGCCGGATCCGGGCAAACTCGATCCCCCATTTCGAAAAATGGGTGGACTGGGAAAATTCACCCCGCGTCGCGCAATACAACGCGCAACTGAGAAAGCGGCTATACGAGGACAACGGCCCCGACACGTTTGAGTTGCCGCCCGAGGCCGTAGCGCGCAAGCTGACACACGCTCTTGAGGCCGACCGGCCCCGTCCGCGCTATTATGTTACGACGCCCACCTATATCATGGGCATATTGCGCCGTTTGCTGCCCACACGGGCGCTGGATTGGGTGCTGGCGCGGGGCTGAGGCAAATACCGGTTCGCTTTTCCCGCCCGGCCCCCTACATCTGCGCGGACAAGAACAACAAAGGACCCGACCCATGGGGATCGACCCGCTTTTCCTGCTTATCCTGCTGGCTGTCGTGGCTGTTGTGGTGGTCCTGATGCTGGGCCTTGGCGGGTTCGCCAAAGGGTCCGGCTGGGCGCAGAAGAATTCCAACAAACTGATGCAGGCGCGGATTGCAGCACAGTTCGTCGCTGTGCTGTTGATCCTTGCCTACGTCTATTTCAACCGCACCGGGGGCTGAGCGCATGGTTGTACTGAACAAGATCTACACCAAGACCGGGGATGCGGGCGAAACCGCATTGGGCAATGGCGCGCGGGTGGCAAAACACGCGATGCGGGTCACGGCCTATGGCACCGCGGATGAATTGAACGCCTTTGTCGGCGTGGCGCGGCTGGCGACCGAAGGGGATATAGACGTGGCCCTCAGCCGTATTCAGAACGACCTTTTTGATCTGGGCGCGGACCTGTGCCGCCCCGACATAGAGCAGGACGCAGAGGCGGAATATCCGCCGCTGCGCATGGCCGATGCGCAGGTCACCCGGCTTGAGGCCGAGATCGACGCGATGAACAGCGCGCTGGAGCCGCTGCGCAGCTTTATCCTGCCGGGCGGGTCGGCGCTGTCGGCGCATCTGCATGTGTGTCGCACGGTGGCGCGCCGGGCAGAACGTCTGTCGGTGGAACTCGCCACGATGGAGGCGGTGAACCCGGCGGCGGTCAAATACCTCAACCGGCTGAGTGACTGGTTCTTTGTTGCCGCGCGCATCGCCAACAACGGCGGCAAAGACGACGTTTTGTGGGTTCCGGGAGCGAACCGCGCCTAGCGCGGCAAACGCTCCGGAGGAGCGTTTGGCTCCCGGAAGGGCGAAGCCCCGGGGGCTCAACCAGAGAAGCAGAGCCGCAGCGATGCCCTACCCCGCCTCCGGCTCCCACAGTTCAATCGGTGTCCCCTCCGGGTCACTCAGATGCGCGAACCGGCCAATGCCGGGCATATCGTCCAGCACTTTGACCTCGACCCCGGCGGCGCGAACCTGTGCCACCATCGCGTCCAGATCACCCACCCGGAAATTCAACATGAATGCCTTGTCAGCGGAAAAGTATTCGGTGTCGGCGGCAAAAGGCGCAAACACTGTCGCCCCGCCTGCCGCCATCCACGGCGGTTGATCCGCAGTTGCAGGCACAAGATCAATGCCAAGCGTGTCGCGATACCACACCGCCAGCGCTTCTGGTCCCTCTGCACGAAAGAAAAAACCGCCAAATCCTTGAACGCGTTCCATGGCCAAGCCCTCCGTTCTGGTCGCGATAGGTCACGTTACGTTCACTATACTGCACAAGACGCGGCGTCCTAGCGTCGTGACGTGACGATTTTGTCCTGTTTCCCTGTCACGGGGTTGGGTAAACCGAGCGAGACCGACTAAGTGGCTGATCAAGCTGAGTCGTATTTTGAGGAGAGGAACGCTCATGAAGGTGCTGGTGCCCGTCAAACGCGTGATCGACTATAACGTGAAGGTCCGCGTGAAAGCGGACGGATCGGGAGTGGATCTCGCCAACGTCAAAATGTCGATGAACCCGTTCGACGAAATTGCCGTCGAACAGGCCATCCGCCTGAAAGAAGCGGGTCAGGCCGACGAGATTGTCGCCGTGTCCGTGGGCGTCAAACAATCTCAGGAAACGCTGCGCACCGCGCTGGCGATGGGCGCGGATCGTGCCATCCTTGTCGTGGCCGCGGATGACGTGCACACCGACATTGAACCGCTGAGCGTTGCCAAAATCCTCGCCAAAGTGGTCGAGGAAGAGCAGCCCGGCCTCGTGCTGTGCGGCAAGCAAGCGATCGACAACGACATGAACGCGACCGGTCAGATGACCGCCGCCCTGCTGGGTTGGAGCCAGGCCACCTTCGCCTCAGAGGTTGAAGTGGCGGGGGACAAAGCCAAGGTCACGCGCGAAGTGGATGGCGGTTTGCAGACCATCGAGGTCTCCATGCCCACGATCATCACCGTGGACCTGCGCCTGAACGAGCCGCGCTATGCGTCGCTGCCCAACATCATGAAAGCGAAGAAAAAGCCGCTGGATGAGAAGACGCCCGCCGATTACGGCGTGGACGTGTCGCCCCGCCTGGAGATCGTGAAAACGACTGAGCCAGAGGCCCGCGCGGCAGGTATCAAGGTGGGCTCGGTCGACGAGCTTGTGGAGAAACTCAAAGAAGCGGGGGCTGTGTAATGGCTGTTCTTCTTCTCGCAGAGATCAATGATGGCGCACTGGCGATGGACGCCACAGCAAAAGCTGTGACTGCCGCAGGTGCCTTGGGTGACGTGACGGTGCTGGCCACCGGTGCAACCTGCGCCGATGCCGCCGCCGAAGCGGCCACCATCGACGGCGTGGCAAAGGTGCTGTGCGCCGAAGACGCGCTTTATGGCAAGCGTCTGGCCGAGCCGGTTGCGGACCTGATCGTATCGCTGGCCGGTGATTATGAGCATATCGTGGCCCCGGCCACGACCGACGCCAAGAACATCATGCCCCGCGTGGCGGCTCTGCTCGACGCGATGGTGATCTCGGACGCAACAGCCGTGGTGGACGCCAACACGTTCGAACGCCCGATCTATGCGGGCAACGCCATTCAGACCGTGAAATCGGGCGACGGCAAGAAGGTCATCACCTTCCGCACGTCCACCTTTGACGCGGCAGGCACGGGCGGTTCGGCTTCGGTCGAGACTATCGGTGCCGCAGGCGATCCCGGCCTGTCATCCTGGGTCGAGGACAAAGTTGCCGAAAGCGACCGCCCCGAACTGACATCGGCGGGTGTGGTTGTGTCCGGCGGCCGCGGCGTCGGCTCCGAAGAGGACTTTGCCCTGATCGAAAAGCTGGCGGACAAGCTGGGTGCTGCTGTGGGTGCCTCGCGCGCCGCGGTGGACTCGGGCTATGCGCCAAACGACTGGCAAGTGGGCCAGACGGGCAAGGTTGTTGCCCCCGACCTCTATGTCGCGGTTGGCATCTCGGGTGCGATCCAGCACCTCGCAGGCATGAAGGACAGCAAGGTCATCGTGGCCATCAACAAGGACGAAGAAGCCCCGATTTTCCAAGTGGCGGATTACGGCCTTGTGGCGGACCTGTTCGACGCCGTACCGGAACTGGTCGAAAAGCTGGGCTAAACCTGCCTGCTACAAACCAAAGCCGCCGCATCCACTTGCGGCGGCTTTTTCATGTCATGTTCTCAAGGGCAGGCAACAGCGCATCCGCAATCTCGCGGTGGGCCGTTGGTCCCAGCATCGTGGCCGCGGCGGCGGCGTCCATCTCGGCAAACACCATTCCGTCGGTCCCCGCCTGCAAAGCCCTGTCCGACGCCACCACCTGCACAAATTGCGTCACCAGCGGTTCGATCTCGACGATCATGCTGCGGTTCACGAAAGCGGGGTCCGCATCAATCTCAAGCGCTGTGTCGGCGGGCGGATGATCACTGGCCCAGAGCAGGATCGTCTTGCCGGGAATCTGACTGAGCACGAGGCGCATCCGTGCCAGCCATGCCGTGCGCAATTCATCAAGCACCGCGTGGAACCGTTCGGGCGAGACGAGGTACAGGCGCTGCAGCATGTGATTGGTAAAGTTGAATTCGGCAAAATCCACCTCGCGGTAGATCGTGCGCAACAGCGGCGACGCCTCGACAAACCGGTCATTGCGGCGCGGATGCACTTTGTAAAACCGGTTCGACATGTTGCGCGGGCTGGTGACCTGAATGACGGTCACCTGCGCCTCTATCGCGGCTTCGCGCAGAACGGGGTCGGCGGCATAAGCGTCCACGCCCCCGTTGACGCACCCGAAGTTGACGCAAGTCATGCCCAGATCCTGCTCGATCAGGCTGCAAAATGGCGTCTCGATGTATTTGCCATATGTGGTTGTTCCGCCAAAAAAGGCGACATACGGCGCGTCCAACGGACGCTTTGGCCCGCGAAACAGTATCTTTGACGCCCCGTACCGGCACGGCAAATAGTCGAGACCACCCGGCCCCAGTGTATCAAAGCTCATGACACCCACTCATCAGTTACTCACCCAGTGGCAAAATGGCACGACGCCCTTTCCCAATTCCTAACAGAACCGGGCATTTTCGTGACCTTTGCGGCCCTTGCCCCTGCCCGCAGCCTGCCACTATGGTGCCCGCAACAAAGAGGTGCGCGGAATGGACATCAAATCGGTCGGGATCGTCGGAGCCGGGCAAATGGGCAACGGGATTGCGCATGTCATGGCCTTGGCCGGCTACAAGGTGATGCTCAACGATATCTCGGACGACGCCCTGACCAAGGGGCTGTCCACGGTTGACCGCAACCTTGAACGACAGGTGTCCCGTGGCAAGATCGGCGCCGACGAAAAGGCCGAGGCGCTGGGGCGAATTTCCACCACGCTGGCCCTGACCGAACTGGGGCAGACGGACCTGATTATCGAGGCCGCGACCGAACGTGAAACGGTCAAACAGGCCATTTTCGAAGACCTGCTGCCGCATCTGCAACCGCATACGATCCTGACCTCGAACACGTCCTCCATTTCCATCACACGGCTGGCCAGCCGCACGGACCGGCCCGAGAAATTCATGGGCTTTCACTTTATGAACCCCGTGCCGGTGATGCAGCTGGTCGAGCTGATCCGGGGTATCGCCACGGACGCCGAAACGTTCGAAGCCTGCAAGGCCGTCGTGGACAAATTGGGCAAGACCGCCGCCACCGCCGAGGATTTCCCGGCCTTTATCGTGAACCGTATCCTGATGCCGATGATCAACGAGGCGGTCTATACGCTTTATGAAGGTGTCGGATCGGTGCAGTCCATCGACAGTTCAATGAAACTGGGCGCAAACCACCCTATGGGGCCACTGGAATTGGCCGATTTCATTGGCCTCGATACCTGTCTGGCCATCATGAACGTCCTGCATGACGGCCTCGCCGACACCAAGTACCGCCCCTGCCCCCTGCTGACCAAATATGTCGAGGCCGGTTGGCTGGGCCGCAAATCGCAACGCGGGTTTTATGATTATCGGGGCGAAGTACCGGTGCCGACCCGCTGACGGCTGACGCGCCGGAATCCGGTCAGATCAATCCTTGAGGGACAACGTGTGGTCGCGCAACCACGCCATAAAGCCGCGCGGGTCGTCTTTCCATTCGTTGACAAAATCCTGATCCAGCGGATGTCCCACAACGGGGCCTTGCGGCTTGTTCAGTGAATGCACGATCTCGTGCAGCAACAGGCCCTGACGGATCATGGGTGATACGCGGTTTGCAATCTGGTAGGCGCGGCTGTTCTGGCCCGGAAACTTCATCGGCAGCACTGTCGCGCCCGAACGGCGGATCAACTGGGCGGTAAACACGTTCCACTCGCCTTCGACGGCTGGGCCCCACCACGTCTCGGACGCGGCCACGACACCGGACGGAAACAGCGCCACAACGCCCCCATCCTTAAGATGTTTCATCGCCTTGGCCCGCATTTCCACGCCCTTGCGCTGCGCGTCCTTGTCGTGCGGGAACGGCACGGGGATCATGTAGCTGCCCGCCACCTCATCAATCGCGGTCAACAGCGACCGGGTGAGAATCCGGTAGTCCGGCCGCACACGGCCAATCAGGTCGGCGAAAATCATGCCGTCCACCATCCCGTGCGGGTGGTTGGCGACCACAATCAGTGGCCCTTCGCGCGGGATACGATCCAGTTGAACCTGCGGGGTTGTCAGTTCGATCCCCATCACGTCCAGACATGCCCGCCAGAACGCCTGCCCCGATGGCGCGCCCTTGCGTTCGAACTTGCGGATCAGGCGAAGGATCGTCAGCTTGCCGGTGAACGCTTCCATCACACGGATAAAGCTGGCCTTCCAAGGGTCTTCAAACGTCGACGCGTAGGACAGGCTGCGGCGGTCGTACTTGTTGAACGACACCTTTTCGGGCTTGGCCAGATTGCCTGCGTTATGCGTGCTGTCCACCAAAGCGGTCTTACCTCGTTGACGTATCAGACCTGTGTCTCAGGCCTCTTCCCCAAATTTGTCCGCCACCAATGCCTCGAGCGCATTGGCAAGGGCCTCAGCATCCGGGCCCGACGTTTCAACGTCAATAAAACTTCCCATCGGCGCTGCCAACATCAAAAGCCCCATAATACTGTCACCTGAGGCCGACATGCCATCCTTGCGCACGTCTGCACGGGCGTCGAAGCCTTCGACCACTTCGACCAGTTTGGCCGAGGCACGGGCGTGCAGACCTTTGATGTTCACGATTTCTAACGTACGGGTGGGCATGGGTCAGGTGTCTGCGCTGATGTTCTGGCTGTCGATATACTTCTTGCCCGCGTCCAAGGCCGCGCGCACGGCATCCGTTACGTCAAGTTGACGGCTCTTGGCCAGCTTAATCAGCATCGGCAGGTTCGCCCCGTAGAGAATCCGCCGATTGGTGGGCCGACAGGCCAAAAGGCTCAGGTTCGACGGCGAACCGCCAAAGAGGTCCGTGACCACCACGACCCCATCACCGCTGTCCACGTCATCCGCTGCCGCGCAAATCTCGCGCTCCTTGGCCTTGCGGTCATGGTCGGGTTCTATGGCAATGGCACGGATGCCGGGCTGCTGGCCCACGACATGTTCGATCGCTTTGAGGTATTCGCCGGCCAGCCCGCCATGCGCAACGATCACAACTCCGATCACACTGGGGCCTCTTTGCGTTCACCGCGATCCAATTCGCGATGCCGAATAGACACCTGCCAGCCCGCCTCTGCAAGGGCTTGCACGAGCGTTTCTGCCATAGCGACAGACCGGTGTTGCCCGCCCGTACACCCAAACGCAACCGACAGGTGAGATTTTCCCTCTTCGAGATAGGCGGGCAGCAACCACAGGATCATATCGCGCACCTGACCGGCAAATGTCTCGGCCCGCGGGTCTGTCGCGATATAGTCCTGCACCTCTGCCGCCTGCCCGGTGGCGGCGCGCAGGGCTGGCACCCAATACGGATTTTTGAGGAACCGGCAGTCAAACACCATGTCAACGGAGCGCGGCAAGCCACGCTTGTAGCTAAAGCTTTGCACCGACACGGCGAGTTGCGACTGACCGTCGGGGGCAAACCAGTGCTCCACCTCGCTGCGCAACTGGTGGACGTTCAGCCGCGTCGTATCAATCAGCACATCCGCCTGCGCGCGCAGCGGCGCAAGGATGGCCAATTCGCGTTGGATACCCGCCTCCACCCTGTCCGTGGCGGCCAGCGGGTGACGGCGGCGGGTTTCGGAAAACCGGTTCAGCAGCACGTCCGTGGCGCAATCAAGGTAAAGCAGTTCGGGTGCCAGCCCCGGTTTTGTCGCGATCAGTCCCAGCGCCTCGGTGACAGCCGCCAACGAAAAATCCCGCGTGCGCGGGTCAATCCCAAGGGCCAGCGGCTTCGTCGCTTCGGGATCATCCAGCAAGGCGTGGACAAGGCGCAGCGGCATGTTGTCGATGGCCTCGTAACCCAAATCCTCAAGCACACGGATCGCGCTGGTTCTGCCGGCCCCGGACGGGCCTGTGACCAGCACGACGCGGCGTGCCTTGGCTTGGGTGTCGTTCATTCCGGGTCGCTCCTTCCCGATATGAGATATTGCGCTAGGGCGGCTGGCCAAGCCGGGCTCTCCACTTTGTGCAATTGCGGCACCTCCCTGTCCAGCAGTTTGATGCTGCGCTGCGGCGGGAGGCGTTCGGTTTCGATCGTATCGAGGTCGACGGCTGCGCAGATCGGTGCGGGGGCCGCGTCGGCATGGAGCAGGCCAAGGCCGCGCGCCTCAATCAGGCCCGCGATGGTGTCGGGCGCGCGGCCCCAGAGCGTGTCGTTCTGAAGGTAAAGCTCGGTCTGGTCATCGGAAATGAGCGTTGCGCCCATGCGGATCAACTGTAGCGCGAGGCTGGATTTGCCGCTGCCGGAGGCACCTTGGATCAACACGCCGCGCGGGCCAAAGGCCACAGCGCTCGCATGGACCCGCATCATCGAAACTTAGACCGGCAGGCCCACGACGAACCGTGCGCCCAGCGGTTCCGAGGTGATGTCGGCATCCGTGGGGCGAATATTCTCGGCCCAGATCACGCCGCCATGCGCCTCAACAATCTGTTTGGAGATGGCAAGGCCAAGGCCGGAATTGTTGCCAAAATGCTCTTCGGGGCGCTGCGAATAGAACCGTTTGAAAATCTTGGTCAGGGCTTGGTCGGGGATGCCGGGACCGGTGTCCTCGACCACGACCAGCACACGGTTTTCACGCTTGCGGGCCCAGACGCGGATCGCATCGCCATCCTCGCAAAAGGAAATCGCGTTGGTGATCAGGTTTACAAACACCTGCGCCAGACGCGCTTCAAGACCATGGACCTGAATGGGTTGCGGCGGCAGATCGGTGATAAACTCGATCCCCTTGCCGCGCGCATCCTCGCCCAGATACTGGCCAAGATTGTCGAGCATTTGCAGGAGGTTGAATGCCTCCTCTTCTTCTTTCACCAGCTCGCTGTCGAGACGGGAGGCATTGGAGATGTCGCTGACCAGACGGTCAAGGCGCCGCACGTCATGTTCGATCACATCAAGCAGCTTTTCGCGCTGATCGTCGCGTTTGACCATGCGCAGCGTGCCAACGGCAGAGCGGAGCGAGGCCAGCGGGTTCTTGATCTCGTGTGCGACGTCGGCGGCGAATTGTTCGTTGCCGTCGATCCGGTTGTACAGCGCCGAAATCATACCGCGCAGCGCACCGGACAGGCGGCCGATCTCGTCAGGGCGTGCGGTCAGGTCTGGGATACGGATACGGCCCGGGTTCACCTTGCGGGCGTTCTTGTCGCGCCCCAGTTCCGCAGCAGCGGCCAGATCGGCGAGCGGGTTGGCAATGGTGGAGGCCAGAACAAGGCTGAGGCCGATAGACACAAGCGTGGCAATCACGAACATTTGCAGCACGCGTTCCCGCTCACTGCGGACCAGAGCGTCAATCTCGCCAGAAGCGCTGGTCAGCGCGACAGCGCCAATCGCGGTTGCCCCCTGTTCAATTGGGGTCACGATGGCAAAAAGCTGCGCACCGTCCATATTCACGACATTCCCGACCTGCGTCTCACCGCTGAGGCTTGCCGCGACAAGTCCGCGCAACTGTTCCTCGACCGGCGTGCGCGGTTCCGACGAGGTGGTGGAGAAGGGGCGCGACACCACATTCCACAGCCACGTGAGGCCATCGGTCAGGACCGCCTTGCCCTTTTCCGCCTCAACGTCATTGCTGAGATCAAGGCTCCCCTCCGCTTGGGCCGCCAAAGTCTCATTGGTGTCAAAGACATAGACGTCTTTCCCGATGCTGACATCAAGACCGGACAGGGTGGCATCAAGGTCAATGCCGTCACCGCTCGACAGGCTCACCGGCGCACCGGATGGCAATTGCGCCTCGATCACGTCGGCAACCAGTTCAGCCTGCGCGATCACGCCCGAGATGCGCTGCACCGCGAGGCTGTCGCGTGTCGAGTTGAGGTATAGGATGCCCGCGACGAGAACATTCAACGCGATCAGGTTGAAGGTGATGATCTTGCGCGCCAGAGGCGAGCTGCGCAACGACACAAGACCCCGCCGGGCGCGGGTGTCGCGCATCTCGGACGAGGCCACGCTGTCGGGCGCAACCCAGTCTTCGCCGAGCACAACGTCGCCGTCTCGCATTGGTGGCGTGCCTGTATCTCGCACTGCGCGTTCCTAGCCTGCTGTCAAAGGGCCCCTAGCAGCCCTTTGCGCGCACCGTTCTGGTGCGTCTTATTCTTCGTTGTAACGGTAACCGATCCCGTACAGCGTCTCAATCGCCGAGAAGTTATCGTCGGCGGTGCGCATCTTCTTGCGCAGACGCTTGATGTGGCTGTCGATGGTCCGGTCGTCCACATAGACCTGATCGTCATAGGCCACGTCCATCAGCTGGTCGCGCGATTTCACAAAGCCGGGGCGTTGTGCAAGCGCCTGCAACAGCAGGAATTCCGTCACGGTCAACGACACGTCGTTGCCCTTCCAACTGACCGCATGGCGCAGCGGGTCCATCCGAAGATCGCCCCGTTCCATCACCTTGGTCTCTTCGGTTGTGCCCACCTCTTCGCTGGCGACAGCATCCTGACGGCGCAGCAGCGCCCGGATACGTTCCACCAACAGACGCTGCGAAAACGGCTTTTTCACATAGTCGTCAGCGCCCATACGCAGACCCAGCACCTCGTCGATTTCATCATCCTTGGAGGTGAGGAAAATGACCGGCATGGTGGTTTTCTGGCGCAGTCGCTGCAACAGATCCATTCCGTCCATGCGGGGCATCTTGATGTCCAGCACGGCCATATCGGGGAGGCGTTTGTTGAACGCGTCAAGCGCCGCCTGACCGTCATTAAACGTTTCGACCTCGAACCCCTCGGCCTCAAGAGTCATGGAGACTGACGTCAGGATGTTCCTGTCGTCGTCCACCAGTGCAATCTTGTTCATTGCCTGTTTCCTTTTACTACTCGAACTTATTGTTTGTTTTTCCGCCATAGTCCCGCTTTTGGCCTTTCGAATCAATCAAGAAGTGCGAATCAGATGCCGAATGGCCCCTAACTCTCGCCAGAAATTGGTTAGGAATGGCTAAATTGCCGCACATTCGCGTCTGACGAGTCACTTCGGAAACAGTGTTTGCGCAACCGGTCGCCATGGTGGCGCTAACTGCGGCAAGGTCGCCTGTTCACCTCGTAAATCAGCATGTTATGACCGAAAGGTGCCCTGCCCCACCGCGGGCAAGCACCGTTTTGAGCACCACAGCGCGCCGCGACATCAGGAGACATCGCATGACAATAGGACGGGTCAACCCGCAGTTCCGCCTCGAAGATCAAGGGATCAAAGGGCTGGGCGATGTCTATTACAACCTCATCGAACCGGTGCTGATCGAACGCGCACTGGCCCGCGGCGAGGGCGAATTGGGCAAGGGCGGCACGTTCCTTGTCACAACCGGCAAGTTCACGGGCCGCTCGCCCAAGGACAAGCATGTGGTCAAAACGGACAGTGTTGCCGACAGCATCTGGTGGGACAACAACGCCGAGATGTCGCCAGAAGGTTTCGACGCGCTTTATCAGGACATGCTCGCCCACATGCAGGGCGGCGAATACTACGTGCAGGACCTGACCGGCGGGGCCGACCCCAGCTATTCGATCAATGTGCGCATGGTGACAGAGCTGGCTTGGCACGGTCTGTTCATCCGCCACATGCTGCGTCGCCCCGATGCCGAAGACCTCGCGGATTTTGTGGCAGACTTCACCGTCATCAACTGCCCCAGTTTCAAAGCGGACCCGAAAAAGCACAACTGCCGCTCGGAAACGGTCATTGCGATGAACTTTGATCGCAAGATGATCCTGATCGGCGGCACGGAGTATGCGGGCGAGAATAAGAAGTCGGTATTTACGCTGCTGAACTACCTGCTGCCCGACAAAGGCGTGATGCCGATGCACTGTTCGGCCAACCACGCCCATGGCAATCCCGTGGACACGGCGGTGTTCTTTGGCCTGTCCGGCACGGGCAAGACCACGCTCAGCGCTGATCCCGGCCGCACGCTGATCGGGGATGATGAACATGGCTGGTCGGATCGAGGCACCTTCAACTTCGAAGGCGGCTGCTATGCCAAGACCATCAACCTAAGCGCCGAGGCAGAGCCTGAAATCTACGCCACGACCGAGAAATTCGGGACCGTGATCGAGAACATGGTGTTCGACCCCGACACCAAGGATCTGGATTTCGAGGATGACAGCCTGACCGCGAACATGCGCTGCGCCTATCCGCTGCACTATATTTCGAACGCGTCCACGTCGGCTTTGGGCGGGCACCCCAAGAACATCATCATGCTGACCTGCGATGCTTTTGGCGTGCTGCCGCCCATCGCGCGGCTGACACCGGCGCAGGCGATGTACCACTTCCTCAGCGGGTTTACCGCCAAGGTGGCGGGCACGGAGCGTGGCGTAACCGAGCCGCAGCCCACGTTCTCCACCTGCTTTGGCGCGCCATTCATGCCGCGCCGGCCCGAGGTCTACGGCAAGCTGTTGCAGGAAAAGATCGCCAAGCACGGTGCGACCTGCTGGCTGGTCAATACGGGGTGGACAGGGGGTGCCTACGGCACCGGATCGCGGATGCCCATTCGTGCGACGCGGGCACTGCTGACAGCGGCGCTGGATGGCACCCTTGCGGCGGGTGAATTCCGCAAGGACGCGCATTTCGGGTTCGACGTGCCGGTGTCCGTTCCGGGTGTGGCAGACATCCTGCTGGATCCGCGCCGGACGTGGGACGATGGGGCCGCCTATGATGTGCAGGCGGCGAAGCTGGTCGATATGTTCTCGGCCAACTTCGAACAATACCTGCCCTATATCGACGACGACGTCCGGGCAGCCGCAATCGGGTGACGTAGTGCAGGTGCGCTACGCCGCCTTCTTGGCAGGCTCTGTCTTGTCGACCGTGATCGGCAGACGCAGCAGATAGTCGATATCCTCGCGGTGCAGATAGGCCATCACCGTCTCGAACGGGGGGCGCCCATCGCGGGGATACCAATGCAGGGCCGCAGGGTCGGTGTGCATCCATCCGGTGCGCGCCGCCAGCCCCTTGAAATGCACCTGATTCAGGATGAAGGCGAAGATGTGGTCGGGATCCCAGTGCTGGGTCGCCATCCAGAACCCATAGCGCGACAGAACGGTAGACAGGCCACTGCCGCGATAGGCGCCGTCGGCGTCGGCAATCCAGAATTCACCATGGTAGGCCATACGCCCCGTCATGCGCTGCGCCCCCGGCCCTGCCTGATAGCACGAGCGGTCCAGATCAAGGGCGATGGACGGCGGCGGGAAGTCCGTAAAATTGGCCTTGAGGTGGCTGGCCAGCGTACTTCCCGTAACATCAAGCAGACGCAACGCCTGCGAATGGACAACATGTCCTGTGCTGTTGATGCCGATGATCCAAAAGGCCGACCCGTCTGAAAAATCGTTCAGATCCGGATCAAAAGGGACGCCCACTTGATGGTTGGGTCGCGCATCGCGGAGGATGGCGCGATATTGGTCGAAGTCATACCCAACCCGCAGTGTCAGGTCGTGGGATGCAAACAAGCGCAGGCTGGAGGCGACAAATCGTTCCCCCATCCGCATATTCTGAAAAGTCACCCGAGTCTCTCCTTCTCGCATAAAGTGAAATCACTTTAGCGGAGAATGAGGGAAAAGCCTAAAAGTGGTTAATCGCCTTTGAAATCGACAACTACGTCGTGCGACATCTCCTCCAGCGAAGATTGATCAAGGCCCGCAACCCGGATCGTATCGGGCCGATCCACCATAACCATAAGGGCGAAACTGCCGTCGGGCATGTGGCAGCCCAGCAGGAGGCGTTCAAAGACCAGATGCTCGGGAATGCCACCCACGGACCGCGGAATACGTGTCACAACCTGATCAAGCCGCATCCCGCAGGTGGTCTGCACTTCGCGCAACGGTACGTCCATGACCCGTGCCAATTCGGGACCGAACGGGAATTGGTCCAGTGACCGTCCCACACTGCTGCGCGCGGCCCCCCATCCCCACCATTTGGAATAGAATGACCGTTCGCCGACTTCGGTACACAGCCAGCCCGCCGCCGTATCACGATAGACCAGCGCGTAGGGCCGCACCGGGAGGATCGCGTCATCCTCCAACGCGCCTTGCGCGGCGGCCCAGCATTGGATGGCAGACCGAAAGAGCCCTGACGGGTTCGACCAAGCCACACTGATCGGTTGTTGCTGCTGATGGTAATACCACCCCGTCTCATCGACATAGGACATGCCCATAAGGCCATCCACGTCCTTGATCTGTCCGCGCAGCCACAGCCGCCCGTGGCCCAACAGCGATTCCGCCGCAGGAAGGGCCGCCTGCCCCTCGTCGGTAAGTTCGTACCGGCGGTTGACGACGTGAAACAGCGTTTCGCCGCGCATTTCTTCCAAAAGGGCGATATGACGTCGCACCGTCTGGCGCGTGCTGTTCAATTCCGATACCGCATGAGACAGGTTCAGCGTCTTGGCCAACGTCGTAAACGAACGCAGCATCTCGAACAGCAGGGGCTGATTCATTTCCTTCAACTGCTTCACCGGTGCGTTCACGTGGTTGCCTCTTAATGTATTATAGATAACACCTTAACGTTAAGAGATTCACACATCAATGCTACATTGGCGTGTATTTGCGTTGCACATCTAGTCAATTGAATCACAACGCCCGATTGCCGACACCTCTGGGTAGGAAAACAACGAGAGGTATTGGTACGATGTCGCATCCCGTGGACATCCATGTTGGCAAAAGACTGAAGCAAATCCGGACGCTGCGCCGTATGTCGCAAACGGATGTTGCCAAAAAGCTAAATTTGTCTTTCCAGCAAATTCAGAAATATGAAATCGGCTCGAACCGTATCGCGGCCAGCCGCCTTTTTGAACTGTCGCGCATTCTGGACGTGCCAACGTCCTATTTCTTTGAAGGTGTGGCCGAGGTCGAAAGCCTGCCGCGCCGGGACAATGGTCTCGACATCGTCAACGCGCTTGCCGCGATCGAAGACGAAAAGATCAAGTCGCGTATCGTCACATTCATCGAAGATGTGTCGGGCCTGACGGTGACGCGCCGCGCCTCCTGAGGCTCAGGCCACAAGGGCGCGTCGGATCAGGTTCAAACCGACCACAAGCAAGACCAGAAGGGTCGCGCGCCTGAACACCACTTGGTCGATGCGATCAAGCAGCTTTCCACCGATCCATTGTCCCAGCAGGGCCGGCAATATGAGTGCGGCGCTGAACGGGACGGTGTCGGGGTTGAGCACCCCGGACGACACATGCGCCGCCGCAAGGGCGACCGACCCAAGGCCATAGATCACGCCCTGAGCGCGCATCTGCTCCTTTTTTTCGGTGCCAAGCGCGGTGAGATACAGCACGGTCGGCGGCCCCCAGATTCCCGAGACCCCGCCGAGAAAACCGGCAAAGGCGCCAATCCCGGCCTCGACCCCGGCCCGCTGCCGGGCCAGTGCAAACCGCCAGCCTGCCAGTTGCAACAGCGCAAACCCGACAACCGGGACGCCGATGATTCCCAGCAATACGGGAATCGGCAACACCCGCACCAGTTGCGCGCTCGCCAGCAGCACCACGCCGCCCACACACAGAAAAATCCAGAATCGCCGCGCCGAGGCCCAAGCGGCACCCGCCCCCTGCCACAACGCCTGAGCCACATTCGTGATAAGTGTCGGCAGAATCAGCCCGGCCAGTGCCAGTTCCGGCGCAATCAGCGTCGACAGCAGCGAGATCATCACCATTGGCATGGCGAATCCCACCACACCTTTGACCAAGCCCCCCAGGACCGCGATGGCAAAGGCTGCGACCCACAGACCGGGCGGCATAAGGCCGAAAAGAGCTTCCATTTGGGTGTCTTACCGTGGCTAGCGCTGCACTGCAAAATATCAAGACGCAACTAATGAACAAATTACCGCACTGAAACGAATAATTGTTGCGCTGCACCTGCATAATGACTAGGGAGGAGCGACGCGCAAAAGAGGATTGACAGATGGCACATGACGGACAGGATTTGGGGGCCATGCCCCCCGTAGTGTTGGACAACCTTCTGGAGTTGACGGGCGCGGCAATCGCCCCGCTCGAAGAGATCCTTGAAACTGCCAAGAGCCGTGTGAAATCCCTTGTCAGTGCGGATGGGCGCGTGTCGTCCGCGCTTGTCGAACAACATCAGACCGCCGCTCACGGGCTGGCTTGGCTTGCCACATATGTCGAAGCGCTGCGCCAGATGCAGAAATGGGCCGAGACGCTGACCGCACAATCCAAGTTTGGCGAGGTCGAGGCGCTGATCCATCAGATCGCCTTTGGCGAATACCTGTGGCAGGTCTACGGCGGCATTCAGATGAATCAGGGCGAAATGCTGCGCTTGCAGGATATGGGCCTCAGCCAAGACGATATGCGTGGCATGATGGCCCCGGCGGTGATGACGCTGACCCAGTCGGGCAACACACAGGCCGCGCGGATGCGCCTTGTCGAACTGATGCAGGAGCGCAGCGCCGAAATTACCGTGGGCGCTTCGGGCCTCGACGAAGAACTCGAAATGATTCGCGAACAGTTCCGCCGCTATGCGGTGGAAAAGGTCGAACCCTTTGCCCATGACTGGCACCTCAAGGACGAGCTGATCCCCATGGAGGTGATCGAGGAACTGGCCGAAATGGGTGTCTTTGGCCTGACCATCCCCGAAGAATATGGTGGCTTTGGCCTGTCCAAAGCATCGATGTGCGTCGTTTCCGAAGAGTTGTCGCGCGGCTATATCGGCGTGGGCTCGCTGGGCACACGTTCCGAGATTGCCGCCGAGTTGATCATCGCGGGCGGCACCGAGGAACAGAAACAGAAATGGCTGCCGCAACTGGCAAGCGCCGAAACCCTGCCCACGGCCGTGTTCACCGAACCCAACACCGGCTCGGACCTCGGCAGCCTGCGCACCCGCGCGATCAAGGATGAGAACGGCGACTACACAATCACAGGGAACAAGACGTGGATCACCCACGCCACCCGCACCCAAGTGATGACCCTGCTGGCGCGCACCGACCCCGAGACATCGGACTACAAGGGCCTGTCGATGTTCCTCGCGGAAAAGACACCCGGCACGGACGAAAACCCCTTCCCCACCGAAGGCATGACCGGCGGTGAGATCGAAGTGCTCGGCTATCGCGGCATGAAGGAATACGAGCTGGGTTTTGACGGGTTCCACGTCAAAGGCGAGAACCTGTTGGGCGGCGAAGAGGGCAAGGGTTTCAAGCAGTTGATGGAGACGTTCGAGTCTGCCCGCATCCAGACCGCGGCCCGCGCGATTGGCGTGGCGGCCTCGGCCCTCGATATCTCGATGCAATATGCGATCGACCGCAAACAGTTCGGCAAATCGCTGATCGCCTTCCCGCGCGTGGCCAGCAAACTGGCGATGATGGCGGTCGAGATCATGGTCGCCCGCCAACTGACCTATTTCTCGGCCTTCGAAAAGGATGAGGGCCGCCGTTGCGACGTCGAGGCAGGTATGGCCAAATTGCTGGGTGCCCGTGTGGCGTGGGCGGCTGCGGATAACGGGTTGCAGATCCACGGCGGCAACGGCTTTGCGCTGGAATACAAGATTTCCCGCGTGCTGTGCGACGCCCGCATCCTCAATATCTTTGAAGGGGCGGCGGAAATTCAGGCCCAAGTCATCGCGCGCCGCATTCTGAGCTAAGCGCCCATTGCACGGGACGGATTTCGGACGCTGGCGAGATTGACGGCAGGCTGAAATTGGCCACTGTGGCGGCATGTTGACCTTTGCCGCCGCTGTGTTCTTTTTGATTGTGACACCGGGACCTGGTGTGTTGTCTGCTGCGGGCGTCGGTGCCGCATACGGAATGCGCGCTGGCCTGCGCTATGTTCTGGGTCTGTTTATCGGCAACAACCTCGTCATCCTCGCCGTGGTCACCGGGCTGGCCGGGCTGGTGCTGGCCAACCCGCTGATCCGCACCGCGCTGTCGGTCCTGTCGCTGGCTTACCTCTTTTACCTTGCGATGCGCATCGCCTTTGCCGGGTCGAACCTCGCCTTTGCGCCTGCAACGACCCAACCCGGCGTGCTGGCAGGCGTTTTGTTGCAGCCCATCAACCCCAAGGCCTACGCGGTGAACACCGCGCTTTTTGCCGGGTTTTCCATCTTGCCGGATGCGCTGATCACCGAAGCCATCTGGAAAATCCTGATCGTGAACGCCATTTGGCTGCCGATCCACGTGGCTTGGGTCTGGTTCGGCGGGCAGCTCAAGGCGCTGAACCTCGCCCCCACCAAGCAGCGCATCGTGAATTTCGCGATGGCGGCTTCCATGCTGCTGGTTGTGGCCCTTGCGCTCTGGACTCAACTGCGCAGCTAGCGCTGGTAAATCACCTTGCACGGATGAACCGGCAGAAACGCGGGCCGGTCCTTGATGGCCATTTTTGCGCAAACCGCCTCAGCATTTTTCACAGCGACATCCGCTGACGCGCCGCGCCCGATGCCATAGGCCCCGGTTCCCGCCACCGCCAGAGCCACGGACCCAGGCGTCGCCCGTACCCGGTCGACAATCGTGACCAAACGCGGCGTCAAGGGGATGTCGATGCCGTTCGCCGTGCCCAATCCGGCCCGCACCTCCATCACTTCGCAATCTTCCCCATGCTGCGCGCACCACGCCAAGGCATCCGTCCGCGCGACGGTCTCGTCGATATAGGAATTGACCCAGCCAAAAGCTGTCTCACCCCGCGCGAACACCGCCACGGCGCTGTTGCGCCGGTCCCACCGGTCGTAGTGCCACAACATGTCGTCCGTCATAGGTTGGTCGCGCACAGGTTGAACTGTCTCCGGCACCGCCGGTTCGACGGCCCGTTCCGGCTCGGGCAGCAATTGCACGACGTTCAGCGCGGCCAGCACGGCCAACCCGCCAAACAGCGCGGCCACATCCCAGCCGCTCAGACTGTACCGCATTCCACCCACAACAACTGCCCCAGTGTTTTGCGCGCACCATAACCGCTTTGATGCTCGCGATATAGGCAAGACTTGGCGCGCCTTGCGCAGCAAAGCGCCCATTCGCCGCAGGCGCAACTGTTTCCCTTGAAACTGGAAATACGCAGTCGTACGCCCGAACCATGGCGAAAACACCCCTCTCCCCCGCAGCATGGATCGACGCCGGCCTTGATCAGCTGGCCAAGCTGGGCCCGCAAGCCCTGCGTGCCGAACCGCTTTCGCGCCACCTGAAGACCTCCAAAGGTTCTTTTTACTGGCATTTCAAAGATGTACCCGCCTTTCAGGCCGCATTGCTGGACGAATGGAAGTCCCGGACAATGGCAACCTTGGCCGAGGATGCAGCAGCCGATGGATCATCCACCGACAAACTGATCCGCTTTGGTCAAAGCGTTCAGGCGGACGTGGCAGGACCCGCATTGCGGGCATGGGCACAAGCGGACGCGTCTGTTGCCAAAGTGCTGGCACAGGTCGATGCGGCACGGATCACGCGGCTCAACGAACTGATGCGCACCATCGGCATCAAGAACGAGGATTTCAGCAAGGCCGCATTTGGCACGCTGATCGGATTGCAGCAGACACATCTTGATGACGGTGACGGTCTGGTCGCCTATGCGGCGCTGATCGACGTGGTTCTGGCAAACGCGTGAGGCCGCTGGCAGGACTGTGCGCGGCCCTCCTGCTGTGTGCATGTCAGGGCGACGCGCAGGACGGATTTGGCGATGCCGCCACCACGTGGCAACTGGTCACGCTGGATGGAGCCGCCTTTGACGCGACGGCGACCCTGACATTCCCTGAGGCTGGTCGCATTGCAGGCAGTGCCCCCTGCAATCAGTATTTTGGTCCAATGAACAGCACCTTTCCGGGGTTTTCAGCACCCGCTCTGGCGGCGACCCGCCGGGCCTGCCCAGCTCTTGAGGATGAAATCCGCTTTCTGGCCGCGTTGCGTGCCGTGACGCGCGCGGAACGCGCGGACGATGCCTTGATCCTGAGCGACGAAACCGGGGCGCGTCTGGTCTTTAGACGCGCCGACTGAACGCCGCGACGAACCGCGCCCGCGCTTCGGGCAAAGGGCGCGTGCCCATCGCCGGGGCCAGCCGGTCTTCGAGGAAATAGCCGGTGGTGCGCAGCGCTTCGGCAACTTCCGCGTCCGGACCCCCGCCTTCCCCGCGCAAAACCGGCGGCAAAGGCAACAGACGATCGGCCCAATCCCCCGCCCCTTCGGCGCTGACCGCGCGACCGGATTTGGGCGAGACGTAGATCAACCCTTGGGTCGCGCCCGTGGCCGCACAGGATGTCAGATCAAGCCCAAAGCCCATCTCATCCAGCAACGCCACCTCCCACCGCAGGTAGGCCAGCGGCCATACATCATCCTGCCCCAACAGGTCCAAAAGCTGCTCGGTGCGTTGGTAAAGCGCCGGGTATGGCGCGCGCTCCGGCAGGCAAAAGGACAGCAGGCCGGTGACGGCGTTCAGCCCCGCCAGTGCCAGACGGTTGTTCATCACCAATGCGGCTCGGCTGCGCAACGGCTCGACAGAGAAACTGCCGATGTGATCCTCCAACCGTGCCCGCCACGCCAGATCCAACTGCGCGCCGGGTTGCAGGCTGGGGGCGATCTTTCGGCTGGTGCCGCCGCGCACCACTCCGGCATGTTTGCCCCGTTCGGGCGTGAAGACTTCGATGATGGCGCTGCTTTCCCCGTGGCGGCGCACGTTCAAAAGGATACCTGCGCCGCGCCATTCCATCTCAGGCCAGCCCCTCCTGATCCAGCAGATGCCGTCCGGCCCGGTCTTCGACCTCGATCACCCACAGATCCGGGTCAAACCCGCGCTGACGGGTCACGGCGGCATCGACCTCCGCCTCGTCGCCTGCCGCCAGTTCGGCCCACACTCGCGTGTCCGTCATCAGATCAAAGCTGCGCTGATACAGCACCGCACGCCCATCCAGCCTGTTCAGCTTGACCAACACCGCCCCGCCGGTGTCGTCACCATGCGCCACTACAAAACCGGGAATGTCGGCAAATCGCAGACGCGCCAGATACGCATCCACCCAGAACCGAGAAGTCAGCCGCGGCACGGTCTAACCGGCTCTGTCGCGAAAAAATCCTGTCCCATTGCCCGGCAGGCGGCTTTGCCACCGAAAGGAGGGCGGCGGTTGGCCACAGGCTCAAGCGTTGCCATCTTTGAAATCCAGACCCATCTGATCATAGCGCTCGGCCTCCTCCAGCCACTTTTCGCGCACTTTGACCTGCAAAAACAGGTGCACCTTGCGACCCAGAAACTCCGTCAACTCGGCGCGCGCCGCTTGACTGACCGCCTTGATCGTCTCGCCCTTGTGACCCAGCACGATCCCCTTGTGTCCGTCGCGCGTCACGTAGATCAGCTGCTCGATGCGGGCAGAGCCGTCCTTGCGTTCTTCCCATGTCTCCGTCTCGACGGTGAGCTGGTAGGGCAGTTCCTGATGCAGGCGCAGCGTCAGCTTTTCCCGCGTCATCTCGGCGGCGATCATGCGCATGGGCAGGTCCGCGATCTGATCTTCGGGATAGAGCCACGGGCCTTCGGGCAGTTCCGCCGCCAACCAGCGGCGCAGGTCGTCCACACCATGCCCTTTCTCGGCCGAAATCATAAAGGTCTCGGCAAAGTCGAACCGTTCATTCAAATCCTTGGTCAGCCCCAGCAGCACCGGCGCTTCGACCCGGTCGATCTTGTTGATGGCAAGGGCGACGCGCCGTCCCTGCCCGATCTCGGCCAGCCCATCGAGGATGCGTTTGACGCCGTCGGTGATACCACGATGCGCCTCGATCATCAGGACAACCACATCAGCATCCGCCGCCCCGCCCCACGCGGCGGCCACCATAGCGCGGTCGAGACGGCGGCGCGGTTGAAACAGGCCGGGCGTGTCCACAAATACGATCTGCGCGTCGCCCTCCATCGCCACACCACGAATGCGCGCGCGGGTGGTCTGCACCTTGTGGGTGACGATGCTCACCTTGGCGCCCACCATTCGGTTGAGCAGGGTGGATTTGCCTGCGTTCGGCTCTCCGATCAAGGCAACGAAACCGGCCCGTGTTGTCATGTCTCTTGTTCCATCTGATCGAGCAGCGCCTTGGCTGCGGCTTGCTGGGCTTCGCGTTTGGAGCCCGCGGTGGCTTGGGCCGTTGCCCCGTTCTGCAAGGCGGCGGAGATTGTGAAGACGGGCGCGTGGTCCGGGCCGGTGCGGGCCGTCTCGGCATAGCTGGGCGGTGGCATTCCGCGTGCCTGCGCCCATTCCTGAAGTGCTGTTTTGGCGTCCCGCGCATCACCTTCGACAGCACCAATGCGCGCACCCCAAAGCCTCAGGATCATGTCCCGCGCCGCTTCAAAACCCGCGTCAAGGTAGACCGCCGCAATCACGGCTTCCACGGCGTCACCCAGCAGCGCCTGCTTGCGCCGCCCCCCCGACACCATCTCGGACCGGCCCAGCCGCAGCACGTCGCCCAGGCCGATGTCGCGGGCCACGTCAGCACAGATTTCCTTGCGCACCAGCGCGTTGTAGCGCGGGGCCAACAGCCCCTCGGCGGCTTCAGGGTCGGCATCCAGCAGCGCCTCGGCCATCACGAGACCCAAAACCCGGTCGCCCAGAAACTCCATCCGCTGATTGTCGCTCCGAGTGGGTGACGACATCGACGCGTGTGTGACCGCCTCGATCAGCAGGTCGGGCGTTGCAAACCGGTGCCCGATCCGCGTCTCAAACGCCTGAAGGTCCGCGCTCAGTTTCATGGCACCCTCCGGAACAGGCGGGACATATCGCCAGTGAGCGAAAACGCAATCCAGCTTACCCGGCCCTTGACGTTCTCAAGGGGGACAAAGCCGACCCCCCCCACGACCTGTGCCATGCGACTGTCAGCAGAGTTATCCCGGTTGTCACCCAAAACGAACATATGCCCCTCTGGCACGGTAAACGCCTCGGTATTGTCCACCGGCGTGGCGTCGACGTCCAGCACAGTGTAGCTGCGCCCGGATGGCAGTGTTTCAACAGAACTGCGTTTGAGGCATGGCGCATCCATGGCAACGATCCCACCGGCGCAGCGCGGTATCACGCCGTGCGGCCCCTGGCGCGCCATACGTTCGGTGAAATCCGGGCCGGGCGCCTGCGCAACCGGCGTTCCGTTCAGGATCACCTGCCCGTCCAACAGTTGGACCGTATCGCCACCCAATGCGATGACCCGTTTGACAAAATCCATCCCGGTCACGGGATGGCGAAAGACCACCACATCACCACGCGCCACCTGCAAAACCCGGCTGCCGGCAAAGACGTAGTCGCCGGGCATAAGCGCAGGCTTCATGCTGGTCGACGGGATCCAATAGGGCGCGTAGAACATGCCGCGCCCCGCGACCAGCAGGCAGAGCAACAGGGCCAGCCCCCACCCGATCTTGCGCAGCGCAGCCGGTTCGCCCCTGCGCGGATTGTCCGCACTGCGCCGGAACAACAATATGATCTGCGGAATGACCCCCAGATAGGGGACAATGGCGACCCACATCCACCCACCGCGCCACCCTGCGTCCCGCAGACGGCGGCGCAACTGCCCCAGAAAAACAAAAGTGGCAATGGCACAGGCGATCCAGATCCATGCCGGAGCCGCCGGGAAACTGACACCTGCCACGACAAAGAACAGCTGCAACACAAATGCTATGGCATAGGGTGTCCGGCCTGAGATGCCCGTCCAGTCAAAGGACTGGCGCAGTGCCTGCGTTGCGGATATCGCCGTGCTCACTCGATCCCCTTGAAGAACCGATCGCTGCGCCATGTCCAGAAGAACAGCATCGACCGGCCCGCAGACGAGAACATGATACGATCCGCGCGCCCGATCAGGTTTTCATAGGGCACGTAACCAACGCCACCCACAACCTGCGCCAGACGGCTGTCAGCCGAGTTGTCGCGATTGTCGCCCATAAAGAAGTAATGCCCCGCCGGCACCCGGTAGACGGACGTGTTGTCAGACCCCTGTTCGGCTACGTTCAACACTTTGTATTGTGCCCCACCCGGCAGCGTTTCGACGAACCGTTCCTTGAGGCAATCTGCGCCAATACCCACGGTCCCGTTGGCACAACGCGGCGTCTGACGCTGGGGTCCCTGGCGGTCAAACTCTTCGACAAAGTTGCCGTCGGCGTCCTGCGGCACAGGTGTGCCGTTTAGGATCACGACGCCGTTCTGCACCTGTACCGTGTCGCCGGGAAGGCCAATCAGGCGCTTGATGAAATCCGTGCCCGTGACAGGGTGGCGGAACACCACCACGTCGCCGCGCTCGGGCTCGCCAGCCAGAATGCGGGTGTTGTCCCCGTCGATGAACCCGCACAGCTTTTGCGCGTCCAGACCAATAAACCGCAGCGACGGGCAGGACGCATAGGAATAGCCATAAGCCATCTTGTTCACAAAGAGGAAATCGCCGATCAGCAGCGTTTCCTTCATCGACCCGGACGGAATCCAAAACGGCTGAAAAAAGAGCGTGCGGAACACACCTGCAATCAGCAGCGCGTAAACGATGGTCTTGATCGTATCCACCACCCCGCCTTGGGGTTTTTCCTTGGCGGCCATGAGGCGCTCCTTGCTTGCGGTTTGAGGCTACATGCGGGTGCGTTCCGGGGGTGTCAAGCCGCAGGGGCCAAATGTGCGTCAGCCTTCGGCGACGGGCCGCGCTTCGATCACAACAAAGGCCTGCGCCCACGGGTGATCGTCGGTCAGGGTGACGTGGATGATTGCCTCGTGGCCCGCCGGTGTCATATCGGCCAGACGCTCTGCCGCCCAGCCGGTCACGTGCATCACCGGTTGGCCCGTGGCGAGGTTGCTGACGGCCATGTCCTTCCATGCGATGCCCATGCGCAGGCCCGTGCCCAGTGCCTTGGAGCAGGCCTCTTTGGCGGCCCAGCGTTTGGCATAGGTCCCTGCGGTGTCGGCGCGTCGTTCCGCCTTGCGCTGTTCGACATCCGTAAACACCCGGTTGCGGAAGCGGTCGCCAAACCGGTCGAGCGTGCCCTGAATACGCTCGATGTTCGCCAGATCGGTGCCGATACCAAGGATCATTGCAAACGCGCCGTCAGGATTTTAACGCTGGCAAAGCCAAAGAACCCCGCAAAGGCGAGGTCGAACCAGCGCCGCGCCCGGGCGTAGGCCGCCACGACCCGCGCGTTGGAAAACAGGAATGCGTAACCGATGAAGATCAGGGTCGATCCCGCGTAAAGCAAGCCAAAGCACTGGAACACCAGCGCCGGGCGCGCATCCGCCGGGAGGGCGATGGCATAGATCGATCCCCAGCTGAGGATCGCCTTGGGGTTGGTGATGTGGATCGCAGCGCCCTTGAGGAACAGATTGGCCGCACTGCCACGGAACGGTGTGCCTGCCACTGCGTCCCCGCCCGCCCACGCACTGCGCAACGCCTTGACGGCGAGCCACGCAAGATAGGCCGCGCCCGCATAGCGGATGATCTCGAACACCCACACATGGGTAAGCATAATGGCCGACAGGCCAAGGGCGGCGGCAATGCCCCAACTGGCAGACCCGGCCAATATGCCAAGCGAAAACGCAAGTGCGGCAGCCCGCCCCGCCGTCATGGCCGTGCCCGCAATTCCCATTGTGGCCGGTCCAGGCGAGCCTCCCGCAAGCAGCCAAGCCACCCATATGGCGATAAACTCAGGTCCCATCGTTCAACCTTCGATATCGTAGACGAGGATACCGCGTTCGCCGCCCTCGCACATGTCGACAAGTCGGCCGCCAAGGTCCTTGTGCCGTGGATCGGCGGCATAATCGGCCAGCGCCTGTGCGTCCACCGCGTCCAAGGTAAAGCCGTAACTGTGGTCGGGTGACTTGTTCTCGAAATCCCGGTTCGGCCCGGCAATGAAATCATTGCAGCCGGGCAGATCCGCCACCAGATCTTCCAGTCCCTGCATCACTTCGGCCAAGGCGTCGGTGTCTGCGGACGCGCTCAGGCGCAGAAACACACAATGCCGGATCATGTCCGCGCCTCGTCCATCAGGCGGCGCATCTCACGAATGGCCGCGTCAAGCCCAAGGAATATCGCCTCCCCGATCAGGAAATGTCCGATGTTCAGTTCCATCGCTTCGGGAAAGGCGGCCACGGGCTGCACGGTCTCGTACGTCAGGCCGTGGCCCACATGCACCTCAAGACCCAGATCATGGGCAAAAGTGCTCATCCGGCGCATCGCCTCCAACTCGCGGTCGCGATCGTCAAACCGGCCTTCGTGGTGGGCGTCGCAATAGGCGCCGGAATGAAGTTCAATCACCTGCGCGCCGATCCTGTGCGCCGCCTCAATCTGACGCTGGTCTGCGGCGATAAAGATCGACACCCGGCAGCCCGCGTCGCGCAGCGGGGCAATAAAATGCGCCAGCCGGTTTTCTTCGCGCGCCACCTCAAGCCCGCCTTCGGTCGTACGTTCCTCGCGCTTCTCCGGCACAATGCAGACCGCATGGGGTTTGTGACGCAGGGCGATGGCCTGCATCTCGTCCGTGGCGGCCATCTCGAAATTGAGCGGCACGTCCAGCACGTCCATCAACCCTTCGATGTCGGCGTCCGAGATATGGCGGCGGTCTTCGCGCAGATGCGCGGTGATGCCGTCAGCGCCTGCGGCTTCGGCGATTTTGGCCGCGCGCAGCGGGTCCGGCGTGTCACCGCCGCGCGCGTTGCGCACCGTGGCCACGTGGTCGATGTTGACGCCAAGCCGAAGTCTTCCGAGCGGTTCCATGGGGCCTCTCCCTGATGCCGTGTCTGGCGCAACCTAGCGCGCAAGGCACCCTTAGAAAATACTGACAAAGCAGGGAAATTGTACCAAGCCTTGCGCCTCAGTCCGACTTCTGGGTGATGTCTGCGGCCTTTGCCGCTGCCTTGGCTTTAAGCGCGTCGAACTTGGCCTTGATCACGCCCTTGCGGCGGTGCTGGTAGGCGCGGATCAGCGGGACCGACAGGTAGTAGGCGATGGTGGCCGCGATAACACCCGGCAGGATGCCCCCGATCATGAAGGGAAAGAACACTTCGTCATAGAACACGCGCAGGCTGGACCAGTCGGCGCGATCAGGGGTGAAAATGGCTTTGAAATTGTGCCACAGCGCCGACGCCGCGTCGGCAAACCGCTCGCCCACGGTGGGTTCATCATCGCCCTGATGCGGGCGGAACCGCAGGCGCGACGGGTCAAGGCCCAGCATCCAGTACCCCGTAAACATCGACGTCGCGATGATCGGGATATAGGTCAGCGGATTGCCAAAAAACGTGGACAGGAGTGCGGCAAAGATATTGCCGCGCATAATCACGGCGATGACGCCCGCCACCACGAAATGCACCCCGTAGAAGGGCGAAAACGTCGTAAAAACCCCCGCCCATATGCCACGCGCAATGCGTTCGGGACTGTCGGGCAAGCGCCGCAGCCTGTGGCGCACATAGTGAAACGCACGCGCCCATCCGCCGCGCGGCCAGAGAAACTCCAGCGCAGCACGCAAGATCGGCTTTCGGTCGCGGCGTTTGAACACCAAGTCCTCAGACCTCCTTGGCCGTCATTCCGCTGCCCGGCGGCCCGGTGCACCGGCCGGTGCAACAGGCTGACGATAGCGCACGATGGCGGCCACATCACTTTCGGCTTCGAGCGCGCCCATGAGCGTGTGCAGATGAGTTGCGTCCCGGAGTTCCACATAGATCAACAGACGGTAAAAGTCAGGTTTCCGATCAAGGAATTCGAGGTTGGAAATGTTCGCCTCGGATTCTCCGATCAACGTGCAGATGCGTCCCAGCACACCGGCATCGTTGCCGATGGTCAGTTCCAGGGTGGTACCATATACCGCCGGATGTGCCCCGTCATGCCAGTGCAGGTCCAGCCAGCGTTCAGGTTGGTCATCATACTCCACCATGCGCGCGCAGTCGATGGCGTGAACCACCACCCCCTCCCCACGAAAGGTGATGCCCACGATACGCTCACCCGGAAGCGGCTGGCAGCAGGTTGCGCGCTGGAATGACTGGTTGGGCGACAGGCCAATCACAGCCTTGTTGCTATCGACCATCTTGCCCGCCTTGGGTGTCAGATCGGGATAGATTGCCTGCACCACCTCGCGCCCCGTGAGTTCGGCAGATCCGAGGCGGGCCAGCACTTCGTCGCCGCTCGACAGGCGCAATTGTTTGGCGGCAGTGTCCAGCGCCTTGTCCGTCGCCTTTTTGCGCACATGCGCAAAGGCAGAGCGCGCCAGTTCACGCCCCAGCGTGATGAACCGTTCGCGGTCCGCCTCGCGCAGGGACCGGCGAATGGCGGATTTGGCTTTGCCTGTGGTCGCGATTTCCAGCCATGTGGCTTGCGGCGTTTGCCCTTCTGCGGTGATGATCTCGACCGACTGGCCATTCTTGACCCGCGTCCAGAGCGGCACGCGCATCCCGTCGACCTTGGCCCCCACGCAGGCATTGCCGATCCGCGTGTGGATGGCATAGGCAAAGTCGATGGGCGTCGCACCGCGCGGCAGCTTGACCACCTCGCCCTTGGGGGTAAAGCAAAAAACCTGATCCGAATACATCTCGAGCTTGACCGCTTCGAGGAAATCCTCGTGGTCGTCCTCGCTGTCGAACTGTTCGGTCAGCTGGCTGATCCACTTGGCCGGGTCCACGGCAAAGGGGTTCTGCGAGCGCACACCATCGCGGTAGGACCAGTGCGCGGCCACACCCGTTTCAGCAACGTCGTGCATCTGGCGGGTGCGTATCTGCACTTCGACCCGTTTGCCGTCGCGCCCTGACACGGTGGTGTGGATCGACCGATATCCGTTGGTCTTGGGCTGGCTAATGTAGTCCTTGAACCGCCCCGGCACAGCACGCCAGCGCTGGTGAATGGCACCCAGCGTGCGATAGCAGTCTTCTTCGGTCTGGGTGATCACGCGAAAACCATAGATGTCGCTGAGCCGGGAAAAGCTCTGGTCCTTAATCTGCATCTTGCGCCAGATCGAATGGGGTTTCTTGGCGCGGCCAAACACCTCTGCTTCGATCCCGGCCTTTTCCAACTCGTGACGCATGTCGCCAGTGATCCGCTGAATCACGTCGCCGGTTTCGCGCTGCATGGTGATGAAGCGCCGGATGATGGAAGATCGCGCATCGGGGTTCAGCACCTTGAAGGCCAGGTCTTCAAGCTCTTCACGCATCCACTGCATCCCCATGCGGCCCGCAAGCGGCGCAAAGATGTCCATGGTTTCGCGCGCCTTTTGGGTCTGCTTGTCGGGGCGCATGGACCGTATGGTGCGCATGTTGTGCAATCGGTCGCTGAGCTTGACGAGGATCACGCGCATGTCTTTGGACATGGCCATGAACAGCTTGCGAAAGTTTTCGGCCTGCTTGGTCTCGACGCTGCTGAGTTGCAGGTTGGTCAGCTTGGTGACCCCGTCCACAAGCCGCGCAATCTCATAGCCGAACTTTTCGGCGACCATGGCATAGCTGGCCTTCGTATCCTCGATCGTGTCATGCAACAGGGCGGTGATGATGGTGGCATCATCCAACTGCTGCTCGGTCAGGATTGCGGCGACGGCCACGGGATGGGTGAAATAAGGCTCGCCCGAGTGCCGGAACTGACCTTCGTGCATCTGTGCACCAAAGTCATAGGCTGACCGGATCAGACCTTCATTTGTCTTGGGATTGTAGTTGCGGACCAGAGCGATCAGATCGTCGGCAGATATCATGCCATCCGCACCTAGTTGAGGGTTAGCCCTGCCCCTGTGCAGCCATCAGCTGACGCAGAAGCATCTCTTCGGACATACTGTCCTCTTCGGGCTTGTCCTGTTCGGCCCCCATGAGCAATGCCATGGCGTCCTCTTCGGCTTCGTCCACCTCGATCTGAGTCTGGTTCGACTCGATCAGCCGCTCGCGCAGTTCCTCGGCGCTTTGCGTCTCGTCCGCGATCTCGCGCAGGGATACAACCGGGTTCTTGTCGTTGTCGCGGTCCACGGTGATGGGCGCACCCGAAGAGATTTCGCGTGCCCGGTGGGCTGCAAGCATCACAAGCTCGAACCGGTTGGGGACTTTATCAACGCAATCTTCGACGGTCACACGGGCCATGAGGCACTCCTTAACGACTTGCGGGAAGGTGAGGAGGCGTATTTAGGCGCGATTCACCCAAATGGCAAGGACGCAATGGGCCTAACCCCATCCGTTTTCTATGGGCGTCACAGCGTCAAGATCAGCTTGTGGCAATGCGTCCCGCAACTGGGTGGCAGTGCGGCGCAAAATGGGATGCGTCCAGTCCGGCGCGACCTCTGCCAATGGCACCAGCACAAAGGCACGCTCGTGCAACCGTGGATGCGGCAGGATCAACTGTTGCGGCACCTTTTGCTTCTGCTCGTCCGGCGGAAGCTGCATCCACACCCGCGCAGTGGGCAAATCGGGTCGAATGTCCGCACCCACAGCCAGCAGATCAAGGTCGATGTGGCGCTGTTCCCAGCGTTCCCGTCGGCGCCGCCCCATCCCGGCCTCAACCGTGTGCAATTTGGTTATGGCCTCGCGCGCGCTCCATCCGGCTTCGATCTCGATCACGGCATTTGCGTAATCGGGGCCTGACCCGACCGGGTGCGCGGGGGTATGATAGATCATGCTTCGGGCGCGAATCACCGCGCCTTCGGATTGGAGAGATTGGACCGCCATTTGAAGGGCTTCCGTAAGGGAAACTTGGTCGGATTCCTCATTTGACCCTAGGGCAACAAGGAGATTTGACCGATTTTGAGGCAGCATTTCGCTTATTTTAATCCCATTGGAGGCTTGCGGCGTTAAACAAAGTAATTATTTTCCTGCGATTGCTACCAGCGTTTTTTTTTACCACTCACTCACAAAACTGGTGGCACCGAATTTTCGGAAGGACATTTTATGTTTTACAAGGACGAACGGCTGGCGCTGTTCATCGACGGATCGAACCTATATGCGGCAGCCAAAGCGCTTGGGTTCGATATCGACTACAAGTTGTTGCGTCAGGAGTTCATGCGGCGCGGTAAGCTGCTTCGGGCATTTTACTACACCGCTCTGCTCGAAAACGATGAGTATTCGCCAATTCGCCCACTCGTGGATTGGTTGAATTACAACGGCTTCACCATGGTGACCAAACCGGCCAAAGAATATACGGATTCAATGGGCCGGCGCAAAGTCAAAGGCAACATGGACATCGAACTGGCGGTGGACGCGATGGAATTGGCCCCCCGGGTCGATCACATCGTGCTGTTCTCTGGCGATGGCGATTTTCGGCCACTGGTCGAAAGCCTGCAACGCCAGGGCGTGCGCGTGTCGGTCGTGTCGACCATCCGCAGCCAGCCGCCGATGATCTCTGACGATCTGCGACGGCAGGCCGACAACTTTATCGAGCTGAACGAGCTCAAGGATGTGATTGGTCGGCCCCCGCGCGAACCGATGCCCGAGCGCGAAGAACGGATGCAGGCCCAAAGCTGACGGCGCACGGGCTGGACCCCGACGACAGGAACGCATAGCTCTTGGGGTGACCACTCAGGAGCTATGCGATGACCAAGCCCACATTGACCCTGTACCTCGCCGCCCCGCGCGGGTTTTGCGCGGGCGTCGACAGGGCCATCAAGATCGTGGAAATGGCGCTGCAAAAATGGGGCGCGCCGGTTTATGTGCGCCACGAGATTGTCCACAATAAATTTGTCGTCGACAGTCTGCGCGATCAGGGCGCGGTATTTGTCGAGGAACTGACCGAATGCCCGGATGACCGGCCCGTCATCTTCTCCGCCCATGGCGTCCCGAAATCCGTGCCGCAGGCCGCGCAGGCGCGCGAGATGATCTATGTCGATGCCACCTGCCCGCTGGTCAGCAAGGTCCATATCGAGGCGCAGCGTCATTCCGACAACGGCTTGCAGATGATCATGATCGGCCACGCAGGCCACCCCGAGACGGTGGGGACCATGGGACAACTGCCCGAAGGTGAGGTGTTGCTGGTCGAAACGGTCGAAGACGTGGCGCAAGTCGAGGTGCGCGACCCCGACAGACTGGCCTTTGTCACGCAGACCACCCTGTCAGTCGATGACACCGCCGATATCGTGTCCGCCCTTCAGGCGCGCTTTCCCGCCATCGTGGGCCCACACAAAGAAGACATCTGTTACGCCACCACCAACCGCCAAGAGGCGGTCAAAGCCATGGCACCGCGCTGCGACGCGATGCTGGTGGTGGGCGCGCCAAACTCGTCCAACTCCAAACGTCTGGTCGAGGTGGGCGCGCGCGCAGGCTGCGCCTATGCCCAACTGGTGCAGCGTGCCACCGATATCGACTGGCGCAGTTTGGATGGCATCACGTCGGTCGGCATCACAGCAGGCGCATCCGCCCCCGAAGTGCTGATCAACGAGGTTATCGACGCCTTTCGCGACCGGTTCGATGTCACCGTCGATCTGGTCGAGACGGCTGTCGAAAACGTCGAGTTCAAGGTGCCGCGGGTCTTGCGCGAACCGGCATGACGCAGCGGGCAATCTACCCCGCCGGTCTCAGCGCCGGTGACGTCCCGATGAAACTGTCCCCGGCCATCCTGTCACACGGGCACCTGTTTTTGACCGGTATGACCGGCAGCCTCCCCGGCGGCGCTATGCCTGACGATCCGCAGGCCCAGTTTCGCTTCGCCTTTGACAAGATTTCCAACGTGTTGTCAGCAGCCGGAGCCAGCTTTGCCGACGTGATCGAGATGACGACTTATCACGTTGATCTCCATCAGCATTTCGACACGTTCGAAGCAGTCCACGCAACCTATGTAACCGCACCCTACCCCGCATGGACCGCAGTCGAAGTTTCAGCCCTGCGCCGCCCCGGCGCGCTGGTTGAAATCAGGGTAATCGCACAGGCACCCTGAACGCGGGGCTATCACTGCACAGGGCGGGCCGTTAGGGTGGCAGTGGCTGTTACGAAAGGTATGCCATGCTCTCGCTGCAATTCCTGATCACTGCATTTGTCGTCGTCATCGCACCCGGAACGGGCGTCATCTACACGCTCGCCTTGGGTCTTGGACAGGGGCGCCGGGCATCGTGGTGGGCGGCGTTGGGCTGTACCTTTGGCATCGTGCCGCACCTGCTGGCCGCAACCCTTGGGTTGGCGGCGATCCTGCACACCTCTGCCGTGCTGTTTAACATCGTGAAGTTTGCCGGTGTCGCTTACCTGCTGTACCTGGCCTGGGGCGCACTGAAATCGGACGGCGCGCTTGCCATCCGGGCCGAGACCCAGAACCAATCCGGCTGGCGCATCGCGCGCAGGGGCGCGCTGATCAATATTCTGAACCCGAAACTGTCGATCTTCTTTCTGGCCCTGCTGCCCCCGTTTCTCAGCGGCAATCCAAGCACTGCCACGCTTGAAATGGCGGGCATGGGCCTTGTCTTTATGGCGATGACTTTTGTGGTGTTTCTGGGCTACGGCAGCTTTGCCGCCGTGGCGCGCCGCTGGATATTGGGGTCAGAGGCGGTGATGCGCTGGCTGTCGCGCAGCTTTGCCGCCATCTTTGCAGCCCTTGCGGGTCGCCTCGCGCTGGAACGTGCATGACAGACTGGGTCGTGTTCGAGGCGCAGATCCAGCCGATGGAATGGGGCAAGGCGACCTATACCATCGTGCGCCTGCCGGAAGAGGTGACAAAGGCGCTGCCCAAGGGCACCAAACGCGTGGAAGGCGAATTTGGCGAGTTTCCCGTCAATCTGGCGCTGACCAAGGCCCCGGTGATCGACGGCGTGTATGTCTACACCGGCAAGACCTTTCTGCGCGACAGTGGTCTCGCGCCCGGTGACGTGTTCGAGGCGCGGATCAAACCGGCAGACCCCGACGCGGTGGAGACGCCCGACGATGTCGCCTGCGCCCTGCGCGCCGCAGGCCACAGCGCCAATTGGGCTGCCTTGACTCCGGGCAAACGGCGCAGCCTTTTGCATCTTGTCAACACCGCCAAAAGGGCCGAAACCCGCGCCAATCGCATTGCCAAGCTGATCTCGGAGCTATGACACCCATCCCACGCGCCCCTTTGCTCTTGGGCCTTGCCGGTCTCATCCCCTTTGTCTGGGGGGCACTGACGCTGTTTGTGGACCCGCTGGCCCAGTTTGGGGCAAGCACATTTGGCCCCCGCTTCGTTGGCCCCTATGTGCAGCTTTTCTATGGCTCCGTTATCCTCAGCTTTATGTCGGGCGTGCTGTGGGGTTTTGCCACCAAGGCGCACGGCACGCAGGCGGCCACGGGGTACGCATTGTCGACCCTGCCCGCACTGTGGGCGTTTTTCATGACCGGCGGCGGACCTGTAAGCGCGGCCACCAACCTCATTTTTGGCTTTGTCGGCCTCTTGATGCTTGATTTTGCCTTTTCGCGCTGGGGCCTGACGCCACGCTGGTGGATGTCCCTGCGGCTTCTTTTGACCGCGATTGTAGTGGCGTGCCTTGGCGCGACGGTGATTTGAGATGAATGACCCCGAGACATTGTCAGTCTATGCCGCGCGCGCCGCGGAATATGACACGCTTGTACAAAGCGATGGACCCTCTGCCGACATGCAGCGCTTTATCGACAACGTAACGCCCGGTGGTCGCGTGCTGGATATTGGCTGTGGACCGGGAGCGGCTGCGGGATACATGGCTGCTGCCGGGTTGCGGGCCGACGCATGGGACCCTGTGCCCGAGATGCTCGCCATGGCGGCGGCGCGACCGGGGGTGACGGCGCGGGCTGCGGGATATGACGACCTGACCGCAGCGGCGACATATGACGGCATCTGGGCCAATTTTTCGATGTTGCACACGCCGCTGTCCAAGTGGCCTGCACATGTGGCGGCCATCAAAAGCGCGCTGAAGCCCGGCGGGCTTTTCCATCTGGGCACAAAGCTCGGCACAGGTGAGACGCGCGACAGCATTGGACGGCTGTATTCCTACATGGACCGTGATGCGCTGCGTGCCCTGCTTACAGATGCCGGGTTTGCGCTGGAATTCGAACGCACCGGAGAAGAGGCCGGCCTGTCCGGTGAGGTCGCCCCCTTTATCATCCTGCTCGCCCGTGCCTGATCTGGTCGCCTATACCGACGGTGCCTGCTCGGGCAATCCCGGCCCGGGCGGCTGGGGTGTGCTGCTACAGGCCAAGGACGGCGAAACTGTCCTCAAGGAACGGACGCTCAAGGGGGGTGCTGCGGCGACCACCAACAACCAGATGGAACTGATGGCAGCGATCACCGCGCTGGAGACGCTGGAACGCGCCTCGACCCTCACCATCGTGACCGACAGCAACTACGTCAAGAACGGGATCACCAGCTGGATACATGGCTGGAAGCGCAACGGCTGGAAAAACGCGGCCAAAAAGCCGGTGGCCAATGCCGATCTTTGGCAGCGCCTCGACCAAGCGCAGGCGCGCCACAACGTGACCTGGAAATGGGTCAAGGGCCACGCAGGTCATGCAGAGAATGAGCGTGCCGATGAACTGGCGCGCGCGGGCATGGCACCGTTCAAACCGAAATGAAGCAGATCGCCTGCCCCGTCGCCCTGCACCCCGATGGTGGCACGCGGCGCGTGCCTGCGTTTTTCGGCTCTGGTGCTGGCTTGCAACTGGTCATAGGCGATGTGCGTGACGGCGCCGTGCCAGAGGCCGTCGCCGCACATGCGCTGTTTGACTATGCCGGTCTTGAAACACGGTCCGCGCTGCGCATAGGCCAGTCGGACGACATCGTGGCGGGCGAGCGGTGGCACTTTGCCCTGTGCCGGATCGTGCCACCTGTGCGCGACCGCTGGCAGCATCTGCACGGTAAAGATGGCGCGCCACTGTTACGATTCTCGTGGGTTCCGCTTGAGGGCGACGCCCCGGCTGGGTTCGATCCACGGTTTCTGCGGGCTTTGGACTGGATCAAGGCAGCGTTTTAGCCGTGACCGCCGGGAAAATGCAGCAGAATGCGCTTTTTCTCAACGGCGCTCACGCGAATTGTTACAGGCAAGGCGTTGCGCAACCATCTGCCGTAGAACGTATTTCTCAGGTCTGGTCAGGAAAACCTGACCTCATATCGCCGCATGAGGTTGAGCGTTTGTGACCGATTGGTTCCTTATTGTTACAGCGCTTGTCCGCTACCTTACTCCCAAGACGAAAACAGCGCCGCACCCGCCGCGCCACACGCACAGGAGACACTCTAATGACACCGAAATTTTCCAAATCCGCCCTGCTGATTGCTGCCATGGCCACGGCTGCGAGCCTGAGCGCGTTAGGTCCCGCCAGCGCCAAAACCTACTGGATCAGCGCCGACGTCGAGACGGTCGAAGTGATCCCCGCAAACTTCAAGATCAAGAAGCACCATGGCGTGAAACACCGTCACGGCTTCAAACATCACGGCCATGCCTACCACGCGCACAAACATCACGGTTTCAAGAAAAAGAAACATGTCTCCAGCCGCGACAAGGCCAAGGCGCTGATCCTGAAAAAACTGTTCTGACCCGGGCCTTGAACCCTGCGCAACAGCGTCCGCGGCCCAGATTGCAACGCTGCTTTGGGTCGCGGCTATTTACGCCAGTGCGTCGGGATAATGATCAGCGCCCCGATAGAGGCGAGGATGGCGTTCAGCCCGGCGCTGCCAAAACCGACGCGGAACATGATCGTGACAAAGTAGAACAGGAATGCTCCGCCCACGCAGATCACGATCGACGGGATGATACCGTTATGCGTAAACCCCGATCTTTCAGAGGCATAGCCGATGATACCGGCAATCACGACAGTGCCGAACAGCGTAAGAAACATGGGCTACTCTCCTAACCGGGTGCCGGGTGGCAGCGGATTGCCACGCAGGAACTCTGCCGCGTCCTGCGCTCCTTTGCCAGCTCTTTGCAAGCGGGTGAGGCGCACTGCGCCAGTGCCACAGGCGACAGTCAGGTGGTCATCGAGGATCACGCCGGGCGTGCCTGCGCCTTTGCCCAGGGTCGCGCCCAGCACCTTGATGCGCACGCCGTCCCGTTCAAACCACGCGCCCGGAAATGGTGACAGGCCACGGATTTGCCGGTCAACGTGTGCTGCGGGCTGCGTCCAGTCGATGGCGGCCTCGGCCTTGTCGATCTTGTGGGCGTAGGTCACGCCCGTCTCGGGTTGCGGCGCGGGTGTCAGTGACGGCAGTTCGGCCAGCGCAGCAACGATCAGCCGCCCGCCCATCTCGGCCAGCCGGTCGTGCAGGTCCGCTGTGGTGTCCGTGGCTCCGATAGGCACCCTGTCGCGCAGCAGCACCGGCCCTGTGTCCAGCCCCGCCTCCATCTGCATGATGCACACGCCCGTCTCATCATCGCCTGCCATGATCGCCCTATGGATTGGGGCCGCACCGCGCCAGCGCGGCAAGAGGCTCGCGTGGATGTTCAGGCACCCGTGCGTGGGCGCATCCAGCACCGCTTGCGGCAGGATCAGACCATAGGCCACAACAACAGCGATATCGGCATTCAGGGCAGCGAACGCATCCTGCGCCTCTGGCGATTTCAGCGACACCGGGTGGCGCACCTCAAGGCCCAGAGCCTCGGCCGCGCTGTGCACCGCCGTCGGGCGATCCTTCTTGCCCCTCCCCGCTGGGCGCGGCGGCTGAGTGTAGACGCAGGCAATCTCGTGCCCGGCTGCGTGCAGGGCGTGCAATGCGGGCACGGAAAAATCCGGCGTGCCCATGAAGACAACGCGCATCGCTCAGCCCCGCTGCTTGGCTGCTTTGCGCAGCAGCATGTCGCGTTTCACCGGGCGCAGATTGTCGAAATACATACGGCCCGCAAGGTGGTCGATCTGGTGCAGGAGCGACCGCGCCTCAAGCCCTTCAAAGTCGCGCCGGTCCACCATGCCATCGGCATTCGTAAACCGGACTGTCACCGATTTGGGCCGCAGGATGTCGGCGGCCACACCGGGCAGGCATGGGCTGGCTTCGGTGCCGCGCTCCATCTCGTCGCTGGCGTGCAGAACCGACGGATTGGCCAACAGGATGCGGCGCGAGCGATCTGGGGTTACATCGACCACGGCCAGCTCCAGCATCACACCAATCTGCGGTGCGGCAAGGCCCACGCCCTGTCCGGGCATGGCGTCCATCGTGTCGACCATATCGTCCCAGGTGCTGCGGATATCGTCCGTAATCGACGCGACCGGGGCTGCGGCTGCGCGCAGACGCTTGTCCGGCCATTGCAGGATGGGGCGAACGCTCACCTAGGCCTTCTCTCGCGCGCGTTCTTTTTTCAGCTTCACGGCCTTGCGGGTGATCAATTGCCGCTTCATCGGGCCGAGATAGTCGATAAACAGCTTGCCATCGAGGTGGTCGATCTCGTGCTGGACACATGTGGCCCAAAGCCCGTCCATCTCTTGTTCCTGCGCGTTGCCGTCCCGGTCGATCCAGCGGACCTGCACCAGTTTGGGCCGGGTCACATCGGCGAACTGCTCGGGGATCGACAGGCAGCCTTCCTCATAAACGTTTGTCTCGTCCGATGATGCCACGATCTCGGGATTGAACATGGCCATGGGCTGCGGCAGTTCACCTTCCTCCTTGACGCAATCCAGCACGATCAGGCGGCTCAGCACACCGACTTGCGGTGCTGCGAGCCCGATGCCCGGCGCGTCATACATCGTCTCAAGCATGTCGTCCGCAAGCGTGCGCAATTCGTCCGTAAGGTCGGCAACGGGGGCGGACGCCTTTTTCAGGCGCGGATCGGGGTGCAGGAGAATAGGCCGTTTCATGGCACCCGATTTAGGACAAGAGCGTGCGGGCCGCAATGCGCACTTGCGCTCAGAAACGCCCGCGCTAGCCTGCGGCGCAACCGAAATCGGAGTGACCCCATGAGCTTTGACGATATCATCGACCGCCGCGGCAGCCATTGTGTGAAATGGGACATGATGGAAGCGCTCTATGGCGTGCCGCAGGACCGCGGGCTGGCGATGTGGGTGGCAGACATGGATTTTCGCCCGCCGCAATGCGTGCTGGACGCGATCACGGCACAGGTCGACCACGGGATCATTGGCTATTTCGGGGATGACAGCAAATACAAGGCCGCGATCCAGTGGTGGATGGACACGCGCCACGGCTGGCAGGTCGATCCAGACCACATTTTTACCACCCACGGCCTCGTCAACGGCACCGCCATGTGTGTGGAGACGTTTACGCAGCCCGGCGACGGCGTGGTGCTGTTCACGCCCGTTTACCATGCTTTTGCCAAGGTCATCAAAGCCAACAACCGCCGCGTGGTCGAATGCGAGATGACGCAGGTCAATGGCCGGTACGAGATGGATTTTGACGCCTATGACGCGCAGATGGACGGGTCCGAGCGGATGGTCATCCTGTGTTCGCCCCACAACCCCGGTGGCTGCGTCTGGTCGCGTGGTGAACTGGCGGCCGTTGCGGCCTTTGCCAAGCGGCACAACCTGATCCTTGTGTCGGACGAGATCCACCATGACCTTGTGATGCCCGGCCACTCGCATTTCCCGATGGCGCATATCGAAGGCATCGAGGATCGGTTGATCATGATGACCGCTACCACCAAGACCTTCAACATCGCAGGTTCCCACAGCGGCAACGTGATCATCGCGGACCCGGACCTGCGCGCGCGATTTGCGCAGCGGATGATGGCCCTGGGCTTGTCGCCCAACTCTTTTGGCCTGTTCATGGCCACCGCCGCCTATTCGCCGGAAGGGGCGGCGTGGGTGGATGAGCTGGTGCAGTATCTCGACGGCAACCGCCGCCTTTTTGATGACGCGGTGAACGCAATCCCGGGGCTCAAGAGCATGGCGCTGGAGGCCACGTATCTGTCTTGGGTCAACTTCGAGGGCACCGGCATGGCGCGCGCGGACTTCACGCGTCGGGTTGAACAGGACGCCTGTATCGCCGTGAACCACGGGCCAACCTTCGGCAAGGGGGGCGACAGCTGGCTGCGGTTCAACATCGCCACGCCCCGCGCCCGCGTGCAGGAGGCGGTTGACCGCCTCGCCCATGCGTTCAGCGATCTGCAATAGGGGGTGGTGATGTTTACCATCGAGCATGAATTCGACAGCACGGTCATCACGCTGGTCGATGATGGTGCGGCCCCCCTGCAAGAGGACGTGATCGTCAACAGCTTTGCCGAGTGCATCACCGTCGAACAGTTTGACCCCCGCACCGACAGCACGATGCGGGTGACGCTGTCGCCCGAACAGGTGCGCGATCTGGCCGCCGCTCTGGACCTGCCCGAAGGGGTCTACCAGCTCCGCAAGGACGGCTGACACTGTTGCACCCGCCTACCCCCGCAGCCTAGGCTGACCCAAACGGGGGAATGACATGTATCGCAAAGCACTCGAATCCGGCGGCAATGCCGTCGTCACAGGCGCGGCAAGCGGCGTGGGTCGCGTGGCGGCCATGCGCTTTGCCCAAGCGGGGCTGGGCGTCATCCTCGCCGATCTGGCGGGGCCGCAACTGGACAGTGCCGTGGCCGACGTTCAAGCCATCGCCCGCGACGGCGCCACTGTCCTTGGCCTGCCGACGGATGTGACCCACGATGCCGATATGCAAACGCTCGCAGACACTGCGTTCGGCGCGGGGCCTGTGGCGGTGTTGATGAACAATGCGGGGATCGGCGGCCTTGCCAACAGCACATGGTCCGAGATGGACAATTGGGACCGCCTGCTTGATGTGAATTTTCGCGGTGTCCTGCGCGGGCTGCACGCCTTTGTCCCCCGCATGATCGACGCAGCCCGCCCCGCGGTGATCGTAAATACCGGCTCCAAACAGGGGATCACGACGCCACCGGGCAATCCCGCCTACAATGTGTCCAAGGCCGCAGTCCGCGTGGTGACCGAGCAATTGTCCCACGAACTGCGCGCGACAGGCGCGCCGATCTCGGCCCATCTTTTTGTGCCCGGCTTTACCTATACCGGTATGATCGCCAGCGTTATGCCGGAAAAACCCGCCGCCGCTTGGACCAGCGAACAGACGGTGGACCACTTTCTTGAACGGATGACAGCCGGAGATTTCTACGTGCTGTGCCCCGACAATGACGTTGATGCGACGCGCGACCAGCGTCGCATTGCGTGGGCGGCGGCGGACATCGCCGAAAACCGCCCCGCGTTGTCCCGCTGGCACCCGGACTATGCCGACGCCTTCGCCCGGTTCGAAGCGACAGGCGCGCGCTAAACGAGGCTGGCCTTCTGATCGGTCTCTGATAGCGTTGCGCCAAACGGGAGGGGCACAATGGCCGTCGGCACGAACATTCGGACCTATTTCAATGACACGTGGCACGACAGCGATGTGGCCATCATGCAGGCGGCAGATCATGGCAGCTGGCTGGGGACGACAGTTTTCGACGGGGCGCGATATTTTGATGGGCGCGCGCCGGACCTGTGGGCGCATTGCGCCCGCGTGAACCGGTCGGCTGCCGCACTGATGATCACGCCGACCGTCAGCACCGACGACATGGTGGCACGGGTACACGAGGGGCTCGCCCTGTATCCGGCGGACGCCACTGTCTACATCCGGCCCATGTACTGGGCGATCCACGGCGACGCGACAGGCATCGTGCCCCTGCCCGAGCAGACCGGATTTGCCATCTGTCTCGAAGAAATTCCCATGGCCGCCCCCACCGCCTCGACCAGTTTGGGCCGCACCCGCTTTCGCCGCCCCGTGCTGGAGGACAACGTGGTCAACGCCAAGGCGGGCTGCCTTTATCCCAACAATGCGCGGATGCTGACAGAGGTGCGCCAACGCGGCTTTGGCAATGCGCTGGCGACGGACGCCATGGGCAATGTCGCCGAAAGCGCCACCGCCAATGTCTTTATGGTGCGCGACAGCACCGTGTTCACGCCCATCCCCAATGGCACTTTTCTGGCCGGGATCACCCGTGCACGCCACATCACCAACATGCGCGCCGATGGGATAGAAGTGGTCGAAACGGTCCTTGGCTTTGAAGATTTCGAAGCCGCGGACGAGGTATTCCTGTCTGGCAATATGATGAAGGTGACACCTGTGACCGGGTTCGAGGATACCTCCTACCAGATCGGCCCCATGACCCGGCGCGTGCGCGAGATGTACTGGGACTGGGCCGCCAGCACCTGAACATGCGGGCGTCCCCGTCTCTGTCCCCAAAAAAATCCTCCCCGAAGGGTCGGTCTGCCGCCGTTGCGCCGCCTGCTCACTTTCCAATTGCCAGCACCGCGCCACCCCGGCATGATCAGGCGAACGACCAAAAGGACCGACACATGCGCAAGTTTCTTGTTGTGCTGGACGACAGCCGCGAGTGTCTGAACGCGATGCGCTTTGCCGCGATGCGGGCGGCGCATACGGGTGGTGGCGTGGCCATCCTGTCGATCATTCCTCCGGATGAATTCAACCACTGGATTGGTGTGGGCAATGTGATGCGCGAAGAGGCGCGGGAACGGATCCATGCCCATTTCGAAGTCTTCGCCAAGTGGATGCGGGACAAACAGGGGATCGACCCCGAACTGGTCATCCGCGAAGGCCAGCCCATGGACGAAATCATGGCGCATGTGCTTGCTGATTCCGAAATCGGGGTGCTCGTTCTGGGCGCTGGCACCGACAAAAAGGGGCCCGGACCGCTTGTCACACAGCTCAGCCGCTCCGCAGGCAATCTGCCCATTCCCGTCACCATCGTGCCGGGCGACCTGAGCAAGGAAAAGCTCGAAGCCATCACCTGAGGCCACTCCGTGCGCGATATCAGCCCGAAATCTTCGCTGACCAAGGACGACCTAGAGCGCACCAAGCTGGAACGCGAAATTGCCGATCTGAACAGGCCTGCATGGCGCAAACCGGGCATCTACGCGGTGATCGGGCCGATGATACTTGCAACCGCGTCGCTTGGGCTTGGGTTCTGGACGGGGCTGTTCGATCTGGAACGCACCCGGCTCGACAATGAAAAAACCTTGCTCGAATTGCAGAAGATCGAGGTACAGAACGACCTCGAACAGGGTCGCGTCGACCTGGCCATCGCCACAGAGGCCCTGCGCGCCGCAGAAGAGGAACTGGCCGCCAAGGAGGCGAACCTGTCGGCCCGCGCTGCCGAAATTGACGTACAACTCGCCCAGCTTGAAGCCCGCTACAGCGCGCAACTGGCCGAGGCGCAGGCCGACCGCGAGCGGCAACTGGCACAGATCGAAAGCGCCTTCCAACAAGAACTCGAAGACCAAAAAGCAGCGCTGGCCGCCGGTGAGGCGCGACTTGCCACGTTGCAGGAACAGCTTGCCTCAGCCGAGACGAATACTCTGATCAATGCCGTCAAGGAGAACCGCACAGATATCCTTTGGGGCACACCAACCGACAGGTTGATCCGGCGTGCCGCCGAGGATGCTGATGTAGCCCGGCTGGTGCAACGCGCCGCCGAGGCCGAAGATGACCCGCTTTTTGCACTGGCCTACATGTTCATTCTGCAAAAGGCCGCGCCCACCGATGCTTTGATGGATCGGATCCATGCCCATTTTCGCGCGCATTCGGATGATCGGGAGGTCTGGTACTTTGCCTCCGGTGCGTATTGGAGCGCGGAGGACGAAATTGCGATCCTCCAGACCATGGGCGATATCGCAGCAACAACCCCGATGACACGCGGCATCGCCCAAGACGCGGTAGACCTGTTCCATTTGCCAGAAGCGTCAGAGAGCGCGCTGACTGCCGCCCTCGCATCGCCGGACATGTGGCCTTTTGTGTCACAAGTCTGGAGGCATTTCCTTGATGATCCCGAATACCGGCTGCCTGCACAATTCGCGAGCAATATGACGTTTTACATTTCGCCCGAAGCGGGCGCGCATTTTGCCCTTTTGATGCTGACGCACCCGCTGGCCGGTGAGCCGTCGCGACTGTATCTCGACTTGGAAAAGATGGCTGAAGACAGCGCGGAACTAAACGGTCAGCTGTCTCAAACCGCAGGGCAGGCGTTGACAAAGGCGCTCGCGGTGTCGCTGGACGACCCCGAAGCATATCTGCAAGAGCCGCGCGCCGCAGAGCTCACCGACGCGCTGTTGGCAGGCGATGTCGCGCGCGTCATTGCCCTGAGCACCGGGCAGCCATAACTTAGAACCGTTCCAAACCTTGACACCGCGACCTGCGCCCCGCATATCCAATATAACCCTGCAGGAGATGCGACGATGTTCATCCAGACGGAATCGACCCCGAACCCCGCCACCCTGAAATTCCTGCCCGGTCAGACCGTGCTGGAAACCGGCACCGCTGATTTCCCTACATCCGAGACCGCCGGGACATCCCCCCTCGCCCAACGCCTGTTTGCGGTCGAAGGGGTCACCGGCGTCTTTTTCGGCACCGATTTTGTCACCGTGACCAAGGCCGAAAGTGTCGAATGGGACCACATCAAACCCGGTCTGCTGGGCGCGATCATGGAACATTTCCAATCCGGCCAGCCTGTGATGGGCGAAGGCCACGCACCCGCGTCCGGTCACGCCGAACATGATGGCGAAGACGGCGTTGTCGTGGGCCAGATCAAGGAATTGCTCGACACCCGCGTGCGCCCCGCCGTCGCACAGGACGGTGGCGATATCACGTTCCACGGCTTTGACAGGGGTGTGGTCTATCTGCACATGCAAGGCGCTTGCGCCGGTTGCCCGTCCTCGACACTGACGCTCAAGATGGGAATCGAAAACCTGCTGCGGCACTACATCCCAGAAGTGACCGAGGTGCGCCCTGTCGCTGTCTGACACCGCGTTCACCGCGCGCTGCTATTGCGGCGCGGTCACGCTGACGCTGTCTGCCCCTGCTCAAACAGTCGCCTATTGCCATTGCCGCGATTGCAGGCGCTGGACTGGTGGGCCGGTGGCGGCCTTTGCCGCCTTTGACCGCACCGCCCTGACCGCCACGCCTCCCTTGCCTGCGCCTGCCTCGCACAGCGCAGGGGTCGAACGCTGGAATTGCACGGCCTGCGGCTCACCGCTGGCCGCGCAGTTTGATTACTTGCCCACGCAAGTCTATGTACCGCTCGGCATTCTCGACCAGATTGACGCCGCAGCGCCGCAATTGCACTGCCACGCGGAAAGCGCGCCGCGCTGGTTGCACATTGCCGATGATCTGCCCCGCCAAACCGGGTCCGCCCGCGACACGCTCAGTGATGCTGCCGAATGAACGATGCGCCCCTCGTTCTTGGCTTTGACACAACTGCCGCGCATTGCGCTGCTGCGGTTGTGCGGGGCGACCGGTTGCTGGCATCCACAGGCGAAGACATGGCACGCGGACAGGCCGAGCGTCTGATGGACATGCTGCAAGAGGTGCTCGACACCGCTGCGGTCCAATGGTCCGATCTGTCCGCATTGGCCGTGGGCGTCGGTCCGGGCAATTTCACCGGCATCCGCATCGGCGTGTCCGCCGCGCGCGGGCTGGCGCTTGGCCTTGGCATCCCGGCCTATGGCGTCGACGGGTTCGACGTCCGTGCGCGAACGATCCCGCATGGCAGCCGCGTGATCATCCCCGCCCCCCGCGACATGGTCTATGTCCGCGACGCTGCAACGCCGTCCCTTGTTCCACGGCAAAGCATCGACAACGCGGCCCCAGACCCCACGCCCCAAGCCCTCGCACAAGCAATCGCCGCGATTGGTGCCGAACGCTGGCCCGCATCACCAGACGCGCCCGCACCTCTCTACGTCAAAGCGCCTGATGCGGCCCCCGCACGGGATGTTCCGCCGCCTCTCTTGCCATGACCGCTTTTGAACTGGCCCGGTTGCACGCGGCGGCCTTCACCACTGAACGCCCGTGGTCTGCCGAGGAGTTTGCAAATCTCTGCGCTGACCGGCACACGCACCTGACAACGGCGGCACACGGCTTTGCCCTTTGGCGCGCTGTTGCGGACGAAGCCGAACTGCTGACCATCGCCGTTGACCCGGTGCATCAGGGTCAGGGCGTCGGGCACGCGCTGATGCAGAACTGGATGACACAAGCCGCAAAGCTGGCCAACACGGCCTTTCTCGAAGTGGCCGCAGACAACCACGCAGCGTGCAGGCTTTACGTCAAATCCGGTTTTGAAACCGTTGCCGAACGGCCCGCATACTACGCCCGACCACATGGGAAGGCTGATGCATGGGTGATGCGCGCACCGCTGTCTTGACCGGCGGCGCAGGCGCGTCGCCCAAACACCGCGCACCCCGTCAACTTATCGCAAGGTCAGCGCCTTTTGCCCGCGCTGCGGGCGCAAAAACGGGTTGACCCCACCTCAGCCCTGCGGCCTAATCCCGCATGATCAACTTGATCCCGGGCTTGGCGGAGCTGCTGCCCCTGCCCCAACCACGAAAACTGGGAGAGACGACCACATGACCTTCATGCAGAAAATCCTCGGCGCCACGGCTGCCATGGCCCTGTCCGCAGGCGCCGCCCTTGCCGAACCTGCGCTGATCTTCGACCTTGGCGGCAAGTTCGACAAATCGTTCAACGAAGCGGCCTTTAACGGTGCGAAACGCTGGGCAGACGAAACCGGCAACTCTTTCCGCGAGATCGAACTGCAATCCGAAGCACAGCGCGAACAGGCCCTGCGCCGCTTTGCCGAAGCAGGTGCAAACCCGATCGTCATGGCGGGCTTTGCCTTTGCCGACGCGCTGGGTCAGGTCGCCGCTGACTATCCCGACACCAAATTCACCATCATCGACATGGTCGTGGACGCGCCCAATGTGCGCTCGGTCGTGTTCAACGAGCACGAAGGCTCGTACCTCGTGGGCATGATGGCCGCCAAGGCGTCGCAATCCGGCACTGTCGGCTTTATCGGCGGTATGGACATCCCGCTGATCCGCAAATTCGCCTGCGGCTACGCGCAAGGCGTCAAGGCTGTGAACCCCGACGCCAACGTGATCGCCAACATGACCGGCACGACACCTGCCGCATGGAATGACCCGGTGAAGGGCTCCGAATTGACCAAGGCGCAGATTTCCCAGGGCGCGGACGTGGTCTATGCCGCAGCAGGCGGTACAGGTGTGGGTGTTCTTCAAACGGCCGCTGATGAGGACATCCTGTCGATCGGCGTCGACAGCAACCAGAACTACCTGCACCCGGGCAAGGTGCTGACATCCATGATGAAACGCGTCGACAACGCCGTGTTCCAGGCCTTTACCGATGGCCCGGATATGGAAACCGGATTCAACGTCATGGGTCTGGCAAATGGTGGCGTCGGCTACGCACTTGACGACAACAACGCGCCGCTGGTGTCGGATGAAATGAAAGCCGCCGTGGACGAAGCGTCTGCTGCCATCGCCTCGGGCGAACTGGCCGTGCATGACTATATGTCCGACGACAGCTGCCCCGCGCTGAACTTCTAAATCACGCGCACTGATATCGGGGCCGCGCCACGCAACCCGTGGCGCGGCCCCTTTTCCAACCGAAGGCCCGCCCATGACCGCCCCTGCCATCGAACTCAAAGGCATTTCCAAGGCCTTCGGCCCCGTGCAGGCCAACAAAGACATCTCCATCCGCGTCATGCCCGGCACGATCCACGGCATCATCGGTGAAAACGGCGCGGGCAAATCGACCCTCATGTCGATCCTCTACGGGTTCTACAAGGCGGACGCAGGCGAGGTTTTTATTTCTGGCAACCGCACCGAAATCCCCGACAGCCAAGCGGCCATCGCCGCAGGCATCGGCATGGTGTTCCAGCACTTCAAGCTGGTCGAAAACTTCACCGTTCTGGAAAACATCATCCTGGGCGCCGAGGACGGCGCTCTTTTGCGCCCCTCTCTCGCCAAGGCCCGCAAGTCCCTGCTGGAACTGGAACAGGAATATGACCTCAAGGTCGATCCGGACGCCGTCATCGAAGAAATCGGCGTCGGAATGCAGCAGCGCGTGGAAATCCTCAAGGCCCTGTACCGTCAGGCAAATATCCTGATTCTTGACGAACCGACAGGCGTGCTGACCCCCGCCGAAGCCGATCAGCTTTTTCGCATCCTTGGCCGCCTCAAGGACGAAGGAAAAACGATCATCCTGATCACCCACAAGCTGCGCGAGATCATGGACATCACCGACACGGTCAGCGTGATGCGCCGGGGTGAGATGACCGCAACGGTCAAAACCTCAGAGACCAGCCCCGAGCATCTGGCCGAACTCATGGTGGGCCGCAAGGTCCTGTTGCGCGTCGACAAAACGCCAGCACAACCCGGTAACGTGGTGTTGGATGTGCAGAATCTACGGGTCCGCGATGAACAGGGCGTCGAACGGCTCAAGGGCATTGACCTGCAAGTGCGCGCGGGCGAAATCCTCGGCATTGCAGGCGTGGCAGGCAACGGCCAATCCGAATTGCTTGAGGTTCTGGGCGGCTATGCCACCGGCACCGGTACAATCACCCTCAACGGCCAGCCCATCGACCTGACCGGCAAGAACTCCGACGGGCGGTCACGCCGGGCCAACGGCATCGCCCATGTGCCCGAAGACCGCCAGCGCGAAGGCCTGATCATGGATTTTTCCGCGTGGGAGAACACAGCCTTCGGCTATCACCACGATCCGCGCTACGCGTCTGGCATCCTGATGAACAACGCCGCGATCAAGGCCGATACTCAGGAAAAGATGGACCGCTTTGACGTCCGCCCGCCCCATCCGCATCTTGCTGCCAAGAATTTCTCCGGTGGCAACCAGCAAAAAATCGTTCTCGCCCGCGAGATCGAGCGCAACCCGGACTTGCTTTTGGTGGGCCAGCCCACCCGTGGCGTGGATATCGGTGCCATCGAATTCATCCACCAGCAGATTGTCGCCCTGCGCGATCAGGGCAAGGCGGTCCTGTTGGTCTCCGTCGAGCTTGAGGAAATCCTCGGCCTCGCTGACCGTGTTGCGGTTATGTTTGATGGTCAGATCATGGGCACACGCGCCGCCACCGATACGGATGAAAAGGAGCTGGGCCTCCTCATGGCGGGGGTGACGGCATGACTTCTTCTGACCAAAAATACCATGGGGGCGTCGCGGCAGCGACGGGGGTGAAACCCCCCAAAAAATGGCGTGTGCGCAGCACTCAATCAGGAAACGGAGCGGGACGATGGATGTAATGCCCAAATGGGCCGAGGTCATCCTCGTGCCGCTCATCTCCCTGATCCTCGCTGCGATCCTGTCGGCCCTCGTGATCCTCGCCATCGGCGAGGACCCGGTGGCCGCTGTACGACTTATGATCACCGGTGCGCTGGGATCGACCTATGGCTGGGGCTATACGCTCTACTACGCCACAAATTTCATGTTCACGGGGCTCGCCGTCGCCATCGCCTTTCACGCGGGCCTGTTCAACATCGGTGGCGAAGGGCAGGCTATGCTGGGCGGGCTTGGCGTGGCGCTGGTGTGCCTGTTCATCCCGTGGCCGCACTGGTCCATGGCGCTGATTGCCGCCGTCGTCGGTTCTGCCGTGTTTGGTGCGCTTTGGGCCGCGATACCGGCCTATCTTCAGGCCAGCCGGGGCAGCCATATCGTGATCACCACGATCATGTTCAACTTCATCGCCGCTGCGGTCCTGAACTACATGCTGGTGAACGTGCTGCGCCCCGCGGGCAGTATGGATCCCGCCACCGCCCGCTTTGACGAGGCGGTGCACCTGCCCTCCCTGCACGAGATGCTGGCCCCCATCGGCATCAACTTTTCCAAGGCTGCTCCGGCCAATGTGTCGCTCGTGGTCGCTCTGATCGCCTGCGTGCTGGTGTGGTTGCTGATCTGGCGCACGCCTCTGGGCCTCGAAATACGATCCTTCGGCAAATCACACCGGGCGGCGCGATATGCAGGCATCGGGGCAGTGCGCATCACCATGATCGCCATGCTGCTGTCCGGCGGGCTGGCGGGCATGATGGCCATCAACAATGTCATGGGCGAGGCCGAGCGCCTCGTGCTGAACGCCGTCGAAGGGGCGGGCTTTATCGGCATCGCCGTGGCCCTGATGGGGCGCAGCCATCCGTTTGGCGTCTTTCTTGCCGCGATTCTCTTTGGGTTTCTCTATCAGGGCGGGGCTGAACTTGCGCTCTGGACGTCAATCCCGCGCGAGTTGATTGTCGTCATTCAGGCGCTCGTGATCCTGTTCACGGGCGCGCTCGACAATATGGTGCGGATGCCGCTGGAACGGATGTTTCTTGCCATGCGCCGCCGCCCGAATGTGCAGGCGGGGGAGTAAGACATGGATTTCCTGACCCTCATTCAGATCCTCGACAGTTCCGTGCGCCTCGCCACGCCACTGCTGCTGGCCTGCCTTGCCGGACTGTTTTCGGAACGTGCGGGCATCTTCGACATTGGGCTTGAGGGCAAGATGCTGGCCGCGGCCATGTTCTCTGCTGCGACCGCTGCTATCACCGGCAATGTCTGGCTGGGCTTGCTGGCAGGCATCGGCGCGTCGATGTTTCTGTCGATCATTCACGGGCTGGCCTCCATCACCTTCCGCGGCAACCAACTGATTTCCGGCGTTGCGATCAATTTCCTCGCCGCTGGCATCACTGTGCTGGTAGCGCAGGACTGGTTCAGCCAAGGCGGGCGCACCCCGCAATTGTCCGGTGCTGGCCGGTTCGAAGGGTTTGACCTGCCCTTTGCCGACAGCCTAGGCAGTGTCCCGATTTTTGGCCCGACCTATTCCGAACTGGTCTCGGGCCACTCCATCCTCGTGTATATCGCGTTCCTTGCGGTGCCCGCGACATGGTACGTCCTGTTCCGCACCCGGTTTGGCCTTCGCCTGCGCGCTGTGGGCGAAAACCCCGCAGCGGTGGACACTGCGGGCGTATCTGTGGTTGGCCTGCGCTATGCCGCTGTGGCGATCTGTGGCGTGCTCTGCGGGATTGCGGGGGCCTATCTCGCCACGGCCCTGCAAGCGGGGTTCGTCAAGGACATGACGGCGGGCCGTGGTTTTATCGCTCTCGCGGCTCTGATCTTCGCCAAATGGCGGCCTTGGTCCGCGCTATGGACTTGTCTGCTGTTTGGCTTTTTGCAAGCCATCGCACTGCGGTTCCAGAACATCGATCTGGGTGTGATCACGGTGCCGGTTCAGTTGATGGACGCCCTGCCCTATATCCTTGTGGTCGTGATCCTTGCCGGTGTCGGTGGCAAGGCGATCCCGCCGCGGGCCGGTGGCGAACCCTATGTGAAAGAGCGCTGAGCCGATAAGGCCAGTTCCCCGCTTTTTTCGTTCCAGATTGCTGCGCGGCGGCAAGACCCCTTGATTTCTGCGAAGCGCAGGGACTAACAGGGTCCATGCAAATCTACCTGCCCATCGCCGAGGTATCGGTCAACGCCTTCCTGCTTTTGGGGCTGGGCGGGCTGGTGGGCATTCTGTCAGGCATGTTTGGCGTTGGCGGCGGCTTTCTCATGACGCCCCTGCTGTTCTTTATTGGCATCCCACCGGCCGTGGCCGTGGCGACCGAGGCCAACCAGATCGTCGCCTCTTCCTTTTCCGGCGTGCTTGCGCATCTCAGGCGAAAGACGGTGGACCTCAGGATGGGCACCGTGCTGCTCATCGGCGGGCTTGTCGGGGCGGCACTGGGTGTTCTGCTGTTCAACTATCTCAAGTCGCTGGGGCAAGTCGATCTGCTTGTGCGGCTGTGCTACGTGGTCTTTCTGGGTGTGATCGGCGGGCTGATGTTCATCGAAAGCCTCAACGCGATCCGCAAGACCAATCGCGGCACGGCCCTGCCCAAGCGCAAGAAACACGGGCTGATACACAAACTGCCATTCAAGATGCGGTTCCGGGTGTCGGGCCTCTACATCTCGGTCATCCCTCCCCTGCTCGTGGGTTTGTGTGTGGGCGTGCTGGCCGCGATCATGGGGGTGGGCGGCGGGTTCATCATGGTGCCTGCGATGATCTACCTGCTGGGAATGCCCACCAAGGTGGTGGTGGGCACGTCACTGTTCCAGATCATCTTTGTTACCGGTTTCACCACTATGCTGCACGCGACCACGAACTATACCGTGGACGTGATGCTGGCCGTTCTGTTGCTGGTTGGCGGTGTGATCGGCGCGCAAATCGGCACCCGTATCGGCGTCAAAATGAAAGCCGAACAACTGCGCATCCTGCTGGCGATGATGGTGCTGGCTGTTTGTGGCAAACTGGCCTTTGATCTGCTGGTCATGCCATCAGAGCTGTACAGCGTCGGAAAGGCAGGGGGCCACTGATGCGTTGGGTGCTGGCCCTTTTCCTCATGGTGCTGCCGGCAGCCGCCGAAGAGGTCGTGCTGGGCCTGTCGCAAAAAGAGGTTGCCATCACGACCAGCTTTGACGGCTCGGAAATCCTGATCTTTGGCGCAATCAAGCGTGACGCGCCCCCGCCACCCGGACAGCTTGGCGTTCTGGTTACCATTGCGGGCCCGGCGGAGCCGGTTTCCGTGCGCCGCAAGGAGCGCCGCTATGGTATCTGGGTCAACACCGAAGAGGTGCAATTGGAAGGCGCGCCAAGCTACTATGCCGTGGCGACAAGCGCACCGCTGGACGACGTGCTGAGCATTCGTGACAACCTTGAACACCGCGTCACGGTGCCGAGCCTGCTGCGCAGCCTGACGGTCCCCAGTTCGGTTCTGGACGCAAGCGCCTACGTTGCGGCGCTGATCCGCGTGCGGCAGGACGCCGGGATCTACCAAGAGCTTGAAGGTCAGGTCGTTGTCGATCAGGAATCGCTGTTTCGCACGCGCATCGCCCTGCCCGCCGCGCTAACAGAGGGCGCATATCAGACCCGCATCCTGCTGACGCGCGACGGAGCGGTTGTATCGCGCTATGATACGACCATTGAGGTGCGCAAGGTCGGGTTGGAACGCTGGCTGTACAGTATGAGCCGCGAGAACCCGTTTTGGTACGGGATCATGTCACTGGCCATCGCCATCGCCGCTGGCTGGGGCGCGTCAGCGGTCTTTTCTCTGATCCGAAACTGACGGCACGGCCTGTGACGCGCAGGAACGAGGGGCCAGCCCCTCGCGCTCCCCGTGGTATTTTTAGTCAGAAGAAACGGATCAATCTTCGGTTGGTTCGCTGAGGGTCAGGGGGGCCGCTGGAGTGCTGCGCAGATCGTCAATCGTCAGCGGCGCAGATGGCTTGGCCAGCCGGTTGCGTACAACCCAGATCAGCCGTTCCTGTGCCCGCGTGATTGCCACATAGGCCAGCCGTTTCCACAAGGGTTGGCCTGCTTCGGTCCGGCCCATGCGGGCGGCGGTGTAAAGGTCGGGGGCAAAGACCTGCACAGTTTTCCACTGGCTGCCTTGTGCCTTGTGGATGGTTACGGCCGCTCCGTGGAGAAAAGCAGCGCCCATGCGGGCTGCATAGGGGATAAACGGCTCTTCCTCATCGGGTTTTTCTATTTTCACGATGGACGCGGCGGACACTTGCGGGTCCTCGGCCCCCATCACGTGCAAGCGCGAGAAGCCCGGCTTGCGCCCCTCGCCGAGATAGATGACCTGCGCGCCTTTGATCAGCCCACGCGCCTCGAGGTCGAGCCGTTTTTTCCTATGTTTCAGAGGCAGTTCCAGCCCGTCGCAAATCAAGGGCTCGCCTTCCAGCAGGCGATCATCCGGGGCCCCGTACACGGTGCGAAACGCTTGAATCAGCCGGACGCGGGTGACATTGCGCCAGACAAGTGCGGGGCTGCGCGCCATCAGGTCAACTTCGACCCGTTGGCCCCAGACCACGCGGTCATCGCGCGCTGCGGCGTCTTCGACCATGCGTTCGAACCGGTGGAAATCCACCTCTGGATCAGCCAGCGCATGGGCCAGATCGAGGATCGGGTTGTCTGCCGCTTGCCGGTGGATACGGCCAAGGTTCAGCACCCGAGGTGCGGGCAGGCTGTCGAAGACCATGGCACCTGACTGGTTCACCGGGGCAAGCTGCGCGGGATCACCAAACAGCAGGAGTGTCGGAAAGATTTCCTTGAGATCCTCGAACTGGCGGTCATCCAGCATTGAGGCTTCATCCACGAACCCGATATCGAGCGGTTCCTCGCGCCGTTTCCAACCCGTGATAAAGTCCGAGCCGCGCAGGCCCGCCGCCGCCAAGGCACCGGGAATCGATTTGTTGTTCTGGAAAAAGGCGGAAGCGCGGTCCAGTGCCTCTTCGGTCAGCCCCTCGACCTCGGGACGTTCGCCATTGCCAGCCAGCCATTCCGCGATGCGCTCGTATTCGGGGTCATAGACCGGAGTATAGAGGATACGGTGGATCGTGGTGGCCGGCACACCGCGAAAGCGAAGCACGCTTGCCGCCTTGTTCGTCGGCGCAAGGATGGCCAGCGTGCGTTTGTCCCGGCGCTTGCGACTTTCGTAGTCGCCCGACACGACCTCGACCCCTGCCCCTTCAAGCGCCTTGTAGAGTTCGGACAGCAACATGGTCTTGCCCGACCCCGCCTTGCCCGTCACGGCCATCACCGACGTGGCCGAAGATTTGGACGGCGTCAGCAGCGCGTCGTCGAGGTCTATTCCCGCGCCCCGCAGCATTTCGGTGACACTGTCAAAGGCGCTGGCCTGATCGTCGGAGAGGGCAAGATTGGTCATGGCGCGACCCTATAGGCCACTTCCGACAGGGACCAGACGGCTTAGGCGCTTTGGGCAAAGCTGGGGTGTGTTTGGGTGCCAAAGGCGCGGTCAAACCACTGACGCGATTGCGCAAGGGATATCCCGGCCCGCGCGGCCACCCGAGACGCGGCGTCAGGGTCAAAATGCCAAAGGCCCACGCTGATCTGGTCGCGGCCAGTGCCGGCACTGCCGAGCACCTCGGGCGAGGATCCGATCATGCGGTAGATGCGCACCATGCGGGCATCGAACACGCCAACGAAATGTTCCACGCCAAAGTTTTGCATGATCTCACCACCACCCAGCATGAGCGCAGCCGCCACATGTCCCCCCGCGCCGCGCGCGAGGCAAAAGCGGGTGCATTCCCAGATCAGCGGGCTGGTCACGGGACCCGAAATCAGTTCACCGAAATGCTCGTTCACCATGGTCCGCCCGGTGGTGGGCAAGAACCGCATGGACCCGCCATGGCGCCCGTCAGGTTCTTCCCAGATCACGTAGAGAGGGTTTAGTTGGTCGTACTGGTCACGCTCTTGCCCGTCGCCGTCAATGTCCACATCCCAACCAAGACGTGTCTTGAACTGATCGGCACGGTCTTCGAACATTGTGCGGGCCAAAAGGGGATAGTCGGCGAGGTCGGACGCATAAACGTAGCGCAGCATTGGTGGACTCCTTGTCAAACCGGGGCAGGTATGACTGAAATACTACCGATACGTGCGTTAACGTCTACTACCACCCGCGTACGGTGCAATCCTGCACAGCGCAACAGGCCGCTCAGACGACGATCAAACCGCGGCTCATGGCGCGGGCGACGGCATGTGTTGTGTTCAGCGCCCCCAATTTGAACCGCGCGCTTTCGATATAGACCCGCAGCGTATGCTCGGAAATCGACAGCGTGTCGGCGACCTGTGCGCGGCTGTAGCCCATGGCTAGCAATGTCATCGCGTCCACCTCACGCGGGCTGAGGGCCTGGGATTGTTCTGGCGTGCGGTCGGGTTCGAGCTCCAGTGCTTTTTGGTTAAAGTCGTGGGCGATCAAGATAAGATCGCGGCGATGCGTTTCGGTCCAGTTTGCCCACGTGTCATCATTGCATGAGTGGCTGATGGTAAAGAGTGCGAATTGTCCGTTCGGCCCCCGGATCGGCACCGAAAACCCCTGATTGCCAACCCCGTATGCGATGGCTTCGGCCTGAAACGCGCGGGCGGCCTTGCTTGACCAATCGAGGCGCTTCCAGTCCACTGGGTGAAACCGTTGAAAACACCCGACAATGACCGGATCAACGCGCAGGTAGTTCTGCTCGAGATACCGTTCCCGCCACGCGTCCGAGTAGGTGCCGCAACCATACTGATCCCCGGCGGAGTCGACCCAGTGGTACACCACATGATCAATCCCGTAATGGTCCCGTATTTGTTCTGACGCGCGCTGGAGGGCCTCAAGACCGTCAGCTTGCTCCAGCTCCTCCAAAATGAATTCCAACGGCTGTTTCGCCATTGCTGCGCTGACCATGCTGCGTATCCTTCATCGCGGCGATCTCGGCCAACGCCACAATTGCCGTGTCATCCAGCTGCTCAGCCAAGGCCGGCATCCCGTTTGCATGGGCAAATGTTTTAAGGTCAGCGAGAACGTCCAGTATCCAGTCACTTTTCATGGTCAGAGTCACTTCTCATTGGTTAACGAAAGATTAACACAACTATAGCATGTGTTAACTTCCCTTGAAAATTCACGTATTTCTCCTCCCCAAAAATGGTGAGGTCGCAAATTTTAAGTGTTTGAAACGGTTGGACCGGTCAAAAAACGCAAAACGCCCGCGCCACCATAGGGTGATTCGCGGGCGTTTCACACTCACCTTAAGCGTGTGACCGTCAGGAGCGCGCCTCCAGCGCGTCTTCCAAGGTGCGCAACCCCGTCTTGGGTGCTTGCACCAACACCGACATGTTGCCGGGCTTGTGCTCGTTGCGGAGCATCTTCATGTGGGCCTGCGGCAAGTCATCCCAATCGAACACCTCGGACATGCACGGATCCAGCCGACGCTCCACCATCAGGTGGTTCGCAGCCGACGCCTGTTGCAGGTGCGCAAAGTGGCTGCCCTGCAAACGCTTCTGGTGCATCCACATATATCTGACGTCAAAGGTGCAATTGAACCCGGTGGTGCCTGCACAGATCACAACCATGCCGCCCTTTTTGCAAACAAAGGTGGACACAGGGAACGTCGCCTCGCCGGGATGTTCGAACACCATATCCACATTGTTGCCCTTGCCGGTGATGTCCCAGATCGCCTTGCCGAACTTGCGCGCCTCTTTGAACCAGTCCGCATATTCAGGCGTGTTCACCGTGGGCAGTTGCCCCCAGCAATTGAAATCCTTGCGGTTCAGGACACCTTTGGCACCGAGGTCCATGACAAAGTCACGCTTGCTCTCGTCACTGATCACACCGATCGCATTGGCGCCTGCGGTGTTGATCAACTGGATCGCATAGGACCCCAGACCACCCGAAGCGCCCCAGACCAGCACGTTCTGGCCCGGTTTCAGGTCATGCGGTTCGTGACCAAACAACATCCGGTATGCCGTGGCGAGTGTCAGCGTGTAGCACGCGCTCTCTTCCCATGTCAGATGTTTGGGCCGCGGCATCAGTTGCTGCGCCTGCACGTTGGTAAATTGGGCAAAGGAGCCGTCGGGCGTCTCGTAGCCCCAGATACGCTGGCTGGGCGAATACATTGGATCGCCACCATTACAGTGTTCGTCGTCGCCGTCGTCCTGATTGCAGTGGATCACGACCTCGTCGCCGACCTTCCAGCGTTTGACCTTGTCGCCCACCGCCCACACGATGCCCGACGCATCGGAACCGGCGATGTGGTATGGCTGTTTGTGCCCGTCAAACGGGCTGATCGGCTGGCCCAAAGCCGCCCAAACACCGTTATAATTCACGCCTGCGGCCATCACGAGCACCAGCACCTCGTGACTGTCCAGCACGGGCACGTCCACCACTTCCAACTGCATCGCGGTATCGGGTTCACCGTGACGCTCGCGGCGGATGGCCCATGCGTACATTTGCTTGGGCACGTAGCCCATGGGCGGCATCTCCCCCATTTCATAGAGGTCTTTTTCCGGTGCGTCGTAGGACGCGATGCTGGTGTCGAGTGCCATTGCAGCCTCCATAGCCAATATTTTTCCGCCGCAGCGCAGAATCGATGCGGTATTTGCCGTGGATATGGCTCAAAACGAAAGAAAGCAACACGAAAAAGTCTGATTTTGTAATTTTATGACTTTGCGGTCGCAGCATTTTCGACGTCGGGCGCGATCCGGATGCTGTTGGCGTAATATTGCAATAGCGGCTGTTCCGCCGCGACCATGACCCAATGATCGTCGTCCTTGATGATCATGCCACGCGTGTGCATCCGCTTTAGCGCCGCGTTCACAAAGCCCGGAAAACTGTCGCGGGACACACGGGGACGGGTGCCGATTGTCAACCGAAACAGCGCCTCGGCCTCTTCCATCAACGCCGCCTTGCTCAACGGTCCCTGCGCGTGCAGAAACAAATGCGCCAGAAGCGGCACGCCAAAGACGGGCATCGACCGTTCCACCCGCTCTTTCAGCTCTGCCGCCAACAACTCGACCGCGCCCACATCTGGTTGCGCCCGCAAGGACAGCGGCTGACCAAAGCTGACACTGGCCGCACCAAACCCCATGTGCTTGCCCCGGATACGTTTCCAGAACATCTTGAGCGCAAAGCCCATGACCACGGAAATGCGCGCCGGAAACCGGCGGTCCCCCCGTTGATGGGCCGCGATCAGCACACGGTCCTCCAATACGCGATCATAGTTGATCGCCACAGGCACAAAGACGATATCGCGGCCTTCAGGGTCGTAGGCGTCGATCACATATGACAGCAGCCCCATCTTGAACGGCTTGAGCGTGCCATCGACGCTCAACCCGCCTTCGGGAAAAATCGCCTGAGTCACGCCACCTTCGGTCGCAAGTTGCACATATCGGGCCAGCACCTTTCGATACAGTTGCCCGCGCGATTTGCGGCGAATGAAATAGGCCCCCATGGATTTGATCAACCGGCTGAGCGGCCAGACCCGCGCCCATTCCCCAACCGCATAGCTGAGCGCAGAGGCGCGCGCGGCCAGATAGGTCACCAGCACATAGTCCATGTTGCTGCGGTGGTTCATCACAAAGACCACCGTTGCATCGCTGGGAATATCCTTGAGATGCGCAGTGTTCTGCGTGGCCGTGTGTACCGTATACAGTGAGTTGGCAAGCCAGCGCGCGGCGCGAATGCCAAAGCCGAAATAGGCAAAGGCGGAAAAGCTGGGCACGATTTCCCGCGCATAGCGCCGCGCCATCTGAAACGCCACGTCTTCGCGGACGTCATTTTCCTTGGCATGGACCACAATGGCCTGACTGACCTCCGGATCGTAGATCAGCCGCTGGATCATGTCGTGGCGGCGGGCCAGCTTGAACGGCTCAATCGGCACCGTCAGCCGTTCATTCAGCCGTGCCACGGCCCGCTCCAGCCTGCGGCGAAAGAACCAGCGGACGGATGGAAACAAAAAGTGCGACGCAAAGGTGACCGCGGCAAACAGCACGATCAGCACAAAAAACCACAGAGGAAGTTCAACGGTTTGCCACATGGCGCAACACTTGCAGGCGTATGGGCGCGGGACAACACGTAACTTTGCGCTGGCAGCCCGTGCGCCGTCGGCGCAACATAGTGGCATGTATGATGGCGACAGTTTCTTTACCCTCGGGGTGGCGGGTCAGATTGGTTTGCTGATCTTGTCTTTGGTTATGGCGGCGGCAGCGTTGGGTGTGACGCGGCTGATGACATTTCACCGCCCCCTGATATTGCGCCCCTTTATTTGGGGGGTGCTGTTCATCAGCTTTATCTGGCTGTCGCCCCAAGGCTACTATACCTATTACCGTCTGATCTTTGACGGGTTGCCCGCACAGTCGGTGATCAAGGCCCCGCCCCGCCCCGAAGAATTGCTGGCCTACATGACCTTTACCGGAGACGCGACATTGTCGGCACATTCCGTGGGTGTGCTTGGATGGTTGATGCTGGGTGTGGCGATGCTGCCCCGGCGCAAGACACAGCGTCCTGCCCCTCCCCAAGTTTGATCCCACCGATTAGAAATGCCGACGCTGTTTGCAAGCGCAGGAGAAATGCCGACGCCGTTTGCAAGCGCGGCAGAAATGCCGACGCCGTTTGCAAGCGCGGCAGAAATGCCGCGACGCAGCGGATTGACGGAGAGACAAAGTTTCGTTTATCACGCCTATAACGCAATTTTCTTGCTCAGATGATTCACGAGGCCGCCATGACCCAGAAAGACCGCCCCTGGCTGATCCGCACCTATGCTGGCCATTCCACCGCTGCCGCATCCAATGCGCTGTACCGGGCAAACCTCGCCAAAGGACAGACCGGCCTCAGCGTGGCCTTCGATCTGCCAACGCAGACCGGATATGACAGCGACCACGTTCTGGCACGGGGCGAAGTGGGCAAAGTCGGCGTTCCGGTCGCGCATTTGGGCGATATGCGCACCCTGTTTTCGGAGATCCCTCTGGAACAGATGAACACGTCAATGACGATCAACGCGACTGCCCCATGGCTGCTTGCGCTCTATATCGCTGTGGCCGAGGAACAGGGCGCAGACGTGTCAGCACTGCAAGGCACCGTACAAAATGACCTGATCAAGGAATACCTGAGCCGCGGCACCTATATTTGCCCGCCGGAACCCAGCCTTCGGATGATCGCGGATGTGGCCGAATACTGCTATTCCAATCTGCCCAAATGGAACCCGATGAACGTCTGTTCCTATCACCTGCAAGAGGCGGGTGCGACGCCAGAACAGGAATTGGCCTTTGCTCTGGCGACCGCCACTGCGGTGCTGGACGCTCTGAAACCCCGCATCGCGCCGGAGGATTTTCCGGCCGTGGTCGGGCGCATTTCCTTCTTTGTGAATGCGGGTATCCGGTTTGTGACCGAGATGTGCAAAATGCGCGCCTTTGTCGATTTGTGGGACGAGATTTGCGAAACACGCTATGGCGTGACCGATCCAAAATTTCGCCGTTTCCGCTATGGCGTTCAAGTCAATTCGCTTGGCCTGACCGAACAGCAGCCAGAAAACAACGTCTACCGTATTCTGATCGAAATGCTGGCCGTCACCCTGTCGAAGAAAGCCCGCGCCCGCGCCGTGCAATTGCCCGCGTGGAACGAAGCGCTTGGCCTGCCGCGCCCGTGGGATCAGCAATGGTCGATGCGGATGCAGCAGATTATGGCCTACGAGACCGACTTGCTGGAATTTGACGATCTGTTTGACGGCAACCCGGCAGTCGACGCCAAGGTCGAAGCGCTCAAGGACGGCGCGCGCCATGAATTGGCCAGCCTCGATGCAATGGGCGGAGCAATTGCGGCAATTGACTATATGAAAGGGCAATTGGTGCAATCCAATGCCGACCGCCTTGGTCGGATCGAAAAGGGTGAAACGGTTGTCGTCGGCGTGAACAAATATCAGGCGGGCGAGCCGTCGCCGCTAATGACAGGTGATGGCGGTATCATGGTTGTGGACCCTGCGGTCGAAGCCGAACAGATTTCGCGGCTGGATGCATGGCGCGCTGCACGCGACAGCGATGCGGTGGCCAAAGCATTGGCCGATCTGCGCGCGGCAGCCGCTGCGGGCGAGAACGTCATGCCTGCCTCTATTGCCTGCGCCCGCGCCGGCGTAACAACGGGCGAATGGGCCGCACAGATGCGCGCCGTTCACGGAGAATATCGTGGTCCCACTGGCGTTTCGTCTGGCAGGTCGAACAAGACCGAAGGGCTGGATGACCTGCGCGACGCCGTGGACGCGGTCAGTGACCGTTTGGGGCGGCGGCTGAAATTCCTTGTTGGCAAGCCGGGTCTTGATGGTCATTCGAATGGGGCTGAACAGATTGCTGTGCGCGCGCGCGATTGCGGCATGGACATCGCCTATGAAGGCATCCGCCTCACCCCCGAAGAGATCGTGGCGGCGGCACGTGACGACGCAGCCCACGTGGTGGGCCTCTCCATCCTGTCAGGAAGTCATATCCCATTGGTCGAGGATCTGATGCAGCGGATGCAGGCCGAAGGTTTGGGCCACATTCCTGTCATTGTCGGCGGCATTATTCCGGATGAAGATGCCCAAAGACTGCGCGCCTTTGGCGTGGCGCGCGTCTATACGCCAAAAGATTTCGAATTGAACATGATCATGATGGATATCGTGACATTGGCTGATCCGACGGCAGTTGCGGCGGAATAATCCTATTTAAAGTGCCCGCCTGAGTTCAGCAAATTTCGCGTCAGAGTTACATCCGTTCGCGCAGCGGTGGCAATCGGCTGTTTTTTGCCGACCTTGACACAAATGCGGACGGCCAACCCATTGCTTGTAGCGCATTTATTCTCGTATTGGATAAAAACCACTCAGAATTAGGAATAAAAGAATGGCCAAGAGTCTCGAAAAGATGTCCCATCAGGAGCTTGAAAAATTGCGTACAGATGTGGACGCCGCTTTGATGGCTGCAAAGAAACGGGATAAAAAGGAGGCGCGCAAAGCTGCAGAAGCCGCAGCAGCGGAATATGGCTTTACGCTGGCGGAATTGATGGGCGGCTCTGGCGGCAAATCTTCTGGCAAGGGCGGTGTTGCCAAATACGCCAACCCCGAAAACCCATCGCAAACCTGGACTGGCAAAGGCCGCCAGCCGAAATGGTACAAGGATGCAATGGCTGCGGGCACCGATCCCGCAACGCTTGAGGTCTGATCCCCAGTCAGGCTACCAGTCACTCGACACCAATCAGGAGAGTGACATGACCGTCCATATCGGGGCCGCGCCCGGCCAAATCGCTGAAACCGTTTTGATGCCGGGCGACCCCTACCGCGCGCGTTGGGCCGCCGAGACCTTTCTTGACGGGGCGGAGCTGGTCAACGAAGTGCGCGGCATGTTGGGGTTTACCGGCACATGGCGCGGCAACCGGGTCACCATTCAGGGGTCCGGCATGGGAATGCCGTCCCTGTCCATCTACGCCAACGAATTGATGGCGGAGTACGGCGCGCAGACGCTGATCCGTATCGGGTCCTGTGGCGGGATGCAGGCGCATGTCGGTATTCGCGATGTGATTATCGCGATGACAGCCTCCACGATCACCTCACCCTCCTCGGGCATATTCCGCGAAGTGAACTATGCACCGTGTGCAGACTACGGCCTGCTGAAGGCCGCCGTCGCGGCGGCAGATGCCAAAGGCACCAAGACGCATGTGGGTGGGATTTATTCGTCTGACGTATTCTACGCCGAGCGCCCCGATCTCGACGAACAAATGGTGCGACATGGTATTCTGGGGGTCGAGATGGAGGCCGCAGAGCTTTATACCCTTGCCGCGCGGCATGGACGTCGGGCGCTGGCTGTGCTGACGGTCAGCGACCACCTCCAGACCGGCGAGGCATTGCCATCGGAAGATCGCGAGCGGAGCTTTGGCGATATGGTCGAAATTGCCCTGGAAGCGGCGTTTGCCTGAGGCGAAGTTCGTCTTGAGCACCGGGCCATTGGCCTAAATGCGGCCTCTGTGCGGCCCCCCGTCGCGGACATGTAAGATGCAGATAAACCCTTGGTTCGCGCCCACCCAAGTTGGGCGCGCGCCGACGCGTGTGGCAGTCCGACCCTTCGGGGAGGATTTTTTGGGGACAGAGACGGCAGGGGCGCTTTAGCCCATGCCGTGCGTCCGATCATAGGCGTTTTTGGGCGGCGATTGCCATCCGTGAAGCGTACCGGGGGCCGGTTGGAACACCTCAATCCTGAGCGGGTGGCACGGGGCCACATCGGACGTATGTTCTGACCCGCAATCACCACCGGGACATGCGCTGAGCGCACCCAAAAGGTCGATTTCCGCAAAGAATTCGATGTAGTCACCGGGGCGCACCGGGCTCGCCTTCATAAAGTATTGACCGGTGTCGCGGGTGAAGCCCGTGCACATGAACACGTTCATGACGTCGTGCACCTGCATTTCGGCCTCGCGCAGTGGCAGGCCGGTATGCGCGCTGAGCGCGCGCGTCAGGTTGGAATGGCAACAATGGTGGTAATGGCCGCCTTGCAGCAGATTGCCGGTATATGGGTCACAGCGCGTGCCGATCACGTCATGCACACCGCCGCCAAAATCGTCGAACCCATACCAGTCGAGCGTATCGGTGGTGATCGTGGCCATCGGGCGCAAGAAGGGAAAACTGCTCCAGAGCCGGTCGCCGGTGTTTACATGTGTGCCGTGCAGGGCGCGGGTCTTGCCGGAATAGAACCGTTCGGAGAGGTCGTGCAGGTTCCACAGGTTCAAATCCCCAACTTGCGGGCCATCGACGCTTGTGATGCGGAAAAAGCAGCCTGCCGGCACTTCGAAACACGCGGCCTCACGCGGGTCAGCTGTGACCACGCAAAGGGGTGTGGCTGTGGCGCGGGCCGCTGCATAAAGCGTCAGATCGGGCTGCGGCAATGTTTCGGGTGGATAGCAGATCACCGGGGCGATGGCGCGGCGGGCGTCGGCGTCGGCGTCGGACGGCTGGGTCATTGCGGGTCCTTTTCTGCGATCATGTGCGCAGCAGTTTGCGCAGTTTGAATCCCGCGCGGGTCATTGCAACAAAGCCACGTGGCGGGTCGGCGCGACTGACAAACACGCGCTCAAACTGCTCCATCACGGCCGCCGGCGCGAAAGGCGCCACGAGGCCCTTCCAGTCATAGGGGGCGGCACTGCGCAAATCGCGCGCCTTTGCCAGAAAGTCGTCCGCATCGCGGTAAAGCGCGCCAGGGGCCGGGTGCAGGATCGTGCGGTGGTTGCCGTCTTTGCCCCCCTGCCACGCCAGCACGGGCCGGTCGTGGAACAGGAATTCGCAAATCGCGAGGCCAAAACTTTCACCTCGCTTGCGGGCGTGGATCATCGCGTCACAGGACAGAATGAAATTCGATTTGTCGACCGGGTCGGTCACAGGATCACGGAACAGGACGCGGGGATGATCAATGAAAGGTGCCGTGTTAACGAACACACACCATACATCTTCGTCCGTCAGCAACTGCGGCAGGGCCGATTTCACGAAATCCAGATCGAACGTGTCGTAGCCACCATAGCGGCCATAGACAAAAGCACCTTCGGGAATTCCCCAAGCGTCACGCTGCGACGTGCCCGGCGGCAAGGTGACAATGTGCGGTACGTGCGGATAGCGGCCCCCGGTGCAGTACAGCGCCAACCATTCGGACACGTATGCATAGCTGGCGCCATGCGGATCAAAGGCCTGAAACACCGCATGGATAGCGCTGGGTGTGTCGGGGCTGACCAGCCCGTCCTGCCCGCCATATTTGATGAAATAGGTAAGGTCAGCACCGGACCCCGCGATGTCGCCCAACCGCTCGTATTCCGTCAGCGGAAAACGCGCGGCGAACTTGGCCACGATCCCTGCGTCCGTTTCCGCCTGGCCTTTTGGATAACACACCATCGCCTCGTGCCCGAGCAGGGCTTCGGCAAAATGAGCGTAGTCATAGATGGCCTGGGCCGTTCCGCGCAGGCCCAGGTCGTTGGCATGAAAAAGGATTTTCACGAAACCCTCAGACGGTGCGCTCGACCATCATTTTTTTGATATTGGCAATTGCTTCGGCGGGGTTCAGGCCCTTGGGGCAGGTCTTGGCGCAGTTCATGATGGTGTGGCAGCGATACAGCTTGAACGGGTCTTCAAGGTCGTCGAGCCGTTCGCCTGTGGCCTCGTCCCGGCTGTCGATGATCCAGCGGTAGGCGTGCAAAAGCGCTGCTGGCCCAAGGTAGCGGTCGCCATTCCACCAGTAGCTGGGGCAGGACGTGGAGCACGACGCACACATCACACATTCATAGAGACCGTCGAGTTTTTTGCGGTCCTCGATCGACTGACGCCATTCCTTGGCGGGGCGGTTCGTCTTGGTCTCAAGCCACGGCATGATACTGGCGTGCTGCGCGTAGAAATGGGTGAGGTCTGGGATCAGGTCCTTGACCACGGGCATGTGGGGCAGCGGATAGATTTTGACGTCGCCCTTTACCTCGTCCATGCCGTAGATGCAGGCGAGCGTGTTGATGCCGTCGATATTCATCGCGCACGATCCGCAAATCCCCTCGCGGCAGGAACGGCGGAAGGTCAGCGTCGGGTCGATCTCGTTCTTGATCTTGATCAGCGCGTCCAGAATCATCGGACCGCAGGTGTCCATGTCGACGAAATAGGTGTCGACGGACGGGTTTTTGCCGTCATCGGGGTTCCAGCGATAAATCTGGAATTTGCGCAGATTGGTGGCACCCTCGGGCTTGGGCCACGTCTTGCCGGTTGTGATGCGGCTGTTCTTGGGAAGTGTCAGTTGGACCATTGCGGTTCTCCTTTCACGCGGTGAGCAGGGTAAGCCCTGCCCGTGTGACGCACTGTTGAGTTTCGGGGCGCTGGAGCACTTGGGTGACCAGCGCAACTGTGGTTTCTGAGACGCCGATCACGGCGTCCTTGGCAAATTCGCCGATTTCGCGGGCGGTGGCGTTGTCGATCACGCAGTCGGTAAAGGGCGTGACCGCCTGTTTCGGCACCGCCGGGAACCGGGTGGTGAGGGTCTCGGCCACCGCCGCCTTGGCGCTGCGGCGAGCGACATCGTCCACCGCCTGGGTCGCCTCCGCGCAGGCCGTCAGGGTCAAAAGCGTGACAAGGGCCAGCGTGCGGATCATGCGGCGTCCCACCGTGTAAAGAGCAGGTCCATATGCCGGGGCTGCGACCGTTTGGTTGGACCATCGGCAATGGCCAGAACGTCGCGCATTTCCAGCCCGTGGGCGGCAAGCGTGGCAATCGCGGCCGAAGGCGGATCAACCCCTTCGAAACGGCGGGCCATGGACAGCTCAAGGATCACAAAGTCGGTCTGTTTCAATGTTTCTGTCGCCCCGGCAAGAACTTGTGCCTCGAACCCTTCGGTGTCGATCTTGATCCCAAAGGGGCCGACGTGACCTGTGGCAAGGCTGTCGAGGGTCACGACGGGCACATCGCGGGTCTTTGTGTCGGTAAAACTGCCCGCAAGTGCGTCGCGCCGTTCCAGCAGGCTGGCCATGGCCCCGCCCTGCCCCGGTTTGGTTTCGGGGATGGTCAGGGTCATCTGCCCCGGCGCGGACCCAACGGCTACCGCGTGAAAGTCGCCCTTGGCCGGGCGCGGACCGGGCAAATCGCCTTGCGGGTCGATCAGCACAAAATGCGCGTCGGGAAAGCTGTCATACAGCCACGGCGTTCCTTCGAACACGCCCACGTCGAAAACGGTGGCGGGCTCGAACCCGTAGGTGCGCAGGTAGAACGGGCGCGTTTTGTGGGGGTGGATGACCAGCCCCTCTTTGCGCGCAAGTTCTCTGAGCTCACCCAGCATGGGCGGCCTCAAACCCGCCGCCGGGGCGAGCATGGGGGCGTGTGACAGCACAGGGCCACCGGCCTTAGTAGACCCGCGCCTTGGGCGCGATTTTCTTGAGGTCGATGCCCCCGTCATTGTGGCTGGTCAGAGGCTGCGTGATCACACCGCGGAAACCAAGCGATGCCTCATTGCCCTTGAACCAGATGAGCGAATGCTTGCGCCAGTTCTCGTCGTCGCGGTCCGGGTAATCCTCGTGCGCATGGGCGCCGCGGCTTTCCTTGCGGGCTGCCGCCGCCGTGACTGTGGCCACAGCGTTGGGGATCAGGTTGGTCAGTTCCAGCGTTTCCATCAGGTCGGAGTTCCACACCAGCGACGTGTCCGAAACCTTGAGATCGCTGATCTTGCCCGCGACGCCCTCCATTTTCTCCTGACCTTCGGCCAATGTCTTGTCGGTGCGGAAGACGGCCGCATCCTGCTGCATCGTCTTTTGCATCTCAAGCCGCAGTTCTGCCGTTGGCACGTGGCCGCCCGCATACCGCAGCCCGTCAAACCGGCTGAACGCCGCCTCGATCGACCGCTTGCTGGGCGTGGGCACCGCTGCCTCTGCATCCACAACTTCGCGGGCGCGAATGGCCGCCGCACGGCCAAAGACCACGAGGTCGATGAGAGAGTTGGAGCCCAGACGGTTCGCCCCGTGAACAGAGGCACAGCCTGCCTCACCCACGGCCATCAGGCCCGGTGCAATGGCGTTGGGGTTGTCTTTGGTTGGGGCGAGCACTTCGCCCCAGTAATTCGTCGGGATACCACCCATGTTGTAGTGCACAGTGGGCAGGACCGGGATCGGCTCCTTGGTCAGGTCCACGCCTGCGAAAATGCGCGCACTTTCCGAAATGCCCGGCAGACGTTCTGCCAGCGTTTCCGGCGGCAGGTGGTTGAGGTGCAGGTGGATGTGATCCCCCTCCGCGCCCACGCCACGCCCTTCGCGGATCTCCAGCGTCATGCAGCGGCTGACCACATCACGGCTGGCGAGGTCCTTGTAGGTGGGCGCATAGCGTTCCATGAACCGCTCACCCTCGGAATTGGTGAGGTAACCGCCCTCGCCCCGCGCGCCTTCAGTGATCAGGCAGCCCGATCCGTAGATGCCAGTGGGATGGAACTGCACGAATTCCATATCCTGCAGCGGCAAACCTGCGCGCGCCGTCATACCACCGCCGTCGCCGGTACAGGTGTGCGCGGATGTGGCGCTGAAATAGGCGCGGCCATAGCCACCCGTCGCCAGCACGACCATCTTGGCCGCAAACAGGTGCATCGTGCCGTCATCCAGCTTCCAGCAGAGCACACCCTGACATTCCCCGTCATCGCCCATGATCAGGTCGATGGCGAAATATTCGATGTAGAATTCCGCGTTGTTCTTGAGCGATTGACCATAGAGCGTGTGCAGGATCGCGTGGCCGGTCCGGTCCGCTGCGGCACAGGTGCGTTGCACCGGGGGCCCTTCGCCAAATTCTGTGGTGTGTCCGCCAAAGGGGCGTTGGTAAATCTTGCCCTCTTCGGTGCGCGAAAACGGCACGCCGTAGTGTTCAAGCTCGTAAACCGCTTTGGGCGCCTCACGGGCGAGGTACTCCATGGCATCGGTGTCGCCCAGCCAATCCGAACCCTTGACTGTGTCGTACATATGCCACTGCCAGTTGTCGGGCCCCATGTTCGACAGCGATGCGGCAATGCCGCCCTGAGCGGCCACAGTGTGCGAGCGGGTCGGAAAAACCTTGGTCACACAGGCGGTGCGCAGGCCCTGTTCGGCCATGCCCAGGGTTGCGCGCAATCCGGCCCCACCGGCCCCAACCACAACGACGTCATATTCATGTGTTTCGTAATCGTAAGCAGCCATGGACTTGCCTCCTTGGGCTTCAATCAAAGTGCGATGCGGGCGATGGCGAACACGCCTGTCGCCGCCGCGGCGTAGCTCAGGCAGATCATGGCGAGGATCGCCACCTTCTGCGCTGTTCCATGAACGTAGTCCTCGATCAGCACCTGCACACCGTCCTTAAAGTGCATCATGGTCACCACGATGGTCAGCGCGGCCACAATCGCCGGGAAAGGCCGCGCGAAATACGCCGTCACATCCGCGTGGCTTTCACCCAACATCGGACCAAAGGTAAAGACGAACAGGGGAATCAGGATCAGCAGTGCAAAGCTGCTGACTTTCATGGCCCAGAAATGTGCGGTGCCGGTCTTGGCAGAGCCCATGCCCACGGCGCGTTTGCGGTCGGTCAGATAGCGCATCCGTCTCTCCTCAGATCACGATGATGGTGAACAGGGTCAGAACAACAGACCCGCCAATCACGGCCCAGCCCATCTTTTCCGCTGTGTCGAGGTCAAGGCCGATGCCGTTGTCCCACATCAGGTGCCGCACGCCAGCCAGCGTATGATACCACAGCCCCCACAGCGACAAGGTCATCACCAGATCGCCGAAAAAGCTGGTCAGCACCCCGTCGGCCACTGCAAAATACTCAGGCGACGTGGCCGCAGCCAGCAACCACCAGATCACCAACAGCGACGAGATCAAAAGGGCATTGCCTGTGATCCGTGTCAGGATCGACGTCATCGACGTCAGTTGCGGGCGGTAGATGGTCAGGTGTGGCGAGAGCGGGCGATTGCCCCGATTGACATCGGCCATGGCGCTTCCTTTTCTTTGGCTGAGCCAGTGATAGCGGATTTTACGCGCAAGTCACGTGCCCAGCGGTCACAAGTGGCGCGGTTTTTTGGCGCATTAGAGGGAATTCGCCGACAACGTGATCACTTATTTCCAAGCTGTGATCACAAAGAGCTACTTTGCCACATCGACGGCCTGTCTTGTGGTCTCGCGCTGGAGTTTGCGTTTGATCTGAACCGGATAGTCCGCGAATCCATCCGCCGTCATCACAAAGGCACCCGGACCCGCAATCAGGTTCTCAAAGAAATAGGCGGTCAGGTCGGTGCTATCGGTCTCAATGGCCAGGGCATTTACAGTGATCCCATCTGCATTGAGAGCGGCGCGTTGCGTGTCTGGCGCGATGCCTTCGTTCGAAATGCCGTCGCCGGACACGTCGATGACCCGGCGCGCGCACTGCGGCACCTCTGCAAAGGCCGCGCGCGACACGGCAAGCGCCTCTCCAATGGCGGTGGAATAGTTGCGCCAAATCCGCTCGTCCTGATCAATTCGGTCAGCCAGCGCCAAAACATCTGCATAGCTGTGCATCGGCGTCCATGGGATTGTCTGGCGTTGGCGTGACGCGCCCGTCCATTGCACCAGCGCCACATGGGCCTGCTGGCTGACCAGCGCGTCTGCCACGATCCCGTCACGCAGGCCCGTGGCCAGTCCGCCCATCTGGACGCGGAATTCCTGCCGATCCACCGATCCCGACACATCGACCGCCAGAAGCAAGGCCAGATCGCAAGCATGGCCAAGCGTGGGCAGCATCGACAGAAGGGTGGCGTATCGCAGCATGGCCCGACCCTAGCGGGGCTTTTGCCCGTAGGTCGATCACATTTCCGCGTCTATTCAATCAAGGCAAAGAGTGCGCGCAAATGAGCTTCGAATTCGGTACACATCACAATCTCGACCGTGGCGGGATCGTAATAGGCGTTGGCCTCGCCACAGGGTGCAACGCGCACGGCAATGGGTTCAGGAAAGATGAAATCGCCGTTGAGGGCCGCCACCTCCGCACCAACCAGTTCAGCTGTCATGGACTGCTTGCCATCCGCATCAAAAATCAGGCTGTCGCCGGGGCCTGCGATCTCGTCCATTACAGCGCCCCAACTGTCCATCGCCAGATCGTATTCCTCGGGGCAGGTGTCGGCACGCTCTTCGGGCAGGCCCATATCGGCTGCAAAACCGTCGCGCGCTTGCGGGTTGGCGCCGTAGAACAGGCAGACGGTGTTAAAAAAACGCTGTTCGTCTGGCCCGTGCACGTCCCAGTAGATGGCATCCGCGCCCAGTTCCGCCTCTGCCCAGAACCCAAAGGCGGCATCATAGGCCAAATCCTGCGCGACATCCTCCTCATAGAACGTGTCGATCATCAGGATGGAGGCGACATCGGCGGCATCCTCCTCTTGGCCGAACACAGGCAGGCCCAGCACGTCGATCATCGCGTGGCCCAACTCGTGATAAAAGACACTCAAGAGGTTTGCCGCGACAAATCGGTCCTCGTCCGCGTTGGCAAAGGCAATGCCAGGAACAAGCAGACAGAAGATCAGGTAACGCAACATCAGCCTCCTCCGGGCGCTTAAGGGATGGCGGGTGGGGTGTCGTTCGTCAGAACGCACGTCACCCGGTATCCCTACACCGGAAGCAAAGCCCAATAATCAAGGTCGAGCAAGACGTCGGGCAGGTATTTGCCGTCTGCGCCGCGCAACGCGAACGGCGCGCCACCCTTGGTCGCCACCAGACGCAGGCGCAGCGCACCGACCCCCGGCGCTGCCGTTTCGGCGCTGTCCAGAACTTCCGTCCACGCGCGGATCGTGTCCCCGGCAAGACAAGGGTTGGCATGAGCCCCTGCGTTCAACCCCACCACCAACTGCGCGTTGGCCAAGCCGTTGAAACTCAACGCCCGCGCCATAGAGATCACATGCCCACCATAGATCAGCCGCGTGCCGTCAGGTCGCGCGGACGTATCGAAATGCACTTTGGCCGTGTTCTGCCAAAGGCGCGTGGCCATCATGTGCTCGGCCTCCTCGACCGTGACACCGTCGACATGGTCGATGCGCTCACCCACTGCATAGTCGCCCCAGCGATGCGGCTCCCCGGCGAGGGCAAAATCATAGCTGCCAAAGTCGAGACCTTGCGGCACCACAAGGCTTTCAGCGGGCACTGCGTCGGCAAGCGCGGGCACCACCGTTTCGGGCGCGGCTGCGTCCATATCCCGCTTGCGCACCATAACCCAACGCACATAGCTCAATACCGCTGTTCCGTGCTGATTGCGCCCGGTCGTGCGCACCCAGACCACGCCCGTCTTGCCATTGGAATTCTGCTTCAGCCCGATCACTTCGGAACTCGACCGCAGCGTGTCCCCCGGCCAAACCGGCGCCAGCCAACGGCCTTCGGCATAGCCCAGATTGGCCACCGCATTCAGAGAGATGTCAGGCACGGTTTTGCCAAACACCGTATGAAAGGCGATCATATCATCCAGCGGTGCAGCTGGCAGGCCGCAGGCCTGCGCAAACGCATCCGATGAATACAGCGCGTGCCGCGCCGGATAGAGCGCATGATAAAGCGCCCGCTCGCCAGCGCCGACAGTCCGCGGCACAGCATGGTCAATCACCTGACCCACGCGGTAGTCTTCAAAAAAGCGGCCCGCATTGGTCTTGGCTTTGGCATGGGCCATCATTGGTCTCCCAGCTTGATGTCGGGGTGGTAGTCGCCCGCCACGTCTTTGACGACCGCCTGTCCGCAGCGCATCACACCCGCTGCGTGGTCCCATGTCTGGGTCGGGCTGCCCTGCAACTCCCACCCTGTATTCAGCGCGGCCGTGACCTTGTGGCAAAAGGCGGACGTGTCCTCTTCGGACAGAAAACGGTAGAGTTTCATATGTTTACCCCGGGAACGGCCAGACACCCAGCCAGCTGTGGACAAAGCCGATGGCACCCAAGGCGACCACGGACGCCGCCATGAACATCGCATCCTTGGCATAGGAGCGTTCAGCAGGCGCCGGGCTCCAGTTCGGCTCGGCCGCGTTGATGATGCGCGCGGTGGCAATCGCCCAGACCAGCAATCCGCCAAACAGAATGATTGACGCCAGATCGCCATTCACCAGCAGATGCACGACCGCCCAGATCGAGAACCCGGTGAGCATCGGATGGCGCATCCCCGCCAGCAGCTTGCCGCGTTTGGCCGCCGGAGTGAGCAAGTAGATGGCAACCAGCATCCCCAGATTGTTGATATGGACCATGAATGCAGGCGGCTGCCAGACCGGGACAAACTCCGTCCCACGATAGCCGATGACCATCAGCACGATACCAATGGCCAGCGCCGCCGTTACGATCCCCTTGCCGCCGTCGCCCATCGCCGCCCGACGATCAGGGGCCACACGTTTGAACAGATGGGCCGCCCACCACAGGGCAACGCCGACACATAAAATGATCCAGTACATGCTATCCCTCCGCCATGACCGCGATCGCCTCGGCCTTGGCCAGGGTCTCGCGCGCGGTCACGATGTGCAGGTTTTCGACGATCCGTCCATCCACAACCGCGACGCCCTGCCCTGCCGCCTCGGCCTCTTCGAAGGCGGCGATCTGACGGCGCGCAAGGTCGACCTCGTCCTCAGACGGGGAAAAGGCCGCGTTGGCCACATCGACCTGCGCCGGGTGGATCAACGTTTTGCCGTCAAAGCCCATATCACGGCCCTGTTCGCATTCCATGGCAAGCCCGTCCGTATCCTTGAAGGCGTTGTAGACACCGTCGATGATCGCAACCCCGTGGGCTTTGGCCGCCAGCACGCACAGGCCAAGCCCGGTTTGCAGCGCAAGCCGGTCGGCCCGGAACCGGGTCTGAAGCTCTTTTGCGAGGTCGTTGGTGCCCATGACCATGCCTTCGAGCTTTGGGTGGGCTGCGATGTCGGCGGCATTGAGCATTCCCAGCGGGCTTTCCATCATGGCCCACAGGGGTATATCGCCGGTATGGGCCGCCAGCGCATCAAGATCGGCAGGGCTGTCCACCTTGGGCAGCAGAATGGCATCAGCCCCCATCCCTGCCGCCGCGACAGCGTCAGCCAAGCCCCAATCGGTGTCAAAACCATTGATGCGGACGATTTTCATCCGATGGCCATATCCGCCTGTTGCCAAGGCCTCTGCCAAAGTTGCGCGCGCCGTTTCCTTTTCGTCCGGCGACACAGCATCCTCGAGATCAAAGATAATCGCGTCCACAGGCAACCCGCGTGCCTTGTCCAGCGCACGCGGCTTTGAGCCGGGAATGTAAAGCACGGAGCGAAGCGGACGGGCAGTGGCCATGGGCGGATTCCTGAAGTCATAAAGTTGCGCGGAAAGGGGCATTTTTTTGCACATAGTTCAAGAGCAATTGCGCTGCAGTGCAGAAATTTCTGCGTAAAATCTGTGCTGCAAGGCCGCATCGCTCAAATTGCAAGGAACACCGCGCGCAGGGTTAACCATTAATTCAACCTCACGGCGCAGGCTGATCCCCGTTCCGCTCTCTTCGGGAGGGCCGTTTCGGCAGGGCCGCCGAGGACTTTGCGGGAGTGAGACGCGGAACATCGAACCGGGGCTGCCCGGTCATCGCCGGACGATCCGGATGGGCCAGATGACCAGTGGTTTTGCCACTTGCTTGGGAAAGGCGAACGTGATGACACGGAATTTCATGATGATGGGCGCACTGGCCGCGACCGCCCTGCTGGGTGCTTTTGGTGCCACTGCGGCAGACGCACAGCAACAGCGCAATTGCGGACCCCGCGACGTTGTGGTGACGCGGCTGGCCGAAGGGTACGGTGAAACGCGGCAGTCCATGGGGCTGGGTGCCAACAACGCGGTGATCGAGGTGTTTGCCTCCGAGGAGACGGGCAGTTGGACCATCACGGTGACCACACCCAACGGCATGACTTGCCTTGTTGCCTCTGGTCAGGCGTTCGAAGAACTGGCCGAGGCGCTGCCTGCCAAGGGCAACGACGCCTGAGATCCGGGCCTGAATTGGAAATCAGGAAGGGGCGCGCCAAGTGGTGCGCCTTTTTTCATGGTCGCCGCAGCGGCGCGCGGCGCAGGGTCATGCCCCATTTTTCGTCTGCGCTGAAGCCAAGCGCCTCGTAGAACCCGCGGGCCTCTGCGGTCTGACCGGTCAACAGCATGATCTTGTAGCAATCAGTGCCCCATGCGGCCTGCACGGCCGCCTCCATCACACGGCGACCGTGACCGGCACCACGGTGATCGGCATCAGTGACCACATTTTCGATCAGTGCGTAGGGCCGCCCGCCTTGGGTCATGTTGGGCAGGATGTGCAGCGTTGCCATGGCGCGGGCGAATGCCCCGTCCCAATCGCCCAGCACGGTCGTTCCGGGATGAGCGATGACAGCTGCGAACGTCTCCGGCGCAGCGAGCGGTTGGTCCCCGACCAGATGCCGGTAAAGCCGGATGGCAGCGTCCGTGTCAGCGGCGAAAAAGGCGCGGATCATGTCAGTCCGTCCCAGATCAGCTTGGTCCCTGTTACGGTAAGCAACACGTAGGTGAGCGCAAAGAATATGCGTTCCGGCACCATGAAGTGCATCTTGACCCCGATCCAGGCGCCCAGCAGAGCAAAAGGCGCAAGCGCCAGATTGGCAAGTCCCGTTTCCGCCGTGAACATCCCCAGAAAGGCGTAAGGCACGAATTTGGCGATATTGATGGCGGTAAAGATCAGCACCGTGTTGGCCTGATACTCGGTCTTGGTTGTCTTGAGCGACAACAGGTAAACGGCCGCAGGTGGCCCCCCCGCGTGACTGACAAAGCTGGTAAAGCCCGCGACCGTGCCCGCCAGCCCGCCCGCCCAGCGTGGCAGGGCCGACGCGGCGATGCGAATCCAGCCGCGCGATCGGCCCAGTTGCCAGATGACAAACCCGATGGAAATCACACCGATGAGCACGCGCAGCACGTCCGGGTTGGACTGGGCGTAGAACGCCGCCCCGATGGCCACTCCGGGCACACCGCCGAGGATCATCAGCCGCGCCGTGGGCCAGTGCCATTTGCGCCAATAGGGCCGCAGCGTCGCCACGTCGACCAGCATCAGCAGGGGCAGCATGACGCCCAGCGCCAGTCCCGGTTCCACCACCAGTGCCAGAATCGAAGAGGCTGCGAACGCGGCCCCCGACCCGAACCCGCCTTTGGAGATGCCCGCAAAGATGGCAGCAGGCCCGGCAATGGCAAAAAAGGCCCAAGTCAGGTCGAGCATCGGAAAACGTCCGTAAAAACTGTGCGTTCCCTTTCCCTTAGCGCGCGGCGTGCGTCACCGCCAGAGCAGGCGGGCGGTCGTGCCGCAGTGCAGCAGACTTGCAAGGTCCGCGCCCAAGCGCTAGGCACCGCGCCAACGAAAACCCCTAGTGCGGAGAATTTCACCCATGGCCAGACCCAAGATCGCGCTGATCGGCGCCGGGCAGATCGGTGGCACCATTGCCCACCTCGCAGCGCTCAAGGAACTGGGCGACATCGTCCTGTTCGACATCGCCGAAGGCACGCCCGAAGGCAAAGCGCTGGATATCGCGGAATCCGGTCCCTCCGAAGGGTTCGACGCCAAGCTGAAGGGCACACAGTCCTACGCGGACATCGCGGGCGCAGATGTCTGCATCGTGACCGCCGGTGTGCCGCGCAAACCGGGGATGAGCCGCGATGACCTCTTGGGCATCAACCTCAAGGTTATGAAATCCGTCGGCGAAGGCATTGCCGCCAACGCCCCCGACGCCTTTGTCATCTGCATCACCAACCCGCTCGACGCGATGGTTTGGGCGCTGCAACAGTTCTCGGGCCTGCCCGCTGAAAAGGTCTGCGGCATGGCTGGTGTGCTGGACAGCGCGCGCTTCCGCCACTTCCTCGCCGAGGAGTTCGACGTGTCGATGAAGGACGTGACGGCATTTGTGCTGGGCGGCCATGGCGACACGATGGTGCCATCTGTGCGCTATTCGACTGTTGCAGGTATCCCGCTGCCCGATCTGGTCGACATGGGCTGGACCACACAGGAAAAGCTGGACGCGATTGTGCAACGCACCCGTGACGGCGGCGCCGAGATCGTTGGCCTGCTGAAAACCGGTTCCGCCTATTATGCACCTGCCACATCCGCCATTGAGATGGCCGAAGCCTATCTCAAGGATCAAAAGCGCGTGCTGCCCTGTGCAGCGAATTGCGACGGTGAATTTGGCCTCAAGGGCATGTATGTGGGTGTGCCCACCGTGATTGGTGCGGGCGGCATCGAGCGCATCGTGAACATCAAGCTCAACAAAGAAGAGCAAGAGATGTTCGACGCCTCGGTCAAAGCCGTGCAGGGCCTGGTCGACGCGTGCAAAGGCATCGACGACAGCCTCGCCTGATCGACAGCACAACGGATCGCGCGCGGCTCTTGCGCCGCGGGCGATCCACACGATTACGGTCAATGGGGGGAGTATGAAGGCAACGCTGAACGCAGCGGCTCTGTGCAGCGGCCTCTTTATTTCCGCGGCGCACGCAGCCCCCCTAGAAAGCAGGGTCCTCGACCAACACAACGCGTTTGTAAAAACCTGTGTGGCGTGGATCGAGACAGGCGTGGTGCGGGCGGTACCGTCGTCTTATGTACAGTCCGGTCGCAAGGCCACTTTCAGGATGCCAAACCCCGACGGCGCACATGGATGGAGCGCCGAAATGGCGTTTGATACGCGCCGCAAAAAGCGCGAATGCAAGTTGCGCATCAACGGAGCGATCCGCGACCGTGCACAGTTCGACAGCATCATGGCCCGGCTCGTCAAACAGGTGGCATCATCCGGTCGCACCAAACCAACGGGTTTGATCGAAAAGCGCGGGCGCAGGTTTCCTGCGTTTCAAATTGGCACAGATATCTACCGCTACTCGGTCTCTTCGGGTGGCAAAAACTTTGAAACCACAGCGTATTTTATATACGAGCGCAGTTCTGCGCCTTGAGCAATGACCCAAGACACCACGATTGTTCTGGTATCCTGCACGTCCTGAGCTCTTGGATCAGACGCTGGCGAGCCTCGCGGCGCGCGACCTCAGTGCCGTGCGCAATATCATCGTGATCGAATACAGCGACCATCCCGGCATTGCCGAGGTCGTCGCAAGACGTCTGGCATCCGTGCCGCATCCGTTCTGCAACATACGGAAACAGCTGGGTCAGATCGCCTCGATTGATCGCGCGTACAGTCATGTGGAGACGCCTTACATCTACCATTGCGAGGATGATTGGCTGTTTCCCACGTCGCTGTTCATTGAGGAAAGTCGCGCCGTCCTTGAGGCGCGCGCGGACGTTCATGCGGTGATGCTGCGCGCATAGTCCAAAGCAACGGACGCTCAGAACCACGCGGCGCCGTCCGAGATTGCGGGCGTGCCCCTGCGCATTGCCGACCCCAAGGCGCACCGGCGCTGGGGCAGTTTTTGTTCAATCCCGGCTTGCGCCGCACCAGTGACTACTCTGCCCGTGCCCCCTACGCGCAAATCGGGCCGGAGCGCGACCTGAGCCATTATCACAAGCTGCGCGGCTTTCGCCTAGTCTATCTTGAGGCGGGCGACGTGACACATATCGGCTTTGAACCCACGGTGAAAACGGACGAAATCCGCCGCAAAAAGGCGCGTGGATTCCTGTTCAAATCCCTGTGGCACAGGCTGCAGTTCGCATGGTTTCGCCGATACGGATAGGCGGACGATTGAAACCGGTACAGAATTTTCCGCGATTGGCCTGTCGCCGCGCCGCCAGACTGCCCATATAGTCGCCATATGCCACAGACCCGCCCCATTGAGCGAAAGCTGACCACGATCCTTGCTGCGGATGCTGCCAATTACTCTGGCCGTATGCACACCGACGAAGAGGGCACCGTGCGCGCGCTGCGCGCTGCGCGGGCGGTAATTGATGCGTCTATCACCGGGCGCGGTGGCCGGATCGCGAACACATCGGGCGACGGTCTGATTGCAGAATTTCCGTCAGTCGTGGACGCGGTGTCCTGCGCGGTGAACATCCAGACCGTGTTGAATGACACGCCCGACCATCTGTCCTTTCGGTTGGGCGTGCATCTGGGCGACGTGATTGTCGAAGGGCAAGACCTGTTGGGAGACGGTGTAAACCTTGCTGCGCGCCTACAGGAAATGGCGGACGTGGGCGGCATCCTGATTTCGCAACAGGTCTATGATCAGGTGCGCCGAAAACTCGGGCCGGTCGAATTTCGCCCGCTTGGCCCGGCCACCCCAAAGCATTTGCAGGACGAAGTGGGCGTCTATGCGGTTGTGGCCCCCGGCATCGTGGCACCGCGTCTGCCGGACAATCTGGGCCCAAAGGTCCATATTCCCCCACCCCCACCGCCGGTCCTCGAGGATGGTGCGCCCACACCCTCCCCCGAGGAGGTGCCACCGCAAATCGCAGAGATGCGCCGCAAGTTTCGCAAGGACGGCAGGCGGTTGGGCGCAGCGATCGGTGCAATAGTTCTGGTAGAGATCATATTTGATCTCAGCCCGGTCCTTACGGTTGTGCCGACCGTCGCGCTTGCATGGATTCTCTTTAGCCGGTGGCGCAAGCTGAAGGCCGCGGAAGCCACCGAAGTGCAGGAAGAGTCGCAGCCGGGCTGACGTGATTCGATCCTTGTCTGAAATTTTGTGATCACACTTTTTCAACGTGTGATCACAAATCCGGAAATTCCGCCGATTTCCCCGCCCTGCGACATCTTACCCGTTTACCTGACCTTCAGCATCGGTCGAATAGGCAGGAACCTGCACCACCAAACGGGACCGATTTGTCATGAACATCCACGAATACCAGGCCAAAGCCCTTCTGCGCAGCTACGGGGCTCCGGTCTCGGACGGGCGCGTTGTTTTGCGGGCCGAAGACGCAAAGACAGCAGCGGGCGCGCTGGATGGCCCGTTGTGGGTGGTCAAGGCGCAGATCCACGCCGGTGGTCGCGGCAAGGGCACCTTCAAAGAAGCGGACGCAGGCGAAAAGGGCGGCGTGCGCCTCACCAAATCGGTTGAGGAAGCCTCCGAAGAAGCCAAAAAGATGTTGGGCCGTACTTTGGTCACGCATCAGACCGGCCCGGCGGGCAAGCAAGTGAACCGCATCTATATCGAGGACGGTTCGGGCATCGAGACCGAGATGTATCTGGCCCTGCTCGTTGACCGTGTAACCAGCCGCGTGTCCTTTGTCTGTTCGACCGAAGGCGGCATGGACATCGAAGAGGTGGCCGCAGAGACGCCCGAGAAGATCCTGAGCTTTTCCGTCGATCCCGCGACGGGGTATCAGGCATATCACGGTCGGCGCATCGCCTTCATGCTGGGTCTGGAAGGCAAACAGGTGAAGCAATGCGTGGGCCTCATGGGCCTGCTCTACAAGGCGTTCATCGAAAAAGACATGGAAATGCTTGAGATCAATCCGCTGATCGTCACCGACAGCGGCGATCTCAAGGTGCTGGATGCCAAGGTCAGCTTTGACGGCAACGCAATTTACCGCCACGCCGACATCAACGAACTGCGCGACGAGACCGAGGAAGACCCCAAGGAACTCGCCGCCTCTAAATACGACCTGAACTATATCGCACTGGATGGCGAGATTGGCTGCATGGTCAACGGTGCCGGTCTGGCCATGGCGACAATGGACATCATCAAGCTCTATGGGGCCGAGCCTGCCAACTTTCTTGACGTGGGTGGCGGCGCCACCAAGGAAAAGGTGACCGAGGCGTTCAAGATCATCACCTCCGATCCCAACGTCAAAGGCATCCTCGTCAACATCTTTGGCGGCATCATGCGCTGCGACGTGATCGCCGAAGGCGTGGTCGCCGCGGTCAAGGAAGTGGGCCTGCAAGTGCCGCTTGTGGTGCGTCTTGAGGGGACGAACGTGCAGCAGGGCAAGGACATCATCAACAATTCCGGCCTCGACGTCATCGCCGCTGATGACCTCAAGGACGGCGCTCAAAAGATCGTGCAGGCCGTCAAGGGATGATCCGCCGCGCGCGGCATATTGGAGCGGTGGCGCTGGCGTTGCTGGCTCTGACCGCCTGCGATGACGGGGCCGGTCCGGCCCCAAACGCGCCGGAGCCGATTTTCCGCTCTGCCAGTGCCGAACCGGGGTCAGCCAACACTCCGGTGCGCTTTGCCCGTACTGTGCTGCAAACAGCCTGCATCGACACGCAACCCGATTTTCAGGGCGCGACGCGCGCTTTGGCCCGCGCCGGTGGTTTTGCCCAAAGTGCCAAGACGGGCACATTTTTCCACCAGCGCTATGACATGTCGGTCAAGGTCGTGCCGGGCCGCTGTTCGATGGTCGTCGGCACGTCTGGTGCGCGCGACAGTCTTGCGCAACTGGGCACGCTTAACAGCGTGCAAACCGGTGTGCCGCGCGTGTTTGGTGGACGATCCTATTATGCATTCTTTGTATCGGGGGCCTGAATGAAACAAATTATACTTGCTCTGGGCATCGTGGTGGCATTGGCCGCCTGCGAAAGCCCGATCTCGCGAGCGACCGGCCCGACAGGCCCTGAATTGCCGCCCCTTGGCCTCGCTGCGACCGCCATATGGCTCGAAGACCGCGAAGCGCTCACCAGCCAAAGTGCGGAACGTGCAGCCGAAATTCGGGCAGCACAGCAGAACGCGGCCCGTCGTCAGGCCGTGGTGCAGCCCGCATCTCAACCGGCGGCACAACCGCTGTCGGCTCAGCCGGTCCCGACCGGCACAATTGCGCTTGCGGCGCGCGCCTTTGCAGACGCCTGTGTGGCCAGCCTGCCCACGATGCAGAATGTGCGCGCGCAGGCCCGCAGCGCGAATGAACGGTATTTCGGCACAAAACCAGAGGAGTCGTCGCGGACTTTGCTGGGCGGACAGGGCGCGCAAGGTGATGTGGCGCTGTCGGTCTTTATTCAGGCGGGCCGTGGGCGCGACATCAATCAATGCAGTGTCGGTGCGCGGCGGCAGGATGCGTCCGCGCTTGCGCAGGCCTTGGTGGCGACACTGGGGGCTGCGGGTTACGGCCTGACACCGGTTGCAGATGCTGACGCACAGCGCGCATGGCAGATTGACGGTGCAGCGCCCGGCACCATCCTGCGGGTCAACAGCCGCCGCAATTTCCTTGGCCAGATCGTGACAGGGGCGTGGATCTCATGGCGTTGATGCACAGCACATCCGGAGCGCGGAGCCCACAATAATGAAACCGTTCGCCCGGCATATCTGTCTGATCGCTGGCGTGATCTGTGCCTGCGGCTTTGCCGTGAGCGCGCAGGTCGGGCCTGTGCATCCGGGCATTAAGGCGTTTACCAGCTATTGCTTTAAGGCGGGTCAGACGGCGGCTGTCGCACGCGCCAACATGGAACGGAATGCCGGCGCACCCTTGCCGTTTGAACTGACCTTCTGGGACAAATCGCTTGAACCCGCACCGGGAACTCCCGCCCATTCCGAACGCCGGTGCGAGGTGGCCTTTGCAGGCGACCAAGCGGGCGCCGCAGTGGATGCCGTGCAAGCCAAGATGGCGATGCCCCCCGTCTTCGGTACGCCCCTGCCCTTGCCTGCCCCCTTTGCCGCCACACCCGGCACCGCCTATATCGAAGCGCGCGAATTGCTCCGCCGTCGGGTCGCCGTGGTCCATATCGGGGTGCGCGGCGACACTGCCGAAACCTTTCTGCGCGTAGACCGCCTGCCTGCGGGCGAGGGGTTCGGGTCATGAGTGTCTATGTCGAGGTCATCAATCTCGCCCGCGCCACCGAACGCCGCGCGCATATGCAGACCGAGTTGGAGCGCGCGGGCATCGACGCCGCCTTCCCCCCCGCCTTCGACATGAAGGAACATCCGCCCGAAGTGATGTTGCACCATTGCAAGGAAAACGGCCCATGGGGCACGTTTCAGCCGGGCAACATGGCCTGCACCATCAGCCACGAAATGGCGTGGGACCGGTTCATGGCCTCGGACGCGGATTATGCCGTGATCCTTGAAGACGACGTTTTTGTCTCTCCTGACTTGGCCGCGTGGCTGCGGGACATGTCGTGGTGGCCCGCAGATGCGCAACTCGTCAAGATCGAGCGCTGGAACGGGCGCAACACCAAGGTGCTGCTGGCAAAGGATGGGCCACGCCACCTCGGCCGCGAGCTGCGGCGGCTGTTTGGCCGCCACGTCGGGTCCGCCGGTTACATCCTGAACCGCGAGGGGGCGCAGCGAATGCTGGCGCATCGACCCTTTGCAGTGTCGATCGACAATTACCTGTTCAACCGCAACGCCTCTCCTGCGGCGCGCAGCGTGGTGACCTATCAGATCAGCCCGGCGCTGGTGCAGCAGGGCAATGAACCCGACGGCGTCGAACCCAGCCTCAACCACCGCAAGCGCCCCGAAGGCTGGGCGCTGACCGTGCAAAAGCTCAAGCGCGGCTGGCGCGAGGTGTCGTATCCGCTGTCGACCTATTTCAAATTCTTCACCGGTCAGATCGTTCTGACCCCCGTCCCCTATGCCGCCCACGCGGGCGCGCCCACCCAAACTTCCGAGACGTAAAAAGGACCTGTCATGGCCGTACTCATCGATGAAAACACCAAAGTGATCTGCCAGGGCCTGACAGGGTCGCAAGGCACGTTCCACACCGAACAGGCCATCGACTATGGCACCAAAATGGTCGGCGGCGTAACACCCGGCAAGGGTGGGCAAACGCATCTGGACCTGCCTGTGTTCAACTCGGTCCACGAGGCGATGGAGCGGACGGACGCCAATGCGTCTGTGATCTACGTGCCGCCCCCCTTTGCCGCCGACTCGATCCTCGAAGCGATTGACGCCGAAATGCCTCTGATCGTCTGCATCACCGAAGGCATCCCGGTGCTGGACATGATGAAAGTGCAGCGCGCGCTGGAAAACTCGTCTTCGCGGCTGATCGGCCCCAACTGCCCCGGCGTGATCACGCCCGACGCCTGCAAGATCGGCATCATGCCCGGCCACATCCATAAACGCGGATCGGTGGGTGTTGTCAGCCGCTCCGGCACGCTGACCTATGAGGCGGTGAAGCAGACCACGGATATGGGCCTCGGCCAGTCGTCGGCTGTGGGCATCGGCGGCGACCCGATCAAGGGGACCGAACATATCGACGTGCTTGAGATGTTCCTCGCCGATCCCGAAACGGAAAGCATCATCATGATTGGTGAGATCGGCGGCAGCGCCGAAGAAGACGCCGCCCAGTTCCTCGCGGATGAGAAGAAAGCAGGCCGCTGGAAACCCACAGCCGGTTTCATCGCGGGCCGCACCGCCCCTCCGGGCCGCCGCATGGGCCACGCGGGCGCGATTGTTGCGGGCGGCAAAGGCGGCGCCGAAGACAAGATCGAAGCAATGCGCGCCGCTGGCATCGTGGTGGCCGACAGCCCTGCGACGCTGGGTGAGGCCGTGATGGAGGCGATTAAGGGCTGAATGTCTGCTCGGGTTTCATACACACCGCGGTCCGTTTTGGGTTCCAAGTTGGGGGCTTTGCCCGGCTTGAGCGCGTGGACTACGTGTATTCGCCGGGCATTCACAGCGGTTTCCCTGATTGCAGCATTGATCTTGCCTGCCGCAGCAGCAGCCAACGCTGAGCTTTCTGAGGTGATTGTACACTGTACCGACCCGAAAGCTGAGGCAGCTTCGATAACTGAAAGTCTAAGCGCTGCCGGCTGGACGACCGTAGTGCCGGACGACTTTGAACGGGCCGCACGGCATCTGGGCGACGGTGGCTTTCTATTGACCCAGACTGTGGAGGAACCGCAGGCCCTAATGCAGTTGAGGGAAGCGGAGTTCCGGAAAGCGCTGTCACGGGTCAAGCGCAAGACCTCGGATTACTTCTACTCTGCGACCTTGCAATCCGCTGATCTGGCTACGGTCGTGAACGTCCATTGGAAACGGCAGGGAAATCGCTTGCAATGCAGCGCAGCGACCGCCGACCGAACGGGCATCGAAGAGCTTGGAGCACACATTGCGTCCCTGACATCAAAGGGCCGGGCCAGCGATACGGGTCCAAGCCTGCACTACGTTGCTGCAACCGGCAAGGATGACCCGCTGCGGGTTTGGCTATCCGCAGTGAAAGATGAAACCACGGCTGTTTTTTCGGCGGCGCCGCTTTTGGCGACGGTTGGCCTGTTCGCCGAATACTTTCCCAGGAGAGATTGAACCATGACCGACCAATCCCCCAACGACCAGTTCCATGCCTCGTCCTTCATGCAGGGGCACAATGCGGAATACCTCGAACAGATGTATGCCCGCTATGCCAACGATCCCAATGCGGTGGACGAAAGCTGGCAGGCGTTTTTCCGAGCGATGGGCGATGACGAGGTTAGCGTCAAACGCGAGGCTGAAGGCCCGTCCTGGGCGCGGGCCGATTGGCCGCCGCAGCCCGGCGATGATCTGACCGCGGCACTCACCGGCGAATGGGCACCGGAGCCCGAGGCAAAGGCGGCGGGCGACAAGATCAAAGCCAAGGCCGCCGAAGCAGGCGTGAGTGTCAGTGACGATCAGATCAAGCGCGCCGTACTGGACAGCATCCGCGCCCTGATGATCATCCGCGCCTACCGCATCCGGGGGCACCTCGTGGCGGATCTGGACCCGCTGGGAATGCGTGACCAGACCCCGCACCCGGAACTGGACCCGAAATCCTATGGCTTTACCGAAGCCGACATGGACAGGCCGATCTTCATCGACAATGTGCTGGGCTTGCAGGTCGCCTCGATGCGCGAAATCCTCGCGATCGTGAATCGGACCTATTGCGGCACCTTCGCGCTGCAATACATGCACATCTCCAACCCCGAAGAAGCCGGTTGGCTCAAGGAGCGGATTGAGGGCTTTGGCAAGGAAGTTGCCTTTACCCGCGAAGGGCGCAAGGCGATCCTGAACAAGATGGTCGAAGCCGAGGGTTTTGAGAAGTTCCTGCACGTTAAGTACATGGGCACCAAGCGGTTCGGCCTTGATGGCGGCGAAAGCCTGATCCCTGCGATGGAACAGATCATCAAACGCGGCGGCGCGCTGGGTCTTAGGGACATCGTCATCGGGATGCCGCACCGGGGCCGTCTGAGCGTTTTGGCCAACGTGATGGCCAAACCTTACAAGGCGATTTTCAATGAATTTCAGGGGGGCAGCTTCAAGCCCGAAGACGTGGATGGTTCGGGCGATGTCAAATATCACCTCGGCGCTTCGTCAGACCGCGAGTTTGACGGAAACGAAGTACACCTGTCGCTGACTGCGAACCCCAGCCACCTCGAAGCGGTGAACCCTGTTGTGCTGGGCAAGGTGCGGGCCAAGCAGGATCAGTTGAACGACCACGACCGGACAACCGTGATGCCGATCCTGTTGCACGGCGATGCGGCCTTTGCCGGGCAGGGCGTGGTCGCGGAATGCTTTGCGCTGTCTGGTCTCAAGGGGCACAAAACGGGCGGCACGATGCATATCGTGGTCAACAACCAGATCGGGTTTACGACAGCGCCGCATTTTTCCCGCTCCTCCCCCTACCCCACCGACAACGCGCTGGTGGTCGAAGCGCCGATTTTCCACGTGAACGGAGATGACCCGGAGGCTGTGGTCCATGCCGCCAAAGTGGCAACCGAGTTCCGCCAGAAATTCCACAAGGACGTGGTCATCGACATCATCTGTTACCGCCGCTTTGGCCATAACGAGGGCGACGAGCCCATGTTCACCAACCCGGTGATGTACAAGAAAATCAAGTCGCACAAGACAACGCTGACCCTTTACACCGAACGTCTGGTGCGGGACGGACTGATCCCCGAGGGCGAGATCGAGGACATGAAAGCGGCCTTTCAGGCCCGCATGAACGACGAATTCGAAGCCGGGAAGGATTACAAACCGAACAAGGCCGACTGGCTGGACGGCAAGTGGTCACATCTCGACAAGAACGGTGAAGAATATGAGCGCGGCAAGACCGCGATTGCCGAGGAAACGCTGGAACAGGTGGGCGTCGCGCTGACATCGGTGCCCGAAGGGTTCCCGCTCCACAAAACGGTGGGCCGGTTGCTGGACGCGCGCCGGGCGATGTTCGACAACGGTGCGGGGTTTGACTGGGCCACCGGTGAGGCGCTGGCCTTTGGTTCGTTGCTGACCGAAGGATATCCGGTGCGGCTGGCCGGGCAGGATTCCACCCGTGGGACATTCTCGCAACGCCATTCTGGTCTCGTGAACCAAGAGACCGAGGAACGTTATTACCCGCTGAACGCGATCCGGCAGGGTCAGGCCCAGTACGAAGTGATCGATTCGATGTTGAGCGAATATGCGGTGCTCGGCTTCGAATACGGCTATTCGCTGGCTGAACCCAACGCGCTGACCCTGTGGGAGGCGCAGTTCGGCGATTTTGCCAACGGCGCGCAGATCATGTTCGATCAGTTCATCAGTTCGGGCGAGTCGAAATGGCTGCGGATGTCGGGCCTCGTCGTCCTCCTGCCCCATGGCTTTGAGGGCCAGGGGCCGGAGCACTCCTCGGCCCGACTGGAGCGCTTTCTTCAAATGTGCGGTCAGGACAACTGGATCGTCGCCAACTGCACGACGCCGGCGAACTACTTCCACATCTTGCGCCGCCAGATCCACCGTGATTTCCGCAAGCCGCTGATCCTGATGACGCCCAAATCGTTGTTGCGTCACAAACTGGCGGTGTCCAAGGCCGAAGAGTTCACCAATGGGTCGTCCTTCCACCGCGTGCTGTGGGACGATGCCGAGCATGGCAATTCGGACACCAAGTTGGTCGCCGACAAAAAGATCAAGCGCGTCGTGATGTGTTCCGGCAAAGTCTATTACGACCTGCTCGAAGAACGCGATGCGCGCGGGATCGACGACATCTATCTGATGCGCATCGAACAATTCTACCCGTTCCCCGCAATCTCCCTCGTCAAAGAGCTGGAGCGCTTTAAGGGGGCCGAGATGGTCTGGTGTCAGGAAGAGCCCAAAAATCAGGGCGGCTGGACCTTTATCGAACCGAATATCGAATGGGTGCTGAGCCGCATCAAGGCCAAGCACACACGGCCCCTCTATGTGGGCCGCGCCACATCCGCCTCGCCCGCCACGGGTCTGGCGAGCCAACACAAAGCCCAACAAGCAGCCCTCGTGAACGACGCGCTGACCATCGAAGGATAAGACCATGACCACCGAAGTTCGCGTACCCACCCTGGGCGAAAGCGTCACCGAAGCCACCGTCGCCACCTGGTTCAAAAAGCCGGGTGATGCTGTAGCTGTGGATGAAATGCTGTGTGAGTTGGAAACCGACAAGGTCACGGTCGAGGTGCCTTCGCCCGTTGCCGGAACACTGGGTGATATCGTCGCCGCCGAGGGCGAGACCGTGGGCGTCGATGCCCTGCTGGCGACCATCGCCGAAGGTGGCGAAGCCGCCGCTGCCCCTGCCGAAAAGGCCGCGCCTGCGGCACCAGAGGCGGCCCCGGCAGGTGACAGCGTTGACGTGATGGTGCCGACACTTGGCGAGAGCGTGACCGAGGCCACGGTCAGCACATGGTTCAAGGCCGTGGGCGACGCCGTCGCGCAGGACGAGATGCTGTGCGAGTTGGAAACCGACAAGGTCAGCGTCGAAGTGCCCGCCCCCGCCGCCGGTGTTCTGGCCGAGATCACGGCCCCCGAAGGCACCACGGTGGATGCCAGCGCCAAGCTTGCGGTGATCTCATCCTCCGGCGCGGCCCCCGTGGCCAAACCAGACGAAGCGGCCCCCGCGGCGGCCGCCGCTCCGGCCAGCGGTGGACGCACCGATATCTCCAACGCGCCATCTGCCGAAAAAGCGATGGCCGAAGCCGGGTTGTCGGCCGATCAGGTCACTGGCACGGGCCGCGACGGACGCATCATGAAAGATGACGTAGCCAAGGCTGTGGCCGCTGCCGCCAGCGCACCGGCCCCTGCCGCCGCTGCCGCAGCGCCCCGCGCCCCGGTCCCCGCAGATGACGCCGCCCGCGAAGAACGGGTCAAGATGACCCGCCTGCGCCAGACCATCGCCAAACGCCTCAAGGACAGCCAGAACACCGCGGCGATGCTCACCACCTATAACGAGGTGGACATGAGCGCCGTGATGGCTCTGCGCAATGAATACAAGGATCTGTTCCTCAAGAAACACGGGATCAAACTGGGTTTCATGTCCTTCTTCACCAAGGCGTGCTGCCACGCCCTAAAAGAAGTGCCGGAGGTAAACGCCGAAATTGACGGCACCGACATCGTCTACAAAAACTTCGTCCACATGGGCATCGCCGCAGGCACACCCACGGGCCTCGTCGTGCCAGTCATCCGCGATGCGGATGGCATGAGTTTCGCCGCAATCGAGGCGGCGATTGCCGAAAAGGGCGCGCGCGCGCGTGACGGCAAATTGTCCATGGCAGAGATGCAGGGCGGCACGTTCACCATCTCCAACGGAGGCGTCTACGGTTCGCTCATGTCGTCGCCCATCCTGAACCCACCGCAATCCGGTATCCTCGGTATGCACAAGATTCAGGACCGCGCCATGGTCGTGAACGGCGAGATCGTGGTGCGCCCGATGATGTATCTCGCGCTCAGCTACGATCACCGCATCGTGGACGGCAAAGGCGCTGTGACCTTCCTTGTCCGCGTCAAAGAAGCCCTGGAAGATCCGCGGCGGTTGTTGATGGATTTGTGATCCCATGTCCCTGCACCTCGCCCTCTTGAAAGTCCCGGTGACCGATCTGGCCACATCCGTGCCCTTCTACGCAGCGCTGTTGGGACAAGAGGCTGATTTTGTCGCCGAAGAGTACGGCTGGGCGCAGTTCGGCGCGCCCGCGCCGGGTCTCGCGCTTTATGTGCCGGGCAAGGGCGGTGGTGACAGGGCGTCGGGCGGGTCACTGGATTTCCACCTCTCCGCCCCGGATTTGGACGGCGTGCGCAACCGCATCGCGGCGCTGGTCACGGCGCAAATCCACGAAAATGCCGACGGAACCCGCAGCCTCGAATGCGAGGACCCCAGCGGAAATGGCCTCAAAATCATGGAAGGGCCTGCATGACACCCGAACTCACCTACCTGACCTATGCCGTTATCCTGCTGATCGCCCATGCGATCCTACAGGCGACGTTTTCCGACTTGTCCAAAGGCCTCGGCTGGGCGCTTGGCCCGCAGGATGAACACCGGGACCAGAACCTTGTCGCAGGGCGCATCCAGCGCGCGCTCAAGAACTACCTCGAAACGCTTCCCGCCTTTATGGCCCTCGCCCTGATGCTCAAGGTGACTGACCTTGGCTCCGCCACCACCGCAACCGGTGCAGCGCTGTGGTTCTGGGCGCGCGTCGCCTACATTCCCGCCTACGCCTCTGGCGTGCCGATGGTGCGTTCGGTTGCGTGGTTTGCCTCGCTTGGCGGTCTTGTCCTCATGATCCTGCCGCTGCTGGGCGCATGAGCCCGGCGCGCACCCTTTACTGGATGACGACCGCGGCGGCGTCTATTGCCGCGGCGTTTGCGCTTTATGACTTCGTCATCTTCAACCTGCCTCGCATGGTGGCAGAGTTGCAGGACGGCCTGCCGGGCCTCTTTCGGATCTCCCCGGCACTCGCCTTGCCCATCGCCATTGCACTGGCGCTATGGCTACGCGCAACGGCGGCGCTCTGGCTCTTTGTCGTTCACGTGCTGGCCTACAGACTGCACTATATCCTCGGTGCCGACCCTTTCGAAGGTCAAGCTCTGACGCTCGCAGGTGTCTTGCGCCACCCGGTCACACTCGCGGCCCAAACTGCGGTCCTCGTCATTCTCGTTCACAAGGGGGAGCTGGGCCGCCCATGACGCCGGAACTGACCGCCCTCACCCTCGCCGCCCTTCTGCAGGTGATACAGTTCGTGCTGATGTCCGTGCCGGCAAATCTCGAACTGGGTCAGGGCCGCACCCTCGGCACCCGCGACAAGGGCGGGCTGGAAGAACAATTAAGCCCGCGCACCGCACGGCTTTATCGCGCTTTGGGCAACCATTTCGAAGGGTTGATCCTCTTTACCATCGCCTGCGTCGTGATCACCCTGTCGGACCAGTCCTCTGCCGTGACGACCACCTGCGCCTTCATCTACCTCGCCGCACGCATTCTCTACGTACCGGCCTATGCCTTTGGCTGGGTGCCATGGCGCAGTTACATCTGGATGGTGGGCTTTTCCGCCACGGTCATCATGCTGGTGGCAGCATTGATATGACCTTCTTCTCTTTCCAAATACTCCGGGGTCCGGGGCAGCGCCCCGGTTCCAACCTCATAAAAAGGACCTGACCCATGGCATCTTACGACCTCATCGTGATCGGCTCCGGCCCGGGCGGCTATGTCTGCGCGATCCGTGCGGCACAAAACGGCCTCAAGGTGGCCGTGGTTGAGGGGCGCGAGACCCTTGGCGGCACCTGCCTGAACATCGGCTGCATCCCATCAAAGGCACTGCTGCACGCCTCGCACATGCTGCATGAGGCCGAGCATAATTTCGCCACCATGGGTCTCAAGGGCAAGGCACCGTCGGTCGACTGGAAGCAGATGCAGACCTACAAGATGGACACGATTGGCCAAAACACTTCCGGCATCGAATTCCTGTTCAAGAAGAACAAGGTGGACTGGATCAAAGGGTGGGCATCCGTTCCTGCGACGGGCAAGGTCAAAGTGGGCGACGACGTCCATGACGCCAAAAACATCGTGATCGCGACCGGCTCCGAGCCGTCCTCGCTGCCGGGCGTTGAGGTGGATGAAAAGGTTGTCGTGACCTCCACCGGCGCGCTTGAGCTGGGCAAGGTCCCGCGCCGAATGGTGGTGATCGGCGCGGGTGTGATCGGGCTGGAACTGGGGTCTGTCTATGCCCGTCTGGGCGCAGAGGTTGAGGTGATTGAATTCCTCGACGCGATTACACCCGGCATGGACGCCGAAGTGCAAAAGCAGTTCAAAAAGATCCTGACCAAACAGGGGCTGACCTTTACCATGGGGGCCGCCGTCCAAAAGGTTGAGGCGACCAAGACAAAGGCCAAGGTCCACTACAAGCTGCGCAAGGATGACAGCGACCACGTGGCAGATGCCGACGTGGTGCTGGTCGCCACCGGGCGCAAGCCCTACACGGACGGTCTGGGTCTGGATGCACTGGGCATTGAGATGTCGGAGCGTGGCCAGATCAAGGTGGACGCCCACTGGCAGACCAACGTCAAAGGCATCTACGCCATTGGCGACGTGATCGACGGGCCGATGCTCGCACATAAGGCCGAAGATGAGGGCGTCGCCGCCGCCGATGTGGTCGCGGGCAAACATGGGCACGTGAACTACGGTGTGATCCCCGGCGTGATCTACACGCATCCGGAGGTCGCCAATGTGGGCGAGACGGAACAGAGCCTCAAGGACGCGGGTCGCGCGTTCAAGGCGGGCAAGTTCAGTTTCATGGGCAACGGACGGGCCAAAGCGAATTTTGCCGCAGACGGCTTTGTCAAAATCCTCGTCGACGCCGAAACCGATCGCATTCTGGGCGCGCATATCATCGGCCCCGGTGCTGGCGATCTGATCCACGAGGTCTGCGTGGCGATGGAGTTTGGCGCCTCGGCCGAGGATCTGGCAATGACTTGCCACGCCCACCCGACCTATTCCGAGGCGGTGCGCGAAGCTGCCCTGGCCTGCGGTCAAGGTGCCATACACATGTAATCTTGCGTCCCTTCGGACGCTTCCGCACGGCATGGCGGGCGGGAAACCGCCCGCCAGCGGCCCCCGTGCTGGAACTTTCCTGCCCACCGCTACGTTTGTCCGTACGCAACCGCGTGCAGGCCCTTTCAATGTGATCTGCATGTGGCATTGCTGAACCCACATTCGGACGCATTTCAAAGGATCACATCATGGACCGTCGCAATACGTTGAAACTCATTGGCGGTGGCGCCGCTCTTGTCGCACTGGGCGCGTGCGCGCAGCCTGCGGGTGACGACATCGTCGATATCGCTGCTGGCAACCCCAACTTCTCCACGCTGGTCGCCGCCGTACAGGCCGCGGGCCTCGTGGACACGCTCAAGGGGCCCGGCCCGTTCACCGTCTTTGCACCGACCAACGACGCCTTTGCCGCACTGCCCGCGGGCACGGTCGACAGCCTGTTGCTGCCTGAAAACAAGGATCAACTGGTCAGCATCCTGACCTATCACGTGGTGCCGGGCCAGATCACCGCCGGGGACGTACTGGGCACGCGCCAGCAGGTCACAACGGTTCAGGGCGGCACGCTGGACGTGAATGGCCAAGTGGGCAAGGTCGGCACGGGCGTGAAAGTGAACAACGCCAACGTGATCCAGCCGGATATTTTTGCCTCGAACGGTGTAATCCACGCCATTGACGCGGTCCTGCTGCCCTAATCCATCACAACTGCGCGGTGCCGGAACACAGCCTTGATGTCCGGCCCGCCCTCTGCATCAGATGGCAGATCTACCACATGGATTTGGCGGCGCGTGCAGGCCACGCGGCGTCATATTCCGCTCCGCCTTCCTCGCCCGAAGACACCTCGGACAAAATTTCGCCCGGTGTTGGCAAACCATCGGAATCGTCGCGGGACCACAGCCCCGCGCGCATCACGGCGCGGGCGCATTGGGTATAAACCTCGGAGATGCGGATCACGATGACGGTTGCAGGTTGGCGGCCCTTACGTTCGAACCGGGCGCGCAAATCGGCATCCGCTGTCAACCGGGCAAGGCCGTTTATGCGCACCACCGTGTTTGATCCCGGCACCATGAACATCAGCGACACACGCCCGTCAGAGACGATATTGCGCAACGAATCCAAGCGGTTGTTGCCGCGCCAGTCCGGCATGGCCAAGGTGCGCGGATCAAGCTCGGTCACGACCGGGCGGTCGTCTCCGCGCGGGCTGCCATCGGTGCCGCCCGTGCCCACGGTCGTCAGCACCGCAAACCGGGCGGCCATGATCCATTTGCGGTAAAGCGGCGTCAGATGGTCCGCCACCTTGCGCAATGACGGTTGGCCGGGTGTGCCGTATAGCGCCTCAAGCGCCGCGATGTCTTCAATGTACTCCATGCGGATCGTACCCCAATTCGCGCATCAGCGCGTCAGATCTTGTTTCGACAACGTCCTCTAGATGCGCCAGAAACGCTTCACGTTCCATGCCCGGTTCGATAGCGGGCAAGAATTCCACCACAGCCAGACCCGGTGTCCGTCGCAGTCCCGTCCGCGGCCAAAGCACGCCCACATTGGTGGCCACCGGCACGCAAGGCTGGCCCAACTGCTCGTAGAGCACGGCGGTGCCAACCTTGTAAGGCGCTTTGACCCCCGGTGCGACGCGGGTCCCCTGACTGTAGATGATAAGCTGACCCGGATTGGCGCGCCCGGCCTCTACGTCCTCAACCATCTTGGCGATGGCGGCACCCCGCTTGCCACGATCCACCGGGACACATTCCAGCCGTTTGGCATACAGGCCGATGATCGGCGTCCACAGGATCGACCGTTTCATGATGAATTTGGCCGACGGCAGCGCGGTAAAGATCATCATGATATCAAGGAAGGATTGGTGTTTTGCGGCAATCAGCACCTCGCCCTGCGGCACCTCTCCGCGCACTTCGGCGCGGATGCCCACCCACCACCGCATCGTCCAGAACACATAGCGGCTGTAGCTTTTGCAGGCGGCGCGGGCGCCGTGGCGGCTGATGATGGCGTAAGGCGCAAAGACAAGGCCGATGACCAGCATCATGACGTAGATTTGTCCGACAAAGGTGGTCGAACGGATCAGTTGCAGCATCAGGTCAACCCTCCGAGTGCGCGGCGCGCAGCGGTGTTGGTCGCCAGCAAGGCGACAAGACCGGCCACCAGCGGCACCATCAGCGGCACCAGCCAGCCCGCCCCACGAAACCCGATACCGGTCAAAAGGCCCGGCGCATCCGCGCTGCCTGTGGGCATCAGCCACACAGCAAGCAGCCCGACGATCACACCCACCGCCGACCCGGACAGGGCGCGCAGGGTAAACCGCCGGACAAATGCGTTGGCGATATAGCTGTCAGTGGCCCCGACAAGGCGCAACACCGCAATAACCTGCGCATTTGCAGCCAGCGCCGCGTTCGCGGCGAGCGTCACCATGGCAGCAACCGCAGCCACGATCAGCAGCGCCACCACCCAGCCCAAAACACGCAGCCGACTTGCCGCAGACACGAGCGGCGCGCGCCAGCGCCCGTGATCATCAAGAACGGCACCCGGCACTTCGGCTGCCAGCCGCAGACTGAGGCCCGTGGGGTCAAATCCGCTTTCGGTCTTCGTCTCGATCAGGCGCGGCACGGGCAGCGTGTCAAGCGGCAGATCAGCCCCGAACCACGGGGCCAGAAGCGCCGCCTGTTCCGCATCCGTCAGCGCACGCGCCTCCGCCACACCCGGCGTGGTTTCAAGAACGGCCAAAGCCGCCGCGGTCTGTTCGGCGCGTTGGTCCGCCGGGGCGACAATACGCAGGGTCGCGGTGTGGGCAAGCTCTGCACCCCATCGTTCCGCCAGCCGTCCCGCCGCAAGCGACAGCGCCAGCGCAAAGACGGCCAAAAACGCCATTGCTCCGGCGGCAAACAGGGTCAGTTGTGCTGTGTACCCCGATGGCGGCACCACCCTGTCGGCCTGCCGGTCACCCGCCAGCAACGCGCGCAACTGCGCAAGATCCAGCTTCATAGATCCGCCCCCGCAAGTTGCACACGCCGGTTGGCAATGCGCAGAACGCGCGCCTGCACCTGCGCTTTGGCGGCGCGGATCAGGCTGAGGTCATGTGTCGCGATCAGCACCGTTTTTCCCATGCGGTTCAGTTCCACAAGCAGGGTCAGTAGGCGCTGTGACATGTCCCAATCCACGTTGCCCGTAGGCTCGTCCGCCAGCACCACCTCCGGTGACATGATGACAGCCCGCGCCAGCGCCGCGCGCTGGCGTTCGCCCCCCGACAACTCGGGCGGCAGAGCCGCGGCACGATCTTGCAAACCCACCCAGCCCATCAATTCGTTCAGATCACTGCCCCCCGCTTCGGCGTGGCGTCCCGACACGGTCAGCGGCAGCGCGATATTGTCGGCCACCGGCAGATGGTCGAGGAATTGTACGTCCTGATGCACCACACCGATCCGGCGGCGGATCAGCGCAACGTCGTCGCGATTGAGTCCCCGCACATCGGCCTCGAACAGGCGCACATGCCCTGCCGTCGGCAACAATGCGCCGTAACACAGCTTGAGCAACGTCGTCTTGCCCGCCCCTGACGGCCCGGTCAAAAAATGGAACGACCCCGGCGCCAATTTGACGGAGATATCCGACAAAAGCTCACCCCCGCCGTAGCTGTAGGCTACATTTTCCAGCTCGATCACGCCTGTCCCCTCGTTCTTGCCCCTGTTGTGCCCCAGCATCAGGCGCGTTTCAATCTGATTGCCTGCCGCGCGCTTGGGCAGTTCCCGCTTTTCTGCGCGCGCGTTGAGCCATATGGTTGCCAAAAAGAGGGTTGGGGCGAGCGATGCGGTTAATCTGTCCAAATTGCGATGCGCAATATGAGGTGGTCGACGACGTTATTCCGGCCGAAGGCCGTGATGTACAATGTTCCAATTGTGGCCAGACGTGGTTCCAGCATCATCCCGACCATGCGCCCGCCGAAGAGGCCCCTGCCGACCTGCCCCCCGACCTTGCCGATCCTGAGGACGATCCAGTCGAGGACGAGGAACGGACAGACGCCGTGCCACCCCCACCCCCTGCGCCAGCGCCCGATTTGGACCCCGAGCCGGAACCGGCTCCCCCGCCGCCACCCGCACCCGAGCCGCAACAGCGCATCATTGACCCCGACGTCGCAGGCATTCTGCGCGAAGAGGCCGAGCGCGAAGCGCAGGCGCGCGCCGGTGCCGGGATTGAGACGCAGCCCGATCTGGGCCTTGATTCCGCCGAAAGCGAGGGCGACCGGCGTGCCCGCCAAGCGCGTGAGCGTATGGCCCGGCTGCGCGGTGAAACACCGCCCGTGGATCCGGTCGAGGCCACAGAAGCGGTGGCAACCGCCGCCGCCGTTGGATCGCGACGCGAGTTGCTGCCCGATATCGAAGAGATCAATTCAACACTGCGCTCCTCGGGCGAGCGCGAGCAGCGCATGGCCGAACCCAGCCCAGACACCGCCGAACAGACGCCGAAACGCGGCGGGTTCCGGCGCGGGTTTTTGCTGATGGTTTTTGTCGCTGCGTTTCTCGCCGCGCTTTACATCTTTGCGCCGCAGATCGCGCAGGCAGTGCCGCAGGCTGACCCGTATCTAAGCGCTTATGTGGCGCAAGTGGATGTTGCGCGGTCATGGCTAGACGGGCAGGTACAGCAACTCCTGTTGATGCTGGACGCCGCCGCGATCCAAAGCGAATGACGCTGTCCTAGTACCTAGAACCGGTCAAGCAGCCGTTTGAGGTAGTCCAGTTCCTGATCCGGCCGCTCCCCTTCACCTGCGCGGCGACGGATTTCGTCCAGCAGATCACGCGCCCGGCGATAGACATCCTCGCCCTGAAGCAGGCTTTCCTCGGTTCCGGTGCTGCCATTTGACCCCGGCTCGCGGCCCAGAGGATCCTGCGCTTCGGCGCGGCGGTCGGCTTCGCTGGTGCCTTGCCCTTGCTCGCCATTTTGCGCTTGTTGCTGCATTTGCTCACCCAGCGCGCGCATCCCTTCGCGAAGGGCTTCCATCGCCTGGCTCTGATTGTCGATGGCTTCAGCATAGTCCTGATTGCGCAGCGCCTCTTCGGCCCCGTCCATCGCGCGACCCGCCCGGTCCAGCGCATCGCGGGCGGCGTCGCCTTCGGGCGTGCCCGCACCGGGCAAGCTGCCCTGCTGGCGGCGCAGTTCGTCGCGCAGCGCCTGCTGGCGGTCGGCCAGCGCGCCGTCGCCGCCCCCCTCGCCTTCGGCCTGTTCCTGACCTTCGCTGCCGCCCTGCTGGCCGTCATCCTGTTCGCCCTGGCCTTGCTGGCCGCCCTGCTGGCTGTGTTCCTGTCCCTGACCCTGACCGCCGCTGCGGCCCTGATTGTTTTGGTTTTCACCGGCTTGGGCGTTCGGGTTGAACTGCTCTTGCAGATCGCGGAATGCCTCATCGCTGAGGCCTTGCTGTTCGCGCAGCGTCTCTGCAAGGCCTTCCATCGCCTGCTCACCCGGACTTTGCTGGCCCTCGCCGCCTTCGCCCTGGGTGACACGCATGTTTTCAAGCATTTCCTGAAGTTCACGCAGCGCTTGTTCAGCCTCGGCCATGCGGCCCTGCTCCATCAGTTCCTGAATGCGGTCCATCATGCGTTGCAGATCGTCTTGGTTCATCTGCATGGTTTCGGAGTTGCTGGGGCCGCGGTTTTCTTCGTTGGCCTCATCGTCCAGCTGCGCCTGTCGGGACAGTTGGCGCATATAATCGTCGGTGGCGCGGCGCAGTTCGCGCATCAATTCTTCGATCTCGGATTGGCTTGCGCCGTCGCGCATCGCCTGTTCCAGCCGTTCGCGGGCACGGCGCAGTCGTTCCAACGCGCTGGACAGGTCGCCTTCCTCGATGCCGAGGGCAAGATCCCAGAGGTCGCGGGCCACGTCCTCTTGCTGTTCGTCCGTCAGCCCGTAACGGGCAAGCGTTTCCAGTTTGGTGATGGCGCGGCGCAGGCGCAACTGGTCGACTTCCTTGCGAAAGACATCGTCGGGCATGAAGGCCACGGCGCGCAGCATCTGCGCCACCCGTGGCGCATTGTCCCGCGCCCACAGCAGGTCGCGGCGCTGTTCGATGATCGCGGCCGCCAGCGGATCGAAAAAGCGGCGGCCCGGCAAGACAAAGGTCTGTGGTTCGCTTTCGCCCTGCTGTTCGGCAGCATCCAGCACACTGAGCGTCATAGCCACAGGCAGGTTGGCCCACGGATGCTCGGAGAAGTCGTCGATCAGGCTTTCTTCGAACGCGGTGCGGTCGCCTGCAATGGGCATGGGCAGGGCCACGGTCAGTTCGGGACGCGGATCAGGCGCGATGGTCAGACCATGGCGGCGGTCTACCGCCGACAGATCAAGCGCAAAGCGCGCCTCGCCCGCCTCGACGCCGTAATCATCAATGCCCTGAAACGGCAGCGTCATTTCGCCCAGTGCAGACGCATCAGGGGCGCTCAAGATGCTGACCTGTGGCGCGGCATCCGGGATGACAGCCACGTCCCATGTGCGGCCACCGGGGCCGTTTATGGCGATCTCACCTGACTGGACGACCGTAAAATCCTGTTCCGGGGCGGAGGCCGGGGGCACCTCTCCGGTGCGGCCCGACACCGTTTCGGCAACAGTCAGCGCGCCCACCTCGCCATAGATGCGCAAGGTGATCAGACTGCCCACGGGCACCGCCAGCGGGCCTTCGGCAATGTCATTAAGGTAGATGGTGGGACGGCCTGTGTAGCGGGGGCTTTCGGCCCAGCCTTCCCAAACCGGACCAGAGGCAAGGCCACCGCCCGCGCCAGGTGCCATTTCTGCCACAGAACCCACGCGCCAGATCGAGCCAAAGATCAATGCCACGCCAAAGACCAGCGCCGCCAGATAGCGCAGCGCATATGGGTCGCGGCGCGACACGCGCAGATCGCCGCCCACCGCCTTGGCCTGTGCCGCGCGCTCCAGCATTCGGGCCTTGTGCGCCTTCCAGACGGCGAGTGAGGCGGGATCGGTATCGCCGGTGGCTTGGGTGTCGATGAGCGCCCGCAGCGGGCGTCCCGGCATGGTTTCATCCAGTCGCACCATCGCTTCGGCACGGCTGGGCAGGCGGAAGATCCGCAGGCCGTAGACCAAGGCGGCGGTCGCGCCGGCCACAGCCAAGACGGCAAAGCCCCAGACCAGTTCAACACCCACAAGGTCCTGCAGGCCCAGCATCAGCACGCCCAGCACCGCCAGCACGACGGCGATCAAAGGCCATAGCGCGAGGGTCAGCCGTTCACTGAGCAGCCCGGCCCATGTCAGGTTCAGCGCAAGGCGCGCCCCTTTGAGACGGTCACGCAGATCGGTCTGGGTCTGATCGGCCATATGGGTCCTCGCAGGGCGCGGCGCACCATAGCGCCTACAGCCATTCGGGGATGGTATCTCGATTTATGATTTCGTCAAAGGTCGGGCGTGGGCGGATCACTGCGTATTGATCACCTTTCACCAGAACTTCCGGAATTAGGGGCCGCGTGTTGTATTCGCTGCTCATTACCGCGCCATATGCCCCGGCAGACCGGAACGCGACAAGCTCGCCAGCAGCCACAGGCGGCATCATGCGCTGTTTGGCAAAGGTATCACCCGATTCGCAAACTGGTCCCACAATGTCGAAAGGGGCCTGTTCGGTGCCGGGTGCCGGTTCGGTAACGGGAATGATATCGTGATAGGCTTCGTACATGGCGGGACGGATCAGATCGTTCATCGCACCGTCAAGGATCAGAAAATCCCGCCCCTCGCCCGATTTGACGTAGATGACACCGCTGACCATCAGCCCGGCGTTGCCTGCGATCAGGCGGCCCGGTTCAATCTCGATCTCGCAGCCCAGATGCCCCACGGTGCGCTGGATCAGCGCGCCAAACTCCATCGGCAGCGGCGGGGCTTCGTTCGAGCGGGTGTAGGGAATGCCAAGGCCACCCCCCAGATCAAGGCGGCGAATGTCGTGCCCGTCGGCGCGCAACTGTTCAGTGAGTTCCGCCACCTTTAGATACGCCTGCTCAAACGGGCCCAGTTCGGTCAACTGGCTGCCGATATGGACGTCGATGCCGATAACGTCGAGATGCTCCATCGCGGCGGCCATCGCATATACTTCACGGGCGCGGGCGATGGGGATGCCAAATTTGTTCTCGGACTTGCCCGTTGCGATCTTGGCATGGGTTTTGGCATCCACATCCGGGTTGACACGGATGGTGATGGGCGCGGTCACGCCAACCTCGCCCGCGACACGGTTCAGCACAACCATTTCGGGTTCGGATTCGACGTTGAATTGGCGGATGCCGCCGGTCAGGGCCATGTGGATCTCTTCGGCGGTTTTGCCGACGCCGGAAAACACGATGCGGTCTCCGGGCACCCCTGCGGCCTTGGCGCGGAGGTATTCACCGCCCGACACCACGTCCATGCCCGCCCCCGCCTGCGCCAGCGTCTTGAGGATCGCTTGGTTGGAGGCCGCTTTCATCGCGTAGCACACGAGGTGATCGGTCCAGTTCAGCGCCTCGTCGAACAGGGTGAAGTGGCGCAGCAGCGTCGCGGTCGAGTAAACATAGAACGGCGTGCCAACCGCTGCCGCGATCTCAGGCAGTGGGACATCTTCGGCGTGCAACACGCCGTTTTGGTACAGAAAATGATCCATGGCCCGCGCATACCCGCGCGAAGGCCCGGGATCAATTGGTCACTTGCTCTTGAGCCGTGCAAGCTGTTTGGCCTGACGGTCAGCCACACGGTCCCACAGGGGTGCAAGGTCGGGCGACAATAGCCCCCGCCCGGCACCGATCTGATAGAGATTGTGCGACGGATTATCGTTGCATTCCAGAACCTTGGGTCCATCAGCTGTCACGGCGATGTCAAAGCCACAGATGCCGAATTCAGGGAACACCGCGTGAGCGTCGCAAGCGATGCGCAGCGTGTCGTCCCAATGCGGTATCGTGCGGCTCACGATGGGCGCGCCGGATACGGGGTGCTGCGGCATGTCCTGTTGCGCCAGACCGGTGCCCATAACGCAGCGCGTCACAGCGCCCGTCTCAAGGTCCAGATGCGCCAGCAAGCTGCCCGCCTGCCAGAAATTGTCGGACATGGCCCGCGGTGCGGGCAGTTTCCAGACCGCATAGGCCGGGGTTGGCCCGTCACCGTCATTGATGGTCACCACGCGCACGCAGCCAATGGCCGGGCCAGCGATGTGCGCCATGTCGGGATGCGGATCAAGCGCGCTTTGCAGAATGAATCCGCCGGGATAGCGGCGCATGATCTCTTCTGCGAATTCCATCACCGGTCGCGTGTCGCCATTGGCGATGTGCAACACACCGCCCGCGCACCCTGTCAGGCGCACAGACCCCTCGGACAGCGACCCGTGATGCGGTTTACCAAACAGCGGATAGCGTGCCCCGTCTTCGAGAAACGCCGCAAGGGTGGCCGCATCACGCAACACGCGCATCTGGCCTGCGCACCGGTGCGTGCTGACAAGGGCCTGGGTCCGGGCGGTTGCGATGCCCAGTTGTTCCAGCAATTGGGTATACAGCAGCTTATTGCCCACAAAGGCCCGTGTCGGCACCGCTGCGGGCGGGTTCATACGGGCGTTGATCGCATTGATACCCTTTTGCCCAACAAAAGCACGTTTGGCCGCGCGTGGCATGTCAGGATCAAACAGCCCAAGACTGTAATACTCGTTCGAGCCTAGCTTTTGGGCGCCGCCCCGCATCGACCAACTTTCGCGCAGCTGGCGCAACGGGCTGACCCCGTATTGTTTCGCCACCTGCACGATCACCGGTGTGTTTGCCGATGTGGCCGCCTCTGGCCCGTCCAACAATGCGCCTTTTGGCGCGTCCATGCTCGTATCGGTCATTGCCTGTCGCCTTGCCTGTCTTCACGTTGGGATCAGCGTAAGTGGCGATTTTGGCAACAATGGGGCGTGATTGTTTCCGTTTTTCGGAAAAATCTAAGTCACCGGCCGCGAGCGCAGGAACAGATAGAGCGGCAAGCCGCAACTGACGCCAATACAGAACGTGGCGGGGATCGCCACAAGGGCAAGCCAGTTCCGCCGCGTGGCCACCTCGGCGATGATCCAGACCGTAAGGGCGACAGCGGCGACGGTCAGATCCCAAACCAGCCCGCTGGTGGCATCGTTCACATGCCACGCATCAACCATGGCCGACAGGCTGTATCCATTTTCGTTGAACCACCGGATGAAATAAAACATCGGGTGGATGGAGCCCCATATGGCAAGGCCCAGATAGAGTGCGCGCAGCGGGCTCATATCCTCAGAACAGACTGACGCCGATACGCAGCGGCCCGCTGCTGACACCGATGGTGCCACCGGCGTGGACGCCACCAGACCCGATGCCAATACCGATGCTGGCGTCGGGCTGCACAGGTTCGCCATCCGCGCCACATGCAGCCAGCGCCAAGAACGACAGGAGGGCAACAGCTCGGATCATCTTGACAACACCTCTTTCCAGCGGGCGACCTGCGCGCGCACCTGAACGGGCGCAGTACCCCCGTAAGATGTACGCGAATTCACCGAATTTTCCACGCCCAAAACGTCGAACACCTCTGCGGTGATGCCGTCATACGCGGTTTTCATCTGCTCAAGCGTGAGGTCAGGCAAGTCCTTGCCCTCGGATTCCGCCAGCGCTACAAGCGCGCCTGTGATGTGATGCGCGTCGCGAAATGGCAGGCCCAGCACGCGCACCAGCCAGTCGGCCAAATCGGTCGCCGTGGAAAAGCCGGAGCCTGCGGCAGCGGCAAGGCTGTCGCGGTTGGCGGTCATGTCGCGCACCATCCCGTCCATCGCGGCCAGCGCCAGCATCCAGTTGTCGGCGGCGTCAAAGACCTGTTCCTTGTCCTCTTGCATGTCCTTGGAATAGGCCAACGGCAGCCCCTTCATCACCATCATCAAGGCGGTGTTCGCACCAAAAATACGCCCGACCTTGGCGCGGATCAGTTCGGCTGCATCCGGGTTTTTCTTTTGCGGCATAATGGAAGAGCCGGTGGAGAACCGGTCACTCAGCGTGACAAAGCGGAATTGGGCCGACGACCAGATCACCAGTTCTTCGGCAAAACGGCTGAGATGCATGGCGCAGATGCTGGCCACATTCAGGAATTCGAGGGCAAAGTCGCGGTCACTGACCGCATCAAGTGAATTGGCAGCGGGCCGGTCAAAACCCAACGCCTCTGCCGTCATCTGCCGGTCGATGGGAAAGGACGTGCCGGCAAGCGCCGCTGCCCCAAGGGGCGACTCGTTCATCCGCGCGCGCGCATCCCGCACCCGAGACAGATCGCGGCCAAACATCTCCACATAGGCCATCATGTGGTGACCCCATGTGACCGGCTGCGCGGTTTGCAGGTGGGTAAAGCCGGGCATGACCCAATCGGCCCCCGCCTCTGCCTGATCCAGCAGTGCCGCGATCAGCGACACCAGCGCGCCATCCGCCGCGTCCAATTGGTCCCGCACCCACAGTTTGAAATCCGTTGCCACCTGATCGTTGCGCGAACGACCCGTGTGCAGACGGCCCGCCGGTTCACCAATCAGCTCCTTCAGCCGCGCCTCCACATTCATGTGAATGTCCTCAAGCGCGGTGGAAAAGGCAAAGGTGCCGCCTTCGATCTCTGACAAGACTGTGAGCAGCCCTTCCCGGATCGACTTAACATCCTTATCACTCAGGATGCCCGTGGCGCCCAACATGGCGGCGTGGGCGCGCGAACCCGCGATATCCTGGGACGCCATGCGCTGGTCAAATCCGATCGAGGCATTAATTGCCTCCATGATCGCATCGGGCCCTGCCGCGAAACGGCCGCCCCACATGGTATTTGCGGTTTTGTCGGTCATGCGCACGCCCCTGAGGAAGAGTTTATGAAGAAAACGATTGCTGCCGCCGTCTACATGGCCCTGAGCTTGGGCGCAATTCCTGCGCTTGCGGACGTCGATGCCGCCATGGCCGCCCGCGAGGGCGACATGAAAAAGCTGGTGTTCCATACCACGCCCGAAGCGGTGTCGAGCGCCAGCTATGATCTCGCTGATGGTGCCGGCGAAGGCCGCCTGTCGGACTATGCGGGCAAGTATATTCTGGTGAATTTTTGGGCCACATGGTGCGCGCCCTGCCGCCATGAGATGCCGATGCTGGCGGAGTTGCAGACGGAACTGGGCGGCGACACATTCGAGGTCGTCACCATCGCCACGGGCCGCAACAACCCGGTCGCAATCGTCAAATTTTTTGACGAAATCGGCGTCGACAACCTGCCCCGTCACCAAGACCCAAAACAGAAGCTTGCGGCACAGATGGGCATTTTCGGCCTGCCAATCACCGTGTTGATCGACCAAGAGGGGCGCGAAATCGCACGTCTGCGTGGCGATGCGGACTGGTCCAGTGACAGCGCCAAGGCGGTGATCACCGCTCTGATCGGTGACGGGGACAGCTAAAGCGCACCACACCGGAATTGACTGCAATCATGGCGCGCAATAGCGTCATCCCGGAAAACCGAGATATGTGGGGCACTGCATGTCCAAACTGGGTCTTTTGATTGCTTTCGTCTCGGCTTTGGCTGCAACGGCTGCGGTGTCAGACGCCGTGATCTTGCAGAAAACCGGTCGACAGATTCAAGTGGTCAGCGCGCAGGACATTGGACGCAAAAGCAGGAAAGAATTCCGCCAATGGCGCAAGAACCCGAACTATTTTGGCGCCATCATTTTTAATTCCCTTCAAGACCGTGCCTAGGGGTCCGTCAAGGGTATGCACACTCTGCAACAGGCACGCAGCGACGCCATGACGCTGTGCCGGGGGCGCTCGTCACAACCCGATGCCTGTTTCGAATACGCCTATTCACTGCCACGGGACTATGACCCGAAAAGGACGGGCACGACGATCGGTCAGGGCGCATAAAAGTCGTTTCAAGGGCCGTTCACGAAACGGCGAAAAACGGGACCGCTCGGTGCTTTCGCGATCGACGACAGCTCCAGCTTTGGGTGGTCCATCAACTAATCCAACCCGGCATCGGCGCAGGAACAGGCTTTGCTGGAATGTCAGACCGGCGCAGCCAAAACCCGCGCCAGTGCATCGGAATCGACCCGCAAGATCCTCGAACTGGATAAACGCCTGAAGTGCCGTATTGTCCACGTCTCGCAACGCTGATCCGCACACTGATAGCGCCAAAGATGGATCAGATCCGGTCCTTGCAGACGCACGACGCGCAGCCATCGCACCGAAGCCACCAGTAAAAGTAGTAATCAAACCGCGTCTTTTTTGCTAAAGTTCCTTCTTATTACACAGAAAGGAATTTTGTTATGAGCGTACGCGCAATTCAAACGGCATTGAGAGACAAGGGATTTGACCCCGGCCCGATTGACGGAGCCATGGGCCCTATGACGCGAGCCGCGATCCGGGCATTTCAGCAAAGCGCAGGCCTGACCGTTGACAGCATCGTCGGGCCGAACACCCGCGCGGCCCTGTTCGGCGAAAGCGCCCGCGCGCCCCAGGCCGACACCTCGATCCCATCCGAGATGACATGGCTGTCCGAAGCCGCGCGCCTGATCGGCGTGCGCGAAAACACGGCTCCGGGGCAAAGCAACGCGGTGATCGACGATTGGGCGGACACGCTGGACATCGGATTTGCCAGTGACGAGGTGCCGTGGTGCGGCCTGTTTGTCGCCCATTGCATGACCACCGGCGTGCCCGAAGACCCTCTGCCCAGCAACCCGTTGGGCGCACGCAAATGGGGCAGCTATGGCCGCGAAGCCCTGCCACAACTCGGCTCCGTTCTGGTGTTCTGGCGTACCAGCCCCGACAGTTGGAAAGGCCATGTCGGGTTCTACTGGGCAGAGGACGATACCCATTACCATTGCCTTGGAGGCAATCAATCGAACGCCGTCAACATCAAAAGGATGCCGAAAACCCGCCTGTTACAGGCGCGCTGGCCGCAATCTCGCCCTGAAACGGGGCTTGTCCGCCACGCCTCACCCAATGGCGTGCTGATCAGCGTGACCGAACAGTAGCGCGCCGCGCCCTTGTGGCCCAAGCCGGTCGCAAGGGTCCGATGCGGGAGGTGTTCCTTTACTCCGTCGCCAAAATCACAAAAGGTTTCTCATGCCCATATGGTACCGCCCCCTTCCGGGCAGAGAGATGTTTCACGTGGTCTACTCCGGTGTCATCGGATTGCAGGATGTGCTCGGGTTTTTTGACCAGTTCGAGATGGACTTTCTCAGCGCGCCCAACCACCACGAGCTGTGCGACGCACGGCAAGTCGAGGACGTGACGATCACTCCGCAGGAACTGGACGCGGTCCTGAGCCTTGTTGTCGGCATCTATCGCCGCAATGACTGCCGCAAAAAGATCGCTTTTGTCGCCGCGGATGGCAGTGCAAAGGTGACGATGGACGCCGTCGTGCGGCGGCTTGCCGTCGATCTGCCGTCGGTCCAGTGCGCCCGTTTTGACACCAGCGCCCCGGCGTTGGACTTTATTGGCCTGCCCACGAATTTCGCGATGCGACGGGCCCTGCATTGACGCAACGCCACGCTTGACCAACGCGCGCCGCTTCGCTGCTATGGCCGTGGGGAGGGTCCTGCGTGCCGCTGCACATTCTGCTCATTCTGGTGATTGGTGGGATCGCAGGCATTGCGCTTGCGCTGCATCTGCTGGGCCTGACCAAAGCGCCGCCGCTGACCCAAGCCAGCGCGCGCAGCGCATGGCTGCGTGCGTTTCCAGATGACCGGGTTGACCGCACGGATGTCACAAGCGACGGGCGCGCTGCGCGCGTGGAAACGGATAACGGGCGCGGCGTGGTCTGGCAGATGGGTGCCGATACCTGCGCGCGGCGTCTGCACGGCATAGAAGAGGCGCATGTGCGCCGGGGCCGCGTGACATTGTACCTCAAGGATTACGCCGCACCGCGCGTCACCGTGACCTTGACCCAAGATGAACAGGCCGAATGGGCAGACTGGATGGCGCGCATATGATGAGCGATTTGACATATCCCGACGTGGTGCAGTGGGCCGTGCCGCTGTTTATCGCCGCGATTGCGGTGGAACTGGCTTGGATCGTGATCAAGGGGTGCGGCGGGCGGTACGAGACGCGCGACGCGGTGACGTCGTTGATCATGGGGGCGGGCAATGTGGCGTCCGGTATCCTGCTGGGCTTTGTCGCGTGGGGCTTTTTCATGGTGCTGTGGGCCATCACGCCGCTCAATCTTGGCACCAGCGTTTGGGTTGTGCTGCTCTGTTTCGTGCTGGATGACCTGCGCTACTACTGGGTGCACCGGTTCGGGCACCGCATCCGCTGGGTCTGGGCGTCCCATGTGAACCATCACTCGTCGCAGCACTACAACCTGACCACCGCCTTGCGCCAGACATGGACAGGCACGTTCACCTTTATGATGATCGTGCGGGCGCCGCTGATCCTGCTGGGCTTTCATCCGGCGATGGTGTTGTTCGTGGGCGGGCTCAACCTGATTTACCAGTTCTGGATTCACACCGAAGCCATCGGGCGGATGCCCCGCTGGTTTGAGGCGGTGATGAATACGCCCAGTCACCACCGGGTGCATCACGGGCGCAATCCCCGCTATCTCGACGCCAATTATGCCGGGGTGTTCATCATCTGGGACAAGATGTTCGGCACCTTCGTCCCCGAATTGGAGGAAGAGCGGCCCGATTACGGGCTGGTGCAGAACCTTGGCACCTTCAACCCGATCCGGGTTGCGTTTCACGAATGGGTCGGCATCTTTCGCGACATCGCCCAACCGGGTCTGACGTGGCGTGAACGGGTGATGTATGCCGTTGCCCCGCCGGGTTGGAGCCATGACGGAACGCGCGACACCTCCGCCACGATCAAGGCAAAACATCTGGCGCGACATCCAGAGGATGCAGGCACACCCGGCTTCTAAGCAGCGCGCCTATGCCGCGTGGCGCAGGATCGCCGCCTCGCTGGCACTGAGGTTGCGCCGCGCATATGCACCATAGCGGTGCGGATCGTATTCAAGATCGGGAAACTGCGCCACCAGGCGAGCCCGGTCACCGTCATCCAACGTGCTGAGTGCGGTATTGGCGGGATGAAAACTTTCGGTCTCGACACCGTTTGCCCAGATCACCTGATGCTGGGGCAAAAGCATGTGGATATAGGTCACTTCGCGCACCTTGACGTCCACTGTCACGGTCGAGCCGTTCACCAGATCCTTGGCCGCCACCAGTATCTCGGGCGTGTTGAACAGGGCCTGCGCGACGTCGCCCTTGATCAGCATCCGGTGTTCGGGTGAGACCAGCAATTCCTGATCCGGTCGATCCGAACCCAATGCACCCGCATGGAACCGCACAGGCCGCAGGCGTGGCATCGCAAACAGGCGCGCACCCGTCATTCGGCGCTTGCCCACCCACAAAATGTCCTGCGCGCCGCTGTCCTTGGTCAGGACGCTGTCGCCTTCGCCCAGTTCTTCGACCAGACGGGGGCCATCTGGTGTGTCGATCCGCGTACCGGGGGTGAAACATATCACACCGCCCGCATTGTCGCCGGTCTGGTCACCGGGCTGCGTGTTCAACGTGTGGTGGACGACCCATAATTCCTGATCCCGGGGCGGGATATCGTCAAGGAACATCAAAAGCGGCTGCGCACCGCGCCCCACTTCGATCAAGGTCACTGTGTAGCTCTTGGCGCCATCGGTGACCACGAAACTGCTATCGAGGTCGCGCGCATCATCGGTGTCTGTCACCGCTTCGATGGGCTTGTGCTCAAGAGCGGCACCCACCAAACGTTCCACCATACGCGCTGCGCGGCGCCGCATTGCCTCAGATCCATCCGCCCCATCGAGGCGCAACACAGTTTGTGGTCCATCCACGCGCAACGCGTCCCCACGCCACGCCCAGGCTGCACCTACGGTCAACGACTGCACCGGTGCGGCCTCAAGACCATCCACTTGTGTTTGCGACCAGGAGATGACGAACGTGCCACGAAAGCCCGTCTTCATTGCCTGTATGCCTGCCTTTAGTTTTTTATTATCTCAACGGTAGCAAAAACCCGCCGATCTCTAAAGGGTGGATTCGGATAAGATTCCAATGTGTTGTGATGATTCGTTGAGGTGATGCGCGAATGCATCACTTGGCGATGCCAATCGTCAGAAGCCCAACCGCACTTTGATCGAGCCGACAAACTGCCCCTCGTCCTGCCCTTCGAATTCTTCTCCGAGGTAGGTGATGCCAGCAAAACTCGACAATCCGCTTTCGCCTTGCCACATCACACCCACCCGCACACGTTCGCGGGTGTTGTCCAGCGCGGGCCCCTGATCGTCGGGTAAAAACACGCTGCTGTCCACATAGGCAAAGTCGGCACCCACGGTAAAGCTATAGCCCGTCCAGTCCTGCGTGATGACCCTGTAGCGTTGACCAGCCACCGGATCACGCACCAAAAGCTCGCCCTGCCCCAGACTGCCAAAGGTCCAGTCAAACCCCACCCGCGCCAACGTCTCCACACCCGCACGTCCTTCGACAAAGGGCCGCAAGGTGGACTGCGCGCCCATACGGATGGGCCGGCCCATCTCGACCACAAGGGTCGGACGGATGGCATTGCCAATCTGCGCGTCCAGCACCCGATCCGAAGGTTCTGAGACGTTCAAGAGGTCATGTAACTCGGTCTGGAAACTGTCGAGCCCGGTTTGTGGACCCACAAACACCAGATCACCGCCAATCGCGTATTCCATGGCACCGCGCTGCATATGCGTGTGCAGACCCAGCGACAGCGCCCCGGCATAATGGCGATCACCCGGCGCCGGAAACCGCAGATTTTCAGGTGTTATGATCTCGCCATTGAACCGCAACTCCAACAGATCGCCAAAACCAGACGGTGCCGCACCCGTCCATGTCGGCCCCCACACCCGCGAACTGGCATAGGACCCGGTGCGCCAGCGATCCGCCGCGCCATCCACAATGTCGTTGGTAAGCAGATTGCCAAAGCCCAGTTTGGTGCGCCCGGCGGCGTCTGCGGCCGGGACGCTCATCACAAAAAGGGCTAAGCCCGCAAGGGTCGCACGAAGCATGGACCAAAATCCCCAGTCTGCGCCCCCCCGAGCCAGACCGTGCTACTGTTGCAGGCGTGACTTGCCTAGTGCCTGTTGGCAACACTTGCGTTTTCTTCGATGCCCGTCCGCTGGTTTGCGTGGGTCAGGCCACCTCAGCCACATTTCGAATAGCCGCAAGACGCGCAGGTCATGCAACCTTCGATCATCCGCATCTCAAAGCTGCCGCAACTGGAACAGGCTTTGCCCTTTGGCGCATCAAGCCCCACCACCTGCGCCTGCGGATCGGTCTTCAATCCCATGCCCTCGCCTTCGATGAACCCTGTGGCCACCATATGCTGCTCGATCACACCACCGATGGCCGCAAGGATCGAGGGAATGTACTTGCCCTGCATCCACGCACCGCCGCGCGGGTCGAACACCGCCTTTAACTCCTCCACGACAAAGCTCACGTCGCCACCGCGCCGGAACACTGCCGAAATCATCCGGGTCAGCGCCACGGTCCACGCAAAGTGCTCCATGTTCTTGGAATTGATGAACACCTCGAACGGGCGCCGGTGCCCACCGATCACCAGATCATTGATGGTGATATAAAGCGCATGTTCGCTGTCGGGCCATTTCACTTTATACGTATTGCCCTCAAGGGCACTTGGTCGGTCCAGCGGTTCCGCCATATAGATCACATCGCCATGGGGCTGCAGCGGCTCTGCATCATCCGTGGCCACGACATCCCGCGCACCTGCGTCCTTCTTCTCTTCTGAAATACTCAAAACACTGCCCGTGACGTCATTGGGCCGGTAGGTCGTGCAGCCTTTGCACCCCTGATCCCACGCCGCCATATAGACGTCCTTGAAATCGTCAAAGCTGATGTCCTCGGGACAGTTGATCGTTTTGGAGATCGAAGAGTCGACCCATTTCTGCGCCGCCGCCTGCATCTTCACATGCTCGATCGGGGCCAGTGTCTGCGCGTTCACGAAATAGTCGGGCAGGTCCGCGTCACCAAACATCTCGCGCCACATCTGTACGGCGTAATCTTCGACCTCTTCCTCGGTACGCGTGCCATCCTTTTGCAGCACCTTGCGGGTGTAAGAATAGGCAAAGACGGGCTCGATCCCCGAACTGACGTTCCCCGCATAAAGCGAGATCGTGCCCGTGGGCGCGATGGACGTCAGCAAGGCGTTACGGATGCCATGTTCCGCCACCGCGTCCCGCACGTCCGCATCCATCGCCTGCATCGCGCCTGACTTCAGGAACCCCTCCGCATCAAAGAGTGGAAAGGCGCCCTTTTCGGTCGCCAATTGCACCGACGCCAGATACGCGGCGCGGGCGATCGCTTTCAGCCAGTGCTCCGTCTGACGCGCCGCCTCGTCGGATCCATAGCGCAGACCGACCATCAACAGCGCATCGGCCAGCCCCGTTACCCCAAGGCCGATGCGCCGCTTGGCCTGCGCCTCGCGCGCCTGCGCCTCCAGCGGGAATTTCGAGGCATCAACCACGTTGTCCATCATCCGCACTGCCGTGCCCACCAGATCGGCCAGTCCCGCTTCGTCCAGTTGCGCCGCAGCGTCAAGAGGGTCGCGGACCAACCGCGCGAGGTTGATCGACCCCAACAGGCACGCGCCATAGGGCGGCAGGGGCTGTTCGCCACAGGGGTTGGTGGCGGCAATCGTCTCGCAATAGTTCAGGTTGTTGGCCGCGTTGATCCTGTCGATAAAGATCACCCCCGGCTCGGCATAATCATAAGTCGACCGCATGATCGCGTTCCACAGGTCCCGCGCCTGCACGGTCTTGTAGACCGTGTCGCCAAACACCAAATCCCACGACCCGTCCGCCTTGACCGCGTCCATGAACGCATCCGTGACCAGCACGGACACGTTGAACATGCGCAGCCGTGCGGCATCCGACTTGGCGGTGATGAACTCTTCGATATCGGGATGGTCACAGCGCATCGTGGCCATCATCGCGCCACGGCGGCTGCCTGCGGACATGATCGTGCGGCACATCGCGTCCCACACGTCCATAAAGGACAATGGCCCCGACGCATCCGCCGCCACACCGCTGACCGCAGCCCCCTTGGGCCGGATGGTCGAGAAGTCATAGCCGATGCCGCCGCCCTGCTGCATGGTCAGCGCGGCCTCCTTGAGCATGTCGAAAATGCCACCCATGCTGTCCGGGATCGTCCCCATGACAAAGCAATTGAACAACGTCACCGACCGCGCCGTGCCAGCGCCTGCTGTGATCCGGCCGGCGGGCAGGAATTTGAAATCCTCAAGCGCCGCATAGAACGTGTCTTCCCACTCCGCCGGGTCTGCCTCAACCGACGCCAGATCGCGCGCGATGCGCCGCCACGTATCCTCGACCGTGCCGTCAATGGGTGTGCCATCGGCCTCCTTGAAGCGATACTTCATGTCCCAGATCTGTTCGGCAATCGGCGCGGCAAAGCGTGTCATCAGAGCATCCCCATGAGAGCCGCCGATTCTGTCGGCAGCTGTGCAGGCGAACAAGCTACCATTTCTGACGCAAACCACAACTGATAGATGCACTTGACCCCGCGCCTACCAAATCTAGCGGCAGCGAAAGCACAATAGGTTGCAGCTTTTGCACGCCGCGCTACAATATTTGGTGTGGACAAGAGGTGAGTCTGTGGAAAAAACCGTCAATCTGATCAAACTCAGCGTCGGCAGCGACAGCTACGACGACCTTGTGGCGTGGCAATCGACCAAGCGGGCGCAGACGGCGGACGGCTATCCCCGCCATGTGACCCGGATGTGGCCCAAGCGCGAAGCCGAGATACTGAACGGCGGTTCCATCTACTGGATCGTCAAAGGCGTCGTGACCTGCCGCCAGCGCGTGATCCGTCTGGACGAAGTGATTGGCGATGACGGCATCCGGCGCTGCGCCATTGTCTCTGATCCCGAACTGGTCCGGGTGCAAGGCGCGCTCAAGCGCCCGTTTCAGGGCTGGCGCTACCTCAACACCGAAGACAGCCCGCCCGACCTGCCCAAGGGCCGCGCGCTCGAAGAGCCGCTTCCCGTCGAACTGAACCGCGCTTTGGCGGAAATCGGTGTTCTCTGAACCCGCCTGTGTTTCCGCCACCTGCCGGGGACAGTCATCTCCATCACACCAGCCGCGCGATGCGTTGACCTGTGCATTGGCATCGCGATCCCAATCCTCGCATCCGGATATGGTCAACGGGTTCTTGATGGTGGTGTCATGGCCAGTGACGGACCACAAAAACACTGCATGATCCCCCGCCGCGCGCACCCGGTCGTATGTGAGTGTCAGGTCAGGCACTTCGGCATAGAAGCCGGTCGCCATCTCGGCCACCTTGGCGCGACCATTTCACGGCTCGCCCCGGTTGAGGACGATCACGTCATCCGCGACACAAAACGATGCCACAGCCTCCGGTGATTTGGAATTCCAAGCTGCTGTGTAACGCGCCGCTATTTGGGTCAGTTCGGCGTGCGTGGCCATCAAAGTACCCCTTTGGAAAAATGCGCATGTCGCCACGCTGCGCAGCTCCCCATGTTGCTGTCCATCGTTTCACGTCGATCTTGGGGGCGGTGCATCACGCACATCGCGCGCCACAACAGGCGCGCGCAGGCCAATTGTTCAGCCCAGCCGCGCCTTTAGCGCGCGCAGTGCCGCGCGCTCTGCATCATCCACCGGCGCCGTGCGGCTGCGCCACAACGTGGCCTGGCTTGCAAGGATCAGACCGTCCGTCAGGATCTTGAGGTGGTTGGCGCGCAGGGTTTCACCGCTTGAGGTGATGTCGGCAATCGCCTCCGCCGTCTCGTTCAGCACGGTGCCTTCGGTCGCCCCCTGGCTGTCCACGATGGCATAATCCGCAACACCCGCATCCCGCAGGAAATCGCGCACAAGCCGGTGGTACTTGGTCGCGATGCGCAGCCGAAAACCGTGGGCAGCCCGAAATGCCGCGGCGGCAGCATCAAGGTCATCTGTTACGTCCACGTCGATCCAGCCCTGCGGCACGGCCAACACCAGATCGGCATGGCCAAACCCCATCTCTTCCAGCGGTTCGACCTGCTGTTCCCACAAGGGCAGCTTTTCCTGCACGAGATCAGTGCCGGTCACGCCAAGGTGGATGCGCCCGGCGGCCAGTTCGCGGGGAATTTCGCTGGCGGACAGCAGGACAAGAGACGTGTTTTCAATACCCTCGACCGCACCCGCATATTCACGGTCGGACCCCGTGCGGCTTAGCGTAATGCCCCGCTTGGCAAACCAGTCAAAGGTTTTGTCCATAAGCCGCCCCTTGGACGGCACGCCCAGTTTCAGCGTCATGTCGCCTCCTCCAGCGCGACAACGAGACCGGGGCGGATCACGCCGCCGACCGCCGGAACCCCGTCGGCCCCACCCAAACGGCGGGTCAGCGCATCATAGCGCCCGCCCGAGACAACAGGCGGCAAATCGGGTCGCGATGTGGCGTAAAACCCAAAGACAAAACCGTCGTAATACTCCATCGATGTGCGCCCAAAGCTCGCCTCGAATTCCAGCGATGCCACATCCACACCTCGTTCGGCCAAAGCGTCCGTGCGCGCACGCAGGCGCGCAACCGCCACCCCGATGGACGGCAAATCAGCCGCAAGGTTCTGTAACTGCTGCAACGCAAAGGGCAGCGTTTCGCGCACGTTCAGCAGCGCATCAAGCCCTTCCATTTCGCCCGCGCTTATGGGGGGTTGGGCGGCATCTTCGTGCAAGGCCGCGATGCGTGCGTCGATCTCTGCCTGACTGCGCAATCCGGTCAGCGGACCGGTTGCCGCAACCTCTCCGGCGAGCAGAGCCTTGCGGCTGGCCGGTGCCGCCGTGCGTCCCCCGAACCGGTCGAGCAAGGCGCGAAAACGCCGTGGACGCCAGATATGCCGCCGGAGGGCGGCCTTGCGCCTGTCCGACGTCTGCAACCCATCCACTGCCGCCATAAGAATGCCGATGTCACCCGTCGCGGCCCGTACCGGCAAATGTGTCACCGTGTCGGCCAAAGTGGCAAACACCTCGGCATCCGCAGCCGCAGGATCGGCGGCGTCAAACACCTCGTATCCCACTTGCAGGTACTCATTGTCGCGCTCAGGGTCGTCTTCCTGCTTGCGGAACACCTCGCCCGCATAGGTGTAGCGCGCAGGGGCCGTGCCGTCGGCCAGATGCATCTGAACGACGGGCACCGTAAAATCCGGGCGCAGCATCTGTTCGCCCCGCAGCGCGTCCGCCGTGATATAGGCCCGTCCCCGGATGTCCTCACCATAGAGGTCCAAGAGCACATCCGCCTGCAAAAGCACAGGCGGTTCAACCACCCGCGCCCCCATCCCCGCAAATCGGTCACGCAGCGCCAGCGCGCGGGCACGTATCATGGGGTCAGTATCTCGCGCAGCTTGGCCACCATCTGATCGCGGGGCACTTCGAACTGGCTTGGGTTTTCGGCCCATTCCTCATGTGTGGCGGTCTCTGCGATTTTAGAGCCGAGGACCAGATCCTTGATCTGAACGACGCCGCGCCCGCGCTCTTCGGCGCCCACGATGATCGCTGCGGGGCTGCCCCGTTTGTCCGCGTATTTCAACTGGTTGCCAAAGTTTTTGGGATTGCCAAGGTAGACTTCGGCCCGGATGCCCGCATTGCGCAGTTCCGCCACGATAGACTGGTAATCGGCCATCTGGTCCCGGTCCATAACGGTGACGACCACCGGCCCATGACTGTCCGTTCCAACACGACCCGTGGCGCGCAGCGCGGCCAATAAGCGGTCGACGCCAATGGACACACCCGTTGCAGGAACCTCTTGTCCGGTGAACCGCTTGACCAGATCGTCGTACCGCCCGCCGCCTGCGACCGACCCAAAGTTGCGCGGACGACCCTTTTCGTCGGTGACTTCGAAGGTCAACTCCGCCTCGTAGACCGGACCGGTGTAATATCCCAGACCGCGCACAACGGACGGGTCGATGATGATCCGGTCTGGTCCGTACCCTTGGGAGGACAGCAGCGCCTCGATGTCCTGAAGTTCAGCGACACCTTTTTGGCCGATCTCCGACCCCTCGACGAGAGTCATCAGACGCGCCACCGTGCCAGCATTGTCGTCCTCCCGTGCGTCCATGAACCTCATTATGATGTCTGCCCTGTCATCGGACAGACCTGCACCATCGGTGAAATCCCCGCTGTCGTCCTTGCGCCCGGCCCCCAACAACGCGCGCACACCTTCGGGCCCCAGCCGGTCGAGCTTGTCGATGGCCCGCAGCACGATGCCCCGGGCGGCAGCCCTGTCGTCACCTGCCAGACCCGCAACCTCCATCACGCCGTTCAGAACCTTGCGGTTGTTGATCCGGATGACATAGTCGCCGCGCGGAATGCCGACCTCTTCGAGGCAATCGCTCAGCATTGCGCAAATCTCAGCGTCCGCCGCCATTGAGGCCGAGCCAACAGTATCCGCATCACATTGATAAAACTGCCGAAACCGGCCCGGGCCGGGCTTTTCATTGCGCCACACCGGACCCATCGTGAAACGGCGGTAGGGGCTCGGCAGATCGTTGCGGTGCTGTGCATAGACCCGCGCCAAAGGGGCGGTCATATCATAGCGGAGGGCAAGCCAGTCATCGTCCTCCTGCCAAGCGAACACACCTTCGTTCGGACGATCCACATCGGGCAGGAACTTGCCCAACGCCTCGACCGTCTCCACCGCACTGCTTTCCAGCGCATCAAAACCGTAACGATGGTAGACCCCGGCAATCTTTTGCAGCATTTCGGCGCGTTCGGTCACGTCCGAGCCGAAATAGTCGCGGAACCCCTTGGGCGTCTGCGCCTTGGGGCGGGGGGTCTTCTTGGGCTTGGCCATGCCTGCCACTCCATCTGCGGTACGGGCGCGTCACTAGCCCAGCCACGCCAAGGGGGCAAGGCGCGGCCTTGCGCTGCGGTGCGATCGGGCCCAGATGACGGAGTAAGGAGGCCCACCATGACACAGTTGGAAGAACGCATCGCCCATCTTGAACGCGCCGTCGAAGACCTGTCAGACGTGGTTGCCCGTCAGGATGCCGAAATTGCGCGCCTGATCCGGCAAGCCGACATATTGATAAAGCGCGAGGCCGAACGCGACGCCGCTGGGACAGGTGGCGTGGTCATTGGTGACGAACGCCCACCACATTATTGATGCCGCACGCGTCTTGGCCAATCGACCTTCGGGGGGGGATTATTGGGGGACAGAGACGGGGCGGCGTTCACGCTTTCTCAACCATATGCGTGTGATTTGGAGTTGCACCGGGAGCAGGGATGCGAACCGGTGTGGACGGAGACGGCCCTTGGTCCAATGCGACCGGGGGTCGGACTCTACCCTAAACCGCCCGTGACAACCGCCCGTGACGTGTAAACTTTAGTGCTTGTTAAGGTTGATCCGCATTAAGGTTAATGCGCGGTGATCGGAAGGTTCTGTACAACACCTCTTTCGACATTGCGGATAAAATAGCTAAGATTTCCGTCCACCTGCCCCACACGATTGCGCACGACGTTACAAAACACCGCCGTCCCTGTCTCTGTCCCCCAAAAATCCTCCCCGAAGGGCCGGGTTCAGCTTGGTCGGCGCTAAGGCGATTTCAGCGCTGCCGCCAACACCTGACCATCGTGCAGCAGGATGTCATTCCAGCGCGCATTCTCGCCGAAATTCTCATACACGCTCACAAAAGTTGTGGTGTTGTCGAGCCGAGAGATGCGTGGGCCGCACGGCTTTGTACGCCCCACGTTGCACACCCGCGCCTTGACCTTCTCATAGGCTTCGTCCGTGGCGGAATACGGGAAATCGCGCGCAGGCAACCCGTAGCGCAGCTGTTCATGCAGCAGTGGCTCCCCAAACAGAGCAATTGCAGCCGTGAACTGACGGGGGCAATTATCCGCGAAACCCGTAACATAAAACGTTCGGGCGGTCGGGCTGTTGGGCACGCTGTCATACAGGACATACCCACGCCCCTTGCGTGCAGCGCGGGCGACGATCTCGCCCATATCGCGCGGAGTGGCGTCGCAGACGCGGGCAATTTCGCCAAACGGCAACATCGTCCCAAGCGCGACGTCACGCGCATCCGGTCCCGTTCGTGTCTTTGGCCTGCCAATGGACGGGGTGCGGTTGCTGCGCAGACCAAATAGACCGCGCCGCTTCTGCGGCTCTGGTGCCAGCACGGCGGTGTCCAATGCCGCGATCTCGACATCTTCGGGAACGTCGGCCGTCTTGTCAGGCGCAACGGCCAACTCCGCTTCGGCGACATCGGTCACCGCATCTGCGGGAGAGAGATCAGCGCCGGCTTCCGCCGTCTGATTGTCCGCTGCACGGCGCAACCACCCCAGCACGCCGCGGCGTTCTGCAACGGTCGCGGGGACCGGGGTCGCGGGGGGTAGCCCAGCCGATGCAGCGCTGGCAGCGGAGTCCAGTTCCGGTGCGACCTCTTCGGACGCATCAATCGCGGGCGCGACACCATTGGCCTCGCGCAGGGCAGCTTCGATCGCGGGATCTGGCGCGGGCTTCTTGCGCCGGAACAACCCTGCAAAGATGGGTGTGTCGGCATTAACCTCAGTGCTGTCTGGCAGCGCCGACGCCGCGTCTGTCTGGGGCAGCAGCTCAGGCAGTTCCGACACGCGTTCGATGCCCGCCAAAGGGTCGCCGCACGCGGCCAAAGCCGCAAGGATCGGTAGTGCTGACCAAGTCCTGCGCATTGCGCCTCCCCCAGTTTTCCACAGGTTTACCGTCTCGTAACCTCTGCGTCCAGCGCGCGGGCGAGGGTCCGCCGTCAGATCTCTTCGACCTCGACCACACCGGTCAGTGATTTGATAGCGCCGCGGATCTGAGGGGACACGGGAAATTCGGCGCCAAGGTCCATTTCAACCTCCCCCGGCAAGCTGTCGTCCATAAGGCAGACAGAGATTGGTCCGCGCCCTGCCCCCTTGGCCGCTTGCCGCGCGCCGTCCAGTACCGAAGCGACCGATGCGATGGCCGAAGGGGCCTCGACATAGATGCGCAGCCCCATGCCCGTGACGTCCGCCACAACCGTGTCGATGGGCGCCACGGATCGGCCCAGCAGCTTGAGTTGATCGGATTCCATCGTCGCCTCGACCGTCACGATTACTTTTGCGCCGGTCTCCAGCGTGTCCTGCGCCTTTTCCAGACTCTCGGAAAACAGAGTGACCTCATACGCCCCCGTGTGGTCTGACATCTGGCAAAAGGCAAAGCGATTGCCCCGCGCGGATTTGCGGATCTGCAGGCCCGAAACCACGCCCGCCAGCTTGGCCACCAGCGGCGCGCCTTCGGCTTTGGCGGTGACCTCGTCCAATGTGACCACACCTTTGCGTTTCAGTGCGCCCGCGTAGTCGTCCAGCGGATGGCCGGACAGGTAGAAGCCCACGGCCTTGTGTTCCTCGCCCAGCCGCTCAGCGGGCAGCCAGTCGTCTACGGGCATCAGGCGCGGTTCCGGCAGGTCATCCCCGGCCTCACCAAACAGGGACACCTGGTTCGAATTTTTCTGATCATGGATCGCCGCCGAATAGGCACTGAGCGCATCCAGCGCGTCAAAGACGCGCCGCCGGTTCGGGTCCAGTTGATCAAACGCCCCGGCCCGCGCCAGCATCTCAAGCGGACGTTTGCCCACACGTTTGAGGTCTACCCGGCGAGCGAAATCGAACAAGTTGACAAAGGGCTTGTCTTCCCGCGCCTCCTGTACCAGCCGCATCGCCTCGACACCGACATTCTTGAGCGCGCCCAACGCGTAGACCAGCGCGCCGTCCACCACCTTGAACGTCGCATCGCTGCGGTTCACGCAGGGTGGCACCCAAGGCAGCCCCAGCCCCTTACGGACCTCCTCGAAATAGATCGACAGCTTGTCTGTCAGATGAATATCGCAATTCATCACACCGGCCATGAACTCAACCGGGTGGTTCGCCTTGAGCCACGCGGTCTGGTAGCTGACCACCGCATAGGCCGCCGCGTGCGATTTGTTGAAGCCGTAGTTGGCGAATTTGTCGAGGAGTGCCCAGGTCTCCATCGCCTTGGCCTCATCGACGCCGTTTTCCTTGGCACCGGCAAGGAATTTCGGCTTTTCGGCGTCCATCGCCTCTTGGATTTTCTTACCCATCGCGCGGCGCAACAGGTCGGCCCCCCCAAGGCTGTAATTCGCCATCTCTTGCGCGATCTGCATCACCTGTTCCTGATAGACGATGATGCCTTGGGTCTCGTCGAGGATGTGATCGACCGTGGGGTGCAGCAGTTCGCGCTCGCTGAGGCCATTCTTGACCTCGCAATATTTCGGGATGTTCTCCATCGGGCCGGGACGGTAGAGCGCCACAAGAGCCACGATATCCTCGATGCAGGTGGGCTTCATCCGCTTGAGCGCGTCGATCATGCCCGAGCTTTCCACCTGGAACACGGCGACCGTCTTGCCGGCTGCGTAGAGTTTGTACGACGCCTCGTCGTCCAACGGGATGCCCCCGATGTCGTTCTCCATCCCCTCCGCTGGCGCATAGAGTTCAGTGCCATCCGCGGCGATGTGAAGCGGACGCTCCGAGGCGAGGATCTGATCCACCGCGTTCTGGATCACGGTCAGGGTTTTCAGCCCCAGAAAGTCGAATTTTACCAGCCCCGCCTGTTCGACCCATTTCATGTTGAACTGGGTCGCGGGCATGTCGGATCGCGGGTCCTGATAAAGCGGCACAAGCGCGTCCAGCGGCCGGTCCCCGATCACAACGCCCGCCGCGTGGGTCGACGCGTTGCGCAGCAGCCCCTCGACCTGCTGGCCATAGGTCAGAAGCCGGTCCACGACCTCTTCGTTCCGCGCCTCCTCGCGCAGGCGCGGCTCATCGGTCAGGGCTTTCTCGATGCTGACCGGTTTGACGCCCTCGACCGGGATCAGCTTGGACAGCCGGTCCACCTGACCATAAGGCATCTGCAAAACGCGTCCGATATCCCGCACCGCAGCCTTGGACAACAGCGCACCAAAGGTGATGATTTGCCCCACCTTGTCGCGGCCATATTTCTCTTGCACGTAGCGGATCACTTCCTCGCGCCGGTCCATGCAAAAGTCGATGTCAAAGTCGGGCATGGACACCCGTTCGGGGTTCAAAAACCGCTCGAACAGCAGCGCATAGCGCAGCGGATCGAGGTCTGTCACGGTCAGCGCATAGGCCACCAGCGATCCGGCACCTGACCCGCGCCCCGGCCCCACGGGAATGTTCTGATCCTTGGCCCATTTGATGAAATCGGCCACGATGAGAAAGTAGCCGGGAAAGCCCATGCCTTCGATGATGTCCAACTCGAAATCGAGCCGTTTCTGGTAATCTTCTTCGCTGGCCGCGTGCGGGATGACCTTGAGCCGGGCTTGCAGGCCGTCATTGGCCTGACGGCGCAACTCCTCCACTTCGTCATCGGCGAACTTTGGCAGGATCGGATCGCGCCGATACGCCATAAAAGCGCAGCGACGGGCGATTTCCACAGTGTTCTCAACCGCTTCGGGCAGATCCGCAAACAGCGTCACCATCTCGGCCTGCGATTTGAAATAGTGCTGCGGCGTCAGGCGGCGGCGCGGTTCCTGCTGGTCGACATAGGCCCCATCGGCGATACAGATCAGCGCATCGTGGCTCTCGTACATGTCCGATTTCGGGAAATAGACGTCGTTGGTGGCCACCAGCGGCAGATCCTTTGCATAGGCCATTTCGACGAAGGGCCGTTCGGTCAACCGTTCTGCCTGCGGTGCGCCACCGTCACCAGGGTGCCGCTGCAATTCGACATAAAGACGGTCGCTGAACATCTCCTTGAGCGCATCCATCAGCGTCTCTGCGGCCGGGCGCTGGCCTGCCTGCAAAAGCTGCCCCACCGGACCGTCCGCCCCCCCGGTCAGGCAAATCGTACCCAAGGCATGGGCGCGTAACTCGTCCAGCGTCACATGCGGCAACTCCGACCCCTCCCGCAGGTAAAGGCACGAATTCAGCTTCATCAGGTTTTCATAACCCGCCTCGCTTTGGGCCAGCAGCACAACCGGTGCCGGGTCCCGCGGACGTTCACCGGGCCGCGGGGTGACGTATTGCACATCCACCTGACAGCCGACGATAGGTTGCACGCCCGCCCCTGACATACCCACCGAGAACTCCAGCGCGGCGAACATATTGTTGGTGTCGGTCAGCGCAATCGCGGGCATTCCCGCATCGCGCACCATACCCGGCAGCTTCTTCAGCCGCAGCGCGCCTTCGAGCAGCGAATATTCGGAATGGGTGCGCAGGTGAATGAATCGGGGGGCATCTGTCATATCCGGCAGACTATGGCCCAACTGCCCCCATATCCAGTGGTGCCGCAAAGTTATGCACACCAAATACGCAGGGCCCGCCGCATCGCTTGGGGTCTTGCAAAGACAACCCGCCACACCGTAGCCTGCATCGGGACGCCCGGCCCGACCTCTACGCCGCATCGAGGTTCGCGCCACCACTTAGGGCTTGGTACCGCGGCAGGCGACATCCATGCGCACGACCTTTCTTCTGAACGGAAGCGAGATCACGGCTGACACTTCCGACACCACGACATTGCTCGATTGGCTACGCGAGGATCAGAACCTCACCGGCACCAAGGAAGGGTGCAACGAAGGCGATTGCGGCGCCTGTTCCGTCATGGTGACGGACGCCAGCGGCGCGCGGGCGCTGAACGCCTGCATCCTGTTTATACCCCAGCTTGAGGGCAAGGCCGTTCGCACCGTCGAAGGCATCGCATCGCCCGACGGAACGCTGCATCCCGTGCAGGCGGCGATGGTGCGTCATCACGGCGCACAATGCGGGTTCTGCACACCCGGTTTCATCACCACAATGGCCACGGCACATCTGAACGGGGTCACAGATTTCGACACTGAACTGGCGGGCAACCTGTGTCGCTGCACAGGCTACGCACCGATCATCCGCGCAGCACAAGCGGCGGCAGATGCGCCCGTCCCCGATCACGTCAACGACGCCCCGCTTCTTCTGACCAAAAATATCACGGGGGAGGCGCAGCCGGGGGCAGAGCCCCCAACCACGCCTGACGCCCTTGCAAGATGGCTGGATCAGAATCCGCATGGCACGCTCGTGGCCGGGGCCACCGATGTGGGCCTTTGGGTGACCAAGCAATTTCGCGATCTGGGTCCGACCGTTTTCCTCAACCGCATCCCGGGTCTCGCGGGTGTTGCAATCACCGAGGACGAAATTCGCATTGGCGCGGCCACCACCCTGACTGATCTGCAAGCGGCGATTGCCCCTTATCATCCGGCCTTTGCCGAACTGATCCGCCGATACGGTTCCGTGCAGGTGCGCAATGCCGCCACCATTGGCGGCAATGTGGCAAACGGATCACCCATCGGTGACGGCTCGCCCGCGCTGATTGCGCTGGATGCCTATGTCCATCTGCGCAGCGTCAATGGCACGCGCTCTGTGCCAATCGCTGATTTCTTCATCGACTACGGCAAGCAAGACCGCGCTCCGAACGAATTTGTCGAAGCGATCAGTTTTGACCGACAAACGGACCATTTGCGTTGCTACAAGCTGTCCAAACGCTTTGATCAGGACATCTCGGCCGTGTGCGGTTGTTTCTGGATAGATGTTGCAGACGACGAGGTGCGCGAGGTGCGGCTTGCCTTTGGCGGTATGGCCGGTACCCCGAAACGCGCCCCCCACGCAGAGGCTGCGCTGCGCGGGATGCCTTGGACAGATGGAACGGTGGGTGCGGCGATGACAGCGCTGGAACGTGACTTTGCCCCAATGTCGGACATGCGCGCCTCAGCCGCCTACAGGATGGAGGCCGCGCAGAACATGCTGCTGCGGGCGTGGCTGGAAGATCAGGCGCAGGCCACATCCGTACTTGAGGTGTGCCCGTGAGCGTCGCCCAGCCCCTGCCCCACGACGCGGCCCACCTGCACGTAACCGGGCAGGCCCGGTATATAGATGATATGCCGGTGCCCGCCGGAACGCTGCACCTTGCCTTTGGCATCAGTGACACGGCCTGCGGGCAGATCACGCGCCTCGACCTTGATGCGGTGCGCGCTTCGACGGACGTGGTGGCGGTTCTAACCGCAGACGACCTGCCCTTTGCCAATGACGTCTCGCCGTCCGCGCATGATGAGCCGCTGCTGGCCACAGGCACCGTGCATTACGTCGGACAGCCCATTTTTCTTGTCATCGCACGGTCGCACATGGCGGCGCGGCGCGCGGTCCGTCATGCGCGTATCGAGATTGCTGGCGCACCTGCCATACTCAGCATCGACGATGCGCTGGCGCGCAACAGCCGCTTCGAAGATGGGCCGCGCATCTATGCCCGAGGTGACGCGCAGGCCGCCTTGGCAGCGGCGCAACATTGCCTGTCCGGCACGTTCGAGATCGGCGGGCAAGAGCATTTCTATCTCGAAGGACAGGCCGCCCTCGCCATGCCCGGCGAGGATGGCGATATGCACATCATCTCGTCGACCCAGCACCCCACCGAAATTCAACACAAGGTGGCCGATGCCATCGGCCTGCCGATGCACGCGGTGCGCTGCGAGACACGGCGCATGGGCGGTGGGTTTGGCGGCAAGGAAAGTCAGGGCAACGCCCTTGCCGTTGCCTGCGCCGTCGCCGCACGCGCCACCGGACGCCCCTGCAAAATGCGCTATGACCGTGACGATGATATGGTCATCACCGGCAAGCGTCACGATTTCCGCATCGCCTACGATGTGGGCTTTGACGGAGAGGGTCATATCTCCGCCTTGGACGTGCGCCAGTTCACCCGCTGCGGCTGGGCGCAGGATCTGAGCCTGCCGGTTGCGGACCGGGCCATGCTGCATGCCGACAACGCCTATTGGCTGCCTGACATACGCATCGAAAGCCACCGTTTGCGCACCAACACGCAAAGCGCCACGGCGTTTCGCGGCTTTGGCGGGCCGCAGGGCATGGTCGCGATGGAGCGGATCATGGACCACGTGGCCGCGGCGCTGGATCTTGATCCGCTGAACCTGCGCCAAAAGAACTTTTATGCCTCCGGCGGGGATTTTTCAGGGACAGAGACGGGGCGGACGACGCCCTATGGGCAGGTGGTGGACGATTTCATTGGCGACGCACTGGTCGCGCAACTGGTCGATACATCCGATTATGCCGCGCGCAGAGCGGCCGTGGCCGCGTGGAACGCGACGCATTCCGTGCTCAAGAAGGGCATTGCCCTGTCGCCCGTAAAATTCGGCATCTCGTTCACCCTCACCCACCTCAATCAGGCCGGCGCGCTGGTGCATGTGTATCAGGACGGCTCGGTTCATCTGAACCACGGTGGGACTGAGATGGGGCAAGGCCTGTTTCAGAAGGTGGCACAGGTCGCGGCAAGCCGGTTTGGTGTGCCGATGGACGCCATCAAGATCACCGCGACCGACACCGCCAAGGTGCCCAACACCTCCGCCACAGCTGCGTCCTCGGGCAGTGACCTGAACGGAATGGCGGTCAAAGCCGCCTGTGATACCCTGCGAACGCGTATGGCCGAACACGTGGCACAACTGCACCAATGCCGCCCGGATGTGGTGCGCTTTGCCGACGGGACAGTGCAGGCGGGCGAAGCCACCTACAGCTTTGGCGAAGTGGCGGCGATGTGCCATCAGGCGCGGATCAGCTTGTCGTCCACTGGGTTTTACAAGACGCCGGACATTCAGTGGGACCGGATCAGGGGGCATGGCAGGCCGTTTTTCTATTTTGCCTACGGCGCCGCCGTGACCGAGGTCGTGATCGACACGCTCACGGGCGAAAACCGTATCCTGCGGGCGGATGTCCTGCATGATGCAGGCGCGTCGCTGAATCCGGCACTGGATATCGGGCAGGTCGAAGGGGGTTATGTGCAGGGCGCAGGCTGGCTGACGACCGAAGAACTGATCTGGGACGCGTCAGGTGCATTGCGCACCCACGCCCCCGCGACGTACAAGATCCCCGCCTGTGCAGACCGGCCCGACATCTTTAACGTCGCGTTGTGGGAAGGGGAGAACAAGGCTGAGACCATCTACAAATCCAAAGCCGTGGGCGAGCCGCCCCTGATGCTGGGCATTTCGGCCTTCTTGGCGCTCGGTCAGGCGGCGGCGGCTTGCGGGCCGCATTACCCGGACCTGCACGCCCCCGCGACACCCGAAGCGGTGCTGCGCGCAGTCAAAACGGCGCGTGGCGATGTTTGACCGGGACGCGCTGATCGCAGCCTGCAGGGCCCATGGCACCGTGGTCAGGATCGTAGTTGTCCGCGTGCACGGCTCCACCCCACGCGAAACCGGGGCGGCAATGCTTGTGTGGGACAATGGGCAGTCGGGCACTGTCGGGGGCGGTGCGCTGGAGTTTGAATTGACCCGCCGGGCGCGGACCCTGACGCGCGACGCGTTCAGCCAGCACGCGCTGGGGCCTGACATGGGCCAGTGTTGTGGCGGCGTGGTCGACGTCCTGAGCGAAGTCTACGATCTGGCGCGTGCGCAGGCCCTGCCCAAGGACGTGATCGCGCGCGGGCCAGACCCGATGCCACTGTCGATCAAACGCATGATGAAAGCCGCGCGCAATCAGGGCAAATTGCCGCCCACGCAACTGTGTGACGGATGGCTGATCGAACCGGCGCGCCCGGCAGATCGCGACCTGTGGATCTGGGGCGCAGGCCATGTGGGTCGCGCGCTGGTCGATGTTTTGCAACATATGCCGGGGCACACGCTGACATGGGTCGATACGGCAGCCAATCGGTTCCCGACGGACATCCCCAAGAGCGTCCGCGACGTGGTGGCCACAGACCCTGCGCGGCTCATGGCCCACGCGCCGACACATGCAAATCACCTGATCTTGACCTATTCGCATGAAATCGACCTTGGCCTGTGCCACGCCGCACTGGCGCATGGCTTTGGCTCCTGCGGTCTGATCGGATCACGTACCAAATGGGCGCGGTTCCGCAAACGGTTGAGCGCGCTTGGGCACACGGAAACGCAGATTTCCCGCATCACCTGCCCGATCGGTGATCCGTCACTGGGCAAGGAGCCGCACATGATCGCCCTTGGCGTCGCACACCGTTTTGCGCAGATGCGGCTTGGCACTGGTGCCACACGCGAGGCACGCGCATGAGCACACCTTTGCTGTCCATCAACGGACTGACCAAGGCCTATCCGGGCGTGGTTGCAAACGACGATGTGAGCCTCGCCATAGCGGCAGGCGAAATCCACGCATTGCTGGGTGAAAACGGTGCGGGCAAGTCGACGCTGGTCAAAATGATTTACGGGCTGGTCAAGCCCGATGCCGGACATATGGAGATGCGCGGCGCGCCCTTTGCGCCCACGGACCCGCGGGCGGCGCGCGGTGTGGGTGTGGGCATGGTGTTCCAGCATTTTTCACTCTTCGACGCGCTGAGCGTGGCCGAAAACATCGCATTGGGGATGGAGACCCCGCCGCCCATGCGCACGCTGGCCGATCAAATCCGCGCAGTCTCTGAGACCTATGGCCTTCCATTGAGCCCGGACCGCGTTGTGGGTGATCTTTCGGCAGGCGAACGGCAACGGGTCGAAATCATCCGCTGCCTGCTGCAGGAGCCGTCGCTTTTGATCATGGACGAGCCGACATCGGTTCTGACGCCGCAGGAGGTGGACATATTGTTCGAGACCCTGCGCAAGCTGAGCGCCGAAGGCACCGCGATCCTGTACATCTCGCACAAGCTAGAGGAAATCCGGTCCTTATGTGACGCCGCAACCATTCTGCGTGGCGGCAAGGTGGTGGGCACCTGCGTACCGCAGGACACCTCTGCGCGCGACATGGCCGAGATGATGGTGGGCGCGCGACTGGTTGCGCCCAAGGCGCAGGACCACAGCTTTGGCGGTGTGAAACTGGCGGTGAAAGGGTTGAGCGTGGCCTCGCCTTCTGCCTTTGGCATGTCGCTCAAGGACGTATCGTTCGACGTGCAGGCGGGCGAGGTGCTGGGCATCGGGGGCGTTGCAGGCAACGGACAGGACGAACTGCTGGCGGCCCTGTCGGGCGAGGTGCCCTGCGCACCGGGCATGGTGGCCTTTGACGGACGCTGCCTGAGTGGTGCCGGACCGGAAACGCGCCGGGGCATGGGCGTGCTGGCCGCACCCGAAGAACGTCTGGGCCATGCCGCCGCGCCCAACATGTCGCTCACCGAAAATGCGATGCTGACAGGCGCGGCGCGCCAAGGTCTGGCGCGGCGCGGCTTTCTCGACTGGGCCAAGACGCGCGCCTTTGCGGAACGGATTATTGACAGCTTTGACGTGCGCACACCGGGCCCCGGCAATGCGGCGCGGTCGCTGTCTGGTGGGAACCTGCAGAAATTCGTGATCGGACGCGAGGTGCTGCAAAGGCCCGAAGTGCTTGTGGTGAACCAGCCCACATGGGGCGTTGATGCAGCCGCAGCCGCAGCGATCCGGCAGGCACTGCTGGATCTGGCGGCAGGCGGTGCCGCTGTGGTGGTGATCTCGCAGGATCTGGACGAGCTTATGGAGATCTCGGACCGCTTTGCCGCGTTGAATGAAGGACGGTTGAGCGCGCCGCGCCCCACCTCGGAACTGGACGTGGAGCAGATCGGCCTGATGCTGGGAGGCGCACATGGAATGGAGGTCGCGCATGTGTGAGGCGGGCCCTCCGGGGGTGGTATTTTTGGTCAGAAGAAACAACAGGCGGCGCCCATGATCCGGCTTGAGGCGCGCCCGCAGCCGTCACAGGCCATGGCTTATGCCACGCCAGTACTGGCGGTGGTGCTGACCATGATCTTTGGCGGCGCGCTATTTGCAGTGCTGGGCAAAGATCCGGTCGCGGCGATTGCCACGATTTTCTGGGAGCCGATCTTTGGCGAGTTCGCGTTTTTCTACCGTCCGCAATTGCTGATCAAGGGCGCGCCGCTGGTCCTGATCGCCATTGGTCTGGCGCTGGGGTTTCGGGCGGGCATCTGGAATATCGGCGCCGAGGGGCAGTACATTGTCGGCGCCATATGTGGCGCTGCGGTGGGCTTGGCGTTTTATCCGACCGAAAGCGCGCTGATCTTTCCACTGATGGTGCTGGCGGGGGCGCTGGGGGGCTGGGCATGGGCCATGATCCCCGGCCTTCTCAAGGTAAAATTCGGCACAAACGAAATTTTGGTAAGCCTAATGCTGGTCTATGTGGCGGAACAATTGCTGGCCTCCATGTCATTGGGATTTCTGAAGAACCCCGAAGGGTTTGGTTTTCCTGGCAGTCGCAATTTGCAGCAATACCCGTCCGCGCATAATGCCGAACTGATTGCGGAAACGGGGATGCATTGGGGTGTTGTCGCCGCGCTGATTGCTGTCATTTTTGCCTATGTGCTGCTGTCGCGGCATCGCTTGGGCTTTGCCATTCGCGTCACCGGTGAGGCCCCACGAGCGGCGCGCTTTGGCGGGGTCAATCCGGGTCGGTTGATCCTGTTCTGTCTGGGCATGTCGGGCCTGCTGGCGGGACTTGCGGGCATGTTCGAAGTGTCGGGGCCGTCCGGCCAGATCAGCATTGATTTCAACGTGGGCTACGGGTTCACAGCAATCATCGTGGCCTTTCTGGGTCGCCTGAATCCGCTGGGAATTGTCGCTGCGGGACTGCTGATGGCGTTGACCTATATCGGGGGTGACATTGCGCAATCGCAACTGGGCCTTCCTGCTGCTGCCATTCAGGTGTTTCAGGGGATGCTGTTGTTTTTCCTGTTGGCGCTGGATTTGTTGACCAATTACCGCGTGCGCATCGGCACGGCAGAGGTGGCGTGATGGCAGGTTTGGCCGCCGTGATCTTCCTCGCCTCCGTCGGGCACGGGCAGTGGTTTTGCACCAGCGGTCTGGTGCCCGGCGAAGACGCGCCCCACGCGGCGGTCCGCATCGACTTTACCCTGAGCGCGGGCGGAGATTTCAGCGCGACGGGCACGGTGCGCCCGCAGGGCGTGACGCATCAGTTCGACTGGCGCGGCGCATGGACGCTTGCTGACGGGCAATTGGCGATGATCGGCAAGACCCGTGGCCGCACCTTTGGCATAGCCCCTGCCGGAGAGCTGCGCGCCATCGCGACCGTGACACAAGCGGATGTCATCCTGTTGACCCTGTCGAGCGACGCCGCCCCCGGACGGGCGATGCGTTGTCTGACCCACCCGATTGAGTGAGCCCATGGACCTGTCTGCCATCAACCCTGTACTACTGATTGCCGCGATGATCGCCGCATCAACCCCCATCCTGCTCGCCGCGATTGGCGAGTTGGTGGTGGAACGCGCGGGTGTGCTGAACCTTGGGGTCGAGGGCATGATGATCACCGGGGCGGTCTGCGGCTTTATCATCACGGTGAACAGCGGTTCTCCGACCGTGGGGTTTATCGCGGCGGCCATGGGCGGTGCGGTTCTGTCGCTGCTTTTTGCCTTTCTCACGCAGGTGGCGCTCGCCAATCAGGTGGCGAGCGGTCTGGCGCTGACGCTTTTTGGTCTCGGTCTTTCGGCACTGATGGGCCAGAGCTATGTCGGCATCAAACCGCCCCGGACCGAGACGACCCCTCTGGGGCCCCTCGCGGACATTCCAGTCATCGGACCCATCGTCTTTGGCCATGACCTGATCGTGTATTTGGGGCTGGTCATCATCGCGGCCACATGGGCGGTTCTGAAATTCACCCGCGCGGGCCTCATCCTGCGCGCGGTGGGTGAAAACCACGATGCCGCCCACGCGCTGGGGTACAAGGTCAAGCGCATCCGCACGCTTGCCATCATGTTCGGCGGGGCCTGCGCTGGACTGGGGGGCGCCTACATCAGCCTGATCCGCGTACCGCAATGGACCGAAGGCATGACGGCGGGCGTGGGGTGGATCGCACTGGCGCTGGTGGTCTTTGCCAGTTGGAAACCGTGGCGGGTGCTGCTGGGTGCTTATCTTTTTGGCGGGATCACTCAGTTGCAGTTGAACCTGCAAGGCGCAGGCGTTGCCATTCCGGTCGAGTATTTGGCAATGTCCCCCTACATCGTGACGATCATCGTTCTGGTGATTCTGAGCGCAGACAAATCGCGCGCCCCCGGCTCACTGGGGCGCACATTCCACGCCTCAAGCTAGAGGCCAATAAAACCGGGGGGTTCATCCACTCATGAAATTCGGAAAACTGCTTGCTGGCGCTGTGCTGGCACTGGGTGTCGGCGGCGCTGCCTTTGCCGATGGCCACGAAAAAACCAAGGTCGGCTTTGTCTATGTCGGCCCGGTGGGCGACGGCGGCTGGACCTACGAACACGACCAGGGCCGCCTCGCCGTCGAGGCGGAGTTTGGCGACAAGGTCGAAACAGTCTACGTCGAAAACGTGGCCGAAGGCCCCGATTCTGAACGTGTGATGACGCAGATGGCGCTGGATGGGGCCGACCTGATCTTTACCACGTCCTTTGGTTACATGGACCCAACCAATAACGTCGCGGCCAAGTTCCCCGATGTGAAATTCGAACACGCCACAGGCTACAAACGTCTGCATCCGAACGTGTCGACCTATTCCGCACGTTTTTACGAGGGGCGCGCGGTGCAAGGCCACATTGCGGGCAACATGACCAAGTCCAACATCATCGGCTATATCGGATCTTTCCCGATCCCCGAGGTGATCCGCGGAATCAACTCGGCCTATATCCACGCCAAGAAGGTGAACCCGGATGTCGAGATGAAAATCGTCTGGGTGTACACGTGGTTCGACCCGGCAAAGGAGGCTGACGCGGCCAAAGTGCTGATCGAACAAGGCGCGGATGTCGTTCTGCAACACACTGATTCCACCGCGCCGCAAGCCGCCGCTCAGGAAGCGGGCAACGTTGTGACCTTTGGTCAGGCCTCCGACATGGGGCAATACGCGCCCTTCCCGCGCGTGTCGTCAATCATCGACGACTGGGCGCCCTATTACATCGCGCGCACACGTGCCGTGATGGAAGGCACCTGGGAACAGATGGACACGTGGGACGGCATCGGTCCGGGCATGGTGAAAATCGGCGAGATCTCCGACGCTGTGCCGGCAGAGGTGAAAGCCGAGGCAATCGCCCTGCGTGACGCGCTGGCCGATGGGTCCTACCACGCATTTACCGGCCCCCTGAACAAGCAGGACGGGACGGCGTGGCTGGCGGATGGCGAGACAGCGGATGACGGCACGCTGGCCGGCATGAACTTCTATGTCGAAGGCATCGAAGGCGAAATTCCGCAGTAAATCGCACGGAACGAAACACCTGCGTAAGGCCCTGCCTCTGGCGGGGCCTTTTTCATGTCAGGGAACAGATTCAACTTTAAATAGTTGAAACGCGCAATATTCCATTAAGTACGTTATCATTGAACGACAAACCAAGCTTTGGAGATTTGCGATCGTGCGCCAAATGCATCTTCTCATTGCTGCCTTTACCATTGCCATCGGCAGTGCATGGACGTCCCTTGCCGCGGAGCCTCGCGACAGGGTTGTCGCTGCGCACTATCCACCGCTCATGGTGGCGGGCGATACCGAATATCCGGGGTATGCCATTGAAATCATGCGCGAAGCCGCGCGGCGGGCAGGTCGTTCTGTCGATATTACCTTCCTTCCGTTCGAACGTGCGATCTTTGAATTGCAGAACACGCCCGGCACGTTGATGCCCGCGCTTTTCCGCGGCAAAGAGCGTGATGACCTGTTCTTGTGGGTGGTCGACATAAACGTGGCAGAGCTTCGGTTTGCATCGACAACGGGCCGGATTGACGACCTGGATACCGCGCGAGCGCTGAAATCCATCGTGGTGGAAACCGGTACGACCGGAGAGATCCTATTAAATCGTCGCGCGTTCGAGAATGTCATTCGAATGCACGATCCCGCAGCCAGCGCACGCATGTTGGAATCCGGCCGGGTCGAAGCGTGGTTCCTGACCAAAAGCAATATGCAGCGGGTGTGGAGTGCACTCGATGCATCGCCTGCGCTGATCTTTGGCGACATCATCCACTCTGTCCCCATTTCGATGGTGGCCAGCACGGACTTACCCGACGACGTGACAGCAGCATACCGCACGGCAGTACAATCCATGTATGATGACGGCACACTCACCGGTATATTGGAGCGGTACGAGGCCAATTAGTCACCGTCAGACCGACGTGTGCCTTTGTGCCGACAAATGCGGGGCTCAACCGGGAAAAATCTGCGCCATCTGTGCGTCGAATGCCGCCCACGTCATTGTCGCCTTGTTGCCTGCATAGCCGTGATAATGTGACTTGCCCGTGTCATTCGGCAAACCGGCCCAGATTTTGGCGAGGTTGTTCATAAACCCGTGCCGCGGCATTTCCCCGGCGAGGAAACGGTGCAGGCCCGCCTCGCGCAGCAGCACATCGGCAAGCGCGTCCTGAACACGCGGCGTAAACACCGTGCTCTCGCTCAGATCCAAACGATTGGCCAAGCGGCGCAGCGTCGGGGGGATGAACTGGTATCGCCCAATCGCGTGCGGCATCCCCGGGGTTGCATCGATCCACGCATATATGTCGCCCAGCGTCATCTGCGTTGGCGGCGCGCCGGGCAACACCCATGCACCATACTGAACCGCGTCATACCCTTTGGCCCCGGCCTCGGCCTTGGCGATGAGGCTGCGCAATTGCTGAAGGGCCGTTCCGCCGGTGCCACGGGGCAGCGACGGGTCCGACAACGCCTTGCCAAACAGGCTGGTTGCGGTGGTGCCGACAAACAGGCTCGCCTGCCCGGCGGCCGCCGGGGTCGCCCGGTCAAAAAGCGGCGCCGCTTCGGTCAAAAGGCTCGCCCGCCGCATCATCGGCACAATCTCTGCCCATGTGGGCACAGCCGTTACCGTCATCACGCTTGCAAGGCAAACGCCCCAAAACCCACGCATCGCAACTCCGTTCTGAAATCATCGCGTGCGGTCATATGGACCGCGCCACATTGACAGAACCTTGCCTGCGCCCGGTGATCTGTGACGGCTTTGACTAAAATGCGTTGGACTTGTGCATCAGCGCGACAGAATGGCGTAAATCTCGTCCTTGAGCGTCATCCGCTCCTTGCGCATATCGGCCATATGCGTGTCGCTCACCGGCTCCACGTCGGTTTCGGCCCGGTGCACATCGCGGTTGAGCCCGTGGTACTTGTCGACCAGCCGCGCAAAATGCGCATCACTTTGGCGCAATTCGGAAATGCGTTCGGCATGTTCGGGAAAGTCACTGGCCAGTTCGTGCGGGGTATGCGTCATGTTTCTTTGTCCTGATGTTAGCTTTTGCGTGTTTTTGGATGCAGCGATGCTGCAAGGATGTGATCCGACGCGTGCACAACCGTGTCGGCATGATGCACGATGTTCGGGTCCGGCGGCGTGACTACGTCCAGATCCTTGTCCGGGTAGTCGATGCTGGACAAAAAGTGCTTCATGCAGTTTATGCGCGCGCGTTTTTTGTCGTTGGATTTGATCACTGTCCACGGCGCATCCGCCGTGTCCGTATAGAAGAACATCGCCTCTTTCGCCTCGGTGTATTCGTCCCATTTGTCGAGGCTGGCGCGGTCAATCGGCGACAGCTTCCACTGTTTGAGAGGGTCGGTCTGACGCGCCTCGAACCGGCGGCGCTGCTCGCCTTGGGTGACCGAAAACCAGTACTTGAACAGGCGGATGCCGGAGCGTGTCAGCATCCGTTCGAATTCAGGCGTCTGGCGCATAAATTCGAGGTATTCGGTCGGTGCACAAAACTCCATCACCCGCTCGACACCTGCACGGTTGTACCACGACCGGTCATAAAGGACGATTTCACCGCTGGTCGGCAAATGCTTGATGTAACGTTGAAAAAACCATTGCCCACGCTCTTCGTCGCTGGGTTTGTTCAACGCCACAACACGCGCGGCGCGCGGGTTCAGATGCTCCATGAACCGCTTGATCGTCCCGCCCTTGCCCGCAGCGTCCCGTCCTTCGAACAGCAAGACGAACTTTTGGCCGGTGTCCTGCACCCACAACTGCACCTTGAGCAATTCGACCTGAAGCGCGGCCTTTTCCTTCTCATAGTCCGACCGGGTCATGCGGTCCGAATATGGGTATTCGGATATGTCAAAGGCCTGCGCAGAGGCGTGTTCAGCCTCCGGCACGGGCACGGGTTTTAGCGGACTGTCGGTCTTGGTCACGGCGGGCACCTCCGGTTTCGGAATTGCCCCATCAGACCGCGTTCAGCCGCCCTTGTCTTTGACGTGCGTCAATCGCTAGCCGTCTTGCCGGATCACCGTGTTGCTTGGATCATAGGGGCTGTCTTCGACAATCTCGGCGTCCCACAACTGATCGAACATCTTGACCTTCAGTTTGGTGCCCGGCACGGCCAGATCGGGCGTCACGTAGCCCATGCCGATGGACTTGCCAAACGCCACCGAATAGCCGCCGGATGTCAGACGCCCCACGCGGGTTTCGCCATCGTACAGCACCTCACGGCCCCATGGGTCCGCATCGTCTGGCCCGTCGATCAGCAGGGTCACGCATTTGGATCGAATGCCCTTGTCTTCCATCGCGGCCTTGCCATGGAAATCTTTCGACAGATCGACAAAACGCGGCAGGTCGGCCTCAAGCGGTGTCGCGTCCCGACCCAGTTCTGTCCCGAATGCGCGGTAGGATTTCTCCTGCCGGAGCCAGTTCTGCGCCCGCGCTCCTACCAGTTTCATACCGTGCGGCTCACCAGCCCGGACCAATTGATCCCAAAGGTAGTTCTGCATCTCAATGGGGTGGTGCAATTCCCAGCCCAGTTCTCCGGTATAGGCCACGCGGATTGCGCGCACCGGGCACATGCCCAGTTCGATGTCCCGATAGGACAGCCACGGGAACCGTTTGTTCGACAGAACCGTTGCCGGATCGGCATCCTTGACCAGCGTGTTCAGCACGTCGCGCGACTTGGGTCCGGCAATGGCAAACACACCCCAACGGGTCGTTACATCCTCTGCATTGATCCGTCCGAATGCGGCTTCTTTCTCCGCAACGGCCTTGTACAGGTAATCCTGATCATAGGCGTGCCAAGCGCCCGCCGACACGAGGTAATAGTCATCCTCGGCCAGCCGTACGATGGTGTATTCGGTTCGCGTGGTGCCCGCTTCTGTCAGCGCATAAGTCAGGTTGATCCGGCCAACTTTGGGCAGCTTGTTGGTGGTGAACCAATCGAGGAACGCGGTTGCCCCCGGCCCGGAAATCCGGTGCTTGGTAAAGGCCGTCGCATCCATCAGCCCGACACCCTCGCGGATGGCCTTTGCCTCGTCGACCGCATATTGCCACCAGCCACCCCGGCGGAACGACCGCGCGTCGTGGTCAAAACTGTCCGGCGCATCCAGCGGCCCATAGTAGTTTGGCCGCTCAAAGCCATTCACACAGCCAAACTGCGCACCTGCGGCCTTTTGCCGGTCATAGGCAGGGCCGGTGCGCAGCGGACGACAGGCTTCGCGCTCCTCATCCGGGTGGTGCAGGATGTAAACATGCGCGTAGCATTCCTCGTTCTTGCGCGCCGCGTACTCGGTGGTCATCCAATCGCCGTACCGCTTGGGGTCGAGCGAGGCCATGTCGATCTCGGCCTCACCCTCCACCATCATCTGCGCCAAGTAGTAACCGGTGCCGCCCGCGGCCGTGATTCCGAACGAAAACCCTTCGGCCAGCCACATGTTGTGCAGACCCGGTGCCGGGCCAACCAGCGGGTTGCCATCAGGCGTGTAACAGATCGGCCCGTTAAAATCGTCCTTGAGCCCGGATGTTTCACAGGACGGCACACGGTGGATCATCGCCATATACTGCTCTTCGATCCGCTCCAGATCCAACTGGAACAGATCGGCCCGGAAACTGTCGGGCACGCCGTGTTCGAACCGTGCGGGCGCGCCGTGTTCATAGACACCCAGTATCCAGCCGCCGCGCTCTTCGCGCACATAGGATTGCGCGTCAGCATCCCGGATCACCGGATGTTCAGCATTACCTTCGGCTCGGAATTTGACCAGTTCGGAGTCCTGTTCCATCACAATGAACTGATGCTCGACGGGAATGGCGGGCATCTTGATGCCCAGCATCCGGGCCGTACGCTGCGCATGGTTGCCGGACGCCGTCACCACATGTTCGGCCGTGATCACAATCTGCTCGTCCGACGGCACGAGGTTGCCGCCCTTTTCGACCATCTTGGTGGCCGTGACCTCCCACGCGTCTCCGGTCCAGTGGAACGCGTCCGCCTGCCACTTGCGTTCGATCATCACGCCCCGCTGACGTGCGCCCTTGGCCATCGCCATGGTGACATCCGCCGGGTTAATGTAGCCATCTGTCTGGTGATAGAGCGCGCCCTTGAGGTCCTCGGTCCGGATCAGTGGCCACTTCGCCTTGATCTGCTCGGGCGTCATAAACGCGTAAGGCACCCCACAGGTCTCAGCGGTGGAGGCATAAAGCATATACTCCTCCATCCGCTCATCCGTTTGCGCCATACGCAAATTGCCCACAACGGCAAAGCCCGCATTCAGGCCGGTCTCCTCTTCGAGGGTCTTGTAGAACTTGATCGAATAGTCGTGGATATGCGTCGTCGCATAGGACATGTTGAAATAGGGCAGCAGTCCCGCCGCGTGCCATGTGGAGCCGGAGGTCAGCTCGTCCCGCTCCAACAACATGACATCGTCCCAGCCCGCGCGCGCCAGATGGTACGCAATCGACGTGCCGACAGCACCACCACCCACAACCAGCGCTTTGACTTGCGTTTTCATGTCCCGACTCCCCATGACATCGTCCCCCACGTTCTAGGAAAAGTGCAGGACCGCCGCGCCAACAAGCCGACCGGTCACAGCAGAAAAACGACGCGCGCCAACAGGCGTCCCCGTCTCTGTCCTGAAAAATCCTGGGGGGAGGCCGCAGGCCGGGGGGCAACGACCCCCTAAAACATGTCGTCGCGCAGCGGCATTGGGATCAGGGCAGTCGGGTGAATGTTGCGGTGCCAATGGGCGCGAGGCCCTCCGGGGTCAGGAATGCAGGGTGGCTCAGCAACCGCACCGACTGGCGCGGCTGCGTGTCTGCGTTTGGCCCCATGAAGGCCGGGCCACTGTCAGCCCCCGCATCCCACACCCACAAGGGCACCGTCACGGAGGCCAGCCAACCCGCATCATCCATCAGCGGTACCGCGCTTGCGCCCGAAAACCAGTCCGGACTTGGTGCCAACATGGTCGCAAAGGACACAAAACGGAACCTATCCGTGACCTCCACTTCTACACTGAATGTGCCAACGCCCGCATCCAGCCCCGGCACAACCAATTGCGCACCCACGCGCCCCCGACGGCGGGCTTCGGCCAGTTCGGCTTCCAGCACGCCGACACGCCCGTTTGTCGCGACCAAGGCCAGCCCGCTCGACGCTGTGTCCCCATCAGCAAAAAGCGTGTAACGCGACGAATGCGCAAACGCGATCAACCGCGACCAGTGTTTGTCCGCCGGATGCCCATCCTGCACAGACCCGTCCCAGTTCAATGCAATCTCAACGCGGTAGCGCGCCGTCTCATCGGCCAGCGCGCCCGTGACCGCACAACAACTGGCCAACACCCAAGCGATAAGACGCCTAGTCACGGCGCGGGCCGAAAATCTTGCCGGGGTTCATGATCCCCTGCGGGTCCAGCGCGCCCTTGATGGCGGACATGAATTCTGTTGTGGCCCCCAGTTCCTTGACCAGATAGGGCATCTTGCCCTGTCCGATCCCGTGTTCGCCGGTGCAGGTGCCATCCATCCGGATCGCCTCGTCGGCGAGAAAGGCGGTGAACGTTTCGGCGCGTTCGATTTCACTGGCATCTTCCATGTCGATCAGAACGAGGCTGTGGAAATTCCCATCGCCCACATGGCCGACAATCGGGGCCAGCAGGCCCAGTTCCGCCGCCTTGTCCTGCGCCCCTGTCACCGCCTCGGCCAGCCGTGAGATGGGCACGCACACATCCGTCGAAATGCCTTGCGCACCGGGCCGCAATTGCAGCGTCGCCCAGTACAGATCGTGCCGCGCCTTCCACAGCCTGTTGCGCTCCTCCGCCGTGGCGGTGGTTGCGAAATCGGTGCCGCCCACATCCTCTGCAATGGACCCGAACATCTCCGCCTGTTCAATCACACCCCGGTCGGATCCGTGGAATTCCAGCAGCAACAGCGGCGTTTCGGGCAGGTCGAGCTTGGCATAGGCGTTGGCGGCCTTCACGTTCAGTTCGTCCATCAGTTCGATCCGCGCCACCGGAATCCCGTACTGAATCGTCGTCATCACCGCCCGACAGGCCGCATCAATCGACGGAAAGGACATCCGCGCCGCCGAAATAGCCTCCGGTATGCCTTGCAGCTTCAGCGTGATTTCAGTGATCAGGCCCAGTGTGCCTTCTGAGCCCACCAGCAACCGGGTCATGTCATATCCGGCAGAGGTCTTTTTGGCTCTTTGCGCAGTGCGGATCACGCGGCCATCAGCCATGACGGCCTCTAGGCTCAGCACATTGTCCTTCATCGTTCCGTAGCGCACCGCATTGGTGCCCGATGCCCGCGTCGCCGCCATCCCTCCGAGTGACGCATTGGCGCCGGGATCAATCGGAAAAAACAGCCCTCGGTCCCGTAAATGGGTGTTCAGATCCTCTCGCGTCACACCCGGCTGAACTACACAGTCGAGGTCTTCGGCATGAACGGCCAGTATTTTGTCCATCCGGCTCATATCGACCGAAATGCCGCCCGCGGGGGCATTCACATGCCCCTCAAGCGAGGTGCCCGTACCAAAAGGGATGATCGGCACCTTGTGTGTGGCACAGATCTTCACGATCTCTGACACGTCTTGGGTCGACGCCGGAAAGACCACCGCATCCGGTGCCTGCGCTCTGATCCATGTGGTTGTGTGGGCGTGTTGGTCCCGAATGGCCTGCCCGGTCTGAAACTGATCGCCAAAACGCTGTTTCAAAACACCCAGCGCAGTGGCAATGCCCGCTTCATTGCGTGGCAGATCAATGGCTTGTGCCATGCATGTCCTCCCTCATGGCGTCAGGGCTCAATCGCCCAGCGCAATCCCCTCGCGACGCGGATCGGCCCCGCCTTGCAGACCGTCACCAATGGCGATGGCGTGCAGGCCCGAAGTCAGATCGCGCATGTTCACCTCGTATCCCATGGCCTCAAGCGCCGGGGCAAGCTCTGTTGCCGTCGTGCCGGCCTCCACGTCATACGTGCCAAACCGGTTCACAGCATGAGGCAGATCGACAGCCTGTTGCACATCCATCCCCCAATCCAGATGCGCAATGATCGTTTTGGCGGTGTAGCCAATGATGCGGCTGCCGCCGGGCGAGCCCACGGCCAGCACCGGTGCGCCGTCTTTCATAACGATGGTCGGCGACATGGACGACCGCGGGCGTTTGCCCGGTGCCAGCGCATTCGCAATCGGCACGCCGTCGCTCTGGGTGCGAAAGCTGAAATCCGTCAACTCGTTGTTCAGCAGGAACCCGTTGGTCATCAGGCGTGAGCCAAACGCGTTCTCGATGGTTGTCGTCATCGACGCCACATTGCCAAAACTGTCGACGATGGAGATATGCGAGGTCGAAGGCAGCTCAATGCTTTCATCATCCGCCCAGTTCAGCGCATGATCGAAAGCCGGCGCTCCCGGTGACACCTCTGCCAGTGCGGCGTCACCGGACAGCAGTCCGGCACGTTCGGCAAGATAGGCCGGGTCTACCAACCCCGCCGTCGGCATGGGCACAAAGTCGCTGTCGGCCATGTACCGCCCCCGGTCCGCAAAGGCCAACCGCGAGGCATCCCCGATCAACCGCCAGCTTTCGGGATTTTCGGCCCCCAGTGCGGCGAGGTCGTAGCTGTCCAACATGCCCAGTATCTGACCGACGGTCAGCGCCCCTGAGGACGGAGGGCCCATGCCACAGACATCATGGCCACGATAGGCGGCGCAGACCGGTGCCCGCTCTTTGACCCGGTAAACTGCCAGATCAAGTTCAGACAGCACGCCGGGATTGCCGTCGGCGCCCGCGACGGTTGCCACGATATCCGCAGCAATCTGTCCAGTGTAAAACGCGTCCGTCCCGCTTGCGGCAATGGCCCGCAATGTCTGCGCATAGGCTGTGTTGGTCAGCGTGTCGCCCACCTGCAACGGCGTGCCGCCAGGCAGGAAATAGGCCGAGGTATCGGCAAAGCGTGACAGGCGTTCGGCGTCACGCTCCACCAACCCGGCAAGGCGCGGCGACACGGCAAAGCCACCATCCGCCAGATCAATTGCATCATCGAACAGCCCCGCCCATGGCTGATTGCCCCAGCGTTCATGCAACGCCTCAAGCAGCGCAGGTGTACCGGGGGTCCCGACAGACCGCCCACCCACGACCGCATCAAAGAATTTCAGAGGTTCGCCCGCGTCGTCCTGAAACAACCGCGGCGTGGCCGCCAACGGCGCTGTTTCGCGCCCGTCCAGCGTCGTCAATGCGCCGCGCGCAGCATCATACCAAACCAGAAACGCACCCCCGCCCAGGCCCGAGGACTGCGGTTCCACCAGACCCAGCACCGCCTGCACAGCCACCATCGCGTCTGCGGCAGTCCCGCCTTCGGCCAGCACATCGACCCCCGCCTGAACAGCCAGCGGGTTCGCCGCCACGACCATGTAGCTTTGGGCGGATACCGGCGTGCCTGCGTCTTTCGCAGCTTGCGCGGCGGCCGCCGCCTCCGACAACACGGCCGCCGAACCGGAGGTGCTGCCCTCGGGCTGCACGGCATCTGCCGTCTCCTGCGCAATCGCGGCATTGGCAATCAGGGTGAGGGCAACAGTCAGGCAAAAGCGCATGGGGTCCTCCTTGGGCGCAAAAGAATTTTACAAAAATTCCTGATCGGAAAACGCACCGTTGTCCGATCCGTCACAGCATTGAGGGCACCACCTGATCCGGTGGGCGGTGGCCGTCATCGAACGTTTTGATGTTGATGATGACCTTTTCGCCCATTTCGATCCGGCTTTCCCGGGTGGCGGACCCCATATGCGGCAACAGTACCACGTTCTTCAGTTCGCGCAGGCGGGGATTCGCCTCCCGTCCCTGCTCGTACACATCCAGCCCGGCACCGGCGATTTCACCTGCACGCAACATCCGCGTCAGGGCGTTTTCGTCGATCACCTCCCCGCGTGACGTGTTCACGATCACCGCGTCCGGTTTCATCAGTTTCAGACGCCGCGCGTTCATCAGGTGGAACGTGGACGGCGTATGCGGGCAGTTCACGCTGACCACATCCATGCGGCTCACCATCTGGTCGAGGCTTTCCCAATAGGTCGCATCCAGCGCGGCCTCGGTTTCGGGGCGCAGGCGCTTGCGGTTGTGGTAATGCACCTGCATCCCGAACGCCGCCGCCCGGCGCGCCACCGCCTGTCCAATCCGGCCCATGCCAAGGATGCCCAGCCTGCGCCCCGCAACCCGCCCCCCGAGGAACGCGGTGGGTGCCCAGCCGGACCAGTCATCGCCCTGCATGGCCGCAAGCCCTTCGGGGATGCGGCGCGTCACGGCGAGGATCAGCGCCATGGTCATATCCGCGGTGTCATCCGTCAGCACGCCGGGCGTGTTGGACACCAGAATGCCGCGCTGCCGCGCGGTGGCCACGTCGATATTGTCGACCCCTGCACCGTAATTGGCGATCAGTTTCAGGCGGTCCCCCGCCTGTCCGATCATCGCGGCATCCACAGTGTCGGTGATCGTCGGCACCAGCACATCCGCCGTCTTCATCGCTTCCACAATGTCGTTGCGCGACATCGGCGCATCGTCTTCGCGCAACCGCACGTCGAACAGCTCGCTCAGCCGCGTCTCAACTTCATCCGGCAACCGTCGCGTAACGACAACACTCAGACGTTCCTTTGGCATCGACGCCCTCCCCGCGCTTGGCCTCACGGCCCATGACTGGCATGGTGGCGGATGTGAGCACGAGGCACAAGAACCTCGGCCGCATCAAGAGGCGAGAGATGAGTAGGCCCGTCACCATGTGGGGATATTTGTGCAGGCTGTGCCTGTGTCTGACCGTGATGCTTGTCGCGCTGCCTGCTGCGGCGCGCGATACCGGCCCTGTGACCAATCTGCCCCTGCCCCGTTACGTGTCGCTCAAGGCTGCCGAAGGCAATGTGCGTCGAGGCCCCTCGCTCACCCACCGGATTGACTGGGTGTTCCAGCGCCGGGACATGCCCCTGCGGATTACCGCCGAACATGGCCATTGGCGCCGGGTCGAAGACCGTGACGGCATGGGGGGCTGGGTACATTATTCTTTGTTGTCGGGCAGCCGCACTGTTTTGGTCGAACAAGACATGCTGACCCTGCGCACCCGCCCCGACACCAACGCGCCCGTAACCGCAGCGCTTGAGGCAGGCGTGATCGCGCGTCTTGGAAAATGCGGGCCGGAATGGTGCCGCGTTTCCTCGGGCGGATATCGCGGCTGGGCCCCCAAGGCACGCCTGTGGGGTGTGGCCATTGATGAATTGCGCAACTGATCCGGTCACAACGGCCTTTCATCTGCGCGCCTCTGCGCTAATCTGACCCGCAACCCGGATTCCAAAGAAAAGCCTATTGCCGTGCACGCCATTACCTATTCGCGCTTTGGCGCTCCTGCTGACGTCCTTGCGCTGACAGACTTGCCCACACCAGACCCTGCACCGGGTGAAGTGCTGGTCGAAATCAGCCATTCCGGGGTCAATCCCTCTGATATCAAGGCGCGCGCGGGTGCGCGCCCGGGCGTGACCAAGCCACCCTTTGACCTGATCGTGCCGCACAGCGACGGTGCTGGCAGGGTCGTCGCCGTGGGCGATGGCGTGCCACAAGACCGGATCGGCCAGTCTGTCTGGATCTGGAACGGGCAGTGGCAACGCCCCTTTGGCACCGCCGCCACGCATATCTGCCTGCCCGAAGTGCAAGCCGTCCCCCTGCCCGACGGTGTGTCCGCAACGGTGGGCGCAACGCTTGGCATCCCCGGCCTGACCGCAGCGCACGCCGTGTTCGGAGGCGGCGACGTCGCGGGCAAAACCCTGTTGATCCAAGGCGGCTCTGGGACGGTTGGCCACCTTGCCGTGCAACTGGCGCGCTGGGGCGGCGCACAGGTGATTGCAACGGCGCGCGGGGCCGGGCTTGACCGCTGCACCCGTGCCGGTGCGCATCATGTGGTCGACTTTGACAGCGACGAACTTGCCCAAAAGGTGCTGGCCGCCAATGGCGACGCGCCTGTGGACCGGATTGTCGAGGTGGAATACGGCCTGAACGCGGCCACGGATGCCGAGGTGATCGCACCCAACGGCACCATCTGTGCCTATGGCTCTGCGCGGGACATGACCCCCACGATCCCCTTTGGTCCAATGCTGTTCAAGGCGGCCAAGCTGGACATCATCCTAATCTATATCCTGCCACCACAACAGCGCGCCACCGCGATATCCAAGCTGCACGATGCCCTGTCAGATAGCGCGCTGGACAGCCCCGTGGCGCAAATCTTTGCCCTCGCGGACTGCCACAGCGCCCATGACGCGGTTGCCCGTGGTGCGCGTGACGGTGCCATCCTGCTGGAGGTCGCGACATGATCCGCGCGTTTTGCCTTGTCCTGTTTCTGTGTCTGCCGCTCGGCCTCGCGGCACAGACTGCCGATCAACCCAGCGGCACCATCGCAGTCGAAGACAGCGCCACCCAAGACGCCGCCATTGCCGTGCGCATACGCGACATCCTTGGCGAGCTGGAAGGCTACGAAGAGGTCACTGTGACCGTCTCTTCGGGTATTGTGACCCTGCGCGGCACAACCGTGGACGCCGCCACCGCCGAACGCCTCAACGAACTGGTTGGCAGGGTCGCAGGCGTTGTCGCCATCGAAAACGAAGTGGCAGAGACAACGGACGTGGTCGCCCGACTGAACCCTGCCGTGGATCGCTTTATGGCGCGGATGCAGCAGATGGTGGCCCTGTTGCCGCTGGCCACTGTGGCCCTGCTTGCCTTCGTGCTCGTGACTGCTTTGGGTGTGGTGATCGCGCGCCTGCGTTATCCGTGGGACAGGATCGCGCCCAACGCATTTATCGCGGACATCTACCGGCAGGTCATTCGCATCCTGTTTCTTGTGGGTGGCGTGGTCATTGCCCTTGATATCCTTGGCGCGACAGCGCTTTTGGGGACAATCCTCGGCGCTGCCGGTATTGTGGGTCTGGCCATTGGTTTTGCCGTCCGCGACACCGTCGAGAACTTTATCGCCTCAATCATGCTGTCGATCCGCCAGCCGTTCCGCCCCAATGACACCATCGAAATCGAAGGCGACATTGGCAAAGTCATCCGCCTGACGTCCCGCGCCACCATCCTGCTCAGCTTTGATGGCAACCACATCCGCATCCCCAACGCCACCGTCTTCAAAAGCCGAATCGTCAACTACACCCGCAATGATGAACGCCGGTTCCTGATTGATCTGGGCGTGGCCTACGACACCGATCTGGCCCGTGCGCAGGCGCTGGCGCTGGACACCGTGCGCGCCCTGCCCTTTGTGCTGGATGCGCCCGAACCCTCCGTCTGGATCGAAGAGTTGGGCGACAGCGCCGTCATCATCAAGGTCGCCGCATGGATCGCGCAACACGAGACTTCGTTCCTCAAAGCGCGCAGCGAGGCGTGGCGACTGTGCATTGCCGCCTTTGACGCCGAAGGCATCGTAATGCCGGAAACCACCCTGCGCGTCTTGGGTGTGGGTGAGGTGGACGCCGACGCCCCAGCGCCAAAACCAGCCGCCCCAGCCCCTGTGCCAGAGGTCGCAGCACAGGACGTCCAAGCCACGGACGAGGCGGCGTTGGAGGCCATCGTGAACCAAGAACGCGAGGACGGCGCAAACGAAGATTTGCTCAACCGCGAGACCTTAAGAGAAGAATAAATCTCAGCCTGAATTTTTCGAAAGATCAGGGCTTGAACACGATCAAAACGCGGCGTATCAACCGGCGCACGTTGGGATGTAGATCAATTGGTAGATCAACTGTTTTTGGTACAGTAGGTTGTAGGTTCGAGTCCTACCATCCCAGCCACTTCTCTACATCCGTCTTGGACAGTCTTGTGCACCCTGCACCAGCACCGCCCGCTGTTTGAACTGCGTGCAAAACGGAATGAACGCTGCGCCGCGACACCTAACCACCAAGCAGACACGATGCACCACGTGCGAAACGCCAATCAGGCTGTTGCCGCGTCCCAAGCCGTGTCGAAGCGCGCTTTGCTGTTGCCACCACACCCAACCCCTAAAAGTTTTCAGAACGCACGCTTGTCAGGCGGAAATTTTGCAGACATGCTCAAGATGTGAGCAGAATAAAAACACTATCTTTCGCAGGCATCATCACAGCCTCAATGGCCACCCCAACGCTGGCCAGTCCTGATCTTGTGCAAACCTTTGCCGGGTGCGCCGGGCGCATGTCAGCACAGATGGAACACGCATGGTTGGTGAATGACCCCGCCGCCCCCGACTACGAAGGGCAGCGGCTGACCTTTCTCACGCTGCTCGACGCGACATTGGCCCAAGGACAGGAACGTGACGCCTTGCACCACCGGATCGAATCCAAGCTGGCCCATGCCTCTCTTTTGACAATCGCCACCTTCAGCGACCGCCCCGACCGGGCCAAACAGGCGCGTATGCGGGCAAAATGGCACCTCATGTCCTGCACCGAGATGCTGCTGGACAGCTGATCCGCCTGCATTTCGATAGCAGACCGCATAATGATTAAGCTGTTTCGGCAGATGCGCGTAATAATTGTGCGCCGCTTTTGACGTGTCGGGCCGATTTGGCCGGAAACGACTCCTGCCTGCGCGCTTTCCCACCTACCACCTGAAGCGGGCGCCTTTGGTGTCCGGAGGAACACGTACGACGACCTGGCCTAGGAAACCGTTTGGCCGTCGCACGCCGCAATAGATTGCGTCAGAGGCATATGAGGGGTCCCGCCCCACGCTGCAAGCCCCCTGACGCGCGTAACGTGAGGAACAAAGATGACCCGTAAACTCCTGTCCAGCACTGCTGCTGTGCTGATTGCCAGCGCTGGCGCTGCCTATGCCTGCGACGCTCCTATCAAGGTGGGCGTGCTGCATTCGCTGTCCGGCACCATGGCGATCTCGGAAACGACGCTCAAAGACACGATGGAAATGCTGGTCGAACAGCAAAACGAAAAGGGCGGCGTTCTGGGCTGTGAGCTTGAGGCGGTTGTGGTTGACCCGGCCTCTGACTGGCCGCTTTTTGCTGAAAAAGCACGCGAGTTGCTGACCGTGCACGAGGTCGACGTGATCTTTGGCAACTGGACATCTGTCAGCCGCAAATCCGTTCTGCCCGTGATCGAGGAACTGAACGGCCTCCTGTTCTATCCTGTGCAATACGAGGGCGAAGAATCGTCGAAAAACGTGTTCTACACCGGTGCCGCGCCAAACCAGCAGGCCATCCCGGCCACCGACTACTTCCTCGAAGAGCTTGAGGTCGAGAAATTCGCATTGCTGGGCACGGACTATGTCTATCCCCGCACCACCAACAACATCCTTGAGGCGTACCTGAAAGACAAAGGCATCGCCGAGGAAGACATCTTTGTGAACTACACCCCCTTCGGGCACTCCGACTGGTCCAAGATTGTGGCTGACGTCGTGGCGTTGGGTGCCGACGGCAAAAAGGTCGGCGTGATCTCCACCATCAACGGTGATGCAAATGTAGGCTTTTACAAGGAACTGGCTGCCGCCGGTATCAGCGCCGACGACATCCCCGTTGTCGCCTTTTCCGTGGGCGAAGAAGAGCTTGCCGGTCTCGACACCTCCAACCTTGTCGGTCACCTCGCGGCATGGAACTACTTCCAGTCCGCCGAATCCGACGCCAACGAGGCATGGGTTGAAGCATGGAAAGCTCGCATGGGCGAAGACCGCGTAACCAACGACCCGATGGAGGCGCATTACATCGGCTTCAACATGTGGGTGAATGCGGCCACCGAGGCAGGGACAACCGACGTGGACGCTGTCCGTACGGCCATGTACGGCCAAGAGTTCCCGAACCTCACAGGTGGGACCGCCGTGATGCTGCCGAACCATCACTTGGCCAAACCCGTCCTGATCGGCGAGATTCAGGAAGACGGCCAGTTTGACATCATCTCCCAGACCGTAGAAGTGCCGGGCGACGCCTGGACCGACTTCCTGCCGGAAAGCGCCGTGCTGAAGTCCGACTGGGCGACACTGGGCTGCGGTATGTACAACACCGAAACCGAGACCTGCGTGCAGATCAAGTCCAACTACTGATCCGTCGCAAACGACCGGCACCCGGGGGTCTTATCTCCTCCCTCGGTCCTCGGGTGCCACCTTGCCGCTCTCCCAAAGGTCTGACTCATGCTCTGGCTCTGCCGCCTTTTTTTGTTCTGCGCAGTGGCCGTGATGCCCATGGGCGCAGGCGCGCAACAACTGGACGCGCCAATCCAGCAGCTTTTGCAGACCCATGGCGAGATCATCGCCAAATCTTCCCGCAAATCCATCGGCCCCGCCATCGACGCGCTTGCCGCCTCCGGCATGGCAGAGGCGCAAGTTGTTCTGCAACGCTGGCAGGACAAGGAAATGTGGTTCAACAAAGACACCGCAGTCTTCGTCTTTGCCGAAGAGATTGAGAACAGGCAGCTGCGCCTGTTCGACGTGTCAGACGGGTCCGAGATCGGAACAGCCGAGAAGAACGCCTACAAACAACTCAAACCCAACTCGGGCATCCGCGGCATGATCGCCGCCGCTCTGGTGCAGTTCCAACTGTCCGACCCGGACCCCAACACGCGCACGACAGCACTTGATGCGATCGAACGCGACGCAGAAGCCTCGCACCTCGCCGCCCTGCGTGCCGCCATCGACAGCGAACCCAACATCCAGATCAAGGCCCGCAAGACCCGGCTGGAACGGCTGCTCACCATCCGCTTCGACGACGATGACGACACCCGCATCGCCGCCATCGTAGGGTTCAAAGGCGACCTTGGCGTCGATGTGCGCGCCGCGCTCAACCCGCTGGTGACGACCCGCGTGGAGTACGCCGAAACCGCCCCCAAAGGTGCCGTGATCCTGATCCCCGGCGCGGACACGCTCGGCGTGGCAGACGCCTATGACCTCATGGTCAGTGCAGGCGATGCGCCTGCGCGCACCGACGCCTCTACCATTCGTCAGACTCTGATCGACAACATCAACGGCACGACCGTCGCAGGCATCCAGATTGCCACGCTCGACAATGATGCAGCCCGGCTCAAAGCCTACGCCGCCCTCGCCCGGAACGGTGCCGCTGATCCTCTGGTGACAGATGAGACGGTCCGCGCGGCCCTCGGTGCCGTTACCTTCTTTGAGGTGTTCATCGGTGCTCCACCCCGCGTCGCGACCGCAGCCCAGGCTGCTCTCGACGACATTGAAGCCGCCGTGGCCTTCAACCAGACTGCGGACCTCGCACTTGATGCGCTCAGCCTCGCCTCGATCTACTTTCTGGCCGCCATCGGCCTTGCCATCACCTTCGGCGTGATGGGCGTGATCAATATGGCCCATGGCGAGTTCATCATGATGGGCGCCTACACCGGCTACGTGGTCCAGCTTTTTATCCCCGACTACACGCTCTCGATCCTTGTGGCCCTGCCGCTGGCTTTTGCTGTTACGTTCGGCGCAGGCGTTGCCATGGAACGTCTGGTGATCCGCTGGCTCTACCATCGCCCGCTGGAAACGCTGCTGGCCACCTTCGGAATCTCCATCGCACTGCAACAATTGGCCAAAAACATCTTCGGCACGCAGGCCCGCCCCCTGACCGCACCCGGCTGGCTCGACGGGTCATGGGTCATCAACGACATCGTCTCGATCAGCTACATCCGCATCGCAATCTTCGTGCTGGCGCTGACATTCCTTGCGCTGTTCCTGTTTGTCATGAACCGCACGCGGCTGGGGCTCGAAGTGCGCGCCGTCACCCAAAACCCGCGCATGGCCGCCTCCATGGGCATCAACCCCGACCGCATCAATATGCTCACCTTCGGCTTCGGCTCTGGCATCGCGGGCATCGCAGGCGTGGCGATCGGCCTTTACGCCAAGGTCACCTCCGAAATGGGCGCGGACTATATCGTCCAATCCTTCATGACCGTGGTCGTGGGCGGCGTGGGCAATATCTGGGGCACCCTGCTGGGTGCCACTATGGTCGGGACGCTGCAAAAGGGGATCGAATTCCTTAACCCGTCCAACACGCTTGCTGCTCAAACCTACATGATCCTCTTTATCATCCTCTTCATTCAGTTCCGGCCCAAGGGCATCATCGCCCTCAAGGGCCGCGCGGCCGAGGCATAACCCATGACCGACACCGCCCCTTCTTCTCTTTCCAAATACTCCGGGGGTGCGGGGGCAGAGCCCCCGCGTTTGGCGACGCCGTCAGGCGGCGCAAAACCTCTCGTCCAACGCCACCCATCCGTGCTGATCTTTATCGGCTGCCTCGCGCTCTTCACACTTGGCATCACGATCCTTGCCGAAGGGTTTGGCATCGGCGTAATCTCCACCAGCTTCGTCAAAACGCTGGGCAAAACGCTGTGCCTCTGTCTCGTCGCCCTCGCCATGGATCTGGTCTGGGGTTACACCGGCATCCTGTCGCTCGGTCACATGGCGTTCTTTGGCATCGGCGGCTACGCCATCGGCATGTGGCTGATGTATGCCCGCACCGAACTTATCGTGGTTGAAAGCCTTGCTCAGGCCCCGCTGCCACCAACGCCACAGGAAATCTCCGATGGGATCGCCGCGCAGATTTTCGGTGTGGTCGGCGCATCCGAGTTTCCCCCGATCTGGGCCGTCGCCCACTCGCTGCCGCTGCAACTGGCCGCCGTTGTGCTTGTCCCCGGCCTCATCGCGCTTGTCTTTGGCTGGCTTGCCTTTCGCAGCCGGGTCACAGGCGTGTATCTGTCGATCCTCACGCAGGCCATGACGCTCGCCCTCGCGCTTTACCTGTTCCAGAATGACAGCGGTCTAAGGGGCAATAACGGCCTTTCGGGCCTGCAAAACCTCCCCGGCCTTGGTGACGTACCGCAATCCACCGTGTCCATGTGGTTCCTCTGGGCCTCGGCTGCCGCCCTCGGCCTTGGCTACCTCTTTTGCGCGTGGATCGTTTCGGGCAAGTTCGGCTCGGTCCTGCGCGCCATACGCGATGACGAGGCGCGGGTGCGGTTCCTCGGCTACTCGGTGGAGGCGTACAAGCTCTTCATCTTCACCGTCACGGCAGTGATTGCCGGTATCGCAGGCGCGCTCTACTACCCGCAGGCCGGCATCATCAACCCCGCCGAAATTGCCCCTATCGCCTCCATCTACCTCGCTGTCTGGGTCGCCATCGGCGGGCGCGGCAGGCTCTATGGGGCGGTGATCGGGGCCGCTTTCGTATCGCTGTTGTCCACATGGTTCACCGGCGGTCAGGCCCCGGATATCAACCTCGGGCCCTACACGATCCAATGGGTCGACTGGTGGACGATCCTGCTGGGCCTCAGTTTTGTCGCCGTCACCCTCTTTGCCCCCAAGGGCATCGGCGGTCTCATCGTCATCATTGAACGCCGCACCACGCCCAATCGCCACGGCGCGGACCTTGGCCCCGACCCAGGTGCCCTGCGCGAGAAGGAGGCCGAGACATGAGCACTCTTCTCGAGGTTTCCGGCGTCTCTGTCTCATTCGACGGCTTCCGCGCCATAAACAATCTGAGCTTTCAGATCGGGCAAGCAGAGATGCGCGCCGTGATCGGACCCAATGGTGCCGGAAAGACAACTTTCATGGACATCATCACCGGCAAGACCAAGCCTGACGCGGGCCGCGTGCTTTGGGGTGACAAATCCCAGTCCCTGCTCGCTATGTCCGAAAGCCAGATTGCCCAAGCCGGTGTTGGCCGCAAATTCCAGCGCCCCACAGTGTTCGAAGACCAGAGCGTGGCCGACAACCTCATGCTCGCGCTGCGCAAAAACCGCAGCCCCCTGTCGGTCCTGCGCTTTAGGGCAAGCGCACAGGATCACGGCAAAGTGGCCGAGATCGCGCAGGAAATCGGACTTGAGGCCGCCCTGCACCGCAAGGCAGGTGAACTCAGCCACGGGCAGAAACAATGGCTCGAGATTGGGATGCTGCTGGCACAGGACCCGCAACTGTTGCTCGTGGACGAACCTGCCGCCGGAATGACGCCTGCCGAACGCGAACACACCACAGCTCTGCTTGTTGAGGCGGCCAAGACCCGCGCCGTGGTGGTTGTCGAACATGACATGGAATTCGTCCGACGGCTCGATTGCAAGGTCACCGTCCTGCACGAAGGGTCGGTGCTGGCCGAAGGCACGCTTGATCGCGTCACATCGGACGAGAAAGTCATTGAGGTGTATCTTGGCCGCTGACCTCCTCCATCTCGAAAATCTCACGCTGCACTATGGGGGCAGCCAAATCCTGAACGGTGTAGACATGACCGCTGCGGTGGGTGAGGTGACATGCGTCATGGGCACGAACGGCGTGGGCAAGACATCGCTGCTCAAGGCCATCTCGGGCACGCATCCCCGGTCAGGCGGCAGCTACACGCTCGACGGTGAGGATATCGGCAAAACCTCCGCCCACGCGCTTGCCCAGAAAGGCGTGGCCTATGTCCCGCAGGGGCGGGAGATTTTCCCCTTCCTCACCGTGCGCGAAAACCTCGAGACGGGCTTTGCCTGTCTGCCCCGCGACCAGCATCACTTGCCGGATGAGATCTTTGATCTGTTCCCGATCCTCAAGGATTTCCTCAGCCGCCGGGGTGGCGATCTGTCCGGCGGGCAGCAACAGCAACTGGCCATCGCCCGCGCGTTGATCACGCGGCCCAAACTCTTGCTGCTTGACGAGCCGACAGAAGGCATTCAGCCAAACATCATCAAACAGATCGGAGAAGTGATCGGCCAACTGCGCACACGCGGCGACATGGCCATCGTGCTGGTCGAACAGTTCTTTGACTTTGCCTTTGACCTCGGGGATCGGTTCCTTGTCCTCGAACGCGGCGCCGAGAAACTCAGCGGGCGGGCGGGCGACATTGAACGCGACAGGCTGCACGCCGCCGTCTCTGTCTGATCGCAATTGGACAAACGCGCCCCCGCGTGAGACAAAACTCACGCGCATCCGCGCCACTGGTTTCCTCAAACAGAAGTCCGTACGCGGCACCACAGGTCCAAGCCATGACCCCATTCGGCTTACAACTCTACTCGGCACGCAACGTGCCCACCCTCTCCGCCTTTCTCACTGATCTGGCCGCCATGGGATACGCCCATGTCGAAGGGTTCGGCGGGGCCTATTCCGACCCGCAAGCGGTCCGCGCCACGCTGGACGAGGCTGGCCTGACCATGCCGTTAGGGCATTTCGGCCTTGCCGATCTGCGCAGGGATTTCGACGGCTGCGCGGATGTGGCCCGCACCTTGGGCGTCAAGACGATAATCGCGCCCTATCTCGATGCAACCAAACGGCCTGACGACAGGACCGGTTACGCCGCGCTGGCCCGCGAACTGGGCGCGCTGCACCGGCGCTGTGCTGATGCGGGGTTTGGCTTTGCGTGGCACAACCACGACTTTGAATTTGTCCCACTGCGCGACGGCAGCACCGGCATGGACGTCATCCTTTCTGATGCGCCGGACATGGCATGGGAGGCGGATATCGCATGGATCATTCGCGGTGGTGCGGACCCGGCGGCGTGGATCGGCAAATACGGCAGTCGCATGACAGCGGTCCACGTCAAGGACATCGCGCCCAAAGGCGAAAACGCTGATCAGGATGGCTGGTCCGGTTTGGGTGACGGCACCGTGGACTGGCCCGCGTTGATCGCGGCGATCAAGGCCGAGGCAGGCGACGTGCTGTGGATTGCCGAACATGACAATCCGCGTGACCCCCACGTCTTTGCAGAGCAGGCGATTGCGACATTCAACGGCTGGATGGCAGGCTGAGCCGTAGCACGCGCCAGCGCTATTTCAGATCATCAAGGCTAAGGCGCGGCGGCTTTGCCGCGTCCACATTGCCGCGCGCCTGTTGCATGAACTGCACGGCCTGCTCTACCGCATCAGCATCAAGCCCCAAATCCTCAAATCCCTGCATCACCACCGCATGGGCCCGCGCCAGAACCGCGCGACCGGTGTCTGCAATGGCAAGCACCACGCGGCGCTCGTCTTCTTCGGCGCGCTGCCGGGTGATGAGGTCGAACGACGCCATCTTTTTCAACAGCGGCGACAGCGTGTTCGGCTCCACCGCCGCCCGCGCGGACAGTTCCGACACGGTCATGGGCCCGGCTTCGTTCAACGCGGTCAGGATGACGAATTTCGGGTAGGTTAGCCCCGTCTCACCAAACGCCGCCTGATAGTACCGGCCAAACGCACGGTTCAGCGCATAGGCATTAAAGCACAGCAGGCTTGTGAGATGAGCGATGTCTTTTGCGTCTTTCATAGCCATCGGACGCTAAAGACTTATGTCAGCCTTGGAAAGGCTTGACTTCTGTATATTCGTGCTGGATTAGTTCGTATACGAATTAAATATAGGAGAGATCATATGCCCATGTTCACCCGCCGCGCCTTTGGCGCAGGTCTGCTTGCCGCGCCCGCGATCACTACCCTGTCTGCCGGGGCAACGCTGGCGGCCGCCCACGCCACGCCCAAGGCCGCACCGGCCATGTTCGACGCCCCTTTGGGCGCGTACCGCATCACGGCCCTGTTTGATGGCATGGCGGGTCTGGCCAAGGGATTCTTCTCCGGACCGGATCAAGGCGAGATTGACGCGGCCCTTGCCGCAGGTGGCATCACCGGCGACGCGCTGCCTGCCCCGGTCACCGCATTCCTGCTGCAATCGGACGACCGCACAATTCTGATCGACGCGGGCATGGGCGCGGTGGATATTCTTGGGCCGGGCTTTGGCCGCACCTTTGACGCGCTGGCGGCACTGGGCATTACCACCGACGACGTGGACACCATCATCGTCACCCACGCGCACCCCGACCACATTGGCGGGATGATCGGCGGTGACGGCGCGATTTTCGCCAACGCCGAAGTGATCATCTCCGAGGTCGAGTTCGGCTTTTGGGGGGATGCAGGTATGATGGCGCAGGCGCCGGAGGAGGCCCAAGGCCTGTTCCAGATCGCGCAAACCATGTACGCGTCCTATGCCGATCGCGTCCGTCCCGTGGCCGATGGGACAGAGGTCGCGCCGGGCATCACGATGCAACTGGTCCCCGGTCACACCCCCGGCCACGCAGCGCTGTCCATCGACGGTGGCGACCAGCAACTGATGATGATTGCGGATACAATCCACAATTCGGTGCTGCACCTCGCTCTGCCTGACACCCGCTTTGGCTTTGACGTGGATTCGGCGCAGGCCGCAGCCTCGCGGCGGGCACTGCTCGACCAGATATCGGCGGACAAAATGCTGGTGGCGGGCAGCCACCTGCCCTTCCCCGGCTTTGGCCGCGTCGTCACCTCGGGGGACGCCTATGCCTATGTCCCCGCCAGCTGGATGTGACAACAATGGGGCCGCCGGTCTCGTACCGGTGGCCCTTTGCAATTGCGCAACCCGGTTTGCGCACGGTCTGATACGTCATCTGCTTGCCATGAACAGCTGCGATGGCGCTAATGCAGCAGCAGACCATCAGGACCCGTCCCATGCCCACAGATATCTTTGCCCTGCCCGGCCAGTTCTACCGCGGCAATCTGCATACCCATTCCACCCGGTCCGACGGGGCATTGCCCCCGGACGAGGTCTGCCGCCGTTACCGCGCCGAAGGCTATGATTTCATTGCGCTGACCGACCACTTTGTCGGCCCCTTTGACTATCCAATCGTGGACACGACGCCTTACCGCTCGGACGACTTCACCACGATCCTTGGGGCCGAACTGCACTCGGGTGCGATGGAAAACGGCGAGCTGTGGCATATCCTCGCTGTAGGGCTGCCACCTGATTTCGCACCTTCGAACGCGCCAAGTTTCCGGCCTATTCCAGATCAGGAAACCGGGGCCCAAATCGCCCGGCGTGCCCGCGACGCGGGTGCCTTTGTCGCCGTGGCGCATCCGGAATGGTCCGGCCTGACCACCGCAGATGCCCGCAGCATCGACGCCGCCCATGCTGTCGAAATCTACAACCACGGCTGTGCCGTCGACTGCGACCGGCCTCACGGGTTCTACACCCTCGATCAATTGCTGAGCGAAGGACGACAGCTGACGCTTTGTGCCACGGACGACGCGCATTTCAGCACACCTGACGCCTTTGGCGGCTGGGTCATGGTCAAGGCCGACAGCCTCGATCCCGACGCCTTGCTTGTCGCGCTGAAAGCGGGTCACTTTTATGCCTCAACAGGCCCCGAATTCCACGGCGTCCACTGGACCAAAGACACTGTCACCATCGAATGTTCCGCCGCCATCTCGGTTATCGTTCAGGGCCAAGGCACCGCGTCCGCTTGTGTCCGGGGCGATGCGCTCACCCATGCCACATTGCCGCTGGACCGGTTCGCAGGCAGCCCGTGGCTGCGCGCCACCATCATAGACGCTGCGGGCAAGCGTGCATGGACCAATCCGGTGTTCGACCGGCCCATGTGACGCTTGACCATCGCGCGCCCAGACGCCACGCTGATCTCATGCGCTTCACCATTCTCCTCTGCCTGCTTGCAGGCCCCGCATGGGCCGACGCCTGTCACGACTGGTGGTTCACCCGCAACCTCGTGATCGACCGGGCTGGCTACTGCTTTGGCTCTGTGCTGGGGCAGGCACAATTCGACAACACAGGCTGCATCGGCAAAACCGTGTCGCTGGACCCCGCCAGCACCGCCGCGGTGAACCAGATCCGCGGTCTTGAGGCCGATTATCAGTGCCGCGTCGACACCAGCCAGCCTGTGCTGAACCTGCCCGACCGCGACCTGCGCCTGCAACTTTTGGCGCTGCCCATCGCGGACGGATTGGAAAGCGCCTGTATCGGGTACCGCGCCACGCCGTTGGCCCTGCGCGCAGCCCCCTCCGCCAATGCGCCTGTAATTGGCCAGATCACACCGGGTGACACCATCAGCTATGCCCACCTGCCCGCAAATGGCTGGAGCTACGTGACCACCTACACCGACACCCGTGCGTTCCGTAGCGGTGGCTGGTTCGCGGATGTCGTGGCCGAGGGCGATTGTGATCTGTGGGCCGGATAGGCTCAGAGGTGCATATCGAACTGCTGCCAGACGGGCAGCAATGCCTCTACCCTCGACAGCGACGCCTTCAGCACACCCGCTGTGCGCCAATCGTCCGCCATCGGCGCTGACACCGCCAGCGCCTTGCGCCTGAGCAAATCCGCATGGGCGTGATCGGGATCATAGGGTTTGGGGACCTTCTTTAGCGGCTCCGACCCCCAATCGCTGATCTGTGCGCCAACGGATTGCGCGGCACCATCCAGTGCCTCCTGCACGCCATCACCCCAGTTGTCGACAAAGGCACGGTAGCGCGTCAGTGTTTCGCCCTTTAGTCCCATGATCCCCATGCCAACGATGAAATAGGACGGTGCAAGCCCCCAGAACCATGACGGTGCCAGCGCATCCTGATCAGCGGGCGACCACATCAAATGTAGATGTGTGTTCAGCGGTGTCTTGTCCTTAGAAAACCGCACATCGCGGTAGATGCGGAACAGTTTTGGTCTGTGCGCCTTGCCGGTCAGTCGGGCGATATCCTCGGCCATCAGATCGGCAAAGAACCCCGCAGGACCGGCTATCGCCTCTTTGTAATGGGCTTTGCGCGGCTCAAACCAAGCCTTGGAATTGTTCTGCTCCAGCTCAGTGAAAAAGCGCACAGCATCGTCTACCATCGTCTCGAACCCGTCCGCCATCTCATGCCCTCCGTGCGGTGCGTGTCACCCTACCCTATCGCTGCGCCAGCCTCCGTCCACCGATAACACTGTGGTCGCAAATATACCCCTCGCCCTTGTTTGCGGGTGGCTATGCACAGACATGCGTCTGCAGAACCGGGCTTTGGCGGGCCACACGACCGTTTCGCGACACGCTATACGTTAACCGTTGCGCGTACCGTGCCCCCATGCCACCAATTCGGACATGATCACGTCTCTTAACGGCACCCCGCTATCGCCTCTCACCTTCGGCACGATGCAATTCGGTGGCAGCGCCGATGCGTCGCAAAGTGCGGCGATGTTCGACGCTGCCCGCACCGCAGGGATCACGCATTTCGACACCGCCCATGTCTATACAGGCGGGGCCTCCGAAACGTTGTTGGGCCAATGCGCCAAGGCCGACCGCGACAGCCTGATCATCGCAACCAAGGCGGCGTATGAGGGAGGCTCAAGCCGCCGCAATATCCTCGACGGGTTCGACATCTCGCAGCGTCGGCTGGACATGGATGTCGTCGACATCCTCTACCTGCACCGTTTTGATGATGACACGCCGTTGCAGGAAACCTTTGACGCGTTGGCCACGCTGAAACATGCCGGTCGCATCCGGCACATCGGCGTGTCCAACTTTGCCGCTTGGCAAATCGTCAAGGCGCAGGGCGTGGCCGCCGGGTTCGATATACGCATCGACATCGCGCAACCGATGCACAGTCTTATCAAACGGCAGGCCGAGGTCGAAATTTTCCCAGCCTGTGTGGACCAAGGCATTGAACTTGCGACCTATTCCCCGCTGGGCGGTGGTTTGCTGACCGGGAAATACGCCTCCGGCGGCACTGGCCGCCTGACCGAGGATCACCGCTATGCCGCCCGCTACAACGTGGCATGGATGCGCGAGGCGGCCGTCGGGCTCACCGCACTCGCCAACGAGATGGGCGTACACCCCGCCAGCCTCGCCGTGGCGTGGGCCATGGCCCATCCCGCGCGCCCGCGCCCCATCGTGTCGGCCCGGTCGACGGCACAGCTCGCCCCGTCGCTGGCGGCCCGCGACATCGAGATGACGGCAGAACTGTATGACAGGATGACAGCGCTCAGCGTGACGCCGCCGCCAGCAACCGACAGGATCGAAGAGGCATGAGCGATTTTGTTGTCATTGGCGGTGGCATTGCAGGCCTGTCCGCCGCCGCTCGGCTGGCCCCACACGGCCATGTCACCGTGCTGGAGGCTGAGGATGCGCTGGGATATCACGCCTCGGGCCGCTCTGCCGCGCTGTTCGAACAGAACTATGGCCTGCCGCCCGTGCGCGCCCTGAACCGCGCCAGCGCCGCCTTTCATCAGCCCTATCTCAGTCCCCGCGGACTGTTGCTGGTGGCACGACAGGGCGAAGATGCCGCGTTCGAGGCTGACATGGACGACATGCGCCTAACCGAGATCGACATGGAAAGAGCCCGCAGTCTGGTTCCCATCCTGAACGACACCGTGACGCGCGCGGCATATCACGCAGATGCGCAAGACATCGATACCGACCGCATGTTGCAGGATTTTGCCCGAACCGTGCGCCAGCATGGCGGCCAAGTGATCACCGGGGCGCGCGTCACCGCGATACGTCCGGGCTGGCACGTGGACAGCAAGGCCGGTGCGTATAAAGCAAAACGGATCGTAAACGCGGCAGGTGCATGGGCAGATGTAGTTGCCACGATGGCCGGTGTGCAACCCATTGGGATCAAACCCTTTCGCCGTTCCATGGCGCGCCTGCCCGCGCCGGGCGGTCACGATGTGACAAGCTGGCCAATGATCTTCGGCGTAAGCGAAAGCTGGTACGCGAAACCCGATGCCGGGGCGCTGCTGGTCTCTCCCGCGGACGAAGATCCGGTGGAGCCGCACGACGCATGGGCGGATGATATGGTGCTTGCGCACGGGCTTGATCGGTACGCCAGCGCCGTGACGGAGCCGGTCACGCGGCTCGACACATCATGGGCCGGGTTGCGCAGCTTTGCCCCTGACCGGGCGCTGGTCCTTGGCCCCGATCCGCAGCAACCTGATTTCATCTGGTGCGCGGGCCAAGGCGGCTATGGTTTCCAATCCGCACCGGCGGCCAGCCAGTTGCTGGCCGATCTGACGATGGGCCATGCGCCTGCGCTTGATCCCGAGACCGTGCGCGCCCTGTCTGCCACACGTTTTGCCACACAGTCGGAGCCTGTGATATGATGCGCCGTGCCGCCGCCCTGATGCTCGTGTTTCTTGCCGCGTGCGGCACCCCGCGCCCCGCCCCCCAAGTGCCGATTGGTCCCATGGTGATCGGCGACAGTGCACCGGTCCGCTTTGCCGGACGCCAGCCCACCAGCTTTGCGGTACGCGGCATGGATGCGGCCCGGTTTCAACAATATGTCGACTGGCCGCGCGCCAGGGCCGTGGGTATCGAGTTTGTCTTCCTCAAGGCGACCGAAGGTGGCGACCTGCTGGACCCGAAATTCCGCGATCACTGGCGCGATGCCGCCCGCGCAGGCATCGCGCGCGGTGCCTACCATTTCTATTATTTCTGCACCGCGCCAGAGGTGCAGGCCCGCTGGTTCATACGCAATGTCCCCCGCACCCGGGGCAGCCTGCCTCCCGTGCTCGATATGGAATGGAACCCGTTTTCCCCGACCTGCCAGCGCCGCCCGGACGGCGCGACGGTCCGCGCTGAAATGAAACGGTGGCTTGACATTGTGACCGTGCATTACGGCCAACGTCCCGTCATCTACACCACGCCGGGCTTTTACAAGGATGCCGGACTAAACCGTTTGAACGGCTATGAATTCTGGTTGCGTACAACGGCCAAAACTCCCGCACAGGCCTATCCCGGCCAGCCTTGGCGCTTTTGGCAATATACCGCGACCGGCACCCTGCCCGGCACACCGGGTGCGATCGACATCAATGCTTTCAACGGCTCCGCGACCGACTGGGCAAACTGGAAGGCCGAACGCACCATTCGCTGATCCCGCCCCGTCTCTGTCCCCGAAAAATCCTCCCCGAAGGGCCGGGGTGCCGCCCGCGCTTCATCGCCATTTTATGGAACACCCCATGGACGCCACCTGCGCCTGCGGGCCGCGACCGGTCGCCGCCACCTGCCGCATCCCCTCAAGCAGGTCCCGCGTGCCGTCTGGTCCCGTCAACCGCCCGCGATATTGCAGCCCACCCGAGGCGTTAAAACCAAAGAAATCCGGCGTGCACACCGCGCCATAGGCCTGCGCCACCGCCTGATCCGCGTCCACCAGATAGGGGAAGTTGAACCCATGCGCGGCGGCAAATCGCACCATCTCCTCCGGTCGGTCTGCGGGGTAGGCGTCAAAGTCGTTGGACATCACAGCCAGAACGCCGATCCCCTCATTCATCAACGCGGCAGCATCCGCCGCCAGTTGATCTGCGATCCGCATCACATACGGACAATGGTTGCAGATAAAGGCCACCAGCAACCCTGCGCCACCCAGATGATCCTGCATCCGGTGCTGCCTGCCATGAGCATCCGGCAGGGTAAAATCCGGCCCCTGCCAGCCAAAGTCGCAAACGGGGGTGTCCAGCAACATGCGCATTCTCCTTTGCCCCTGCTCTATCACACTTGCATCTGCCGCGCAGCCGCGCACAACTGGCGCGCAAACGGGAGGTGAACATGGCGCAAATCGGGGGACATCTGCTGGTTGATTGCCTGCGCGGATTGGGGGCCACCAAGGCCTTTGGCGTGCCGGGGGAAAGCTACCTTGCCGTGCTCGATGCGCTGCATGACACCGGCGGCGCGCTTGATTTTGTGCTATGTCGGCAAGAGGGCGGCGCCGCCTTCATGGCCGCCGCATGGGGCAAGCTGACGGGTCAACCCGGCATCTGCCTTGTGACCCGCGGACCCGGGGCCACCAACGCATCTATCGGCGTACATACCGCGATGCAGGACAGCAGCCCGATGATCCTGTTCGTCGGTCAGGTCGCCACATATATGAAGGGGCGCGAGGCGTTTCAGGAACTTGATTACAGGGCTGTTTTTGGCCCTATGGCAAAATGGGCCGTCGAAATAGACGACGCCGATCGCATTCCCGAAATCATCGCACGCGCATGGGTCACCGCCACCACAGGGCGTCCCGGTCCCGTGGTTGTGGCCCTGCCCGAGGACATGCTGACCACCCTCACAGATGCCGCCCCGTTGACCGGCACCGCATCACTGCACGGCCCCCACCCGGCCCCGGATGCCGTCCGGCAAGCCCACGAAATGCTCAGCGCGGCCAAACGCCCCCTGATCCTCTATGCGGGCAGCCATTGGACCGCTGCTGGCCGCGCCGCACTGCAAGGCTTTGCCGAAGCATCCGACATCCCCGTGGCCGCCGTGTTCCGCTATCAGGACCAGTTCGACAACCATTCATCCGCCTTTGTGGGCGAGGCCGGTGTGGGCATGGTGCCTTGGGTCAAACGCATGATGGGTGAGGCCGATGTGATCCTCGCACTTGGCGCGCGTTTCGGCGAAAATTCGACCGACGGCTACACCCTGTTGGACGTGCCGGTGCCCCATCAAAAGCTGATCCACGTCCACGGCTCAGACGCGGAACTGGGCAAGGTCTACCAGCCCGCCCTTGGCATCCACGCTGATCCCGGTGCCTTTGTCACGGCTGTTGCAGAAATGGGTCCTGTGCAGGGCCAATGGCACAATTGGCGCGCAAAAGGGCGCGCCGAATACGAGGCCGGGCTGCACGCACCATCGCAACCCTCGCCCGTCGATATGGCCGCCGTCATGGCGCACTTGCAAGACGTCCTGCCCAATGACGCGATCCTGACAAACGGTGCAGGCAACTTTGCCATCTGGCCCAACAAGCATTTCTGCTTTGGACCCGGCCAGCGCCTGCTCGCGCCGCAATCCGGTGCCATGGGCTACGGGGTGCCTGCCGCCATTGCCGCCAAGGTGGCAGAGCCTTTGCGCACCGTGATATGCTTTGCCGGGGACGGGGATTTTCAGATGACGGGCCAAGAGCTTGCGACAGCACGGCAGGCCGACGCCTGCCCCGTCATCCTGATCCTCAACAATGGCATCTACGGCACTATCCGCGCCCATCAGGAACGCCACTACCCCACCCGCGTGTCTGGCACTGAAATGGTCAGCCCCGACTTTGCGGCGCTGGCCCGGTCTTATGGCTGTCACGGCGAGCGGGTGGAGCGGACCCAAGACTTTGCCCCCGCCTTTGCCCGCGCGCTGGCCTCGCCGACCGGAGCGGTGCTGGATCTGGTGATCTCTGCCGAAGCGCTCACGCCGCGCATGACGTTGAGCGCCATACGTGCGGCGGGTGAGGCCGAAAGAGACCGATAACGACACGCGATGCGTCGCAAACCGGGGCAGCAGCGGGCAAGCAAATGCGCTTTGCTGCATTTGAAGGACAGGGGAAGACCACATGCAGTTCGGACTGAGCCAAGAACAGGAGATGATCGTCTCCACTGTGCGCAGCTTTGTCGAGAACGAGATTTATCCGTATGAGGCGGAGGTCGAGCGCACCGGTCAAGTCCCCCATGAGCTTGGCCAAGAGATCAAGCGTAAGGTCATCGACATGGGCTTTTACGCCTGCAACTTCCCCGAAGACGTGGGGGGGGCCGGGCTGAGCCATTTGGATTTCACGCTGGTCGAACGCGAGTTGGGGCGTGGGTCCATGGCGCTGACACATTTCTTTGGCCGCCCGCAGAACATCCTGATGGCCTGCAATGCCGATCAACGCGAACGCTACCTGTTGCCTGCCGTGCGCGGCGAACGGATGGATGCGCTGGCCATGACCGAACCGGATGCCGGATCGGATGTCCGCGGCATGAAATGCACGGCGGTGCGGGATGGGGGCGATTGGGTGGTCAACGGCTCCAAGCACTTTATCTCGGGGGCGGAACACGCTGATTTCTTTATCGTTTTCATCGCAACGGGCGTAGACGACACCCCCAAAGGTCCCAAGAAACGCATCACGACCTTTCTCGTGGATCGAGGCACGCCGGGGTTTGAGGTGCGCGATGGTTACGCGTCGGTGAGCCACCGGGGTTACAAGAATTGCATCCTCGATTTCTCTGACTGCCGCCTGTCGGACGCGCAGGTGCTGGGCGAGGTGGATGGCGGGTTTGCGGTAATGAACGAATGGCTATACGCGACGCGCCTGACGGTGGCCGCGTTTTCCGTGGGGCGCGCGCGACGCTGTTTCGATTATGCACTGAACTATGCGGCTGAGCGCAAACAGTTCGGCCAGCCGATTGGCAAATTTCAGGGCGTGGGCTTTCAAATTGCAGATATGGTGACAGAGATCGACGCCGCCGATTGGCTGACCCTTGCCGCTGCATGGCGGCTCGACGCGGGGGGCCCGTCCAACCGGGAAATCGCGTCTGCCAAGCTCTATGCCTCGGAAATGCTGGCGCGGGTGACGGATGCGACCTTGCAGATTTACGGCGGCATGGGACTGATGGACGATTTTCCCATCGAGCGGTTCTGGCGCGATGCACGGGTGGAACGCATCTGGGACGGCACATCCGAAATCCAGCGGCACATCATCAGCCGCGACCTGCTGCGACCGTTGGGGGCCTGATTTGGTTTCGAATGAGCAAGGCTCATCCGACAGACCTGGGGGGCCAGCCCCCCAGACCCCCCGGGATTTTTTGGGGACAGAGACAGGGACATTGCGCCGATTGCTGCGCCCCAGATCGATTGCGGTTGTCGGCGGGGGCGCATGGTGCGCGTCCGTGATCCGGCAGGCGGAGTTGATGGGCTTTGACGGGGCAATCTGGCCTGTGCATCCGCAGAAAATGCACGTGGCGGGGCATGGAGCCTTTCCCACGGTTGAGGATTTGCCTGCGCCCCCTGACGCGTGTTTTGTCGGGGTGAACCGGCAAACCACGGTGGAGGTTGTGGCGGCGTTGGCGCGGATGGGCGCCGGAGGAGCGGTTTGCTTTGCCTCCGGCTTTGCGGAGGCGCATCGCGAGGACGCAGCAAGCGGGGATTTACAGGCGGGTTTGGTGGTTGCGGCAGGTGACATGCCGATCCTTGGGCCCAACTGCTATGGTTTTATCAACGCTCTGGATGCCGCATTGCTCTGGCCGGATCAGCACGGTTGCACGCCGGTGGACCGGGGCGTGGCAATCCTGACGCAAAGCTCAAACATCGCAATCAACCTCACAATGCAGGATCGCGGCCTGCCCATCGCCTACGTGGTGACCTGTGGCAACATGGCACAGACCTCTCAGGCGCAGATCGCACTGGCCCTGCTGGATGATACCCGCGTGACGGCCATCGGTGTACACATCGAAGGGTTTGGCGACATCGCCGCGTGGGAAGCGTTGGCGGCCAAGGCACATGCGTGCGGCGTGCCTGTCGTCGCACTCAAGGTTGGCGCGTCGGATCAGGCCCGTGTAGCAACCTTGTCGCACACAGCATCGCTGGCGGGGTCGGATGCGGGGGCACAAGCGCTGCTGGATCGGCTGGGTTTTGCCCGCGTGGGGGGGCTGACCGACTTTCTCGAAACGCTGAAGCTCTTGCATTGCACAGGTCCGCTGAACGGCAACCGGCTGGCTTCGATCAGCTGTTCTGGCGGTGAGGCGAGCCTTGTGGCCGACATGGCGCTGTCGCGCAGCCTCGAGTTTCCAGTGCTGAGCCCCCAGCAGCAAAAGGCGCTGCGCGCGACCCTTGGCCCGATGGTCGCCCTCAACAATCCATTGGATTACCATACTTATATTTGGCGTGACATTGATGCGATGACGCGGGCATGGTCCGCGATGACCGGGCCGGATATCGACCTCACGATGTCAATCGTGGACTATCCGCGCACCGATCCCAGCGATTGGGCCTGCACGGTCGATGCGGCATTGGCGGTGCGCGCACACACCGGGCGCCCTTTTGCGATTGTTGCCAGCTTGCCGGAGTTGATGCCCCAAGACACAGCCGCCACCCTGATTGCCGGGGGCGTGGTGCCCTTGTGCGGTTTGAACGAAGCCTTGGCCGCAGCAGAAGCGGCCGCGCAGATAGGGGTGCCGCGTAGCGATGCGGTGTGGCCAGCGCCGAGCATAGACGGGGCGGAATTGCTAACCGAAGGCGCCGCCAAGGCGGCCCTTGCCACATATGGCGTCGACACGCCACGCAACATCACCACCACGCTTGCAGATGTGGATGCGGCCGTCGCGACATTCCAAGGTCCGCTTGCCGTCAAGGGCGTCGGCTTGGCACACAAAACCGACGCCGGAGCCGTCCGGCTGAACGTGACACCGCAAGACGCGGCCAGCGTTGCACGAGAGATTGGCACGGACACCGTGCTGATCGAAGAGATGATCACAGGGCCCGTGGCCGAACTGTTGCTGGGTGTCACGCGCGATCCGGCCCATGGCTTTGTCCTGACCATCGGCGCGGGCGGCATCTGGACCGAAGTGATGCGCGACACCGCATCCCTGCTGCTGCCGGCAACAGAGGCGGAGGTGTCCCGTGCCTTGTCGGGCTTGCGCATCGCTCCGGTGCTCGGCGGTTATCGCGGGCAGCCTGCGGCGTCCGAGGCCGCGATTGTGTCAGCGGTGATGGCGCTTCAGACTTACGTATCCGCGCACCGGGCGGGTATAAGCGAGATCGAGATCAATCCGCTCCTGTGTACGTCCACCCGGGCGGTGGCCGTGGATGCGCTGCTGCATATGAAAAAGGGGACCTGAGCCATGCGCAAAATCGCCGCCGTGCTGTTTCCGGATTTCGAAATGCTGGACTTGTACGGCCCCTTGGAGATGTTCAGCTTTTTCCCGGAGGCGTTCGAGATACGGACTGTCGCGCTGGCGGCAGGACCGGTAAAGGCGTCGGGCGGGCCCGACACGGTGGCGCAGGATGCCGTCACGGACGGCGTGGATTATGACTTGCTGTTGGTGCCCGGCGGGCGCGGCACCCGGAGCATCGTCGACAACCAAACCCTTTTAAACTGGCTTCGCGTGCAAGCGGCGCGCGCGGAATATGTCGCATCCGTTTGCACCGGGTCGCTGTTGTTGGCCAAGGCCGGCGTGCTGGACGGGCGCAAGGCCACCACGAACAAACTGGCCTTTGACAAAGTGGCAGGTCAGACCACGGGTGTGGACTGGCAACGTCGGGCGCGCTGGGTGTGTGACGGCAACCTCTTTACCGCGTCCGGCGTGTCGGCGGGCATGGACATGACGCTGGCCGTGATTGAAGACTGCCTTGGTGCCAAGGCCGCCAAGGACGCCGCCCGCTGGGCCGAATACACACGCAACACCGACGCCAACAACGATCCCTTTGCCGCACCGGAGGCCCCATGACAGACAGCCCGATCAAGACCCGCATCGACGGCACCATTCTCGAAGTGACGTTGGACCGGCCAAAGGCCAATGCCATTGACCTCGCCACCAGCCGCATCATGGGCGAGACGTTCATGGCATTCCGGGACGACCCTGATCTGCGCGTGGCGATCATCACCGGATCGGGCGACCGATTTTTTTCCCCCGGGTGGGACCTCAAGGCGGCGGCGGATGGCGACGCTGTGGACGGCGATTATGGCGTCGGCGGCTTTGGCGGGCTACAGGAGCTGCGCGGGCTGAACAAACCGGTGATCGCGGCCGTGAACGGCATTGCCTGCGGCGGTGGGCTGGAACTGGCGCTGAGCGCGGACATGATCCTTGCTGCGGATCACGCGACGTTTGCATTGCCCGAAATCCGGTCCGGCACCGTGGCCGATGCCGCAAGCGTCAAGCTGCCCAAGCGCATCCCTTATCATATCGCGATGGAGCTTTTACTGACCGGGCGTTGGTTCGACGCCGAAGAGGCGCACCGCTGGGGGCTGGTCAACGAGGTGGTGCCCGCAACGGATCTGATGGACCGCACATGGGAACTGGCGCGACTGATCGCCTCTGGCCCGCCGCTCGTCTATGCCGCGATCAAAGAGATCGTGCGCGACGCCGAGGACGCCAAGTTTCAGGACGCGATGAGCCGTATCACGCAAAGCAAACTGGCGACGGTCGAGACGCTGTACCGGTCCGAAGATCAGTTGGAGGGCGCGCGCGCCTTTGCAGAAAAGCGCGATCCGGTTTGGAAGGGTCGATGACCCCTGCCCCCTGATGCGCGCCGCGTCATTGCGCCGGGCTTTGTGTCCGATCGACCCTCCGGGGGGGATTTTTGGGGACAGAGACGGGGACCTCGTGGTGTATCAGCTGCGCCGGCACGAGCCGACCACAGTGGACTAGGCCAAAACAGTGGCCGCAACAGGGCGGATGGTAAGACGCTGACCATCGCCGACGGCCTTGCCCCATGTCTTCGTCTTCGCCGCAGGAGTTAGAGGCGGCAACCGGCGACGAAACCGACCGAATTGACGCGGGACAGGTTCGGTCAAACTATCCCTGCCTCGGCCGGACTGCCCGGCGCTGGCATCGGGATCAGATTGGCTTTTTACAGGCTAAGACCTGCAATTTGCCGGTGCGCATGTTCGTATGCCGTCCCACCCACGGGGTGAAGTATCGACTGAAGCCCCATGCCGCAATCATCCGGTCCGTATCGCGCAGAAAGCCGGACGCTGCTCGTGCATCCGCCAACGAAGGTTTCGACTAGACAATCCTGCGTTTGCGCGCGCGCAGAAATGTCAGGCCAGCCAACCCTGCAATCCGCTTGCCACCTGAGCATCGCGTTTGGCGAAAATCCAGATTCCACGTCGCCGACGGCTATGCCGGGATAGTCCGGCCATCTCGTTTTAAGAATAAACAACGCAAGCAATGCCAATGAAGCAGTTGAGATGCCCCCCAACTCTTCGGGACTGGTTGGTCGTTCAACGCAATCTCACGCAGCCGGTGGGGCGTGCCTTACCCAGGGTGCTCATGGCCGTTGCGCGTGATCGACAGGCAGGCCGCTCGGCACCGCATCGGGAATACCGAACAATCCGTCCCGCGCCGACTGACCTGTCAACGCGTGCAGGAACTGGACAATCGCATCGACCTCTGCATCGCTGAGAACCGTCGGCTGCACCTGAACGGCAGCCCGCTGGCGCGCCATCTCGCGCGGGTCCTGCCAGACCATGAAGTCGATGGCGGCAAGCCACGGAACTTCGGGCAGCGCTGCAACTTCTGGCTGCCACTGCGCCAAGGCTTGTTCCGGATTGAGATGGTGGCGCACGATCCCGTCCAGCGTCGGATAGGCCCCGTTGTGCCCATAAGGCGCCGTCAGCGCCACGTTGCGCAACATCGGCGTGCGAAACGCATAGGCATCCTCAAGTGCGTCGCTTTCGCCCATGCGCCCCACATCGCGCACCATCGGATCAAAGCGCCGCGTACGCCCGGGGCCAAAGGGCGGCAGGCCAAGGGCGTGAAAGCCCTGATCGCTCATCAGGGGGCCACTGTGACACCCCGCACACCCCGCCGCACCGAAAAACAGGTCCATTCCTGCCCGCTGCGCCTGTGTCAGCGCGGTCAGATCCCCGTTCAGATATGCGTCAAAGGGACTGTCGAGACTGGTCCACTCAAAAATCATGAAGGCGGACAAAGCATTCGCGATGTCGGCGATGGTGATGTCTTGGGGACCATTGATGTGATCATATGCTGCGGCAAAGGCTTTGGTATATTCAGGGATGTGCCGCACCCGGTCGGTGAGGATCGGCCAAGCGTAATCCATGCGGTTTTGAACCGCACCGGCAACTTCGTTTTCTTTGGGGTTCCCGGCCATTTCAAACTGCGCCACGAGCGGAAAGATCGCCTGAGCCGCCAGCAGGTTCTCCAGCCCTTCGGGCAGCCATTCCTCCGCCGGAGAGTTGAACCCGTTCTCAAAGGTGTCCGCAATGCTCAGCCGGCCGTCGTGGAACATCACATGCAGGTCCTTGGCCCCGAGGTTCCACAGACCCGGCGCGTTGCGTGGGATGCGCTTGCGAATGCGGTTGTCGCCGGTTCCGGCGGTGCGCTGCGGCCCAAGGCCAACGCCGCCTTCCCCGATGCCAAGGCTCAGCCCGTCGGCGGTTCCAAGATCGGGATGATGGCATGTGGAACAGGCAATGTTCCGGTTGCCCGACAGGATGCGATCATAGAACAGCAGTTGCCCCAGTTTGGCTTGCGCAGGGTCCGGGGTGATGAAATCATCCGCAGTCAGAGGACGCGGCAGATCGGTGGCAAAGGCCGGGGTCGCTGCAAGGAGTATGATATGCGTAAACTTGCCATAGCTCTTTGTTGGCTGGCGTTGCCAGCGTGGGCGGAGATCGAGGAGGCGCGCGACCTGATGGAAGCCGGCGCATATGAGGCCGCCTATGAGGCGCTGTGGCCTGCTGCCCGCTCCGGCAACGCCGACGCTGAGGAATTGATCGGGGTGATGTACGCCCTCGGGCTCGGGGTCGAGCGGGACGACGAGCGGGCCTTCGAGTGGTATTTGCGGTCCTCGATGAAGGGCCATCCCGGCGCGCAGAGCGGGGTCGGCTGGTACTACGAGGTGGGCCGTGGAATGCCCGCGCCGGACCTTGTGCGGGCCTATATGTGGTACACCCTGTCGGCCATCGGAGGCGACCCGGACGCGGCGATTTCGCTGGAAGAGGTGGTCAAGAAAATGACGCAGGATGAGATTGATCGGGCGCATATTCTGGTCGCTGACTACAAGGTGTGGATGTATCCGTTCCGGTGAGTTTGGCAGGGCTTGGGGCGTTTGAAAAGCGGGGAGAACAGGACCACGGATATCGGGATGTCCCACGCTGGGACACAAACCGGCCTGCGTGTTTTCAATGGGTTACAGAGACGGATTCACAATACGTTAATCTTTGCACCCAAAACAGAGGACGTTATACGTCACGCGTGTACGTATATTGGACGCATTTTTGCAGGTATGAACCAAAGGGTGGCTTCCAGCCCAAAGGAGACACTCATCTCGCACGCATGAGTTACCGCCGGGTGGACGACGCACACCTAGTAAGGCGTTAAGCAATACATGCAATTCGGCTGATTTTGAGCGAACGCTGAAAGAGTTTTTATCGTTATTCCGAGTCCAACTTTCGATCCATTCAAAAACACATCTTGTCAGAAAGTTGTCAAAGGCTTGGCGGCTCTTCGGGATGATCGCGATACGAATTCTATTTTTGCGGCTAGGCCCACCAGCCAAAGCAGAAATAATTGAGAAAGAAGTGAAAATTACCCCTGCTCTGGGTTGAATTTCACGCACAGGTGGTAAAACCTAGTGTGCACCAAATAACACCATGAGGGACTTAAGCCATGTACACGCCAGGAAATGATACTGAAACTGAGTTGGCAACAGTGGGTATGGGGCAGAATCACTTCTACGCCAAAGGTGGAGATGACACGATCGACCTAGACTTTGGGAGTATTGATCGTTTTTCGTACGGTCACCATGGACGCGGCGACAACGATGGCTCGAGTATTCGTGGGTCAGACACCTTTAATTTTGTAAATTTGCAGAATGTAGATCATGTCGTTGTTGGGCGGCTCGAGGATTTTGACCTCAGCAGGGATAAACTCAGAATTGGTAGCGACCTGATCGAAGAAAATGATCTACTGGCAGGTTCAGGAACAACCGGAGGATACAATTGGCGGATTGTAGAATACGATTCTGATACTCGTGATGATCAAACTGCTACACAGCAGTGGCTGTTGATTGATACGGGTCAAGGATATGTATTCTATGCATTGGAAGGTGCCCGCGTTACAGATGGAAATGGCGGGTCAAACTCTGGCGACCAAGAAAGCCACTTCGTCGGTGCGTCTTTGGGGCATCGCGTGACAGCATCCGAGCTAGCGTCGCTCGAAACTGTTGGATACATAGACCCACAAAACCATGTGCCGTTTGATTACTCTACACAAACGGGCATTACCTACATTGATGACGACAATCAGTATCTGGATTCCACCGATGTAATAGCACATGGCGTGGAGATGCACACGCATGACGATGATCCGAACGACCCGGCTACTTTCAACAACAATTTAACGTTGGATCTTACCGGCGATGATTTGATAGCTGCTGGGCTGAACGACGATGCCGTAAATGCTGGCGAAGGGAACGACACTGTTTGGGGTGGCAGTGGCAACGACACAATCAACGGCGGCAATGGAAACGATAGTTTGTCGGGAAATATTGGTGATGACAGCCTAATCGCCGAAAATGGCAACGACACGATTGATGGTGGTCACGGCAACGACTACGTCCAGGCAGGGACGGGACAGGATTTGGTGTACGGCGGTGACGGTAACGATTGGCTGTCCGGATGGGGTGGCCACGACACAATCTATGGCGGCAACGGCAACGACGCTTTGTTGGGCGGAAACAATGCCGATTCCCTCTTTGGAGAAGTCGGCGCGGATCGCCTTTTTGGCGAGGCTGGCGTTGATTTTCTGGACGGTGGTTCCGGCAATGACACACTGTGGGCAGGCAGCGAAAACGACACTGTGAACGGTGGCTCAGGCAACGACCTCGTACACGGGGATGCGCATGATGATATTGTGAATGGCGGTGCAGGTAATGATACCGTTTACGGTGATGGTGGGTTCGACACCATAAATGGAAATAGTGGTAATGACTTTTTGATCGGCGGCATGAACTGGGACGTTTTTGTTTTCAACGGTCAATTCGGGAATGACACGATCAACGATTTTGATGTCGCCAACAGTTTTGAAGTTATCGATCTTTCTGGTGTCTCTGAATTTACAAGCTTTACCGATCTGCAAAACAATCACTTGACGGAAGATGGTTCAGGAAACGCAATCATCGATGATGGAGCGGGCAACCAGATCACTTTGCTTGGCGTTAGCATGAATTCCCTAACAAGTTCCGACTTTATTTTCTGATACAAGCTCAGAATTGACTGGTGCGAACCTGGCCTTTGCGGATGGGTTCGTCCATGGCGCTTGAACCCAACTTTACTTTACGTGTTCGAGGTGCATCGGTCCAATTTGGCCGTGTATCGAACGGCTCTCTTCAGAGCGATATAAAACTGTCGTTGCTGAAAGGCTCGCGCTTTGCAACTTTGCAGTGTCCGCTTCCTGCGCATCGCTGACATTCGAGGCTACGCAGCATCGGTGACTTTGGGCTCGAAGCGGCCATCGGGTCAAACTTTGCAACCTCCCCTTCCCGCGCTGCGCAATCCAGTGGCGACGCGGCGTATCTATGGATCACGGCCCGCAAACCTAAGCGGCCAATGCCATGCAAAAGGCCGCCCCGGTCGGGGGCGGCCTTTCGTTGGGATGCGGGTCTTGATCCGCCTTAGTTCAGGTCGGCAGCCCGTGCGGCGTTTACGTCAGCCTCGGCGGCGGCGACCGCTTCGGTCAGGGCGGCGAGGATTTCGTCGCCGCGGGCCACGTTGGCGGTGAACCACTCGGAGACCGGTGCCGCGGCTGCGGCGAAGGCGGCCTTTTGGTCCGGTGTCGGCACATAGAGATCACCGCCACCGGCGACGAAGTCTTCGTAGGCCTGGATCGACTTGCGCTTGGGTGAAGCGAATGTCGCCTGTTGCAGCGCGTAGAAGCCATCGACCACCACGCGGCGCATGTCTTCGGGCATCGCCATGAAGTTCTCGTTCGACATCCACCACAGCGCGCCCATGTAGGCGTGACCATCGAGCGTGACGTATTGCAGGCCCGCATCGGGGAATTTCATGCCCATGATGTCGGTGATGCCGTTTTTGGACCCTTCAACCACACCGGTCTGGAACGAGGTGAAGAGTTCAGGCCACGGGATCGGGGTTGGGGACGCGCCCAGAGCCTTGACCAGTTCCTGCGGCAGATCGGCGACCACGGTGCGGATTTTCAGCCCTTCCATATCGGCAGGCTCGGCCACACGGCGCTGCGTGTTGGCAAAGTTGCGCCAGCCACCGGTGTTGCCGATGGTCATCAGGCGGATCGCACCACCGGAATCCTCAAGCGCCATGTCCCGCATCTTGCGGGTGAAGTCGCCCGACAGCACGTGTTCGGCGATACGGTCATCGGCCATCAGGTAAGGCAGATCGAGGACCTGCACGTAAGGAAAGATGCCCGACGCGCCACCGGAGGTGGAGATGTAGACGTCGATGGAGCCGTCGGCCACACCTTGCAGGCATTCCGCGCCGTTCGAGCACAGCTGTGTGCCGATGAACAGTTCCACGGCGATGGCACCGTTTGAGGCGGCCTCCACATAGTTTTTGAAGACGACGAGGCCGTCGTAATCCTCATCGTTGGTGTTGGAGTTGGCGGTGGCGCGGATCGTGTATTCCTGCGCGCTGGCCATCATTGCGGAACCGGCGACAAGTGCCGCGACCGCAAGGGATTTCGTCAAAGTCTTGAGCATTTGGATAGGTCCTCCCGTTTTTAACTCAAAGTCTAGTTCGCGAACCCCGTCAGGCGGGGGATCGTCATGGAAATGGCCGGAACGTAGGTGATCAGGAAGATCACCGCGATCTCGATGGCCAGGAATGGCAGGATGGCGCGGGCGATGGTCTCGACCTTTTCGCGGCTGACGGCGGCGGCCACAAAAAGCACCAGCCCCATGGGCGGTGTGGCGAGGCCAACGGTCAAGTTCACGCTCATGATGATGGCAAAGTGGATCGGGTCGACGCCGAGGTCGACGAAGATGGGCCCGAGGATGGGGCCGAGGATGATGATGGCGGGGCCTGCGTCGAGGAACATGCCGACGATGAACAAGAGCAGGTTGATCAGGAACAGCAGGACCAGCGGGTTTTCCGACAGGGTGAGGATGAAGTCGGCGAGGATTTGCGGGGCGTAGCTGAGCGACACCACGGTTTTGAACGCCAGCGCTGCCCCCACCAGCAGCAGGACCACCGCAGAGGTCAGGCCCGCGCGGCTGAGGATATCGGGCAGGTCCCGGAACGACATGGTGCGCAGGACAAAGAACGCCACGAAGATGGCGTAGGCCACGGCGACGGCGGCGGCCTCGGTCGGGGTGAAGACACCGCCGAGGATACCGCCAAGGATCAGCACGGGCGTTTGCAGGGGTACGATGGCGCGTTTGCAGATGGTGCGGAATTCCGGAGAGACTTGCGTGCGCAGGGCCAGCATCAGGGCGTGGGCCACCAGAACGGCGGCGATGAAGGTTCCCCAGAGCATCAGGGCCGAGCCTTCGCCCAGAGGCAGGAACGCCCAGAGCAAGAGGCCGATGTTCAGGCGCACAAGCGCAAAGGATGTCCAACGCTCCAGCGCGCCCAGTTCGACCCCGTCGAATTCGACCTTGTGGGCGGCGGGCAGGTCGTAGCGGTCTGCGGTGACGCGGATCATCACCATGAGACCGACGCCCACAAGCACCCCCGGCACGATGCCCGCAAGGAACAGGGCAGCGACGCTTTCGCCCATGACGTAAGCGTAGATGATCATAATGCCCGAGGGCGGGATGATTGGCCCGATCACCGAACTGGCGGCGGTGATGGCGGCGGCGTAGCGGCGGGTGTAGCCCTCTTTCTCCATCGCGGGCACCAGCATCGAGCCCAGCGCGGAGGTGTCCGCCACAGCTGACCCGGAAAGCCCCGCAAACAGGATGGAGGACAGCACGTTCACCTGTGCCAGACCACCGCGCAAATGCCCCATGAGGGCCTGCGAAAACTGCACAAGGCGGATGGTGATCCCGCCCTTGTTCATCAACTCTCCTGCCAGCATGAAAAACGGGATTGCCATCAGCGGAAAGCTGTCCATCCCGTTGTAAACATTACGGTAAAGCAGGGTGATGTCCTTTTCCTGACCATTCAGGTACAGCAGGATGCCCGGTGCCGCGAGCAGGCCAAAGAACACCGGCAACCCGATCATCAGGAACAGCAGGAACAGCGGCAGGAACCAGATCAGCATATCATTCGCTCCCCGCGGCCATATCGCCCAGATCGAGATCCGGCAGGCGGTCGCCGCCGCCCAGAAGGGTCACGATGCTGCGCAGGATCAATTCGACATTGACCATCAGCAGCAGCACCACGCCCACCAGCAGCGACAGCATCATCCAGCTGCGCGGCACCCGATACCAGCCGTCGAATGTGGGCAGGTACAGCGACGCGGTGGCAAAGCGCCCGCCAAAGCCGGTCACCTCGGAATAGCCAATGGGCAGGGCCACAATCAGAATGGCGATTGAAATGACCAGCAACAGCAAGCTCAGCAGCGCCGCCGCCGATTTGGGCAACAGGCCGGACACCATGTCGAGCGCCACAAACCCGCCGCGCCGGAACGCGGTCGGAGCCATGAGGCCCGTCATCCACAACATGCAGAACCGCGCGGCCTCGTCCGGCCAAGGCAGGGCGTTGTTGAAAAGATAGCGGGCGACAACCTGAATCAGGATGGCCACAACCATGGCTGCAATCGCCACGATCCCGATGCCCCGCCCGATCTTGAGCAGTGCGCCGTTCACCCAGCTGATCGGTGCAAGCACCGTCAGAATAGCGCCCATGAAGGGCCCTCCCATTGTCGGTCGCCCGGCAGTTTGTTCCGCCGTGGCCCATTGTCCGCTTTCACCCCGCGGGCGGGTCTTGGCGTCCTAGTCGACGCTGCCGAACTGGCCGGCGAAAAAGGTCAGAGGCTGGCCGTCGCGCATCTGCGTGCGCTGGACCTGACCGACGATGATCACGTGGTCTCCGGCCTCATGTGCTGCCACTCTGCGGCATTCGAACCGCGCAAGGCAATGATCAATCAGTGGGACGCCGTCGGCGTTTATCTCGTGCGGATGCTGGTCCAGCACATGGGCGTCGCGGGCGGTCAACTGGCAGAGATCCTGCTGTTCTGCCGCGAGCACGTGGATGGCGTAATGATCGGCTGCCTCGAAATACGGATAGCGCCGCGCGCCCTTGTCCACGGACCACAGCACCAGCGCCGGGTCCAGCGATACGGACGAAAAGCTGTTGGCCACGATGGCCACCGGGCCGTCCGCGCTGGGGGCGGTGATGACGGTGATGCCGGTCGCAAATTTGCCAAAGGCATCGCGCAGCTTGCGGCTGCTGTCGGCGTCCGGCGTGAAAATCGTTGGTTGCTCAGGGCTTTGCATTGTCATCAGGCCACCTCGTGTCCTAGGGCTGCCTCGTAGAGGCGGAACCATGTGGGTCGGTCGAGGGTCACGCGCGTGGCCTCGGCAATACGTTTGATCCGGTCGATGTTGTTGGTGCCCATCACCGGGACAATCCCTGCGGGATGTGCCAGTAGGAACGCGGTGGCGACGGCGGCGCGGTCCACCCCCTGCCCTGTCGCAATCTCGTCCAGCACCGTCTGCACCGGCCCGGTCCCGGTCATCAGATCGCCGCCGCCCAGTGGCGACCACGCCATGACGTGCTGGCCGTGACGCTGGTGGAATGCGAGATCACCATTGGTGAACGGGCTGATTTCGCCCAGCGAGACCTCAATCTGGTTGGTGACAAGCGGGGTTTTCATGCCCGATTGCAGCAACTCCCAATCATAGGGGCGAAAGTTCGACACGCCCACATGGCCGACCTTGCCGGAGGCCACCACCTCGTCCAGCGCCGCACCCGTTTCGTGGTGGTCCATGAACGGATCGGGGCGGTGGATCAGCAGCAGGTCGATATGGTCAATCGCCATATCGCGCAGCGAATTTTCAACCGATTGCAGGATGTGGGCGCGGCTGGTGTCATAATATTTGACCGGCGCGTCGGCATAGCGGCCCACGGGGGCCACGATATCGCATTTGGTCACAATCTCCATCTTGGCGCGCAGTCCGGTGTCGGCCCTGAGCGCCTCGCCCAAGATCGCCTCGGCCACGTAGCCGCCATAGATATCGGCCTGGTCGAATGTTGTGATGCCTTGGTCAAGGCAGGCGTGGATCTTGGCCTGCACGTGGGCTGTGGACGTGTCGGCGTCATCGCCCAACCGCCACATACCGTAGACGATGCGGGACATTTCGAGTTTCGGTGCGAGTGTGACGCGATCCATCAGCGGCGCTCTCCTGCGGCAAGGGGTGTGGCGGGGGCCGTTGCGGGCACCCGGCCATAAGCATGGGGCAGTGAGCAGGTTTTCAAGTGCGGCATGACGCGCGCGCCAAAATGTTTTGCCTCGTCGAGATGCGGGTAGCCGGAGAAGATGAAGGCGCGGATGCCCATCTTTTGGTAGTCTTCGATCTTGGACATGACCTGATCCGTTGAGCCGACAAGTGCGGCCCCGCAGCCCGACCGCGCCCGGCCCACGCCGGTCCAGAGGTTTGGTTCCACATAGCCGAACTTGTCCGCCAGTTCGCGCGCCTTGGCCTGATGCGCCACACCCAGCGAAGTGCTGTCCAGCGCGCGGTCGCGGATCAGTTGGCCGTATTCGTCGTCCAGTTTGGACACGATATAGTCTGCGTATTCGCGGGCCTCGGCCTCGGTGTCACGCACGATCATGTGCACGCGCAGGCCGTAATCCAGCGTGCGGTCGTATTTTTCGGCCACGGCGTTCACGTCGCGCATCCTCTGGGCAATGTTTTCGGTCGGTTCGGGCCACATCAGGTAGACGTCGCAGTGCTGGCCGCACAGTTCGAGCGCAGAGGGCGAATACCCCCCGAAGTAAAGCAGCGGCCCACCCGTCTGGTAGGGGCGCGCGGGGTCAGTGGTGAGGCCCGTGAAATTGTAGACCTCGCCTTTGTAATTGATCTCGTCGCGGGTCCAGGCCTGTTTGAGGATCTCGACCACTTCGCGCGAGCGTTGGTAGCGGTAGTCGCTGTCGGCCTTTTCGCCCGGAAAGTCGGACGAGATGATGTTCACCGTCAGCCGCCCCTGCAACATGTGGTCGAGCGTGGCGATGGTGCGGGCCAGCATGATCGGCTGCATCTCGCCGCAGCGCACGGCGGCCAGCAGGTTGATGCGGTCGGTGATCGGCGCGCAGCCCGCCACAAAGCTCAGCGTGTCCTGCCCCACCTGATAGGAGGACGGGCACAGGATGTTGCGAAACCCCTGCGCCTCGGCCTCGCGCACGATATCGGAACAATGCGCCCAGCTTGAGCGCAGATCGCAGTCAGGCACCCCGAGAAACTGGTAATCGTCCGAACACAGCGCAGAGAACCACGACACCTCGGCGGCATCCAGATCGGGGGACGTGATGGGGACGACGGTCATGTCCGTATGGACCTCTTCCTGAAACGGCAACTTAACACTTGCGTAGCATCCGCTTTGATGTAGATCAATAGTGTATCAATTTCCTTTCCATGTGTCTGTAACGCCACGTGACCGATCACGCCAACTTTCCGCAAGCGCTGCCGATCTACGTGCAGATCGCCGAGCTTTTGACCCGCGATATCGTCGCCGGGCGGCTTATTGACGGGGAACGTCTTGCGCCCGAACGGGACATGGCGACCGAGCTGGGCGTGAGTGTGGGCACATTGCGCAAGGCGCTTGGTATCATGGCCGACAAGGGTCTGGTCGAGCGTGTCCAAGGCTCCGGGAATTACATCCGGGCAAGCGGCGACACCGGCACGGTCTATGCGATGTTCCGGCTCGAACTGCTGGAGGGCGGCGGGTTGCCGCGGGCGCAGGTGCTGGACCTGACCGTGATGGCCAAACCGGGCGACCTGCCCGCCTTTGGCACCGCGGACCGGGGCACGCGCATCCGCCGCTTGCGGCGTCTGAATGAAACAATCATCGCGGTCGAGGAAATCTGGCTGGATGCGGATGCGGGACTCATCGACCAAGGGGTGATGTCCGAATCGCTGTATGCCACCTACCGCAAGTCGCTGGGCCTCTGGATCACCCGCGCCGAGGACCGCGTATCGCTGGGCCGCGTACCCGCTTGGGCCCCAGAGCCTTTCGGTCCGCGCCCCGGCGCAACGGTTGGCTATATCGAACGGTTCAGCTGGGCCGACCGCCCTGCCCCCATTGAATATTCGCGCACCTGGTTCGATCCGGGCACCGCAGTTTACGTCCAGAGACTGAAGTAAGTTAAGTAAGGAACGCCACAGATGGCAGAACACGTCCGTTACGGCATCATCGGCTGCGGCATGATGGGGCAAGAGCATATTCGCAATATCGCCCTGCTCGACGGGTGCAGCGTGGCCGCCTTTTTCGAGCCGAACGCCCCCATGGCCGCCGCCGCGCGGGCGCTGGTGCCGGACGCCTATGCCGCCGCATCGCTGGCCGACCTGCTGGCGGTCGAGGCGCTGGATTGCCTGCTGATCGTCAGCCCCAACCATTGCCACGTGGCGCAGATGCAAGAGATTGCCGCAACGCGCCCCCTGCCGATGCTGGTGGAAAAACCGCTGTTCACAGACCCCGCCGACGCGCAGGCGCTGGCCGCGTTCCGCGACAGCTACCCGGCGCCGATCTGGGTGGCGATGGAGTATCGCTATATGCCGGTGATCTCATCGTTTCTGGAGCGTGCGCCGGTTGAAACTGGCGGGATCACCCAAATCAGCATTCGCGAACACCGCTTTCCCTTTCTGGAGAAGGTCGGCGATTGGAACCGGTTCAACCGCTACACCGGGGGCACATTTGTTGAAAAGTGCTGCCATTTCTTTGACCTGATGCGGCTGGCGCTGGGGGCGGATCCGGTGCGGGTGATGGCGTCGGGGGGGCAGATGGTGAACCATCTGGACGAGGAATATGGCGGCGAGACGCCCGACATTCTGGACGCGGGGTTCGTGCTGGTCGATTTCGACAACGGTGCGCGCGCCATGCTTGAGCTGTGTATGTTCGCCGAAGGCAGCACCTATCAGGAAGAGCTGTCAGCGGTGGGGCCCGCAGGCAAGATCGAAGCCTTTGTGCCCGGCCCGGGCCGGTTCTGGCCGTCGCATCTGGGCGCGGCCCCGGTGGCAAAGCTGGTCAGTAGCCCGCGCGCGCCCAAAGGTCCGGTTGTCCACGACATTCCGGTTGATCCCACGCTGCTGGAGGCGGGCGACCACAACGGATCGACCTTTTATCAGCATCAAAGGTTCGCGGAACTGGTGCGGGGGACGCGGATGGCCCCCGAAGTGTCATTGGACGATGGCTGGGCCGCCGTGGCGATGGGCATCGCCGCACAGGAAAGCATCCGCACCGGTCAGGCCGTCGACCCGCGCCGCTGGATGTCCCCGCGCTAGTCCGGGCACGGTCCGGTGGATGCACCCACGACCAGTTCCGCCTCCCAGAGACAGGTGGCGGGTGCGCCGTCCGGGTTCTGGATGCGTTCGATCAGCATCTCTGCAAGGGCCGCCCCGGCGGCACGCACAGAGGACCGGGCGGCAGTGAACACAGGCGTGTCGGCCCCGTTTTGCAAATAGCTGAGGCAGTCGTCGAAGGTCGCGATGCTGACGTCCTGCCCGACGCGCAGCCCGCGCGCATCCAGCGCCCGGCGCACGCCCAGCGCGCTGATGATGGAGGAAATCAAAAACGCGGTTGGTGGCGCGTGATGCGCCAGCATCCGTTGCGCATTGCGAAACCCGTGCCCTTCGGTCATTTCGCCCGCCACCATCAATTCGGGGTCGATCGTGACACCGGCGTCCCGCATGGCATCCTCGAACCCGGCACGGCGGCGCATGGCGAAATCCATGTCCTCGTGCCCGTTGATCAGGGCAATGCGGCTGTGCCCAAGGTCGAGCAGATAGCGGGTTGCCTCCTGAAAGGCGCGGCGGTTGTTCACGTCGAGCCAGTCATAGGGCGTGTCAGTCCCGCTGGCCCGCCCGTGTACAACAAAGGGCAGGCCGATCTCGTGCAGGACCGGCAGGCGCGGGTCATTCATGCACGGCGCATGGACAACCACACCGTCCACCGCGCCGCGCGCCTTGAGATTGCGATAGGCCTCGGCCTCACCGTCTGCATCCACACGGGTCAGCATGGTCTCGTAGCCGTGGCGGGCATAGGTCTCGCCCGCGCCAGCCATGAAGTCCCCAAAGATCGGGTTCACCGTCTCGACCGAATGCTTGGCCGAAATCACGTGACCGATGCAGCGCGAATGGCCGGTGGCCAGACCCTGCGCCCGCGGGTTGGGACGGTAGTTATGCGTCTCTGCCGCCGCGACGACCCGCGCCCGCGTCGCCTCGCTGACCTCTGGATACCCGTTCAGCGCACGGCTGACCGTTGTCTGACTGAGGCCCAGCATCTGAGACAGTTCCTTGAGATTCACGAAAAGACCCGTTCCAAAGCGCTTTTACTGACGGTGGACGCTAGCCAATCCTGACCACAAGGTCAAAACCTTCTGCCCGGTCGGGGACGAATTGGCGAATCCCGGTCAAGTCGCACACAACGTTTGACTCGGGTGTCGTTTTGCGCGACGGTCAATCATTCCAAAGCGCTTTGGGGGAGATGGAATCAATCCAAGCGCGTATAGCCGGGGGAAGAGCCCGGCTGAATGGGACTGAATTTGGGAGGACGACCAAAATGAAAAACACTCTTCTGGCCAGCACAGCGGCCTTTGCGATGGTGGCATCGATGGCTTCGGCTGACGGCCACCTGACATTTGCGCCCGGCGAAGGGCCTTTCAGCTGGGACAGCTACAACGCATGGGCCGAAAACGCCCCTGACCTGAGCGGTCAGACTGTGACCGTGTTCGGCCCGTGGCTGACGCCCGAGGATGGCTACCTGAACAATGCGCTGGCGTATTTCGAGGAAGCGACAGGCGCTGACGTGATCTACACCGGCTCCGACAGCTTTGAGCAGCAGATCGTGATCGACGCCGAAGCGGGCTCTGCCCCCAACGTCGCGGTGTTCCCGCAGCCCGGCCTTGCGGCTGTGATGGCCTCCAAGGGTCAGCTGCATCCCCTGCCTGCCGGCATGGGTGACTGGGTTGCCGACAATTATGCGGCGGGCCAGTCGTGGGTTGACCTCGGCACCTATGCGGACGCGGACGGCAACGACCAGATGTTCGGCTTTTTCTACAATGTGAACGTCAAGAGCCTCGTGTGGTACAACCCCGAGAACTTTGAAGACGCCGGATATGACATCCCGGAGTCGATGGAAGAGCTGAAGGCCCTGACAGACCAGATCGTCGCCGATGGTGAGACCCCGTGGTGCATCGGTCTGGGGTCCGGTGCGGCAACAGGCTGGCCCGCAACCGACTGGGTCGAGGACATGATGCTGCGCACGGTTGATCCGGCTGTGTATGACCAGTGGACCACCAACGAGATCCCGTTTGATGACCCGCGTGTGATCGCCGCGATCGAAGAATTCGGCCACTTTGCCCGTGACGACGCGAAAGTGTCTGGCGGTGCCGGTGCGGTCGCCTCCACAGACTTCCGCGACAGCCCCAAGGGCCTCTTCACCTCGCCCCCGCAGTGCTACATGCACCGTCAGGCGTCGTTTGTGCCGGCCTTCTTCCCGGAAGATGTCGAGTTTGGTGTCGACACAAACTTCTTCTACTTCCCGTCCTATGCGGACAAGGATCTGGGCAACCCGGTTCTGGGTGGCGGCACGCTGATGGCGATCACCAACCCGTCGGATGCGGCCAACGCGCTGATGGAATTCTTCCAGCAACCGCTGAGCCACGAGATCATGATGGCGCAAACCGGCTTTTTGACACCGCACAAGGGCGTCAACACCGAAGCCTACAAGGACGACACGCTGCGCGCGCTGGGTGACGTTCTGCTGGGCGCGACCACGTTCCGCTTTGACGGCTCCGACCTGATGCCCGGTGGCGTTGGTGCGGGCACGTTCTGGACCGGTATGGTCGACTATGCCGGTGGCAAGGATGCCGCGGCTGTGGCCAGCGAAATCCAGGCCAGCTGGGACGCTCTGAAGTAATCCGCTTCCACTCACGAAGCCGATCCGCCCGCGCCTGACGCGCGGGCGGGTCCAAAAAACCCCGGTGCAAGACACGGGGTCCGAAGGCCACCCAAAAACGGCCTCAAATTCAGGGAGATTGCCATGGATGCCGCATTACTCGGGCTGACCACCATCATTGTGGGTGTTGGCGGGTGCATATTTTATTTCTACTTTTCGAACGTCGTGCTCGACAAGGTGATCTTTCCCGCCGAAGGGCCCGACGCAGGCCGGAATATCAACCGTGCCAATATGGTGCGTCCATGGCTGTTCCTGTTTCCCGCGATGTTCGCCCTTGGCCTCTACCTTGCTTATCCGGTGTTCGAAACGCTGCGCCTGTCGCTGACGGACAGGGACCAAGGCGGTGCGTTTGTCGGGCTGGCCAACTACAACCAGATGTTTGCCGAACCGAAATTCTGGGAAGCGCTGCGCAACAACCTGCTGTGGCTGATCGTGGTGCCTGCCGCATCGACCGCCTTTGGTCTGCTGGCGGCCCAGCTGACCGACCGGATCAAGTGGGGGGCAGCGGCCAAATCGCTGATCTTTATGCCCATGGCGATCTCGTTCGTGGGTGCGGGCGTGATTTTCAAGCTGGTGTACGAAGCGCGTCCCGCAGACCAAAGCCAGATCGGCGTGCTGAACGCCGTGTGGCTGCAATTTGACGGCGGGTTCGGATCGTTCCTGTTGCTACAGGCCCTGCCTGCACTAATCCTGCTGAGTTTTGCCGGGATCGTTGCCTATGTCGGCTGGATTTTTGTCCAGCCCATCGCCAACAGCCGCGAACGTGGCGGCGGTGCGGGCTTTGTCCCGCTGCGCCTGTTTGTGGGCGTTGCAGCGCTGTACCTTGTATATCTGTCGCTGTCGTCGCTGGTGGGTATCTTTACTTTTACCTACCCCTATGGCGAGCCGCAGACATGGCTGACCATCCCGTTCTGGAACAGCTTTTTCCTCATGGTTGTGCTGATCTGGATTCAGACCGGGTTCGCCATGGTGATCCTGTCGGCGGCCCTGCGCGGCATTCCCGAAGAAACGATCGAAGCGGCGATCATCGACGGCGCCAACCCGTTCCAGATCTTTTTCAAGATCAAGGTGCCGCAGATCATGGGCACCATTGTCGTGGTCTGGACCACAATCACCATCGTTGTCCTCAAGGTCTTTGACATCGTGTTCGCGATGACCAACGGCCAGTGGGAGACGCAGGTTCTGGCCAATTACATGTACGACAAAATGTTCCGCGCCAACGATTGGGGCGTGGGGTCCGCGTCGGCCATCATCATCATGCTGCTGGTGACGCCGATCCTTGTCTGGAACGTCTACAACGCCCGTAAGGAGATGAAATAATGGACAATATAGCTGGTTCCAAATCGTCCCTTGGCTGGGCCGTCAACATCTCGGTTGTGCTGCTTGTGGCGCTGTGGGTGTTCCCGACCTTCGGGCTGTTGGTGTCGTCGTTCCGCACCGCGGACCAGATTGTCGGCTCGGGCTGGTGGGCGTCGATGTTCCCCTCGGAACAGACCGAGCGTTTCCGCGCCTCCGACCCCGATGAGAACCGCGTGCAAAACGGCGATCTCTTTGTGGTCGAGGGCAATATCTTTGAAGAAAACGGTGGCGGCGGCGACATCCAAAGCTGGGGCACATCGTCCCGTGCGGTCGACGCCTACCAACCGGGCGATGTCGCGGACCTCGGCGATGGCGAAACGTTCAGCGTCGACGCCGACGGCAACTATACCTGGTCCGGCAACGAAGAGCAGATCAGCGGGCGCGGTCAACGTGCCTTTGTGACGGCGGTGTCCCCCCCGGAGTTCACGACCGAGAATTACGTGAACATCATGACCAGCGGCAACGATACCGACAATATGGCCAAAGCGTTCTTCAACACGCTGACAGTGACCATTCCGGCAACCATCATTCCCATCGTTGTGGCCGCATTCGCCGCCTATGCGCTGGCATGGATGGACTTTCCGGGACGCGCGATCCTGATCGCCTGTGTAGTGGGTCTGCTGGTGGTGCCGCTGCAACTGGCGCTGATCCCGCTGCTGAAACTGCATGTCGGGATTGGCATCGGCAAAGGCTATCTGGGGGTGTGGCTCGCCCATACCGGCTTTGGCCTTCCACTGGCGATATACCTCTTGCGAAATTACATGGTTGGCCTGCCCCGGGACATCATCGAAAACGCCAAGGTGGACGGCGCGACGGATTTTCAGATCTTTACCAAGATCATCCTCCCTCTGTCGTTCCCCGCCTTGGCGTCCTTTGCAATCTTCCAGTTCCTGTGGACGTGGAATGACCTGCTGGTGGCCAAGGTGTTCCTGATTGACGCCACGGGGCAGACCACAGTGATGACCGACCAGATCGTGAACTTGCTGGGGACCCGTGGTGGCAACTGGGAAATCCTCGCGACGGCAGCGTTTGTGTCCATTGCGGTGCCGCTGTGCGTCTTCTTTGCAATGCAGAAATATCTCGTCCGCGGTCTGCTGGCCGGGTCGGTGAAATAGGAAACCGTTCATGAACACACACGCGAACGCCGATATGGCCAAAACGCTGAGCGCTGACAAAGACTGGTGGCGCGGTGCGGTGATCTACCAGATCTACCCCCGCAGCTTTCAGGACAGCAATGGCGATGGCATTGGCGATCTTAACGGCATCACCAGCCGCCTGCCTTATGTCGCATCCTTGGGTGTGGACGCGATCTGGATTTCGCCGTTCTTCACCTCGCCGATGAAGGATTTCGGCTATGACGTCAGCGACTATTGCGACGTTGATCCGATGTTCGGCACGCTGGCCGATTTCGACGCGCTGGTGGCAATGGCCCACCGGCTGGGCCTGCGCGTGATGATTGATCTGGTGCTGTCGCACACCTCCGACATGCACCCGTGGTTCGCGGAATCGCGCGCCAGCCGCGACAATCCCAAGGCTGACTGGTTCGTCTGGGCCGACCCCCAACCCGACGGCACACCGCCCAACAACTGGCTGTCGATCTTTGGCGGCTCGGCGTGGCAGTGGGACAGCCGCCGCGAGCAATATTACCTGCACAATTTCCTCGTCGAACAGCCTGACCTGAACTTTCACAACATGGAGGTACAGGACGCATTGCTGGACGTGGTACGGTTCTGGCTGGACCGGGGTGTGGACGGCTTCCGCCTCGATACGATCAACTTCTACGTCCACGACAAGGCATTGCGGTCGAACCCCGCCCTGCCCGTGGATCAGCGCGACGAAAGCATTGCGCCGCGTGTGAACCCCTATAACCACCAGCTGCATCTCTATTCCAAGAACCAGCCCGAGAACCTCGCGTTCCTCGAACGGTTCCGCGCAGTGATGGACGAATACGGCGCCACCACTGCCGTGGGCGAAGTGGGCGACGCGCAAAAGGGTCTGGAGATCATGGGCGCGTACACCGCAGGCGATAACCGCGTGCACATGTGCTACAGCTTTGAATTCCTGTCGGGCCATGCCCCGACTGCTGAGCGGTTTGCCAAGGTGCTGACGGATGTGGACGCGTATGTCACGGACGGCTGGGCCTGCTGGGCCTTTTCCAACCACGACGTGATGCGCCACGCGACCCGCTGGGCGCTGACGGACGCGGCCAAGCGGACGCTGGCCACGCTGTTGTTGTCGCTGCGCGGCTCGGTCTGCCTGTACCAAGGCGAAGAGCTGGGTCTGGGTGAGGCGGATGTCGCCTTTGAAGACCTGCAAGACCCCTACGGGATCGAGTTCTGGCCCGAGTTCAAGGGCCGCGACGGGTGCCGCACACCGATGGTGTGGGAAGCCTCGAACAGCCATGGCGGTTTTTCCGAGGAACGTCCGTGGCTGCCAATCAGCACCGAGCATCTGCACCACGCCGCGGCGGTTCAAGAAGAAGACCCCGCCGCCCTGCTGCACCATTATCGCAAGGCGCTGGCGTTCCGGCGGGCGCATCCCGCGCTGATCAGCGGCGCGCATGACAATGTCACCGCGGACGGGTCCGTCCTGCATTTCACCCGCAGTCACGACACCGAGGTGATCTACTGCGCATTCAATCTGAGCGATGTGCCGGTAAGCCACGCCCTGCCCGCGGGCAGCAAATGGCTGAACATCGGCTCGGAACTGGGCAGCATCGCGCCCGGTCCGGACGGCGACCTGCATCTGGGTCCGTGGCAAGTGGCACTGGCGCTCAAGGCATAACACCAGACGCGCCGGCGAACGGCGCGTCCGTCCACGGGGAGGGGACGACACGATGGCAGATTTGAAACTTACCGGCGTCGGCAAGACGTATGGCGGCACGGTCAACGTGCTCAAGGACATCAACCTCGACATCGAAAAGGGCGAGTTGATCGTCTTTGTCGGCCCGTCAGGCTGCGGCAAGTCCACGCTCTTGCGGATGATCGCCGGTCTGGAAAGCATCACGGACGGGTCGCTTGATATTGACGGCACCCTCGTCAACGACGTGCCGCCTGCGCAGCGTGGCATCGCGATGGTGTTCCAGTCCTACGCGCTGTATCCGCACATGACCGTGCGCGACAACATGACCTTTGCCCTCAAACTGGCCAAGAAGTCGCCCGAAGAGATTGACGCCGCCGTCGACAAGGCCGCGCGTATCCTGCAACTCGAACCCTATCTTGACCGCCTCCCCAAGGCGCTGTCCGGTGGTCAGCGTCAGCGTGTGGCGATTGGCCGGTCGATCGTGCGGGACCCCAAAGTGTATCTCTTTGACGAACCGCTTTCCAACCTCGACGCGGCTCTGCGGGTCGCCACCCGGATCGAGATTGCACAGCTCAAGGAATCGATGCCCGACAGCACGATGATCTATGTGACCCACGATCAGGTGGAGGCGATGACCCTTGCCACGCGTATTGTGGTGCTGGCCAACAAGGGCATCGCGCAGGTCGGCACGCCGCTGGAACTATACGAGCGGCCCGAAAACGAATTTGTGGCACAGTTCATCGGCTCACCCGCCATGAACCTCCTGCCGGGCGAGATTGTCGGCACCGGCGCACAGACGACAGTCAAGATGGCCAGCGGTCTTACGACCGTCTCTGCCGTACCCACAACCGATGCGGATATGGGGATGCAGGTCAATGTCGGCGTGCGTCCCGAGGATTGCGTCGCAACGGATGGCGATGGCATCTACAAGGGCAAGGTCGATTTCACCGAAGCTCTGGGCGAGGTTACGATCCTCTATTTCGAGGCCGAAGAGGGCAAGGAACCGGTGCTGGCAAAGATGGCCGGTATTCATCCCGGCCTGCGCGGCCAGACCGTGACCGTGACCGCAGCGCCGGAAAAGGTGCAGCTGTTTGCGGATGGCCGTTCGCTTTACTACCGCTAGGCCTGTTCAAACAAAGTGGCGGGCCGATCCAGCAGATACTGGTTGATGATCGGCCCCACAGCGGCCCCGATGCCGCGCGCATTCCCACCGATCTGACCTTCGGTCATCACTGGCGATATCAGCCCGCGCGTGTCCATGTGGCGCAGCGCCTCTGACGCCGCAGCAACCAGACGCGACCGTATGCTCTCTGGCATCCCGCCGTCGATCACCACCGCCTCAAAGTCGATCACAGCGCTTGCCGCCACGCTTGCCGCCGCAAGCGCGTGCGCGGTTTCTTCGACCCACGGGCCTACGTGGTCCTCCAGATGGGACCAGTCCTGCGGCGTCTCCCACAACTGGCGGGCATCAAGCCCCGCCTCTTCGAGCCGTTTCTCCAGCGACCGGATGGACGCAAGATCAATAAGGGGTCGCGCCCTGCCCGCGCGGTCCGGCACCATGAGCGACCCAAACGCACCGGCGTTTTGCTGATTGCCCTCGAACACGGCGTGGTCCAGCACGATGCCACCCCCGATGAATGCCCCGACAAAGAAGTAGACGTAGTCGCGATATTCCCGCCCGATGCCAAATATATGTTCCGCCCGGCAGGCCGCCGTTGCGTCGTTGACCATGCGCACGGGCAGGCCGGTCAGGTCTGCCGCCTCACCCACCATGTCCGCGTCTTTCCACGCGGCGAAATCGTCCTCGGACGCGCCCAGCACCTCGTGCCAGTTCCACAGCTCGAACGGCGCCGCGACGCCGAGGCCGCACAGGCGGCTCGACATATCGTCGGACATCGCGCTGGTGAGGTCCTGAAAGCCCATGTTCAAAAAGTCCAGCACCGGCCCCGGACGAGGATAATCATAGGTGCGGCGCAATTGCTGACGCACCTGCCCCGCAAGGTCCAGCACCACCAGATCCGCGCTGCGTCGGCCCAGCTTGAGGCCCATGGAAAACGCGCCATCGGGGTTCAGTGAAAAAGGCACCGACGGTTTGCCCACCTTGCCCTTGACCGGGTCGCCGCGCCGCAACAGCCCGTCCTGTTCCAGCTTGCGCAGGATCACGGAGGTCGTCTGCGGGGACAGCCCGGTGCGCCGCGCCAATTCCCCCCCGGACAGGGCGCCATTGCGCTGCATGATCGACAAAAGCAGCCGTTCATTATAGGCCCGCACGCCCATCTGGTTGATGCCGCCGGACAGGCTGCGCACGTGATCCAGTGTCATTACACCGCCTCCTCACAGTGGCAATTTTTACGCCCGTCAATTAATAAATCAAGTTGAATTATTAATTGACACGCATCCAGAATCACGTTTCCCTTGGGTTAGCACGCCTGTTCCGGAGGTTCGGAGGGGCTGTTGAATTTTTGGGAGGACACTATGAAGAAATTGTTTCTGGGCACTGCTGCCGCTCTGACCGTCACCGCTGGCACCGCTTGGGCCGATGGCCATGGCACATCCGCCTGCCTGATTACCAAAACGGACACCAACCCATTTTTTGTCAAAATGCGCGAAGGTGCCGCCGCCAAAGCCGAAGAACTGGGCATCACCCTGAATTCCTATGCCGGTCAGGTCGACGGCGACAACGAGGCGCAGGTGGCCGCGATCGAAACCTGCATCGCGAACGGTGCGTCGGGCATCCTGCTGACCGCCTCGGACACGGCGGCCATTGTCCCGTCCGTTGAACAGGCGCGCGAGGCGGGCCTGCTGGTCATTGCCCTCGACACGCCACTGGAGCCGATTGACGCGGCGGATGCGACATTTGCCACCGATAACTTCCTTGCCGGTGAACTGATCGGCCAGTGGGCTGCCGCCACGCTGGGCGACGCCGCAGCCGACGCCAAAATCGCGATGCTGGATCTGGCGATCAGTCAGCCCACCGTGGGCGTGCTGCGCGATCAGGGGTTCCTCACCGGCTTTGGCATTGACGTCAAAGACGTGAGCCGCTGGGGCGACGAAGACGACCCACGCATCATCTGCAACGAGGTGACGGCCGGCAACGAAGAAGGCGGTCGCACGGCGATGGAAAACTGCCTCGCCCGCGACCCCGAGATCAACGTGGTCTACACGATCAACGAACCTGCCGCCGCGGGTGCCTATGAGGCGCTGGCCGCCATTGGTCGCGAAAACGACGTGCTGATCGTGTCTGTCGACGGCGGCTGCCCCGGCGTGCAGAACGTGGCCGATGGCGTGATCGGCGCCACATCGCAGCAATACCCGCTGCTGATGGCGTCGCTCGGCATCGAGGCGATTGCACAATTCGCCAAAGATGGCACCCTGCCCGCCAACACCGAAGGCAAGGATTTCCTCGACACAGGCGTGTCGCTGGTGACCGACAAGCCTGCGGATGGCGTGGACAGCATCGACGTGGCCGAAGGCACCGACCGCTGCTGGGGCTGATCGCCTGACATCTGATACCGGGGCGGGCTGCAGCAGTGCGGCCCGCCCCGACATTCAAAACCGGGGGGCAGGACATGGCAGACACACAGGACTATGAAAACGTCGTCAAAGCGTCCGCAGCCGAAGAGGTTGCGCATTTCGACGACGACCACAAAGGGCTGCTGGGCAAGGTTCAACACGCCCTGCATGTGAACCCGGCGCTGGTGCCGCTAATCATTCTTGTCGTGGCCATTTCGCTGTTTGGCCTGCTGATCGGGCAACGCTTTTTCTCGGCTGGGACGCTGACGCTGATCCTGCAACAGGTGCAGATCGTGGGCGTGCTGGCCGCGGCGCAGACCCTTGTCATCCTGACGGCGGGGATCGACCTGTCGGTGGGCGCCATCGCCGTGCTTTGCACCGTTATCATGGGGCAATTCACCTTTCGCTACGGCTTGCCCGCCGAATTAAGCCTGATCATCGGCATCGGCTTTGGCGCGGCCATTGGCGCAATCAGCGGATTTCTGGTCAGCCGCGTAAAAATCCCGCCCTTCATCGTGACGCTGGGCATGTGGCAGATCGTGCTGGCCTCGACCTATCTGTTTTCGCGCAACGAAACGCTGCGCTCCAGCCAGTTGCGCGAGGAAGCGCCAACACTTCTGTTTCTTGGCAACAAGATTTCCATCGGCGGGGCGAATTTCACCTATGGCGTGATCCTGATGATCCTGATCGTCATTGGTCTGGCTTATGCGCTGCGCTCGACCGCGTGGGGACGCCATGTCTACGCTGTAGGCGATGACCCGGAAGCGGCGGAACTGGCCGGTGTGAACGTCCACCGCACGCTGATGTCCGTCTATATCCTGACCGGCCTGATCTGCGCCGTGGCGGGCTGGGTGATGATCGGACGGTTCAGTTCCGTCACGCCGTCCGCGTCTACCGGGGTTATTGGCAACATTCAGGCCATCACGGCGGTGGTGATCGGCGGCATCTCTTTGTTTGGCGGGCGTGGTTCGATCTTTGGCGCCTTTTTTGGCGCGCTGATCGTCGGCGTGTTCGAGATGGGTCTGCGGATGCAGGGTGCCGACCCGCAATGGACCTTCATGCTGATCGGCATGTTGATCATCGCCGCCGTGGCGGTCGACCAATGGATTAGAAAGGTCTCGGCATGAAACCCATTTTGCACGCCACAAATCTGGTCAAACGTTATGGCAAGGTCACGGCCCTCGATCACTGCGACTTTGAACTGTATCCCGGCGAAATCCTCGCTGTCATCGGCGACAACGGTGCGGGCAAATCCTCGTTGATCAAGGCGCTGTCGGGTGCTGTGATCCCCGATCAGGGCGAAGTTTTCCTTGATGGCCAGCAGGTGCATTTCCGCACCCCCATCGACGCGCGCGAAGCGGGGATCGAAACCGTCTACCAAACGCTGGCCATGTCCCCTGCCCTGTCGATTGCCGACAACATGTTCATGGGCCGCGAGTTGAAAAAACCGGGGCTGATGGGCAAGGTCTTTCACCAACTGGACCGGCGCAAAATGGAGGCGTTCGCCCGCGAAAAGCTCAGCGAACTTGGCCTGATGACGATCCAGAACATCAATCAGGCTGTTGAAACCCTGTCCGGTGGCCAGCGGCAGGGTGTCGCTGTGGCCCGTGCGGCGGCCTTTGGCTCCAAGGTCATCATTCTGGATGAACCAACGGCCGCACTGGGCGTCAAGGAAAGCCGCCGGGTGCTGGAACTGATTCAGGACGTCAAATCGCGCGGCATCCCGATCATCCTGATCAGCCACAACATGCCCCACGTGTTCGAAGTGGCCGACCGCATCCACGTGCACCGGCTGGGCAAACGTCTGTGTGTCATTGATCCGTCCGAGCATTCGATGTCGGACGCGGTGGCCTACATGACCGGCGCGGCGGAGCCGGACCTTGCCGCCTGACGTCACCCTTGCGGATGTGGTGACGCGCATCACCGCGCTTTCTCCCACACCGCACCGCAGACTCATCGCCGTTGCTGGTCCGCCTGCCAGTGGCAAATCAACCTTCGCCTCTGCGCTCGCCGCTGCGCTGCGGATGGCCGGGGAAGAGACGGCGGTGGTGCCTATGGACGGCTTTCACCTCGACGACCGGCTGCTGGAAACGGACGGCACCAAAAACCGCAAGGGCGCGCCTCATACCTTTGACGCCCCAGGCTTTGTCCGGCTTGTGACAGCCCTGCAATCGCCGGACGCGGTGATTTTCCCGGTCTTTGACCGGGAACGGGAAATTGCCATCGCAGGGGCCGGGCGCGTGCCGGCATCCTGCCGGACGGTTCTGGTCGAAGGGAACTACCTGCTGTTGAAGACACCGCCTTGGTGTGACCTGCATGACCGCTGGTCCCTGTCCATCGCGCTGCACCCCCCCAAGCAAGAGATTGTCGCCAGATTGCGCGACCGGTGGGCACAGCACGGAAAACCCGATCCGATGGCTTGGATCGAAAGCAATGATGTGCCAAATGCCGCAACCGTGCTGACGGGTTCGACCGCAGCCGATATTACCCTCACGGAGGCCCCGACATGATCCTGTGCGCTGGCGAAGCCTTGATCGACATGATCCCCAACGACGACGGTGCCTATGTGCCCCATGTGGGCGGCGCGGTGCTGAACACCGCCGTGGCGCTGGGGAGGCTGGGTGCGCCTTCGGGCCTCGTGACGGGCCTGTCCTCGGACCCGTTTGGCCAGATGATTGCCGACCACCTGCACGCAAGCCATGTGGACACATCCCATTCGGTCCGCTCGGGCCGGAACACCACGCTGGCCTTTGTTCATCTGGATCAGGGCAACGCCACCTACACCTTCTACGACGAGGAAACGGCGACCAGCGCGATCCAACCCGCCGACCTGCCTGCCGTGCCTATGGGCACCGAGGCGGTGTTCTTTGGCGGCATTTCTCTGTGCAACCCACCCGTGGCCGACAGCCTGATCAACATGGCCATTGGCATTCCCGCAAGCACGCTGGTGATGGCCGATCCGAACATCCGCCCCGGCTTTGCCCGCGACCAGACGGCCTATCGCGACCGGCTGACCCGACTGCTGGGCCGGGTCGACATCGCCAAATTGTCCGACGATGACATCAGCTGGCTGATCCCCGACGGTGATCTGACGGCCAAGGCGCACGCCCTGCTCGACATGGGTCCCAAGATGCTGCTGCTGACCGAAGGGGGCGACGGCGCCACGGCCTACCTGCGTGGCGGCACCTCTGTGCGCGTGGCCGCCCAAAAGGTGAGCGTGGTCGATACGGTGGGCGCGGGCGACACGTTCAACGCAGGTTGCCTCATTGCCCTGCGCCAAGCGGGCGCGCTGACGCCAGCCGCCCTGTTGAACCTCGACGCTGCGGCGCTGACCGACATGCTGGCCTATGCTGCCCGCGTCGCTTCTGTCACCGTGTCCCGCGCCGGGGCCAATCCGCCATGGGCGCACGAGTTGGAGAACGGCACATGAAACGATCCCGCGTAAATGACATCCTCGCCGACGGTGCGGCCTTTTTTGCCAAACACGGCTGGTCCCTGCCGCCCTTCGCAGGGTGGAGCCCGGACGACATGCGGTCCGAAAAAGCCGCCCAGATCCGCGACCGCCGCCTTGGCTGGGACATTACCGATTACGGCGAGGGTCGGTTTGACGAGATGGGCCTGTTTCTGTTCACCTTGCGCAACGGCGATCTCAGCGAGATGGGCCAGCAGGGCGCAATGCTTTACGCGGAAAAGCTGATGATCTCGCGGCAGGATCAACTGTCACCCATGCATCGCCACGTCCTCAAGACAGAGGATATCATCAACCGCGGCGGTGCCACGCTGGTGCTGGAACTGTTCACCTGCGACGACCACGGCGGGATCGATCGCAAGGCGGATGTGCATGTGCGGACCGATGGCGTGCCTGTGACTCTGCCCGCTGGCGGGCACCTCAAACTGCCTGTGGGGGCCTCTGTCACACTGACCCCGACCACATGGCACGCCTTTTGGGGTGAGGGCGGCGATTGCCTGATCCACGAGGTTTCGACGGTCAATGATGACCTCACCGACAATATCTTTGCCGAACCGATCGGGCGGTTCTCGAACATCGAAGAGGACGTGGCGCCGACCCACCTGCTGGTCAGCGATTACAACACCTGACACGCCGGTGCAAAATGGGCGAAAGCCGCAGCGGCGCGCTTAGCTGATGTGCCGCCGCAGGGCATCTATGACGGCCCGCACCTTGGTCGGCAGATAGGCACGGCTGGGGTACAGCAACCATGCAGCGGTGTCGAAAGTGGTGGCGCTCACCGCGTAGGTCGGAAACAGGTCCAGCAGACGGTCATCCGCAATGTCCGCGTCAATCAGCCAATCCGCCAGCAAGGCAGGCCCCAGCCCCGCAAGTACCGCCGCGCGCAGCGCCAGCGCGTTGGAAATCAGCACCGGGCCTGCAACCGGCACCGTCACCGCGCGCGGCCCCCGAAAATGCCAATCGGTGCGGTACTCCGGCAGGGTCAGACGCAGCACCTCGTGGTCCACCAATGCTTCGGGCCGGTCGGGCGCGCCATGCGCGGCCACGTAATCCGGTGACGCCACGACCCGGTAGCGGGTTGACCGCAGCCGCGTGCTGATCAAATCGCCCTTGGGCGCGGGCGCCAACCGGATCGCCAGATCCACCTGCCCCGCCACCAGATCCACGTTCTGATCGCTCAGGATCAGTTCCAGCGCGATGTCCGGCAACTCAGCCCGCAACGCGCCAAGCACAGGCACCAAAACGTCATGGCCAAAGGCCACCGAAGCCGTCAGCCGCACGCGCCCTTTGGGCACGGTGCCAATTTCTGCCGCCGCATCACGCGCAAGGTCCAGATCATCCAGCAAAGGACCAAGGCGGGCCAGATAGACTGCCCCCGCCTCGGTCAGACGCAACTGCCGTGTGGATCGCTGGAACAGGCGCAGCCCCAACTGCGCCTCGATCCCTGCCACCGTGCGGCTGACCGATGACGGATCCATGGCCATCACCCGTGCCACCGCGGCAAAGCTGCCATGCTGCGCAACCAACTGCACGATCCTGAGGGCATCCGTATCCATTCATGCCAAATTTGCACGATTATCCTGCAAAGCGAAGTCTTTTTTGCGCACATCGCACGGCGTAGCTCTGTCAACACACCAAACCGGAGACATGATATGCACCGCACCCTCCCCCTCGCCGCCATCCTTCTGGCCACCGCCCAAGCCCACGCGGCACCCACCGAATGGACCCTCGATCTGGGACACGCCCATATCGGCTGGGAGATCGACCACATGGGCCTCAGCCGCACCGTGGGGCGGTTCAACAGCTTTGACGGCAGCTTTCTGATCGACGAGGAAAATCCCGAAGCATCACGCATCACCTTCACCATCGACGCCACCAGCAACGACAGCAATCACGCCCCCCGCGACCAACACCTGCGCGCCGCCGACTATCTGGATGCGGCAAACAATCCGCAGATCACCTTTACCTCCACCGCAATACAGATGCTCACCCCAACCTCCGGCAAACTGCACGGCGACCTGACCCTGCGCGGCACCGCAGCACCCGTCACGCTCGACTTCGAATTGGTCCGCGACCGGACCTACCCCGATTTCATCCCCAACTACGACGAGGTGCGCGTGGTGGGCTTTGAAGCGACGGGCGAAATCCTGCGCCTTGAACACGGCATGGACTTTATCGCATTTCTCGACAGCCCTACCGGTCTCAGCGTCGATGTGGATTTGCACTTTGACCTCGTGCAATGCACAAACGCATCCGAGACGAATATTCCGTGCAACTGGGGGCGCTGAGATGGAACATGTAAACGGCAAAACCGTGGTGATTACCGGCGCCAGCAAAGGCATCGGGGCCGCCACGGCCCGCGTGCTGGCAGAACACGGTGCGCGGGTGGTCCTCGCCGCCCGCTCAGCCGACGCGCTCCGGACGCTCGCCAACGAAACCGGCGGGCTCGCGGTGCCCTGCAACGTCTCCGACTACGGCCAAGTCGAGGCGCTGATGGAGGCCGCAGGCAAAGTTGACGTGCTCGTCAACAATGCAGGTCTCATCGACCCCATCGCCCGGCTCGAACACAGCGACCCGGACGCATGGGGCAAGGTCGTCGACGTCAACGTCAAGGGCGTCTATCACGGCATCCGCGCCGCCCTGCCGCGCATGGTGGCCCAAGGTGGCGGCACCATCATCAACATCTCCTCCGGTGCCGCCACCGGCGCGCTCGAAGGTTGGAGCCACTATTGCGCCACCAAGGCTGCGGTGCTGTCCCTCACACGCAACGCCGACAAGGAAATGCGCGACAAAGGCATCCGCGTCATCGGCCTGTCGCCCGGCACCGTCGCCACCGACATGCAGCGCGAGATCAAAGCCTCCGGTATCAACCCCGTCAGCCAACTTGACTGGGACAAACACATCCCGCCCGAATGGGTCGGTCAGGCCATCGGAATGCTTATGGGTCCTGTTGGCGACGCCTATAGCGGCATCGATTTCACCCTCAAAACAAACAAAGAGCGCAGCCTCGTGGGTCTTCCCCCCATCGCCTGACCTCGCTGGTTTCTTCTGACCAGAAATACCACGGGGGACGCGCGGCACGCGCGGGGGGCAGAGCCCCCTGAATAATGTCGTCGCGCAGCGTCCTTTGGATCACCGCGCGCGCCGTTTTGGCGGTGCGTGCGGTCTGTGGTCTACCGGCCTCTCATACGAACGGCAGGTAGTAGTCCCGCACCTCATCCACGGACTTGTCCTTGAGCCGTTTCCATTCATCCTGCTTGAGAAAGATCAGCGCGTCGCACATCCCCTCCCCCACCGCCATCCGCAGCGGCTTGTCCGCGTCCAGCGCGTCCAGCGCCTTGTCCAACGCCGACGGCACGTGCCGTGTGGCCCGCACAGTCTCAAGCCCGTCCAGATCCTCGGCGGGTGCCAGCGTGTAGCCTTCCGTCACCCCGAGCAAAGCCGCCTGCAAAACGGCTGTGACCGCCAGATACGGATTTGTCGCCGGATCCGCCATCCGATGCTCCAGCCGCGCCGACCGGGGCGCAGCCACGCAGGACCGCGTGGTGACCAGCCGGTGATCATCGGCCCAATTGGCCCAATACCCGGCCATCGACGCAGGGCCCAACCGGTCATAGCTGTTCACGGTGGTCGCCAGCAGGCCCGCCAATCCCTCGTGATGGTGGATCAGCCCGGCCATCGCCCCTTGGGCCACATCCGACAACACGCCATCCGGCGCGATCACATTGGCCCCCTGCCCGTCTTCAAAGCTGAAATTCACGTGCAGTCCTGACCCACCCCTTTCGGGGATGGGTTTGGGCAGGAACGTCAGCAACAAGCCCATGCCCGCGGCCACGTCCCGTGCCATCGTCTTGAAAAGAAATGCATTATCACAGGCTGTCATGGCATCGCCAAACCGCAGGGTCAGTTCAAACTGCCCGTTGTCATATTCTCCGTTCATCGATTCCACGGGCAGTTCCACAGCCTCTGCCATGCGCCAGATGGCATCCATCAGACCGCGCGGATCGTTCTGGGGTCCGGTCCCGTACACAAAGGCGCCGGGTGTGTCATAGGGCCGCCAGACCCCGGCCTCGTCCTGCTCAAACACATAGGCCTCCAACTCCAGACCGACCTTCGGCGCGAGCCCCCGCGCCTGCCACGCCGCCACTGTCGCCTGAAGACGCCCGCGCGCGCACAGCGGCATAACCGCGCCATCAGCGTGCAGCGTGCCAAGCGCAATTTCCGTCCCCTCCTTCCAGTCCGGTCGGCGCGCGTCATCCAACACAAGCTCCATATCCGGGATGCCATCAAACACGCCCGCACCGGGCACCGGGATCAGGTCCCGGTCAAAGGTCGTGCCGAACACGCCGCGCGCAAACCCGATCCTGCCCCCCGCCGCAACATCCGACGGCACGTATTTGCCCCGGGGCAGGTTCAACAGATCACAGAAAAGGGCGCGCGTGCGGGTCGTCATAATCAGTCACTTCAGCTTGGGGCGCAGGGTCAGGGATTTGACCCCGCAAATGAAATTCGAACGGGTCCAGGTGGGGGCCGACACCGCCTCAAGACCGCTGAGCCGCGATGACAGTTCCTGCAACACCGCTGTCACCTCGAGCTTGGCCAGCCACATGCCCAGACAGACATGCGGCCCGCCCTGACCAAAGGCCATATGGCGGTTGGGACTGCGGTCCAGCATTACGGTCTCCGGCGCATCAAACGCTGCGGCATCACGGTTGCCGGACACGAACCACATCAGCACCTTGTCCCCCGCCCGGATCGTTTGACCGTGCATCTCCACATCCCGCGTGGCGGTGCGGCGAAAATGCAAGGTGGGTGAGGCAAGCCTGATGATCTCATCCGCAGCCGTACCCCAGACGTCACCTGCCTGCATCCGCTGCAATAGCCCGTTGTCCTGCGCGATCAGCCACAGCGCCATGGCAATCGAATAACGCGTCGTGTCATTGCCCGCCGCCACCAGCAGGCAAAAGAAGTTCTTGAAGTCCTGCCCCTCCATCCGACCCTCGGGGCTGTTCAGCACACGCGCCAGAATGCCGTCCGGGTCCACCCCGCGCGTACCGTTCAGGATCGCGTCGGCGTAGTCATACAATTCAACGCCCGCAGGCGACCGAAAGGGCATCATCCGGTAGGCGTCGGTGTCGACCTTGTCCAGAACGGTGTCGGTGAAATCGGGATCCGTGTTGCCGATCAGCGCGTCGCCCCGCTCCACCAACCAATCGAGGTCGTCGTCCGGCACACCCAGAATGCGACCCAGCATCAGCATCGGCAGACGTTTGGCGATATGCTCCACCCCGTCAAATGCGCTGTATTCCAGCGCCGCGCCGACGATATCTCGCGCAAGGTCTTGAATGAGCGGCGCAAACCGCGCCACAACCGGTTTGGCAAAGGCGGGGTTCACGGTGCGGCGGGTGGCTGTGTGTTCGGGCGGATCGGTTTCCTGAAAGGTGCGACGGGCCATGTATTCCGCATGGCTCTGATCCTCGATCCGGATGCCGCGCGCGCTGGAAAACAGGGCCGCATCGCGCTGCGCCGCCATAATATCGGCATAGCGGGTGAGCGACCAAAAGCCCTTGTCGCCGCCATGCGCCGCGGTCCAATGCACCGGCGCGTCCGCGCGCATCTGCGCGAATGTGTCATGCGGGACGCCATCCACAAAGCTGTCATGATCGGCGAGGTTCTTCATGGCGTGCCTCCGAAAAACCGTGTGGCCCAATCGGCAAAAACATCGCCCCGAGCGGTGCGCGTCAGCGTGGATTCGGCCCGCGCCACGTCCTCCGGGCTCAGATGCGGGCGTGTCGCATCCAGAACGCAGCGCATGAATGGGTCGGTGAATTCGGGATGCGCCTGCGTTGTAAAAATGTGATGTCCCTTGGCAAACCCGGCTATCGCGCAGGCGTCGGACTGGACGTAGCGCGTGCATCCGTCAGGCAGGCCCGTCACCGCGTCATGGTGAAATTGATAGAGGTCCAGCGCACGCGCCGCAGGCGTCATCCACGGCAAGCCCGTGTCGATCCGCAGATGGTCGATCCCGATGTTCCACGCCTGCCGTTCCACCCGGCCCCCGAGGGCCACAGCAATCGCCTGATGCCCGAAACAGGCCCCCAAGAGCGGTTTGCGGGCCGCGTCACACGCGCGGATAAAACCATAGAGTGCTGGCAAAAACGCCAGATCGTCCAGCACGCTCAACGGTGAGCCGGTGATCAGATACGCGTCCTGTTCGTCCAGATCGCGCGGCACCTCGCCCCCGATGGTCATATAGACCCGGTAGTTGAACCGTTGATCCTGCGCGTCAAACAGATCGCGGAACCGGTGGCTGTCATCCGGGAACGCATCACCCACCTCGACCGACCGGTCGTGGTTCACCTGCAAAAGTCCCAGTTTCAGACGTGCCATGTTCACCCCGTTGGCAAAAAGGGGGGCGCACTGACGCCCCCCAATGGTTCAGCGGCCCAGGATCTTGTTGATCTCAGCCGATTTGGCGCGGTCCGCTTCGATGCGCGCCTGCGCTTCGTCCTGACCCTGCCAATAGACAGCAGCACCCGTTTCGGCCATCAGCTGTTGTGCGGCCTCCGACGCCATCGTTTTCTGAGCCACCGCCGCGATGGTGTCGATCACCTCCTGCGGCGTGCCCTTGGTCACGAACAGACCGTTCCACAGTTCCACATCGTTGACACCGGACTGCGCGGCGATGGTCTCCACCCCATCGAGCTTGGCGATGGGATCGGCGCCAATATTGCCCAGCACGTTGAGTTCGCTCAAACAGGGTTCGATCAGTGCCAGTGTGGTGTTGATCACATCCGCGTCGCCCGAGGACAACGTGTTGCAATCCAGAAGGTCAAAGGCGCTGTCATCCGCAAATTCAAATCCCATCTTGGCCGCCGCCGCCATGGACACAGCCGTGGGCGTCAGGCCTGCGCCAAAATGGCCCAGCACAACGTCGTTTTCTTTCGCGTAATCCGCCAGTTCCGCCATGTTGGAATAGGGCGCATCGCCAGCGGCGGCCAACACAAACGGATAGGTCAGAAAGATGCCCACGGGCACGAAACTGTCTTCTTCGATACCGATGTCGATCTTGGGACCGACCACTGGCACGCCGATGACAAATGAGCCGATGACAGAGCCATCATTGGGCGCTTCGAGCACTTCGAGCGCGCCGGGGAATGGCCCGTCACCGCCACCGGGGCGGTTCACGACACTGGCGGGCTGGCCCGTCGCCTCGGCCATGTCGGCGGCAATCATGCGCGTCAGGATGTCCTCAAAATCACCCGGAGGCCATGGCACGATGAACTGAACGGGACCGGTCGGGTATTCGGCCAGCGCAGGACTGGCCAGCGCGGCCAAGGCAAAGGCCGCGGATGTCAAAAGCTTTTTCATGGTTTGTCTCCCTGTTGTTTTGCTTTTGGTTTTCAATGTTCGAACCTGCGCTGTCGCAGGGCGGTGACGAAAGTGAAGACGAGAACGCAAAGGATCACGATGAACAACGTGCCCGACACAGGCCGGTTGACGAGGTCAAAGACCGTCTTGATCTGGCTCGCCCCGGCGGTGAGCTTGTCGATCATGATCGACCCCAGCACGAGGCCCAGCACGATCGGCACAAGCGGCCAGTCGAGACGGCGCAGGATATAGCCGAGAAAGCCGAACCCGGCGGCAAACATGCAATCGGTGAAGGAATTGCGGATCGAGAACACGCCGACAAAAGCAAGGATCAGAATGAACGCCCCAAGCAGCCGGTTGGGCACATAGATGATCCGGGCGAGGAGCTTCGTAGAAGCGAGGAGCGTCACGACAACCAATACGTTGATGATCAGCAGCGCGATAAACAGCGAAAACAGGAAATCCGCATTGTTTTCAAAGATATCTGGCCCCGGTTTGATCCCCGCGTCAAAGAATACGACCATCATCATGGCGGTCAGCGCCTCGCCCGGCACACCCAGCGCCAGCAGCGGCACCATGGCGGCGGCGGGCACAGCGTTGTTGCTGGCCTCGGACGCGATCAGGCCATCCGGCGCACCGCGCCCGAACTTGCCCGGTTCCTTGGACAGCGCGCGGGCGGTCGAATAGCTGAAGAACTGCGCCACAAACTCACCCACACCCGGGATGATGCCCATTATGGTGCCGTAACCTGCGCTGATCGTCACAACGAGCGGATGTTTCTTTAACTCACCAAAACCGCGCAGAAGGCCGCCGCGCAGCCGCGCCTCGGGCGGGTCTGCGTCTTTGCCGGTCAACAAAAACAGCGCCTGCGAAATGGCAAAGAGTCCGACGATAACAACGATCAGGTTGAACCCCGCATAGAAGTAGTCGATGCCAAACGTATACCGGTCGATCTGTTTCAGCGATTGCCGCCCGATCATGGCAATCAGCATCCCAAAGGCAAAGAGCAGCGCGGCAATCCCCATGTTGCGCCGGTGCGCCGCGATCAGCAGCACAGCCCCCAGAGCGGCAGCCATAAAGATATCGCGCTGCCCAAACAGCGCGCCCAAATCCCGCAGGTAAGGACCAAAGAGGATCAGCGCCGACAGTCCCAGCAGGATCGAAAAACACCCGCCAAAAAAGGATGCCGAATAGGCCAGCGCCAACCCGCGCGCGGCCTCGCCCCGCCGGGTCATGGCGTATCCGTCATAGGTGGTCAGCGCGTTCACGGGCGTGCCCGGCGTGTTGATCAGGATCGCCGGGATTGCGCCGCCATACATGCTTGAGCCATAGACACCCAACAGCAGAACAAGGCTGACCAGATCGTCCAGAAACACCGTCGCGGGCAACAGGATCGCAATGGCAATGGCCGGACCGATCCCCGGCACGGCCCCGATGGCAAGCCCGCCGACCGACCCGATCAGGATGGCGACAAGGACGGGCCACGCGGCGAGGTTGTCGATGCCCTGCCACAGCGCCTCCATCTCAGAACCACACCTTCAGGAAAGTGCTCAGGCCTTGCGGGAGTTGATCATAGAGCCAGATGTTCACCGGCGTTCGGATTTGCAGGCCAGTGCGAAACACCAGCACAATCGCGAGGCTGGTCGCCAGACAGATGCCCATCCACCGCGCCCCCCGATAACCCAGCCGCCACGGCAATCCCGTGCCGAGCAGCAGGGTCGACATCAGATACCCCAGCACCGGCACCAGCAGCGTATAGACGACAAACCACGCCACAAATTCCAGTGCACAGACCCACTGCGTCAGCTCATGCGCCATGCCGTTGGGCAGTTGGAACCGCGCGCGCCAGCGGTAGGCCCGCACCGCGCCATAAAGGTTCCACAGCGCCGCAGGCACCAGCAAGGTCAGGCAGGCCAGCGGTGCAATCCAACTTTGTTTCAGGATGCGGCCCAGCCGTGCCGGGCGTTCCTCGGGCGAGGTGATGCCAAACTGGTCCATCCAGTAACGCGCCATATTGGCGGGCAGTTTTCGGTCCTCCCACCCGGTCTGGGAAAAGAAAAACACCAAGAAGAACAGGGCAATCGCGACCATCACCAGCGAGAACACCAAATCCCCCCGGCCCCGGCGAAAATCGGTGACATCCTGTACGTTGATCTTTGCATCCGGCGGGCACGTGCTGACAAATCCACGTGTCCCGGTTGCAGAGCGCATGGCGCGCTCTGAACATGCGCTTTTCAGCGCAACAGAGGTCGTGCCGCTCTTCAAGCGGCCTCTTCCATGGCCTTGAGGCCCGTTTCCGTCGCAGACAGGATTTTCTGCACATGGCCTGCATCCACCACCAGCGGCGGCGAAAAGATGGCGTTGTTCCCCGACACCCGGATCATCACCCCGTCTTCGTAGGCTGCCTTTTGAAAGGCCAAAGGCAGGGCCTTGCCCACCGGCGTTTTGGTCGCGCGGTCGCGGACCAGTTCGATGGCACACATCAGCCCTTCGCCGCGCACGTCACCAATCATGTCATAGCGGTGTGCCAATGCCTCCAACCCGGTTTTGAGTTCCGGCCCACGGGCGGCTGCGTTTTCCCAAGGGCGGATGCGCATCGTTTCTTCGAGGGCCGCAACAGCCGCCGCAGCCCCGACCGGGTGACCCGAATAGGTATAGCCCTGATCGACCGATCCCACGCCGGTCTCGTCATCCTCGAACACCGCCGCGACGCGGTCGGAGATCATCACGGCTCCAAAGGGGAAATAGCCATTTGTGATCGCCTTGGCGGTGCACATCAAATCCGGCTGCACAGCCCAGTGGCGCGACCCCGTTTCCGTTCCCGCACGGCCAAAGGCGGTGATCACCTCATCCGCAATCAGCAACACACCATGCTTGTCGCAAATATCGCGCACCATCGGCATAAAACTGGGATGCGGCGGGATCACCCCGCCCGCACCTTGCACCGGCTCCATCACAAAGGCGGCAATCGTGTTGGCCCCCTGAAAGGCAATCTCGCGCTCCAGCATCCCCGCGCTCAACCGCGCCAGCTCTGCTGCGTCTGTCGCGCCGAAAGGATTGCGGTAAAGGTACGGTCCCGGAATATGAAAACAGCCCGGCATCAACGGTTCATACGTATTGCGAAACTTGGCATTGCCGTTGACCGATGCGCCGCCGAAATGGGTCCCGTGATAGCCCTTGTCGAGGCTGATGAACTTGGTCCGCGTGCCTTCACCCCTTATCCGGTGGAACTGGCGGGCGAGCTTTAGCGCGATCTCGATACTGTCTGACCCGCCAGAGGTGAAAAAGCTGCGCGCCATGCCATCCGGCCCAAAGAATTCGGCGAGCAGGTAGGCCAGTTCGATTGCCTTGTCGTTCGACGTGCCGCGGAAGGTCGAGTAATAGGGCAACGCCTCCAACTGCGCGGCAATGGCGTCCTTGACCGGCTGGCAGGAATAGCCAAGGTTCACGTTCCACAGCCCCCCCACTGCATCGATGCTGCGGTGCCCGTCCACATCCGTGATGTATACCCCCTCGCCTCCGGTCAGGATCGTCGGCGGGTTGGCCATGCTGTCTGCCGGATGCGCCATCGGGTGCCAGAACTGGCGGGCATTGTTTTCCTTGAGGAAATTGCTGTCTTTCATGACGCGGCCCTTTCGGCTTCGGGTGTCCAGATCGTCTGCACATCAGGTGGTACGGCCCCACCCATCGCCTCGGTTATGTCGCGCCCGCGCGACATCAGAAGCGCGGCCAGGTCCGCCGCGCGCCGCGCGCCGCCACGGCTTGTCGGATAGGCGATGGAACAGGTCGCAAAGGCCCGCGCGCTTGCATCAAACACCGGGATCGCAACGGATGATACGCCGATCCGCAACGTGTCGCGGTTGCTGGCATAGCCGCGTTTGGCAATCTGGGACAGCTCGGCTGCAACGGCATGGGGGTCGGGGCGCGCGGCCCCCTCCTGCACGGTGCGCGGATCGGCCAGCGCCATGTCCAGCAGGCCAGATGTGGAAAAGGCCAGATACGCCTTGCCCGACGCGGTCGCAAAAAGCGGCGGCAGGCCGTAGGCGTCAAAGCTCACCCTTACCGGGTGATCGTGAAGCTCCGCGTGATAGACATCGACAAGGTCAAAACCCTGCAGGCGGCTGATATGCACCAACTCCCCTGCATCACGGCTTAGCGCGTCGATCACGCTGCGCACCATCTCCACTTCGGCAACCGTGCGCGCGCGCATCCCCGCAAGCCGCGTGATCGCAGGCCCAAGGCGGTAAGCCCGTGTGCCCGCATCCTGCTCCAGAAATCCGATCTCTTCGAGGGCGGTCAGATGGCGATGCACCGTCGCCTTGTCCCGCCCGGTCATGCGCTGAACATCCGTCAACCCGAGACGGGGATGGGCTTCGCTGAACAGATCCAACAGGCCAAGCGCTTTGGAAATCGTTGACATGAATTCAGCTTGACGCAGGAAAAACGCCCTTGCAATATATTTTTGCGTCTATCGGTTCATTATTTGAACCACGCCAGAGGATTGCATGGAATGTCAGCACTTCAGGACAACATCGCCAAACTTGCGCCACATCTCGCCAAGGTGGCCGACACGGGCATTCTCAACCACATTGGCGGGATGGCACAGCCCGCAGCAAACGGTGCGTGGTTCGACACAAACTCACCGGTTGATGACAGCCTGATCGCCCGCGTTGCGCGCAGCGATGCGCGCGACGTCGATGCCGCCGCCACGGCGGCCAAGGCCGCCTTTCCGGCATGGCGCGATATCGCGCCGACCGAACGCAAGCGTATCCTGCACGCCATCGCCGACGGCATTGAGGCGCGCGCCGAAGACATCGCGCTCTGCGAATGCTGGGACACCGGACAGGCGCTCCGCTTTATGTCAAAGGCGGCATTGCGCGGCGCGGCCAACTTCCGCTTTTTTGCAGACCGCGCGCCTGCCGCCCGTGACGGTCAGGCCCTGCCGTCGCCCACGCTGATGAACGTCACCACCCGCGTGCCCATTGGCCCTGTGGGTGTAATCACCCCGTGGAACACGCCGTTCATGCTGTCCACCTGGAAAATTGCCCCGGCCCTCGCTGCCGGTTGCACAGTGGTGCACAAACCCGCCGAATTCAGTCCGTGGACTGCGCGTATCCTGATGGAAATTGCCGAAGACGCGGGCCTGCCTCCCGGGGTCTGGAACCTCGTCAATGGCATGGGTGAGGAGGCAGGCCGCGCGCTCACCGAACATCCAGATATCCGCGCCATCGCCTTTGTCGGCGAATCCAGAACCGGCTCCGCCATCATGGCGCAGGGCGCTCCGACGCTGAAACGTGTGCACTTCGAACTGGGCGGCAAGAACCCGGTGGTGGTCTTTGACGATGCCGATCTGGACAGCGCCCTCGATGCGGCAATCTTCATGATCTATTCGCTCAACGGCGAGCGTTGCACATCGTCCTCGCGCCTGCTGATCCAAGACACGGTCGCCGACGACTTCGAGACAAAACTGGCCGCGCGCGCCGCGGCGATCAAGGTGGGCCACCCGCTCGATCCCGCAACCGAACTGGGCCCCCTGATCCACGCGGTCCACCGCGAGAAAGTCGAGGCCAGCTTTGCCACCGCACAGGCCGAGGGCGCCACAATCGCCGCAGGCGGCACGCGCGTGGGCGACATAGGCCAATTCGTGGCGCCAACGCTTTTCACCAACGCAACGAATGATATGAACATTGCGCAAGACGAAATTTTTGGCCCCGTGCTGACCTCCATCCGCTTCGAGACAGAAGACGAGGCGCTCCGGATCGCCAACGACACCGCCTACGGCCTCACCGGCTATGTGTGGACGGCAGATGTCACCCGCGCCATGCGCTTCACCGACCGGCTCGAGGCTGGTATGATATGGGTCAACTCCGCCAATGTCCGCCACCTGCCCACACCGTTTGGCGGCATGAAAGCCAGCGGGATTGGCCGCGACGGCGGCGACTGGTCCTTCGAATTTTACATGGAGCAAAAGCATATCGGCATCGCCACCGGTGACCCAAACATCCCCCGCTTGGGCGCATGACGCTTCTTCTGACCAGAAATACCATCGGGGTGTTTGAGGGGCAGACAGCCCCTCATCAGACAAAATGAATCGCGTGCGGCAAAGCCGCCCCTTTTAGGAACAGCCATGCCCGTCCCCCCGCCCGAGCTTTACCCGCCGTTCAACATCGTGCGCCTGAGCCATGTGGAATACCGTGTCACCGATCTGGCCGCCGCCCGTGGCTTTTACGTGGACACGCTGGGCCTGCAAGTCACCCACGAGGACGCACAAACGATCTATCTGCGTGCGATGGAGGAACGCGGCCACCACTGTATGATCCTCACCCAAGCGACCCAAGCGAACGTCGCCCGTCTTGGCTTCAAGCTCTACGACCACCCCGACCTCGACAAGGCCGAAGCATGGTTCAAGGCCCAAGGGCGCCCAACATCATGGATCGAACGCCCTTTCATGGGGCGCGTCCTGCAAACCACAGATCCGTGGGGGGTCCCGCTCGAATTCTACGTCGAGATGGAACGCCTGCCAAACATCACCCAAAACTACGCGCTCTACCGGGGCGTCAGACCGCTCCGGATCGACCATTTCAACCTGTTTTCACCAGACGTCGACAGCGCAGTCGCGTTTTATTCACGGATGGGCTTCCGGACGACCGAATATACCGAAGACGCCGAGACGGGAAAATGCTGGGCCGCGTGGATGCACCGTAAGGGCGGCGTGCACGATGTGGCCTTTACCAACGGCATCGGCCCCCGCCTGCATCACAGCGCCTTCTGGGTGCCAACGCCGCTCAATATCATCGACCTGCTCGACCTGATGAGCACGACAGGCTACCGCGAGAACATCGAACGCGGCCCCGGACGGCACGGCATTTCCAATGCTTTCTTCCTCTACATTCGCGACCCGGACGGCCACCGGATCGAGATCTACTGTTCCGACTACCAGACCGTCGATCCGGATCACGAACCGATCAAATGGGACCTCAAGGACCCGCAGCGCCAGACGCTGTGGGGGGCACCCGCCCCGCGCAGCTGGTTCGAGCAGGGCAGCAATTTTGATGCCGTGCCCACCTCTGACCCCCTTCTCAAGGCACAGCCCATCGTGGCACCCTGACCGCAAAAGGATAAGATGATGAGCTGGGACGACTTCGCCCACTACGCCAAGGCCGCTGCCGACTGGGGGGCCGATTATCGCAAGACAATTCGTGATCAGCCAGTCCGCGCCCAGACCAAACCCGGTGATATCGCCGCCCTGCTGGACACCAGCCCACCCGAGACAGGCACCGGCCTCGACAGGATCATGGCTGATTTCGAACGGGTCGTGATGCCCGGCATCACCCACTGGCAGCATCCCCGCTTTTTTGCCTATTTCAACTCGAATGCCGCCCCCGCATCCGTTCTGGCCGAATTCATCGCAGCGATCATCGCGCCGCAATGTATGCTGTGGCAGACCTCTCCGGCGGCAACTGAGATGGAGACGCGGATGCTTGACTGGCTGCGGCAGGGCCTTGGCCTGCCCCGCGGCTTTCAGGGCGTGATTCAGGACAGCGCATCATCGGCAACCCTTGCCGCTGTTCTCACCATGCGCGAGCGCGCGTTGAACTTCCGCGGCAATATCGACGGGCTGCATGGCCAACCGCAATTGCGCATCTATTGCTCGGATCAGGTTCACAGCTCCATCGACCGCGCGATCTGGGTGGCAGGCATCGGGCAGAACAATCTGGTCAAAATCCGCACAACGGGCGATCTGCGCCATATGGATCCGATGGACCTCGAGGCCGCGATTGCCGAAGACAAGCTGGCCGGGCGCGTGCCCGCCGGGATCATCGCTGCCACCGGGGCAACCGGCATGGGGGCCTGCGACGATCTCGAAAGCGTTGCCGCCGTGGCCGAAGAACACGGGCTTTACACCCATCTCGACGCCGCATGGGCGGGGTCGGCGATGATCTGCCCGGAATTTCGCACACTTTGGACCGGGGCGGAACGGTTCGACAGCATCGTGTTCAACCCGCACAAATGGCTCGGTGCGCAATTCGACTGCGCTGCGCATTTCCTGCGCGACCCGGACGTGCTGCGGCAGACCCTTGCCATCCGGCCCGAATACCTCAAGACGCACGGCACTCATGACATCATCGACTACTCCGAATGGTCCACTCCGCTGGGCCGTCGGTTCCGCGCGCTCAAATTGTGGTTCCTGATGCGCCACTACGGGATGGAGGGGCTGCGCAACCGTATCCGCAACCATGTGTCATGGTCCCAAGCGTTGTGCGAGCGCCTACGGGCCGAGGACGGGTTCGAGATCGTGACCGAACCGATCCTGTCGCTCTGGACCTTCCGGCCGAAGAGCGCCAGCGATGAGGCCACCCAGACCCTCGTCGATGCCATCAACGACGATGGCCGCATCTACCTGACCCAAGGTATGGTCGATGGGCGCAAGGTCATCCGCTTTCAGGCAGGACAGTTCGATTGCGAAGAACGCGATTTCGACGTGGCCTTTGACACCATCACCGAGATTGCGAGGCGCGCATGAAATTCGCCACATACACGACCGGCGGAGACACATATTATGGCGCTGTCACAGACGGTGGCATGATCCCGCTGTCGCCCAACCATCCGCAGTGGCCCACACTGCGCGACGTGGTCGCAGCCGATGGGCTGCACGATCTCGCCCGTGCCGCCCATGGCCGCGCGGCCACGCACAGCGACGTCACCTATACGATCCCCGTGCCCAACCCGGAAAAGATTATCTGCGTTGGCGTCAACTTTCCCGACCGCAATGCAGAATATAAAGACGGACAAGACGCCCCCCCCAATATGTCGCTGTTTCCCCGCTTTCCGCGCAGTTTCACCGGAGCGGACCACCCTCTGATCCGCCCGCCGGAAAGTGAGAAACTGGACTATGAAGGGGAGATTGCCATTGTCATCGGCAAGGGCGGGCGGCGCATTGCCGAGGCTGATGCCTATGATCACATCGCAGCGCTCACCCTCTGCAACGAAGGCACAATCCGAGACTGGGTGCGGCACGCGAAATTCAACGTCACCCAAGGCAAGAACTGGGACCGTTCGGGGGCCATCGGCCCATGGATCGTCCCTTTTACCGCGCCTGCGCAGCTTGACGACATCCGGCTGACCACCCGTGTGAACGGCGAACTCAGGCAGGATGATCGCACCTCGCGGATGTTGTTCCCGATCCGCCGCCAGATCGCCTATATCTCGACCTTTACCACGCTGGTTCCCGGCGACATCATCGTTACCGGCACACCGACCGGCGCCGGGGCACGATTTGATCCGCCGAAATTTCTGAAACCCGGCGACGTGATCGAAGTGACCGCAGAGGGGATCGGCACCTTGCGCAACGGGGTGGCGGATGAAACTTGAAGACCACCGCCACGCCGCCGCAGCACTGGTGCAGGCCGAACGCGACCGGACACAGATCGGCCTGCTGTCCGTCGCCTATCCCGACATCGGCATGGATGACGCCTATGCCATCCAGAAACAGGTCGTCGCCACCAAGGTCGCCACGGGCGATCCGGTCATAGGTTGGAAGATCGGCCTTACCAGCCGGGCCATGCAAATGGCGCTGAACATCGACATCCCCGACAGTGGCGTGCTGACCCGCTCGATGCGGTTCGACAGCGGTGCGACCATTCCAACGGGTCATTTCATCGAACCACGCATCGAGGCCGAGATCGCCTTTGTCATGCAGTCGGATCTGGGTGGCGTGGACGCAACACGGGCCGACGTGCTGGCCGCCACCAAATACGTTGCCCCCGCGCTCGAAATTCTCGACACCCGCATCCTGCGCCGGGACCCGGAAACGGGTCAGGCGCGCAAAGTCTTTGACACCATCTCGGACAATGCCGCCAATGCAGGCATCGTGCTGGGGGCGTCGCGCAATGCACCCGACAACCTGCCATGGGTCGGTGCCATCGTGTCCGTCGGAGACGTGGTTGAGGAAACAGGCTTGGGCGCTGGCGTCCTAGGAGACCCGGTCGAAAGCGTTGTGTGGCTGGCGCGCCGCATGGCGCTCTATGGTGACCAGATCAAGGCCGGGCAGGTCATCCTGTCGGGCAGTTTCATCCGCCCGATCGAATGCCCTCCCGGCACGGACATCCACGCCGATTTCGGTGACTTTGGCCGCGTGGACCTGTCTTTTGCCTAGCGTTGCACCTGCGCCATCAACCGGGCCGCAGCCCCACCCAACGCAACCGTGTGTGACACAAAGAGAAACGCAGGAATCCGGGCGAACTGACCGTCAAAACCGGTCTCTGACCGCAATGGCGCAAGCACCCGCTCCCGCCGCTCCGGCGCCAACAGAAACTGCGCCAGCGACCCGTTAAAATAGAGCCCCGCCCGCGGAAAATAGGCATAGGCCAGTTCACGCACCATCTGACCAAAGGCGTCTGTACAGGTCTCCAGTGCCTCGCGCGCGCGCGGGTCATCTGATTTGGCCAGCGCCTCGGCGCTGTCCACGTCAACCCCAATCACTTTGGCGAGCCGCAGCAGACCAACGCCCGAAAACAGGTTTTCGATGCTGTCAAAGGCCGAGGTGTCCGGCATATGCTCCCGCAGCACGTCCATGACGCTTGATGGCAGGCTCGCGTGCCCCTGTTCGGAAATCAGCGCGGCACCGCTCGCAATGTGAACGACCGACACGTTGAACCCGGTGCCCAGCCCAATCACCAACCCCTGCCCGCTGCCACCCAGCGCTGCACCTTCGTGCAACGGCTCGACCGCATCTGCGGTCACGGTGGGCACGGCCTGTCCAAGCGCCTCAAGATCATTCATCAATGTCACTTCGGTTGCACCGCACTGTGACGCCACCGCATCCGCATTGATCCGCCAGTTGCGATTGGTCAACCGTGCCTCGCGCCCGCCAACGGGGCCCGCCACGGCCACCACCATTGGGCCGCCCACGCGCGTGTCGCCAAGGTAGTCGCCCACCAGATGCTCAAAGCTGTCGAAATCCGCATTGCGCTTGCGGGCGATGGTGTCGGTCAGCACACCCGCTGGGCCGACAAAGGCCAATCGCGTATTGGTGCCGCCCACATCGGCGACAAAACCAATCGCCTCACCGATAGACATAACGCATCCCCCGAGACTGAATTTGCAAAGATTCGGCTTTCCAAAGGGGTTTGGGCGCTGCACAACGCCGCGTCAACCGGGCACGCTCAAACTTAACCCTGTTGCGCGCGGCACTGGCCAAAAACCCGCGCATCGGGCAGAACCGGATCACCACAACGCAGAGGCAGGCATGACGCGCACCGCATTGGTCACAGGATCGGCCGGGTTCATCGGCTATTTCACCGCCCGCGCGCTGATAGATGCAGGCTGGCAGGTCGTCGGTCTGGATGCGATGACCGACTATTACGAGGTCGGCCTCAAGGAACGCCGCCGCGCCATGCTGCGGCAGACACCGGGGTACACAGATATCGAAGGGCGCATCGAAACACCCGGCCTGCTCCGGGACCTGTTCGAACAGCATCGCTTTGACGCCGTGATCCACCTCGCGGCGCAGGCCGGTGTCCGCTATTCCATCGAAGCGCCGCGCAGCTATGTCGAAGCCAACCTGATGGGCACGTTCGAGTTGCTGGAGGCGGCCCGTGCCGTACCGCCCGCGCATATGCTGCTGGCCTCCACGTCCTCGGCATATGGTGCCAATACCGACATGCCCTACCGCGAAGATATGCGCGCCGATCACCAGATGTCGTTCTATGCCGCCACCAAAAAGGCGACAGAGAACATGGCCCACAGCTATGCCCACCTTTATGACCTGCCGATCACCATGTTCCGGTTTTTTACGGTCTACGGGCCGTGGGGCCGTCCCGATATGGCGCATTTCAAATTCACCCGCGCGATCCTGCGCGGTGAGCCTATCGACATCTACAATCATGGCGACATGCGCCGCGACTTCACCTATATCGACGATCTGACCGGCGCCATCCTTGCCCTCATCGACACTGTTCCGGGTGACGCGCCCGTTCCGGGCGACAGCCTGTCGCCCGTGGCGCCGCACCGCATCGTCAATATCGGAAATGGCGCGCCGGTGCCCCTGATGGACTTTATCGCCGCCATCGAAACCGCCTGCGAGCGTGCGGCGATCAAGACCTATCACGACATGCAACCGGGCGACGTGCCTGCCACGTGGGCTGACGCAACCCTGCTTGAAACGCTGACCGGAAACCGCCCGTCGACCCCGATCCAAGAGGGGATAGACGCCTTTGTCGGCTGGTATCGCGACTACTATCAGGTGTGATGGGTCCGGCCCGTCTCTGTCCCTAAAAAATCCTCCCCGAAGGGCCCCTTTCCACCGGGCCGCAGGCTGACTATACCCGCGCCAACCCCGTCACGGAGCACTTACGATGTCTTTTGACCGATCCATCAAAATCGCCCCCTCGATCCTTGCCGCGGATTTCGCGAATTTCGGTGCAGAATGCGCGGCGGTCGAAGCGCAGGGGGCCGACTGGATCCACGTGGACGTGATGGATGGGCATTTTGTGCCGAATATCAGCTTTGGCCCCGCGACCTGTGCCGCGATCCGTCCTCATATCAAAGGGGTGATGGACGTTCACCTGATGATCGCGCCGGTTGATCCTTACATCAATGCTTTTGCTGACGCTGGTGCCGACGTGCTTACCGCGCATGTTGAGGCGGGGCCGCACATCCACCGAACCCTCCAGGCGATCCGTGCTGCCGGTATGCGGCCCGGTGTGGCCCTGAACCCCGGCACACCGGCGGCGGCGGTCGAACATGTGCTGGACCTTGTTGATCTGGTGTGTGTGATGACCGTGAACCCCGGCTTTGGTGGACAGAGTTTTATCGACATGACCGCCAAGGTTGCAGACCTGCGCCGCATGATCGGCGACCGCCCCGTGCATATCGAAATTGACGGCGGCGTGGACCCCAAAACCGCGCCACGCCTGTCCAAGGCAGGTGCAGATGTGCTGGTTGCAGGCTCTGCCGTGTTCCGCGGCGGGTCAGTGACGGACCCCGCCCCTTACGGCGAAAACATCCGCGCCATTCGCGCGGCGGCCGAGGGTGTCTGGGCCTAGGTGCATCGGGGCGTGGAGGGACGCTAGGCCAACGCGGCTGCGAATGTCTCCAACAGCTTGTGTTTCAACACTTTTCCCGTAGGTGCCGCAGGCAGCCTGTCGGCAAACACATAGCGCGCGGGCCGCTTGTAACCGGCCAGCCGTTCAGCTGCAAACGCCGCCAATGACGCGGCGGTCAGGTCAGCGCCCGCGCGTGTCTGGACAAAGGCCAGTACCTCTTCATCTCCGCCTGCCGGTCGACCGATCACTGCCGATTGCACAACGTCGGGATGATCCGTCAGGACCGCCTCCACCTCCGGCGGATAGACGTTAAAGCCGCCGCGAATGATCAACTCCTTGGACCGGCCCATGATGTGCAGATGCCCCGCATCATCAAACCGACCGAGATCGCCGGTGCGCAGCCAACCATCCGACGCCAGCACCTCGGCCGTCCGCTCGGGCGCGTCGAAATAACCAGGCATCACATGCGGGCCGCGCGTCAGGACCTCGCCCTGACCGTTCCCGCCGCCGGGAACCGTTTCGTCAATCCGCACGTCGACACCGGGCAATGCAGGTCCCACAGACATATCCGGATTGCCAATTGCATGTCGGGTCGCGGCAATGCCTGCGGTGCTTTCGGTCATGCCATAGCCGTTCTGCACCGCAACTCCATAAAACGCCTCTGCCGCGCGCTTCCACGCAGGATCAAGCGGTGCTGCACCGGATGACACGTAACGCAGGCTGTCCGATCCCAGCGCAGTGGCTCCCATGGCGGCGGCATGGGCCATCAGCAGGGCGTGCATCTGCGGCACACCAGAAAACAGCGTGACCCCGTCGCGCAATGTCGCCAACGCCCGCTCGGGATCAAAACGGGGGGCAAGGCGCATGAACGCGCCCTTGTGTACCGATGCCACCAGAACCGAACACAGACCGAACACATGGGTGATCGGCAGAACCCCCAGAATGACATCCTCTGCCACCATATCCCGCAGCGCCGCCGAGGTTTGCGCGCCAAAGCGGACGTTGCCATGGGTGAGCATTACCCCTTTGGGATCGCCCGTTGTGCCGGTGGTATAAAGGATCACCGCGATATCGCTGTCGCATGGTGCCTTGCGCGGGCTGCGGTGCAGGACAGGCATCCGCCCCGCCTGCGCACCCAGCCGGTCGGCATGGGCGGATGCTTCTGACGAGACATGTGTGGTAAAAAACACCCGTCTGGGGTCAGCGTGGGCGATCACGCGGTCCACCTCGCGCGCGGTTTGGCGCGCATTGATCGGCACCACCGTCGCCCCGCACTGCCACGCCGCAAATGTTGCCGCGACTGCCCCGGCGCAATTTTCCGACAGGATCATCACCCGCTCTCCGGGTGCCACGCCGCCGCGCATCATATCCGCGTACGCGGCCACTTCGTGGGCAAGCGCGCCATAGCTCAGCACACCAGACACAGCATCCTCGACCGCAGGTGCATCGGGCCGCTGATCGGCCTGTTTCGTCAGAAACGCCTCAACCCGCGCCAAGGATCAGGCCGCCGACAGGGCGATGAACCGCTCAAGGTGGTAGTCCGTGTCGCCAAAGCGGTGGTCGGCCATGATGATCCGCTTGGCGATATGGGCCAGTTCATATTCCTGCGTCATGGCGATCCCGCCATGCATCTGGATCGCTTCCTCCGCCACTTGCCGACCAACCCGCCCGATCAGGTTTTTGGACGCAGCCAATGTCGTCGCTTCGTCCCGCGTGCCCAGCATACCCGCCGCGTTGATCACAGCCGATCGCGCCTGCTCCAACTCGATCAACAGATCTGCCATCCGGTGCGCCAAAGCCTGAAATGTGCCGATCGGCCGCCCGAATTGCTTGCGCGTCATCAGGTAGTCCTGCGTGAGTGCAACAGCCGTTTCCATCGCCCCCAACGCTTCGGCGCATTGCGCGACCATGGCCAGTGCAACGAGGCTCTCGATCTCGGCAAGTCCCAAACCCAATGGCTCTGCTGGCGTGTTGTCCAGCATCACCTCTGCTGCCCGTCCCCCGGCCAACAGCGGATAGTCGCGCGCGTCCAGCCCGGGCGCGCCAGCGTTCACGAGGTACAGCCCGATCTGATCCCCGTCGCGTGCTGACACTACAATATGTTCCGCCGCTCCGCCGTGCATGACGACGGCCTTGCGGCCCGTCAGCCCACCACCGGACGCCTCTGTCTGGACATAATCAAGATCGTAGCGGCCACCGGGTTCGTAATGGGCAAAAGCCAACTGCACATCACCTGCGATCAACCCATCGACGATGTCCTGCCGTCCGGCCAGCGCCAGCGCGCGTCCCGCCAACAACGCGCCGTCCAACAGCGGCTCAACCACGCCTGCCCGCCCCAATTCCTCGAACACGACAGCGATGTCGAACCCCGCACCGCCAAATCCGCCCTGCGCCTCGTCAAACAGCGCCCCAATGACCCCAAGGTCGGCCAGCCCGGACCAGATTTCCGGCGCATACCCCGCCGCGCTGTCAAGGATCGCATTGCGCCGCTCTGTCGAATACTCTGCCCGCAGATAGCGTCGCAGCGTGTCCTGCAACATCCGGCGTTCTTCTGTCAGTTCGAAATTCATCGCCCGCCTCCCATGGCGACCTTGGCGATAATCCCTCGCTGAATTTCATTGGACCCGCCAAAGATCGACAGTTTGCGATTGTTGAAATACTGCGCCGCCACCGGCCCGGCATCCTGCGGATCAGGCACCAAGTCATTGGCCCCTTCGAGGGCTTCAGACGCAAATGGCATGGCGTAAGGTCCCACAGCCCGACGGGCCAAGTCGTTGATTTCCTGACGGATAACGCTGCCCTTGACCTTGAGCATTGACGCCTCCAGCCCCGGTGCCTCGCCCGCGGCGGCTTTGGAAATCGCGCGCAAATTGGTTGTCGCCATGGCGCGCATCTCGATTTCCACCTGGGCCACACGCGCTGCGAAATGCGGGTTCTCGATCAACGGTTTGCCATTGTGCATCTCGGCCCGCGCGATGCGTTTGACGGCCGCCAGCCCCGCCTGACTAAAGCCGACGCCGCCAAGGCCGGTACGCTCATGGGTGAGCAGGTATTTGGCGTAGGTCCAGCCCTTGTTTTCCTCGCCCACGAGGTTCTCAACAGGCACGCGGACATCCGTAAACCAGACCTCGTTCACCTCGTGCGAGCCATCCAGCAGGATGATCGGGCGGACTTCGACACCGGGCGTGTCCATGTCGATCAGCAAAAAGGATATCCCCTCCTGCTGCTTGGCATCCGGGTCCGTACGGACAAGGCAAAAGATCATGTTTGCGTGCTGGCCAAGGGTCGTCCACGTCTTTTGCCCGTTGACGATGTAGTGATCGCCGTCGCGCACGGCGCGCGTCTTGAGCGATGCCAGATCGGAACCGGCACCCGGCTCCGAATAGCCCTGACACCACCAGTCGGTGCCGTCCAGAATGCGCGGCAGCCAATGTTCCTGTTGTGCGCTGTTCCCGAACTTCTGCAGGACAGGCCCCAGCATCGACAGGCCAAACGGCACAACCCGCGGCGCGTTGGCTGCGGCGGATTCTTCGTCAAAGATGTGGCGTTGCACGGCGTTCCATTCCGCGCCACCAAACGATTTTGGCCAGTTTGGCGCCAGCCAACCACGCGCGTTCAGCATCGCGTGCCAGCCTTCCATATCCGCTTTGGTCAGGTCCCGGCCCAGCCGCACCTTTTCCGCCAACTCGCTTGGCAATTCAGCCTCCAAGAAGGCCCGGATTTCGGCGCGGAACGCCTCTTCATCTGCGGTGTAGGACAGGTCCATCTCAGCTCTCCTTGTTCAAGTCATCAAAGCAGCGGCCATCGGCGACAAGCTGTTCCAGCAGGGGTGCAGCGGCCCAAAATACTGCATCTTCAACGGCATAGCCGCGTATGTCATCCAAAAGCCCTTCGAGGCCGACCATATCCGCCCATTTTAGCGGGCCGCCGCGGTAGCGCGGAAACCCGTACCCAAAAAGCAGTGTCATATCGACATCCAACGGGCGCCGCGCGATCCCTTCGCCCACGACTTTGGCGGCCTCGTTCACCATCGCTGCCATGTAGCGGCGCACGATCTCATCCGCATCAAAACGCCGTGGCGTAATGCCCAGCCGGGCCCGGTCCGCCTCGATCATCGGCATGACCTCCGGGTTTGGCACCGGCGCCCGCGCGCCCGCGGCGTAGTCATAGTATCCTTTGCCCGTCTTTTGGCCAAAATGTCCGTCCTCGCAGAGCCGGTCCGCATAGGTGGCATCGCGGGTGGGCGCCTGCCCTTCGGCGCGTTTGCGCTTGCGCACCGCCCAGCCAATGTCGAGCCCGGCCAGGTCCGCCACAGCAAACGGTCCCATGGCAAAGCCAAACGCCTCCAGTGCGGCATCAATGTCGTAAGGCGACGCGCCATCGAGGACCATATGATCCGCACAGGTGCGGTAGGTGGCCAGAATACGGTTGCCGATGAACCCATCGCACACGCCCGCACGCACGCTGATCTTCCCCAACCGCTTGCCCAAGGCAAAGCCGGTTGCGGCAACATCCGGTGCCGTCTGTTCACCCACAACGACTTCGAGCAGTTTCATCACATGCGCAGGTGAGAAAAAGTGCAGGCCCAGAACGTCCGCAGGCCGGGACGTTGTGGCCGCGATCACGTCAATGTCGAGGTAAGAGGTGTTCGACGCCAGCACGCATCCCGGTTTGCATACGGCGTCCAGCTGGGCAAACACCTGTTTTTTGACGTCCATGTCCTCAAAAACGGCCTCGATCACCAGATCGACCTCGGACAAATCCGTGTAGTCGGTCAACACGCGCAGCGCCTGTTCCAGCATTGCGCCATGCGCCTCTGCGGTGATCTTGCCGCGCTTCAATGCACCGGCGAGGTTTGCTTCGATCCGGCCACGGGCCGCAGCGCCTGCCTCTGCCGACATTTCCAGCAGATGAACCCGCAATCCGGCCAGCAATGCCGCAGTCGCGATCCCCGCGCCCATTGTACCGCCACCAATGACGGCAAGGTGCTGAATGTCACGCGGTGCGACGCCTTTCAACTCGGGCAGGTTCGACACAGCGCGTTCGGAAAAGAACGCATGGATCATGCCTTGCCTCTGGTCTGTTTCCATCAGGTCCATGAACATCTTGCGTTCGGCCTGCATCCCTTGGGCAAAGGAACCGCCATAAGCCGCCTGGACCGCGCGAACGCACCATGCAGGTGAAATCTGTCCCCGGCCCCGTGCCAGCGTCGCGTCAAAGGCATAGTCCCAGTCAATCGGCTGGGGCAGCGCCATCTCGCTCACCGGACGTCGCGGCGCGCCCTCTGCCAACAGGCGCTGGACAAAAGCCAACCCGATCTCGCGCGGGTCGCCCTCTTCCACTGCGTCCAGAATGCCCAGCGACAGCGCCTCTGCCGCTCCCACATGGCGCCCGGTTGTCATGACCTCCAAGGCAGGTTCGACACCCGTCAGGCGCGGCAAACGCTGGGTGCCGCCCGCACCGGGGATGAGACCCAGATGCACTTCGGGCAGGCCAACGCGGGCCTGCGGCACCGCGATCCTGTAATGGCAGCCCAACGCCACTTCCAGCCCACCGCCCAGCGACACGCCATGCATTGCGGCCACCACAACCAGCGGCGAGGCTTCAATGCGGTGAATAAGGTCCGGCAGAAACGGCTCTTTCAGCGGTTTGCCAAACTCCTTGATGTCGGCACCCGCAAAAAACGCGCGCCCTTCCCCCACGATCATTATGGCACGCACGTCGGCATCCGCTTCGGCCTGATCCATTCGGTCCCACAGGCCCTGCCGCACGGCTTGGCTCAGCGCGTTCACGGGCGGGTTGCGCACCGTCAGAACGGCAATCTCACCTACCCGGTCATACCCGATCACATCACTCATTGCGCGCCTCCCTGCTGCGGTCAGAGTAGAGAGATCACACCAAAGGGCAAGCCACGCCCGCCCCGTCTCTGTCCCAAAAAATCCTCCCCGAAGGGTCGGGTCGCAACAGGTCGCTAGGTTGGTCAGGTTTCGCGCCGGTAGATGAAACACCGCCCCGGCACGGCGCCGTCCGGCAGGGGCTGTTCGACCAGATCGTCAAAGTACATCCGGTCCGACGACACCATCAGCCCGCCCACCGCCAAAAGTGGCGCGATGATGGGCGACACGTCTTGTGCAAATTGATCGTTCTTGGCTGCGTTGTGCCCACCCAGATCCGCATGGATCAGCGCCGCCGTCGGCCCGAACCGCGCCAGCGCCGCTGGCAGCGTGTCAAACACATCGCCCAAAAGCACCCTGTCATCGGGCGGTGTGCTGTCGGGATGCGAGGCCACCGCACGCTCAAACACGTAGATATCCCGGTCTGGCATGATGTGGCACATGTGGTGATAGGTCCGCCCGTTGCCCAAACCCAGCTCGTAAATCGGGCCGGGCAGATCGGCTACCACACGTGCCGCATGATCAAGGCAGGCACGTTGCGACACCATACGGTCCACGAACAGATCAAGGCGGCTTTGGGTCATGTCGTCATCAGTCCTTTACGCATTTGCCCCTAGATGGGGGACAAATGGTGAAATGTGTAGCACAATCGCGTGCGCACAGCGTGTATGGACGCGCCGGTCGAAATCGGCTTTTGTGGAGCCAACGAACGCAAAGACGGGACGGTGCATGTCACCACTCTTGGACGTTAAAAACCTGTCCATCGGCTTCGGGTCTGCCCCGCCGGTCGTGTATGGCGTGTCCTTTTCGGTCAATGCGGGCGAAACGCTGGCTCTTGTCGGTGAAAGCGGCTCAGGCAAAACACTCACCTGCCGGTCCGTGCTGCGCATTCTGCCCGCCGCAGCACAGGTGCGCAGTGGCGAGGTGCATTTTGGCACCGGGGCGTCGCGCGCGGACCTGTTGCAGATGGCTCCGCGCCAGATTCGCGACGTTCGGGGCGACCGGATTTCCATGATTTTTCAAGAGCCTATGAGGTCCCTGTCACCGCTGCACCGCATCGGAAATCAGGTGAGCGAAGTTCTGACCTTGCACCGCGACATGAGCCTTGCCGAGGCCAAGCGCGACGTGATTGCCACTTTTGACCGCGTGGGCTTTCCCGATGCAGAACGTGCCTACCGGGCTTATCCTTTCGAACTGTCCGGCGGGATGCGCCAGAGGGCGATGATTGCCATGGCAATGGTGGCCAAGCCCGATCTGCTGATCGCGGATGAGCCGACGACAGCGCTGGATGTGACCACGCAGGCGCAGGTGCTGGGCCTGATGAAGACCCTGCAACGCGACACCGGCATGGCGATGATCCTTGTCACCCACGACCTTGGCGTGGTGGCCAACATGGCAGACAGCGTTGTGGTGATGAACAAGGGCCACGTCATGGAACGCGGCCCCGCCGAGGCGGTGCTGAGCGCGCCGGGCCACGGCTATACCCAAAAGCTTTTTGCGGCGGCCCCCGTGATCCCGGAGGTGGCCAAGCCTGCCGATCCAATTGACGGTAACGATGCAATCCTCGAACTGAATGGCATATCCAAGACCTACCACGTTCGCGCCAGCGGATGGCGCGCGTCAAAGCCGGTCTATGCCTGTTCGGACGTGAACCTGCGCGTTCCCCGGGGCAAGACGCTCGCCATTGTCGGCGAAAGCGGTTCGGGCAAGACCACATGCGCGCGCATCGCGTTGGGGGCAGAACTGCCCGACCCCGGCGGCGAAGTCATTTTTCGCGCCGAAGCGGGTCTGCAACCTGTCCGCGTCGATCATCTGAGCCGGGCGGAAAAGGTCGCCTTTCAACGACAGGCGCAGATGGTGTTTCAGGACCCGTATTCCTCCCTCAGCCCCCGGATGCGGGTGCAGGAGGCACTGACCGAGCCGATGGAGATTCACCGCCTCGGCACCAAGATATCGCGCCGCGACAAGGCGGCGGAGATGTTGCGCTGGGTCGGGCTGAACCCCGATATGCTGAAACGTTACCCGCACGCCTTTTCGGGTGGTCAGCGCCAGCGATTGTCCATTGCGCGCGCGCTCACGCTTGATCCGGTGCTGCTGGTCTGCGACGAGCCGACCTCCGCCCTTGATGTGAGCGTGCAGGAACAGATCCTGAGCCTGCTGGAACGCATTCGGGACGGCATGGGCCTCAGCTACCTGTTCATCAGCCATGACCTTGCCGTTGTGGCCCGCATTGCGGATGAAGTGGCGGTGATGCGACGCGGTGTGGTGGTGGAACAGGCCCCGCCCAAGACGCTGTTTTACAACCCAAGCCATCCCTACACCAAGGCGCTGATTGCGGCGCAGCCCGAGCCCGACATTCACAGCCCCATCGACCTTGCGGCGGTGTCAAGCGGTGCGGGTGAGCCGGAAACATGGCCCGACCTCTACCGGTTCGAAGGGATGGCCGCGCCTGCCCTGCGCGAGATTGAACCCGGACACAAGGTGCGCTGCCATGCCTAGAGCCTTTCGCGATCTCAAATCCATGCTGACGGCTGTATGCGTGGCCACCGCCGTATTTGCGGCACCGATGCCTGTCACGGCCCAGCCGCTCGACGTATTTGTCGCGCCCACCCAATCGACGCTGACCGTACCCGTCGGGGAAAGCGCATTCTGGCGCGCCGAGGTCGAAAAGGGCCAGATGGACGCCGCACCTGACCGCGTGCCGGACGTCCCCCTTGTCGTTGACCTAGAGGCCAAGGGCCGCAGCTTTGGCCAGCAGGGTGGCACCTTGCGCACCATGGTCACACGGACCAAGGACGTGCGGCAGATGGTTGTCTACGGCTATGCGCGCCTTGTCGGATACGATCACGAATACCGTCTGCGCCCCGACATTCTGCGCGATTTCGAGGTGGACCGGGGCCGCACCTTTACGCTGCACCTGCGGCCGGGACATCGGTGGTCCGATGGCGTGCCCTTTACCTCGGCGGATTTCGAGTATTGGTGGAACCATGTCGCCAACAACCCCGAGCTAAGCCCGAATGGCCCGCCGGAGATCATGCGCGTGGGCGATGACGTGGCGACGGTGACCTTTCCCGACGCGCATACGGTTGTCGTTAGTTTCCCGCGCGCCAACCCACGCTTTCTGCCCGCGCTGGCGCAGGCCAGCCCGCCCTTCATCTACCGGCCTGCGCATTACCTCAAACAGTTCCATGTGGATTTCAACACGGTGGAACAAATGGAAGAGATGATCGACAAAAAGCGCGTGCGCGGCTGGGCACCGCTGCACAACAAGCTCGACAATATGTACAAGTTCGACAACCACGAACTGCCCACCTTGCAGCCGTGGATGCCCGCATCGACCGGTGGGGCGTCGCGCTATCTGTTTGTGCGCAACCCATATTTCCACCGCGTGGATGCGCGCGGCGTGCAATTGCCCTATATCGACGTGGTCGAGATGAACGTGGTTGGATCCGGCCTCGTCGCAGCCAAGGCGAATGCGGGCGAAGTCGACTTGCAGGCCCGTGGCCTTGATTTCCGCGACACCTCGATCCTGAAAAAAGGCGAGGCCGACGGCTCACCCTACCGGACATATCTGTGGTCCAATGGGGCCGCCAGCCAGATTGCGATCTATCCCAACCTGAACTTTGCCGACCCGGTCTGGCGCGAGGTCATCCGCGACGTGCGCTTTCGCCGGGCTCTGTCGCTGTCCATCGACCGGACCATCATCAACCGCGCGCTGTACTTTGGGCTGGGCAAGGAGGGCGGCATGACGGCTTTGGCCGCCAGTCCGCTCTTTGATCCGGAAAACCTGACCAAATGGGCGATTTACGACCCCGAGACGGCAAACGCCCTGCTGGACGATATGGGCCTTGCCGAACGCGACCGTTCCGGCATCCGTCTGCTGCCCGATGGCCGCCCCATGGAGTTTGTGATCGAAACCGCTGGCGAACGGCAAGAGGTCGAGAACGCGCTGGCCATCATCACCGACACGTGGCGCGATGTGGGCATCAAGCTGATCATGCGTCCGCTGGACCGGGACATCCTGCGCAACCGCGTGTTTTCGGGTGTGACCATGGCCGCTGTCTGGTTCGGATGGGACAATGGCATCCCGCAGGCCTATACGCCGCCCAGCTACCTTGCGCCCACGGATCAAGTGTTTTTTGCTTGGCCGAAATGGGGGCAATACTACCAAACCCAAGGAGCGGCTGGCGAACGGATCGACATGCCCGCAGCGGGCAAGCTCATGGACCTGAACCGCCGTTGGGGTCAGACCCGCGATCCGGTCCAGCGCGCCGCCATCTGGCGCGAGATGCTGGCGATCCACGCGGATCAGCAATTCGGCATCGGTGTGCTGAGCGAGGCGCCGCAACCCATTGTCGTGTCCGACAGGCTGCGCAACGTGCCCGAAAAGGGCAAATGGGCCTGGGACCCCGGCGCCCATTTCGGCGTGCACCGCGTGGACGAATTCTGGTTCGGTGAACCGGACGAAGAACTGGCGCAGGTGCGCGAATGATGTTCCTGCGCTACGCGGCCTACCGGTTGCTGACGATGTGTCTGACGTTGGTGGTGGTGTCCATCCTCGTCTTCGCCATCATCAACCTGCCGCCCGGCGACTATCTGTCGAACCAAATCGCAGAGCTGCGGGCCACAGGTCAGGCCGAAGGCGTGGCCAAGGCCGAATTTCTGCGCACCGAATTCGGCCTCGACCGGCCGCTTTGGTATCAATATCTGATGTGGGTGGGCCTTGCGCCGGGCGAATACGGGTTTTCCGGCCTGTTGCAGGGCGACCTTGGCTGGTCCTTCTTTAATGACGAGCCGGTGATCGACATCGTCGGGTCCAAGCTGTGGCTGACCGTTCTGGTCAACCTCGCCGCCGTGCTCTTTATCTACTTCATGGCCATTCCGCTGGGCGTTCTGGCCGCCGCCAAGTCAAAGACTTGGATCGACTATGTAACGGCCTTTATTGGCTACCTCGGCCTTGCCACGCCGAACTTTTTGCTGGCGCTGATCCTGTTTTACTACGGACGCAAATATATCGGCCTGCCCATCGGCGGTCTGATGGACCCGGTATACGAGGGCGAGCCGTTGAGCTGGGGCAAGATCCAATCCGTGCTGACCCATATGATCGTACCCACATTTGTCATCGGCACTGCCGGGGTTGCCGCTATGATGCAGCGTTTGCGCGCCAACATGCTGGACGAACTGGGCAAACCGTATGTGGAGACCGCAACCGCCAAGGGCCTTGCCCCGTCGCGGATGCTGACCAAGTACCCGCTGCGCGTCGCCTTCAATCCCTTTGTGGCGGATATCGGCAACCTGCTGCCGGCGATGGTGTCGGGATCGGTCATCATCTCTGTCGTGATGAGCCTGCCCACGATCGGGCCTGACCTGCTCACTGCGCTCAAGACCCAAGACCAGTTCCTTGCCGGGTTCGTGCTGATGTTTGTGGCGTTCCTGACGCTTGTGGGCACGATGATCTCAGACCTTTTGCTGGTGCTGCTCGATCCGCGCATCCGCTATGGCGCGCGGGAAGGATAAGCGTATGAGCACCCTGCCCGATGGCCGTTTTATCGACGATGCGCCTTATGATCCGAATGTGGACATCTCGGCCATCGAACGCGCAGATATGGACGCGCCGAACTGGCTGCTGGTCTGGCGCAAGTTCCGCCGACATCGGCTTGGCCTGATCTCCGCGATCTTTTTGTTCTTCGCTTACGCGTTCATTCCCTTTGCGGGCTTCATCTCGCCCTACACCCCCAACGAACGCAGCGCCGAACACCTGTTCCATCCGCCGCAGGCCATCAAGTTCTGGCATGAGGGCGAATTTGTCGGCCCCTTTGTCTACCCCACCACGGGCGCACCTGATCTGGAAAACTTCCAATGGGTGTACGAGACGGACACCACCCGGCCAATGCCGCTGCAATTCTTTTGCCGGAAATCCGAATATAATCTGATCGGGTTCATCCCGACCGAACGGCACCTGTTCTGCGCGCCCGAGGGGGCCACAGTGTTTATCTTTGGCTCTGACCGGCTGGGACGTGATGTGTTTTCGCGCATTTCCTACGGCGCGCAGCTGTCGCTGACCGTGGGTCTGATCGGCATCACCGTCAGCTTTCTGATCGGCATCACGCTGGGGGCGATGGCAGGTTACTTTGGTGGCTGGGTCGACTGGGTGGTGAACCGCGCGATCGAAATTTTGCGAAGCCTGCCCGAACTGCCCCTGTGGCTGGCCCTGTCGGCGGCGGTGCCGTCAAATTGGGGGCCGGTGTCCGTGTTCTTTATCATATCTATCATCCTCGGGCTTCTGGACTGGCCCGGCTTGGCGCGTGCCGTCCGAAGTAAGTTCCTCTCGCTGAGGGAGGAGGAATATGTGCGCGCGGCAGAGATGATGGGGGCCAAACCGGGCCGGGTGATCCGCCGCCACCTGTTGCCGAATTTCATGTCGCACCTGATCGCCTCGGCCACATTGTCGATCCCGGCGATGATCCTAGGCGAAACGGCGCTGTCGTTCCTTGGCCTTGGCCTGCGTGCGCCTGCGGTGTCGTGGGGCGTGATGCTGAACGATGCGCAAAACCTCGCCAGTATCGAGATTTATCCGTGGACGGCCATCCCGATGCTGCCCATCGTGATCGTCGTGCTGGCGTTCAACTTCCTCGGGGATGGGTTGCGCGACAGCCTCGACCCCTACAGCGACTAGGCCTTGCGCCGCGGCGGCTGAGTGCCACCGGCCTTGGCGGCTGCGCGGCGGGCTTTGTTCTTTTTGCTATTCGGTTTGCCGACTGCGGGCGCGCCGCCGCCTGTTGGCTTGCCTTTTCCGCCCGCCTTGTGGCGCGGTTTTTTCGGCGTTGTGACGGCCCCGCCTTCGATGGCGCGTTCCAGACGGGTCGCAGGCTTGCTGCGGGGTTTGCCCTTGGGCGCGGCGCTCGGTTTGGGCTTGCGCGGTTTCGGGGTTGCGGTGTCGTTCCAGTCGATGGGCGTCGCGTCGGGCTTTGGCGCGTGCGGGATGAGAGGCGTATCACTCCAGACCTTCTTGGCACGCGGTTTGGCGGGCTGGGCATCAGCGTTCTGAGGCTTGGGGCCGCGCGGCGGGCCGTCCTTTCGCTTGGGCTTGCCCTCAAACCTTGGTTTGGCCTGTGATGCTGCCGCAGGCACGTGATCCAGCCGCGTCACCTGCGCGCCGCCTTCCACGGTGCGGTCAGCGCCCAAGGCGGCCACAAACCCATCGACGGCCTCAACTTTCAATTCGACATAAGACATGTCGGACTGGATGCGGATCGCGCCGATATCGTCTTTGGTGATGTCGCCCGCATTGCACAAAATGGGCAGCAGCCGACGCACTTCGACGCCTTGGTCGCGTCCCCCGGTGACGGAAAACCACGTGCTGGGACCAAAGGGCGCGCGGGCTTTGGGAGCCTTGGCGTCCGTGACATCGGACAGGTGTTCCGGCGCAGAATGGCGCGCCCCATGGGTGCGCAACACCGCAGCGGCCAGTTGTTCGGGGCTGAACCGTTCGGTCAGCTTGGCCACCATATCGGCCTCGCTGTCGGCCACAGCGCCGTCCCACATCGGGTCGTCCATCAGACGAAGCGCGTCCTGCGCCCGCACCATTTCCGCGGATGGCGCATCGGTCCATTCGACCTCCAGCTTGGCCCCGCGCAGGATGCGCAACGCTTTGGATCGCACCTTGGCCGTCACGATAAGGGCGCTGGTGCCCTTGCGGCCCGCGCGGCCCGTGCGGCCCGAACGGTGCAGCAACGTCTCGGAATTCGAAGGCAATTCGGCATGGACCACCAGATCAAGGTTCGGCAAATCAATGCCACGCGCTGCCACATCCGTGGCCACACAGACCCGCGCACGCCCGTCGCGCATGGCCTGCAACGCGTTGGTGCGTTCGGATTGCGTCAATTCGCCCGACAAGGCCACCACGGGAAAGCCACGGTTCGACAGGCGCGTCGTCACGCGGTTGACCATCGCGCGGGTGTTGCAGAACACGATGGCATTGGGTGCCTCGTGATATCGCAGGATGTTGATGATCGCGTTTTCCGCATCGTGATTGGCGACGCTCATCGCCTGATAGGCAATGTCTGCGTGCTGATCGGTGCCTGATGTCGTCTCGACCCGAACGGCGTCCTTTTGGTAGGTCTTGGCCAGCCGCGCAATCTGCGCCGGCACCGTCGCCGAGAACATGAGCGTGCGCCGCGTTTCGGGGCAGGCATCCAGAATGAACTCAAGATCCTCGCGAAAGCCCAGATCGAGCATTTCGTCCGCTTCATCCAAGACCACCCCACGGATCGCCGTCAGATCAATCGACCCGCGCATAATATGGTCGCGCAACCGGCCCGGCGTGGCGACGACAATATGCGCCCCGCGCGCCAGCGCGCGCCGTTCGTCGCGCATGTCCATGCCTCCGACGCAAGACGCCATCACAGCGCCTGTTTCAGCATAAAGCCAGCCCAACTCGCGCTTGACCTGCAAGGCCAGTTCGCGCGTCGGCGCGATCACCAGCGCCAGCGGCGCATCCGCCGCATCAAACACATGTGCATCGCCCAGCAATGTCGGACCCAGAGCCAGACCGAACCCAACCGTCTTGCCGGACCCGGTCTGTGCCGACACCAGCAAATCAGCACCGGCAAGCGCAGGCTCGGTCACTGCCGTTTGCACGGGTGTCAGGTCAGTGTAGCCACGCGCAGTCAGCGCGGTTTGAAGCGGGGTGATCACGGCAAAGGTCCTCAGACGGGGGGCAAGGCTGCGCGCCTATGCCCTTTGGCCCGCCTTGTCGAGGGAATTATCGGTCGTCGCCGGTTTCGACCTCGTCCAACAGCTCTTCTTCGATGGCGGCCTGTGCGGCGGACGTAACCGCCTTTTTCTCGTCTTCGGTCAAACCCTCGGCCTGACCGTCGGCCAGTCGCACGGTGACTTCGCGATGGGCGAACTTGATCCCTTCGCGTTCGAACAGCGCGCGGATATCCTCGTAGACCTTTTTGCGCACCAACCATTGATCACCCGGTTTCGTCATGAACTTGACCCGGATGATCATCGCGCTGTCCTGCATCTCGATCACGCCTTGGGATTTCAGCGGCTGAATGAAGTTGTCGCCGATCACCGGATCATCGAGCAGTTCGACACCCAGCTTCTTGATCAGCTTACGCACCTTTTCGACATCCGTGTCATAGGTGACGCGCAGCGGCAGCTTCATGATCACCCAGTCGCGGGAATAATTGGTCAGCACCTGAATTTCGCCAAAGGGGATTGTGTGCAGCGCGCCAAGGTGGTGACGCAACTGAAACGACCGGACAGAGATGTTTTCCACCGTCCCCTTGACCCCGCCCACGTCGATGTATTCGCCCTTGCGGAACGCATCGTCGAACAGGAAAAACGCGCCCGAAAAGATGTCGCGCACAAGGCTTTGCGAGCCAAAGCCCACCGCCACACCAACCACACCCGCACCGGCAAAGAGCGGGCCCACATTCACCCCCATATCCATCAGGGCAATCAGCACGATCGTGATCACGATCACGATCAGGACAAAGTTTCGAAACAGCGGCAAGAGCGTGGCCAGCCGCGACGCAGAGGACCCGCCGCCCTCGTCGCCCAGTTCCGCCTCAACCACGTCGCCTTGCTCTTCGCGGATTTTGGCGTCAATCCAGATCCGAAAGGCGTTGTAGGCGATGTACCCCAGAAACAGGATCACGATGATATCCAGCGCGCGGTCCGTCAGGCTTTCGTCCATCATACCGCCTGTCTCGGGCTGCCAAATCGACAGGAACGCATAAGCGCCGGCCACAAAGGCAAGGATACCGGCAACGCGCTGCGCCAACCCCTGAAAGGTGGTGATCCGCGGCCCAACGGTGGCCATCTCGGAATAGTCGGGGTCCAGCACTTCGCCATCAAACGCGGCCTGTTCCCGCAAGGTGCGTGCCCGGGCAAAGCTACGTTCTATGCCAAAATTGATCACACCATACACAACGATGATCGTCATCAGGATCGCCCAAGCCCCCGCCAGCAGCGGCACGCCCAACGGATCGCCCAGCACAAGGTGGTAGGTCTGTTCGCCCCACGCAAAGATGAAATAGCCCACCGCCAACGGTGCCCACAGCCGCGACAGCACCCGCACAACCCACGTGGCCTGCGTCACCGCCTTGCCATTCAGGATCGCCCCCGTAATGGCCGATGCGTTCACCCAGACCAGCGCGATATTCAGCAGCATCACGAAAAAGGAAACGAAGGAAAACAGGAACACGTACACTTCGTAATTCAGGCCCAACTCTTCGATCCAGACACCGAACAGGATCGCAAAAAATCCAAGGGCCGCCACGATGCTCAGCCACAGGTGCAGCCGTTTGGCCGCCGCATCTTGGATGACGGGGATGCGGTATTGGCTGAGATATGGCGACAGGATCATGCGCCAGATGCCCGCCACCAAGCGGGTCAGAAAGTAGCCCACATTGATCAGCGATACAGTGAATTGCATCGCCGTATCCTCAAGCGGGCCGAATATGATGAAACCGAGGACATAGGCCACCGCCATGGACACCAGAATACCCACCACGCCCGCGAGAAAGCGGAACACCAGAAACGGCATCTTTTCCGCATAGCCCTGCGGGTTCTGACGAATGCGTGCCACAACGAACCGTTTGGCGATGCGTTTGCCGAAAATCTGCGCTTCGAACACCATCCCGGCGGCGAACAGGGCAAGGCTGAACAGCAGTGCCTCGACATAGGCAAAGATGGTGCCGTCCGGGCTTGAGGCGCGCAGGATGAACAGCACTTCCTGAAAGGCGGCAGGCAGGTTCAGCAGACGTTCGATCAGCGCAGATCGAAAGGCCACCGCGTCGTCCTGTATGGTCATAAGCGTGCTGCCGTCACCCAATCCGGGCGCGGTCGAAGCCGGTTCAGCCGCTTGGGTCAGAACGCGGCCATCGCTGTCGATCACGACGACGCTGACGCCATTCTGGGCGGCCTGACGCATGATCTCGGACACGCTGTCCTGCGTCGTGTCAGCGCCACTGCCCGGCAGAAGGCTGCCAAGCCCCTGCGCGGTTGCCACCCCTGCCCAAAGGATGAGCACCGCGATGATGCACAGGTGCATACCCTGCCAACACAGTCGTCTCGTCACGTGTCCCGCCACCCGTTCCGGTCTTGTCGGGCCAAACGCTACGCCACGGCTGGCGCGATGACAATGTGGCGAGGCACACCGGGCACACATCGCATCACCCTTTGGCGATCACGGTGTGTCCCCCTTGAAGACTGCCCTGAAACACGCCACCTGCCGAGCGTAAGTACACCACCAAGAAGGGAATCCGGCGCTCATGGCTTGGGATCGGAACACGCTGTGCTATACCGGCCAGAACGATTCATTGGGTGCGGCTTGCGTGGCTGTCCCGAACCATGACGAGACGATGACAATGCGGCACACGTACCCGCCCGCTGAGCCGGCAGGACCCATGCACCAACGGCGCGCCGTTTTGTACAGCCACGACACATTCGGTCTTGGCCACCTGCGGCGCTCGCGTGCGCTGGCCTCTGCGCTGACCCAGTCGGGGGTCGTGACGTCCGCCATTATCCTCACCGGCAGCCCTGTTGCGGGGCGGTTCACCTTTCCTCCGGCCGTTGACCACGTGCGCCTGCCCGGCGTGAAGAAGCTGCCCGATGGCAGCTACATCAGCAAGAACAGCGGCATGGACATCGACGGCACCACGGCCCTGCGCGCGGGGCTTATCGCGTCGACCGTGGCCGAGTACGAGCCGGACCTGCTGATCGTCGACAAGGAGCCCACCGGATTTCGCGGCGAATTGGTGCCGACGCTAGAAAAGCTGCGCAATGCGGGCAAAACGCGGATCGTGCTGGGCCTGCGTGACGTGTTGGACGAACCGGACGTGCTGGCCGCCGAATGGGCGCGCAAGAACGCGGTCGAAGCAACCGAACGGTTCTATGACGAGGTGTGGGTCTATGGACCGCGCTCCGTCTATGACCCGACCCAAGGCTTGCCACTGTCCGACCGGGTGCGGGCGCGCACCCATTGGACGGGATATCTGCGCCGCGAGATCATCGATCCTGCGGAGGTGCCGGACGAACCCTACATCCTGATCACGCCCGGTGGCGGTGGCGATGGTGCCGCGATGGTGGACCTCGTGCTGCAAGCCTATGAAAAGGATGCCGATCTGGGCCCCAAGGCAGTGCTGGTCTATGGCCCGTTCCTCTCTGGCGAGACCCGCGACCGGTTCGAGGCGCGCGTGGCCGACCTCAATGGTCGGGTGATCGCCACCGGGTTCGACAGCAAGATCGAAGCGCTTTTTGCCGGGGCCGAAGGGGTTGTGTCCATGGGCGGTTACAACACGTTCTGCGAGTTGCTGTCATTTGATGCGCGCGCCGTCATCGTGCCCCGCACCAAGCCGCGACTGGAACAGTGGATACGAGCCAACCGCGCCGAGGAACTGGGGCTGGTGCGCAACCTCGACCAGTTCCGGGACGGGCTGACGCCGGATGCGATGATCGCCGCAATTCGCGCCCTGCCCACGCAGACGCGCCCGAGCGAAGCCGGGGCCGACGGATTGCTGGACGGGCTCGACGTGGTGATCGCGCGCGCCCGCGCGCTTATGGGTGCGGATGTGCAAAGCGCGGCTGAATGACCAACTCCACCGCGCCGCTGGCAATCGCGGTCAAAGGCTGGCCGCGGCTGTCAGAGACTTTCATTGCTCAGGAATTGCTGGCGCTGGAACGCGCCGGGATACGCTTTGAAATCTGGTCATTGCGCCACCCCACCGACACCAAGACGCACCCGCTGAGCGACGCCGTGCAGGCCCACGTGCGATATCTGCCAGAGTACCTGCGCAATGAACCGGGCCGCGTGCTGCGCGGATTTGGAGCGGCGCTGCTGCGGCCGCGCTTTTGGCGCACGGCTGCGCAGTTCCTGCGCGACCTCGCCCGCGATCGGACATCAAACCGCCTGCGCCGCTTTGGTCAGGCCTGCGTCATGGCACGCGAGCTGCCAACGGGGACCCGCGCCATCTACGCCCATTTTCTGCACACTCCATCCTCTGTTGCCCGTTACGCCGCGATGCTGCGCGGCATCCCATGGTCCTTTTCGGCCCACGCCAAGGACATCTGGACCTCACCCGATTGGGAACTGCGGGACAAGCTTGATGTCGCCACATCCGGCGCGGCATACGGCGCCACCTGCACCCGTTTCGGAGCGGAGCATTTGCAATCCTTGGCACGTACGACGCAAGTCGACCTTGTCTATCATGGTCTCGATCTTGACCGCTTTCCAACCCGGCCGGACCGGCCCTTGCGTGCGCCAAATGACCCCTTCCGCATGGTATCTGTGGGTCGGCTGGTGGAAAAGAAAGGCTTTGACCGGCTAATCGACGCCCTCGCGCTGCTGCCTGATCGGCTGGATTGGCATTGGACCCACATCGGCGGTGGCACGCTTGGCGACGACATGCGCGCCCGCGCAGAACGGCACGGCCTGTCCAAGCGGATCACTTGGCGTGGGGCCTGCGACCAGCCCGAAGTGATCGCAGCCATGCGCGCCGCCCACCTCTTTGTCTTGCCGAGCCGCGTGGCGGCTGACGGTGACCGCGACGGGCTGCCCAATGTGCTGATGGAAGCGGCAAGCCAAGGTCTGCCCATCCTGTCCACCCCGGTATCCGCCATTCCTGAATTCATCGAAAACGGCATCCACGGCGTTCTAAGCGATGACAGCCCATCCGCGCTGGCCCAGAACATGATCGACCTCGCCGCACATCCTGCGCGGGCGCAAGCGCTTGCCGATGCGGCCCATACCCGCCTGCGCAGCGATTTCACAATGCAACCGGGTATCGACCACTTGGCACAGCGGTTGCGTGCGGTGATGGACACATGAGCATCGCCTTTTTCGCCCCGCTCAAGCCACCAACACACCCTGTGCCGTCAGGCGACCGGTCGGTGGCGCGCGCGGTGATGTCGGCGCTTGATCACGCGGGCTATGACGTGTGCCTTGCTTCTGAGTTGCGGCTTTATGATGGCTCCGGCGTTGCGGACACACAGGCGCAGCTCGCGGCGCAGGCGGACGCCGAAATCCGGCGCCTCTGTGCAACCAAGCGATCCGCAAGCTGGTCGCATTGGCTGACCTACCACAATTATTACAAGGCCCCCGACCTGATCGGCCCACGCGTCAGCGCGGCGCTGAACATCCCCTATTTGCAGGTCGAAAGCACCCGCGCGCGCAAGCGCCTGACCGGACCGTGGTCGGCCTTTGCCGCCGCAGCCGAGGCGGCCAGCGATGCCGCCCGTGCAATTTTTTACTTCACCGGGCACGATGCCGAAACGCTGCGCCGGGATGCGCCTGCCGGGCAACGGCTTGTCCATTTGCCGCCCTTTCTGAACAGCGCTGCCCTGCCCGCGCCGAGCGACCTGAGTGGCCCGCTGCTGAGCGTGGCCATGATGCGCGCAGGCGACAAAGTGGCGTCTTACCAACTGATCGCTGACGCGTTGGCCATGTTGCCGAAACGTCTGGAGTGGCACCTGAATATCGCAGGCGACGGACCGGCCCGCGCAGAGGTGCAAGCGCTCATGGCCCCGTTTGGTCCGCGCGTGACATTTCTGGGCGAATGCGATGCCGATGCGTTGGCCCGACACTACGCGACCGCCCGGGCGCTGCTTTGGCCCGGTATCAACGAAGCCTTTGGCATGGTCTATCTGGAGGCGCAGGCCGCAGGGGTGCCGGTGATCGCGCAGGACCGCCCCGGTGTGCGCGATGTGGTTGCAGGGACGCATCCGGTTCCGGCAGCCGGCCCACAGGCCCTTGCGGAACGCATTGCCGCATTGTGGACCGACCCAACAATGGCACGTGCCGAGGGTGACGCTGCCCGTCACAGGATGACCCGCACGCACCTGTTGCCAAAGGCCGCCGCCACCTTGCGCCAAACCATTGAGGCCGTGACATGATCCGCCTTGGGCTTTTGCGACATGGGCACACGTCTTGGAACCGCGCGGGGCGCATTCAGGGACGGACGGATATCGCACTGGATGACGAGGCGCGCGCGCAACTGGGCGCGCTGCGGCTTCCTGATGGCTGGGCGGATGCGGATATCGTATCAAGCCCGCTGTCGCGCGCTGTTGAGACAGGTGTCTTGGTGACCGGAAAGACGCCCTTGGAAATCCCTGCCCTCACCGAAATGGATTGGGGCGCATGGGAGGGTGCGCGCGGCGAAGACTTGAACGCCGATCCAGCAAGCGGGTTTCGCCATATCGAAGACTGGGGCTGGGATTATTGCCCACCGGATGGAGAAAGCCCCCGCGCAGTGCGCGCGCGCCTGCTGCCTTGGGTCAGCACCCTTGCGCGTGACACGGTTGCGATCTGTCACATCGGGATCATGCGGGTGCTTTTGGCCCATGCCACCGGGTGGGCGTTTGACGGCCCCGCCCCGTTCCAGATCAAGCGCAACCGGCTTTTTGTGCTGCACATAGATGGCAATGACTGGCAGGTGGCCCCGGTCGAGCGGCTGCAAGAGGGCCCGCCATGCGGGTGATGATCGTGGTCACGCATTTGTTGGGCACGGGCCACCTTGCCCGCGCGCTCACCCTCGGGCGCGCCTTTGCTGATGCGGGGCATCGTGTCATGGTGCTCAGCGGTGGACTGCCGGTGCCGCATTTTGAAACGGTTGGGCTGCAACTGGAACAACTTGCCCCGCTGCGGTCGGACGGAACGGATTTCACCACCCTGCTTGACGCGCAAGGCGCACAGGCGGGCCCAGCCTATCGCGCCGCACGCATCGCCACGGCGCTTGACCGGTTCCACTCCTTCGCACCCGACGTGCTGATCACAGAGCTTTTTCCGTTTGGGCGGCGCAATCTGCGAGACGAATTTATGGCGCTGCTCGACGCTGCGACGGCCAAGCGGACTGTCATCCTGTCGTCGGTGCGCGATATCCTCGCCCCTCCCTCCAAGCCTGCCAAGGTCGCCTTCGCAGACGATATGGTGCAGCGCTATTACCGGGGCGTTCTGGTCCACGCGGACCGCGACATTGTCACACTTGATCAAAGCTGGCCCGTGTCGGACACCCTCGCGCCCTACCTGAACTACACCGGGTTTGTCGCACCACCAGCGCCTGCCGGGGCCTCGGAGCGCAACGATACAATCCTCGTCAGTGCAGGCGGCGGCGCGGTGGGCGACACGATTTATGACACTGCGCTGGCAAGCGCTGTGCGTCACCCCGACACGACGTGGCATTTGCTGGTCGGCGGAGAAGACATGCGTCGCAACGCTTTGGCGGCGCGTGCACCACAGAACGTCGTCGTTGACGCACCCCGGCCTGATTTCCGCAATCTGTTGATGCATGTGGGCGCATCCGTGTCGATGTGCGGCTACAATACCGCGCTGGATTTGTTGCAGACAGGGGTGCCCGCCGTCATCATCCCATTTGACGATGGTAACGAGGTGGAACAGGGCCTGCGCGCAGCGGCACTGGCACAACAACCAGGCATCACCGTTGTTCGGCAGGATGCGCTGATCCCCGATACGCTGATGTCCGCCTTGCACGCCGTGCGGCAGGAGGAACGGACGCCGCGTCGCATTGGCATGACCGGCGCCGCCGAGGCCGTGCGCATCACCGGAAAGCTATGGGGGCGCAACCATGGCCAACCCTGACTGGACACCGCTCCGCAACGCCTTGCGGGATTGCCGCGCGGCGAACACGATGCCCACGCTCTGGTGGCGCGATGATGACGCCGTCGCACCGACACGCGCGCTCGACCAACTGTGTGCCCTGACCGAGACCTTCCACCTGTCTGTCCACCTTGCCATCATCCCGGCCCTCGCGACGGACGCCCTCGCCGCATATTGCGTCGATGCGCCACTGATCCCGGTGGTCCATGGTTGGGCGCACACCGACCACAGCGCCGCGCACGACAAAAAGAACGAATTTCTCACCCCGCGCCCCGACGCCAAACGCGATGCTGCACGCGGGTTGACGCATATGCGCAGCCTGTTTGGGCAGACCCTTAGACCCATGTTCGTTCCGCCGTGGAACCGTATCAGCGCGCAGGTCACAACCGCCCTGCCGGATATGGGCTACACAACCTTGTCGACATTCGGCCCGCGCGGGGCAGCCGTTCCGGGCCTTACCCGGATCAACACCCACGTGGACCCGATCCACTGGAAAGGCACGCGCAGCCTTGTTGATACGCAAACCCTGATCGACGACGCCGCAGCGCACCTTCGGCAACGCAGCACGGGCGCTGCCGATGCGTCCGAACCATTTGGCCTGCTGACCCACCACCTTGTGCATGACGCGGCGATTTGGGCATTTGCCGAAACCTTCCTTACCGAAATGCTGACGGGTGGTGCCACGCCCTGGCAGATGGAGACATGACATGAGCAGACTTGAATCCATGCGCCGACGGCTCAGCGCGCAGATTGACGGCATCAACTGGGCGGCGGCGCGCATCGCGAACACCCCCGGCGATGTGCTGGAACTGGGCCTCGGCAACGGGCGTACTTACGATCATCTGCGTCAGGAAATTCCCGACCGGCGCATTTGGGTGATTGACCGCGTGCTCAACCCACACCCAAGCTGCATCCCGCCCACCGAAAACTTCCTCGAAGGTGAGGCAGAGGATATGTTGGCGCGTCTCGCCACCCAAGGTCACAAGATGGCGCTGGCCCATTACGACTTTGGCTACGGGATCAAGGAAAAGGACGTCGCCGAAGGCGCCGCCCTCAGCCCGCATATCGCCGCTGTCATGGCCCCCGGCGGTCTGATCGTGTCACAACAGCCCCTGACCGGGTTCAGACAGATTTCTGGACCGGACACGATCGACCCGGACCGTTATCTTTTCTACCTGGCCTAGAATTTCGATCACGTTTCACGCCCGTCGCTTGCCAGAGCGCAAGCCCGCCCTCTACCTTCAACGACGATTCTAAGGCGGGCCCGAGACCTGCCATGTCCAACGGGAGTGAATGGATGACATTTATCAAGACGGCCATGTTGGCCGCCGCAGTTACTGTGCTGGCAACCGCCAGCTTTGCCGCCCCCCTCAAACTCAAGCCAGCCAGCCCGCAACCTTCGGGACTGAAAAAGGGGCTGGCGGTCAGTTACGCCTACCCGTCTGACGTCAAGACGCTCGGCAACGCCCAAAACGCCTTGCGCAAATCCAAGCCCGGCAAACCGCTGGCGGGGCTCGACTATCGCGACACCAATGACGGGGACAAAACGTTGACGTCCAAACGCGCCCACCACGTGGTGGCCAAGATCACGGGCTACGTGAAATTTGACGCGGCGGGGACATACAACATCGATTTTCTGACCAATGATGGACTGGATGCGAATGTTGGCGGTCAACAGGTGGGGTACTTTAACGGGCGCCAATCCTGCGCCGAAACCCGCGCCGTGCAGGTCGAGGTGCCGCAAGCGGGCTGGTATCCTGTGGACATCCTCTACTTTCAGCGTGTGGGCACATCCTGCCTGCACATGCGCGCGGGCCAAGGCGCCCCGGATTGGATGCCCAACGCGGCCTTTGGCCACAAGTAACACGTCCCGAGGTGGGACACACCCAAGGGCGCGCCGGTCAGGCGACCGCGCGCCCCTTTTTCCGTGGCACGCGCGGTGAGACTGTTCAGGCTGTCGGAAAATACGAAAAGGCGTCAGGGGCGCGGACCGAAATCCTTGCCGTGCCCAAGGGCACATCCTGACGCCTCGTTGAACCTCATCATCCCCCCAGAGGGCGACATTTGGCCCAGCTTGCTCGGGGCGTTACCACCCGTCGCCGAGACATTTCAACCGAAGCCAATCCGCCTCCCGCATTAACCCTGCTGACACCGCCCATTCGCCACGACGCTTTCACGCCCACACGATCCGACCTGCATCCGGTTGCCCGTTGATGGTTCGGCTAGGTGTTGCCACCCGTCCTACACATCCCGTTGCCCCCGGGGCCTTTGCGTCCACCGCTTTGTTCAAGGAACTCTGCGCCGGTAGGTTTAACGTGCGGTATCGGGGATGAGTCGCGCAACGAAAAAATCGCGCGGTGGCGAAATTTCTTGGGGATAAGCTGTTGATATTACTTGTGTGTTTCCTGTGGAGAAGGTGGGGATAAGATTGGAATGTGTAGCATTAGCCGGAGCTTGGGATTGGTCAGCAGCTATGTCGTTTACGTGGGTTTGCCCAATGATATTGAAACACTGGTTACGTTCCAATAGTCAGCGCACACAGCGTCCAAATACTGTACTTTGGGTAACCTCAACCAGCGAAACGCACTGCTTTCATTTGTATCCACCAACACACTATCCATCTACATGTTCGGATGGATTGGACACATTAATACCGGAAAAAAGAGTTCGAAACAATTGAGCTCGGAGTTCTGCCTTCGTAAGTTCGTCGAAGTATCGAGACGTTGCGCCCAGCTTATGCATCCTGTAGATTCTAGATGAATAAGGCACGACGGAATGCTGATATTTGTGATGACTGATGATTTCTGCGTAGTCTCCGTTTCTGTAATTCTTGATGACAGAGTCTTTATTGTCCCACCAGATATCAGCTTTGGTAACAATCGTAATCACACGCGGCGGGCGCTTTGACTCTGAAAGAGTTTCACACCACTCTGCCAGCAAATCTATCTCAATATCCCGATGTTCTTTCAAAAATTCGGCTTGCACCGCTCCGTTATCATCAAAAATCAAGCTTGCGTTTTCTTCTGAATACTCGTGGTACCCATACGAAACAACGTTCAAAACGAGATCATACTTTCTACGCGCCGCTTCGGCAATTGCCTCCAGCCTCGCGTCAAACATACTCAGTTCGCCCGGAGCCTCAACAAACTCAAACAAGTTCTTGGAAATTTCAATATTGTTTCTTTCAACGAATTGAGTCCGCTCCAAAATACCGACAACGTCAGGGACGACAGACGAAAGACTGCGGATCAGTTGAGTTTTTCCAGCACCAGATGAGCCGAGTACGAGTATCCGGTGTTTCTTTCGAAAAACTGCAAGAAACTTGTCTAACCAACCCTCTTTTTTTGCAGTTCGGTAAACGTCAACTACTGCTTTTCCTATCGTCGCTTCCGAGTTTATCATTCTGCATCGTGGCCCTTGACTAGGAAGACTTCTAATAGTCCACGAACAGTACGTTGAAAGCTCACGTAGGCATTTACGTCTTCAGTGCGCATCAGTACCCACATTGCTGCGGCGCTCAGAACGTGAATGCGGCACAACTTATCGCAAAAGCGACGTGAGAAAGAGTTGGCTCCGTCGACCTTTGGGTCCAAGTACTGACGGTTCACTAAAACACCCAAACTTTTTCCAAATAAACTACGTGATTTACGTCTACACGGCGAGGAGGGTAACGCACTGATTTACTGAGAGCATCGTCCATAGACTAGGGTGATGTTTTAGCTATCCATTTTGAGTGCGCTGATGAATGCCTCCTGCGGAATATCCACCTTCCCAAACTGCCGCATCTTCTTCTTCCCGGCCTTCTGCTTGTCCAGCAACTTCCGCTTCCGCGTCGCATCCCCACCATAGCACTTGGCCGTGACGTCCTTGCGCATCGCGGACAGTGTCTCGCGAGCGATGACTTTGCCGCCAATCGCCGCCTGGATCGGGATTTTGAACATGTGGCGGGGGATCAGGTCCTTTAGCTTTTCGACCATGGCGCGGCCCCGCATCTCGGCTCGGTCGCGGTGGACCATGATCGACAGGGCATCCACGGGCTCGTCATTCACGAGGATCGACATCTTGACCAGATTGTCCTGGCGGTAGCCCGTCAGTTGGTAGTCGAAGGACGCATAGCCCTTGGTCACCGATTTCAGGCGGTCGTAGAAGTCGAACACCACCTCGTTCAGCGGCAGGTCGTAGACCACCATCGCGCGGGAGCCTGCATAGGTCAGGTCCTCTTGAATCCCGCGCCGGTCCTGACACAGTTTCAGCACGTCGCCGAGGTATTCATCGGGCACAAGGATCGTCGCCTTGATCCGCGGTTCCTGCATGTGATCCACGACCGACAAATCGGGCATGTCGGCGGGGTTGTGCAGTTCCATCATCGACCCGTCGCGCATGTGCACGTGGTAGATGACGGAGGGCGCGGTGGTGATCAATTCGATGTTGTACTCGCGCTCAATCCGATCGCGAATCACCTCAAGATGCAGCAACCCGAGGAATCCGCAGCGGAAACCAAATCCCAATGCAGCGGACGTTTCCATCTCGAACGAGAAGGACGCGTCGTTCAGCGCCAGTTTGTCGATGGCGTCGCGCAGATCTTCGAATTCGGCACTGTCCACGGGGAACAGGCCGCAGAACACAACGGGTTGTGCAGGCTTAAAGCCCGGCAGCGGCGCGACCTCTTTGCGTTCATGGGTGATCGTGTCGCCGACGCGGGTGTCGCGCACCTGTTTGATGGACGCGGTGAGAAATCCGATCTCGCCGGGGCCCAAGGAGTCCACCATTTCCATCTGCGGACGGAAGACGCCCACGCGGTCCACGTGGTGGACGGTCTTGTTGGACAGAAACTTGATCTTTTCGCCCTTCTTGAGCCGCCCGTCGATGACGCGGATCAGGACGATCACACCGAGATAGCTGTCATACCAACTGTCGACCAGCATGGCCTTGAGCGGGGCGTCGGGATCACCTTTGGGGGCGGGCAGCAGCTGGACAATCGCCTCGAGCGTTTCGTGAATGCCCTCGCCTGTCTTGGCAGAAACGGCGATGGCGCCCGAGGCGTCGATGCCGATCACGTCTTCGACCTGTTCCGCCACCCGGTCGATATCCGAGGCCGGCAGGTCGATCTTGTTGAAAACCGGGACGATCTCGTGGTCGGCGTCGATGGCCTGATAGACATTGGCGAGCGTCTGCGCCTCGACCCCTTGGGTGCTGTCCACGACCAGCAAAGAACCTTCGACCGCGCGCATGGAGCGGCTGACCTCATAGGCAAAATCGACGTGTCCGGGTGTGTCGATCAGGTTGAGCACATAAGCCTGTCCATCGTCGGCGGTGTAGTCGATGCGGACGGTGTTGGCCTTGATCGTGATGCCCCGCTCGCGTTCGATATCCATACTGTCGAGCAGCTGTTCCTTCATGTCCCGGTCGGCCACGGTGTTGGTGGACTGAATGAGACGGTCGGCGAGCGTGGATTTCCCGTGGTCGATATGGGCGACGATGGAGAAATTGCGGATATGGCTGAGCGGTGTCATGGGCTGGATATGTCGCGGAACTGGGGGTTGGTCAATGGGCCAGAGAGCCGCGCCACGCAACGTTCGGTGGGGTGTGTCGGGGTGTGGGCGGGAATCGCGGGTTAACGCCTGTGGTTTATGGCAAATCCGGGGGGCACCATGCGTACATCAGGCGTACACCCCCCGTGCACCTTTTGCCGGGTTAACAGGGCGTGCGGTTGTGTTTGTTAAGGATGGGTTAAAGGGTTGCAGGAGCTTTTACCCTTCGTACTGGTTTCGTATATGCGGGCATTCGCAGTTCTCGAAGTCAAAGAATTTGCTCATAGGCGGTAAGAACCCCAATGAGCAGTTTGAGCATTCGAGAAAGCGACGTCAGTGTAGTTCAGATTTAGGCGATGGAGCATGTTCAATAGTTTGCAAGGTGCAGGGAACAAAACGTGGCTGAGCTAGATCTCACATACCTTAAGCAATGCGAAGCTTGGTTTGCGACGCAGAGCCAGGAGATGCGGTGCATAATGTGCGCGCGTGCAGTTTTGCGAGTGGTGACACGCGCATACTTCATTGATGAATACCGGTCCGACCTTCGTACATTGGCTTGCTTTAGGGGCGCTCTGTTTGTCGCTGTAAGCGGGTTGGGTCGAAGGGACGTACAACTAGCCGCGTCTTCCATCAACAGTGTAGCGGTGGCGATTTCCCACAGTTACCCAAGTGCAAAAGCACCAAGCACCACTACGGCAGCGCTGAGTGTGCTTACAGGGAAAACGGCAGCACGCAGTGCATCCGGTGCAGCTCAGACGATATTCCACTCGAGTGGCAACTCTTCGGAGGACTATTCGATTGCTGAGGAAGACGCGACCCGATCTCCAAAGGAACTCTATTCGCGAAGCCTATGGGGAGACACCGATGTGCCTCAGCACGCCTTGCTTGAACACAAGAAGTTCTTGAGCGTCTTGAGCGACGGCGAGCAATGGTCTTTCTGGCACCGTTGGTACGGCGAGATGTGGGTGGGCGATTTTACGGACTGGGATCTGGCCATCGAAGTGGCCAAGATTCCGGATGAGGTTTGGGAGGGTGATGATGCGCTGGCCAATGTGGCACAGGCGATCCGGGAGATTGAGGCGCGCCGTGCGCATGACGTCGCGCGCATCAACGAAACGCTGGTTCTCGACGAGGACAGCCAAAAGCACCGCGCCGAACATCCTGAACCCGCAAATCCGGAGCGACTGCGCCGCCATTTGCTTCGGGTCGAAGAGGCGCTGGATGATATCCTTGCGCTTGGTGGTGGCAATGGTGTCACCGCAAACACGGTCGAATTCCGCATTATCAAACGGCTGGTGCGCAAGTACAGCGATGACCCTGAACGGGTGGCATTTGACCTGACGGATGTGAACAAGAGCATTCGGCGGCAGATCAAAGTCGGCGAATATGCTGACGATGAGCCATTACGCCTGCTGCAAGCAGCCAACACGGCCTGCGTTGCCTTCGTTTGCGATTCTGACCCTGAAATTGCAACAGAACTTGACCGTGGTTTTGATCCAGCACCACAGGCGATACCAGAAGCGGACGCGCTGGTTTTACAGGATGCGTGGCACATCAGCGCGGATATGCTTGAGGCAAAAGAGGCGCTTACCACACGCGAAGATCAGGCTGAAATCCTCAGCGGTCAGGTCATTGATGCAGAGGCTGATCCAATGCCGGAATGGTCCGCACAAGCTCACGCCATTCGCAGCATCGTTTTGCGCCGCCAAATCTCGCGGATGTGGCAACAGGCGCGCGGTTTGATGACCGTGGAGAGCTTGGCCAGACTTTACGACACAGAGCATTCAAAGGCTGCGGGCTATGTCGGGCGTGTTGGTGTCGCCGCAGGTGTTTTGATCAAAGCAATCTTGGTTTTGTCCCGGATGCTTGGGCTCGCTTAACACTGTGTCAGGTCATGGTGGGACACTGTGCGGGGTCATCGGCGTGGCCGCATTGCCCCCACCCCCAAATTCCGGCATACTCCGCCCTATTCAGAGCGGGATAACCCGCCGACAGAGGTACGAGCGCATGAAATCCTTCTCTCTCCTGATCGTGGCAGCCTTGGTCCTATCCGCCTGTTCAGGCAGCCGTAACACTGTGACGCGCGTCGCGGTCCCTGCGACCAACACGCTCTTTGCCACCGGTCCGATCTATTCGGCCTGCCGGTCCTCCGGGCGCGACGCGGCAAACCGCAGCCGGTGCGGCTGTGTGCAGGCCGTCGCCAACCGGGAACTGGATGCCAGTGACCAGCGGCGCGGTGCCGGCTTTTTTGGCGACCCGCATCAGGCGCAGGTCGTCCGTCAGTCGGATCGCAGCATCGACGAACGCTTTTGGCTGCGCTGGAAAGATTACAGCCAGACCGCCGCCCGCTTGTGTTCCTAAAGCCGGCGCATCCAGAACTGTAACCGCTTTTGGCTGTCGGTGCCTGTGTCGATGTCTTTCCAGCTGAATTGAGCCACCGCTCCTGGCACGCGCGCATAACCGCGCTTGTCCCAGAACCCGTCCAGAGGTCTATAGTTTGCAGGCCGCAGCGGGTGGTCATCGGGACGGATAACCGAACAGAAACACATGTGGTGATAGCCTAACGTGCGGGCGTGCGCCTCGCGCTGATCAAAGAATTGATGCCCGATGCCACGGCCCCGATAGCTGGGCAGCAAAACGCTTTCGCCACAATAAAACGTACGATCAATATCGATGCCGGTGCCGTCCAGCGCCTGCGCGAACTCCGCCGCGTGGTCCAGCAGCGGCGTGGCCGTTGCGGCCCCGACGACCCAGTCACCAACATGTGCGACAACCACAATCGCTTCGGGGCTGGTCTGGTAGTGCTGCAAGTAGGCACGTTCATAGTTGATGTCGCCATCGTAGAGGTAAGGCCAGTCCCGAAAAACGGTCATCCGCAACTGCGCTATTGTGTCAATCGCCTCACCCAGGGCCGCACCCGTCAGTTTGGCAACCTTCACGCGGTCACCTGTCTGAGCCAATCGGCAAGATTGTAATAGGTTGTGACCCGGCTGATCCGCCCATCCCGCAGATCAAAGAAAGACCCCGCAGGCAGAACATAGCGCTGACCGTGCGCCGCGGGCAGATCGCCATCGGTCGCCAGATAGGTGCCGTGTACGGCGTATTCCGCAGCGGCGCGCGTGCCATCGGGATGCACAAAGACCACCATATCGCGCAGCTCTTCGGCATAACAGCGCGACATGTGGCGGCAAAAGGTGGCAAACGCCTCTCGGCCACGCCGGATCTGTCCCTCGTTCACGTGATGCGCCACGTCCTCGGTCAGACAGGCAAGCATCCCGTCCACGTCACCCGCATTGAATGCCTCGAAATACTGGGCGACCACAGTCATTGCGCGCCCTCGCGTGCCGGACCCCAGCGCTCCACCAGACGCGCTACGATCTGATCGCGGGCATCGCGGTAACTGGCCAGCTTGGCATCACGTGTCTCCCCCAGCCCGGTTGGGTCAAGGATTGGCCAATACTCCACCTCCAGGCTATAGTATCGCGTCAGATCCAGCGCGCGCCGCTGCGACGCAGGGGACAGCGCGACCACCAGATCAAAAGAACCAAGATCGTCGCCCCAATCCTCCATCTCGTCAAAGCTGCGCGACCGGTGACGGCTCAACTCAACCCCCAATTCCTGACATACGGCAATCGAAAACCCGTCAATCTCTAGGTCATTCTTGACCCCTGCGGACTGAACATACGTACCCGTACCGTAGAACTTTTTCATGATGCCCTCGGCCATGGGCGACCGCGCCGCGTTGTGATCGCAGCAAAACAGCACCGACGATGGCAGCGGCTGCGGCATCTAGCCTCCGAAATGCAGAACGCAGATGAGGGTGAACAGGCGGCGGGCGGTGTCCGTATCGACCTCGGCCTTGCCTTCCAAACGTTCTTGCAAGACCCGGCTGCCCTCGTTGTGGATGCCGCGCCGCGCCATGTCGATGGTCTCGATCTGGCTGGGCGGCAATTTCTTGACCGCCTCAAAATAGCTTTCACAGATCTGGAAATAGTCCTTAACCACCTGCCGGAACGGCCCAAGCGAAAGATGGAACTCTGCGGCCTTCTCCTCGGCCTCAGTGTTCACATCGAACACCAGACGCTTGTCGCGAATGGACAGGCCAAGGTGATAGGGCCCGCCCGGCGCTGCACGATCATCGCGATCAGGCAAGACAAACGTGTTGTCCTCAAGCAAGTCAAAAATGGCGACCTTACGCTCCTGCTCGATCTCCGGCGTGGGCGGCGGCAGGTTGGCGTCGTCGAGAGTGATATGTGTGATACGGGTCATGACCGAGGACCAAAGGCGAAACAATGTTTCGCGATGCTTACGCAAGCCCCCCCCTCAACACAATGGCCGTGTCTTCTTCTGACCAAAAATACCACGGGGGAGGCCCCAGGCCGGGGGCAGAGCCCCCCAAAACATGTCATGCGCCCTCGGCGCGCAATAGGATCAACTGTTGAGCTTACGAAGCCGTGCGGTGACAGACAGACCGTGTGCCTCAAGGCTCTCCGATGCGGCGAGCGTCTCTGCCCCCGGGCCGATGGCACGCAAAGCGTCAGGCGTCATCTGCGTGAGCGTTGTGCGCTTGATGAAATCCATCACCGACAGGCCAGACGAAAACCGCGCCGAGCGGGCTGTGGGCAGAACATGATTGGGACCACCGATATAGTCCCCGATAGCCTCTGGCGTCCAAGGGCCAATAAAAACGGCCCCTGCATGGGTGATACGTTCTGACAGGGCTTCCGCATCTGCCACACACAGCTCCAGATGTTCTGGCGCGATCCGGTCGCTCAGCGCGACAGCCACATCCAGATCGGGCACCGTGATCACCGCCCCAAAGTCGCGCCAGCTTGCGCCTGCAATGTCGCGCCGCTGCAAGGTTTGCAGACGGGCGTCCACCGCCTGCACCACGGCCTGCCCGAACGCGGCATCGGTCGTGATCAGGAGCGACTGCGCACTCTCGTCATGTTCGGCCTGGCTCAGCAGGTCGAGCGCGATCCAGTCCGGATCGTTGTCGCCATCCGCAATCACGAGGATTTCGGACGGGCCTGCAATCATATCGATCCCCACCTTGCCGAACACCCGCCGCTTGGCCGCCGCGACAAAGGCGTTGCCCGGACCCGTGATCTTGTCCACGGGCGCGATGCTTTCAGTGCCATAAGCCAGCGCCGCAATCGCCTGCGCCCCGCCGATGCGGTAAATCTCGTCCACCCCGGCAAGCTCTGCCGCCAGCAGCACCGCCGGGTTCAGAACACCATCCGGCGTGGGCACCGTGATGGCCAGCCGCTCTACACCCGCCACCTTGGCCGGGACCGCGTTCATCAGCACCGAAGACGGATAGGACGCAAGCCCACCGGGCACATAGAGCCCTGCCGCCGACACCGGCGTCCAGCGCCAGCCGATCCGCGCGCCTACATCATCGGTCCACATCGCATCTTCGGGCATCTGGCGCGCGTGGTAGGCGCGGATGCGGTCGGCCGCCAGCGCCAGCGCATCCCGTTCCGCCTGCGGCACCTGAGCCGTTGCCTCGGCCACCGCCTCTGGGCTGATGCGCAAGGTCGCCGGTGTCAGCGACATGCGGTCAAACCGTTCGGTCAACGCAATTACAGCGGCATCGCCCCGCGCCCGCACATCCGAAATAATGTCCGCCACGACAGCGTCCACATCCGGGCTGTCTTCGCGCTTGGCCCCCAGAAGGGCGTTGAACCGCGCGTCAAAATCCGCATCGGCATAGTCGAGAAACTGAGGCATGTCCGTCCCTTGTGGTTGCTCCGGGACATAGCGGGGCATGTGCGGGGTCTCAAGCCCCGGGCGGATCGCTTCGGATCAAAAGCAGGTCCGTTTCGTGCACCCCATCCAGCACGGTGGCATTCGGAATGCGCCCGCAGGCCTCGAACCCGTGGCGTTGATAGAACCGAATGGCTCGCGTATTGGACGCCGCCACTTGCAACTCCAGTTGCCACATGCCCGCCGCCTGTGCAGCGGCAATCATCGCCTCCATCAACGGATCGGCAAATCCCTGTCCCTGCGAGCCCGGCTTGACAAAGAACGGCCCGATAGACCCACGGTGGCGGGTCTGTCGCCGGTTTTCACGCGCAAGGCTGCCCGTCGCGACCAGCGTGCCGCTGACAAAAACACCAAAGCTCTGCCCCCGCTCCAGCCATGTTGCCGTCCTGTCCAGTGGCACCGCAGCCGCTTCGGCATATGTTGTCAAAAAAGCGTCCGGAAAGGCTTCAAGCGCGTCCAGCCGGATGGTCCGCCATTGCGCGGCATCCCCGGCGGTCAGCCGCCGCACCTGCATTATACATCGTGCTCCGGTACGGATTTCGATGGGGCGACATAGGGCCGCGTGACATCGCGGAGGGTCGCATCAATGGCCTCGACCGACAGGCGTATGGCCCCGTCACCGGCAAGCGTCAGCGTGACATGACCCGCGCCATCACCTGCGTCGCCGAACGCGATGGACAGCAGCGACAGGATCGTTTCCGTATCGGACCGGTCGATCCCTTGGCTGGACACACCCAGCACATCCTCAAAGGACAAGAGCGCCTGCACCCGTTCCGGTGCGTGCCGGCCTTTGCCTGCGTCCTCCCAGCGAAATCGGTTAAGCAGCAACGCAAAGCGCCGCGCCTTGCCATCCCAGCGCATTTCCGTGATCGGAAACACAGCGTCCTGCACCAGCGACGAGATCACCTGAAGGTCATCGCCGTCCAGCGCGCCAAGATTTAACGGCGCCTCGCGCCCGTCCTCAAACCGTGCGTCTTCGGTCATTCGCCCTGCACCCGTTCGATATCCGCACCCACGCCCGACAGCTTTCGGACCACCTGTTCATAGCCGCGATCAAGGTGGTAGACCCGCGCCACGCGCGTCTCCCCTTGGGCGGCAAGACCGGCAAGGATCAGGCTGACCGAGGCGCGCAGGTCTGTCGCCATCACCGGCGCGCCGCGCAGCTGATCCACCCCTGTCACGGTCGCCGTCCCACCCTGAACGTCGATCTGTGCGCCCATCCGCATCAGTTCGGGCGCGTGCATGAACCTGTTTTCAAATATCTTTTCCTCCAGGACGGAAGTGCCTTCGGCGGTGCACAAAAGCGCCATCATCTGCGCCTGTAAATCGGTGGGAAAGCCGGGGAATGGTTCGGTGGTCACATCCACCGCGCGGATACGCCCGTTCTTGCGCGCCACTTTCAGGCCCTTGTCCGTTTCGGTGACCGAAATGCCCGCCGCGTCCAGCTTTTCGCAAAATGCGCCGATCAGGTCGATCTTGCCGCCCAGCAATTCGACCTCGCCACCACAAATGGCCGGGGCCAGCATGTACGTTCCCAACTCAATCCGGTCGGTGACCACGCGGTGCGTTGCCCCGCCCAGCCGGTCGACGCCCTGAATGGTGATGGTCGACGACCCTTCGCCCTCGATCTGGGCACCCATGGCTCGCAGGCACTCCACAAGGTCCACGATCTCGGGTTCGCGGGCGGCGTTGTTCAGCACCGTGGTGCCCTTGGCCAGCGTCGCCGCCATCACCGCGTTTTCCGTGGCCCCGACGGAGGCAAATTCGAAATCCACTGTGCCCCCGCGCAGACCGCCCAACGGGGCTTTGGCGTGAACATAGCCGTCACGCAGGTCCAGTTCGGCCCCCATCGCCTCAAGCGCCTTGAGGTGCAGGTCCACGGGCCGCGCGCCAATGGCGCAGCCCCCGGGCAGTGACACAATCGCGTGGCCGTCGCGCGCAAGCATTGGCCCCAGCACGAGGATCGAGGCCCGCATCTTGCGCACGATATCGTAATGCGCTGTGGGGTTGTTCAAACCATGCGACGACATGGCCAACACTTTGCCCTCTTGCAGGCTGGTGACCTCTGCCCCCAGCGATTGCAGCAGTTGCGTCATCGTTTTGATGTCGCTCAGGCGCGGCGCATTGGTCAGCGTCAGCGGCTCTTCACTCAGCAACGTGGCAGGCATCAGCGTCAGGCAGGCGTTCTTGGCCCCCGCTATTGGGATCTGCCCGTTCAGCGGGCCACCGCCGCGCACCAGAATACTATCCATCGTCCTGCCCTTTCGGTTTGCTCGGCGTCTCTGCCCCTTGAGGTCCAGCACTGCGCGCGCGCGCCTGAGCCTTGCGCCGGGCCAGATTGGCCTTGAGCGCGGCTTTCAGCCGGGCATCGCGGTCTGTTGCCGCCTTGTTTTTCGGGGTCGTCTTGCCTGTCATGGGACTTCTCTACCGCAGGGGCTTTGGGGCGTCCAGAATAGGGTTGCAAGGTTGTGCATTTGGGTCTATCCCGCCGCGCACGGCGCTGCTGTAGCTCAGAGGTAGAGCACTCCCTTGGTAAGGGAGAGGTCGAGAGTTCAATTCTCTCCAGCAGCACCATCTCCTGTCCTTTGGCAAAATTCTTTGCGACGTTCGTGCGACGTCACGTCTCACATGTGCGCAAAGCCCCACTTGCGCGCAGGCCGCGAGTGGTTAGCCTTCCCTTAATAGGAGGCCAACATGACCAAGACCATCCTGCTGATCGGCACCTACGACACCAAGGACGACGAATTGCGCTATGTGGCGAGGCGCATCGTTGCCATGGGCGGGGCGGTGATGCGGATGGATGTGTCTGTGCTGGGCGATCCGTCGCAGCCAACTGAGATCACCAAGGCTGACGTGGCCCGCGCGGGTGGCAGCGACATCGAGACGGCGATGACCTGCGGAGACGAAAACACGGCCATGCAAATCATGGCGCGCGGCGCAGCCACCATGTCGGCAGAGCTCTGTGCCAAGGGCGAAATTCATGGGATGCTCGCCCTTGGCGGAACGATGGGCACCGATCTGGCGCTGGATTGCGCGCAGGCCCTGCCCATGGGGGTGCCAAAATACGTGGTCTCCACCGTCGCCTTTTCACCGTTGATCCCCCCGGACCGGCTGTCGCCGGACATCCAGATGATCCTGTGGGCGGGGGGGCTTTATGGGTTGAACGCCGTGTGCAAATCGTCGCTGAGCCAAGCGGCAGGGGCGGTGCTGGGGGCCGCGCAAGCGGTGGAACCACCGCGCGCCACCCGTCCCGTGATCGGGATGACCAGCCTTGGCTCGTCCTGCCTGAAATACATGACCCATCTGCGCGCCCCGCTCGAAGAACGCGGGTTCGAAGTGGCCGTGTTCCACGCCACGGGCATGGGCGGCATGGCGTTCGAAGCACTGGCGGCCCAAGGCTACTTTGCCGCCACGATGGACTTTGCGTTGCCCGAGCTTGCCAATCTGATGGTGGGGTCTGTTGCCCATGCCGGACGCGGACGATTGACCCGTGCCGGGGCGCTTGGCATTCCGCAGATTGTGGCGCCGGGCTGCACTGACCTGATCGACTTTGCAGGCTGGCAGGATATCCCCGACGCCTATGCAGACAGACCGTTTCACGCCCACAATCGGCTGATCCAATCCTCTGCCCTGTCACCCGATGAACGCCGCACGCTGGTGCGCGACATCGCCCAGCGTCTCAGCCGCGCTTCGGGTCCCGTACATATGCTGATGCCGACCCACGGGGTCGAGGAATGGGACCGTCCCGGCGGCCCGGCACATGACCCGGACGGACTTGCCGCCATGGTCGAAGAAATGCAGACCGCTATCACGGCCCCAGTTGAGCTGACCATGCTGGACTGCCACATCAATGATCCTGCTTTTGCCACGGCGGCACTGGGCGTTCTTGACGCATGGCTCTGCGACGGCACGCTTACCCGCCCCTGACGCGCTGTGGGCAGTGGCGCGTGCGGCGCGCCCTGCCCCGCTGTGACGGCGCGCCGCACGCGCCCGGATTGAATTCCCCCTCCCGCACGATACCTCAAGACCAAGGCCACGAGGCGAGCACCATGACCCAAGACCCGTCCCAATCCCGCCCCGCTGCGGTGCCGCAGTCGCGGCTGGCCCGCGCCGGGCGCATGGGCGCGATGGCCGCCGGTGTGGCGGGCAATATGGCGGTGGGCGGCTTGCGCAGTCTCAGCACCGGCGCCCGCCCCGATCCCCGCGACCTGCTGCTGACCCCGGCAAATCTGCGCCGGGTCGCGGACACGCTTGCGCAGATGCGCGGGGCGGCGATGAAGATGGGGCAGCTGATCTCGATGGACACCGGCGACACGCTGCCTCCTGAACTCGCAGAAATTCTTGCGCGGTTGCGCGCGGACGCGGATTTCATGCCACCCAAGCAGCTGCGCAATGTGCTGAACGACGCGTGGGGGCCGGGGTGGCACACCCGGTTCAAACGGTTCGACGTCCGTCCCATTGCGGCAGCCTCTATCGGTCAGGTGCATCAGGCCTGGCTCAAGGACGGGACGCATCTGGCGATCAAGGTGCAGTATCCGGGCATCAGCCGCAGCATCGACAGCGACGTTGCCAATTTGGGGCGGCTGCTGCGCCTGTCGGGCCTCCTGCCCAAAGGCTTTGACCTTGGCCCATATCTGGACGAGGCCCGTGACCAACTGCGGGAAGAGGCGGATTACACCGCCGAGGCCGCGCATCTGGAGCGCTTTGGCCGCCTGCTCGAAGGATCGCAGGACTTTGTCCTGCCGCGGTTCCACCCTCCGCTTAGTTCTGAAACAGTGCTCGCCATGAGCTTTGTGCCCTCTGACCCGATAGAAAACCTTGGCCAAGCACCGGCTGATATGCGCGACCGTGCCGTCGCACGTTTGATCGCGTTGATGCTGCGCGAGCTTTTTGACTTTGGTGTGATGCAGACCGATCCCAATTTCGCCAACTACCGGATTGCGTCCGATACGGGCCGCATTGTCCTGCTGGATTTCGGGGCGACGCGGCGCCTGCCCGAATGGCTCGCCCCTGCGTGCCGCACCCTGTTGCAGACGGGGCTGCGGGGCGAGCGGGACGCGGTGGCGCAGCAACTGGACCGGATGGGGCTGGTGCCTGCGACCACGCCTGCGCATCACAAGGCGCGCATCCTCGACATGGTGGAAATGGTGTTCGACACGTTGCGTCGGCACGACACGCTGGATTTGGCGGCCTCGGACCTGCCCGCGCGCCTTCAGGCCGAGGGCGAGGCGCTGGCGCGCGCGGGGTTCGTACCAACCGAACCTGTGCCGCTGGACCTGCTCTTTGTGCAGCGCAAGGTGGCGGGCATGTTCCTTTTGGCAGCGCGGCTGGGGGCCACCGTACCCGTGCGCGACCTGCTGGCCCCACATCTCGACACACCAGAGGCCGCATGACACCGGTGCTACAGCTTGAGGCGGTGGAAAAAGCCTATGACAGCAGTGAAGGTCCGGTGCCCGTGCTGCGCGGGGTGGACCTGACGCTGAATGCTGCGGACACGCTAGCGCTCACGGGCGAGTCCGGCAGTGGCAAAAGCACGTTGCTGCATCTCGCCGCGGGGCTGGAGACGGCGGACAAGGGGGCCGTGCGCATTGCGGGCGCGGACATCACACCGATGTCCGACACGGCGCGCGCAGCCCTGCGGCGCAGCGACATCGCCGTTGTCTTTCAGCAATTCAACCTGATCCCATCGCTGACCGTGGCGGACAACATCGCGTTTCAGGCGCGACTTGCGGGGCGTACCGATGCGGCCCTAGCGGCACAGCTGGCAGACCGTCTCGGGCTGACGGCGCAGCTGCGCAAATACCCCGAGGCGCTGTCAGGCGGGCAACAACAGCGCGTGGCGATTGCCCGCGCCTTGGCAGCACGCCCGCGCCTGCTGCTCGCGGATGAACCAACCGGCAATCTCGACGAAGCAACCGCCGCCAAAGTAATGACAGAGATGCGCAACCTCGTGGCCGAGGTCGGTGCCGCGATGCTTTTGGTGACACATTCCCCCGCGCTGGCGGCGCAGATGGAACGGCGGGCGCATCTCAGTGCGGGGCGACTGGCATGAGGCGGGCGGCGCTGCACGCGCTGCTGTCTCATTGGCGGCGGCATCCGCTGCAACTCTTTGCTTTTCTGGCCGGTCTTGCGCTGGCCACGGGACTGTGGTCCGGGGTGCAGGCCATCAATGCCGAAGCGCGCGCCAGCTATGACGCTGCTGCGGCGACACTGGGCGAAGGGCAGTTTGACCAAATCCTTCCCCGCGCCGGCGACAGCATCGCCCAATCCGACTATGTCGCCCTGCGTCGTGCTGGTTGGCGCGTATCGCCAGTGATCGAAGGGCGGTATCAGGACGTACGGCTGCTGGGCCTTGATCCCCTGTCTTCACCCGGCCGGTTCGACTTTGGCCAAGTGACCGCGCGTGGCAACATCGGCACCTTCATGGGGCCGGGCCAGCTCTTCGCCACGGCGGAGACGGCAGCGCGGCTTGATACCGACGCGCAGGTAATCGTGAGCACGGATGCCGCCCCCAACGTGGCCGTGGGTGACATCGGTGTGGTCCAGCGCCTGTTGGGCCGCAGCGACCTGTCGCGGCTCATGGTTTTGCCCGAACAGCCCTTGGGTCGCCCGCCGCTGGACCAGATTGCGCCCCATCTGCGCGTGCAGCCGTCCATCCAGACAGCAGATGTTGGCGAACTGACCGACAGCTTTCATCTGAACCTGACGGCGTTTGGATTGCTGAGCTTTGCGGTGGGACTTTTCATCGTGCACAGCACCATTGGCCTGGCCTTCGAACAGCGCCGGGGGCTGGTGCGCAGCCTGCGCGCGCTTGGCATTCCGTTGCGCCAGATGATTGTCCTGCTTGCCGGGGAAATTCTGTTGCTGGCCAGCGTCGGGGCCGCGTTGGGTATCGTGCTGGGCTATGTGGTGGCTGCGGTCCTGTTGCCGGATGTGGCGGTGACGCTGCGCGGGCTCTACGGGGCCGAGGTGTCGGGTTCGCTGCGGTTTCGCAGCGAATGGTGGGCCTCGGGCCTTGCCATCGCCATCATCGGCAGCGCCATCGCCGCCAGCGGTCAGTTGTGGCAGATCGCGCATATGCCAATCCTCGCCAGCGCGCGGCCCCGGGCGTGGTTCATGGCGTCGCAACGCAGCGCATCGTGGCAGGCGGCATGTGCTGGGTTGCTCGCCTTGGGTGCCCTTGGGCTTGCGCTGTTTGGTCAGGGTCTGATCGCCTCATTTACGCTGCTGGGCTGTTTCCTGATTGCCGCCGCACTTGCCCTGCCCCTGTTAATCCGTCCCATAACCGGGTGGGCTGAAACCGGCGCGCGCGGTCCGGTCAGCGCATGGTTCTGGGCCGACACCCGGCAGCAATTGCCGGGGCTTAGCCTTGCGCTCATGGCGCTGCTGTTGGCGGTGTCGGCCAACATTGGCGTGTCGACCATGGTGTCGAGCTTTCGTCTGACCTTTGTTGCGTTTCTGGACCAGCGGCTGGCGGCAGAGCTGTACCTGCGTCTCGACGATCCCGCACAGGCCGAGGTTATCGCCCCCGTTCTGGCCGCCCATACGGACGAAATCCTGCCCCTGTTGCGCGCGGATGCGCAGGTGGCAGGTCTGCCGACGGAACTGCTGGGGGTGCGGGTGGGGCGGACCTACCGCGACAATTGGGTGTTTCTGGACAGCACAGCCGAGGCATGGGACGCCGTGGCAGAAGGCCGGGCCGTCATCACCAACGAACAGTTTGCCCGACGTGCGGACCTGTGGGTGGGCGATGTCGTCACCTTGGACGTCACGGCCCTGCCCATCGCTGCCGTTGTGGGCGATTACGGCAACCCGCGCGGGCAGGTCATTCTGGGCGAGGCGCTGTTCCAGACCCTCCGCCCGCAAGCGCTGCCGCAGAGCTTTGGCCTGCGCAGCGACGATCCGGCGCGCCTGCGCGCGACGCTGCGCGCAGCGGGCATCCCCGACAGCGCGATGATCGATCAGGCCGCACTCAAATCCTTTTCCCTACAGGTGTTCGAACGCACCTTCACGGTGACTGCCGCGCTCAATGTGTTGACCCTTGCGGTGGCGGGGTTCGCCATGTTGATGAGCCTGCTGACGCTGGCCGACCAACGCCTGCCGCAGCTTGCGCCTGTCTGGGCGCTGGGGCTGACACGGCGACAACTGGGGCGGCTGGAATTGGCGCGCGCGGGCCTGTTTGCGCTGCTGGTCAGCGTGATTGCCGTGCCAGTTGGCCTTGGTCTGGCGTGGGTCCTGCTGGCCAAGGTCAACGTGGATGCCTTTGGCTGGCGGTTGCCCATGTTCCTCTTTCCGGGCAGCTATGCGCTGCTGGGTCTGGCGGCCATCGGGGCGGCCGTTCTGGCGGCACTCTGGCCCGCCTTACGGCTCATGCGCACGCCCCCTGCCCGGCTTTTGCAGGTGTTTGCCCATGAACGTTAAGGCGCTTTTCCTCTTCTTGATGCTGCCTGTCGCTGCGTGGGCACAGGGGTTTGCCGGGCTGGGCACGGATGCGGACGGGTTCGCAGTACCACAACCCGGCACCACGTTCGACTTTCCCGCCGATCACGGGCCGCACCCCGATTACCGCATCGAATGGTGGTATCTGACTGCCAACCTGACCGGCCCGGACGGCACACCCTACGGGCTGCAATGGACATTGTTCCGGTCCGCTTTGGCACCGGGCGAAAGACCCGGATGGCAGTCACCGCAAGTGTGGTTTGCCCATGCCGCCGTGACTACGCCGGACACGCATTACGCCACTGAACGCTTTGCGCGCGGAGGGGTGGGCACCGCAGGCGTACAGGCCGACCCGTTCCGGGCATGGATCGACGAATGGGCGCTGGAAGGCCCGAATTTCGACAGCCTGCACATGACGGCGGCAGGGCCTGCGTTCCGCTATGACATGACGCTTGATGCGCAAGGGCCGCTGGTGTTTCACGGCGATGCCGGTTTTTCCGTCAAGTCGGAGGAAGGGCAGGCCAGCTATTACTACTCGCAGCCTTTCTACCGGATCGCCGGTACGCTGCACCTGCCGGATGGCCCGATCAAGGTCACGGGCACCGCGTGGCTGGACCGCGAATGGTCGTCCCAGCCCCTGTCCGGGCGGCAGGCGGGCTGGGACTGGTTCTCGCTCAGCTTCGACAGCGGGGCCAAGCTGATGGGGTTCCAGTTGCGCAACCGCGATGGCAGCAGCGGCTACAGTTCGGGCACGTGGATTGCGCCGGACGGCGTGACCGAAAGCCTGCCAAACGGGGCGTTCTCCGCCGAACCACTGGCCACACATTCTGTTGCGGGACGCGACGTGCCGACCCGCTGGCAGGTGACAGTCCCCCACCGGGGGACGGATGTCACCGTCACCGCACTGAACCGCGATGCATGGATGGACCTCTCCATCCCCTACTGGGAAGGGCCCGTGAGCGTGACCGGTACGCATCAGGGACGCGGCTATCTGGAGATGACAGGCTATGAGTGACCCCGGCGATCTGCGCGCCTTTCTGGCCGAAGCCTGGCAACATTTGCGGCGCGGCGTGGCGGATGCCAAATCACCCGCACGCTATCCCGTCTTTGCCACTGTGTCACCGGACGGAACGCCGGAGGCGCGGACCGTGGCGCTGCGCCGCGCGGACCCGCAGGCCGGTGTCCTTGAGGTGCATACCGACACCCGCACGCCCAAGGTGACGGCCCTGCGCGCGACGCCGGTGGCCGCCCTGCATGTCTGGTTGCCGCGCGCGCGGCTGCAAATCCGCGTCACGGCGCAGGTCGAGATTTTGACAGGCGACGCGGTGTCTGACTCATGGAACCAGATCCCGCCCGCGTCGCGCGTGTCCTACGGAACAGAGCCCCTGCCCGGCCAGCCCATCGACAGCGTTCATGCCTATGACAAGCCGCCCAACCGCGACCGCTTTGCCGTGCTGCGCTGCCACGTGTCAGCGATTGATCTCGTCCATCTGTATACCGTGCACCGGCGCGCAGGCTACGCGCGCGCAGATGGCTGGGCCGGTCAGTGGCGCGCGCCCTAACGGCGGTCGAGACGGCGCAGGCGCGTGCCGCCGCGCAACATTGACCAGTGCATTCGCAGGCTTGGAAAGAACAGCAGTACAAAGCCAACGTAGAAATAAAGCGCAATCATTGCAGGGATCCACAACAGCGTGCAAAGCACGCCGAACCCGCCCACCACCATCAGCGCCACATCGGGGCGCAAGACCCGCAACAGCCACAAATGCAGCAGCTTGCCCCCGTCCAAAGGCTGCACCGGGATCATGTTCAGCACGAACAGCATCAGGTTGATCTGCGCCGCTGTATCAAGCCAGTAGATCACCTCGAACCGAGTGTCATGAATGCGAAAGAACGCCTCCCACACCTCTTCGGACGCGTCATAGCTTGGAAAGGTGGGCAATATCGCCCACGCACCCAGCGACAGCACCGCCCAAAGGCCAAGGTTGACCAACGGGCCCATCAGCACAATCAATTCCGACGCACGTGCCCCTGCGCTGCGGTGTTCACAGAACCCGCCGCCGCCATGGATGACGATCCGGTGTACCTTGATCCCTTGCACATGCGCGCCCCATGCGTGACCGACCTCGTGCAGGAAAATGGCCGTCACGAGGATGGCAAACATGTTCAGGCCCCAGACAATCGAATCCACGCTGCTGGCAGACAGTCCCACAAACAACAAAAGCAGAAAGGCGGTGCTGGGCATCACCTGCACAGGCAGGCCCCACGGACCAAACCAGGTAAAAAGCGGTTTCTCTGTGTTCATCACGGGGGCTTGCCTTTGTCGCTCTGTCTCCGTCACAAACGGGCATACGTGGTAAACAGAGCAGAAATATGGCGTCTCCTTCCATTGTGATCCTCACCGGCGCGGGCATCTCCGCCGAAAGCGGCCTTGGCACCTTTCGCGACGAAGGCGGGCTGTGGGCGCAGCACCGGATCGAGGATGTGGCCACGCCCGAAGGCTTTGCGCGCAACCCGCAACTGGTGGTCGATTTCTACAATGCGCGACGACGGCAGGCAGCCGAGGCGGTGCCCAATGCCGCACATGAGGCGCTGGCGCGGCTGGAGGCAGAACACGCAGGCAACGTGACGCTGGTTACGCAGAACGTGGACGACTTGCACGAAAAGGGCGGCAGCCAGAACGTCGTCCATATGCACGGGGCGCTGAATTCGGCGCTGTGCGCTGCCTGCGCGCACCGCTGGCCTGCCCCCTTGAAAATGCAGGTGGGGGCGCTTTGCCCGAAATGCGCCACGCCGACCGCGCGGCCCGACATCGTCTGGTTTGGTGAAATTCCCTACCAGATGGAGCGTATCGAACAGGCGCTGACACGCGCTGACATCTTTGTGGCGATTGGGACGTCCGGGAATGTTTACCCCGCCGCAGGGTTCGTGCAACTTGCCACACATGTCGGTGCGCACACGGTCGAGATGAACCTTGATCCCGGCGAAAACGTGTCTCTCTTTGCCGAAGCGCGGGCGGGCAAGGCGTCCGAAACCGTGCCCGCCTGGGTCAAAGAGGTGCTGGGCAGCTAGTTCGAATGCCCGCCATGCGCGCCCGCCTCGGGCTTGCGCGCGTTGTCGACGGGGATGGTCACGACCACTTCGCCAGCCTGTTCGAATACAAGCGTCACGGTGATCTCTGCGCCCTGCTCCAGCGGGCCGGTCAGACCCATGAGCATGACGTGATCGCCGCCGCGCACCATTTTGTGCATCTCGCCTGCGGGCAGGGCGATACCGCCTTCGATCTCGGTCATCTGCATGACACCGCCACCGGTTTCGATGTGGGTGTGCAGCTCCACCCGCTTGGCCGCATCAGTCTGTGCCGCGATCAGGCGGTCATCAGCGGTGCCGGTGTTGTGCAGCGTCATAAAGGCCGCCCCGGATTTGGCGGACGGATTGGCTGCGCGCGCATAGGGATCCATCACCATGATGTCCGCAGCAGCGGCAGGCAGGGCAATCAGGGTCGCCAACAGGGTGGCGGTCAGGCGAAAGGGTCGGGACATGGTGTCCTCCTGTAAATCAAATCTGCGTATTGTGTGTGGGTCAGATCGACGAAACAGGGGGGGCCCGCGGCGAGGTCGGAGACCGGTGCGGGCGCACGTTCTGTGACGTGACACGCGCCTGCAACGACATTTGGCGCGGCGCGGACCCAAGGGCTATATCCATGCCACCGGGAAACGGGCCAACAAGGTGCACAACGCAATCGGGGCAAAGCTGCGGCGCCTGCGTCGGCGCGCCATCCGCATCAAGAAACAGCACCGAAACGCCATGGCCGGAACAGATCACCACCTGATCCACGGCAGGGGCTGCCCCACGCGCGGACGCGACCCCAATGCTGGTGAACAGCATCGCAAGCGACAGGATCAGGGGGAGCATCGAACGAGCCATGGCCAAGACGTAATCAAGGCCCCGCCGCATCACAACTGCGGCAAATAGAAACGGCCCCGCCTGCGTCGCGCGCAAGCGGGGCCGTTCCCTCAATTCAACGTCGCTCAGGCTGCGGCTTGCGCCTTGGCGATCTCTTTCTTGACCTTGCGGGCGCGGTCGGACAGTTCAACATCCTTGGCCTTGGCCAGATACGCGTCCAGACCACCGCGGTGATCAACCGAACGCAATGCCGCCGCCGAGATGCGCAGCTTGACGCCACGGCCCAGAGTCTCGGACTGCAGGGTCACGTCGTTCAGGTTCGGCAAAAAGCGCCGCTTGGTCTTGTTGTTGGCGTGGCTGACATTGTTGCCAGACATCGGGCCTTTACCGGTCAGTTCGCACACACGCGACATGGGGTCATCCTCTTATCCATCGTGTCGGTTCGGACACCACATGTGGCCCCTGAAACGACAGCAGCACCGCGCGAGACGCGGCGCTGGCGAAAATCGTTCGCGGGCAATAGGGGGAATCGCGGGCCGGGTCAACCCGGAATGGGCGGTCTAGCCCCGTAAATGCGCGAGCATTTCCGCCGCCGCCGCGGCAGGCTCGGCTTGGCCCTCAGCCACCGATTGCGCCAGTGCCTCCATCCGTGTGCGGGCCTCCGGCGTGTCCAGTTGCGCCAGCAGCGCAGTGCGCACATCCGCCTCGAACCAGTAGCGGGCTTGCGCGGCGCGCGTGGCGTCGAAATGCCCGGTCTCGCGCCGCCAATCCGTCAGCGTCTGCATCTCGTCCCAGGCGTCGGCAATCCCGGCCTCTTCCAGCGCAGACACCATCATCGCCTTGGGAAAGGTGTCGGGGTCTTGCGGGCGTTTGCGCAGCAGGCGCAAGGCTCCGGCATAATCGGCGCAGGTGCGCATCGCCGTAGGTTTCAGATCGCCATCGGCCTTGTTGATCAGGATCATGTCGGCCATCTCCATAATGCCGCGCTTGACCCCCTGCAATTCATCGCCCCCCGCCGGGGCCAGCAGCAACAAAAACAGGTCCGCCATCTGCGCCACCTGCGTTTCCGACTGGCCCACGCCAACCGTCTCGATCAGCACGACATCAAAGCCCGCACCCTCGCACAGCCGCACCGCCTCACGGGTGCGGCGGGCCACGCCACCCAAATGCGTCTGGCTGGGGGACGGACGGATAAAGGCGTTCGGATCGCGGCTCAGCCGGTCCATGCGCGTCTTGTCCCCCAGAATCGACCCACCCGACCGGGCGGAACTTGGATCGACGGCCAGCACGGCAACCTTGAGGCCCCGCGCGGTCAGCATCATGCCAAAAGCCTCGATAAAGGTGGACTTGCCCACACCCGGCGTGCCCGACAGCCCGATGCGCAAGGCTTGCGCGTCCTGTGGCAGCGCGTTCAACAGCGCGGTCGCATCGGCCCGGTGATCAGCGCGACTGCTTTCGATCAACGTGATGCCGCGCGCCAGCGCACGCCGCTCGCCTGCGGCGATGCGCCGTGCCAGATCGTCTATGTCAGTCGCCTTTGCCATCGCCGCTTTCTGAGCAGCGGCGCGCCAAATGTCCAGAGTTGGCGCGGTCGCACGGTTGCGCCATAAGGCCAGCCATGACCAGCCCCGCCCTGCCCATCGACGCGATCCTGCCCGACCTGATGACCGTATTGGCACAAGACGGGCGCGCCGTGCTGCAAGCGCCGCCCGGCGCGGGCAAAACGACGCGCGTGCCCTTGGCAATGCTGGAGGCAGGGCTGACACTGGGCCGGATCGTGATGCTGGAGCCGCGCCGCCTTGCCGCCCGCGCCGCTGCGGACCGCATGGCAGCAACACTGGGCGAGGCCGTGGGCCAAACCGTCGGCTACCGCATCCGTGGCGAGACCAAAGTGTCGCCCGACACAAGGATCGAGGTGGTGACCGAGGGCATCCTGACCCGGATGCTGCAATCCGATCCCGAATTGCCCGGCATCGGGGCGGTCATTTTTGACGAATTTCACGAACGCTCACTGAATGCCGATCTGGGCCTTGCCCTTTGCCTTGAAGTGACCGAGGCGCTGCGGGATGGCCTGATCCTGCTGGCCATGTCCGCCACGCTGGACGCCGCACCGGTGGCGGACGTGATGCAGGCCCGCATACTGACCTCCGAGGGCCAAAGTTTTGATGTGACACCGCACTGGCTGGAGCGTCCCGTGCCGAAGCAGACCCGATTCGAGGCGGCAATGGCCGATCTGATCGTTCACGCCGCGCAAGAGGCCGAAGGCGGGCTGCTGGCCTTCCTGCCCGGAGAGGGCGAAATTCGCCGGGTCGAGGCCGCGATTGCCGGGCGCGTGCCCATAGGCTCTGCGGTGCAGCCGCTTTTTGGTGCAATGGACCTCAAGGCGCAACGCGCCGCCGTGGCACCCAGTGGTGCCCGCAAGATCGTGCTGGCCACCTCCATCGCGGAAACATCGCTGACCATCCCGGACATATGCATTGTCGTCGACGGGGGCCTGTCGCGGCGCGCGGTGTTTGATCCGGCCTCTGGCATGTCCCGGCTGGTGACCGAACGGGTGACCCGCGCCGAGGCCACGCAACGCGCGGGACGCGCAGGCCGTGTCGCCCCGGGGCGATGCTTCAAGCTGTGGACGCGGGGCGAGGACGGCGCGCTGGCCGCCTATCCCCCGCCTGAGATCGAGGCGGGAGACCTTGCAGGCTTTGCGCTGGAACTGGCGCTGTGGGGCGGGTCAGAGTCGGACATGGCCTTTGTCACGCCGCCCCATGCAGGGCGGCTGGCCGAGGCGCGCAGCCTGTTGCGGATGCTGGGCGGGCTGGATGCCGCAGACCGGATCACAGACCACGGGCGCGCGCTGGCCCGCGCGCCGCTGCACCCACGTCTGGCACATATGCTGGAACGCAGCGGATCGGACGGTGCCCTGCTTGCTGCGCTGCTGGCCGAACGGGACCCGCTGCGCGGGCGCGGCGTCGATCTGGCGTTGCGCCTGCGTGCGCTGCACCGTCCCGGCGATTTCGGAGAGGCTGTGCATCGCGGCGCTGTCGCCCGGATCAAGTCCGAGGCCAAACGGCTGGCACGGGGCCGACAGGCAACCGGTCTCAGCCCGGCTGCCATGGCGGCTCTGGCCTACCCGGACCGCGTCGGCCTGCGCCGCAAAGGGGACGCCCCGCGCTATGTGCTGTCAGGCGGCAAAGGCGCGGTGATGCCGGACGGGGACGCGCTGGCGGGCCAGCGCCTGATCGTGGCCACCGACCTTGACGGCAACCCGCGCGAGGCGCGCGTCCGTCAGGCGGCCGTACTGAACGAGAACACGCTGGAGGACCTGTTTGGCGACCAGATCGCGTGGCGCGATACCTGCCTGTGGTCCCGCCGCGAGGCGCGCGTTCTGGCCCGACGGCAGCGCTGTTTCGGAGCGCTCGTGCTTGAGGATCTGCCTTGGAATGACGCACCCACAGCAGCGCTCAGCGCCGCGATGCTCGACGGTGTGCGCCAACTTGGCCTGCGACCGTCCAAGCGGGCGGCCCGGCTGATGGCGCGCGCCGCGCTCATGGGCGACGATTTCCCCGATTTGTCCGAACCCGCCTTGCGCGCGACGCTCGAAGACTGGCTCTTGCCCTTTCTCGACGGAGTGCGCAGTGCAGCGGACTGGAAGACGTTTGATATCAGGCCCGCGCTCGAGGCGCATCTGGGCTGGGACAATATGGATCGCCTGAACCGCGCTGTTCCCCCCGCCTTTGTCACGCCGCTGGGGCGCAAGGTGCCCATTGACTATGATGCAGAAGTGCCCGGCATCGCGGTGCGCCTGCAAGAGATGTTTGGGGTCACAACGCATCCAATGGTTGGCGCGCGGCCTTTGCAGATAACCCTGTTGTCCCCGGCCCAGCGGCCTGTGCAGGTCACAGCGGACCTGCCCGGATTTTGGGCCAACAGCTATGCGGATGTGCGCAAGGACATGCGCGGGCAATATCCCAAACACCCCTGGCCCGAGGATCCGACGCAGGCCGACCCGACCCTGCGGGCCAAACCGCGCCGCTAGAACCGAGGGGCTATGTCCGAGGGAGAAAGGCCCGGTGGTCCATTGCCCTCTGCCTCGGCCTGTTTGATCAACTGCCGCATCCTTGTGTTGAGCGGGGCCTGACGCCCGTGCCGCGCAGCGAGGTCGAGGATCACGCCCTGAAGCGCGTCAATCTCGGTCGGGCGGCGCTGGGACAGGTCTTCCCACATGGACGAGCGTGCGGTGGCGTCAATGGTCAGCATCTGGGCCGCAACACGGCGAAACAGGGGGGTCGGCAGGCGCAGAATGTGCGGAATGAGCCACGGCGGGGCGGCAGCACTTTTGGCCGGGGTGATGCCCGCGACGGTCAGGATGCGCAGCGCTTCGGTCATCTGGGCCGCCATGATCCGCCGCCAGCGACGGTCCTGCAATTGCTCCAGCAGCGGCAGGTCCGACAGGGCATTCACGGCGTTTCCGAGGTTCAGGACCAGCTTGCCCCATTGCACCGCCGCGATGTGCCCGGTCTGCACCCACTTCAGCGTTTCGGTATCGAGATCAGGCAACGGTCCTGCCTCGACCATGATGTCACCAGACGTGCCCCGGTGAAAATGCCCCGGCCCGCGCGCCACCACATTGAATGGCACCATCGCCGCGCGCACATCCGCCCCCGGCAGGGCGCGGCGCAACGCATCCGCGTTGCCCACCCCGTTCTGGAGGCTGATGACCTGCGCGTTTGGCGCATGGGCGCGGATCAGCGCCGCCATCGCCTCCGTGTCAGCAGATTTGACCGAAACCAGAACCACATCCGCACCGCGCAGACAGGTTGCGGCATCCGTGCTGGTCATCAGATTCTGCGCGGTCAGATCCAATGTGCCATAGTCGGTCAGGCGCAGCCCCTGCGCGTCGATTGCATCACAAATCCGCTGCCGCCCGAGAAAGCGTACGTCATGGCCCGCCGCACTTAGTAGTCCGCCGACAAAGCAGCCAATGCTGCCCGCACCGGCAACGGCAATGCGCGGGGCATCCGTCACCTCAAAGGCCCAGACACCAGCGCATGATCGCCTTTTGCGCGTGCAGCCGGTTTTCCGCTTCGTCGAAGATCACCGAATGGGGGCCGTCCATGACTTCGGATGTCGCCTCGTCGTCGCGGTGCGCGGGCAGGCAGTGCATGAACAGGCTGTCAGGCTTGGCCTGCGCCATCAGATCGGCGTTGACCTGATAGCCGCGCAGTTGATTGTGCCGCCGCTCACGCGCCGATTGCGGGTCGTGCATCGACACCCATGTGTCCGTGACCACAAGGTCCGCCCCCTGCACGGCCGCGTGCGGGTCACGTACGGTGGTGTAAAGACCATCCAGCGCGCGCTCGGGGTCGAGCGGTTCGGGGCCGGTGAACACGAGATCGAATTCGAACTGCTTGGCGGCATGGGCAAAGCTGGCAAAGACGTTGTTGCCATCGCCGGACCACACCACCCGCTTGCCCTTGATCGGGCCGCGATGTTCTTCGAACGTCATCACGTCCGCCATAATCTGGCAGGGATGGGTGCGGTTGGTCAGGCCGTTGATCACGGGAACGGTCGCGTGTTCGGCCATTTCGAGCAGCGTCGCCTCTTCGAATGTGCGGATCATGATCAGGTCCACATAGCGGCTGAGCACGCGCGCGGTGTCGGCAATGGTCTCTCCGTGGCCCAGTTGCATGTCGGCCCCCGACAGCACCATCGTCTGGCCGCCCATCTGGCGGACGCCCACGTCAAAGCTGACGCGGGTCCGTGTAGAGGGTTTTTCGAAGATCAGCGCCACCATGTGTCCGGCAAGCGGTTGGTCGTCATCCGGCGTCCCCTTGGGGCGGCCCGCGCGCGCGGATTTCATTGCGTGGGCCTTGTCCATGATGGACCGCAGGTCGGATTGGTCTGTTGTGTGAATGTCGAGGAAATGGGTCATATCGGTTCTCTTGGTGGAGAGACCCGGGGGCGCTGCCCCCGGACCCCCGGAGTATTTTTGAAGAAAAGAAGGGCTATGCGGAGAGTGACTGTGCTGCGGCATCGAGCCGGGAGACGGCTTCGGCGATTTCCGCGTCGCTGATGGTGAGCGGTGGCAGCAGGCGGATCACGTTGTCTGCGGCGGGTACGGACAGCACCTCTTGGGCGTAGCCCGCAGTGACGACGTCGACATTCGTGGCCTTGCATTTCAGGCCCAGCATCAGGCCCGCGCCACGGACGCTGTCAAAGACATCCGGATGTGCGGCGACCAGACCTTCGAGCTTTTGGCGCAGAAGACCGGCCTTGCGGTTCACCTCTGCCAGAAAGTCAGGGTCAGAGACGATGTCCATCACCGCCGATCCCACCGCACAGCCCAGCGGGTTGCCGCCATAGGTGGAGCCATGTGTGCCCGCAGTCATGCCCGATGCGGCCTCTTCCGTGGCGAGAACCGCGCCCAGCGGGAACCCACCGCCGATGCCCTTGGCCACCATCATGATATCGGGCGCGATGCCCGCCCATTCATGTGCAAAGAGCCTGCCGGTGCGGCCCACGCCGCATTGCACCTCGTCGAGGATCAGCAGAATGCCCTTGTCGTCGCAAAGCGCGCGCAGGCCTTTGAGGCACTGATCCGGCACCGGCACGATGCCGCCCTCGCCCTGCACGGGTTCGATCAGGATCGCCGCTGTTGTGTCGGTGATTGCCGGGTCCAGCGCGTCGTGATCACCAAAAGTGAGGTGAGTGAAACCGGGCAACAGCGGGCCAAAGCCCTTGGTCATCTTTTCGGAACCCGCCGCAGCGATACCGGCGGAGGAGCGGCCATGGAAGCTGCCGGAAAAGGTGATGATGTCGACCTTGTCTGGCTGTCCTTTGTCGTACCAGTATTTGCGGGCCATCTTAACGGCGAGTTCGCACGCCTCGGTGCCCGAGTTGGTAAAGAACACCGTGTCGGCAAAGGTGGCCGCCACCAATTTGTCCGCCAGCGCCTGTTGCTGGGGGATCTGGTAGAGGTTCGACGTGTGCCAGAGCGCGCCCGCCTGTTCGGTCAGCGCAGCCGTCAGGCCGGGATGGGCGTGACCCAACGCGTTCACGGCAATGCCCGCGCCCAAGTCCAGAAAACGTCGACCATCCGCCTCGATCAGCCATGACCCTTCGCCTTTGACAAAGCTCAGAGGGGCGCGGGAATAGGTCGGCAGAACGGACGTGATCATCTGGATCATCCTATACTAGGGGGCCGGGACAGGTCAGACCGTTTTGGTGCCTGAGCGGGTGGCCGTGGTCAACAGTGTTGGGTGGTGGGGATGTGCGATGCGCACGGTCGATCATGGCCGCTGGGTCAGCGGCGGCAAACGGGTCGTCGGAGGCGAAGCGCTTTGATCATGGACGGCTGCGTAGCGCATTGCGCAGGCGGGCGCCAGCCCTTTGTCCCTTGTCGCGGTCGCGGCAAAGGCGCATGGGGCGCATATGCATGTGCCACTTCCGCAGAACCCCCGGCGCGCCGCCACGCTGATCCTGATCGCTTCGGCGTTTATCGCGGCCACAACGTTGATGGCCAAAGCGCTGGGGACGGACACGCCCGGCCCGCCGCTGCACCCGTTCCAGATCACGTTTGGGCGGTTCCTCTTTGCGTTTCTGAGCTTTGCCGCTGTGGCCGCGGTGATGCGACCGCGCCTGCAGCGCCCGCATTTGCCGCTGCATCTGCTGCGCACGCTGAGTGGCGCGTCGGGGGTCACGCTGATGTTTGCGTCGGTGGCGTATATTCCGCTGGCCGATGCCACGGCGATTTCCTTTCTCAACCCGGTGTTCGGCATGATCCTTGCCATACCGCTGCTGGGAGAAAAGGTGGGGCGGTGGCGATGGCTGGCGGCGGCGATTGCGCTGACCGGGGCGATGATCCTGCTGCGCCCGACACCGGCGAGTTTCCAGCCTGCGGCGCTGCTTGCGCTTGGGGCGGCGATGGTGCTCGGGTTCGAGCTGAGCATCATCAAGAAGCTGACAGGACGCGAGGCACCGTTTTCCATCCTGATCGTGAACAACGCACTTGGCGTGGCCATTGCAGGGATGGCGGTGCTGTGGGTCTGGCAGACACCGACGCCGGCGCAATGGGCACTGATGGCCGGGGTTGGTTGTGCGATGGCAGCGGCACAGGCCTGTTTCGTCAATGCAATGGCGCGGGCGGACGCAAGCTTTGTGGCGCCATTCAGCTATGCCACGCTGATTTTCGCGGCACTTTACGACGTGATCTTTTACGATGTGATCCCGGATGCGATCACCCTGACGGGGGCGGGGATCATCATCGCAGGCGCGGCCTTGCTCGCATGGCGCGAGGGAAGGCGCCGCGTGGCCCGGCAGCCCTTGTAACTTTGGCGCGCGTGGCTAGAATAGTAGGCTGACACGAAATACAAGGCGGCCCGCATCACGGGGGCCGCTTTTTAGCTAAGGTAGCCCCTCGAATGTCCTGGACCGATGAGCGCGTAGAACTGCTGAAGAAGATGTGGGGCGAGGGCCAGTCGGCCAGCCAGATTGCCAAGGAGCTTGGCGGTGTGACCCGCAATGCGGTCATCGGCAAGGTGCACCGTCTGGGTCTGTCGAACCGGGCCGGCGGCGGCGGCGCCAGCACGGCCAAGGCCGACGCCAAGCCCAAGGCGGCCCCCAAGGCCGACGCCAAGCCCAAGGCCCCGAAACCGGAACCGGCGGCCAAGCCCGCCCCGGCGCCCGAGACCAAAGCAGTGGTGCCTGCGCGCAAGCAGATTATTCCGGCGGGCCAGCCCCTGCCCCCGCAACCTTCGGCGAACGAGATCAGCCCGGAGGCGCTGGCCAAGGTCAACGAGATCGAGAAGAAGGCCAAGCGCATCAGCCTGATGGAGTTGACCGAGCGAACCTGCAAGTGGCCTGTTGGCGACCCCGCGACACCGGATTTCTGGTTCTGCGGACTGCCCGTGCAGCAGGGCAAGCCCTATTGCGAGGCGCATGTGGGCGTGGCGTTCCAGCCGATGTCCTCGCGGCGCGACCGCCGCCGCTGATCCAGCGGACGCTGCGCGACGCCATTTTTTAGGGGGCGCTGCCCCCGCCTTCGGCGCCCCCGTGGTATTTTCAGTCAGAAGAAGACAAGGTGTTCAGGATCGGGCAGTCTGGCCTGTCGTCGCCCGCACATGTGACGACAAGATGGGACAACGTATCACGCATGGCCGTGAGGTCAGCGATCTTTTCCTCGATTTCGGCCAGATGCGCGTGCGCGATCTGACGGACATCCGCGCTGGCGCGGTCGCGGTCTTCCCAAAGGGCCAGCAGCGAACGGCAGTTATCAATCCCGAATCCCAGCGCGCGGGCGCGGGCGAGAAAGCGGAGTTTGTGCACCTCTGCCGCGGCAAAGTCGCGATAGCCATTGGTGCGCCTGTCCGGGCGGACAAGGCCGATATCCTCGTAATAGCGGATGGTCTTTGCGGGCAGGCCGGTGGCTTTGGCGGCTTGGGAGATGTTCATGACGGGCTCCAACGGCGCAGGCGCAGGGCGTTTGTGACCACAAAGACCGACGACAGGGCCATGGCGAGGGCGGCCAGTTGCGGGCTGAGTTGCGGGCCCCCCAAGGGGACCAGCACACCTGCCGCCACCGGGATCAGCAAGGTGTTATAGCCAAAAGCCCAGACGAGGTTTTGCCAGACATTGCGCAGCGTGGCCCGGCTCATGCCCACTGCCCGCAACACGGCCCAAGGGTCCGGCGACATCAGCACCACGTCGGCTGCTTCGACCGCGATGTCCGTGGCACCGCCCACGGCGAGCCCGACATCCGCCGCCGCCAGCGCGGGGGCGTCGTTGATGCCGTCTCCGACAAAGGCGACGGGACCGTGATCCGCGCGCAAGGCGGCGATGGCCGCCACCTTGCCTTCTGGCTTGACGCCCGCAATCACCGTGTCGATGCCGAGGATGCGCGCCACATGTTGCGCGGCGGCGGGCACATCGCCGGAAATCAGTGCGATATGCCGACCCGTTTCTTGCAAGGCGGCGATGGCAGCACCCGCCCCGTCCCGCAGCGGGTCGCTCACGCCGAGGCTTGCCACGTGGACACCGTCCACGGCCACAAGCACGGGGGTCGCTCCAGTTTCGGCCCATCTTTGCGCGCTCTCCAGCAGCGCCGGTTGGGGGGCCACCTCGTGCCGCGCCAGATAGGCGCTGTTGCCAACCAGAACGCGATGCCCGTTGACCTGTGCGCGTGCCCCTTCGCCTGCGGTGGCTTCGAAACCGGCGACGTCCTCGGGCGCGCTGTCGGCGGCGGCCACCAACGCTTGTGCAATCGGATGTTCTGACCCTGCCTCGACACCAGCCACAAGGCGCAGAAGGCGCGCGCGGTCCATATCCGTTTCGACCTCGGTCAGGGCGGGTTTGCCTTGGGTCAGCGTGCCGGTCTTGTCAAAGGCCACGACGCGCGCATCTTGCAACCGTTGCAAGGCCGCGCCCTTGTGAAAGAGCGCACCAAGGGTCGCCGCACGCCCGGTGCCAACCATGATCGACATGGGCGTGGCCAGCCCCATGGCGCAGGGACAGGCAATGATCAGCACGGAGACGGCCGAGACCACCGCAGGTCCGATCCCGGCCAGCGCAAGCCAGACGGCAAATGTCACGGTCGCCACCACCAGAACCGCCGGAACAAACCACGCCGTCACCCGGTTCACCACCGCCTCCACTGGCAGTCGCGCGGATTGCGCGGCCTGCGTCAACGCGGCGATCCGTGCCAGCGTCGTGTCCCGCCCCACATGGGTGGCGCGGTAGGCAAGCGTGCCGGTGGTCACCACCGTACCCGCATGAACCACATCGCCCGGTCCGGCCAGCACCGGCACGGGCTCACCGGTCAGCATGGCGGTGTCGACCGGGCTTTGCCCGTCGGTCACAACACCGTCTACCGCGATACGGCTGCCGGGGCGGGCGCGCAGCACGTCACCGATCTCGATGGCGGCGAGCGGCACCGTCTCGGTGCCCTGCCCTGTCACACGGTCCGCCGTATCCGGCGCAAGATCCAGCAATCGCCGCACCGCCTCACCGGTGCGGCCACGTGCGCGCGCCTCAAGCCAGCGGCCAAGCAGGATCAACGTCACAATGACCGCAGCCGCTTCGAAATAGATCCCTGTGGGCGGCAGCCAGTTTGGCAATAGAACGGCAACAGCGGAAAACAGGAACGCCGCCCCCGCCCCAAGCGCCACAAGGGCGTCCATGTCGGGACGGGCGCGCAACAGCCCCGGAATGCCGCGCCGAAAGAACCCGGCACCCGGCCCCGCCAACACCAGCGCGGTCAGGATCAACTGGGCCAAGCGCAGCGTCTCTGCGCCGAACAAGGCGACCAGCCCGTGATGCAGCGGCGGATAAAGATGCCCGCCCATTTCCGCCACAAAGACCGGCAGGGTCAGCGCTGCGGCCAGAATGAACCGGCGGCGCATCGCATCGGTTTCGTCGCTCGCGTCGGGGGCAGTGTCTGTGTCCGCATCGGACGCTGGATAACCCGCGGCATCCAGCGCCGCGCGCACGGCGCCGGGATCGCCCAGCGTCGCGACATCCAGCCTGTGCGTCGCCAGATTGGCCCGCGCGTGGATCACACCGGGAGCGCGCGCGGCGGTCTCCTCGATCCGGGCCACGCAGGAGGCGCAGGACATATCAGGCACATGCAGCGACATCTGTTGCGGTGCCGCCGGATACCCCGCCTGCGCCAGCGCCGTCTCCACCAACGGCGCTTCGACCCCCGCGACCTGCGCGGTACGATTGGCAAGGTTTACGCGCACCTCACGCGCGCCGGGCAACGCCGACAGCGCCGCTTCGGCGCGGCCCACGCAGGCCCCGCAATGCAGGCCCGAAATCGGAAAGGTCAAGGTATGTGCAGTCATGGGACATCACATAAGGCTTCCCGTGACTGGAAGGTCAAGAGGGACATATGAAACATCCTCCAACGCAGGTGTGAGTTGTACGTCACCTGTACCCGTGACAGGAAGACGCGGACCAAGACATGACGACCGGACCTGCCCCATGACCTCCCAGACCACACAGCCCCAACGCACCGCAGACGTGCTGGCCCGCCGCCTTTTCGATGCCGGGTGCAGGCTCGCCTTTGGGATGCCGGGTGGCGAAGTGCTGACGCTTGTCGATGCGCTGGAGCGGGCGGGGATACGGTTCGTGCTTTGCAAGCACGAGAACGCCGCCGCCTTCATGGCCGAAGGGGCGTGGCACCGGACCGGCGCGCCCGGCATCCTTGTGGCCACTGTTGGCCCCGGCGCGCTCAACGGCGTCAATGCGGTGGCCAACGCCCATCAGGACCGCGTGCCGCTGATCGTCCTTGCGGGCTGCGTCGATGCGGACGAGGCGCAGACCTATACCCATCAGGTGCTCGACCAGACACAAGTCTTTCGCCCCATCACCAAGGCGAGCTTTACGCTCAACACAGGGGCCGCCTGCGTGATCGCCGACAAAGCGGTGGGCATCGCGACCGAAGGCCGTCCCGGCCCCGTGCACATCGATGTGCCGATTTCGGTTGCGGTGGCGCCTGCGGCCCACACGATCCCGGCCCGGCGCGCCGACGCGGCCCCGCTGGTGCCTGCGCCCGAAGTGCTGGCGCAGATGCGCGACCATCTGGCCCGCGCCGAACGCCCCATCCTGATCGTGGGTGTGGATGCCCTGAACCAAGGCTTTGACACACGGCGCGCCGACATGTCAGCCGGTCTAAAGCAATTTGCCGAAACCTACGGCGTGCCGGTGATCACCACCTACAAGGCCAAAGGTCTGCTGCCCGAAGACCACCCGCTGGCGCTGGGAGGGGCCGGCCTGTCGCCCAAGGCGGACGCAATCCTGCTGCCATTGGTGCAAAAGGCGGACCTGATCATCGGGCTGGGCTATGATCCGATTGAAATGCGCACCGGCTGGCGCGACTTTTACTACCCCGGCATTCAAACGATGATCGACATCACCGCCGAACCGAACCACCACTATATGCATCAGGCCACGATCAACGTGGTCGCCGATTGCAGCGCCACCCTCACCGCCATGAGCGACGGCGTGACGCCACGCGACACGTGGACCACAGGTGACGTGGCCACGGCCAAAGACGCGCTGGCCGCGGCCTTTCCTTCGGATGACGATTGGGGACCAGCCGCGATTATCGACACCTGCCGAACGGCCCTGCCCCGCGACACGCTGGCCACCGCAGACAGCGGCGCGCACCGCATCCTGCTGAGCCAGATGTGGCACTGCTTTGAACCCCGCGGCCTCATGCAATCGTCGGCGCTGTGCACCATGGGCTGCGCGATCCCGCTGGCGATGGGCGCGCAGGTGGCCGAGCCGGACCGCCCCGTTGTCAGCTTTTCCGGCGATGCAGGCTTTCTGATGGTGGCCGGAGAGCTGTCAACAGCCGCCGAACTGGGCCTTCGGACCATTTTCGTGGTTTTTGTCGACGCCTCACTGGCGCTGATCGAACTGAAGCAGCGCCAGCGCCAGTTGACCAACGCGGGCGTGGATTTTGCCAAACACGACTTTGCCGCCATGGGCCGCGCCTTTGGCGGGGCGGGTCACACCGTCACCTCGCGCGCCGAACTGTCGGCAGCCCTTGCCGCTGCGCGCAAGGCCGATACGTTCACCGTCATAGCGGCAGTGATCGACCGAGGGGCATATGACGGACGCATCTGAACAACGCGGCGCGCTGGACGGGCTTTTTGTGCTCGACCTCAGCCGTATTCTGGCCGGACCCACCGCCACCCAGCTTCTGGGCGACATGGGCGCGACGGTCATCAAGGTGGAAAACCCCAAGACAGGCGGCGATGACACCCGTGGTTGGGGGCCGAACTACGCCAAGGACAACGACGGCCAACCCACTGACCTGTCAGCCTATTTCATGTCGGCCAACCGCAACAAACAATCCATCGCCGTGGATCTGAGCAGCCCCGAGGGCCAGGACACGATCCGCAAACTCGCCGCCCGCGCCGACGTGGTGATCGAGAATTACAAACCCGGCGGGCTGGAGAAATACGGGCTGGACCACGCCACGCTGCTGGCGGCGCATCCGGGGCTGGTCTACTGCTCCATCTCCGGGTTCGGCCAGACCGGGCCGAACCGGGATCAACCGGGCTATGATCTGATGGCACAGGGCTATGGCGGCATCATGTCGCTGACCGGCGCCCCCGAAGGCGCCCCCATGAAGGTGGGCGTCGGCATCGCGGACGTGATGTGCGGAATGTATGCCACCATCGGTATCCTCGCAGCCCTGCGCCACCGCGACGCCACCGGCGAGGGCCAGCATATCGACCTCAGCCTCGTGGACGCGCAAATGGCATGGCTGATCAACGAGGGGTGCAACTATCTGACTTCGGGAAACATTCCTGAACGGCGCGGCAACGCGCATCCCAACATTGTGCCCTATGATGCGTTCGAATGCAGCGACGGCCACCTGTTGGTCGCGGTCGGCAATGACAGCCAGTTTGCCCGTTTCTGCGACGTCATCGGTGCGCCCGAACTGGCCGCCGACACGCGCTATGTCACCAATCTGGGCCGGATCGAGAACCGCGAGACGCTGATCCCACAGCTTGCCGCACGCATCCGCACCATGCCCAAGGCCGATCTGCTGGCAAAACTGCACAGCGCCAAGGTGCCAGGCGGCCCGATCCACGATGTCGCAGAGGCGCTGGGGTCCGATCAGGCACAGGCGCGCGGCACAGTTGTCGAGGTCCCGCGCGGCGATGTTGCGGAGGGCCATGTGAGACTTCTGGCGAATCCGCTGAAATTCTCGCGGACCCCCGTGCAGTACCGCCGTCCACCACCCCGGTTCGGGCAGGACACGGACGCCGTTCTTGACACATTGCGGGACGAGAACAGCGGCTGAACCCCTTGGATCAGCAGGTTTTTGCCGCTTTGCAGCATCGGTGCTGAAATTTTCCTCACGCAACCGCTCATCGTTCATCACGCTTACGTGTGAGATGGCGCAAGACACTGCCAAACGGGCATAGATGCAGTACACCCGCAACACAGATGCCTCGCGTGAAAGGTGAACGCTCGATGATGTATGATATCTGCCAGTCGCCCGTCAGTCTGGACGATCCGGCCCACGTTGGGGACTGGAACAGTATGGTTCGCGCGTTCATGGCGCATGGCACCGCCACACCCACACATCTGGGTGCTGTGCTGGCTGGTGCGCCGAACTTTGCCATGGGGCACGCGGCCAAGGGGCTGTTCTGCCTGATGATGGGACGCAAGGAAATGGTCGCCGCTGCCCATAACGCAGGCCGCGCCGCCGTCGCGGCACTGGCCACCGAAGGGGGCACGACGCGCGAACGGCTCTGGGTGCGCGCCTTGGGCGAATGGCTCGATGGCCGCCCCTCGGGGGCGATTGCCGCGATGGAACGGGTGCTTGCCGAACACCCCACCGACACCCTGTCGGCCAAGGTCAGCCACGCAATCCGCTTTATCCTTGGCGACGGTGTGGGAATGCGGGCCTCGATCGAAAACGTGCTGGACGCCCACAAAGGCCACGCGCTCGAAGGGTATGTACACGGCTGTCACGCCTTCACGCTGGAAGAAACCGGCGACTACGATGGGGCCGAGGCCGCCGGGCTGCGCGGGCTACAACTGGCCGGCGACGACGCGTGGGGCCTGCACGCCGTGGCGCATGTCTACGACATGACAGCGCGGCCCGATGCGGGCATTTCCCTGATCGAGAACAACGTGTCGGCTTGGGATCACTGCAACAACTTCCGCTACCACGTGTGGTGGCACAAGGCGCTGCTGCATCTGGACCGGGGCGAGAATGACATCGTTCTGGCGCTCTATGACCAACAAATCCGCGCCGACAAAACAGATGATTACCGTGACATCGCCAACGCGACGTCCCTGCTGATGCGGCTGGAACTCGAAGGCACCGCCGTCGGCGACCGCTGGGCCGAACTGGCCGATTTCGCGCAGGACCGCACCGATGACGGCTGCGTGGTGTTTGCCGACCTGCATTACCAACTGGCGTTGGGTGCGGCAGGCCGCACCGATGCGCAGGATGCCATGACCGCGCGGTTTGCCGTTGACGCAGCCCGCCAGGGCGAGATGCCTGCCCGCGTCGCTGATCCGGGCAAAGCCGCGCTGGCCGGTCTCAATGCCTTTGCCGAAGGGCGCTACGACGCTGCGTTCCGCAACCTTGCTGCGGCGCGGCCCACGATGCAAACCATCGGCGGCAGCCACGCCCAGCGCGACGTGTTCGAACGCATGACCATTGACGCGGGCCTGCGCGCCGGGATGGTCGACGCGACCGAAGCCCTGCTCGAAGACCGCATCGCCCGCAGGGCAGGTGCCGTGGACCGGTTCGCGGCCACACGTCTGGCTAGCATCGGTGACGCGCGCCGCATTCCCGCACAGTGACAACTGACCCTGTCGTCCCCCTGTAATGTGCCATAGACAGCAGCCATGACTTTTGCCGACCCAACCCAGACCCGCACGGCCCCTGCCGTGACCGACGCGGCCGCACCGCAGGCGCGCGTGCGCGACATCCGTCTGGATTTCTTTCGTGGGCTGGCGATGTTCATTATCCTGTTTGCCCACACGCCGGGCAATTTCTTTACCTCGTGGATTCCGGCGCGCTTTGGCTTTTCCGACGCGACAGAGATCTTTGTGTTCTGCTCGGGCATGGCCTCTGCCATCGCCTTTGGCGCGACATTCGACCGGGCGGGCTTTGCCCTTGGTTCGGCCCGCGTCGCCTACCGCATCTGGCAGGTCTACTGGGCACATGTGGGCCTCTTCTTTGCCACTGCCGCGATGCTGGCGTTTCTGACGAACCTTGACGCCACCACGCGCAATTACTGGGGTCAGCTGAACCTGTGGATGCTGTTTGTGGAGCATTCCGAGGGGCTGTGGGAAACGCCGGACATGCTGTTTCGGTTCATGACGCTGCAATGGGTGCCGAACCTTTTTGATATCCTGCCGATGTATATGGTGATCCTTGCCATGATGCCGCTGGTGATCTGGCTAGCCCGTATTCACTTGGGCCTTGTGGCAGCACTTTGCATCACGCTCTGGGTCTTTGGGCAGCGCAGCTTCATGGAAGCTCTGGGCCTGCCCTATTTCAACTTCACCGCCGAGCCGTGGGTGGGCAGTGACGACTGGCAACGCCGCTGGTTCCTGAACCCCTTTGGCTGGCAACTGGTGTTCTTTACCGGCTTTGCCTTTATGCGCGGCTGGCTGCCCAAGCCGCCCGTGACCCCGGTCCTGATCGGGATTGCCGCGTTCTTTGTTCTGGCCAATATGCCCCTGTCCAATATCGGCGTGCGCGAATTCGGGTTCGAATGGGCGCGCGAGTGGCGGATGGAAAACCGCCAGCTGATCTCGAAGACCGACTTTGGCCTGTTGCGCTATGTGCAGTTCCTGTCGCTCGCCTACCTCGCTTGGGTGCTGGCCGGCGACAAGGGCAACCGCCTGCGCGTGAGGGCCACCCATGTGGCAGCCCGGCTGTGGGACCGTGTGCTGACCATCATCCTCAAGGTCGGTCAGCAGTCGCTTGCGGTGTTCGTCGTGTCGATCTTTGTGGCGCGGTTCAACGGGTTTGCCATGGACATGCTGGGCCGTGATACGGGAACCGTTTGGGCGGTAAACGCGTTCGGCTGTGCCTGCCTGATCCTGACCGCCTATCTCGCAGGCTGGTTCAAATCCGTCCCGTGGAAAGGACAACGATGATCGCGCGCCGCGCCTTTCTGGCCACGCTGGCGGCCATGGCCGCTGCCCCCCGCACCTCGTGGGCGCAGGACGCCGAACCGGGGCTGCAACTGGGCGACGCCACGCCCTTCAGCGCGTCGGACGTCATCGACATGGCCCGCGAAAAGGCCGCCGTGTCTTACGAACCCCGCCCACTCATCCCCGAGCCGTGGCGCAACCTGACCTATGACCAGTACCGCAAGATCTGGTTCGACAGTCGCAACGCGCTCTGGGAAGGGTCCGACGCGCCGCAACGCATCGACGTGTTCCCACCGGGCCTCTACTTTCCACAAGCGATCCGCACCTATGTGGTCGAAGGCGACAGCGCCCGCCCGATGATGTTCGACATGGGCGTCTTTGACACCACCGACAAATTCCCCAACGTGCCCATCGACGACACGCTGGGCTATTCCGGCCTGCGCCTGCGCGCCGAGTTGCGCCAGCCCGGTATCTACGAGGAATATGCTGTCTTTCAGGGCGCGAGCTATTTCCGCGGCATCGGCACCGGCGACATCTATGGCCTGTCCGCCCGTGGCCTTGCGCTGAAAACCGGCGACCCGATGGGCGAAGAGTTTCCCGATTTCACCCATTTCTGGCTCGAACGTCCCGCGCCGGGGGCCGCTACAATCGTCCTGCACGCGCTGCTCGACAGCCCGTCCTGCACCGGCGCCTACCGTTTTGCCATCACCCCCGGCCAACCCCTGACCATGGAGGTGAGCGCCGAGATCTTTGCCCGCGAGACGCTGACACATGTGGGCATCGCCCCGCTGACCTCCATGTTCCTCTTTGACGACATGGACCGCCAGCGTTTTGACGATTTCCGCCCGGCCGTGCACGACAATGACGGGCTGATGATCCACAACGGCGCGGGCGAGGTGATCTGGCGCCCGCTCGCCAACCCGCTGACGCTCCAGATCAGCGCATTTGGCGATATGAACCCACGCGGCTTTGGCCTGATGCAGCGCGCCCGCCGGTTCGAGGATTTCAACGACCTCGAAGCGCTCTACCACCGCCGCCCCGGCCTCTGGGTCACACCGGGCGAAGGCTGGGGGCGCGGGTCCGTGGCCCTCGTGGAAATTCCCGCCGATCTTGAGATTTACGACAATATCGTTGCCTATTGGCGCCCCGCTGACGACATCCCCAAAGGTGGCGCGCACAAGATGACCTACCGCCTCGATTGGGGTGAGGATCCCGCGCCCAAGGCCGCCATGCCCCTGCGCGTGCTCAACACCGCCGCCGGGGGCCGCCCCGAAGGCGGGCGCATCTTCACCATCGACTTTGAACCCGCCGATCACGTGCCCGAGGATCTGGGCCGGATCGACCGCCTTGTGCGCACCAGCGCGGGCGAAGTGACCGAAGGCATCATCCAGCGCAACCCGGCCACGGGCGGCCCGCGCCTCGCCTTCACCTTCATGCCGGGCGACAGTGACTGGGCCGAATTCCGCGCGCAACTGCGGCTCGACGGTGCGCCGCTCTCCGAAGTGTGGCTCTACCGGTGGACGCGCACATGACGCAGCACATGCCCCCCGCCAGCCCGCTGGCCATGCCCGCGCAGGACCTGCGTCGCGGGGCGGATGCGGTTCACCCCGCCCCGGCCCGCGCCCCGATCCGGCGTCTGGCCGTCTTTGCCCCCGCCGTGCTTGGCACCGCCGCGATGATCTGGGGGCTGCACACGCTCTTTGCCAGCAATGGCATGACGTGGCTCGAATATATGCTTCTGGCGCTGATCGGGGCGACGTTCATCTGGGTCACACTGGCCGTGTCCACCATCGGCGTGGGCGTCGCCAGCCGCCTCGACGGGCCACAACCCACAGCAGGCGGTGCGCCTATCGACGTGGCCCTGCTGGTGCCCATCTACAACGAAGTGCCCAGTGACGTCTTTGGCAACGCCGCCGCGATGCTGGCCGATCTGGCCCGGCAAAAGGGCGGCCACCGCTATACGCTTTTTGTGCTCAGCGACACGCGCGACGACACCATCGCCACGCAAGAGGGGCAGGCTTTGGCCGCCCTGCGACGTGACGCGCCCGCGGGAACACAGGTGTTCTACCGCCGCCGCGCGGACAATACGGACCAGAAAATCGGCAATCTCACCCAGTGGATCACCCATTGGGGCGGCGCGTACGAGGCGATGGTGGTGCTGGATGCCGACAGCCTGATGACAGGCCGCGCCATCGACCATTTGGCCAGCGCGCTGGCCGCAGACCCGCAAACGGGCTTGATCCAGACCTTTCCCCAACTCATCGGGGCCGAAACGCTTTTTGCCCGCATCCAGCAATTTTCGAACGTGGCCTATGGCTGGCTTCTGGCCGAAGGGCTCGCGCACTGGTCCCGGACCGAAGGCAATTACTGGGGCCACAACGCGATCATCCGCACCCGCGCCTTTGCCGCCACCGCCGGTCTGCCGCATCTGCGCGGCCTGCTGGGACGGCGCGACCTGATCCTCAGCCACGACTTTGTCGAAGCGTCGCTGATGCGCCGCGCGGGCTGGCGCGTGCGCTTCCTGCCCCGCGTCACCGGCAGCTTCGAAGAGGTGCCCGGCACGCTGATCGACTACGTCCTGCGCGATGCACGCTGGTGCCGGGGCAATCTGCAACATCTGCGCCTGCTGGCCACACGCGGTCTGCACCCCGTCAGCCGGTTCCACCTGTTCCAAGGGGCCGCAGCCTATCTGATGTCACCGGCATGGTTTGTCCTGCTGGTGTTCTGGGCGTTGCTGGGCCGCGATGCGGATACAAATGTCATCACCTATTTCAACGAGGCAAACCCGCTGATCCCCAACTGGCCCCCCCAGATGACCCATATCGACAGCGCAATGTTCCTCGTCGTCATGTACGCAGTGCTGCTTCTGCCCAAAATCACCTGTGCCGCCATCATCGCGGCCCAACCCAAGGCGGTGCGCCGGTTTGGGGGACGCCGCACCTTTGCCGGTGCCGTGCTGACCGAACTGGCGCTTTCAATTGCCTATGCGCCAATCCTGATGATCCAGCAGACCAAGGCGGTGCTGCGCAGTGTGTTTGGCCGCGGGGCCACATGGACACCCCAATCCCGCAAGACCAAAGGCTACAGCCTGCGCACGCTGGTGCAGTTCCACTGGGTTGAAACGGTACTGGGGGCCGCCCTGTTCGCGCTCCTGTTCGCCGGTCTGATCTCTTGGTGGCTGATCCCGATCGCAGCGAGCCTCGCCCTCGCCATCCCGCTCTCCGCCCTCAGCGCCTATCCGCTCTCCCGCGTCGATCTCAGCGCGCTGCGCCTTGACAGCCCGCTCACCTTGCGCGAACCGACAATCGTGACCCGCGCCCGCCACGCCCGCGCCGACATCGCCGCAGAGCTGAACGCCGCCCATATCGCAGCCGAATAAACCTTGGTTTCGGAGCCGCCGTCGCGTGATCGCCAAGAGACAGGGGACGGCTCGGACAGCTTGGTTTTGGTGGGCCCAGAAGCGCCAAATCAAAAATGGCGTGCGCGCGTCAGCGCGCTCAATTTGGCAACAGCTAGCCGGTCCACGCGACCACGGGCAAGCCACGCTTGAGCCATCCGGGCCCGGCACCGGACCCAAGCATACCCTCGGGCACGTCGATAATCGTGGTGAACGCGGCGGCCATCAGCCGTTGGCTCATTTTCCGCGACCGTACACCGCGGGCACAGATCAGGGCGACGGGCACGTCCGCCCGCCCCCCGGTTTCGGACAACAGCGCATCGATGAAATCGGCGCGCCGCATGTCGATGGGCACCGCGCCTGCGCCCACGCCCGTCCGGGTCCATTCGTCCGGTCGGCGTATGTCCACAAGGACAATCTCACCCGAATGTGCGGCGTCATGCGCGTCCGGCGCGCTCAACATGCCCTCGCCACTGGCATCCGCCGTGATGTTGAACCAGCGCGCGGCCATCACGGTGCCGCCAACCAGCGCGGCGGCGCCCAAGACGCCAAATCCCCGGCGCGTCATGCGCCCCGGGGCCGGGCTCTGCGGATCAGGTGAGGTCGACGCGCCGCTCATGTCAGGACTGCGGCGCAGTGGACGTGAATTTGGGGATCGTGCGGTCGGACGCCGCCGTATCCTCAATGCTCACCCAGTTGCTTTCGGATTTGGTGATGTTTCCGGGAATATCCTCTTCCCAAAAGCCCACCACCACATCCGTGATGTTCAGGTACAGCCTGTCGTCAACGATCCGCCACAGATAGGGGTTCGCGGGCACCTTGCCGCCCTGCGCCACGCCATAGGCGCAATGCCCGTCATATTGTGGCGCATACTTGGCCGGATCGGCAAGGAACAGGTCCCGGTTCGCCTCGGTCGCAAAGGCAAATGTCGCGCCGTTATAGTCCGCGGTGATCCCCGCATTGCCCGCCACGGGGGGCGTCTGTGTCTGGCCCACCGGGTTTTGCGGCAGCGCAAAATAGGCCACCACGTCATAGCCCGACACGGCAAAGCCGGTCTCATCCACATATTGATCCCCGGCGAGGGCCGTGGTGGCAAAGGTCAGGGCGCTCGCGGCAGCGGCGGCGGTCAGGGCAAAGCGGTTCAGCATCGGTATCATCCTTGGGTCCAGGTGAGGCCCGCAGCACGTGACATGCGCGGATGATGCTCAGATAACCTGCCCCTGTCCAGTGCGGCAGCCCGCCTCGCAGCGTTGTGAGCGGGCGCGGGAATGCGTGAACCGCTCAGCGCAGGCGCGGCGGCCTGTCGGGGTCCATCCCCGGAGCGGACGGTGCCGCAGCCGGTGCCGGTTGCGGCAGATCGAACCGCAGCCCCACCCGCGCCAAGCGCGCCACCACCGGGTCGCGCCCATCGAAAAACCCGACATCCAACGCCGCCGCCTCAAGGCCGGAAAACACCAGCGCTTCGGACACGGCCTGCGCCAGCGCGGCCTCCGCACCCGGCATCGCCCCCACAAAGGCCAGCATATGCCCGCGCCCACCCGCATCCGCGACCGTCGTCACCAGATAAGCCACCTGCGCCAGCCCCGTGGCTGTCGCGAGCTTGGTGTCCAGCGCCGCGACCAGCGTCTCGGGCAGGCCCGCGGGGGCCGCCACTTCGGTCAGCCGCGCCTCCACCCGGTCGGGCGCGCTGGCCAAGGTCTCGGCCAGCCACCGCACGCCCTCCGCCTCCAGCAGAAAGGACGACGGCGCCACGTCAAGGTTCAGCCCAAGCCCCAGCCCCTGCGCCGCCAGCAGCGGCGCAATCGCGCGCCCCGACAACGCCGCATAAGGCGCCGCTGAGCCAACAAAGGCCGCCAGCCGGTCCTCGCGGTCAAAAACCAGCACCAGCGGACCCGCACCGGGGTCAAAAACCTGCGGCGTCACGTCCTCGCCCTCGGCCTCTGATGCCAAGAGCAGGAACAGTTCGGCATCACCCAACCGTTCGTAAAACCGCAACCGCGCCGCGTCGTCCTCGGGTGCGGCCATCATCTCGCCATGCGCCCGGTCCAATGCCGTCTCGGTCATGCCAGAACCTCTTTCACACGTGCCCGCAGAACCGGCAGAACCTCTGCCTCGAACCACGGGTGTTTCTTCAGCCACCCGGTATTGCGCCACGACGGATGCGGCAAGGGGAAGGCCCGCGGCGCATAATCGCGCCACGCCGCAACCGTGTCGGTCACGCCCGCCTTGGTGCCCAAATGCCAGCTTTGCGCATAGCCGCCGATCAGCAGCACCAGCGGCACGTCACCCACATGCGCCATCACCCCGTCGCGCCATGTCTTGGCGCAGATCTTGGGCGGCGGGCGGTCCGATCCCTTGGCGTCATAGCCGGGAAAGCAAAAGGCCATCGGCACAATCGCCAGCTTGTCACGGTCATAGAACGTGGTGTTGTCCATGCCCAGCCAGTCGCGCAACCGGTCGCCCGACGGATCGGTGAACGGCTTGCCGCTCTCGTGGACCCGCGCACCGGGGGCCTGCCCCGCCACCAGAATGCGCGCGCCCGGACGAAACCAGACCACGGGCCGGGGACTGTGCGCGGTTTCGGTTGCGGCAAATCGGTCAGCGCACAGGGTGCAGGCGGCCAAGCGTTCGGTCAATTCCATGGTCAAGGACCTACGCCCGATCAAAGCCTTAGGCAAATAGTTCGACAAACTTCGAAATAACACTTGCGCGATCATGTCATTTCTATGATTTTAGAAATATGAAAATAGAATCGCCAGACCCGCTCGACCTCACCCGCGCCGCTGCCGCCTTTGCGGCCCTCGGCTCTGAACAACGCCTGTCCGTGCTGCGTGCGCTGGTGCGGGCCGGGCCGGATGGGCTCAGCATTGGTGCATTGGGGGACCGGACCGGCGTCACCGGGTCCACGCTCACCCACCATGTCAAGATTCTGGCCAGCGCGGGCCTTGTGACCCAAGCCCGCCAAGGCCGGTCCATCATCTGCGCCGCCGTCGCCTTTGACGAGGTGCGGCACCTCTCCGACTTCCTGCTCACCGAATGCTGCGCCGACAGCATCAACCCCGAGGATCACACCCATGGCTGACACCACAACCACTGCACCGCGTCCCGCGTGGTGGACACGCATCGACCGTGTGTGGCTGGCCACCGGGGTTATCCTGCTGCTCGTGCTGATCGTCGACACGGCGCGCGTGGGCGACGTGGCGGCCTTTGCCGCGCGCGCCCTGCTGGGCACCCTACCCTTCATCGCCTTTGCCGTGTTTGCCATCGCCTATCTCAAGGCGTCCGGCGCCGAAAACCTGCTGGCCCGCGCCTTCGAAGGCAACCCGGCCCGCATGATCGTCATGGCCGCGCTTTTGGGCGGGCTGTCGCCGTTCTGTTCATGCGAGGTGATCCCCTTTATCGCCGCTTTGTTGGCCGTGGGCGCGCCGCTGGCGGCGGTCATGGCGTTCTGGCTTGCCTCGCCCCTGATGGACCCGGCCATGTTTGCCATCACAACCGGTGCGATCACCCTCGACTTTGCCATCGCCAAGACCGTGGCCGCCGTGGCCCTCGGCATGTTCGGCGGCTTTGGCACGCTGATGCTGGCACGCACCGCATTGTTCACCGATCCGTTGCGCGACAAGCCCGCCGTAGGCGGGTGCTGCGGGGTCAAGGCACCGTTTTCCGCAACCCCCGTCTGGCGCTTCTGGCAGGACAGTGACCGCATCCGCGTGTTCCGCAATGCCGGGCTGGAAAACGGGCTGTTCCTGCTGAAATGGCTGACCTTTGCCTACACAATCGAAGCGCTGATGGTGTTCTATATGCCTGCCGATTTCATCGCGACCGTGTTGGGCGGAACCGGGTTTGGCACTGTGGTGCTGGGCGCGCTGGTGGGGATGCCCGCCTATCTCAATGGCTATGCCGCAGCGCCGCTGATTGGCGACCTGCTGGATCAGGGCATGGCCCCCGGTGCGGCGATGTCCTTTATGATTGCGGGCGGCGTTAGTTCCATCCCGGCGGCCATCGCGGTCTGGGCCTTGGTCAAACCGCGCATCTTTGCCGCCTATCTGGGGTTTGCCCTGACCGGTGCGATCCTTACCGGGGTCGGCTGGCAAATGCTTGCCTGACTTGCAAAACCGCGTCGCCGGGTCAAAGGTGGCCCCGGGCGACGCGGCCACGCGCCGCCCGCAACCGGTGATGCGCAAACGCCCCCGGACGAAAAAGACCAAGAGGGGCAAACCATGTACCGCGTCTGGACATTCCTCACCGATTATTCGCTGCTGCTGATCATCGGTGCGCTGCTGGCTTTGGTCTGGGCCAACACGGATCCGCACTCCTATCACCACTTCGTCGAATACCCGCTATTTTTCAATGACTTGGTGGGTGCAGATTACGCCTATTGGAAAAAGGTATACGGCGAAGGCTACGACACATTCGACGCGGGTGGCGCCAGCATGGTTGTCTCCATGCATTACCTCGTGAACGACATGCTTATGGCGTTCTTCTTTGCCATCGCGGCCAAGGAGGTCTGGGAGGCGGTGATCCTCAAGAACGGGTCGCTGCGCGGGAAAAAGGCCGCGACCCCACTGTTTGCCACCCTCGGCGGCATGATGGGGCCGATCACGATTTATTTGGGGCTTGCCTACGTCATGGGGTCCACGACCTTTGACGCCGTGGCCAATGGCTGGGCTATCCCGACCGCCACAGACATTGCGTTCAGCTATCTGGTGGGCCGCCTCGTGTTTGGCGCGGGCCATCCGGCGGTGCGGTTCCTGTTGCTGCTGGCCATTGCCGACGATGCGGCGGGTCTGATCATCCTTGCCATCTTCTATCCGTCCGGTGATCTGGCGCTGGAGTGGCTATTGGTGTCTGTCTTTGCCGCCGTGGTGGTGTTCTTTCTGGCCAACTGGTTGCCGCGCCGGATGGACCGCCACAATCAGAGCCGCCCAAATTCGACATGGGTGCGGGAAAAGCTGGGCTTTTGGCCCTATGCCATCGCCGCCGTGTTCAGCTGGTATGGCTTTGCCGCCTCCGGTCTGCACCCCTCGCTGGGGCTGCTGCCCATCGTGCCGACAATCCCCCATGCCGACCGCGCCTTTGGCATCTTTTCGGCGGCGGAACGCTACCTGACCGACCTGCTGAACCAGATTGAACACGCGCTCAAACGCCCGGTCGAGGTGGTGCTGTTCTTCTTTGGCCTGCTGAATGCGGGCGTTGAATTCAGCTCCATTGGCGACGCCACATGGCTGGTGCTGGCCGGACTTCTGATTGGCAAGCCGGTGGGCATCCTGATCATGGGGTGGGTTGCCGCCAAACCGCTTGGCCTTGGCATCCCCGAAGGAATGCGGATCGTCGATCTGGTGGTGATCGGCTGCGTTGCCGCCATTGGCTTTACCGTGTCGCTGTTTTTTGCCGCCGCTGCATTTGATCCCGGTCCGACCCAGGATGCGGCCAAGATGGGCGCGCTCTTTTCCTTTGCGGCGGCAATCATCTCGATCATTGCAGGCCGCCTTCTGCGCGTCGAAAAACAAGACACCTGACCCAAAATTTACCGTTTATTCACAGGCAACAATGACCGTGTGAACCTATACATTTGTTCGCATCTTGGACATAATGTGGACAAAATCGGTGAATAGACCGTTAGCATACCCGTGTTAAGCATGGGCAGCACCCCCATCTAAGGGGGAAATGGGCAAGCAGGCCGCGGAGCACGGGATGCTGGAATTCAGTAACGTATCCAAGTCCTTTTGGACGGGCACGCAGCGCAAGGTGATCCTTGACCGCGTGTCCTTTCGCGTGGACCTGGGCAATTCACTGGGCATCCTTGCACCCAACGGCACCGGCAAAACCACGCTGATCAACATGATGGCGGGGCTGGAAAAACCCGACGAGGGCGAAATCACCCGCGCCTGCAACATCTCGTTCCCGCTGGGGTTCATGGGCGGCGTGGTGGGCAAGATCTCGGCACTGGAAAACGCCCGCTACATTGCCCGGCTCTACGGGCTCGACCCCGACTATGTCGAAAGTTTTTGCCGCTGGCTGTGCAATCTGGGCGAATATTTCGACCAGCCCCTTGGCACCTATTCGTCGGGGATGCGCGCGCGGTTTTCATTCGCCCTCATGCTCGCGCTCGACTTTGACATCTACCTGATCGACGAGGGGATGCCCTCCTCCACCGACGTGGAATTCAACCGCAAGGCGGGCGACGTGCTACAGGAACGCTTGCGCACGACCACGATCATCATCGTCTCGCATCAGGCCGAGACACTGGAAAAATTTGCACGATCTGCCGCCGTCCTGCTGGACGGTCGCTTGCAGATGTTCGACACCTTGGAAGAGGCAAAGAGGCTCTATGACTACGAAACCCAAGGCTAGAAAATTCCGCATCAAGCGGACGCCACCGACGCCCGGCACCGCCGCGGCGGCGACCGGTGGCGCGCCCACGCCTCCGCGCCCCGACGCACCACGCGCGCCAGAACCACAGCAACCCACCGCCCAACAGCCACAGCAACCCGCCGCCCAGTCCGGCGAAGTGGCCTCCGCCAGCGAGGTTGCAAGCGAAAACACCATCGACGCCATCCGCCAAGAGGGGCTGACAGGTCGCCAGTTGCGCATGGCCCGCCGTGTGGCGCAAAAACACGGGCTTGCGCCCACCTCCGACTTTGACGCCGTGCGCCTGCTGCGCGCCGCAGGCATCGACCCCTTCCAACGCTCCAACATGCTGGAACTGGTGGTGCCCCAAGCTGGCGGCGAACAGCACGAGGGCGGCGCGCCCGACGCCTTTGCCAACCTGCCCGCACAGACAGGCGGTGCCGGTGCCCAAGCGGCAGGCCGGGTGCAACTGCCGCAAACCATGCAGGTCCAAAAGGCGCAACTGCCGTCGACCGAACTCAGCCCCGCAGACCGCCGCGCGCAGGATATCAGGAATATCCAGAACGACATCATGCGCCGCCGCCGCAAGAAAATGGCGCTGCTGTCGGTGCGGCTTGCCTTCTTTGTGGTGCTGCCCACGCTGCTGGCGGGCTATTACTTTTTCTCCATCGCGACGCCCATGTACGCGACCAAATCCGAATTCAACGTCAGCCAAGCCGAAGCCGCAGGCGGCAGCAGCGGCCTTGGCAGCCTCCTGCCCGCACAGTTTTCCGCCAATCAGGACAGCATCGGCGTGCAGGCGTTCCTGCAATCCAAAGAGGCGATGCTGCGGCTGGACGAGGATATCGGCTTCAAATCGCACTTTACCCAAGACTGGATCGACCCGATCCAACGGCTCAGCGACGACCCCACCGACGAAGAGGCGTTCAGAACCTACGCCAAAAACGTCAAGATCGGCTATGACCCGACCGAAGGGCTCATTCGTATGGAGGTCGCCGCCGCCGACCCGCAGGTGTCTGCCGAATTCTCCCGTCGCCTGATCGACTACGCCGAAGAGCGGGTGAACAATCTCTCCGCGCAAATCCGCGAGGATTCCATGCGCGACGCCCGCGAAGGGTTCGAACGCGCCGAACTGGAACGGCGCGCGGCGCAGGAAAACCTTGTCCGCCTGCAAATCGAAGGGTCGACGCTCGACCCCGAAGGCGTGATCACCAGCCTGCGCACCCAGATCAGCGAACTGGAATCGCTCCAGATCGAAAAAGAGATCGAACTGGCCAGCCTGCTCAACAACTCCCGCCCCAATCAAAGCCGCGTTGACGCGACACGGGGCGAAATCGAAATCCTCGAAGATCAGCTTGTCCGGCTCAACGCCAAGATGACGGATGTCAGCAAGGGCGAAAATTCACTGGCCGAACTCGCCGCCCGCATCCAGATTGCCCAAGCTGACCTCGCCGCGCGCGACCTGATGCTGCAATCGGCCCTGCAACAGATGGAATCGGCGCGGGTCGAGGCCAGCCGTCAGGTGCGTTACCTGACCGTTGCCGTGACCCCGATCGCCCCGGACGAGCCGTCCTATCCCCGCGCATTCGAAAACACGATCTTGGCATTTCTGGTCTTTGCAGGCATCTACCTGATGATCTCGCTCACCGCGTCGATCCTCAGAGAACAGGTGACCAGCTAAGATGAAACATGTCTCCGTCGGTGGTCTGACCATCGGAAATGACTGCCCCCTAACGGTGATCGCAGGCCCCTGTGCGCTGGAAAGCGAACAATTGGGTCAGGACATCGCGGGCCGGATGAAGGACATCTGCGCCGCCGCCGGTGCGCAATACGTGTTCAAGGCAAGCTACGACAAAGCCAACCGCACGTCGCTGTCGGGGGGACGGGGTCTTGGGCTTGATGCGGGGCTGGCCGCGCTCCAGTCCATCGGCAAGGCCAATGACGTGCCCGTACTGACGGATGTCCACACCGAGGCGCAATGCGCGCCCGCGGCCGAGGCCGTCGATATCCTGCAAATCCCCGCCTTTCTCTGCCGCCAGACCGATATGCTGCTGGCCGCAGGCAACACGGGCGCGGTGGTGAATGTGAAAAAGGGGCAGTTTCTGGCCCCGTGGGAAATGCCCAACATCATCACCAAGATCGAGTCGACCGGCAATGACCGCATCCTGCTGACCGAACGCGGCACGTCCTTTGGCTACAACACGCTGGTGGCGGACATGCGGTCGCTGCCGCAGATGGCCCAGACAGGTTATCCGGTGGTGATGGACGCCACCCATTCCGTGCAGCAACCCGGTGGCAAGGGCGGCTCAAGCGGGGGGCAGCGCGAATTTGCGCCCGTGATGGCCCGCGCCGCAGTGGCCATTGGCGTCGGCGCGGTCTTTATCGAAACCCATCCCGATCCCGACACCGCCCCCTCCGACGGGCCGAACATGATCTACCTCGACCAGATGCCGCAACTCATCGACACGTTGATGCAATTTGATGCACTGGCCAAGGCACGCCCCGTCACACTCTGATACCTTACGAACAGCGAGTATTTTTGATGACCAAGCCTTTGCCCACCGTCACCCAGAACACATGGGAATTTCTCCGCGACCCGATGATCACGCCGACGGGGTTTCGCGAATATGACGCGCGCTGGAAATACCCGGACGAGATTAACCTGCCCGGCATCACCGCGCTGGGTCTGGGCCTTGGCACGCAGATGCACCGGCGCGGCATCCCGCCCGTCATCGCCGTGGGCAACGACTACCGCGACTATTCGCTGTCGATCAAGAACGCGCTGATCGTCGGGCTGGTGCAGGCCGGCATCCACGTCAGGGATATCGGCCCGGCGCTGTCGCCCATGGCCTATTTCAGCCAGTTCCACCTTGATGTGCCCGCCGTGGCGATGGTCACCGCCTCGCACAACCCCAATGGCTGGACCGGGGTCAAGATGGGCTTTGACCGCCCCCTCACCCACGGCCCGGACGAGATGGGCGAACTGCGCGATATCGTGCTGAACGGCGAGGGCGAGGCGCGCGACGGCGGCAAATACGAGTTTGTCGACGGCGTCCAAGAGGCATATCTGCAAGACCTCGTGGGCGACTTCAAAATGACCCGAAAGCTCAAGGTTGTCTGCGCCACCGGCAACGGCACCGCTTCCGCCTTTGCGCCTGAACTGTTCCGCCGCATCGGCGTCGAAGTGGTCGAAAGCCACAACGCGCTCGACTACACCTTCCCGCACTATAACCCCAACCCCGAAGCGCTCGAAATGCTGCACGACATGGCCGACAGCGTGCGCGCCTCCGGTGCCGACTTTGCGCTGGGGTTCGACGGCGACGGCGACCGTTGCGGCGTGGTGGATGACGAGGGCGAAGAGATCTTTGCCGACAAGGTCGGCGTAATCATGGCCCGCGATCTGGCCAAACTTTACCCAAACAGCACCTTCGTGGCCGACGTCAAATCCACCGGCCTCTTTGCCTCCGACCCGGAACTGCAAAAACACGGGGTCAAGGCCGACTACTGGAAAACCGGCCACAGCCACATGAAACGCCGGGTCAAGGAGATTGGCGCGCTGGCAGGGTTCGAAAAATCCGGCCACTACTTCCTCGCCGAACCGGTCGGGCGCGGCTACGACTGCGGAATGCGCGTCGCTGTGGAAATCTGCAAACTGATGGACCGCAACCCGGACATGAAAATGTCCGACCTGCGCAAGGCCCTGCCGCAGACCTACGCCACGCCCACCATGTCGCCCTACGCCGCCGATACCGAAAAATACGACATCCTCGCCCGCCTCGTGGACAAGCTGGTGGCCAAGCACGCCGCAGGCGAGCAGATCGCGGGCCGCGCCATCAAAGACGTGGTGACGGTCAACGGCGCCCGCGTGATCCTCGACAACGGGGCATGGGGCCTCGTGCGGGCCTCTTCGAACACGCCCAACCTCGTCGTGGTCTGCGAAAGCCCGCAAAGCGACGACGAAATGCGCGCCATTTTCGCCGATATCGACGCGGTGATCCGCACCGAACCCGGCGTGGGCGACTACGACCAGACAATCTGACCGCAGCGGACGCAAAGGCGGGATGGGCACTTTGCCCATCCCCCGCCATCGGCGCATTTTCGCCCGCCACATTTCTGCCACATTTGCGCCACTTTCCGGCCCACATTCCCTGCGATTCAGCATCCATTCGGGGGACATGACACTGGGATGGGAGTGCGCGACATGCGTGCAACGATGTTCGCCGCAGGCCTCACTTTGGCCTCTACCGCCGCCTTTGCGCAGGCACAGGAATTCACACCAACAGCACCAAACGGCCACGTGACGCTGACCAATGGTTGCGTCTACACGCGCAACGAACTGGCGCAAGGCAACGAATGGTCGCTGATCTACACGCAGGCCGGCACATCTGTGCAATGCCCGCTGACCATCTACGGACAGATCACCGCAGACCCGGCCCCGGTGCCGGAAACAGCCCAAGTGGCGGCCTATGTGCCCGACACGCAGGCCACCGGCGACACCGCGATCGTGACCAAAACCCAAGTCATCGCCGACATCGCCCCGCGTCCGCGCCTGACCTTCATTCCGTCCTATATGGTCGGCGTCTTTCGCTAAGCCGACAGGTCAGGCCGCACGCCCGTTAAAGTTTTTAACGTACGCCTCTGTCTGGACACATTGGCGTCGAAAAAACAGCCGTTTCATCCTGTAGACCCATTCCAGTGCGGGGGCACGGACACTTGGATGGGAGTACGTATGATGCGTGCACTGACAATCGCCGCTGGCCTCTGTATGGCCGCAAGCGCAGCATCGGCTTCGGCCGATCTGGAACTGGTCACACGGACCGATTCCAACCTGACCCTGAACAATGGCTGCGTTTACGCACCGGCCCAGTTCACACAGGACAACACATGGACCTTCGCTTATGCGAATGCCAACGCGCATGACACATGCCCGCTGGCCGTACGCCTGCAACAACGGGCAAACGCGCATTTCGAACCGTCCTATCTGGTCGGCGTCTACCGCTGAACACCGCAACACGGCAGGCGCAATGCGCGCCCGCCCGTGCCCGGCCCGCGTCTGGATTGGGCCGCAGGTCAGTCGTCCGCATTGGTGCGGATATTGACCGATCCATCGCCATAACAGCGCTTTTGGCTGTTGGCTGCGGCAAACCGCTTGTCCATCTTGATCGCGGCGGCATCTGACACCCGCCAGCCCGATCCCTGAAAGGCGCGGCGCACCGCCGTGTCGAACGGGCGCAGCGTCTGCCAGTATTTGATAAAGGCGCCGTATTCCCCGGCCGCGTTGGTGTTCACGCCAACCGCACCCGAACCGCAGGAAAAGCCTGCGTTGACCATCGCGCGCGCCAACCCGTAGCCCCAGCAGGACGTGGTATAGAACATGCGCAGCCGGTCGCCCGCACCCAGCGCGCCAATGGCCGCCTGCACATCCGCCCACGCCACATTGCGATCCACGAAACAGGCCTCTCCGTCCTCGCCATGGGCGTGATGCAGCATGTCGATCTCAAAAATATCGCCATCCGCCAGCAGCCCCTCCAGCACATCGACCAAACCGTCCAACGTGGCATTGGCCCCGTTGATCACCCGCACCTCGCCATAGCTCGCCGCCAAGGCCATCCCTATGCCAATCGACGATTTCTCGATCCCGCTATAAAGCCATTTGTAGGGCCGTTCCTCGGCCTCTTCCCCGAACTCGGAAAACAGGATCAGCGCCCGTTCGGACCGCCGGATCAGCGCCTCTTCGCGGCTGTCAATCCGGTCCTTGACCTCGTCCTTGACGTCTTTGACCGCATCCGCGACCTGACCAACGATGTTGGACAGTTTCGGGCGGCCACCCCAGCGGCGTTTACGTTTGAAACCCATGCAATATATCCCTTTTTTCCAATTTGGCCGACAAATGGTTTCGGCCTGAACACCCTGTTTGCTATGCAAAATTGCGCGGGGATATCCCCGTTGCCGGGGTCATTCATTTGGGGGGATTGCGCCCGTGTTGACAGCCAGATTGCGCGATCTCGAAGCGGCGCAGACATTCGACGAACTGTGGCAGACCGCCGTGGCCGTGCTGGACGCCGAAGGCATCGGCAGCGTCACTTACCTCACCGTGGCCGCAGACTTTTCCCAGCCGTTCTTACAGACCACAATCCCTGCGCTTTATGACGGCTACGCCCCTGCAACCGATCCGTTCCTGCACCACTGCTGCACCAATTACGACATCACCCGGACCGGGTCGGCGTTTCTGGGGGACTATCCCTATTTGCCCGAAGCGGCCCAGACGTTCATCAAGCGGGCAGAGGCCGTCGGGTTTCGGTCCGGTCTGGGCATTCCCGTGCGGCTTGTCGGTGCGCCGCGCTTTGGCGGGGTGAATTTTGGCACCCGGATGGAGCGGGCGGTGTTCGAGGACCGGATTGGATCGCGCGCAGAAGAATTCCGGCTGTTTGCCCTCATCCTGCATCGCCGCGTCGAGGATCTGTCGCGCCCCGTTGCGTCAGAGCCGTCGGTGATTGACGTGCCGCCCGTGCCGACGCTTGTGGCGCTCAGCCCGCGCGAACGCGAAATCATCTGGCTCACCGCCAAAGGTCTCAGCCGCAAGGAAATCGCGCGCAGTTGCAGCCTGTCGCCCCACACGGTGGCCGACTACACCCAAGCCGCCTATCGCAAACTGGGGGTCAAAAACCGGGTCGAGGCGACCCGCGCCGTGCTTGGGATCTAAGCACCGCTCCGGGGCCCAAAGGTTGCCAAATGACTAATTGGCCGCTGTAAGCCATTGAAATTACGTCACCGCACGCCTGTCCCAGCGTGGGACAGTCGCGCCGTCAGTCAAACAGGGACCGCAGCCCCTTCTTGACCTCATCCTCCAGTTTTTGCTTGGCCGCGTCTTCAAGGTCCTGCCCTTCGTCCACGATATTGAGCTCTTCTGCGACCTTGTTCCGGACCGCATCACGGGCCTGCTGCTTGACCTGCTCGACCTCCTTTTCAAAGTTCAGATCAATAGCCGCCTCAAGGTCGGGCAAGATGCTGGGCGACGCCCATGGGCCCCTGATCCGCACCGGGATCGCAATGCCCGTCCCCTCGTTGGCCCGCAGGGCAACCGGGGTAAAGGTGTAGTCGATGGTCTGCGCGCCCAAGCCCACCTGCCCGGCCCCGCGCGCCTCGTAATTGGCAAGGCTCAGCAGCAGGTCATCATTGCGCAGCACGCCGCCCGCGATGTCCCACGTGGCCCCAAGACTATCGAACACGGTCGTCCCGCCCCCCACATTCCCGGATCGCATCAGCCGGTCCAGATCGATGCCGATGATGGTGCCCTGACCAAATTTGATAGCCCCCTTGCCCGACAGCGATTTCATGATTGCATCGACGGTGCTGCCAGACCCCAGAAACGACATCTCGGCATCGGCTTGCCCGGTCAGCCGCTCGATCCCGGCGGCATCGCGCAGCACGTCCTGCATCGCCAGCGACTGGGCAAACATCTTGCCCCCCACGCTGAGGCCGGAGCGGTTGTTGATCACAAATTCGCCCGACAGCGTCCCCTGATAGGCCTGCACCTCGCGCAGTTCGAAGACCATGCGGCTGCGATCATTGCGCAGCAGAGTGCGGGTCTGGCCCAGCTTGAACTGACCCAGATCGATAGAGGATGCCGTCAGCGCGATCTCTCCGTTGAAGGCAGCCAATCCGCTGGCGTCAATCCGGTCCGTGGGCCAGCCCGATCCCGCACTGGGCGCGCCGCCTCCTCCGCTGGCCACACCGCTTTCCGTGACGCTGCGCAGATCAAGCGCACCGGCGCTCAGTTGGGCATTCACCTGCGGCGTGCCGTTGAGGTTGATATCCGCCGCGCCGGTCAGCGCGTTGCCCCCCAGATCCGCCGTCAGGTCGCGCAAGGACAGCCGCCGGTCAGCGGTGAGTGTCAGATCTGTTGTGACATCCATCGCCCGCCCCAACTTGGCCGGCAGACCCGGTTGCGGCAGCGCAAGTGCCGCAAAAAAAGCGTCCGTGTCGGGGATATCAAGGCGCAGCCGTCCCGCCACGTCTCCTGCCGTGCTGGCCCGACCGTTCAGCGCGGCACGTCCACCACCCGCCGAAATCACGGCGTCCACCGGCTGGACCTGCCCTGTGATGAACCCGGCAAAGCCGCCGATGGTGGCATCCACCTGCACTTCACTTCCCGCCGGGCGCAAAGTGGCTGCGATGGTGGCAGGCCCCAGTCGCTCGGGCCAGTCCAGCGTCAGGTCAACACCGGAATAGGATACCAGGTCCGCCCCTTCGGCGTCATAGATCAGCGTCGCGTCCGTCACCGCCAGCCGCTGGATCGACACCGCTTGCGGGGCGCGGTCCGGGGCGGTTTCCGTCTCGATCTGGGCCTCGCCGCTGGCATCAGTAAACACCCAAGACGCGCGCCCGTCACTGCGGCTGTCCAGACGGATGGTCGGGCTTGTCGCCTCGATATTGGTGATGCGGATTTCGCGGTTGGTGATATAGGCCATCAGGTCCACGCCTATGGCTGCGTTCTGCGCCGACAGCATCGGCCCCTGCTCGGACCAGTCGGCATTGCCGACCTCCAATTCGCCCAGCGACACGCCCAATACCGGCCACAAGGTCATCGACACATCGCCCGAAATCGTCACGTCGCGCCCCGTCGCGACCCGCAACTGATCCGCGGCCAGTTTTGCGATCCGGTCCGCAGGCAGGAAAAACAGCGACACCCCCGCGACAAGAACCACCACGAGCACAAATGCGATAAGGCGACCGATCCACTTCATAAAACTGCTCCGTTCTGGCGACGTGTTGCCGCCAGCCTAGCAAGGCCAGCCCCCCAACCCCACCCTTTTCCACAGCCATGTGATCGCCTATGACGCGGGGATGAGCACAAACCCGCCCGATCTTCGCCCCGACATCGCACCCATGCTGCGGATGGACGCCCGCACCCGCCCCGGCCAACCCACCATTGGCATGGTGTCGCTGGGCTGCCCCAAAGCGCTGGTGGACAGCGAACGCATCCTCACGCGCCTGCGTGCCGAAGGGTACGGCATTTCGCCGGATTACGCCGGTGCCGACGCGGTGATTGTAAACACCTGCGGCTTTCTTGACAGCGCCAAGGCCGAAAGCCTCGACGCCATTGGCGAGGCGCTGAACGAAAACGGGCGGGTGATTGTGACCGGCTGCCTTGGGGCTGAGCCCGATTACATCACCGGCGCCCATCCCAAAGTGTTGGCGGTGACCGGCCCACACCAATACGAACAGGTGCTTGATGCGGTGCACGCCGCGGTGCCGCCGGACCCCGATCCATTTATAGACCTGCTGCCCGCAAGCGGGGTCAGCCTCACCCCACGCCATTTCAGTTATCTCAAAATTTCAGAAGGTTGCAATCACAAGTGCAAGTTCTGCATCATCCCTGATATGCGCGGACGGCTGGCCTCCCGTCCGGCGCACGCGGTGATCCGCGAGGCGGAAAAACTGGTGGACGCCGGGGTCAGGGAACTGCTGGTGATCTCGCAGGACACCTCCGCCTACGGCGTTGACATCAAACACGCAGAGGACCGTGGCCACCGAGCCCACATCACCGATCTGGCGCGTGATCTGGGCGGGTTGGGCGCGTGGGTCCGCCTGCATTATGTGTACCCTTATCCACATGTGCGCGAGCTTATTCCGTTGATGGCCGAGGGGTTGGTCTTGCCTTATCTCGACATCCCGTTCCAACATGCCCACGCCGACACGTTACGGCGCATGGCGCGCCCCGCCGCTGCCGAACGCACACTGGACCGGATCGCGGAATGGCGCGGCATCTGCCCGGACATCACGCTGCGCTCGACCTTTATCGTAGGTTATCCGGGCGAAACCGAAGCGGAATTCCAGACCCTGCTTGACTGGATGGACGAGGCGCAGCTCGACCGGGTGGGCTGTTTTCAATATGAAAACGTCGAAGGTGCGCGGTCCAACGCCCTCCCCGATCATGTTGCGCCCGAGGTGAAGCAAGACCGCTGGGAACGCTTCATGGAAAAGGCGCAGGCCATTTCCGAAGCAAAGCTCGCCGCCAAGGTCGGCACCGCGCTTGAAGTGATCGTGGACAGCATCGATGAGGACGCCGCCACCTGCCGCACCAAAGCAGACGCGCCAGAAATCGACGGCAATCTGTTTATCGACGAAGGCTTTGAAGATCTGAGCCCCGGCGACATCCTGCGGGTCGAAGTGGACGAGGCCAGCGATTACGATCTTTGGGGCAAAATGTGCTGACAGGCCCAAATGCCTGTTAACCAGTTCTTAACTTCTGGCCCCAGGGCAATCTATTAATTTCAGAGTGTTAACGCTTAATACTTATTGTGTTGCGTTAACAAAGGCGCGCACCTGCACGCAGCGTTGAAACAGCGTTAAGGATCGACGTGCATCTTTTGATTCGAATGCAACATGACGGCACAGGTGCCGCACCGTTTGGATCAACGATGGTAAAACAGATTTTCGAGCTTCTCAAAGACGCCAGTTTCGAATTTGGCCGGGCCAAGGGCACGGGCCTCGGCGCTCTGTATCTGTTTGTTGTGATCCTTGTGTTCGCGCTGATTGCTGGTCCTGATGTGGTTGCCATGTTCTTCTGATCACGAGCCGAACTTGAAAAATGAAATCTGATGTTCTATATTTGTTCTCACTCAAGAGAACGGATATGTCACATGAGCTATCATTCGACCCAACCCGGACTTTTTGACCCCGCACAGGGGTCGTTGCCGATTGCGCCAGCGCAGCCCGCGACTGAAAAACAAATCAGTTACGCCAAGGCGTTGGCCGCCAAAACCGGCAAAGCGCTGCCGCAGGCCGTCATGCGCGACAAGGCGATGTTGTCGGCATGGATCGACAGCGCAAAGCCGCCAAAACCTGAAGGCCGGTTCTCGGATTATCCAAGTGCCAAGCAGGTGCAGTTTGCCGAACGCATCGCGCGTCTGAAGCGGCGTGACATTCCACAAATGTGTTTCAAGGATCGCACGCTCATGTCCCGCTGGATTGACGGCAACAAACCACGCTGACCTGCGGCACCTTGTCGGCCTGCACGCCGTGCTTTTCGCGCTAATTCTGCAATATGAGCCAAAACACCCGCGTCCTTTACAACGCCGAATGCCCGGTCTGTAACTTCGAGATCACGCATTACGCCAACTACAGCAGCAAAGAGGGTCTGCCGATCCGCTTTGACGATCTGAATTCCGACGCGCTCGCCGATTGGGATCTGGACGCCGACACCGCTGCGCGGCGGTTGTACGTTCTCAAGGACGACGCGCTTTATTCCGGCATCCCGGCCTTTATTCTGCTTTGGCAGGAAATGCCGCGTTACCGGTGGTTGGCGCGGCTTGTATCGCTGCCGGGCGTGCACAAACTGGCGTCGCTGACCTATGACCATGTGCTTGCGCCATTGATCTATCGCTGGCACCTGCGCCGCAAAGCTCGCGCAACGTCAACAGTTTAGTGATGAATTGAGGGCTAGACTGAGGCTCCCTGATGCAGGAGCCTCGGGTCATGCCATATCCGTACTCACTCAAGGAAACATTGGCCGATGCGTCGGTTCATGCGGTGGGTGTGACCGCGGCCATCGCGGCCGGAACCGGCCTTATCCTATATGTCACACAAACGCAGGATGCCTCGCAAATCGCGGCAACAAGCGTGTATGCGGGCTTACTGATCCTGTCGTTGTTGGCCTCTGCGGCCTATCACCTGCTGCCGTGGGAACGGTCGCGCCCGGTGTTTCATCGTATGGATCACGCTGCCATTTACCTTAAGATTGCGGGGACTTACACGCCGTTGGTGGTCTTGATTGGATCATGGTTCGCTTATGTGGTGCTGGCCGCTGTCTGGGTCGTGGCACTGCTGGGGGCTGTGGCCAAACTCAGCTTTTGGGCCACAAATGCGCGCGGTTCGCTGGCGCTGTATCTGCTGCTGGGGTGGGCGAGCGTGTTGCTGATCTGGCCAATGTGGCAGAATCTGCCCGGCGCCGCTGTTGCGCTGATCGCCGCTGGCGGGTTGCTTTACACCGTGGGGACGGTGTTTTTTGCGATGAAAGTGCTGCGCTTTCAGAACGCCATCTGGCACAGTTTTGTGCTCGCCGCCTCCACCTGCTTTTTCTGCGCGGTCAGTATGGGCGTCTCAGCCTGAGCCGAGCCGGGCCAACGTGTCGAACACCTTTGCGTTGCGGCAAAACTCGGGCGTTTCGGACACAGCCCCCACCTGCGAGGCCAACCAGCTTTCACAGCTGTCTGGCTGCGTACAACCGGCACAGCGATGCACCATATCTGCCAAGTCGTCAGGGGTCAGACCCGCGCGCAGCGATGCGTCTTGTAGGTCAATGCCGCGCGCCTCTGCCATGTCGTCAACAAGGGCGGCGTGTCGTTTCAGGCGATGGGTCGAGGTCATGTGCAGCTCCGATTGCAGCGGGGGTGTGCACATAGAATGCCCCAAGGCGCGCAGGGCGCACCTTGACCAAGATCAAAGTCGGGGTGTCAGAGTTGGCTGGCCGTGCGCCGCACAATCTCGATCCGCTGCGCATTGGGCGGATGCGTGCCAAGGAAACGATCACCGGGGTCAGGAATGCGGTTAAAGAACTCTGCCCCTTTCAGCGGGTCATAGCCCGCGCGGGCCGTCACGATTGTTCCCAGTTCGTCCGCTTCCAGTTCGAAATCCTTGGAATAGGTCCGCGCGCCGACATTGGCGCCGATGCGCTGCGCCGCTTCGACAGCGCCTGCATCACCGCCGGTGATCGACGCAAGCCCCGCAAAAATGACCGCACCGGCGGCGGCGTTCTGCTTTTGCCGCGCAATATGGCCACGAATGTGATGCGCCGCCTCGTGGCTCATCACAAAGGCCAGTTCATCTGCATTGCGGGCATCGGCAATCAGCGCCACGGTAAAGGCAATGATCGGGCGGCCATTGTCGTCCAGCGTCTGATACGCATTGGGCGGCAGACGGGGGCGGTCGTCCACGAGGATGCGAAAATCACAATCCACCCCCGTCGTCCTCTCGCGGCAGACGCGTTCGGCCACGGGCTCCACGCGCCGCACCACTTGGGCAAAGGCGCGGGCGGCCTGATCCGGCGTGCGCAACTCGTCCGGTGTTTGCACCGCTGTGACCGTCCCTGTTGGTGCTGGCGCAGGGGCAACCGCATCATCGCAGGCAGCAACAAGGCCAAGGGCAAACAAGGCGGACAAGATACGAAGCATCGGGCGGGCTTTCCTCGATTTCACATGCGGGCCTCAGTGTATCACGACCAAGCCCGGGTGCCAGTCCTGTTCACGCGCACGTGTGCGGGGATCAGCTCAGAGCTTGCTTTCCAACAAAGCGACGGGCGCATCCGCAGCCTTTTCGAAATCCAGCGCAGCGCGATCAGAAACGGCTGTCAGCCGTTTGAATTCAAAGCGCTTCTCGCCAGCCTCTTCTTCGGAGGCGACGACAAGGCACTGAAAGAGGTGCACAGCGCCATCATGCAGATCCACGAACCCGCGCAAAGATGGGGCCGTCTCCGCCTCCATCGCAAAGCCGGTTTTCCACATGCGCAACACCGGATAGGACGCGCCCCCCGTCTCAATCCGCAAACGCGAGGCGTTGCGGATGGATTGGCGGCGTGCGTGGTCAAGACCCGCTTGCACTTCTTTGGGGACAAATGTGGACATCGCAGACTTCCCTCTTCAGACCCACAACTTGAGGCAGAGTGTGTTGAGGTCCAGTAAATTTCTTTTACGCGACCGCTTGGACCAGATCACTGTGATATTCTCGTGACGGCCCCGCATGTGCAGGGGCGCAGGTGCCCTGCGCGCGCCAAAACGTTGGTCAGGGCGGGCAAACCGCTACATATGCCGCACCAAGCGACAGGAGACGCGATATGGGTGTTTTGGTGGATGGCGAATGGCGGGACCAGTGGTACGACACCAAGTCGACTGGTGGCAAATTTCAGCGCAGCCAGGCCAAGTTCCGAAACTGGATCACCGCCGACGGCGCGCCGGGTCCGAGCGGTATCGGAGGCTTTCCTGCCGAATCAGGGCGTTATCACCTCTATGTCTCTTACGCGTGTCCGTGGGCGCATAGGACACTGATCTTTCGTGCGCTCAAAAACCTGACCGATCACATCACCCTGTCTGTCGTGCATCCCGACATGCTTTCCGATGGCTGGACGTTCCAGACGGACGACCATGGGGCCACGGGTGACACCTTGTACGGCCTGCCCTTTGCCCGCGATATCTATACCAAAGCTGACCCGACAATCTCGGGCCGCGTGACAGTTCCGATCCTTTGGGACAAGACCCAAGAGACCATCGTAAACAACGAAAGTGCCGAGATCATCCGCATGTTCAATTCGGCCTTTGACGGGATCACCGGCAACACAGACGACTACTGGCCCGAGGCCTTGCGGGACGACATCGCATCGGTCAACGACCGCATCTATGACACGCTGAACAATGGCGTCTACAAATCCGGCTTTGCCACCACGCAAGACGCCTATGACGACGCCGTGGGGCCCCTCTTTGACACTTTGGACTGGCTGGAGGACCGGCTGAGCACGCAGCGCTACCTTATGGGTGATCGTCTGACCGAAGCGGACTGGCGGCTGTTTCCCACGCTGGCGCGGTTCGACGCAGTGTATCACCTGCACTTCAAATGCAACCGCAAACGGTTGATCGATTACCCACACCTGTGGGCCTACACGCGCGACCTCTATCAGACGCCGGGCGTATCCGCGACGGTGAACATGAAGCACGTCGTGCGCCACTATCACTACAGCCACGAAAGCATCAATCCGCACCGGATCATTCCGATCAACCCGGTTATCGACTTTGACACACCGCACGGTCGCGATCAGGTGATGGCGTAATGCTCCACCATCGCGGCCAGATCCTCTGGACGTGTGCCTGCGGGCAAAAACGCGCAGGCATTCGCCGCGTGGGCAAAAATTGACCCATCCGAGAAAAAGCTGGTGTCTGTGACGAAAATCACCCGTGCATCGGGATGTCGGTAGCTGGCAAAGTCGGCCACGGCCAACGCGCTGCCCTCTTCAAGCACCAAATCCAGCAGGATGATATCGGGGGCATGTGTATCCAAATGGTCGACAGCCGCGCTCTGGTCAGTGACCTGATGCACGTTCATCCCCATTCTTTGTAAGTGCCGCGACCAAATAGCCCCAAGCTCTGGCCGGCTTTCTACGATCAAAACGTTCATAACGACTCCGGGCCGACCCAACTTCGGCCCCTGCCTTCTATTTTTCCCGGATTCCTTAACAAAGGGTTAATACACGAGAACAAACCTTAACAGCGCATCTGAGCATTGAGTTTTGCGCGGATTTTCGCTCTTAGGGCGCAGGAAATGCTTAATGGGTGCCCGCTCGAATGGATAAATCCAACGACGCAAGACAAAAGCGTGACCATGGCGGTGGGCTGGATCAGGCTGTTCAACGCTATGGTGGGGCGCGCGCGGATTGGATCGACCTGTCCACAGGTATTAATCCTATTCCCTATGCGTTTACGCCGCCAACCGCCGCTGCGTGGACTGCGTTACCCGATTCTGGCGCGCAATCGGCGCTGTGTGCTGCCGCCCGCACATTCTGGACTGTACCGGATCATTTGGACGTGCTGGCCGTGCCCGGTGCGTCAGCCGCAATCGCGCAGATGCCCCGCCTGAAACCGGCAGGCACCGTGCGCATTCCCCGCCCCACCTACAACGAACACGCCGCTGCCTTTGTCACCCACGGATGGGACGTCACAGACACAGGTGGCGACGGCCAAGTGCTGGTCCATCCCAACAATCCAACGGGACATTTTTGGAACGCGAACGATCTGGGACATGGGTTGCAGATCATCGACGAAAGCTTTTGCGACATTGCGCCGGACCGCAGCCTCGTTCCCCATGCTGGCGCCGATACGATCGTGCTGAAAAGTTTTGGCAAGTTCTGGGGGTTGGCGGGGCTGCGTCTGGGCTTTGTCATCGGTGAGCCCGACCATCTTGGGCGTCTGGCCGAGTGGTTGGGTCCGTGGCCCGTCTCCGGCGTGGCGCTGGACGTCGGGCGGCAGGCGTTGCGCGATGTCGCATGGGCCGATGCGACACGCACGCGGCTGGACGTCGATGCCATTCGGATGGACAGTATTTTGGCGGATGCGGGCGCAGAATGCGTTGGCGGCACCGCACTTTTTCGCCTGTATCAGGTCGATGACGCTGCCCGCTGGCAGGACCGATTGGCGCAGCATCATATCTGGAGCCGGACATTCCCATATTCGGACCGTTGGCTGCGCCTTGGTCTGCCGGATGCATCCGGGTGGTCCCGACTGGCCGACGCAGTATGAGCATCGCGTTGCAATTGACACTGGCCCTGTGCCTCGACGCGCTGCTGGGCGAGCCCAAATGGCTGTGGAACCGCCTGCCCCACCCTGCTGTTCTGATGGGGCAGCTTGTTCGCTGGTTGGATGTGACGTTGAACCGGACGCATGTCGCACGCACCACCGGCGTCGTGGCCCTTGTGGTGATGGTGACGCTGGCGGGGGCGGTCGGGTGGGCGCTGTCCCTCTTTGGTGATGTCGTGGCCATCTGCGCCGCTGCAATTCTGCTGGCACACAGGTCGCTTGTGGAACATGTCGGCGCTGTCGCTGCGGGCTTGCGCCTGTCGGATGCAGCGGGCCGCCAAGCGGTGCGCATGATCGTCAGCCGCGACGTCAGCGATGCCGCCCCACAGGATGTGGCCCGGGCAGGAATAGAATCGCTGGCTGAAAATTTCAGTGACGGCGTTGTCGCACCGGCCTTTTGGTTCCTTGTGGCTGGCCTGCCTGGCATCGCAATCTACAAGATGGTCAACACCGCCGACAGCATGATAGGCTACCGCACGCCGCGATACGCGGATTTTGGGTGGGCCGCGGCACGCTGTGATGACGTACTGAATTGGGTGCCCGCCCGCCTGACCGCACTGGCACTTACTCTGATGGGCGGCGCGTGGCACGCGTGGGCCGCAATCCGTGCCGATGCCGCCCTGCACCGCTCTCCCAACGCGGGCTGGCCCGAAGCAGCACTGGCCCACAGCCTGTCCTTCGCCCTCGCAGGACCGCGCAGCTATGACGGCGCGGTGCAGACCTTTCCGTGGGTCAATGGCGCTGGCAAACGCGCCCTGACATCATCCGATATTGATACCGGTGTTGCGCTGATATGGAAAACCTGGGGCGGGATCGTGGCCGCCCTCTTTGTTCTGGGAGGCCTTCAATGGCTCTTGTAAATCGCCTCGCCATCGCCCTGGTGGTCACATTTCTGCCGCTTGGGGCATGGGCGCAATGCGGTGGCAGCTTTGCCAGTTTCAAATCCGCGCTGGCAGCCGAAGCCATCGCCAAAGGCATGTCCAAGAACACCGTAGAAAGGTTCCTTGCGGGCGTGCGGCAAGATCCGTCCGTGCTCAAGGCTGACCGCGCCCAAGGCGTTTTTCAACGTCCGTTTATTGATTTCTCGCGCCGATTGATTTCGCAAAACCGGATCAATGCGGGCCGCCAAAAGGCGCAACAATATGCCAGTGTCTTTGACCGGATCGAACGGCAATATGGTCTCGATCGCCATGTTCTCTTGGCCTTTTGGGCGTTTGAGACGGATTACGGCGCGTTTCAGGGCGATTTTAATACGGCCAACGCTCTCGTCACTCTTGCCCATGACTGCCGCAGGCCCGATCTCTTTCGCCCCCAAGTCTTTGCCGCGATGGAGCTTTTCGCCCGTGGTGCCTTTGATCCTGCCCGCACAACTGGCGCGTGGGCCGGTGAGATTGGCATGGTGCAAATGCTGCCCCGAGACATTCTAGAAAACGGAGTGGACGGCGACGGCGACGGGGCTGTGCGCCTGAAATCCTCTGCCCCGGACGCATTGATGTCAGGCGGCAAGATGCTGCAGCATCTGGGCTGGCGTGCAGGCGAGCCGTGGTTGCAGGAGGTCACAGTGCCCACGTCCATGGATTGGAGCCTGAGCGGTGTCGGCACCAAACTGTCCGCCGCGCAATGGGCAAAGCTGGGGGTGCAACCGCGTCAGGGTCGCCTCGCTGATTTGCCCGCATCGCTGATCCTGCCGCAAGGGCACAAAGGCCCTGCCTTTCTCGCTTATCCGAATTTCGATGTCTATTTCGAGTGGAACCAGTCCTTTACCTACGTTCTTACCGCCGCTTATTTCGCCACGCGGCTGGCGGGCGCTCAGGTCTATGACGCCGGGACCCCAGATCCTGGGCTGAACGCGAACCAAATGAAAACACTGCAAAAAAAGCTTCAGGCACGCGGGCACGATGTCGGCAAGATCGACGGTATCCTCGGCGCAGGCACGCGCGCCGCCGTGCAAGCCGAACAAAAACGGCTGGGCCTGCCCGCCGATGCCTGGCCGACGCCCGCGCTTCTGCGACGTTTGTAATTTGGTAACGTTTGGATTATATTCCGAGCCAGCGGTAATTGTGTTCAGTGCACGCACCGAACAAACGACCCGGCAGAGCCGCTACTCTGCCGGGTCACTCTTTTTCAGGCTATAGCCCGATCAAGAGACGGATGATACCAATCACGAGCGTCGCTATTGCAATCGCCATCATCCATTTGCGGTATTTGCTTTCCGTCAGTGCACTCACCTCCTCGCACGGTCCATTGGGGACCGCTGCCAAGGGATATCGGTGAAAGATTAACTCAATTTGAATGCATCTGACGCGCACTAGGCTACTAGCGTCTCGGCCTTTTTCAGATCCACCGACACCAGCTGGCTCACACCTTGCTCCGCCATGGTCACCCCGAACAATCGGTCCATCCGCGCCATGGTGACGGCGTGGTGCGTGATAATCAGGAACCGTGTGTCGGTGCGGCGGCACATCTCGTCCAGAAGATCGCAGAACCGTGTCACGTTCGCATCGTCCAGCGGCGCGTCGACCTCGTCCAGCACACAGATTGGGGCCGGGTTGGCCAAAAACACTGCAAAGATCAGCGCCAAAGCGGTCAACGTCTGCTCCCCACCCGACAGCAGCGAGAGGGTCGACAGCTTTTTGCCCGGCGGCTGACACATAATCTCAAGCCCGGCTTCCAGCGGATCGTCGCTTTCCACCATTACGAGGTTAGCCTCACCGCCACCGAACAAGTGTTTAAAGAGCATGGAGAAATTCGAATTTACCTGTTCAAAGGCAGTTAACAGCCGCTCACGGCCCTCGCGGTTGAGGCTGGCAATGCCGCCGCGCAGCGTCTTGATTGCCTCCTCAAGGTCGTTCTTTTCGGACAACAAGTTGTCGTGCTCTTCTTGCACCTCTTTGGCGTCTTCCTCTGCGCGCAGGTTCACAGCACCCAATGCATCGCGCTGACGTTTCAGCCGCGCCACTTCGGTCTCCAGTGTCTCGGCCCCCGGCATCGCATCCGGCGTCACGTCCAATGCCGTCAGCAGCTGGTTCGGCGTTTGCTGATGTTCGTCCGCAATCCGCTCTGCCGCAGCCTGCACCGTCTCGCGCGCCGCTTCTGTCAGGGCCTCGGCCCGCGCCCGGTCCTCGCGCGCTTCGGACGCGGCACGTTCTGCATCCCGTTCCGTTTGTGCGGCCGTGCGCAGCGCCGCTTCACCGGTGCTGAGCGCGTCGGCGCTGTGCGCCTTGCGCGCTTCGGCTTTCGTGATCTCTTCGGCAAGGCTCGCGCGGGTCTCGGCCAATTCCGATGGCAGTTTTTCGGCGACGGCCAGTTCTGCCTCTGTCGTTTCCTTGCGGGCCACCAATTCGGCGCTGCGGCGCTCCGCCGTTTCAAGCCGGTGCTTCCAACCACTGACCTCCTTGGTGATCTCCTGTGCGCGTTTGATCCGCGCCTCACCTGTGCGACGCAGATCGTCATGGGCCGAGCGGCGCGACATCATGGTGATGCGGGCCGCCTCGACCGTCATGCGGATATCCTCCACTTGCGCGCGCGCGGCATCGAGGTCCGGCAAATCGGCCAAGGCCGTCTCCGCTTCGGCCAAACGGCTGCGCGCGCCCATCGCCTCTTCCTCGTGTCGCGTCACGGCAAGGCCCAGCGAATCCAGTCGGCTTTGCGCCAGATCGCGGTCCGCCTCTGCCCGGCTCAGTGCGCGGGCGGCGTCCGCCATCATCCGGTCTGCCACCCGCCGCGCCTCGCGCGCACGCTTATCTGCATCCGTCAACTCGGTCAGGCGCGCGGTCAGTGCCTCATGCGCCTGCCGCGCCCCATCGGCACGTGCGGTTGCACGCTCCTGCGCCTGTTTCAGCGCCTCCAGCCGATTGAGTTGTTGCAACCGCAGTGCTGCCGCACTGGGCGCATCTTCGGCCCACGCGCGGAAGCCGTCCCACCGCCACAAATCGCCCTCGCGCGACACAAGGCGCTGCCCGGGTTTGAGTTGGTCATGCAGGCGGGCCGCATCGTCGGAATCGGCAAGTCCGATCTGGCTCATCCGGCGGGCAAGTGCCGATGGGACAGAAACATGCAGGGACAAGGGCGTCACACCCGCAGGCAGTTGCTGCACCCCCTCGTAATCCGGCAATGTCGCCCAACCCGACGGGCCATCCGCATCCACCTCTGGTGCGCGCAAATCGTCGGCCAAGGCTGCCCCCAGCGCTTTTTCGAACCCGGCCTCGACCTGCAAACGGTCCACAATCTGGCCACCCTCGGCGGTATCCCGTTCGACCAGCTTGGCCAGCGCGCCCGCTTCGGCGCGCAGCGCATTCAGCTCGCCTTCGGCCTCGGACCGTTCGGCACGTGCATCCGCTTCGCGCGCCTGCACATCCGCCCGCGCCTCTTCGGCGGACAGGAGCGTCTCATCAGCCCGCTGCGCTGTCGCTTCGGCCTCGACAGAGGCCGCTTGCGCCGCTGTCACATCCGTTTCGGCCTGCCGCAACGCATCTGCGCTTGTCGCCACCGCCGCGCGCGCCTTTTCCGCCTCGGCCTGCGCGCGTGCTTCGACCTTGCGGTTGTCATCCAGCAAGCGCTGCGCCGACCCATGCCGCGCGGCAAGCCGGGCCACATCCTCGGTCTGTTCGGCCTGATCCTCTTCGCGGGCCTGTAAGACCTGTGCGGCCTCCCGCGCCCCGCTTGCCGCCTCATCCAGAAGCGCTTCATGCCCGTCGCTGGCTTTGGCGATCTCGCCCGCCTCCCATTCGAGACGCTGGATCGTCTCGCCCGCGTCACGGTTGAGGCCACCTTCGCGATCGATGTCATGAGTCAGCTGCACGATCCGCTGGCTGAGCGTTTCGATCGTCTTTTGCGCCTGCCTGTCCTGTTCGTCCAGCGTGTCCCGCTGCACGGTGAGCCGCTGCAGCACCGCTGCTGCGATCGCCTCTTCCTCGCGCAGGGGCGGCAAGGCCTCTTCGGCGGCGGCGCGCGCCTTCAGCGCCACCTGAACTGCGGCTTCGGCTTGCGCCGCCGAGGTGGTGCGGTCGCGCAAAGCCTCTTCGGCGCGTGCCCGCGCCTCATCGGCCTCACGCCAGCGCCGGTAGAGCAACTGCCCTTCCGCTTTGCGCAGGCTGTCGCCGATCTCGCGGTAGCGCGCCGCCTGCCGGGCTTGCCGGGCCAGTTGCGCCAGTTGCGTGGCCAGTTGCTCGATCACATCATCAACGCGGGCAAGGTTCTGTTCGGCACCCTTCAGCTTTAGCTCGGCCTCGTGGCGCCGCTGGTACAGCCCGGAGATGCCTGCCGCCTCTTCCAGAATGCGCCGTCGGTTCTTGGGCTTGGCGTTGATCAGCTCGCTGATCTGGCCCTGCCGCACCAATGCGGGCGAATGCGCGCCGGTGGACGCATCGGCAAACAGCATCTGCACGTCGCGCGCCCGCACATCCTTGCCATTGGTCTTGTAGGCGCTGCCAACGTCCCGCGTGATCCGGCGCACAATCTCAAGTGTGTCCTGATCATTGAACCCCGCGGGCGCCAAGCGGTCCGAATTGTCGAGATGCAGGGACACTTCGGCAAAATTGCGCGCGGGCCGCGTTGCAGCACCTGCAAAGATCACGTCCTCCATGCCCCCGCCGCGCATCGCTGTGGGCCGGTTTTCACCCATCACCCAGCGCAGCGCTTCGAGCAGGTTCGACTTGCCACAGCCATTGGGCCCGACAACCCCCGTCAGCCCATCCGCGATGATGAGGTCAGTGGGATCGACAAAGGATTTGAACCCCGTCAGTCTGAGTTTGGAAAAGCGCAAGGGCAGGTCCGGCTCTGAGTCTCTCTGGCCTGTCATGGTGGCGGGGCGCAGGGGCGTCTGTCAACGCGAAGACCCCAGAAACAGCGGCCTGAAGCGATTTATCCACAAGATATTGCGGTTCCCCGCTCAGATCAGGGTGCAATCCAGGTCCAGCACCAACTCATTCGTGGCTGCGCTGATATAGCTGTCCACCGTGTAACAGTCGTATTCACCCTGCGGTTTCAGCCGGTCAATCTTTGGCCCGCCTTTGCCGCAATCGAGAATGCCGGTGGCCTGTGCCTGATCCCCGCGCACCTCTTTGACACTGCAACCGCTCACCATTTCCATCGCGCGGCCCGCACGTGACTGGATCGGGCCAAAACGCGGCGCGTATTGCATGTTCGTACGGATTGCCTCCGCCAGACGCCCATTGACGCGCACGTCAAAGGTCGAGCCGTCAATCGTCACCGTCGTCACCGGAAGTCCGCGAAAATGCGGGCCTGCGGTGTTGCAGGCGGCCAGCAAACACAAGAGCGCAAGATACCTCATCCCGGCACCCTGCCCGGTCATGGTTAACGCCGCCTTAACGCTTGCATTGCACCGCATCGGAACTGGTCATATGATTTTACCAATTCGCAATCAGGTGCCCGAAATGCCCTTCCGCCCCGTCCAACCGGAAAAACTCTCTTCCGCCGTGATCCGCCAGATCGAACAATTGATCCTGCGCGGCATCCTGCGGCCCGGCGAACGGTTGCCGCCCGAACGGGATCTGGCCGACCGGCTGGGCGTGTCGCGCCCGTCGCTGCGCGAGGCCATTGGCCACTTGCAGGATGAAGGGCTGCTGGCCACCCGGCCCGGCGCGGGGGTATTTGTGGCGGATGTGCTGGGGTCTGCCTTTGCGCCTGCGCTCACGCAGCTGTTTGCCCGCCACGACGAGGCGGTGTTTGACTATCTCAGCTTTCGCCGCGACATGGAGGGGCTGGCAGCCGAACGCGCCGCGCGCCTCGCGTCCGACACCGATCTGGCCGTGGTCAACACCGTCTTTGAAAAGATGGAGGCCGCCCACCCCAAGCGCAATTCTGACGAAGAGGCGCAGTTGGATGCGCAGTTTCACATGGCCATCATCGAGGCCAGCCATAACGTGATTATGCTGCATATGATGCGGTCGATGTACCAATTGCTGCGCGATGGCGTCTTCTACAACCGGCAGGTCATGTTCAAACAACGCACCACCCGTCAGGCCTTGCTGGACCAGCACCGCAGCATCAATGCGGCCTTGCAGGCCCGTGACCCGGACGGCGCCCGCGCCGCGGTGCACACCCATCTGGACTATGTCGAACGCGCCCTGCGCGATCAGCAAAAAGCCGAGCGGAACGAAGATGTGGCGCGCCAACGGCTGGATCACGAAACTCAGGCCTGACCGGGGGTATCCCGTTTTGACACGTACCGTGGCCGCCGGGGCTGTCACGCAGGTTTGGACACCAATGGCGGGCGGATGCGCGCCGCGCGCTGGCCCAGCCAAATCGCGCCCAGAACGATAAGCGCTCCGCCAATCTGGACCAATGTCAGCGCCTGACCCAGCAGCAGCCAGCCAATCACCACAGCCGACAGCGGGCTCAGAAACCCCAAGGCCGACACCGCACCCGGATCAATCCGGGCGATGCCACGGAACCACAGGACATAGGTAAGCGCTGCGCCAATCAGCCCGAGATAGACGATGCCCAGCAGGTTGCCCGCCTCAAGCGGTGGCAAGGGTGGCTCCAGCAGGAGGGCGAGCGGAACCAGCAGGATACCTCCCGCCGTCAATTGCCACGCCGCAAAGGCAAAGAGCGGCACCGGCGGCTGCCATTTTCGCGTCAGCACAGTGCCCGCCGCCATGGACGCGGCCCCGGCAAGCCCTGCCATCAGGCCCAGCGGGTCCAGCGCGACCCCGGACCCCAACACCAGCATTCCGACGCCCACCATGCCAAGCAGCGCGGCAATCACCGCCGCAGCGCGGACCGCTGTACCGATCAGCAAAGCGGCGAGGAACACGACGATCAGCGGTTGCACCGCCCCCACCGTCGCGGCGACACCCCCCGGCAACCGGTAGGCCGCCACAAAGAGAAATGACCAGAACAGGGTAAAATTCAGCGCCCCAAGCACAAAGATGCGGCCCCACCAGATGCCCTGCGGCATGTGCCGCGCAATCGCCAGCATCAAGAGCCCGGCGGGCAAAGCGCGCAGCGCCGCCATGGTGACCGGGAACCCGTCCGGCAAAAGTTCGGTGGTGACATAGTAGGTGCTGCCCCAGATCAACGGCGCAAGCGCGGTAAGGGCGATATCCAACTGGCGTTTCATGGCGCGCCTCCATTTATCTCGACGTCAAGATACTTTGATATATCTTGACGTCAAGATAAAATCGAATATGCAGGTTCCATGGATCACGTGGACCGCATCATCCAGCAGTGGAAAGAAGCCCGGCCCGATATCGACACCGGCCCTATGGCGACGATCGGGCGGATCGCGCGCCTGTCCGCCCAGCTCCGTTCCGAAATGGAAAAGACGTGGAAGCGTTACGGGCTGAACGCGGCGAGCTTTGACGTGCTGGCGACATTGCGCCGGTCGGGCAAACCCGAAGGGTTGTCGCCGGGAGAGTTGCTGGAATTGACGATGGTGACGTCGGGCACGATGACAAATCGCGTGGATCAACTGGTCAAATCAGGGCTGGTTGAGCGGGTGCCGAACCCAAACGACAAGCGGGGGTTTCTGATCCGGCTCACGCCCACCGGGTTTTCAACGATCGAAACCGCCGTGGGCGAACATGCAGCCACGCAAAAGCGTCTGGTTGCGGGTATCTCGGACAATCAGCGGTCGGAACTGGACACCTTACTGCGCGCCTTGGGTGATGCGCTGAACGACGACGGCTAGGCGGTGCGCTGGCCTGCGACGACGCTTGACTGCGGTGACAGGGCCGGATCGGCGCGGATCAATAGGAATACTCCGCGAATATCCGTGTCAGATCGCCGTTCCAGTCGCCGTGATAATGTTCCAGCAGTTCATCCGCCGGGGTCTGCCCGCTTTCCACGCTTTCCTGAAGCGCGTTCAGAAAGTGGGTCTCGTCCGGGATCATACCACCTGCCCCCGGACGTGCACGGGCCTTGAGGCCCGCATGGCTGATCGCCACCGCCTGCCGGGCGACCTCGTGCATGTCGATGCCATCAACCCGCGCCTGCAGGCCGTCAACCGACGCCGCAACCCGCAGCGCTTCGCGCTGTTCGGCGGTCCAGTCTTTGCAAAGGTCCCATGCCGCATCCAGTGCAGTCTGATCGTACATCAGGCCAACCCAAAATGCGGGCAGCGCACATAGCCTGCGCCACGGTCCGCCATCGGCACCGCGCATTTCGATGTATTTCTTGATCCGCGCTTCGGGGAAGGCGGTGGTCAGGTGGTCCGCCCAATCGCTCAGTTGCGGCGTTTCACCCGGCAGCGCGGGCAGACGACCGTCGAGGAAATCGCGAAAAGACTGCCCCAACGCGTCGATATATTCCCCATCGCGGTAGACAAAATACATCGGCACATCGAGCGCATAGTCCACCCAACGTTCAAATCCGAACCCGTCCTCAAAGATAAACGGCACCATGCCCGCCCGCGCGTTGTCGGTGTCGCGCCACACGCGGCTGCGCCAGCTTTTGTGCCCGTTCACCTTGCCCTCAAAGAAAGGCGAGTTGGCAAACAGAGCCACTGCAACCGGTTGCAAGGCAATCGCCACCCGCAGTTTCTGCACCATGTCCGCCTCGGACCCGTAGTCGAGGTTCACCTGCACGCAAGCGGTGCGGCGCATCATGCTGCGCCCCATCGTGCCGACCTTGCCCATATAGGCGTCCATCAGCTTGTAGCGCCCTTTGGGCATCAGCGGCATCTCGTCATGCATCCACGTGGGCGCGGCCCCCAGCCCGATGAACCCCACGCCGATCTCCTTGGAGATGTCCATCACCTCCTTGAGATGGGCGTTCACCTCGTCACAGGTTTCGTGAATGGTCTCGAGCGGTGCGCCCGACAGCTCCAACGCGCCGCCCGGTTCAAGCGACACATTGGCCCCGTCTTTTTGCAAACCGATCAGCTTGCCGCCCTCTTCGATTGGCGCCCAGCCATGGCGGTCGCGCAGCGCGCTGAGAACCGCGTGGATCGACCGGTCGCCCGCGTAGGGCAGTGGTTTCAGGCTGTCGACGCAATAGCCGAATTTCTCGTGCTCGGTGCCGATACGCCAGTCGGCCTTGGGCTTGCAACCGCTTGCAAGGTATTCGGCCAGCTGGTCGTGATGTTCAATCGGGCCGCCGCCGGACTGGGGGATGGACATGGGCTGGCTCCAATCTCTTTGCTGGCGACTACCGGCTTACAGGGATGGTGCGAATTGCCCGGGGTGTCAATGCGCCCCGTCTGTGCGCTCAGGCACGGCCCTGTGGCGCAATCTGCGCAAGATCGGGTGTCCGCCGCTCCCATATCACCACCGCTTGGTGCGGTTGGGTCTGAAGCTGGCTGAGCATTCGTTCGGTGCGCAGCCCCGGCAGACTGGCGAACGCATCAAATAGCGCATCCGACCCGTCCGCGTTCACGGGAATGTGCACATCCGGCAGCCCCTTTTGTTCCAGCAGCCAATGCGCCGGGTGTTGCGTGCCGTCGAGGGTCAGCCGCGTCATCTCGCGCATGGCCACGGCACCGCCCGTCAGCGGGCCGTAATAGGTGATCTGCCCTTCGATCACCTGCACCGTGCCCACACCCCCACCGGGGCCGCGAAAACGTCCGCGCTGAAATCCCACCATGATCAACGCACCCGCCCCCACCAGCACCGCAGGCGCGACGTAGCGCAAAAGCCCCGTGAAATCCGCCAGCCACCACAGGCCCAGCACGGCGAGCGCCAAGCCGATCAGCACCTCGCGCCAGCGCCAGATGGCGGCCCGTGCCGCAGGTCGGACAAAGCTCATCGCCAGTCTCCCAAGTGCGTTTGCCACAGGGTCAGCGCCGCAACCGCCGCCGTATCGGCCCGCAAAATGCGAGGGCCAAGCGACACGGCATGTGCGCTGTCCAAGCCCACCAACCGCTTGCGTTCCCGCTCAGAAAAGCCGCCCTCCGGCCCGATCAATATGGCCCATGGGCCTGCTGTCCCGTGCAGGATGGGTGATGCGCCCACCATGGCTTCGTCACAAAACATGATCTGGCGGCGGCCCAGTTCGGCCAGCGCACGATCCAAGCGCACCATGTCCGCCACCTCTGGCACATAGGTGCCGCCGCATTGCTCTGCCGCCTCTATGGCGTGGGCCTGCAAGCGGCTTTGCTGGATACGGCCTGCGTTGGTGAATTCGGTCTGCACCGGCACGATGCGACGCACGCCCATCTCGGCGGCCTTTTCCACGATGAAATCCGTCCGCGCCTTTTTGATCGGCGCAAAGAGCAGCCACAGGTCTGGCGGCATTTGCAAGGCCCGCGTCTGTTCGGCGCAGACCAGTGTGCCGCCACGCTTGCCAGCCTCGGTCACGGTGGCGCGCCATTCCCCGTCACGGCTGTTGAACAACAGAACCTGCGCCCCAATCCCCTGCCGCATCACGCCAAAGAGATAATGCGCCTGCTCCCGCGACAGCGGGACCGATTGCCCCTGCCCCAAAGGGTGCTCTACATAAAGGCGGATCTTTGCGTCACTCATGAGCCCCTACATATGACCAACACCCCGCCCGCACCAGAGACGCAAGTGGCAGACGCCGCCCCGGACAACTGGGTCGACACAATGGCCCCTGCCGCCACACGCCCTTACCTGCGGCTCAGCCGCGCGGATCGGCCCATCGGGACGTGGCTTCTGTTGCTGCCGTGCTGGTGGGGCCTGACGCTTGCCATGCTTTATGATCAGAGCGCGCGCTGGGAGGATGCATGGATTGCCATCGGCTGCGGCATCGGCGCGTGGCTGATGCGGGGCGCGGGCTGCACGTGGAACGACATCACCGACCGGAATATCGACGGTCAGGTCGCGCGCACCCGGTCGCGGCCCATCCCGTCGGGACAGGTAACAGTGCGCGGCGCGGTGATCTGGATGTGCGTGCAGGCGCTGCTGGCCTTTGGCATCCTGCTGACCTTTCACCCGGCGGCGATCCTGCTGGGGGTGCTGGCGCTGGTGCCGGTGGCCATCTACCCCTTTGCCAAGCGGTTCACATGGTGGCCGCAGGTGTTTCTGGGCCTTGCCTTCAACTGGGGCGCGCTGCTGGCGTGGACGGCGCATCGGGGGCAGCTTGATGCGCCTGCGGTGCTGCTCTATGCCGCCGGGATTGCGTGGACGCTGTACTACGACACGATCTATGCGCATCAGGATATCGAGGATGACGCCCTGATCGGGGTCAAGTCCACAGCGCGCCTGTTTGGCGCAAACACACCGCAATGGTTGCGCCGGTTTCTGGTGGCGACGGTCGGCCTGATGGGGCTGGCGGTGATCTTTGCGGGCACCGAACAGGCGTCGGTTCTGGCGCTTGTCGCTGCCCTCGCGGGTCCGTGGGCGATGGGCTGGCATCTGGCATGGCAGTTGCGCGGCCTCGACATCGAGAGCCCGGAAAAGTGCATGATCCTGTTTCGGGCCAACCGCGACACCGGCTTTATCCCGCTCATCTTTTTTGTCGGCGCGCTGTTGGTGTGATTGAAACTCTGGCCTGCCGGGCTTAGACCAAGGGTCTGAGTTGGCCTTTATTGGAAGCAACGGAATGCGTCTGTCGTCACTGTTTCTGATCGCCGCGATTTTTGCCGGTGCTGCGGTTTTGTCGCTCGTTGCGGCCAACCTGTCCGTCCAACTGATTGAAGAGACCTCTGAGATCGGCGTGCGCGATGCGCTGGACACCGAAGGCATGACGTGGGCCGAGGTGCAGGCCGATGGGTTACAGGTCACCCTCGCAGGCCAAGCACCCACCGAAGCGGTGCGCTTTGCCGCCCTGTCGACGGCTGGCACCGTCGTGGACGCGGCGCGCGTGATTGACGAGATGCAGGTCGAGGCCGCCGCCGCCATCGCCCCGCCACGGTTTTCCGCGGAAATCCTGCGCAACGACGCAGGCCTGTCCGTCATCGGCCTGATCCCCGCCTCGACCGACCGCGAAGAGGTGGTGGACCGTATCACTGCCATCAGCGGCGATTCCCCCGTGACCGACCTGATCGAGATTGCCGACTATCCAGCGCCGTCCGGCTGGGACGATGCGCTGGCCTTTGCGCTGACCGCGATGGAGCGGCTGCCGCGCGCCAAAGTGTCGGTCGAGGCGGGCCGCGTGTCGATCACCGCGATCACCGACAGCGCCGAGGAAAAGGCGCGGCTGGAGGCGCAATTGAACCGCGCCGCGCCGCCCGGATTGCGCGTCGCACTGGACATCGCGGCCCCGCGGCCTGTGATCACGCCCTTTACCCTGCGCTTTGTGAAGGACGAAAACGGAACACGCTTTGACGCCTGTTCTGCCGAATCCGAACGGTCAGAGACCCGGATCATGGGGGCGGCCTTTTCCGCCGGGCTGACCGGGCCGGGCACCTGCACCATCGGCATGGGCGTGCCCAGCCCCAATTGGTCCACCGCCGTTGTGCAATCCATTGAGGCTGTGAACGCGTTGGGCGGCGGCTCTGTCACCTTTTCGGATGCCGACATTACGCTGATCGCACCCGAAGGCACGGTGCAGGGTGAGTTTGACCGGATCGTGGGAGATCTGGAAAACGCGCTGCCCGAGGTGTTCGCACTGTACGCCAAGCTGCCGGAAACCGTGGACCCCAATCAGGGCCCACCGGAATTTGTGGCCACGCTCAGCCCCGAGGGGCTGGTGCAGTTGCGCGGCCGCGTGTCGAGCGAGAACCTGCGAACCGTTGCCGAAAGCTATGCCAAGGCGGCCTTTGGATCGGACAGCGTCTACACTGGCGCACGTGTGGTCGAGGACCTGCCCGGCGACTGGTCCGTGCGGGTGCTGGCGGGCCTGGGCGCGCTGGCGGAGTTGTCGAACGGGGCCGTCACAGTGACCCCGGACAGCGTTGTCGTAACCGGCAACACCGGCAACCCCCAAGCCAGTACGACAATCGCGTCCCTGTTGGCCGCCCGGCTGGGCGAGGCCGAAGGTTTCGATATCAACGTGACCTATCAGGAAAAGCTGGACCCGGTCGCAGCCCTGCCGACGCCCGACGAATGCGAGGCCGAGATTGCCGAAATCGTGGCGTCGTCCAAGATCACCTTTGAGCCCGGAAGCGCCACCATCGACACCAGCGCCTTGGGCACCATGGACGACATCGCCGAAGTGCTGCGCCAGTGCGGCGATCTGCGCCTTGAGATTCAAGGCCACACCGACAGTCAGGGCCGCGAAGAGATGAACCTGAACCTCAGCCAAGCGCGGGCCCAATCGGTCCTGAACGAATTGCGCGCACGGCGTGTTCTAACCTCGACCTTTTCCGCCAAGGGCTATGGCGAAAGCGACCCCATCGCCGAGAACGACAGCGAAGAGGGCCGCGAAGCCAACAGGCGCATCGAGTTTCGCCTGATCCGTCCCAAACCCTCTGCGCCGGAGGGTGAAACAACGCTGGAAACCCTCGCCGGATCAGGCAATACAGAGGAGACGGCCGAACCGGCCACAGAGGAGGAGGCCCAGAGCGATGAGCAGAACTGAGTTTGTCATTGCAACAGCCATCATCCTGTTCGTGGCGTTTTGCCTTGGCTGGTTCGCCAATTGGCTAATCCACCGTTTTACCCGCGTGGCCGCCGGTGACGTGGCAGAACTGGACCGGATGAGCCAGGAACTGCACGAAGCCGAAGAAACCCGCGATCAGGCGATCACGTACCTGCAACAGCGCGAGGCGGAGCTGACCAACCAGCTGCAACAAACCGAGGCTGAACTGCGCGCCGCGATGGACGGTCTGCGCGATGCGCGCCACGAGGCCGAAGAGCTGCGCGCCTGGATCGACCGCCAGCGTACGGGCTGAGCCCTACCAGCGCTTCAGCGCGTCCTCATCCTCGTCCCGAGCAGCCACCCACGCCTCGCCGTCACCGGTCACTTCGCGTTTCCAGAACGGCGCGCGGGATTTGAGGTAGTCCATCAGGAACTCCGCCGCCTCGAACGCATCCTTGCGGTGGCGGGCGGCGGTGGCGACCATCATGATCTGCTCGCCCACCGTGAGCGTGCCGTGCCGGTGGATCACCAGCGCATCCTCAAGCGACCATCGGTCCATCGCCTGCTGCGCAATGTCGGTCAATGCGCGTTCGGTCATGCCGGGATAATGCTCGATCTCCATCGCTTGCAGCCCACCTGACACGTCCCGCACCACGCCCGTAAAGGTTACGACCGCGCCAGAGTGCGATTGCGCCGACGCAAATCGGGCGGCCTCATCGCCAAGGTCGAACGGTGCGGTCTGGACAGCGATGCGCATCGGTCAGCCGCCAGTCATAGGCGGAAAGAACGCCACTTCGCGCACGCCATCAAGCGGCGCATCAAAATCGGCCAGTTCCTGATCAATGGCCACACGCAGGGCACTGACGTCTTCGAACGCGGCGGCATAGCGGTCTTCCCGCGCGCGCAACTCATTGACGAGATCCATGACCGTGGCGGCACTGCTGTCGACACGTTCCTTTGGGATACCGATCCGCTCGCGCACCCAAGCAAAATAGAGGACGTCCATGCTGTTACCCTTTCAGATACGGCATTGCCTTGCGAAAGTAATCATAGCCCGTGATCATCGTCAGCGCCGCTGCAATCCACAAGAGCCACAGACCGATCCGGCCCGACCATTCGGCGCCGGCCAGTTTCCAGCCAAGGCCTTGCAGGTCCGGTTCCTCGCCGCGCAGGATCGCCGCCACAAGCTCGTCATCCATCCCCCAGACCGACATGCCAAAGTAGTGTTCGAACACGCCTTGGGAAAACAGGACAGCGATAGCGACCATCTGCAACGTCGTTTTCCATTTGGCCAATGGCGTGACCTTGAGCGTACCGGCCGTATCCCCCAGAAACTCGCGCAGGCCCGACACGAACACTTCGCGAAAGAGGATCATCGTGGCGGGCAACACCAGCCATGGCGACCAGCTGGAAAAGCCGATGATGACCATCAGCGCGATCACGACCATCGCCTTGTCCGCGATCGGGTCAAGCATGGTGCCCAGCTTGGTTTGCTGGCCCCACGCGCGGGCAAGATAGCCGTCAAACCAGTCGGTGATGGCCGCACCGATAAACAGGACCACCGCCAGAATGTCCGCATAAGGCCGCGTGAAGTAAAGAAACATGACCGCGACCAGAGGGGCTGCCAAGAGCCGCAATGTGGTCAGGAGGTTTGGAATATTCCACGTCATGCGGTCATCTCTATCCCGAAGCGTTGGCGGCTGGAAGGGCACCGCTCACTGGTCGTGGAAATAGTCGTACACCTTTTGCGCCAGCCCCTCTGACACCCCCTCCACCGCCTTGAGGTCGGCGAGGTTTGCGCGGGCCACCGCCTTGGCCGATCCGAAATGCGCGAGCAACGCGCGTTTGCGCGCGGCCCCCACGCCCGCAATGTCGTCGAGCGGGTTTTTCATGTTGGCCTTGGCGCGTTTGGCGCGGTGCGTGCCAATGGCGAACCGGTGCGCCTCGTCCCGCATCCGCTGAACAAAATAGAGCACAGGGTCGTTGTGGCGCAGGGCAAAGGGGCGTTGGCCCACACGGTGGAACTCCTCCTTGCCCGCGTCGCGGTCCACGCCCTTGGCGACGCCAACCATCGGGATGTCCTCGACCCCATGTTCGCGCATGATCTCGGCCACGGCGGACACCTGCCCTGCCCCGCCGTCGATCAGCAGCAGGTCCGGCCACATCCCCTTGGCGCGGTCCGGATCTTCGGACAGGAGGCGCTTGAACCGGCGGTGCAGCACTTCTTTCATCATGCCAAAATCGTCGCCGGGGGTCAGGTCGTCACCCTTGATGTTGAACTTGCGGTAGCTGTTTTTCATAAACCCGTCGGGGCCCGCGACGATCATGCCGCCCACCGCATTTGTGCCCTGGATATGGCTGTTGTCGTAGACCTCGATCCGTTGTGGCACCTCTGACAGTTCGAATGCCTCGGCCAGGCCCCGCAACAATTTGGCCTGCGTGGCGCTTTCGGCCATCTTACGGGCAAGGCTTTCGCGGGCGTTGCGCAATGCTGAATCCACCAGTTCCGCCTTTTCGCCACGCTGCGGCACCAGCAGTTCGACCTTGCGACCCCGTTTCTGGCTGAGCGCCTCGGCCATCAGGTCGGGGTTTTCGATCTCGTTGGACAGGATCAACTGCCGGGGTGGTTCCTTGGTGTCGTAGAACTGGCCAAGGAATGCCTCCAGCACTTCGGCGGCGTCCACATCCGCACCGACACGCGGATAGAAATCGCGGTTGCCCCAGTTCTGGCCCGCGCGGATGAAAAACACCTGCACGCAGGCTTGCCCTTGTTCCAGATGCAATGCGACGATATCGGCCTCGTGCACATTCTTGGGATTGATCCCTTGGGCGGTCTGAACGGACGTCATGGCACGGATGCGGTCGCGCAGGGCTGCGGCGCGCTCGAATTCCATCGCTTCGGACGCCGCCTGCATCTCGGCGGCGAGGCGCGCCTGAATGTCGATGGATTTGCCGGTCAGAAACTTTTCCGCGTCCTTGACCGTCTGAGCGTAGGCGTCTTTGTCGATCAGCCCGACGCACGGTCCCGAGCAGCGCTTGATCTGATATTGCAGGCAGGGGCGCGTCCGGCTGTCGAACATCGCGTCTGTGCAATTGCGCAGCAGGAACACCCGTTGCAACTGATTGAGCGTCCGGTTCACGGCACCTGCGCTGGCGAAGGGTCCGTAATAGGCCCCTTTTTGTTTTTTGGCGCCGCGATGTTTCTTGATCTGCGGAAAGGCGTGGTCGCCCGTGACCAAAATATTGGGAAAGCTCTTGTCGTCGCGCAAGAGCACGTTGAACTTGGGTTTAAGCTGTTTGATCAGGTTCTGTTCAAGCAGCAGCGCCTCGGTCTCTGTCCGGGTGGTCAGGAACATCATCGAGGCGGTCATAGAGATCATCCGCGCGATCCGCCCGCTATGTCCGGATGGCCGCGCATAGTTCGACACCCGCGCGCGCAGATTGCGCGCCTTGCCGACGTACAAAACGCGGCTTTCGCGGTCCAGCATCCGGTACACGCCCGGCGAGTTATCGAGCGTTTTCAGATAGCCTTGGATCACCGTGTGACCCACCGGCACAGGGGCTGCAACCTGAGGCTGATCTTCGGGTGTCAAATTCGCCATGCGATTCTACCTTGATTCCCGTTCTGGCTGCCTCAGCGTCCCGTCTGGCGCAAGACATGAGACATCCACCATTCCTGTGGATAAACTTGGAGACAACTTCTGGACCTTAAGGATTTTCCTTTGTTTTTTGGGGCCTTCACACGACTGCCTAAAATTTGGGCATATTTTCAAGCCGCTGATTTGAAAGGATAATTTTTTATCCCCGAACCAAGTGACTGAAAATAAAGGCATTTCAGTAACAGATTTGTAACGAAGATTAACGCGGTGCAAAACTTACCTAGCGTCGCCTATTCGACCCCCACCACATCGGGTGTTTCCCACGCCAGATGCTGTCCGCCATCCACACACAAAATCTGCCCCGTGACCGCCGGGGAATCGAGGAAATAGCCAAGCGCACCAACGATGTCTTCGGGGTTAGAACCGCGCTGCAAAACAGTCGCTTCGCGCTGCTTGGCAAAGTGCTCGGCGCTTTGGCGACCCCCCTGCAAAGTGGGGCCCGGACCGATGGCATTCACGCGGATCGCGGGCGTCAGGGCGCGCGCGCTGGTCTGGGTCAGCGCCCAGAGGCCCATCTTGGCAATTGTGTAGGTCATGAACTCGGGCGTGAGCTTGCGCACGCGCTGGTCGACCATGTTCACGATCAGGCCCACGGCCTGCGGTTCGCCCCGGTTGTCCGTCCGTGGCTCAAGGCCCTGTGCCGCCATCGCTTGGCTCAGCACAAAGGGCGCGCGCAGGTTGCTGTTCAGGTGCTTGTCCCACGTGTCGCGGGTGGCCGACGAGATGTCGTCATATTCAAATATAGACGCATTGTTGACGAGACAGGTGATTGGTCCTCCCAATGCCTCGACCGCGCGCGGAAACAGCCCTTGGGTCGCATCCTCGTCCAGCAGGTCGGCCTGTAGCGCAACCCCGCGCTGGCCTGCCGCTTCGATCTGGGCCACGGTCTCGTCCGCGCCCTTGGACGACGACGCATAATGCACCGCCACGTCATAGCCACGCCCCGCAAGATATACCGCCATTGCCTGGCCCAGCCTGTGGCCTGCCCCTGTCACCAGCGCTCGTGTCATGCCACCCGCTCCTTCAATGTTGTTGTCAGCTGAGTACGATAGCCAAATAGGCGAGATAGAGCGCCGTCAAGATCACGCCCCACACCCGGTTGATATCGCGGCGCATATAGACAAACGGCACCAGCAGGATCGACGCGCCCAGCATGACCCACAGATCGAATTTCAGGAACGCCGGATCCACCGGGATGGGACCCACAAGGCTTGCAATGCCGATGATGGCCAAAAGGTTGAACATGTTCGAGCCGATGACGTTGCCCAAGGCAACGTCCGCCTGACGGCGCAGGGCGGCCATGACGGTGGTGGCCAGTTCCGGCAGCGACGTGCCCACCGCCACAAGGGTAAGCCCGATGACCGTGTCGCTGACCCCGTAGGTGCGGGCGATGATCGTGGAATTGTCCACCAGCAGATCCGCGCCCAGCGGCAGCCCAATCAGACCAAGCGTGACAAACACGGCAATGCGCCACCACGGCAGGTCGGGGTCCACGCCCTCAATCTCTTCGGCATCGTCCGTGCCATCAGCAGAGGCGGCCCGGTGGCCCTTGGCCTCCATCGCTGCATCGAACAGGACAAGCGCCAGTGCAAAAAGCAGCACAGCCGCTGCGATCCAGTCAAAAACCCCGCGAAAGGCGAGCGCGATGAACAGGACCGACGCGGCAATCATATAGTTGAACGTCTTGCGCGTTTCGCATTCGGATGTGTGCATTGTGGCCAAAAGGGCCGGTATCCCCAGCACCAGCAGGATGTTGGCCGTGTTCGACCCCACCACGTTGCCCAGAGCGATACCCGGTGCATCCTCCAGCACCGCTTGTATCGCGATCAGCATTTCGGGCGCCGACGTGCCAAAGGCCACGATGGTCAGACTGACGATCAGCGCGGGCACACCCAGCCGCAGCGACAGGTTCACCGCCCCTTTGACCAGACTGTCACCGGCAAGCAGCAAAATCAGCAGGCCCAACCCGCTGAGCAGCCATGGCATAATCTCGGTCATTTCTATGCCCCTCGCCCGCAGGCGCAGGGGCCTTTGCCGATGCGGTAGCGTCCGCAATCACACTTCATGCTTTTCAGACGCGGTCCACCGATCCAGTGCAGCTTGCCCACCATCCCCAACACGGCGATGAAGACCAGAAACAGCAGAACGATCTTTGACAGCATCCGTTACAGTCCAAACTGGGCATAGGCTGCCCGTTCTTCGATGGAACTGATTGTGTCGTCAACCACTTGCGCGCCCAATCGGGAAAAGAGTGGCTTGCGGACGCCGTAGCGGCGGAGCTTGACCTTGTCCCCAAAACGCTCCTTCAGCACAGGCTTCAGATGCCCAATCCCGTCGATCAGACCCAGCGCCTTGGCGCGTTCGGCCAACCAAACCTCACCGGTGAACAGCTCTGTTTCGGTGTCCAGCTTGCCACCGCGCCGCGCCTCCACGTGAGAGATGAAATTACCGTGGATGTCGTCGAGGATACCTTTGAGCCGTTTAACGTCTTCGGGTTTTTCAGGCCGAAACGGGTCCAGCATGGATTTCGACTTGCCCGCGGTGTAAACGCGCCGTTCGACCCCGTAGCGGCCAATGAATTCATGTGCGCCAAAGCTGGCGGAAATCACCCCGATCGAGCCCAGCACCGAACTGGGATCGGCAAAGATTTCATCAGCCGCCGCCGCCAGCCAGTAGCCGCCCGATGCGGCCACATCCTCGACAAAGGCGATCACGGGGATCTCCTTTTCCTCGGCGAGGCGGCGAATGCGTGCGCCGATCAGCGACGACTGCACCGGGCTGCCACCCGGCGAATTCACCTCAAGCGCGACAGCAACGGGTTTGCCACGGCTGAACGCCTTTTCGATCGCAGGCGCAAGCGCCTGATCGTTCAGCGTCCCGCGCGACCCACCGGCGATGACCCCTTGCAGCCGGATAACGGCCACGGTGGGGTCGGATTTCAGGAAGGGGATCCAGCGTTTCATCCCAGCCCATGTAGATTGCACAGTACATGCAAACAAGGGCGGCCCTGCAGACGGTGCCCCGCCCGTGACAGGAATGCACCCAACGTTACTGCCGGATGCGCCATCCCGACTTGAATATCCACCAGATTGCGCCGAGGCACAGGCCCGTAAATCCGGCGATCGCCAGTAGCGATGTCAGGATCGGCACATCAGCCAACCCAAAGAACGACCAGCGAAATCCCGAAATCAGATAGACCACCGGATTGAACATCGAAATGGTCTGCCACACGGGTGGCAGCATCGAGATGGAATAAAACGATCCACCTAAGAAAACCAGCGGGGTCACGATCAGCAGGGGCACCAGTTGCAGCTGTTCAAAGCTGCCCGCCCAGATGCCAATGATAAAGCCGAACAGCGCAAAACTGACGCAAGTCAGCACGAGGAATGCCACCATCGCCAGCGGGTGTTGAATGGTGATGTCGACAAAGAAGAACGAGGTGATGAGGATGACCACGCCGATGAACATCGCCTTGGTCGCCGCAGCGCCCACATATCCCATCACGATCTCGAGAAAGTTCACGGGCGCGGACAGCAATTCGTAAATCGTGCCGATGAATTTTGGAAAGTAGATGCCAAAGGACGCGTTCGATATGCCCTGCGTCATCACGGTCAGCATCACCAGCCCCGGCACGATGAATGCGCCGTAGCTGACGCCTTCGACCTCCTGAATGCGGCTGCCGATGGCCGCGCCGAACACCACGAAATACAACGACGTGGACAGCACAGGTGAGATGAGGGATTGTGCGATAGTGCGGAAAAAGCGCGCCATTTCAAACACATATATGGCGCGCACGGCGGACCAGTTCATGCGGCATCCTCCCCTTTATGCACCAGCGAGACAAAAATGTCCTCAAGGCTCGACTGCTGCGTTTCCACGTCGCGCAGGTGCAGACCCGCCTTTGCCACATCCTGCAACAGACGGGTGATCCCGGTGCGTTCGGATTTGGTGTCATAGGTGTAGACAAGGCTTTGACCGTCCTTGCCAAGTACGAGCGCATAGTCGGCCAGTGCCGCCGGAACCTTGGACAGCGGATCGGTCAATTGCACGATCAGTTGCTTTTGTCCCATCCGGGTCATCAGCTTGTCCTTGTCTTCGACCAACAGGATTTCACCGTCATTGATCACCGCGATACGGTCCGCGATGGCCTCGGCCTCTTCGATGTAGTGGGTCGTCAGGATCGTTGTGACGCCGTCAGCACGCAATTGGCCCACGATGTCCCACATATCCTTGCGCAGTTCCACATCCACCCCGGCGGTGGGTTCGTCGAGAAACAGCACCCGCGGATCGTGCGCCAGTGCCTTGGCGATCAGCACCCGGCGCTTCATGCCGCCTGACAACTCGCGGATCTGATTGTTGCGTTTGTCCCAAAGCGACAGTCGGCGCAGGATGTCCTCGACGGCGGAATCCTTGCGCCCCTTGCCAAACAGACCGCGCGAAAAACGAACCGTGTTGATCACCTTTTCGAACGGTTCGAGCGCGATTTCCTGCGGCACGAGCCCAATCAGGCTGCGGGCCGCACGGTATTGACGAACAATGTCATGGCCCGCGACCGTGACGGTACCGGCGGTTGGCATCGTGATCCCGCACACGGTGGAAATCAGCGTCGTCTTGCCCGCGCCGTTTGGACCGAGCAGCGCCAGAATCTCGCCCTCTTCGATGTCGAGCGACACGCCCTTGAGCGCCTCGAACCCATCGTCATAGGCCTTGCGCACGTTCTTGATGCTGAGGATGGGTGCCATGAGAACTCCGGAAGATCACGAACCCGAGAGGTAGCGGACCAATTCACCGGTGGCCAGCGCACCCATGCACAACGCGATGTGCGCGAGGTCAGCTTTTGCCGGTGATCCGGCCAAGCCAGCCCTTTTTGCCGTCGGCCTCAGGTGCGTCGTCGGCTTCGGAATCGGCAGGACCTTCAAGATGCGTTTGCAGGTTGGAAAAGAACTGGTCGGCCATCTTTTTGGCAAACCCGTCGATGATACGGCTGCCCAACTGGGCCAGCTTGCCGCCCACCTTGGCCTCCACATCGTAGCTGAGCGTCGTGCCGGTGTCGGACGGGGCGAGGCGCACTTCGGCGCCGCCTTTGGCAAAACCGGCTGCGCCGCCCTTGCCCTCGCCCGAGATTGTGAGGCTTTCGTTTTCGGTCATGTCGGACAGGGCCACCTGCCCTTTGAACGTCGCCTTGACCGGGCCGACCTTCTGAACAACCGTGGCCTCGAACCCGGTTTCAGGTGAACCGCTGACTTCGGTGGCACCGGGCACGCAGGCCTTGAGCGTATCGGCGTCCAGCAAGGCGGCATAAACGGCGGCGGGCTGTGCGGCGATTTCGCGGGTGTCGGACATTTTCATCGGGTTGGCTCCCTCAAGCGTGCGGCAGGTCTGTTTCAGGGATAGCGCAGGCATGATCACACCGCCATATGCGAATCTGCGCGACAGCGCTGTGCATCGTGATATGGGCAGAACCATGAGTGGAGCGGATCGCAATATTGCCGGGCTGGGTATCCTGTTCGTGTTGGTGGGGGTGTTCTGCATCTCGATCAACGACCTGCTGATCAAACAATTGTCCGGTGGTTATCCGCTGCACGAACTGGTGTTTGTCCGCTCGGCCATTGGCATTCTGTTCAGCCTGATCATCCTCCAATACGAAGGCGGCTGGAGCATCTTGCGCACCCGGCACCCGTGGCTGCACGCCATGCGCGGCCTGCTCATCGTGATCGCCAATATGACGTTCTTCGTGGCGCTGGCCGTGTTGCCGCTGGCGGATGCGACCGCGCTGTTTTTCGCCGCGCCGCTGTTCATCACGCTGCTGTCGATCCCGATCCTTGGTGAAAAGGTGGGGCCTTTGCGGATGGGGGCCGTCGTGGTCGGTTTCATAGGTGTTTTGGTGATGCAGCGCCCGTGGGCCGGCTCCGACACGTTGGAGGTCAACAGGATTGTCCTGCTGCTGCCGGTACTGTCGGCGCTGACCTACGCGCTGAACCAGCTCCTGACGCGCAAGCTGGGCGTCGAGAGCAAAGCCAGCGCCATGGCAATCTACATCCAATCAACATTCATTCTGGTGTCTGTGCTGTTCTTTGTGGTGGCCGGAGACGGCCGCTTTGCCGAAGGATCGACAAATCCGTCGGTCACGTTCCTGCTGCGCGCATGGGTGTGGCCCGCGCCGGGGGACACTTGGATCTTTTTGGGCTTGGGCCTGAATGCGGCCATCATCGGCTACAGTCTGAGCCAGGCCTACCGATTGGCGGACGCGGCCACCGTCGCCCCGTTCGAATATGTCGGTCTGCCGCTGGCGGTGTTTTGGGGCTTTGTCGTCTTTGGCGACATCCCCTTGTGGGAGGTGTGGCTGGGCATGGCTCTCATCCTCGGCGCCGGGTTGTTCGTGTTCCTGCGCGAACGCCAAAAGGCGCAGGTGCTGGCCCGTGGCAAGATCAAGGGCCGGTACTGAGCGGGCGCAGGATCGCTAGCCCGTGACCTCGATCACGACCTTGCCCGTTGCCCGCCGGGTCCGCAGCAGCTCCAGCCCGTCATTCGCCGCTTCGAGCGGCAGCACATTGCTGACATGCGGTGTCAATCGACCTTGGGCATACCAGCCGAACAGCACCTCAAAACTGTCCGTCAGGACCTTGGGGTTCACTTGCATGTAGCCGCCCCAATAGAATCCCAGTACCGTCAGGTTTTTGACCAGCAGGTAGTTTGCCGGTATTTGCGGCACCGTCCCGCTGGCAAATCCAAGCGGCAGCAGCCGCGCCTCCGGATTGCAGGCTCGCAAGGCCGCATCAAACAGATCGCCCCCCACTGGGTCATAGACCACGTCAGCCCCCCCCAATGCCTTCACTTCGGCGCGCAGATCACATGTATCGCTGTCCAACAGGTGGTCTGCGCCCGCTTGGCGCGCCACCTCCAGCTTGTCGGCGCCACGGGCACAGGCGATCACCTCCGCGCCCATCAGTTTGCCCAGTTCAACCGCTGTCAGACCAACCCCGCCCGACGCCCCAAGAACCAGCAACCGTTCACCGGGCTGCATCCGCGCCTTGTAGTCCAGCGCGACATGGCTGGTGCCATAGGCCACGAGGAACGCCGCCGCATCGACAAAGCTCATCTCGTCGGGGATCGGCACGCAAATTTCGGCGGGCAGGGCCGCGTATTCCGCCAGCCCACCGAACCCGGCATAGGCCGCAACGCGCTGGCCCACGGCCAGATGGGTCACCCCCTCGCCTACGGCATCAACCGTCCCGGCCATTTCCATGCCAAGGGTCGCGGGCAGTATTGGTTTTTCCTGATAAGTCCCCTTCACGATCAAAAGATCGCCAAAGTTCAGACCACAAGCGGCCACCCGCACCAGTACCTCGCCCGCACCGGGCGACGGCACTGCCACATCACGCAGGGCCAGAGGATGACCCAGTTCCACCACTTGCATTGCACGCATATCGACCCCTCGCAGTTCCGGGGGCTTAATCCGCGTCCCCAATCCGGTGCACGGCATACCCCACCTGCACGGCAGCGAAAAGCAGGCCGTTGGACACCCAGATCAGCACAAGCGCCAGCAACGCATCACCCGATGGCGCCAGCGTGTCGTAAAAGCCATTGATGTTGAAGTGCCACAGCGCCGTGATCAATGCCGCAGACAGCGTCAGACCAATGGCCGTGGCGTTCAGGAACAGGCGAGGCAGCGAAACATAAGACATGTGCCTTAAGACTAGCCGCCCCAGCCACAAAGTCCACGCCAGTGCAGATCAGAACGCGTCGGGCCGCGCCTCGCGCGCCATGTGATCCAGCACGGCATTGACGAATTTTGGCTCCTGACCATCGGGAAAGAACGCGCGCGCGACGTCAACATATTCCGTGATCACCACCCGCGGCGGCGTGCCGGTGTCGCGCAACTCTGCACCGGCCGCCCGAAACAGCGCCCGCAATGTCGGATCAATGCGCGCAATCGGCCATTTCGCCACCAGCGCCCGGTCGGTCGCCTGATCAATCGGAGCCTGATAGTTGACAGCATCTTCCATCACCCGGGCAAAGTGATCGGGATCGCCCTCTGCCAGTTCGTCCCCGTCATAGACCGCACCGAAACGGTGATCCATGAACTCGGCCCGGACTGCATCGACGGTCTGGCCCGATTGCTCCATCTGAAACAGCGCCTGCACGGCATAAAGCCGTGCTGCCGACCGCATCTTGCGTTTCTGATTTCCCGAAAGGGTCATGCTTGGTTGGGCCTCATCTCACCGGCAAGGATCGTGTCTTCTCCGGTCGGTTTGAAACCGACCCCCTTGCTCTGGCGGCCCCACTTACGGCTGAGCGCGATCAGGTGCAAGGCCGCAGCAGCCGCTCCGCCGCCTTTGTTCTGGCCTTCGGGATCGGCGCGCACCTCGGCCTGTTCCACGGTCTCGACCGTCAGAATTCCGTTGCCAATGCACAGCCCCTGCAGACCCAGCAATTGCAAGGCCCGGCTGCTGTCGTTGCACACCGTCTCGTAGTGGGTGGTTTCGCCCCGGATCACGCAGCCAAGGGCCACGTATCCGTCAAAATTCGACATCCGCTCGGAAATGCCAATGGCCGTGGGAATCTCCAGTGCACCGGGCATTTCGACCAGATCCCACGTGGCACCTGCCGCCTCGATCTCGGCTTTGGCCCCGGCGACCATGTTGTCGGCAATCGCCTTGTAATAGGGCGACACCACGATCAACAATTTCGTGGGTGCGTCAAAGCTGGGCCGTTCCAGCACGTGATGTTCGATGGATGCCATTCAGGTGTCTCCGGGAATGGGGCGTGTGCCCACGATCTCAAGGTCATAAGCGCTGAGGCCCACATAAGTTGTCCGCGGGCTGTTGGTCAGCAGGATCAGGCGGGTCAGACCCATATTCGACAGCATCTGCGCGCCCAGACCGATATTCTTGACCACGCGCGGGCCATCATCCTCATCGTCCGAAAACAGCGCCTTGCGCGGCTCGCGGAAGAGGCAGACGACACCGCGCCCCTCCGCGGCAATTGCCTCCATCGCGCGCGGCAGTTCGCCCACAGGTTTGGGCCCAAGGCCAAGGATATCCGTCACCTCGTTTAGCGCATGGGTGCGGACCAATACAGGCGCGTCCGAACTCAGATCACCCTTGGACAGCGTCACATGTTCAATCCCATGGGTCTGGTCCGTGAAAATCCGCATGTCCCAGTCGCCGCCATGTTGCGAGGTGATGGTCCGGCGATCCGTCTCGACCACCAGATTATCGTGCCGCCGCCGGTAAGCGATCAGATCAGAAATTGTCCCGATCTTCAGCCCGTGGGTCCGCGCATAGGCCACCAGATCGGGCAGCCGCGCCATCTCTCCGTCTTCCTTCATGATCTCGCAGATCACGCTTGACGGGTAGTGCCCGGCCAGCCGCGCCACATCACAGCCCGCCTCGGTATGGCCTGCACGAACCAGCACGCCCCCCTTGCGGGCGCGCAGCGGAAAAACATGGCCCGGTGTGGCGATGTCAGCGCCCGTGGCCTGCGGATTGATCGCCGTGGCAATAGTTCGCGCCCGGTCACCGGCGGAAATGCCGGTGCTCACCCCCTCCCGCGCCTCAATGGACACGGTAAAGGCCGTCTCATGCCGGGACGAATTGTGCATCGCCATCATGGGCAGTCCCAGCGCCTCAATGCGCTCCGCAGGCAGCGTCAGGCAAATCAGCCCGCGCCCATGGGTGGCCATGAAATTCACCGCCTCGGGCGTCGCAAAATCGGCGGGGATCACCAGATCACCCTCATTCTCGCGATCCTCATGATCAACCAGAACAAACATCCGGCCCTGCCGCGCCTCTTCGATGATCTCCTCGATGGGAGAAATGGCGTTGACCAGATCCTTCTCGACCGGTCCGGGCGTTTCAAAGCTCATTGGGGCACCTTTGGCAGCGATTGTGCGCGACATAACCGAACCAAACCCCACTTGCCAGTGGGACGCCACGCACATCCCATGCGCGCCTCCGTCTCTGTCCCCAAAAATCCCCCCCCGGGAGGGCCGGTCAGCCGCCCACCCGCACCACAACATGATGCGAGCACGGCAGCCATTCGCACCAGAATCGTGTCAGGCGCAGCCTGTCCTTTGGCTCAGCCGACCTCGGCCAAGCGGGCGACATAGCGGGCCAGCGTGTCGATCTCGAGGTTCACACCATCGCCAACGGCCACATCACCCCAGGTCGTAACCTGTTTGGTATGGGGGATAAAATTGATACCAAACACCGCCCCCTCGACCTCGTTCACGGTCAGGGATGTCCCGTTCAGCGCAACCGACCCTTTGGGCGCGATGAACCGCGCCAGCGCCTCTGGCGCGCGCAACTGCACCCGTGTGCTGTCACCTTCGTCCTTGACCGAAACCACCTCGGCCACGCCGTCCACATGGCCGGATACGATATGCCCGCCCAATTCGTCACCCACACGCAACGCGCGTTCAAGGTTCACGCGCTTTCCTACAGCCCATGACGACAAGTTGGTCTTTGACACCGTTTCGGCGCTCACCTGCACCTCGTACCAGTCGGGGCCCAGATCGACGACCGTCAGGCACACACCATCAGACGCAATCGACGCGCCCAAATCGATAGTGTCTGTGTCATACCCTGTGCCGATCCGGACCCGCAGATCGCCTTCCTCGACCATCTGTGTGATGGTGCCGATATCCGTGATAATGCCTGTGAACATGCCATATCTCCCACGCTTGCGACCGAGGTAGCTGCGGCAACGTCCAAGGGCAAGAGCCCAGCCATTTGCGTTAAACCGCGCCATGAGCCATAAAATCGCCCCAGTCACCTGTTCATCTTGGGTTAACGACATGCCGCGTATTAGAAACGAGATGACATTGACCGCCCCCGACACACGCGTGTTCCTGTTTCTGCAGGGACCTCACGGGCCCTTCTTTCACCGCTTGGGCGCGATGCTGCGCCGTGCGGGTTCTGCTGTGTGGCGTGTGGGCTTCAACGCGGGAGACCGCGCCTTCTGGTTTCACCCGCGCAGCTACATCCCCTATCGCGGCACCGCCACAGACTGGCCTGCCACATTTGCCCGGCTGATCGATGACAAGGCCGTCACCGACATTGTGCTCTATGGCGACGTGCGTCCCGTTCACGCCGAAGCGGTGGCCGAGGCCGAGCGCCGGGGCCTGACCGTCCATGTCTTCGAAGAGGGGTATATGCGGCCCTATTGGGTCACGTATGAGCGGGGCGGCACCAACGGAAACTCCCGGTTGATGGACATGTCCGTCGCGGACATGCAGGCCGCACTTGCCCTGTCGGATATGGAGGCGCCCTTGCCCCCCGGTCACTGGGGCGACATGCGCCAGCATGTCTTTTACGGCGCGCTCTACCACTGGTTCGTGATGTTCCGAAACGGCGATTACCGTAATTTCCAACCACATCGCTCGCTCACTGTGGCCAAGGAATTCCAGTTGTATCTCAAACGCTTGCTGCTGATGCCGTTCCAAACGCTGGACCGGGTACAGGCGACACTGCGCATCCGATATGGTGGGTTTCCCTACCACCTCGCACTCCTGCAGCTCGAACATGACAGCAGCTTTCAGGAACACTCGCCCTTTTCCACCATGACCGACTTTCTGGAACTGGTCATCGACGGTTTTGCCAAGGGCGCGCCGGGGCACCACCACCTCGTGATAAAGGCGCACCCGCTCGAAGATGGGCGCACACCGATCCGCCGCACCATCCGCCAACTGGCCCGCCAAAAGGGTCTGCAAGACCGGGTCCATTACGTGCGCGGCGGCAAGCTCGCCCAGCTTTTGAACGACGCGCGCAGTGCCGTGACAGTAAACTCCACGGCTGCTCAACAGGTGCTGTGGCGCGGCATCCCGCTCAAGGTCTTTGGCCGCGCCGTGTTCGCGAAACCAGAATTTGTCAGCGATCAGCCCTTGCCGGATTTCTTTGCCGGGGCCAGTCGCCCGGACAGCCGCGCCTACAAGGATTACCGCCGCTACCTGCTGGAAACGAGCCAGTTGCCCGGCGGCTTCTATTCGGCCCGCGGGCGCAGGCAATTGTTGCGACAGGTTGTCGACATGATGCTGTCGCCCGAAGATCCCTATGATGCACTCGCCTCCGGCACCGCGGCCCCAAGGCAACAGTTGCGGTTGGTCACATGAGCGGCACAACCCCTATGGCTGGATTTTTGATCGTGACTCCGGTAGGTTGACACGCAATTGGCACCGAAAAATCGGGCCAGACAACAATAATCAGGTGCTGCAAACTGGCACCGCGAGGCAGAAAATCAGGTCGAGGAGACCAAGCAGTGACTTTCCCGACATTCCGCTGGGCGCGCGTCGTCGCGTTGTTTTTGATTTGCACGCTGGTCGCATCCTGTGGTCTGCCGCGCGTCGGCCCCAACAAACGCGAGATTTTCGCAGGCTCCGTACAAAAAGAAGGCGACGCCTTTGTCGTGGCGGTGAATGACCGCGTGACGCGGGCCACTGCCGTGACACCCGCCTTGGGCTTTTCGGAAAACCTTGTGAATGCGGGGCTTGTGGGGTCCGACACGATCCGGCCCGGTGACGTTCTGGGTCTGACCATATGGGAAAATGTCGACGATGGCCTGCTGGCGGGCGAAGGTGCAAACTCCACCATCCTCGAAGAGGTGCAGGTGGACGGCGCTGGCTTTATCTTTGTGCCCTATGCGGGCCGCATCCGCGCAGCAGGCAACACGCCCGAAGCGATCCGCCGCATCATCACCAACCGTCTCGAAGAACAGACGCCCGATCCGCAGGTGCAGGTCCGCCGTGTTGCGGGCGACGGTGCCACCGTATCGCTGATCGGTGCCGTCGGCGCTCAGGGGGTGTTCGCGATAGAACGTCCCACCCGCACCCTTGCCACGATGCTCGCCCGCGCGGGCGGCGTGACCATCGAACCCGAAGTGGCCCAAGTCACCGTCATCCGCGGCAACGTGCGCAGCCAGATCCGCCTGCAAGATCTCTACGATCATCCGGAACTGGACATTGCACTGCGCGCCGGAGACCGCATTCTGGTCGAAGAGGACACGCGCGCCTTTACCGTTCTGGGTGCAACGGGCGGTCAGGCCCGCATCCCATTTGAAAGCCCGACGCTCAGCGCCATTGAGGCCATCGCGCAAGTGGGGGGGCTGTCGGCCACGACAGCCGACCCAACCGGCGTCTTTGTGCTGCGCAACGAACCGGCGGAAATTTCCAACGTGGTGCTTGGTCGCGACGACCTGATTGGCGCGCAACGCATGGTTTACGTGCTGGACCTGACCCAACCCAACGGGCTGTTTCAGGCGCGCGACTTTGTGATCCGCAATGGCGATACCGTCTATGTGACCGAAGCGCCCTACACGCAATTCTCGCGCATCATCACCGCGCTCACGACACCGGTGGCGGGCATCAACCAGCTCTCGACCAGCGTGAGCGGCAACTGACGCCGCGCCTATGACCGGCACGGACACCAAGGCCGCCGGACCTGAAAAGGCCCGGCGGCTTTATGTTTACAATGGTGGATTTCTGACCCAGCGCCGCCTGCGGCGCATCCTGCACCACGCGGGCTATACCATCCGCGTGGGGCGGCCCGGTGCGAATGATCTGATCGGCGTCTGGGGCAATTCACCCACCGCGCATCGCGGACTGGCCGCCGCCACCCGCCATGATGTCCCTGTGGTCCGGGTGGAGGATGCGTTCCTACGGTCGTTGTTTCCCGGGCGCGCGGGCGCACCGCCGCTGGGTCTGCTCATTGATCACAAAGGCGCGCATTTCGACCCTGCACATCCTTCTGACCTTGAGGTGATGCTGACCACGCACCCGCTTGATGACAGCGCTTTGTTGGACCGCGCGCGCGGCGCAATGGCGCGGATGGCCGAGGCGCATTTGAGCAAATACACCGCCTTTGACCCCGCGCGCCCTGTGCCTGACCCCGGCTATGTGCTGGTGATCGACCAGACCTTTGGCGATGCGTCCGTCACCGCGTCCGGCGCCGACCGCAACCGGTTTCGTGAGATGCTTTTCGTTGCACTGGACGAACACCCCGGCGCACGCATCGTGATCAAGACACATCCCGAAACCCGTGCAGGGCACCGCCCCGGCTATTTCACGGATGCCGACCTGAACGACCGCGTGTCATTTTGCAGCGATCCGGTCAGCCCGTGGACCCTGATGGAAGGGGCGGTGGGCGTCTATACGGTGTCGTCTGGTCTGGGGTTCGAGGCGATCCTAGCAGGGCACAAACCGCGCGTTTTTGGTCAGCCGTTTTATGCCGGATGGGGCCTCACGCAGGATGAGTTTCCCGTCCAGCGCCGCCAGCGCAATCTGACGCGGGCGCAGATCTTTGCGGCAGCGATGATCCTGTACCCCACATGGTACGATCCGCATCGCGACTGTTTGTGCGGCCTCGAAACCGCGATGGAGGCGCTGGCCGCCGAAACCCGCGCCTGGCGCGCCGACCACCGGGGCTGGGTGGCGAGCGGGATGCGCCTGTGGAAACGCGCGCCCCTGCAACAGGCCTTTGGACAGTGGAAAGCCGTTACGTTCGAGGACACCCTGGCCCGCGCTCGCGCCAAGGGACAGCCGTGGATGGTCTGGGCAGGCAAGGCAGAGGTTGGCCACGCGGACGCGGTGCGGGTCGAGGACGGCTTTCTCCGGTCGCGCGGGTTGGGTGCCGCACTTGTGCCGCCGCTGTCATTGGTGACCGATGCCAAGGGCATCTACTATGACCCCGCACGCGCCAGCGATCTCGAAGACATGATCCGCGCGCGGCGCACCCTGCGCCCCGACCAAAGCCTGCGCGCCGAACGACTGGTCGCGGCACTGACGCAAAATGCGCTGAGCAAATACAATCTGGGCGGGGCCGTCCCGGATATGCCCGATGGGCCGCGCGTTCTGGTGGTTGGACAGGTCGAGGATGACGCATCCGTGCGCCTCGGCGCGGGAGAGGTCAACACAAACGCGGCCCTTTTGGCCGCTGCACGTGCGGCACACCCGGATGCCACGCTGATCTACAAGCCGCATCCAGATGTTGAAGCGGGGCTGCGCCGCGGCGCGGTAGATGCAAGCGCGCTGGCGGATGTGGTGGCCGAAAACGCAGACATTGCCGCGCTGCTGGACAAGGTTGATACCGTGTGGACCATGACATCGCTTTCGGGGTTCGAGGCGCTGATGCGGGGCGTGCATGTGGTCACAACCGGCGCGCCCTTTTACGCCGGATGGGGCCTGACCGAAGATCGTGGCACAGTACCGCCACGGCGGCGTGAGGACGTGCCGCTGCTGGGCCTCGTGCACGCAACGCTCATCGACTATCCCCGCTACTTTGATCCGGTGACCCGAACGGCCTGCCCGGTTGAGGTCATCGTGGACCGGTTGCGCCGGGATGATGTGCCGCGCCGGGGTCTGGCAAACCGCACGCTGTCAAAGTTACAAGGCTTGCTGGCCAGTCAGTCACATCTGTGGCGTTGAACGGACCCATTCGTGCACAATATCGGGTCCGACAGGCCGGACCGACGCCAGCGCAAAGCGCGGTGCGGTGTCTAACTTGCTCAGCCCCAGAGCGCCGATATTGGGCAGACCTTCGGCACCGATGGCCAAACCGGCCGTGAATCCAATGAGCCGGTCAACAAGATCAGCGTCGATCAGAGACGCCGCGAGCGCGCTGCCGCCTTCGCAGAAGACGCGCGTCAGCCCGTGCGCGCCCAGTTGCTGCACCACGTCCCGCGCCTCAAGCTGCCCGGCGGAGGTGGCACAGGGCAGCAAGGTTGCACCCAGATCGCGCCACGTCTGGCACAGCATCGGATCGGCGTCTTTGCCATGGCATATGATCACCGGTAATTCATGCGCGGTGCGGGCCAGTTGCCCCATCAAGGGTAGGTCGAGACGCCGGGACACGACCACGCGCGCGGGCTGCGCTGCGATGCCAAGGTCACGCACGGTCAGGGACGGGTCATCGTGGCGCGCTGTGCCGCCGCCAACCATCACGGCATCGTGCCGTGCGCGCATCGCGTGTACCAAGCGGCGCGCGTCAGAGCCGGTGATCCACTGGCTTTCGCCGGTGCCGGTGGCGATGCGACCGTCAAAACTGCTGGCAAGTTTGAGCGTTACTTCGGGACGGCCCTGCTCTGTCTTCAGGAAAAACCCGGCCAGATCGGCGCTTGCTTCGTCCGCGCACAGACCTGTTTCCACGGTGATCCCGGCAGCCTCTAGCGCCGCAATGCCCTGTCCGTCCACGCGTGGGTCGCTGTCGGGCACCGCAATCACGACGCGTGCCACCCCTGCGGCAATCAGCGCATCAACACAGGGCGGTGTCTGGCCGTGATGGGCGCATGGCTCAAGCGTCACATAGACTTCGGCGCCACGCGCCGCCGTTCCGGCTTGCGCCAGTGCTACAGTTTCCGCATGGGGCCGCCCGCCGGGCTGCGTCCAGCCGCGACCGACAATCCTGCCCTTCTGAACGATCACGCATCCAACCGCAGGATTGGGCGCACAGCGCCCCTGCCCGCGCCGCCCCAATCCCAAGGCGAGCAGCATAAAGCGCGTGTCGCGCGCCCGGCTCACTCGTCCGTGGCGCCGTCAGGCCGCAGCTCTGCGACGAACTTGTCAAAGTCGTCAGCCGCTTGGAAGTTCTTGTAAACACTGGCAAAGCGCACATAGGCCACCGTGTCGATGCGGTTCAGCGCTTCCATGACGATCTCGCCGATCTGCTTTGACTGGATGTCCGTCTCGCCCATGGATTCAAGCCGCCGCACGATACCGGAAATCATCTGGTCGATGCGTTCGGGGTCGATGGGCCGTTTCTGCATCGAAATGCGGATGGAGCGTTCCAGCTTGTCGCGGTCGAAATCTTCGCGTTTGCCGTTGGATTTGATAACCACCAGATCGCGCAACTGCACGCGTTCATATGTGGTGAACCGACCACCACATGCCGGGCAGAACCGCCGCCGCCGGATCGAAACGTGATCCTCAGCCGGTCGGCTGTCTTTTACCTGAGTGTCGATATTGCCGCAAAATGGACAGCGCATGGCCCATCCCCTCTTCGTTCGTCCCGCCTGTAGTGGGGGTGTTCCCCCTTGTCCACGAAACTATACGGGCTTGCCTAGGTTTTGGGTAGGGGGGAAATGCCACCGCAACATGAGCGGTGCAACGTCATGGCCGTAAAACGCGCACCCGCACCACCCGGTCAGGCAGCATGGACCGACATTGCGCATAGGCGTGGGTCATGCTGAATTGCAGCCCTTCGGTGCGCACGCCCGTAGAATAGGAGGATTTCGGGTTCGCCACGGGTTGTGTCGTGAAAATCACGCTCTTGCGGCCCGGATAATTCGCCGATGGCCCGCGCGCTTGCACGATCGTCAGGTCGCCCCCTCGCAGGCCCATCACCTTGCGCGAGAATATCCCCGCCGCGCACCACATCTGCATACCGCCCGCGCCGTCCGCTTCGATCACTTCGAAACGGGTCGCATCGATCTGGCGAACCGGGATGACAATCAGTTCGCGAAAGATGATCCGTTCGGCATGGGCCACCGTTGGCAGCGCTGCGAGGGCAAGGATGGCAAAGTGTTTGAGCACAGGTCACACTCCTTTGGCATCAAGGTTAACCCATATGCCCGGATTCGCTAAGCCAAGTGTCCGATGACCCGTCTGACATGGGGTGCGTCACGATGTTCGAATAGGTAGATGCCCTGCCACGTGCCCAACGCCATGCGTCCACCTGCCACCGGGATTTGCAAACTCGTGGGCAGCAGTGCCGCCTTGATGTGCGCAGGCATGTCGTCCGGCCCTTCGTAGGTGTGGGTCAAATACGACATCGACGGATCGGTGGTCGGCGGGACCAGACGGTGAAAGAATGCCGCAAGGTCCGTCCGGACCTCGGGATCCGCATTTTCCTGGATCATCAAGGAACAGGAGGTGTGCTGAACAAACAAGGTCAGCAGACCATCACCCGTGACCCACGCGTCAACCTCGCGCGTCACCTCGTACAATCCCGGACCTGACGTCTGCCATTCAAATACCTTTTGCATGAAACCATCCCCCGCCGTGCGGGTTGACTGAGTAGCGCACGCAAAGGAGAGCACAATGACCAAAACAATTTTTATCACGGGGGCCAGTTCAGGCATCGGCGCCGCGACGGCCAAGGCGGCAGCCGCTGCGGGCTGGCATGTGGGACTGTTCGCCCGGTCCGAAGACAAGCTCAAGAAGATCGCAGATCAGATTGGAGACAACGCAACCGTGTTGCCGGGTGACGTCACCAAGATGGACGACCTGACCCGTGCACTGGACCAATTGGAGCAGGTCGATGCCGTATTTGCCAATGCGGGCAAGGGCCTGAACACCGCCGGATCGGAAGAGGGCGACCCCGACGAATGGCACGAGATGATCCACATCAATATTATGGGCGTCCTCTATACCGCCAAAGCCGCCCTGCCTCGCTTGCGCCAGACCAAGGGGCACATGGTTCTCACGGGTTCCGCCGCAGGCCGGCGCCATATCAAGGGCTCGATCTACGGCGCGTCAAAGTGGTTCATTCACGGTTACGCGGGCAACCTTGCCGAAGAGATGGCGGAATGGGGTGGCCGGTGTACGGTGGTTGCTCCGGGGATGGTCGATACGGCGTTTTTTGACGAGGCGAAACCGGACAAGCTACAGCCTGAAGACGTGGCGGATGCGGTGATGCTCGCAATTGACGCTGACCCGCGCTGCGCTGTGCGCGAAGTGTTCCTGATGCCGACGCAGTGACGCGCAGGATAATGTCCCGGAACTGCAATGTACCCGTTAGCGGCCCGGACGGAACGCACGGCCAGGACGCGGTCAGCGAAAGGTGACATTTGAAACCGGCATGGGCGACCCCCGCGGTTGCCTGTGCTGCCCGACTCAGCGGAAAATACGCAGTCCCTGTTCGTCGATCACCTGTTTGGCCTTGCCAATGGAAGCCGTGACCGCACTGTCGTGATCGTTCAAAGTATCTGCACGCACAAGCATGTGCGTTTTGGTCTCACCATTCACCTCTGTCTCGACCCGTGCCGCGATGCGGTAGACATTTCCTTCGGCCATAGGCTCGGGGTAGATGCGAAAATCACCATAAGTTTCGCACACAGGCTCTGACGCGGGCGCGTCTTTGCGTCCCAGCAGGCGCGACAGGAGCGACATGGCAAAACCTCCACTTCTGTGATGCGGGCGGCCATTCGGGCAGCCCGCATTCTGGTCACTGATCGAGGAAGCTGCGCAATTTGCGGCTGCGGCTGGGGTGCTTGAGCTTGCGCAGAGCCTTTGCTTCGATCTGGCGGATTCGTTCGCGGGTCACGCTGAACTGCTGGCCCACCTCTTCGAGCGTGTGATCGGTGTTCATGCCGATGCCAAAGCGCATCCGCAGCACACGTTCCTCTCGCGGTGTAAGTGAAGCGAGAACGCGTGTTGTCGTCTCCTTCAGGTTTTCCTGAATGGCGCTGTCCAGCGGCAGAACCGCATTTTTGTCCTCGATGAAATCGCCAAGTTGGCTGTCTTCCTCGTCGCCGATGGGCGTTTCGAGCGAGATCGGTTCCTTGGCGATTTTCATCACCTTGCGGACCTTTTCCAGCGGCATTTGCAGCTTGTCCGCCAGTTCTTCCGGCGTCGGTTCGCGGCCGATCTCGTGCAGCATCTGGCGGCCCGTACGGACCAGTTTGTTGATTGTCTCGATCATGTGCACCGGGATACGAATGGTGCGCGCCTGATCCGCGATGGACCGGGTGATCGCCTGACGAATCCACCATGTGGCATAGGTCGAGAACTTGTAGCCGCGGCGGTACTCGAATTTGTCGACCGCTTTCATCAGGCCAATGTTCCCCTCCTGAATCAGGTCAAGGAATTGCAGGCCGCGATTGGTGTACTTCTTGGCGATGGAAATCACGAGGCGCAGGTTCGCCTCGACCATTTCTTTCTTGGCCTGACGGGCTTCTTTCTCGCCCTTCTGGACCTGTTGCACGATGCGGCGGAATTCAGAAATATCGAGGCCCACATACTGGCCAACCTGCGCCATATCGGCCCGCAGCTCTTCAACCTTTTCGGCGGAGCGTTCGATGAACATCTGCCAGCCGCGCCCTGATTTCTCGCCCATCTCGTCCAGCCAGCCGGGATCAAGCTCGCGCCCGCGATAAGCGTCTACGAATTCCTTGCGGTTGATGCGCGCCTGATCGGCGAGTTTCACGATGGAACTGTCGATCTGCATGATCCGGCGGTTGATGCCATAAAGCTGGTCAATCAGCGCTTCAATCCGGTTGTTATGCAGGTGCAGATCGTTGACCAGTGCCACGATCTCGGATCGCAATTTCTGGTAAATCTCTTCGTCGCCAGAGGAGAACGAGCCATCCTCGTTCAACGTGGCAGAGATGCGATTGTCCTGCATCTCGCTCAGTTGTGCGTAGTCATTTGCGATCACATCCAGCGTTTCAAGCACTTGCGGCTTGAGAGCGGCTTCCATCGCTGCCAGCGACATATTGGCCTGATCGTCCTCGTCGTCGTCGTCATCTTTGGCAATCGGGTTGCCGTCAGCGTCGAGTTCCGGGCTGTCGTCAGTTTTTTCTTCTGTGGCGCCGGCGGGCTGCACGACAGGTTCCTGAACCTCGCCATCCTCACCCAATTGGTTGCCAAATGTCGCCTCAAGGTCGATCACATCGCGCAACAAGATCTCTTCTGACAAAAGCTCGTCACGCCAGATGGTGATGGCCTGAAAGGTCAGAGGGCTTTCGCACAAGCCCGCGATCATAGTATTGCGGCCTGCCTCGATGCGTTTGGCGATAGCAATCTCGCCCTCGCGGCTCAGCAATTCAACCGAGCCCATCTCGCGCAGATACATGCGGACAGGATCGTCGGTCCGGTCCAGTTTTTCCTGACCCGTGGCCCCCAGCGTCAGATCGCGAGTGCCTTCGGTTGTGGTGACCTCGGTCGAGCCCTTTTGCTCTTCCTCTTCGGCCTCTTCGTCTTCGATGATGTTGATGCCCATTTCGGACAGCATCGACATCACGTCCTCGATCTGTTCGGAACTGACCTGATCGGGCGGCAGCACCGTGTTTAGCTGATCGTAGGTGATGTACCCTTTTTCGCGGGCCTCACCGATCATCTTCTTGACGGCGGCCTGACTCATATCGAGCGAGTGGGCGTTGTCCTGGTCTTCGGTCTTGGCGTCTTCGTTCGTGTCTTTCGCGGCCATGCCGGGCTCCTCTGATCGGGGCTCCTTGGCGAATCACCCCCGTGTGATTCGCTTAGAGAATCATTTAGCGCTTTGAGTGATTCGGCCACCCATCTAGCTGCATTTTCCTAAGGTTTCGCGGCCAAAACGCATCACCGTCCCGGCTTTGAGAACCTGATTTGGTCCATCAGGGCGGCGAATGCGTCGCGTTCCTGACGGCTGATACGGGCGCCGTTGTCGCCCGTGTCGTATTCTGCGTTGTCTTCCTGCCCGCTCCGAACGGCGCGGGATGCAGCATCGGCAGCTTGGCTCAGGCGCCATGTCACACCTTCATCGGCCACCCCTTCGAGGTCCTGTACCGCATCCGCAATCTCTGCGTCCAAACCCCTCGTCGCGCTGAGTTTTGCGAGCTCTTCGGCCACGGTCATGCGGGCCATGTCGGCATCGCCGGGTGTGCGAACACAGGGGACAATGGCCACATGGCGCGCAGACAGCAGATTATCAAGGGCATCCGGCCCCAGTGCGCTGATAATCTTTTCGCGCAACACCTCCGGGCCACCTGTGCTGTGGCGGAGAATCAGGTCGCGCAGCGTCCGGTGCGTGTGGTCGCGGCAGGGCAAATCTTCGATCCCACTTTCGAACTCTTCGGCCACATCAGGGGTCAGGATCAGCGCGGCAAGGATCACCGCTTCGCGCAGGTCATCCGTGGTGTCGGTCCCCGCTTGGGCCAGCACGGACGATTTGGTGCTGGGCAGCGCAGTGGGCGGCGCATTCCACGCACGCCGGGCTTGGGGGCCGCGCTGCGGGCGGAAGAGTTGCCAGCGCAGGTCCTTGATTTCCTGACCGTAGTGCTGGCGGATCGAAGGGTCTTGGATCAGCTTGATCTTGTCGCGCAGGGCCTTGTCGAGCGCCGCCTTACGCTCGGGACTGTCAAAATTCTTGCCTTCGGTTTCGCGTTGCCACAGCAGTTTCACCATGGGCTGGGCTGCCTCCAGCAGCTTTTGCAGCGCGGCCGCCCCTTGCGATTTCAGCAGATCATCCGGGTCCTGCCCGTCAGGCATCAGAGCAAAGCGCAGGCTTTTGCCGGCCTCAAGGGATGGCAGCGCCAGATCAATAAGGCGCATGGCCGCCCGGATACCCGCGGTATCGCCGTCCAGCGCGATGACCGGCTCATCGGCAATACGCCACAGCATGGCCAACTGATGTTCCGTCACCGCAGTGCCCAACGGCGCCACCGCCGCGCCAAAGCCATGTTCGGCCAGCGCGATCACATCCATATACCCTTCGGCCACGATCAACGGCTGGCCTTTGCCCGCAGCGGTCCGCGCAGGACCGTGGTTGTAAAGGGTGCGGCCCTTGTCAAACAATTCTGTCTCGGGCGAATTCAGGTATTTTGCGTTGTCATTGGGGTCCATGGCCCGCCCCCCAAAGGCCACACAGCGCCCGCGCGCATCGCGGATCGGGAACATGATACGGCCCCGGAACGTGTCATAAGGTTTGCCGCCCTTTTGACTGGGCTTGGCCAGACCTGCGGCAAGGATCAGATCGTCCTCAACCCCCTTGGCCTTGAGCGCGTCCCAAAGACCCTGCCACGTATCCGGCGCAAACCCGATCTCCCACCGGTCCCACGCGTCGGGGCCCAGACCCCGGCGCGCTTCGAGGTAATCCCGCGTTGCTGCTGCGGCCCCCGTTTTCAGTTGCAGCCGGAAATGCTGCACCGCCATTTCCATGACGTCCGCCAGCATCGTGCGCCGGTCCGCCTTTTCTTGCGCGCGCGGATCGCGTTCAGGCATGGGCATCCCGGCCTCACCAGCCAGAATTTCCACCGCCGCCATGAAACCAACATTTTCCGTCTCCCGCACAAAGGAGATGGCATCCCCTTTGGCGTGGCAGCCAAAGCAGTAGTAATACCCTTTGCGGTCATCCACATGGAAGGACGCAGTCTTTTCGTGGTGAAACGGGCATGGCGCCCACAGATCGCCCTTGCCCTGATTGGACTTGCGCGCATCCCACATCACCTTGCGGCCCACCACCTGACCAAGGCTCAGGCGCGTGCGCAATTCATCAAGGAATCCGGGGGGCAGGCTCATGCTCTATATAATGGGGTCGCAGGGGCCAGAGTCGAGCCTATTGCTGTAGGCACAGCTCGTTCCATGCAGCCGACAGGTCCTCTTTGCGGATCACCCGGCGCTTTTGCTCGTAGACCCACGGCGCAATCAGTGGGATCGCGTTGTTGAACCGTTCCGGCCACGTGGGCTCTTGCGCGAGGATATGCGCGCTGACCTCTCGTTCGGGCACGCGGTCAAGACGGGCCTGCTGGACGGCGGCGACCACCTCGGCCTGATATCCGCAGCTTTCGGCCTTTTCATCGGCAAAGGCGGGAAGCGCAAACAAGGCGGCGGCACAGGACAGGGCGAAACGGGTCATGGTGGGCGAGGCTCCTTCGGAATCGTTCGGCGCAGTCTACAGGCGCGCCGCGACGCTTTCCATGGCCCTTTCCAGATCGTGACGCAGGGTGCCCGCCATTGACCGGAACACCATCAACAGGAATGTATCCGCCCCGATCCGCGTGACAGACCCGGTCATGTGCTGGATCAGCGTGCGCGCGGTATGGCCACGCTTGAATGCTTCGGCAGACAGGTCCAGCGGTACCAGCCGCGCCAAAACAGCCTCCACTTCCGCGCCGGACAGCGTCACGCACGCCCACGCATCGCTTTGCAGCGTCATCGCCCCATAGGCATTGAGAGCTGCATCCGGTTCAGGCCCCGCCAACATCACCATCTCACGGCCAAACCAGATCGCCCGCGCGCCCGTCTTGCCCGTGGCGCGGCCCGGACCGGGCCACGCCATGCCATGGGCGTCCTTGAACACATCGCCAATGGTCTTGCCCGTGTAGGGCGCGATCGAGGTAAGCGTGCCAAGGTCAACCTCAGCCAGCGTCACCGTGCCAATGGTCGTTTCGGTCATCCCGCGCAGCGGGGTCTCGGCCACCAAGTCAACCACGCGCGCGCCCTCCCTCTGGGTCCAGAAACACCGGATCGCAAATTTCCACCCGTGTACGGATGTCCCGCAGGTGGTCGACCATCTGCAACACCTCGCCATGACGCGCCTGACCGTCGCGGACAAATCCAAGGCCGAGGAAATGCCCAAAGCTCGGTGAAAAGCCGACAGAGGTGACATAGCCCTGATCATGCGCACGCACCGGCTCTTCGCCATCGGTATAGATCTTGGCCCCACCGGTCAGTTGCCTGACCGGGCCAACGGGTTTCAGGCCGACCAATTGCGCGCGCCCCTGCTCGACCAGACCGGGCCGGGCCGCCATCGTCTTGCCGATGAAATCCTTTTTGGCCGACAGCATCCGGGCCATGCCGATGTCCGCCGCCGTCACGCGACCGTCGATCTCGGAATGGGTGATGAACCCTTTTTCGATCCGCAGCACGTTCAACGCTTCCATCCCGTACGCGCCGCCGCCCATAGTATCGGCGGCCTCAACAAGCGCCGCAAACAGGCTCGCCCCAAACCGCGCGGGCACAGCGACCTCATAGGCATGTTCCCCCGAAAACGAGATGCGGAACAGCCGCCCCGTGACACCCCCGATGGAAATGGCCCCGCACGCCATGAACGGCCAGCTTTCATTGTCGATGGGTTGGTCAAGCATCCCGTTCAGCAGCGCCCGCGCCTGCGGCCCCGCCACAGCGAACTGCGCCCATTGTTCGGTCACCGACATGATCCGCACATCCCATTCCGGGTGCAGCGCCTGACTGACAAACTCCAGATGCCGCATCACCTGACCCGCCGCAGCGGTGGTCGTGGTCATCACAAAATGCGCAGGCCCCAACCGCGCGGTGGTGCCATCATCCATGACAAACCCGTCCTCGCGCAGCATCAGCCCATAGCGCACGCGCCCCTCTTTGAGCGTCGAAAACATGTTGGTGTAGACGAAATCCAGCAATTTGCCTGCATCCGGCCCCTGAATGTCGATCTTGCCAAGCGTCGAGACATCACAGACGCCCACTGCCTCGCGCACATAGCCGACCTCACGATCACAGGATTGCCGCCACGACGTTTCTCCGTCCCGCGGGAAATACGACGGGCGATACCAAAGCCCGGCTGCAATCATTGGCGCTTTCATGTCCATCGAGGCCGCATGGCTGGTTGTCTTGCGCTCAGGCGCAAACCCCGTGCCCTGCGCGCCGGCCCCCAGTGCCGCCAGCGCCACGGGGCCAAAGGGCGGTCGAAATGTCGTTGTCCCCGTCTCTGGAATGCCGCGCCCTGTTGCATCTGCCAGCACGGCAAGTGCCGCGACATTCGAATTCTTGCCCTGATCCGTGGCCATGCCTTGGGTCGTGTAACGCTTCATATGCTCGACGGAGGCATAGTTTTCCGCCGCCGCCTGCTTCACATCCTTGACCGTCACATCGTTTTGGAAATCCAACCACGCGCGCCCCTTGCCCGGCACGGCCCAAAGCGGCGCGATGGCGTATGGCGCATCTTCGGCTGTTGGCACAATGCTGTCCTCCGCGCGCAAGCCCAAAGCCTCAAGGCTCTCGCGTGCCGCCGATGCCCCCGCCGCCAAACAGGCCGCTGTCGAAAAAGCGCCATTGCAGGCCCCCGCCGCGATCATTCCCGGAATGGCTCCGGGTGTGGGTACAAATGATGCGATGTCATCCGACCATGTGGGGCGCCCGTTCATATGGCACGTCACATGCACCGTCGGGTTCCAGCCGCCAGACACCGCCAGACAATCCGTCGCGATCTTCTCAGATCCGGCGGGTCCATCGACCGAAATCGCCTCAAGACCCCTGCGGCCTTCTGCGCCGGTGACCTGACTGCCCGCAATGACCCTGTAATCGCCCTGCGCGACCGCATCTGCGCGGCTGTCGACCACAGCAGCCACATGCACACCTGCTTCGACCATATCCCGCGCCGTCCGGTGTGCATCGTCATTGTTGGCAAAGACCGTGATTGCCTTGCCCGGTGCCACACCCCACCGGTTCAAATACGCGCGCACAGCCCCCGCCATCATCACGCCCGGACGGTCATTGTTTCGAAACGCGATGTGCCGCTCCAGCGCACCCGCCGCCAGCACGGACCGCCGCGCAACAATCCGCCAGAACGTCTCCTTGACCCCACCCTCGGGGCGTGTCCGGTGATGCGCCACGCGCTCCAGCGCGCCAAAGGTGCCGCCGTCATAGGCCCCGGTAACCGTCGTGCGCGTCATCAGCCGAACAGTGTCCATAGCTGCGAGTTCCGCCACAGCCTCCGCCGCCCAAGCGTGTCCGGGCGCGCCCCCAATCTCCAGCGTTTCCGCGTTGAGCCGCCCACCCATCACGAAATCCTCATCTGCCAGAATGACCCGCGCCCCTGCGCGCGCAGCTGTCAACGCAGCCATCAATCCGGCAGGACCCGCACCGACCACCAACAGATCACAGAACGCATAGGCCTTTTCATAGTGATCACCGTCCGCCTCTGCGCCCAGTGCCCCCAAGCCCGCCGCCCGCCGAATGAACGGCTCATAAAGCCGCTCCCAAAACGCGCGTGGCCACATGAACGTCTTGTAATAGAACCCGGCCCCCAGAAATGGCGCGGCCAAATCGTTCACGCTCAACAGATCAAATCCCAGCGACGGCCACGCATTCTGCGGACGCGCTTCCAACCCGTCATAGATTTCCTGCACCGTCGCCCGCACGTTTGGGTCTGTATCGGGGCCCCTACCAACAGTCACCAGCGCATTCGGCTCTTCGGAGCCTGCGGTCAAAATCCCCCGCGCCCGATGATACTTGAACGATCGCGCCACATGCCGCACGTCATTGGCCAGCAGCGCAGAGGCCAGCGTATCGCCTCCAAATCCGCGATATGTGTTGCCATCAAACTGAAACGACAGCCGCTGTGACCGGTCGATCAGGCCTTTACCTTCGACCCTCATGACGCATCCCTCGCCAGCACTGCTGCCTTCACCTCATGGCTCGATACATTGCGCGTCACCCGTAACCACGCGCCGCAACCCGCATCGTGGCTCCAAAGCTCATCCAGATCGCCCGCACTGTTTTCACGGAGATGCAGATAGTCGTCCCACGCAGCCTCTCCTGCATCCGGCGCAGGACGGGCCAGAGCCACAGCGGCGCCCTGATAGTAGAACTCGCGCCGGTCGCGGGCACCGCAAATCGGACAGGGAATGCGCATCAGACAATCCTCCGGGAACAGGTCCCCTGCTTCTTCTCTTTCCAAATACTCAACTGCACCATGACCATCTCTCCTAGTGCAGATTGTGCTGAGACCCGGTGGCCTCTTCGTCCATGATCCCGCGTCCGGTGCGGAATCGGTCCAGACGGTGCCGCACTGTTGTTTCGTGCGGCTGCCCCGTTGCCAGCAAATGCGCAAAGGTGTGGCCCGATGCCGGGGTCGCCTTGAACCCGCCATAGCACCACCCGCAATTGACAAAGAGACCCTCGATGTCCGTTTTGTCGATGATAAAGGACCCATCGGGTGACATGTCCATCACCCCGCCCCAACTGCGCAGCATCCGCGCCTTGCCCAACACCGGCATCAGCGTCATCGCCGCCTCGGACACATGTTCGACCAGCGGCAGATTCCCGCGCGAGGCATAGCTGGCATACATATCCAGATCGCCGCCAAACACGAGCCCACCCTTGTCGGACTGACTGATATAGAAATGCCCCATGCCGTAAGTGACCACGTGGTCGAGGCAGGGTTTCAGCCCCTCGGTCACAAAAGCCTGCAAGACGTGGCTCTCGATGGGCAAGCGCAGACCTGCCATTGCCGCCACTTGCGAGGACCGGCCCGCAGCGACCATACCGATCTTCTTGGCCCGGATCGGACCGCGGGTGGTCTGCACGCCCCTCACAACACCGTTTTCCACGTCGATCCCGGTCACTTCGCATTGTTGGATCAGGTCTACGCCCCGGTTGCTGGCCGACCGGGCAAAGCCCCACGCCACGGCGTCATGCCGCGCAGTGCCGCCACGCCTGTGGTAGAGGCCACCGAAAATGGGAACGCGTGTCTGATCGAAATCGATCATCGGCAGCAGCTTACGCAAATCGCCGGGTGTCAGCATCTCGGCGTCGTCACCCTGCGCACGCATCGTATTCCCCCGCCGGACAAAGGCGTCCCGCTGCCCGTCCGAATGCACGAGGTTGATGATACCGCGCTGCGAATGCATCACATTGAAATTCAGGTCCTCCTCCAGACCCTCCCACAGTTTCAGTGAATGCGAATAGAATTCCGAATTGCCCGGCAGCATGTAGTTGGCGCGCACGATTGTGGTGTTGCGCCCGACGTTTCCACCTCCAAGATAGCCGCGCTCCAGTACCGCCACATTGGTGATCCCGTGCACCGAGGCGAGGTAATGCGCCGTGGCCAGCCCGTGCCCACCACCGCCGATCAGCACGATGTCGTAGTTGGGCTTGGGTTCGGGGCTGCGCCAATGCGGCCCCCAGCCCTTGTTGCCCGTCAACCCTTCGGTCAGGATTTTGAGCCCTGAGAACCGCATGTCGCCTCCACGCACTTTTGTGATGGAATACCATCAACTCTGTGCAGGAGTAGCAAGGGGCGGCATCCACATCCGCCCCATTTCGACACAGGTTGGCCCGTCAGCGACGGAATGTAGCGGCACATTTCCCCGGCAGCATGTCAGCGGATAAAGTTCGGCCCCAACAGCGTTTGCGCCAAAGTGGTGTTCGGCACGCGAATATCCCGGCCGCCCTTGCGCAGGGTCGCAATGAAAATGGCGCGCGACGTGCGTTTGTTCCCATCCGGCGCGGATTGCGCGCGAATGTACGCCCCATAGAGAAAACAGGCCAGATCGTCCCAGCGACGACTTTGATCCCCCGGCGTCAGTTGCAGTGTCATGGCAAGCCGCTCAATGTGTTCGGTGAGCCACTTTGCCCCCGCCGAACTGGGATAGGCACCGCCACGATTGACCATGCGCCCGTGTGCGTAAGCCGGGGTGGCCATCACTTCGGCGCCGATCAATTCATGATTGGCGCGGTCGAACGTGTTCTTTTGACGCACGTCATAGTCGCGGTGCAGGATCATCATTAGGCGCAGCGTCTTGCGGCGCGCCTCAACCGACGGATCATGACTGTTGACCCAGTTCACACCCTTCCATAGATCGTCTTCCATCGGGTTGGTGGGAATGCGCCATTCAAATGGATCGATGTTGTTGCGGCGCAAAAGCGGCTCAAGTTCGCAATTGCTGCATCTGGCCCACAATCCGTTGATCTGCGCCTGCACGTCGAGGATCATCCGGGTCTCATAGAGCAGGTAGCCGTTGATCAGCGGCGCGTACATTTCCGCCGCGTCCTCTTCGTAGTCCATCCAGCGCACGGCGCGCTCGATATATTCCTCGTACACCTGAATGACGGCATCGGCATGGTTCTGGCCAATGACCAGACGCAACCCGGCAAACGAGGGCAATTGCTTCCATGCGGCGACTGCCGCTCTGCGGTCCACCTGCACCCGGTTACGCCGACGGTTGCGCGTGCGTTTCTTTTTCCAGAAGGCAAAACCAGACATCAGATGGTCCCCCATGTGGAATGGGAACTGGCTGACACAGCGATGAAATACGTGTTCGCTGTGTCGCCAGTGGAAATGACTTTTTCAAAATTCGGGAACCAAGGCACGTGATGTCTCCTTTCGCGCAAACGCGTTATCGGACACGAGCCATGGGTCGCTCGTGCAATTCATGTTGTTCGAAGGTTTGGACAGGATCTGCGCTGTGCCTTCACATGAATTACACGCGGGGCCGAAGAGTTATTCGGCCCCGCTGCAAAAAAAGTGATTTTAGTCTGAACTGGCCACTGCCAGACGGCGCTTGGGGCTAGAGCCCCTTGGCACGGTAGCTGTCCGCCACCTTGCCGATGGACACGAGGTAAGCCGCCGTGCGCAGATCATCGACATCGTCGCGATCATGCCAGACCGATGCCATCGACTGGTAGGCCGCCCGCATCGTGTCATCAAGGCCCGAGCGGACCAGTTCCAGTTCATCCGCGCCACGCAGGTATTTCTGCTTGAAGTCCGGCGTCATGCTCCACGCATCGCCCAGATGACGGCTGAGCCGCTCAAGCTCGTCCACAACCAACTGGTGCCGCGCCTCTTCCTGACGACGCTGCATCCGCCCAAAGCGGATATGGCTGAGGTTTTTGACCCACTCGAAATAGGACACGGTCACACCACCGGCATTCGCATACATGTCGGGAATGATCACGGTGCCCTTATCCCGGAGGATGCTGTCAGCGCCAGCGGTCACCGGACCGTTCGCGGCCTCGATAATCAGCGGTGCCTTGACCTGTGCCGCATTGCCCATGTGAATGACCCCCTCGAGCGCGGCGGGGATCAGGATGTCGCATTCCTCCTCAAGCACGGTCGAGCCGTCTTCGACAAAGGTGCCGTCGGCATAGCCTGCCACACCGCCATGCCCGGCGATCCAGTTCCGAACCGCATCCACGTCAAGTCCGCGCGGATCGGTCAGCGCACCATCGCGTTCGATGATCCCGACGATCTTGCAGCCATCCTCCGCAGCGAGGAACTTGGCCGCGTGGTAGCCCACATTGCCCAGCCCCTGCACCACGACCGTCTTGCCATCCAGCGTTCCGCTCATCCCCGCCTTTTTGACACCTTCGGCATCGCGGAAGAATTCGCGTAGCGCATATTGCACGCCCCGACCGGTCGCCTCCGTACGGCCCTGAATGCCGCCCGCATTGGTCGGTTTGCCGGTCACGCAGGCCACGCCGTTGATGTCGGTCGTGTTCATCCGTTTGTACTGGTCCGCAATCCACGCCATCTCGCGCTCGCCCGTGCCCATGTCGGGGGCGGGCACATTCTGCGCGGGGTTGATCATGTCGCGCTTGATCAGCTCATAGGCAAACCGGCGCGTGATCAGTTCCATCTCATGATCGTCATATTCGCGCGGATCAATGTGCAGCCCACCCTTGGAGCCGCCAAACGGTGCCTCCACCAATGCGCATTTGTAGGTCATCAGCGCTGCCAGCGCCTCCACCTCGTCCTGATTAACGCCCAAGGCAAAGCGAATGCCCCCCTTGACCGGTTCCATGTGTTCGGAATGTACAGACCGGTAACCTGTAAACGTCTGGATCTGCCCGCGCAGACGCACGCCAAACCGGACAGTGTACGTCGCATTGCACACACGTATCTTTTCCTCGAGCCCGGGCGGCAGGTCCATCAGCGCAACAGCGCGGTTGAACATAATGTCGACGCTCTCGCGAAAGCTCGGTTCCTGGGGTGTGCTCATCCGGGGTCTCCTCTCTCCGGCACGACTCGGCCGCATGGCCAGTCTGTGACCGCAGGCTATGACGGTTTCGTTAACCAGCGCCAGATTCTCTTTTTTGGCATTTTCAACATGTCGCGCACGATCCCCCGCAAAAGCCTTGATTCCGACCCACAATGCACCCTTCGGCCGCGTATTGGTTCCAAAGCGTAGAAAAACACCCCGAACACTCCGTTGTTTTGCCTGATTTCAGCCATATTCCGCCGTCACACCAATGATTGGAAAATTAGGCCTGCTTTGGGCCCATTGGTTGAAATGAAGGTGCAAAATGCCTCGGAAATGGAACAGAACGCAGATGACGCTCGCTGATTTGCGGAGCTCAGTCGCACAGTTCAAACGGGACGAGCGCGGCACAGTTACTTACTTTGCGGTCTACATGCTCATGATGATGCTGCTTGTAGGTGGCATTGCCGTTGACCTCATGGAAAACGAAATGATGCGGACTCGCGTACAGAATACGCTGGACCGCGCGGTGCTGGCGGCGGCTGACCTCGATCAGACGCTGGAGCCTGCCGCCGTTGTACAAGACTATTTCGACAAGGCGGGCATGGGCCAGTACCTGACGTCCGTGACGGTCGATGAAGGTCTGAACTATCGTACCGTGACCGCACGGGCCGACGCCACAACCAATACACAGTTCATGCGCCTGATGGGCGTGCCCGAACTTCAGGTGCCCGCCGGTGGCGCCGCCGAAGAACGGGTGTCCAATGTCGAAATCTCCATGGTGCTGGACATCTCCGGCTCGATGGGCAGCGACAACAAGATGAACAACCTGCACGACGCGGCGGGCGTGTTCATCGACACCGTTCTCAAGCCCGAGAATGCAGACCTGATCTCTGTGTCGTTGATCCCCTACACCGCGCAGGTCAGCGCCGGTGAGGACATCTTTAACGCCATGAATATCTCGCGCTGGTCCGGCAACCCCGGCTGGTGCATTGATTTCGAGGAAACCGACTTTTCCACCACAACGGTGCGAATGGACGGCACTTACGAGCACATGCAGTTCTTCGACGAAGGCTGGAACTACTCCAACCCCGTCTCCAATCCGGGCTGCCCGGGCCGCGACGACGGCTATTACAGCTCGGACCCCGAACAAACGAAACGCGAGTACGAGCAGATCATCGGCTTTAGCCAGAACGCAACGACGCTCAAAAACCGCATCAACAACTACCGCGCACGTGCCAACACCTCCATCCACATCGGGATGAAATGGGGCGTGGCCATGCTCGACCCGTCTTTCCGCCCGGTGACGCAGGCCTTGGGTTTGCAGAACAAGGTGGACGCGGCCTTTGGCAACCGTCCAGCCGACCACTCGGACACCGAAACGCTGAAAACCGTACTGCTGATGACCGACGGTCAGAACGTGAACACGACGCGGATCGACGATTACTACTACAGCTGGCACAACGCCCGCGTCCATTGGACCAAGTATCCGCTGCATTGGTATCTCAACAACTATGTCGGAGGCAGCTGGGACAACTGGCGTTACACCAAGTACACGTCCGGCCAAGCCGACACCATGCTGAGCAACATCTGCACGGCGGCCAAGAACAAAGGCATCGTCGTCTGGTCGATCGGCTTTGAGGTCACCAACTACTCCGCCGGCGTCATGCAAGACTGCGCTTCGTCCCCCTCCCACTTCTTCCGCGTGGAAGGTGTCGAGATCACCGAAGCCTTTGAAGCTATCGCCAAACAGATCAACCAGCTGAGGCTCACACAATGACCCGGACAGTACGCACTATCCTCCGCCGCTTTCGGCGCGACGAAGACGGGGCGGCACCTGTGATCGAATTCGTGATCATGTTCCCCATCCTGATCTTTCTCCTGCTGTCCGCGTTCGAACTTAGCATCTACGCTTTCCGCCAGAACTGGCTGGACCGCGGTCTCGACCTTGCTGTGCGCGACATTCGCCTGAACACGGGCCAGAATTACACGCACACGCAGGTCAAGGCGATGATCTGCGAAAAGTCAGGCTTCCTGCAGGACTGCAACGCGCATCTGAAACTTGAGATGAACCCGGTCGATCCGCGCGGTTTCGTGGCCTTTGAAGGCGGCGCGGACTGTGTCGACACCGCGCAGCCGCTGGCCCCCTCGCGGTCCTTTGTTCACGGCGCGGAACACTCGCTGATGATCCTGCGGGCCTGTTATCTCTATGACCCGGTCTTCCCCCGTATCGGTATGGGCGAGGCCATGACGAAGGATGGCAACGAGTACTATCCGCTCATCGCTGTATCCGTCTTTGTTCAGGAGCCAAGCTCATGATGAATATTTCCCGCTTCCTGCGCCGCTTCCGCGACAACGAACGCGGCAGCATCGCACTGGAATGTGTTCTGGTGATCCCGATGCTGATGTGGGCCTACTTGTCCATGTACTCGTTCTTTCACGCCTACCGGACGCATTCGCTGAACATCAAAACGGCCTATGCCATTGGCGACGTTATTTCGCGTGAAACGAACCCCCTGGACACCTCGTATCTGACAGGCATTCACGAAATGGCCGCATATATGTCGTGGACCCAGCCCAGCAACTTTGCGATCCGCATCACCAGCGTAAAATACGACGCCGATGCGGACGAATACCAACGCGACTGGAGCCAGGTCAAAGGCTGGGTGCCTGCGCTGGACAATGCCGCCGTCGAGGCGCTGCGCAACCACCTGCCGGTTATGCCTGACGGAGAGCGTGTGGTCGTGGTCGAGACGTTCGAGCAATACGATCCGCCGTTCAACATGGGGCTGAGCGATCACGAGATCCACAACTTCGTGTTCACCCGTCCCCGCTATGCGCCGCGCGTCTGCTTTGACGAGTGCGCAGGCGTCTAAACGCCGTCACGCTCCGCAATCATGGCCGAGATCATCTCGGCCATGAACTTTGCCTGATGACCGGGTGTCATACCGCCCACCCCAATCCGCGCGCCCATCCGCCACCACATGCCGGGATGCCAGCTGCGTGGCGCCTTATGCGACAGTTTCAGCAAAAAACCGTTGGAAGGTTTGAACGCAAACATGCCTCGGTCCACACTCACGATCTGATCCACAGGTGCCAGCACCATGCCGCGGGTGTCGCGCAGCTCTGACCGGGTCAGTTCAATCGCGTGCGACGTGGCGCGCCGCATCTTTTCCGCCATCCAGATCGCGCCGCCGCCCACGACAAACAGGAACACCTGCCAGCCCGGCTCGGGCGGGTTCACAACCGCCACATACAGCACCAGCACCGCCAGCACCCAGATTGATCCGACGCCAAGAATACGCCGCCCGGCCGAAGAGTGGACGGTGGCGAGCACTTCGTCTTGTTTTGCAGCTTTGCCCATGTCGGCCTCCTACCCGTCAGGTGGCCCGCTCACAAGGGTCAGCGGCGCACGATCACTTCAGCGCCCCGCTCTTCGGGTTCATCATCTACCATTTCAGACGGAAAACCGGGGGCCGTGACGTCCAACCCGGTGACCTCTTCGAGCCGCTTTATGATGTTCGGGCTCAATTCGCGCGGCCCAAACCGCGCAATTCCATCGTTAAAAATTTCGATCAGCAGCGGGTTAAGCTCAAGCGGCACACCGGCCCGGTCGGCCACGTCCTGAAACAGGCCGATATCCTTGGCCACAAGGTCCATCGTAAACGAGATGTCGCGGGAACCGTTCAGGATCACCTGGCTTTCGGTTTCGTGCACAAAGGACGTGCCCGAACTGATCGCCATCGCCTCGTAGGCCACGGCCAGATCCATGCCCGCACCCTTGGCCACGGTCAGCGCTTCGGCGCACGACACAAGATTTGCGGTCGCGAGGTAATTGGTCAGCACCTTCAGCACCGATGCAGATCCCAGATCGCCTGTGTGCAGCACCCGCCGACCCATCGTGGTCAAAAGCGGCAGAATGCGCTCGAACGTCTCCCGGTCACAGCCTGCAAAGATACTGATATTGCCTGTATCTGCCCGGTGGCAGCCACCCGAGACCGGGCAATCCACCGCCGCGCCGCCCTTTGCTATGACCGCGCCGCCCAAACGTTTGACCTCCGCCTCATCGGTTGTCGACATCTCCATCCAAATCTTGCCGGGACCGATATGCGGCAGCATCTCGTCCATCACCGCTGCCGAAGCTGCGGGGCTGGGCAAGCAGGTGATCACGGCATCGCAGGTCTGCATCAATTCAGCCGGGCTGCCGCCGTCACGCGCGCCATCGCCGACCTTGGCCGCGACCAGCGCCGCATCCAGATCGTGCACCGCCACGTCGTGGCCGTTGCGCAACAAGCTGCCCGACAGCTTGCCCCCAACATTTCCCAGCCCGATGAATCCGATTTTCATGACAATGTTCCCCTTGGACGATACGCATTTCGCCGCAGGCAATCCGGTCCATCGTGCAAAGTCCGTCCCGTTTGCGACACCTCTCACATGATGTCAGACCAACTCAGCCCTTGCCCGTGTCATCTTTGTTAAGGTTGAGCAACGACATCGCGGATTTACCCAGTTCGATGCCCGCAAAAGGCCCTCCATGGCGCGCGTTCGACACATCATGGGGGTCAAGCGCGCCATATTCGGCAAAAATCGCCTCGGCAAACTGCTCTGCATTGTCCTGCGGCTTGTAGCCCAAATGCCGTGCCCCTGAATTGTCGACCGGCGCGCGGTCATTGTTTGACACGCCATAAATGATCGAAAATTCAGTGATCGGCGTGTCGATGGCCCGCTGCACGAGGCGCACACAATCGTCATAGCTCAACCATGTGCCCACGGCCCTGGGGTTCGTCACTTGGGCGCAGGACAGGATACGCAGACACACTGCCTCTAACCCTCGTTTTTCCCAATACATCCGACCCAAATCTTCGGCAAAGCACTTGGCCAGCCCGTAGAACGTGTCGGGCCGGTGCGGCACATCGATGCCGATGGCTTCTGTTTTGGGATACATCCCAACCGCATGGATGGACGAGGCATAGACCACCCGACGGCAGCCATTGCGATGCGCGGCCTCCCAAATGTTGTACGCTCCGATGAAATTTGGCCCCAGCAATTCCTCGAACGGGCCTTCGTCCACGATCGCGCCAAAATGCACAACCATATCAGCACCTTGCAGCATCTGTTCGAACGGCGCCAGTTCAGACAGATCGGCCTTAATATAGGTCTCGTTTGCCGCAAGACCGGGCACGCTGTCGGCAATGTCCGTGCTCACGAACTCCTCGCACATTGCAGCCAGCGGCCCCCGCAGATAAGAGCCGAGCTTGCCCGCCGCTCCCGTCAAAACCAGTTTCTTCAGCATTGCGCGCTCCTCATATCACGGCCCGTTCGATGATCGGCTTTTGCGCCAGAACACGATCGAAATGGAAGGGGGTCAGATCAAGACTTCGGTACGCCCCGTATGTCAGCCATTCGGCTGTGCCACGCCCCATGGCGGGCGATTGTTGCAGACCATGCCCCGAGAACCCGTTGAGAAAGACGAAATTCTCCACCTCCGGGTGCGGCCCAAGGATCGCATTATGGTCCAATGTGTTCATCGCATAGTGCCCAGCCCATTCCGCTGTAACCTTGATCGTCTCAAACTGCGGGATGCGCGTGGCCAGCACCGGCCAGATGTGATCCTGCCACAGCGCATGATCCATCGCGAAATCATCGTATTCCACGGCCGGGTCGACCCCCGAATGCCCACCCGCCTGATAGGTACCGCCTCCGTTTTCGCGCACATGCACGCCGGACGGATCAATGGTCAGCGGCAAGTCCTGATCCAGAGGCCGTTCCGCCGCGAACACCCACGAATAGCGCTTGCGCGGCTCGACCGGCACGTCGATCCCGGCCATGGCGGCGGTGCGTGCCGCGCGCGGGCCAGAGGCATTGACCACCTGCCCGCATCCAACAACCTCTCCGCTGGCGAGCGTCACAGATTCAACGCGGGCACCACTGCGCGTGATCGCGACGACTTCGTTCTGGATGTACTCTACCCCGCGCTCGCGCGCCTGACGGCGCCACCATTCAAAGACGGTGCTGCCATCCCAATACCCTTCGTCAACCGTGTTGATTGATCCCAACACGATGTCATCGACAGTGTAGAACGGATAGCGCGCCTTAATCTCTTCTGGCGTCATCAGCTGCGTTGCGGCCCCGGCGGCGTGCTGCACCTTGATGTTTTCGCGCAGCACGGCCGCAAACGCATCGGTGTCGGCAAGGTACATGTAGCCAAAACTGCGAATGCTCAGGTCCGGTACGCGTGCATCACCGCCCATCCGCTCCCGAATAGTCTTGACGAAATCCGCCGCGAACTGACTGATCCGCACGTTCAGTTCCGTAGAAAACTGCTGGCGCATACAGGAGTTGGTGTGAGCCGTCGAACATGCAGCATAGGACATGTCCCGCTCGACCACCAACACGCGGCCCTGAAAGTCATCGCTATTGGTCAGAAACCATGCCGCAGACGACCCCATGATCGCGCCCCCGATGATGATGACATCGTACTGCGCGTGCTGCGGTGCGGCGTGCTCGGTCATTGCGTCGTCCTCGGAATAGGGGCCAATGGATTCGCGGCACCAAAGCAGTTTGGAAGACGTTTGCACAGTCTGTTTCAACCTCTAGCCACAAATTCCCTGCGCTCCTCTTCGGGGAATCTTTCGCGAAAAATCAGCGGGTTGGAAAACTACACGCCTGTTTCTGATGTACGCACCTCAGAAATTCGTTGACGTGAGGTACGCCCCTCATTTTTACTGATGTCACGGGCAAACCAAGATCAATTGCCCATTCAGGGAGGAATTCATGAAACGATTTAACGCGGCCGCCATCGGCGCGGCTTTGACCTGTTCCGTGAGCGTACCGACGCTTGCCTCAGCCGAGGATCTGACATTGTGCTGGGCGGCATGGGACCCGGCGAACGCGCTGGTGGAACTGTCCAAGGAATTCGAAGCCCAATCCGGACACAGCATGAATTTCGAGTTCATCCCGTGGCCCAATTTCGCAGACCGGATGCTGAATGAACTGAACTCGGGCGGCAAACTGTGTGACCTGCTGATTGGTGACAGTCAGTGGATCGGCGGCGGTGCCGAGAACGGTCACTACGTCAAGCTGAACGATTTCTTTGATGCCGAAGGCATCAGCATGGACGATTTCGCGCCCGCCACTGTCTATGCCTATTCCACTTGGCCCAAGGGCACGCCGAACTACTATGCCCTGCCCGCCATGGGCGACGCGAACGGCTGGTTCTACCGCAAGGATTGGTTCGAGCGTGACGACATCCGCGCCGCATTCAAAGAGGCCACAGGCCGCGAATTGGGCGAACCCAAAACCCAGCGCGAGATGCTGGAAATTGCGCAGTTCTTTCAGGGCCGCGAAATTGACGGCAAGACCGTATACGGCGCGTCGATCTTTACAGAGCGTGGCTCCGAAGGGATCACGATGGGCGTGACGTCCGCGCTGTATCCGTGGGGCTTCAAATATGAGAACACCCCCGGTTCCTACGACATGGACGGTGCCGTCAACTCGCCCGAGGCAGTCGAAGCACTTGAGTTCTATAAGGAATTCTACGAAACGGCGACGCCACCCGGATACACGAACTCGTACATGGGTGAATCGCTCGATGCGTTCAAATCCGGTCAGGTCGCCATGGCGATGAACTGGTTTGCGTTTTTCCCCGGCCTCTATGCCGACCCGAATACCGGTGGGGACAAGATCGACTTTTTCGTGAACCCGCCGCAGAACCAAGCCGGCTCCACACTGGGCGGTCAAGGTATCTCTGTTGTGGCCTATTCGGACAAACAGGACGCCGCGCTTGAATACATCAAATGGTTCGCCAACCCCGAGGTGCAGGCCAAGTGGTGGGAACTGGGCGGCTACTCGGCCCACAACTCGGTCCTGAACGATCCGGGCTTCAAAGATAGCGCACCGTTCGCCGGTGATTTCCTCGAAGCGATGGGGGCCGTGCAGGACTTCTGGCAGGAACCGGCCTATGCCGAACTGCTGCTGGCCATGCAAAAACGCATCCACGACTACGTGGTCGCCGATCAGGGCACGGCCCAAGAGGCACTCGACAAGTTGATCGAAGACTGGACCGAAGTCTTCGAAGATGAAGGCAAGCTGTAAACTTGAGCCAACCGTAGTGGCGGGCTGAAGCCCGCCCTACGCCACCTCTCCCCAACAGGTAGGCCGGGCTTAAGCCCGGCTCTGCCCAGGACATCTGTGTGCCACAATGACCGATCCCATCGCCACCCGCGCCGCAAAGGCCACGCCCCCCCGCGTTGCCCGCCAGATCAAAGGGCTGAGTGACCGCGCCATCGCCTGGATCTTTGTGGCGCCGACCATCTTCCTGCTGCTGGCGATCAACATCTTTCCGCTGATCTGGACGATCCAGCTCAGCTTTACCAACTACAAAGCCAACCGGCTCAACCGCGAGCCCGAGTTCATTGGCTTGCGCAACTACGAACGCATCCTGACCGACAGCGATATCTGGCTGAATATGCAGGCCACCGCGCATTTCCTGTTCTGGACCATCGCGCTTCAGGTGCTGATCGGGTTTGCGTTGGCTTGGCTGATCCACCGCAATTTCAAAGGTTCCAATTTTTGGACCACCGTGATCGTGCTGCCGATGATGCTGTCCCCGGCGGTGGTGGGCAACTTCTGGAAATTCCTCTACCAGCCGCAGATTGGCCTGTTTAACTACATCGTCACCTTCTTTACCCGCGCGGAGCCTTCCAGTTTCGAGATGCTCGGCTCCGTCCAGCTGGCACCTTGGTCCATCGTCATCGTCGACACGTGGATGTGGACGCCGTTTGTGATGCTGATCTGTCTGGCCGGGCTGCGCTCCATCCCCGACTACATCTACGAGGCAGCCGAGATCGACCGCGCCTCCAAACTCCGGCAGTTCTTTACCATCACCGTGCCCATGGTTCTGCCATTCCTGATGCTCGCCGTCCTCTTCCGTGGCATCGAGAATTTCAAGATGTTCGACCTCGTGGTGCAACTGACCGGTGGCGGACCGGGCTCAACAACCGAACTCACCTCAATCAACCTAAAACGCGAGGCGTTCGAAAAGTGGCGAACCGGCTATGCCAGCGCCTACGCCATCATCCTCTTTGTCACGGTGTTTGGCCTCGCCAGCATCTACGTCAAGGCGCTCAACAAGGTGAAAGAACGATGACCCGATCCATCCTTCATCTTGCCCCAGAAACGCTTGAGGCAGCGCGTCAGCGCGGGGGGGGCACCATTGGAACGCTATTGGTCCGAGAGATAATGGCGACAGCTGCCCTCCGGACCCCGAATCCGCAAATGGACCACAGATCATGAGCGCCCATTCCATCACCGAACCCTCCGGTCGCTCCAAATGGGTCGCAGGCACGTTGGTCATCACCTACGCGCTGATTACGATGATCCCGCTGGCGTGGATCATGCTGACCGGGTTCAAATCACCCGCTGACGCGATCAGCTATCCGCCCAAAGTCGTGTTCGAACCCACGCTCGAAGGGTACGTGAACCTGTTTACCACCCGGACACGGCAGACCGACGACTTCCTCGCCGCGAACCCACCCGAAAACTGGGCGGACGAGATCGTGCGCCAATACGACATGGTCATCGTCGGCCCCTCGAAATTCGGCGAACGGTTCTTCAACTCGGTGATCATCGGCTTTGGCTCAACCTTTCTCAGCATCTTTTTGGGCACTCTCGCCGCCTATGCGTTCAGCAGGTTCAAAATTCCACTCGCCGACGACCTGCTGTTTTTCATCCTCAGTACGCGGATGATGCCCCCCATCGCTGTCGCCATCCCCATCTTCCTGATGTACCGCAACCTCGGTCTGTCGGACACGCATCTGGGCATGATCCTGCTCTATACGGCGGTGAACATCTCCCTCGCTGTCTGGTTGCTCAAAGGGTTCATCGACGAAATCCCGCGCGAGTACGAAGAGGCCGCGTTGATCGACGGCTACACCCGGTTTCAGGCCTTCTACAAGGTCGTGCTGCCACAGGCCGCTACTGGCATCGCTTCCACCGCGATCTTCTGCCTGATCTTTGCGTGGAACGAATATGCTTTTGCCGTCCTGCTGACCTCGGCCACCGCGCAAACGGCGCCGCCGTTCATTCCGACCATCATCGGCGTCGGTGGCCTTGACTGGCCCGCGGTCGCGGCAGGGGCCACGATCTTCCTGCTGCCCGTGATGATCTTCACCATCCTGCTGCGCAAGCACCTGCTGCGCGGGATCACCTTCGGAGCTGTACGCAAATGATGTCCTTCATTACTGGCCTGATGCGCCTGCACCGCGGCCCATGGGAGATGCTGGCAACCATCATCATCGCCCTAGGCGTGGTTATGCTCATGCAGCCATTTGTGATGTGGGCCTACACCTATTCCTTCATCACAACGCTCGTGGGCACGGTCATGTTCATCGTGGTCAGCCATTTTCCGGAAGGGGACTAAACATGCTGGAACAAGCCTGCCCCATTTTACCCGCCCGCGACTTTGCGACCACCCGGACGTTCTACGAAAGCTGGGGATTCGTGTCGTGGTACGACGACGGAAACTACATGCTGACAAATCGGGACAAAATCGAACTGCATTTCTTTCACCACGCCAATCACCGGCCTCAGGACAGCACGCACGGCGCCTATATCCGCCCCACGGATGTGGACGCGGTGTCGGACCTTTTGGCCGGGCTGAACCTACCGGCAGACACGGGCTTTCCCCGGTTCCAGCCTGCGGAAAACAAACCCTGGGGAATGCGCGAGGCAACGCTCTGGGATCCCGACGGCAACCTTCTCAGGATCGGAGAAAATATTCCAAATGGCTGAGATCGTTATCAAAAACGTCCGCAAGGAATTCGGCGATTTTGTCGCTGTGCGCGAGTCGTCCTTTACCGTCGAGGACGGCGAGTTTTTCATGCTTCTGGGTCCTTCGGGCTGCGGTAAAACCACAACCTTGCGCATGATTGCGGGGCTTGAGTTGCCCACCAGCGGAGAGATCTACCTCGACGGCGAAGAGATCGGGCAGCGCCCGCCCTCCGAACGCGATATCGCCTTCGTGTTCCAGATGTTCGCGCTCTACCCGCATATGAACGTCTACCGGAACTTGTCTTACCCGCTGGTCAGTCAGGGGATGCCGCGCGCGCAGGTGCGCGCCAAAGTGGACGAGGTCGCAACGATCCTCGGCATCAAGGACATCCTGAAAAAGCCCGTGGGTGGTCTGTCGGGCGGCGACCGGCAACGGGTTGCGCTTGGGCGTGCCATCGTCCGGGAACCCAAGGCGTTCATGATGGACGAACCGCTGGGCGCGCTGGATGCAGAATTCCGCGAACACATGGCCGAAGAACTGCGTGCGCTGCACGACCGGATGGGGGCCACCACCGTATACGTGACCCACGACCAGCTTGAGGCCATGCAAATGGGCGACAAGATCGTCGTGATGAACAATGCGGTTGTCGAGCAATTCGGCACCCCGCAAGAGATTTACGACAAGCCAGCGACCATGTTCGTCGCCAATTTCATCGGCTCGCCGTCGATGAATTTTCTCAACTTTCAGGGACAAGTGGCGGCAGGCTCGAACAGCGTGATGCTTGAGGGCACGGAATTGGGCGTGCCGGTTTTGCGCGATGGCGCATCTGGAGAGTTGGTGTTTGGAGTGCGGCCTGAACATATTACCCTAAACGATACGGGTGCGTATCGCGGTAAGGTGATCGCGACCGAATACCTTGGCACCACCCAGATCGTGACCCTGAATACACCCAACGGTGATCTCAAGGCGCGCATCGCCTCCGATCAGCCTGCAACTGTCGGCGAGACTGTCGGCATGGACTTCAATCCGGGGACGATCACGCTTTTTGATCGCGGCACGGGCCATGCGCTGCGCTCCGCCCTGAACGAAGGAGTGCTGGCCCATGGCTGAGGTCATATTGTCAAACGTCTCCAAGGCGTTCCGCAAGACGCAAGCCGTCACCGACATGGATCTGACCGTGCCGGACGGGGCGTTTGTCGTGCTGCTTGGCCCCACCGGCGCGGGCAAGACAACAACGCTGCGCCTGATCGCCGGGCTGGAAAAGGCCGACACCGGCACCATTCAGATCGGTGGTCGTGATGTGAGCGTCGAAACTCCCGCCCAGCGCGACGTGGCGATGGTGTTTCAGCAATACTCGCTCTATCCGCACATGTCCGTGCGCGACAATCTCGCTTTTCCGCTGCGCTCACCGATCCTCAAAACCGCCGAAGACGAGATCGCGCGCAAGGTCGCCGAAGTGGCCGAGGTTCTGCATATCCCGCACAAGCTCGACAACAAGGCAACAGAACTTTCGGGCGGCGAGATGCAGCGGGTGTCGATCGGGCGCGCCTTGGTACGTGATCCGGCGATTTACCTGATGGACGAACCGCTCAGTTCGTTGGACGCAAAACTCCGCGCCGATCTGCGGATTGAATTGAAACGCATCCACGCCGAACTCGCTGCGACCCTGCTTTATGTCACCCACGACCAGATTGAGGCCATGACCATGGCCACCCATGTGGGCGTGCTGGACGAGGGGCGGCTGGTGCAATTCGGCACGCCGCGCGAGATCTATGAAAACCCGTCGTCGGCCTATGTCGCCGCGCGCCTCGGTCAGCCACGGATCAATCTGTTGCCCACCGGCCTCTTTGGCGAGGATGCGCCCCAAGGCGCGGCGCAGATCGGCCTGCGCCCCGAACATATCGCGATGGACGGCGGTGCGCCCGCACATGTCGCACGGGTTGAACATCTGGGTGACCAGACCCGGCTGCACCTCAAATTCAAGGATCACGACGTGATCACCCTCACCGATCCGCACACCTCGCTGGAACAGGGCGAGACCATCCATATCGCACCGCGCAACCCGCTGTTTTTCGACGCAAACGGCGCGCGCGTCGCTTGAAGAAAGGACCCCGACCCATGGCACAATTCGTGAATGCAAAGGACGATCTGGTCAAAGAAGCCATCGATGGTGTCCTCGCGGCCTCGGGCGGCGCATTGGCGCGGCTGGACGGGTATCCGCATATCAAGGTGGTCTACCGCACCAACTGGGACCGCTCCAACGTCGCCCTGATTTCAGGCGGCGGATCGGGGCATGAACCGGCACATGCGGGTTTTGTCGGCCCCGGTATGTTGACGGCGGCGGTCTGTGGAGAGGTCTTCGCGTCCCCATCGGTTGAGGCCGTTCTGGCAAGCATCCTCGCAGTCACAGGCGAGGCGGGCTGCCTGCTGATCGTCAAAAACTACACTGGCGACAGGCTCAATTTTGGCCTCGCTGCTGAACGCGCGCGCGCACTGGGACGCCGCGTCGAGATGGTCGTGGTGGACGATGACATCGCCCTGCCCCATCTGCCACAGCCGCGCGGTGTCGCTGGCACGCTGTTTGTCCACAAGATCGCAGGCACATTGGCCGAGGCGGGCTGCACCCTCGAACACGTTGCCAACACAGCCCGGCGTATCATCGGCAGCGTCGCCTCCATCGGCAAGAGCCTCGACACCTGCACAATCCCCGGCTCCCCCAAAGAGGATCGCATCCCGGCGGGCAAGGCGGAACTCGGTCTCGGCATTCATGGTGAACCCGGCGTGGAACAAGTCGATTTCGAGGGCGCGGCGCAGGCGATGTCTGTCGTGATGGACAAGCTGAAACCGCATATTGGTGACAAATACTGCGTCGCACTGCTGAACAACCTCGGCTCCACAACCCCGCTTGAAATGTCGGTTCTGACCCATGCACTGGCCGAGACCGGCGTGGTCACCCACATCATTGGGCCCGCCCCGATGATGACATCCCTCGACATGCACGGCTTTTCTGTCTCCGTTCTGCCCGTCGACGTCGATGACCTCAAAGCGCTGACAAGCCCTGTTCCCATGCCCGCATGGCCCGGCGTGCAAGCCTTGGGGGAGGTGACGGTAACCCCGTTGCCCGACGGCCTCACCCCAATCGCGCCGATCCCGTCCGCCAATGACAGGACACGCGCCACAATCCTGCATGTGGCGGAGCTGCTGATCAAAGCCGAAGATGCGCTGAATGCGCTCGACGCCAAATCCGGCGATGGCGACACCGGCAGCACGCTTGCCACAGCGGCGCGCGCGTTGCGTGACAGCATAGACGACATGCCACTGGCCGATCTGACACAGCTGTTCCCGGCACTGGGCAATGCGCTGAGCCAGACCATGGGCGGCTCGTCTGGCGTGATCCTTGCCATCTACTTCAACGCGGCAGGCGACGCCTGCGCCAGCGGCGCAACTGTGGAGCAAGCGCTGGCCATCGGGCTGCAACGGGTCAGCGACGTGGGCGGAGCCAAGGTGGGCGACCGCACAATGATTGATGCCTTGTCACCTGCACTGGTGGCCCTGCCGAATGGTCTGCACGCCGCTGCGACTGCGGCCCGCGCCGGTGCCGATGCCACGGCCGCGATCCACACCGCCAAAGCGGGTCGGGCCGCATACGTGCCGTCGGACAATCTCAAGGGCCATAACGATCCCGGCGCAGAGGCTGTCGCCCTTCTTTTCGAAGGCCTTGCCGGACATATGGAAGGATAACCCGCACGTGCCCGAAGGCGATCTGTCTCCCCCCACTGGCAAGCCGACGATCAATGATCTGGCCCGCGTGGCTGGCGTGTCGCTGGCCACTGTCGACCGGGTGTTGAACGGTCGTCCGGGGGTACGCAGGACGACCATCGAAAAGGTCAACAAAGCGATCGCCGATCTGGGTTACATCCGCGACACCGCAGCGGCAAATCTGGCACGGCGGCGGGTGTACCGGCTTTTGTTCATATTGCCGGACGCGGCGAACGAATTTGTCGATGCGCTGGCGGCACAGGTCGATGTCCAAGGCGCGCAGCTGTCACACCAGCGCACGACACTGGCCGCCCGCAGCGTGCCGCCCTTCGATCCGCAAGCGATTGTGGACATGCTGGACGGATTGTCACCGGATGAGACTGACGGGGTCGCCGTGTTTGGGCCAGAAACACCTGCGGTCCGCGACGCGGTGAACCGCGCGCGAGCGCGGGGCATTGCCGTTGTGTCCTTGGTGGCCGACCTGCCCAGTTCGGAACGCGATCATTTCGTGGGCATCGACAATTATGCGGCGGGTCGAACCGCCGCCCGCCTGATGGGTCGCTTCATTCACGAACCGGGTCCGGTGCTGGTCATCACAGGCTCGCGGCTGGCACGCGATCATCTGGAACGGCGGGCAGGATTTGACGCGGTGATGACGACCGATTTCCCACATCTGGAGGTGCTGCCGTCGGTCGAGGGTCGCGATGACCCGGACCTGATCCAGCAATTGCTGCCCGACATCCTGCGCGCCGTTCCACAGGTGCGTGGCATCTATTCATCGGCGGCGGGCAATGCGGGCCTGTTGCGCTGCCTCGAACGCGAGGGGCGCCGCGGCGATCTGGTGGTCATCGCGCATGAGTTAACACCAGTGTCCCGCCGCGCCCTGACAACTGGCGTCTTCGACGCCGTCATATCACAGAATGCGGGCCACCTCGTGCGCTCAGCCGTGCGCCTGCTCAAGGCAACGGCGGACCGGGTGCCCTTTGACGAGACCCAAGAGCGCATCCGCATCGACATTTATCTGCAAGACAACATGCCGCCCGAATAGCAGCGGCGAGGGAGGACAGATCATGAAGACCATCAAGGGACCCGCGCTGTTTCTGGCGCAGTTCGCAGGTGACGAAGCCCCGTTCAACAGCTGGGATGCGATCACGAAATGGGCCGCCGATTGCGGCTACAAGGGCGTGCAAGTGCCCAGTTGGGACGGTCGTCTGTTCGACGTGATGAAGGCCGCCGGATCACAGGACTACTGCGACGACTTCCTTGGCACCGCGCGCGCAAACGGGGTCGAGGTGACCGAGCTGTCCACACATTTGCAGGGCCAATTGGTCGCCGTGCACCCCGCATATGACACCGCCTTTGACGGCTTTGCTGCCCCCGAAGTGCGCGGCAACCCGCAGGCGCGGCAGGAATGGGCGGTCGAGCAGGTCAAATACGCCATCTCGGCCTCGTCCCGCATGGGGATCGGGGCGCACGCGACCTTTTCCGGCGCGCTTGCATGGCCCTATATCTACCCGTGGCCGCAGCGTCCGGCGGGTCTGGTGGAGACCGCATTCGACGAGCTGGCCGCACGCTGGCGTCCCATTCTGGACCACGCCGAGGAAATGGGCGTGGATGTCTGCTACGAAATTCATCCGGGCGAAGACCTTCATGATGGCGCCACCTTTGAAATGTTCCTTGAGCGGGTGGACAATCACCCACGCTGCAACATGCTCTATGATCCGAGCCATTACGTGCTGCAATGCCTCGATTATCTCGACAATATCGACATCTACCGCGACCGCATCCGCATGTTCCACGTCAAGGACGCCGAATTCAATCCGACGGGCCGGCAGGGTGTCTATGGGGGCTACCAGCCTTGGGTGGACCGGGCGGGTCGGTTCCGGTCACTGGGTGACGGGCAGGTGGATTTCGGGGCGGTGTTTTCCAAAATGGCAGCCAATGATTTCGATGGCTGGGCCGTGGTGGAATGGGAGTGCTGCCTCAAGCATCCCGAGGACGGCGCGCGGGAAGGAGCGCAGTTTGTGTCGGACCATATCATCCGCGTGACCGAGCGTGCCTTTGACGATTTTGCCGATGGCGGCACGGATGAGGCTGCAAACCGCAAGATGTTGGGTATCGACTGACGGCGCCGGAGGCAGCCGCAGGATTTGAGTATTTGGAAAGAGAAGAAGCAGGGGATGGCGCGCCACCCCGCAGGAGGGATTGAAGGATGAGCCGGATCAGATTGGGGATGGTGGGCGGTGGGAACGACGCCTTTATCGGAGCGGTGCACCGGATCGCTTCACGAATCGACGATCGGTTCGAACTGGTGGCGGGCGCGTTGAGTTCCACACCGGAGAAGGCGCAGGCCAGTGGCGCCGCGCTTGGGCTGCCGCGCGTCTATGACGACTTTAAGCAGATGGCGATCCGCGAGGCCCGGTTGAAGACCGGGATCGAGGCCGTCAGTATCGTGACGCCCAACCACGTGCATTATGCAGCGGCGCGCGAGTTTCTGAAGCGCGGCATTCACGTGATCTGCGACAAGCCGCTGACCTCGACGCTGGCGGACGCAAAAAGGATGGTGAAAGCTGCCGAAGCATCGGACGCATTGTTCATCCTGACCCATAATTACACGGGCTACCCGATGGTCCGGCAGGCCCGTGAAATGGTTGCAGGCGGCCAGATCGGCGCGGTGCGCGTTGTTCAGGTCGAGTATCCGCAGGATTGGCTGTCGGTGGAGCAGGACTTTAAACAGGCGGAATGGCGCACCGATCCGGCGCGATCCGGTGTCGGCGGGTCCACCGGGGACATCGGCACACACGCGTTCAATCTGGCCTGTTTCGTGACGGGTCTGGAGGTCGAGAGCCTCGCCGCCGATTTGCAGGCCTTTGTCCCCGGGCGGCAGGTCGATGACAACGCCCATGTCATGCTGCGCTTTGCCGGTGGGGCGCGGGGTATGTTGTGGTCGTCTCAGGTGGCGCCGGGCAATGAAAACGCGCTGCGCCTTCGGGTTTATGGCGAAACAGGCGGCTTGGAATGGGCGCAGGAGGATCCGAATTACCTGTGGCATACGCCCTTCGGAGAACCAAAACGGCTGATCACGCGCGGTGGCGCGGGCGCGGGCGACGCCGCAGGACGCATCAGCCGGACCCCGCCCGGCCATCCAGAGGGTTACCTTGAAGGGTTTGCCAATATCTACAGCGAGGCGGCTGAAGCGATTGTGGCTGCGCGCACCGGTGCCACTGTGCCGGACGACGTAATTTATCCTACGGTCCATGACGGGCTGAAAGGCGTGCAATTTGTATCGGCTTGCGTGAAATCATCGCAGCGCGATGCCGCTTGGGTCAGGTTGGATCACTGATGTATCTCGGCCTTGATCTCGGCACCTCCGGTGTCAAAGCGCTGCTGATCGGTGAAGATCAGGCGGTGATCGGCAGTGCAACTGCGCCGCTCGAAGTGACACGCCCGCATCCCGGCTGGTCCGAACAGGACCCGTACAGCTGGATCAGCGCGACCGAAGCGGCGCTGCGGCAACTGGCCGGGGCCTATGACCTCAGCGGTGTGCGGGGGATTGGCCTGTCCGGGCAGATGCATGGGGCGACCCTGTTGGATGGCGCCGACGCGGTTCTGCGGCCCTGCATTCTGTGGAATGACACCCGCAGCGCCGATGAGGCTGCCGCCATGGACGCCAACCCGATCTTTCGGGCGCAGACAGGCAACATTGTCTTTCCCGGTTTCACCGCGCCCAAGCTCGCTTGGGTCAAGGCGCATGAGCCCGACATTTTTGCCAAGACCGCGCGCGTGCTGCTGCCCAAGGATTACCTCCGTTTGTGGCTCACGGGTGAGCCGGTGTCGGAGATGTCGGATGCCGCCGGTACAAGCTGGCTGGACGTCGGTGCGCGGGACTGGTCAGACGATCTGCTGGCCGCCACGGATATGGGCCGCGAACACATGCCGCGGCTGGTCGAAGGGTCACAGCCATCAGGGCAATTGCGCGACGGGGTTGCGACGCCGTTCGGGATGCGGGCCGGCATCCCCGTGGCGGGGGGCGCGGGCGACAATGCCGCCTCGGCAGTGGGTGTCGGCGTGGCTCGGCCCGGCGAAGGTTTCGTGTCGCTGGGCACATCTGGGGTGCTGTTTGCGGCCACCGATGGGTATGCACCGGACCCGGCCACGGCGTTGCACACATTTTGCCACGCGTTGCCGGGACAGTGGCACCAGATGGGCGTGATCCTTGCCGCAACGGATGCGCTGGCGTGGTACGGGCGGATGGTGGGCGCGGACCCCGCCACCCTGACCGCAGAGCTAGGTGATGCACAGGGCCCCGGACGCACATTGTTCCTGCCCTATCTCGGCGGCGAACGAACGCCCCACAATGATGCGCGCGTGCGCGGTGCCTTTATCGGCCTTGCGCATGAAACCGACAGGGCCGCAGGCACACGCGCGGTGCTTGAGGCGCTGGCCTTTGCCTTCCGCGACACCCAAGCGGCGATGACAGCCACAGGCACCCCGCTGAACAGCCTGATCGCTGTGGGAGGCGGGGCGGCATCGTCCTACTGGTTGCAAACGATCGCGACAGTGCTCGGCCTGCCCGTCTCGGTCCCGGCCCAAGGCGATTACGGGGCCGCCTATGGGGCCGCGCGCCTTGGCCTCATGGCCGCAGGCGACGGCGGACCGGAGAGCGCCACGCCACCAGACATCGCCCATACCTACGTGCCCGATACGACACTCGGCGCCGCGTTCGACGACGCCTATGCGCGCTACCGCGCCACGTACCAAGCTCTCAAGGATATCTCATGACCGACTTCTTCAACGGCATCGCGCCGGTTCAATTCGAGGGGACCGACAGCACGTCTGACCTCGCCTATCGCCACTACGACGCAGACGAGATCGTGATGGGCAAGCGGATGGAAGACCACATGCGCTTTGCCGTGGCGTGGTGGCACAGCTTTGCTTGGCCCGGAGGCGATCCGTTTGGCGGACAGACCTTTGACCGACCGTGGTTTGGCGGCACGATGGATCTGGCCCGGATGAAGGCAGACGTCGCCTTTGACCTGTTCGACATCCTTGGCCAGCCGTTTTTCTGTTTCCACGACTATGACATCCGCCCCGAAGGCAGCACCTTTGCCGAGAGCACCCGGAATTTCGAAGAGATCGTCGACTATATCGGCGACAAGATGTCAGCAGGCGGTCCGAGACTGCTGTGGGGCACGGCCAACCTGTTCACGGAACGGCGGTTCATGTCGGGGGCCGCGACAAACCCCGATCCGGAGGTTTTTGCCTGTGCCGGTGCGACCGTGAAATCTTGCATGGACGCCACGCACAGGCTCGGCGGGCAGAACTACGTGCTTTGGGGTGGTCGCGAAGGGTACGAGACGCTCCTGAACACCGATCTCAAGCGTGAGCGGGACAATGCGGGCCGGTTCTTGCAAATGGTTGTCGAGTACAAGCACAAGATCGGCTTTGAAGGTGCCATCCTTGTCGAACCGAAACCGCAGGAACCGTCCAAACACCAATATGATTACGACGTGGCAACGGTCTATGGCTTTCTCAAGGAATTCGGCCTTGAACGTGAGGTAAAGATGAACCTCGAACAGGGCCATGCGATCCTTGCCGGGCATTCGTTTGAACATGAACTGGCGATGGCGGCGTCTCTGGGCATCTTTGGGTCCATCGACATGAACCGCAATGACTACCAATCCGGCTGGGACACGGATCAGTTCCCCAACAACGTGCCCGAAGTGGCGCTGGCCTATTACGAGGTGCTGCGCGCTGGCGGATTTACCACCGGTGGAACCAATTTCGACGCGAAACTGCGGCGACAATCGCTCGACCCGGTGGACCTTGTGGCCGCCCATGTGGGCGCGATGGACATTTGTGCCCGCGGGTTAAAGGCGGCCGCAGCGATGCTGGAGGACGGCACGCTCGAACAGGCGCGGGCAGCGCGTTACGCCGGATGGGACAGTCAAGACGCCAAGACTATGCTGGCAGGCGGGCTTGACGGGTGTTTTGACATAGCGATGCAAGACGGGTTCGCCCCGGCACCACGTTCCGGCCAGCAGGAGCGGTTGGAAAACATCGTTAACAGATACGTTTAGCGCGGGTCCTGTGGCATCAGCCGCGTCACCAGCGAAACAAGAAGGCCCGTGCTGATGCCAAAGGTCAACAGCCCGGTGATGGAGGCAAAGCTCGCAAACACCCGCAGGCCCGGCCCAAGGATCAGGTCGCCATATCCCAGCGTCGTGTAGGTGGCGATGGCAAAGTAAAAGCTCTCGGGAAAATCCGAGAACGCTGCAACGCCATAAAGCACAAAGGCCCACGCCCAGATTTGCAAGGTGTGGGCCACAACGACCGCAACCACACCATAGGACAGCAAGACGGCGTTGCGCACGACATTCGTGTGGCGCCGCATCGCACGGCCAATAATCGCCAGAAACGGCAGGCTGCCCACCACGACGAACACGTGCAGCAGCGCGCAGATGGTCAGCAGCAATGAGCCAAGGGCGATCTGGGCAAAGAGAGTCACGATATGTCCGGCGCAGTTGGTGGCATTCACAGAGGAGAACACAGCGAACGCACCGAAATGACAAGGCGAGCGTTCAGAATACTCTGTGCCTGCCACCGTTGCCGTGGGTCGCTGCGCATTCGGTTTTGCGGCGGTCGTTGCACTTGACGCATCACCACCTGTGCAGCCCGTTTGTCCAATCCCGCGTAAGCTGATCCTGAACGATGGAGCGTTCCCTCGGACAGTTGCACAAGAACCCTGTATCGGCGCTGACCGGCCCATATTTGTGCCCGGGAATGATCCCGAAGGACGGCCCCAGACGGGCCCGCCGATCAGGCCACCGGATCACGCCGTCAGCATCTCGCGCGTTATGGAAATGTCGGGATTGGCACCAAAGTCCTGCGAACGCCAATCCGTCATAAACCGCGACCCATCCGCGAACATCGCGGTAATGCGGTAGTCCAGCACCCGGCCCGTGCTTGACAACGCCTGATCAAACGGCAGCGCAAGCCGCACGATCTGCGCCTCAAAGAACCCGGTATCAGCGCGTGGGTTCATGACAACGGCCAACGGTTCCTGACCCGGCAACGATGCCTCGATCGTCAGCGACTGAAGGCCTGTACCGCCAAACACCGCCCCCTGTTCCAGCGCTGTGGTAAAGATGACCGAAGTGACCAGTTCATCCACATTGATGCGTTTTGGGTCAAGTGGGACAACCTCTGGGTAGAGGACCTGCGACGCCGCCGTCCATGCACCGGGTTCAAGACCGTCAGGCTGGGCCTGTTCCATTGCCCCCGGCTCCAGATCGACAGGCGGCGACAGATTGAGCGTCTGTACCGCGCCAAAGGACTTGGGTCGCACAAGGCCCGTGACCCGTTGGGGATGCCCACACAGATCGGTCAGAACAGCGCCACCTGAGGTCATTTCAGTCCGAAGTGTCGGGCCGGATGTCCGTGTCAGCCCAATCAGCAGGGACACCCGCGCCGACCGCGCGTCAGGGATGCCAAAGGCCAACTGCCCGCCAATGACCTGATTGCGCCGGGTCAGCGTGTCGAACACCGCCTTGGCGAACCCAAGCTTGTTGGTGGTCAGCGTCAGCAACACCGTGCGCCCATCAATGATCGGCTGGCTCGCCTCTGTCAGCGGGTCACCCCATGACAGATCCGGCAGGGTCCCAAGATCAGTGGGATAGCGCAGCTTGGGTGCAGGTGGCGTATCGGTGGCAAAGAGGGTCTGCCGCAGATGCGCCTCAAGGGCCGCACGCAGCACGACCTCTTCATCCGGTTGCACCTCCGGCACCAGACCGATGGTCACGCGCACAACGGAATTTTCAGGGATCATCGGGTCGCTGATCACCTCTGCGAACAGCTGAAGCGCGCCCGTCTCCGGCTCGCGCCCCAGCACGTAGACATCGGGCACAACGATGTAGACACCAACATCGACCAGCGATGCAAAGATGGTCAGCCGCGTGGCCAGCGCAGGGGGCAGACCCAGTTTGAACCCATCCAGTTCTTCCAGTTCGCGAATAGCACCGTGCGCGGACCAAGGCGGGCGGGTGATCCGGATGTCGCGACGTGTGACGGGGTCTGTCATCACAAACAGCCGGTCCTTGTCTGACCCGCGAAAGTCCAGCATGTGAACGATGTCCGTCACCATGCGCTGCTTGGCATAGACAATCGTGTCCAGTTTGGGCGCGCGCGCAACTTTGGCCGCACCCAGATGGGCAGCGCGTATGCGTGCGGCGCGGTCTTTCAGGATGTTGAACCGCTTAGCCTTTGGCGAAATAGCGATGGGCTCGACACCCTCCCGCGCAATGCGCCTGCTGGCCGAAATGTCAGCCCGCCGGACCCGTCCACCAAAGAGCTTGGCCAGCCGCCCCACGTGGAAAAAACCCGGATCGTTTGCTGTGTCGCCGTCACCATCTGCCACCGCTTCAGGCTCCGGGGCGGGTTGTTCAATCGCTTCGTAGGCGACGTGGTCGGACAGGAATTGCACTCGCGCCTCATCGGTTTCGCGCAGCAGTTTCCAAGCCAGCGATATCGCATCGCCTGTGATGTTGAATGTGACGGACCCCTTGTCACCCGCCACCCGCCCTTGCAGTTCCATCACCTGCCGACCCTCGGGGCTTTGGTAGGGCAGTTTCAGCGTGGCTTCGCGCAGCACCATCGGGATGTCCCGGAATTCCAGTCGCGGGTCACGTTTCAACGCCAGTGCGATCTGCCGTTCGGTGGCGGCAAGGCGGACCAGCCGTACGGGCAGGGTCAAATCTGCGGCCCACATGTCGGTGCCGTCTATGGCGGTGCCGGACTTGCGGGCGCGGAACACGGGTTCCGCACTGTCGGCGGGGTTTGGCACTTCAAAGGCGCGCTTGACCCAACGCAGGTTCGGATCGCCCCGATCGCGGAGGATCATACCCCCGGACGCAGTCAGGATTGGACCATTTTCCACCCTGTCCGTGCCAAGCAGAGCAAGGCCAGGGTCAATCTGGATCGATTTGAGAATGGGGTGGCGGATTTCTGACATGACGAAATGCGCGCCCGTGGACGACACCGCCCGCGTTTCTTCCCGGTCCGACACATCCACATTGGCCATCGCCCCGCGCAAGCTGCCGGGGTTCAGTTGGAACCGGTGCGCCGGAATGATCCGGCCATCTTCGATCCGTGTGGAACTGCTGCGCGCATTCAGTTGATTGAGCAAAGCGCTGAACAGGGTGTCATCGGGCATATCGGCCTCCGTCACACGCGCCGCCGCAACGCCGGGCGGCGCGCAGGGTCCGTCAGGACAGGTATTGATCCAGCTTTTCGCCCAGATCGTCAGGCGGCTCGGGGATTTCGACCGTCAGCGGGCCATTGCCGCTGCCGTTCATCCACGCGCTTTCCCAACGGACAGCCTTTTGGCCAAATCGTTTGCCTTTGACCGTGGCCTCGACCATGTACTGGTAGTCCTCCACGTCATCGGGCGAGGCATACCAGACCTTGTAAAACCGGTTCGCGGTGAGGGTCGATCCGTTGAAACGATAGACTTTTTCGCCGAACCGCGCTGTGCGCACGCGCACCAAAACGTCGATCTGCTTGTCCTCTTCGGGGATCGTCATATCCAGCGCAATCGGCCCCACCAGCAATTGTCCCGCGCTTTCAGCACGGATGTCGATGGTGGGCACGCTTTCTTCGTACTCCTCGACCACTTCGTTCACCGCCACATCCGGGCTTTCCTTGAAGTTGATCGTTTTACGCACCCAGAAATTTTCGCTGTCGTCGCCGCGATCCCCATGGCGGGTAAAATCAAAGACAAAGCGCGCATCCTTGTTGCCCGGCACCCAGATGGCTGGCAGCGTGGTGGTCGACATCTCCTGATCGGTTGGACCGTCGAGCACGCGACCTGAGTTCTTCCAGTTGATCTGGCCATTGCTGTCGGGATAACCGACCTGCACCTTGAGCGAATGAATGGGATCGCCCACCTCGTTCTCGGGCCAGTTGGCGATGGCCGAACTGATGACGTGCAACTTGCGAAACCCTTCTTCGAGAAAGACTTCGGTAAAGTAGCGATCAAGCGCCTCTTCATCAGCCTTGATTTCGTCAAAGACGCCTTCCATCTGCGATGAGATCACTTCGGAGCGGACAACCTGTTCTTCTATGGTCTTGGTGAATTCGAACGTGCCTTCGAACACGTCTTTGCGGTTCTTGACCGCAAAGCTCACACCGACCTTGAACTTTTCGATGATGGAGATCAGACCAAACAGCTTGCCTTTCTTGGTCTTCTCGCCCGGATCAATTTTGTGCGACGCCGCTTCAATTTGATCTTCGAGTGTGGTGCCCGCCTTGGTCAGCTTTTCGGTGACCATGGTCATGATGGTGGTGATGATCGTGTCGGCGGCCATGTCGAGCTTTTCGCGCTCCTTCATGTCCACCCCGGCACCGACTTCGATATCGACCGTGACCGCCCCGTTTTCAATCAGCTTGTTGACCTCGTGCGAGGCCGAGGCGTTGAACCACGACCACTGCACGCCGCCACTGGCGGAGAAATGTGTGCGGATGCGCTCCCAATCGCCAGTGACTGTCAGCTTGTAGGGAACCGTCCAGACATCGTAGGAGATGTGGTTTTCGAGCGTCAGCGGAGACGTCCCCGACTTGGCCGCGCTCCACACCAGTTCGATGGGGCGACGCCCCATCATCACGGTGAACGCGTTGGTGGCCATGACGTTCAGCGTCGCCTCGCCTGCGCCTTGGATCTCAAATGCCCAGGCGTCCGGGTTGTCGGTGATTTCACCATCCGCCCCCACATCCGAATTCTTGTAGTTCAGCGAATGCACGACGGTGTTGTTGGACCGAAGGGCGACGGGTGCTGGCATGGCCACGATCGGCGTATTCTTCTGCCAGAAATAGTGCTTGTTCTGCGTCAGTTGCAGGTCTTCCTTGACCAGATCAAACGCCTGCTGGATCACGCCGGGTGGCGGCGCAAGGGTGGCCGTGAAATTCATCACCCCGCCTGCCAGCTCTGAGTACCCGTCTTCGCCAATGTTCTTCGACGGGTCCATGATACCGGAAAACCGCTGTACCCCGAATATAAAGGTCTGGTCAGAATGCCGCGCCAGCCGGTTGGTTTGCGGCAGGAAATAGTAGTGCTGTGGCTTGCCCGCCTCGCGCAGTTCAGGATTGTTCTTGTCCGGCAGAAACACGATCTCGTGCTTGCCGCCATCGTCATCTTCAACCACGCGGGACATCACGTGCCCCACAAATGCCGGACCAGCAGCGCGCGCCGCGCGGCCCGCCATTTTCGATTGCAATGTTGTCTTTTTCGCCATGATGAAAATCCCCCCTATCGGAAAATGAATTGTGGTCAGAGAATGATAAAATCGTAGTTCGAATAGCCGCGCCGCCGCGCGCAGACCTCGTAGCCTTCGCGCACGCCGTCGTCGTTGGTATTGCCCTCAATGGTTTCGTAAAGCGTGGCGTTTGCCCCCACGACAAGGCCCACATGGGTCCAGTCCAGCGGGTCACTGCGCCGCAAAAAGATGGAGCCGGGGGTGATCGCATCGGGCGTTGCGTCCCGCTCCGCCAGAAAGATGCCCGCCGCTTGGCCTTGCGCGGCCAGAGTATCGCAGGAGGTGCTGCCCGCCAGGGGCAGTGGGTGCATCAAGGCCTGACTGGCCTGCCGCATCACAAAGCGGCAAAAGCCCGCGCACCACAGCATCGCCGGTCCATCGTGACCATCCATATACAGCCGCACCCAAGGACCGCGATTGGCGCCGCCCACTTCGCGGGGATGCGCGTTGAGATGCTGTTCGGCAAAGGCAATCATACCCTCGCCCAGCGTCATCGACGACATGATTGGGTTGAACAGCGTGTCCACCATGGGCTGCACCAGCGCATTCCACGTCTCTTCGTCCACCATACCAGAGGTCGGCAGGCCATTGTTGAACTGGAACCGCATGACCGTGTCTTCGGTCACACCGCCATAGTCGCTGTCGACAACAACTCCGAGGCCATGCAGGCACAACCATTCCTGAACGCGTTTGGCAGCGTTGCCGCGCTTGCCCCGCTCCAAAAGACCGGGAAAGGTAATTTCATCGCGAATATAACGACTTAGCCCAGACGGATCGTCTTGTAAAACATGCATAAAAATTTCCTAAAATATAATGGAATACAGCCTATTGGCGAAAATTGGATCGCGCAAGCTTTTGGTGACGCCCGCCCTGCCCTGCCTTGGCTGGACTCACGCATCTGGCGGCGCACCGGCCAGAATTTCCAGCGCATTGGCGGTGCGGGTCGTGTTGTTGTAAATGCCAAGGCTAAGCTCGTAGAGCCCGGTCGCCAAAAAGCAGGTGCCCGCCACAAATACCGACGCCACCAGCCCGGCCAACAGGACAATAACTCCGAGAATAGCCGCCTCGAAAAAGGCGAGCGTGGCCCCGACAAGCGTGCCAATCACCATGAAGGAAAACACCAACCAGATGATTGTGTTTAATGATCTGACGAGAAAATCGCGCATCTAAAATACTCCCTGAAGTGTGGCTTCAGGATGTGACCGGTTAAAGATTCCCGCAAGGGTGTTGCGCGCGCCGGGCAGGATGCGGCGCGATTTTGCAGATCAATCCGCAGCGGCATCCGCGCAGCTGATCACGTCGATCCCAAGGTCTGCCACCGCCTGTTTTACCGCATCATCGGTCAATACGTGCAAGCAGGATATGCGGTCTTCCATGACGTCCTCGTAGCCGGTGTGCCCCAAGGCGGCGAGGTCTTGGGACGGCACCGCCGGGTGGTCGATGAAGATATGCGTGCCGGGCGTCAGGCCCGCCAGTTGCGCAACAAATGCCGTCGTCCTTTGCGCGGCATCTCTGGGCTGTGGGGGATAGCCCGCGAACCGAGGAACACCCTGCCCAAACGGATCATCCCGCAATCCGAATTCGGCGCACAGAGCGGCAATCAGAACCCCCAGGCGCGGATCAAAATCCGCGAAGTGCCGGATCATATGTGCGCTCACATGGGTGGCTTCGGCAAACATCGTCTTGCCTAGGACGATTTGCGCCCGAAACTCCGCTTCGACGTCGGCTATGTCCCATGGGTGGTGCTGCAAGGCCGGGCGGTTGTCACCGTCGCGTGCCAGCAACTGGGGCAGGAACTGGCCGTGCGCGTCTGTCAGGCTGGGCGCAGGTGTCAATGGCCGCCATTTGACGGCGTCCCATTCACTGGTCAGCGTCAGATGGATGCCGATGTCGATCTCGGTGTGCGCGTTGAACACCATGGCGGCGTGTTGCGTCCACGTGCAGGGCATCATCACTTCCACGCTGCGGGCGATCCCGTCGGTACAGGCTCGCAGGCACCCCATATTGGCCGCCCAGCTAGAGCCAGCATCATCGACACGCACGATCAACCGGCGTTTGTCCGTCACATCGTTCTGCATCGCTTACTCCACAATTATCACCTGCCAGGTCGCCGCACCTTCGACGCTTTTGGCATAGGCCCGCCCGACGCGTTCCGATGCCACTGGATTATGGCCGGGAAACCATTGCCCGTAGCGCGGCACCGACACGTCCAACAGGCCCGGGCTGACTACGTTGATCCGCAATCCGCGCGGCATTTCGATAGCGGAGCCTGTGACGAACCCCGCCAATGCGCCGTTGGCCGTCGCTGCCCCCACGCCGAAGCGGATCGGGTCACGGTCCAGCACGCCGCTGGTCAGCGTGAACGATCCCCCATCCACCACGGCGTCCAATCCGGCCAAAACCAGATTGATCTGCCCCATCACCTTTTGCTGCAAACCAAACAGCATACTGTCGCTCGTATGCTCGGCCAGAGCCATGAACTTTACATCGCCAGCGGTTGCAACAACCGCATCAACCGGTCCCACCTTTGCAAACATCCGGTCGATGTCCGACCGGTCTGACATATCAACCGTCAGGTCGCCGCTGGTGCGCCCGACGCGGATCACGTCGTGGCGCTGCCCCAATTCGGCACAGGCTGCCTGTCCGATATCCCCATTTGCGCCAACCACGATAATCTTCATGCCCTGTCCTCCGGTGTTTTTTACGCGCCGCTGGCGCGCTGGACCAATCAGCCCACACTGACACATCCGCACGATGGGTCACATGAACGACTTTTAACGGTGCAAGATCACGCCTTTGGCGGCTCACGCAGGCACCAACGACGCTGGGATGTCGACGCACGGTTGTATTTTTCACAACTCACGGTAACCTCAGATCCATTGATATTACAAAGATGCGCGCGGCAGAACCATTGGCTGCGCCAGTTTGCACAAAGAGGTTTTCATGTCGAACATTGCCGGCAAGGCATATGCGATGAATGTCGTGACGCCCAGCAACCCGAAAATCACGTGGATCAACCGATTGCTGTTCATGGCCTCCCGCGGGTTGCCAAGCAACCTGATGGGATTGTTGGGTCTGTCGCTGATCCACTTTGCCCGTTGGGTGATCATCAAGCCCGCCGACTGGCCCAATCTGGGTCAAGGGCAGGAACGGTTGAAAAATGACTACGTCCTGTTTTGTTCGAATTTCAACGGGACATGGGACCAGTACATCGACGCGTTTTCGGACGGGATTCCCAGCGGTCTGGACCTTTTTTGGTATGCGTCGATCAAATACCCAAAGTCGATCCCGATCACCCCGTTCAAGGATTACATCACCTTCAATCAGGTCAGCACCGACTACTATTACAACGCCACGCCCGGGTCGGCGCAGCGGGACGTCAAGACAAGCCTGTTGGTCTATGACCAGGTCCTGAAGCTGAATGAATTGCACCGCTCCGCCAGTCCCGAGGATTTCGCCGCCGCCTACAAAAAAGCCGCGCTAAAGATGCAGATTGGTTTGGGCGATCCTGGCTTTGGCCCGGTTGCAAGCCTCGACACCGAACGGGCAGAGGTCAACCGACGCGACTACATCGAAGAAGCGCAAACGACCTATGCCAGTCAACGTGCCGCATTGGGTCAGGAGCGGCCAGATGCCTGATCTCGATTCTGGACATATCTTCCTCACGACGATGGCCCCTATCAAACCGGGCGCTCCGGTTGACGATCCGCAAACCTCGCACGAACAACGGGTCCGGATTGCACTGGCCAAGTTTCCAACCGCCAACCAATCGCCCGCCACCGTAGACGACGCGTATAACAGCCCCTTTGCCCGCAACCTGCGCAACCATCTGGCGCGGATGTTTGTGTTGAACGACACCATCTACAACGGTCGCATCACGCAAAATCCGCTGGTGGCGCAACTGCAAGGGAACAAGCAGATCGTACCGCAAGCGGTGGACCGCCTGAACGCACCCTATCTCGTGTTTTGTGCTGACGTGGACGCCATTGTGAATGACGGCGACCCACTGCCTGACACGCTCGGCGACAGTCAACAAAAGGCCGTTCGCGCCTCTTATGCCCGCACATTGTGGAACACGATGGAGGCAGAGTTGCGCGACGTCTATTCCAATTGCTACGGGTTTGAAGCCGTCAATTCGGCGGATGATTTCGCCAATTATCTCGACCGGTGCCACGTCGAAACGACGATGCCGTTCCACGACTACTACCTCGAACTGGAAAGCGCCGAGTTCCACAATCTGCCGGTCAAACCTTTGCTTTATGGCGTGCTCGCCCCGCTGGCCTTTGGTGTGCTGACGCTGTTGTTGTGGCTGTTCGGGGTCAGCCATGTGCCGATCCTTGGCTGGGCCAGCCTGCCCACATGGATCATCTCGCTGCTGCTGGGGGGGCTGCTGGCTTATCTGGCGATCCGCTTTGCCATCTCTAACGGAGAAAAACCGCTGGCCCCGGCCACGTATGACGACCTGCCTTCTGTGCTGAAGGCGCTGTATATCCAGCAGAAATTCGCAGAGTTCTATATCAAGAACCAAGGTTTGCCGCCCGATGAATTGCACGCCGCCTTTGGCGCATTCACCCAAGAGCATGATCCGCAAAACCGACACCACAAGACACAAAAGCCGGGGGTCATTTCATCTGCTGATCCCGACAATGTCACAGTGAACGACGCGAGCCCGACATGACACGCAAACTGAACCTCAACGACATTCAGGGCAATGTCACACGCGCCTATGGCCGTTATTCGTTTCCCTTTGCCCGCTACATCTTTTTCCACATCAACGCGCCCGAAGGCGGACGCCATTTCATCAACAAGATCCGCCAAAAGGTGACAACAGCGGCGCGCTGGCCCGATCAGGAGTCGCGGCCAAAATGCACCACCAACATCGCGCTGACCTTTCCCGGTCTGCTGGCATTGCAACTGCCGGTGCGCACGCTTCAGGCTATGCCGGACGAATTTATCGAAGGGATGAAGCAGCGCGCCTTTATCCTCGGTGACCGCGACCAGACCGCCACCGAGGATGAGGCGATCCGCGATGATTGGGATCAGCATTGGGACCCCATCTGGCAAAAAAGCCGCAAGCCCGGCACGCTGGGGTTCGGCAAGGATGACGTGCATGTCCTTGTGACACTGAACGCCCAAAGCCAAAGCCAGGACGTCCAGATCAACCCCCATGCTGAACTGGATGCGCGCACCCAGTGGGTGTTGGACGCCGCCAAGGAATGTGGCGTCACGCACGTGACCGGTGTTGGCAAGGACGGCGATCAACCCTATCAGGATGCACGCGCCGTTTTCGACGAGGTGGACGGCGTGATGCGCCCAACTGCCAAGGAGCATTTCGGCTTCACCGACGGCATTGGCAATCCGGTATTCGAAGGGCAATTGCCGCTCGAGATCGAAGGCGACGCGGTCATTGGGCGTGGCAAGCTGATGGGCAACGGCTGGGAGCCTCTGGCCACGGGCGAATTCATCCTTGGTCACCCAGACGAAAGCCAAGAGTTGCCGCCATTGGCCCGCCCGCCCGAATTCATGCGCAATGGCACATTCTTTGCCTTCCGCAAGCTGCACGAAAATGTCGGCAGTTTCGATGCCGTCGTGAACGAAGAGGCAAAGCGTTACGCCACCGTCATGGACATCCCCGTCGACGAAGCGGTCGAGACGATCCGCGCAAAGATGTGCGGGCGTTGGTCAGACGGCGTGCCGCTGTCCAAGGTGCCGACCCATGCGGAATGGATCGCCTTTGGCGAGGAACACGGCTGGCGCGGTGACGGCGTGAACCCGTTCGAAGGCTATGTGAAAAACCTCAAATACATCGCCTCGCCCGAGGCGCGTGATTTCCGCTATGCCGACGATATGGCAGGCCTGAAATGCCCCGGTGGTGCGCATATGCGGCGCATGAACACCCGCGACTACCTTGATCCGCTGAACGAAAGCGGTGTGACCGACACAGGTCAGCAGCCCAAGAACGCCAAGGCCACCAGTGCGCTGAACAAACGCCGGCGTATCCTGCGCCGGGGCCTGCCCTATGGCCCGCCAAACAACGCTCACAAGGATGACGACACTGAACAGGGCGTGATCATGATTATCATGGGCGCAAGCCTGTTTCGGCAGTTCGAGTTCGTGCAGCAGCAGTGGATTCAATACGGGCTCGATTTTCATCAGGGCAACAACACCTGCCCCCTGCTGGGCAGCCACCAAGAGCACAAGCGGTTTACGATCCCGTCCGATCCGTCAACCGGCAAGCCACCTTATGTGATGAGCAAGCTCAAGACATTCGTGGAGTGCCGCGGGGGTGATTATTTCTTTGTGCCGTCGATGACGTCCTTGCGCATGATGGCGATGGGGATCGTCGACCCGACCTGACCGGAAACGAGGCGTTCCATGATCACTGCAATTCTCAACATCTTTGTCGCGATCTATCAACGGCTTGCGGTTTGGGTGGAGGCGCTGTTGGCACTTGGCTATCTGATATTTGGTGGCATTGGTGCGCTGGTCTCTGGCGGGATCGCGCCCTTTTTTCTCAGGGCGAACACCCAGCGCCGCGCCTTTGCCCTTCTGCGTGGGTTTTGGCCAAACCTGTCGCTGAACCGGGTGGTGATGAAATGCTATGACAACACCGGCACCGCCGTCGTGACGCGGCGTGCGGACGTCATTGAGGTGCTCAATCGCAACGCGGATTTTGAAGTGGTCTACGGCCCGCGGATGCGGCAGTTGACCGAAGGCGATAACTTCTTTCTCGGGATGCAGCCGGGGTGGGACTACACCCGTGACACGTCTGCCATGCGGCTGGCAGCGCGCATGACGGATGTCGCCGAAATCGTGCAGCCGCGCGCAGAAACGCTTGCCGATCAGATCGTGGCAGGATGCGGCGGCAAGATCGACATCGTGCCGACCCTGACCCTCGAAGTGCCGTGGGACATGACCGACACGTATTTCGGCTGCGGCGCCACGCGCGAACAGATGCAGCAATGGACCACGACCCTGTTCTGGTATCTGTTTCAGGACCTCGGCGCCGATCCGGAAAAGGACGCCATCGCGCTGGGACAGGCTGCGGAACTGCGCGACTATCTCGATGCCCATATCGCGCAGCGCAAAGCAAACCCGACAGACGCGCCTGACATTCTGAACCGCTGCCTCGCGCTGCAATCCTCCGACACGCCGGGGATGAGCGACCTTGGCATCCGCAACAACATCCTTGGCCTGCTGATCGGGGCCATCCCCACGATCTCCAAGGCCAGCTGTCTGGCGCTGGACGAGTTGCTGAACCGCCCCGATGCGCTGGCTTCGGCCCAAAGGGCAGCACGCGCAGACGATGACGACCTGCTCGCGCAGCACTGTTGGGAAGCGCTCAGGTTCAACCCGTTCAACCCGGTGATCTATCGCCGCGCAACCCACAACACCGAGGTCGCCACATCCACCCTGCGCCGGGTCAAGATTGCCAAGGGTCAAATTGTCTTTGCAGCCAATTTTTCGGCCTGTTTCGACCGTTTCGACATCCCCGACCCCAACACATTCCGCACCGACCGGGCGTGGGAGACCTACATGATCTGGGGCTACGGGATGCACAATTGCTTTGGCGACATGATCAACAGGGCCGTAATTCCGGCGATCCTCAAACCGTTGCTGAAACAGAAGAACCTGCGCCGGGCGCCGGGGTCCGCAGGGCAGATCAGCACCGGCACCCTCGGGTTTCCCGATCACTTTCACCTCGAATTCGACGCCTGAAGGAGACAACAATCGCAAACGATCCCCTCCTCATCACGCTGCTGCCATCCTCCGGTGTCGATTTGAGCCGCTGGTTGATGGCCCATTACGGCATACGCTACACAGAACGGCCCCACGCGCCGATTTTCCACGTGCTGGCGCTCAAAAGTTGGGGCGAAGGCAAGGATGACTACCCGCTTCTCGTACACGCGGATCGCAAGACCAAGACGGTGGGTTGCCGCAAAATCGCTGAGCTCTATGACCCCGACGCGCCTGCGGACAAACGGTTGCTGCCGGATGACGCGGATAAGGCGAAACAGGTCGATGACATTGTGCAGGACGCCTATTGGACGCTGGGTGGCGACGTCGTGAATTGGTCCTACTGGAACTTCCTCCAATACAAATGGGTGGTCTGGCCTTCGCTCACGACCAAGGTGCCGTGGTATGAACGGCTCACCTGTCTGCTTGCGTTCGGTGTGATCCGAACGCTGATGTACAAGGGTCTGAAGCTGGACCAGAGCGTCGCGGACACCTCACTCAAGGATATCCACGCAGGCTGGGACCGTTTTGACGCAATGCTCAGTGATGGGCGCAGCTATCTGGTGGGTGATCGGTTGAGCTATGCCGATCTGGCTGTGGCGGCGGCGTTGGGGCCGATGATCCTCGCGCAGGGCTATCACGGCATGTTGCCAAACCAAGCCCGGTGCCCGGTGTTCATGCAGGACATCTACAAAACGCTGCGCCAGCGCCCCACCGGTCAATTCATCCAGCGCATCTATGACCAGCACCGCCCGGCGCAATTGCTGTGTGTGTAGGCAACCCGGTCAAAAGGGTCGGGCCGTGCGCGCAACGGGCACCGGCATCCGCACCATTTTCTGCGCCAGCGCGATAAAACCCTGCGCCTGATGCTGCGCCAGCGCGTGTCCCTTTTCAGCGCTGGCCAGATGCGCCTCGCCCACCACACCGCTGTCCGACAGATCGGCCGCACACCAGCCATAAGAGATCGGGCCGATGGGCGAGATTTCAGTGGTCTCTGCCGTTGACCGAAAATCGCGGGCGGCAGCCATGTCCACTGTCTCGGGCCGAAAGGCCAGCATCAGTGATGTTTCGCTGTCCCCGCCATGAATGCCGTAAGTGTTTTCCTGCGCACTGAACAACCCCTCGGGCGCGCCGAAGGACCCCCACTGCGTCTTCACGGCCAGCATTCCGGCCTGCACGCGCAATTCGCGCGACAGGATCGAAATCAGGTCGAGATTGCCGCCATGGGAATTTACGATCATCAGCTTTTTCAGGCCAGCGCGGGCCACCGACAGGCCAATCTCGGTCCAGGCGCGCAAGGCCGTCTCGGCGCCAAGCGTGCACGTGCCCGCCGCCCAGAGATGTTCATTTGACTTGCCCACCGCCTGAACGGGCAGGATCAGCAGGTCAAGGTCATCCGGGCAAACGCCGCGCACCGCGTCCAGCATCCCTTGGGCGATCAGGGTGTCCGTGCCCACGGGCAGATGCGGTCCGTGCTGTTCAATGGCCGCTGTCGGCAGCACCGCGATCGTGCGGTCGGGGTCAAGCCCCTCGAAATCCGGCATCTTGAGATCAGCCCAATCACGCGCAGTCATGTGGTGTCCTTTGGTGCATAGGTCGCCGCGAGCCGCGAGGCGAGGTAATCGGCGGCGCGGATCGGCGGATACTTGGCCGGACCGGTGCCCGGCAGCGCCTCGACCAGCGCATCGGGGTCGGCCTCGCAGAAAAAGGCGACGGACCGACGCTGGCGCTTGGGTGGCAACACGCGGTGCGGGGTCGAGACGTAGATGTCATTCGTCCAGCGCATCAGGCAATCGCCGATATTGACCACGTAGGCCCCCGGCACCTGTGGCACATCTGTCCAGTCTCCGGCGCGCGGGCGCACCTGCAATCCCGGTTCGCCATCCGTCATCAACAGCGTGATTGCGCCGTAATCCGTATGCGCCCCGGCCCCGATTTCATTCCCGGCTCCGGTGGCGGGCGGGTAGTGCAACAGGCGCATAGCAGACAAAGGCTCGGTGAACAGCGGGGCAAAGTGATCGGCTGACAGACCCAAATCCTCGGCCATGACGCTCAGTAAGGCCGAGGCCTGCACCTGACACGCGTTGTAATAGGCCAGCATCGTGTCCGCAAAGCCGGGAATGTCCGGCCATCGGTTCACGCCGCGAAACGGTGCGTTGGCCATCACCCGCGGATCGTCCGGCGCAAGATCGTAACCGATATTGAACGTCTCTTTGGTGTCGACCTCGGGGCGCGTCTCGTCCAGAGACTCGTCCCCCGGCTTGGCCCAACCGCGAAAATGCGGGGTGTCGAGGATCGACAGCTTGGCTTTTTCGGCGCGGGGCTGGCCGAAAAATGCATCGGCCAGCCGAAACACGTCATCCCGCAAAGTCTCGGGCACTTGCGCGTTGACGAGCAGAAAGAACCCCGTGTCCCGCACCGCACGCCCCAGATCGGCGGTAAAGCCTGCGCGGTCACCTTGCGCCTGCGTCCAGTCGAGCACGGGGATCATGCGGTCAGCCTCTCCATCTTTGCGGCCACCTGTCTGAGATACCGTGCACGCGTGTCATCTGTCGAGCTGTCCATCAGGTAATGCGCGGCAAAGACGGTCCTGCACCGTTTTGCACAAATGGCCCGCACGCCGCGCGTCAGCATCTTGCGCCCCGGCGACCCGACAAGTGTCGTCAGCCACCAAGACGCCCCGCAGGTCGTAAAGACGCCCAGCCGTTTGATATGCGTCAGGCCGGGACGAATATTGTCGCCCTCGCCTTTGGGCATGATAAACGCCACACCCGGCAGCAGCACCCGGTCGAGCCACCCCTTGAGCATGGCAGGCAACCCGTACCACCACGTCGGATAGACAAAGATCAGCACATCCGCCCACTGCACATCCTTCACATCCTGCGCGACGGGTTCGGCATTGCAGCTTTCGTCAAGATAGCAGTCCAACTCATGTTCGGTGAGCACCGGCATGAAGTTGGACCGGTACAGGTCGCGCATCCGGTACTCGACCCCGGCCTTGTCCAGATGTCCAATCACCGTCTCCAGCACGGCTGCGTTGAAGCTGTCCTTTTTCGGGTGACAAAAGATGATGAGCGCGCGCATCAGAACGTCCTTAACTGGTCTCCGACATAGGTCAGGAATTGGCGACGTCTTGCGTCGCTGGCCCGGTTCATATCGTAAAGGGCAAGGTATTTGGTCGTACGTGGGCGGCACACATGCCACACTGCGCGCGTCACACATTTGCGGGGCGGGTCGCCACACAGCATTGCGCGCATTCGGGTGCCGCCATAGGTGGTGACCGCCGCCAGCCGCCGTATGCGCGTCAGGTTCGGGACGACCTTGCCATCGTCCAGTTTGAAGGACACGCCGGGCAGAAACACCCTGTCGAGAAAGCCCTTGAGCATTGCCGGGTAGCCAAAATTCCAGACCGGGAACACCATCACCAGCGCATCTGCCGCTTGCAAACGGTCCACGTAATCCTTGACCGGGGTGATATTGTCCGGCGCATCGTGATAGCCGCGCCGTTCGGCCTCGGTCATGACCGGATTGAACCCCTCGGCATAGAGGTCGCAGTCGTCGACACTCCAGCCCCGCGCCTCAAGCGTCTTGACCGTTTCAGCGTGCAGGGCCTGATTGAAACTGTCGGGCACCGGGTGCGCCGCAAGCACAAGCGCGTGCTGCGGCTCCGCCGGGACCGTTGGCGCTTGGGTCATTCGGCAGCCTGCATCTTGGGGTAGGCATACATGGTCGAGAAATCGAAGTCCGGATCGTCCCATGCAATCATCTTGCCGGGGTTCAGCAGACCTTTGGGGTCGGCCTCGCGCTTGAAGGTCAACTGCCGGTCATCGACCGTCTGCCGCCCGCCCTCTTCCAATGTATAGCGATGCGGGTTGAAGATCATGGCGCCCGCGTCCTCATGCATTTTCACGATCTCGTCCAAACGTTCCTCGGTGGTGAACTTGACGAGGCTGAGGCCCGCAAACATGACCTTGCCCCCCTCCTTGAGCACTTCGAGGTGCTGGAGCACTTCGGGCGACAGCGCGTCGCGCATCTGTGCAATCAGGTCGAGGTGCTGCGGATAGCCATAGCGTACTTGCAGATAGGTGATCGACGGATCGACCTTGAGCGCGCGCAAAGTCGTGTGGTTCCAGCCGTATTCAAAAACGCTGCCCGGCGCGCGCTCCCAATTGTGATTGTCGCTGCGATAGATCAGGTCGAGCCCGGTCTGCCGCCCGAGGAACGTCTCGAACCCATCCATGGAATGCGGCGCCACCATCAGCGCGATCAGGTGGTCATCAGCATCCACATGCGGCGCCACCCGCTGGAAATAGTCCTTGGCTGTAGGTGCCTCGAACACGGTGGCGAGCTTGATCAGAATGCCGTCCTGATTGGCCAGTTCCTCGGCAAAGCGGGCAGCGGCCATGAAATCCTTGGTCCGCACGAACATCTCGGTCCAGTCATAGGCCGGGGCCAGCGGCATCTCGATCTCGGTGATGATGCCATTGGTGCCATAGGCATGAGACACGCGGGCCAGTTCCTCGCCACGGAATTCGAGCACGCGCGGCTCTTCCTCCATCGTGACCACACGCAGACGTATGATATTCCCAAGATCGCGCAGACTGCCCCATGTGCAGGAGCCGACACCGCCTGAACCGCCCGCGATGAAACCGCCGATGGTGGCCGTGGCCCACGTGCTGGAAAACATGCGGATTTCTTGCCCCGACTGTTCTTTACACACCGCGTCAAGGTCCTTGAGCAGGCACCCCGGCTCCACGATCACGCGGCCCGGATGGACCTTTTTGACCTGATCCATGTGGCGCAGGTGCATGACACAGCCGCCTTCCAGCGGCATCGCCTGCCCGTAGTTACCTGTGCCCGCCCCACGTGTCGTGACGGGCACGTCGTGGGCGTAGCAGGCGCGCAAGACTTCGATCACTTCGGCCTCGTTGCGCGGACGCACAACGAAATCGGCCACCACGTGATCCAGCCGGTCCTTGAGCACAGGCGAATACCAGAAAAAGTCGCGGCTTGAGGCGCGGATATTCGTCTCTTTCTCTTCGATGTCGAGATGGGCCAATGCGGCCTTGGCAGCGTCGATGTTCATGATGTCTCCCACAGGTGATCGAGGGTGGCGTAGGCGGGCAGCGTGCGGTCAATGGCCTGCCCTTTGCGCAGCACGATGCGGTCTGATTGCGGCCGGGCATAGAGCTCGGTCCATTCGCGCGCGTTGAAAATCACAAGGTCGGCGGGGTCACCCGACGCCAGACCTTGCCGCGCAAAGCCGCAGGTTTCGGCAGGTTGGGTGGTGAATGCGGTGGCCCAGTCGGTTGCCGCGTGATCCAGATGCGCGATGCGCGTGGCCTGACGCATCACTTCGAGCATATCGAGGTCGCCATAGGCATAGAACGGATCGCGCGTGTTGTCCGAGGCAAAGGATACCGGGATGCCGCGTGCCTTCATCTCGTGCACCAGTGTGACACCCCGACCGCGCGGGGTCGAAGGGGCCCCTGCGGGCGCGCGATCCTGTAAATAGAGGTTGCACATGGGCAGGCTGACCACATGCAACCCTGCCCGTGCCACGAGATCCAGCGTGTCCAGCGCGCGCGCCTCGTCCTGCGTGGACAGCGAACAGCAATGGCCCACGACGATACGTCCGTCGAACCCAACCTCCATAGCCACTTCGGCAATGAGGCGCAGGGTTTCAGAGGATGCATCCATCGTCTCATCCACGTGAAAATCTGCATCCAGCCCGCGCGCCGCCGCGAGGCGAAAGAACCCTTCGAGCCGGTCGCGCAGGTCCGGCACAGGGTATGTCACCATCCCAAGAACACCGTCATGCGCGGCCACCAGATCGGCTGTGACGCGAAAATCGCCGTCCTCGGAGAAGCTATCGCAACCGATCAGGCAGACACCTTGCAGGTCGATCCGACCGGCCCAAGCCGCGCGCAACTCGGCAAAAACGGGCCACGTGATCTGCGGCTGCGGCGGTATGCTGTCGAGATGCGTGCGCACAGCGCGGGTGCCATGCGCGTAGGCGCAATTCAGGCCAAACTCCATTCGGCTGCGCAGATCATCTGCGGACCAATTGGCATGATCCGCACGGACCGTTGTCAACGCCCCCATAAACGACCCATCCGGGTTGGACGCGCGCGGCCAGATATGCCCCTTGTCCAGATGCACGTGCATATCCGCAAAACAGGGCAGAACCATCGCGCGGGCCATTTCGACGCGCGTGCCCGGTGTATCCGTTAATGTGCCATCGGCAATATGCACATCCGTTCGGATCAGATCACCCGCCTGCCCCAACAGGCAGGCTGGCACGGTCACATTGGCAAGGGTTATGGGTCCGCTGGGCAGGGCGCGAAAATCCATCAATGCTCCCGCTTGATTGCGCTTTCATGCCACCTGCGGAGCAGCATGTGAGACAACAGGGACAGGGCGGCGAAGATGAACACACCCATAGCGGCCACAATCGCAAGTGCAGCAAACATACGCGCGATGTTCAGCCGGTAACCCGCCTCTTGGATACGAAAGGCAAGGCCCGTGCCCACACCACCCGTCCCCGCGACCAGTTCAGCCACCACGGCGCCGATCAGCGACAGGCCCCCCGCGATCTTGAGACCACCAAGGAAATATGGCAACGCCGAGGGCAGTTGCAGCATCCAAAGCCGTTGCCAGCGCGTGGCACCATAGATGCGGAACAGGTCGCGCAGGTTGTGGTCCACCGAATTGAGGCCCAGCGTCGTGGAACTGAGCACCGGAAAGAACGCGACAATCCAAGCGCACATGAGCATCCCGACCGTCTTGCTTTCAACATAGATAAAGATCAGGGGCGCGATGGACACAACCGGGGTCACCTGCAAGATCACCGCATATGGATAAAGCGACAGTTCAACCATACGCGATTGGTTGAACAGAATGGCGAGCCCCGCCCCGCCCACAACGGCTATGGCCAGCGCCATGAGTGTGATGCGCCCGGTCAACAGCGCACTGTCCCACAAAAGGTTCCAATCCCCTGTCAGGCTGGCCCAGACGCGGGACGGACCGGGCAGGATAAAATGGGGTATGTCGTTCCAGACAACGATGCGGTCCCACAGCCAGATTGCCAAAACCATAACCAGCAGAGGCAGTACATACCGTGCCGTCTGTTCGACCCTGCGGCGGCGTGCGCGGCGGGCTTCCTCCGCGTCGACAGTGGCGGCCTTGCCCGCCTTGGCCCCCGGCAGGTCCGTGACACTCATGCTGCCGCCTCCATCGCCTGTTCCAGCGCCTGCGACGCGGCACGGCAATGGGCGGCATAATCGGCTGATGTGCGAAACGCCTCGTCCCTGGGATGTGGCGCATCGACGTGTAATTCCTCGATCACCCGTCCGGGACGCGCCGCCATCACCACAATGCGGTCCGACAGGAACACGCTTTCGAACACCGAATGGGTGACAAATATCACGGTGCAGCCGATCCGCGCCTGCATGTCCAAAAGGTCATTGTTCAGCTTGAAACGGGTGATTTCGTCCAGCGCGGCAAAAGGTTCGTCCATGAGGATCAGCTTGGGCTGGGTGACCATGGCGCGCGCAATCGACACCCGCATTTTCATGCCCCCCGACAGCGCGCGGGGGTAGGCGTTCTGGAATTTTTCCAAGCCCACCAATTTGAGCGTTTGCAAGATATCGTCCTTGGCCGCGCTGTAAGGCGTGCCTTCCAGCCGGAACGGCAAATACACATTCTGTGCAACCGTGGCCCACGGCATCAGGGTGGGCTCCTGAAACACAACGCCCAGATCACCCTTGGCGCGCGGTGTGGACCATTCGATACGACCCGCAGTTGGATCCGACAGCCCGGCAATCAGACGCAGCGCAGTGGACTTGCCACAGCCTGACGGGCCAAGCAGCGAAATGAAATCACCCTCGCGCACCTCAAGTGACATGGCGCGCAAGGCTGCCACGTTGCCGGGAAACACCTTGTCCACCGCGCTCACGCGCAACAGTTCAGAACGCTCTGCAAAGGGGGCAATGCGGGCCATACGTCCTCCGGTTTGGGGGCGGACCCGGTCCGCCCCCACCTGCCGTCATGGTGAATGGATCAGGGTTTGATGTCGAATCCGACCTTTTTGTTGGTGAAATCAAGCGTATAGGCCGCCTTCCAATCCAGATCGCCTGCAATCACGCCCGCATCGACCATTTTTTGATAGAAATCGCCGATCACCTCATCCGACATTGCGCCAATGCCCAGATCAAGCGTCTTGCCACTGTCGACGATGCCCTGATCGCGCATCATATTCTTGGCAAAGTTGATCTTGTCCTGGCTCATGTCCGCATTGGCTTCGAGGATCAGCGCGTCTGCGGCCACGCTGTCGCCGTAAAGGTAGTTGTACCAGCCGGTCAGCGACGCATCGACAAAGCATTCCACCTGTTCCGGTTTCTCGTCGATGGTCGACTGCATCACCTCGATTGTCGTGGCGTAAGACGAATACCCGTTGTCGGCGATCAAAAAGACGTTGGGTTTGAACCCTGCTTCCTTTTCCACCAGATACGGCTCGGACGACAGATACCCCTGCATTGCGGTATCGGTGTTCGCGATGAACGGCGCCGGGTTAAACGTATAGGGCTGCCGCTGTTCGGCGGTGAACCCATGTTCCGCGATCATCCACTGGTAATAGCTGGAATAGCCGTTGTCACCGATCAGCAGCGTCTTGTCCTTTAGCTCTTCCCAACTGGTCACATCAGGATGCGCCACGATAACTTGCGGGTGTTTCTGGAAGATCGCAGCCACGGCAACCACCGGGATATCCTCCGCCACGGCGTTGAACGCTTGCAGCATGTCGCCGCCCATGTGGAACTGAATACGGTCAGCCAGCAACAGCGCGCGGTTGTTCACCTGTGGACCACCCGAAACGATGGTCACATCCAGACCGCACGCGGCATAGGTGCCGTCGGCCACGGATTGATAAAAGCCACCATGTTCCGCTTGTGCCAGCCAATTGGTGCCGAATGTCACCGGTGTCAGATCTTGAGCCATGGCAGTGGCAGGCAGGGCTGCGATGGCAGCACCTAGGATGAATTTGTGCATGAAAGTCTTCTCCCCTGAAGGCGGTTCATATTCATTAACAAATCAGACGCCCCCTCCGTCTGTGAAGGAAAGCGGCGACCGCAGTGCGACCTGCAGAAGGGGCGCGCTCCGCCCCGATGCGCCCATGAATTGGGCGTGTCGGTATAAAAACAGGCAGCCCGAATGTTCCGATATCTTGGCACAGCATCTGCTGTTGCGTCCACAATGAGGGTAGATGCCATAAACCGTTAAAATGCAGGCATGTGGCATAATCTTGCCGCTTTGAGGTCGGTTTTCAGACGCGCTCAGGGTGCCCAGAACAGGGACACCCAATCACTGGCCCAATGACCACGCGCATCCGGTGCGCTCAGAAACACGGCATTGATCAGACACCGTTTTGCATTGGCCGTATCAGGTGCAACTTGGCCGTCTGTGTCTGTTTGCAAGCGGTGTTCCGTCACCACCCCGTCGCGGCCCTCGCAAAACAGGTCCGCGGGGTGATGCGGCGCGACCGCACCATGTGCCAACAGCGTGAACCGCCCGTCCGATTTGACCCATTCGTACTGGAGGCCCAAACGCCTGTCGCGGCCCTGTTTCTCGCCGAAATGCACCAGCGTCTTGGAAAACCGGCGATAGGTTTCGCCTATGCTGCCATCCGGTTCTGCCACAAGCGGCAGTTGCTGCGCCAGAACGTCCCCCGCCCCGATCCCCTGTGCGAAGGATATGAATTCTGCCTGTGTCGGATAGGTCAGGGATTGCCCGAATGACGCAACCGCCAGAATGTGCAGCCCCTGTGCCTGCGCGGACAGGGACAGGTCGCTTTTGGACAGTGGTTGGGTGTGCAGCGCCTGCACCGCCTCCGGTCCAACCCAATAGGCGTGTTGATATGCGCGCGGTTCAAACGGAAATACATCCCCCTGAAAACGTTCACCTACGCGCACCTGAACCGACAATGGGGCGTCAGCGGATGGTGTCATCCGATCCGGTTCGATCCAAAACTCGTGCGCTTGCGCCACGGGACCAGCCGCCATGCCGCACAACATCACGCACAAAAACCTAGACATCACTCAATGTCCCGACAGCGAGCACCGGACCAGTGGGCGCGCCTGTTGGTGAGCCGCCCAAAGGTTCAAGGCTGACGGCCAGTACAGAACCGTCTTGCAGGGATAGAGCACCGTTTTGTTGCAACTGAGCCGTTTGGGCAAAGGTCCCGAGCGACCGTGGCACCCCGTCAGACGGTATCACCCAAAGCTCAAACGTGGCATCACCAACGGCCACCCCAGCGGTAAGCGCGATGTCGATCTCGCCCTGATCCTCGCCGATCTGCACCGCAAAGCGGTAATCGCTGTCGCCGCTGGCAAGCTCGGCAGTCAAGCGCGGCCCTTCGGGCACAAGCAGCGGCAAAGACACGACCATCACAAGGATTGCCAAGGCCGCAGCGACAAGACCCGCAGGCAGCCAGCGCAGCCGCTTGCGATCTGCCGTGCCAAACAACCTGCGATCTATGGCAACCTTGATCCCGGGTGCAGGCTGCGCCGTTCCATAATCATCATTCAATCCGGCAAAATACGCCTCCCACGCCGCGACACGAGCGGCAAAGTCGCGATCTTGACGCATCCGCGCCTCGACAGACGCGCGTTCATCTGCCGCTATCAGACCAACGACATATTCCGCTGCAAGTGCCGCATCTTCTTCGTCATGTGTCATGCTGTCTTCGGTCATTTCGGGGCTTGCTCCAGACAGGTGCGCAGACGCATCAAACTGCGCCGCAGCCAGGTTCGGATCGTGTTCAGCGGCGTATCGAACCGATCCGCCAGTTCCTGATAGGACCACCCTTCGATATAGGCGGCGCGCACCGCTTCGGCCCGTTGCGCCTCCAACTCTTCGAGGCAGGCGTCGATTTTGGCGCGACTTTCGCTTTGTGCCAGTGCCGATTCCGGCGTGGGGCCATCGTCGGGCACGTCCTGCGCCATTTCAATCGGCGCCACCGGAGCGGTGCGCACGCGCATCCGGTCAATGGCCAGATTGCGGGTGATCGTGATCAGCCATGACATTGACCGGCCTTCACCGGGGCGAAAACTGCTGGCCCGCTGCCAGATACGCACATAGGCGTCCTGTAGCACATCCTCCGCCTCGGATCGGTTTTTCATCATGCGCAACGCAACAGCAAAGAGCCGCCCCGAGGTCAGCGCATAGAGCCGATCAAAGGCGCGCCTGTCGGCAAGCGCCACACGCACGATCAGACCGTCAAGTTCGTCCTGTGTTTCGGCTGCTCCGGCAGCCACGATACTAGGCATTGTTCAATACACCCCGCCAAGTTCCAACCGTACCGGTTTTTGCGCCCGCGTGACGGCATTCCGGTCTGATCCGCCCCCCATTTCACTGCGCGCCGTCGCCAGCGCATCGAGCCGTTTTTGATAGGTCCGCTTCAGGCTTTGATCCGACCGCAGCACCGTGGGCTTGAGAAAGACAAACAACGTGCGGCGTGTGCTGCTGCGGCTGCGCGATTTGAACAGGTTGCCAAGGATCGGAATGTCGCCCGCGCCGGGCACCTTTTGCAGGCTCTTGAGGTCGTCGCGCGTGATCAGCCCGCCAAGCACGATGGTCGAGCCACTTTGTGCCAGCACACTTGTGTCGATGGATCGGCGGTTGGTGATCAGGTCCGCTGCACCTTCTACGTTGGCGTTAACCAGCGATGACACCTCCTGACTGATGTCCAGTCGCACCGTGTCGCCATCATTGATGCGCGGCAGCACGTTCATCGTCAGCCCCACATCGCGCCGTTCGATTGTTGTGAAGGGCTGCACAGTGTTGCCGTCAGTGGCAAAGGTGCCAGTGCGAAAGGGCACGTTTTGGCCCACCACAATAGAGGCTGGTTGATTGTCCAACGCCATCAGCGAAGGGGTGGACAGCAGGTTTGCGTCCGTAGACTGGTTCAACGCCTGCAACAGGATACCAAAATCGCCCACACCAAGTGTTGCGCTGCCTCCGGCTGTGGCCAGAGCCGCGTTTGGGGTTCCAAGAGCGGCGAGCAACGTGCCCAGTGCCGCCCCGCCATTGCTGAACGACGTGGCCGCCAGCCCACCGGGTGGCGCCAGTTCGCCCAACCCCAATTGCGCGCTGATCCGTTGCGCGGCCTCGCCTGACACCTCGACAATCGCTGCCTCGATCAGCACTTGGGCGCGTTTCCGGTCCAATTGCTGCAACAGGGCGGCCACCTCGTTCAATTGCGCTTCGGTGCCGCGCGCGACAATTGCGTTCTGCGCCTCGTCCGCAGCGACGGTGACGTCCGGGACGTCAGACACCGGTGCCGCAGCATTCAGCCCGGATTGCTGCAACTCTTCGGCCACGGCATTGGTCGCCTCCGCTCCGGCACCGGACAAGGCGGTGACTAGAATGCCTGCCAACTGCTCCGCCTCGCCATAGCGCAGGGGAAAAACCCGCGTGCTCAGCGCCACTTGGGGGTTGGACACGGGCGGCACATCCATCGCGGTTGCGAGCATTTCGATCTCGTCCAACTCATCCGCTGTCCCGCGAATGACAAGCGTGTTTGAGCCGGGGTCAACAGACAGGCGCGCACCCGTCGGATTTGCCCCCAGAACATCGACAATCGCAGCACCCACAACGGCTGCCTGCGTGTTGCGGAACTGGAGAACACGCGAACTGCGCGCCTTGTCCTGATCAAGGTTGCGGGCGATGCTGGTGATGCGCGCGGCCCCTTCTGCGGTATCGGTGATCAACACTGCGTTGGGCACTTCCAATGCCTCGATGGAGGCCGATCCGGGCACCAGAGGTCGCAGCACCCGCACCGCTTCGCCTGCCGGCAGGTTGTCGAGCATGATCATCCGCGTGACGAAATCCTGACTGCCTGCATCTGAGCCGCCAAGGTCAACACGCGCCGCCGCGCGGGCGGCCTCCAGCGGGACGATTTCCCAGATCGCGCCACTGGGCACCGCGTGAAACCCGCGCGACCTCAGGATAGACTGGAACAATTCCCACGCCCCGTCGCGGTCCAGCGGCTTGGCCGATACCACGGTGATCTCACCGCGTAACTCTGGATGCAGGATCAGCGTGCGCCCTGTGATGTCTGCAATTTGTTCGGTCAGTATAGTGATGTCGGTCTGACGCAGGTTGATGGTGTACGCGGGGTCCGGCGATTGCGCCATCAGCACAGGCGCATGAACCACCAATAGCAACAGGAGTGTTAGGCGTCTGAACATCTGTCACCTCAGTGGGAAAGAAAAAGAAAGGATGCGGCCATCACGCTCAACCTCGATCCGGGCCTGACCGGCGGCGGCAATCTTGTCGTAAAAGCGTCGGTCCGCATCCGGATCACCGACGGGCTCGCCATTGACCGCACGCACCAGATCCCCGGACCGCAAGCCCGCCAATCGGACGCCCACATCATGTTTGTCGGCAATCACGTACCCGGCATCGGACGGTTTCAATCCGATCTCGTCCAGCACGGCCTGCGGATTTTTGCGGATGCGGTGGCGCCAATAGTCGATGTAATCGGACGTCGTTTCAGGCGGACCCGGTTTTTCGTATTTTGCCGCCACAACGAACCCACCCTGCAAACGCTCCGCAAGTGACGGCGTCGCATGAACTGCGGCAACTGCGCTTTGAGCCTCGGTCTCGGTGACGTCAAACCGCAGCGTGATTACGGTTTCCCCGTCCATCAGCTCAACCCGGTCAGGTGCGATACGTGTCACATCATAAAGGTCCGCGACCCGCATCCTTTCCCGGTAAAGCCCTTGCGCGCCCGCGACATCCAGCAAGGCCGTTGACGCACCCTCCCGTGCGGCAAAGATACCCCGCAACACGATCTCGGGACGGTTTGACGGAGCTTGTCGCGGCTGGTCTTGCGCGGCCGCGCGCCCAAACGGCGCCAGCTTCAAAAGGCCGGTCAGATCGACGGGGCTGACCTGTTCGGAGATCGGCAAGTCAACTGGCGGTGGCGCGTCGAACACAATGACACCTGCCATGTGACGCGCTGTCGGCAGCGCCGTCCAAACGACCGACGCCATGGCAACTGCCACACAGCCCAGACGGATCAAAGCCTCTGACCGGGTCATCGCACCACCTGCTCTCCGGTGTCGAGAAAGCCGGTCAAACGGGCCAGAATGACCTCTGGCTCCGATGCACGCGCAACGCGGATGTCCACGCGGGCAAGCGCTGGCTCTTTGGTGGCCGACTGATCAGCGCGCAGCGCCCAATCTACGGTCCCCATGCGCACAATCGTCGCCATGTCGCCCGTCGCGGCCAGTTCGACCCATCCGTTCTGCGCCACCAAATGGGCGACCGTGCGGTCGCTCACGGCGGTCACGGTACGTGTATGTGTTTCTGTTGCGGACAAGATGGCCGTTGCCGACACGGCCAGCACCGTCATCGCCACAAGCGTCTCGATAAGGCTAAAGCCGGCCTGACCACCTGCGCGCGCGTTCATGGCGTGTTTTCCAGATGCACACGGGCGCCATCAAACACAACTGTGCGCGTGCCGTATTGCACAACCAGCGGCAGGCTCTTTTCCGGGATCAGATCGGCGGACACTGCATAAACCTCATTCGTATCAAAGGAGATACGGGTCGTTCCGGTGGAAAGTTTCACCGTAGCCAATTGTTTGTCAGAATGTGGTGTCCACCGCATATCGGGTCCGCGCTGCACAAACGACAATGTACGCCCATTCTGTGCAACGCCAAAACCCTGCCCCGTTGTCAGCGCCAGATCGACCGCGCGGTCGATATGCGCGCCAAGCAACCGTGCCGCCGTTTCGGTCGAGGTGCCACGCCGGTCACCGGGAAATGCGATAAGCACAGTACCCGCCACAACACCAAACAGCGCCAGCACAACCAGCATCTCGACCAGCGTGACACCGGCGTCACTGCGTCGGTGGCGGGTCACAACCCCGCCTGCACACGCGTCTTGCGATAGGGAATGTCGGCGTTCACCCCGTCGCCGCCAGGCGCTGCATCCGCGCCAAGCGAAACAAGTTCGAACCGTCCCCCCTCGGCCCGGTAGATATAGGGCGTCCCCCATGGATCCAGTGGCAAAGTGCTCAGGTAGCCATCCACGGGCCATGTCCGGGGCAATGGCGGACTTTGCGGTCGCTCTGCCAATGCGATCAGCCCTTGGGTCGTCGTCGGATAGCTCCCGTTGTCCAGCCGGTAAAGCTGCAACGCGCCCGCGATCGACCGCATGTCGGTTGTCGCAACAGACACGCGCGCCTCGTCCGGGCGTCCAATCACGTTGGGTACAATCAGCGCCGCAACGACAGAAATCATCACCAGAACAACCATCATTTCAATCAACGTCACACCCGCCTGCCGGTCGCGGCGGGGGGATGGGTGCGCAGGATCCGAAGAATTCCAAAGCATGAAACTATTTCCTTTTGAGGCTCGTATTGCTGGGTACATAGGCACGAAAATTCGCGCCGTAAAGGTAAAAAATTATGCTAAATCAACAAGTTAGCATTCACGATATCGATCGCCCAGACGCGTGTTCCACGGCGCTTTCCCCCCTGCCGTCGCACGCGGACGTCTGGGCGGTCGATCCAGACCTGAACGCGCGTTTGACACGTGCCGCGGCGGCCTCCGGCCTTCCTTCCCCAGATGTCTATCCAGGGGCTGCCGTCCATCTTTCTGCCGTCGATTTGCCACTGACATCCGACCGCAAACGCCGCGCTGCGGCCCTTTTCGCGATGGAGCCGAACCTCGCCTCTGGACTTGAGGGCACCCATGTGGCGGTGGGTCCGGCTCTGCACGGAACGGTCCGACTATGTGCCGCAGTCAGCGCAGACAACGTGGACATGTGGGCGAAATCCGCCCGCCCCATCGTTCCGGACCTTTGCGCAGTGCCGCTGCCACACAAGCACGGGCACTGGTCGGTGTGGTGCGGGGCGCACGCCGTCTACGTCAGAACGGATGATGGCAGCGGATGTGTTCTGGCCAAAGACGGCTTTGCCGACGTGTGGCGCGGGTTTGACCGCCCCCCGCTCGAACTATGCCATGGTACGCTGCCGCCCGGAACACAGGCTGCGCTGACGCACGATGTTTTGCCCCCGGTTGACCCGTCGATATTCGAACTGGACTTGCGCCGCGACAGGGCTGGCCGTCGCAAGGCATGGCGTGGACGCTTTGGGTTTGCCCTTGCGCTGAGCGCGCTTGCCGGGGCGGCTCATGCCGCTGTTGTTTTTGTCGATGCGCGCGCGCTGGAGCGGTTGGCAACGGCGCGCACAGCAGAAATCATCTCGCAATCAGCCAACCGCGGTGCGACTCTGGACCTGAGCTTGCCCGCATCGATTCTGACCGCTGATCTGGTGCGGGGCGCGTCTGTGGCGGACGCGCCCGATCCCTTTCTGACGCTGCTGGCGCGCACTGGCACCGCCCTGACCGGGCGGGGTGTTGATTTCCGAAACCTCAGGTTTGACGGCGACGCGCGGACGATGACCATTCTGATCAGCGCGCCGGACCTGGGCGCATTGCAACGGGCCGAAGACGCCCTGCGCGCCGACGGCCTGACCGTCGTGAGCGGGGCAGCTTCGAGCGGAGCCGCAGGTGCCGAAATGCAAGTTGTCCTGTCGGAGGCGAGATGATGCAGAAACTGAAAGCGCGCGAACGACACCTGATTATCGCGGCGACCGTCGGGATCGGCTGTATCACGCTTTGGAGCGTGATTGTCGCGCCCGCCGTGTCCTCGCGAGAGGACAGTTTTGCGCAACTGCGCAAGATCGACGTGCTGTGGGCTGTGCTGGACCGGTTGCCCGAGGGTGTGCACCGCCAGACGCCAGACACGACTGCACCCCTGCGCCAACGCGTAACGGCGTCCGCCAGATCCGCCGACATCGATATCCGGCGTCTCGACCCGCAAGGCAGTTTGCTGTCCGTATCGTTGGACGCGGTGCCATTCACGGCTCTGATCGGCTGGCTGGACACGCTCACCAGCCGCTCAGGTGTGCGGGTGCGGTCGGCAGAGATCGGTCGCCGACCCGAGCCCGGCATCGTAACCGCCCGGATCGTGATGGAGGACGCGCCGTGACCCGCCTGCCCTACGCCTTTGCCCGCGCCCACGATATCGTTCTGCACGATGACCACTGCCAGTTCGTGCCAGCCACCCGGCTATCGGCGCTGGCCGAGGCACAGCGGGTCGCCGGACAGCCTTTGACGTTTCAGGCGGTGTCGGGCGCGTTCCTCGCGGACGCGATGGAAGACATTTACCGTGACAGCGCCCATGCAGCCGCTGGCGCGGCGGAGCAGGCGTCAGGACAATACGGCACAGACCTTGCGGCGCTGGCCGACACCGCTGCTGCCGTGGACGATCTGCTCGACCAACGCGAGGATGCGCCCGTTGTCCGCTTGATCAATGCCATCCTCTTGGAGGCGATCCGCGCCCGCGCATCGGATGTGCATATCGAGGTCGAGGAAGCCCGGCTGGTCGTCCGGTTCCGTGTCGACGGCGTCCTGCGCGAAGCGCTGGCCTCCAATCGCGCGCTGGCGCCGCAATTGGTCAGCCGGATCAAGGTTATGGGCCGTCTGGACATCGCGGAAAAGCGGTTGCCGCAGGATGGGCGTGTGTCCCTGCGCGTGGCCGAGTTCCATCTGGACGCCCGCATTTCTACAATTCCGACGCAGCATGGCGAGCGGGTCGTGATGCGTCTGCTGGACCGTGGCCAGACCAGAACAGGCGTGACCGGGTTGGGGATGTCGGACGACATGCAAAATGCCTTTGAACGTCTGCTGGACCGGCCCGATGGGCTGATCCTTGTGACGGGTCCAACCGGGTCAGGCAAGACAACCACGCTTTATGCCGGGCTGGATGCGCTCAACGACCAACAGCGCAACATCATGACCATCGAGGACCCGATTGAATACGCGTTGCCGGGGATCGCGCAGATGCAGGTCAACGCCGCGACCGATCTGACCTTTGCACGCGGTTTGCGCGCCCTTCTGCGGCAAGACCCGAATGTCATTATGGTGGGCGAAATCCGAGACGGCGAAACCGCGCGTGTCGCCGTCGAAAGTGCCATGACAGGGCACTTGGTAATGTCGACGCTGCACACCAATTCGGCCATTGGTGCAATCGCACGGCTGATTGATTTGGGCGTAGAGCGGTTTCTGCTGGCGCCGATGCTGCGCGGATTGATCGCACAGCGGCTTGTGCGGCGCATCTGTCCGGCCTGTGCCGCCCTGCACCCCGTCACGCAAGCCGAAGAGGCATTGTTGTCGGGCCAGATGCACGCGGGCGCAACAGCTCTTGCCGGGCTGGGCTGCGTTGAATGCAGTCACACCGGCTTTCATGGTCGGGTGGCGCTTTATGATCTGATCGAGATCACGCCGGAGCTTGAGCGCGCGATCACCGACGGCGCGTCCGAGGCGGACCTGTCCCGCATCCTGAACCGCCCGGCGCCGGGCCTGATCGCCGATGGGGTCCAAAAGATACACGATGGTCTCACCACCCCCCAAGAAGTGGCGCGCGTTGTCTTTGACACAGGCCAGGACGAGGCCGCATGACCCGGTTTCGCTACAGCGCGGTCGATGCGGGCGGCAAGGCCCATGCGGGCCGGATCGACGCCACAGGCATAGAGGCGGCCCGCGCCCTGTTGCGTGACCAAGGGTTGCTACCGGTATTTGTTGCGCCCGTGGTGCCGTGGTCTCTGGGTCGCTTCGCGCCCGTATTGCGCCATAGATCACGCGTGATGTCGCCAGCCGACCTTGCCGTGTTCACCCGCCAGATGGCGACCCTGCTGAGCAGCGGTGTGCAGATCGAAGCAGCACTGTCCACGCTTGCCGATCAATCCAGCCCAAGGCTGGCTGCAACATGCCGCCAAATGCGTCAGTCGATCCTCGATGGCAGCAGTATGAGCGCTGCAATGCGCGCCTTGGGCGGCGGATTCGACCGGTTTTACCTTACATCCGTGCAGGCCGGAGAACGCGCAGGCCGACAGGGCGCCGTGCTGACCCACCTCGCAGACCACGCCGAAGGCCGTCTGCGCAACCGTCAGACCGTTGTGCTGGCACTGATCTATCCGGCCATCCTGATCCTTGTTTCAATTGCTGTCGTCATCGGGCTTTTGGTCTTTCTCCTACCCGATATCGTCCGGGTTTTTGCCGCGCGCGGCGCCGATCTGCCACCACTCACGAAACTCATGATCGGGCTGAGCGACTTTTTGATCGGCAATGCGACCCTGCTGATATTGGCGGTTGCGGCTCTGGCTTTGGGGGTCGGAGCCGCGACGCGGCAGCCCGCTGTGCAACGGACATGGCATGACGTGCTGTGGCGCAGCGGGCTTGCCCGACAAATGACGATTGTGCAGTTTTCGGGAACGCTGGCCACGCTGACGCAAAGCGGCGTGCCATTGGCCGACGCTTTGACATCTGCCACGGCAACCGTGGGAAACCTGATCGCCCGCGACATGTTGGTCGACGTGGCGCGCGATGTGCGCGACGGGCTGCCCCTGTCCCGTGCGCTTGCGCGCAAGGACGGTTTCCCGCCGATGATGATCACTATGATCGCCAGCGGTGAGGCCGGTGGCGCGTTGCCCGACATGCTGGGCCGGTTTGCAAACGACCAGTCTCAGACCTTGCAAGCGCGGGTCAAAACACTTGTGGGGCTGGTTGAGCCGCTCGTGCTGCTGGGGATGGGGGGGATCGTCATGCTTCTGGTCCTCGCGATCCTGTTGCCGATCGTGAACCTAAACGCGCTGGTCGGATGACCGTTCCGCACTGAAAAGCCCGAGGACCGCACTCATGTCACATGTCATTGATCCGAACCGCCGCAGGTGCCTGGCCATGCTCGGCGCCCTTCCGATTGCTGCAGGATGTACCGCGCAATCCGGACCTCTCAGCCGTCAGCGCAAATTGGACGATGCGGCGCGGGTGGTGCTTTTGCTTCCCCTCAGCGGGAACCGGGCCGCATTGGGCCAGCAGATGGCCAAGGCGGTATGGCTGGTCGAGGACCTTGCCGGATTGGCGGGCCAGACCCAGATTGTCGATGCGGGAGATACCGCAGATATGGCAGCCCGCGCCACCCGCAATGCCGTGGCCCAAGGGGCAAATATCATCGTGGGCCCCCTGTTTCGCGACCAGACACCAGCTGTCGTGCAGGCGGCTGGCACGGCGCCGGTTCTGTCACTGTCCAACGACGCCACGCTTGCCGCATCCGGCGCATGGGTGTTTGGCGTCACACCAGCGCAATCCGTGGACACGGTGTTGCGCTTTGCCAAGGACAGCGGCGCGCGGCGCATGGCCGTGTTGCAGACAAACGGCGCGCTGGGTCAGCGCGCCGTGGATGCCGTCACCGCCGGGGCGCGCAATGCCCGTGTGACAGCTCTGCCGGTCGTTCCTGCTGCGACACGGCCCGGTCAACTGGCCGAGGCACTGCAACGCACAGGCGGAGGCACGCTGCCGGACATCCTGTATGTGCCCGGCACCAGCGCGACCGCGCTGAAACAGGCCGAAGCGGCGGTGCAGACGGGCGTGACCACCATCGGCTCGCTGCAATGGTCCGGGCTTGATCAACCGCAATTGAACCGGTTGGACAAGGCCTGTTTCACGGGCCCGGACCCAGTGCGGTTCAATCGTCTTTCGGCCTTTTTCCGTGCCCAACTGGAGGAAGAGATGGGCGTGATTGCCGCGCTTGCCGTCGATGCCGTCGGGTTGGCCCATGCGGCAGGCGGCACCTCGCACCTGAGCCACCGCACACCCTACGAGGGCTTGCTGGGCGACACGCGGTTCGAACGGGACCGCAGATGCGTGCGCAGACTGGCCATTCTGCGCATCGACGGTGGCGATGTGCTGCCAGTGGCATGACACCGCTGCGACCCGCGCAAGCCGGTGTCACACTGATCGAGATGCTTGTGGCGCTGACGATCTCTTCGCTGATCGGACTGGCAGGGTTTATCCTGTTGGACAGCGTCACGCGCAGCGAGGCGGGTCTTGCCGGACGCCTTCAGCGCATTGATCTACAGAGCCGCGCCTTTGCGCTGATGGCACGGGACGTCGAGGGCGCGCATTCTGCCATGCTGACCGATACGCTGGTCTTGACCTCCGGCAAGCGGGTGGTGACGTGGCGCACACACGAGACCGGATTGATCCGCAGTATTGCCGCGCCGGATCGCGTGGTTCTTGATCAACGCATCCTTGACGAACCGGCCACTTTCTCGATGCAACAGGCAGGCCTTGTCGTCCTTACCCTCACGGACGCGGATATCTGGTGGCATCTGCCCCTGCCCCGTGGACCCGCCCGATGAAACGGGATCGGGAAGCGGGGGTGAGCCTGCTCAACGTGCTCGCGATCCTCGCCATTGGTACAGGCCTCGTGCATGTAATGCTGCGCGATCAGGACGTGGCGCTGGACAGGCTGGACCGCTCCGCTTCATTGGCGCAGGCGCGCGCGCTGGCGCAAAGCGGCGCGACTTCCGTCGCTGTGGCGCTGCGTCGCGACTTTGCCCGCGCGCCCGACACCGACCATCTGGGCGAAGACTGGGCCCTGTCGGTGCAGGACCGCATCGCACTGGACTTTGGCGCATTCGAAGTGTCCGTAAGTGACGTGCGCGGACGGTTCGACCTCAATGCGCTGCACCCCGGTGCCATCGCCGAACAGCGCGTGTTTGTGGCACTCCTGTCTGCGCTGGACTTGCCCGAGGTGCTGGCCAGCCAAATTACCCAAAGCGTCACGCAACATGGACCGCTCCGGCATCCTGACACATTGTTGCAATTCGGCCTTGCGCGCAGCGACCTGGACCGCCTCGCCCCGCATGTCACGGCAACGGATGTCAGAGCTCCGCTGAACCTCAACACTGTGACCGAACCCCTGATGGCGGCCATGTTCGCAAATCCGAACGCTGCACGCGGCCTTGTTGCCCGCCGGGTCGCACGGGGGTTTCTGGATCAGAGCGATTTGGCCGCACTTGGCGTAGCGTTGCCTGCGCGCGCGGGTTTCACATCCGATGCCTTTGACGTCAAATCGGTTGCCAGCGTTGGTCCAGCACGCGCCGTTCTGCATCGCAGGCTTTATCGCGATACCGAAACCGGTGCGGTCCGAAGCATCGCACAGCCATGAAAAAACGCCGCCCGGTTTCCCCGGCGGCGTTCTGTTTCTGCCGATGTCCCGAACGCTCAGAGTTCGAACGGATCCTGTGTCAGTTGCAGGACCAGATCGGCGTTCGCCACATCGATGGCCGCGTCGTTTGGCCCTTGGGCAAAGGCCTGCTGGAACGTTGACCCGAGGGTCGCGATGCCACTGACGGACGAACCGCCGCCGCCACAGGCGGCCACAAAGGCCAATCCGGCGCCCACAAGGACGAGGCGCAAGTGCTTGGGTGTCATGTCGTACTCCTTTCCTGCGTGCCCATCAGTTCACCGACGTCACGGTGCCGTTTGGCGACCCGGGGATCGGCGAATTGAGGTAGGGGAACGCGTTTTGCAGGTCCGAGGCCGAAAGCGGCGCGCCATCGGTCAGGGCAACATTGCCAATTGGGGCCTGATCCGGCGTGCAGAACCCGAGATTGACCAGATCGCTGGCGGTGTTTTCCTCGGCGCCGTCGACACCCAATTCCGCACCCAGCGGAACAGGATGACACAACGCCCCAAGGGCCACGCGCAGGATGATGTCGATCACATCATCGCCCGGACGACGCCCGTTTGGAAAGCCTGCGAGGTCCTCGGCAACGACACCAAACGTGTTCTGCGCGTCCCGTGGTGTGGCAGGCACGGCCGTGTTCAGGCGCATCATTTCCGACGCCGTCACATTGGCTGGTTGGTTCAATCCGGGCAAACCGGTCAGGAAAGCAGCCACGAGGTCTGTCCGGGGCAGGTTCGTCGGTGCGATGTTGTTCTCAAGCCCCAAATCGGGACCAAAGAGCAGCTCGACCAGACGCGGAAAGGTCGGGTTGGTGACGTAAGTGGCGAAACCAGCGTCATCAATGGGTTCCGAGCCGTTGAAGCGGTCCTTGTCTGTGATCCCGATCACCACTTCGTTGACGAGCGGCGTGGATAGGCGCGATTGCTGCACCAGCGCACCGCCGACACGGCTTGTGTCCTCATAACTCGGCGACGGATTCTCCAGCTCGCCCTGTGCAAGGCTCGATGACGTCCATGCCCCGATGACAGGATCATCGCCCGTGGTGATGCACGAAATCGGCAGCTCAAGCGCCAGAGTGGACACGTTGACCTTGCCAAACACATCATCGTTCACCCGGCTTTGCGTAATGCCGCCGTCAAAACCCGCGCCGTCTCCGGCTCCGGGCGCGCTGTCGCCTTCGATGGGGACAAAGTTGATCAAATCGAACACCTCGCCAAGGTTCAGCGCAAAGGCGTCGGCACGTTGCCCCACAAACACGCGACCCGGCATATCACAGCCCGCCATGTCGAAATCGTAGATGAACTGATTGGCGTAGCCATCATAGTCAGGGAGCGTTTTCAGCCCCACGTGGTCCAGCGGTTTGGTAAAGGTGGTCTGACCCGACCCGGCGCGTGTGATCGCACTGCGCGTCCCGCTGCGGCGGTCGCCTTCGATCAGGGTCAGTTCGTAGCTTTCGCTTTCGTTCAAAAGCGACTGGTCACCTGGCAGGATGGGACCTGCATATTTCAGCGGAATGGCGACGTTTACACCGCCAATATCCAAACCGATGCCTGCGCCATTATTGGCCAACTGGTTCTCAAAATCGAACTGAAAGGTCAGATCTTCGATGGCATCGCCGTCATTGTCGATATGGATTTCATAGATGCCATCCGCATCCATCGTGTAATAGCTTGGCCCGCCGTAGTTCACCTGCAAAGGTTGATAGTTGGCCAGCAACGTCACATAGCCTTCGCGACCGGGCTCGTAGCTGCGGAACATATAAAAATCGGTTCCGTCCACTTTGGGATGTTCAGTAATGGCGGGCGCTTCGCGGTGCGATGACGCCGCAATGGGCCCCGTTGTGGCCGCTAGAACGGCCACCAGCGCCGTGCTTAGGGCCAATGCCTTTTTGGTCTTCATGTCATGTCCTCTCAGATCGAATTTGCGCACGACTTTCCCGGTCGCAAAAACGTGCGTTCTTGCGGGCGAAGCCGTCCGACAGCGGAACTCAGCCCTGGCGCGGATGCGCGGTGGTGGGACTTCAGGTGCTGCACCCAACAAGACGAAGGCGGGCGCGAAAAAGTTTCAGCGGCTGAAACATCTCTGCCTGCCCGACCGTACTGTTCTGTATCGACGTTATGGGGCCGGTATGTTGGCAGTTCTGGAACAGATGATCCGATTTGACGTGCTGGCATCTGCCTTGCTGGCAGGGCTGTTGGGATGGATTTGCGTGGTAGATATCCGGCGGTTCCAGATCCCGGATGCGGCAAGCCTTGGGCTGCTCGCGTCGGGGCTGGCCCTCAGCTTGGTCTCTCCGGTGGTCACGCCTGCACCGGCACTGGTTGGGGCGGGCGTGGGTTATGTCACCTTTGCCGCGCTGGGTGCCGTGTTCTTTCGCCATACGGGGCGGGATGGCCTTGGCCTTGGCGACGCCAAGCTGTTGGCCGCCGCTGGCGCGTGGCTCGGCCTTAGGGATTTGCCTTTGCTGGTGGCCATCGCCGCAATCAGCGCGCTGGTCTTTGCGCTGCTCACACGCCAGCGCAGGCTTGCCTTTGGCCCGTGGCTGTCCGGCGCGTTCTGGGCGATCTGGGTGGTGCGGATCAGCGCCTAGGCGCTGACCAACACCAGACAGCCCGCAGGCATCGTGATCTCGGGATGCACGGAACCGGGCATGGCCACCTGCGCGTCCCCGGCCGAGTAGAGTTTGCCATCGATCCACAACTCACCCTCAAGGATGAACAGATGTTCGGCGCGCGCGTGGATATGCGGTTTGATCGACGCACCGGGCAAACAGCGCAGCAGATACATCGAACGGCCTGTCTGCTCTTCGTGTGCCAGCACCTTTTTCCAGACCTTTTCAGTGCGCTGTTCCCACACACCATCCTCGGCCCGCACGCTTTGAAACGGGGCCGCGTCCTGCGCGTCAAGTTCAGCCTCGATCGCGTCAAACAATCCATCGGGTGGTGCCGCTTCGGGCAGGCGGGCCAGCAGGGGCGACAGATGCTCTGCGAATACCGTCGCCTCATCCGCCAGATCGGGACGGGTGCCCGGCAGGGTCGGCTCCAGCCCGCCCAGCATCGCGTTCAACACCTCGGCGGAATGTCTCGCGTCGGTCTTCTTCATATCATCGCTTCCTTCAATGCCGCGATGCCGCGGCGTACCCAACTTTTGGCGGTTCCGACCGGCACATCCATAACGCCTGCCAGTTCAATATAGGTGTAGCCCTGAAAATAGCACAGCAGCAGCGCCTGCCTGTATTCCGGGCGCAAATCCTCCAGCAACCGACGGATCACAATCGTATCGAGCGCAGATCCCGCAGGATCAGGATTGCCACTGATATCCGGCACTTCGTCCGAAAACTGGACAAATCCACGCGCCCGTTCCGACCGCAACCGATCAATGGCGCAATTGCGGGCGATAGACCCGATCCACGACAGGGGATTGCCGCAATCGGCCTGAAAATGCCCCGCCCTTCTCCAGATGCGCACATAGGTTTCCTGTGCGACCTCGCTGGCAACCTCACGGTCGCGCAGGATGCCCAGCACGACGCCGAACACATATCGCGAACTGACTTCGTAGAACCGTCTGAACGCCGCCCGGTCCCCGGCTGCGCACTGCACCAGCAAATCGGCAATCAAACGGGACTGTTCCGCCGCCCCCATCTTTGCCCTCGCGCCCCCATGTTGCTGAGACCTGGGCACCAGTTTGGTAACACCCACTTTCGGTCCTTTCCGTATGCTGTTTCATAGCACTACGGCGCCCACCGATCAAAAGATGCACTCCATTCGGATTTTTTCGTTTTCGTCCATAAGCGGGATTTCGGTGCGCACCGGTTCGGCCTGCGCGCCGATGGATTGGGCGTGCATTGTGATCAGGAAATGCGTGTGGCCACTGCATTTGGTGCGCACGAACGCCCGTAAACCTGCACCGTGCAACGTCACCGATCCCAACCCCATCCACGCAGCATCCGTGTTGGGGCGCGCAACGATCTGCTGGCGCGATTGCATCAACAAGAAAACCAAAGCCCCGGCGCATAACCCGGCCCCGAAAGCAGTCACAACCACGCGCATTCGAACACCAGGGCGTGGGCGGTCCGCGCCGTCAAGCCGCGCTTCGATCTGGGCAAAGAGGTCGGCGCTTGGCTCTGCCTCTGTCAACAGATGCACAAGCGGGGCTGCGGCCTCGACCTCGGAAACCGGGCGTTTGGCGCGCCACAGTCTGGCACGCGCGCGTCGGAGCAGCGTTTTCATCAGCGTATCAAGTTGTTCTTTGTACAGAGTTCCGGGTGTAACCGGCAATACGGACGCCGACCCTTGTCAGTTGCAGCTTCCCTTGCGTCACCGCAATCAGATGCCCGCATACCATTCATACCCGCGGTCCTCCCAGTATCCGCCGCGCCCGCGTCCAATGCCGGAAAAGTCGTCCACCAATTCAATTGCGCGGACGTATTTGGCCATTTTGTATCCCAGTTGCCGTTCCACACGGACCCGCAACGGGGCCCCGTTGGGCACGGGCAGCGGCGCGCCGTTCATGCCCCACGCAAGAAGAGTTTGCGGATGGCGCGCATCAACCAAGTCAATCGTCTCATAGTAGCGAATGGCACCGGACAGGCTGCGTTCGATCGTGTCAAAACAGTGGAACAGCACATACCGCGCCGACGTGTGGACCATGGCCCGGTCCAATACATGCCACAGCGGCACACCCGCCCATTCGGCAATGCAGCTCCACCCTTCGACGCAGTCGTGGCGGGTGATTTGCCGCCGTGTTGGCATCTGCCGCAAGTCGGCCAGCGACAAGGAAAGCGGACGATGCACCAACCCGCCGACCTCAAGCCGGTAATTGGCAAACCGCGCATTGCGGTGCGCCACATAGTCCGCATCCTGCGGATCGGTGACGCCATTGGGCCGCTGGGGTTGGCGGATGTCGACGGGCGCAAACTCCTGTGCCAGCGCATCTCGGTCCAGAACACCGCGTTGCATCGCCATGGTCAGGTCATTCGCCCGTTCCATGAAATGACGCAGACGGTGGTCGGGTGCGCTCAGCCCATCCAGTACTTTGCAACCAGCCACGGTGGACGCGGCAATCGTGCCCAGCCCCGTCCGCAAAAGCCGCCTGCGCGACACCACATGATCAGACATCGCCTGCCTCCTGTGCATCGGCACGGTACCAGCCGGTAACAATGGCCCGCATTTCGTTCAGTGGACCGGCAAGAACGACCATCACCATATGCACCACGAAAAAGCCCAACAGGCCTGCCGCAAGGACAAAGTGCAACGTGCGCGCAGACTGCCTGCCGCCCAGACCCTCGGACAGCCATGGCAACGCCGCGTTGACACCCGGCGACATGGCCAATCCCGTCAGGATCATCATGGGAAAGAGCACGAACAGAACCAGACCATAGCTAAGCCGCTGCAACGGCCCATAGCGCGCGGCATGACGAAATCGCCCCCGCACATGGTCTCGCACGTCGCGCGCCAGACCACGCCAATGATGCCGATCCATAACCAGATCGCGCACAAGATGCCCGGACAAGAGCGCGCCCACTGCCCATACCAAGAGGGTCACCACAAACACCCATGCAAAGAAAAAATGGATCACCCGACCCGTGGCCAGATCGGTGCCGCTGGGAATGGTGGCCCACGGCGGAAACGCACGCACCGCGCCTCCTGAATAGCCCAGCACGCCCATGCCGCCCGCGCGCCAGCCGAACAGTTCAACGACGCCCCGGTCATCCACCGCACCGATCCGCAGCACTGTATTGTCAAACCCGAAACCGGACTGGTCGCCCCAATACAGCACGGGATGCGCGTTAAAGATTTGCAGCCCCGTGAGCAGCAGAAAAAACAGGCTCAGCGCCCAGATCCAATGTGTGACCCGCGTCACCCGCGTGTGGCGACGCACCAGCGGGCCGGGTGGTGTGTTGCGTGACATAAGCGCACCTCTCCTGTTGCGTGTGAGGCATTACGACCGCAACCCGGCAAGAGTTTCAGCCCAACGTCACACGGGCAGGGTCGCGATCGGACGCGAAACTTTTTGCAGTCGGGTTCCGTCTTGTTCGCTGTCCCCGTCGGGACATCCCAACCAAGCGAAAGGAATTTTCATGTTCACCCCCCGCAAGACTGCCGCCACGCTTCTCGCCCTCGTGCTCGGCACCACCGCAACCTTTGCCGCCAACCCAGACGTGGGCGGCGCACCGATGTTCAGCGACAAAAACATCATTGAAAACGCTGTGAATTCCGCTGATCACACAACGCTGGTCGCCGCTGTCAAAGCTGCTGGTTTGGTCGACGCATTGATGGGCGATGGCCCCTTTACCGTGTTCGCGCCTGTCAACGACGCCTTTGCCGCGCTGCCCGCAGGCACGGTCGAAACGCTGCTGGAGCCCGCCAACAAGGATATGCTGACCAAGATCCTTACAGCGCATGTTGTGGCCGGTGATCTGTCCGCACAGGCGCTGAAGTCGCAGGCCGCCAAAAGCAGCGATGGTTTCGTCCACCTCGAAACCCTGTCCGGTGACGCGCTGTCTGCGCAGGTGCGCGGCAATCAGGTGTTTGTCTTTGACGAAAACGGCAACGCCGCGAAAATCACGATTGCCGATGTGAACCAATCCAACGGTGTGATCCACGTTGTGAACAAGGTGCTGCTGCCCAAGTAAGCCAGCACAAGTGCCGGGCGGGCGCAAGCCCAAGCCGCCTGCCTGGCGCGCCACGCGACCGCATCACCGCGCCGGAGCCGCGCTTGACTGCCGCGTGATCAATTCCGGTGCGCAATGCAGGCTGGCGCCACCGCGCGCAGATGGATCGACAATCGCCATGGCCAGTTCCTTGCCCGCCTCCTGCCCGATCCGCTTGGCCGGCAGGCGGACCGTGGTCAGCGCAGGTTCGATGTCCGACGAGCCTTTGAAATCTCCGATCCCGACAATAGAAACGTCCTCCGGCACGGACAAACCGGACGCTTTGGCCCCATACAAGGCGCCGGTGGCAAGGATATCGTTCCCGCATATCAGCGCTGTGGGCGGATTTGCCTGCGATAGCAACTGCTGCGCGTCGCGCTTCGATTCCGAAATGCTGTAGACCGTTTGCAACATCCAGTGGTCCGGGACTTCAACACCGGCCCCTTGCAACGTGTCCAACACAACGTCACGCCGTGCCAGCGCGCGGTCATTCCCGAACGTCGGCGGGAACATGCACGCAATGCGCCTGTGGCCCAGCGCCAGCACGTGCGCGGCAATCATTTGGCCCGCCAGTTCATTGTCCGCCCCAATGGCCGGGAACCGCGATTGCGCCGCATAATTCCACATCAGCACGCAAGGGATGTCCTGACTGTCCAACAGCTGGAACACCGCCTCATCGTGATCGAGCCCGGTCAAAACCACCCCATCCACCCGATGTTCGAGAAACTTGCGCAAAATGGCGTATTCGCGCTGCAAATCGTAGCCATGCGAGGCCAGAAGGATCGTAAACCCCTGCGCCTCCACCGTTTCAGAAAAGGCCTGCACCACTTCGGCAAAGATCGCGTGGTCCAGTGTCGGGATCAGCACACCGATCGTGCCCGAGCGGATGCCGTGGATCGTCTGCGCCGCGCGGTTGCGGATATAGCCGGTGCGGCGCACAGCGGAATCGATCTTCTTGCGGGTCGCGGGTTTCAGCAATTCGGGGTGATTGAAGTAACGCGAAACCGTCGATGCCGACACACGAGCAGCCTTTGCCACGGTGACGATATCCGCTTTTTTAGTCTTGTTTACAGACACTTCAACGCCACCACCTATCGAATTATGAAAACATTTGCAAAACTATTTTCATCGCTTAGCGTTGTTGGTCAACCCTGAGCTTGGGAGGCGTTTGGGCAAATGGAGTTCCTGTTCTACATGGGCGACGTGTTCACCCCGATCAATTTCGGGTTGCTGTTGCTTGGAACGATTGGCGGCCTCATCCTTGGTGCGACGCCGGGCCTGTCGCCGACCATGGCTGTGGCCCTCTTGATCCCGTTCACCTTCCAGCTAGAGCCGCAGCAGGGGCTGATCCTGCTGGGTGCGGCCTACACTTCGACAGTGGCAGGCGGCGCGGTCAGTGCCATTCTGCTCAAGATCCCCGGCGCGCCAGCCAACATCGCCACCACGCTTGACGGGCATACGATGGCAACCAAGGGCGAAGGCGCAAAGGCGTTGCAGCTGTCGTTCCTCGCCTCTGCGGTGGGTGGGTTGTTTGGTGTGTTCCTGCTGATCTTTTTGACACCGGTTCTGGCGCAGTGGGCGCTGGCGTTTGGCCCCTCGCACCTGTTCTGGCTGGCCATTCTGGGTGTGACAGTGATTGGCACACTCGATTCCAGCTCAGTGGTCAAAGGCCTGTTGTCGGGCTGTATCGGTCTCTGGCTCGCCACGATTGGCTTTGACGACATTATGGGCGCGCAGCGGTTCATCTTTCATCCGGCAGTCAGCGGCGGGATCAACGTTATTCCGGCCCTGATCGGTCTGTTCGCCATCCCGCAGGTGATCACGATGTTCACCAAGGGCCGGTCGAGCGACGATGCCGAGATCATCACCGTGCAGCGCCACCCGATCCGGCTTGCCGTCCTTGAGGTGTTCCGCCGCAAAACCGCGCTGGCCATTGGCACCATCACCGGGTCGATCATTGGCCTGATCCCGGGTGTGGGCGGGCAGATCGCCGGGCTGGTCGCCTATGATCAGTCCAAGAAATTCAGCAAAGAAAGCGAGAAATTCGGCACCGGCCACAGCGAAGGCGTCATCGCCGCCGAAAGCGCCAACAACGCCATGGTCGGCCCGTCGCTCGTGCCGCTGCTGACACTTTCCATTCCCGGCTCTCCCACGGCGGCGGTGCTGCTTGGGGGGCTGCTGATCCACGGGATTTTTCCGGGTCCGGACCTCTTCCTGAACTATCCGCAGGTGGCGTGGACCTTCATCGACTCGATGCTGATCGGGCAACTGCTGATGTGCGTCTTTGGCCTCTATATTGCCGGTCTGGCCGCCAGCGTCGCGCGCGTCCCGCACGCCGTGATGGCCGCCATTGTGCTGGGGCTGGCGGTGTTCGGCAGCTACTCGGTCCAGAATTCGATGGGCGACGTCTACGTCATGGCAACGTTGGGCGTGGCGATGTATTTCCTCGAACGGTTCGGCTTTTCGGCGGCACCGCTCGTTTTGGGCCTCATCCTTGGCCCCATTGCCGAAGCGAACTTTATCCAAGGGTCGATGATCGCCAACGCGACCGTTGGCACAGGCACGTATTTCTTTACCGGCTGGCTCAACTGGCTGCTGATCGCGATTGTGGTCGCGTCGATCAGCTATTCGGTCTGGATGGAGATCATGTCGCGCCGCTACACCACCAAGGATGACGCCGTGGCCAAAGAGGAGGCGCTGTCATGACCGACCTGCCCCGCAACCAGCATATCATCGCCTCGGGCCTGATCGCAGGCGTTGGCCTGAGCATCGCCTATATCAGCTTTACCCAAGAACCGGCCGCCGCCTTTGTGTTTCCGCGCCTGATCTCGTCCGTCTTTGCCGTGCTGGCGGTGTGGACGTTCATCAAGGCCATGCTGGGCCGGACCAAGGTCGGCAACGGCATCAGCGCGCAAGCCATGCGCAACATGCTGCCCGGCCTAATCGTCGCCATCATCTATATTTACTGGGCGGCCAAGGGCGTGGGCTTTTACACCGCGACCACAGTCGCCTTTTTCGTCCTGCTGTCGCTATACGATCCGGCACCGCACACACAGCTGAAAAGCTGGCTCAAACGCATCGCAATCACCGCCGGTTTCATGGCGGTCATGTACGGTCTCTTTGCGCAATTGCTGAATGTCTTCACACCGCGAGAGATCTTTTTCTGAACCGCTACAGCGGCAGAACAAACCCTAGGGAGGATACTATGAAAACTTGGATTGCAGGGGCCGCACTGGCCTTGGCCACATTGACGGGCACCGCATATGCGGACGGCCATGGCGAATATCCGGAACGGCCCATCATGCTGATGGTCAGCTATGGCGCGGGTGGCGCCACTGACTTTCAGGCGCGCATCGTGACGATGACCGCCGGAAACGAAGACGCGCTGGGGATGCCCATTGCCATCGTCAACCGTCCCGGTGCCGGTGGACGCGTCGGCTGGAACTGGTTTGCATCCGAAGCCGAATCCGATGGCTACACGCTGGGTGCCTATAACATCCCGCATTTCATCGCCCAGTCGATTGAAGGCGGCGTGTCCTACTCCGCCGAAAGTTTTGAACCAATCGCGAACTGGGGTGCAGATCCGGCCGTGTTCGTGGTGGGTGCAGACAGCGATTTCAATTCGATGGACGACGTGGTCAGCTATGCCAAGGAAAACCCAGGCGGCCTCACCTTCTCCGGCGCGGGCCTGTTTGTGGGGCACCACATCGCAGCGCTGCAGCTGGAAAAGGCGGCGGGCGTGAAAATGGCCTACATCCCCAACAATGCTGGTGGCGCGGGCGCAATGCGCGCCGTGATTGCTGGCGAAGTGCTGGGCGGAGTCAACAATCTGTCCGACGCGTTCCGCGCGCAGGCCGCAGGCAACGTCAAAATCCTCGGCGTGTTTGATCTGGAGCGCAACGCGTTCCTGCCGGATGTCCCCACGCTCAAGGAACAGGGCTATGACATCGACAATGCCTCGGTGAACTTCCGCGGTGTGATGGTGCCCAAGGGCACACCGCAGCCCATCATCGACAAGCTGGCCGCCACCGTGCCGGCCATGTTCGAGAACAAGCGCGTCAAGAGCCGCATGGAAGCCGGTGGCTCGCCCATGCACATTATGACACGTGACGAAGTGCTCGCAATGTGGGCCGCACGCGAAGAAACGCTCAAAGAGCTGCTCGCTGGCCTCTGACCCCATCGCGCAGCGCCTGCAACACGGGCGCTGCGCACCTCAAACAGGACACACCCCATGAACACCGCCGATCCCATCGCAGATGTCGAAGCCATCGTTGCACGTGCCCGTACCGCGCAGCGCGCCTTTGAGAGCGGCGGATCACAGCAGGCCTACGATCATGCAGCACAGGCAGCGGCGTGGGCCATCATGGAACCGGGCCGAAACCGCCATCTGGCCGAATTGGCGGTGGAAACGACAGGCCTTGGCAACGTGCCCGACAAGATCACCAAGAACCATCGCAAGACGCTGGGTCTGATGCGCGACATCCAGCACGCGGCGACGTTCGGCATTATCAGCGATGACCCCGTCACCGGCATCACCGAAATCGCCCGCCCCATCGGCGTGATCGGCGCGGTTGTACCATCGACCAATCCCGGCGCGACACCCGCCAACAACATTATCAACGCGCTCAAATGCGGCAACGCCATCGTCGTGTCGCCATCGCCCAAGGGCGTGCCCACCTGCGAGGCGCTGCTGGGCTACATCCATGCCGAATTCGACAAGCTGGGGATTGACCGCGATCTGGTCCAGATGATCCCCGGGCGCGGATCCAAGGAAAAGACGCAGCGGTTGCTTGAAATCGCAAACTTAATCGTCGTGACAGGCAGCCAGAACAACGTCAAACGGGCTTATACCTCTGGCACCCCTGCCGTGGCCGTGGGCGCGGGCAATGTCGCCGTGATCGTGGACGAGACCGCCGACCTGACCGCAGCCGCAGAAAAAATCAAAGCCTCCAAAACCTTCGACAATGCGACGTCATGTTCGTCCGAGAATGCGGTGGTCGTCGTGGATGCAATCTATGACGCCTTTGCCGCCGAAATGGCCAAGACCGGCGGCGCTCTGATCACGGACGAGACCAAGGTAACGTCGAAACTGTGGGTCAAAGGCCACCTGAACCCGCAAGCCATCGCGCAGGACGCGGACAAGATGATTGCCGCGCTCGGCCTGACGGACGACGTGCCTGCGGACACTGAATATCTTGCGGTCGAGACAACCGGCATCGGCCCCGATCATCCTTTGTCCGGGGAAAAGCTGAGCCGGGTGCTGACCGTCTACCGCGCCCGCGATTTTGACGACGCCATCCGCCTGACACGCGACATCCAGTTGCATCAGGGTGCAGGACACTCCGTGGGTCTTCACACCCAGACGGATGACCGGGCGCTGACGCTGGCCCAAGCCATCCCCACCAGCCGCGTGATCGTGAATCAGGCCCACACATTCGCCACCGGCGGATCGTTCACCAACGGTATGCCATTTTCGCTGTCGATGGGCTGCGGGTCTTGGGGGGGCAATTCCATCGACACGAATGTGCATTGGCGCCACTTCATGCAGACCACCAAAATCGTGCGTGAAATCCCTGCCAATGAACCTGCGGTCGAAGACATTTTTGGCGACTATTGGGGCGAGGCCGGCAAATGATCTTTGACACGGCGGCGCCACCCCAAGGCACGGTCAAGGACTGGCTGGACGCCCGTGCGGCAACCGACGAAACGGCCATCGTGTTCCCCGAAACCGGCGACCGCCTCACTTGGCGCGACCTGCGCGATGATGCGCGCCGCATGGCCGAGGGCCTTGTCGGCCTTGGTGTCGCCCCCGGCGACAGCGTCGCCATCGTCCATCCAAACGGGCGCGCCGGGGTGCTGGCGCTATATGCGGCGCTTTATGGCGGGTTCCGCGCCACAATGATCAACCTTGCCGCCGGGCCGGACGCCATCGCCTATGCGCTGGATCACAGCGGTGCACGCTTTGCCTTTGTGCATGACAGCCAGCGTGAAACGATCACGCGCATCGCCCCGGTCGGGTTGCGGATCATCGCGCCCGCCATGCTGGAGGCGCGGCGCGACATTCCCGCATTCGATGCCACCCAACATGCGCTGCTGATGTACACATCAGGAACCACAGGGCAGCCCAAGGGCGTCGTGCACAGTCACGCAAGCCTGTTGGCTGGGGGCTGGACGACAGCCATCGCGCATGAATTGTCGCCGTCCGACCGTGGGTTTTGTGTCCTGCCGATCTACCACATCAACGGTCTCTGCGTGACGCTGATGGGCGCTCTTGTGTCTGGCGGGTCTCTGGCGATGACGGCACGGTTTTCGGCCAGCAGCTTTTGGGATCAGGCCGCCGTGGCAGAAGTCACTTGGTTCTCTGTTGTGCCCACAATCATCAGCCATTTGCTGCACAATCCGACGAACCCCAGCGCCGAGGTCTGTGCCCGCCTGCGCTTTGGCCGCTCCGCGTCATCGGCCCTTGCCGTTGAAACGCAATCAGCGTTCGAAGAGCGGTTCAAGGTTCCGATTATCGAAACCATGGGCCTGACGGAGACGGCTGCGCAAATCCTGTCCAACCCCCTGCCCCCGGGCGTGCGCAAGATCGGATCGCCCGGTATCGGCTACGGCAACGCCGTGTGTATCCTGACACCGGAGTTAGCGCCCGCCGCCCCGATGCAAGAAGGCGAAATTGCCATTCGCGGCCCAAATGTGATGCTGGAATACCTGCACAATCCTGAGGCGACGGCCAAGACATTTGCCGGGGATTGGCTGCGCACCGGCGACCTCGGCCATATCGACAAAGACGGATACGTTTTTGTCACCGGTCGCCTAAAAGAGCTGATCATCAAAGGCGGCGAAAACATCGCCCCGCGCGAGATCGACGAAGTGCTGTACTCCGAACCCGACATTATCGAAGCGGCGGCCTTTGCCCGCCCATGCAAGAGCTACGGTGAAACGGTCGAGGCCGCAGTGAGCGTCAAGCCCGGATCACAGCTGTCCGAAGCGGCGTTGATCGCACTGTGCGAGCAACGGCTTGGCAAATTTAAATCCCCGGACTGTATCCATTTTCTGAACGAATTGCCCAAGGGCCCGTCCGGCAAGATCCAGCGCCTGAAACTCGCCGCGCTCGTTTAACAGCACCGTTTTGCCCCGCCCTGTCGCTGCGGACGCTCGATACCGCTGAACCGCTTGCCGTTTGTCGTACCCTGCCAGCCACGTCTCGCGCCCGGTGTTTGTCGTAGATAAACTGGCTGTCGTCAGGGCTGTTCTTGAATGTCTCTTCCAGCGCACGGCAACTGCGACACCTTGCCTTGACGGTTTTTGCCAAACTGAACAGGCGCGTGAGACCTCATCGACCGGTCACGTTCATCTGCCGTTCATCTTTCCAACAGACCCGTGTCATGTCCCGCATCTACAACATCGCGTTGGTGCCGGTGTCACATGAGACGAGCAGGCGTGGGGATGACAGGAAACAGGCGACACGGAGCGACAGACCACGCGCGCATTTTGCGGGCCGTTTTGTGTGTTGTGCCGGTCCTGACCGTGAGCCCGTTACAGGCGTTGGCACAAAGCGCCAGCTTTCGCTCTGTCGATACCGATTCCGATCGCAGATTGAACCGTGCAGAATTGACAACCGCCTTTGGCGCGGCGGGGGCCGCTCGTCTGCTGAACCGGTCTGACCACAATGGCGACGGGGTCCTGACCGTTGGCGAACTGCGCCGCGATCCCGAGGATGACCGCAGCGATCGGAATGCGCGAGACAACCGCGACGACGACGACCGTGATGACGATAATGGCGGTGACGAAGGCGGCGGCGACGATAGCGGCGATGATGATGGGGGTGACGATGACTGACATCCGTCTCGCGCCCGCGAAGCCCTCTCACACGTTCATATGGCGTTCATCCAAATACAGCGTTCGCCTTCATCCGATTTTGCGATCCCGCTCATGCGGCGCCGATAGATCAAGTGCCATGAAACGCCAAACACGGAGCGCAACATGACACTGTATTCTCAAATCACACCCGCCCATTGCGATATCGCCAAATGGGCGTTTACCACCCGTCGGGTCAATCGGAACGACGTCCGCGGCGTGTGTACGCATCTGGCGCGGGCCAAGGCGGGCAATCTGGTCCTGTGTGAAATCGCCGAGATCGGACATCACAAGAAAATTCAGCTGGCCGAACGCCGTGCCGCGCTGAGTTATCCCGGCGATCTGGTCGTTCTTTGCCTTGGGGATCGTTATGCGCCGGATCAATTCCTTGCCACTGCGATCATCGATGATGACCTGATTGACCTTGTCGCAGGTGGCGGCGTTGCGGGGCGCGTCGATGCCGCGCATGTGGCGATGGACGCGCCCACCCGCCTCAGACCACTGGGCCTGCTGACAGGAACGGGCGGTACACCCATAAACATTGCCGACTATGCCTTGCCCAGCCTCACACCGAACGAAGATGTTACGGTCATCGGCGTCTTTGGCGCATCCATGAATTCGGGCAAAACGACTGCTGCCTCCAGTCTGGGGCATGGTCTTATGCGTGCGGGTTATGCCGTGGCGGGGGTCAAGGCGACGGGCACGGGTGCCTTTGGGGACTTCAACAGCTTTGAGGACGGCGGCGCGCCTGCTCTGGATTTTACGGATGCAGGCATGGCCACGACATTCCGGATGCCGCTGGACCGGATCGAGGCGGGCTTTGACACGCTGGTGGCCACCGCAGCGGCGCGCGGCGCGGAGGTCGTGGTGGTCGAAATCGCCGACGGTGTCTTTCAACAAGAAACCCAAGCCATTCTCAAATCCTCGCGCATTCGCGACAGACTGGACGGAATCCTGTTCGCTGCACCTGATGCGCTCAGCGCGCTGGGTGGGGTGATGGTGCTGCAACAAATGATGCTGAGCCCGTTTGCCATCTCCGGCATGGTCAGCTGTTCGCCCCTCGCCACGGCAGAGGCGGCCTCGGTATCGCACCTGCCGATCCTGTCGCGCGAAGAGCTTTGGTCGCCTGATGTCATTCAACATTATGTCGCACCGTTGATGCGTCAGGCACCAAAGGACGTGGCCGCATGACCACACTCCCCCATGTGGCCACGCAGGACCGCGTCATAGACGCGGTCCTGATCATATCCCTTGGCATCTTGCAGGCGACAGCGCTGGCCGTCGCCGCCTTTGCCACCCGCGATGCCTTTGCGGCGCTGCACAATGGCGCCGCTCTGACCCTTCGGACAGTCTGCGCGCTGGCCGGGGCCGGTGTCATCGTTGCGCTGTGCCTGTTTCTGGCACGCCGCCGGGCCGAAGCCCTGGGTCAGAGCTATGCCATCACCTTGCGCCGCGCGCTTTATGGTCACATCGCGCGCCTTCCCACCGGGCGCCACGCGCAGCGCCGCCTCGGCGCGTTGTCGCTGCGGTTTGTGGGCGATTTGTCGGCCGCGCGCCTGTGGTTTGGTCGTGGTTTGCCGGATGTTCTAACAGCGCTCGTCATTCTGCCCGCTGCCGTGGCAATCCTTGTCGCACTTGATACCCGTCTCGCCACGGCTGCGCTGATCCCACTTGGTCTGACCATCATCGCGATGACTGGCATGGCTTGGCATCTGGAACAGCGCCACCGCCGCCTGAGGGCGCGGCGCGCCAGCATCGCAATCGGCATGATTGAACGGATCGCGATTGCCCCCGATCTCGACCTTATGGGACGCACATCCAAAGAGCTGCGCGCGCTTGACACTCACGGCGCGTCCCTGCGCCGCGCGGCTGTCGCCCGGAGGGGGCGCACGGCGGGATTGCAGGCGATTTTGCAGGTGGGGATGGCCTTGTCGGGGCTGACCGTGCTGTGGCAGGCGAGCCTCGGGGGTGGTGCAGCACCCGCGACCGTCGCTGCCTGCCTGTCAGTCCTCGCTCTGGTCGCCCTGCCCTTGCAGGATTTGGGCGCCTCTTGGGACAGCTTCTGTGCGTGGCGGATTGCCCGCGTGAAGCTGTTGCGCCTGTTCGGCGAACCCACAGTGAAAAGACGCGCACGGCGCGCAGGCCGCGCGCCCACTGTCACGTTGCGCGGAACGTGCGGCGGCGCCTCGGCGCATTTCACGGCCAGTGGCGGCACCATTGCTACATTGCGTCACCCGCGCGCTGCACATGTGGCGCGCTGCATCTCTGGCCTTGATCCTGAGCACGGGTTGGAGGTGCAGTTCGACACGCGGACGTCCCGGCCAAAGGTGGCCCATATCGGCGACGCGCATGTCGCCTTGCAAGGCAGCCTGCGCCGCTCCGCCACCCTGACCTGCGCAAAAAGGCCCAGCGACGATGCCATCATCGCCACGCTGACAGCGTTCGGATTGCATGACCTGCTCTGCGCGCCGCGCGGCCTTGACCAGCGCATCGCGGAAAACGGCAGGGGCCTCAGTCATGCGCAAACCTTGCGGCTGGACCTTGCACGCGCTGTTCTTGGGCAGGCGAACGTCATTGTCATAGCATCCTTGCGGTGGGCGGTTGAACCGGATCAAGACCTGTTGATGCAAACGCTGATGTCGCAAGCCGCGGCAACGGTTATCATAGCAGAGACCGGCACCGCACCCACGCCGCCGGACAAGCATAGGGTCGACTGACATGCGCTCTACCACCCTGTTTGGTGTCTATGCCGGCATCCTCATCGCGCTGGTCGGAGGATTGGCCGGTCTGATGCTCTACAGTCTGGACAAGACACGCTGGTGGGACGAACGCATAATGCTTGCACAGGAATCCTATGGGCTGCATCTGCGCCTTGAGGCGGATTTGTACCGGCTGTTCAAACAACATGGCGACGCCTTGCTGATCGGAGACCGCGACCGCGGCGAAAGGGAACGGGCGCTGCGCGAAGCCATTGAACAGAACCTGCTGAACATCCGCGACGTGATTGACCGTGAGGTCGCGATGGTCGGCGCAGAAGAGATCGAGGAATTCGAGCTGCTGGACGCAATCGAACAGGACATCCGCGCGGTCAACGATGCCATTGCGACATTGTCCGCGTCCGGGGACCCGATTGACACGTTCATCCAGATCGAGCGACTGGCCGCTTTGCTGGACGGCGATATTGACGACAAACTTGATCGCAAAATCGCTGCCGCACTCGCTGGCGAGCTTGAGGAAGTCGAAGAGGTGGTGTCCGCCGCCGCCGCATTCCGCGATTGGAACGAACGGCTGGTCTACATCATTCTGGTGATCACCGTCGTGACGCTGATCATTGGGCTATTGTCGTTCAACGCCCAAATCCGCAATCCGATCATCCGCCTCAAACGCGGCATCGATCAGTTGCGGCAGGCGCAGTACACAGAACCCGTTTATCTGGGTGGCAGTCGCGAATTCCGCGATCTTGGCGGCATTCTGAATCAGATGGCAGACGGTTTGGCCGCCCGCGAAGCCAGCCGCGCAGAGCAACGCAAACAGCTGGAAGAAACCGTGGCCACGCGCACCGCTGAGTTGCAACAGCTCATCCGCAAGCTTGAAAACGGCGAGGAGAACCGCAAGCAGCTTATGGCCGACATCAGCCACGAACTCCGCACCCCATTGGCCATTATTCTGGGTGAGGCCGATGTCACCCTGCGCACATCCACCACGCTCAGCAACGAGGTATCGGATTCCATGGCGCGCATCCGCGAATCCGCGAAACACACCAATCAGATCGTGGACGATATGCTGACTGTCGCGCGGGTCGAGGCCGGGCAATTGCGGCTCGACCGCAAGGAAACGGACTTGCGCAAGGTCATTCACGATGCCAACGCCATGTTCCCGCGCGAGGTCCACATTGATACCCCTGACATTCCTGTGCCCGCCCACGTCGATGAGGTGCGATTGCGCCAATCGGTCCTCGCCTTGCTGCAAAATGCACGACGGTACGGTGGGCCAACCATCTCGGTGACGCTCCGCGACACGGCCCACGCACAGATCATCGCGGTTGAGGATGACGGCCCGGGGTTAAGCGCGGCGGAGAAAGCGCAGGCATTCGACAGGTTCTTTCGTGGTTCGAACACCTCCGGTCAGGGCAGCGAGGGCAGCGGCCTTGGCCTTCCGGTCGTCAAGTCCATTGTCGAGGCGCACAACGGTGCGGTCGACCTGCACGACCGTGATGCCGGTGGCCTTGGGGTTGTGATCACATTGCCCAAGGCACCACCACCTGCTGCCGACGGGGCGCGCTGATGTATCAAACCCAATTGCCCGCACCCGAGGCCCAACACAAAACACGAGGCCTGCCATGAACATCCTGCTTGTCGAGGACGAAACACGTGTCGCCGACTTCATCCGCCGGGGCCTTGCCGCTGACGGTTGGTCCGTCGATCACGTCTCCAACGGAGAGGATGCGCTCGAACAGGCGGCGTGTAATGGCTATGACGTGATCCTGCTGGACCTGATGCTGCCCGGCATTCAGGGCAAGGACGTGTGCCGCAAACTGCGCGCCCGCAATACAAAGACGCCAATCCTGATGCTCACCGCGCTCGACACGCCAGAAGAACGGGTCGAGGGCCTCAAGGTTGGTGCGGATGACTACCTGCCCAAACCGTTTGATTTCGACGAATTGGTGGCCCGGATCGAGGCGCTGCATCGCCGGGCCACCAACTACCTTTCGCATACGAATGATACGGTTATCTCCAGTGGCGCGCTGACATTTGATCGTGCATCTTTGCAGGTCAATGTGCACGGGTCCGAAGTTGAACTGTCAAAGAAAGAGCGTGATCTGCTGTTGCTGTTTCTGACCAACTCGGGTCGCGTTTTGTCGCGCGAACGCATCCTGAATGCGGTTTGGGGTTTGAATGCAGATCCGCTGACCAATGTGGTCGATGTCTATGTTGGTCGGTTGCGTCGCAAGATCGGAAGCGAGGGTGCGCGCATCGTAACCCTGCGCAATGTCGGCTACCGGATGTCCTGACACCCGCAGCCGCGTGCCGTCACAAATGACCGGCAGCGATGGTCTCGCGGAAAACAGTGCATTCTGATCGTCAGTTCGCGCGTCGTGCCGATCCATACCGCCTGTCCGCGCGGTTGGGGTCAGACACATGCAGGGCCCATGCGGACGACGGGCTGGCGGAAATCTGGAAACCTGACCCGGCAAAGCGTCAAATACGCGGAAAGGACCACGTTGCAATGTCACATTCAGATTTTCCCAACGACAGGCGCGACCATTCGGCATCTGCGCTGAGGGCGCGTGACACGATGTGGCTGCACGGCGCGGGATTGGCAGGCGATACGTGGGGGCCGATCACCGCGTCGTATCCGCGTGCGCAGACACCGGACCTGCCCGGCCATGGTCTGGCTGACATGGCGTATCCGCCGCGCGTCGAAACCTATGCTGACGCTGTGCAAGGCCGTGTGCAACCGGGTACGGTGCTGATCGGACATTCGCTTGGGGGCATGGTCGCATTGGAATTGGCAGCGCGGTTGCAGAACCGCATCAGCGCGCTGATCCTGATCGAAGCGGTCCCGACCGTGCGGGACCGTCTGTCGGGACGATTGTCCGCACGCATCGCGACCGGATTGGTCCGTATCGTCCCGCAACGCGCTCTGGCGTGGCTGTCGGGCCTTGGACACAGCGCTGAAACCCGGACAGAACTCCGACGGCAGATGGCAGCGACAGACCGCGCGCGCCTCACCGCTGTGTTGGAGGCCGCCGCCCAGTATGACGGACGGCCAAGACTGCCGCAGATCAGCGTGCCGACACTGGTGATCGTCGGACAGAAGAACACCGCCACCCACCACGGTGCCACCCTAATGGCGGACCGTATCGCCGGTGCAGAACTGGAACGGTTGCCCGGAGGGCATATGCTGCACACGGACAACCCGGTTCAACTCCGCCACAGCATTGAGCGTTTCCTGAACCGCGTCGGTCTGCATTAACCCGTCACGTCACCACGTGAGCGCGGCGGTCGGAACATTCCACACCCATGCGGTCAGCAACGCCCATGCAATGCACGGGACCGCCGCCCAAACCAGCACCCGTTCGCCGCGGCGCGTCTTTGCGGCTCTGCTCTGTCTGACCAGCCAAACCACGGCCCAAACCAACAAAGCACACGCGCCGGCGTAGAACGCTGTCACGGTCCAAAGACCAGCGTTTGCCCCAGCCCATGAAGACACATCACGACTGTCCAGTGCCCGTTGAATCAGGACGACGCTACCCGCAGCCAAGGACATCCAGCCCAGCGACAGAACAAGCGGCACACTGATCGGTCGGCCAGACCTGCGCCAAGCGACACCGGCAGCCCCCGCACTTACCAAAACGCCGAACAACACCGCCACGAGACCTGTGTGCAGGGAGTGTTCTGATCGCCAGAATGTCAGCCGGTCAAAGCTGTGAAAACCATCGCCAAGGTCGCCGCCCACGACAGCCCCTTTGGCGTTGCGCCGAAACCCAAGGCGCATGTCCCCTTCTGGCGTCTCAAACTGGTCTTCTCCGGTGGCCGCGAACAGCCGCGAGTAGCCAAGCCTATCAACCAAAAGTCCTTCGTCGCCCGAGGGGTGGACCCTGACTATCGGCGTTGCGGACACGCGCAACCGGTCCAGTCCCGTATCGTTGCGCCGGGTCGCGATGAAATGCCCTGCATATGCCTCCTGACAGGTGGCATCACATGCTGCGCGCGGGCGGCGCTGGATGTTGTCCGGCGCGATGATTTCGCGCAGGGCTCTGCGTGGCAGTCCCATCAGTGCCGCACCGGATGGCCCATTGGCCACAACAAAAAACCCAAGGTCCAGAGACGGAACCAGCACCATATTGGTGTGAAATCCGAAATGCGTACCACCATGATGGAAAACCGTATGCCCGGCCCATGTGTCGGTCCAATAGCCAAGCGTTCGGGCGGCAAATTCCGCCCGCTCCGGCACGGCAGGCTCCCGCATCGCCGCAATCGCCGAGGCCGACAGGCCCTCTGACCGGCCCGCTGTTTTTTGCCGCAACAGGGCCTGCATGACGTGGCCCACATCCCGCGCCGTCAGGGCCAGCCCGCCCGACGCCGTGTGGACCTCTGGAGTGGGTGCCGGATCAATGGCCATGTAACGCCCCGCTTGCCAGACATGAAACGGGCTGGTGCCCCGATGTTCCGGCGGGGCGTGCATGAAACGCGGATCATCCACACCCAGCGGGGCGAGGATTGCCTCGGTCAAATGCGCCGCGAACGGGCGGCCCGTAACCTGCGCCACAATCTGGCCCAGCAGAACGTAGCTGGCGTTAGAGTAGGCGATGACCTCTTGGGGCGGGCGTATCTGGCGCGGCAGGATGGCGGACAACTGCGCGATTTTGGGCAACGCCGGCAAGGGTCGGAAATAGCCCGCGTGCCGTTCCTCCAGACCGGCACTGTGTCCCAGCAGATGTGCGACAGAAATGTCCCCGAAACGCTGATGCAACCTCAGACCGGGCATGTACTGATGTATCGGCGCATCCAACGCGATACGCCCATCTTCCACCAATTGGAGGATGGCCAGCGCTGTAAAGATCTTGGTCACCGACGCGAGCGGAACACTGTCACGTTCCGGATCCATCAACCGCCCCGTCCGCACATCACCAAGGCGATACCCGCGTGACAAGATTACCGCGTCACTGGACACCACCACAACAGCGGCACCGGCGACAGCGTCCTGATCAAGGCCGGTTGTTACCAACCCATCGACAAAGCCGGGCAGGTCTGACCGCCACGCGCTTTGCGCGGCTGCGGGCGTTGCAGATACCGGCGTGAACCAGATAAAGGCCGCCATCAAAAGATGCGCCGAAGGGACCCACCTGCGACGTGGTTCAATCCGTGTGTGTGCCATACCCATTTCCGATCCATTGCCACGCCGGGTCCGGTCCTGCCGGACCAGCACTGGGTACGGACATTGCGCTGGCCCGTCGTACCAGCGTACCGGCACGGACAACTGCCGCCATCACCACCGCGGGGGCCAAGTCCCATCCGTTCCGTGCCCATAGGATCGGACGACACGCGCGCAGCATTGCGCGAAGTCACGCGGACGCCATCCACGCAACGCAGGTTTTTTATGACATCTTCTGATATCCCGGATCGCGCGTCCGGCTTTCGCTTGATCGTGTTTGTCACATGCGCGCTGATAGCCGCCTGTGCGATGCCAGTGCGCCACGGGTTTGATGTCGCACGGCGGATCGAACATCGCTATAGCGTCGCCGGACCCTATCCGGTGTCGCGCCTTCGGACACCCGCAACATTCGGGCGACCGGGAGGCGTCGCATATATTCCGGTCAACCCAGACGGGCCGGTGCCCCTCGTCATCTGGCAGAACGGTACGGGCGAGACCATCACCACGTATGACGCCATCGCGCGGCATCTTGCGTCTTGGGGTCTGGCAGTCATCGGCAGCGACGACCGGCAAATGGGGTCCGGTGACCGCGCCATCGCCCTGCTGGAGGACTCAAAGCTCTGGTCCAGAACGCCGGATCACCCCTTGTTCGGGCGTATCTTGCCTCAAACATTTGCCTTTCTCGGATCGTCACAAGGGGCCGTGGGGAGCATCAACGCTCACACCCGATCCGCCGAAGGTCGCCGCGCGACAGCCCTTGCCGTGCACGGAACGCCGACGCAACAAGCCTTGGACTTCTTCCGGCTGGACCTGAGTTATGACGCCACCTCGATCACGGCCCCGGTTTTGATCCTGACCGGGACGCAAGACGCGTTTATCTCACCCGTCCGTCTGAACAGGAATTTGTTTGACAGCCTGAGCGGGCCCGGCCTGCGTGTCTTCGGCGTGGCCAAATGCGCCGATCACATCGCATTGGCGGATGATGCAGGGGTGTTCCGGGGCTATCTGACCGCATGGCTGACCTTTCATCTGCTGGGCGATCCACTGGCCGCGCAAGCGTTCACCGGGCCGACGGAAATCATGACCAACCCGGGATGGAGCGTCACCGATGTCGCGCCATAGCCCGCACGCACATCGCCCCTTGTTCGGGCGTAAGTTCCGCAGTCGCATTTCGATGCGGGTTTATATGCTCCTTATCTTTGCACTCGGGTTGATCCTGGCCGCACAATGGCTTGCGTAAACCCTCGCGAAACGCCGACAGGCGCGCCACATGTCGGTCGCAAAAGCCAGAGCGGAGGGGACGCGCGCCACCCCCCCTTGCAGACACCTACTGACAATTGGAGATGTGAGTTGAAACAGTGTTTTCTGACACTTTGCCTCTGCGTCGGAGCCTGTCAGGCCGCGGCGTTTGACACGCCGTCCGTTGACGGCATCTGGGAAACGGATGGGTACGGCATGATCCTAGAGATCGCCGGGGACCGCGCGCGGGTCTACAGCACCGGCCCAGATTTCTGCATCGCGGAAAGCGACGGCATGACACCCATCACAGAGGTGCTGCCCGGCATCACGTTCACTCTGTCCGGCCATGGCCAAATGCTCAATCTTGCCTTCTGGCACGATCCACATCGCATTGCCGCCCGCCGTCTGCACGGCTTGCCGCCATCATGCGCCGTGCACATGCCAACCGATCCGGCAACGGTGTTTGATGCGTTCGTGGGGTATTTTGATGCCCATTATCCGTTCTTTCCGCTTTATGATGTCGACTGGTCCGCGCGTGTGGCAGAGGCGCGGACGCTTGTCGGGGCGGACACGAGCGACCGGGCACTCTTTGACGTACTGGCGTGGTTGATCAGCCCGATCCGGGACAGCCATGTCAGCCTCGTTGCAGAGATTGACGGTGTGCGGCACGTGGCAGCGCCGGGGCGGGCTAGGATTGTGCAACACCTACGGGATGACGCAGACGCCGCAGGCGCTGATCCGGACCGCGCCGCACATGCCTTTCGCGATGCACTTTGGTACGACAGCATCCAAAAGGATATATTGCAGGGTCGCGGGCAAATGATCGGACAGGACCGGATCCAGTATGGAATGCTGACCCGCGACATCGGTTATCTGGCCTTTGCCACTCTGGGTGGGTTCGACCCTGCGGACGATCTACAGATGGCGCAAATTCTGCTCGACGAAATCATTGCGTATTTCACTGCGCGCCGCGCCAGTACCCTGCTGCTGGATTTGAGCGTCAATTCCGGCGGCAGCGACATCGTTGCCCGAGAGGTCGCGCGCCGGTTTGTTCGGACACCCACCTTCGCCTACACCAAACGTGCGGCCGATGCCGCCCGCCCCATCGAAACGCGGGTTGTCATCGACCCAAACACAGATGCTCGATTTAACGGTGCGGTCATCGTGCTGACAAGCCATGTGACCGTGAGCGCAGCGGAGATCCTGACGCTGGCGCTGCGCCCGCAACCGCATGTGACCCATGTGGGTGAAACAACGCGGGGCGCATTGTCCGACGCAGTGTCCCGCAGCTTGCCCAATGGTTGGCAGCTGAGCCTGTCGAACGAACTCTATCTGGATGCAGACGGGCACCGATGGGAGGGGCGCGGTATTCCACCGCATGTCGCGCTGCCCGTGTTGACGGATGAAACCCCGATAGAGAGCCACCGACAGGTGATCGAAGTATTGCGCGGCAACACGCCTTAGACGCAGGACAAGCCTTTGTGATGCTTGTCCGGTGTCGCAACTGACAAATGCCGAACCGCGCAGGTAAAGGCGACAATGGCGCGACGCAAAACTGCACCGCGCCATGTCCGTTCAATCAGCGCTCTAGCGCGCCCACACCGGAAAAGCGGAACGCTTCCTGTTCAAGCGCGTCGATCTCTTCTGCGCTCATCTGGTCATGGGCCACTGTGATCCGGCCAAGAAAGACGAGAGGCAATGCGTCCGCACGGCCCTCAAGATCGGCCTTGATGGCTTCGGCGGTTGCGGCACCCACATCGTCGCCCATACGCATCGGAGTTGCATCCAACTCTCCCCGACGGATGGCGTCCAGCTCAAGGCCAGTGCCGCCCCAGCCTGTTGAAAAGATGTCCTTTTCTTTGCCAACGGCCACTTGCGCCTCGACCGATCCCATCGCCATGGCCGTGTTGGCGTTGTGGATGATATTGGCCTCCGGATAGGCTTGCAGGATCAGGGATGTGCCAGCAAAGCCGCCCTCGCGCTGGTACTCGCCATAGTGCTCATAGACGGTGGTCCATCCGGCCTTGGTCTCGACGCAGTCCTTGAAATCGCCGGAACGCTGGTTGTCGGTGATGCCCGGGATGCCCCGGTTCATCGCCATGGTCACGCCTTCGCCCAGACGTTCGATCATGTATTCGCACATGGTCAGCGCGCCCGCAGCTGACGAGAAATCGAACCACGCGTCAGGCTGATTTTCCAGCGTCTTCAACGGTGTGTGGAACGCCCAGACATAGGTGGAAAACCCGTCATTCGCCGCCAGTTTGTCGATATTGTCAGCCTGAATGGCCAACTCGGACGGGCCAAAGATCACGTAGTCATAGAGATCGGCATCCTGCGCCACTTGGTTTGCATAGGTCGATTGCAGTGAATGTTCGATCTGCCGTGACGCAAACTCCGTCGTTTCATATGCGATGCCCAATTGGTCCAGCCGCTTGGTCAGAGCCAGATAATTGCGCGCCCAGAAATCCGACGTGTCGGCGGACGGGTAGATCAGAGCGATCTGCACCGGGTTGTCCAGCGTGCCGGAAAAGGCCACGGCATCCGATCCCACGACCGCTTGTAACGCCTCCAGCTTGCCCTCGGCGTTCACTTCGCCTGGCACCCAGTAGTCGCGGTCTGCGATACCCGGCAACTCCTTGAGTGGCAGAGTCGCGTGCCCATCGGCCAAGGTCGCGCCCGCAAGCGCTGTTGCCATGAGGGCTGTGGTTGCTAAAAGTCTCATCTTGGTTCCTCCCTTTGCAATGAGTGTGGGGCCAGCGGTCGGTGTCGGGGCTGCACCCTCGACCCGACCAACCCACATGTTGGCCGATCATCCGCTTGGATTTGGATCACCGGCAAAGATCCCGCCGATGGCCAGAAGGCCAATCAGGAGACCGATCAGCAGCGCGGAAAAGCGCAGCATCTTTTGACCGTCCGGGGTTTGCAGACCCGCCAGCAGGCCCCCCGCCCCGTCACGGTCTTTCTTTTGCATCCATGTGTAGAGCGCCACCGAGCTGACGATGACGACGCCCGAGGCGACGGATTGCCAAAAGAACTCGATCCGCAGCGTCACCAGCGCGTTGATCATCATGGACAGCAGCAACACGCCCGCAAAGGATCCCAGCATCGACGCCCGCCCACCGAACAGCGACGTGCCCCCCACAACCACCGCCGCAATGACGTGCAGGTTGAAATAGGGTGCGGAGGTCGCCTGAATCGCATTCAGTTTGCCGGTCAGCAAAATGCCCCCGATCGCGGCGCAGGCCCCGCACAGCACATAAGCGTAGACCTTGTGCCGCTTGACACTGATGCCAGTCAGTTCCGCCGCTTCGGGATTGGACCCGATGGCGATGGTGTAGCGGCCAAAATAGGTGCGGGTCAGCAGGACATATCCTGCGATCATCGTGGCTGCCCCAATCAGCACCGGGATTGGCACAAAACCGGGGATTTGCCCGCGCCCGATCTCGGTCAGGAAGTCGGGAAAACGTGCCAGCACCAACCCCTTGGCAATCACCAAGGCAAAACCGCGATAAACAAGATCCATCGCCAGCGTGCCGATCAGATCAGGCACATTGAACCGGGTGATGATCAGCCCGTTGATCAACCCCATCAGCGCACCCAGCATGATCGCGATGGGCACGGCGATATAGACCGAAAACCCGTATTGCTTGATCAGGAATGCCATCATGATGGACGAAAGCGCCGCGATGGAACCGATGGACAGGTCAATGCCGCGCTGCGTGATGACAAAGGTCATCGCCATCGCCATCGGCATATACAGCGCTGCATCCAACAGGATCAGATTAAGGTTCGTGGCCCGGAAATAGCGCGCCGGTTCCGCGACCCCCATAAACAGCAGAATGGCGAGGATCATCACCATAGGGCCAATGATCGCGATATAAGGTTCCATCCGTTCGGAGAATGGTTTTGCCGTTGCCGTGTTCATGCCGCTTCCTCCGCGCCGACGATCATGCCCAGCACCTCTTGGGTGCTGCTGTCGGATGTCTTGACCACACCGACGCACTGGCCGCGCCGCTGCACATGCACGCGGTCAGATACCTCGAACACATCGTCCAGCGAATGGCTGATCAGGATCACCGCAAGCCCCTGTTCCTTGACCGCCTGAATGAGTTTCAATGTCCGCGCAGTCTCTTGCGGGCCCAACGCCGCGGTGGGTTCATCCATCACCAACACCCGCAACCCTTCGCTGTAGACAGCGCGCGCGATGGCCACGGCCTGACGTTGCCCGCCCGACAGGCTTTCGGTGGGGGCATCCAACGACTTGAGTTTGACGCCAAGCCGTTCCATCAGCACCCGCTCCGTCTCCGACCGCATCCGCTTGAGATCGAGGATTTCGATCCCCAGCACCTTCTTGGTCAATTCGTTGCCCAGAAACATATTGGCCGCCGGATCAAGGTGGTCGGCCAGCGCCAGCGTCTGGTACACCGCGTCAATGCCCGCCTCGATCGCCTCGGCATGGCTGGCAAATTCGATCTTTTGCCCATCAAGGAAAATCTCGCCCTCGGTGGGTTGATAGACGCCGGTCAGCACCTTGATCAGCGTTGATTTCCCCGCACCATTGTCGCCCACTATGGCCAATACTTCACCCGCATGGGCGCTGAGATCGACATTCTGCAAGGCGGTCACACCGCCAAAACGTTTGGTTATCCCGCGCATCTGCACGAGTGGCGTATCAGCCATGGAATTATCCTCCGTCGGACGGATGGGATGGGCAGAACCCCTGCCCTGATGTCAGAAAAATGCGGGGCCGGACCGTGACGGTCCAAGCCCCGCCGGGAGAGTTACTTGCCCCAGATATCCGCGTAAGCCGCGCGGTAGGGAATGTCGGGATCAAAGGCGTTGCTGTCACCCAGCTTGGCCAGACCTTCCGGCGTGACCAACGCAGGCGACGTCACATAGCCTGAACAGGCCTCGCCCTGCATGGCGCGGTTCAACTCGTCCACCAGTTGCCAGCCTTGCAGGTTCAGCGGCTCGGCCACGGTGATGGCCTGATAGCCGTTCGACCGGATGCGCTGGAAAGCCGCCTCGGACCCGTCCCCGGCAGAGCCCGCTTGCGGCCCCTTGTCTGGGGACAGACCCGCAGCAGCCAGCGATGGACCCATGAAGTCAAAATAGAGGTCGTTGATCGCCAGCGCATGTGTCCAGCTGTCACCGTATTTCTGCAACAGCGACGTGGTCAGCGGACCCATACGCGTGGAGGTGTCAGCGATGGGCGTGTCCACATACTCCAGAACGGTGCCACCTGCGGCCTCGACCGTCTCTTTCAGCCGGTCCGCCTTGTCGATGGCAATCTGGTAGGTGCTGTCGGTAAAGATGACGACGCCGATATCCCTGCCACCATCCTCGATGGCCCATTCGGCCGCCACTTCGGACACGGTCATTGCGTCCGTCGACACGTTGGCAAAGATGCCGCCGGGCGCGTCGCAGCCAATCTTTGGACCCGAGTGCCACGCAACCATGGGCACACCTGCATCCACCACCCCTTCGAGCGCGGCCTGCTGCTCAACGGCGTCAAAACCGTTGATAATAAGCCCATCCGCCTTCAGCGCCAGCGCTTGACCAATCGCAGCCGTACGGCCCTGAATGGACCCTGCACCGTCCAGTACGCGTACCTGCCAGCCGATCTTGGCCGCGGCCTCTTCGACACCCGTGGTCACACCTAGGATGCCACCGTTTTTCAGATCACCGGCGACAACGACAATCGATTTGCCCTCCGCTGCGGCTGGTCCGCTTGTCGGCCCATCCCAATCGGCTGCCAGCACCGGTGCTGCGACCATTATCGTCGTGGCGAGAAGCCCCGCCATAAATGTCCGTTTTTGCATTGTTTCCTCCCTTTGCAATGTCGAAATCAGCGCTTGTCTGCACCTTTTTTGCGCTGTGCGTAGCCTGCGATGCCGATGGCAACCAGCAGGGTAACCCCGTTGAAAAGCGGCTCGACCCAGAAGGAGCCGCCAAATTGTTGAATGCCCGAAATACCCACGGCGAGGATGACGACACCCACCACGGTGCCCCAGACGTTGACCCGCCCCGGCTTGATCGTGGTGGAGCCAAGGAAGGCCCCCACAAGGGCTGGCAAAAGAAACTCAAGCCCCACAGACGCCTGCCCAATCCGCAGCTTTGCAGCCAGCAAAACCCCCGCAAGAGCGGTCATGGCACCGGACGCAACAAACGCGCCAATGACATATTTTCGGGTGGGAATACCGTTCAGTTGCGCCGCGCGCTGGTTCGCGCCGATAGCGTAAAGATACCGGCCCACGGGCGTGTATTCGAGGATGATCCACATAACGACCGTGATGACGATCAGGTAATAGGCGGTGATGGGCAGCCCAAAGACAAAGGTGGTGTTGAGCGCATAGAACCCGTCCGGCAACAGACCCACCATCTGACGCCCGCCGGTATGCCACAGCGCCAGCGCATAAAGCACCGTGCCTGTGCCCAGTGTCGCGATAAAGCTGTCGATCTTGGCAACCTCGACCAGCAGCCCATTGAGGAACCCGGTCACGGCACCCAGCACCAGCACAACCGCCACCGCAACGGGCCACGGCAGGCCCAGCATGGTTTGCAAACTGATCGCCAGAATGTGCCACAGTACGATACCGTACCCTACCGTCAGATCAATCCGGCCTGCCGCCATAGGGATCATCGCGCCCAGAGACAGCAGTGCAATAATCGCCTTGTCCGAGATAATGGACCGCAGGTTCAGCATCGTCGGAAAGGTGTTCGGCAACAGCACCGAAAACAGTCCGATCAGGAAAACGGTCAGGATGACAAGGCCATAGACCGGCAGGAACCGCATGACGCGTTTGCCCATGCTCAGCCCCTTGAGTTCGGCCTTGGTCGGCTCGAGCGCGCTGGATTCAAGCGATTGCACTGGCCCCGCCCCCTATCGTCTTGATGTTGCCAGCCGATGCAGACTGGATCAGGTTTTCAGTGGTGAGCCGCGTGCCGCTCAATTCGTCTACGATGGCCCCTTGGCTAAAGACGATGGCACGGTGGCAGATGGTGGCGATCTCTTCGAAATCCGTCGAGATAATCAGGATGGCCACACCGTCCCCCAACGCGCGGTTGAGCAGGGCGTAAATTTCGGATTTCGCGCCGACATCGACGCCCGCGGTAGGGTCTTCGCAGATCAGGAGCTTGCGATTGGTGGCGAGCCAGCGGCCAATGACAACCTTTTGCTGGTTGCCGCCCGACAGCGCCTCGATGGCCAGTGTCGGATCGTTGGGTGACAGACCCAACTCGGCCCCAATGATTGCGGCCTGTTCGGCCTCAACGCGCGGGGACAGCATATTCAGCAGCTTGCGACCAATGCCGTCGGGGTTAAGGAACGTGTTTTCGCGGATTGTAAGGCTCATCGCTACGGATTCCTCCGTCCGGTCCTTGGCCACCAGACCGACACCGGAATGCAGCGCCTTTTGCGGGGTCGACAGATCAGGCTCTGCGCCGTTTAGCGTCACCCGTCCAGCAAACGGCACAAGACCAAAGAGTGCTCTGGAAATCGCTTCGTGCCCTGCCCCGCGCAGGCCAACCAACCCAAGCACCTCATTCTGTTGCAGATCAAGATCGAGCTTTTGCATCCCCGGCACGTCGAACGCCCGCAGCGACAAGACCGCATCGCCGATAGCATCCGTCGCCTTGACGGTTTCGCGCGTTTTGCGACCGACGATCTTTTGCACCAGTTCTTCGGGCGTGGTGTGCGCAATGCTGCGCACACCGACCATGGCCCCGTCACGCAGAACGGCGACGCGGTCCGCAATCTGGAAAATCTCATCAAGCCGGTGCGACACATAGATCATGCCCACCCCTTTTTCCCGCAAGGGCCGGATCGCAGCAAAGAGCCGTTCAACCTCATCCGCCGGCAGCGACGCCGTGGGTTCGTCCAGCACCAGAAATTCACTGTCCACCGCCAGCGCGCGGGCAATCGCCACAAGGCTTTTTTCGGTGCGCGTCAGGTCTTCGACGCGCGTTGTGGGGTCAAATTCTGCATCGACCTTGCGCAGCGCTTGGACGGCGAAACGTTCGACATCATTCCAGCGGATCAGTCCGTTCTTGCGCGAAAATCCGAGGGCAAGGCCGATGTTCTCGGCCACGGTCATCCATTCGATCAGGCCAAGGTCCTGATGGATGAACGCGACTTTTTGCCGTTCACCAAACCCCGCCGGTTTGTGCTGATACGGATGCCCGTCGATCAACACGCGCCCGGCATCCGCCGTATGGATGCCGCCCAGCACTTTGATCAGGGTCGACTTGCCCGCGCCATTCTCCCCCAGCAGTGCCACGATCTCGCCGCGCCCCACTGTCAACGACACATCCTTGAGCGCATAGGTGCCGCCAAAATGCTTGTCGATGCTGTCAAAGAACAAACCTGTCTGCAGGTCTGGCATGGCGGGTCCTCCGGGGTTACGGCCCCCAACCTCCCCGTTGAGTTACCCGTAACGTTACGCTAGCATCAGGTCAGAGCGCGCGCGCTGTCAAGGGTTAAGTTACCCGTAACGTAAAGCGGCCAAGATCGTGGATAAACAGAATAAAAACAACAAAGTAAGCCTATCTCAAGTCGCGCAGGCGGCGGGTGTCTCCAAGATGACGGCAAGCCGCGTTTTGCGCGGCGAGGGCGGATACTCCGAAGACACGCGGGTCAAGGTGATGGCGCAGGTGGATGCGCTTGGCTACCTGCCGAATCGCCTGGCGACCGTGTTTGCCGGTGACCAGCGGTCCACATTCATCGGCGTATCCATCCCCGACCTTGGAAATGAGGTATTTGCGCAGGTGCTCGAAGGGATAGATCGCAAGCTGGGCACGTTTGGATACCAATCCGTCTTGGGCCTGACACAGCACACGCCGCAGGAAGAGGAAAACTGGATCAGGACGGTTCTGTCGTGGCAACCTGCCGGGCTTATCCTGACGGGCCGTTACCATTCATCCCGCGCAACGGACATGTTGCGCAACGCAGGCGTGCCGGTGGTCGAAATCTGGGATCTGAACTCCAGCCCGCTGGACATGAGCGTGGGCATCAACCATTTCGACAGCGGCTTTGACATGGGCCGTTATCTGACCTCGCTGGGCTACCGGCAGATCGGGTATGTGGGCACGTCGCACGATACCGCCAATGCCGCAACGGAACGGCTGAACGGGTTCTGTAAGGCAGTCGAAGGCGCAGGTGGCGCGGTCGTCAAACAGCTGTGCCTGCACGACACTGCCACCTACTACCCCGGCTTTTACGGCACTGAACAGTTGCTGGCCGGGGCACTTGATGTCGAATGCGTATTTTACCAGAACGATGCGATGGCCTTTGGCGGTCTGCAATATTGCGCGGCCAAGGGGCTGTCGGTGCCCGATGATATTGGTATTGCCGGTTGGGGTGACCTGCCAATTGCTTCGGTGATGAACCGGCGCCTCACCTCTTGTCACGTGCCACACCTCAAGCTGGGGCAAAAGGCGGCAGAGATGATGATGGGGCGCCTGACGGATGAGCCTGTGCCGACTTGCACCGACATCGGATTTCGGTTGATCCCCGGTTCGACCGTGCGCAACAGCGGGGCCTGAGCGTCCGTCACTTGATGGGCCGCGCCATATCGGTTTCCGACTGCCGCGCTTTGCGCGCGGAAATTGCATGTGTCGCTTTTGATCGGTTCCGCCACAAAGCGACGGCTAGTCTGACGGTACCCACGCAGGAGGACACTTTGGCACAGATGGACGCGGATTTGGTGGATGTGCGACGTGACTTTCACCGCCACCCCGAACTTGGCTTTCAGGAAACGTGGACCAAGGCCAAAGTGGCCGAAATGCTGCGCGCTGCGGGTCTTGAGGTGCATGAAGGCACGGGCGTTGTGGGTGTGCTGCGCGCCGGAACGGGCAATCGCGCCATTGGCCTGCGCGCAGATATGGACGCTCTGCCGATCCATGAAACCAGCGCACATGACTACCCCTCGCAAACACGCGGAGCGATGCACGCCTGTGGCCATGATGGTCATATGACCATGCTGTTGGGCGCTGCACAGGCGCTGGCTGCTGATCCACATTTTGACGGCACGGTTGTGTTTCTGTTTCAACCGAATGAAGAACATGGTCTGGGCGCACGCGCGATGATCGACGAAGGCGTGCTGGACCGGTTCCCGATGGAAGAGGTCTATGCCATTCACAACCTGCCGGGCGCACCCGTCGGTCAGGTGTCGACGCGACCCGGACTTATCTGTTCCTCAGAAAGCCTGTTCGAGATCAGGATCGCAGGTCAGGGCGGCCATGCCTCTATGCCGCAAGCAGGTCGCGACGCCATCACGATCGGGGCTGAAATCGTGCTGGCCTTGCAAACGATTGTCGCCCGCAAACTGGCACCCGGTGCCGGGGCCGTCGTGTCGGTGACCGAGTTTCTGACGGACGGGCAGCGCAATGTCCTGCCGGGAACCGCGACGCTCAAGGGCGACGTGCGCGCCCGCGCCCCACAGGATCGCGATGCGATAGAGGGTCTGATGCGGCAACTGACCGGCGGCATCGCCGCCGCGCACGGGGTGTCTGCCACGGTTGATTTCAACACCGAATTCGTCGAAACGATCAACGCACCCGGCCCCACAGACGCGGTCATTCGCGCGGCACATCGCGCAGGGCTGGACACGGTGCCGAACCGCGAACCGATGAGCTTTTCCGAGGATTTTGCCCATTTCTGCGCCGCCGTGCCGGGCTGTTTCATGTTGCTGGGCAATGGCGAGGCAGGACCAAACGGGCAGCCTCTGCATTCCAGCGATTACGATTTTAACGACGCACTGCTTCCCATTGGCATGGCGCTATGGACGCAGATTGTCCGAGACCGCCTACCCCTGCCCGGAGCAGATCGCCCATGACCGCGTGCACGACCCGCATGACCACGCTGCGCGCCCGGATGCAGGCGCAAGGGATCGACGTGGCGCTGATCACAAATGACGACAACATCTATTACCTGACGGGCTACTATGACTATCTGCACATGGAGTTTGGCCGCCCGACCATCCTTGCGGTCGCGCGCGACGGTGACGGCCTCCTGATCACTCCGACAATCGACCTGAACGCGGCTCGCGCCACCGCACAAGTAGACCGGATCGCGCCATGGAATGACGGCATGGGTGAAGAATGGCGCGCCGAACTGCCCGCCCTCCTGAAAGGGCGGATCGCGATTGAGCCGGATCACATGTCCGCCCCTGTCCGCCGCTATGTTGATCAGGTTCTGCGCGGCGACCCTGTGCACAGCGTGACCCCGATCCTCGACCGAATGCGCATGATCAAATCCCCCCAAGAGCTGCAATTGGCCCGACATGCGGGGATGGTGGCCAACGCGATGATGACAGCAGGGCGAAACGCTATCGGTGACGGTGTGCCGGAATACGAGGTCGCCATCGCCACCGCACAGGCCGGGACCCGCACGGCAGCCGCCCTGCTGACTGAACACTATGACGACGCCGACATGTCGCCAAACACACATTTCCTGCAAATCATGGCGTCCGGTGACACGATCACAAAAACGCACCACAGGGCGACAAACCGCATCATGCGCCACGGTGAGCCTGTGTTTTTGTGCTTTTGCGGGATGACCAATTTCCACCGCTTCAAACTTGGGTTTGACCGCACATTCTGGATCGGAGAGTGCGCGGACCCGTCTCAGGCCGCAATCTACGACGTGGCCATTGCCAGCCAAAAGGCGGCACTGGACGCGCTGCGGCCCGGCGTAACCGCACAAAGCGTTCATGCCGCGTATGCCGACGTCATCCAGAGCGCAGGGTTCGACTATCCGTTCCGATGCGGACGGTCTACCGGGTTCAGCTTTCTCGAAAGCCCGCAATTGGTGACGGGTGACAACACGCTGATTGAGCCGGGGATGGTGCTGGCCGTGGATGGATCGGTCAGTGTGGAGACGTTCCGCGCACAGGTTGGGGACAGCGTCATCGTGACTGAAACCGGGTGGGAAGCCGTCACGTCCCATCCCAAAGCGATTGAGGATGTCACCCTCTAGCCGCGCCTTTGTGGCTGAGCCGCAAGGGCAGATGGGTCTGCCGCCTGTTCTTGGGCCAGCGGATCAGGACAACAGGTCGCCAGCGCCCTGCATGACAATACGTGACCGTTTGGAAACGGCGGTAACTGGCAAGGTGGTCGACCCGGAAACGGGCCCAGCTTTATGGCTGATCGACGTTGGGATCACCCTGCTTCGCCGTCGCCCTCAATCCCGCGATATGCGACCCGAAATCCGAGTTCTTCAAGACTGTCGTCCCGCCGTCCACAAGGTTGAGTTCGTAGAACTGCGACAGATCCCCGAACACGCTGTGGGTGTCAGGAACCGTGATGCGCACGGGCTGGGACGGTCCGGTGACCTTGGCCTTCAACTTGGTCAGCTCTGAGCCAAGGCCGGGAATCTGCGTCTCCGTCGCTTGCCAGGGCGGCACCTCGACCAGCGCGTCGAAATGGCGCCGTTTCAAAGCGACCCCGGTGATCGACACCCGGAACCAATGGTCTTCGACGTAATCGATCACGTCACGTGTGACATCGCGGGGGGCCGCGCCGAGAACAATCAGCAATTTGGTCAGCTGTTCATTGACGGCGGTGTTGTAATCATCGGTCGAAAGTAGCGCCAGAAATCCGATGTAAGTGCCCAGCAGGTTGGAATAATTGTCCTCCGGCGAAAAGGAAGAGCTGTCGTCCCACGTGTTGATCTCGTGGAACACTGCAACATCGTAGGCGATGCGCGCGCCGATCAAGGCCATCAGTTCGGGTGTCGCAGTGATCGTCGATGGTTTCACGGTGATGATACGTTCTGCGTCATAGTTCGACGCGGGATCAAACCCCTCTGCGCCCAAAGAGAATGTCCCGCCCATCGGCCAGTTTTGCAGCACCTGAGATGCGCAATACCGCGTCATATCCGCATTGTCGCGAACGTGCCCGACATCGACCAGACCGCCCGCGCTGGTGTAGACATAACCGCTGCCGCTGGTGCTGCCGGAGCCATAGACATGGTCCGTGCCCCGCACATCGCTGAGGCTGATGGCACTTCTCTTGCCCTGCATCGTCAGCGAACAGCACCAGCGCACGCTGGGGCGGGAGACATGCCCAAACGAGGGTAGCCCGGTGAAATCCACATTGGGGTCCGGTGCGACGAAATGAATCTCGGAAATCGGCAGCAGGGAACTGATCTGTCCCAGCAGGTAGCGTGCCAGTTCCAGCGCATCGAGTAGGGGATTGCTCACGGCTGCGCCTCCTGCGCCGGGGGCATCGCATCAGGGCGATGCCGGGTCATCAATAGCTGTATTCGGTCCAAAGCACGTGGTCCTTGTCATAGACGTAAACAGTGTCGCCGCGATTGTTCCAGACGGCCGCGGCCCGGCCCCAGTGGACGTCCGCGACCCCGTCCCGGCCCTTGCCGGTTCTGACCCGCACTGCCGCACCCGAGGCCAAAGATTTCTTGCCAAACACATAGACATGGCCAACCCGGTCGGCCACGCGCAGCCCTTCCAGTTCAATCGTTTCGGTTCCGGTGTTTTGCAGCGTCACATATTCCTGCTTTGCGGACTGGTGGTCATTTCCGGGCGCGTCGAACTGCGACAGTTCACCGGCCACGCGCAGGTCTCCTCCGCGCGGTTCAAGCGATGGGTCGCACATAAAGCTGACCGTTGCGCGCACCGGATCGGACACCCCGTCCGCAACCGATACTTCCAACGTGTTCAATCCGTCCTTTAATCCGGTTGTCATGAGACCGGACAGAACAAGGCTGCGACTTGCATCATCAAAGGACCAAGCCGCATCGGGCAGGTCAATGTCCACGCCGTTCATCCGCACCATCGTGCGGGTCGGTGAACCGGGTTCGAGGTAGGCCGGTTTTGCGCCGCTGATAACGGCATGGACCGGAACCTCGCGAGTGTAGACAAACCCGTGGTCAGGATTGATCGGCGCAGGCGACACGATTTCGATCTCGGGACGTGTGCCCACCAATGCATTCTGCGCGGCCCGTGCGGCGATGGCATCCGCCCGCAGCTGTGCGGCCACGTCCTCCTCACGGTCGCGTTCCGCAGTGGCGTCCAATTCGGCCCGGCGCGCGACAACATAGGCTTCGATCAGGTCCTGCAACGCAAGCGCATTGATGGCCGCCAATATCTCGGCCTCGATATCTGTCACGCTCAGATCGGGGGGCAGCACTATTCCGGCGGCGGCAAGCTGATCCAGCATCTTTTGTTTCAGCGCATCCGCAAGGTTCGCCGCCGCCAGAGGAACCGAACTCGTGACATCCACCGTCTCAGCCACAACCGCGATCACCCCGCCGCTCAGGTGCAGCACCGGATCAAGGAGCAGGCGGACCGCGCCAAAGGCGATGCTCGCCGCGCCGCGTGCCGCTGCAATCTCTGTTGCCTGCCATGAAGGAGGTTGCAGATCAAAGCCGATGCTGGCCCGCAATGTGGCCTCGGCGCTGTTCATGGCGCGGATTTCGAGGGCATTCAGAACCGCATCGCGCCACCGCGCGCTTGCCAGTTCCGCAGCCACAGCCGACAGCGCAGCGGCCGCATCGCCACCCAGTTCCGCAATGTCCTGCGCCAACTCTTCCAGCGCCTCTTCCAGTTCGGCGAGGGCACGTTCGATCTCGCGCAGATGGTCCGCCGCAACGCCGATGAAGTTGATCACCCGCGTCTCAATCTCTTGCAGGGGTTTGGCCGACAGGCGCAGAAAGAAAATCTCGAGCGCCGGGATGACCCGTTCAACAACCACCTCGAACTCGTCCGCCGTCAGTTCCGCCAAGGCCTTGATGACAAGGACCAGCCCCGCCGCGTCCTTTATGCCGTAGCATTCGGCCAACTCGTTCAGCGCCCTGTTGACCTCGGGATGGTTGCTGTAATCCGCCGCCGCGCCCCGGTCGAGCAGGCGCTTGATCAAACGCTTGAGATTGGTGCGCCGTGTGTGATCCCAGATCGCCGGACCAAAGGCATGGGCACCCGCGCCCAACAGATCAATCACCAGATCGCGCAGCGCATCCGCGTGATCCGGATCAACAGAGACAAAGCCGGGAAACACGTCTTCGCCAAGCGACAGGGCGTCGCTGATCATTGCGTCGTCGTCGCGCACACGTGTTTGCAGATCGGTGAACCCGTCGTTCAGATGCACGATCGCCTTGTCCAGCATGACATCGGCAAGAAACACGACATTGCGCGAAAACAGCAGCCAGACCAGATCGGCCAACCCTTCCTTGAACGACGGGCTGAACGCGTCAAAGTCGGAAGCCGAAAGGCCCGCAACCAATTCGTCCACACGGCCAAAGGCGAAATGCGACGTGCCCTGCAACACTGGCACGACCACTTCGTCGATATAGGTGACGGCGTCAGGCGTGTCTGCGACCGCCTCTTTCATCGGGTCGATCAGATCATCCATCACGACAAATTCGATGGCGTTCTTGCAGTAATCGCGCAGTTGCACATAGAGGTCGGTGTTGCTGAGGTCTTCGCCCACCGCTCCGGTCAACGCCGCTTCGACCACATCGCCCAAAGTGATGCCCAACACCTCGCCCACTTGGCCCAGCGTTTCTTCGACAAGCGGCACGTGACGTTCCAGCAATGGGCCAAGCGATTGATCCGTCAAAAAATCGATGACGTCATCAAAACCAATGGCAGGATTGGTCAGTCCGAAATGCCGCTCATAGGCGCGGCGCACCGGCAGGGGGGGCGTGGGAACGGTCAGCGCCGACCCGCTGAACGATGACGCTCCCAATCCCAAGACGTTGAGCGTGACGCCTGCCTTGGCCGCAGAACGGCGCAGAGACCGCCCTGCCGCCGCCGCTGACCACAGAATGGCCAATTCGCTTTCCCATTGTTCAACAAGGTCCGGCGCCAACAGCGTCAGTGCATCCGCAATCGGGGTCAGCACTTCGACAGCTGTGTCTAATTCCAGCGGTCCAGAACTGAGCATATCAATGGCGGCGCGCAAATGCCCGTCGATGGCCTGCCGGTCGGCATCGGAAATCTGGCGCTGGGTCAACGCCGACACCGCTTCGATCAACGTCCGCGACAAAAGCTGCACGCCCAGATCGACCACCTTGTCCAGAATGTAGAACGCCAGTCGTTGTGAAAACGCCTCTAGGAACGGCGCGACGGATTGATTGGCAGGCTGCAACAACTGTTCGCTGGCGACCTCGCCCAGATCGTAGGCGGTGGTGGCGGCAATGGGGGCGACAAATTCAAAGACTTCGATAACCGCGCCGTATTCCGGCTCCATCTCGCGGCGGGCGTGCGCGGCAAGTTCCGCGATAAGCAGTTCGGTGATTGTCGTATAGAGACGTCGCGGGTCTTCAATCCCTGCCTTGCAAAAGAAATCCCAAGCCGTTCCGCCCCCCAGACCCGCACCGGCCCCGGCAGAAATCTGAAACCCGGACTCCTCGCCCAGAACCGTACCGTTTACTTCCAGATGCGCCTCCGCCATGGCGGCAAATCCGACGCGTCCCCAAACGCCAGCTTCGAGCGTGATTTCGTTCAGGAAGGCGATGAACATCTTGTAGGACAGGTCGTCCAACGCATTTTCGGCAATCTGCGCGATTTCGGTGAAATCGAGGCCGATAGAGATACGCCCGGCCACTGATGCCTGCGCAAAGGCGCGCGCGTCAACGCTTAACCCAACCTTGTCAAACACATTGGGCGAAAGCTGGGCCGTTATGCCTGCCTCTGCCGCGGCAAAGGCATGACCTTCTGCGCGCACCGACGGCATGAATACGGTCAATGCGCCAGAGATATCCGCCGCCGCTTCGATCCCGATTGAGGCGTCCAACCCATGGCAAAACTCGACGCCGCCGTCATAGCTGATCCCGACATTTGCGCCGACCTTGCCAGATGTGAGCCAGATGGAGTCAAAGGAACCGTCGGCACCAAGCCGGAATACGTCCCCGGATTTTCTTAATTTCGGCATCAAAAAATGTCTCAAATAATGTCGAAGGCCGGAGCGCTGAAAATGCGCATTGACCCCTGAATAATGCGCAGACTAAAGCACCAAATCCCACTTTTTGCCAGAAAAAGATGGAATCACCTGCGTCAGCACCGGCAACTGGCCGCGCAAATGTGCTGCACTTCGACAAGCGCTGCTGATGCCAAATCGCGGCGCGGCGACCTTGGTGCAGCTCAGCGTCTGATGACGCTCAAAACATTGAAGCGGGCCAGAGTTTTGCCAATGAAACCTGCAATCTAGGGGATGTTCTCCGGTGTCAGCACTTGCACGGTCGACACCCCGATCTCGACCGGCTCGTGCAACAGACGATGGTAGGCCAAAAAGGCGCTGAAGGCATTGCGCATGTCCACGCGCAAATCGTGGTGCAGGATGAAATCCAACTGGCGCGTTTTGATCAAATTCCGGTTTTCGCGGTCCAGATCGTGCGCCACATAGACGTCAGGCCGCAGCCCATGATCCGCCAAAGTGCCAAGGATCGACCGGTTGCCGCCCCCCATCGAATAGACCGCGCGCAGGTCGCGAATGCTGCCGATGACGTCGACCAGAAGCCGCGAGGTCGCGGTGCCGACCCCACTGCCGCCCTGAACCGCGACGATCTGCAATTGCGGGCATCGTCGCGCCAAGGTCTCCGCAAAGGCGGCGTCGCGTTCTTCCTCTCCCAAAAAGCGTTCGTGGCTGCGGGTGGCCAGCACCTGCCCCCCCTTTGGTCCGACAATGCTGGACACCAGATACGCGGCGGTGCGTCCGGCGCCTGCGTTGTCCAGCCCAACATACCGGATGCGATCTGTGTCGCCGATATCCGTGACCAGCGTCACCACGGGAATTCTGGCGGCACCCAAAAGGGTCACGGCATCCCTGATCTTGGACGTGTCGCGCGCCTTGAGGCACACACCGTGGCTGCCGCGTTTCAGAATGCGCCGCAGCGCGCGGACCACATCGTCCTCTTCCATGATCTCCTGCTGCAAGAACCGGGGTCGGCACACTGCTGTGCCGATCTGGGGCAGGATCGCCTCTGCTGCGGCTTTCACCTCGCGGCTGAACCGCGTTGGTGCTTCGACCACGACGTCAAAAAACAGGCGCCTTCCACGTGCTGCCAGTTGCGCCTCTTGCGCTGTCAGTTCGTCGATCGCTGCGCTAACCCGCTGCCGTGTCTGCGGGCTCACATGGGCGCGGTTGTTCAGAACGCGGTCCACAGTGGCCGGTCCCAACCCGGCTTGGCGGGCAATCTCCTTGATGGGAAAGCGATGGGTCATTTGATGCGTTTTTGATGCGTTTTAGCGCTCTGCGCAAGCACCCCACCGCTACGCTGAGCACAACCTGAGGAGCACCGCCATGAAAGATATCGCCGATCACACCCCTGCCTACTACGATCCCGACGCCTGTGATCTGGGAGATTTCACAACGCTGATCGACCAGACCACAACGGCTCAAGACGCCCCGCACGCCGCTGCGATCGAACAGAACGTGCCGATCTATGACATGAACACGCTCCGCCCCATGCTCCTAGACAAGGAAACGCGCAGGACAATCATGGGCGAATGGGCGCGGGTGCTACGCCACGGTGCGGGCGTTCTGGCCCTCAAACACACCTATGCGGACACAACCGTGCTGGATGACGCCACGCAGGTCTACAACCGCATCATCGACGCGGAAAAGCGCCGCACGGGCGGTGGCGGTGACCATTTTGCAGCATCTGGCGCAAATGACCGCATCTGGAATTCCCTGCAAAAACTGTGCGAGGCCGCGCCCGAGGTTTTTCTGCGCTACTTTGCCAATACCACCATCGACGCCATTTGCGAGGCGTGGCTGGGCCCCAATTACCAAATGACCGCGCAGGTCAATCTGGTCCATCCCGGCGGTGCCGCACAGCAGGCGCACCGGGACTATCACCTTGGGTTTCAGACCGCCGATGTCAGCGCATCATATCCCGCACATGTTCATGACGTGTCGCCCATTCTGACGCTTCAGGGTGCGGTCGCGCATTGCGATATGCCGTTGGACAGCGGGCCGACAAAGCTCTTGCCATTCTCGCAGGCCTACCGTCCGGGATACACCGCGTGGCGGCGGGACGATTTCCGCGCAGTGTTTGATGCGCGCCATGTGCAGGTGCCGCTGGCCAAGGGAGATACGCTGTTTTTCAATCCCGCCCTGTTCCACGCGGCGGGCGCAAACACCAGTTCAGGCATTCACCGCTTTGCCAATCTGTTGCAGGTGTCATCGGCCTTTGGCCGCGCGATGGAGACAATCGACAAGGACAAGATGTGCAGGCTTGTGTTTCCGCACGCGGTGCAGGCGGCGCAGGACGGCGCATTGAGCGCGGCGGACCTCTCCGCCGCCATCGCCGCGACAGCCGAAGGGTATTCCTTTCCGACAAATCTCGACCGCGACCCGCCTGCGGGCGGACTGGCCCCCGAAACCCAAGCCGCCTTGTTCGCCCGCGCCCTATCGGACGGGATTACGGCAGAGGACTTTGGCAAACGTCTGGATCAAATGTTGGACGCCCGAAAAGCCTAGAATTGTCGGGCCCGCGCCCGTGGACTATGCGCGCGGGCTCAGGCGATCAGCCCCCGAAAGACCCGGATCAGGTCATCGCGTTGACCCAAAATGACGGACTGGCAATGTTCGACGGTCTGCGGCGAAAAATAGTGTTCACGGTCCAACACGTTGATCGTTCCGATGACCACGTCATCGACGATCGGCACGTTCAATGCGGACTGGCAGCCAAGGCTTTCGATCAGGGCGTGGTCAGGGAAGTAGATCGCAAATTCCGCGACAGTGTTTGCCACGAATGTCTCACCACGGTTGATGACCATGTCCGTCCACGCGCCCTGCGACATCGGCTTGGTGCCCGAGACCGGGTAGGTTTCGGGATGGGAGGTGTAGACCCGCTGGGCCAGTCCTGCATCGCGGTCCAGTACAGTGGCCGTGAACAAGCGCCCCCCAACCGCTCTGTGCAACGTGGCAAAGAACGCGTCGGGGGGTGGTGTGTCGCTCATTCCTTGTCGACCAGTCGGTAAAACACATAGTCAGAGGTCGCGCCATTCACGAACCCCTTGACGGTGTCGCGCATCGCAACCTGCTTGATCGCCTGAAACATGATGACAAAGGGCGCTTCGGCCTGCGTGTCCCGCTGCAATTCCAGATACATGTTCAACCGTGCGTCTGCATCCTGTTCGGCAAGGGCGGCCATCGTCTTGGCGTTCATCTCTGCCGGGGGCATCCATGCGTTGCGCCACGTCGTGGTCGAGGCGTATTTGTCATCGGAGTTGTCCGCATTGAAGGCGAACGCTTTGGCGTTCGAATGTGGGTCCATAAAGTCCGGCCCCCAATAGAGCAGCATCGCCTCATGCGTCCGCGCCCGGTACTTGGTGATCACCTGCGCGCCGGTGCCTGCAACGATTTCAAGGTTGATCCCGCCTTGCGCAAATGACGCCTGCAACGCTTGCGCCATTTCCACAAAGGTCGGCGCGGAAATCACGTCCATCGTGACATTGATCGGTGTTTCAACCCCGGCTTCCGCAAGGATCTGCCGGGCTTTATCCGGGTCAAAGCGGAACGGTGTGTCGGTCAGCGCGCCGGGAAAACCGTCGGGCCAAAAGGCCTGATGAACCTTAATCTGGCCCTTGAGCATCCCATCGGCCATTCCGCGGTAATCCACGAGGTAGCGCGCGGCCTCCCACACAGCCGGATCGGTCAGGCTGTCGGTTTTTTGGTTGAACGACACCCAGTGCACCGCCGCCTGCGGATAGGTTTCGACACGCACCCCATCAACACCGTCCAATCCGGCAATCTGGCCGGGATCGAGGTTCTTGGCCATGTCGATATCGCCCGCCTCAAGCTGCAAGCGCTGCGTCGCACCTTCGGGATTGTGCTGAATGACGACGCGGTCCATGGCCGGACCGCCTTGGTAATAGTCGGGGTTGGCCTCAAGCGTGAGGATGTCAGCAGGCCGGTATGTGCCAAGGCTGAACGGTCCCGTCCCGGCAGAATTCTTGTTCATCCATGCATGGCCCATATCGCCGTCAACCGCATTGGCCGTGACGGTTTCCATATCGACAATCGACGCAGGTCGCGCCGCCAGGACGTTCAGGACAAAGGAGGGCGCAAAATCGCCCACATAGCGGACAGTGACCGTATTGCCGTCGGCGGTCACCATCTGTTCGATATTGTCAGGCGTCCAGCCCAGCTGCGTCAGGATGAAAGCCGGCGCTTTGTCGAGCGTCACAACACGCTTCCACGAGCCCACTACATCCGCGCCCCGCAAGGGATTGCCGCTGTGAAAGGTAACGCCATCGCGCAATGTAAACGTCACGGTCTTGTTGGCCGCATCGACCTGCCATTCCGTCGCAAGGGCCGGGGCCAGAACGGTGGTATCGGTCGCGTCATAGCGGACCAGCGTGTCATAGGTATTGGCCACGTATTCGCCCGAACTGAATTCATAGGCCGAGGCCGGGTCGATGGTCACGATGTCATCAATATTCTGCGCCACGACCAGCATATTGTCCGGCGTATCCGCCCTTGCGGGTGACACGGCCAAAACAGCCGCGGTGACCCCCGCAAAAATGGTTGCTTTGAAATGATACATGGTTTTCCCCCGTTGTTGGAGTGCGCCTCAGACCGAAGCCTGAAGCAGGTGCTGCGAATATGGATGCGTGGCCTTCATCGCGCGCAGGGCTGCCACATCCATGATTTCGACAATCTCGCCGTCTTTCATCACTGCAAGCCGGTCGCACATATGACCCACCACGCTCAGATCATGAGAGACCATCAGATAGGTCAGACCGTGTTCCTGCCGCAGATCGGCAAGCAGGTTCAGAATTTCCGCCTGCACAGATACATCTAGCGCAGAGGTGGGTTCGTCCAAAAGCAAAAGCTCGGGCTCGGGCGCCAGCGCACGCGCGATTGCAACCCGCTGGCGCTGTCCCCCGGACAGTTGATGCGGATAGCGAAAGCGGAATTTCTGTCCCAAGCCTACGTCATCCAACAGTTTCACGACCCGCGCGTCGATATCGCGAAACCCATGTAAATGCAGCGTTTCGCCAAGGACAGCATCGACGGAATGGCGCGGGTGTAGCGACGCATACGGGTCCTGAAACACCATCTGCACCTGCTTGTAGAACGCTTTGGGGCGCCGTTGGCCAATAGCGTGGCCCTTGACCGCGATTTTGCCTGACCACGTTGGAGCAAGCCCGGTGATGGCGCGCAGGATCGTGGATTTGCCCGAACCACTTTCCCCGACAAGGCCAAAGCTTTCCCCGGCTGCGGCGATGAAACTGGCCTGCCTGACCGCATCCACTCGGCCTCTGTCGCGCCCGAACCAGACGTCGAGCGCATCAATGTCCAACATGCTCATACGCGACCACTCACACTCGGGGCTTCGGACCACGCGGGGTCACGCGTGAGGACTTCGAGCCGATCCCGCGGCGCATCAAGGCGCGGCAGCGAATTCAACAGACCGCGCGTATAAGGATGCTGTGCATCGTGCAGCTTGTCCGCATCGCACACCTCCACGATCCGCCCGGCATACATGATCAGCACCCGGTCACAGAAATCCGCAACAAGGTTCAGGTCGTGGCTGATAAAGATCAGCCCCATACCCCGCTCCTTGACCAGCTTGTCCATGATGTCGAGCACTTGCCGCTGCACAGACACATCCAGCGCCGATGTCGGCTCATCCGCAATCAGGATTTCGGGATTGGGGATCAGCATCATCGCAATCATGATCCGCTGGCCCATGCCCCCGGACATCTCGTGCGGATAGGCGCGCATGACACGGTCCGGGTCGCGGATCGACACCGCCTCCAGCATCTCCAGCGCTTTGGTCCATGCGATGGATTTTGAGACACGGTTGTGCAGGCGGTACGCCTCGATGATCTGATCGCCAATGGTCATCACCGGGTTGAGCGAGAATTTCGGGTCCTGCATCACCATGGATATCCGCTCGCCGCGCACGTCGCGCATGTCCTTTTCGGACTTTTGCATCAGGTCCACGCCATCCAGCTTGATGTGGTCCGCTTCGACCTGACCCGGTGGCCGGATCAAACGCAGGATCGCACGGCCCGTCATCGATTTGCCCGAACCGCTTTCGCCCACAATGCCAAGCCGCTCACGGCCCAAAGTGAACGACACACCGCGCACCGCATCAAAGATGCCCTGTCGGGTGGGAAAGCGCACCCAGAGGTTTTCGACGTCAAGGAGATGGTCCATCACTCACCTGCCTTTGGATCAAGCACGTCGCGCAGGCCGTCCCCCAGCAGATTGAACGCCAGTGACACCGTAAAGATCGCGAGCCCCGGCATGGTCGCGACCCACCAGTGATCAAGGATAAAGCGCCGCCCCTCAGAAATCATCGCGCCCCATTCCGGGCTGGGTGGCTGCGCGCCCAAGCCCAGAAACCCAAGGCCCGCCGCGGCCAGAATGATCCCCGCCATATCCAGTGTGACACGCACGATCAGCGACGACACGCAAAGCGGCCAGATATGCTTGGTGATGATCCGCAGGCCACCCGCCCCCTGCAACTTGATGGCCGAGATATAATCGGACGAGCGGATGGTCAGCGTCTCTGCTCGGGCAATCCGGGCATATGGCGGCCACGCGGTGAGCGATATGGCGATGACCGCATTCTCGATCCCCGCGCCCAGCGCGGCCACAAAGGCCAGCGCCAGAACCAGACGCGGAAAGGCAAGGAAAATGTCCGTGATCCGCATCAACACGATGTCGATCCACCCGCCAAGATAGCCAGAAACCGTGCCAACCAGCAGCCCGACCACGGGTGCGATCAGCGCCACCAGCGCCACAATGTAAAGCGTGATACGCGCGCCATAAATCAGCCGGGACAGGATATCGCGGCCCAGACTGTCCGTGCCCAACACATGACCGTCAGTGCCCAGAGGCGCCAGCCGATTGCCAAGATCCTGCGCAAAGGGATCATGCGGCGACAGGATCGGCGCGGCTGCGGCCACCAGCACCAATGCCAGCAGGATGCCAAGCCCAATCATCGCCATGGTGTTCGACCGGAACGACAGCCAGCCTTGATACAGCGCAGACAGCTTTGCATGACGCCGCGACGTCGGCGTGTCCGTCAAGAGCCACGCACGGAGTGTCTGTTCGGCCATCTATTTGGCCCTCGGGTCAAAGACCTTGTAGAGCAGGTCAGAGAAGATATTGAGCAGGATAAAGATCAGCCCGACAACGACGGTTCCCCCAAGAACCGCGTTCATGTCCGCGCTCAGAAGTGCCGTGGTGATATAGCTGCCGATCCCGGGCCAGGAGAAAATGATTTCCGTCAGCACCGATCCCTCCAGAAGGTTGGCGTAGCTCAGCGCGATCACGGTGATCAGTTGCACCCGGATGTTCTTGAACGCATGTTTCCAGATCACATCCCATTCCGACATGCCCTTGACCCGCGCGGTGGTGATGTATTCCGCGCTGAGCTGTTCAAGCATAAAGGAACGCGTCATCCGGCTGATATAAGCCAGTGAAAAGTAGCCCAGCAGGGATGCGGGCAGAATGATATGGCTGAACGCATCCCGAAACACGTCCCAATTGCCGTCGATGGCCGCATCGACAAGGATCAGGCCTGTGACGCTGGGCACAACATCGACGTAGAAGATTCCGACCCGCCCCGGACCACCGACCCAGCCCAGAATTCCGTAAAAAATCAGCAGACCCATCAGGCCAAGCCAGAAGATCGGCATAGAATACCCGACCAGCGCCAGCACACGGGCCAATTGGTCAATCCACGATCCCTTTCGCGCCGCAGCAACAACCCCCAGCGGCACACCGATCACGATCCCGATAAAGATGCCCAACGTGGCAAGCTCGAGCGTGGCGGGAAAGACGCGCGCGATATCCTCGGACACTGGCCGCGCATTGAGCAGTGACGTACCGAAATCCAGTTGCAGCACGTCCCAGATGTAATAGGCAAATTGCACGACCAGCGGCTTGTCGAGTCCAAGCTCCAGAAACACCGCATCATAGGTGGATTGAGACGCACGCTCGCCCACGATGGCCAGCACCGGGTCAATCGGCATCACCCGTCCGATGATGAAAGTGACGAACAACAGACCCAGCATCGTCACCGCGATAGAGCCAAGTGTCAGAACAGTTGTCTTGAACCACGGAGGAAGGGACGCGCGTGCGCGCCCCTTCCCGCTGTCCTTAGAGAGGGCCATTTATTTTGTGACCTGCCAATATGCGGCAGAGGTCACAGCCTGACCGGTGGACCAGTCGGTGACATTGTCCCGCAGGGCCGATTGCTCGATCTGCTGGAACATGATCACGAAGGGCGAAGTTTCGCGGAACTCGGCTTGAATGTCCTGATACATCTGGACACGGGTATCGCGGTCATTCTCGATCACGGCGGCCTCGACCTTTTCGGTCAACCCACCGGTGTCCCAGCTGTTGCGCCACGCGAGCAGGCCGGTGGCCTGTGCCGCGTCCGAGTTGTCGGGGTTGTACGCAAAGGTGCCCGCATTGGTCTGCGGATCAGGGTAATCCGGCCCCCACGCACCCAAGTACACGTCCAGTTCACGCGCGCGGTAGCGGGCAAGGATCTGCTTGGCTGTGCCGACGGTGATGTTCACCTTGATCCCGGCTTGCGCCGCGGCGTTCTGGAAACTTTGGCCGATCTCGATCCGCTCCTGCGCCTCACGGACACCGATTTCGACCTCGAGGTTCTCAACACCTGCGGCGGCCAGCAGTTCTTTGGCCTTTTCGATGTTGTAGGAAAACGGGTTTTCCTCGGAGGCGCCCAGATAGGTGGCAGGCAGGAAATTCTGATGGATCGTATACTGCCCCTTGAGGAAACTGTCGCGCATCCCTTCGTAGTCGATCAGGTACTTGAACGCCTGCCGCACTTCGGGTTTGGACAGTTCGGGGTGCTTTTGGTTCAACGCGACATACATCAGACGGCCTTTGAGCTCGTCTTCGATCTTGACCCCGTCCACTTGCGACGCGCCTGCGATGTCTTCGGGATTGAGGTTGCGCGCGACGTCAATGTCGCCCCGCTCCAGCAGCAGCCGCTGCGACGCGCTTTCGATGACGTGACGCACGATCACGCGTTCCATCGCGGGCGCACCGCCGTAGTAATCCGGGTTGGATGACAGGGTCACGCTTTCGTTGGGCTTCCAGCTGTCCAGCTTGTAGGGACCGGACCCGGCAGAGTTCGTCTTGAGCCACTCGTTGCCCATGTCACCATCGACTTCGTTCGCCATCACGGTGGCCTTGTCCACGACCGCACCAATGGTTGCTGTCAGACAGTTCAGAACGAACGATGTCGCATAGCGTTTGTCCGTCGTGATCACCAGCGTGTTGCCGTCCGCGCGGATGGTTTCGGTCGCGTTTTCGGGGGTAAAGCCGAACTGCGTCAGAATAAACGCGGGCGTCTTGTTCAGGATCACCGCGCGTTGCAGCGAAAATGCGGCATCTTCGGCTGTCACCGGATTGCCGGAATGGAACGTCACCCCCTCGCGCATGGTAAAGGTGATGGTCTTGCCATCCTCGGAAACATCCCAGCTTTCTGCGAGATCGGGCTTGTAACCTACGGCAAGATCATTCGGATCAAGGCTGACCAACCGATTGTAGACGTTCCGGCTGATGTCGGACCCGGCAAACTCAAAGCTCTCGGCAGGGTCGATCGTTGTGACGTCGTCGATCCGGTGTGCGATGACCAGCATGTTCGCCGGCGTTTCGGCCACGGCCGCAAAGGATGTGACACTGACCGCAAGGCCCAGTGCGGCCCCCGTCAGCAATTTTGCAAAAGTATTCATTGTTATCGTCCTCCTTGTCAGAATTTGCTTTGTCGTGCCCGGGCTATTGACCCCAGGTTTTCTCAAGAACCCTAAGCCAGTTTCCGTGGCAAAGTTTCGTCATCAATGCATCGTCGTAACCGTGCTGACGCATCGCTGCCCGCAATTTCGGCAGCCCGGCACAGGATTGAAGCGGTTCCGGAACAATCGCGCCGTCGTAATCCGAACCGAATCCAACGCGGTCCTCGCCCAGTGTCTCAATCAGATGGTCGAGGTGGCGGATCATCTGCTCCAGCGGGACCTCTGGCAGCATCTTGCCGTCCGCGCGCAGGAACGCCACCGCAAAGTTCAGCCCCACCATACCATCGCTTTCCGCAATCGCGGCAAGTTGTTTGTCCGTCAGGTTGCGGGTGTGTGGGCAAATGGCGTGCACGTTGGAATGGGTCGCAACAAGCGGTTTGGCCGAATGCCGTGCGACATCCCAAAAACCCGCTTCGTTCAGATGTGACAAGTCCACCATGATGCCCAGCACATTGCAGCGCTTGACCAGACGCAGTCCATGATCCGTCAGGCCCGCCCCTGTGTCGGGCGTACTGGGATACCGGAACGGCACCCCGTGTCCAAAAATCGTCTTGCGGCTCCAGACCGGTCCAATGGACCGCAGCCCGGCCTGATACAGGACGTCGAGTGTGTTCAGATCGGGGTCGATCGCCTCGGCCCCTTCGATGTGAAAAACCGCCGCCAGTTTCCCGGCATCCAGACATGCGCGCAGTTCCGCCGCCGACCGGCAGATGGTCAGCGCCCCCTGCTCTTCCAATTCAAACAGGATAGCCGCCTGTGACATCACGATGGGAAAGGCATCCTCCCAATCTATCGGATCGGGCAAGGGGAGATCGTAAGCGTCCTTGGTCATCTCGGTGAACTTTTCGTCGAGATCCATCGGTGACGGCACAAAGACCGCAAATAGGCCGCCCGCAAATCCGCCCGCTTGGGCCGCGGGCACATCAATCGCGCCTGCGTTCCCTTCGACAAACCCTTGGACGGCAGAAGCACCGCCCGCGCGGTAGAGCTTCAGCAGCACATCATTGTGGCCGTCGAAAATGGCTGGCTGGATTGCCTGTCCCAACGATGATCCCCCAATGCGGTACACGCCGGATCACCATATTCCATAAATTCTCATAGACCATTCCTCACTGCATGATAAAATATCATAGACCAATGACCAAATTGCAGAGGCCCTCATGGCGGGACGTACGTGGCACAGCCTGCCGGAATACGAAGCGCTGCGCGCGCTGATGGAAAGCGGCACAACATCCAAGGCAGCGCTGCGCCTTGGGCTGTCGCAATCCGCCGTCAGCCGCTCCATCGCCAGCCTTGAAGCGCGATTGGGCCGCATTCTGTTTGAACGCGACGGGGGGCGGTTGCGCCCCACCTCCGAGGCGGCACAGCTAAACCGGCGGCTTGATCCGCTGTTCGAGGCACTGGACAGGATCGATGGCCCAACCGAACCAGCGCAGGAAACGCTTCGCCTGACTGCGCCGCCCACCTACGCACACCGATTTCTCGTCGGGCATATGGCGACCTTTCTGCGCGCCAACCCCCACTTTTTCGTCAGCCTCGAAGTTACCTCTTCCGAGGACGTCGTTCGCAGGATTCAAGAAGACCGGTCCGACCTCGGCCTGTCCGGTGTCGACATCACCCGCGAGGGAATTCGGCTGACCCCATACCGGCTGTCAGAGGCGGCCTGCGCGATGCCAAAGGATCACCCGCTTGCAGAGCGTCAGGTGATCTGGCCGGAAGATCTGCACAATCAGCCGCTGATCGCGCTGAGCCATAGACATTCGCGCCGCGCGCAACTGGAAAAGGTGCTGACCAACAGCCGCAGTGTCCCGCAGATCGTGGCAGAGGCGTCCACATCCTTTGCCGCCGTGGATTTGGCGCAAACGGGTCTGGGCGTCACCATTGTGAACCCGTTTCCGGTGGCACAATACAGGTCCGAGGACGTCATCTTTCGCAAGTTCGCGTCGCCCATCGCGTACCGCACCTATTTCGTCACCTCAGATCACAAACCGACACCGGCCATTGCCCGCGCCTTTATCCGGCACTTGCGGCTCCACACCGCAAAAACCCCATTTACCGAAGCCGCTTAACCCTGCGCCGTTCCGCTCTGTTCGGGGCGCGCCCAAAATTTGGGCACCGCTTGCCGACCGCCTTGAAATTGCAGCATTTTCGAGCCGCGCGATTTGCGCCAAATGTGCCGCTCAGGACACCTGCCCTTGTCGGGGTCGCAATGCCCGCTACACTCGGCACTATAATGCGGAAGGCCCCCCATGCGCCCAGCTCAGATTCTGTTTCCCCTCACAATGCTCATTTTCCTTGCGTGCAGCGCAACTGCGCAACAAGGCCCACCTCCGGTGACCGCAGCCAAACCCGTGGTCAAAACCATCGTCGAAGACGATGAATTCGTAGGGCGTTTCGGCGCATCGGCTGAGGTCGACATCCGGGCGCGGGTCACCGGTTTTCTGGACGAAGTGCATTTCACTGACGGCAGTTTTGTTGAGCAGGACCAGTTGCTGTACACCATCGACCAGCGCCAGTTCCAGACAGCGCTGCGGCAGGCGCAAGCGCAGATCGACATCGCAGAGGCAACCAGCGCCTTTGCCGACGAACAGCTGGATCGGGCGGTTTCGCTGATCGACAACGGCACGATTGCACAAAGCGTGCTGGATCAGCGGCGCGAGGCGGCGCTGGCCGCACAGGGCGCACTGGAACAGGCACGCGCGGCGCTGGAATTGGCCGAACTGGATCTGGAGTATTCCGAAATCCGCGCACCGATGGCCGGGCGGATTGATCAAACGCTGCTTGATCCCGGCAACCTCGTGTCCGCAAACCAAACCCTTTTGACCTCCATCGTCGCGACAAACCCGATCCACTTTTATTTTGACATCGATGAACGGTATTTCCTCGCCTATGCGCGCGACGCGCGCGCCCGGGGATCCATGCTGCAAGAAGGCGCGAATGGGCTTGAGGTTCGTGTCACCGTATCCGACCGGCAGGTGCCGCCACAAATGGGGCGCCTCGACTTTTCCGAAAACCGGATCGACGAGGAAACCGGTACGATGCGCGTGCGCGCCGTGCTCGACAATCCCGACGAACTGCTGACACCGGGGCTGTTTGGGCGAGTGAATGTCCCCGGATCATTGCCTTATGAAGGGGTATTGATCCCCGATGCCGCGATTGTGTCTGATCAGAACAGGCGGCTTGTCATGTCACTGGATGCCGAAGGCAACGTGACCCCGATCCCCATCAGGCCCGGACCGCGCATCGATGGATACCGCGTTGTGCGCGAAGGTCTGGATGGGTCCGAAACCATCGTGACCGAAGGGCTGATCCGCGCCCGTCCCGGCAGCGTCGTGGCGCCCGAACTGATCGAATTACCGCTGGTTGCCGAAAACTAGGATGGGCCGCTTTTTCGTCACGCGCCCCGTCTTTGCCATCGTCGTTTCGGTGATTATGACCATTGTCGGCCTGCTCGCCTATTTCGAGCTTCCGGTGGAACAATATCCCGAAATCGCGCCCCCTTCCATCGTCGTACGCGCGGCCTATCCCGGTGCGGACGCGGCCACCATTGCCGCAACCGTGGCCACCCCCATTGAACAGGAAATCAATGGGGTCGAGGGAATGCTGTACATGTCATCCTATTCGACCGCAGACGGGTCGATGTCGCTGACCATCACATTCGAGTTGGGCACCGATCTGGATTCGGCTCAGGTGCTTGTGCAGAACCGTGTGGCCGTTGCCGAACCGCGCCTGCCGCAAGAGGTGCGGGCCCTCGGCGTGACCACCACCAAGTCTTCACCCGATCTGATGATGGTCGTTCACATGCTGTCGCCGGACGAAACATTCGACCAACTTTACGTGTCGAACTATGCCCGCTCGCGGGTTCGGGACCAACTGGTGCGGCTGGACGGCGTGGGCGATCTGCTGATCTTTGGAGAGCGTGAGTTTTCGGCCCGCGTCTGGCTTGACCCCGACCGGCTGGGGTCGCTGGGGTTGACGGCAGGCGATGTGGTGTCGGCGCTGCGGGAACAGAATGTGCAGGTGTCGGGCGGATCACTGGGCGCGCCACCCAACAATTCCGCGAATGCGTTTCAGGTCACCCTGACCACGCAGGGACGGCTTGAGGACCCGCGTGAATTTGGCCGCGTCATTGTCAAATCCACCCCGGACGGACGCGTTGTGCGCGTGCGCGATGTGGCACGGGTCGAGATCGGCGCGCGGTCCTACATCACGAACTCTTACCTCAACAACAAACCCGCGGTTGCCCTTGGCATCTTCCAACGCCCCGGATCGAATGCGCTTGCCTCTGCGGACGAGATCATCAGCGTGATGGAGACCTTGTCCGAGGACTTTCCCCCCGGTCTCGAATACCAAGTTGTCTATAACCCCACCGAATTCATCGAAGCATCCGTGAACGCGGTCTACCAAACCCTGTTCGAAGCGGTGCTGCTGGTGGTTGTCGTCATCATCGTATTCCTGCAAAGCCTGCGCACGGCCGTCATCCCCTTGCTGGCCATTCCCGTGTCGCTGATCGGGACCTTTGCAGCGATGTACGCCCTCGGATACTCCCTCAATCTGCTGACGCTTTTCGGTCTGATCCTCGCTATCGGCATTGTCGTGGACGACGCCATCGTCGTGGTCGAGAATGTGGAGCGGAACATTGCCAACGGCATGACCCCACGCGACGCAACCGCGCGCACCATGGACGAAGTACAGAACGCCGTCATCGGAACATCGCTGGTGCTGATTGCCGTGTTTGTGCCTGCGGCCCTCGTGCCCGGCATCACCGGGCAATTCTACCGGCAGTTTGCCGTGACGATCTCGGTCGCGACTGTGATTTCGACCATCAATTCGCTGAGCCTGTCCCCGGCAATGGCTGCGGCCCTGCTCAAGCCGCAAAGCGATGCGCCATCGCGCAATCCATTGCGCTTTGTCACGACGCCGCTGGCCAATGGCTTTAACAAAGGGTTCGACGCGTTGGCACGCGGCTATGGCCGCGTGGTGCGCGGGCTGGTCAGCACGTGGGGGATGTTGGGGCTTGCGGTGACGGCTTTTGCCGGGCTGCTGGGCGTGACCTACTGGCTCAATACCCAAGTGCCCACGGGCTTTATTCCAGAGGCTGATCAGGGCTATGCCATTGTCGTGGTCCAATTGCCAGACGGTGCCGCGCTTGACCGAACCGATGCCATCATGCGGCAGGCAACGGACATCGCCCTTGGCACGCCCGGGGTGACGAACGCAGTCGCCTTTGCCGGGTTCTCGGGTGCCACATTCACAAATGCCAGCAATCAAGGCGTGATTTTCACCACCTTTGAAACCTTCGAAGACCGCGAGGCCAGCGGACTGACATCAGGCGCCATCGTTGGCCAATTGTTTGGCCGGATGCAAAGCCTGCGCGAGGCGTTCATCATTGCCATCGCGCCGCCTGCTGTTCGCGGTGTCGGCACCGGCGGTGGTTTTAAACTGCAACTGCAAGAGACGGAAAGCGCCGACATGGCCCGCGTTCTGAATTCTGCCTATGCCATCATGGGCAGCGCGGGACAGTCGGACAAGGTGCAGGGCGTGTTCACGACATTCTCCTCCGGTGCGCCGCAACTCTTTCTTGAGATTGACCGGGTGCGGGCACAAATGCTCAACGTGCCCATCGGCGCCATTTTCGAGGCATTGTCGATCAATCTTGGCTCAGCCTATGTCAACGATTTCAACGCCTTTGGCCGCCTGTTTCAGGTGCGCGCCCAAGCCGACGAACAATTCCGCCTGACCGAAAGCGATATCCGCAGCCTGCGGGTGCGGTCCGCGACCGGGGCGCTGGTGCCGCTGGGCACTTTGGTCACCGTTCAGGAAACCGCAGGGCCCGCATTGGTTCAGCGCTACAATCAGCAAGTGTCCGTCCCGGTGCAGGGGTCGCCTGCCCCCGGTGTGTCGACAGGCGAAGCGCTGATTGCGATGGAGGCACTGGCAGAAACGGTCATGCCGCCCGGACTGGATTACGAATGGACAGAACTGGCATTGCAGGAGCGCAATCAGGGCGATACGGCGATTTACATCTTTGCCTTCTCCATTCTCTTTGCCTTTCTGTTTCTCGCCGCGTTGTACGAAAGTTGGGTCCTGCCCATCGCGATCATCCTTATTGTTCCGCTGGCTGTGTTGGGGGCTTTGGGCGGGGTCATGTTCCGCGGTATGGACAACAACATCCTCACTCAGGTCGGATTGATCGTGTTGGTCGGACTGGCGGCCAAGAATGCCATTCTGATCGTGGAGTTCGCCAAACAGGCACAGGAGGAACGCGGCCTTTCGCCCGTCGAGGCCGCTGTCGAGGCCAGCCAGTTGCGCCTCAGACCGATCTTGATGACAGCGTTTGCCTTTATCCTCGGCGTTTTGCCCTTGACCATCGCCACCGGCGCAGGGTCAGAGATGCGGCAGGCCTTGGGCACCGCCGTGTTGTTCGGCATGTCCGGCGTCACGTTCCTCGGCCTGTTTTTCACACCGGTGTTCTACGTGCTGTTGCGCCGCCTCTTTCCGGGTCGGGTGGAGGCCGCGACATAGGTGATCTGCCACATGGCGTTGATCCACGGTCGATGCGATGGGCACCCCGGTCGCGTTTGGGTGGCAGCTGGCTGACAAGATTTCGCGGCAACGTTCGACGAGATTGCCACCGATCGGCTTGTGCGCGTCACGACGGCCTACACGGCGGCAGAAGCAATCTGTTTTTGCCAATGCATACGACAATTGGGACGCGATAATCCAAGTTGCGCGCCGTTACAGGTGTTCATTGGCGAGGCTGGGCAGACATGACATAGGACGCGCCGGGCGCTGCTTGCCCGTCAGCAACGGGCCACCACCTCCTGCGCGCGAAGCGCATCAATTTCAGCATCGGTATAGCCAAGATCCCGCAGCGTATCCTGCGTGCCCTCGCCCAGCGTCTGCGGCGGCGTGTCACCCGGTTCAGGCGTGTCCTGCACACGGAACGGCAGGCCGCAAAACCCCGCCGCCCCTCGGCCAACGAAATCACGTTGGCGCGCAGGCGGAAGCCGGAGCGCATCCGGCAAGCTCCTTACCATTGCGCACGGCACACCGGCCTCCATCAACAAACCTTCCCAGATGTCTGCCGGGCGCGTGCGTAGGACATCGCACAGCGCCAGCCCCAAGGCCTGACCATTTGCATCGCGTGCCGCCGGTGTCGCAAACTGCGGGTCACTCAGCCAATCCGAACGTCCCAAAGCATGGGCCAAGGCGTGGAACTGCGCCTCTTCATTCACCCCGAGGCTGATTTGCCCCTCGGCACAATCAAACACACCGGATGAGGGTGACCGGCTGTTGGCCGCGTTGCCCCGTGACTTTGGCTCATGCCCTGTCAGCTGCAAATCGGTGATCGTTGAGCTCATCAAGGCAAAGGCAGTTTCAAGCATCGACACATCGACAAACGCACCGACGCCCGTTTTGTCGCGCTGCATCAGTGCCGCCATGACGGCCAGAGCCCCAGACAGGCCCGTTGCGTAGTCCACGATGGGCGCGCCGGTGCGCAGTGGTCCGGTATCCTGCGTGCCGGTCAGCGCCATCAGACCGCTGATCGCCTGTATGTTCACGTCATAGGCGGGCGCTCCGGCCATATCGTTGTCCCGCCCATAGCCGGTCATCGCACAGTGGATCAGCCAGGGATTGACGGCGCGCGTGTCGGATTCGGTCAGCTTGAGCCGGGTCAGCGTTTCGGGACGGTGGTTTTCGACCAGAACATCGGCAGAGGCCAAAAGGCGGGCAAAAACATCGCGCCCCGCGTCCCTGCCCAGATCCAGTGCAAGCGACCGTTTGCCCGCGCTTTGGGTCAGGTAGGCCGTGCTCATACCCGCCGCCGCGCGCGCTTTGTCAGTGCCACCCCGGTGGCGCATCGCATCGCCCCGTCCGGGGCGTTCGACCTTGATCACCTCCGCGCCCAGCAGGCCGAGATAGTAGGCGCAGGCCGGACCAGCCAGCACGTGCGTCCAGTCAACCACACGGATACCATCCAGCGGCAAGGTCATGGCGCGCTCTCAACAGCGCGCGCCCGGGCCAGCCCGCGCATACGAAACAGCAGTGCGCTGATGCCGATCAACAGGAACAACAGCGCGACAGGACGCGTGACGAAAATCAGCAGCCCATTGTCCGACAGCAGCAGCGCTTGGCGAAACGTCTCTTCTGCACCGCCCGCCAGCACAAAGGAAATGACGAAGGCTGCCGGATTGAAATCAAGCTTGCGCATGGCCCAACCGGCAAAACCGGCCGCCACCATCACATAGACGTCAAACAGGTTGCCGCGCGACGTGTATGCCGCAACGAAAGAGGTCAGGAAGATCACCGGATACAGCACACGGGTGGGAATACGCGTGATAAAGCGCCCGACAAACGCCGCTCCAAAATAGCCGATCAGGCCATAGAACACGATGCCGATCAGGCCGCAGGCGAACAACGCATAGATCAAGTCGCGACTGGTGAGAAACAGCGTTGGGCCGATCTGGATGCCATGGATCAGGAACACACCGATCAGGATCGCGCCAATCGTGGACCCCGGAATACCAAGCGTCAGAAGCGGCGCCATTGACGGCCCGCTCACCGCGTTGTTCGCGGCTTCGGGTGCAGCCACCCCTTCAAGCGCGCCGTTGCCCCAGTCCTGAGGGTTGCGCGCACGGCGCTTGCCCTCTCCATACGCGACAAATGCCGCGATGGCGGACCCAAGGCCGGGCAACATGCCGATGAAGGACCCGATCAGCGACGACCTGAATACATGTGGCAGGCAGGGCCGGTATTCGGCCCATGTCAGGCCGTTGCGGACTTCATCATCGCCTTCTGCAATGATCTCGGGCGCTTTGCCGCGTGCTTCGATCTGGGCAAAGACTTCGCCCAGCACAAAAATCCCGATCATCAGAGGCACCAGTCCGATTCCGTTGGTCAGGTCGAAACTGCCGAAGGTAAACCGTTCCGTGGAACTGATCGGGTCCAGCCCGACCATAGCAACCAGCACGCCCAACGCAGCAGAAGCAAGCCCGCGCGTGACCGATTTTCCGATGACCGAACCGATGACAATGAAGGCTGCAAAATAGACCGCAAACAGTTCTGGCGGGCCAAGTTTCAAGGCAATCGTTGCAATCCACGCAACACCGACGATCAACAGAATTTCACCTGTGAAATCACCAATAACGGACGAGATGGTGGCCACTTTCATCGCCTTGCTGGCCTTGCCCTGCCGGGCAAGCGGGTAGCCATCAATTTGCGTTGCGGCAGAGGCCGCCGTTCCCGGTGTGTTGAACAGGATCGCAGCAATGGACCCACCGTACCGGCCCGACTTGCCAATGACATAGAGAAAGGCAAGCGCGGGCAGCGGTTCCATATAGAAGGTGAGCGGCAGGAGCATCGCAATGGCAGCAGAGGCGGTCAGACCCGGGATCGCCCCGACGATCATGCCGACAATGGCGGCTGCCAGCACCCATGCCATGAGACTGGGGTCGCTCAGCACGCTTGCGAGGGCAGGAAAAATGTCCATGCGGTCAAGGCCCGCCCATGATGTCAAGCAGGTCGAACCAGCGTCCGAGCGGTGGAAAGACGCCCAGCAGTTCAAAAAACACGAGGTGATAGATCGCGGGGCACAGGACAGCGGCAAGGCCAAGTCCGATGGCATTGCGCACGCCGAAAATCCACAGCGCTGCGGGCGCCGCAACTGCGGTGCTCAGCAGGTAGCCAAACGCAGAAATCGACCAGACGTAAGTTATGGACAGCGCCAAAAGGCCTGTAATGGCAGGCCAGTGTCGCCGGTCCAGTCGCGCACCATCCGCTACGCGCAGTTCGGCCGCGCCCAGCGCAATCAGGGCCAGCGCGCCTGCCAAGGGAAAATACCGCGCGCCCCAGCGGCCATACTGATCCAAGGAGATGGACAGCGCAGTCACGGTGGCGCCGATCCCGATCAGGATCAGCGCCACACCAACCACCCGAGGGGCGGGAGAAGACCCTTGGGTCATTCGGTCTAGCCTTGCGACTTCAGCGCGTCGATCACGGGCTGGGTATCGGCCTGCATCTGCCGCAACCGCGCCTCGGTATCTGCGCCGCTGAGAAAGGCGGGCACATTGCCGCGCTCGCGCATCAGGTCCGCGAATTGCTGGGTTTCGGTGATCTGCTTCAACGCTGTCTCCATGCCTGCGATGATTTCCGGGTCGGTGCCTTTTGGCGCAAAGAACACAATAGGCGACGATACGGCGACGTAGTCAAACCCAAGTTCTGCCAGCGTTGGCACATCATCGCGGATCGGATCCCGCTCTGGTGCGACAAGCGCCAGCACGCGCAATTCGTTCTCGAACCCGGCGGCTTGCTGGATACCGACAAAGGCGAAATCAACCTGCGCGCCGATCACGGCAGCGCGGGTCGGGCCACCGCCCTTGAAGGGCACATCCTGCGCCTCGAGCCCATTGCGATTGAGAAAGCTTTGCCCCGCCACCTGATGGAACCCGCCGCGCCCGTTATGGGCCCAACGCAGGCTGCCGGGGTTGGCGCGGGCGGCATCCACAAGATCCTGAACCGTCTGGAACGGGCTGCTCGCAGGCACAATGACCGCAGGCGTCAGATTGCCGATCTGGGCAATGATATCGAAACTGTCGAACGGGTTCACATCCGTGTCCCGCAACATCGACGTCAACAAAAAGGACCCTGCCGACGTCACCATGACCGTGTTGCCATCGGGGCGTGCCGCAGCCGCTTCGGTTGCGCCGGTAATACCGGACGAACCGGGCTTGTTCACGATGACCAGCGGCACCGGCAGGATACCATCGGCCGACGCCGCCGCAGCACGGGCCAGCGCATCGGTGCCGCCGCCCGCGGAATAGGGCAGAATGGCATTGATGGGCCGACGTGGGTTCCATTCGGCAAGCGCTGGTCCAGCGGCAAGCAGTGCGGATGCGGACAGACCTGTCCTGATGAAATCGCGTCTTTGCATGATGTCCTCCCAAAGGTCGCAGGAGCCGTTGGTCAGCCCCATTGTGATCTTGGCTGGACCGTAGCGCACCTTTTGACGTAGAAAAAACGCAATTATCAGAACTAAACTTCGAGAAATTCGAACGATGAACTTACGCAGCCTCAAGGTGTTTGCCCTCGTGATGGAGGAAGGCACGCTGGCCCGTGCCGCACAAACCATGAACCTGAGCCAATCCGCCGCCAGCCGCCTGTTACACCTGCTGGAGGATGAGTTCGCCATTCGTCTCTTTCGACGCGAGAACCGCCGCCTGATCGCAACGCCCGAGGCGGAACGTTTCTATCCCGAAGCGCTCCGCATCCTGTCGCAGATTGAATCACTGCCCGACTTTGTGCAGCGCATTCAGAGCGAACGGCCAGAGCCGTTTCGTATCATCGCGCAGACCCGGATCGTCAACGGGCTGGTTATACCGGCAATTGCGTTGATGCAGGACGCCTTTGCAGATCAGCCGGTCAAGCTGGAGATCCATCCCCGCCGCGACCTTGGGCGGCGCATGATGAATGATCGCTACGACATTGGCGTCACCGCGCTCCCTTTGCCCGTGGACCAACCAACACCCACCCGGCTGGGCACGGCGCCGCTCAAGGTCGCGCTGTCAAAGGATCATCCGCTGGCCGACCGCGCCCTGCTGTGTCCCGGTGATCTGGCGAACGTCCCCTATATTGCGCTGGACGACACAACTGTTATCCGGCGGATCGTCGATCAGGAGATGGCCGCCGCCGGCACGCGGCTGGAGGTTGCGCATGAGGTGTCGAACGGGTCCGCCGCCTACCGGTTGGTGCAACGGGGTCTGGGCTTTACTTTTGCCGATCCCATTGCGCTGGACCCCGAACTGGAAACCGATGTGCGGCTGATTGATTGGGCACCACGGATGGAGGTCGACCTTGGCTATTTCATCCCGAACCCGGATCGCCGCACCACGCTTGTCCGCAGGTTCGAAGAGGCGTTGCAGACGGTTTTCACACAGCGCTGCGGTCAAGAAAATGGGCCCGCGCGCGCATAGCGCACAGGCCCACATGGCGTTTTGCTGCGCGGCGTGACCTACTTGCGCGCCAGTTCCATCCAGTTGCCATCCTTGATGACCGAAATCACGACCTCGTCCGCACCTTGGTGGTCGGTTGCGGAATAGGTGACGGTGTTACCGGACACCACGTCTTCGTAATTCAGGCTTTCCATCCCAGCCTGAAACGTCTTGGCATCAAGGTTTGGGCCTGCGGCCTCCAGCGCTTTGACCATGGTCATAGCCGCCGAATGTCCCAGCAAGGCACCAGAACCGGGCAGTTGTTCACCGGTGGCTTCGGTATAGCGTTTGAAGAACTTCTGCACTTCCGGCTTGTCCATGCGTGACAGCAGGTCCGCCCAGCCTGATGCGGCATACATGCCTTCGGTCACACCGCCGGGCACCTTGGCCATGACCGTGTGAAACCCTGCGGAAGAGTTGAGGAACGACATGTCCGTCAGGCCCAGCTTCTTGGCGGTGCCAGACACTGTGATCGCCTGCCGGACACCCAGCGCCAGCGTGACGATGTCGCAGCCATCGGCACTGAGCTTTTGCAGCGCACCGACGAAATCGGCGTCGTCAGGCTTGTGCGTGGTCTCCGAAACAAAGGTGAGCCCGTCCGTTTCGGCAGCGATGGATTCCGCGCCTTCCTTAATGTCCTTGCCAAAGTCGGTGGGCAGGTACATCGCGCACACCGTGTCCGCCCCCTTGAGTTCGGCCAGATAGGTCACGCCAACACGGATTTGATCGTAGTAGGTCGCGGTGCCCGCATAGTGCAGCGGGTGGAACGGTTCGGCCATCTGGCGGGCCGCGGACAGGGGCGAGACGTTGGACACATTCTTGGCGTCCTGCAACTTGAACGCCGCAATGTTCATGGGCGTGCCCAGCGACAACAGCATCGCGAACACCTTGTCGCCGTTGATCAGCTTGTTCATGCCCTGAATGGCCTTGGGCATCTGGTAGGCGTGATCTTCGACCACAAAGCGGATCTTGCGCCCATGTATGCCACCCGCCGCGTTCACCTCGTCAAAGACAAGCTGCGCGGCCTTGGTTGCTGGCGCACCGAAGGCGGCAAAAGGGCCGGACAGATCGTTGTTGGAGCCGATCAGCACCTCGGTGTCGGTGATCCCTTGTTCGGCAAACCCCGGCGCTGCCGCCATCGTAGCCGCCAGAGCGGCGGCTGCCAGTTTGGTAAATTTCTTCATGTCTCTTCTCCCTCTTTGTTGTTTCCTGATCTCAGTACATCTGCTGAATCAGCGCGTTATGCTTGGTCTCAACAAAGCTGCGCTTGAGCTTCATCGTCGGTGTCAGTTCATCGTCATCTGCGGTGAGCAGCACGTCAATCAGACGGAAATCCTTGATCTGTTCGACGCGGGCAAAATCCTTGTTCACGGCGTCTATGGTCTCGCGGATCAGGTCCTGCACCTCCCGTGCGGCACACAGCGACGCGTAGTTGGAGAACGGCACGCGACGGTCCTGTGCGAACTTTTCGACATTCTCTTGGTCGATCATCACGAGGCAGGTCAGGAACTTGCGCTTGTCCCCGATGACCACAACGTCAGAGATGTAAGGCGAGAACTTCAGCTTGTTCTCGATCTCGGCAGGGGTGACGTTTTTGCCGCCTGCGGTGATAATGATATCCTTGAGGCGGCCCGTTATTTTCAGGAACCCCTGATTGTCCAGCATCCCCACGTCGCCCGTGCGCAACCAGCCGTCGTCCGAAATCGTCTCAGCCGTCTTTTCGGGGTTGTTCCAGTAACCCTGGAACACGTTGCCCGCCTTGTATTGCACTTCGCCGTCCGGGCTGATGCGCAGCTGCGCGCCCGGCAAGACCGCCCCGACGGTGCCGACCTTGTTGCTGGTCAGGCTGTTGATGGACATCACGCCCGAGCTTTCGGTCATGCCGTACCCTTCGAGCACCGGTACGCCAATGGCCTGATACCATTGCAGCAGGTCGGGAGAGATAGGGGCCGCACCCGATCCACCCCGGCGTAGGCGATCCATCCCAATCATGCGCCGCAGGTTTTGCAGCAGAGCCATGTCCCAGAACCCATAGGCCAGCCGCGTGCCCAATGGCAGGTCCCGACCGTCGGCAAGGCATTCCGCGCGCGCTTGGCCCGCTTTCAGTGCCTTGGCATAGGCCCATTTTTGCAGGCCCGTCGCATCGCCGATGCGAATAGCCACTTGCGAATAAATCTTTTCCCACACCCGCGGCACGGCGACAAAAGTCTGCGGGCTGACCTCTTGCAGATTGTCAAAGATCGTCTCGGGGCTTTCGGCGAAATTGATGGTCGACGCGGCAGCAATCGAGGCATTCACCGAAAAAACCCGCTCAAGAATATGGCATAGCGGCAGAAAACACAGCTGATCATCCGTGTCGAACACGGGCGCGTCACGCACGCCAGCCGCCACGGAAAACATCAGGTTGCCGTGGCTGATCATCGCGCCTTTGGGCTTGCCGGTTGTGCCGGAGGTGTAGACCAGAATGGCGGTGTCGTCGGGTGCAGTGGCGTCGATGCTGGCATCAAAGGCATCCGGATGCGCCGCGTCATAGGCCGCGCCGATCTCGTAGAGCGCATCCAGAAAGATGATCTGCGGATCAGAGAACCCGTGCAGCCCGTCCCGCTCGATCACGATGACTTTGGTCAGGCCGGGCATCCTGTCCCGCACCTGTAGGAATTTGTCCAGTTGCTCGTCATTTTCGACAATCAGAAAGCGGCTGTCGGAATCGTTGACGAGGTATTCCAACTGTGGGGCCGTGTCGGTCGTGTATACGCCCGAACAAATGCCGCCGACACCCTGCACCCCCATGTCGGCATACATCCACTCCTTGCAGTCCTCCGACAGGATCGACACGACCTCGCCCCGCTTCAGCCCCAGCGACACAAGGCCAAGGCCCAGATGCTTGGCATGAGTGAAATAGTCGTCCCACGAGTAAGACCGCCAGATGCCAAAGGTCTTTTCGCGGTGCGCCGTGCGTGGACCAAGCGCCCGGCTCCGCATACGGAACAGTTTGGGTGTCGTATCGGCACCGTCGATCAGGTACGGGGCTTGCGACAGATCGGCATTGATCGTCAGGCCGTTGATCTTTTTCTGGGGGGGAAGTGTGGGTGCCATGCTGCCTACCGCCACGTTTTGCGCTGCTTCCAGCGCCGCTGTCCGCGTTGGTTTTCGTCCTGACTGACGCCCAGATAGAATTCCTGAATGTCCTTGGACGCGGCGAGAACCTCGGCCCTGTCATCCATCACGATGCGTCCCAGTTCCATCACATAGCCATAATCCGCCGCATCCAACGCGACCTTGGCGTTCTGTTCCACCAGCATCATCGTCACCTTCTGCTCGGTGTTGAGCCGCACGATGATCTCGAAAATCTCGTGCGTTAGCAGCGGCGACAGCCCGAGGCTGGGTTCATCCAGCAGCATCAGCTTGGGCTGTGACATCAGCCCGCGCCCGATGGCCAGCATCTGTTGCTGCCCGCCCGAAAGAGTGCCCGCGCGCTGCGCGCGCCGGTCCTTGAGAATTGGGAAATAGGAATAGACCATCTCTTCGTCTGCGGCGATGCCGCTCCGGTCGGTGCGGGTGTACGCCCCCATGGCGATGTTCTCGGCCACACTCATCAGCGGGAAAATCTCGCGCCCTTCGGGCACGTGCACGATGCCGCGCCGGACGATGGCGTCCGGGTCCAGCCGCTGGATCTCGGTGCCTTGCATCCGCACGGTGCCCTTTTCTGGATCCATAACCCCTGACACCGTTTTGAGAAGGGTGGTTTTGCCCGCGCCATTGGCCCCCAGCACGGTGACGATCTGGCCTTCACGCACGGTCAGGCTGACGCCGCGAATGGCCATGATCGGGCCATAGTAGCTTTCCAGATTGTCGATCTGCAGAACGACGTCGCGGGTTTCGCTGTCATTGCTCATGCGCGCGATGTCCCGGTTTTGGACACTTCGCCCGTGCCGAGATATGCCTCGATCACGGCTGGGTGCGATTGCACTTCGGTCGCAATGCCCATGGCCAATTCCTTGCCGTCAGACAGGGCCATGACCCGGTCTGACACCGCCGACACCAAGCCCATATCGTGTTCGACCATCATCACCGAGATGCCCATTTGGGTCTGGATGTCCTCGATCCAAAACGCCATGTCCTGCGTTTCCTCGACCGACAGGCCGGAGGCCGGTTCATCCAGCAGCAGCAGCTTGGGCTCGGACGCCAGCGCGCGGCCAAGTTCGACCACCTTGCGCACGCCATAGGGCAGCCCGCCGATCATCTTGTCGCGGTAGGGCTGGAGGTTCAGGAAATCAATCACCTCCTCCACCGCTTCGCGGTGCCGGACCTCTTCGCGGTAGGCTTTGGGTGAAAAGACAATGTTGGACAAAAGACCCGTCTGCCGGTGCCGGTGCCGCCCGACCAGCAGGTTTTGCAATACGGTGGCCTGTTCGAACAGTTCGATATTCTGAAAGGTACGCGCAATGCCAAAACCGGGCACCTGATCAGCCGCGTTTTGCAACAGGTCGTGCCCGTCAAAACGGATTGTCCCCGCCACCGGGTCGTAAAAGCGCGAAATCAGGTTGAAGATGGTGGATTTGCCCGCGCCATTGGGACCCACCAGCGCAAAGACCTCGCCTTTCTCAACGGCCAGCGACACGTTGTCGACCGCCACCAGACCGCCGAATTTCAACGTGATGTTCTGGATGTCCAGCAGGCTCATTGGATCCGGTCCGTCTTGAGATAGGACTTTTGCCGCTTGAACATGTCCTTGCGGTAGAAGGGGAACAATTCGAAATACGTTCGGATTTTCAGCCAGCGGCCATAAAGCCCCATCGGCTCGAACAGGATAAAACAGACAAGGATAAACGCGAACAGCGCGCTTTCGAGGCCGGGCACATTGATATTCACGTCAAAGGTTGTGGCCAGAAAGGACCGTCCGTTGGCAATGGCAACGGGGATGATGCCAACAACGATGGCGCCGAAAAACGCGCCGTGGATGAAGCCCAGCCCCCCGATCACGATCATGAGCAGCAGGGTGATCGACATAACCAGATCAAAGGTTTCGTTGGTCACGTAGCCTGCCGAGTGACCAAAAAGAGCACCCGCCAGCCCGGCTGCGGTGGCCGACAGGAAAAACGACGTGGCCTTTGTCCGCGTCAGGTTGATACCCATGGCGCGGGCAGAGATTTCGCTGTCCCGGATGGCGGTAAAACTGCGCCCGGTGGGCGTGCGCAGGAGATTGCGGTAGAACCAGACCAGCAGGATCGCGACAAACAGGACCAAATAATAAAACTTGTACGGCGTCGCGTAGCGGTTGATCTCAATACCAAATAGGTTGATGTCCGGCACCGCAGCACCGGCAATGCCCCCAGTCCACGGCTCCGCCATGACGACAAAATCGCTGGTCAGGATCGACATGGCCAACGTCGCCAGCGCCAGATACACACCGTGCAGTCGCAGCACCGGCAGCGCGATCAGGGTCCCGAACGCCCCCGCAATCAGCCCCGACAGTGGAAAGGCGACGACCCACGGCACGCCTGCGCCCAGCAGGTTGATATTCACATAGCACCCCATGGCCATGAACGTGGCGTGCCCAAGGCTGGGCAGACCGGTGTGCCCGGTCAGCAGCATCAGCCCCATACCCGCGATGGCAAGGATCAGAACGCCCGTGATTTCCCCCAACAGGTAAGCATCGCCAATCGCCACAAAGTAGAGCGGTGTTGCCAGCACCAGCAGCAACAGCAACCCATACCAGACCGCCTGTGCCCGATGCTTGAACAGCCGGATGTCCGCATCGTACGAGGTCTTGAACACATAGCGCATCGTCAGACCTTCTTTCTTTGTGTCTGGGAAAAGATACCGCCGGGGCGAAAGATCAGGATCAGCAGCAAGATGGCATAAGGCGCGATCTGGCTGACCCCCGGCGGGCCGTAGCGCGCAGCCAGCGGTTCCACCAACCCGATGATCAATCCCCCAAGCAACGCGCCGGGCAATGACCCAAACCCGCCGATGGCTGCGGCTGCGAATGCCTTGATGCCCAATAGGCCGGTAGACGGATCAATCGCCCCTTTGGAGGCAAACAGAACGCCAGCCACCGCCGCCACCATGCCCGACAGGCCCCAGACAAGGCTGTGAATGCGTTTGACCGGGATGCCCATGTAGTAGGCTGCAAGCTGGTTCTGCGATGCCGCCTGCATCGCCAAACCGATACGCGTACGGGAGAAAAAGAGGTAGAACACGAGGGTCAGAATGGCCGTCACAACGACAATCAAAACCTCGTCCACGCCCAGCACCAGACCACCCGGACGCAGTTCCTGCCCGGCATAAGGGGTTTCCAGCGACGTGGGCTCATGGCTCCATGTCGCACCGGCAAAGAACCGGATGATAAATCCCATCGCGATGGTCAGGATCACAATTGACGTCTGCGACTGGCCGAACATGTGCCGCAGGATGCCCCAGTTGAAGAGATAGCCAAAGGCCCCCATCACAAGGATCGACAAGGGCACCGCCAGCCAAAAATTCAGCCCCATATATTCGTGGTTGGTAAAGCCGATGCAGACAAACGCCCCAAGCATCATAAAATCGCCCTGTGCGAAATTCACCGCCTCCGTTGCTTTGTAGATAAGCACGAACCCAAGAGCGATCAGGCCATAGACGCAACCATTCGCAAGCCCACTGATGATCAGCTGCAAAAAATCCATGGCGCTCCCCTCCCAAAGAGCAGTGTGACCACGGTATCCGCAGTGCTACGAATTTCGCAACGGGTTTGCTACCGTAGGATGCAGTCTAGGGGGTTTGTCGCCGTTTGGATGCGAAAAACTGATAAGACGTCAGTCCTTTGGTCCGCGGGGCAGCTATATGGACCCGTCCGCTGCCGTCGAAAGGATCGGGTAACATGTTCAATTCTCATAAAATTGACGGAAATCGTGATTTGCACCCTTAACGGATTCTATCGGGCAAACGCCTATGCAATCTGTACCGAAACCCAGATGAAAATCATGATTCCGCCCGAAATATTCAATCAAATCAATGATAAGAGTACGGAAGGACTCGCGCTTGCATCGGCCAGCCCGGATGACGGTGCGGTTATGGAATTGCAGTGGTGCAACAAAGCCTTTGTCGAGATCACCGGATACAGCGCCCGCGAAGCGGTGGGACAACGCGGCACGATCCTGATCGGCGCGGACCTCGAACAGGGCGTTCACCTCTACATCATCGAAAAACTGATGGCGTGGGAGAATTTTTCGACGGAGGCCACGAACAATCGGAAAAACGGGGACACCTATTGGCAAAGGATGACGTGGAACCACCTGACCGATCCGACGACCGGCGACCATTGGTGGCTGTGCTCCATCATTGATCTGGGTGAGCGGCGGTCCGGCGCCGCTGCGGCACATCAATTGCAGCCGGACCCCACGAATGCAGATACCTACGCCAGAGCATTGGAAAAGGTGCAGCGCCTCGAAAAGGAAAACGCGCGCCTTCATGCGCTGGCCAAATCAGTGGCAAAGGATGCAAACGAGGATGCCCTGACCGGACTGTCAAACCGCCGTCATTTTGAGGTCGAAGTCAAAACGTGGATCAATGAACTGAAAGCGCACAAGACGGAATTTGCGGTTCTCTACATTGATCTCGACCGGTTCAAGTTCGTCAACGACACTCTGGGGCATGATGCGGGCGACCGGCTGCTGGTGTCCGTCGCTGATATGTTGCGTGAACTCACCGACGAGACGGATTTGGTTGCGCGTCTCGGCGGCGACGAATTCGCCATATTGCGGCGTCTGGGCAAGAGCGCGCTGGACATCAGCGGGCTGGCGGATGAGATCGTGTCGCGGATGCAAACCCCGTTCATGTGTGACGGGAAATCGACGGCCTGCGGCACCAGCGTCGGCGTCGCGCTTGCCAAATCGACCATGCAGGACCCCGAGCGTGTCGTCGCGGATGCCGACGAGGCGCTGTACCACGCCAAGGCGCATGGCAAAGGGCGCTGGTCTTTCTTCACCGATGAAATGCACGCGCAATCCATAGCAACCAAACAGATGGCATCGGATTTGCTGCTTGCCTGTGAAAGGCAGGAGTTTGTCCCCTATTTCCAGCCGCTGGTTGATGCGCAGACCGGTATGATCACCTCTGCCGAGACCTTGGTACGCTGGGCGCATCCCGCCAAGGGCATCCTCGCCCCCGGCGCATTTCTGGACACGGCGGCGAATATGGGAATCCTCAAACGGATCGACGAGATCATGTTTACGTGCCTGAAAGACGCCTTGTCCTGTTTCGACAGGGCGGGCGTGGATCTGCCGCGGGTTGCGGTAAATGTGTCGGCGGCGCGGCTGGCGGATCCCACCTTTATTCACGACATTCGCAGCTCCGGAATCGCGTCTGAAAGGTTGACCATCGAAATCCTCGAATCCGTTTACCTCGACCGCATGGGGGACATCGTCCGGTGGACGATAGACGAATTGGACGAACTTGGGGTGACGATTGCACTTGATGATTTCGGCACCGGACATGCGTCGGTGCGCGGTTTGCTGGAGATTCGGCCATCCATTCTGAAGATCGATCGCCAGTTCATTCAACCCATTGTCGAAGATGCAAGCACGCGGCCTCTGGTCGCTTCTATCGTCGGGATCGGCAAAAGCCTTGGGATGCATATCGTTGCGGAGGGCGTGGAAAGCCAAGATCACGCCGTGATCGTCCGCGACATGGGCTGCGATTACCTTCAGGGGTACTATTTCGGCAAACCGATGAGTGTTGATGATCTGCACGACAGGTTGATCGAAACCGGCGGTCTGTTTTGGCCCGAAGCCGCGTCAATACGGTCGGGACGCGTGTCTGTCACCGCGCGGCGCGCCGTTTAGCGCAACTTTGGGTGCCGCGTTGACGCAGCGGCGCACTGTTCAGGCATTTTGGCCTAGGCCGCCGCTGTGACCGCCAGTTCCACCGCGCGCGACATCGCATCGTCCTGCGAATGGCTGGGCCATTCCGATCCGCAGACCTGCCGCCGTCCCGGCCCGACCTCGTAGACACATGGCAGATAGACGCCATTTCCAACCACCGAAGCACAGGGCACCCACCTGCCGCCCGGCCCTTCCACGGCGGCACCAAAACCCACGTTCACGGCACCCGGCGGTGGCGATGACACGTGTGACAATGCGTCAAAAACCCGATCAATTCCCATGGCACACCTCATTGTTCGCGGCAGTATCCCCGTCGGGTTTGACCAAATGAAGGCGCTTCGCGCCGACTTGCCCAGAGCCCGCCGCAATTCGCGAATCCGAAGGTTTTTGGCTGTGGGAATTTGCGCAATACGATGTGTTTCCGCATGTCTAACTCCGGGAGTTATATATATCCGTAACAACCACTTACACCAACCACCCGACACAGCGGCAGATCGTTCAAATCCAAAGCATTCTCCAAGATTTGGCCAGATTGCGCTGATCACGCCCGCGCCTCCTGCCGCCGAAAATCACCGCAAGCCCAGCCGCACCCGACGCGTCGGGCAGAAATACACAAAACAGAACTTCGAACTGGCGGGTCGGCAATTCATTACCAAGCCCAACGCTCAACGCGGCCCCGGTAACACTTCGTTAACCATTCAATGATTTAGCCCAAGGGGCGCATGTGGTCGAAGCAGTTCTGAAAGGTGCCGGAATGGCCCCCAAACCAAGCCGTCTTTTTGAAACTGTCACACGCTTTGCGGACATGCTTCGCGATCTCGAAGAGATGGATATTCAGGTCAGGATCGGTGACGATTTTCTGGAATACCGCGCGCTGCGCAACGCCCAGACCGACCGTGGTCCTATCTATCCGATGTTTGATGTCGCCAGTTCCTATGTCGACTACAACAACGGTTTCTGGATATGCGGATTCGATCCAAGCGGTGAGTTGATCCACACCCAAGCGATGCGCCTTCTCGACCTGTCGGGCATTTCGCTCGCCGCGCACCTAAACTTGCACCGGCACAAATACATTACCCCGGACTCGACCCCCGACCCGGATCAGACCTTTTTTGCAGGCCCCGACGCGCTGAACACCATCACCGGTTCTGTGGGCTACCAAGGGGATTTCTGGTTGCGCGCCAAGGGGCTTGGCGGACCGCGCAGTCTTGGGGCAACTGCGCTCCTGTCGCGCCTATTGCTCGAAATGACGGTTGCGGTCTGGAACCCGTCATTCGTGTTCGCATTTGTGCCCAAACCTCTGGCAGCCAAGGGTGCCCATCTTCGCTATGGCTACACCCATTGCGAGCCGGGGCGCTGGATCGGTCCTGACCAGCAGGTTACGGACGAAGACTACCTGATCTGGATGAGCAGCAAGGACCTTGCCACATCGCTTGCGCAAGCGTCAGAAACCGTGCCGCGACCAAAACCTGCAAAACCAGAACTGCCGGACGCGCAACCCGCCACATCCTTGGTCAGCCTGACTTCAGCAAAGAATGCCTGAGCCACACCATACGCAAGCCGAAACACTCGCAAGGCCGTCCGCGCGTACAGGCGGCACGGCTATCGCGGGCCCCGTCGCAGCGCATATTGCATTCGTGATGGAGCTTACCTTGGTGCCGCTGTTGCTGCCCGCGATGCGCAGTGCGTTCGACCTGTCGCTGGGCGAAGTGGCTTGGATCTTTAACTCTTATAGCGTTGCCGTGGCGGTTGGGGTTCTGGTGGGGGGCCTTTTTGGCGATACGTTCAAAACGGCAAAGGTCTTTGCTTTTGGAGTGGCCGCGTTTTTTGCCGGGTCCGTCCTTCTGGCCATATCTGCCAATGGCGACACTCTGATCGCGGCCCGAATGGTACAGGGCTTTGGCGCCGGGGTGTTTTCGCCGCTCGTTCCGGTTCTGCTCACGCAGGCTGCGCCAGACAAACCGGGGCGGATGCTCATTCTATGGGGCAGCCTTGCAGGCTACGTCGCCGCTGTTGCGCCACTGGCCTACAGCGGCATCCTCGTCGCGGGCAACTGGAGCCTCGCCTTTGTTTTCATCGCATCAATTGCCGCGTTGTCCTTGCTGTTTCTTGTCTGGCTGCCGCCCGCAGATGACCCAAGCGCGGGAACACGGGACAGGCCAGAGTATCATAGAATTTTTAGCGCCGGGCATCTGTGGCTGACATTGGCGTATGTGTTCATCACTTACGGTGCGATCACATATTTCCTGTTTCGGCTTCCACTGTGGCTGACCGAAGCAGGCGTGCAGACAACATATATTGGCTTTGTCCTGTCGACCTTTTGGCTGACATTCTCCGGTCTCAGCGCGTTGCTGCGCAACAAGGTAGATCAGCATCACGTGCTGTCGATCATGGCCGTGGCCCCGGTTTTGATCGGCGCAGGCGTGCTGTTGTCCTACAACATCAGTATTGCCGTGCTGGTCGGGGCCGCAATGCTGGTCGGGTCGGGACTGGCGTGCAGCAATGCACCATCGACGCAGATGATCCTCCGCCATGCGCCTCCGGGCCTCAGCGCGATGTCGGCCAGCCTCGACATAACGCTTGCGCGTTTGGGCGGGATCGTGACGGTTGCGCTGCTCGCAGAAACAGGTGTCTCATTCGCTGGCATTGCCATTAGTGTGGCGTGCGTCGTCGCGGCACTTTTTGCATTCGCGATATGCCGGCCCGCCGTCGAGCGTGCGTGACGTCGACACGTGGCCAAACGGGCCTGACGTACCAGCCTGGCAAAACCGCGTTCGCCACACTGCAATGACGAAAGTGTAAGACGTCAAAAGGCGCCTCTGGGATGCCCGTCTGTCGCAGGCACCTGATCAACGCGCCCCTGAACGGAGCGCACTTGAAGTCCGCGCCATCGTGCAACAAGGTGCCCCCGAACCTCCCATGCACGGGACATTCCCTGTCGATGAACCGAACACGCGCTTTTGCTGGTCTTTCCGTCATTGCCGCCTTGGGTGCGGTTCTTTTTCTGCTGTGGCCGCCCCAGAACAGAGTGTCTGAAACAGATGCCTTTGCGGCGCCGGGGCTGGAGCCGATGACCACGTCAGAAGCGCTTGAAGATTTCTGGCGCCTGACGCCCGCGCTTTTGCTTGTCGTCTACGATGCATTTGGCCAGACACAAGAGAACGCGATTTACGACACGCTTGCCCGTGTCACCGATGGCGAAGCCCTTGAATTCCTCTACCTTGAACGCGTGGGGGCCATGGCAGGCGGCGGTCTGGAAGAGGCAGATCAGACCATTCACGAAATCAAGCTCTTGGATTCTCAGATCGCGCGCGACGGCGCAACCCTGTCAATCATGGCCTCTTGGCAAGTCATCGGCACCGTTGGTCATGCCGAACACCTGCACGTGCGTGGCAACACCTATAGTGCTGATCTGTCCGTGGCGCCGGTGGACGGGGCGTGGCGGATCATTGGTTTTGACCTGCTGGAGGTCAACCGCGATGCGGCAGGCGAAACCTTTCTGGCGCCGCAGACAAACGGATGATCGCCGTTCAGGATCTCTCGTTTCGCTATAGCGACGCCAGCTTTCGGCTGCACGTGCCCCAATTTGAACTGCAGGACAGAGAACGGGTCGCCATCGTCGGCCCCAGTGGCAGCGGCAAGACCACGCTGTTGAACCTGATCGCGGGCATTTTGACCCCGCAAGCAGGCCGGATTGACGTGGCGGGCACAGATGTTGCGCAGCTTTCAGACGTGGATCGGCGACGTTTTCGCGCCAGCACAATCGGTTTCGTATTTCAGGATTTTGCGCTGCTCGACTACCTGTCGGCGCGCCAGAATATCCTGTACCCTTACCGGATAACGCCTGCCCTCACTCTGGACGCAAAGGCGCGCGCCCGAGCCGAGGCATTGGCGGTGTCATGCGGCATTGGCGACAAGCTGGACCGGCACCCGACGGCGCTCAGTCAGGGGGAACAGCAGCGCGTAGCGATCTGCCGGGCGTTGGTGACGCAACCCAAACTGATCCTGTCGGATGAGGCGACGGGCAACCTTGATCCGGACAGCAAATCCCGCATTCTGGATTTACTGTTCGAACAGGCGGCAGAGGCCGGGGCCGCAGTGTTGGCCGTCACCCACGACCACGAATTGTTACCACGCTTTGAGCGCGTGCTCGACTTTGCGCAATTCCGTGAGGGGGCTGAGGCATGAACGCGCTCTACCTCGCATTTGCCTATCTGCGTTATCATTGGGGGCGCAGCGTGATCCTGACACTGGTTGCGGCGTTGATCCTGTTTGTTCCCATCGCGACGCAAATCCTGCTGTCCTCCAGCGAACGCGCCTTGGTGGCGCGGGGTGAGGCGACGCCCCTTCTTCTGGGCAGCCGGGGGTCACAACTGGATTTGACCATGGCCGCGCTTTATTTCTCGGACGAACGCCCCGACCCCATCCCGATGCGCGAGGTGGAGGCAATCTGGGACAGTGGCTTGGCTGTCCCGATCCCAGTCCATACTGCCTTTTCGTCCGCCGGATTTCGGATCGTTGGCACGACGCTGGACTATTTCGCGTTTCGGAACCTTGAGATCGCGGATGGACGCGGTCTGTCGGTCCTGGGCGATGCTGTCATCGGGTCGGGAGTTGCAGCGACATTGGGCAAAGGTATCGGCGACACGCTTGTTTCCGCGCCAGAGAACCTTTTTGACCTCGACGGCGTCTACCCGCTGGAAATGCCCATTGTCGGTGTCCTGGCCCCGACCAACGCACCGGACGACCAAGCGATCTTTGTCGACATCAAAACCGCTTGGGTCATTCAGGGCATCGGCCACGGGCACGAAGATGTGGTGACCGCAGCCCAAATTGCGTCGGGCAGCGATACCGTCGCCAATGCAGCGGTCGTGCAGTATCAGCGCATCACCGAGGTCAACATCGGGAGCTTTCACTTCCACGGCAGTCAGGACGGCTTTCCAACCTCCGCCGTGATTGTGGTGCCCAATGACACGCGATCCGCCACCATCCTCAAGGGGCGATATCTGGACACCGAAGGACCGACGCAGATCGTCGAACCGGCAGGTGTTATTCAGGGGCTCGTCGACCGCATCTTTCGGATCAAATCGCTGCTGGATGTCGTCACGGCGATCATCGCCATTGCCGCACTGGCCGCCATTGGGTTGGCGGTATTTCTCAGCTACCGGTTGCGGGCACGGGAAATCGCCACTGCGGTCAAGCTGGGTGCGCGGCGCGGCATGGTCTTGCGCCTGTTGTCCGCAGAAACATTCACATTACTATTGATTTCAACGTGTATTGCTGCCGCTGGCGCGATCATCGTGTCGCGCAATGCCGAGGCCTGGGTAGGTTGGTTGCTTGCCCTAGGGTCTTAATCAACAGGAGGTTCCATGAAACGTCACCTTGTCACCGCATCGCTCGCCGCTCTGGTCGCCACGTCCCCTGCCTTGGCGCATTACGGGATGATCATCCCCAATGATCCGATGATCAGTCAGGAAGACGGGCGGAGCGTAAACCTGACGATGTCCTTCTCCCATCCGTTCGAGATGGACGGCATGACGCTCGACACCCCGGTCGCCTTTTCGGTGACCCATCAGGGCAGCACAACGAACCTGATGGGCGCGCTGCAAGACGCCACCGTGATGGATGAGCAGGGGTTTACCCTTGAATATGCGCTCGACCGGCCTGGAACATATATCTTTGCGATGGAGCCCCAGCCCTATTGGGAACCCGCCGAAGACGCCTTTATCATCCACTACACAAAGACTTACGTGACGGCCTATGGCGACGACGAGGGGTGGGATACCGAACTGGGCCTCAAGACCGAGATCGTTCCATTGACCAAGCCCTTTGGCCTGTGGGAGCACAATGTGTTCCAAGGTATCGTCAAAATGGAAGGCACGCCCGTACCCTATGCCGAAGTCGAGGTCGAATTTCTGAACGACGGCGCGGGTGCGACGGTCCCTGATGATCTGATGATCACGCAGACGGTCAAGGCGGATGCCAACGGCGTCTTTACTTATGCGCCGCCGTCCAATGGCTGGTGGGGTTTTGCGGCACTCAACACAGCAGATTATACGCTGCCACAGGACGGTGAGGACAAGGCGGTCGAACTTGGGGCTGTCATCTGGGTCCATTTCGAAGAATGGACAGGCCAGTGATCCGAGCGGCCGCATTTAGCGGCCTTTTGGCCGCCCTGCCGTTTGAGGCGGCAGCGCATCAGATGATCGTTTTTGCTTCGGTCAATTGCGAGGCGGTGCTCGTGGAGGCCAAATTCTCCAACGGCAACGCCGTGCAACAGGCTGATGTCCGGGTGCTGGACGGGGACAACCGCTTGCAGTCCACCTTGCCGATCCAGACGGACGGCACCGTGTCTGTCCCGCTGGACAGTGTTGACCATACCGGCGGGCTGGTGATCGAAGTCGATACAGGCAGCCACGACAACTACTGGATCGTGACGCCTGAAGACATTGCCAAGAATTGCCAGAGCTGATCGTGATACGTCTTTTGAAACCGCTCTGTGTCGCGGGAATGATTGTCTTGGGCGCCACGTTGGCCGGTGCTCAGGATCGTGCGCAGGTCACGACGGTGAACTATCCGCTCCAGTATTTTGCCCAACGCTTGCTGGGTGATGGGGCACAAGTGACCTTTCCGGTGCCGCGTGACGTCGACCCGTCCTTTTGGCGCCCGTCAATTGCAGATATCAGCGCCGTTCAGGCCGCGGACTTGATCGTGCTGAACGGTGCAGGTTTCGCCACTTGGGTGGATCGTGTGTCGCTGCCGCGGTCAAAACTGCTGAACACGTCCGCCGCAATCAAAGATCGGTTCATTGTGACCGAAAGCATCACACATAGTCACGGCGACGGGGGCTCACATTCGCACGAAGGACTGGCGTCCTATCTCTGGCTCGATCCGACCCTGGCCCTTGCACAGACCGAGGCTCTCGCTGCCGCCATCGTCGCGCGCAGCCTTGCCCCGGTTGAAGACGTCGCGGCGCAGCTTGCCACGTTGCAGGCGGACCTTGAGGCCCTCGATGCGGCTGCGCAATCGGCGCTGGACCATCTGACCGGCGTTACGTTGATCGCCACGCATCCGCGCTACCACTATTTTGCACGCCGTTACGGCCTGACAGTTGTGTCGATGGAGTGGGAGGCTGGCGCGATGCCAAATAAGGCAGAGCTTGCGCAGCTTGAAGCGCTCAGCCGCGATACCGAAGCAACCATCCTGTTGTGGGAGGCGGAACCGCCCGCCGCCGCGTTCGAGGCGACCGCAGCCCTTGGCCTGCGCAACGTGGTGTTTCCAACGCTTGCGCATTCCGTTGATGGCGGGACGTTCCTTGAAACCTATGCAGGGGCGGTGTCCGCCCTTGCTGACGTGGCGCCCAAGTAGGTAGGCCGCGCGCGCCTGAACCGGTGTCAGCTGTGCGACTGGGCACGCTAGACGCGATGCCAAAGCCATGTCGCTGTTCTGGGCCAAACGCGGGACCTCAGGTCTGACGCAATGGTGGCTCTGGCGGGTCGATGATGCTCATACCGGCCTTTTTCCATCCCGCGAACGCTTTGCGCACCAAGGGACCGGTGAAGTAATGGAACACCATCTCCTGCGGTATATCCCTCTCGAAGTTTGGCAGGACGGCCAGCAGGTGTCCTTTGGCCGTATCTGCGGCCTCTGCGTTCCCGAGTTCTGCATGAAACCAGACCTGATGCGCGTGATACCAAGGGAACCCCGGCATCGGCACCTTCTCGATCTCCAGCAGGGCTGCCTGCCAGAAATCACCCAACGCAAAACGCCACGCGTGGGCGTAGTGATACCAGCCCGGATGCACCGGGCTCAGTTCTATGGCCTTGTCCAACAGCGGGATCGCGCGGTCAAACTCTCCAAGAAACGCGTGGCAATGGCCGATTTCAGCCAGAATATCTGCGTGGCCGGGGTTGAGCCGCAGGGCCGTTTCAGCCGTCGCGCGAAAGCCTGAAAGGTCACCGGTGTGGAACTGGCACAGTGCCAGCACCATCTGTGCAAACCCGCTTTGCGGGTCGCAGGCCACGCCGCGCTTGGCGGCGTCGAGGCCAAGGCGGGTGGCGTTGACACCGGGCCGTTCATTGAGGTGATAGCGTTGCTCTTCCAGCAGGATCAGCGCGTAGGCTGCCCATCCATCCGACGCGTTTGCGTCCGTCTCCAGCAAAGCGGGCAATCGGGTGCGCAACTCCAGATGCGAGGCAGGATCGTAGGACTTGTAGAACTCGTAGAACTGCGCGACGGCGGTATAGACATCCCACGTCGTCGTCCGCCCATCGACCCTGCGGTTGCGGATGCGGGCACCAAGGGCACCGTGCTGCGACGCCACCCGTCCGGCGGTCAGCAAGCCAATCTCGTCCTGTATGTCAAAAATCTCGCTTGGGGTGCAGGGCCGGTCGAATTGTTCCATGACCGCGATCTCGCCAGTGCGCACATCGCTGACCTGAACCGTCACACGCAAGCGTTCCGACGCACGGCGCAGGCTGCCCTCGACCACAAAGTCGATGCCGTACGTGTCGGCCAGCGCGGTCTGATCGGTGTCGCTGGTCTGAAGATGGATCGCGGTGAGGTGGGACAGAACGCGCAGGTTACGGAACCGTGTCAGGTTGGATGTAATTTCCTCGCTGAACCCGTCGGCGATGGGCGCATCCTCGGGTGCGGCGCTCAGACTGCGGAAGGGCAGAACAAGGATTGCTGGCTTTTCATCACGGATATCGGATGGGGATGGATCACGCTCTGTGGGTACGGCAAGGCGAAAACCCACGCCATGCACCGTCTCAATGATCCGCTGAGCGGTCCCTGTATCTCCGGTGGCGCGGCGTGCTTCTTTCATCGCGGTGGACAGCGTTGCATCTGTGATGATCCGCCCGCCCCAGACCTGTTCGACCAATTGATCCTTGGTCACAATGTCGCCATCCGCATCGACCAGCGCGCGCAGGATACCCAGCGGCTGACGCGTCAGCTTACGCTCCGCGTCACCGCTGCGCACAACCATCCTGTCAAAGTCGATTTCCGCGTCTGCAATACGCACTTTCATGCGGCACCCACCGATCTGATCCCGTTCCCGGACATCTAAAGGGTTTTCTCAGAAACTTCTCAGGTTTGTCTCAAGCAAGGCCGAACGGCCCTCGCTACCTCTGTGCCACGACGCCGACACGTAGGAAAGCCACAGAGGGATCCGACAATGAAATATCGCAACGCCTTGCCGCAACTGAACGGCACCCAGATGATCACCGATGGCGGGTTGGAGACAACGCTGATCTTTCACGACAGCATCGACCTGCCGCTTTTTGCGGCGTTCAAAGCGCTGGAAAGCGACGCAGGTCTGGCTGCCATGGACGCCTATATGACCCGGTTCGCGGCACTGGCCGTTGCGCAGCGGCGTGGCTTCATCATGGACACCCCTACGTGGCGTGCCAGTGCCCGATGGGCCGCCGAACTGGACATGTCACAGGACGACCTGCGCGCTGTCCACCGTGAGGCGATCTGTACATTGATCCGCCTGCGCGAGGCGCATGAGGTCGAAGGCATCAGCCCCTTTGTCCTGAACGGTGTGATCGGCCCGCAGGACGATGGCTATGCACCTGCCCGCCTGCTCTCGGCAGATCAGGCACAAGCGTATCACAGTGCCCAAATCGAATGGTTCGACACATTCGGCGCAGACATGGTGACCGCCCTGACCCTGACCTACAGCGCCGAGGCGGTGGGCATCGTGCGGGCGGCACAGGCGCGTGGCATCCCGGTTGCTATTGCCTTTACGGTAGAAACCGACGGCGCTCTGCCCTCGGGCGAAACGCTGGGCGCGGCCATTGAGGCTGTTGATCAGGCAACGGGCGCATATCCCGCCTATTACATGATCAATTGCGCGCACCCGGACCATTTTTCCGACGTCCTTACCGGTTCGTGGACGCAGCGCATCTTGGGGCTGCGGGCCAATGCGTCGCGCCAAAGCCATGCCGAACTGGACGCCGCGGACACGCTTGATGACGGCGACCCGGCCGAACTGGGCACGCTTTATGCGAGGCTTACAGCGCTGTTGCCTCACCTGACGGTGATGGGCGGCTGCTGCGGCACCGACCACCGGCACATCGCGGCAATCTGCTCGGCCACCGCCGCCACCTGATCCGGGCCGCCACCGCGGCCCTCACCTCAACAGTTGCGCGCGCCTTTCACCGGGCACGGGCCTGTGACCTGCACGTCAACTTACTCAACCCAAAGGAATCCAAAATGTTGAAAACATCTCTCTCCGCCCTCGCGCTGATTGCCAGCGCTGGCCTTGTCGCGGCCGACGGCAAACACATGGCCTTTGACGTGGCCGAAGACCACACGCGTATCTTTATGGCCGCAACGCCTCTGCACGACAATGGAATGCCTGCCCACGGCAACGCGTTTCTGAGCCAAGGTTACATCTACCCCGCCGGCACGCTGTCGGACGGTGTGTCCGGTGTGCTCAAGGATGGCAGTCCGGCTTTTCCGGACACTGTGCTGGGGACATGGACCTGCGATGGCTATTTTGTCGGCGACGCGGGCAACGCAACCACCGGTGTCTGGGTGATATCGCGGCAGGTTTTTGCCTTTGACAGTGGTGACCAGATCATCACCCAAGGCACAGAAATCGCCGATATCGGCAAAGAAAACCTGCGCCCGATCACCGGCGCGACGGGTGAATACGCCGATATCGATGGCGGCCTTGTCCAGACCACGCTCGGCTTCAATGATTTCATGGCGATCAGCGCAACCTTTGTGTTCGAAGCGGCACAGGACGACCATGCCCAGCTTTGGAACATGCAGCCGGACGCCGCCGGGTTGGAGGACAACCACCTTGAGTGGGATTCAGGCGCTCGCGTCGGTCCCATTGATGACCTGCCCTCCTCTTTCTTCTGACACACGGCAGTCCCTGACCGTTTGTGTCGGGGACGCCCTTTCAAAATTCGAGACCCCCGATGAAAGACTTTAGCGACCTCAACCTGCGCCCGGCCCATACCGGCGACGCCGTCAATCTGGCCAAGTTCATTGACACTGCGGGCGAAGGCATTCCCCGTTGGCTTTGGGCTCAGTCCGCCAAGCCCGAGCAATGCCCGCTTGATTACGGCATCTCCCGAGCCAAGCGGGACACAGGCGGTTTTTCCTACAAAAATGCGATCTTGGCCGAACGGTTTGGCGAAGCTGTCGGGATGGCCCTGTCCTACCCGATCCAGAGCGCGCCCGAAGGCACGCTGGATGACCTGCCTTTGCCGGTCATACCCTTCGTCGCGTTGGAGCGGCTGAGCGTCGGCACGTGGTATGTGAATGCGCTTGCCGTTACGCCCGCGGCACGCGGTTTCGGGGTGGGCACCGCGTTGATGGGTGAGGTTGAACGCATCGCGCGACGCCAAGGGTTTGATCGCCTCAGCATTCAGGTCTACGCGCAAAACCATGGCGCGCTGCGGTTGTATCAGCGGTTGGGCTATAGCCTGTCTGCCCGGTCACCCGTCCTTTTGCATCCGTGCCCGCCCTATTACACCGGCGACGTGCTACTGCTTGAAAAGCAGTTGCCTGAGACCACCGCGTCGGCCCCACCTCAAATCGCAACCCGTCGGAGCCCGGCATGACCCGTCTGCTGCCCAATTGGTCGTTCATTGGGGTCGTGTTGGTCCTGTCCTGCGCCACCACCGCGTTGGATGTGGCGCGGGCGGATACGCGTTTGCCCGCGCCACTGACGGATGCGGACTTCCTCTACGACGGGCGTCCGACAGGCGCGCTGGTCGATCTGGGGCGCACCCTGTTTTTTGACCCGATCCTGTCCGGCAATCGCAACATCTCGTGCGGCACCTGCCATGACCCGGCCCTCGCCTCCGGCGACGGGTTGGCACTTGGGATTGGCGAAGGTGGGACGGGCGCAGGCTCACGGCGCACAACGCGTGATCCGGTCACCGGGCGCGTGCCCCGCAATGCGCAAGCGCTCTGGAACATTGGGGCGCGAGCGTATGTCAGTATGTTTCATGATGGTCGCGTCGAACGTAGCGCGGATGGCCATGGGTTTGACACACCCGCTGGGGACGACTTGCCAGGTGGGGTGTCAAACCTGCTTGCGGCGCAGGCTTTCTTTCCCGTCACCTCGCCCATCGAAATGGCCGGGCAATATGGCGAAAACCCGGTCGCCGACGCCGCTGCCACCGAAGATCGCTTGCGGGTGTGGGAACTGCTGGCGGAGAGAGTCGCACATACGCCCGGATACGTGGACATGATGTTCGACGCGTTTCCAATGTTGCGCGCCCGCGACGAGATCAGCTTTGTGCACATCGCCGAGGCGCTCGCGGCCTTTCAGACTGTTGCATTCCGATCTGACACCGCGCCGTTCGATGACGTGCTCCGGACCGGGGATGTATCGCTTCTGTCGCGGGATGCGGTGCAGGGGTTATCGTTGTTTTATGGCAAGGCGGGTTGTGCGAACTGTCACAGTGGCCCGCTTTTTACAGATCACGGATTTCACGCCATCGGGATGCCACAGATCGGCCCTGGCAAAGGGCACGGCGCTGATCTGAGCTATTTTCACGACACGGGCCTGCCTGCACGGCAGGAAGATGAAGGCCGATACCGGGTGACGTTGGATGACGCCGATCTGTTTGCCTTTCGCACACCGTCATTACGCAATGTCGCACTCACAGGACCGTGGGGGCATAGCGGCGCCTACGAATCGCTGGAGGCTGCAATACGTCATCACCTTGATCCCGCAGGCAGCCTGATGGGTTTTGATCCCGATACTGTCGTGTTGCCTGAATTGGGTCAGGTCCTGCGCCTTACGGGCCGTGGTACTGATCTTGGATTTGAGGTGCTTGCGCCGTCACGGCGGCAGGATTTCGACCTGCGCGACACCCGTGTGATGACGACGCACCAACTGCGCGCTCGCATCCTCAAGGCCAATCAGTTGGTCCCACGGACCTTATCGGACAATGAGATTGAACGGCTTGTAGCCTTTTTGCATACGCTTACCGATCCTGCGGCAGCCCGCCTTCCCGATCAACGCCCGAAGTCAGTGCCATCCGGCCTCGCCGTCGAGCCGCCCCTATAGACGCAGGAGTGGAAATCGGCTGCCTGGCACATCGCTGACCGCGATCTGAGGGGCAACCGCGACGCCCCGATCGCCGCGTGTTGGACGCGTCCTGACGGCTCGATCAATTAGGGTCTGGCCTCATTGAGTTTCAAAGCCAGTAGATGACGAGGGCAGCAAGTACGATTGCTGACAGGAATACCTTTGGGCAACGGTCGTACCGGGTGGCCACCCGCCGCCAGTCCTTGAGCCTGCCGAACATGATCTCGATGCGATTGCTCCGTTTGTATCGGCGCTTATCGTATTTCACACGCGTCTTGCGTTGCTTTCGGCCTGGGATGCAGGGGCGTATCGCCTTGTCTTGTAACGCTTCTCGGAACCAGTCAGCATCATAGCCTCGGCCGCCGAGTAGCCAGTCGACCTCTGGCAAGCTGCTCAGCAGCGCGCGCGCGCCGATGTAGTCGCTGACCTGCCCGGCGGTGACGAACAGGTTCAACGGACGGCCCTGGCTGTCGCAGATGGCATGTAACTGGGTGTTCATACCGCCTTTGGTCCGCCTCCCTCTCGGGGCATTTCCTGCGGAAATACCCTGCCGGGCAAAGATCAGGCGCCCACGCCCCCTTTTTTGACGCCCATGCTGGTCGCTGTCCGATGTGCTTTTGGGTAGGTCGCATCGATCATCACGGTCTTTGTCTCGCCATGATCGACCGCCAGACCGACCATCATCTGAGCAAAGATACCCTTGTCGCTCCACCGTTTCCAACGATTGTACAGCGTCTTGTGCGGGCCATATCCTTTGGGCGCGTCACGCCACCGTAAGCCATTGCGATTGAAAAAGATAATCCCGCTCAGAACGCGCCGGTCATCAACACGGGGCTTGCCGTGAAATTTAGGGAAGAAGGGCTCGAGACGCGCCATCTGCGCATCGCTCAACCAGAAAAGATCGGACATGCTCACCGCTCGTTTTTGAGCCGTGAATCATGCCGTTCAACGGAAATCAATGGGTCCTGAACCTAGGGCTGGAATGACACCCGGTCGATATCGCGCAACGGCCATCAAATGTAAAAACAGCGCAATGAATTTCGGGGGGACATTGCGCAGATTCACTACGCTTTCCGAGACTGCGAATGAGCGGTTTCGATCTTGTCACCGGCGCAAGGGTGGCTTTTGTCCGCTGGCCTCGGTGCCAGATGCGAAGGCGTGTTTCCCACATCGTCCAGCACCAAAAGCCACAGATTGCTGGCACTTTTACAACGCAAACACCCGCATTGCGTCGGAAAACCCTTTGAACCGCACCTCTGGCATGGACGTGCAACTGGATTGGTCGGTCAAACCCGCAAATGTCGCTTCGTCAAAAAGGACGCTCCGGTCCACGATCTTGGTGTGCGCTTCCAACCGTGCAGCAAGGTTTACCGTCTTGCCGATGCAGGTATATGTCGCACGATCGTCAGTGCCGGTGTAACCCGCAACCACTTCACCCGTCGCAATCCCAAAACCAATCCTGAGTTCCGCCTCTCCGACTATTACCCGCTCTTCGTTCAGGGCCGCGGTCATCAAAAGCATGTCCTGTGCCGCAGCCAACGCACATTGCGCAGAGTTCTCGATGGGCCTTGGCGCGCCAAAAAGAGCCATGAGACCATCCCCCACCATCAGACTGACGATTCCACCCTGGCTAGAGACGGCATCGAACATCAGGGTGTAAAACGTGTTGATGAGGTCAATCGTGGCCTCGGGTGTCATGGCTTCGGACATCGAGGTGAAATCCCGGATGTCGCAAAACAGGATTGTGGCGTCCAATCGTTGCCCGCCGATGGTAAACCCGCCTTCGCTCAGGTGCTGTGCCACTTCGACCGTGGCGAACCGATCCAACAGCTTTTTCTGTTCGTCATAAAGCCGTTTGCGTTCAAGGCTGGCGCTGACACGGGCATTGAGCAGTACCTTGTTGACCGGCTTGGGAATGTAGTCGTCAGCACCCAATTCGATGCAGCGTACGATATTGTCGAGCCCTTCGACCGACGACGTCACGATAACCGGCAGATCGCGCAGTTTGGGATCGACCTTGAGCGCTTCCAGCACCTCAAAACCATCCATTTCGGGCATCTCGATATCGAGAAGCAGGATGTCGTAAGATCTGGCCCGCAGCATCTCCATGGCAATGCGCCCATTTTCAGCGACTGCGGCGGTGTGACCCAATTGTTCGACGCTGCGCGACATGAGCAGGCGATTGACCTTGTTGTCGTCGACGATCAGCAGGCGCCCCGGCATGTCACGCATCTCGCAAAGCCCTCAGACAGCGTACAGTGTCGGCATAGATCGCTTCGAGCGTCGGAATGGGCGGATTGGCTACGGGCAGGCCAGTCAATTCCATCTCACGCGCCTGCTTGGCAAGCGGCGCAGCCCCAAAAACCTCAGCGTTGGATTTGATGGAGTGTGCAGCACGACGGTAGGCATCCACGTCGCCATTTGATGCCCCCAGTTTCAGGGCCGCGATCATATTGGGCGCGTCCTCGAGAAAGGTGTTGACCAGTTCGGCCACAAAATCGGCACCCATGGCATCACAGAGCTCGGTATAGGTCGCCGTGTCGATGAGGTCCTGCGTCATGTTGCGTCCCTTTGATGGGCTGGCACCGCGAGCAGCGCTTCGATCAGTCGATCCACGCGGATCGGCTTGGCGATGTAATCGTCCATACCCGCAGCCAGACACATCTCTCGGTCGCCCTGCATGGCGTTGGCGGTCATGGCAATAATTCGCGGGCGCGCACTGTCGGCATGATCGCGATTTATGCGGCGGGACGCTTCGAGGCCGTCCATCTCCGGCATCTGCACGTCCATGAGAACCACGTCATAGGTTTGGCGGGCAACACTTTCGCAGGCCTCGATCCCGTTGCTGGCAAGGTCTGTGCGGTAGCCCATTTGCTGCAACAACCGTGTGGCGAGCTTTTGGTTCACAAGGTTATCCTCGGCCAGCAGAATGCGCAGCGGGTGCCGCGCCGCCATGTCCGGATCAGTCTTGGGTTTGTCTGTGGGAACGGATGCCGGTTTGCGCGGCGCCGCAGGGGCAAACAGGGTGATCAGTGTGTCAAAAAGTTGCGACTGGCGCAGCGGTTTGGCAAGCGCGGCGGCAAACAGATCGTCCTCCACCGTTGCGTCACGCAGGCCCAAAGAGCTGAACAGGACCTTGGGCAAGTCCGGCCTGCGCTTGGCGAGCGCACGGGCAAGACCGACGCCATCCATTTCGGGCATGTGCATATCAAGGATCGCCACGTCAAACTGTGCGCCTGCATCCAAGGCCTCCAGCGCATCGGCCGGGGTCAAAAAGGCTCGAGTCTGCATCCCCCATTTCTGCGTTTGCAGGGACAAAATCTTGAGGTTGGTAGCGTTGTCGTCCACCACCAAAAGCCGCTTACCGCTCAGTTCCGACTGCTCGCCAACAAGACTGCGGGTGTCCGTTTTGGGCAGCTTTGCGGGTTTGGCCAGAATACGGAAACGAAAGGTGGACCCCTGACCTGCACCGTCGCTGGTGGCCCACATCGTACCGCCCATCAACTCAGCCAGACGCTTGGAAATCGCCAGACCCAGTCCCGTGCCGCCATATTTGCGTGTGGTTGAACTGTCGGCCTGACTGAACGATTGGAACAGACGGCTCATCCCGTCCGGCGTGAGTCCGATGCCGGTGTCCCTGACCGCAAACTCCAGTTGCATTCGACCGTTCGGGGCCGGATTGGCCGTGACCGACAACACAACCTCCCCCTTGTCCGTAAACTTAACCGCGTTGGACAGCAGGTTGAGCAATATCTGCCGCATCCGCGTCAGGTCCGTACTAATCCCGGCTGGAACGCTGTCGTCGTAAACATAGGCCAGCTCCAACTGCTTTTCGGCGGCCCGCCCACTGACAAGGTCCAGCGCGGATTCGATACAGTTGCGCAGGTCGAACGGATGATCCTCAATGTCCATCTGGCCTGCCTCAATCTTCGAAAAGTCGAGGATTTCGTTGATGATCCCCAGCAGCGCATCGCCGCTGTCGCGAATAGTGCGGGCGTAGTCGTCCTGTTCGGGGGTGAGTTGGGTGTCCATGAGCAGGCCGCTCATCCCGATGACGGCGTTCATGGGCGTGCGGATTTCATGGGACATGGTGGCCAGAAATGCGCTCTTGGCCTCGTTGGCTTGTTCCGCCTCGTCGCGGGCCTCTTGTGCGGCGCGAAAGAGACGCACGTTTTCGATGGCGATGACCGCCTGATCGGCAAAGGATTTCGCAAGGTCGATCTGGGCGGCGGAAAACGGGCGGGCCTTTCGCCGGTCAAAGCACAGCACGCCGACGCATTCGGACTTGCGCATGAGCGGCATGAACAGGGCTGTCTGCATGTCGAAATTTCGGAACGCTTCGACCTCGTGCTCGGGCAGATCGACCTGCGAGGCATCCGAGATGTAGACCATTTCGCCCGTCGCAAAAACCTGCGAGGGGTAGTTCTTTTCGGGCTCGATCGGCATCTGCCGTCCGCTGGGCACCCGCAACTGTCCGTCGGACGCCACGCCTGCGGCGAGCGTGAAGCTGTTTGCGACCCGCAGCAAGACGCCGGATCCGTCGCATTCCAGAAGCGCGACCGCCGTGGTCACGATCGCCTCGAAGACCGGCGTGACATCGGTGGGCGACTGGCTGATGACCCGCAGGATGTCGGCGCTGGCGGTCTGACGTGCCAGTGCAGTTTGCGTTTCGTTAAAGAGCGCGACGTTCTGGATGGCGATGGCTGCCTGATCTGTGAACGCCTCGAGCTGTTCGAAATGTCCGGCATCGGGCACGGTGTTCTGTGGCCATGCCACGATAAGCAGTCCCCAGGTCTGGCCTTGGGTGACGACCGGCAGGCCGACCATATGCTTGAAATTGTTTTCCCGCGCGGTTCCGAAATCAAAGTATTTTTCGGGATCTTGCGCGTCATCCAGATGATACCGCCCGCCGCAGGCAAGCGTGTGTCCGGCGATCGACGTCTCTTTGGGTTTCATGGGGTAATCTTCGAGATAGGCGTCCATGAACTCTGCCGAGAAGCCGCTGCTGGAACAGTAGTGAATTTGGTCGTCGATATACTGCCAGAGGATACAGAACCGCGCGTCGCAGACATCGGTGGCACTGCGCGTGATCCGGTCGAACACCGGTTGCAGGCTGTCGGGTGACTGCGAGATGACGCGCAGGATGTCAGCACTGGCCGTCTGGCGTGCCAATGAGGTCTGGGTGTCGTTAAAAAGGCGCGCGTTCTGGATGGCGATAACGGCCTGATCCGCAAAACTTTCCAGCAGCGCGATGTCCTCTTGCGAGAACGGTCTGACCTCACGCTTGTACAGGGCAAGGCTGCCGATACCCTCGCCCTTGTGCACCAACGGCACGGCAAGAAAGGTGCGCACGCCCTCCGCGTCCACCGCATTTCGTCGAATTTCATTGCCCTCGCGGTAAAGATCCGAGTCCTTGAGGTCGGGGATCATGACCGCCTGCTTTTGTGTGATCGCAATCGCGTTGGACAGCTGGTTGTCTAGTGGCCACTGCGTTTTCCCGACTTCCAACGCCTGCAGCGTGTCGCCGTGATGGGCCACAAGGTTGGCATGGGTTCGTTCTTCGTTCACGAGATTGAGGCTGGCCATTGGTGCGTCGCACAATTCCGCCGCGCGGCTCAGGATCGTGTCAAACACCGGCTCTAGATCGGATTGCGTTTCGCTGATGACCCGCAATATCTCGGCACTGGCCTGTTCACGTACGAGCGCCTCTTCGACCTCGGTCGTGCGCGTCTGTACCTCGCGGAATTGGCGCACGTTTTCGATGGCGATGACAGCCTGCGCGGCGAATGTCGCCACCAGATCCACATCGTCATCGGAAAAGGGGGCAACCTCGCGCCGATAAAGCACAATGACACCCATGCCCTGTCCGTCCTTGATCAGTGGCACCGCCAGAACAGAACGCGCGCCCTCGACTTCGACCATCTGAACACGGCGGGGTGATCTGTCACGGGTGTAGACTGGATCGTCAGCGATATCGTCCTCTCGGATGATCTGACCATCAAGGATCGGACGCACGGCCACAAGTTCGGTTCGGCTCAGTGGTTCTACAAACCCGTTCAGAACGTCGCTGAATTCACTGCGTGCGCCCACATTGGCAGGGATCGTAACAAGGCCGCTCTGGTGATCCGCAAGGCTCAGAAAAGCCAACGGCGCATGGCACAAACGGCTGGCATTGCGCAGAATTGCGTCAAACACGGGCTGATAGTCCGACCGGGCCTTGCTGATGACTTCCAAGGTTTCGCGCGAGGCGGTTTCACGTTCGACACGCATCTGCAACTGACGGTTCTGACGCACATTCTCAATCGCAATTACGGCCTGCGCAGCAAAGGTTTCCACCAGCCGGATGTTGTCGTTGCTAAACGGCTCCTGATATCTGCGGCTCAGGACCAAACACCCGATGATGCCGTCGGCTCCGCGTAAAGGGACGGTCAGCATAGATAGAATGCCTTCCTCATCGACCAGTTTGACCCGCTCGGGATCGCCATCCCGGTAAAGATTATCGTCCCGCATGTCGGGAACGTGGACAACCAGCCCCTCCCGCAACGAACGCCCCACCGCGTGCTGCGGTTTGATCACCCATGACTGACCAATGGCAAAAGCACGGACTTCCCCGCCCCATGCAGCGGCCATGCGGAAACGCGCGCCGTCCTCGCATACCAGATGCAACCGGGCGATGGGCGCATCACACAATCGGGCCGCGTTCCGCAAAACCACTTCGAATACGGGTTGCTCATCATCGCGGCACGCGCTGATCACGCTTAGGATTTCGCGTGTCGCGCTTTCACGTTCGAGCCTGTTTGCCAGAGCGGTGTTTGCCTCTTGCACCGCGGTGAATTGGTGAACGTTTTCGATGGCAACCACGGCCTGCGCGGCAAATGTCTCGACCAATGCAATCTCGTCCGGTGCAAATGGCCGCACCTCTTTGCGGTATAGCCCGACGCAGCCGACCGACGTGCCGTCCGCCAGCCTCAGCGGAACGGTCAACAGCGTGCGGATCCCATCGTCATCGACCAGCTTGCGATAATACTTCTGCCCCGCCCTGTAATAGTCAGTCAGGCGCAGATCCGGCGAATGCACGACGCGTGCCTCACGGACTGACTGCGCAATTTGCAAAGGTCCATCAATGGGCCAGATATCTTCGTTCAGTGGATCGGTGGACAGATCAATCCCGCAATGGGCGACGCATTCGAGAAACGTGCCGTCGGCAGTCACGCGCGACAGAGTGGCGAGATCAGTGTCACACAACGTTGCGACATTGCGCAGGATCACCTCGAAAACCGGGGCTTCATCGTCACGCGACCCACTGATAACCTCCAGTACCTCGGCGGACGCCTTTTCCCGACCAAGTTGGGTTTGCACATTGCGGAACTGCTGCACCGTCTTGATCGCGATTACCGCCTGCGTGGCGAATGCCTCGACCAAGGTTACTTCATCCGCTGTGAACGCCGCGACCCGGGTGCGGAAGAGCGTGATCAGTCCAATCGCACGCGCATCTGAGATCAGCGGGACAAATAGAACGCTGCGAATGTTGCTGTCGTCGACCATAGATCGGACCACAGGGCTGCCAGCCCGGTAAAGATCGCTGTCGCGCATGTCGTCGTGCACGATCAGCTCTCCGGTGACGATGCACCTGGCCGCATAGGACAGGCTTGCGTCCATTTTCATCCGCCCGGTTCGAAACAGATCAACAACCGTCGGTTCGACGCCATCATGAGCCGCGAGTGTTTGAACAGGGTCGTCCGATGTGGCGAGGATCAAACCCGCCATCTGTGCGTTGCACAGGGTTTTCGCCTTGGCCAGAATAGCCTGAAACACCGGGACGTCATCCTGACCGGATCCATCGATCAATTGCATGATCTCGGCCACCGCCGCGAGATGCGCAGCTCTGTCGATATCGGTCTGTGCAGCCATTCGCTGCGAGTCATCCACTGTGGCTGAGGAAACGTTCGCCGGGGGTTTCAAATCGTTTGCTTCACTAATCGTTTGCTTAAATGCGGCCATTCAAATCAGCGGGCCAGACGCCGGTTGGCACCTTTTATCATATTGCAGACCATTTCGATACTCTTGCACATTCGCCGCCTCTGGTCGATCAACGTGCTGCGTGACCGCACAACATTCACACCTCGGTCGTTCTCCGAACGTAACCCCGCCAACGCGGTCCAAATTCGGCGCGACTTGCACGTTTGGGATGACGCAGAAACGGACAAACAGGCAACGCTCCTTGTCGCGACATCTGACAGCCCAAAACGCGGTGTGCGATCTGGTTACAGTCATGGCCAGACAAACGCATCGCTGTGAGGCGGGGCGCGCCCCTTACTTCTTGGGCTTTTGCCCGCGCCTTTGCGCCGTCTCGTCGCGCAGATAATCAAAAGCGAGACGCACGCGATCCTCGGCAATAGCGACCTGCCGGTCGCGACCAATCCAGAAATACGCTTTGCCATCCGCACCACGGGCATAGCGATGCAGCCGCCGGGTGCGCAGACCATTGGGTGCGATGTCTTCTTGGTTCACCCAAGTGGCTTCGGCCACAGTGTTTGACCGGTGCTGCGGGGCCGCGACCGTCGCGTCGATCTGGGTCCTGCCCCGCCGAAGAGCTACGCCAGAAGCCGCGTCCTCGTCCCGCTGGCGCGGTACATATGGGATGTAGGCCCGGGGCTGGTCGTTTTTGAAGGTAAAGTACCGCCCTGCTTCGGATGTGCTGAGTGTATCCGGCGCCATCTCGGTGCCAGTGTCATGCGTGCCGGTGTCGTCGGTGATGGTGCGTTCATGTGCCCAGACCATATTGGCCGCCTCGTCTCGGTACCAATTCACCTCTTCGAGCGTGTCGCAATCTACCACTTGTGCTGCAATCTGCGGGCTGAGGAACAACTCTGCCCCCGCCGTCTCACCACCAAGCGAGAATAGCCGCGTTTCCTCCGCCGGAACCGGATCGGCCCGTGTGATGACACCAAAGCTGTCGACAACTTCGACCTTGTCGATCCGGCGCACATGGCCAGCCTGCACCGGCGCCGGCGCAAGTGACCAATTGCGCACATCGGCATAGAAAAACTCAGGCAAAAGCATGGACAGCACATTGGGTTCCGGATCAACGGCACTGTCGAAATAGGCAGCGCCATCTTCAATCGTCCACCAGCGGGGCTCCGGCGCGCCCGGAAAGCCCAACATGCCGGGAACACTGTCTGTCTCTGCCATCTTGACGTCGGACCACGCCTTGTCGTCCAGCTTGTCAGGACGAAAATCATACCAGTCGAGGCTGCGTCCGTCATAGCCTTGAATATCAAAGCTAAGATCGCCCGCCGTTAAATGTGCATCGTAACTCAACGTATCGGTGTTCCAGCCTCGTGGCCGCCCTCCTTTCTCGCCGCCCCGTTCGGCTTCGATCAGGCTTTCGAGCGGACGCTCGGGCGGTGTGTTGACCCAATCGCCGCCAATGCGCATCCGGGACAGAGGAAGGGATTGATGCGTCACAATAACAAGAGCAGGGCTACCGCCGTTTTCGGCCTCGAACTCACCCATCTGCCACTGGCGCGCGACGATCCACAACGGGTCAGCGACGCGGGCGGCCAAGGCTTCGGCGATATCGGGGGACGTACTGGCGCTGGCCAGTCTTTGTGCATTTTCAGTCATGTGCCGCCTCTCTTGCCGCCATAGCCCAAGGTTTCGCGCAAGCCACTGCCGCGGATACCGGCAATCTCGGTTTCTTCGACCTCGACAAATCGTCGGGATATTTCGGATGCTGGCCGCACAACCCGCTTGCCATCGGTCACCGGAATCCGGTCGACCCACCGCCCATTCCGGAAGGCGTTGGCAATCGTATTTGAACCGGGCAGGATCGTTGCCTCGAACAAGGTGTCGTGAGATCCAAGCGCACGGATTTGCAGAATTCGGATCATTTCACGCACGATCTCGGCCGCGCTGTTTTCTGACCAAGCAGGACTGTCGAGTTTGGCCGGCACCCCCAAAAGGATCGTGTTGGGCGCTTCGGCCTGTGGTGCGTCATAGGAAATCGCCAGCGTGGCAGGCTGTTCTGTCGCGGGGCGTGTTTCGACCCATTCGTCGACAATGACACCGCAGAAATGCGGCTCCGCTCCCAGATTTGCACTGCGGCTGAGAAAACGGGCAAAATGGTGTTTGCGCGGTGACTCCGTCTCTGGTCTTGGGTCATCACTGTTGGAACGGGACACGCCGTGGTCAATGCCGGTGTGAAGGCGCAACTCCGGATCATAGGTGGCGCAGGTCAGCAGTGGCTGCACCTTGGCGCGAACTTTTGGCCATTCGCCAAGGCCACTTTCCACGCGGGAGACGCTGGAGATCATAGGCTGTGTCATCTGCACATGTGCATATTGGGGCAATACCGGAAACTCCGGCCGTCCCAGCAGTGTTCGGATCAACTCGCGTTCTGCTGCGATGGCGCGGTTTGTATCGTCCAGCGACTTGGGCGCAGGGTAGCTGGGCCGCGCCTGTGCGACCCGGGTGGTCATCTGATGGATGATGTCGCTGATGCGGTCCTCGACTGCCGTGCGGTCGGCCACAATATCAGCACCTGTAACCATTGGCACCTTGCCGCCCGCAAACAGTGGGGCTGCTTCGGCCAGCCGCGTATTAAGCGTCGCAATGCTGCGACGCACACTTGGCGCGTAGGGGTCTACGTCAAAGATCATGTCGTCAAAAAGTGCAATGCGCGCCGTGTCGATCTGGGTGCCAATTTTGGCGATGCGCTTCTTGAGTTGGCCGCGACGTGCCTTGATGTTCTTGAAGGCCGCTTGACTGCTGGTCAGGAGGGCCGCATCGTCCACCTGACCGGCAAAATTGTTGATGCGCGTCAAATCCGTCGGCTCCAACGCGCGGGCACGCCGAAAGACACCTGCAATACGTGCCAGCGGCGCGTGCCAATCCGCAAGGTCAGACAAGGTTTCCCCGTCAACGACGCAGTGCACACGGTACATCGCCGAAGACAGCAGAGCGTCGGCGTCCAGCCCGGCCAGCGGGTCGTCCTCCACCGCCGCAATCCGAGACCGGTACGTCGAGAGTGCCCTGTGGACGAGACGGCGGCGGATCGCATCAACGGACATGAACACCAATTCGACCGGCGACGGCAACGGTGACTTGCGCCCTCCCATCTGTTCGCGAAAGATCCGGCTCCCATCGTCTACACGCCGCACCTCGACCCGCATTGCGAGGTCTTTTTTCAACGGCGTGAGGGTGGCACAGTACGCCGCGAGGTTTGGATCAGCCAAGGCCAACAGCGCACTGCCGGCCTGTTTGCGCGTAGCGGGCACCAAGGCCATGCCGATCTGGTGATCTGACGCGTGGCCTGCACGCATGGACGAGATGAAGGCAGGCCGTTCCGGGACTGCGCCACCAGACAGAACCGAAAGCCACGCATTGGCCCGCTCCGCCGCACCTTTGGCCCTTTGGTACGCGGCTTCGGCAAGCACAAGGTCACTGAACGCATCCAGGGCGTCGGTCAACGTAGCGTGCAGATCGGCCTCGGTGGACGGGGATTTGGGGGCCTTTGATCTGGCAAAGGCCAAACCGTCAAAAACCTGCGCAATCTTCGCCCGATCCGTGTCCGCGCCAGGCGTGTTGGCATTCTGGATCGGAAAGCCTGTGCGCAAGGGCAAGACGAGCTGCGCCTGCTGCACGCGCCGCAACCACCGCTCGCCCAACAAACCGAGCGCCACGCCAATGGACAGGCCCGCTGCAACCCTTTCGAGCAGATCAAGGCCCAACCGCACGCGCGGCGCACTCAGGTCGATGTCGAATGCGTGTCCGGACCCGTGTCGCGTGCCAGCGGAATGCAAAACAGCGGCCGTGGTGGCTTGCGCCGGTGTCGGAGCTTGCAGGTACTTGGCGTTGCCCTGCTGCGCGCGCTGCCGTTTGAAATCCTCCAGCGACAGCAACGCGAAATAGCCCATTTGCCGCGCGAGCGGCTGGTCTTTTTCTTCCGCGGCGACCATCTGTGCGTCGAGGCTCATCTGTGCCAATCCGGTAAGCCATGCGTCGATCCGGTACTGAAACAGGTCGATGGTTTCGATCATCAGCGTTTCGAGCCGGGCGGTGCCATCATCCTCGTCGGCCAAATCGCGCAAGACGCGCAACGCGTCGGACAAATCCGCCGCATTCCGTTTGAGCGCCCCCCGAAGAGCAAGTTGCGGCAGCGACGGAAACGGCCGTATGCTGGTTGCAATCTGGCGCAAGCTTTGGTCGCGATACCAATTGATTGCGCCAACTGCATTTTGGGCCAACGGGCGGTTGCCGATGTTTTCGAGATGCGACAACCGATCCATCGGTATGCCCGAATTGCCTGCGCCTCGCACAATCTGGAAGCGCAAATGCCGGTCAATTGTCCGCAGGATCAGGCGGCACAGCAAGGGCATGGTCGGATCGCTCGCCAACACGTCATCCAGCCGCGCCAGTTGTGCGTCTTGCAAATCGCCAAGGTATTTCTTTGGGTCTTGGCCCCGCCCTTCGACATAGGGGCAGTCGAGGATCATCGGAATCTCTTCTCCGTCCTGATAAACGTCGACGCGGCGACCCCGAGGATAGGATTGAAGGATCACGTCGAGCTTTTCCGCCGCATCCGGATCTTCGGCGTGCAGACGCGGAACCACGGCGCGGGCCTCTTTCTCCATCAGACCACCAAGGATTTGGTCATAAAGTACCGTTGTTGCCCCGATGGTCCGCTGGTCAGCCGTGTTCAGCGCCGCAGTATCAAGCGTGTTGGTGACGGCGACAGGCAGCACGCCATACGCGGCGGTTCCGACCTGTATCCCGGGATGCTGGCCCTGCGGGAAATAATGGTCGGCAATGGCGCGGATAAAGGCGGTCTCGTCGATCCCCTGAAGCTGGCTCGCCCCGTTGAGTTTGTCATCCAGCAGCACCGGTCCGATAAGGGTGATCATGGCCCGCGCGGCGGACTGATAAAGCTGTCCCGAATTCGGCGCTTTGGAAAGGGTCGCTGTGGGCAGACCGAGGGTCCGGGCCAGCCGCTCCCCCGCGGTTCCGCTTTTTTGGGCGATCTGCAACTCGTGTTCGAACATGCGATCGGCCATGTCCGACCGCTGCGTCACGGATGTCGAATGCCCGGTGGTCTGTTCGCCTGCGTTGTTTGTCGCATCATTCGGACGCATAAAGCGGAAATCGCCATTGGCAATCGCATCGGTCAGGAACGCATCGATTTCTGCCACACTGTCATGCACGCTTAGGCCGACGGCGAGTATCCAGTCCGCCTTATCAAAGATTTCAAGGGCTTCGCCCTCTTCGATCCGGGTTCCCATGCCCAAATCCAAAGCAGCATCAAAATCGGTGATCCATCCGGTCCCGTCGGCCACTGCGGCGCTGTAATTCACCGCGTCGGGATCGGGCACCTCACATGTCTTGATGAGGGTCAGATCATCTTCAGCAAGTGTAAATACGGCGACGCGCGCAGGCGCACCCGCGATCCGCCCATTGCGCAGGTCGACCGACATCTCTTTGGGGAGATCCTTGCCCTCGGTGCGCAGCAGATGCAACGCCCGTGCAGGATCGCCACATACTGAAACAAAGGTGGCCCACGCATTCTGTGTGTCAGGCAGGGTTAGCGCGGGAAAGTCCCTGAACGTCGGCGTTGCAACAAAACTGGCAAGCGCCGTGCCCTCTTCCGGTGTAATCGGGGCGATGCCACGTTCGGCAAAATTGCTGTCAGGGTACCAACGCAGCCACAATGCGCCATGTTCCGGGGCCTTGTAGTCGTACCGCTCTTGGCCGCCTTTGGCATCACGTTTAAGTAGTTGCACCCTTTGTCCCGGCTCAAACCGACGCAATTCCAGCCGCATTGGAAGCAAGACCAAAGGCCCCCGCAGGCTATCCCCTTTGGACCTGTCCTGCGATTGTCGCATCTGGCCCGGTTTGGTATCCTCAACCCGCTTTGTGCCTCCGCGCCTCGTTCGTTTAGCGGCCATCGAACACCCCCTTGATCGGCACAACCGCAGCAATCGGTTTTTGCCAATAAGACCTTGCGATACTGGCCGAACTTCGCGCAGACCCCCAAAGGTCCAGCGTGGCACCCTGTGGTTTCGCAAGCTCCTGCCCGGACTGAATGTACCCCGCGCCGTCCCGTTCCAGATGGGAAAAACTCAGTTCGTCCCAGTTTGTCAGGGACGACCGTCTCTGCGCACGCTGGCGCGTCGAACGGCTTCCCACGTCGAGGCCAAAGCGCAACCGGCCCGGAGGTTCGAGAATGACGAAGAATGCCCTGTTCAGACGGCTGTCGTGCAGCAACCAATCAAGCGAAACGTCAAACCCGTAATAGGCCAGCCCGGTGCCCAGCTTGCCGGAAAAGGCTGGCAGGAATTTGCGCTGCACGCGCCCGGCTTCCCAAGTGTCCGCTTTCGTTGAGATGTCGATGCGCAGCACGGGTTCATCCAGTTTCCGGACAACCGCCCCTTTGATGAGCACAACCAAGGACGGGTTTCCGTTGTCATTGATAGGACTGTGCTGACGTCCCAATGGCGCGGCCCAGTGCGTTATGGCGCCGATGTCGTCCTGGGCGGGATCGTGTCTTGGCGCGCCCCGGTTCCAAAAGCGCGGCAAAACAGTGCCGCGCATATCGGTGGGAAAGCCGCGCCAGCGCAATTCTTGGTTCACTTCGTGGTTGGCACCCAGCAACACCGCTTCGACGAATGCGCGATTTTCCTCAAAAAAGGCGATGGTGTCGTCTGGCATGTCCCGGAGACCTGCCATGAAAGCGCCCGGTTCGCGCTTCAACAAGTAATCCACCAGCGGAACAGGCAGACGCGGGTCACGGAAAATCGCACCACCCGCGCGCACCTCTCGTTCGCTACGACCAGTGATACGGAAATCGGCCTTGAGCCGTGGCAAGGCCCGCAAACGATCGGACAAAATTTGCTTTAGCGGTTCAGAAGCAAAGGGTTTCACGCCAATCTTGGTCGTTTTGCGTGCGACGGGGCGGACCTCGGCGGCATTGCGCAACAGGCCCGCCGCACCAAGCCGGTCAATGGCGAGGCGGCGATTGCGTTTTTGCAGGCGCAATTCGGCGACATCCAGCGCCGATCCGGGACGTCTTGTGCCCGCGGCAGAGGGCGTCTGATCTCCCGGTATCTGCGGGGCGCGCAAGGCACGGCCAGTTTCAGGCGTGCGCGTTTGCACACGCGCACCGATGCGCCGCAAGTCGCGACTAGTATAGGATTGCGGCGCACCACGCGCCTCAAGATACGCGCCAACACTCTGGCCAATTTCAAATCCCGGCAGGGCGTCCGTTTGGGACTCTTCGCCCATTCGCGCGTAGGGAAAAAACGGCTCTGAAAGACTGACCGCCACGTCCGCTGCCACGGCGTCGAACCGGCGCGAGACTGTCCGCTCGACCAATGCCTCTGCGGTTTGGAGACGTTGCAGGGCGCGGTTGGCTTCCACCATTTCCGCGTATTGATCCCAAGCGGAGGCCATTAATTCTTCCTGATTGTCGCGCACACAGGCGGCTCCAAGCTGAGCGGCGAGACGAAAACGCGGATCAAGGTTGATCTCTTCGGCCCAGCGGTCGGCAGCAGGCGTAATCTCCGGGCGCTTCAAATAGCGAAAGCCGTAAGGCGGCAACCCCACAAGAGGGTAGTCTTCCGCTTCTTTCACCGCCGCCTCGGCAGGTTCAAGGGTGCCACCTGTCGCTGCCTCTGGGCTTTCGGATTTTTGCGTTTCGCCTGCGATCACCTGATTGAGCGCAAAGGCGGTTGCGGCCTTGAGCCGGTCCGTGGCCGGATTTTCGCCTACTTCTGCCCCTGTCGGTTTCAGTGCGGTCTGTTTGGCCGCAGGTGAAGTGGCAGGAAACACTGTCTGGAAGTATCCGGGCACATCGATGCGGAAGGTGTCCCCCGCAGCCAAAGCGTCCGCTTCCCGGTCATCGAGTGAGCGAAGTTGTTCCAGCAGCGCTTCGAGGTTCAGCCCTTCATCCGTTCGAAAACTGCTGGAGGCATAGTAAGGCAATGTCACTGGCGGGCTGTCTGCGGCCACAGACCATGCCGGATCGGTCGGGTCGCTCGGCTGTTGCAGCGGGTCTAGACCCAAGCCCGCCTTGCGCCCGCTTTCGTATGCCGGCACGATAAACAAAGAATAACGGGTTAACGGTTTCAGCCTGCGTGGGCAAATCAATCTGGAAAACCCGCTGTCTGGATTGGATCGCAGCGCGGCAGCCGCCGCTGTCTCACTTGCAGCGGAATTCATCTGGACATGCGCGTCCGCCCAGCGCCCCTCCGGGTCGGGCAATGATGTAGCCGGATTGTAAACCAGCACCTTGTTGCAAGGTGCCGTGCCACGCCCCAATCGTTCGAATTCGTCATCCGTGAGCGCAATCAAAACGATCCATGGGGCAATGTTCTCGATTGGCTGTGAAGTATCCGATTGCCATCCGTTGCCCAGCGAAAAGCGCCATGGCAAATCCGGACTGCGAAACTCGACAAACGGAAAATAGTCCGGTTCGAAATCGGTAATCCCTGCAACAGGTTCAAAACGGGCAATCTCGGTATCATTGATGCCGATCACATCACCGGGACCCCGGAAGCGGGCGGACACGGGAACGGCACTGCCCTCGTCACCATCGGGCGAGGTGATCTGGACGCCGTATTCCGCACGCAGACGTCCATCCTCTTCGACTTGGGCTCCGGCGACGGCGCCCAACTGAAGATTGGGGAAGAAACGAAAGCTGCTTGGCATGTCCGGTGTCCTCTGCTCAGGCCGCACTCAGGTAATCGGCGACGGCGGCGTTAATGCCGGGTTCGGCGGCACGCTGTTCTTTGGTTATGCGGGACAGGGTTTGCGTGCCGCGCTTTGCTTGTGCGTCGAGAATATCGAGCCGGTCATCCGGCGCCTTACCTGCGAGATTGTCGGTAACGCTGCCGGGCACAAATGCTTCTGCACGCATCTTGACCCCGTCACGCACAGACGGGAGCGTGGCGGCTGCGCCACTTTGAGCGGTGCGGCCATAGGCGAACTGATCCGCCAGCTTTCCAAATTCGACCTTGGAAAACGCATCGAGCGGTTTGAATTTGCTGCTGTCGCGTTCGCCGACCATTATCACCTCGTATTCGTAACTTTCGCCGATGCTGGCCCCTTTGATGGCAGCACCGCTGTCGGTGATCTCTACCCCAGCCTTATGTACTTCCATGCTGGGCGCACGCAGGCGTTCGGACCGAGATGCCTCAAAATAGTGGGCACGCACGAAATCGTCGGTGACGTCCGACTGGGGCAATGCGTTGCCATCCTGCAAAAGGACGATATCCAGCCGTTTTGCCCCCGAAATCTGTGCTTCGCCCAGCTTTTCCAAAGAGATGTCGAGTGGCAGCGCTGTCTGGGTCAGTTGGAGGGTGCCCAGTGGTTCGATCAGCACCTCATCAGTCTGCCGGAAGGTGATGCGGCCCGCCGCATCGCCCTGCCCTGCCCCGGCACTCAGCGCAGACACCGCGCCAAGCGCTTCACGCAGTTTTTCTACTGCCGATGTGACGTTCGCGGGGGCGGCCTGTTCGCGCCCAAACGTACAGGTCACGCCGAACCGGACCTTGACCTTGCACACTTTGACCCACACCTCGCCCGAGATGAAGAAAGGGTTGGGTCCGCGCATGGACAGGGCAAAGTAAAGCGCCGCCTTCACCTTGCCATTGACCATAAGGGAAATGCCGCCATCAACATCAACGATGAACGAAAACGGATTAAAATAGATAAGCGCATCGAAGCCGATATGCCCTTCGGCAGAGACCCGCCCCAAGATCGGGAACTTTGGACCTTGCGCAAAAAGCTCGGCCCGGGCACCGAACATCAGAGCGTTTTGCGTCTGAGCGAAATACGATGAAATGGTCAAACGCACGTCGTCGCCCGGTTGGCCAAAGCCTGCGGACAGGCGGCGCAGTTCAGATAGATTATCAGGCCGCGGATATAGCGGGTGCAAGCCGCCAAATGACGCAATCTGGAAGATACCGGGACCCCAGCCGGTGCGGATCGCCACGTCACCGGTGATGGTAAAGAACAGCACCCGCGATCCTTCGAGCGTGGCGTCAAAGTCGATCCGGCCCGCGGCAAAGTCGATGACACCAAAAAAGCTGAGCTGGAGCATGACGAGGGCGTGTTCTTCGTCGGGAAGCACCAGCTTGACCGAACCAAGGATCACAAGACGCGGCTGGTTTCCGACTTCGATCACCACGCCAAGTGTGATGTGGAAAATCGTCGGCACACCATAGCTGATCCGGGCTACGGGTCCGGCAAAGTGTTGTCCCGGAGCCACCGGCATGATTGCCGCCATATCGTCAAGGATTTGCGGCGCATCCTCGATTGGATTGGCCGGGAACAGCAGATCGTCAAGCCGCCCATCAAACAGCACATCCCGCATTGCATCCGTGTCGAGCGTTCGGTTGATCCCCAGAACGCCACCGCATCCGGTCAGGAAGAAACCTGCCGCCAAGGGCACACTGAAATCAAGGAACACGGACGCCGCAAATGAAAATCCGTCGCGCCCATCCGGGAGTTCGGTGCTGAGCAACGCGAATGCGGACAGGCCGTAATTGATCTTTGACAATTTGAAGCTGAGCGCCAGCGCACCGCGATAGCTGCTGCCCACATCTTCAAGATGTGGCAGCGGTGCGTCCTTGATGACAAGACCACCACCCGTGATCGGAGTGAAATCCAGCGATGCACCATACCCTGTCGGCGCTTTGAAAGACGGGCGCGCGTCCAGAGCACCAAAATTTCCCGGTGCATCTTCGGGCGTGGGTACGAGATCGACCTGTACACCCATCTCCTCAAAGTACAGAAAAATCGGGCCGAGGCTAAATGATCCGGTTAGCGCGGCAAAGCTGCCGAACCCGGTTGTGCCCGCCCATCCGGCTATCGTGATGCTGTCGAGGTAAAAGGGACGCAGCTCCGCTTCGATGGGCACCGTCACCTCAAGGCCCACGCCCCCGTCAAAAGACCAGCCGTCGCGGCTGGACCATGTGGCACTGAAGCCGCCAAACACTTCGACCTCTGTGTCACCGAGAATAAAATTCACCAAACCATCGCCGCCCTCTGCGGCGGCAATCCGCAATGCAAGGGCGTCGGCCAGATCGAGTGTCACGCGCATCTCGGGCGGATTGGTTTCCACAAGCACGGTCGCCGCGAACCTGTCCAGACGCAGGTGGCTGGCGTCGCGTGCTCCGGCAATGACCCAACCCGTTTCGCCCGCCGCGTTGACTGGCGCACCGGAGAGGCGCGCGACGACGTTTGCGTCAACCGCGCCCTGCCCGGTCAGCAATTCTGGCCCGGACGGGTAATAAGCAAACCCCGCCCCACCCGCAGCCTCCCCCGAGGCCGTCAGTTCGAAACTGATATCATCAGCGAAAACCTGCGGCGGCAGATTGAACCCGCCGCTCAGAACCGGCAGCACGGCGAGCCCCGAAGGTGTGTCCACATTGGGCCGGGTCGCCCCCGTCATGACCAGTGACAACAACGCCTGAACTGTGGCACCCCCCGCACCCGGCAAAGACGTGCTGCCCGCCAGCAACCTCCCGTCAAGGGCCTGTGTCTGTGCATTGGGTGCCCGGTTGCCCAGCGCCTGCGTAACAATACCGGGTGTCTGAACAACGCGGGCACGAAAGCCGAACGCATGTAACAGAACAGCCAGCGCGCTGATGAACCCGTTCGCATTGAACGCGTCGCCCCCAAAGGACCAAGTGTCCGCAATCTGGGCAGGTGGGTTGCGCAGCAAAAGTCCGGTCGCCTCCCAATCCAAACGTTCGCGCGGTAGCTGGCCTGCGCCGCGGGGGATCCGTTCGACCGCACCGCCTAAGGCGAGAAATGCCTTGGCCACAGGCAAGAAATCATCAAGCCAGATCAGCAGCAAATACCCCGGCAGCTCTCGCCCCAGGCGGCGCCATGTAGCCGCTTGTGTCAGCGTCCCGGACAATGACTGAATCTGACTGGTGTCCACCGTGGCAAGACTGGCCAGCGCATCAAGGACAACAGTCACGAGATCAAACAGCTCTTGTTCCGTTATACCGTTACCTGCGGCGTCGTCCTGTGCCTCGGCGAGGATTGCACGCAGGTCCTGTGCGACTGGCAGAATGTCCTGCACGACCGTGTGGTGCGCCGCCGTCAACGGAAGATCGACACCCAGATCGCTCATCAGGCTTTGCAGCGAGTCCACATCCTCCAACGCCTCAAGCAGTGGGGCAAAGAACTGGGCCATGATCTCAAACGTATTCGCCATCAGCTGCCCCCTCCCGGACGAAGGCTTGCCAAAAAGGCGATACCTTGATTGATCCAACTCCCGCCTTCTTCGACGATGCCCATGGAAACGCTAAACTTGGGCATCGTCTCCAGCGCTTGATCGCTGAGTTCCAGTGCCATGCGAGCCGCCGCGATCCGGTACGCGGCAGAGGTCGGCGGCAGCAATGTTTCGAGCACATCACGCTGCGCCTGACTAATAATGTTTAAATCTTTCAAAGTATCGGGGGTCAGATCTGCCATCGGCAGACGCCGGACGGTTTTGTCACCTTCGTGTTTTCGCAAAACCTGATTGTTTATGGCATGCATCAACTGCTCGCCGATCTCATTGGAGTACTCGACGACCTCGTCGGGCGCCGGATGCGTGCGCAGGATGTTGATCGTGTCCTGCAACACTGTCGCGCGGTGGTTCAGAACCTCCCGCATCAGCTCTTTGGCGCGGTTTATCAGCTGAAGCCCCGTTAACGCCCCGGGAAACACCTCATCAGCGCGACCCGGCAGGTTGCGCGCCTGATTTCCGATTGTCACAAATGGGCTGTCCCCGTGGCGGATAAAATGCCAGAAGTCGAACGCAAAGCTGTAGCCACCGTCAAACAGCGCGCCGACCCCATCACCACCTTCATTCCGCGTCGGTCCATGCCAGGGCGGGCGCACATCATCCCCCTGCAACGGCACCTCGGCCCCCATGCGGCGCGTATCTCCGCACAGCTGGCGGAGGCTTTCGGAACTGCTGCCGGGTGACACCATTGTCCCGAAATCCTTTAACGCCTTGCATTGAACGACAGAGAACAGCCGCTTGCTGATCCCGTGACCAAGGCTCTTCAATCCGCGATAGACCATTATGTCCGGCCCAAGCGCGCCGTCGGGCATCGGCATGGACAGCCGCAGGCGGTTTGCGGCATGGCCCAATTCAAGAAGAACCGCGACCACCCGGATTTCGTTAAGCGTGCCCCAACCAAAGCCAGAGCGCATCATGTAGGTGCCCGTCGCGCTGCTGAAACCGCGCACGTTGTAGAGGTTGCGCTTGAGCACATCTGCGCTGTTATTAACGGCGATCTCAGTGCATTCTTCGTCCACGATGGCCGCAACCCGCGCGCAGCCGCGCACAACATCCCGTTGCGAAATCCATCTTGGGGCGTTCAATGCGTGCGTTGGTGTGCGGCGGCGTCTGCCATAGAGTGCGGCCATGTCGCTCCGCTGCAAATCCGCAAGCGTTCGGTCAGGCGCGACGAGGTTTTTGAGAACCGCAATAAAGTTGTCGCGGTCGATATCGGTGAACCCCTCGGAATCCGGCAAAAACTCGCGCCTGAGCCATGCGCGCGCCGCGGCGTCCGTGCCGCCTAGGTTTTCACGAAACAGTCTGGCAGTCGCATCCCACGTGGCTGCGGGCCCTGCGTCTTGAAATAAGATCCTGACCATTTCTGGGAACCGTGCGCCACGCTGTAGGTGCACCACCCGGTCCGCCAATTCGTCATAGTCGAGGCCCAACTGGCCCAGTTGCATCCGAACCGCATATGGCAAGCGCAGCAATTCGTTCGGGATTTGGCCGCGATTGCATTGTCGGATGAACCGTGCCGGCAAAAGGTCAATGCGCATCGCTACGATCCTCCCAGAGGATTGAGCCGGATGCTCTGCGTGATAAGCGTATCCAGCAGCCAGCGCCGGTAGTGATATGACGTACCCGGGTCGATCACCTCGTGGCCGCTTGCGCTCAGCAGGTTGGCGATTTCGTAGTTTTGCGGGACCGAACCCGGCTGAACAAAGGCACCGCCGACATTCAGCAAAATATTGGCGGCTGTTGTGACGCGACCAACGCTCCGCTCAAACGCCTCTTGCGCGGCGCGGTCAGCGGCCAGTGTATTGCCCGCTTCGGACAGATCATCCATCATGCCCCGCGCGGTATCTATCGCCTGGTCCACAGGCAGATCGTTTGCGCGCCGGGCAATGTCGGATGCGGGGTTCCACACAGCCTTGGAGGCAACAAGACTTTTACGGATTGTCGTCAGCGCGTTGCCTGACAGCGGCAAACCGATGCCAACGCCCATCAGGAACAGATCCTGATTGGTGATCGGCCTGCCGTACCGGTCAAGCCCAGTGTTGTAGGCATAGGCAAATTCAGCAATATCAATGGCGATGGATGCAGGATGAAGCCCGAGGATCAGGTCGGGGATAATCAGCCAGAAATCAATCCAACTGGCGATATATTCGGTCGGGATGGTCGTTTGGTCAGCCAGCGAATGCCGAAAATCAGCCGCCGACAACTCCGCCTCAGACACCATTGGCAAACGGGTGGCATCAAAAGACGTGACCGCCGCGACAGGAACCGCACGGTGGTATGCCAGCTCGTCTTCATCGGGCACCTCGCTTGGCTCAAACAATGGATCTACAAAACGGATCTCACGTTCAGGTATCGGAACCATGTGTGGCCAGTTGCGGTGGATCGTTGCGATGTCGTCATGCTCTCTCAGGTCAACATCGAATGCCTCGTACCAGCTTTGCCCAGCTGCAAAGTTGATCCTCCTCGGCAGCGTCCGCCCCGCGCTGTCAGTTGGGGGCGGTGTTGCCATGATCCGCAGCATTGGCCGTCGCTGACCGTCAAAAAAGCCCGGCTCATCCGTGTGGTAGGTGACGTAGTCAAAATCAGCCCGGTAGCCTGCCGTCCCGTCTGTCAAGTCGGCATAACGAATGTCGAAGCGTGCCCATGGCCCGCCGGACAGATCGCGCGGCTGGCCCGTTTCCTTGTGCACATAAACATCGAGAAACGCGGAATACGTTACGCCGTCGGGCCGTTCCGAGACATGCACACCTTCGGTGAGGTAATAGTCGTCCGGCCAAACATCGGTCGTCAGGATCAGATCGCTGACATCGTCATCCGTGTCTGTGTCAACGTCACTGTCGGTGTCTTGGTCTGGGTCCGTGCCTTCGGGATTGGCTGGACTGTTTTCGGCCCAAGCCTCGTCTTCCGGATCCATCGGCGCGGGTGCAAATGGCAGAAAGTATGGCCGATACAGCTCTTGTGGTTTGATCGGCTCGCCCCACGGCGGGAACCCGTAATCGGACTTGCGCATGATCACGATATCGACGGTGTCCTGCGCCACCTGTACAATGGATACGCCGGGACCTGCGACGATCAGCAGCTTTGGTTTTTGCTGCTCGACGGGGCGTTCTGCGGCGGGGAGCGGTTCTGACGTGGCGACATCTGGAGGCGTGGCATCCGGCGGGGCCAGCGGGACATATTCCCAAGTGAACATTGTCTCCAGCGGGCGCTGGGGCCATTGCCCCGACGAAGCCGGCGGGTTGGTATAGACGTCTTCGGTTTCGATGAGCGGCATTGGAATGGCTTGGATACGGCAGATCAGTCCGTATTCAGCTTCATCATCATACACCCCCATACACGTGTGCAGTAAATCCACGGTCATTGCATCGTATGGGTTGGTGCGCGCAATCAATGGCTCAAGATCGGGCACAACCTCGGGGGCTTGGAACGGTGTGCCACTGTCAAGATACGGGCACGTCGAAATCTTGGTCTCGACCAGCCAAAAGATCAGGTCGAGCCACGCCATATTGCGTGTCGCGCTGATCTGTCCCTTGGCCAACGGTTCAAAAGACGGCACTTCAGCACCGTTCCACCGCATGATCGCACGGCGAAAGTCGCCAGCTTTGAAGAAGCTCTGGATCGGCGCACCGGTCACTGATTTCAGTGACTTCCGCAGATTCTCAGTCCCGTAAATCAACGCCCGGAGATAGAGTTGGATGTCCGCGTTCGCGGTTGACTGCGCAGGCAAGGCGCGCAAAGCCGCCTTGCGGATGGCACGCGCGTGGGACACTGCGTCGAAGACGGTGTCGGCGTACCAGCTGCGCGGATCGAGCAACCACAAAAGGCCGGTCTGACCGATCGCTGGCGCAGCCTCGGGTGATGTGTCGGCAGGCTGGGCTGCGGGAAACAGCGACGCCAGAACGGGGATGACCGCATCGACAAATCCCGGAACGGCGCGCAGGCCAATCGCGGTGGCCGGTGTGGGCACCTGACCTGCGGGATGTTCGACGGGATCGACCCAAAGGGTCAGTGCCACACTGCCTTGCCCGTCCCCCGGTCGTCCGCCAGCAAGGCTCCATTCCGTACCCGTCGGATTGTTCAACCCCAAGGAATACGCTGGAGCCGTCGTGGCCTTTGGCGCGTAAGGTCGAGCGAACAGGCGCACTACATAATCAGACGCCAGATGGTCCGACAAGAGCTGAACGTCAGCAGGCAATTCGTGATAGGCTTGGCTGCCATCACACAGGATGGAACAGCTTTGGATCGCTGTATCGGAAGGATCATCCGCACCAAGCCCGGCAAGGTCGGTGAATTCGCATTCCAATATCTGAAAACCCATAAGCCGAAGGGCGCGGATCGCAGGGGCAATCGCCTCAGACAGCAATTCCAACCCGTGGAGCGTGTAGTGCGCTGCAGGTGTGCCTGCAGCCCAGTCGGGTTTGACCCCTGCGACATCTGTCAACAGTTGCGGATCCGAAAACAGACCTGCTGTCGCGCGTTGCATAACCAACCCCATTAAAATGCGCGACGTCAAATGGTTGAAAACGCGGTATTTTTCAAAATTGACGTACTAATAACCTTGATCCTAGTCATAGCAGAGCGCGCACCGTCAAGGATTTTTTGGCCGCCTTCGCCCGTGGCCCGAGCCGATGAACGCCATACACACCAGTGCAACCGGGGCGTGGAGCGGGCACGAGCGTACAGCCCTTGTGGATCAATCCCATGCGCCTTTCTCACGGCCTGTATGGAACATCGCCTTGCGCACCTACGTCCAAGCGCTGTGACCTATGGCTCGAATATGTGGCAGGCCTTTCGGCCAATTGTCCGGGGCCGGTTTCCTTTTGCGGTCGCTTGCGCAACAGTGCGACCGGCGCGTTACGACGGTTCACGCATAAACAGCCGGGAGGGCAATCGCATGACTTGTGTTTTCGTTCAGGTCCGGTGCAAGCCGGGAAAGACTTATGCGGTGGCAGAAGCCATCCTGCTCGAAGAAAAACACTCCGAAATGTACTCGACCAGTGGGGATTATGACCTGCTTGTCAAAATCTACATTCCGGACGGCGCCGACACGGGCCGTTTCGTCAACGATCTGTTTGGCAGCATTCCAGGGATCGAGCGGACATTGACGACCATAACGTTTTCGGCATTCTGAATTTAACGATGGGGAGAGAAAGAATGAAGCAACTCATGTTGGCGGCTGCCGTCGGGGCGTTGTCCGCGGCGTCTGTCATGGCAGATACAAAGATCGGGATGATCACTACGCTTTCTGGCGGGGGTGCGGGGCTGGGCATTGATGTCCGCGACGGCTTTATGCTGGCGATCGAGCAATCGGGCCGGTCCGACATCGAGGTCGTCATCGAAGACGATCAGCGCAAACCGGACATTGCCGTTCAGTTGGCCGACAAGATGATCCAGTCTGAAAAGGTCGATGTGATGACCGGCATCATCTGGTCCAACCTCGCTATGGCGGTGGTGCCTGCGGCGGTCAACCAGAACGTGTTTTACCTGTCGCCAAATGCGGGCCCAAGCGCCCTTGCCGGTAAGGGCTGTCACCCGAACTACTTTAATGTGGCATGGCAAAACGACAATTTGCACGAAGGTGCAGGTGCCTTTGCCAACACTGCCGGATATGGCAACAGCTTTATCCTCGCGCCGAACTATCCGGCGGGCAAGGACGCACTGACCGGTTACAAACGCATGTTCGAAGGCGATATCGCCGGAGAAATCTTTACCCAGTTGGGCCAGACCGACTACGCCGCCGAAATCGCGCAAATCCGCGCGTCCGGGGCCGACAGCGTGTTTTTCTTCCTGCCGGGGGGCATGGGAATTTCCTTTCTCAAGCAATACGCGGACAGCGGCGTGGACTTGCCCGTCGTCGGGCCCGCGTTCAGCTTTGATCAAGGGATTCTGCAAGCCGTCGGCGACGCCGCATTGGGCGTTGTGAATACATCGCAGTGGAACAAAGACATCGACAATCCGACCAACGCGGCCTTTGTCGAAAGCTTTGGTGCCAAATATGGCCGTCTGCCGTCGCTTTATGCCAGTCAGGGATTCGATACGGCCAACCTGCTGCTATCTGCGTTGGACAAGGCCGCGCCAAGCGATGCGGATGCGTTCCGCGACGCCTTGCGCGCAGCGGAATTTGACAGCACCCGCGGCGATTTCGCCTTTGGTCCCAATCAGCATCCCATTCAAACGATCTACGCCCGCGAGGTCGTCCGGGAAGGCGATGTACTGACCAACAAGATCATCGGCGTCGCACTTGAAAACCACAGCGACGTCTACGCCGCCGATTGCAAGATGTAAGAAAATGCACCCCGGCCTGTGTGCAAACGCGGGCCGGGGCCAATTGAACATCCCCCATGAGCACCCTTCTTCTGATTGAGCAGATCCTGAACGGACTGCAATTCGGCGTCATGCTGTTTTTGATGTCGGCGGGCCTGACGCTGATCTTTGGTGTGATGGGGCTGATCAATCTGGCACATGGATCGCTTTATATGGTGGGGGCGTTTGCTGCCGCCGCTGTGGCCGGGGCCACGGGATCGTTTCTGTTGGCGCTGATCACCGCATTGGCTGCGGCGGCGACGGCGGGTGCCTTGGTCGAGATTGTCGTGATCCGAAGGCTATACCGGGCGACCCATCTGGATCAGGTGCTGGCCACCTTTGCGCTGATCCTGATCTTTTCCGAAGGCACCCGATGGGTATTTGGCTCATTCCCACTGTTTCTGGATATTCCCGATGCACTGTCTGGACCGGTCAGCTTGCCCGGTGGGATCAAATACCCCCTATACCGTCTCGCCCTGATTGGCATCGGCATTCTGGTCGCTCTTGGCCTCTGGTGGTTGACGGCGCGGACACGGCTGGGAATTCAAATCCGGGCCGGTGAAAACGACCGCGAGATGATTGCCGCGCTCGGCGTCGACATTTCCCGGCTTTACACCATCGTGTTCGCGCTTGGTGCAGCACTTGCCGGATTGGCGGGCGCATTGGTGGGCGCAATCCAATCGGTGCAGATCGGCATGGGCGAACCTGTGTTGATCCTCGCCTTTGTCGTGATCGTCATAGGTGGGATCGGCTCTATCAAAGGGGCTTTTGTCGGCGCGCTGCTGGTCGGTTTGACGGACACTTTGGGCGGAATTTTTCTGCCGGAACTGTTCAAACTGTTCATGGAGACAGATGCCGCCACCCAGACCGGGTCGGCGCTTGCCTCAATGGCGGTCTACATCCTGATGAGCCTTGTGCTGATCTGGCGACCCACCGGCCTCTTCGGAGCGCGCGCATGATTGCGGAACGGTACATCAATGCGGTGGTGCTGCTTGGCCTGCTGGTGGTGCCCAGCTATGCGTTGATGGTCGATGAACCCTTTACCATCACGTTGGCGACGCGGGCAGTTGTGCTGGCATTGGCTGCGGTCGGGTTGAACATCGCGCTTGGCACCGGCGGCCTTGTCAGCCTCGGCCATGCGGTGTTCTTTGGGTTGGGGGGCTATGCGATGGGCATTCTTGCGTTCCATGCCCAGACCTACGCGCCTTTGTCGCTGGGGATATTCGAAATTGGCGGCACCAAATCCATGCCGATCATCTGGCTTGTCGCGATTGTTGTGTCGGCTTTGGCCGCGCTGGCCATTGGTCTGCTGAGTTTGCGCACGTCCGGTGTGTATTTCATCATGATCACGCTGGCCTTCGGGCAGATGTTCTACTACTTCGCCATTTCCTGGAGCGCGTATGGCGGTGAAGACGGGCTTTCGATCTATCTGCGCAATGATTTTCCAGGGCTGAACACGTTGCAGCCCATGCCGTTCTTTGGGCTTTGTCTTGCGTTGCTTTGCCTTGCCCTGATCCTGCACTGGCGGCTTTTGCTGTCGCCCTTTGGGCTGGCGCTGAATGCCGCACGACAAGCGCCGCAAAGGGTCGAAACCGTTGGGTTGAATCCTATGCGGCTGCGGCTTGTGGCCTTTGTGATTTCGGGCGCAGTCACCGGTCTGGCGGGCGCGCTTTTTGCCGATCTCAACCGGTTTGTCAGCCCGACCATGTTCAGTTGGCAACTGTCGGGCGAATTGATCGTTTTGATCATCATTGGCGGTGTCGGGCGGCTGTTTGGCCCGGTGCTTGGCGCAATCCTGTTTGTTGTGCTGGAGCATTGGCTGGGTGCGGTCACCGATTTCTGGCACGTCTGGCTTGGGGTCATTCTGCTGTTAATCGTTCTGTTTGCGCGCGGCGGTTTGCTGGGGTTGCTGACGGGAAAGGAGGGGCCACATGTCTGACGCGGTCCTGAGCACCAAGAACCTCGTAAAAACCTTTGGCGCGCTCAAGGCAATTGATGATGTGTCGGTCGATCTGCGACCGGGCGAAATTCACGCGATCATCGGCCCCAACGGAGCGGGCAAATCGACCTTGATTGCTCAGATTGCTGGCGCATTGCGCCCGGACGCGGGCTCTGTCTGGATGGGGGATCGGGATGTCACGCGACTCGACACAAGCGCCCGCGCACGCTTGGGCCTTGGCAGAACCTTCCAGATTTCCGCCCTCGCGATGGAAGATACGGTTCTCGAAAATGTTTTGCTCGGCGCTTTGGGCCATAGCGGTAAGCCGTGGCGGTTATTCCGCAAGGTGCACGCTGATGCTGAATTGCGCGCGCGCGCCATGGCCGCGCTGGAACGGGTCCAATTGGCGGACGCGACACATACGCGTACATCCGCGCTAAGCCATGGGTTGCGCAGACAGTTGGAGGTTGCGGTTGCGTTGACCCTGAACCCGCGCGCCTTTGTCATGGACGAACCCATGGCCGGTCTGGGTGCCGAGGGGTCCAAGGTGATGACCGGGTTTCTGGATGGGTTACGGCAGGAGGCGCCGATCCTGTTAATCGAACACGACATGGACGCAGTGTTCGCCCTTGCCGATCGCATCAGTGTTTTGGTCTATGGGCAGGTCATCGCAAGCGGGACGGTGGATGACATCCGCCGCTCAGCCGAGGTACGGCGCGCTTATCTGGGAGAGGACGCATGAGCCTGCTGGTCGTCCGGGGTCTGATGGCGTCTTACGGCACCACGCCCGCGCTCTTTGGCGTCGACCTGTCCTTGAACGAGGGCGAGGTGGTGGCCCTGATGGGGCGCAATGGCATGGGTAAGTCCACCACCGTCAAAGCAATCTGCCGGATGATCGGATCGACAGGGACATTGACCATGGATCAGCACGACCTGCACCAATTGCCAAGCCACAAGGTTGCCCGCCTTGGCATCGGTCTTGTACCCGAAGGGAGGCGTTGTTTCCGCGACCTGACAGTGACCGAAAACCTGATGGCATCGACGCGGCGTGGCCCGTGGGACATCGCCCGCGTCGCCAACCTCTTTCCGCGCCTCGCAGAACGCAAAGGACAAGTGGCCGCGTCCCTGTCTGGTGGCGAACAGCAGATGCTGGCGATTGGACGCGCGCTTGTGACAAACCCGCGCCTCTTGATACTCGACGAGGCAACCGAAGGACTGGCCCCGATTGTGCGTCAGGAGATTTGGTCCGCGATCAGCCAGATCAGAGACGAAACTGGCATGGCGATCCTGCTGATCGACAAGACACTTCGGGAACTGGCAAAGGTCGCGGACCGTGCGGTCATCCTTGCGCGCGGACAAACCGTGTGGAGCGGCGACATGGCCGATCTGACCCCGGATATCACACACGCCCATGTCGGCGTACACCAAGATCAGAACGGTTGAGTATCTCCGCCCCTTCTATCGCCCAAACAAATTGCTCCGGCTGGCTTAGCACATTCCATGCCAATCAATTCTGCCAGCGGTGCCAGATTACAACCCGCCGCATTTTGGGAGATCAATGACCCTACAAAAAAGTGAGGCCTCAGCGCGCGCCTCTTTCTCAACCGGCAATAAACCCGGAGCGTTGACGATCCTGTAGAATAGGACAGGTGCTGGCGGCGCAGAGACGATGCTCTGCTTATGTGCGCCAATTCAACAAACGCTTCTCCACGACGCCGATGAGCGCGCTTACGATCACGCCCAGCAACGACAGGATCACCACGCCTGCAAAGAGTCGTTCCAAATCGTAGAGCGAACCCGCCTCTAGAATGTAAGCCCCGATGCCGAACTCTGCGCCCAGCATTTCGGCTGCCACCAGCAGGATAATGGCGATGGCAAGGCTGATACGCAGCCCCGACAGAATACCCGGCATCGCGCCGGGCAGGACGATTTTTCGCACGATGGACCACCACGATAGACCAAAACTCTGGCCCATTCGGATCAGAGTGCGGTCCACATTGTCCACCGCGCCATAGGTCGCGACAACCGTTGGGGTAAACGTCCCAAATGCAATCAGTGCGTATTTCGATCCTTCACCGATCCCGAACCAGATGACAAACAGCGGCAAGAGTGCGATTTTCGGGATCGGGAAAATCGCGGCGACCAACGGAACCATGCCGGAACGCACATAAGAGAACAGACCGATCAATACGCCAACGCTAATGCCGATGCTGATCCCGATGGCAGCGCCGACAACCAGACGCGACAGGGACGGGCCGAGATGTTTGAACAACAGACCGCTGTTGTAGAGATCGCGAAACGTGTCCAGCACATCCGAAGGTTTCGGCATCGTCAAAGCTGATATCCAGCCCGCGCGCGTGCCCCATTCAGCAATTAGGACAAGACCGACAAAAACCACAAAACCAACCCAACGGCGGGACTTTGGGGCAAAACCGCCACCGCGAAATGCTACGGATTTTCCGGGCACGGGGTCAGACATTGATCAACTCCGCATCTGCTGCGCGCGCTTCGTCCCGCATCAGGTGCCACAAATGTCGCTGCGCCGTATCAAGGTCGGTATCGCCAAATGCGCGCTGATCCAGAGGCTTGTCGATCTCCACGATTTCCCGGACTTCACCGGGACGGCGCGACAACACAACGACGCGGTGCCCTAGCCTGACCGCTTCGGCAAGGTTGTGGGTGACATAAACTGCCGTAAAGGGTTGGCGCGTCCACAGGTCGACCAGATCGTCCATCAGCAATTCCCGCGTTTGACTGTCCAAAGCGGACAAGGGTTCGTCCATCAGCATGACAGCGGGCTGAACCGCCAGCGCACGCGCAATGGCCACGCGTTGTTTCATCCCACCCGAAAGCTGTTTGGGCAGTGCATTGGCAAAGTCGGTCAATTTTGTGCGCGCCAGAACGTCGTCGATGATCGCGCGGGCCGCCGCCCCTTTGATCCCATGATCTTCTAGCACAAGTGAGATATTGCCCGACACGCTTCGCCACGGCAGCAAAGCAAAGTCCTGAAAGATGTAAGTGAGCGGGTTCAAGCACCCGATGGGCGGCTCTCCCAGTTGCAGAACCCGACCGGCGGCAGGCCGCTCCAGCCCGCCGATAAAGCGGAGCAACGTGGACTTGCCACAGCCGGATGGCCCGACAATGCACACGATCTGCCCGCTGGGAATGTCCAGCGTGATATTTCGCAGCACCTCAAATCCATCGTAGGAATGGTTGATGCCGTCAAGCCGGATGTCCATGCACTACCCCGTCAAGAATTTTGGGGGCCAGCGCATGGCCCGCCCCCATGCGGTACATCGCCTACGCGCCCAGAATTTTCACATAAGACTGATCCACGATCTGATCGATCGAGATGTCGGCATCGACCAGTTTTTCGGACTGGAACCACGACAGCTGATCCTGCAAGGACGCAATGTTCAGCGCAGCGCCCGTATTCAGGCGCATCGTTCCGTTGATGATCGAAGGCGCGGCTTTGGCCCGCTCGCGGTCTGTGTAAACGTATTTGTGTATCAGATCGACCATCGCGTCCTGATCGGCGGTCTCGTCGATCATGGCTGCGGCGTAATCGTCAACGCCTTTGGCATACCCGGCAAGGAAACTTTCGGTCATACCACGCTCATCGGCTGCGTTTTTGACCGACGTGAACACCGTCGTGACCTGATAATCGGGAATGTAGTCCGCGACGTCTCCGATGATGTGAACCGCGCCGGACCCTGCCAGGGGTTTGGCGATGTGGGGCACGATCGACCAGCCGTCGACCTGCCCAGATTTCATCGCGCCAATGATCGCTCCGACTTTTTGCAGCGGCGTAAAGGAAATGTTGATGCCCTCTGCCTGCGCCATTTTGGACCCCATATAGTGGAAAGATGAACCGGCTTGGGTCACCGCAAACGTCTTGCCTGCCAGATCCTTGGGCGTCTTCACCCCGGCCTGAAAGGCCGCGTCAGACACAAGATACTTTTGACCGTCAATGCCGGGTTCTTCGCTCAGCGCACCGCCGATAACCTTAATTGCACCTTTGTCCGCAAGGCTGATCAAACCACCAGACATGGCTGTCACGGCGTAATCCACATCGCCAGATGCAATCGCCACCGCCATCGGTTGCGCCGCCTGAAAGAACTCGAACTCAACGTCCAGCCCGGCGTCCTTGAAGTATCCACGCTCGAGCGCAATGAAGCTGCCGGAATGCGAGGTAAAGCGGAGCGCCCCGACCTTAATCTTCTTGCCTGCGGCAATAGCAGGAGCCGCGAGGCCCACAGTTGCAGCCGTTCCGCCCATCAGGGCCAGCGCCGTGCGGCGATTGAATGTGGTCATGGTATCCTCCCTTATGACCGCTATGCGGATTGAAGCTCCGCCTTTATGTCCTGTCTCAGCAGCGCGTCGGCGTGCGACGCATCGCGCGCCAGCACGGCATCAAGGAGCGCTTTCTGGCGTTTTTTTCGCGCACACCAGTTCAAGCGGCCTTCGCGCAATTGGGCCAGCCGGAACCGTCGGCTTTGGTCGAAATACTTGCGATGCAGATCAATTAGGCGTCGGCTGCCGCACGCGTCCAATAGCGCGGAGGCAAAAGCCCGACATGCTTCGTCCCACTCCAAGGCCGTCACGTCGTCGTGCACTTGCATCACCTTGTCCTCTGCTTTTTGCAGCGCGTGGTGCGCGGCGATCACACGCCCCTCCCACGCGATATCTCCCAGTTCAATTGCGCGGGACAGCGCCAGAGCTTCGATCTCGGTTCGGACAAGCTGGATATCACACAAGTCCTCTTGCGTCGCCGACGTGACCCGGAACCCGCGCTGCGCCGTGGCTTCGACCAACCCTTCGACGGTGAGCATTCGGAGCGTTTCGCGCATCGAGTGATTTGATCCGCCGTAGCGACTGCGCAGGTCGTTCAGTTTCAGCTTTTGGTCCGGCAACAGATTGCCAAATGCGATGTCCTTGCGCAGCGCAGCGGCCAAAAGGTCGACGATTGTTTTATCATCCGCAGATTTATTGAGAAAAATCACAGTGTTCGTCATATCCAAAAATGTTGGACATTTTTAGAAGGTCCGATCCCGCTGCGTCAAGCCTGTAAGTCATACGTTCCCGGAGCGCCGCGCATCCGCCCCCCACGTCGGGATGATCTGCCAATGCGCACGCGAAACTCAAAATGAGACAGGCTGCGATGGTTACGCAACACCGCACTGACGTGTCAGGGCCCTTTGCCATCTCCGTGATAGTGGGAGGCAAGAAACCCGAACTTTCTTTGACGCGTACGAGCGGGGAGCATAGCGGCTCAACTTACCCACGAGACTTGTAGCCATTAAACGGACGGGCAAATTCCGCAAATTGTTGCGAAGACTTTCTGCAGGTCAGCACGCATTATCGCGACCACGGGTCAAAACGATGCACAGAATATGCACGGCATTGATGGTTCGCGATTGTCAAATTGCTGCGGCGCATTATGCTCTCGGTCTGGCAGGCTTCTGAAAAACAACTGGCGTACACTTTGTCACTTTTCTTCATCGTTTCACTCCCCTTCCTTGGGGCTCTGTTGCCCGGGCTTATGAATTCTGCCGGACGTTCTGCGTGCGCCGGTACTACGTTCATCGTGAGCCTTGCTGCGTTCATCGGGCTTTTGACGAACCTGCCTGCCGTCTTGGCGGGCGAAGTTGTGACGGCGCGCGTTGATTGGCTGCCCGCGCTCGGGCTGAACTTTTCGCTGATGCTGGATGGTCTGGGCTTTTTCTTTGCCTTTTTGATCCTTGGCATCGGATTGCTGATCATCACCTATGGTCGACATTATCTGAGCCGTGATGACAACATGGGTGAATTCTTTACCTATCTGCTGCTGTTCCAGGGCGCGATGGTGGGGATCGTCCTATCCGATAACATCCTGCTTTTGTTGGTATTTTGGGAACTGACATCGCTGTCTTCTTTCCTGCTCATCGGGTTTTGGAAACATCTGCCGGAGGGGCGCCAAGGCGCGCGCATGGCGCTCACCGTCACCGGCATGGGCGGCTTGGCGATGATTGGCGGAATGCTCATTCTCGGGAACATTGCTGGCAGTTTCGAGCTGAGCGTTATTCTGGAGAACCGCGACGCGATTCAGGCCAGCCCACTGTATCTGCCGGCCTTGATCCTGATCCTGCTGGGCTGCTTTACCAAGTCGGCACAGTTCCCGTTTCATTTCTGGTTGCCACACGCCATGGCCGCGCCAACACCCGTGTCGGCCTACCTGCACTCCGCCACGATGGTAAAGGCTGGCATCTTCTTGATGGCGCGGATGTGGCCCGTCTTGTCTGGCACACCCGAATGGTTCGTCATCGTGACCACCGCCGGCTTGTTGACGATGGTTCTGGGTGCCGTCATCGCGCTGTTCAAGCATGATCTCAAGGCGTTGCTTGCGTTCTCGACTGTCAGCCACCTTGGCTTGATCACCATGCTTTTGGGCACCGGCACCGCGTTCGGTGCATTTGCTGCCGTCTTCCACATCCTGAACCATGCGACGTTCAAGGCCGCGCTTTTCATGTCAGCGGGCATTGTCGATCATGAGGCAAAAACCCGCGATATCCGACGCCTCGGTGGATTGCGCCACTTGATGCCGATCACCTTTGTGATCGCGACAGTTGCGGCTCTCTCGATGGCTGGCATTCCGCTTTTGAATGGGTTTTTGTCCAAGGAAATGATGCTGGAACAAGCGACAAAAACGGTCCTTTTCGACACGTGGTGGCTCGTTCCCGCGCTGGCGACTTTTGGTGCGCTTGTCTCTGCGGCCTATAGCTTCCGTTTTGTCAGCCACACCTTCCTGGGACCTGTGCGCGAAGACTATCCCGCAAAGCCGCATGATCCCAGCTCAGGAATGTGGTTGCCTCCCGCGATCCTTGTCGTGTTGGTGGTTGTGATCGGTGTTGCCCCGGCGCTTGCCGAACCCTTTGTCAAACTTGTCACGGCCTCGGTCCTCGGTATCGCCGCTGAGGTGCCGGACAAGCACATCAAGATTTGGCATGGGCTGATCCCTGCCCTGTACATGTCGATCGTCGCAGTCATTGGTGGTTTTGTTCTGCTGATGATCTTCAAGCCACTGCTCAGAACCTGGGACGCGATGCCCCGGCCCGAGGCCAAGGTAATCTTCGAGACCTTGATCGAAAGCATCGCCGCAGCCGCACGTGGCATGACCCATTCGGTACACAACGGCGCATTCACCCGCTATGCACTGATCGGCTTCGTCGCGATTATTGTCGCGGGTTACTACGCCTGGACTACCGGAACGGTGGGCGAAGCAACCCGCCCGCTACAGGCCGCAGGCCCGGTGCCTATTGCCGGATGGGCCATGCTCATCGGCGCGACCTGTGGCATTGTGGCCCTGCACCGGAACCGTTTTCTGGCGTTGATCCTGATCGGCATCGTTGGCCTGATGGTATCCATTGGATTTGTCTATCTCAGCGCGCCCGACCTCGCGATGACGCAGTTCACCGTCGAGGTTGTCACAATCATCCTGCTGCTGCTGGCGCTGAATTTTCTACCCAACAGCACCCCGGTCGAAAGCACGCCGTTGCGCCGTGTCCGCGACGCAAGCGTGGCCATCGTCGGCGGACTGGCCGCATTTGTAATGGCCTATCACTACATGCTGCGCGATGCGGTCTCGACGCCGATCTCGGAATTCCACCTCGCCAATTCCTACAAGGGGGGCGGCGGCACGAATGTCGTAAATGTCATCCTGGTGGATTTCCGCGGTTTCGATACCTATGGCGAAATCATCGTTCTGAGCATCGCGGCATTGCTGATCTACGCACTGACGGAAACCCTGTTGCGCGGGCCGGTGCGTCGGCGTCTGCTGAACCGTATCCCGGACCAGCCCATTGCAGGCGACATGCACCCGATGATGATGGTCGTGCTGACCCGGGTCATTATGCCGGTCGTGCTTCTGGTTGGCTTCTACATCTTCCTGCGCGGGCATAACGAACCGGGCGGCGGTTTCATCTCGGGTTTGGTCGTGTCGATCGGGGTGGTAATGCAGTACATGGCCAGCGGGTTTAGCTGGACGTCGAGCCGTCTGCGCTATCCCTATCATGGCGTGATCGGTGCGGGCGTTCTGGTTGCCGGACTGACCGGGATCGGATCGTGGTTCGTGTCCAAGCCGTTTCTGACGTCGGATTTCACATATGTGCGCATTCCGCCGTTCAACGAGTTTGAACTGGCCACCGCTGCCCTTTTTGACTTGGGCGTGTTCCTTGCTGTTGTGGGTGCGGTGATGCTGTCGCTTGAAAGTTTTTCACGGCTCGCGCGTCGCGCAGATACCGCAGACAGTGAGCACCCCATGGACATCAACCCCTTGCGCGATGATGCAGCTCCGCAATCAGCCCCCACGGAGAAAGCGTAACATGGAATTTCTCGTGGCCTCCGCCATCGGTCTGATGACCGCCGCCGGAATCTATCTGGTGCTGCGTCTGCGCACGTTCCCGGTCATTCTGGGCATCTCATTGCTGACATATGCGGTAAACGTCTTTCTCTTTACCTCGGGCCGTCTTGTGATTGGCGCACCGCCGGTCCTGCGGGATGATGTGAGCAACTATGCAGATCCGTTGCCACAGGCGCTGGTGCTGACCGCTATCGTTATTTCGTTTGGGATGACGGCGGTTGCGGTGATGATTGGTCTGGGCGCGTTTCTGGGGTCGGACGACGATCATATCGATGACCAGGCAGAAGCATCCTCATCGGCGGGCCAGCCATGAACCACTGGATCATCGCCCCGGTCATTTTGCCTGCGTTGCTCGCGCCGTTCATCGTGCTGGCGGCACGCTATCACTTGGGCATTCAACGGGTGTTCTCGATTGCCGGGATTGTTGCGCTGATCGCCATCGCGGGCGGCCTGGCCTGGCAGGTGTCGGACGGGTCCGTCATTTCCTACCGCCTTGGCGATTGGGCCGGACCTTTCGGAATTGTCATTGTGGGCGACCGTCTTTCGACACTGATGGTATTGTTGACGTCTGTACTGGCGCTTTTTGTGCTGCTTTATGCCATCGGCTCGGGATGGGATGATCGCGGGCGGCATTTCCACGCGCTGTTTCAGTTCCAGCTTATGGGCATCCTCGGTGCATTCCTGACCGGCGACCTTTTCAACCTCTTCGTCTTCTTCGAAGTGTTGCTGATCGCATCTTACGGGCTGATGATCCATGCGGGCGGCAATGCGCGCTTGCGGGCTGGCGTACAGTACGTTTTGTTCAACCTGATCGGTTCGACCCTTTTCCTTTTTGCGCTTGGTGCAATCTATGCGGAGACCGGCACACTGAACATGGCCGATCTGAGTGAGCGCGTGGCGCTCATCGACCCGAGCGAAACCGTCGGTATCAGGCTTGCCGCAGTTCTGCTGTTGCTGGTCTTTGCCATCAAGGCCGCTCTTGTCCCGCTGCATTTCTGGCTGCCTTCGAGCTACGCCGAGGCACCTGCGCCTGTGGCTGCACTCTTTGCGATCATGACCAAGGTCGGTGCCTATTCCATCATTCGCGTCTACACGATGGTCTTCCCGCCCGAGGTCGACGTGACGTCTGGCTTGCATGACACGTGGCTCCTGCCCTTCGCTCTGGTTTCGGTGGTTGTTGGTATGGTCGGCGTTCTCGCGGCGCGCAAATTGGACAGATTGGTTGCGTTTTCGGTTGTTGGGTCCATGGGAATGGTCGTGACGGCCATTGCGCTGTTCAGCCCGATCGGCATCGCCGCAGCGCTGTATTACATCGTGCATTCAACCTTGGCGGCTGCCGTCCTTTTCATGGTGTCCGATCTGGTGCGCACAGGACGCGGAAACGTTGACCTGACCCCGCAGCCCCCGATGGCTGGCACCCATCTGACCGCCGGTATGTTCTTTGTCGGTGCCATTGCGATGACGGGTCTGCCGCCACTGTCGGGCTTTCTCGGCAAGCTGTTGGTTCTGGATGCCGCATACGACAACACCTTGATGACGTGGGTTTGGGCAGTGGTCCTGATCTCAAGCCTGATCAGCATTGTCGGTTTTGCGCGGGCGGGCAGTGTGGTCTTTTGGATTTCGCACAGCATCGAGCCATCCGAACCCCGCTCTGCCGAAGTCAGGCAACCGTCGGCGTTGGCCTATTCGGCGGTTGGGGGGCTCTTTGCCCTGTTGGTCGCCCACACTGTTTTTGCCGGATCGGTACACGCCTATACAACCAAGATGGCGGCGCAGCTTTTTGCGCCACAGGCATATATCTCGGCCGTACTCGACAGCCCCGGCAAACTCAGCGAACCAAAGGAGGAGAACTGACATGGCCCGTGCCTTTGACTGGTTGGTGCCCCGTCCGCTGCTGACACTGACACTCGCGATTGTCTGGATCCTACTGCAGAACGAGATCACCGCCGGGATGGCGGTCTTTGGCCTGATCCTCGGGATCATCATCCCGTGGGGCACTTCCGTCTGGTGGCCCGACACGCCCAAGGGGTTCCGGATGGGCAAAATGGCCCTCTACAGTTTGGTCGTTGTTCGAGATATCATTGTCGCCAATATCGAGGTCGCTTGGATCGTTCTGACCGTGCCAAACGCCAAGTTGAAGCCCGGCTGGATCGTTGTCCCACTTGAGTTGAAACAGCCTGAGGCCATCAGCCTGCTGGCCGGCACAATCACGCTGACACCCGGCACCGTGTCTGCCGACCTGTCGGACAAGGGGCACTGTCTTTTGGTCCATGTCTTGCATACTGACGACGCCGATGCCGTTCGGGATGAAATCAAGAACCGGTATGAGCGCCGCCTTTTGGAGATTTTTGAATGAGCCCCCACGACATTCTGAACATAGCTCTGGTCACGGCTCTCATCTCGCTTGCGGTGGGACAGGTCCTGTCGATGGTGCGCCTTATGATCGGGCCGACAACGGGTGATCGTATCCTTGCGCTGGATACAATGGTGATCAATGCGCTTGGGCTGGTCATTGTCCTTGGCATGTACCAAGGCGTCAAAATTTACTTCGAAGTTGCCCTTTTGGTCGCCATGCTCGGCTTTGTTTCGACCGTCGCGCTGGCGCGATTCATTCTGCGAGGGGACATTATCGAATGACCTCCGAAACACTCCTCCTTTACGGCGCGACCCTTGCCCTGATGATCGGTTCTGCCTTTGTCATCGTCGGCGTGTTGGGTCTGATGAAATTCAACGATCCCATGACCCGGCTGCACGCACCTACCAAGGTTGGCACGCTTGGCATCGGCATGTTGCTTTTGGCATCCATGCTCAAGTCGATGGCGGCGGGAGATGCGTCCATCCACGAGTTGCTGATCATGTCATTCCTGTTCGTGACCACGCCCATTTCAGCGCATTTCATCGCCAAGGTCGGCATCCACCTGCGCGCCTGCGACACCCCGCCGTCACCAACACAGGATGACACGTGGTCCACGTTGACAACGCCGCAGAAAAATCAGCAGAGCGCGGTCTAAACCAGCCGTTCGCCACCCCGCTTGCAACATGGTTAACAGAACCCAACCATCGATTTCACCAATGAATGTGGATGTCTCCGCGCGCATGAATAGTTTGGCGCGGTGCCAACTTACCCCCCGGTATCAGCCGTCAAACTCTGCGCTTTGATGGCGGCCACTGCGCAGGCTTCATCATTGTCAGAACTGTCTCCGGTGATGCCAATGGCGCCGAGCAGCACCCCATCCCGCCAGAGCAAGACGCCCCCCGGCACGGGCACAAGGCTTCCGCCGTTCAAGGCGTTCATTGCGTCGATGAAATAGGGTTGTTCTTGTGCGCGGTTAAACAATGCACGCGATCCAAGACCCATCGCAACCGCGCCCTTGGCCTTGCCCTGTGCAATCTCGGCGCGCAGGTTGCTGGTGCCATCCTCGCGCTGCAATGCCACAAGGTGCCCGCCCGCATCAATGACCGCAATGGTCAGAGGTTTCATGTTGCGCGCGCGCCGGTACTCCAGCGCCGCCGCGATCAGCGCGTTGGCCAGTTCGAGGTTCATATGCAGTCCTTTTGGAAATCGACCGGCCGCCCGGTTTGAAACCGGGCAGCCCATGGGAGGTCAGTTGTAAAAGTAGTCGACCAGAAACAGCGGTATTGCCGGTATGTAGGTACACATCAGCAGCACCGTCAGCAAAACCGCGATGAAGTAGATGTTCACCTTGGTGACGTCCCAGATATTTGCCCGGGCCACCGCGCAGGCGGTAATCAGCACCGACGCCACAGGCGGTGTCTGTTGCCCGATCGCAAGGTTCAGCGTCACAACCAGACCAAAATGGATCGGGTTGATCCCAACAGCTTCGATCAATGGGATGACAATCGGCACCACCAGAATGATTGCAGCCGCCGAATGTAAAAAGAACCCGATCACGAGGAAGAAGAAGTTCAGGATAAGCAGCACAACCCACTTGTTTTCGGTAATGCTCAGGATCGCGCCTGCCAATTCCTGCGGATATTGCGCGCGGGTCAGGAAACCGCCCATCACCACCGACGCCGCAACCAGCAGCATAACCACCGCCGTCTGCATCCCGCCGTCCAGCATCGACCGTTTCAGGTGGCGCAAATCCACCTGACGATACCACAGGCTGATCGCAATGGCGGCCAGCACAGCAAGACCCGCCGCTTCTGTGGCCGTCACGTAACCGCCAAAGATACCGCCCAGAATGATCACAGGCAGTGCAAAGGTGGGCAGCGCATCGACAAAGGTGACCCACAGCTTGCGACCGGAAAACGCCTCTTCGCGCGGCAGGTCGTAGCGGCGCGCAAAGTAATACGCGACACCCATCAACCCTGCGGCCCCCATCAGGCCGGGAATAACACCGGCAACAAACAATTGCTCGACCGATACGTTGGCGGAGGTCGCGTACAGGATCATCGGAATGGAGGGTGGAATGATGATGGCAAGCGACGCCGACGACGATGTAACTGCCGCCGACAGGGCCCCGGAATAGCCGCGCTTTTTCATCTGTGGGATCATCACGGACCCCATCGCCGCGACATCCGCCACGGCAGATCCCGAAATCTCGGCAAAAAACAGTGACACACCGATGTTTACATGGGCCAGCCCACCGCGAATGAACCCGATGAGCGCGGCCACAAAGTTGATCAGCCGGTCCGTGATACCGCCCGCATTCATTATCGCACCGGCGAGCACGAACATGGGGATTGCGATCAGCGAAAACTTTGTCGCGCCGCCATACATGTCCAAGGCGACATTCACCAGTGACCCACTGCCTTCCAGCACCAGCAGCCCGCCAATGGCCGACACCGCCAGCGCCACGCCGATGGGCACGTTCAAACAAATCATCGCCACCATCGCGATGAAGATCCCCAGCATCAACATCAGGTGTTCCCCGCTTTCTTCATCTCGGTCTCGACCTCTTCTTCTATCTCAGCATGTTCCAGCGAGACGCCCAACGCGGTCTTGCGCCAGTAATCCGGCACACTCAGCGCCTGACAGATCAAGAACAGGACAGCACCGATCGGGATTACGGATTGGGCAAAGCTAACCGGCACCCACGTGAGCGATACCAGCGACATGCCACCCAGAATGGTCATCACCGTGTACCCTGCCCATGCCAGCAGCACGAAAAACCCCGCCGTGATCAGCTCGGCCAAGGCGACGGCCCACATGCGCCACGGCATAGCAATAGACAGCAGCACGCTATCGAACCCGATATGGCGCCGCCTCAGAACAGCCAGCGCCGATCCGTAATAGGTGATCCACGCCAGCATGATCGCCGCCACCTCGTCATACCAGGCAAGGCTCGACCCCATCAGACGGTATGTCACGGCGACCACCACAATGGTCGTCAGGATCACCATCAACAGGATCACAAAGTTTTCGAGAACAACCTCAAAGAAGGTTTGCAGAGCTTTGAGCATGGGAGGTCCTTGCCGGGCGACGTGCCCAGAGAAGTCGGAAGACGGTGTCATTGGTTTGTATCCCAAAGCAGGCAGGGGGTCCGTCCTGACCCCCTGCCCCCATTCAGGTCAGGACCCCGAGGCGAGGTTCTGAATACGCTCGATCAACTCTGCGCCGCCGTCCACGGTGGTTGCGAACTCTTCGTAGATCGACGCAGATGCGTCGATGAACGCTTGATTGTCCGCCTCATTGACCGCCACGCCAGCCGCTTTGATCTCTTCCAGCAGCTCAACCTCCAGCTTGGCCGCGTGCTCATATACAAAGTTCTGAGTTTCGGACCCGCAGGCTTCAAGATCGGCGCGCACATCTTCGGGCAGTTGCTGCCAACGACGCTCGGACACCAAAACGTAGCCGGGTGTGTAGACGTGCCCGGTGATCGACAGATATTCCTGCACTTCCTGGAACTTAGCTGACGCAATCTGGGCATACGGGTTTTCCTGCCCGTCAATCACTTTGGTCTGGAGTGCCGTGAAGACCTCCGAAAAGGCCATCGGAGTAGGGTTCGCGCCATACAGCTGGAACATTTTTACCCGCCACTCACCGTTGGGTGTGCGCAGCTTGATCCCTTGCAGGTCCTCGGGCGTGTTGATCGGGCGCGTGTTGTTCGTGATATGGCGGAAGCCGTTTTCGAAATAGCCGATGATCCGGTAGCCTTCGCCCTGTGCCGCCTCTTGAAAGACGTCGCCCAACTCGGCCTGAATGCGGCGCATATGGTCGCGGTCCTGCACGATGTATGGCATCTCGAAGACGCCAAATTCGGGTGCCACTGACGACATCACCGACGACGGTAGTGAAAAGTCGACCTGCCCCAGCTTCAGCTTTTGCAGCAGTTCGCGGTCCTTGCCCAGCTGGCTCGCGCCGAAGGTTTGCACCTCGGCACGGTCACCCAGCTTGCCGTTCGCGCATTCGGCAAAGGCGTCCGCCGATGCCTCAAACAGTGAGCCGGGATTGCCGACATGGCCAAACCGCAAGGTCAGATCCGCAGCCGTTGCCGCCAAAGGCATGGCAATTGCTGCCACACTGGCCAGTATGGTTGCTTTGAAATTCATGGTTTTCCTCCCTTATTGCCCCGTTTCGGAGCTTTATTCCGCGGCGACCCGCGTGACCGTCGTTTCTTTCAGATGCTCCATGGCGGCCTGCGCGCCGCCCGCCTGATGCGGGACACCAGCCTTGGCCAGACCCATCTCGACCCCCGAAAGGGTCGCCATGAGCATCAGATCGTTGAAATCGCCCAGATGTCCGATGCGGAACACTTTGTCCGCCACCTTGGACAGGCCATTGCCCAGCGAAATGTCATAATGCTTGAGTGTGGTTGCCCGGAATGCGTCAGCCGAATGCCCGCCGGGCATCAAAACGGCGGTCAGAACACCCGATTCTTCGCCTTGGCGCGCGCACAACACCTCCAGCCCCCAAGCCCGGACAGCCGCTCGGGTCGCCGCACCGTGCCGGGCGTGCCGGGCAAAGACATTGTCCAGCCCCTCTTCGTGCAGCATGGCGATGGCTTCGTTCAGGCCGTAAAGCAGGTTGGTGGCTGGCGTGTACGGGAAATATCCCGTCTCATTCGGGCCAACCATATCCTGCCAGTCCCAGTAGCTGCGCGGCGTCTGCACAGACTTGGAATACTCCATCGCCCGCGCACTGACCGCGTTGAAACTCAGGCCCGGAGGCAGCATCAGACCCTTTTGCGAGCCTGAGACGCACACATCCACGCCCCATTCGTCAAAACGGAAGTCAATCGAGGCGAGACCGGAAATCGTGTCGACCATCAGCAAGGCAGGGTGCCCGGCCGCATCAATTGCTTTGCGCACCTCCGCCACGTTCGAAACCGACCCTGTCGACGTCTCGTTATGGACGACGCAGACCGCCTTGATCTCGTGCCCTGTGTCTTCTCGCAGCCGCGCCTCGATCCGGTCGGGCTCGGCCCCGCCGCGCCAGTCCCCTTCCAGAAACTCGGGTGCCATGCCGATTTTGCGCGCCATTTTGCTCCACAGCGTCGCGAAATGTCCGGTCTCGAACATCAGCACTTTGTCACCGGGGTTCAGCGTGTTGACCAGCGCCGCTTCCCACGCGCCGGTGCCGGAAGACGGGTAGATGAACACGTGGCTTTCGGTTTTGAAGATGCTCTTCATCCCCTCAAGGGCCGTATTGCCGACTTCGGCGAAATCCGGGCCGCGATGGTCAATCGTCTGCGCGCTGATCGCGCGCAGGATACGGTCTGGAACCGCGCTTGGGCCCGGGATCTGCAAGAAATGTCGGCCAGCCTGGCGCATCGAAGGTATCCTCCCAAAGTGCGCCATTCCAAGGGCGCGATTAGACGTTGCAAAAAATGTAATTATGAATTCATTATTCAGTCAACCAAAATCTTAGACCCTGTTAAAACGGGCCGAGACCGGGAGGTTTCAGATACGACATGCATGAAAATACGCATCTTTTCAGACGGTTGACCTCAACCTCCCAAGGTGAGGTGATGACTGACCCGGCGTCACGGGCGCGCTACGCCACAGACGCCTCCATCTACCAAATGGTGCCCGAAGCGGTCGTTTTGCCCCGTTCAGAAGCCGATGTCGAAGCCGTCATGCAGATCGCGCGGGAGGAAGAAACACCAGTTCTTCCACGCGGCGGCGGCACTTCGCAATGTGGCCAAACCATCAACCGTGCCGTCGTGCTCGACAACACCCGGCACCTGAACAAGATCATCGACATCGACCCGGAAAACCTCACCGCCAAAGTGCAGCCGGGCGTCGTGCTTGATGAGTTAAACCGCTCTCTGAAACCGCATGGCCTGTGGTTCCCAGTTGACCCCTCCACTGCCTCGCGCTGCACGCTTGGCGGGATGGCCGCGAACAATTCCTCTGGTGGTAAGTCGCTGCGCTACGGCATCATGCGCGACAATGTCCGCGCCATCGCGGCCATTCTGCCCGACGGCACGCGCGCGCGGTTTAACGGCGCGGACCCTGCGCCGGGGCCATATGCCGATCTGGTCAGCGATATGCGCGCCCTTGGCCAACGCGAAGCGGACGAAATCGACGCCCGCTTTCCCAAGGTGCAGCGCCGCGTTGGCGGCTACAACATCGACGCCCTCACTGGCAATGACGTGAACATGGCCCACCTGCTTGTGGGGTCCGAGGGCACGCTCGCCTATTTCACTGAACTGGACCTCAGCCTCGCTCACCTGCCGGGGGACAAGGTGTTGGGCATCTGCCACTTCCCCACCTTCTATGCGGCGATGGATGCAGCACAGCACCTCGTCACGCTCGACCCGCAAGCGGTCGAACTGATCGACGACACAATGATTGCGCTGGGGCGCGACATTCCCCTTTTTGCCGAAACGATCAACGCCTTTGTTGAAGGCGACCCTGCCGCCCTCCTGCTTGTTGAATTCGCCGAAGGTAACGCAACGGCAAACGCAGCAAAACTCGCAGAACTGGCCGCGCTCATGGGCGATCTGGGCTTTGCTTTTTCCGAAACTGGCCCGCGCTGGGGTGGCGTAATCCCGGTCAGCGATCCCAGCCTTCAAAACGCAATCGCCGAATACCGCAAGTCCGGCCTCAACGTCATGATGTCGATGAAACAGGCGGGCAAACCGATTTCTTTTGTCGAGGATTGCGCCGTCGCCCTGCCCGACCTCGCGGAATACACCCAAGGGCTGACTGACATCTTTGCCCGCCACGGCACCAAGGGCACGTGGTACGCCCACGCCTCTGTCGGCTGCCTGCACGTGCGTCCGGTCCTGAACATGCGACAGGACAAGGATGTCAAAACCATGCGCAAGATTGCCGAGGAATGCTTTGACCTCGTCAAGCACTATAAGGGATCGCATTCCGGCGAACATGGCGACGGGATCGTGCGCTCGGAGTTTCACGAAAAGATGTTCGGGCCGCGCATCGTTTCCGCCTTTGAAGAGGTCAAGGCACGGTTCGATCCCGACGGGCTGATGAACCCCGGTAAGATCGTTCATGCGCCCGCGATGGATGACCGCCGCGTTTTTCGCTACGGCCCGAATTACGACGTGCCCGCGTTCGAAACCGCTCTTGACTGGTCTGCTTGGCCCGGTGCCGCAGGCGGGTTTCAGGGCGCGGTAGAGATGTGCAACAACAATGGCGCCTGCCGCAAGTTGAAGGGCGGCGTGATGTGCCCCTCGTTCCGCGCAACCCGCAATGAACGCGACGCCACGCGCGGACGCGCCAACACTTTGCGATTTGCCATCAGCGGACAGATGCCCGGCGGGCTGACCTCGGATGCAATGGCGGACACGATGAAATACTGCGTGTCCTGCAAGGCGTGCCGTCACGAGTGTCCCACGGGCGTCGACATGGCCCGTATGAAGATCGAGGTGCTGGCCGCCCGCCGCCGCGAAAATGGCCTCTCCCTTGCAGAAAAACTGGTCGCCTATCTGCCCCGCTACGCACCGCGCGCCGCAAGGGTTGCATGGCTGTTGAACCTGCGCAACAAGATCGGTCCGGTGCGCAAGATGGCGGAACGGCTGACCGGCGTTTCCCACCGCCGCGACCTGCCCATCTGGTCGGCGAACCCTTTTCGCGATGACGAAGCCCAAGACAATGATCCCCAAGTCTTGCTGTTTGCTGATGTGTTCAACCGCTATTTTGAACCCGAAAACCTGCGTGCTGCTGTGCGTGTTCTGCGTGCGTCCGGTCTTCGGGTGGCCGTCGCTCAGGACGGCTCAGGCACGGCGCTGGATTGCGGTCGTGCATTGCTGGCAAACGGGTGCGTCGACGAGGCCCGAAATGAAGCGCAACGGGTGATTGCCGCCACGCGAACCGCTGTTGCGCGCGGTATTCCCGTCGTCGGACTGGAGCCGTCTTCAATCCTGACCTTCCGGGACGAGTTTCTTGCCTTGTGTCCCGGGCCAGACGCCCAAGCGTTGGCCGAGGTGGCCAAGACGTTCGAAGAGGTCTTGGCCACCATCGCCGAGATCCCGCTCATGCCCTTGGGCCGCCCGATCTACGTGCATGGCCATTGCCACCAGAAAGCCCACGGCGCAGTCACCCCAATGCTCGACGTGCTGGGGCGTATTCCCGACACGTCGGTGCATATGATCGAAACAAGCTGCTGCGGCATGGCGGGCGCATTTGGCTATGCGCCGGAAACAATTGACGTCTCGCTGGCAATGGCAAAGCTCGATCTGTTCCCGGCGCTGGATGCAGCGCCCGACGACGCCGTTATCGTGGCCGATGGCACCTCCTGCCGTCACCAGATCGCAGACGGCACACCGCGTCGGCCCGTGCACGTAGCACGCTTGCTGGATCAAGCACTTGATGCGTAGGATGGTAAAATGAACCTGACAGAAAGCATCAAACGCCCAACCTTGCACGAAGAGCTTGTGGAACGGTTGCGCAACCTCGTCGTGGAAGACGCGCTGAAGCCGGGCGAAAAGGTGCCGGAAAAAGACCTGTGCGCGTCGTTCGGCGTGTCACGGACACCTTTGCGCGAAGCGCTTAAGGTGCTTGCATCCGAGGGCCTTGTGGTGCTGCAAGCCAACCGGGGCGCGCGCGTGACCGAAGTCACACCAGAGGAACTGGAAAACACGTTTCCTGTTATTGCCACGCTGGAACAGCTTGCGGGTGAATTGGCGTGTGAGCGGCTGGATGACGCAGGCATCGCTCACATAGAAGAGCGGCACAAAGACATGATCGCGGCTTATAAAACGCGTGATCGGCAAGCCTATTTCCAAGCGAACCAGGATATCCACAATGCCCTGATCACGGCAGCGCAAAACGAAGTTCTGGAATCGCATCACCGTATGCTCGCCGTGCGTGTCAGACGCGCGCGGTTCATGGTCAATCTGTCCGACAAACGATGGGCGCAAGCAATTGATGAGCACGAGCAGATGATGGAAAAATTGCGTCGCCGGGATGCCAAAGGATTGGGCGAACTGATGAAGCTCCACATGCTGAACAAGTTTGTCGCCCATATGAAAGCGCTGCAAACGTAGAAAATCCCGCAGGCAACCAAAAATTGCGGAAGGTTCAAATGTGAAGACCGCAAATGCCCCCGTAGCAAAGCAGACAGCAAAAGATGGCTGTCTTGAGTGTATAATTCAAAAATCGAAAACGATACCGGATCCCATTGTAATGGCGGCGTTTGCGGCAAATGTTGCATCACGCGCTGCAGGTAAAGAACTGCGGTAACACCACATCAGGTGTTTCGAACGCCCCATCTCGACCACACCCAGCCAGTTAAATCTCGACCCCATGAACACAGCCTTGTTCGTCACACGCTCTGGAACTACGAACTGTCGGACGGTTCGCAACAGCGCTTCACATCATTGATCCGTCTTCGAAAAAAACATCGTCGCCACTGCCGCCGATTGCACGATGCGTTGGGAGCCAAGCACGCAACCAATGAGCGGTGGCTTGTCACTCTCAAGTCTTCCTTCGCCCGACGCGCAGATCGGAACAGCACCCCGCCCTCCCCGTTTGCGGGCGTCCCTTTCACTGAAAAATCGCACGCCATCTGCCGCGTCCCAATGATCACGATACGCTCAAACCGGTGCTGTAGGCTGATGACATGCCCAACCCAGCCTGTGCATGTTGGGGTGCAAACGGCATAATTGTGTTTGCGGCAAACCGCGTCCCAATCCTGATCTTCGATGTCCTGACTGCGACCAGTTTGCGTATTAGCCGGTGATAAATTCAAGGGTTCAGAATTTTTTCCCAGATGACAGCCAGATCCTAATGCACGGCAAGGGCAGCAAAGAGGAAGCTGTGTACGGTCCACACAAGAAACGACAGGATGAGTTCCCGCACGACAGTCACATACGATACGGAGACGGCGGCCTCTCATCGGCGTTTTTCTGACCACAAACGGCCGTCGGTTTCGCTTGGCGACTATTCCAAAATGATTGCGTGCACGACGCAATTGCACCGGTTTCGGCACCTTGCCGCGACACACCTGAATTCTACGATGTAAGAGCCTCAAGGATTGCCCGCGATTGCCGGCACTCAGCAAGACCCGGACGCGTGACGAAATAGATTGGCGCGGTGTCGCCGCTTAGACAAACTTTTTGCTCTACCAAGTTCCCATGCCGGGTTGCCTCAGCCAAAATCAACGCATCAACTTCGTTACTCCAAATGAGTTCAACATCACGGGTCGCCCGTATCTCTCGAACATACGGCTTCAATTCGTTCGTATGCCGAGGCCATCCTTTCGGGAGTTTGTCGACGACGACCGGGTCGAGACCGATGCTGAGTTTACGCCCGTTGAGCGCGGGTGCGATCGCTTCTGTTGCATCCGTAAGCACATCGAAGGCGCGCGAAATCTCGGGGAGGTAAGCGGTGCCCTCCTGCGTTAACAACAACCCTTGAGGCAGGCGTCGGAACAGCGCGATGCCAAGCGACATCTCCAACCGCTTGACCTGTTGGCTGACGGCCCCAGCTGTCACGCCAAGCTCTGCGGCAGCCGCTTTGAAACTCAGATGCCGCGCCGCAGCCTCAAACGCTTTGAGCCCATTCAGAGACGGAAATCGATAAGTCATCAGCCCTCCTGACGTATGTCTTAGCATGGGCATCTCGTGGAAGAGACTGAGATTTTCTGAGTCTCGCGCTCAATTTCTCTCGTTTGCATGATGCTGAGGCGTCGGTCCAAATCCTCTCGAACGACAAGCCGAGGACCATATGACAATACGATACAATCCCCCAAGCGGATGGCCACAACTTGGTCGTCCCTTTCACCATGGCGTGGTCGAACCGAAAGGCCATGTGCTGCACATGACAGGGCAAGTTGCCTGGGATAAAAACGCCAATGTGATTGGCAAAGGCGATTGCGAAGCGCAAGCGCGCCAATGCTTTGACAATGTGGAGCGTATCCTGAACGCAGTGGGCGGGCGCTTGGAGGACATCGTTTCCTTGACCGTCTTCTACCTCGATCCGGCAGACATGCCTGCAATCCAGAAGGTCAGGGCGGAACGTTTGCAATTGGAACATGGCCCAGTCAGCATTCTAATTCAGGCCGCAGGCCTGATTACACCGGACCTTCTGGTGGAGGTCGCGCCGATCGCTGTGATCTCCGACCATCGCTTTCACGAACCAAAGTCCTGAGGATCGTTCGACATGAACAAACATGAGGGCTTCAAAGCCATCCGCAGCTTGGACTACGTGATCCTGCTTTGTGATGATCTCGCAGGCATGAAAGCATTTTACGAGCGGTTGTTCTCGTTTCAAATTGAGGAAGACTTCCCAGAGCGGATGACCTTCTTTCGAGTTGGGACTTTGTTTCTGGGGTTGCGACGGCGCGGCCGCGCCTATGACGGACCAAATGTGCCTTTGGCATCCGCATCGATACAGATCAGCTTTCGCGTGCCGCCTGCGGATGTCGATTTGGCTTATGACAGGCTTGTCGAACTTGGTCAGGAGGTTATCGAACCGCCGACAAACCAAGACTGGACCCACAGGACGTTGTTCTTCCGGGATCCGGAAAACAACATCATCGAAGTGTTTGCCGACATTCATCCGCGCGAGACGCTGGCCGAACCGTCCGGAGCACATTTAATGGTCGACTGACGCGTCTTTGGTCGCAGAGTCCGTGCGTTCATTTCCACAAATAGAAACGGGTCTGATCAGAGGCAGAGTTAAAGGATGCGATCGACCTCTTCGCCTGTAAATCCAAACTGCTTCATCATGCGTCGATGCTCAGTTCTACCGATGGATGTAGCAAAGACATGATCGGTCCTGTCTTTGCGTTCGGTCGCCGCGCGGTCATAGTGAGGTGCCTCTAGATCTGTAGATGCGTTTGCCCTTAACTTTGAGGCGAGGACGCCGACATGGGGACAAGCAATTGCATCGACGGGTTGAAGCGGGACGCGGTCACGGTTCGGGAGGTTTCAAAGCGTTTGGGCGTGAGCACGTAGTCTTGGTACAAGTGGATGAAGCTGTTCGGGGATGCCGCGCCAAAGAATCCGAGCGTTGACCACGAGGCCGAGAACCGACGCTTGAAGCGGGAGCTGGCGCGCGTGACCGAGGAGTTCGATATTCGAAACAAGGCAAGGGACGATGCCAGGCGCGATGTGTTCGACTGCATCGGGATGTTCTACAATCCAATAGGCAAACACACCAACAACGGCTTGCAGTCGCCCGTTGCCTTCGAAATCAGACAGCTCAATCTGAACATGGCAGGTGTCTAGGAAACTACGGACACCTCAAATCGCCACGGATGGAAACACTCGATGTCTGCTAGCTCACGGTGCGGAATGAAGTTGGCTATCGTTGCTGCCGCACCCAAATCCGCTTCGGCGCCGGTATCGTTCAGGGCCGTTGAAAATTGCGGCGTGCGTCATCTACCGCTGCGCGCATGGTGCAGTTTTCGCTATGGTCGTTGATCAATCCCATTGCCTGCATGAACGCAAAAATTGTCGTCGGTCCAAGAAACTTCCAACCCCTCCTCTTCAGTTCGCGCGCCAATGCAATGGAAGTCGTGCTGGTGGATTGTGTTTGTGGTGGACCAAGTTCAGCCAGCTTAGGTTCGAACCTCCAGAAAAAGGCTGCAAGCGATCCGTCTTCATCAATCATTTCCAGTGCGCGCGCCGCGTTGTTGACGACAGCGGCGATTTTTCCCCGATGGCGCACGATGTTTTCGTCATTCAACAGCCGGTCCATGTCCGTTGCATCGTAGCGAGCGGCTTTGTGAAAATCGAAGCCATCGAAAGCTGCGCGAAACCCGTCGCGTTTGTTGAGGATGGTTCGCCAACTCAGCCCAGATTGGAAGGCTTCTAGGCACAGTTTTTCAAACAGACGGACGTCATTTGAGACAGGGAACCCCCACTCTTGATCATGGTATTCAAGAAACTCTGGTGCTGACCCAGCCCATTTGCATCTGGTTTGTCCGTCTGGCCCGATGTAGCCGTTCATGGTGTAGCATCCGACAAAAAGGACAGTCGGGGATCGGCGCGGGCAGGCGCGACCTCTTGGATATGAGGCGTTGCAATCCCTTCGGTCACAAACGGGTCTGCGGCGACGCGTTTTTCAATCGAAGTGATGTCATTGGCATGTGCCAAGATGGCCCCACCGCCTTGAGGCTTGAGGCCACCGACAAGAACGAAAACCCCGTCGTCGAAGCCTTGCGCGATCCAAGCGTTGTGGGCGGCGATAAAGTCGGGCGCTTTCGATTTCTGATCCGTGAGTGTCAGTGTGATGATGTACATGTCATGCCTTTTGGTTTTCTTGTGCATTCTGGTCAGCCACAGCGTCGAGCCATGCCAACATTTGCTCGACCTCGCGCTCAAGGAACGGCTCGTCCGGGTAGGCATTGGCCAATGTGGCCGCCCCCTGACTGCGTGCCAGAATGTGCATCGCGAGCGCGTCAGCATCATGCGACCGCCCTATGTCCTCGAAACGACGGCGTAGCCAAGCGCGAAACAGATCAAAAAGTTCCCGTGCGCCGGACCCACTTGGATGGTCCAGTTTCGCCAGTTCCGAGAACAAAGTGCCGATCGGACATCCAAACGATCTGATCTTGTTGTTGTTCATCAACAAGATTCCGATGAAGTTTGCGACACATTGCTTGGGCGTCTGGCCGTCATCTACCCAAACGTCGAGCATGTCGTGGCGATCTTTGATCCGACGTTCGATGACCGCGTCGAGGATCTGGTCCTTTGTTTTGAAATGGTAATAAAAGTTTCCACGCGAAATGCCGACCGCTTCGGCGACATCCGCAAACGACGTTGCTTCGAAACCACGCTCATAAAACAGCCTGTCAGCTGAAGTGACGATTTTCTCGCGTGTTGCGGATGCTGGCATTTTTTCGTCCTTCTGAAGTTGGCGATCCTAAGCCGCTGACAACAAATCAGCGCTCGCAAAGGGATAGTCGTTATAACCGACTTCACCCCCAAGGTAGAACGTTGACTTATCGATGGTGTTCAAAGGCAACCCATCGCGGAACCGCCGGACAAGGTCAGGATTTGCAAGAAACGGCGCGCCGAACGCAACGAGATCGGCATGGCCCACTTGAATCGCAGTCTCAGCGCGGTCTTTGCTATAGCCATTGTTCGCAATATAGGTTCCTGGGAAAAGGGCTCGCAACCTGTGGTAGTCCACAGACCTTGGCGATCCTGCTATATGCCCACCGGTATCCATGCTGGCTTCGGTGACATGCAGATACCCTAAGGCACGGTCGGCTATGGCTGCGACAATCTTCTCAAAGTTCACTTGCGGGTCAGAGTCGCTCATGTCGTTAAAACTGTTCTCAGGCGACAGTTTCAAACCGACACGTTCTGCCGGAAAAACCGTGAGGACGGCATCAAGGATTTCCTGAAGAAATCGCACCCTCTTCTCGACGTTCCCACCATAGCCGTCCGTGCGCCTGTTCGTTCCATCACGAAGAAATTGGTCGATTAGATATCCGTTTGCCCCGTGGACTTCCACACCATCGAAACCTGCGTCTTGTGCATTCTTTGCAGCGTGGCGGAACTGGTCGACCACATCCGCAATCTCCGACGTTTCAAGTTGCCGCGGCGTTTCGAATTCCTTGTAACCACTGGCTGTGAATGCAAACCCATCAGGATGAACTGCGGAAGGGGCAACGGGCAGTGCTCCCCCGTCCTGATGTGTGGGGTGTGAAATGCGGCCACAGTGCTGAAGCTGCACAAACATACGTCCACCTCGGGAGCGAACAGAATTCATGACCCGCAACCAACCTGCGGTCTGCTGCGGGGTAAAGATACCTGGCGTATTTGGGTAGCCGACGGCTTGTTGAGACACCGGCGCAGATTCAGAAATGATGAGCCCGGCAGTTGACCGGTGTCCGTAATGTTCAACCATCAGCTGGCTAGGAATACCACCCTCCATGGCCCTGCTCCGAGACATTGGCGCCATGACCATTCGGTTTGGAAGCACAAGGCTTCCCAATGAAGTCGGGGAGAAGAGGTCATTTGTCATGTGAGTGTCCGATTTGCGATTCTAGGTCATTTGTCCTAAGTTCAGTTTTTGGGACAAATGACCTAAGATGTCAACTCGGGTTTTTTAACAAGCAACGACTGTTCAAGAGTTTGCGCGCACCCAAAGGAGCCGTTTTAGCCTTCATCATCGGGGACGAGGCCAAAAGGTCCACGGACCCCAGCAGCTATCGTTGGACGAAATCATACTTTGCTGAACCCAAGGATCAGCAAAACTTGGTACAAAGCGTGGCAGCAACGGTAAGGGCAACCTTTGCACGGTCACTCATCGCCTGGCTGCATAAGGCTTCTGCACAACTAGATTGCCTAGGTCTTCGTTGAACTTCGTTATGTCGTTGTCCGCGTTTAGGGTCAGGACCGTCGAAGTGTTATGAAAAACGGCCATGTCAAAAGCTCGATGCCTTCGAGTTGTGGCAATATTTTCATGATGAAGCTTCGTTTCCGATCTCCACGCAAGATGATCGAAGAACTGGGCGTGCGCCCATCGGGTCGACGAAGTCTTGCAGGATTGGGAGCAGTGTGGGCTTATTGAAGTTGTTAACCACGATGGACCTCGCGCGCTTGGTTTCACGGCCCATGGGTGTCAGCACTTTCATTTTTGGAGAAAAGGCATGTGTCTTGGAGTGTTTGGTCACACTGGGCCCTTTCCCAAGGCAAGTTGCGTCCACATAGACAAAGCGACCGCAGCCACAAACGCCTGCCGGTGCACCGTCTCGCATACGGTGGCTCGGGAACTGTGCAGACCCAGTTGAAGCGTTATTTTTCGAGAACATTCCTCGCATGAGCTGTTGTCGGTTTCCCGCCCAAAAGCAGCATGAAAAGCGAAACAATACCTGCCATACCAACAAGCGCGAAGCTGACCTGCCCGTCTCCGGAAATCGCCATCATTCCAAGTGGAGCGCCGATTGCCGACCCAAGGCCAATGCTCACATTCAGAACCGAGAAATAGCTGCCCGTGGATTTGCCATCTGCAAATCTGGAGGTCGTGACATCTGCGGCCGTCGTTACGAATGTTTCCGCTATGGAGAACAGACTGATCAATAAAACAAGGAACGCAGCGCCTGCCCAAGGACCAAGAAACCAAGTAGCGACAGCCCCAAGTCCGCAGCCAACAGCAGAAAGGGCCAAAGCGCTCAGCCTCTTTGCCAAATACGCATAAAGCGGCACCGCACAGAATCCCACAAAACCATTCAAAAAGATAACGGTTCCAGCCATCGCGTCGCTGTCCGTTGCTCTTGCCATCAGAACGGGCAAGGCACCAAACAATTGGGCGAACAATGCCCAAAACGGAACCAGCGCAAGGCACATCCAAAGAAACTGCCGGTCCTTCAGCACTCGCATGATGTTGGCTGTAACCGTGCCCTCTGACGCACACCGATACTCGGTGTGGTGGTTCAGTACGCATGTAAGCGACAGCGAGACGAAAACCACAGCTGGTATAATAAAGGCCAGTTGGAACGATACCATCACCGCGGCGAACCCAATTACTGGTCCAACCATGCATCCGACATTGAGCGCCTGCACATTGGCCATCAGCAAGTGTTCTCTGTATTTGGCAGGCTGCGCGGCCATCACCCCGTAAATACCAGTTTCATATGCGGCCACACCAAGACCAAGGAATATAGCCACGCCGATTGCGCCAGAGGTGTTGCTGATCAAGGGAACCAACAAAAGGCAGGCGCCCCGCACTGCCAAACCTGTACAAACCATCCTCCAAAGGCCGACGCGGTCCGCCAACGGACCCAGCAGCAAAGGTGAAATCCGCCCAACACCCAGATAGGTGCCGATTGCTACGCCCGCACCCGCCAACCCAATGTCAGGGATCGTCGAAAGCCCGAGGGCAAGGAACGGCAAGGCAATAAACTGACAGGTGTTCATGACCGCCTGAAGAAGGATCAGTCGCCGAAGCGTAAAGGGCAACCGGTCCCGGTCATGCTCGTGTTCTGGAAGTGAGGATACGATGGACATAGCCGCACCCTAAACCACATCTTGCATGTCCAAAACGGAACTTTTATCATCACACCGTTGCCAAACCCGACACACCATATGGGGGCTGACATGGCTAGTCATCTGTCACAGGTCTTAAAGCAAGACGCGATGCGCGTCGTCGTGGCACTGGCCGAGTTCGGGTCCGTGCGCCGATCCGCCGAGGCGTTGAACATGACACCATCCGCCGTCAGCAAGTACGTGAAACGCATTGAGCGGAGCACTGGCCGGGTGCTCTTTGATCGCAATTATGACGGGATGCGCCCGAATGACGAAGGGTTGGCCTTTGTTGCCTATGCCGAACGTTTCCTTGCCCTTGCGCAAGAAGTGGGTCACCGGTTTGGGCGGGATTTAACCACCGGAACCGTGCGTTTAGGCATCACCGATGATGTCGGTCTGGCCTGCATTCCGGACGTGTTGCGAACCTGCAAAATAGCGCATCCTCATGTCTCGATCGAACTGGTAGTCGACTTTACCAGCGATCTCATCAAAGCCGCCGATGCCCGGCTTGTTGATCTCGCAATCCTGTCCGATGGCAGCCCACAGTTCCCCTCTTCAGCAATGCCGCTTGCGTCCGAGAGGCTGGTCTGGGCGAAGAAACCGGGATTGGTTGTTGACGGTTCTGCCGTGCCACTGGTTCTTGCGAAAGAAGGCTGCAACTGGCGTGCCCGCGCTCTGGACGCATTGGCGGCAGCGGGATTAAAGCATCAGGTCGCCTGTACCAGCCCTTCGACTGCGGGACAGATATCAGGAGTTCAGTTTGGCTTGGGCATCGCGCCGATCCCTGAGTCTGTTGTCAAAGACGTACCTGGGATCAGCATTGACGAAACGCAATTGCCAAATCTCGCAGAATCCCAGCTTGCACTTTATCAAACGGCACCAGACGGGCCCGTCGTCAACAGTGTCCGCGACGCGATTACCGGAATTTTTGACTGCGAAACCTCAATCGAACTATCGGCCTAAAGAGATCGCGAGAGTGGTCAAAACTGTGTCTGACCCCCTGTCCATGGGCCACTGGAATGGCGTTTTCTAGTAATGTTTCTGGCACTGGCGGATGCATTTCGCCCGACTGAGGGGGGCGTCCGACAGATCCAGTCCGCCGTACTTCGCTTTCCACTTGTAGAACGTGGCCGGGCTAGTCCCATGCGGGCGGCACACATCGGCCGTTGCTACGCGGCTCTGCTGGCTCGTCAGGATCGAGATGGTCTGTTTTTCGCTTAGTCGGTATCCCTTCATTCAGTCCGTCTCCTTCGTTGGGACAGACGCTACCTAAATCTGGCAGAGGAAACAGGTCTCCGGTGAACCCGACTGTTGTGTATTCGCAGCAGCTAACTGGTCCGGGTCAGCCGAGATCAGCTCACTGTGAACTTGGACCCGAACGGCAGGCTTGCGGCACCCATGGCCTTCGGAGACAGCTGAAGTTCTCCTTTTTTTACCTCAATGTTTCCGTTTGCTTGCTTTAGTGCATCAACAATCTCATCGCAGATTTCGGTCGGTGCATAGGACGACACGATGACTGTGCTAACGGGTAGGAATTGGGATGCAGCGCTTAGCGACGCGTTGAGTGATTCAACGCAATCTTGCAACCATAACACTTTGTGTACGCCGAAGTCTGGCCACTTCGCACCTCGATCCCAGAGCAGATCATTCTGCTGGCCTGAGACCAACAGCCTTTGCTCAAGATCGATCAAGCCAGCAGGCTTGCTGATATTCGCACGGCTTTGGAAAATCTGGTGGTTCAGAACAAGCCGATGATGCAATCGTGCACCGATGTAAAAGAACAGATAGTCATCGAGTGACTTCGCTGCGCCGAACATGCTTTCTCCCGCAGCGGCGGCTGTGATGTCGTTTTGCACATAGACTTCAATGCCTAGCGCTGTCTCAATCTCTTGGCCAAGTGTCTCAAATTGCTCAGCTATGCCGGTTGGTCCAAGCGCCAGTTCTTCCTGATCCTCAGGCATGGCGATGCCAATCCCTGCCATGCGGCCCTCTTGCTTGTCTGGAAGGGCATCCAAAGCTTCCTTTACTGTGGCCACAAGCTTGGAGTGGTTGGACGGGGTAGTGTCGCTTGGAAGCGGCAGTGTAGTATGGAACTTCACCTGACCTACAAAGTCGATCATCACCACGTCTGTATGGCGATGACCAAGGCTGATGCCAACGGAGTAGGCCCCTTCCGGGTTCAGCGACAAGGGGATGGTGGGTGGACCCATCCGGCCCTTCACGGCCGCGCCCTTTGCAACCAAACCTTCTTGCTCCAGCGAACGGATAATGACCGATACAGTCTGCGCCGACAGGCCGGTGCGGTTGCCGATTTCCATCCGCGACAAGCCTTTGTTTTGCAGCAGTAACGACAATACCAGCCGTTCATTGTAACTGCGAATGCTGACTGCGTTCATACCGCTGGATCGATCCGCAATACGTATGGGGTTGGGTGGGGCAAAGCGCATGTCTGGCATCAGGTTGCCCATCCAATGTTGAGCACTTCTTTGGCAATGGATTTCCCAAGGTTTCGATGCGCGTCGAGGCTCATATGAAAACCGTCTGCCGGGTCGGACGTGATAACCGTTCCGGCATCAAAGAAATGTACTTCCAGAGAGTCTGCGATCACCTCGAATTCATGTGCAAGCTGATGGCTCTTGGGTTGTGCTCCAGAGAATATTCCTTCCCATTCGCCAATATCGTCCAGCATTGGCGGCGGCGCGACAACAAGGATTTCGGGGCATTGCCCTTCCGGGCCAGGATTTAACTCGCGGATATCGTGTACCAGGCAGCCAATGCCCATCGCGACTTCGGTCGCGGGTTGATTGAACCGCGCTTTGAGGTCATTCGTTCCAAGCATTAAAATCACCAAATCAAGTGGCGCGTGGCTCATCAAGCAGGGGCGCAGATATTGTCTGCCGCTTTTGATGTCCCCTTCGATCGGGTCTTTATGTACCGTTGTACGCCCGCTTAACCCCTCTTCGACGATGTACCAATCGGGTTCAAGCTCATTTCTGAGTATCCCGGGCCAACGCTCATTGGGGCCAAATCTGTCAAGTGGGGTACCGCCGGGAACTTGACCGTGGGTATTCGAGTCACCAAAGCATAGTACTGTTTTCATGTCATTTTTTCGCGCCGCGAAACCGGAACACCGCCCAATCTTCCACTTATTCAATTGACGTGAACATGTCAGCGATCAAGCGTCAGTTCAATCGGAATACTTATTCATTCAACATGAATAAGTATTGACACGCTGATCCGAACATTGTTTGAAACGAGCTCAGGAGAAGACTCACAACGACGTGCTGATCGCCATCGCGGACAACAACTGCGTCGGCTTCAGGTGACAGAATCCGCGTTGAAATTGTGAGCAATTCAAGGGGAGGAGACCCAAATGACCGCTACTCGAATGGTAACAGCAACCCTGTTTGCCGCATTCCTTGGCTCGACCGCACTGGCGCAGGACGTGACCCTGATGGATGGAGTTGAGCCACGCGCCGAAGGCAACAGCGTCGTCGCAGGGGGCTCGTTTCAGAATGACGCGCCCTGGACAATCGCGATGAGCCATTTCGGTGTAAACGCGAACACATGGACGGTGCAGACCGCACACGAAGCGCAGGGCGTCGCTGACGCAGATGCCCGCATCGAAAATTTCGTCATGCTTGACGCCAATTTCGATCAGGCCAAACAGGTCGCAGATATCGAAGATTTGATCGCACAGGACCCCGATGTTCTGATCGTAATGCCGGTTACACCCACTTCTGCAGATGCGGGCATTCAAAAGGCGATCGACTCCGGCATTCCCGTTATTGTTCACACGGGCCGCACAGAAAACCAGAATTTTACAGTTGAAATTCAGGGAGGCGCAGAGAATTTTGGCCGCGTAATGGGCGACTTCCTCGTCGCGCAACTTAACGGAGAGGGCAAGATCTGGGTGCTCCGGGGGTTGCCATCGCACCCTGAGGACATCAACCGTTACAATGGATTGATGCAGTCGCTTGACGGCACCAACATCGAGATCACTCAAGAGGATTATGGCAGCTGGGTCTATGATCTTGGCAAAAACCTCTGCGAAACCTTTTACCTCAACGATCCTGACGTCGATGCGATTTGGTCGTCCGGTGCTGACATGACGCGCGCCTGTGTCGACGTACTGTCTGAATTTGGTGCTGATATCCCACCGATCACTGGAGAGGGTAACAACGGCTTCTTCGGCCAATGGCTCAATATGGGCTATCCGTCGATCGCTGCTGAATACAGCCCATCCCAAGCCGCCGCCGGTGTACGCGCCGCTGTCGCGCTTCTGGAGGGTGAAGCGTTGCACAAGCACTATGTCTACGAGCCAGAAGGTTGGGACGCTGACAAGGTCGCGGAGTACTACCGCGAAGACCTGTCCGCCAATGTTTGGTGGCCGACTGAATTGCCGGAAGAGACTTTGCAAAAACTCTACGGCAACTGACACCCTCCCTGTCAGTTCTGCTCTCGCGGAACAAAAACCGCGAGAGCACTTTTCAATCGAAGTGATCGGATATCATGCTGCCAGCTGTCACCTTCAAAGGTGTGACCAAGCACTTTGGTCCCACTCTCGCCGTCAATGACATTTCGTTCGAAATTCGCCCTGGCCGAGTGCACGCCCTCATGGGTGAGAACGGCGCGGGAAAATCGACGCTGATGAAAATTCTTGCAGGCGTGCATCAACCGGACGCGGGCAAGATTGCCATTGCTGGGCGCCAAGTCTGTTTTGCCAACCCCAGTCAAGCACTTGCCGCAGGAGTTTCGACAGTCTTTCAAGAGTTATCGCTGCTGCCAAACCTATCGATCACAGAGAATATGTTTCTCGGCAAAGAGATCATGGGACGTTTTGGTTCCCCGCACCGTGCCGAAATGGCACAGCGAACCAAAGAAGCGTTATCCGAACTTGGTATGTCCCTTGATCCGAATACGCTGGTTTCTGAATTGAGCATCGCGCAGCGGCAATTCGTTGAAATCGCCCATGGAATCAAAGCAGACGCACAGGTGTTCATCCTTGATGAACCTACGGCCGCTTTGAATGCGGCGGACGTTCAAGTGCTCAATGCAAGGATCGAAAAGCTCAAGGCAAAGGGTAAGGCGATCGTCTACATTTCGCACCGCATGGATGAAATCTTTGCGATTTGTGACGATGTGACGATCATGAAGGACGGTGCCCACGTGGCCACGCAATCCCTCAGCGACCTGACACCGGAACGGCTCATTACGCTTATGGTGGGGCGCGAATTGAACGATCTGTTCCCGGATCGAGCCCGTGACCTCGGCCCGGTAAGGCTATCGTGTCAGGATCTACGCCTGACCCCAGAAGCGAGCCCCCTCTCCTTTGATCTGCATTCAGGCGAAATCCTCGGGCTGGCTGGCTTGGAAGGTCAGGGCCAGAGCGAGATCGTCCGATCCATGATCGGACAATATGCGGCCAATTCAGGTAAAGTGCGTATTGGCAGTCAAACTGTGCTGCTGCCGGTGACCGCCTCAGCCGGAGTGCGGAACATGCAGCAGCTCAGCCTTGGTTTCGTGCCCGAAGACCGCAAAGAAGAGGGCCTGTTGCTGGGGGCTGCCATCCGCGAAAACATCGGCATCGGACTTCAATCAGCGCGACCAGGCTTCAAACCCCTCGCAAAAGTTGCCGATGTTACCCGCCGGATCATGGCAGATCTGAATATCAAAGCAGGAAGTTCCACTACCCCGGTTGGAACGCTGTCCGGCGGAAATCAGCAAAAAGTGCTACTGGGCCGCTATCTCGCCTCGGATATGGACATTCTGATCATCGAAGAGCCAACGCGCGGCGTGGACATCGGCGCAAAAGTTGAAATTTATCGCCTGCTGCGTGAACTGGCACAGCGCGGGATGGCGATCCTCGTTCTGTCACGCGAAACGGTAGAGCTCATCGGCCTTTGTGACAGGCTGCTCGTCGTGCACGACCGCAAAATTGTGAGCGAGTTGGCGGGCGCAGAGGCATCCGAACATAACATTCTCAATGCGGCACTGACCTCATGACAAAAACAGGCAAGACATCCATGCATCGCCGCAAAATCAACCGTTTCTTTGGAAAAAACTCTCGGCAGGGGAACTGGTGGGCCGCCCTGCTCATCATCATTGCAACAATTCTGTTGCTGTTGGTCAAATCGGATGATTTCGCAACGCCACAGAATGCGTCCAACCTGCTTGCGCAGGCGATGCCGCTCATCATAGTCGCAATCGGTCAGATGATCGTGATCATTCTCGCAGGAATGGACCTATCGGTCGGTTCTGTGATGAGTTTGACCACAGCCATACTCGCACTGGACGGATCACCCTACGCGTTGATCCCGCTTGTTTTTCTGGCTGCGATTTGTGTCGGCCTGGTCAACGGGGTCGCAATTGTCAAACTAAACGTACATCCGATTATCGCGACGCTTTCCACTCAGTTTATCGTTCTTGGGATTGCGCAGCTCTTGCGCCCTGTCGCCGGCGGATCTGTTCCAGATTTTGTGGTCACGATAGTGACCGGATCAGTCCTTGGCGTTCCGGCGCCGGTCTTTTGGGGGATCGTCATTGTGGGCCTCGGTTGGAAGATCGTGCACGGTTCTCGCTTTGGCTTGCATCTCTTTGCCATCGGCGGCGGTAACGCCTCCGGGCAATTGGACACAGCACACAATTTTGGTCTGAAAGACGAACGCAACATTGTTCTCGCCTACGTCATAAGCGCCGGTTTCGCGGCATTGGCCGGGCTCTTCATCGCAGGTCGGATCGCTTCGGGTGACCCGAGTGTCGGGTCACAGTTCGCACTCGATTCAATCACGGCCGTTGCCATCGGTGGCACACAGCTTTCGGGCGGCGTGGGTGGCCTGCACGGAACCATTATTGGCGCGATCCTGATGTCACTTTTGGCAAACGGCATGAACCTCGCGAACCTATCGGCCTTCCTCCAAGGGGCCATAAAAGGCGTCATACTCTTGCTGGTTGTCGGCCTTCAGTCCCGGAAAAAGATGGGGCTGTGACCATGACAAATGTTTTACGATCCGCCGCTCGAATACCGCCAGCATACATCGTGTTCGTCATTTTGCTGGCAACGCTCTGGCTGACGAAACCACAATTGATGAACGCCAACGTGATGGGCATTTTTGTGCGTCAGGTGGCCCCTTTGGGCATTCTGGTATTGGGTCAGTTGCTGGTGATGCGAGTGCGTTCGATTGACTTGTCAGGTGCCGGTGTTCTGCTCTTGGTCAACTACATGATTGCGTCAGGTCTGCTGGGCGATCTCCCACTCCCGCTGATCTTGCTTGTGTCACTTGGCATTGGCTGCCTTGTGGGTCTCTTCAACGGATATCTTGTGGCCAAACGGCGTGTATCCGCAGTGATCGCAACGCTTGCGGTCACGGTGATCATCGGGGGTTTTGTGCAGTTTGTGGCAAGCGGCAAACCCCCGGGCAACATGCCGGAACTGATGAACGACATTTACAAGATGAAATGGGGGCCTGTGCCATTGCCCGTTGTGCTTTGGGTTGCACTGACAGCTGTTATGGCCGTGTTTCTGTCCCGATTTGTCTATGGTCAGTTTGTAATGGCCGTGGGTGAAAACCCAACTGCGTCGCACTTCAGCGGTGTACCCGTTGAACGAACCGTATTGATGGCTCACGTCATCGCCGGTCTTTTTGCAGGAATTGCAGCAATCGTTCAATCTGCGGCGGTTGCAGTCGGCAGCCTCAGGCTTGGCCTCGAAATGCCAATAGACGCGGTTGCTGCGACAATCCTCGGTGGCGTGATTTTCGGTCGCGGTGACGGAGGTGTCTGGGGCCCATTCTTTGGCGTGATGTGTTTCGCACTCCTGTTCGTTTCCATGACCAGTTTTGGCGTACCGGAACCCGGCAAACAAATTGCACGCGGGCTGATCATCCTGCTCGCTGCAATTTTCTACGGCCTGAACACCCGCAAAACTTGAACAACTCTAGAAGAGGAAAAAGTCTATGTCAGACAGACGCATTATGTGTTTCGGCGATTCCCTGACGTGGGGCTGGATCCCGGTAGAAGAAGGTTTGCCCACCACGAGATATCCGGCTGATGTACGCTGGACCGGCGTGATGCGGGCCAAGCTGGGAGACGGGTACACGATCATCGAAGAAGGCCTCAGTGCGCGTACAACGATGCTGAATGATCCGACGGACCCACGCCTTGATGGAAGCGCCTATCTGCCGTCGGCATTGGCAAGCCATTTGCCGCTGGATCTGGTGATCATCATGCTGGGCACCAATGACACAAAGGCATATTTCCACCGAACGCCGTTTGAGATTGCGGCTGGCGTCTCAAAACTCGTTGGTCAGGTGCTTGGGTCTGCGGGCGGGGTCGGGACGACATACCCTGCGCCAGAAGTGCTGATTGTCTCCCCGCCACCCCTGACACCGATGCCACATGCCTATTTCCAGTCATTGTTCGGCGGTGCGCATGAGAAATCGGCAGAGTTGGGAAAGCTGTATTCAGACTTGGCTGACTTCATGAAAGTGCATTTCCTGAACGCAGGTGATCACATTACGACCGATGGTGTTGATGGCATCCACTTTACGCCAGAAAACAACCGCGTTCTTGGCGAGTCTCTTGCATTGAAGGTTGCTGATATTCTGACAGTCAAGGTGGCGGCCTGACCAAATCGCCGAAGCGATCTGGCATTCGCTTTGCATCAGGCAAGATGCGCTTGCGCTGCCTCATACGCTTAAACCTAGGTACTTCCGCTGGCCAGTTGACTGGAGAATACCGTGTCGCAGACTGACGATATCTTTGATGTTTTTGTCATCGGAGGGGGCATCAACGGTGCTGGCATTTTCCGTGATGCGGCGGGACGTGGCTATCGCGTTGGCTTGGCAGAAATGAATGACCTTGCGTCGGCGACGTCATCGGCATCCACAAAGTTGTTCCATGGCGGGCTGCGGTACCTTGAGTATTTCGAGTTTGGATTGGTGCGCAAAGCCTTAGCAGAACGCGAAGTGCTGCTGGAGGCGATGCCGCATATCTCTTGGCCGATGCGCTTTGTCCTGCCGGTCCATTCGGACATGCGGTTCGAGAGCAATACGCCCACTTCTCGTCTCCTTGTCCGTGCCATGCCGTGGCTGCAAGGCCGTCGGCCGCGCTGGCTGATCCGCTTGGGGCTCTTTCTTTATGACCAATTAGGTCGACGAAATCTGTTGCCTGCAACATCCTCGCTGGATCTTCGAACAGCTGTTGAAGGCGCGCCTCTAAATGACCAATACGAATTTGCATACGAGTATTCTGATTGTTGGGTGGAAGACAGTAGGCTGACCCTTTTGAATGTGCGCGACGCGGCAGACAAAGGCGGAACCGTTTTCGTGCGCACCAAGGTCATATCTGTAGCCGCAAAGGATGGAATCTGGGAGATTAAGCTCCGGGACATCCAAGGCGGCACGCAGCTTTGCCGAGCCAAGATAATCGTCAACGCCGGCGGTCCCTGGGTCGAGGATGTTGCGCAAAATGTGATGCGTTTGAATGCAAGTGGCGGCATCAGGCTCGTACGGGGCAGTCATATTGTGACCCGAAAGCTTTTTGATCATGACAAAAGTTACTTTCTTCAGGGAACAGATGGTCGGATCATGTTCGCCATCCCGTATGAAGAAGACTTTACTCTTATCGGCACGACAGACTGCGAGCACGCAAATCCAAACGTTAGACCGACATGCAGCACCGCTGAAATCGACTATTTGATCGATTTCGTGAACCGATACTTCCGGAAAACGGTAACGCCAGCAGACATTGTCTGGACATATTCCGGCGTCAGACCACAGTACGACGATGGCGCAGGCTCTGCCACGGCTGCCACACGCGACTACGTCATGAAACTTGACGTAAATGGCAACGCCCCTGCCCTACATGTCTTTGGGGGCAAAATTACAACCTACCGGACATTGGCTGAAGAGGCGCTGATCAAGATCGACAAGGCGCTTGACCGGCACACACGGCCTTGGACTGCCGCAGCCTGCCTGCCTGGAGGGGACTTCGCAGTTTCCAAGAGAGAAGAGTGGATTGAAAAACTGCGTGCGAGGCTGCCGTTCCTCGATGATTTCACAATCCGCAGACTGTTCCGTCAATATGGCACCCATTGCTGGGCGATCTTTGAGGATATCAAGACCAAAGAGCAGATGGGTATACCGTTCGGACACGGCGTTTTTGCGTGCGAAGTTGATTGGGCTGTAGCGAATGAGTGGGTACGATGCGCCGAGGATTTTCTTTGGCGGCGATCGAAGATGGGCCTGAGGTTCACGCCGTGCGAGGCTACTGCTCTTGATACCCACATTGTTGATGTCACAAAAAAGCAGCGAATGATGGATTCAGGCACATACCAAAGATAGGCCGACCAAAAATGACAGCCTGTTTTGCCGCAATTAAACAAGGCAGACATCATCGCGAGCGATCCTGTTTGATGCAAACCAGCGAGAAACAACCGTTCTCTGAGATCGTAAGCTTGACCTGTCGCGCTCTGACGCCGGCGCAGCTGTCCAATGTTGCGCGTCGGCTTGCTGACTCAACAGTCGGGACGCAGTGATTTCTAACCGACCGCGTGTTTCACGGTTCAAAAAAACTGAGCGACCGTGTCTGATCTTTTTCGGCTGAAGGACGGGACATTAGCGCGTCTAAGGGTCAGGACTCATAGCCAGTAAATAACGAGTGCAGCAAAGGCGATTGCGGATAGGAAAACCTTCAGGCACCTGTCGTATCGGGTCGCCACACGCCGCCAGTCTTTCAACCTCCCAAACAGGATCTCGATCCGGTTGCGATGTTTGTAGCGGCGCTTGTCGTATTTTAGTGTTGTCTTGCGTTGCTTTCGACCTGGTATGCAGGGCGTATCTCTTTGTCTTGCAACGCTTCTCTGAACCATTTGGCGTCATATCCACGGGTACCGAGCAGCCAATCCACCTTTGGCAGGCTGCTGACCGACGCCCGTGCACCGATGCGGTCAACTGACCTGACCAGCCGTCACGAACGGGTTCAGCTAGCGTCCCTGGCTGTCGCGAACGGCGTGCAGTTTGGTATTCATGCCGCCCTTGGTCAGGCCAATCAGGCGTCAACGCCCCCCTTTTTCGACGTCCCAACTGGTCGCCGTGTGATGTGCCTTCAGATAG
>NZ_CANNDO010000004.1 GCF_947503385.1 uncultured Tateyamaria sp.
AAGCCCGGCGCTTGCATCATCGACAGCACGCCGCATCATCAAGCCAACCAGATGAGCCAAACTCTCTCTCAGTTTAGGCCGCCATTGGCACCAAAAAACCTGACGACGGACAGATCCGACTTCGTGACCAAGGACAATCACGAGATCGCTTACGATCCGCGCCTTTGGTACATGCCCTGCCTCCGAACCTCGCCCATCTATGGCACGGTTGGTGCCGAACGGCACATCCCCTTCCCGATGATCGAGCCGGTCATGGGCGCACCAGGCGCGTCTCGCATGTCTCCAGTCCATGCCGCCGCCTCGCGCCTCGTAGGTTGGTCAGCCGCGCGCAACCGACCGCTTCTGGTCATGGCCCTTGGCGACCCCGGCTCGGGGCTGATGAACACGCAAGACTGGCGGCACCCGAGCCGCGCGGTGATCGAGACCACGCAACAGCAGAACACGGCCTCGCGCATGTGGAACGAGATGGTTGCCATGAAGACTGCTGTGGAAGCTCTGGGGCCTGCCCACGAGGTTGTCGGTGCCATCTGGTCACTCGGTCAGAACGACGGCTTCAACACCCCTGACGGGCCAGAAGGCTATGACACGGCCCATACCCCGGAATACCTGTCCTTCTTCGCCGAGGTGCGGTCCCTGTTTGGTGCCATGCCAATGGTGCTGACCAACATCGCCCAGCATGTCGTGGACAACACAGATGCCAACGGCAATCCGGGCTTTGGAAGCTATCGCCAGCAGTGGCTCAACCGCTTTGACCAGGACAGTGGGCACCCTAACGCGATTGCCGACTTCCGGGTGATCCAACCAGCCGCCGGGAACCAGGTTGATCCGTTGGATGCTGGCGACCCACACTACAATGCCGCTGGAATGCAGCAGAACGGGCGAGATATGGGGGATGCGTTGTTGAAGTTGCTGCAGGGCGGGAGCTAAGCGCAGAAAGCAGGCTTTGCAAAGTCTGCCTTGCAACTTCCTACCAGGTGGTTGGTGGAACCGATTTTTGCACCAGTTCTGCGCTCTGATTTTATCGTTCTTCTCCGTTGCTGCGAGAATTGCGACTTGTGCACCATTCAGATCTTTCCACATGCAAAAAGCCGGAAATAGTCGAAACTATACCCCCATCTGTCAGCATCGCGTCTGTCACCGAAGTCATCTAGCGACTTACCGCCAAAGGAACCAAACGCTTTTGCATCTCCTTCTTCTGGGTCCCAGCCCAGAATTGAGACTTCACCCAATAGCTCCCACCTTTCTGGGCAGTTCTTTGTTGATTTTGATATCAGCACCAGAGAACCGTCCGGAAAAGCGTCGAGGGCTGCTCGCTTGACCCAGTTCTCGATAAGGCCGAAAGACGTGACCCCAAAGGCCAAGATACCAGCTACCACTAGACCGGGCACTACCCCGTTGAGAAGCCACTTAACAGCAGGGTTTTTCACTTCATCTCCATTAAGCTAATGCCTTAAACGCTTTCCATTATCGCTGTCGTTCAGTACGCCCACGCATTTTTTGTGAACAACTCGACTTCCTTCGGGGCGACGACTTCGGGGATGCTAGTTGGATCATCAACCAAGATTTTTGATGCGTCTAGCGCGGTTTTGAGGCTTTTGCTTCCGACCCAACCGCTCTCCCATAATTGAACAATTTCACCGTTTACGATCCGGCAGATATTTTCATTGCTAACCAAGTCAAAACCAACAGATTTTGGCTTGGTTACGCGTTGTAGCCAGATTTCCAAGTACCCGTTGTATGGAACTCGATGCATTTTGTCCCGGACTCGCCCCCACAGAACTTCTTTCTGATCCTGTTCACTGAGAGAAATTAGGTGACTCAGAATGCCTGCTACCGCCGGGAACGCCTGCGGAGAAGTCAAACCCAGATCGGTTGCTATAGCGATCTGCACTTCCAGGTCATCCGGTTTGTCCTTTTGGGCGACGATCTTCGTGTGAAACTCGCTCAGAAGCCGCCTCAACGCTCCGCTGTTGGGATAGCGTAGTCCAAATGCGTGGAGCCGCAAAAGCTGCTTTTGCAAGGTCTTGGCATTTGTAGTTCCCAAATCTTGTAGCTCAATTCCCGCTAGTTTGTCTGGCTTGATGGCTCCTTCGACAACGTTAGGCGATACCTGAGTCTTGGCGACGCCCAACTTCATTCCAACGGAACGCAACTTGTCGCTCACAACCTTTAAGATAGCCTCAGCATGAACATCACTGTTGGCGAAAATTCTGTAGTCATCTCGGTAACGTAGAATCCTGAAGCCCAGCGCTTCGCCAAGCTCTTCGGTGATTTGCAGGTCGACCCAGCCAAGGACCAACTCTGCTATGAAATCCATGAGTACAGAACCTTGGGCGATGCCATTGGTTTGGCCATATCGGCTTGATTGGATCAGTCCGTCGATCTGATTGCCAAGGAGCTTTTTTTCTCCTTTCATTTTCTTGGCTGTTTCCAAACCATGCAACGCCCATGAGATGCTGTGGGTATAGAGAGAGCCATAACAGTCAGTTACGTCAGTATGGATCAAGTGACTGAAATCAAGGGAGTGCGAAATAGACTGTTGTTCTACTGCCTGCCACCAGTTTCTCACCTGTGCAGCTTGATCCGATTGGTCATCTATGGACATGACGGGTGAACTGCAGCACACGACAGCGCCTTTCTCAAATGACGCTAAACGAGCAGTAACCTGCGCCCAGTTTTCCGGTTTGCATATGAGATTTACAAGGCGAACGTAGATAGCAGGATGGATTAGCTCATAGGGACGCCAGGAGAATCTACCGTCCTTGTTTGCTGTGAAGCTGTAGTTCACCCCACTATAATTTGCTGGCCACTTGGATGCGAAGTCAGAAAGGTTTTTGTCTCCCAACACCGCAGATACTTCTGCCAACATTGGTTCGAAACTTACGTACTCAGGGAAATCGCCGTTAAAGTAGCTGCTGCCCTTTAGAAAGTGCTTTTTGGCATCAGCATGGCTTGCGTCTATCAATCGCTTCAATGTTTAGAACTCGGAAGTTGGTTTGAATTTCCTCTTTCTATCAGGGATTGAGCATGATGGAACGCAGAAAGGCGTACAAGCCACTTGTACGTGATTGATCAAGCGCTTCGGCAACGTCCGCTTCGGGCTGAGTTTGCCCTGGATACGATGGACACAAGGTCGCTCCCCAGTGGTTATGGGGCAAGTTTTTGCATCAGCATTGGATTTACGACGTCGCGGAGCAAGACCCGAGCCGTCTGCTCTCTATGAGCGAAGAGGAGTTCCGAAATGCCATGTCTGATGCCGGTAACGACGTTGAAGAACTGGCCGGTCAGTTTCACTCCTCTGTCGCTGAGCTGCTCTTGAAACTTCATCATGGAGTTTGATGTATGTGAATTCCGGCTTTGGCTGGGTTGCCGACGCTGTGATCAGAGGTGTGTCCTGACCGCCCATCGCCCGCTTCGAACCGAGCCAGCCACCGGAAATTGTGTTGCGGAATGCTCGAAGAGCCGTCCAACGAGCGTAAAACTGCCGTTCAAGCAAAACCGGTTTGCTGCAACTCTTCGTGTAATTCACTGCAGTTTTTCGTGTCACGCTACACTGACCCTTGCCTGCGACAAACCGGACACATTGCGCATGAGGCGCAAAAAAAGTAATCTGAACTGGTTAGTTTAGTCGTAAGTGTTCCTATATGGATGTGAATCCATGTCGCTTATTGCGCGGAACCAACTGGGAAATTGAAAACCATGCGTGTTGTGTCACTGATCCTTGCCCTTCTTGTTGGCGTGGGACTGTACCTGTGGGTGATTGAACGGGACCGGACATTGGCGTTTCTTGCCGAACAGTCCGGCGGGGGTGAAACCGCGGCTCTGGACACTGAAACGGATGCCACAGCCGAGGCTGAAGAGGTCGCAGAAGCGGACGCGCCCGGCGATGATTTGATCAAAGTTGTGGCCCGCAGGTCGATTGCACGCGAAATCAACAGCGCCGTTTTGCTGCGCGGCCAGACAGAAGCGGCCCGCGAGGTCGAAGTGCGCGCCGAAACCACATCGACGGTCATTTCTCCGCCCTTGCGCAAGGGCGCATTTGTGGAGGAAGACGCGCTGCTGTGCCAACTTGATCCGGGCACCCGCGGTTCGACCCTCGCTGAGATGCGCGCACGCGCCACCGAGGCCACGTCACGCAAGACCGAGGCAGAGGCCCGCGTGCCCGAGGCGCAGGCCCGCGTGATCGAAGCGCAGGCGCGTCTGGACGAAGCGCTGGTCAACCAGAACGCCGCGCAACGGCTGAGCGAGACAGGCTTTGCCGCCGAGACACGTGTGAAAAACACCGAAGCGGCGGTGGCCTCCGCTGAGGCTTCGCTTGAGGCTGCGCGCGCGGGCGTGACGGCGGCCCGGTCCGGCATTCAGGCCGCCGACGCCACCATCGAAAGCGCGCTCGCTGCCGTCGCTTCTGCGGAAAAGGAACTTTCCCGCCTCGACATCCACGCGCCCTTTGCCGGGCTGCTGGAAAGCGACACCGCAGAACTGGGCAGCCTGCTGCAGCCCGGATCGCTCTGCGCCACCATCATCCAGCTGGACCCGATCAAGCTGGTGGCCTTTGTCCCCGAGACCGAAGTGAACCGGGTCAAGGTCGGCGCAGCCGCGACGGCGCGCCTTGCTGCGGGCGGTCAAGAGGTTGCAGGCACCGTCACATTCCTCAGCCGTGCGGCGGATGAGACCACCCGCACCTTCCGCGTCGAGATCGAAGTGCCCAACTCCGACCTGTCGATCAGTGACGGCCAGACCGCTGACATCGCCATTTCGGCTGCGGGGGCCAAGGCGCACCTGCTGCCGCCCTCGGCGCTCACGCTGAACACCGAAGGCCAGATTGGCCTGCGCAGCGTGGATGATGCGGGCCTTGTCACTTTCAACCCCGTTACGGTGCTGCGCGACACCGCGCAGGGCGTCTGGCTGACCGGGTTGCCGGATACGCTGAGCGTGATTGTTGTCGGGCAGGAATTTGTGACCGCAGGCGTCACCGTTGCGCCCACCTATCAGGAGCAGACCCAATGACCGGTGTCGTCGACTGGGCCGCGTCCCGTGCGCGGATGGTGATTGCCTTTATCTTCCTGTCGCTGGCGGTGGGCACCTATGCCTATATGAGCTTGCCCAAAGAAGGCGAGCCGGATATCGAAATCCCCACGCTCGTCATCTCCCTCCCCTTCCCCGGCATTTCGGCCTCCGACGCAGAGGACCTGCTGATCCAGCCGATGGAGACCGAGCTGTCGGACCTCGATGGGCTCGACAAAATGACCTCTACCGCCGCCGAAGGCTATGCCAACGTGGTGCTGGAATTCGAGTTTGGCTGGAACAAGACCCAAGTCATGGCCGATGTGCGCGACGCCATGGACAAGGCCGAGGCCGAATTTCCCAGCGGGTACGAGCAATATACGCTGGACGAATTCAACTTTTCCGAATTCCCGATCATCATCGTGAACCTGACGGGCCCGGTGCCCGAACGGACCATCGCGCGGGTGGCCAAGGCGCTTCAGGACGATCTGGAGGCGCTGGACGCCGTGCTTGAGGCGAGCCTTGTGGGCAGCCGTGACGAGATGGTCGAGGTGACCATCGACCCCCTGCGTCTTGAGGCCTACAACGTCACCGCGGGCGAGCTGATCACCGTGGTGCAGAACAACAACCAACTGATTGCAGCGGGCGAGATCGAAACCGATCAGGGTGCTTTTGCGGTCAAGATCCCGTCCTCCTTCAACAGCGTGCGCGACATCTACAACCTGCCGGTAAAGACAAATGGCGACCGGGTGGTGACACTGGGCGATCTGGCCCAGATCAACCTCACGTTCGAGGATCGCGTGTCGACGGCACGTTTCAACGGGGCGGACACTGTGGCGCTGCAAGTGGTCAAGCGCAAAGGCTTTAACCTGATCGACACCGCGACCTTGGTCAAAGAGGTCGTAGCCGAGAAATCCGCCGAATGGCCCGAAGGGCTGCAGGCGGCAGTCGAGGTTGGCACCTCCAACGACACCAGCCGCGAGGTCGCGTCGATGGTGGGCCAGCTCGAAGGGTCGGTTCTGACCGCGATCTCGCTGGTGATGATCGTGTCGCTGGCCTTTCTTGGGCCACGGGCGTCTATTCTTGTCGGCTTTGCGATCCCGACGTCGTTCCTTTTGTGTTTCGTGCTGCTGGCGATCATGGGCATCTCGGTGTCGAACATTGTGATGTTCGGCCTGATCCTGTCGGTCGGTATGCTTGTGGACGGCGCCATTGTGGTGGTCGAATACGCCGACAAGCGGCAACAGGCGGGCGTCGGGCCCATGCGGTCCTATGTGGAGGCGGCGCAACGTATGTTCTGGCCGGTGGTGTCGTCCACGGCGACGACGCTTTGTGCCTTCTTGCCGATGTTGTTCTGGCCCGGCGTGCCCGGTGAGTTCATGGGGATGTTGCCCGTAACGCTGATCTTTGTGCTGTCGGCATCGCTGGTGGTGGCCTTGATCTATCTGCCCGTCATGGGCGGTGTGCTTGGCCGTCTGATTGACTGGTGCGGCACGCAGATGCACCGGATCGCCGCGCTGCCGCTGCTGGCGCATATCGGCGTAGCGGTCATCTCGCTTGTTCTGATGGTGGCGATCCTTGGCGTGCAACCGTTGCAGGCACAGGTTATAGCCGCATTCAGCGCGATGGACGGGCAAAACATCTGGGGGTCCGTGCTGCCGACATTCTTTGATGTGTTCCTGATCGGTCTCGCCATGGTGACCCTGTTTGGCATGTTCCTTGTCGGGTTGGTCACGGCGCTCATGTGCATTGGTGCGGTGTTCAACCGCGTGGGTGGCGGCGCGCTTTGGGTGGCCAAGGCGGTCTTTGGTGAACGGCGCCGCAAGGTGCGCGCAGGCTACCGCCGATCCGGATTTGGTTACGTGATCCAAGGCATCGTGGGCAATGCGGTCATGCCGCTGGTGATGATCGGCGTTGTGTTCGTCTTTGTCGGAACAACGCTCATCTATTTCATCAACAACAATCGCGGCGTCGATTTCTTTGTCGAGACGGAGACCGAACAGGCCATCGTCTATGTTATGGCGCGCGGCAATCTCGGTCTGGAAGAGAAAGACGCGCTCTTGCAGCAGGTGGAGAATATCGTTCTTGCCCACCCCGGAATTCGGAGCGCCTTTGCCTTTGCGGGCAGTGGCGGGCTGAACGCCAACACGGGCGGCGCGCAGAACCCGCGCGACACGATCGGGCAGGTGCAGATCGAAACCATCCCGTGGGAAGAACGCCCCGACGCCAAAGAACCCTGGTTCACAGTGCCGTTCACCGACTACACCGTGATGCGTGAGATCAAGGCACCTGATTTTGACGGCGACTATGTCGTCGAAGAGCTGAACGCAGAGTTGCGCAAAATCCCCGGTATCCGCACCGAAGTGCTGCCACTGGCCCAAGGCCCCGCCTCGGCCAAGCCGGTGCATCTTCGGATCAAGGGCGACAATTGGCAGGACCTGCTGGACGCGACTGGCATTGCCCGGGCGCAATTCGATGCAACGCCCGGCCTTGTTCGGATCGAAGACACGCGGCCCCTGCCCGGCATCGATTGGCAGATCGACGTGGATGTGGAAAAGGCTGGTCGCTATGGCGCGGATGTGGCGACCGTGGGCGCGATGGTGCAACTGGTCACCCGTGGGCTGCTGCTTGACACGATGCGCGTCGACAGTTCGGACGAAGAGATCGAAATCCGCGTGCGCCTGCCCAAACAGGACCGCGTTCTGTCGACGCTCGACACGCTCAAGGTGCGCACGGCGGACGGGCTTGTGCCGCTGGCAAACTTCATCACCCGGACACCGGTTGCAGAACTGGCGCAGATCAACCGCGTCGGCCAAAAGCGGTATTTCGACGTCAAAGCGGATTCGATGGACGGTCTGCAAAAACTGGTCGAGACGGTCGAGGTGGACGGCGCAGACATTGAACAGACCGTCGCCACGTTGCGCCCCGATGGGGCGGGCGACATCGTGTCGGCGGACGGCATAACGTACGCGGTGATGGCGCGCGATGCTGCGGCTGCGGGCCGCGACGTGGCCGCCGAATTTGCCAATGGCGAATTGCGCATGGTGCCGGTCAACGCCAACGAACGCGTGGCCGAACTGACCAAATGGCTGCAAACTGACCCCTTCCCCGCCGGGCTGGAGCATGAATGGACCGGCGACCAACAGGATCAGGAGGAATCCGGTGCGTTCCTCGGGCAAGCCTTTGCCGGTGCCCTGTTCCTGATGTTCATCATCCTGCTGGCGCAGTTCAACAGCTTTTACAACGCGATCCTCGTGTTGCTGGCGGTCGTGCTGTCGACCACAGGTGTGCTCTGGGGGATGCTGATCATGGATCAGACATTCTCGATCATTATGACCGGGACAGGCATCGTGGCCTTGGCCGGGATTGTTGTGAACAACAACATCGTGCTGATCGACACCTATCAGGAATACGAACGCTACATGCCCCGGATCGAGGCGATCATTCGGACCGCACAGGACCGCATTCGGCCCGTGCTGCTGACGACGATCACCACAATGGCGGGCCTTGCGCCGATGATGTTCGGGCTCAGCCTCGACTTTGGCGGCGGCGGCTATACGGTCGACAGCCCGACGGCGCTGTGGTGGAAACAGCTAGCAACAGCAGTTGTGTTCGGTCTGGGCATCGCGACCGTGCTGACGCTGATGGTCACCCCGTCCATGCTGGCGATGCGCGTGTGGGTCGTGACCTACGGCCTGTGGCTGAGCCAGCTACTGGCGAAGCTGTCGCTGGGTCGGGCAAGCGCTGCGGCGCGCGATTGGGCGCTGTCGCGTCAGGCCGGGCGGATGCCCAGCCAAGAGCTGGTCTGGGATTTCGATGAGCAGCCCGCGACAGATACGTCACAGCCCGAACTTCCGCTGACCAGCGCACCGCTGAAGGCGGCCGAGTAAGGGGGCCCGACGCGGTTTGACCGCGTCGCGCCAAGGCCGCGCCGCTAGCGTTCGTCCGCTTGCTGGCGGTGCCAGAGCTGCGCGTATCGACCGTCCTGTGACAACAGCGCCTCGTGATTGCCGGTCTCGACGATCTCGCCTTTTTCCAGCACCACGATCCGGTCCGCTTCGGCAATCGTACTGAGCCTGTGCGCAATAGTCAGCACCGTTCGGCCCTGCCCGGCGGCGCGCAGCGCATCCTTGATCTCTTGCTCCGTGTCAGTGTCAAGCGCGCTTGTCGCCTCGTCCAACAGCAGGATCGGCGGGTTCTTGAGCAATGTGCGCGCGATGCCCACCCGTTGCTTTTCCCCGCCGGACAGCTTGAGCCCACGCTCGCCCACAGCCGTGTCATAACCATCTGGCAGCGCCATGATGAAATCGTGAATCTGTGCTGCCCGGGCAGCCTCAAAGATATCCTCTTGGGTCGCCGCATCACGCCCATAGGCGATGTTGTATCGGATCGTGTCATTGAACAGGACGGTGTCCTGCGGCACCACGCCAATGGCTGCGTGCAGGCTGTCCTGTGTGACGTCGCGCACGTCCTGACCATCGATGCGCAAGGCACCCGCGCCCACATCATAAAACCGGAACAACAGCCGCCCAATGGTCGACTTGCCCGACCCGGTGGAGCCGACAATCGCCACGGTCTGACCCGGTTCCGCCACGACCGACACGCCCTTGAGGATGGGGCGTGCCGGGTCATAGCCAAAGTGTACATCGTCAAGCTCGATCCGCCCGGCCTTAACCTCCAGCGGGCGCGCGTCGGGCGCATCCACCACCTCGGCAGGTTGTTCAAGCAGCGTGAACATCTCGCCCATATCGACCAACGCTTGCCGGATTTCCCGGTAGACGGTGCCCAAGAAGTTCAGCGGCATGGTGATCTGGATCATGTAGGCGTTGACCATCACGAAATCCCCAACCGTCAACGTACCGTTCTGCACGCCAATGGCCGCCAAAACCATCACGCCCACCAACCCCGCAGTGATGATCACCGATTGGCCAAAATTCAGAAAGGCCAGCGAATAGCTGGTCTTGAGCGCTGCGACCTCATAGCCCGCCATGGCACGGTCGTAGCGCGCCGCCTCGCGCCCCTCGGCTCCGAAATATTTGACCGTTTCAAAATTCAGCAGGCTGTCGATCGCCTTTTGGTTCGCATCCGTATCCTGATCGTTCATGATCCGACGCAGTTTCACCCGCCATTCTGTCACCGCAAAGGTGAACCAGACATACAAGCCAATCGTGACCGCCACGATGCCCAGATAGGACACGTCGAACAGGATGGTCAGGACGATCCCGATCAGCACCAGTTCCAGCACCAGCGGCCCAATGGAAAACAGCAAGAAGCGCAGCAGGAACTCGACCCCCTTCACCCCACGCTCGATGATGCGGCTCAGACCGCCGGTCTTGCGGGTGATGTGGTAGCGCATCGACAGGCGGTGAATATGCTGGAACGTCTCCAGCGCCAGCATCCGCAGCGCGCGCTGCGCCACACGGGCAAAGATCGCGTCGCGCAATTGCTGAAATCCGACATTCATCAGCCGGGCAAGGCCATAAGCCACCGTCAGCCCAATCGCCCCCAAGGCAAGCTGCGACACGCCCTCGCCCGCCAGCACGTCCACCGCGTCGCGGTAGATGATCGGGGTGTAAACGGACACCAGTTTGGACAGGATAAGGGCCAGCATTGCCAGCACGACACGGCGTTTGACCCACGGTTTGTCCGCAGGCCACAGGTATGGCGCAACCTTGCGGATCACGCGCCAGCCGGATTCGCGTTCCTCAGCCTGCACATCGCTGGACGGATCGGGTGTCGGGGAGGCTTGGCGCGCCGGGCTTGTGCTGCGCGGGGCAGCGGTATCACTTGGCATTTAGGGGCAGTCCCTTGTCTCTGGGACTTAGATCATAGGGCGATGCTGGGGCAGTGACCAGCGTCCGGCGTCGCTATTCCGGCAAGTCAAAGACCTGACCGGGAAAGATCAGATCGGGATTGCGGATATTATCGCGGTTGGCATCGAACACCTGCACGTACAACCGCCCATCCCCATAGCGTTCGCGCGAGATACCCCAAAGCGTGTTGCCAGTCTGGACGGTGATCCGCTTGGCCGGGGCATCCGCATCATCCGCCTGCGCCAGCACATCCGGGTCCTCACGCTTGAACGGGGTTTCAACGCGGCTGGTGACGTCACCCTCTGCGTCCAGTTCGTCCACGCGCAGGGTGTAGACGCCGGTGTCGATGGTCGGCAACGCGCCGCGCCAGCGCCCGTTGCTGTCCACCTCGATATCTGCGACCGGGCGGTTGTCCACATAGACCCGCACCACGTCAGCCTCGGACTGCGCACGCCCGGACAATTCGACCGCACCCGATTGCGAATAGCTGATCGTGTCGATTTCGATATTGTCGAGCGCCTCGGGCCGCGTGCTGCTGAGCACTTCGACCCCCTCTTCGGTCGACTTGAGGATGGCCGGCGTCTGCGGTGTCGGCACGGCGGCGACCTGCGGCGCAGGTTCCACCGTTGGCGCATCCGCCGTTTCGGGGGCGGGCGCGGGTGGTTCGGGTTGTGCATCAGGGGCCGGGTCCGCACGCACAACCGTTTCATCTGCCGGTGCGTCGGGTTCTGCCGCGGCCACGACTGGCGCGGGGTCTTGCGTCGGATTGTCTGGCGCGGGCGCTTCGGGCACGGTTTCGGCCACCTCCGGCGCGGTCTCTTCCACCGGGTCGGGCGCCGGGCGCGCCACTGGTGCCACAATAACTTCGTCCAGCGATGCAATCTCGTGCTGTGCCATGCCCTGCACGATGGTCAAAACCTGCGCATCCGTGTTGGGGGCAATCGTCGTCACGGCGGCAAAGCCACCCGCGGCGTCCACTGTCACTTCGGTATTGGCGACACCGTCGAGCAATACGGTGACCTTGCTGCCCGGCTCCGCCCGGCCCGCAATCACGGCGAGACCGTCAGCCTCGACCCGGACCTCGTCAATTGACGGGGCCGGCGCAGGTGCCACGTCGGCGGCTTGGGCAACGCCATCTGTGGGCGCTGACACGTCCTCCGCCACCTCTGGGGCTGCGGGTGTTTCGGGTACCGCTTCGGCTTCCACCTCGGGCGCGGGCGCGGGCGCAACGGCAGTCTGCTCTTCGAGCGGGGGCGTTGGCGCGGTGCCGCCCAGACTGTTGACGTATAGGCCAGCGCCAATGGCGGCCACGGCCACCACCGCAGCCCCCGCAACGAGGCCACCATTTGAGCCCATCAATGCCGCCAGTTTGGACATTGCCAACCTTTCCCCAGGTTTCGCACCGTGCAGGCGCGTTGCGCTTGCATAACAGGCGGGGATAGAACGGTCAAAACACGCGCCCGTCCAGCGCTTGTGAACAAAGCTAGGGGTCGGTGATGTCGAAATTGTCCGTCTGTGTCTATTGCGGCGCACGCAAGGGTGCGCGCGCATCCTATACGGAGGCCGCAGAGGTCCTGGGCCAAGGGCTTGCCGCCCGCAACTGGCGGCTGGTTTACGGCGCGGGCGATGTGGGTCTGATGGGGACCGTCGCACGCGCAGCACAGGAGGCAGGCGGCGACACATTCGGCGTCATCCCCGCGCATCTCGTTGCGATGGAGGTCGGCAAGGCGGACCTGTCGACATATGTCGTCACAGAAACCATGCATGAACGCAAAAAGGTCATGCTGATGAATGCCGATGCCGTGGTTTTGTTGCCGGGCGGCGCGGGATCACTGGACGAGTTTTTCGAGGCGCTCACCTGGCGGCAACTGGGCCTGCATGACAAGCCGATTTTCGCAATTGATACAGACGGATACTGGACACCGCTGATGCGTCTTCTGACCCATGTGGTGGACGAAGGGTTTGCCGATGCCAGCCTCTTCGACCTGATGCAGGTTGTGCCGGACCCCGGTGCCGCGTTGGACGCCATTGCGGACCATGGCGGCACCTGACGCGCCCATCCAAACCCAGCGCACGAAAAAAGCGCGCGAAGATCCTCGCGCGCTTTGAAGGGTGCCGTGCAGCGCCCCAAACTGTCGCTGTACCCGCCACCCAAAGCAGCCGGTACAGCCTGCGACCGCATCACATGCGGCTGGCGACGTTTTCCCAGTTCACAAGGTTGTCGAGGAAGTTCGTCAGGTAAGCGGGACGCTTGTTGCGGAAATCGATGTAATAGGAATGCTCCCACACATCACAGCCCAGCAGCGCCGTCTGCCCAAAGCACAGCGGGTTCACGCCATTCTCGGTCTTGGTGACTTTGAGGCTGCCGTCCTTGTCCTTGACCAACCACGCCCAGCCTGAACCGAACTGACCGGCACCGGCGGCCGAAAACGCATCTTTGAACGCGTCAACGGACCCAAAGCTCTCTATCAGCGCCTTTTCCAGTTCTCCGGGCATCGACGAAGCACCCGGCCCCATCATTTCCCAGAACTGGTTGTGGTTCCACAACTGGCTGATGTTGTTGAAGATGCCATTCTGAGCAACCGCGCCAGCGTCGTAGGTGCCGACGATAATCTGTTCGAGCGATTTGTCCGCCCATTCGGTGCCTTCGATGGCCTTGTTGCCGTTCACCACATAGGCGTTGTGGTGCAGGTCGTGGTGGTATTCCAGCGTCTCTTTCGACATGCCGTTGTCCGCCAGCGCGTCGTGGGCATAGGGAAGATCGGGAAGTTCAAAAGCCATGATGGGGCCCCCATTGTTCATCGTGCAGGTGTGTGCCTGACAGATTGTGCAAACCTCTGCAAGTTCAAGGGTTGGCGTGACCGGCAATCCCGCGCCACGCATCTTTTTACCGGTCCTGCGACTGGTGGGTCATCCGATCCGCCTGCCCAAATTCCACCTATTGCCTCAGGTCACTATGTCGTGTCGTCAGCCTGCGGACGTTAAGGGCAACGCGCTGAACGTGCTGTTCTGATCCGCCCGGGGCCGGATGGTTTCAAACGTCGCGTGAAGTGTTGCTCCGGGCACGCCGCGCAGGATCAGCTTGGCAGCCAATCCTCCGGCGCACATGTGCCGCGGCCCGACACGTCGTTGTCGGCGTTGCGCAAGGTGGCATTCAACGTCGTTTGCTTGGTGTCCTGATTGAACACCACACGGTACCGTGCATAGGCGCGGATCGGGCGCGAGGGCAACGTCATCGACCACCGCACCTCGATTTGGCCATCCTGACGTTTGCGCGTCTTCGCCTTCATCGGTCCACCTTTGGCCCATTCGATCACCGGGCCATAGACCGTCGCCGTTTTGCCCGAACTGTCAAAATCCATGGCGAGCACTTCGGGCGCAAAACTGCTGCCGTTTGTCTTGAGTGTGCATACGTATCCCTGAGCCTGCGTCACAGTCGCACAAACGCAAAACAGCCCAGCAAACAGAAACGTCTTCACTGCCCTGTCCTCCTTCGCTTCCCTGACGCCAACCTGCATCATTTCGCGTAAAAGAAGAAGATGCGAAACCGCCCTATTCGGTAAAAAAGTCCACGGCGCTGCCCGGCGCCGCTGCCGTGCGCAGCAGGTCAAACACATAGGCCGCGTGGCTGCGGAAACAGACGATCTGAAAGGTTGTCGCGTCACGCATCCAGAACGCCGCCGGCACCTGTGCCAGCCGCGTGCGGCGGAACATGCCGGGCGTGAACGCCTCTGGGCTCAGGTCCACGGGGGCCAGTTTTGCCATAACTTCGCGCGCCTGCGCACCTTCGACCAGAAACACCGCGCGCGCATCGGACACATCCACAGCCAGCGCGAACGTCTCGCCCAAGGTCGCGTGCATCTTGGCAAGGTTTGCGTCAACCGCCTCGTATGGGCACAGAACCAGCACTTCGTCCGGCGACATCCACGCGATGCCGCGATCCTCAACGCAATTGGCTTTTCCTTGCGCGGGCATGTCGACGGCAGCGACCCCGGTGGCCGCGTTCTTGATGCTGGTGTTCGCCAGGTCGCCGCGCAAAGTGATCATGCCTTGCAGCCCACCTTCGGTGATCCGGGCGATCCCGTCATCAGCGGCCACACCGCCCAATGCTGTCACAGCCTCAGCCATCCTGCTTTTCCCCTTCTGCATCATAGAACACCGGGTTCACGATCCGCGCCTGATAGGTCTTGCCGTCCGTTCCGGGCAATTCGATCACCTCGCCCATCCGGTCTGGCCCGCGATGTACCAGCCCCATCGCGATCCCCTTGCCTAGGTTGGGCGAATGGTAGGTTGAGGTAACGCGCCCCTGCACATTGCGCTGCCCATTGGCGTTGGTGCCATCGGCCACAGCATAGGCACCGTCCGGCAAGGTAGAGCCGTCCAGCGTCTCCAGCCCCACCAGCTTCCAGCGTTCGGGATCGGCCATATGGCTGCGTTCGTGTGCGCGTTTGCCCAGATAGTCTTCCTTTTTCTTGGAAAGCGCCCAATGCAGGCCGAGATCCTGTGGGATCACCGTCCCGTCCGTCTCGTCCCCGATCATGATAAAGCCCTTTTCCGCGCGCAGGATATGCAGCGCCTCGGTGCCGTAGGGCATCACGCCAAGGCTGTCGCCCACGGCCATGAGCGCATCCCAAAATGCCTGCCCTTGGCTGGCTTTCACCGCGATCTCATAGCTCAATTCGCCCGAGAACGAGATGCGGTAGACGCGCGCGCTGAACCCGCCCAGCGTGCCGTCGGCCCATTCCATGAACCCCAGCGCCTCCTTGGAGACATCCATGCCCCCCAGCGCTTCGAGTGCCTTGCGCGCATTCGGGCCAACCACGGCGACCTGCGCGTATTGTTCGGTCAGGTTGGCGACATGGACCTTCCAGTCCCACCATTCGGTTTGCAGCCATTCTTCCATGTGCTGATGAATGCTGTCGGCGCCGCCGGTGGTGGTGTGACACAGCCAAGTATCCTCGTCGATGCGCGCCACAACGCCGTCATCGATCAGGAACCCGTTTTCACCGCACATCAGCCCATAACGACATTTGCCCGGTTTCAGCGTGCTCATCATGTTGGTGTAAAGCATATCAAGAAAGCGGCCCGCGTCCGGCCCCTTGACCAGCAGCTTGCCCAGCGTCGAGGCGTCCAGCAGGCCAAGGTTTTCGCGCGTGTTTTTGGTTTCGCGCATCACCGCGTCATGGACCGACTCGCCAGCCCGCACAAAGGCATAGGGCCGACGCCATGCGCCAACCGGTTCCCAGTCGGCCCCGTGTGCGTCATGCCAGTCATGCATGGGTGTCCGGCGGATCGGCTGGAACACGTCACCGCGCGCCTCACCCGCAATCGCCCCCATCGAGATCGGGGTGTAAGGCGGGCGAAACGTCGTTGTGCCCGTTTGTGGAATAGGTTGATCCAACGCATCAGAAAGGATCGCGAGACCGTTGATATTGCTCAACTTACCTTGGTCTGTCGCCATACCCAGCGTGGTATAGCGTTTGGCATGTTCGACGCTTTCGAACCCTTCCTGAGCGGCCAGTTGCACATCGGACACTTTGACATCGTTCTGGTAGTCGAGCCACGCCTTGGCGCGCAAGGACGTCTTTGCCCCCTGCGGCATCAGCCACACCTGCGCCAGCGGCGCCTCATCGACGCTCTCCCCGCTGGGCGCGTCGTCGGCTTTTGGCGTATGGCCCGTCGCTTCCGCGGCATGGCCACCGGCCACATGACCGTCGTCCACAACAGCTCGCAGACCGAAATGGCCGTTGGCGGCACCAGTCGCACGCACAAAGCCGGTGCCATCCGCGCCTTTGGGCGCTTTGTCCACATCGGGGCGGAACATGGCAAAATCGTTGTCCCAGGCCAATTTGCCCCCGCAATGGGACCACAGATGCACAACGGGCGACCAACCACCGGACATCGCGACCGTGTCGCAGGCGATCTCTTCGAGCACCGCACCTTCGCCAGCCTGCGCGCAGACGGCGACGCCCGTGACGCGCTTGCCGCCCTGCACCTTGGCCACGCCATGCCCCATCATCACGCGGATGCCCATCGCCTTGGCCTCGGCCATCAGCGGGCTGTCCACAGGCAGCACGCGCGCATCAAGGATGACCGGCACGTCAAGACCCGCTTTTTTCACTGCAATTGCAGTACGATAAGCATCGTCATTGTTGGTCACAACGGCGACACGGTCACCGGGGCTGACGCCGTAATTCACGATGTAGTCGCGCACGGCGCTGGCCAGCATGACGCCGGGAATGTCATTTCCGGCAAAACTGAGCGGGCGTTCGATGGCACCGGTGGCGGTGATCACATGCCCCGCCTTGATCCGCCACAGCCGGTGGCGCGGGCCGGGCTGATCCGGCGCGTGGTCTGTCAACCGCTCATAGCCCAGCACGTAGCCGTGGTCATAGACCCCTGCCCCCATCGTGCGCAGGCGCAATGTCACATTTGGCATGGCGGACAGCTCGGACACCAATTGATCCACGACCTTATCCACAGGCAGACCATCCACAGTTCCGCCATCGACGGGCGCGCGCCCACCCGGATGAGCGTTTTGCTCGACAATCAGGACCTTGGCCCCGGAATCGGCTGCGGATTTCGCCGCCGTCAGACCAGCGATGCCCGCCCCCACGACCAGCACATCGCAGAACGCGTAGAAATGTTCGTAGCGATCTGCGTCACGCCCCTTGGGCGCCTGCCCCAGTCCGGCGGCCTGCCGAATGAACGGCTCGTAGACATGTTTCCACAGGGGCCGCGGGTGAATGAACGTCTTGTAGTAAAATCCAGCGGGCATGAAGCGCGACAGCTTTGCGTTCAGCGCCCCCACGTCAAATTCGAGGCTGGGCCAGTGGTTCTGAGACGTGGCCAGTAGCCCGTCAAACAGTTCCGTCGTGGTGGCGCGCTGGTTCGGCTCGAATTTGCCCTCGACGCCGAGATTCACAAGCGCGTTGGGCTCTTCGACGCCGGAGGCGACGATGCCCCGCGGACGGTGATACTTGAACGATCGGCCCACCAGCATCTGGTCATTGGCCAGCAAGGCCGAGGCGAGCGTGTCGCCTTCGTAGCCCTTCATGACCTTGCCGTTGAAAGTAAAGCGCATGGCGCGGTCGGTGTTGATCAGGCGGCCACCTGTGGCCAGTCGCGTGCTCATGTTCGGGCCTCATCGCGGCGGCAGGCGTCGGAGCCTCCGGCGGTGGTATTTTTGGTCAGAAGAAACATCATGCGAGATCCTTCCGTGACCATCCGGGGCGCTTGGCCGCGATGGTGTCGAGAAGGTCCGGGGGCGGAGCGAGGGTTTGCGCGGGATAGGTGCCAAAGACTTCGAGCGTCATGGTGCAGCGCGCGGCATGGAACCACTTGCCGCAGCCATAGACATGGCGCCAGCGTTCGAAATGCACGCCTTTCGGGTTTTCGCGCATGAACAGGTAGCCCTCGAACTCTTCGTCGCCGGAGCCGGGGCCGAACCGCGTGAGATGCGCCTCTCCGCCTGCGTGAAATTCGGTTTCCTCTGCGGTGACACCGCAGCAGGGACAGGTCAGGGTCAGCATATGCAGGCTCCTTGGACGGCCCGCACACGCAAACAGGCGGGTGCCGCAAAGCACCCGCCTGACGCGGTTTGGGATTGAACGGGGAGGTTATTCAGTCGGCACGGGCGTGCCTTCGACAGCGGGCGCGATGGCATCCTGAGTTGGCGCACCTTCACCGCCACCCGACCCCAGCGAGCCGACCACGGCAAGCAGGAGAATGATGGCAAGGACGATGCCGAATGCAACAAGGACACCACGCGCGCTGACGCCGTCACCGCGGTGGATGTTCGGATTTGGATAGTCTGACATGGGTAGTCCTCCGTCTTGTGTGACGGCATCAGACCATTTCGCGGCGCGTGCTCAACCGCGCCGGGGGTGACTGCGGGATTCCAGCCGAGCCCAGCCGGTTTCGCCCCCCGCGATGCGCCGCGTCCCGCCGGTCGCGCGATTTTGCGTGACGCGCACGGCGTTGGTGCGGTACTGTCAACCAAAGTTGACAGGAGTGTGTGATGAGCAAAGAGATGGGCGCCGTTCTCGTGTTTGGCGCAATTGCCTTGGCCGCATTGATCATGTTTGCGCTGGAACGGCGTGCCGCGGCCAGACGCAAGGCTGCGCGTGGCGGGCGCGAAGTGGACGTTGCCAACCTGATCGCCTTCGGCTCTGCCGCGGGCGAAGGACAAAAGACCCACGACTGACAGGCGCCGAGGCGCCAGTGTCGCTGCGGACGCCTCGGGGCGTTTCGCACAATAAAATGACGTGTCGCTGCCGGGATCAGTTACCCTCGCCGGACACTGCGTCTGCGGCGTTTTCGATTGCAGCGCCTGCGCCTTCGACCGAGATGGTGAAGTCGTCCGAGACGCCCTGCTCGCCGACAAAGACGAAATATGCAAGGATTGCCACGACAACCACCAGTGCGCCGACGATGATGCCCATGCCCGCGCCCCCCCCTGCATTCGTTGTGGTCGTGGTTGTGGTGTGATTGCTGTCGGTCCGGTCCATATGGGCCATGATCTCATTCCTTTCTGCAGTTCAATTGCAGAAGAAACGACCGCGCCGCCGGATTTGTTCCAGACGCCTGTCGTATGGGACATCAAGCGCCCCATCAATGCGCCACCCCTGCCGCCACGCTTTCGTCGATAAAGCGTCCCTCGCGGAACCGCTCCATCCCGTAGGCGTCGGTGAGCGGCGAATGCCCCTTGGCCATCAGCTCGGCCATCGCCCAGCCAGAGCCGGGGATTGCCTTGAACCCGCCCGTACCCCAGCCGCAGTTGATGAACACACCATCGACCGGCGTTTTCGAAAGGATGGGCGAGCGGTCCCCTGTCACATCCACGATGCCGCCCCATTGGCGCAGCATCTTGAGCCGGCTGATCATCGGAAACGTCTCGACCAGCGCGCGCACGGTTTCCTCGATATGGTGGAAAGACCCGCGCTGGGTGTAGTTGTTGTACCCGTCCGTGCCGCCGCCGATGACCATCTCGCCCTTGTCGGACTGGCTCATGTAGCCATGCACGGTGTTGGCCATCACGACCACGTCCATGCAGGGTTTGATCGGCTCGCTGACCAGCGCCTGCAAGGCCACCGATTCCAGCGGCAGACGGAAGCCCGCCATATCCGCCACATGGCCCGAATGGCCCGCAACCACGATGCCCAGCTTGTCGCAGTCGATTGCACCTTTGGACGTGTCCACCCCCACGACTTTGCCGCCTTCACGGCGGACCGCCGTTACTTCGCATTGCTGGATCACATCCATGCCCATGTCCGAACAGGCCCGCGCATAGCCCCACGCCACTGCATCGTGCCGCGCCGTGCCACCACGCGCCTGCCAGAGCCCGCCCAGCACCGGATAGCGCGGCCCGTCAATATTGATGATCGGCACCAGTTCTTTGACCCGTTCGGGTCCGATGAATTCGGTCGCAACCCCTTGCAGGGCATTGGCATGTGCGGTGCGCTGGTAGCCGCGGACCTCGTGGTGCGTCTGGGCCAGCATGATCACGCCACGGGGGCTGAACATGACGTTGTAGTTCAGGTCCTGACTCATTGTTTCGTAAAGCGAGCGCGCTTTTTCATACAGCGCCGCCGACGGGTCCTGGAGATAGTTCGAGCGGATGATCGTCGTGTTGCGGCCCGTATTGCCGCCTCCGAGCCAGCCTTTTTCAAGGATGGCCACGTTTTTGATCCCGAAATTCTTGCCCAGATAATACGCCGTGGCGAGGCCATGCCCACCTGCCCCGATGATGATCACATCGTATTTCTTTTTGGGTTCAGGAGCGCGCCATGCGCGTTCCCAGCCCGTGTGGTAGCGGGCAGCTTCGCGCGCAATGGCAAAGGCGGAATAACGTTTCATGGGCGCACGTCCATCAGCAGGAATCAAACCGGATCGGTGTCGCATAGGGTATCGCCCCGAGCGCGTCAAAACAGGCCATCCGGCGCGGCGTTTCTTGGCAGATTTGCGACACATCGCGCACCGCTGCGCGACCTGCGGCGCCCTACCCCCTTTTGCGCGCGCGGCACAGGGGTTACATGCCCTGCACTGGAGTGAGGAAACCCGCGTGATAATGTTCTGGATCGTCGCTGTTGGATTGGCCGCCTTTGTCGCTGCGACCTTGGCGCTGGCCCTTGTGCGCCACGCGCCGGATGCGCGGCCTCCGGCGGCCTATGATCTTGATGTGTACCGTGATCAGCTGCGCGAAGTGGAGCGGGACGTGGCGCGCAATGTGCTGTCCGAAGCGGACGCCGCGCGGGTACGTACCGAAGTGTCGCGGCGCATCCTTGCCGCAGACGCTGCCCTGCAAGAGTCGCGCGACGGGTCGCGTCCCCGCGGCGGGCCGGTGGTGGCGGCGCTGGTTGTGGCGGTGCTGGTTGGCGGCAGCTTTGGCATCTACCTGCAAATCGGTGCGCCGGGCTATGGCGATCTGGCGCTGGCGGACCGGATGGCGCTGGCCGAAACGCTGCGGGCCGAACGGCCCAGTCAGGCCGATGCCGAGGCCAGCCTTGAACCCGCACCCCCGGCCGCTGACGTACCGCCCGATGATGTCGCATTGGTGCAGCAGTTGCGCGAGGCGGTGGCCCAACGTCCGGAAGATTTGCAGGGCCACATACTGCTTGCGCATTTCGAAGCGCGTCTGGGCAATTTCGACGCGGCACATGTGGCCAAGGCCAAGGTGATCGAACTGGCGGGCGACGCGGCCACGGTGCGTGACCTGTCCGAATATGCAGACCTGATGGTGCTGGCGGCTGGTGGCTATGTGTCGCCCGAGGCCGAGCAGGTTCTGGAACAGGTGTTGTCGCGCGATCCGACAGACGGCACGGCGCGCTACTATTTTGGGCTGATGATGGTGCAGACCGGGCGCCCTGACACCGCGTTGCAAATCTGGGATCAGCTTTTGCGCGAAGGGCCAGCGGACGCGCCTTGGATTGACGCGATCACCGCGCAGATCGAAAACACGGCGATGCGGGCGGGTGTGAACTATGCTGTGCCCGCCATCGGTACGGGCCGTGGCCCGTCGCAGGATCAGATCGACGCGGCGCAGGACATGAGCCCCGCCGAACGGATGGAGATGATCCAAGGCATGGTCTCCGGTCTGGGCGAACGCCTTGCCGAGGAAGGCGGCCCGGTCGAAGTCTGGGCGCAATTGATCTCGGCCCTTGGCGTGCTGGGCCGCATGGACGAGGCGGCAGCCATTCTTGCGAATGCGCGCGAAGCCTTTGGATCGGACCCGACGGCGGTGGACATGCTGGCCCGCGTGGCGGATCGGATTGGCCTTGAATGATCTGTGACACGCCGGATGACTTTGTCGCGGCCCTGCCGCCGACCGGTGCCCTGATGGGCCTCGACCTTGGGGACAAGACCATTGGCGTGGCCCTGTCTGATGTCATGCGCAGCGTCGCAACCCCGACAGAGACGGTCCGGCGCAAGAAATTCGGGCTCGACGCGGCGCGTCTGCAAGCGGTGATGGCTGACAGATCGGTCTGTGGCATCGTGCTGGGCCTGCCGCGCAACATGGACGGTTCCGAAGGGCCGCGCTGTCAGTCGACGCGCGCCTTTGCCCGCAACTTCGAACGGCTTTGGGACGGGCCGATCACCTTTTGGGACGAACGGCTCAGCACTGTGGCCGCGGAAAAGGCGCTGCTTGAGGCGGATACGACACGCAAACGTCGCGCCGAGGTGATCGACCACGTCGCGGCGAGCTATATCCTTCAGGGACTGCTGGACAGGCTGGCAGCAATGGCGAGGCAGGCATGACCGACACTCCCCCCGTTTGGCGGCGCAACGAGATCGAAAGCCCGTGCGTGCAGATTTGTGTGATCCATCCAGAGACGCGCCTGTGCACCGGCTGTGCGCGCAGCATCGAAGAGATCGGCGGCTGGAGCCGGATGACACCTGATGCGCGTCGCGCCGTGATGGCGGACCTGCCCCAGCGCGAGGCAGCCCCCAAGACACGCCGGGGTGGCCGCGCCGCACGTCTGTCGCGGTAATCCGGGTGCCGCAGGACAGGGCCAGTTGCGGCTAGCGCAACCAGTCCTGCGCCGATGCAAATTCAGGACGAAAGAACGCGATCATACGCGCTGGCGCTGCCGGACCCGTCCACGGTGCCGTGCCGTGCAGCGCGAACCTGTGCATCAGGAACGCGCCCCCCGGCGGCACCTGCAACGACACGGGGCTGATCCGGTCGAACACATCACGACGCGCGGCGTTATAGGCCTCCGTGACATCTACGGTCGCCGGATCGCGCGCGCCAATCACCGCGCTGAGCGCTGCCTGCATGATGATGTGGCTGCCGGGCCAAACCACCGTGGGCGCATTGTCGGACCGGTTCAACGGCAGGCCAAGGATGTAGGCGTGGAACTCTCGGGGAAAGCGACGCCGCGCCGGCCCGACGGGCAGCAGCCCGTCCACATGTGCCGCCTGACGGATCAGGCGAAAGCGGTGCGCGGTCGCAGTCTCGTCCGCGTCCCGGCCGGGATATCCCGGATAGACAATCGACACTTGCGCGCGGTGCAGCGGCACTGCGGGCACATGTGCCTGCCAATCGCCGTTCAGCGCAACACCGTCCACCGCGGCATCTGCCGCGTTGGGCAGCGCATCCACCCCGACAGACCATGTCTGGCCATGTCGCAGGTTCGCAGCCCGAAACCCCGGCGCTTCACTGATCCGCGTCGCAACACGGCGCGCGGCGGCGGCCCAACGCACGCCCGCTTTTGTCGCGTCAAACAGCGCGTAGCTGTCCCGGTTCACCCCCACAGCGTCGTCCGCAACATGTTCAGGGCCACCACGATCAGGAACACAGCAAACACGCGTTTGAGCGGTCCGGGATCCATCGCATGTGCCATCCGAACCCCCAGCGGCGTGGTGATCAGCGTCATCGCAATGACCACCGCAAACGCGGGCAGGTTCACGGCCCCCACCGTCAGGGGCGGCGCAGGTGCCGCGACCGGCGACAGCAGAAATCCAATGACGGCAGGCACAGCGATCACCACGCCAAACCCGGCGGCGGTGGCCACCGCGCGGTGGATCGGCACCGCATAGAGCGTCATGATCGGCACGCCAAAACTGCCGCCGCCAATCCCCATCAGCACCGACAGGAACCCGACCACCGGCGACAAAAGCAACCGCCTGATCCCCTGTGGCATCGCAGGTCCCAGCCGCCATCCCGCCTGCCCCAGCGCCATGTAGAGCCCCACCGCAAGTGCCAGCACGCCAAAGATCACCTGCAACGCAGAGGATCGCAGCCCCGCCACCACCAGCATCCCCAGCACTGCACCAAGCGCAATGCCGGGCGCCCAACCGCGCAGGATATCCCAATCCACCGCACCTTTCTTGTTATGTCCCAGAACCGACCGGACAGAGGTGACAATGATCGTGGCCAGCGACGTCGCCACACAGATTTGCATAAGGTCCGGACCACCGTAACCAAGTGTCTGAAAGGCATAGAAAAACGCAAACACCAAAACGATGCCACCGCCAACGCCCAACAGCCCCGCCAGCACTCCGGCAAAAGCACCGATAACAGCCAGCAACACCAGCATCTGCAAGACTAGGGACAGGTCGGGCATCACCGGCTCCGCGTTTTGGGTCGCGCGGTGCTACACTGCTTTGCGCGCAGGGGCCAGTGGCAGAACCTCGGCCAGCGCCGCCTCGACCAAGGCAGGCCCCGCACCGGGCGCCGTCGCCCCCTCGCTCAGCATCCGGCGCCAAGTGCGCGCACCGGGCCGCCCTGCAAAAAGACCCAGCATATGCCGCGTCACCTGATGCAACCGGCCACCGGCGGACAGATGCGCCTCGATATAAGGCAGCATCGCTTGCACCGCCGTGTCGGCAGATGTGTCAGGCCCCGCGGACCCAAAGACACGCCGATCCGCGCTGATGAGAATATCGGCAGGCTGGTGATAGGCGGCACGCCCGATCATCACCCCGTCCAGACCGCCGTCAAGCAGTTCAACCGCCTGATCCAGCGTTGCCACACCGCCGTTGATGGAAATGTGCAGGTTCGGAAACAGACCTTTCATCCGCATGACCAGATCGTAGTCCAGAGGTGGGATATCGCGGTTTTCCTTGGGGCTCAGCCCCTGAAGCCACGCCTTTCGAGCGTGGATCGTCACCCGCTCGCACCCTGCCGCGACGATACGGGCAAGAAATTCCGGCAGCACATTTTCCGGGTCCTGATCGTCCACGCCGATCCGGCACTTTATGGTCACATCCACATCGACCGCATCGCGCATGGCGGCAACGCAATCGGCCACCAGCCCAGGCTGGCGCATCAGCACCGCGCCAAAGGTGCCTGATTGCACCCGGTCCGACGGGCAGCCACAGTTCAGGTTGATCTCGTCATACCCTGCCGCAGCCCCCAACCGCGCCGCCTTGGCCAGTTCGACCGGGTCCGATCCGCCCAGTTGCAGGGCCACGGGATGCTCCGCCGGATCGTGGTCCAGCAGGTGCACTGCCCCACCCCGCACAAGCGCAGCCGCTGTCACCATTTCGGTATAGAGCAGCGCATGACGGCTTAGCTGCCGGTGCAGGTAGCGGCAGTGGCGGTCGGTCCAGTCCATCATCGGGGCGACGGACAGTTTGGCGTGTTGTTCCAGTTGCATGTGGCGGTCTCTGGCTCGGGCCGCTTCAGATAGCACCGAATTGCGCCACTGCAAACGGGGTCAGCGCATCACGAACGGATTGGCCATCGGTGCCGAAGATGTGTTGATCCACGTGGTTTTTGTCCGGGTGTAGTCCAGCACGGCCTCGACCCCCGCCTCGCGGCCATAGCCAGACTGGTTGAACCCGCCAAAGGGCGCAATCGGAGAAATCACACGGTAGGTGTTGACCCAGCAGATGCCCGCCCGCAGACGCTTTGACACCCGGTGGGCGCGCGCCACGTCGCGGGTGAACACGCCAGACCCCAGACCAAAGTCGCTGTCATTGGCCAGCTGAATGGCCTCTTCCTCGGTGTCGAAGGGAAGCAGGGACATGACTGGTCCGAACATCTCGACCTTGAGCGTTTCGGTGTCCGGGCCAGCGCATTCGACCAATGTGGGCGCCATAAAGTTACCGGGCTGATCCAACGGTGCGCCGCCAAAGCGGATGGTGGCCCCCTGCGCCTGCGCCGCGGCCAACGTGGCCTTGATCCGTGCCACTTGCGCCGCTGTGCAGAGCGGACCCATATGCGTGTCCGCCGCCAACGGGTCACCCACCACAATGCCTTGTGATTTCTCTTCGATCAGTGCGGCCAACCTGTCAAAGACGGGCCGGTGTACCAGCCCCCGCGTGCCTGCCACACAAGACTGCCCCGACGCGCCGAAATTGCCTGCGATCAGCCCGTTGGCCGCACTTTCCAGATCGGCGTCGTCAAAGACGAGGATCGGCGACTTGCCCCCCAGTTCCAGCGAGGTAACAGCGAAATTCTCAGCCGAATTGCGCACCACATGCCGCGCCGTCTCCGGCCCGCCGGTAAAGGCGATCCGGTCCACACGGGGATGACGGGTCAGCGGGATGGCGCACCCTTCGGCATCGCCCGTGATCACCGACACCACGCCGGGCCGAAACCCGGCCTGCTCGATCAGGCGGGCAAACTCCAGCATCGGCGCAGGCGCAATCTCGGACGCCTTGAGCACAATCGTGCAGCCTGCCGCCAGCGCGGGTCCCAGCTTGGTCGCGGTCAGAAACATCTGCGCGTTCCACGGCACAATCGCCGCCACGACACCGATGGGCGTGCGGGTGGTAAAGGCGTGCATGTCCGGCTTGTCGATGGGCAGCACAGTCCCTTCGATCTTGTCAGCAAGACCCGCGAAGTAACGGTAGTAGTCCGCGACATAGCCCGTCTGGCTGGACGTTTCCGCCAGCAGTTTGCCGCTGTCGGTGGTCTCGATCCGCCCGATCTCCTGCGCGTGCGCCTCAACCAGATCGGCCAAACGATAAAGCAGCTTGCCCCGCGCCGTCTGCGTCATGTCGCGCCATGCGGGATCGTCCAGCGCCCGTGCCGCGGCATCTACGGCCCGGTCCACATCCGCAGGCGCCGCACAGGCAAAGGTGGCCCAAGACGCGCCCGTTGCGGGATTGTCCGAAGACATCACCTGCCCTTCGGCCCCTTCGGTCCACATACCGTCGATAAATAGCTGATAGTGCGGCATGGGCGACCTCATTGGAACCGGGGCATTACGTCGTCGATGAACCGCGACAGGGATGCACGTTTGCGTTCCGCACTCATGCCAGAATCGATCCAGAATGAGAATTCGTCATAGCCGAGGTCTTCGTACCGTTTGATCAGGTCCACGACCTCATCCGCCGTGCCCATGGTCAAATCACGGCGCATATTGGCCGGGGCCATCATAGCGTTGCCAACCATATCTTCGGTGCTGATTTCCTCGATTAGGCCCTGACGCACGGGCCGCTTGTTCTGGAACCACGCGCCGAAGTAGTTGTAAAACCGGCTGAATTCCTCTGCGGCGTGGTCCACATCCGCGGCGTCCGCGCCCACGTAGGTGTGGTGCAGCAACATGCATTTGGGGCGCGGTCCGTCATGGTCCGAACAGGCCGCATCAAAGCGAGCGGCGAGTGTTTCCACCTCTTCCATGCCCTGCCAGAGCGGCGTGACCTGCACGTGAAACCCGTTCTGAACCGCAAACTCAAAGCTGTTGGGATCGCGCGCCGCGATCCAGATGGGCGGACCGCCATCCTGTTTGGGCTTTGGCGCGGCGGTTGTCGCCGGAAAGTTGAAAAAGGTCCCTTCATGGGCGCAATCCCCCTCCCACAGCGGGCGGAGAAGAGGAGCCGTTTCGCGCATCCGTTGCCCCGCCTCCCACGCGTCCATGCCCGGCATGAGACGTTCGTATTCGTAGGAATAAGCGCCGCGCGCGATCCCCATCTCGAGCCGCCCGCCCGTCATCAGATCGGTCGCCGCAGCCTCTCCTGCCAGTTTGATCGGGTGCCAGAACGGCGCGACCACGGTGCCGGTCCCCAGTTTCACGTGCTTGGTGTGATGTGCGAGATCGACAATCGACAGGAACGGGTTTGGCGCAATGGTGAACTCCATCCCGTGATGCTCGCCGGTCCAGATCGCCCGCATCCCGCCCTGATCCGCCATCTGGCACAGGCCAATGAACTCTTGGTAGAGTACATCGTGGGACTGGTCCGGTGTCAGCCTCTCCATATGGGCAAAGAGTGAAAACTCCATTCTCAGGCTCCTTTCGCCGGGCAGGATGCGATGAACGCACGCAAGCGGCGGTTGACATGGGCCGCGTGCGTCATGGGCAGCATATGCGCGGCCCCCGTGACGCTATCGGCGTGGGCATTTGGGGTGGCACGCGCCATCGCGTCCGACATGGCGGGCGTGGAATTGGGGTCGTCCGCGCCGGTCAGAAACAGCGCGGGCACGTGCAGGTTGCGCAAGTCCGCTGGGTCCGGACCATCCGCACGGGCAAAGACGGTGTAGGCGTCGCGGTAGCCTGCGGGATCAACCTCTTGCAGCCATGTGCGGCACGCGGTGGCCTCTGACGTGTCGGCGCCACCGAACCACCGGGCGATGGGTGCCGCGGGGTCCGCAACCGTCTTGCCGTCCAATTCACCAGCGCGCCGTCTGACCGCCTCTGCCGCTTGGGGCGTGCGTTGGTAAATGGCGTTCATGGCCACGACACCGCGCACCAGCTCTGGATATCGCACCGCCAGATCCAATGCGATCATCGCGCCCATTGAATGACCCACCACCACCGCACAGCCTGTCAGCCCGCCTGCCAGACGGTCGGTATAGGCGCGCAAGTGCGGTGGTTGATTGAACCGTGCGGCCGTCCCGTGTCCGGGCATGTCATAGGCGTCGACCGCGTAATCTCGGCTCAGGTCGTCAATCTGCGCGCCCCACGCCTCGGCCCGCAGCCCGACACCGTGCAACAGCACGACCCGCGCGCCCGTGCCCGCCCGGATCGCGGGCAAACCAGAGGCATCAGACCGCGGCCGGGTTGTCCACGTCATGGCCCAAATCCTTGAGGTCCTGATATCGGTCGCCGATGCGGTGATGCGGACGACCCGAGGTGGCCCCACCCAGCACCACGACAATCTCATCCGCGCGCGGCGCGTCAGGTATCGCGAACTGGATGGTCAGGTAATGCGACCGCCGCCCCGCATCGTTCTTGTCCATCAGCGGCACCATGATCGGCGCATTTGGGCCGCCCCGCGCGTTGGTGAAAGCGAGGTAAGACTTGGCCCCCACAGCCTCGCGGAAGTGGTTGCCGAACCGCAGCGTATGGATCAGGCCCGAGGCGTGTTCCACCTCACCATCCACACCCACGACCGCCGCCTTGCCATAGGCCTCAATGGCCGCGCCAGAGTCTGCCAGCGCAATCATCCGCTCTGTCAGCAGCGCGCCCAGAACGGGACCATAGGCCATGATCTCGGGCTTGAGATCGGCGACAAACCGGCCCGCCCACGGGTTCTGCACCACCGCCGCCACCGCGAACATGCGCCATGGCGGATCGGCGGGCTTGAACCCCTCGACCAGCACCTCTTCGTCATAGGTCACGATCTTGCGGATCTGTGGTGTCATGCGCGCTCCTCCGGCGCGCAGGATCGTTGGGGTCGGGTGCGTTGACAAACGACGAATTTGACCGCACAGCCATAAGTAGCAGTAATGGTACGGTTGACCCATGGCGCGCGCGCTCCCCCCTTTGACGTGGTTCCGGTCCTTCGAGGCGGCGGCCCGGCATCTGAACTTTACCGCCGCCGCGCAAGAGATCGGGCTGACGCAATCGGCGGTCAGCCAGCAGGTGCGGCTGCTGGAACAGCGGCTGGGGGTAAGCCTCTTTGCCCGCAAGGCGCGCGGGCTGGCGCTGACCGATGATGGCCGCAAGCTGTTGCCCAAGGTGGGCGCGTCACTGGGCCAGTTGGCCGAGGCAACCGCCGCCTTTGACACCGACCACGCCGACGATGTTCTGACCGTCGCCACCTCCGTCAGCGTCGCGCGCTGGATCATTGCACCGCACCTGTCGGCGTTCCTGGACACACATCCTGGCATCCGTGTGCGCATCCTCAGCACGATCTGGCCGGACGACTTCAAAACGCCGCTTGCGGATGTGGAAATCCGCTTTGGCTCGGCCACGCAGGTGGGGCGCGGCGCTGTGCAGCTGGGACCGGATGGACTGATCGCGGTGCGCGCGCCAGATGGGATGGACCGCCTGATCGAAACCGTCGGCACGTCCGAAAGCTGGCGCGACTGGGCCAAGGCCGCGGGGCAATCAGACCTGCCCGCCCCGTCGATGTTCGTCGATTCCTATGGCGCTGCGTTGGACCTTGCCGCCACCGGCTCGGGCACGGCGCTGGTCAGCGCATGGTTGGCGCGGGACGCCATGCGCTCGGGTCAGTTGGTGCAGAGCAATGCAACCCGGATTGACGGCACCGAAGGGTATTTCCTCGCCCGCAATGCGGACACGCCCGCCGCAACCGCCTTTGCCAAGTGGATCGAAACGCTGGGCTAAGCCGCCTCAAGCGCAATCGCAATCCCCTGTCCCACACCGATGCACATCGTGGCGAGCGCACGCTGGCCAGCCTTCAGGTCCAGCGCCGCACTGCCCGTGATGCGCGCGCCCGACATGCCCAGCGGATGCCCCAGCGCAATGGCGCCCCCGTTCGGGTTGACCCGCGCATCGTCATCCGCGATGCCCAATTGGCGCAACGTGGCAAGGCCCTGCGCCGCAAAGGCTTCGTTCAACTCGATCACGCTGAAATCGGCCTGCGTCAGCCCCAGCCGTGCCATCAGTTTCTGCGAGGCAGGCGCGGGCCCAATCCCCATAATGCGTGGGGGCACACCTGCGGTAGCACCGCCCAGAACGCGCGCGATCGGGGTCAGCCCGTGAGCTCGTGCGGCTGCCGCCGACGCAACGATCAGCGCCGCCGCACCATCGTTGACGCCCGATGCGTTGCCTGCGGTGACGGTGCCATCGGCCTTGACGAAGGGCCGGAGTTTGGCGAGGTCTTCGGCGCTGGTCTGCGGGCGCGGGTGTTCGTCCGTGTCCACCACCTTGGGATCACTGCGCCGCTGTGGAATGCTGACCGGCGTGATCTCTTCTGCGAGGCGTCCCGACGCCTTCGCCTCACCTGCCCGCACCTGTGAGCGCAAGGCAAAAGCGTCCTGATCCGAACGGTTTACGTCGAACTCTTCAGCCACGTTCTCTGCCGTTTCCGGCATCGAATCGATGCCGTATTGCGCCTGCATCACTGGGTTCACGAACCGCCAGCCGATGGTGGTGTCATGCACCTCGTTCGCGCGGGAAAAAGCCGCCGTGGCCTTGGGCATGACAAAGGGTGCACGGCTCATGCTTTCGACGCCGCCCGCCACCATCAGCTCCGCCTCGCCCGCCTTGATCGCCCGTGCCGCGGCAATGACCGCATCCATGCCAGAGCCACACAGGCGGTTCATCGTCGTGCCCGGTACGCTCTCCGGGTAGCCCGCCAGCAGCGCGCACATACGCGCCACGTTTCGGTTGTCCTCGCCCGCCTGATTGGCGCAGCCAAAGATCACCTCTTCGACCGCAGCCAGATCAAGCGACGGGTTCCGCTCGGCCAGCGCACGCAGGGGGATCGCCCCGAGATCGTCGGTGCGCACGCCCGACAGGGCCCCGGCAAAGCGCCCGATCGGTGTGCGGATGTAATCGCAGATGAAAACGTCGGTCATGCGTGCCTCAAAGGTCTAAAAATACTGTTTCGTCAGGCCCTTGCAGGCGGATATCAAAGCGGTAAGCCCCCGGGTCCGTTGGTTGCGCCAGCAAGGTCTCGACCCGCGGGCGCTGCTCGATCCGCGCCAGAAGGGCATCCGTGCTGTTGTCCTCGTCCGCGAAATAGATGCGCGTGGACAGGCCGATATTAATCCCGCGCGCCACGATCCAAAGCGAGATGTGTGGCGCAAAGTGCAAACCGTTGCGGCCGTGTGTGGCACCCGGCTTGACCGTGCGCAGGGTAAATGCGCCGCTGTCCGCATCCGCGGCAAAGCGGCAAAAGCCGCTCACCGCCGGGTCCGCCCCGTCCTGCCCGGGATAGACACCCGCCGCATCCGCCTGCCAACTTTCCAGCATCGCATCGCGCAAGGGCCAGCCGGTGCCGTCCAGCACCGCCCCGGTGATCGTGATCACCTCACCCTTGGCACCTTTCGCAATCGGCGAACGCCCAAGGTCCTGTGGGTACACACCCTCGACCCCGGCAAAGGTCGGGATGCAGCCGATATGGACATAAGGCCCAGCGGTCTGGCTGGGCGTTTCCACAAGCGTATCAAGCGGTTGCGCCATGTTTCACATCCCCTCCGGCTTGTTCTCGAACACGCTCTGCCGTCGCCCGCGCAGCACGATGTCAAAGCGGTAAGCAAGGTAATCCATGCCGCGTGATTGCTGCATCTCAAGCGGCGCAACAAGGCGGTCCAACTGGCTGCGGTCCCGCACCGTTGCCGCAATCGGGCAGCGGTCAATCAGCGGGTCGCCCTCGAAATACATCTGGCTGATCAGGCGCTGGCCAAAGGCATGTCCAAAGACGGAAAAATGGATATGCGCGGGCCGCCAGTCATTGGCACGGTTGGGCCACGGATATGCGCCGGGCTTGATCGTCATGAACTCGTAATGGCCCTCACCGTCCGTCAACGTCCGCCCGCAGCCGCCAAAATGCGGGTCAAGCGGGGCGAAATACGTGTCCTTCACGTGCCGGTAACGCCCTCCGGCATTGGCCTGCCAGATCTCGATCAGCGTTTCGGGCACGCCCCGCCCCGTCTCGTCCATCACGCGGCCATGGACGCGAATGCGCTCGCCCACGGCACTTTCGGCCCCTTGGGTGAAATTCACGATTAGGTTGTTGTCGTGCGGTCCAATGAGGCTGTGACCAAAGCGCGGACCAGTCTCTTCGCTGGGCGTACTTTCCATCGACAAGAGCGGCAGCGATGGCGAGCGCGGCACGGAGGTTTTGTAGTCCGGCCACAGCGGCACCGGATGCACCTCGCGGCGGCGCGGCATCAGGGGGTCAGTCATCCTCGGCCTCCATCTCGGCATAGGTCTGCTTGGCCAGCTTGATAGCATGGTTGGCGCGCGGCACACCGGCGTAAATGGCGACGTGCTGGAACGCCTCCATCACGTCCGTTTTGCTGGCGCCCGTGCGTGAACAGGCCCGGATATGCATCGGAATTTCCTCGAAATTCCCCGTCGCAGCGAGCAAGGCCAGTGTCAGCATCGACCGCTCGCGCGGGCTGATCGCGTCCGAGGCCCAGACATTGCCCCACGCCCCTTCGGTGATCAGCGTCTGGAACGGGGTGTCGAGGTCACTGCGTGCCGCCTCGGCCCGGTCCACATGAGCGTCACCCAGCACCGCACGCCGCACGCGCATCCCTTCGTCATATCGGTCTGTCATGGCGTCCTCCGACCCCGACTGTCCCGCGCTGCGCTCAAAACGGCAAGCCGATATAGTTCTCGGCAAGCTCGCGCCGCGCGGTCTCGGACTGTGACAGGTGGCGCAGGGTCGCCTTGCGCATCTGCGCGGCAAAGCTGTCCTCGCCCTCGAACTGGTGCAGCATCGTTGTCATTTGCCAGCTGAACCGCATCGCCTTCCATATCCGCGTCAGCGCGCGTTCGGAATAGGCGTCAATGCCGCTCTCGTCCCCTTTTGTCAGCGCGTCGATCAAGGCCGAATGCAGATAGTAGACGTCCGACACGGCAAGGTTCAGGCCCTTGGCCCCCGTTGGTGGCACGATATGCGTCGCGTCGCCCACCAGAAACAACCGCCCCCAGCGCAAGGGTTCGTTCACAAATGACCGCAAGGGCGCGATGGATTTTTCGATGGATGGTCCCGTCTCCATGTCTGCCGCGATATCGCCCGGCAGGCAGGACCGCAACTTGCCCCAGAACCGCGCATCGCTCCAATCCTGAACGCGGTCGGTGAGCGGGACCTGCACGTAATACCGGCTGAGCGTGTCGCTGCGCATCGACGCCAAGGCAAAGCCGTTGGCGGAATTGGCGTAGATCAGTTCCTCGTGTGCGGGTTTGGTCCGGGACAGGATGCCCAGCCAGCCAAAGGGATATACCCGTTCAAAGGCGCGCCGCTTGGCCGCCGGGATGGTCTGGCGGCTGACCCCATGGAACCCGTCGCACCCCGCCACATAGGCGCAGTCGAGCCGTTTTGCGGTGCCCTTATGCGTAAATGTGACATGCGGTGCGCTGCTGTCAGCGTTATGGATCACAACGTCTGACACCTCGTGCAGGATCGGCGTGCCCATAGCGTCCTGCGCCTCGAAGAGGTCCGCAGTCACCTCCGTCTGGCCATAGACCATCACGGGCTTGCCGGTCAGCTCCTGGAAGTTGATGTGCACCATCAGATCATCATCGGTCAGGTAGCAGCCTGAATGTGGTGTGCCCTCCTGCTCCATCCTGTCCGCGACACCCGCGGCGCGCAGCATCTCGACTGTTCCGGCCTCAAGCACACCCGCGCGAATGCGCGCCAGCACGTGGAACCGGGTCGCCCGCTCCAGAATGACCGTCTCCACACCCGCCTTGTTCAGCATCTGCGACAGCAGCAGGCCCGAAGGGCCGCCGCCGATGATGGCCACTTGCGTCTTCATGCCGTCTCGCCCAGCAGACGCAGCGCGTTTTCCTTGAGGATCAGCGGGCGCACCTCGTCCTTGAACGGTGCATCCTCGAAATCCGCGAGCCAGCGGTCGGGCGTGATCGCAGGCCAGTCCGAGCCGAAGAGCATCTTTTTCTTCAGCAGGGAATTGGCGTAACGCACAAAAATCTCGGGGAAATACTTGGGCGACCAACCAGACATATCATAGTAGACGTTGGGCTTGTGCTGGGCCACGGCCAGCCCTTCTTCGGTCCACGGGAAGCTGGGGTGCGCCATCACGATCCTGAGGTCGGGAAAATCAACGGCGACATCGTCGAGGTGCATCGGGTTCGAGTATTTCAGCCGCATCCCCATGCCGCCCCGCATCCCTGACCCTACGCCGGTCTGCCCGGTGTGAAAAAGCGTGATCACGCCCTCCTCCGCGCAGGCCTCCAGCACGGTGTAGCAGGCCTCCCGGTCGTTGGGGAAAAAGCCCTGCATCGTGGGGTGGAACTTGAACCCGCGCACGCCGAACTCGCGCACCAGCCGACGCACCTCTCGCGCGCCCGCGCGGCCCTTGTGCGGGTCAACGCTGGCAAAGGGGATCAGGATATCGTCATTCTCCGCGCAGAGTTGCGCCACCTCTTCGTTGGAATACCGGCGAAAGCCGGTCTCGCGCTCTGCATCAACGGGAAAGATCACGGCGGCGATGTTGCGTTCGCGGTAATAGGCGGCGGTGTCGGTCACCGTGGGCAACATCCCCTCCGCCCCCGCCGGGTTCTTGAAATAGGCCGCCATGCCAGCCTGAAACGCGTTATAGCCATCGTCGCGGCAGGTGTTACACGGCTCTTCGGCGTGGGTGTGAAAGTCGATCGCCTTCACCTTTGCAAAATCCACCATGCCCGCCCCTCCCGTGGCCCGCCTCCAAAACCCGCTATACTTAAAAACCGATTGTTCTTACAACTTTTCTTCGACGCGCGCGGGGCTCGCAAAAGGGAAAATGCATGACAGACCTGATCCAGATCGACATGGCGGATGACATTGCCACGCTGACCTTCAACCGCCCCGACAAGCGCAACGCAATCAACGACGCGCTGATCGATGCGCTGGATGCGTTCTTTGCCCGCCCGCCCGATGGTGTGAACGCGGTGATCCTGTGCGGCGCGGGGGATCATTTCTGCGCCGGGCTGGATCTGGCGGAACACGAGCACCGCGACCCGATCGACGGTGTGCATCATTCCCGCAACTGGCACCGTGTCACCGAATTGATCGAGTTTGGCGGTCTGCCGGTCGTGTCCGTGCTGCATGGCGCGGTGATTGGCGGCGGCCTCGAGATTGCGACGTCGACCCATGTGCGCATTGCGGAGCCGTCCGTGCGGTTTCAACTGCCCGAAGGGCGGCGCGGCATCTTTGTGGGTGGCGGGGCCACGGTGCGCGTGGGCCGCATCCTCGGCCCCGACCGGATGCGCGAAATGATGCTCACAGGGCGCAGCTATGGCGCGGACGAGGGGTTGGCGCTGGGGCTTGGGCATTACAGCGTGGGCGCGGGCGAGGGTCTTGCGCTCGCGCAGGACATTGCACGCAAGATTGCGGACAACGCACCCTTTTCCAACTACCTGATGATCAACGCCCTGCCCCGCGTGTCGGACATGTCGCGCGGTGACGGGCTGTTCACCGAAAGCCTTGCTGCTGCCATGTCGCAGACCTCGGACGGGGCCAAGGAAGGTATGCGCGCCTTCCTCGAAAAACGCGCCCCCAAATTCCGTTAGCGCGGTGCCATTCGGATTGCACCATCGAGCCGTATAACCTCGCCGTTCAGCATCGGGTTCTGTGTGATGTGCAACGCCATTTCCGCAAACTCAGCCGGATCGCCCAACCGCGACGGGAACGGCACCTGCGCGCCCAGCGATGCCTGCACGTCCTCGGGCAACCCTTCGAGCATGGGCGTCAGGAACAGGCCCGGCGCGATGGCGCAGACGCGCACACCCTTGTCCGCCAGATCGCGCGCCATGGGCAGGGTCATGCCCGCCACGCCCGCCTTGGAGGCGGCATAGGCCAACTGCCCCACCTGCCCGTCAAAGGCCGCAACCGACGCCGTGTTGACGATCACGCCGCGCGCACCGTCGGGGGCGATGGGATCGGCACCGACCATCTGTGCCGCGACCTGTGAGGCCACGTTGAACGTACCAATCAGATTCACGGCAATGGTCTTGTTAAACAGCGCAGGTTCGTGCGGCTCGCCCCGCGACACGGTCTTTGCAGCGCCTGCGATACCCGCGCAATTGACCAGAACGCGCGGCGCGCCATGGGCCGCGACCGCAGCCGCAATTCCGTCCGACACGGAAGCGTCATTGGTCACGTCCACCTGCGCATAGGTCCCGCCGATGGACGCCGCGTGCGCCGCCCCCAGGTCAGCGTTCAGATCAAACAGCGTGACCTTCATGCCCGCGCACGCCAGCCGTGTCGCCGTCGCAGCCCCCAGCCCCGACGCTCCGCCTGTTACAATCGCCCCTTGCCCGGACCAGTCCAGCATATGCCTCTCCTTTTGTGGTTCGGTGTGACTGTGCCGCCTCGTTGCGGCAGGTGCAACGCTCAGGCGCTGCTGCGGACCACCAGTTTGCCCGACAGTTTCGAGAATTGCGCGGTGTTTGCCGCGCCCTTGAGGACTTCGACAACCGCATCGGCCAGAACCGCGTTGGGCTGCTGATAGGTCGTCAGATCGTAATTCCGGTTGCCCGCGTAAGGCACGTCGTCAAAGCCGGTGACAGCGATATCGTCCGGCACACGCAGGCCAAACCCGTACCGCAGCGCATCCATCGCCCCCATGGCAATCGCATCGGTCTCGCAGACCACAACATCCGGATAGGCGGCCCGCTCCAGCGCATCGAAATGCGCGGTCACGACACCATTGGCGTGATCGGGATCGTAAGATCCCGCCACGATCACCTCCGGCGTGGTTCCCGTCGCCTCGGCCCATCGTTGCAGAAAGACGTCCTTGCGCAGGATATGGGCCGACTTGGTCGGCGGACCGGCCACGAACAGCGGTTTGCGGTAGCCGCGCGACAGAACGTATTCGGCCACTTCGGTCATGGCGTCCGTGTCATCGCAACAAATTGACACGGTCTTGGGGTTCAGCGACACCCGGCCATAGACGATGAGACGGCGCAGGCGTTGCGCGCCCAAAGCGGCGGCCAGTTCTTCGTCGTTGAACCGTCCCCCGATCAGGATGGCCGCGTCCACACGGTGCTGGCTGGCGTGCAGCAACCCGGCGGACGCATCAACCTCGTCCAGCGTATGAACCAAAAGCGTGTGCCAGCCCGCGCGGCGCAAGGTCTTGGTCAAAAGCGCAATATTGGTCGTCTGTTGCGGGTTGGCAAAGTCATCCACGAGGATCGCCACAAGGCCACTGCGATCCGACGCAAGGCTAACCGCAAGCAAGTCCGGCACATATCCCAGCGTTTCCGCCGCAGCCATAACCTTGCCCCGGCTCTTGGCCGAAATCGACGCGTCTTTCTTGAACGCGCGGTGCACGGTCCAGCGCGACACGCCCGCCAACTGCGCGACATCGTCCGCAGTGATCGTCTCGTAGGCTTTGTCCGATGCCATGCTGTGAACTCCCCCGCAGATGACCATACGCCGCGTCCCGCCCCCCTGCCACTAATTTTGCACGCGGGTGCAAATTTTTCTTGCACGCGGGTGCAAAAGCGCCTCTGTTAGCGGTCACGAGGTGGGGGAGGAATCACTTTGTTGAACGTTGGGTTGCTTGGCGCAGGCCGCATCGGTGCTGTTCATGCCCGCGCGATCACTGCGCATCGGGGCAGCACCTTGGCCGCGATTTCGGACGTCGTCGCAGACAACGCGGCCCGTTTGGCCGAGACATATGGCACCGACGCGCGCACCAGCGATGAAATCATCGCAGACCCTGCCATTGACGCCGTTCTGATCGCAACATCCACCGACACGCATTGCGATTTCATCGAAGCCGCGACAGCCGCTGGCAAGGCGGTGCTGTGTGAAAAGCCCGTTGATCTGAGCCTGTCGCGCGCCCGCGCATGTCAGGACGCGGTCGCGGCAACCGGTCAGCCCGTGATGATCGGGTTCAATCGCCGGTTCGACCCCAGTTTCGGTGCGTTCAAATCGGCGCTGAAGGCGGGCGAGATCGGCAAGCCCGAGCTTTTGTCGATCACGTCCTTTGACCCTGCCCCGCCGCCGGTCAGCTATGTCAAAGTGTCCGGCGGGTTGTTTCGCGACATGATGATCCACGATTTTGACATGGCCAATTTCATCATGAGCGACGCTCCTGAAACGGTCATGGCCGTGGGCAGCGCCATCGTCGATCCCGAGATCGGCGCCGCAGGCGATGTCGACACCGCCGCCGTCACGCTGACGTATGCGGATGGCCGGATTGCGGTCATCAAAAACTCGCGCCGGGCGGCCTATGGCTATGATCAGCGCATTGAACTTCTGGGCTCTGACGGAATGCTTCAGGCCCAGAACATGTTGGAAAATCTGGTGGTCAAATCCACGGCACAGGGCGTGACCGGGGCCAAACCCACCTACTTTTTCCTTGAACGCTACATGCCCGCATACGAAGCCGAATGGTCGGCCTTTGTCGAGGCCGTCGAAACCGGGACGCCGATGCCCGTCTCTCTCCATGACGGCGTGCAAGCGCTTGTCATGGCCGAGGCCGCGACACGGTCCGTCAAGGATAAAAAGCCCGTAAAACTTGTTGATGTTGCGTGAAAATGGCTGTGAGATGCGCGCAACCAAAGAACATGTCCGGAGGCAAATCCGGAACATAAGGAATTCGGCAAAAGCCGGATAAAGGGGGCCAACCCGGCCCCGTAACAAAATTGAATGTTCATAGGGAGGAACATCGATGAAAAAGACGGTTTTCGCAGCGCTTGCAGCTGCAACCGCACTGGCCGCACCCGCTTATGCCGACGGTCATGGTGAACGCTATGTCATGATCACGCACACACAAGGCACAGACCCGTTCTGGCCCGTCGTGGAAAAAGGTGGCCGTGACGCCGCAGCCGCCGTTGGCGCGACACTCGAATACAACTTCGACGTCTCCGGTGACATGGCCGCGATGGCCGCACTGATCGAAGCTGCCGCAGCCTCCGACCCCGATGGGATCATCGTGTCGCTGCCCGACGCCGACGCGCTTGGCCCGGCCATCAAATCCGCCGTGGCGGATGGCATCCCGGTTGTGACCATGAACTCCGGTCTGGAATCCTCCGCTGAACTGGGCGCGCTGATGCACGTCGGTCAGCCCGAGCGTGACGCGGGCTTTGCCGCTGGCACACGCGCGATGGCCGAAGGCGTGACCAAAGGTCTCTGCCTGAACCAAGAGGCGTTCAACACAGCCCTCGTGGACCGCTGCACCGGTTACTTTGACGCCATGGGCGCCGATCTGAACCAGATCGACGTGTCGAATGACCCCGCACAGATCGAAACACGGACAGCCGCCGCTCTGGAAGCTGACGAATCGATCGACGGTGTTTTGGCGGTTGGCCCGCACGTCTGCGAAGCCGCAACCAAGGCGATCGAAGCCGTCGGTGCCGATGTGCACCTGGCCTGTTTTGACCTGTCGCCCGGTGTGATGGACATGATCGAAGACGGTCGCGCCTCCTTCACCATCGACCAGCAACAGCGTCTGCAGGGCTACATGCCCGTGATCGTGCTGCACCTGTACAACAACCACGCAGGTCTGCTGCCCGGCAACAACATCGCATCCGGCCCCGGTTTCGTCGACAAGTCGAACGCCGCAGCCGTCAAGGAACTGGCAGGCATCGACCGGTAATCGGTCTGATCTGACACTTTCATTCACAGGCGGGCCCCGCGCCCGCCTGTGAGCTTAGCCAGCACATTCAAGACATCTATTGGGGGGGAATTATGGCCGATCTCAGCGAAGCTGACAGACTGGCGCAGGAAACGTGGCTGCAACGGACGATCCGCCGTCCCGAGATCGGATCGTTCATCGTGATGATCGTGATCGTTGTGGTGCTCACGTGGGCGTCGAACGGCAAGGCGTTCAACGCGCTCGGTCTCAAGAACAACATTCAGATTATCGCGCAATATGGCATCATCGCCATTGGCGCTGCCCTGCTGATGATCGCGGGCGAATTTGACCTGTCTATCGGGTCCATGATCGGTTTTGCGGGCATGTCCATGGCGATCATGCTGAAATGGGGCCTGCCCTTTGGTCTGGGTGCGGCGACGCCGCTCACCGCTCTGCTGATCACGCTGGCCATGACGCTGACGCTCGGCTGGATCATCGGCACCATTGTGGTGCGATCCGGTCTGTCATCCTTTATCGTGACGCTCGCCTTTCTCTTCTTCATGCGTGGCGTGACCGAAGTGTCCTTCCGCCTGATCAACCAGTCCACGCAGGTGTCCGGCCTGCCCGATTTCAAGGAAGAAAGCTGGGTCGCTTGGGTCTTTGGCGGTGAAGTGTTCGGTTGGTTCTACGACGCGTGGTACTGGATCGGCGTGCAGTTCGTGAACATGGGCGTCGAGCGCGGCGACCAGTGGTTCACGCTGGGCGGCAACCTCAACCGCCGCGGCACGCAATGGGTCGAAGGGTTTGACGCACGGTTCCTGTGGTTCATCCTGATCGCATTGGTCGCATATTACATCCTCAGCCGCACGCAGCTGGGCAACTGGATTTACGCCACCGGCGACAACAAGGATGCGGCCCGCGCCAACGGTGTGCCCACAAACAAGGTCAAGATCGGCCTGTTCATGTTCACCGCTTTCTGCGCCACCATCTTTGCCGCCTGTCAGGTGTTCGAGAACAACACATCGGACGCGGCCAAGGGCAACCTGATGGAGCTTTTTGCCATCGCCATCGCTGTTGTCGGCGGCACGTTGATGACCGGCGGGTTCGGCACCGTGCTGGGCGTGGTGTTCGGAGCGATCACCGTGGGTCTTGTGGCCAACGCGGTGTTCTTCATCCCTGCCATCGACGGCGCGTGGTTCCGGGTGTTCCTCGGTGCAATCCTGCTCGCTGCCGTGTTCGCCAACGAACGCATCCGCAAACGCATCACAGGGGGAATATGATGATCTCCTTTGACATAATGCGTTCTTCGACAGGTTTCGCGTTGGAGGCAACGCCGACAGGCCGCAAAAACCGATTCCTTATGAAAAGGAGCACATGACATGGCCGAGCCATATCTCCGCGTTGAAAAGCTGGTCAAACGCTTTGGGCCCTTCACCGCTCTGGGTGGTGTCGATCTCGAAGTGTACCCGGGCGAAGTGCACGCCCTTCTGGGCGACAACGGTGCGGGCAAATCAACCCTCATCAAGACGCTTGCAGGCGTGCACCAACCGACCGAGGGGCAGATCTATATCGAGGGCAAGCCGGTGCAATTCCGCTCGCCCCGCGATGCCTCTGCCGCCGGGATCGGGACGGTCTATCAGGACCTCGCCCTGAACCAGTTGATGAGCGTCACCCGCAACTTTTTCATGGGCCGCGAGTTGAAAAAGAGCTTTGGGATGCTGGATCTCGACAAGATGAACCAGATCGCACATGACGAAATGCTCAAGATCGGGATCGACTTTTCCGATCCGACGCAGGCCGTGGGCACCATGTCGGGCGGTCAGCGCCAGACACTGGCCATCGCGCGCGCCATCCACTTTGGTGCCAAGGTTCTGATCCTCGACGAACCCACCTCGGCCTTGGGTCAGAAACAGCAGATGGGTGTCCTGAAGACGATCAAACGGGTGCGCAAGCGGGGCGACATCGCCATCATCTTCATCACCCACAACGAAATCCATTCGCGCCTTGTGGGCGACCGGTTCAGCTTCCTTGCGCTTGGCAAGGTGATCGGTGCCGGCACGTCCGAAGAGATTACAGACAAGGAAATGCGCCGCCTGATGTCAGGGGGTGCCGAAATGGGCGATCTCGAACAGGAACTGGCCGAGATCGGTTAGAACACCGAAGAGCGCCCCGACGGGGCGCTCGTCACCTGCCGCGGCAACCGGGTCCGACCACGTCAGGTCATCCGCACCGCACCCTGAACACACTCCGGAGGCGCGCCATGCAGACCCCTCCACTCCCCCAGCTGTCAGACCGTGCAGGACGCACGGTTGTCCCTGCTTGTCCTATGGAAAGGAAGCACGCATGAGCACCATCCGACTGACCGCGGCTCAGGCCCTTGTGCGGTATCTTGAGGCACAGATGAACGAAGACGGGGCGCGTTTCCTGGCGGGCATCTGGGCGATTTTTGGTCATGGCAACGTGGCCGGGCTGGGCGAGGCGCTGCACGGCGCAAAGGACCGGTTTCCCACGTGGCGTGGTCACAACGAACAGACTATGGCCCATGCCGCGATTGCCTATGCCAAGCAGTCGGGTCGTCGGCGGGCGATGGCCGTGACATCGTCCATCGGTCCGGGGGCCACCAACATGGTGACGGCGGCCGCCTTGGCCCATGCCAACCGGCTGCCTGTGCTGATCATTCCCGGCGACGTCTTCGCTACCCGCGGCCCCGACCCCGTGCTGCAACAGATCGAGGATTTTTCCGACGGCACGGTCAGCGCCAATGACTGTTTCCGCCCCGTATCGCGCTATTTCGACCGGATTTCCCGGCCCGAACACCTGCTGACCGCCCTGCCCCGTGCCCTGCGCACCATGACCGATCCGGCCATGTGCGGCCCCGTCACGCTGGCCTTCTGTCAGGACACGCAGGCGATGGCGTATGACTATCCGGAAAGCTTCTTTGAACCCACCGTCTGGTACCAGCGCCGCGTGCGCCCCGATGCAGGCGAGATGGACCGCGCGATGAAGGCACTGAAGAGCGCCCGCCAGCCGGTCATCATCGCCGGCGGTGGGGTGCATTATTCGGATGCCACGGATGCGCTCGCACGTTTCGCCGAAGCGCATGGTATCCCCGTCGCCGAAACCCAAGCGGGCAAATCCGCACTGCCCTGGGACCACTCGCTGAACCTCGGCCCCATTGGTGTCACGGGTGGCGCGCCCGCCAATGACCGCTGCGCCGCCGCCGACGTGATCTTGGCTGTGGGCACGCGGCTACAGGATTTCACCACCGGCTCATGGGGCCTCTTCGCCAACCCGGAGGGTCAGCTCATCGGCCTGAACGTGCAGGCCTATGACACCAACAAGCACGGAGCTATGCCGCTTATGGCCGACGCACGTGTGGGCCTTGAGGAACTGACCGCCGCCCTTGGCGACTACACCGCGCCAGCGTTTGCGCCGTCGGTGAAATCCGACTGGTTCGACAAGGTCGACACGCTCACCAATGCCCCTGACGGCAACGAACTCCCCACCGACATGCAGGTTGTAGGTGCCGTCCAGCGCAGCGCAAAGGACAACACCGTCGCCATGTGCGCCGCAGGCACCATGCCGGGCGAACTGCACAAGCTGTGGAAGGCCGGGCGTCCCATGTCTTACCACATGGAATACGGCTTCTCCTGCATGGGCTACGAGATCGCCGGAGCCATCGGGATCAAGATGGCCGACCCGGACCGTGACGTGATCTGCTTTACCGGCGACGGCACCTATATGATGGCGAACTCGGAAATGGCGACCGCCGCCATGATGGGCATCGATTTCACGGTCGTGATCACAGACAACCGCGGCTTTGGCTGCATCAACCGGCTGCAAATGGGCACCGGCGGTGAGCAGTTCAACAACCTGCTGGACCACGCCGTGCACGAGAACCCAAGCCATATCGACTTTGCCAAGCACGCAGAGGCCATGGGGGCCACGTCGCTCAAGGTCTCCAGCATCGCGGAACTGGAAGACGCGCTGACCAAGCGTCACGCGGTCAAAGGCCCCTATGTCGTTGTCATCGACACCGACCCCTACCCTTCTACAGAACATGGTGGCACATGGTGGGAGGTCGCCGTGCCCGAAGTCAGCGTGCGGCCACAAGTTCAGGAAAAACGCGCCGCCTACGAGGCCGCGATCAAGGAAAGAAACAGCCAATGAGCGTCCGCATCGGGATTTCTCCCATCGCATGGCAGAACGACGACCTGCCCGACCTGACCAAGGCCTATACCATGGAACAGGCGCTGCGTGAAAGCCGCGAGATCGGCTATACCGGCGTCGAACGCGGCCAGCGGATGCCCAAGGACACCAAAGGCCTGCGCGCCTATCTGGACGATGCCGGCCTTGCGCTCTGTGGCGGCTGGTGTTCGGGCAATCTGCTGAACAACTCGGTCGCGCAGGAGTGCAAGGCCATCGCCGCACAGGTCAAACAATTTGTCGATCTGGGCGCGCCCTGCATCGTCTACGCCGAATGCTCCAACACCATCCAAGGGGACATCGGCACACCCGTGAACAAACGCCCCACGCTGAGCCGCGACGACATGAAGGCTTACGGTGCCAAACTCACCGAGGTCGCCAAATGGTCCGCCGATCAGGGGATGCCCATGGCCTACCACCACCACATGGGCTCCATCGTGGAGGCCGAGGCGGATGTGGACGCACTGATGGACGGCTCCGGCGATGCGTTGCATCTGTGCTTTGACACTGGCCACCTGCTCTTTGGCGGCGGCGACGTCATGGCGACGATGAACCGCTGGGGCCACCGCATCCACCATGTCCACTACAAGGACATCCGCCCCGAAGTGGTCAAGGATGTGCGCAAGAATGACCGGTCCTTCCTCGACGCGGTGATCGCGGGTGCGTTCACTGTCCCCGGCGACGGCTGCATCGACTTTGGCGCAGTCAGCAAAGTTCTGAAATCGCTCAACTATAACGGCTGGATCGTGGTCGAAGCAGAACAGGACCCGGCCAAGGCACCACCATATGAATACTCTAAACTGGGGTTCGAGACGATCATCGGCCACTGTCAGGAAGTCGGCCTGACCGTCTCCTAAACCCTGCGAAAAGATCAGATGTTCAAAAAACTCGGCCTCCAGCACCCGTTCTTCCTGCCGCCCTGGCGGCGGGTGGCAACAGTGCTGGCTATCACCCTTTGGGGCGGGTTCGAGCTGTGGCTGGGCAATACCGGCTGGGCCAGTTTCTTTGCCATCCTCGCCGCAATATGCATTCTGGAATTCTTCATCCTGTTTGATCCCGACAATTACGGAGGCGACGATGCCTGACCTTCTGCGCAAACCCTTTGGCACCCGTGGCAAGGTCCACAACATCACGCCGCAAAGTGCGGGCTGGCGCTATGTCGGCTTTGACCTCTGGCACCTCAAGTCGGGTGATACCGCCGCCGAGGCGACAGGCGACCGCGAGGTCATCCTTGTGATGGTCGAGGGCAAGGCACAAATCACCGGCGCGGATCAGGACTGGGGCGTGCTGGGCGAGCGTCGTTCCGTGTTCGAACGCACCCCGCCCCACTGCCTCTACCTGCCCAACGGCTCCGACTGGAAAGCGACGGCAGAAACCGATTGCGTGATCGCAGTCTGCTCCGCCCCCGGCCACGGCGGCCACGCACCGCGCCGGATCGGCCCCGACGGAATCACGCTCACCCCACGCGGCACCGGCACCAACACGCGCTACATCAACAACATCGCAATGGAGGGCGAGGACTATGCCGACAGCCTGCTGGTCACGGAGGTCTTCACCCCCGCAGGCAACTGGTCATCCTTCCCCAGCCACCGCCATGACGAGGATGACTTTCCCCGCATCACCTACCTCGAAGAGACCTATTACCACCGCATCGACCCCGCCAACGGGTTCTCCATCCAGCGGGTCTATACCGACGACCGGCAGCTCGATGAAACCATGGCCGTGTCGGATGGCGAGGTGGTCTGCGTCCCCCGTGGCCACCATCCCTGCGGCGCGCCCTATGGGTTCGACCTCTACTACCTCAACGTCATGGCAGGCCCCCGGCGGAACTGGCGCTTTGTGCCCGCCCCCGAGGTGGAATGGATCATGGAACGCGACGGGTGAGCAGCCCCTTCCAACTTGCCGCCTGCGCCGAGATGCTGTGGCCGGAAAAGCCGCTGGCATGGCGTGCCGCGCGCCTCACCGAACTGGGGTTTGGTGTGGGCCTGTGGAACTGGCCGGACTGGGATTTCGACGCGCTCGAAGCAACAGGCGCGCATTTTACCATTATGAACGGCTACCTGCGCGGACGGCTTGCGGATGACGAAGGTGCGGACATGCTGCTCGGCTCTGTCCGCGAGACGATCGAGGTTGGCAAACGGCTGGGTGTGGACCGCCTGAACCTGCATGGCACCGGCCTTGGCGAGCGTGGCGTGCCGCTGTGGCAGCACGACACCACAACCGGCCCCATGTGGCTCAAGGCGCGCGACACGTTGCATCGCATCTGCGATCTGGCCCAAGACCACGGTGTTACCTTCACCCTCGAAAACCTGAACCTGCGCGACCACCCCGGTTGCCCGTTCAACACAACCGCTGACGTTCTGGCGCTGGTGTCGGACATCGACCGGCCACAGTTGCGCATCAACCTCGATCTTTATCACACGCAAATCGGCGAAGGAGACCTGATCCGCTGGTGTCAGGCCTGCCTGCCGTGGATCGGAGAAATTCAGGTCGCCGACAATCCCGGACGGCTTGAACCCGGCACCGGGGAGATCAATTACCCGGCCGTCGCCCGCGCCCTTTACGACATGGGCTACGCCGGGCCGATAGCACTCGAGGCGTACGCCTCCGATCATGCGGAGGACGCGCTTCACGCCTTTCGCTCTGCATTCACCGTTCAGCCACAGGAGGCCACGCCATGACCTTTGCCGCCTATCCATCGCTCGCCGGAAAAACCGTCCTTGTGTCCGGAGGCGCGTCCGGGATCGGCGCCGACACCGTCCGCGCCTTTGCCGCCCAAGGGGCCAAGGTCGGGTTTCTGGATTTCAACGCCGACGCCAGCGCCGCCATGAAAGCCGAAACCGACGGCACCGTAGACTACGAGATTTGCGACCTGCGCGACATCGACGCGATGAAAGCCGCAATCCAGCGGCTTGAAGAGCGTCTGGGCAAGGTTCAGGTCCTCGTCAACAACGCCGCCCGCGACGACCGCCACGACTGGCGCGACGTGACGCCGGAATACTGGGATGAACGCATGGCCACGAACCTACGCCATATGTTCTTTGCCATTCAGGCCGTGGCCCCCGGCATGATCGCGGCAGGCGGCGGGTCCATCATCAATGTGGGTTCCAATTCGTGGTGGGAGGCCGGTGGCGGCTTTCCGGCCTACGCCACCGCCAAATCCGCCGTACACGGCCTCACCCGTACCATGGCCCGCGATCTGGGCGATCACCGCATCCGCGTGAACACCGTTGTGCCCGGCTGGATCATGACCGAGCGGCAGAAAGAGCTGTGGGCGACGCCCGCAGCGCTGGACAAGCACCGCGACCGGCAATGCCTGCCCGACCTGATTGACCCCATCTACGTGGTGCGCATGGTGGTGTTCCTCGCCTCCGATGATGCCGCAATGTGCACGGCCTCGAACTTCATGGTCGACGCAGGGTCCATCTGATGGAGCGGCGCGCGGTTGGTGATACCGGCCTGTCCCTGACCCCGCTCAGCTTTGGCAGTTCGGGTCTGGGCGATATGCCGGATACCTATGGCTATAAAGTGGACGCCGACCGCGCCCATGCCACCGTTTCCGCGATACTGGACGGACCGTGCAACATGCTGGACACGTCCAACAATTACGGCATGGGCCGGTCCGAGGCGCGCATCGGCGACGTGCTGCGCGACCGTTCGTTGCCCAATGGCTTTGTCCTCGCCACCAAACTTGACCGCGACATGGGCACCGGCCGGTTCGACGCGGCCCGCGTGCGCCAGTCGCTTGAGGAGAGCCTTGGGCGGTTGGGCCTCGACCGTGTGCCGCTCCTGCATCTGCACGATCCGGAACATGCGCGCGACCTGAATGAAATCACCTGTAAAAACGGGGCCATAGACGAACTCTTTAAACTCAAGGACGACGGCTTGTGCGACGCTGTGGGCCTCGCCATGGGGCGGCTCGACATCATGGAGCCCATTCTGGCCGCCCACCCGTTCGACGCGTTGATCAGCCATAACCGCTTCACGCTGCTGAACCGCTCGGCGGACCGGATGTTCTCGGACGCCCACGCCCGCGGCATCGCCATCATCAACGCAGCCCCCTATGCGGGCGGTGTGCTGGCCAAGGGCAGCGCGGACATGCCGCGTATCACCTACCAGCCCGCCACGGACGAAGCCCTCGCTCCCGTCCGCACGATCGAGGCGATCTGTGCCAAACACGACGTGGCGCCCGGCGCCGTGGCGCTCCAGTTCTCCATGCGCGACCCGCGCATCACCTCGACCCTTGTGGGCGTGAGCAAACCCGAACGCGTGGCGCAGACGCTGGCGTGGGCACAGGCAGACATTCCGCAAGCGGTGTGGGACGCGCTGGCCGACCTGCCGTTCGAGTCGACCGACCCGGAGGCGAACCGGGTCTACAAACCGGGCTAAAGCGTATCGAGGCTGACCGCCCGCGACGGCCCCACATCCAACCGCCAGGCAAAGGGCACCGTCTCGTGCACGGGAAACAGGGACGTGACCAGCGGGTCATGTCCGGGGATCACGCGGGACGCCCCGCCCCCAAGCTGCTGGATCGTGTCGAACCCGTCCAGCATCGGCTGCATGTCCACCACAATCGGGAACGGCTTGGCCGCAAGAAAATTCTCGTAGTAATGCGAGGCGTCCGAGGCGAGGCACAAGGGCCCGTGGCCGGTGTCGACCTCAACCACTTGCAGCCCGCGAGAATGCCCGCCCACGCAATGCACACGCACCCCCGGCGCCACCTCGGCGCTGCCGTCGTGAAACACCACGCGGCCCGCATAGACGTGCCGCACCATCTCGCAGACATGGTCGGCGGTGAACGGCATCTGAAGCACATCATGGCACATGCACGGGCCCGTGGCATAGGCCATCTCGGCAGCCTGCAAATGAAAGGTCGCCGCCGGATAACGGTCGAGCCCGCCCGCATGGTCGTAATGCAAATGGGTGATGATCACCGTATCGACCGTCTCTGCCGAAACGCCCAGCGCGCCCAAAGCCTCGACCGGATCACGCAGGATGGGCCGGTCGCGCCGCGCCGCTTCGGCCATGTCATAGCCCGTATCCACAACGATCCGCCGTCCATCGCATTCCAGCAGCCAGACAAAATAATCCATCCCATGCGCCGCCGCAGCGTGATCATCAAAAACAAAGCTGTCGCCACGGGTGCGCGCATTGCGCTCGGCATATTTTATGGCATGAACGGTCCACTGCATGTGCGATCCTCCTGTTCCGATCATTGCTTACGCAAAAAATTGATACTTTGCAAAAAATCGTGCATCCATCGAAGTATCGAAGTTTTGACGGAGGGGTCATGGGCAGGAACGCTGAGGTTGCGCTGATCAAAGGCGACGGGATTGGCGTGGACGTGGCCGAGGCCGCAATGGCCGTGGCAGAGGCCGCCTGTGCCGCCGAAGGCATCAGCCTTGCCGTGACCGAGATTGCCGCCGGGGCAGAATATTTTGCCGAGACCGGTGCGGATATCGAACCGGGCGGCGAAGAACGTGCAGGCGCGGCCGACGCGATTTTTCTGGGGGCCATAGGCCTGCCATCGGTTCGGCACGCGGACGGAACCGAAATCAGCCCGCATTTGCGCCTGCGCGACCGCTACGGTCTTTATGCCGGGGTGCGCCCGGTCAAGGCCTATCCAAACGCGCCCCAACGCCTCGCCGATCCGCGCGCGGCGGCCATCGACATGGTGATCCTGCGCGAGTCGACCGAAGGGCTGTTTTATTCCGCCGCCGTGCATGGCCGCGCGCGGATCGAGGATGACACAGCCGTCGAAGACACAATGCGCATCACCCGCAGCACGACCGAAAAACTGCACCGCTTTGCCTTTCGTCTGGCTGAACGGCGCCGCGCGCGGGGGCACACAGGGCGCGTGACGTGCGTGGACAAGGCCAATGTCTTTGCCTCCATGGCGTTTTTCCGCAAAATCTTTGACGAGGTGGCGGTGGCGTTTCCCGACGCCCCGCACGACTATGCCTATGTGGACGCACAGGCGCTGAACCTGATCCGCGCGCCGTGGGATTATGATGTGATGGTGATGGAGAACATGTTTGGCGACATCCTGAGCGATCTGGCCGGTGGGCTTGTGGGCGGCATGGGCATGGCGGCCTGCGCCGAGATCGGGGACGGGATTGGCCTGTTTCAGCCTGCCCACGGCTCTGCCCCGGACATCATGGGACAGGACAAGGCCAACCCGCTGGCGGCGATCCTGTCGGGCGCTCTGATGCTGGATTATCTGGCGGACAAGGCCGACGATGCGCGGTTCGAGGCGGCAGGTCTTGCGATTGAGGCCGCCGTGCAGCGCGGGTTCGAGGCGAATGATTTGCGCCCGATGGAGTTTGGCGGCGACATGGGGACACATGCCATGACACATGCGGTGCTGCGCCACATGGGCGTGGCGTGACCTGCTGCCCCTCGCGTGATGCCGAAGGCGCGGCCCCCGCCGCACCCATGCCGGACGGGACCGTCCGGGTCGAAGGATTGGTCCCCTTGCGCGGCGGACGGTTCGAGATGGGCACACACGACAAGTTCTTTCCCGAAGATGGCGAAGGCCCGCCGCGACGGGTGCGGGTCAAACCCTTTGCCATTTCCGACACGGCGGTTTGCAACGCGGATTTTGCGCGCTTCGTGGATGAGACCGGATATGTGACCGACGCAGAACAGTTTGGCTGGACCTATGTGTTCATGGGGCTTTTGCAGACCCCGGAGGCGCATGAGCCCCTGCCGGGGCTGGAATGGTGGCGCAAGGTCGATGGCGCGGCCTGGCACGCGCCGCAAGGACCAGGCACGACCTGGAGGAACGCGGCGGACCACCCGGTGGTGCATGTGTCGCACCGGGACGCCAGCGCCTATGCGGCGTGGGTCGGGGGACGCTTGCCGACCGAGGCCGAGTGGGAATTTGCCGCGCTGGGAGGGCTGGAACAGGCGCGCTTTCCCTGGGGGGATGCAGAGCCGGATGATGCGGGCTTTCAGCCCTGCAACATCTGGCAGGGACGGTTCCCGCATCATGACACGGGGGCTGACGGCTATGCCGGTACGGCCCCGGTCCGCAGTTTCGACCCTAATGGCTATGGCCTGTTCAACATGTGCGGCAACACATGGGAATGGACGGCGGACCGGCACCGGGTGCGGTCCTTGAAAAAGGCAGCGCGTGCCGCGCAGGCCGAGGCGCAGGCGACACCGTCCTACACCGTCAAGGGCGGGTCGTTCCTGTGCCACAAATCCTATTGCTACCGCTACAGGATTGCGGCGCGCAGTTTTAACACGCCGGACAGCACCACCTCGCATACCGGATTTCGCGTAGTTGTGGATACAGGCACCTTGGGCTGAGCGCGGAGGGGGCGCTGCCCCCGCCCGTACCGGGCCCCCCGGAGTATTTTCCAAAGAGAAGAAGGGCTAAGCGAGGCTGGGAAGCCAGAGCACGATGGCCGGAAAGGCGACCAGCAGCGCGATGGTGATGCCATCGGCGATGAAGAAGGGGGTGACGCCCTTGAATACGTCCTGCACGCTGAGATCATCCCGCACGCCCGCCACGACAAAGCAGTTGAGGCCAATGGGGGGGGTGATCAGACAAAACTCGGCCATTTTGACCACGAGGATGCCAAACCAGATGGCGCACATCGGACCCGACATGCCAAAGGTGCTGTCTTCGGCGGAGACGAATTCGCCCCCGTTCAGCGCCATAACGGCGGGGTAGACGACCGGCAGGGTCAAAAGCAGCATTCCAATCGCGTCCATGAACATGCCAAGCACCGCGTAGGCCAGCAGGATGCAGACTAGGATCAGCATGGGCGACACGGTGAGAGACGTGATCCAGTCGGAAAATGCGCCCGGAAGATCGGCAAAGCCGAGGAAGCGCACATAGATCAGCACGCCCCAGATGATGGTGAAGATCATCACTGTGAGCTTGGCCGTCTCGATCAATGCGTCCTTGAGCGCGGGCCAGCGCATCCCCCGGTAGAGCGCCATGCAGAAGACGATGAACGCGCCGACGGCGCCGCCTTCGGTTGGGGTGCCCCAGGCGTCACCAAAGGGGTTGTAGACAAAGAAGATGATGATCACGACAACCGCAACGATGGGCAGCGCCGGCAGCAGCGCTACGAAACGCTCGCCCCAGGAAAAGCCCCCCACGGGCGGGCCAATATTCTTGAAGGTGAGGGCAAGGCCAATGATCAGTGCGGCGTAGACAAGCGCCGAGAACATGCCGGGGATAAAGCCTGCGAGCAGGAGTTTACCCACATCCTGTTCGACAATGATCGCGTAGATCACGAGGATGGCGGACGGCGGGATCAGGGAGGCAAGCGTGCCGCCCGCGGCCACAACCCCTGCCGCAAATTGCTTGTTATAGCCGATCTTGAGCATTTCGGGGATGGCGATGCGGGCAAAGACGGCCGCAGTCGCAACGGACGCGCCCGATACGGCGGCAAAGCCTGCGGTTGCAAAAACCGTTGATACAGCAAGACCGCCGGGCACCCAGGCGATCCATTTCTTGGCCGCCTCGAAGAGAGCGGTGGTGAGCTTGGCGTAATAGGCCAGATAGCCGATCAGGATGAAGGTGGGGATCAGGCTGAGCGCGTGGGCGGAGACCTTGGAATGGGGCACCTGCCCGGCCACTTTGGCGCTGATCTCGACCGCTTTGCCGAGCCGCGCGGGATCATAGTCAAACCCGTTCCAGCGCAGCCAGACAAGGCCCACAAACCCGGCAAGCCCTGCGGCAAAGGCCACGCGCATCCCCAGAAAAACGAGGACCAGCATACCGCCCGTGGTCCAAAGGCCAATGGTGATCGGATCCATCTATTCTGCTCCGTCCAGCGCTTCGGCCTCGGCGCGGGCCTGTTCGGCCACGCTTTGGATCATGGGCACGGCGACAGGCGCTTCGAGCCCCAGCCAGAAGGCGCGCGCGTAGCCCATGGCCTGAAGGATCAGGCGCGCGGCCAGCACCACGAAAGCGAGGGGCACGATCAGCTTGGACGGCCAGATGGGCAGGGAGATGTCAATGGAGCTGTCCCGCGAACACAGCGGGCGCGCGCAGTCAAAGGACCGGTCAAAATGCGCCCACGCGCCCCAGACCAAAAACGTGATCAGGAACAGGATCAACAGGACCATGATCAGTTCGATCAGCCACAACAGTCGCCCACGCATGGCCCCCACGATGATGTCCATGCGGATATGGCCGCCATTGCGCTGGACAAAGGACACACCCATGATCGCGATCAGGGGCATGAGCATCTCGATCAGGTCGACATACCCCAGCAGCGGGGATTCGAAGAATTCGCGCCCGCCCACCGAATACACGGCGAGGAACATGAGCGAAAAGGCGGCAAATCCGCTGAGCAGCGCCATGATCCGTTCGATGGGCAACAACGCCCGGTCAAGCCGACTGAGGAGGCTCGAATCCTCCAGCACTGTGGCTGTACCTGCCATGATCTGCCCCCTTGTTGCGCCGCGCGGGCGGCGGTGGTGGGCGGGGATGTCCCCGCCCAACCCCTGCTTTAGCTGCCGCCTTTGGCGTCGGCGAGTGTCTTGACCACGAGGTCATACAGCTCTTGGCCCGGCAGGCCCTGTGCTTCCATGTCCGCGATCCACTGGTCACGGATCGGGTCGGCTGCGGCGGCGCGGAATTCAGCGATCACGCTGTCGTCGAGTTCGACCTTTTGCACGCCCTTTTCCTCAAGCACGCTGTCCCACCGCTCGAGCAGTTCACCATAGTTGGCGAGGTAGTGGTCCAATGCTTCGGAGACGGAACTGTCGAGCGCGGCCTTGTGGTCATCCGACAGGCTGTCATAGGCGTCGATGTTCACGACCACGGGGCAGTTCACCGTGCCGGGGTTCAGGTTTGCGGTCCACCATTCGGCCTGATTGATCGTGCCAAAGGACAAGTGCGCGTGCTGGGCAAAGGCCACCGTGTCCACAACGCCCGATTCCATCGCCTGATAGGCTTCGGTCGCGGTCACGGAAGTGGGCACACCACCCACTGCGGCAAAGGCGTTGCCGATGCCGCCTGTGGCGCGCACGCGCATCCCCTCGAAATCGGCCAGCGATGTCTTGGGTTCACCAGTGCCGACGAGGTTGTATTGCGGCATGGGCGAGGTCATCAGCAGGCGCGCGTTCCACTGCGCCATCTCTTCTGCGGCGGCGGGGTGCGCGTAGACAGCGCTCGATACGGCGACTTCCTGTTCGAGGTTTTCGACACCGAGGAAGGGCAGTTCCAGAACGGTGATCACGCGGTTTTTGTCGCGGTGATAGCCAGCGCAGAACTGCGCCATTTCAAAAGCGCCAATGGAGATCCCGTCGAGGTTTTCGCGGTTCTTGGACAGGCCACCATAGCTGATGTTCATGGTGAATTCGCCGTTGGTCTTTTCGCTCACCAGTTCGGCCAGCTTTTCGACATGCTCGGTAAAGGCGCGGCGCTTGCCCCAGACAGACACGTTCCATTCGGTGGCCGCGGCCTCCAGTGCGAAGGTGCACGAAATGGCGCCAACAACGGCGCCGACAGCAATCTTGTTCATTGATGTTTCTCCCTAATTACGGGCGTTGTCCGCCCGCTTGTGCGACAAGGTAGCGCGGGGCGCACCGGCTGCCAAGGGGCGGGTTAAAGGACTGTGATGGCGAACTGAATTGCGGCTTCGGTCTGGTCGAAATCCGCTTGGGTCAGCGCAAGTGACGGATAGAGTTTCGTGGGGCTCTTGAAGATACCATTGGCCCGCAGAGCCGCATTGTAGCGGGTGTTTATGGCGTGATCTGCCGCTTGGGTGTCGCGGTAGCTGCGTACGTCGCGGTCGGTGAACACGATGTCAAAGAGGGTCGGGTCACCCACCACGCGGTGCGGGATGCCCGCAGAGGTCAGGGCACCCGACTGCATATCCATCAGGCGCTGGCCATGGCTGCGCAGCCGGTCGTAAGCCCCTCGCCTCCGCAACACCTCCATCGTCTTGAGCCCGGCGGCGGCAGCGACCGGGTTGCCCGACAGTGTGCCAAGCTGCATCAGCCAGCCTTCGGCACCCACTTTGGATTTGTCGAAATGGGCCATGATGTCGGCGCTGGCGACAGTGGCCGCCAAGGGGAAGCCGCCCCCGATGATCTTGCCCAGTGTGGCGATGTCAGGCGTCACGCCATAAAGCTCCTGCGCGCCGCCATAGGCAAAGCGGAAGCCGGTCACGATTTCGTCGAAAACCAGCAACACCCCGCGCCGGGTGCATTCGTCGCGCAGCGCTTGCAGGTAGCCGGGTACGGGCGGGATGACACGTTGCAGCGGCTCGACGATGATGGCGGCCACTTGCCCGGCATATTCATCAAGCAAGCTGCGCATGTATTCAATGTCGTTGAAGGGCGCGATCAGCATCTCGTCGGCGACGGCGCGCGGGATGCCCGCGCTGTCGGGTTGCGCCTGCGGGAAGTTTGCGCGCTGGCTGGGCGCAAGGCTCATCTGTGCCTCGGCGCTCATCCCGTGATAGCCGCCTTCGCATTTGATGATCTTGGTTTTGGCTGTATAGGCGCGCGCCAGCCGCATGGCGTACATGTCCGCCTCTCCGCCCGAGGAGACAAAGCGGACTTGTTCGGCGCAGGGCACCGCCTCCACAATCGCCTCGGCCAGCGCGATGCCCGGGGCGTTGTTGGCAAAAAAGGTCATGCCGCGGGGGAGCTGTTCCAGCACCGCCTCCAGCACCTCCGGGTGGCCGTGGCCCAAGAGCATCGGCCCCGAGCCGATGAGGTAGTCCACATATTCGGTGCCATCCTCGTCCCAGACGCGGCTGCCGACACCTTTGGCGATGATGATACCGGGGTCAAAATTACCGAAACCACCCGCAGGCAAGACGGCCTTGGCGCGGGCGATCCAGTCGGACTGGCTGTGCGTGATGTTCATCGCGGTGGTCCTTGGACTGGGCGGAGGATGCCTCCGGCGGGAGTATTTTCAAAGAGAAGAAGGGTCAGGTCAGGGTCACGATCGGAGGGCCGAGAATGTCCGCGTCGACGGTGATGCCAAGGCCGGGTCCGTTGGGCGGCGTGATGGTGCCATCTGTGCGCCTCGGCGCGTCCGTCGCAAGGCGCGGGCCGACATAGCCCGACAGATCGCAGGTGTTCAGCAGCAGTTTGGGGTCGGTGCTGGCTGCAAGATGCAGCGCAGCGGCGGTGACGATGTCCGAGCCCCACGTGCATTCAACGCACATGCGTGTGCCCAAATAGGTGCACAGGTCGCGCGCGCGGCGGGTGGCAGTGAGGCCGCCGAATTTCGAAAGTTTCAGGGCTGCGGCATCAAGCGCGCCTTTTTGATGTGCCTCCAGCAGGGTGCCGGTGTCGTGCACCAGTTCGTCCAGTTTCATGGGCAGACCTGTGGCGTGACGCACGCGGGCACAGCCGTCAATCGTGGCGCAGGGTTGCTCCAGCATCACGTCGAGGTCTGCCACGGCACGGCCCACGCGGGTGGCGGTGAGCACATCGGCCCCGCAGTTCCAGTCGCCGTAGACCAGCGGACCCGGCCCCACCGCCGCCCGGACGGCGCGCAGCCGTTCCACATCCGCCTGCCAATCCGCATCTGCGCCCAGTTTGGCCTGAAACTGTGTGATGCCCTGTGCCTGCGCCGCGCGGGCGATGCGCGCCATCTCGTCCGGGGCGATGCAGGTGATGGAGTGATAGAGCGGCAGGCAATCCTGCCGCCGCCCGCCCAGCAGCGCATGAACCGGCAGGCCCGCCGCCTGCCCCATCAGGTCCCACAGCGCGATATCCAGCGCAGATTTGGCGTAGCGGTGATCGACCAGCCACGTATCGGCCTGTGCCATCAGTTGCTCAGGTCCGTGCAGGTCGGCACCGATCAGCACCGGGGCCAGTTCCTCCATCGCAGGCGCCACGCCGCGCGCATAGGCTGGCAGGTAATGCGGGATCGGGCAAACCTCGCCCCAGCCGCTGAGGCCACTGTCCGTGTCGATCCGCAACACAGCCGTTTCCACCGTGTCGCAGGTTTTGCCGTCCGCCATATAGTACGTTGCGTGGCTGGTCAGCGGCACCAGCCAGAGGGTGAGGCCCGTGATCCTCATGGGTAGATCGCCACCGGGTCACCCAGCGCACCTTGATCCGGGTGCACGCCGAGGCCCGGAGTTTCTGGCAGGTGTAGGTGGCCATCTGTGTTGTGGGGCCCCCGCCCTCCGGCGATCTCAGCGGTGATCATGTCCTGACAGGCCCAGACGGCCAAACGGTGCGGGTCGGGTATCGTTGCCGCCAGATGCAGCGCCTCAGCGTCGGCCAGCACCGATCCACCGGTGGCCATCACGAACATGTCGATCCCATGCGCCAGCGCCACGTCCCGTATCCGCGCCGCTTTTGTCAGCCCGCCCACCCGGTTGAGCTTGATCCCGAACACCTCGGCCAACCCGTCGCGGGCAATGCGGCAGGCGTCCCGCAGGGTGACAAGCGTTTCGTCAACACTGACAGGTACGCTGTGCAGGAGCCGTATCGCGGCGATGTCATCGAGCGACTCGCAGGGTTGTTCGAACATCACGCCGAGATCGTCTGTGGCGCGCATCACCCGCAGCGCCTGTTGCCGTGTCCAGCCGCGATTGACGTCATAGAGGATTATCTCGCCCGGCAGTTTTGTCGCCTCCACATCGCGGATGCGGGCAATGTCGTGGTCGACATCGCCGCCGATCTTGACCGAATGCGCCACGTAGCCGCGGTCGCGGTAGCGTGCCATGACGCTGCGCGTCTCTTCAGCCGTCTTGGCCCCCACCGACGACGCGATGCGCGCAGGCGTGCGTGACCCTCCGCCCATGAGGTCCGCAATGGGCAGGCCCGCCGTCTGCCCCGCGATATCCCAGCACGCCATGTCGATCGGGGATTTGGCGTAGAGGTGGCCCGGCAAGGCGAGGTCCATGACACGCTCGACCTCCAGCACCCGGCGTGGATCGAGGCCGAGCACGAACGGCGCCATTGTCTCGATCCCGGCGCGAATACCCGGCCCGTGGGCTGGCACATAGGTGTGCCCCCATGGCGTCCCCTCACCCCAACCGGTGATCCCGGCATCCGTTTCGACCTTGACCAGCGTTGCATCAAGACAGTCGAATTTGAGCCGCCCGCCGGAAAGCCAGTAGGGATGTTCCGACGGCAGATCGCATTGATAGACGGTGAGGCCGGTGATTTTCATGGCGCGGCCCTGCGAGAGGGGCCGACTGTCACATCACGCGACCGGTGCGCCATTCCACGGGTTTGCCGGTGGCCAGCCGGAAAATCGTGTGCACTGTCGACATCCAAAACGCCACCGACACAATCAGCCAAAAGGTCAAAAACAGGGTCGCCGTACCGGTCATCGTGAGTTTCAGAACGGCGAGACACGCAACGCTCCAAGCGACCAGCCAGATGATCAGAAATATCAGCGCGATGAACCGTTGCCACGTCATCGGGCGCCGGGTGGCGTCGTGCATGTCGCCCGGATCCGGGCGAGGCGGCATCAGACCGCCATCCGAGGATCGCAACCGGTACCGCCCCATCATGCTCATCCGCCCAAGCGCAAATGCGCCCATAACGACGGCAAGATATAACAGGGTTTGGATCACCGGCATTCCTTCTGAGGTGGTTTGTGTTCACAAAGATGGGGTGTGTCGCGGCTAAATGCATCGGCATCACAGGACTAAACGGTATACTGTTGCATACATACACCATCGCACGTCATCCCACAGACATCACGGGATGACCGCGATGTTGCCCACATGCGCCTTGTCAATAAAGGCTTGCTGCGCGGCGCGCAGGTCCGACAACGGGTATGTGGCGGCCAGAAGCGGTTTGATCTCGCCTGCCTCGATGTAGCCCACAAGGTCGCGGAACACCTGTGGCGGCACAACGGTCGAGCCGGTGAAGGTCAGGTCCCGCAGATAGAACGTGCGCAGGTCCAGTTCGACCAGCGGGCCTGCAATGGCACCCGAACAGGTGTACCGCCCGCCACGCGCAAGCACGTCGACCACTGCGCCAAAGTAAGGCCCGCCGACAATGTCGGCGACAACCGTGACCGTGTCGCGACCAATGGCGGCCTTCAACGCTTTGGCCAACTGCTCTGGCGCGCGTGGGAGCAGCGCGTCCGCGCCGAGGTCGGACATCTGTGCGTGCTTGGCCTCGGACGCGAGGCCAACGACGGTCGCACCGCGCCGTTTTGCCAACTGGATCAGGGCCGAGCCGACGCCGCCCGACGCACCCGTGACCAGAACGACGTCCTCCGCGCCCACTTGGGCGCGGTTCAGCATCCCCTCGGCCGTTGTGTAAGAGCATGAGAACGTGGCCAGTTCTGCATCGCTGAGGTCGCTGTTCACGGCCATGACGTTGTGCCGGTCCGCCGTGGCAAATTGCGCAAAGCCGCCGTCCCTTTCGCTGCCGAAATAGCCAGTCTTGTCATGGTTGTCGGGGTCGGACCAGTCGCGTTGCCAGCAATCCAGCATCACGCGCTTGCCCATCAGGCCCGGGTCGGCATTTGACCCCAAGCCCACCACCGTGCCCACCGCATCCGCACCCTGAATGCGCGGAAAGCGGATGGGCGCGCCGCCCCACGACGGGTCCTCTCCGTCCACCTCGTCATAGCCGCCGCCGGTGGTCGCATCCGTCACCGCCTTGGAATACCAGCCCGAGCGGGTGTTCACGTCCGTGTTGTTCAGCCCGCACGCGCCCACCCGGATCAGCACATCGTCTGCGCCCATCTTGGGCATGGGCCAGTCCTCATGAAAGCGGATGGCGTCCATACCCCCGTGTTCGTGCAGGACAAAGGCATTCATGGTGGTGGGCAGGGTCATTTCGCAGGCTCCTTGATGGCGTCGGTGCGGGGCAAGGCGCTGTCCGGATCATAGGCCGGTGCGCCCAGCACCCGCGCGGACCGTGGGCTGCCCGCGATGACAACGTCAAGCGACGTTCCGGGGACAGCGGCGGCGGGTTTGAGGTAGGCAAAAGCCAAGATCTTGCCCACCGTCGGGCCATAGGCCACCGACGCGGTGGAGCCGACCACAGCACCGTTGTGCAGCACCGCCTCACCACCGTGTCCGTCATGGACGCCGTCCGGCTCAATTCCGATATAGGCGCAGACCCACGACATGTCGGCGCTGTTGAATGTCTTATCTTTGCCGAGGAAGTCCTTGTCCTTGCTGGCAAATCGCAGAACGTCGGCTTCGGCCAGCGTAACCTCGTTGGTCAGCTCGCTCGCACCTTTGAACCCCTTTTCCATGCGCATCGCGTTCATAGCGAATGACCCATAGTCGGCAATCCCGTGCGCTGTGCCGGCGTCCCAAAGCGCGTCATAGACCTGCAAGGCGTGGTCGGCAGGCATGTGCAGTTCCCAACCCAATTCGCCCGCGTAGGACAGGCGCATGACCCAGACGGGCGCCCCCGCCACGGTGATCTGCTGAGCAGACAGCCAGCGAAACGCTGCGTTGTCGAGCCGCGCATTCGTGCAGGCTGCCAGCACGTCCCGTGCCCGTGGTCCATTTAGGGTCAGCGCCGCCCAATCCATGGAAAGGCATTCGATCTCAATATCTTCTCCCGCGTTATGCATGTTGAGATGGTCCAACAGGCGCTGTTCGAAAAACGCAGCGCAAACGAGGTAAAAGCTGTCATCCGCCAGCTTGACGACCGTTGCCTCCAACTCGATCCGACCGCGACGGTTCAGCATATGTGTCAACGCGATGCCACCGACCTGTTGCGGCAGGCGGTTGGCGCAAAGCCGGTCGAGCAAAGGTGCGGCACCCGGCCCGGACAGCAGAACCTTGGTAAAGGCAGAGATATCCATGATTCCAACAGCTTGCCGTACGGTCTTCACTTCCTCCGCCACGATGTCATGCACCCCGGTCCGGCCAAAGCCATATTGATCGACGGGCACCACGGCACCTGGCGCAAACCAGCGGGGGCGCTCAAAACCATAGACCTCTTCGAACACCGCACCTTTCGCCTTGAGCCGATCATAAAGCGGTGACGGTTTTATCGGTCGCCCCGCCAGCCGGTTGAAATGCGGAAACGGGATCTCGTGGCGCAGACAGTAATCCTCGCGCGCCTTCACCACCTGCCAATCCTTGGTGGCATAGGCCCCAAACCGGCGCGGATCGTATTCGCGCATGGAAATGTCCGCAGCACCATGCACCATCCAGCGCGCCAGTTCGCGCGTCAGACCCGGCCCCCAGCCAATCCCGATCTGCGTGCCGCAACAACACCAGTAGTTGCGCACGCCGGGTGCCGGGCCAATCAGTGGATTGCCGTCAGGCGGGTGCGAAATGGCCCCGTGCACCGCCCGCGTGATGCCGCGATCCGCCAGCACCGGCATCCGGTTCAACGATTCCTCCAGCCACGGCATGACACGGTCGTAGTCGGCATCGAACAACTCGTTCTCCGCGTCCCATGGGCAATGATCTTCCCAGACCGTGTTGGAGTTTTCTTTCTCGTAGATACCGATCAGGCCGCGCGTTTGCTCCATCCGGATGTAGCCTGACACCTTCTTGTCATCGCGGATCACCGGCAGTTCGCGGTCGAGCGTGGCAAATTCCGGCACCGGTTCGGTCACAAAGTAATGGTGCGTCATTGACGTCATCGGCAGTTGCAGCCCTGACCATTCGCCCATCTGCCGGGCATAGGTTCCGCCCGCATTCACCACATGCTCGCAAGTGATTGTTCCCCGTTCTGTCTCAACCGCCCAATCGTCGCCCACGCGCGTGATGTTTGTGGCGCAGCACCGCCGCACGATCCTGACCCCCAGCGCCCGCGCCCCCGCCGCCATCGCCATGGTGACATTCGTGGGGTCCACATGGCCATCATCCGGCGTGTGCAGCGCGCCCAAAACGCCGTCGAGATTGTAGAATGGATGCAGCGAGGAGACCCGGGACGGGTCGACGAGCGCGATGTTGAACCCCAGCGCGCGACCCACCGACAGCGTATGGCGCAGCCAGTCCATCTCGTCTTCCGTATACGCCAGCCGGAACGACCCGCAGCCGTGCCATGTGACCGCCTGCCCCGTCTCCGCCTCAAGCGCGCCGGAATAGAGACCGATGTTGTAGTCCACACATTTGCCCAAACCAAAGCTGGACGTGGAATGGGTGATCTGCCCCGCCGCGTGCCATGTGGAACCGGATGTCAGTTCCGCCTTTTCCAGCAGCACCACATCCGTCCACCCCTCATGCGCGAGGTGATAGGCCAGCCCCACCCCCATAATCCCACCACCCACGATGACGACACGGGCCTGAGAGGGCAAAGCCATGATGCGAATCCTTCCGGGAGCAGACGATTTTGACTTGGCAGGCTAGTGACACAAATGTACCGTCGTCAATCATGAATGACACAAACATGCCATCGACCGTGCTCGACCGTCTCTCCGGCGCTTTGGACGCGCTGTCGCCACAGGCGCGCAAGGCCGCCACTTACGTGCTGGAAAATCCCGCTGACGTGGGCGTCAGCACCGTGCGCGAAATTGCCCAAGCCGCGCAGGTCACGCCCAACACGGTGATGCGCATGGCCCGCGCTGCGGGCTTTGACGGCTATGACGATTTCCGCGCGCCGTTCCGCGCGGCGATCCGCAGCGGTGCCGCCAGCTTTCCAGACCGCGCGCGGTGGTTACAGGACGTGGCGGGTGCCGGTGCTTTGGGTGGGCTATACGCCGACATGATCACGAGCGCTTTGCAAAATATCGAAGAGACCTTTGCAAACATCACTGAACCGCAATTGACCGCCGCAGCCAAGGCGATCTGGGCCGCGCGGCGGGTGTTTACCCTTGGCGTCGGTGTGAACAACTCCAACGCCCGCAACTTCACCTACCTCGCCTCCACGGGCATGGTCGATTTCCACGCCATCCCGCGCCCCGGCTCTTCGCCGATTGACGATCTGGCCTGGGCCGACGGGCGCGACGTGCTCATCGCCATCACCTGCAAGCCGTACCGCACCGAAGTGGTCGAGGCGGTGCATCTGGCCCGCGAACAGGGCATGACCATCATCGCACTGTCCGACAGTCCCGCCTCGCCCATCATCCGGGCCAGTGACCACGGCTTTGTTCTGGCTGCCGACACGCCGCAGTTTTTCCCCAGCAGCGTCAGCACCATCGCCCTGCTCGAAACCCTGCTCAGCTTTGTCATCGCGGTGGCCTCGCCCGAGATCGTGGAACGTGTCGAGACGTTCCATGCCCGCCGTCATCGCTTGGGCATCTACGAGGAGCCGCAATCGTGACCACCCGTTCGCTGGCTGCGCGCTACTACACCGATCCTGCGGTGTTCGAAGTGGAAAAGGCAGGCCTTCTGGCCCGCACCTGGCAATTTGCCTGCCACGCCAGTGACATCCCGAACCCGGGCGATTACACAACCTTTGACATGGCGGGTGAGGGCCTGTTTTGCATCCGGGGCCGCGACGGCATCATCCGCACGTTCTACAATGTTTGCCAACACCGCGCACATCAGTTGGTCCAAGGCTCGGGCACCACGCGCGTCGTCGTCTGCCCCTACCACGCTTGGACCTATGAGTTGACGGGACAGCTGCGCGCCGGGCCAAACATTGCCGCCGTCGAAGGGTTCGACACATCCGACATCTGCCTGACGCAAGTCAGCACCGAAGATTTCCTTGGCTTTGTCTTCGTCAACCTCGACCCCGACGCCGCACCGATGGAGGACTGGTTCCCAAACGCGCGTTCGGAACTGTCGGAATGGGTGCCGCATCACGCTCAGTTCAAACCGCTGGAGTGGGTAGAGATCCCGGAACGCTGCAACTGGAAAGTCTCGGTCGAAAACTACTCCGAATGCTACCATTGCAGCCTGAACCACCCCACTTTTGCCACTGGCGTGGTCAAGCCCGAAACCTACGACATCCAGCCGCAAGGCTATTGCCTGCGCCACACGACCGAATGTCAGAATCTGGATGCGATGACTTATGACATCGACAGCGGCTATGCCCACAGCGATGAATATTCCAGTTGGTTCCTGTGGCCGATGTTCTCGTTTCAGGTCTATCCGGGAAACATGCTGAACACCTACCACTGGCGCGCGGTCAGTGCGTCGGAGGTGGTGGTGTGGCGCGGCTGGTACAGCGTGGGCGGCGCGGATGACGCAGCGGTGCGGCGGCTGGCGCAACAAGACCGCGCCACCACTGTGGAGGAAGACATCCACCTCGTCGAGAGTGTCCAACGCGGTCTGCGCTCGCGCGGGTATGTGCCCGGCCCGCTGGTGGTGGACCCAGGCTGCGGCGTAAACTCCGAACATTCGATCTTGCATTTGCAGCGCTGGATGCGCGAGGCCGTGGACACGGCCAACCCGGCCCCCAGCCAAAGGACACTGACATGAGCCTCTTTGACGAAGACCTGTTCCAACAGGGCCTGACCCAGCGCAAAGGCACACTGGGCGATGCCTATGTGCAGAAAAACCTCGACGCGTCAGATGATTTCAACCGCCCTTTCCAAGAGGCGATGACCGCTTGGTGCTGGGGCTTTGGCTGGGGCGACACGGCGATTGACGCCAAGACGCGCAGCCTGATGAACCTCGCCATGATCGGCGCATTGGGCAAAATGCAAGAGTGGGAACTGCACTGCAACGGTGCGATCAACAATGGCTGTTCGGTCGAGGAAATCCGCGCGGCGGTCCATATGGTCGCGATCTATTGCGGCGTGCCGCAAGGGCTGGAGTGCTTTCGCGCCGCGCGCAAAGTGCTGACCGAGCGCGGCCTGTTGTGATTCTGGGACGCGGGCCCGATAGACCGCCCGCTTAAACAAAATGTCGCATCGCATGAGGCGGCCTTTCCATTTGCTGCGTGGTGCGAAACGTAGAAAAATCGCTTCGGAGAGAGCCGCAACCAATTGTATTTCATTGGCAATTCCGCAAAAGAGCGGTGCAGATCGTGGCGTACTGGACCGTATCGCACCGGGTTTATTGCGAACCCCTGTCAGACCAACGCCTTATTTCTTTCTCTCTCGCATTGCGTATGATCCCCGCATCGGGAGGAGGACCGATCAGGGCCCGGGCGCAGGAGGTGCGTCCAGCCGCGCATCGCCTCCAAGACAACATGCGCAGATCGACAAGCGGAGGAACCTCATGTCCGACACAAAAACCTATGCGCCCAGCGCGGCCTTTGCAGACGGCTCACATGTGAACGCCGCCACATATGATGAAATGTACGCCGCGTCGATTGCGGACCCGGATGCGTTTTGGGCCGAGCATGGCAAGCGTGTGGACTGGATGACGCCGTTCACCCAAGTGCGTGACGTGTCTTACGAGTTCGGCAATGTGTCGATCAACTGGTATGCCGACGGGACATTGAACGTGGCCGCCAACTGCATTGACCGGCATCTGGACACGCGCGGCGATCAAACCGCGATCATCTGGGAACCCGATGATCCGGCCGATGACGCCCAACACATCACCTACCGCCAACTGCACGCCAAGACGTGCAAAATGGCAAATGTTCTCAAAGGCATGGGCGTGCGCAAGGGCGACCGCGTCGTGATTTACCTGCCGATGATCCCCGAAGCCGCCTATGCCATGCTGGCCTGCGCGCGCATTGGCGCCATTCACTCCATCGTGTTTGCCGGATTTTCACCGGATGCGCTGGCCGCGCGCGTTTCGGGCTGCGATGCCAAGGTGGTGATCACTGCCGACGGTGCGCCGCGCGGGGGCCGTGTGACCAACCTCAAGGACAACGTGAACCAAGCGTTGATCAACGTGATTGATCCCACCAAATGCCTCGTTGTGCGGCGCACGGGCCAACAGATCGCATGGCGCGCCGGGCAGGATTTCTGGCTGCACGAAGAGGCGGCCAACGTCTCTGCCGATTGCCCGCCCGAAGAGATGAACGCCGAAGACCCGCTGTTTATTCTCTATACCTCGGGCTCAACGGGGCAGCCCAAAGGTGTGGTGCACACCACTGGCGGCTACCTAGTCTATGCGGCGCTCACGCACGAGATCACCTTCGATTATCACGACGGGGACATCTATTGGTGCACGGCGGACGTGGGCTGGGTCACCGGTCACAGCTATATCGTCTACGGCCCGCTCGCCAATGGCGCGACCACGTTGATGTTCGAAGGTGTGCCGACCTATCCCGACGCCTCTCGTTTCTGGCAGGTCTGCGAAAAACACAAAGTGGCACAGTTCTACACTGCGCCGACCGCGATCCGCGCATTGATGGCGCATGGCAATGACCCTGTGGCGCAGGCCGATCTGTCATCTCTGAAATTGCTGGGCACCGTGGGTGAGCCGATCAATCCGGAAGCGTGGAACTGGTACAACGATGTGGTGGGCGGCGGGCGCTGCCCGATCGTGGATACCTGGTGGCAAACCGAGACCGGTGGCCACCTGATGACCCCCCTGCCCGGTGCCCACGCCACCAAACCGGGTGCCGCGATGAAGCCGTTTTTTGGCATCAAGCCTCTTGTGCTGGAACCCACCACGGCTGAGATCATCGAAGGCAATGGCGTCGAGGGCGTGCTGGTCATCGCGGACAGCTGGCCCGGCCAGATGCGCACGGTCTGGGGCGATCACGAGCGGTTCGAACAGACATATTTTTCCGACTACAAGGGTTACTACTTTACCGGCGACGGCTGCCGCAGGGATGCGGATGGCGACTACTGGATTACGGGCCGCGTCGATGACGTCATCAACGTGTCCGGGCACCGCATGGGCACCGCCGAGGTGGAAAGCGCGTTGGTCGCGCATGGCAAAGTGGCAGAGGCCGCTGTGGTCGGCTATCCCCACGACATCAAGGGGCAAGGCATTTATTGCTATGTCACGCTGATGAATGGCGAAGAGCCAAGCGATGAGCTGCGCAAAGAGCTGCGCACATGGGTGCGGACCGAAATTGGCCCCATCGCGTCACCTGACCTGATCCAGTGGGCCCCGGGTCTGCCCAAGACCCGGTCGGGCAAGATCATGCGCCGCATCCTGCGCAAGATCGCCGAGGATGACTTTGGCGCGCTCGGCGATACCTCGACGCTGGCCGATCCGTCGGTGGTCGATGACCTGATCGAGAACCGCATGAACCGGCAGGACGCCTGATGGACGGTGTACAGTCCGCAACCAGTTGCCCGGTCTTTATTTTGCTCGGCCCGCCCGGGGCCGGGAAAGGCACGCAGGCGCGAATGCTCGAAGAGCGCTTTGGCTATGTGCAGCTGTCCACCGGTGATCTGCTGCGCGCCGCCGTCGCCGCGGGCACCGAGGCGGGCAATGCAGCGGACGCGGTGATGAAAGCGGGCGGGCTGGTCAGCGATGACATCGTCATCGCGATCCTGCGCGACAGGCTGGCGCAGCCGGATTGCACCAAGGGCGTCATCCTTGATGGCTTTCCGCGGACGGGTGCGCAGGCCGAGGCGCTGGATACGATGCTGGCCGAAACCGGGCAGCGCATCAATGCCGCGATCAGCCTTGATGTGGACGACGCGGCCATGGTTGACCGTATCGCGGGCCGCTATACCTGCGGCACCTGCGGCGAGGGCTATCACGACAGTTTCAAACGCCCGACCAGCGATGGCATCTGCGACAAATGCGGCGGCACCGACATGACGCGGCGCGCCGATGACACGGTCGAGGCGGTCGCCGCGCGGCTTGAGGCGTATCACGCCCAGACCGCACCGCTGATCAGCTATTATGCGGGTCACGACGTATTGCAACGGGTGGGCGCCATGGGGTCAATCGACGAGATTGCGACCACGCTTGGCAATGTGGTGAAAGCTGCCGCTGCCTGACCGACACTTGCAGAACGCGCCATGTGATTAACGGATCGCGCCACCCCTCTGGTCTCGGCGCGGCCCAGCCTGCACATTGGCGCGATGCGCAAGGACCCTCATATCCGCTACAAAGTGGCCCGCACCGTGGAACAGCTCTGCGGTTTTCTCGGCATCGAAGTGGGCCAGATGTTGCAGCGCATGGGCCGCCCGCCAGATTTTTTTGAAACCGACATGCGCGGCGTGACGCCAATCGAGTATTTGGAAGGCTGGACCGCCATGATCGACGTGTCGGGCCGCACCGACGCCCCGCTGCTACTGGGGCAGGCCTATGCGCGCGGTCCGTTCAATTCCGCCTTTTTCGCCTTTACCTGTAGTCCGACCGTGGCCGTGGGGCTGGAGCGTCTGGCGCTCTTCAAGCCGCTCACCGGTCCGCTTTCTTTGGACCTGCACCGCACTGACACAGGCGGTTTGCGCGTTGAAAAATCCTCCAACCTCCCCGGCCTGCCGCTGCCTGCGAGTTTTGCCGCGACAGAACTGGTGTTCCTGATGGAGGCGATCCGCATCTGCACGGGCCAGTCCGCCACAGCCGAGGCGGCCACACTGGCGGAACCCGTGACCTGTCACGCGGAGATCGAGGCATTTATCGGCTGTCCCATCACCAGTGGGCAGACCAACAGCATCACCCTGCCCCGCGCCGTCACGGACCGCCGCCTGCTGTCGTCGAACGCGGATCAATGGGCACAGCTGGAGCCGAGCTTTCGCCGCCAGATCAATTTGCAACGCGAAGGACAGGCCGTCACGGCCCGTTTGCGCACCGCCCTGACCGAGATGCTGCCTGCCGGAGAGGCGCACGTAAATGACGCCGCGCGCCGCCTGCATCTGAGCGCGCGCAGCCTGCAACGCCACCTCAAGAACGAAGGCACGACCTTTCAGGTGGAACTGAACGCGATGCGCGAGGCGCTGGCCCGGCAATACCTGACCTCGACCGACCTCAACGTGGCCGAGATCAGCGTTTTGCTGGCCTATCGCGATCCCAATTCATTTTACCGTGCCTTTCAAAGCTGGACGGGTCAGACGCCCGGCACAGTGCGCGCGCCTGTCGCCTAAAGCGGCGGCACCTCAGCCGTGACGTCATGGCGATAGACCCAATCCTGACGGCGGTGGATCAGGTCCGGCAGCAGCCGCGCGCCAATCCCCATCGGTCCATAAAACGCAAGACGCCCCAAAGGGGAGGCATGATGGAACATCCGCGCATTCGCAGCCGATCCGCGCTGTATGCGCGCCGTCCGGTCGATGCGCAGGGCATAGTATTGCGCCAATGCGGCCTCGACTGAGCCGCGCGTCGTTACCAAACCGGCAAGGCACCAGGCGTCTTCCAACGCCTGCACCGCGCCTTGCGCCATCGACGGCAACATCGGGTGCGCCGCATCGCCCAGCAGAGTGACACGCCCGTCATGCCAGCGCGGCAGCTTCGTGCGGTCAAACAGCGCCCAGCGGTGCAGGACCTCCGCCTGTCCGATCAGCCGTGTGATGGTGGGATGCCACCCGGCAAAATCCGCGGCGGCTTGGGCAGCTGTACCCGTGCTGCGCCAGCCTTCCTCTGCCGGTGCGGCCTGTTCGACCATACCGACGAAGTTGGCCAGTTTTCCGGCCCGCAGACGCGTGGTCACGGCGTGCCGTCCCTGCCCAACCCAGACGCAAGCCGTTGGGGGGGGCGCATCGGTTCCAAGGGCTTCCACAGGCACAACCGCCCGCCACGCGACGTTGCCGGTGTAGCGCAGTGCGTCCGGGCCCAGCATCTGCCGCCGCACAACCGAATGCAGCCCGTCCGCGCCGATCACCAGATCACTGCGCACCATCTCGCCGCTGTCCAGATGGACCGTGCCGTCAGGTGTGTAGGCGCGGGCCACCACGCCGGTCCGCACCGCACCGGGGGCCAGTTGGTCAAGCCGGGCGTTAAGCGCCGTCACCAGATCGGCGCGGTGCACGTGCATATACGGCGCCCCCCAGCGGTTCTGTGCATAGCCGCGCATCGGCAGGCGGAACACCCGCCGCCCAGTCTGTCCGATCCGCATTTCAATCGCATCCGGTTCAAAGGCCGTATCGGCAAGCAGCGGCGCCACGCCCATCGCGACCAGAACGCGCCAGCCATTGGGCGAGATTTGCAGGCCTGCACCCACTTCGGTCAGCGCCGGGGCCTGTTCCAGCACCGACACCGCGCACCCGCGCAGCGCACAGGCAATGCCCGCACCAAGACCACCGATTCCGCCACCGACGATGGTAACCTTCATGTGATGGCCCCCTGCGCGCGGAGCGCGGCAATCGCCGCAGCATCGTGGCCCAGTTCCGCGAGGATTGCGTCAGTGCTGCCGCCCGGTGCCTGCGGTGCATGGGGCACACCAGCGGGCGTGCGGGAAAACCGTGGGGCGGTGCCCGATTGCAGCACATCCGCCCGTCGCACATAAGTCGCGCGCGTGGCCAGATGCGGATGTGCCGCGGCTTCTGCCACACTCAGAACCGGTGCCACGCAGGCGTCTGTCCCCTCGAATTGCTCGGCCCAGTCATCGCGCGTGCGCGTGGCGAAAATCGCCTCGAACCGTGCATGGGTGGCGGGCCAATGGGCCTGATCGTTCTGATCGGGCATGTCCTGCGGCGACAGGTCCAGACCTGCGAGCAGCGCGGCATAGAACTGCGGTTCAAGCGCGCCTACGGCCACGTGGCGCCCGTCGGCACAGGTATAGCAGCGATAGAATGGCGCGCCGCCGTCCAGCCAGTTGGCGTGGCGCGCTGCGCCCCACGCACCCTTGGCCATCATTCCGTGCAGCAGGCCCATCATGGCGGGCACTCCGTCGACCATCGCTGCATCCACCACCTGCCCCTTGCCCGTGATCCCCCGTTCGACCAGCGCCGACAGGACCCCGAACAGCAGGAACATCGTTCCGGCCCCGTAATCCGCCACAAGGTTCAGCGGCGGCGCAGGGGGCCTGTCGGCGGGACCCATCAGGCTCAGCGCGCCGGAAACGGCGAGATAGGTCAGGTCATGCCCTGCCCGCTGTGCCAGCGGGCCGTCCTGCCCCCAGCCGGTGATCCGCCCATAGATCAGACTGTCAGGGCAATCCGTGGGGCCAAGGCCCAACCGCTCCATCACGCCGGGGCGGAAGCCTTCGATCAGGATGTCCGCGTCGTCAAGCATCGCGCGGGCCACGGCGCGGCCCGCGTCGGATTTGAGGTTGAGCGCGATGGAGTGCTTGCCCCGCCGGTTCACATCTGTCGCGTCGGCGCGCCCGCTGGCGCGGTCAATGACGCGGACCTGCGCGCCCAGATCGGCCAGCAATTGCCCAGCCAGCGGTGCCGGGCCAAGGCCCGAAAATTCAACGACTTTCAGTGATGCAAGTGGCCCGGACATCCACATCTTCCCCCGTGCTGTCCGACGATAGGACACGACCCCGCCAGCGGGTGCAAGGGACGGCAAAGAGCCACCGTCACTCGGCTGGAGAAAAACCCGATATCAGCTGTTTCAGACCGATACCCGCGCCCAGAAAGATCGCCACGAATGCCACCGGTGCGCTAAAGGCCAACGTGGAAAAGGCCGAAATCCCCTGCCCCACGCTGCACCCCACAGCGAGGATCGCGCCCGGCCCCATCAGGGCTGCGCCACCGATCTGGCGGCGCAGTTCACGCGGGTCTTCGCAGGCCTCCCAGCGGAAATGACCTTTGGAATAGGAGCCGAGAGCCGCGCCGATCATCACCCCCACGACAGAGCCCACGCTGAACGACAACGTGTTGCCGGACGCGGTCATCACGTAAATCAACGTGTCTCCGATGGGCGCGACAAAGCTGTGGGTTTCGATTGGCTCCGGCTCAAACCCGGTGGTTGTCACCCAAAAGGTGCCGATCCAGCCGGACACGATGGCCAATCCGACGACCGCGCCCCAAAAGATATGTTTGGGCGAGCGCCGCATCTCTGCACTGGCGAGGCCGACTGCAATCACGATGGCCCCGACAACGAGGCCCGTCACCACTGGTGCAGCGCCCATGTGAACCTGCAAAAGCTGCCCAAGCCCCTGCGGCGCGGTGGCCCCCAATTCAACCGGGAACAGCCAAACGCGCGCATGTGCAAGCGGGCCCGACATCACGAAATAGGCCGACAGTCCCATGACCATCACGATGACAAAGGACCGCAAATCACCGCCTCCCAGCCGCGCCAGCGCGCCGTAGCCGCAATTGCCGCTCATCGCCATGCCATATCCGAACATCAGCCCGCCGATGATGGTGCCGACCGGGTTCCAAACCCGGTCCAGATAGGCCGATTGACCGCTGTCAAAAAGATCCATGCCCATCGCCAGATGAGTGCCCAGAATGGCCACACCAATGGCAATGGCCCACATGCGCATCCGTCTGTCATCAGAGCCGTACAGGACGTCTTCGATCGCGCCCAACGTGCAAAACCGACCGATCCGCGCAGCCAGCCCGAGGGCGATGCCACCCAAAAGTCCAATCAAAGCAACGGTGTTTGCTTCACCCAGCAGTTCCAGCATATCGGCTTCCTCCCGAAGACCGTTCACTGGCGAGGCGACCGGTCAGTCTTCCCTGCAGAACAGGTCGTAGACCACTTCCATGATTTGCTTGGGCCGGTCATCTGTCAAGCTGTAGTAGATCGCCTTGCCATCGCGGCGCGGCTTGACCAGCCCTTCGAGCCGCAGGCGGGACAGCTGTTGCGACACCGCCGCCTGACGGGCAGACAGCAAATCCTCAAGCTCGGTCACGGATTTTTCGCCTGAGGCCAGATGACACAGAATCATCAACCGCCCTTCATGGCTGATTGCCTTGAGAAAATTGGACGCGGCCTGCGCATTGCGCATCATCTTTTCCATGTCCTCGGCGCACATATTGGCATCGAAAACCGGCAACCGGGACGGCGTGTCCATCGAGGTGTCAGGTTCATGTGTCACGTCAAGCGTCATATCGTTTTAGCCTGTCTTGTCCAAGGGTATGTTGGCCCGCTCAAACATCATTGTGAGCAGCCCCCAGAAAAAGTCTTCGCCCGGATATCCTTCGATCCGGCCCACCTCTGCCCCGTCTTCCACAAGGATGAAGGTCGGCGTGAAATGAACCCGCTGGACAAAGACGACATCCGGTGTTTCGCCATGCAGATCATAGCGTTGCAGCGGCGCGGTCCTGCCCTCTGCAGTCTTGGGATAGATATGCGCGATATCCTCGTTCCACTTGGCACACCAGTAACATCCATCCTCCTCCGCCATCAGCAGGTAGGTGTCCGCCCAGCCGGGCAGCGGCAGACAGGTCAGTGCCGCAAGGGCAAGGGTGCGTAAGGGCTTCACAAAAGTGCTCCGATTGACGCGGTTTCACAATTAATCATAATCTAATTCGTGAATATCTCAAGGCAAGGGACGGCCCAGACATGTTCGATGTCACATTTTTCGGCGCTTTGGTGGCGGGTTTGCTGTCTTTTTTGTCGCCCTGCATTCTGCCCATCGTGCCGTTTTACCTCAGCTACCTTGCAGGCGTTGGCATGAACCAGATTTCAGCCGAGGCCGAGATTTCGCGCGAGGTGCGGATGCGCGCCTTTCTGGCGGCCTGTTGCTTTGCGTTGGGTGTCATCACGGTGTTTATGGGGCTGGGCGCGACCGCCACGGCCTTTGGCCAGATGGTGCGGGAGTATTTCGACATCCTGCGCTGGGTGGCGGCGGCGATCATCATCGCCATGGGGCTGCATTTTCTGGGCCTGATCCGCATCGGGTTTCTTTATCGTCAGTTCCGCGCGGATGCGGGCAACACCTCCAACGTTGGGTTTGTCGGCGCATTTGTCATCGGCCTCGCCTTTGCCTTTGGCTGGACGCCCTGCGTGGGCCCGGTTCTGGCGGCGATCCTGTTCACCGCTGCGGGGCAAGAGACGGCGGGCCAAGGTGCCAGCCTCTTGTTTGTCTACGGGCTGGGCATGACCCTGCCCTTTGTCGCCGCCGCCCTGTTCATCGGTCCGTTCATGCGGTTCATGTCGCGGTTCCGCCGCCATCTGGGACTGGTCGAAAAGATCATGGGCGCGCTTTTGATCCTCTTTGGCGTTCTGATCGCCACCAATTCCATCAACTACATCGCCCAATGGATGCTGGAGCACGTCCCGTGGTTCAGCGCCATCGGCTAATTCGGGAGACCTGCCATGTTCCGCCTCTTTGCTCTTTTGACTGCCCTGACCTTTGCCGTTCACGTGAACGCCGCCGAGCTTGGCGATGACGGCCTGCACAAAGCGCCGTGGATGCGCGATACGTTCAAGGACCTGACCGAAGACCTTGACGAGGCCAATTCAGAGGGCAAGCGCCTGATGATCATGGTCGAGCAGCGCGGCTGCATCTACTGCAAGAAGATGCACGAAGAGGTCTTTATGATCGCCGAGGTTGCGCAGTTCATCGAGGACAACTTCTTTGTCGTGCAAATCAACATGTTCGGTGACGTCGAGGTGACCGATTTCGACGGCACCACCCTGCCCGAGAAAGACATGGTGAAACGCTGGGGTGCCCTGTTCACACCCAGCATCTACTTTTTCCCCGAAGAGGTGGGCGGCGACGTGATGGCGACACAGGCCGCAGTTGCGAACATGCCCGGTGCCTTTGGACGCTGGACGACATTCAACATGCTGAATTGGGTGGTCGAAAAAGGCTACGAAGGCGACGAGCCGTTTCAGAAGTACCACGCCCGCAAGTTCGAAGAGCAAAAAGGCTGAGCCACGTTCTGCACGCGCGAACAATACCTTGCGTGAAATGCTGCAGTTGCGAACAGATATAAAAATTCACTTAGTTGAATTTGATGTTGCGTAATCGCGAATGTGTACATTAGTGTACCTGCCAAGGACCGATAAGAATCGTCCAAGGGAGGGTGCATGAAACACGCATTTGGAATGACAGTCGCCGCAGCTTTGGCTGCATCCGTGGCTGTCGCAGAAGAAGTGAAACCAACCGCTGTATCGTTCGTGGACGGCACGGTCGAACAGTCCTTGACCGGGCAAGCGGGTGATGCGGTCGAAGGGCGCAAGGTCTTTGCCAATCGCAAGCAAGGCAATTGCTTGGCCTGCCATACCAACGCGGATCTGTCCGAAGAAAGCTTTCACGGCGAGGTCGGCCCACCTATGGACGGCGTTGCCGACCGCTGGACCCAAGCAGAATTGCGCGGCATCGTGACGAATTCCAAGATGATGTTCGAAGGCACAATCATGCCCGCCTTCTATGTCGACGCAGGCTATACCCGCCCGCTGGACGACTTTGCAGGGCAAAGCATCCTGACCGCCCAACAGGTCGAAGATGTGGTCGCCTATCTGATGACGCTCAAAGAGCAGTAATTCCCCGAACCCGAGGAGACATGACATGAAACTGACACGGCGCAATCTGCTGATCCTCAGCTCTGCCGGTGTGGCGGCCACGGCGATGGGCTCCCTGCCCGCTTTCGCCTCGCTGACCGACGACGCCATCGCGGAACTGACCGGCGGCGCGGCTCTGGGCGAAGGGGCAATCACGCTCACCGCTCCCGAGATCGCGGAAAACGGCAACACCGTCCCGATCGAGGTCAGCGCCCCCGGTGCGGTCGCGATCACCCTGTTTGCCGACGGCAACCCGGTGCCCAACGTGGCCACCTTTACTTTTGGCCCGCTCAGCGCCTCGCGCAGCGCGTCCACACGCATCCGTCTGGCCACCACCCAGAACGTCGTCGCCATCGCCAAGATGGAAGACGGGTCGTTCCAGAAGGCATCGGCCAACGTCAAAGTGACCATCGGCGGCTGCGGCGGCTGATCCAAAGACATGCGCCCTCAACCGGCGCTCAGACAATCGGAGATAACACATGGCATCCGGCGTAAAACCCCGCGTAAAAGTCCCAAAGACCGCCGCAGCAGGCGAGGCGATCACGATCAAGACGCTGATCAGCCACAAGATGGAAAGCGGTCAGCGCAAGGACGATGACGGCAACGTCATCCCCCGTTCGATCATCAACCGGTTCACCGCCGACTTTAACGGCCAGAACGTCATCGACGTGACGCTGGAACCGGCGATTTCGACCAACCCCTATTTCCAGTTCGAGGCCATCGTGCCGGAATCCGGTGAATTCAAGTTCACATGGTACGACGACGACGGCGACGTCTACGACACAAGCAAGAAGATCGAAGTTTCCTGACAAGAGGGACGCGATCAAGTCAGGGAGGGACCACAATGAACTTGAAACCATGGATGACACTGGCGGTCGCGGGCTTTGCCGGCGCGGCCTTTGCCCAGGACAGCAGCACGCTGAGTATTGAAGGCGAGGCGATGGTGACCGAAACTGCGGCACCCGCGCACATGGAAAATGTCGACACGATCTATTCGGGTTGGCGGTTCCGCTCGACCGAGACGCAGGCGCTGGAAACCGACGATTTCGATAACCCCGCCTTTGTCTTTGTGGATCAGGGTATTGATCTTTTTGACAAGGTGGATGGCACCGAGGGCAAAGCCTGTTCGTCCTGCCACGAAAACGTCGAGGATTTCGCCGGGCTGCGCACGCAACTGCCCCGCGTTCAGGACGGCGAGTTGGTCACGATGGAAAATCTGATCAACGATTGCCGGACCGAACGCATGGGGGCCGAGGCATGGAAATGGTCCAAGGGTCCGATGACCGCCATGACAGCGCTGATTGGTCTGCAATCGCGTGGGATGCCGATGGACGTGGCCATTGACGGCGATGCGGCCCCCTTCTGGGAGAAGGGCAAAGAGCTGTATTACACCCGTGTGGGTCAGTTGGATATGTCCTGCTCGAACTGTCACGAGGACAATTATGGCGTCATGATCCGGGCCGACCACCTGAGCCAGGGCCAGATCAACGGCTTTCCCACCTACCGGTTGAAAAATGCCAAGCTGAACTCGATCCACGGGCGCTTCAAGGGGTGCATGAAGAACATCCGCGCCACCCCCTTTGCCGAGGGCGGCGACGAATTCAAGGCGCTGGAACTGTATCTGGCATCACGCGGCACCGGCCTGTCGGTCGAAACGCCTTCGGTGCGCAACTAAACCATCCAATGGCCTCGCGTCTTATGGCGCGGGGCTTTTTTGTCGCGTATAAATTCAAACATACGCATATGTATCAAAGGACAGCTCATATGATCTCGCGGCGGGACTTTCTTCAGGTTGGCATGGCAGCCTCGGCGCTCATTGGCGCGTCGGGGTTTGGCAACTGGGCGCGGCTGGCCGCGCAACAGGCGCTGACGCAGGACCAACTGCTGGAGTTCGATACGTTCGGAAATGTCTCGCTGATCCACATCACGGACATCCACGCGCAGCTAAAGCCGATCTACTTCCGGGAGCCGTCGGTGAACATCGGCGTGGGCGGCAACAAAGGTGCCGTGCCGCACGTAACAGGTGCCGATTTCCGCAAGCTGTACGGCATCAACGATGGCTCGCCCGCGCATTACGCCCTCAGCTCTGGCGATTTTTCCTCCCTCGCGCGGGGCTATGGGCGCGTGGGCGGGCTGGACCGTGTGGCCACAGTGGTCAATGCGATCCGGGCCGACCGGCCCGACGCGATCCTGTTGGATGGCGGCGACACTTGGCACGGCTCCTACACCTGTCTCAAGACCCAAGGGCAGGACATGGTCAACGTGATGAACGCGCTGCAACCGGATGCCATGACCTTCCACTGGGAATTCACGCTGGGGTCGGATCGGGTCAACGAACTGGTGGAAAGCCTGCCTTTCGCTGCCCTTGGCCAGAACATATTTGACGTGGAATGGGACGAACCGACCGACCTGTTCCCGCCCTACAAAATGTTCGAGCGCGGCGGCACCAAGATCGCGGTGATCGGGCAGGCCTTCCCTTACATGCCCATCGCCAATCCCGGCTGGATGTTCCCCGAATACGCCTTTGGCATCCGGGACGAGAACATGCAGGCCATGGTGGACGAGGTGCGGGCAGCGGGTGCCGAATGCGTCGTCGTGCTTAGCCACAACGGCTTTGACGTGGACAAGAAGATGGCGACGGTTGTGTCTGGAATCGACGTGATCCTGTCGGGTCACACCCATGACGCCCTGCCCGAACCCGTCCTGTCGGGTGACACGCTGATCTTCCCCTCCGGTTCCAACGGCAAGTTTGTCACCCGCATCGACCTTGATATCCGCGACGGACGGCTTCTGGGCTACAAATCCAAGCTGATCCCGATCTTTGCGGACGTGATCACACCGGACGCGGACATGACCGCCCTGATCGACGCGCAACGCGCGCCTTACGAGGCCGAGATGGCCGAAGTGATCGGACAGACCGACAGCCTGCTGTACCGGCGCGGCAACTTTAACGGCACGTGGGACGACCTGATCTGTGACGCGCTCCTGTCCGAGCGGGACGCAGAAATCGCGCTCAGTCCCGGCGTGCGCTGGGGGCCGTCGATGATCCCCGGTCAGGACATCACCCGCGAGGATATCTACAACGTCACCTCCATGACCTACGGCAAGGCCTATCGCACGGAAATGACGGGCGAATTCCTGAAAGTGGTGCTGGAGGACGTGGCCGACAACATCTTTAACCCCGACCCCTATTACCAGCAGGGCGGCGACATGGTGCGCACTGGCGGGCTTGGCTACCACATCGACGTCAGCCAGCCGCAAGGCAGCCGTATCAGCAACATGACCCTGCTTGGCACTGGCGAAGCCATAGACCCTGCGCGCAACTACGTCGTCGCGGGCTGGGCCTCGGTCAACGAGGGCACCGAGGGGCCGCACATCTGGGACGTGGTGGAAAGACACATCGCCAAAATGGGCACAGTGACCGTGAACCCCGACAACAACAGCGTCGTCGTGACCGGCGTCTAGGACAAGGAAACTCAGACATGGATGACACGTTCAAACCATCCCGGCGAGCCTTCCTGCGCGGCTCTGCCGCCGTGGCCGCCGGGGGCGTGGCAAGCGCCGCCTCTGCTGCCGGGCCGGACCCGCTGATCACCGAATTGCAGGACTGGGCCAGCTATACCGGCGCTGGCGTCGACGAGACGCCCTACGGGATGCCGATCAGCTTTGAGAGCCATGTGGTGCGCCGCAATGTCGAATGGCTGACCGCGTCGCCGATCTCGTCGATCAACTTCACCCCGATCCACGCGCTGGACGGCACGATCACACCGCAGGGCTGCGCGTTTGAGCGGCACCATTCGGGTGCCATCGAGCTGTCCAAGCAGGATTTCCGCCTGATGATCAACGGCTTGGTCGATCGGCCGCTGGTCTTTACCTATGATGATCTGGAACGCTTCCCCCGCGAAAACCACGTCTATTTCTGCGAATGCGCGGCCAACACGGGCATGGAATGGGCCGGTGCGCAGCTGAACGGTGTGCAGTTCACCCACGGCATGATCCACAACATGGAGTATACCGGCGTGCCTCTGCGCACCCTGCTGCAAGAGGCCGGCGCGGACATGGACGCCGACAAATGGGTCTATGTCGAAGGCGCGGATGCATCGTCGAACGGGCGGTCGATCCCTATGGAGAAAGCGCTTGATGATGTGCTGGTCGCCTTCAAGGCCAATGGCGAGGCGCTGCGCATGGAACATGGCTACCCCGTCCGCCTCGTTGTACCGGGCTGGGAAGGCAACATGTGGGTCAAGTGGCTGCGCCGCATCGAAGTGACCGACACGGCCGTGGAAAGCCGCGAGGAAACCTCGAAATACACCGATGTGCTGGAGGACGGCACCGCCCGCAAATGGACGTGGGAGATGGACGCCAAATCCGTCATCACCGCCCCCAGCCCGCAAATGCCGATCACCCATGGCAAGGGGCCGCTGGTGATCTCGGGGCTGGCGTGGTCCGGCCATGGCAAGATCACCCGCGTGGACGTGTCAAAGGACGGCGGCATCACATGGGAAACCGCGCGGCTGGGCAAGCAGGGCGACACCAAGGCGCTCACGCGCTTCTACCTCGACATGGACTGGGACGGTGCGCCGATGCTGCTGCAATCGCGTGCTATGGACGAGACGGGATATGTCCAGCCCACCAAGGAACAGCTGCGCGAAAAGCGGGGCGAGAATTCGGTCTATCACAACAACTGTATCCAGACCTGGTACGTGAACGCAGAAGGGATCGCCGAGAATGTCGAAGTCTCCTAACATCCTCCTCCCCGCTCTTGGCGTCACCGGCATTGTGCTGGGGGCCGCCTACGGCATATCGCAAAAAGGGTACGGCGCGGACAAGATCGCCTCGTTGGAAACCCGTGTCGAGCAGGTCGAAACCAACGCAAGCGCTGCGGCGGCCAATGCTGCCAAAGCAACCGCACAGGCCGAGGCCGAAGCGGCCCGTGCCGCAGAATTGCAGGAACAGGTGGCCCAAGTCATGGCCAAAGCGCAGGAACAGCGCGCCAGTGCTGCGCTGACCGCCCCTGCCCCGGCGCGCGATGGCGGGTTTGGTCTGGGCCGCGCGGCCCTGCCCGAGGAAATCGCTGCGTGGGACGTGGACGTTCTGCCTGACGGGCGTGGCCTGCCCGAGGGCAGCGGCGATGTCTGGACGGGCGAAGAGGTGTTTGTCGATTACTGTGCCGCCTGCCACGGCGACTTTGCCGAAGGGGTGGACAACTGGCCGGTACTGGCCGGCGGGTTCGACACGCTGGGCGACAAGGATCCGGTCAAGACCGTGGGCAGCTACTGGCCCTACCTGTCCACCGTGTTCGACTATGTCCACCGCTCCATGCCCTTTGGCGGGGCGGGCACACTGACGGCAGACGAAACCTATGCCATTGTGGCCTATATCCTTTATTCCAACGACATGGTCGACGACGATTTCGTGCTAAGCCGCGACACGTTCCTTGATGTCGAGATGCACAATGCCGATGGCTTTGTGGTCGATGACCGGCCCGACCTCGAATACGCCGAATGGCGCGCCGAGCCTTGCATGGAAGCCTGCAAGGACGAGGCGCGGATCACCATGCGCTCGGTCTTTTTGGTGGAGACCCCCCCCAAGGGCGGCTCAAACTCGGTCCCGAACATGGCGAGCGTGGACGGCCTGCCGACCTTTTCCGCCGACGGCCCGTCCTTTGTCCCTGCGGCGGCGCCAAAGCCCGAAGTCGCCGCTGCACCGGCCCCTGCCCCAACAGAAACAGTCGCCAGCGCCGATGACGTCCTGCTGAAGCACGGTGAAAAAGTGTTCAAGAAATGCGCCGCCTGCCATGCGGTGGGGGACGGTGCCAGAAACAAATCCGGCCCACAACTGAACGGCCTCATCGGGCGCGCGATGGGCGGCGTCGATGGGTTCAAATACTCGGACGGGTTCATCGCCGCCGCTGCCGAAGGCCGCTCATGGACCGCCGAGGAACTGGCCGCCTTTCTCGCCAAACCCAAAGCCTACATGAAAGGCACCAAAATGGCCTTTGCCGGTCTGAAGAAGGACGAGGACATCGCTGCCATCACCGCCTATCTGGAAAGTTTTGGCGAATGATGCGCGGGCCGCTCAGGCACCTTGCGGGGTTTGCCCTGCTTGGGCTGGTGGCCCAATCGGTCTGCGCGGACACCGGCGACATTGCCGCCGGTGAACAGGTGTTTCAACAGTGCAAAGGCTGCCATCAGGTTGGTGCAGGCGCCAAACATCGCAGCGGCCCACACCTGAACGGCCTGTTCGGACGCAAGGCGGCGGGGCTTGACGATTTCCGTTATTCCAAGAGCTTTCAGCGCGCCGGTGCTGGCGGGCTGGAATGGCACGCCGACACGCTGGACGTCTTTCTCGAAAACCCACGCGCCATGGCCACCGGAACACGGATGAGCTTTCGCGGACTGAAAAACCCGGAGGATCGGGCCAATCTGATCGTCTACCTGCGCCAGTTTTCGGATGATCCGGCCAATATCCCCGAGGCGGACCCCACCGCGACCGGCGTCGACCATGACCTTGATCCCGCCATCCTCGCGCTCGTGGGCGACCCGGAATATGGCGAATACCTCAGCGGCGAATGCACGACATGCCATCAGGCGACGGGCGGCGATGACGGCATTCCGTCCATCACGCTCTGGCCCGAAGATCAATTCGTCGTGGCCATGCACGCCTACAAGACCAAGCAACGCAACCATCCGGTGATGCAGATGATCGCCGGGCGGTTGGGAGACGAAGAGATTGCGGCGCTCGCTGCGCATTTCACAAACCTCGAGAATTGAGGCGATCCTAGGGAGGAGACCACCATGACTTTTGACAGACGGACATTTCTTGGAACTTCTGCCGTTGCTGCGGCAAGTCTTGCCGCGCCAATGGTGCTGGCCGACGGACACGGCAAACCACGTGTCGTCGTGATCGGGGGGGGTGCAGGCGGCGCCACGGCGGCACGCTACATTGCCAAGGACAGCAAAGGCGCGGTGGATGTCACCCTGATCGAGCCCACGCGCACCTATTACACCTGCTTTTTCTCCAACCTCTATCTGGGCGGGTTCAAAGAGATCGACGAGATCGGCCACAGCTACGGCGGTCTTGCCGCGGGTGGTGTGAACGTCGTGCATGACTGGGCCGTGGGCGTGGACCGCGATGCCAAAACCGTGTCACTGGCGGGCGGCGCGTCGCTGAAATATGACAAGCTGATCCTGAGCCCCGGTATCGACTTTGTCGACATGGCCGTGCCCGGCTGGGACGTCTCGGCGCAGAACGCCATGCCCCACGCCTACAAGGCCGGTTCGCAAACCGAACTGCTCAAGGCGCAACTGGCCGCGATGCCCGAAGGCGGCACGTTCGCCATGGTTGCGCCGCCGAACCCATACCGCTGCCCCCCCGGCCCATACGAACGGGTGTCGATGGTGGCCCACTACCTCAAGACCAACAACCCGACGGCCAAGATCATCGTGGCCGACCCCAAGCCGAAATTCTCGAAAATGGCGCTGTTCCAAGAAGGCTGGAACAACCATTACGCGGGCATGATCGACTGGATCGGCGAAGACTTTGGCGGCGGCAGCGTGTCAGTTGATCCAGCGGCCATGACTGTCACCATCGACGGCGAGGAGACCAAAGTTGACGTGGCCAATGTGATCCCGGCGATGAAGGCCGGGCGCATCGCTGATCTGGCCGGTGTGACCGATGGCAACTGGGCGCCGGTGAACGCCGCCGACATGTCAACCAAGGCCGACCCGGATGTCTACGTTCTGGGCGATGCGAGCCAGCAGGGCGACATGCCCAAATCCGGCTTTTCCGCCAACAGCCAGGCCAAGGTCTGCGCCAACGCGGTGCGCGGGGCGTTGACCGGATCCAAAGTGTTCCCGGCCAAGTTCTCGAACACGTGCTGGTCGCTGATCGACACCAATGACGGCGTGAAGGTGGGCGCGACCTACGAGGCGACAGAGGAAAAGATCGCCAAGGTCGACGGGTTCATCAGCCAAACGGGTGAAACCGCGGATATCCGCAAGGCCACTTACGAAGAATCCGAAGGCTGGTACGCAGGTATCACCGCCGACATGTTCGGCGCAAAAGCCTGAGAAAATGGCGGGGCGTTGATCGATCTCAACGCCCCGCCCCCGGATTGGGGCGATACTGGGCTACGTTCAGGAGGATCAGATGAAACACACCATTCTTGCCATCGCTCTCGGCCTTGCTGCCGGTGCCGCCCATGCCGAAGATGCCATTGTCGTGCCCTTTGACGGCAGCTTTGACGACGCCACCTTTGCCGTCGAAAGCGCCATCGTCGACCGGGGGCTGGTCATCGACTATGTCAGCCACGTGGGCGACATGCTCAACCGCACCGGGTCCGATGTGGGCAGTGAAACGAAACTCTTTGAAGCAGCGGACATCTTCATATTCTGCTCTGCGGTTCTGTCTCGCGAGGTGATGGAAGCCGACCCAATGAACATCGCGCACTGCCCCTATGGCATCTTTGTTGCAGAACGCGACGGCGCGGTCATGGTTGGCTACCGCGACTACCCCGATGGCGAGATGGCCAAGGTCGAGGACCTGTTGCAAAGCATTGTCGCTGAGGCTGTCGAGAACTGATGAACTACCAGACCTTCTTCCGGTCCGAACTGGACCGTTTGCGCGACGACGGGAATTACCGCGACTTTGCCGAACTTGAGCGGCACCGCGGCGCGTTCCCCTCCGCCACCTGCCACAACGGACCGGGAGAGGTCACGATCTGGTGTTCCAATGACTACCTCGGGATGGGCCAGCACCCCGCGGTGCTTGGCGCGATGCACACCGCGCTGGACCGCACCGGCGCAGGTGCGGGGGGCACGCGCAACATATCGGGCACAACCCATGACCACGTGTTGCTGGAGGCGGAACTGGCCGACTTGCATGGCAAGGAGGCCGCGTTGCTGTTCACCTCTGGATACGTGTCCAACTGGGCCGCCCTTGGTACGCTGGGCGCGCGCATTCCGGGGCTGACCATCCTGTCGGACGCGTTGAACCACGCCTCGATGATCGAGGGCATCCGGCATTCCAAAGCCGCGCGGGTGATCTGGAAGCACAACGACCTTGCCGATCTTGAGGCGCGACTGGCCGCCCTGCCCCTTGATGCCCCCAAGCTGATCGCCTTTGAATCCGTCTATTCCATGGACGGCGACATCGCCCCCATAGCCGCGATTTGCGATCTCGCTGACCGCTACAACGCGATGACCTATCTCGACGAGGTGCACGCTGTCGGTCTTTACGGCCCGCGCGGCGGCGGCATTGCCGAACGAGAGGGCCTCATGGACCGGCTGACGGTGATCGAAGGCACACTGGGCAAGGCGTTTGGCGTCATGGGCGGCTATATCGCGGCCAGCGCCGAACTGTGTGACTTTGTGCGCTCATTTGCCAGCGGGTTCATCTTTACCACCGCACTGCCCCCGGCGGTGGCGGCGGGTGCTGCGGCATCAATCCGGCATCTGAAATCAAGCGCCACAGAACGCAACGCGCATCAGGCGCGCGTGACCGATGTGCGCGCGCGGCTTGATGCCATTGGCCTTCCGCATATCGACAATCCGAGCCACATCATCCCGGTGATGGTGGGCGACCCGGTCAAATGCAAGTTCATCTCGGACAGGCTGCTGCACGACCACGGGATATATATTCAGCCGATCAACTACCCGACCGTGCCCAAAGGCACCGAACGGCTGCGCATCACACCTTCACCTGTGCATACGGCGGCGGATGTGGACCGGCTGGTTGCCGCGCTTGAAACGCTGTGGACGCAATGCCAGCTGTCGCGCCTGCCCGTCGCCGCACAATAGAGCCCGGTCAGGCCAGCCCGACCGCGCCTGCCCCGGACATCAGCCGGTGCGTGACCATCGCGCCGATCCACATGCAGAACACCGCAAGCCACGCGGTCAGCGCCATGATGGACCCGCCAGCCATGCCCGCGCCAACGGCACAGCCTCCGGCGAGCATACTGCCAAACCCCATGAGCACCCCACCGACCAGATAGCGTTCCATCGGGGTATCCGCATCGAACCGCTGGACGCGCGCCTCGCGTCGGATCACCGCCCCAGCCAGCGCACCGCAAAAGACACCGGCAACAAGGCCCAATCCAAAACCGGCCACGAGGTTCGGTGCACTGACCAGCGCCATAAGCGTGTCGGTTGAAGGGCCTGTGAAGGTGACGGATTGCACCGGCACAACCTCGAAAGACGCCTGCGCAACGGCAAAGGTCCCGTACCACCCGGCAAAGACCGCAAGGCCGACCAGCGCCGCAGCCACGAGATCCGCAACCGGCACACGCTGCTTTATGCCAAAGGCCAGTGCCCCGAGCAGCACAACAGCGGCGGTACCCGCGACAAGGGACGCCCGGATGTTCAGTACCGCGAGCAGGCTGCGCCCGTCTCCGCCCGGCACGGTCCACAGCAGCGCCAGCGCCTCGCGCGCCGGAGCCAGCGCGCCGCTCAGCGACGCTTGAGCCACGATGGTGACGACCAACCCGGTGATGATGGCGCGCAGGTTGCCCGTCGCCGACAACACCAGCAAACGGCTGACGCATCCACGCGCGAGGATCATACCCACCCCGAACATCATCCCGCCGATAATGGCCCCCGACAGGCTGCCCGTGGCAGCAAGCTGTCGCGCCCCACTTGTGTCCAGCACCCCCAGCAGGCCCGCGCCCTGCACCGCCAGCAGCGCCGCGCAAAACGCAACGAGCCAAACCGCGATGCGCGGTCCGGGTCGGCCTTCGGCCAGTTCGACCGTTGCAGCGCGCAAGCAAAACCGCGATTGCAGTGCAGCACCCCCAAAGAGCAGCCCAACCAACACGCCAACAGCGCACATCAAGGCCAGTTCACCAAAGCGATCTATCAGGGTTTCCATCGTCCGCGCCCGCATGATTGGTCATGTGGGCACGTTCTGCACCGTTCCGCTGCCCGGAACCTTGACCCAGCGCAAACCGGGATTGGTTATTCGAACTCCATCTGTTCGTAGACGCGGCCCGCGTTGCGGGTGGCCAGTTCTTCGAACGTGTCGAGATGTGCAAAGGCGCTCTGGTCGACATAGTAGGCGTCCGCCAGATCACCGCCCGCGTCCAGATGCGCGCCCACCACTGTCCGCAGGTGCATCAGGTAGTCGCGCGTGTAGCGGCGCACCTGTGCCATGTTGGTCGGATGACCGTGACCGGGAATGACGTAAGTGGCACCCAGCGGCTCAAAGCAACAGTCCCACGTCTCGATCCAGTCGAACACGATCGTGTCCTCGAATATCGGCAGCATCCGTTCGTGAAACGCCATGTCGCCCGCAATCACCATGCCCTGCTCGGGCAGCCAGACCTGCGTGTCGCCGGGACCGTGCGCCGGGCCAAGGTGCAGCACCTCTATCCGGAAATCGCCCATCTCGATGATTTCCTTGTCTTCGAAGGTGCGCGTCGGCGGCGCGACAAACGTGCCTTCTGCCTTGTCCCGGTTGTAGCGCTTCATGTTCTCCAGAATGCGGTTGCCGCGTTCCTCTATCTCATGGGCGGCGTCCACATGGGCAAGGATCGGCACGCCCTGTTCGGCCCAATAGGAATTGCCAAGCATCGCGTGCCCCTGCCCGTTTTCGTCGATCACGAGCCGGACGGGCTGGTCGGTGATGGCCTTGATTTCGTCATGCAGCGCCTTGGCCAGCAGGTAGGCGGCACCGCCGTTGATGACGATCACACCGTCGCCTGTGACGATAAAGCTGAGGTTGTTGTTGTGGCCGCTGTTTTCATAGGTGGGCGGTGCTGTGGCCCCGATAGCGGACCAGACATGCGGGATCACCTCCACCGGTTTGGAATAGAGCACCGAACCCGGATACTGGTCCGCAATGTCCTCACTGGCCCCCGCAGGGGCCGCACACAGCGCCAAGACGGCCAGCAGCCGCCTCATGCCGCACCCGGTACAAACACGAACCCCTCCGCTGCCCGGTCAACCCGGCCCATGCCCCCGCCCGGCAGGTGAAAGCCCACAATCTGCATCTGTTCGGAGGTGATCCGGTCAAACAGCATTCTGCGGGTATCGGCGGCCATCCCGCCGTCCTGATCTGACCCGCTGATCCACTCCGGCTTGCGGAACGCCACATGATGATTGCCAATGGCGTCCCCAAGCACCAGCGCGCTTTGCGATCCGTCGCGGATTTCGAAACTCATATGTCCCGGTGTGTGTCCGGGCGTGGAAACCGCTGCAATGCCCGGCAGGACCTCTTGTCCGTCCTCAAACAGCACAACGCTGTCCGCAATCGCCTCCATCCGGCGTTTGGCCCCGACGGCAAAGGCAGCGCGCGCCTCACCAATGGTATTCACGGTGTCCGGGTCCCACCAATAGTCCCATTCGGCTCGGCCCATCATATACGTCGCCTCGTAAAACAGCGGCTCGTCAAAGTCGTCCAGCAAACCCCATATGTGATCGGGATGGGCATGGGTGAACACGACATGGGTGATATCCTCGGGTGCCAGTCCGACCGCCGCGAGGCTGTCGACAATTGTGCCCGCCGATGGCATGAAATCCGGCCCGGACCCCACGTCGAACAGCACCGTCCGGTCGCCGTCCTGATAAAGCGCGAGATTGCATTCCGGTGTCAGCCGGTCCCACGACAACCCGAATTCGGTGAGGATCGGCTGGAGCTCCCCGGCGGGCATGGGTTCAAAGATGAAACTGCCCGGCAGCAACAGGCTGCCATCGCTGACCGTCGTCAGTGTCCCGGACCCGACACTGGCCTGCAAAACGCGTGGGGCCAGTGCCGTGGCCGCCGCGGAAAACGCCCCACCCCGCGCAAGGAAAGATCGTCGGCTGAAGTCCATGGCACGCCCCCTTAAATTCTCATATACGAATGTGTACGAATTTCAGCACTGAGGCAAGCGCTATCCCAAAAGAACGCGTTGAGAACCCAGCAGAGACTGATCCAACCCAACCAAAGTGGTGCGCGCGTGTGGTTGCGATCCGAGGATCAGTAAATCTCCACACGGGAATAGTGTCGCGGTGTCAAAGGGGTGCAAACCCCTAGTGGGAACGCGCGTCTGGACGGTTTGGAGCCGAAATGAGACTGACCATGCCGGCGCTTTGTGTCACGCTGTCTGCGCAGACCCAGAGTTCGGACAAACGTCCCATGGGTCTGGGCGTTCGTTGGAAACCAGATACAAATGGGATGAAATGGTGCCCCCACACGGACTCGAACCGCGGACCTACTGATTACAAATCAGTTGCTCTACCAGCTGAGCTATAGGGGCGTCGGCGGTGACGTTTAATTGTAGTTGTCACCGGGTGCAAGATGGATTTCGCACCGGTTCAGAGGTTTTATCCGGTGAATTTTCGGCTATACGTTCAGGCCAACACTTGACGGCAAGGCACAACCGCCCCGATGCAACTGGTCATACACGCAGGCGCCCATTTCACCGAAGAAGATCGCCTGTTGCGGTGCCTTCTCAACAACAAGGGTGACTTCTCCAAACGGGGGGTCGCGGTGCCCGGTCCGGGCAAATATCGGGCGTTGTTGCGTGACACGCTTGCCGCAATGATTGATGCGCCACCTTCTGCGGATGCGCGGGATGTTCTGCTGGATGTGATCCTCGACGACGAATCGGCCGACCGGGTGATCCTAAGCCACATGTTTCTCTTTGGCGCGCCCCGCGCCATTGTCCGCGATGGGTTGATGTATTGTCTTGCCCCGGAACGCATGGTGCAGATCGCGTCGCTGTTTCCGCATGACGACATTGAGCTCTTCTTTGCCATGCGGAACCCGGCCACGTTCCTGCCTGCCCTGTTCACTCAGGCGCCGCAGGAGGACATGCATACCTTTCTGCGGGCACGCGACCCCTACAGCATTCGCTGGTCCGAGACGTTTTCCGAGATCCGCGCCGCAGCCCCCGACATCCCGATCACCACGTGGTGCTTTGAGGATATGCCGCTGATCTGGGCGCAAATCATCCGCGAAATGGGCGGGCTGGAACATGGCGAAAAGATCATCGGCGGTTTTGACTTGCTGGCCGACATCATGACTGCCGAAGGGATGCAACGGTTCCGCACCTACCTCAAATCGCACGCGGGCATGAGCGAGGTGCAAAAACGGCGCGTGATTGCGGCGTTCCTCGACAAATTTGCGATCGAGGAAGAGATCGAGGAAGAATTGAATGCCCCCGGCTGGACCGAAGAGGTGATCGACACCATGACCGACATCTATGAAGAGGATGTACTGGCGGTGTCGCGCATCCCGGGTGTGACGGTCATTTCGCCCTAGGAATCCCGTCAAAGGTCGGCAGACCGTCTGCGATTGTATGAAAGGGCTGCGCTTCGTCAAAACAGATCGCCACGCGCGGCACAAAACCTGACGGGTCGTCAAGCGTCCCCACCTTGAGAACCAACGCCGTCTGATCGCTGCGCTGCGTCAGGATATGGGTGCCGCATGTGCCACAAAAAGAGCGTGTCACCGGCGTGTCTGGCAACGGGTGCCGGAACTGCGCCGGTTGCCCCCGGTGCCATTGGAACCCTGTGGGAGAGACGAGATGGAAGTATTGCGGGCCTCCGCCCGCGATGTGTTGACACGCACGACAATGGCACTGACCGGCCACGGGCCCGTCCAATTGCGCCGTGTAGCGCAGGGCACCGCAATAGCATCCGCCAGCAGCGAGATTCTTGGTGGTTTCAGACATCATCTTGATCTAGGTTCGGAAAACGTACCAACACATAATCAAGGCTGAGTTCATTTGTCAAACCCTGATAATCTGCCGCGCAAAGCGCCGGTCGCTCTGGAGGATTGCGGCGCGGCGCGCGCGCTCGATGTGGTGCCAGACCGGTGGACTTGGTTGATCCTGCGACACCTGATGTATGGCGTTGGGCGGTTTGCTGACATTCAGGACGACATCGGCATTCCAAAATCGGTCCTGTCTGCGCGGCTCGCGGCGCTGGTGGATCAAGGCCTCGCGGACAAGCAGCCCTACCGGGATGGCACGGCGCGAACACGCCACGCCTATGTTTTGACGCGCAAGGGGCGCGGGCTGGTGCCCGTCATCCTTGCCCTGATGCATTGGGGGGACACACATCTGAAAGACGGTGAAAGCGCATTGGCGCTGACTGACAGGCGCACCGGCGCACCGTTGCGCGTGGCGCTGACGCCAGAGGATGCCGCGCTGCCGCTACGACGCCTGCGCTACAGGCCGGTGCAAGGTCGCACCGGCTGACCGGTGCCTAGCGCATTCCCAGCGCTTCTTTGTACATTTCCAGCACGGCTTCTTCTTCGGCGATGTCGTCGCTGTCGCGCTTGCGCAGGGCAATGACCTTGCGCATGACTTTGGTGTCATAGCCCCGCCCCTTGGCCTCGGCCATCACCTCTTTTTGTTGGTCAGCGATGTCCTTTTTCTCCGCCTCCAGACGCTCAAGACGTTCGATGAACTGGCGCAGTTCATCTGCGGTGACGCGGTAGCTTTCGGCATTGGTGGCGGTGTCGGTCATGTGGGCCTCGTGTCCTGACTGAAACCGCTGGATAGCGGGGGGGCCGCGCCCGTGCAAGGGGGCGTGCGGCTTGTATCCCGTCCTGCGCTGCGCTAGCCCTCGGGTCATGGAACAGACAACCCGCGCCCCCGTTTTCGAGATCCTGATCTGGTCCGGAGCAGGCTTTGCCGTTCTGGGTCTGCTTGGCCTGATTTGGTGTATCAGCACCGTGTGGCGCGCGCGCCGTGCCAAGTTGCCCGACGAAGAGATGCGTGCCGTCATGGCCAGCGTCCTGCCCCGCAACCTTGGGGCGCTATTCATATCGGTGCTGGGGCTTATGCTGGTTGTGCTTGGCGTGTTCATGGGGTGACGTGATGGAGATGTCCTGGGTTTACGGATTGATTGGCGGGCTGATGATTGGCTGCGCCGGGGCGGTTCTGTTGCTGGGCACAGGTCGGATCATGGGGGCCAGCGGCATCGTCGGCGGCCTGATCGACGGCACCGGCCAGGACCGTGGCACAACGATAGCCTTTTTGATCGGTCTGATCGGGACGCCTGCCATGCTGACGGGTCTGGGCTGGGCGGTTTATACGCAGGCAACCACCCAGCTTTGGCTGTTGGTTCTTGGTGGTCTGGCGGTCGGGATCGGCACGCGATTTGCAAATGGCTGCACCTCTGGCCATGGGGTGTGCGGCATGTCGCGTCTGTCCGTGCGTGGCTTTGCCGCCACGCTGGCCTATATCGGCGCAGGCGCGCTGACTGTAACCGCGCTGCGCGTGGGGCTGGGCCTGTGATGCGCGCAGTATTCGCCGTGCTGAGCGGTGCGCTGTTTGGCGCGGGCCTGCATGTGTCGGGCATGACCAACACGGCGCGCGTGCGTGGATTTCTGGATTTTGCAGGGGCGTGGGACCCGACGCTGGCCTTTGTCATGGGTGGAGCAATGCTGCCTATGTTTGTCGCATGGCGTTTTGCCCGTCGGGGCACGCCGGTGGCCGGTCCGGCCTTTCCGCCGCCGCCCAGCAGCGAGATCTCGCGACCGCTGATTGCGGGATCGGTTCTGTTTGGTGTGGGATGGGGGCTAGTGGGGCTCTGCCCCGGTCCTGCGCTGGCCTCGCTCAGCTATGGGGGCTGGCCCGGTCTGGTGTTTCTGGCTGCGATGCTCGCGGGCATGGGGGCCACACCGCCGTTGCGCCGTGCGCTGGACAGGCGCGCCGCCGGGACATAAACCCGGTGCCATGGATATCCGCCAGATCACACCCGACTATTTCGTAGCCCCGCAGCTTGACCCGGCAGACCTGCCCGAGGTCGCTGCCGCGGGAATCACAACCGTCATCTGCAATCGCCCCGATATCGAGGTGCCGCCGGCCTTTCAGGCCGACGCATTGGAGGCCGCCGCACTGGCGGCGGGCCTGACGTTTCACAGGTTGCCGCTGACCCACGCAACCATGACACCGGACGTCGCCCAGCAGCAAGCCGCGCTGATCGCGGCGTCGGCGGGTCCGGTGCTTGCCTATTGTGCGTCCGGGACCCGGTCAACCGTGGTTTGGACGCTGGGTCATGCCAAGGAAATGGGCGTGGACGCAGTTCTGAACGCCGCGCGTGCGGGGGGCTACAACCTTGACAATATCCGTCCGACGCTGGATGCCATCGCGGCCAGCTAAGGCCCCTACCCCGCTGCCTTGATCGGCGCCAGTTCCGGCAAATCGGCAAGGTCCGGCAAGTCCGCCAGATCGGGCAGGTCGTCGAGGTCCGGCAGGTCAATATCCACGGGTCCCGCCGGGCTGGCCGCAGCATCACCAATGTCGAGAACCTGCGCGTCAGCCCCCAAAGACGCCGACACTTCCGGTGCATCTGACAGGTCCATCAACGCATCCGGTTCCGGGATGGCCGTCCCCACAACCGCGGGCAGGTCGGGCACAGGCGCCGCCGAGCGTTCAGGCAGTTCCACCTTGGGCAGGTCCAATTCCTTGGCGTCGGATTCCCGTCGCATCGGCTGCGACGCGTAGTTCGGTTTGCGTATTGGTTTGACCGCCCGCACGCCGTCCACATGCCCCACGGTGCCCCGTCCCACAACGCGCCCGGTTGCCGTTGTCATTTTCACCTGCGGGAAAGAACGCGGCGGCATCGGCAGCACGTCACCCGGTCGCATCCCGCGCACAGCCTCCAGCGACATCTCGATCTCGCACACCACCATTTCAAGCCGGGTCTCAACCCCCATGATCGCGTCCGCCATCTGCGGCGCAGGCGGAGCCGCCTCATCCGGGTCAAGCAGATCATCGTCATGGCCATGCGCGTCAACATCGGGCCGTGGAAAGACAAGGACTATCTCCCCCTGCCGCGTGCCCTGCGCCACATCCACGGTCAGGCGCAGCACGCAATATTCCGTCGCCTCGAGCGCCAGCATCATGCCGCGCGTATCCTCGGCCCGCGTTCCGAACCGGAACCCTTCGATCAACATCCGCTCTTCTGCAACGTCCAGTGTGGGGGCCACGGCATCCAGCAGATTGTCGATCAGCGGGGCGCACATTGCGGCATCGGTGCGCGTCATCCGGCGTGCGGTGCCATCATCGGCACGCACCTGCCCCAAGGTCTGTTGCTGAATGATGCCGCCCACAAGCGCCTGATCAAACATCGCCGCCCCGCGGGCACGTGCCGGCCCGTCCAGCAGCATCAGCAGCGCGTCATCGTTGAACACATCCCCCAGCGCGTCTGCGTCCACGTTCTGCACCACCGCCCCGATCATCGCCATGGGCAAGTCCAGAACGGAATCTGCGACCCGCCCAAGCGCAAGTCGCATCCCCTTTTGCAAGGTGACTGAACGCGCCTGATGATGCGCGCGCCCTGCGCTTGCAAGCCGTTGCAGCGCATTGGATGGCGTTTGATCGTCCATACACTCTCTTACGAATGGCCCGGTCCGTGGGAGCAGGATTAATGCCGATTGGTTACCAAGGGCTTTAGGCGCGCGGAAAAGCGGCGCAACCTACTGCGCGGCCAACGCGGCCTGCGCGGGCAGGATCACGACAAAGCGGTTGCCGTCCTGCGTCGGGTCCAGCACGATATCGCCGCCCAAACGCGTCATGATCTCGCGGCAGATGGCAAGACCCAGGCCAGCGCCTGCACCGGGCGTTCCGTCGATGCGCGCGAATTTTTCAAAAATCAGGTCGCGTTCCGAGGTCGCAATTGGCGTCCCGTTATCAAAAAACACGACGCACACGGCTCCGTCGCGGTTTTCCACCGACACGTCCAACTGCGGGTGTTCGGCATCACAATATTTGTCTGCGTTCGTCATCAGATTGATGAACACCTGGGCCAGCCGGTCCAGATCCGTGCTAAGCGACACCGCTTCGTTCAACCGCCGCCGCTTGATCGCCAACGCGCCGGAACCGCTGGCCTGCGCGGTGATCACCGCCTTTTCCAGCACATCCTCAAGGCGGCCCGTTTCGACGTTCAGGTTGACCTGCCCGTTCTCCAAAACGCTGAGGTCCAGCAGATCATCCAGCAGCCGCGTCAGGCGAATCGCCTCGCCGTGGATGATCGAGGCGTATTTGGTCTTTTCCACCTGCCCCATCCCTTCGGTGTCCCGCAGGATTTCGGAGAATGAGCGGATGGAGGTCATCGGGGTGCGCAATTCATGGCTGATCTGGCTCAGGAAGGCGTCTTTTTGCACCGACAGAGCCGTCAGCTTGTCATTTGCGGTGCGCAATTGGCCCGCCGTGCGGGTCAGTTCCGCGCTTTTGGCTTCGAGCTGGCTGGAATATTCGAGGATTTGCGCGGATTCGTCGGCCACCGCCATCAGATCCTCGACCGACACCGAAGCGCCCCCCACCAGCTGCGAGATCATGGCGTGGGCCGTGGCCGCCCCGACCGAACCTGCCAATTCCCGTTCAAGACGCTGAAGAAACGCTTGGCTTGGTTCGGGCAAGTGACCAGCGATGCCCTGACGGTCCGCCTCTTCTCGAAAGAGCTTGCGCGCCTCGTCCGCGCCCAGAATGCGCTGCGCCATGATCATCAGATCCTCAGACGTGGCCATGGCCGCGTGCCATTCGCGCGGCTGGCCGGACAATTCGAACACGTTGACAAATTGCGCGCCCTGAAGACGCTCCAGAGGTGTCGGAAACGTGACCAGCGACCCGATGATAAACGCAAAGGTGTTCAGGGTCAGTGACCAGACCACCGCGTGCACGGTCGGGTCCAGCCCTTCGATCCCAAAGAGCGCCTGCGGGCGCAGCCAGCCAACGCCCCAAGGGCCTTCGGCCAGCAGCCGCGCGGACATCGCTGCATCCGGGCCAAAACTGGGCAAAAGCGACGCATATATCCAGACGACAAAGCCGATGATCAGACCGGCCAGCGCCCCCCAACGCGACGCTCCGCGCCAAAAGATGCCGCCCAGAAGCGCAGGCAAAAACTGCGCCACACCGGTGAACGAAATCAGCCCAATGGCAGCAAGTGCGGCACCGCCGCCGGAAAATCGATAGTAAAGATAGCCCAGCCCGAGGATCATCAGAATGGATGCGCGCCGCGCCAGCAGGACCACGTTCCGCACGTCCCCCGACACCAGTGCGCCCTCGCGCCCCTGCGCGTTCAGCCAGACCGGCATGACCACATGGTTGGACACCATCGTCGCCAGCGCCAGCGTGGCCACGATCACCATGGAAGTGGCCGATGAAAACCCGCCGAGAAAGCTGAGACCGGCCAGCCCTGCGCGCCCCTCGGCCAGCGGTATGGTCAGAACGAACAGATCGGGGTTGGACCCTGCGGGCAAAATATCGAGCCCCACAACCGCGATCGGCACGACAAAGAGGCTCATCAGCATCAGGTAGACCGGAAACGCCCACGCCGCGATTTGCAGGTGACGTTCGTCATCATTCTCGACCACAAGTACCTGAAACATGCGCGGCAGGCACAAAAAGGCCACGGCGGACAGTGCTGTCAGGGCAACCCAGCGCGACTTGTCAATCTGCCACGTACCAATGGGCGACGCGTCGATCTTTGCCAACATTGGCTGCACGCCGCCCGCAATCCCCCACACCACAAAGACGCCGACAGCAATCAGTGCGACCAGCTTGACCACGGCCTCGACCGCGATGGCCATCACCACGCCGCTGTGGCGTTCGTTTGCATCCAGCTTGCGGGTGCCGAACAGGACGGTGAACAGCGCCAGCCCCCCCGCGACCCAGAACGCGGAGGCCGGATTGGTCAGCGCGCCGGTGTCCGACGGCCCGGCAAAGGCCCCCAGCGACAGGGTGACCGACTGCAATTGCAGCGCAATATAGGGTGTCACACCGACGACAGCCATCAGCGTCACAACAATGGCCAGCAGGTTCGATTTCCCGTAGCGCGCCGAAATCAGGTCTGCGATGGAGGTCGCGCGCTGCGCCCGTCCGATGCGGACAAGTTTGCGCAGAATCCACCACCAGCCCAGCATCACCAATGTCGGTCCCAAATAGATCGTGACGAATTCCATCCCGGACCGCGCCGCATACCCCACGGCACCATAGAACGTCCAAGCGGTGCAATAGATCGACAGCGACAGCGTGTAGACCCAAGGGGACCGCAACCAACCGCCCTGGCCCCGTGCCGCCGCACGCTCCGCAAAAAACGCAATCGCAAAGAGAAACGCCACATAGGCGAGGCTGACCGCAACCAGTTGGTTGACCGAGGTCACGCGACCTCTCCGTCGTCGCTGTCGTCCGGGTCAGGAACATCAACCGGGCGCGCCGACCACAGGATGCTCCACAACCCGTAGGCCGCGCAGATCAGCATCAGCCAGACGAGAAACACATAGATCACGGCGGTCGACATGGACACCGGAACCTCCGGCGTATCCGGCGCCGTGGGCCAGAACAGCGGGAGCATAAACAAGAGTGCGGCAAAGATCGGCAACAGCCGCACCGCATCCATCATCCGCCGACGGCGGTAGCTGCGCCTTTCAAGAAAGACAGACGACGGCAGCGGACGTTTCATCGGGCCAATTGGACAAGGTCGCGCACAGCCGTCAGCACCTCGACATTCGAAAACGGCTTGGTCATGAACCGGCTGACACCCGCCCGCTCGGCCTCGTCCCGGTCGCGTGACTGACCGCGCGCGGTCAGCATCAGGATCGGCATCTTGGTGAATGCCGGGTCTGCGCGCAGTTCCTTGAGGATCTCCATCCCGCTCTTGCCCGGCAGCATATAGTCGAGCATCAACAGGTCGGGCTGCACGGCCCGCACCGCCTCGACGGCCGTTGCGCCGTCACTATGCGTGTCCACCTGCCAGCCTTCACGGCTGAGCAGGAAGCGGATCGCTTCGATGATGTTGGTCTCGTCCTCAACCAGCAGAACATGCTTGCCCATGCCTGCACCTCCTCCCCGAATGGCGCCGTGGGGTCTTTGACCTCTTGTGACGCTTTGAAACTATGTGCGTATTTCCGCCTGCTGTCAAAAACCCTCGCTCAGAATCGACGGCTCGCGGCGGCCGGGGCAGTCGCGCCGTGGGCAGATACGACAGGACGGGCCAAGCGGAAGCGGATCCGGCGCCGTGGTCCGGTCATCCGCGCTGACCGGCACCATCAGCATCGTGGCTTCGGTCAGCGGTGCCACATTGGCCGTTGCGGGCCCCACCACATCGGCAATGGCATAGCAGTCGAACAAAGCGGTGCCGCGGCCCAGCATCTCGACTCGTGTGCAAATGGCGACCCCCGGGCGCGCCTGCGCCTCGAACACCGGCCAAAGTGGGCACGTGGCCCCGTGGCGGGGGATCGCAAAGCCTGACACCGCCTTGCGAAAGATCAGACTGCCCGAACGGTCAGCCACGATCAGACCCAGACTTTGGTCCTGCAACAACGCAAGCCGGCGCATGGCCTGCGCCACCGGCACGCCGCACGCATTGGCAATGCGGATCGGGTCAAGACCATGTTGCGCCACCGCGTCACCCAGAACCGCGTCGGACAGCGCGGCCTGATCGCCCGCAATGCGGCGGAGCACGGTGCGCGCCACGCGGCGCGCGGCATCGGTGGTCAATTCGGGTGCGGCGGCCAGCACGTCGGATGCGGTACTGGCCTGCGCGTCCAGCCCGTCGAACCGGTAATCATTGGCCCCCAAAAAGGCCTCCACCTCTTCCTGAATGGACAGGCCCGATGCCGCCTCGCCCGTTTCAGCATCGAGAAAGCCCACCAGCGCCTTGGAACTGTCGGCCAGTCGCTGGCTGTCAGTGTCGAGGTTGGCGTGGAATCTGCCGCGCCATTCAAGGCTCAAATCCGGATCCTCGGCCAAAATCGACGCGGTGGCGCGGATCGACGCGGCGGTCGACAGGACCTCATGCACGGATGCGGCAAGGTTTGGGTCATAGGCCAATCGGTCGCTCAACGTCTCGACCGTGCGTTCCAGCGTGCCAATACGGCGGTGTGCTGCGGCCAGCGCTTCGGCCCAGCCGGGAAAGCGGCCTGCAAATTCATCCACCCGTTCGGCCTCGGATGTGCCCATGTTCTGGGATGCAGCCGCCTCACGCAACGTGGCGATCAACGCGGCTTCGGCTCCTTCGGTCAATACGGATGGGTCAACGCTTAACGCAGATGCGATGTCGAGCAGCAGCTTGCCGCCGATTCTGCGCCGGTTGTGCTCGATCAGGTTGAGGTAGGAGGCGGAAATGCCCAAATTGCGCGCCAGATCCGCCTGTTTGAGTCCGGTCATGATGCGACGCTCGCGGATCCGCGTGCCTGCCAGTGCCTCGCGCGCCATGTGCCCCTCCGGTGCTGCCCCAAGGATTTGCGTTGCAATTCAGTGGCTTTCTGCGCTGCAACGTAAGAAACTTTACAATGCATACCATCGCATTGTGCAAATGTTTACAAAATAATCATGCCATACGAGGGGTTTATTGCGCAGTTTTCTGTCTTCGCGCCATAACGTCTTTGCACCAATGTGTGCCGTGCGTCGTGGGTGGAGGAGCCCGCGCCGCACCGTTCAAACGAAACGGGAGGATTTTCATGTCCAAAATGACTCTGTCGCGTCGCGGCGTGCTCACAACCGGCGCAGCTGCCGGTGCGGGCCTCGCTCTGCCGACTTATCTGCCGGCGGCAAGCCACGCAGGATTTACCAACGCACCCACCGGGAGCACAGTGACACTGGGCTTCAACGTACCCCAGACCGGTCCCTACGCTGACGAAGGTGCGGACGAACTGCGCGCCTATGAACTGGCGGTCGAGCACCTGAACGGTGGTGGCGACGGCGGCCTGATGAACACGTTCTCGTCCAAAGCCCTGCAAGGCAACGGCATCCTGGGCAAGAAAGTCGAATACGTCACAGGTGATACACAGACCAAATCGGACGCGGCACGCGCATCGGCCCGGTCGATGATCGAAAAAGACGGCGCCGTGATGATCACGGGCGGTTCGTCCTCGGGTGTGGCTGTGGCCGTGCAGGCGCTCTGCCAAGAGGCTGGCGTTATCTTCATGGCGGGTCTGACCCACTCCAACGACACCACGGGCAAGGACAAGAAGGCCAATGGCTTCCGCCACTTCTTCAACTCCTACATGTCCGGTGCGGCGCTCGCGCCGATCCTTGGTGCAAACTACGGCACCGACCGCAAGGCGTACCACCTGACCGCTGACTACAACTGGGGCTACACCACAGAAGAAGCGGTGCGGACCTCGACCGAAGCGATTGGCTGGGAAACCGTGGCCGCGGTGAAAACACCGCTGACACAGACCGACTTCTCGTCCTATATCGCGCCGGTTCTGCAATCGGGTGCGGACGTGCTGGTTCTGAACCACTACGGCGGCAACATGGTGAACTCGCTGACCAACGCGGTTCAGTTCGGCCTGCGCGACAAGCTGGTGAACAACAAGAACTTCGAAATCGTTGTTCCGCTCTACTCGCGCCTGATGGCGAAGGGTGCGGGTGCCAACGTGAAGGGCATCTTTGGGTCCACCAACTGGCACTGGTCGCTGCAAGACGAAGGCTCCAAAGCGTTCGTGCAATCCTTCGGCACCAAATACGGCTTCCCGCCCAGCCAGGCGGCACACACCTGCTACGTTCAGGCGATGCTGTACGCGGACGCCGTGGAACGCGCCGGGTCGTTCAACCCTTGCGCGGTGGCCGAAGCCCTTGAGGACTTCGAATTCGACGGCATGGGCAATGGCCCGACCCTCTACCGCGCCGAAGACCACCAGTGCTTTAAGGACGTGCTGGTCGTGAAAGGGAAAGAGAACCCGACTTCGGATTTCGACCTTCTCGAGATCGTGGAAGTCACGCCGACAAGCCAGGTCACCTACGACGCCTCCATCTTTGGCGGCGAGCTGGGCACCTGCAACCCCGGCGCCTAAGGCTCTTGGACAAGATCAGGGTGGGCAGATTGCCCACCCTACCCACAGGCTGTGACAACCGGCCTGCTCTCTCTCATTCCAACCAAAGGTCCGACCGATGGAAGCCATCATCCTGCAAGTCTTGAACGGCCTCGACAAAGGCTCGGCCTACGCGCTGATCGCGTTGGGCCTGACCCTGATCTTCGGCACGTTGGGCGTCGTCAATTTCGCCCACGGGGCGCTGTTCATGATCGGTGCGTTCTGTGCTGTCACCCTCAGCCGCATCCTCACCCTCAGCCACACCATCGTGGATGAGACGCAAAAGGACTTTCTCGGCAACCCGCTCAAGGTCGAAGTGCCTTATGTCTACGACTGGTTCGGACAGGCCACGGGCGATGTGATCATAGATTGGGCCGTCCCGCTATCGATCCTGTTCGCCATCCCGGTCATGGTGGCCATCGGCGTGCTGATGGAGCGCGGGCTGATCAAGCATTTTTACAAGCGCCCCCACGCGGACCAAATCCTTGTGACCTTTGGCCTCGCGATCGTGCTTCAGGAAATCATCAAGTATTACTATGGCGCCAATCCGATCCCGACGCCTGCGCCGTCGGCATTTGTCGGATCGTTCGATTTTGGAACCATGCTGGGCTTTGAAGCCAACCAGATCATCTACCCCTACTGGCGTATCATCTACTTTGCCTTTGCCGCGATCATCATCGGTGCCGTCTTTGCGTTCTTGCAGTTCACCACCTTCGGGATGGTGGTCCGCGCTGGCATGGCGGACCGCGAGACCGTGCAACTGTTGGGCATCAACATTGACAAGCGATTCACGCTCATGTTCGGCATCGCGGCTGCGGTCGCGGGGCTGGCGGGTGTGATGTACACGCCGATCAACTCACCCAACTACCACATGGGCATGGACTTCCTCGTGCTGAGCTTTGTGGTGGTGGTTGTGGGCGGCATGGGGTCCCTTCCCGGTGCTGTTCTGGCGGGGTTTGTTCTGGGCATTCTGGAAAGCTTTGCGTCGATGCGCGAGGTGCTGGCGATCCTGCCGGGCCTGAACCAGATCATCATCTACCTTGTCGCAATCATCATTCTGCTGACCCGTCCTCGGGGCCTTATGGGCCGCAAGGGCGTGATGGAGGACTAAGCCATGCTCGGACTTGAAGCCAAAGACTTCCGCCTGCTGATCCTCGTCGCGATCCTGACGATGGCAGCGCCTTTCCTGCTCAACCCTTTCCCCGAAGGCTCCGGCCTTGCGCAGTTCAACGCGGGCTACCCCGACCTGATGCAGCGCTTTGTGATCTTTGGGATTTTTGCGATTGGGTTCAACATCCTCTTCGGCCTGACCGGCTACCTCAGCTTTGGGCACGCCGCGTTTCTGGGTGTCGGGTCCTATGCCGCGATCTGGATGATGAAGCTGCTGACCATGAACGTGATCCCTGCGATCATCGTGTCGGTCATCGTTGCCGGTATCTTTTCACTCGCGGTGGGGTGGATCTCGCTCCGGCGGTCTGGCATCTACTTTTCGATCCTGACACTGGCCTTTGCTCAGATGTCCTATTCGCTGGCCTATTCGGTGCTCACACCGATCACGGGCGGTGAAACGGGCCTCCAACCCAAGGTGAATGATCCGCGCATTCTGGACGGAGCACTGACCGAAGGCGGAACGCCCAAAGCCAACCTCTTTGGCCTTGAGATGGGGTCGAGCATCGAATGGGGTGTGGGCAACTGGCTGTTCACTTTCAACGCAGGCTACTACGTTGCCGCAATCGTGATGCTTGCCGCGTTCTATCTGTCGATCCGCATCTTCCGCTCGCCCTTTGGCATGATGCTGCGGGCTGTCAAATCGAACCAGCAGCGCCTGAACTATACCGGCCTCAACGCCAAACCCTACACGCTGGCCGCGTTCGTGATCTCGGGCATGTATGCCGGTCTGGCTGGCGGTCTGATGGTCGCCATGGACACACAAGTGGGCGCGGAGCGTATGTTCTGGACCGCCTCGGGCGAAGTTGTCCTGATGTCCATTCTGGGCGGTGTCGGCACGCTGATCGGCCCTGTTCTGGGGGCCGGTGCGATCAAGTACATGGAAAACATCCTGTCCAAGATCAACAGCGACATCCTGCACACGTGGTTTGCCTTTCTGCCTGACGGGCTCGAAGACTTCGTGGTCACACTGATCTACCCCTTTATCGGCAAGGGCTGGCACCTCACCCTCGGCCTGATCTTCATGGCTGTGGTGATCTTCCTGCCCGGCGGCCTTGTCGAAGGCGGCCAGCGGATTGCGCGCCTCTTTGGCCGCAAGAAAAAGTCGACTGACACGCCTGACGGCAAAACCACGCCTGCGGAATAAGGAGAGAACTCATGGGTATCCTTGAAGTCAAAAACGTGGGCAAACGGTTCGGTGGTCTGCAAGCGCTGGGGGACGTGAACCTCAGCGTAACCGAGAACACGGTGCACGCCATCATCGGGCCAAATGGCGCGGGCAAATCGACCCTGCTGAACTGTCTGGTGGGCAAGCTGATCCCCGACACCGGCTCTGTCATGTTCGACGGGCAGTCGGTGCTGGGCCGCAAGCCCTACGAAATCAACCAGATGGGCATTTCCCGTGTGTTCCAGACACCGGAAATCTTTGGCGATCTGAGCGTGATGGAAAACATGATGATCCCCTGCTTTGCCAAGCGGGACGGTTCATTCAGGCCAAACGCTTTTATGGATATGTTCAAAGACCGCGAAATCGTCGAACGGGCCGAACAGATGCTCGAAGAGATGAACATGGCCGACGCCCGCAACGACAATGCCGCCACCATGTCGCGCGGCAACAAACGGCGGCTCGAGATTGGCATGTGTCTGGCGCAGGAACCGCGCCTGTTGCTGCTGGACGAACCCACCGCCGGTATGGCGCGGGCCGACACCAACAACACCATCGATCTGCTCAAGCAGATCAAGGAAGAGCGTGACATCACCATTTCGATCATCGAACACGACATGCATGTGGTGTTTTCGCTGGCCGAACGGATCACGGTGCTGGCACAGGGCACCCCGCTGGTCGAAGACACGCCCGACAATATCAAGGGTCACCCCAAAGTGCGCGAAGCGTATCTGGGCGAAACGCAGGACGCCGCGTAGCATGGGCAATCTGCCCATCGCGCGTCACATCACGAGGACTGACACATGAACGTCAAACCTGATTTCTCCAAGGGCGTGAGCCACGCCCAGACCGCCCCGGCCTTTCTCAGCGTGTGGGACATGCACGCCTATTACGGCGAAAGCTACATCGTTCAGGGCATCAGCTTTAACGTCCACGAGGGCGAAATCCTCGCCCTTCTGGGCCGCAACGGTGCGGGCAAAACCTCGACCCTGCGGTCCATTGCGCGCATTGGCGACCCACAAGTGACCCATGGCGAGATTTGGCTGGACCACCAGCCCCTGCACAAAATGTCGAGCCATGAGGCCAGTCAGGCCGGGCTTGGCCTTGTGCCCGAAGACCGGCGCATCATCCCCGGCCTCACCGTCGAAGAGAACCTCAAGCTGGCGCAAATCGCCCCGCCCATCGGGTGGTCAATCGAACGGCTTTATGACCTGTTCCCGCGTCTTGGCGAACGCCGCACCCAAGAAGGCACGACATTGTCAGGGGGTGAACAGCAGATGCTGTCCATTGCTCGCGCGCTGGCCCGTGACATCAAGGTGCTGCTGCTGGATGAGCCCTATGAGGGGCTGGCACCCGTGATCGTGGATGAGATCGAAAAAACCCTGACCATCATCAAGGAACAGGGGATCACCACGATCCTTGTGGAACAGAATGCCGTGCGCGCGCTGCAACTGGCCGACCGCGCCATCATCCTCGACACAGGTGGCATCGTCTTTGACGGCAGCGCCGCCGAAGTTCTTGAGAATGAGGAACTGCGCTCCGAATACCTTGCGATCTGATTTTTCGATCATGCGCGGCCCGCATTAAAGGACGGCGCTACCCGGCCATTGAGCATGGTCCTCACCTGATGGTCTCCGTCGGCGTCATTGCGACGGGCGTCGTGTACAGGGTGATGGGCGGCGTTTTTGCGGCCCTTGGCATTGCGCAGGGACTGCTGACGGTCTTTTGTGCGTTGGGCGGGCGTCTTGGGGGCCAAAGTGCCAATCGTGACCGGCGCGATCATCAGTGGCGCAGCCGCGTCGTGGTCAGCGTGAGGCGTGGAACAGGCCACAGGGGTCAGGACGCCATGGCGGCTCAGATGGCCGGTCATCGTCGCCCTTGCCCCTCCGCTCGTGACCTGAACCTTGCGCATCTGGCACAGATGCCACCGCCAAAAGCCCCTGCCCCACATCACACCGTCAGGGCGCTTTCCTCCCTCCGCATCGCCCGCTATAAGCACGGGCGAGCAAGATGTGGCATCCAGTGCCCAGTGCCAACAGGTTGAGGACTTCAATGACAAAAAGCACCCATGACGCGGACGTCGCCTTTATCCAGGCACTGGCGGAACTGCTGCGCGAGAACGACCTGACCGAACTACAGGTCAAACGTGAGTATGGCGAAGATGACAGCCTGAATGTGCGGGTCTCCCGCCAAAAGATACAGGCCGCAGCCCCGGCACCCGTTGCCGTCGCGGCCCCTGTCGCAGAGGCCCCCGCAGGTGCCCCAGCACCCGCAGCGGCGGAACCTGCTGCCGATCCGGTCAATGACCCCGGTGCGGTGACCTCCCCCATGGTGGGCACGGTCTATCTACAGGCTGAGCCCGGTGCGCCCGCTTTTGTCAGCGTCGGCGCGCAAGTGAACGAAGGCGACACGCTGATGATCGTCGAGGCGATGAAAACCATGAACCACATCCCCGCACCGCGCGCGGGCACCGTCAAGCGCATCCTCGTTGACGACGGCGCCGCGGTCGAGTTTGGCGCGCCGCTTGTGATCCTCGAATAAGGGGGCGGCCACGATGTTCAGCAAAATCCTAGTGGCGAACCGGGGCGAGATTGCCCTGCGCGTCATCCGTGCCGCCCGCGAGATGGGCATCGCCACCGTAGCGGTGCATTCGACTGCGGATGCGGATGCCATGCACGTGCGTATGGCCGACGAATCCGTCTGCATTGGCCCGCCCGCATCGCCGCAATCCTACCTTAGCTTTCCGGCCATCATTTCCGCCTGCGAAATCACGGGCGCCGAGGCCATCCACCCCGGATACGGCTTTCTGTCGGAGAACGCACAATTCGTTCAAATCGTCGAAGATCACGACCTGACATTCATCGGCCCCACAGCCGAGCATATCCGTGTCATGGGCGACAAGATCACCGCCAAAGACACGATGAAGGCGCTTGGCGTACCTTGTGTGCCCGGATCGGACGGCGGTGTCGCAACCCTCGAAGAAGCCAAGGCGCTTGGCGAGGAGATGGGCTACCCCGTCATCATCAAAGCCACCGCAGGTGGCGGCGGACGCGGCATGAAAGTGGCACAAACAGCCGCCGACATGGAAAGCGCGTTCATGACGGCCCGCGCCGAAGGCAAAGCGGCGTTTGGAAATGACGAAGTCTATATCGAAAAGTACCTGACAACGCCGCGCCATATCGAAATTCAGGTCTTTGGTGACGGCAAAGGACGCGCCGTGCATCTGGGCGAACGGGATTGTTCGCTGCAACGCCGCCACCAAAAGGTGTTCGAGGAGGCCCCCGGCCCCAGCATCAGCCCTGAAGAGCGCGCAGAGATCGGTCGCGTTTGTGCCGAGGCCGTGGCCAAGATCAATTATATCGGCGCAGGCACCATCGAGTTCCTCTATGAAAACGGTGAATTCTACTTCATCGAGATGAACACCCGCCTACAGGTCGAACACCCGGTCACAGAGGCCATCTTTGGTGTCGACCTCGTGCGTGAGCAGATTCGCGTGGCCGCAGGGCTCGACATGTCGTTCCATCAGGACGATCTCGAGATCAACGGCCACTCCATCGAGGTGCGGCTGAACGCGGAAAAGCTGCCCAACTTTTCCCCCTCTCCCGGCACGATCACGCAATATCACGCGCCCGGGGGCTTGGGTGTTCGGATCGATTCCGCGCTTTATGACGGCTACCGCATCCCACCTTACTACGACAGCCTGATCGGCAAGCTGATCGTGCATGGTCGCGACCGCGCCGAAGCCCTGTCGCGGCTCAACCGGGCCTTGGGCGAGCTAATCATTGACGGGATCGACACAACGGTGCCGCTGTTCCACGCCTTGTTGGCGGAAAAGGACATCCACACCGGTGATTACAACATCCACTGGCTGGAAAAATGGCTGGAGGCGCAGGAGGCCTAGTCTCTTGCGACGAGGTGGCAGAATGCCCGGCGCTTGCGCTCAGTCCTGAAATAGTCGCCCAGACCCTTCATGTCATTGATGGCAAGCTGATTGTCGTCGTACCAGTGACAGTCGTAACCCAGCGCCTGCGCCATGCGTTCCATCGCCAAAAAGCTTGGAATGCCGACAATGGCGCGCGCCTGCCCGGCGACCTGAGGCGTGGCGTTGGTCGGTTTGGCGGTGTCTTCCATCACCAGCGTGATGTTCGACCCTTTGGCCAACGCAAATTCACTGTCAATCAGGACCAGAGGCGCACCCAGACGCTTGATCAATTGCAGCAATCGAACGTGGTCCATGACGTGGTAAAATATCCCGAACAGCGCGACGACATCGTATTGTGCGCCCGCGGCAACTTCTGCTTCCAAGGCCTGCCACAGATCGGCGCAGCGCATCTGGACCCGCGACTTGAATGGCGTATCTGGAAAGCGCGCAAATTGGTCGACTGCCGCTTGGCGCCCTTCCACTGCGACGACTTCGGCCGCACCCGCAGCGGCAAGCGCATAGGCCCACCGCCCATCATGCGCGCCCAGATCCAAAACCCGTGCCCCGTTCAGCTGCGCGACAAAGGGCGAAATGAGCATCGCGTGCCGCTTGTTCAGGCGCAACACGGCCATGTCGTCCTCGCCGTAGCCGGGCAATTCCCCGAGAAAGTCAAAAAAGCCCACGTTCCCTCGCCTTTAACGTTCCTGCACTTCGCAGTACCCTGTCGCTATGTGCGTGGCAATTCAGCAGGCTGGACCCAAGAACATGAACGATCCCGCGCTGACACCTGCGATGCTGCTGCGCGGCTATGCCAACGGCATCTTTCCCATGGCCGAAACGCGCGACGACCCGGAGGTGTTCTGGGTCGACCCGAAACGGCGCGGCGTACTGCCGCTGGACGGATTTCATATGTCCCGGTCGCTGGCGCGGGCGATGCGGCGCAGCACATGGACGCTGCAACTGGACCGCGACTTTGAAGCGGTCGTAGACGGTTGCGCCGACCGCACAGACACGTGGATCAATCCGGAAATCCGACGCCTCTACTTTGCCCTGCACCTGCGCGGACATGCCCATTCTTTCGAAATCTGGGACGGCGCTGCATTGATTGGTGGCGTGTACGGCGTCGCGATGGGGGCGGCGTTTTTCGGGGAAAGCATGTTTTCGCGCCGCACGAACGCCTCGAAAATGGCGCTGGCCGGGGCGGTGGACCATTTGCGCCGCGGCGGTTTTGCCCTGTTTGACACGCAGTTTCTGACCGCTCATCTGGCAAGCCTTGGCGGCATCGAAATCTCACGTGCCGAATATCGCCGTCAGCTGGCCGACGCCTTGGAGCGCCCCGGACAGTTCTTGCCCACGCCACCCACGCTTCAGGACGTGGTGCAGCGCATGACCCAGATGTCGTAGCGCGCGTGTTCCATCGGGTTGAGCGCAGGAGCCGAGGCAATCATCCACCCGGAAAACAACGCGCCTTCGCGCCCGATCTCGGTGATCTGAAGGCCGGCATAGGCATTGCCGGACGGGTTCCCCGCCGGATAGCGGCATTCGGTCAGCGTGATGTTCAACCGCTCGAATTGTACCGTGCGCCCGGCGGGCAGAGCGATGTCCACAACCTCGCCACTGAACTTGTCCAGCCCACGCAGGATCGCACCGGTGGCATTTTCCGTCTGCACCTGCGCGCCTGCCGTGCCAGCCACAAAAACCAGACACGCCAAAACGGCACGCATCAGCTCTCGCCCCCGCCCGACACGAATTTGAGAAGGAGCGAGATCAGGCTGACCGACCCTTGGGTATCCGTAATTTCATCGCCTTCGGCAAAGTAGAACGGCGATCCCCCCGGTACGATCTCAACGAAATTCCCGCCAAGCAATCCTTCGGAACTGATCACGATGGCACTGTCATCAGGCACCTGTGTCGCTGCATTCAGCGATACGGTCGTGTCGGCGCGGAACGTGTCGGGGTTCAGAACAACATCCGTGACGGTGCCGACCTTGACCCCGGCAAGGCGGACGTCGGTGCCAATGTTCACGCCCTCGACGCTGCGAAAGCTGGCGGTGAGGTCATAGTCATCGCCGCCCCTGTCGCCCAGCCCCGCGATTTGCGCGCCATAGACGCCAAAAGCAATCGCCGCCGCCAGAACGGCGCCGCCCACCAGCACTTCGGTTGTGTTTTCAGCCATGTCCTGCCGCCCCTACTCGGGGCTCCACGCTTCGTAATCGGAACGGTCGGCGGGCTTGGCCTGCCGGATCGAGCCCGCTGGCGCATAAGCCATGGCGGTGCCGGTCAGGTTCGGCTGGTGCGGCTTTTCCCAATCCTTGCGCTTGAGCGGCTTTTCGGTGGGCGGTTCGTCCCACGTGCGGTGCAGCCAACCGTGCCATTCGGGATCCACCCGGCTGGCCTCGGCCTCTCCGTTGAAAATCACCCAGCGCTTGGCATCGTCGCGCGTGCGGTAGAACACGTTGCCTTGGCTGTCTTCGCCCACACGCTCGCCCTTGCGCCAGGTAAAGACCTGCGTGCCGATGGTCTGGCTGTTCCACCATGTGACCGCCCGCAAAAGTGTATTGAGAATGCCCATCCGCGCCTCCTTGCTCTTGTCCTTGTATATGGAGAACTCCGCGCCAGCCGTCCAGTGGCCCGGGTGACGCATGTGCGCGCAAGGCTGTGCAATCGCCAGTTTTTGTTGGCCGCACAGCACCGCACCGCCTATTATGTCCAAAAATGCAAAAGCCTGAGGCGCAGATCATGGCAAAAAAGACAAAACCACACGCCGCCCTGTGCCACGGGGTCAAAGTGCCCCATTCGCCTTTTCTGAACGAGACCCGGATTCGCCGCATGGGCGAGGGCAAATACGAGGGCGAGGAAATCCGCGGCGCGCTGGAGGTGATCCGCCCCGGAGATCGCGTGCTTGAGATGGGCTCTGGCCTTGGGGTTGTTGGCGCGGTGATCGCAAAGAACGCGAAACCAGAGGCGGTCCTGTCCTTTGAGGCGAACCCGAACCTGATCCCGCATATCAACGCCTTGTACGAACTGAACGGCTTGCAGGACCGGATCGAGGTCCGGCATCAGGTGGTCATGGCGGCCCCGGAACCGCCAGACCATGTGACGTTCCACCTGCGCACCTCGTTTTTGGGCTCATCCCTGATTGATCAGGACAAACGGCGCACGACCGGGGTCGATGTGCCCACAAAATCCTATGACGACGTTGTGGATGCGTTTCGTCCTGACGTGCTGGTGATGGATATCGAAGGCGGCGAACAGGATTTTTTGCGCCACGCCGATTTGCGGGGCATCCGCGCGATCATTATCGAGTTTCACCCCGACGTATACGGCAAGCCCGGCGCGCATGATTGCAAAACGATCCTCAAGAAAGCCGGCTTTGAAAAGCGCAAAGATGTCTCGACCCGCTTTGTCTGGGCCGCAACCCGGCCCGACTGGCAGGCGCATGGGGATGCCTCATGGCCGCGTCCCGATTTCGGCTGGTCCCATGCCACACAGACATTGACCAAGGCGATCATCAAGCCCACCGAAGGCGACAGTCTGATTGGCCCCGCAGGGGTGCAGGCCGCGGGTGGCGCGGACGTCCCCGTCGCCGCCCACTGGCGCAACACCCGCCGGATCACCATGCCCTTCGACACTCCGCCCGCGCCGCGCAAACCCCTCGCAGGGCGGTGGCTGTGGGGCGGCGTGCTGTATTGGAACTTTGCCCATTTCGTTGCGGAATCGCTGGGGCGGCTTTGGGCGCTTGATGGGGCCCCGCCAGTCGACGGGATTGTCTTTGTCCCCCGCCGCAGCGGCGACAGGACGGCCTTGTTGTCCTTTCAGACCGGCGTGTTCGAAGCGTTGGGCATTGATCTGCCCATCGTCGTGGCGGATGAGCCTATGGACGTCGAGGAACTGGTTGTGCCCGGTCAGGGCTTTGGTCTCGGCCCGATTGTCAAAGGCACGCCTGCCTTCCGCACCTTTATCCACACCCGCTTTGGCGAAGGGATTGCCCCGGACGGGCCTGAGCGGCTGTATATCTCGCGCAGCCAATTGTCGGTGAACCGGGGCGGTTTGCTGGGAGAATCCATCCTCGAACAGCATCTGCAAGACGAAGGCTACGAGGTGTTCTGCCCCGAAAAACACAGCATCGCCACCCAGATCGCGCGCTACAAAGCGGCGAAACAGATCGTGTCATGCGACGGCTCAGCGCTGCACCTCTATGCGCTGTGCGGGCGTTCGGATCAGGAGGTGGCAATGATCATCCGTCGCAAGTCAGCCGCCACCACACTGATCGAACGGCATATTGCGCATTTTACGGGCCGCGCGCCGCTGTCCATTGATTGCCTGCGGGCCGAGTGGCAGCAGCCGGGCACACGGCGCGCCAGATTGGTGGTGGGCGAGCCGGACATGCCCGCATTGCAAAATGCTTTGCAAGCGGGCGGCTTTGTCTCGGGCGGACCGGCATGGCCCGCTCTGACACCGGATTTCATTCGTGAGGCGTTGGGCCCCCGCTTTCAGGTGGCTGCTTAAGCCGCGCGGGGCTTGTACGCCGTCACCTCGATTTCGATCCGGTATTTCGGGTCGATCAATCCGCATTCGATCATTGTCGCCGCCGGGGGATGTGTCCCAAATGTCTCTGCCAGAATGGGCCAGCACGGCTCAAATTGGTGCCGGTCGGGCAGCATATATGTCACCCGCACCACATCGGCCCAGTCCGCACCGGCCTCGGTCAGGGCTGCGTGGATGATGCGCAGGGCATCGCGGCATTGCTCGGTCACGTCATCGCCCTGCCCGACCGTGCCCGCCACGTGAATCCAGTCCCCGGCCACAACGGCGCGGCAATAGCCCACCTTGGGTTCAAACGCGCCGCCGGAATGAATGCGAGTGATGGTCATAGGCGCCTCCTTGTGCTGACGCGCACACAAAAGCGGCTGTTGGCGTAACGCGTCAACGCGCAGAGACATGTGCAGCCAGCGCGTCCACTGCGTGAGTCCAGCCGCCTTCGACCTCTTCCATCATCTCTTCTCCGGCGAAATTCGCGATGTGTACTGTGGCGCGGAGTTGCGTGCCGGCACCCTCTTCGGTCAACTCAAACGTGGCAAAGCCGGTGGCCAATACCTCGCCGTCGGCGCTGAGCGTTTCAGCGTAAATCAGGCGGGTCGGCGCCTCGATCACCACCCAATCGGTCGCGACATCCACATATGGATTGTCGCGCGGCCCCACCCGCGCCATCTCGCGTGCACCCGGAACCGGCGTCACCGGCGCATCAATCAGCACCACGAAACCTGTGTCCGGTGGCCCCCACGCCATGCGTTCCTCGGGCGAGATCAACGCCTCGAACACGCGCGCAGGCGCTGCGTTCATTTGTCGGTCAAAGTGCAACTGTCCAAATTGGGTGCTCATTGCTTGGTCTCCTGTGCCGTCGCGTCAAGATGTGCGGCCAACCGGTCCAGCTTGCCTGCCCAGCGATCCCGGGCCCGGTTCAGCCACTGCTCCGCCGAGCCAAGCGCCTCCGGGTGCAATTGACACAACCGCACCCGCCCGTCCTTGCGCGTGGTGATCACCCCCGCCCCTTCCAGCCGGTCCACATGTTTCAAAAAGCTGGGCAACGCCATGTCATGGGGCGCCGCCAGTGCAGAAACCGGCTTGGGTCCATCCAGAAGGGCGTCGATCACTGCCCGCCGGGTTGGGTCGGCCAGTGCCGCAAACAAAAGGGAAAGCGTATCGTGCTGTGTGTTAGCCATAAGGCTAAGTAACATGAGGTATACGCGCGCGCCATCAAAAACTTAGCCATATGGGTAACTAAATGGGATGAAAAAAGGGGCGAGTTCTCACCCACCCCTTAAAATCTCATCCACATCAAGATGTTAGCCCGCGCTCGCCGGCTCTTTCTCCGCATCGGCGTAGATCATCAGGGGGGCGGCATCTGACGTGACGGCCTCTTCGTTCACGACCACTTCGGTCACCTGCTCCAGTCCGGGCAGGTCGAACATCGTGTCGAGCAGGATATCCTCGAGGATGGACCGCAGGCCCCGCGCACCGGTTTTGCGTTCGATCGCACGTTTGGCAATCGCCGCCAGCGCGTCGTCGGTAAACGTCAGATCGGTGTCTTCAAGCTCGAACAGGCGTTGGTACTGCTTGACCAGCGCGTTCTTGGGGGCTGTCAGGATCGTGACCAGCGCATCTTCGTCCAGATCTTCGAGCGTCGCCAACACAGGCAAACGGCCCACGAATTCCGGGATCAGGCCAAATTTCAGCAGGTCTTCGGGCTCAAGCTCGGTAAAGATTTCGCCGACGCCGCGTGCGTCATTGTCCCGCACGTCCGCGCCAAAGCCCATGGCGGACCCCTTGCCGCGCTGCGCGATGATCTTGTCCAAACCGGCAAAGGCACCGCCGCAGATGAACAGGATGTTCGTGGTGTCCACTTGCAGGAATTCCTGCTGCGGATGCTTGCGCCCGCCCTGCGGCGGCACAGAGGCCACGGTGCCCTCCATCAGCTTGAGCAATGCCTGCTGCACGCCCTCACCCGACACGTCGCGGGTGATGGACGGGTTTTCCGACTTGCGCGTGATCTTGTCGACCTCGTCGATGTAGACGATGCCGCGCTGCGCGCGCTCGACATTGTACTCGGACGCCTGCAACAGCTTGAGGATGATGTTTTCCACATCTTCGCCCACATAGCCCGCTTCGGTCAGCGTGGTGGCATCGGCCATGGTGAACGGCACGTCAAGGATTCGCGCCAGCGTCTGCGCCAGCAGCGTCTTGCCGCAGCCCGTTGGGCCGATCAGCAGAATGTTGGATTTCGCCAGTTCAATATCCCCGCCCTTTTGGGCGTGATTGAGGCGTTTGTAGTGGTTGTGCACCGCCACCGACAGCACGCGTTTGGCCGTCGCCTGACCGATCACGTAATCGTCCAGCACGCCGCAGATATCCTTGGGCGTGGGCACGCCATCTGTGGCCTTGAGACCGCTTGCCTTGGTCTCTTCTCGGATGATGTCCATGCACAGCTCGACGCACTCGTCGCAGATGAATACTGTCGGGCCCGCGATCAGCTTGCGCACCTCGTGCTGGCTCTTGCCGCAAAAGCTGCAATACAGGGTGTTCTTGCTGTCGCCCGAATTCGTGGCCATGTCGCGTCCTTTCCGGCCGGAGCCGTCGTCAAATCGCCGGTCAAAACCGACGCGCGCCCCGCGTTGCATGTCAGCTTAGGACAGGCCCGCGGGGTCCACAATCGTCTTTTTACGCAACAGTGGCGTCACGCACACAGCACAGTTTCGTGTGCCGCAAAGTTAACTATCCTCGTCGTCAGCCTTGGCGCGGTTTTCGACAATCTCGTCGAGATGCCCCCAGTCCTTGGCCTCTTCCGGCGTCATCCACGTGTCGCGATCCAGCGCCTGTTGTACCGTTTCGTAATCCTGGCCTGCGTGCTTGACATACAATTGGTAAATCCGCTCGCGGGTGCGTTCGATATGACGGGCCGAAATGAGCATATCCGCCGCCATCCCCTGTGCCCCGCCAGAGGGCTGGTGCACCATCACTTCGGAATTGGGCAGGGCAAAACGCATTCCCGGCTCGCCACCGATCGCAATCACCGACCCCATGGACGCCGCCATGCCGCAAATCAGCGTGGACACTTTGGGTTTGATATATTGCATCGTGTCGTAGATCGAGAAACCGGCCGTCACCTCACCGCCGGGCGAGTTGATGTACATGCTGATTTCCTTCGACGGGTTTTCCGCCTCAAGGTGCAGCAACTGGGCCACGACAAGATGGCTCATTCCCGAATGAATCGGGCCGTTGATGAACACGATCCGCTCCTTCAGGAGGCGGGAAAAGATGTCATAGGCCCGCTCGCCCCGGCTGGTCTGTTCGACCACCATGGGCACCAGATTGTTGGTAATATTTGCATATTGTTCGATGGGGTCGCGCATGTCTTTCCTGCCTCGTCAGACTTTCGGCGGGACCATACCCGCAAAAGTGTTACGTGAGTCTTAGTATCGGCCCCCGGGGGCTGCAAGGCCATGCGAACGCTTGAAGCGCCGTCCGCGCCCGCTAGCTGCGCTTGCATGACCCAAGCATTGACCCGATTTCCGCCCACCCGCACCGCCGCCCTTGAGGCGTTGCAACGCTTTGTGCCCCATGCCGGCCGCGACTATGCCGCACGGCGCAATTATGATCTGGGCCGCGATGCGCATCAGGGTGTGTCGCAGCTTTCGCCCTATATCCGCTGCCGTTTGTTGACCGAGCAGGAGGTTTTGGAAGCGGTGTTGGGTCGGTTTTCGCCCGCCTCGGCGGAAAAATTCATCCAAGAGGTCTACTGGCGGACCTATTGGAAAGGCTGGCTGGAGATGCGCCCAACGGTCTGGACGCGCTATCAGGCGGACCTGCGGCGCGCGATTGACGACGTTCAAACCCAAGCCGGTCTGCGCGACAGGTGGGAGGCGGCCTGCACAGGCACCACCGAAATCGAATGCTTTAACGCGTGGGCGCAAGAGCTTGTTGAAACAGGATATTTGCACAATCACGCCCGGATGTGGTTTGCGTCGATCTGGATTTTCACTTTGCAGTTGCCGTGGGAATTGGGTGCCGATTTCTTTCTGCGGCATCTGCTGGATGGCGATCCTGCGTCCAACACGCTCGGCTGGCGCTGGGTTGCGGGGCAGCAGACACCGGGCAAGACGTATCTTGCCCGTACGTCCAACATATCCAAGTACACCGAAGGGCGGTTTGCGCCGAAATGGCAATTGGCCGGAGAGGCGCCGCCGGTGCCGGGTGCGCCCAATCCCGACCGTCAACCGCTGCGCCCCGGCGACACGGCAGTGCCTAGCCCGAAAACCGGCCTGTTGCTGCATGATGATGATCTGAGCCCCGGTTTTCTGCTGGACGCAGGCATCACGCCCATCGCCACCGCCTGCATCAACACACGAACCAATCTGTCGCCATTGCAGGTGGCAGCGCATGTGGCGGCCTTCGCGGGTGGCGCGCAGGAAGACGTTGTGGCGCGTTATGGTGATCGTCTGGGGGATGTGGCGATGGTGGACCCCACTGCGGACGCGCTCAGGATGTGGGCGGACGCGCACCGGCTGGACCAGATTGTCACGGCAGACACACCCACCGGACCCAACGCCACATTGGTGTCGGACCTGATGCGGCTGGACAATGTGCCGCCGATCCGGCGCGTGCGGCGCAGCTATGATGACGACGCCTGGCCCCATGCCACCCACGGTTTCTTTCGGTTCAAGGACAAGATCCCTGCCCTGCTGGGCCAACTGCGCGGGATGCGCGCAGCGGGCTAGGCCAGTGTCACTGCAAACATTCGGCCAGCGATGACCCCATGTTGCGCAACAGTGCCGGATACAGGTCCGGCCCTGCGGTCAAAGTTGCCCCAATCGGGTCAATCTCGCCCAGCTTGGTCGCCCCAACAGCATCCATCAGACCGGGGTTGAACTGCGGCTCCGTCAACGCGCACACGGCACCAAACTCATCAATGCGCGCGCGCAATTCCGCCACACGACCGGCACTGGCCGAGGCCGCGTCACTGGCCGACACGGCGCCCACGGCCTCTACGCCAAACCGCTCTTCAAAGTAATGATAAGCGTCATGGAACACCACAAACGGGCGACCCTGCACCGATGCGAGTGTGGCGCGAATGTCAGCCTCAACCGCGGCCATATCCTTGGCGAATTGCACCGCGTTGGCGGCATAGGTGCCCGCATTTTCAGGATCCATATTGCTCAGTTGTGTGGCAATTGCATCGGCCCAGGTGACCGCGTTGCGCGGGTCGAGCCATGCGTGCGGGTCTGCGCCCTCACTCTGCGCGCTGTGATTATGTGCGTGCGCATGATCGTCGTGGTCATGCTTGTCGTCTGCGTTGTCCGCGTGGTCTTCGTGGTCGTGGCCATCCTCATGCCCATGATCACTGTGATCATCCTTGTCTGCGGCGTGGTCGGCGTGGTCCGCATGTTCATCATCCTTGGCATGTGCCGTGTCGTCATGCCCATGCTCTTCGTGTCCATGCTCTTCGTGCCCATGCTCTTCGTGCCCGTGCTCGCCGTGGTCATGGCCCTCATGCCCCGCCTCGAAGGCCGCCCCCTCCCGCATCCCGAGCAGCTGTGTGCCCGGCACGTCCAGAAGCGTCAAAACCTCGGCCTGCGCCCCCAATGTCTCGATTGGTCCTTCCATCCAATTGGCAAGCGCAGGGCCCATCCAAACCACCAACTCCGCGTGGTCCAATGCGCGCGCCTCGCTTGGGCGCAGGCTGTAGCCGTGCGGCGACGCCGTGGGCGGCACGATAAGCGCAGGTTCAGCGACCCCGTGCATCACCGCCGCCACAACGGAATGCACCGGCGCAATATCGACCACCACACGGGGCGGGTCTGCCGCAACCGCACCGGGGATCAGGCAAAGGGCAAGGGCGGAAACGCGCATCAGAGGCTCCATTATGTTATGTTATAACGCATGTAGAGCATTGATAATCGTTATGCTATAACATATCAAGCGCCATCTCAGGAGGACATGATGACCCCCATCGGCTTTGAAGCCCACGACCACGCCGACTGTGTGCGCACCACGCTTGAGCAGGCCGAAAAGGTGTGCAAGGCGCGGCGGCTGCGCCTCACGCCGATCCGACGGCGCGCGCTGGAGATCCTGCTGGCCGAACATCGCGCGCTTGGTGCCTACGACCTGCTGGCCGTTCTGGCAGCCGAGGGCTTGGGCACGGCGCCGCCCGTCGCTTACCGGGCACTTGATTTCCTGACGAGCGCCGGATTTGCCCACAAGATCGAGGGGCTGAACGCCTATATCGCCTGCGCGCATCTGGGGGCCGATCACACGCCAGCGTTCCTGATTTGCACCGCCTGCAAATCAGTGGCAGAGGCTGAAACACAAACCACCAAGGGGCGGCTGGCCGAAGCGGCCCGCGATTCCGGCTTTCACATCGAACGCACCGTGATCGAGGCGCTTGGCCTCTGCCCCGCCTGTCAGGATGCGGCGTGATGTTGATTTCGGCCAAGGGACTGACGCTGGCACAGGGCGGCGCGCCAGTGATGCGCAATGTCGACTTTGACCTCGACCGCGGGGAAATCGTGACATTGGTGGGCCCGAACGGGTCGGGAAAATCCACATTGGTCAAAGGGTTGATCGGCGCCCTGCCCCCCACCGCGGGCACCGTGACCCGGATGCCGGGGCTGCGCATTGGCTATGTCCCGCAGAGCCTGCAACTTGATGGGTTTCTCCCCCTGACCGTCCAAGGGTTTCTGGGCCTGCCCACACGCCAGCCTGCCCGCGACGTCGACCGCGCCCTGACCGAGGCAGGCGTGCCCGGGCTTGCCAAACGCCAGATGAAGGCCCTGTCAGGCGGCCAGTTCCAACGCGTGCTGCTGGCCCGCGCGCTGCTGATGCGCCCCGATGTCCTGATCCTCGACGAGGCGACCCAAGGGCTGGACCAGCCCGGCGCCGCCGCGTTCTATCGCCAGATCGCCGCCGTGCGCAGCGAATTGAACTGCGCCGTGCTGATGGTCAGCCACGACATGCATGTGGTTATGGCGGCCTCTGACCGGGTGCTGTGCCTCAATGGCCACGTCTGCTGTCAAGGCACGCCCGACGTGGTGCAAAGCGCACCTGAATACCGCGCCCTCTTTGGCAGCGGCACACAAGGTGCGTTTGCGCTGTACCGCCACGAACACGATCACGATCACGACCATCATCATCACGACCATGCTTGACGATTTCCTAGTGCGCGCGGGGCTGGCCGGGATCGGCACCGCATTGGCTGCTGCCCCGCTGGGCTGCTTTGTCGTGTGGCGGCGCATGGCCTATTTCGGCGATGCCACTGCCCATGCCGCCCTGCTGGGTGTGGCGCTGTCGCTGGCGCTGCAAGGCCCCGTGATGCTGGGGGTGCTGGCCGCCGCTTTGGTCATGGCGATCACCGTACAGGCCATGACCGGGGTCGGCCTTGCTCAGGACACCAGCCTTGGCGTTCTGGCGCATAGCGCGCTGGCCGCAGGTCTGGTCGGCGTGTCCTTTATCTCGGGCGTGCGCGTTGATCTGATGGCCTATCTCTTTGGCGATATTCTGGCGGTCACGGTCACGGACCTTGCGCTCATCTGGGGCGGCGCGGCGATTGTGGTTGGCCTGATGATCTGGCGCTGGCAACGGCTGCTGACGGCGACGCTGAACCCTGATTTGGCACAGGCCAGCGGCATTTCGGCCCGGGTCGAAGGGTTGGTGCTGACCATCGCGCTCGCTCTGACGGTGGCGGTCGCGATCAAGGCGGTGGGCGCGCTGCTGATTGGTGCGCTGCTGGTGATCCCACCGGCGGCAGCGCGTCCCCTCGCTCGCACGCCCGAAGCCATGGCGCTGCTGACTGCGCTCATTGGATGCGCTGCGACGCTTCTGGGCCTTGCCGGGTCGCTGCAATTCGACACACCCACGGGGCCCAGCATCGTATGTGCCGCCGCGGCAGCCTTTGCTGTCAGCGCAGTGGGCGCTCGCATCTGGTCAAAGCGTTGATGGGACGGCGGGCGGGGCGCCTTTGCGCAGCAAACAGCGTCCGCCCGTCGGATCAGGTCACTGCCTGCCGGGTCTGATAAACCGGATTGTCCCAAAGCCGGTCGCGCATCACCACCTCAATGTGATCCACAGCGGCCCGTACATCCGCCTCATCGAGATAAAGCGGCGTAAAGCCGAACCGCATGATGTCCGGGCTGCGGAAATCCCCGATCACACCACGCGCAATCAGGGCCTGTATCGCCGCATATCCATGCTCGAACGCGAACGACACCTGACTGCCCCGGTGCGCCGCCGCGCGCGGGCTGGCAAGGGTCAGCGCGGGCACCCGCGCCTCCACCTCAGATATGAAGATCTCTTGCAAAGCCACTGACGCAGAACGCAATTCAGAGATATCCACAGCTTCCCAAACGTCCAGCGCCGCCTCAAGCGCCGCCATCTGGATCACCGGCGGCGTGCCAACGCGCATCCGCCCCACGCCCGACGCCGGGCGGTAGTCGAGATCAAAGGCAAAAGGCGCATCATGCCCCAGCCAGCCGGCCAGAACAGGCTCCACCCGGTCGGCCAAATCCTTGCGCACATAGATGAACGCAGGCGCACCGGGTCCGCCGTTGAGGTACTTGTACGTGCATCCAACAGCAAAGGCACAACCGCAACCCTCAAGGTCCACGGGCACGGCCCCTGCGGAATGCGCAAGATCCCAAACCATCACCGCCCCCGCATCCTGCGCCTGCGCGCTGATGGACGCCATGTCGTGCATCCGGCCCGTGCGATAATCCACCTGCGTCAGCAGAACCACCGCCACATCCGCATCAATTGCGTCCGCCACTGCCGCGGGCTCCACCAACCGCAACTCATACCCCCGGTCCAGCGCCTGAATCAGACCCTGCACCATGTAGAGGTCGGTGGGGAAATTGCCCCGGTCGCTCAGGATCACCCGCCGCTCCGGCACCATGTTCAACGCAGCTGCCACCGCCTGATAGACCTTGACCGACAGCGTATCGCCCATCACGACCGTCCCAGCCGGTGCGCCAATCAACCGACCGACTCTATCGCCAACGCGGGCGGGCTGTTCCATCCAGCCTGCGGCATTCCAGCCCCGGATCAGCATCTGCCCCCATTCGTCCTGCATCATCGCAGCCACGCGCGCCTGCGCAGCCTTGGGCAGCGGACCGAGCGAGTTGCCGTCCAGATAGATTACCCCTGTGGGTAAGTCGAAAAACTCTTTCTTCAGAACCACCTGCACACCTTTTCGCATGTTGCGGGTCAACAGGGACGCACGTGGCCCACACATCGACCGCCGCCTGGGAAACCCCGTCTAATCCAGTCGAAAGTCCGGCAAACTGTCCAGCGCGCTCTTGAGCGCGTCGCCCCAGCCTTGCGAAATTTCCGTGAAATACGCGTTATCCGCCTCGATCCTACCGGTCTGGCCTTTGACAAGGCTGCCTTCTTCGTAGGCGTGAAAGTCAATCGGCATCCCCACGGTCAGGTTCGCCTTGAGGGTCGAATCAAAACTCACCAGCAACAGCTTGATCGCCTCTTCAAAGGCCATCGACGCGTCATAGGCCCGCACAAGGATGGGGCGGCCGTATTTCATCTCGCCGATCTGGAAGAATTGCGTGTCCTCCCCCGCTTCGATGAAGTTGCCTTCGGGATAGATCAGGAACATGCGCGGCGGGCCGCCTGCGATCTGCCCCCCCATGATCATCGTGGCCCCGAAGGCGTCGGCTGATTGCCCCGCCCCCGCCTGATCGGCGATGACTTCGCGCAGCGTGTCCGCAACCAGCCGGGCGGCCTGAAACATCGACGGCACCGACAACAGCGCCGGCGCGCGGTCGTCGGGTGCTTTGGACCGCTCTTCCAGCAGGCTGACCACCGCTTGGGTCGTGGCGAGGTTGCCCGCCGTCATCAACGTCAACATCCGTTCGCCCGGCACTTCCCAGTGGAACATCTTGTTGAAAGTCGAAATGTTGTCGAGCCCGGCATTGGTGCGCGTGTCCGACATAAAGACGAGGCCCCGATCCAGAACCATCCCAACGCAATAGGTCATGCGGTGCCTTTACTGCTGTGCCACTTCGATATCGACGCGCAGCGTCTCATCCGCGCCACCGATCCGTGTCCCGGTTACAGGAGCAGCCTCGTGGTAGTCCAGCCCTGTTGCGACCCGCACATAGCGTGTGTCGGGCGAGATGCTGTTGGACACATCAAAGCCAACCCAACCCAGCCCGTCCACATGCGCCTCCGCCCATGCGTGCATCGCATCCTGCGCCAGCCGGTCGTCAAGCATCAGGTAGCCCGACACATAGCGCGCAGGAAACCCCAGTTCACGGGCTGCTGCAGCAAAGATGTGGGTGTGGTCCTGACAGACGCCACGCCCTTCTTCGATGGCCTGCTCGGCGGTCCAGTCGGGATAGGATGACCCCACTTCGTAGGCCACCACATCGCGGATTGCCGCCATCAGCTTGTGCAGCTTGTCGAGGTCGCTATCGGCCTCGCGCGCGGTGCGCACAAGCGCGCGTACTCCTGGCCCCACATGGGTCAGCGGGGTGGATCGCAGATACAGCCACAGCGGCGACGGCCCCTTGTGCTTGCCCATCACGCCCGCAGTGTCGTCAATTTCAACCACACCGGTCGAGGTGACGACCACTTTGGTCGCCTGCCGCTCAAAGCTGATCAGTTCGACCACATTGTTGTGGTGGTCCTCGAACGAAACCTCCTTGGCACCGCCTGCGACATCCGTTTGCCATTCCGTCACGGTCTGACCCCACGTGGATTTCGGCGTCTTGCGCAACTGTTGCAGACCATAGGCCACCGGGTCTTCAAAGCTGTACGTGGTTACATGTCGGATGTTCAAACGCATGGCTTACCCCGAGAACCGGTAGTCGATTTCGATTTGGCGCCCCAACATGCCAAGGCGCAGCAAAACATCCTGCAAGTATTCGTGCAGGCCACGATCAAAGATCGCGTCGATATCGGTGCTCATGCAGTGCTCGGCCAGCGCTTCTGCGTGGTCAATCGCCTCGCCCCGAAACCCGTAATCGGAGATCAGATAACCAAGATTGTCGAGGATCTTGCCCACACAGAAGGCGAGGCTGCGCGGCATCCGCCGGTCGAGGATCAGGAACTGCGCGATATCGCGCGCGCCGCCCGCGTTGCCAAAGGCCATACGGAACCCGCCACGGGCCGACACCGACGACAGGATCGAATCCCACTGCACATTATCGATGGACGATCCCACCGACATGGCCGACGGCAGCAGCACATAGTATTTGACGTCCAGAATGCGTGCCGTGTTGTCACCCCGTTCCAGAAAAGTCCCCAACCGGGAAAAGTCATAGATGTCGTTGCGCATCATGGTGCCGTGGGTCGCCCCGCGCACAAGCGCCGTGTGTTGCCGGATGGAGGCGAGCACTTCGGGCAGGTCGCGGTCCTGCACCTTGCGGGCCAGCAGCTTTTTGATGGTCATGTAAGCGCCATTGGTCGCTTCCCAGACCTCTTCGGTCAATGCGGTGCGCACCTCGCGCCCGTTCTGGCGTGCCGCCGCCACCGCCGACAGGACCGACGAAGGGTTGTCGGGCGACCGCAGCAGCCAGTCAATGGCCAGGTCACGCGTTACCGCGTCGTGCATCGCGTCATAGGCGGGTGCGCCGCCTGCTGATTGTAGCACAGGCCGCCATTCATCGTCCGACACGCCCGAGCGCGTCAGGGCGATGCGCTGGCCTGTCTCGATCAGGCGCGACGTGTTTTCCGCCCGCTCAAGATAACGGTACATCCAGAACAATCCATTTGCGGTCCGTCCCAGCATCAGTCGTCCAGCACCCAAGTGTCCTTGGTGCCGCCCCCTTGGCTGGAGTTGACCACCAATGACCCTTTTTTCAACGCCACACGGGTCAACCCGCCGGGCGTGATATTGATGCCTTGCGGGCTCACTTGCACAAAGGGGCGCAAGTCGACGTGGCGCGGGGTCAGCCCCGCCCGGTTAAAGATGGGCACCGTCGACAGGCTCAGCGTCGGCTGCGCGATGTAATTGGCTGGCCGCGCCTCGAATTTCTTTCGGAACTCGGCGATGTCCTTCTTGGTCGCAGTGGGCCCCACGAGCATCCCGTACCCGCCCGAGCCGTGGACTTCCTTGACCACCAATTCGTGCAGATGTTCGCGCACATAGGCAAACGCATCGGCCTCGGCACAGCGCCATGTGGGCACGTTTTCCAGCAGCGGACGCTCGCCCGTGTAGAACTCAACAATATCCGGCATGTAGCTGTAAATTGCCTTGTCGTCGGCAATGCCCGTGCCGGGGGCGTTGGCAATGGTGATGCCGCCCGCGCGGTAGACATCCATGATGCCCGGCACGCCCAACTGGCTGTCGGGACGAAAGTTCAGTGGATCGAGGTAGTCGTCATCCACGCGACGATACAGCACGTCGATCGGTTTGTATCCGCAGGTGGTGCGCATCGCCACACGCCCGTCGATGATGCGAATGTCCTGCCCTTCGACCAGTTCGACGCCCATCTGATCGGCCAGAAACGCGTGCTCGAAATAGGCGGAGTTAAATATCCCCGGCGTCAGCACCGCAACAGTGGGCCGACCGGTCGTCATCGTTGGCGCGCAGGCCGCCAGCGATCGGCGCAGGTCGGTGGGATAGTTCGATACCGGACGCACCTTGTTCTGGGCAAAAAGCTCGGGAAACATGTGCAGCATCGTCTCGCGGTTTTCGAGCATGTAGCTCACGCCCGACGGCGTGCGCGCGTTGTCCTCAAGCACATAGAACTGGTCCTCGCCCGTGCGGACAAGGTCAATGCCAACGATATGCGTGTAGATGCCACCGGGTGGGTTCACACCACACATCTGCGGCAGAAACGCGGCGTTGCGCTCAATCATCTCTGCGGGGATGCGGCCTGCGCGGATGATCTCCTGCCGGTGATAAATGTCGTACAGAAACTGGTTGATGGCGCGCACGCGCTGTTCGATCCCGCGGCACAGTTTGCGCCATTCGGCACCGGACATGATACGCGGGATGATATCGAAGGGGATCAAGCGTTCTTCGGCCTCGTCGCGGCCATAGACGTTAAAGGTGATGCCCGTCAGGCGAAACAGTTCTTCGGCTTCGCGTTGTTTGGCACGAAGCCGCGCCGGATCCTCGCCTTTGATCCACCCGTCCAGTTCGCGGTAAGGTCCCCGCACCTCTTCGGTGCGGCCCCACATCTCGTCGAAATGACGTATCTCTGACATGCTCCGACCCTAGACCAGACGTGGCCAAGGTTACAAGCAAACAGCGGACCGGCCTTGCGAAACCGGGCAAAATGCCAAAATTATCAGCGATTTGATGCGAGAAGTTCAGGTCGCACACGCTTGCGTTCGCGCGGCGCAGCCCGTGGTCGACAATGGTCGGCCCGACCCCGGCGTATGCGGGATCAGGCCAGAGGTTCAGATCACGACCGTGACGGATAAATCCCCTCAAGCGCGATGCACACTGTCATCGCCAAGAAAGGCTGTTCGTTCGTCGCAGATAGCGCGCCGCCGCTGTTGGAGATCGCAGCGCTGGATTCAAATTCAACCGACCCATCGCCCATTTCGACGGGCGGAGTCGACGCGTCCGCATAGATCGAAGTGCCCGACGGGAACGTCGAATAATACGCGTTCGCCGGGTCCGTCGTGCTGGGTGCCGCGGCGCTGGCAACTGTGTTGCCCCGGATATCGCCCGTGACGCTGTGGGTGTGGTTCGCCATGGTCGTGACGTTCATCGTGGTTGTGGTCGCACCGCCGACCTGGCCCATGGTCCGCGTGGACAAGCCCGGACCGTTGCCATAACCGACGCTGCCCCGACCGTTCAGGTTGGGCAATCCCATGGTGGTGCGCCCGTCCCCGCCGTATATCGTTCCAATCAACGAAAAGAGCGCGGTGTGGCTGGAAATTTGCAGAAGCTGACCGTTTGCCGGAGCCCAGCCACGCGGGCAAAAGTTTTCGCCAAAGGTCTGGATCGTGCCGATGAACGGGTTTGCACCCGCGGCAACAGGTGCCGGGGCAATGCTGGCCGCAAGTGCAGCCGCCGCGATAGTCGAAAGAATGTGTTTCATAACGTTATCCTAAGTCTCGAATGCTGCTGAGGGCTTCAGTTGCGGCTTGGGTAAATGCCAAACAGTGCGACACAGTACCGGTGCACCAGAAACGGAGCCATGTTGTTCTGTTGCAGGTTCTGGCCACTGTTGCTGAGCCGGGTTGTGCTCACGTCAACCGTAATGTCACCATCTGCCATCTGAACAAGGTTCGTCGCATCCGTGGTATACGCGCCCGTACCTGACAGAACACCGATGAAGTTGCCCGTTGGGTCACCGGAGGAACTGGCCGACGTGCTGGCCGCCATACGCGCGCTCAGGACACCTGTCACGCCATGCGAGTGCTGCGGCATGGTGTTTTGCGTGGCTTGTGTCGTCTCCTGCCCGGTCTTGGCACCCAGCCGATATGTGGTCAGGCCCGGCCCGGTGCCATCATTGATCGGCACTCGCCCGCGCAGGTCCGGCAGGCCAAAGGTCGTACGACCGTCGCCGCCATAAATCGTCCCATAAAGCGAAAACAGGGCGTCATTCGATGACACAGCCAGCAACTGACCAGCCGCATCCGCCCATCCGCGTGGACAAAAGTTGAAACCAAATGCGCGTATTTCCCCAACAAAGGGGTCGTCTGCGTAAACGGGCGCAGCGGGCGCCATATAGGCTGTGACGGCGGCTGCGATTGCAATAATACTCTTTTTCATTTCCGTAATTCCTTTTCTCGCGCCAATCAGTTCCGCGACGGGAACAGACCTTGCAAAGCGATGCAGTGCGTCAATGCGAGGATGGGCTGAATGTTCGTTTCTGCTTGGCTCGCGCCAGAGTTGGTCACGGTGATGTTTTCCAAGGTCAAATTCACCGACCGGTCGCCCATCAACGTCTCAGAGCTTTGATCGGTGGCATAGATTCGCTGCGAGGCAGGAAATTTCGCCAGCGTCTTGCCGGTCGGATCATTCGAGCTTGGCGCGTTGGAAGACGCGCGCACATCCGCAGTCGGAAGGGCCGTAATCATGTGGTTGTGCGTGGCCAATTGGGTCTGGTTCAGGTTTACGGTTTCCGTACCCCCACGTTGCCCCCAAGTGTAGTCCGTGCTGGTCCCCGACAATACGCCGGTGCCGACCACATGGCGCGACCGCAGGTCAGGCAGCCCAAAGCTGGTGCGCCCGTCGCCGCCATATGTCGTGCCCAGCAGCGAATAGAGCGACTGGTTCTCGTTGATCGGCAGAATCTGTCCGTCCGCACGCGCCCAGCCCCGTGGGCAAAAGTTAAAGCCGACAATCATGATATCGCCGAGCATTGGATCTGAACCGGCCTGCGCTGGCGCTGCTGGCGACAAACCCGCCAAGGCCAACGCCAGAATCCCCGTCTTAATCAGTTTCATGATGAAATCCTTTTTCAAAAGTGTTGGTTCCACAGTCTGAGCTTAACCACAGGTTAAGTTCTCACAAAGACAGAAATTTTGCGTGGCAATGTCTGAATTTACTAGACACATGTTTTATATAATAAAATTCAGCGTCCAGGTGCGCGACAGCACCTTCGATCACCGCCTATCCTCATCCCTGACGGGAATCGTCCAGTAACCAAAGGTTGAATGTCATTTTTGGCCATCTCAACCCTGACTCCGCGTTCATATTTTGTTAATACTTGGGTCATTGCACCAGCGTCCTCAGTTCGAGGCGCGCTGCCGGAATAGAGATGTCAGTCAAGACCATTGCCATTATGCAGCCCTATTTTTTCCCGTATCTCGGATACCTGGGTTTGATGGCACATGCGGACGAGTTTGTGGTTTTGGATTGTGTGCAGTTCCCCCGTCGCGGTCGGGTGCATCGGTGTCAGGTGCCCGGACCACACGCGAGCGAACGCTGGCTGACGTTGCCCGTGGCCCATGCGCCGCAATCGGCCCGCATCTGCGATATGCAATTCCAGTCGGACGCCGCCCGCCGGTGGCAAACGCGACTGACACTGCACCCGTGGGCGCAGAATGGCACGGGTTCTGCGTGGACCGAAACGCTTCTGGATCTATTGGTGATCCGGGGCGCATCCCTTGGTGACTATCTGCTGGAACAACTGGTGTTCCTGCGCGATGCACTGGGGCTGAATTGCGCGATCACGCGCAGTTCAGACCTTGGCATTGATCCCGCAAAGCGCGGGTCGGAACGCTTGGCAGCCATTGCAGGCGCGCGTGGTGCCGCACGTTACGTGAACGCGCCGGGCGGTCGGTCACTGTATTGTGCAGATCAATTCGCGCAGCACGGCCTCGATCTTGCGTTTCTGCCCGACTATACGGGTCCGTTCAGGCATTTGCTGCCCGCCCTTATGCGGGACGATATTGGCCATATGACACAAGACCTCGCACGCTACGCGGCAGAACCGCTTGTCAAGGCGGAGGGTGCCAATGCCTGACAGCTCACAACTGGTCACACGCATTCCCGTTCTGCGCCCCGAACTGCCGACGACGGACGCATTGGTGCCCTATCTGCGCAGCCTCGAAGACAGTCGCATTTACACCAATAACGGACCGATGGTGCTGCGGCTTGAGCAACGGCTGAGCGCGTATTTCGGCCAGCCCAAGGGGGGCGTGACCGCTGCCGCATCTGGCACTGCCGCGCTGATCGGCGCCATTCTGACCAAGGCGGGCCGGGCCACCACGGGCAAGCCCATCGCGCTTTGCGCATCCTTCACCTTTGTTGCGTCGGCCACGGCTGCACAGAACTGTGGCTATGCTCCGCATTTTGTCGACATCTCACCTGACCACTGGGCGCTCGACCCGGACAGCCTGCACAACCATCCACGGCTGCACGAGGCCGGGCTTGTGGTTGTCACCGCCCCCTTCGGGCGGCTGGTCGATCTGGCCGCGTGGGAGGCGTTCGAGGCGCGCACCGGGGTGCCGGTTGTGGTCGACTGCGCCGCCGGGTTCGATGTCATGGTGCGGGCAAACGCGCCTCTGTCGAAAACCATTCCGGTCGCGGTCAGCTTTCACGCAACCAAGGCCTTTGGCTGCGGTGAGGGCGGCGCGGTGTTCAGCGCCGATCCGGACTTTGCCTTGCGGTGCCACCGGGCCGTAAACAACGGATTTCTGGGGTGTCGTCAGGTGATTGGCGACAACACCAACGGCAAGATGAGCGAATACCACGCCTGTGTCGGTATGGCCGAACTGGACCGCTGGGCGCACAAGCAGACGCGGTACGAGGCGATGGCGACCACATACCGCAACGCCTTTCGCACGGTCGGACTGGCTGACCGCATCCATGTTGGGGGCGAGGTGTCTGCCGTCTATGCGCTTTGCCACTGTCCGGACGCGATGAGCGCAGAGACGCTGCGCATGGCGTTGGCCTATGACGGCTATGAAACGCGGTTTTGGTATGGTGCAGGTCTGCACGCCGAACAGGGGTTCGGCCCTTACACACATGACCCGATGCCAAATACCGACACGCTCGCCTCGCAACTGGTGGGTTTGCCGGCCTATCTCGACCTGCCCGACGCAGAGATGGAGCAGATCGCAGCCACCGTGGCCCGCGTGATCTAACCCAGCAGCCGCCGGGCAAAGCGACCCGCCGCACCGCGCAACGTACGCACCGGGCTTTGCTGCACGAAATCGCCTGCCCCGATATCCGTCAGAACGGTCGCGCCCGCGCCGATGATACTGCCCGCCGCGACAGTCCGGTTGTCGATTACCCCGCTTTGCCCGCCGAAAAAGCACCCCTCCCCCACGTGACACCCGCCTGCGATGCCCACCTGAGAGGTGATGAAACAGTGATCCCCGATCACGCTGTGGTGTCCGATGTGGTTGTTGCTCCAGATAACGACGTTGTTGCCGATGCGGGCAAAAGGCTGGATGACGTTCTGTTCAAGGATCAGACAGTTCTCTCCGATCTCTTCGGTATAGACATGCGCCGCCGGGTGCACAAAACTGAGGAATTCATAGCCGCGCGCCTTGCCTTCGAGATAGCGCGCCCTGCGGAACCGATTGAGGTCGCGGTAGCTGATCGGACCAAAAAGAAGCCCATCCGTTGGCTTGAAATGCGTCTCCAGCGTTTCCCAATCGTACACGGGCCGCCCCATGCACGTGGTCTGACCGTTGCGGTAGGCCGCATCAATCACATAGCCCGCCACCTCATGCGCGCTGTCACGTTCAAGGTACACCGTGACCGTCTGGGCCAGTTGTCCCGTACCAAAAAGAATGACTGACGCCATCGCACCACCGTTTGATCAACCGGCGTCAGGCCGCCGGAACATCACTGTCCCTGACAGGGGCCACGCCGTAAAGGCTGATCCCGTCGCGGGCGGTGTTGGCCGCCTTGCGGGTCAGGGTGTAATGATGCCAGTGCAAGGCGCAGAGCGACAGAAACGCCTGTAGGGACATTGCACCGCGCGGCATCATTCGGAACTGGCGCGCATACATGGCCGCACCCGCGCGCAGCATATCCTGTCGGTGCATCGCCATCCCAAGCCGCACGGCAAGCGTGGCACTGGCCCAAAACCCCTTGACCACGGCACCCAACCGCGCGCCTGTGCTGCGCAGTTTTATTCGTTGTTCCAACAGCTTGGAGGGCGGCGTCAAATTGCGCCGCACACGCCCGAAAAACGCGTCCGCCTCATATAGTTGTCGTTGTATCTCCGTGCAGCCTGACACCAGTTGGTCCCGCGTCATCCGCGCTGGTTCAAAATTGCACAGCGGATCATCGGGGCGCAGCCTGTTGGCCGCGTTCAACCGGTCGTGCAACGGGGTCTTTGGCAGCGCGGTGAGCGTGCCAAGGGCCGCCTGCCCGATATTGTTGTCCTCAATGAACCGCAGCTGTTCATCAAAGATGCTGTCGTCATCCTCGTCAAATCCCACAATGAACCCGGCCGACACCACGATGCCCGCATCACGGATACGCGCCAGTTTGTCCGCCATCGAATCGCCTCGGATGTTTTGCAGCTTGCGGGTCTCTGCCAGCGATGCCGCGCGCGGGCTTTCGATGCCGATAAAGACATCGCGGAAATTGGCCCGGTACATCATGTCGAGCAGATCAGGATCATCAGCAAGGTTCAGTGTCGCCTCGGTGCTGAGCGTCAGCGGATAGCCATGACGTTCCTGCCACGCGATGATTTCCGGCAGCAGCTGTTTCACGGCCACTTTGTTGCCAATGAAATTGTCGTCGACGATAAAACAGGTGCCAAAGCCCGCCTGCCGGACCCGCTCCAGTTCCTCGATCACCTGTGCTGGGGCCTTGACCCGCGGGCGGCGGCCAAAAATCACGATGATGTCGCAGAATTCGCAGGTAAAGGGGCACCCGCGCGAATATTGCAGGGACGCCGCGACATAGTGCTTGCTTTGTGCCGTGTCGAACTGTGCGGGCGGCAAGGTGGTCATGTCGGTGGCGTCGGCCTGTTCGTATCGTCCTTCGGGCGGTCCGCCTTGGGCCAGCGTTTCGATATAGCCGGGCCATGTGGTGTCCGCCTCGCCCACAAAAACTGTGTCACAGAGCCCGTCAAAGAACCCCTCGTCAATCGAGGCATAGGGCCCGCCCACGATGACCTGCGCATCATGGCCGCGCAGACCCAGCAGGATTTCCCGCATCCGGTCCCGCTGTACGATCATCCCGGTGAGGCCAATCACGTCAAATCGCTTGAGCGCCTCGAAATCTATCGGCTCGACAGCCTCGTCGATCAGCGTCACTTGATGCGGCTCTGGCACAAGTGCCGCCAGCAACGGCAGTCCTCCTGTCATCATCCATGCCCGTTTGTCCCCCGGCATCAACGGAAGTGCGTGTTCGCGCCCCCAGAATGACGGCTCGAAACGTGGACTGATCAAACAGATCGACAACGCCTTCAAAGCAACGTGCTCCGTCGTTTTGTGCAGTGGCGCGAACGCCCCAAATTGCGGTCCAAAAACCGCGTCCCCCCGGACAGTCAAAGTTTAGTTCACAACGGGGTGCTGCGCAAATTATCCCGACGAAATACAACCGAATAGGCCAGTATTTATGGACATTTAAGGAGCGAACATGTGAAAGGGGGTGTATGAATTCCCGCTGGCGTAGAATGTCGCGGATCCTTGAGGTCCCAAGCGATCATCCATGGTGGGTGACACATGCGCAAATGCCGACGGTGACCAAGGTGAACGGCGCCCATTGGCGAATCTGTCTGGCCGGGCGTGACGTGCAAAACCGTTCCAATATTATCGTGGCAGATGTCGATCCGACCCAAGGCATGAAAGTGCTGTCGGTCAGCCAGGATTTGCCGTTGGCCTTTGGCGGGCCCGGCGCGCTTGACCGGGACGGCGTGGGTGTCTCATGCGCCATTGACCATGAGGGCGCGCAGTTGTGGGTTGGCGGTGGTATGAATGTGCGCGATCATCCGCATTACAGGATTTCGACCTTTTGGCTCAGCAGCCCTGATGGCGGGCGCAGTTTCCAGAAACTGGCCAGACCGCCGATCCTGGTCGCGGGTGACGACAACCCGCTGGGCGGCGGCATCGCGGATATCCTGCGGATCGGCGGGCGCTGGCACATGTGGTTTACCAGTATGCGCAACTGGCGCAGCACCAATGGTGGCCCGTCCGAGCCGACCTATGACATTCGCCATGCCGTTTCGGACGATTTGCAGCACTGGACACAAGACACCGCACCGGCCATCGCACTCGCCCGCCCGCGCGAGGCTGGCATCGTGCGGCCATGCGTTCTGTCGACCGCAGACGGCTTTGAGATGTGGTATTCCGTCCGCGGACCAGAGCACCGAACAGACCCTGCCAGCCGCGCCTACCGCATTGGGTATGCCACGTCTTCGGATGCAGCCGCTTGGACGCGCAGGGACACCGGTTTCAGCTTTGAAAACCCGCCGGAGCACGGCGATTGGGACAGCGATATGCAATGCTATCCGCACGTGGTCCAAGAGGACGGGCAACGCTACCTGTTCTATTGCGGGAACGGGTTTGGACGCAGCGGCATCGGCTATGCCGTCGAGGTCGCGGCGGATTGAACGCACAGTCCGTTCAGTCGGCCGCCTCCGCAGGATCGGTGGCAAAACCCAGGCGACGCAGGTCCCGCGCGGCCTCATCCGCGGTGCTCCCAAAACGTGCCGGGTCCACCTGATCAGCGCGCGTGACGCGCCCTTGCCGCAGCAGTTCTGCACGTGTGGCATCGTCCACCACCTGACGCTGATACTCTGCGGCTATCGCTGCGGTGTCCTGATCCGCTTGAGCCGCCCAGCGATTCCATTGCCACCCCCCCGGCGTCAGCTTTCGCACAGATGATGTGATGTCGCGCAAAAACCGGGCCTTGCCCGCAAACCGGGCCTCGGTCGTGAACCAAAAATGCACAATCCAAGCCGCGTTGGTCGGCTCAGAGGCCAGCACCTGCCCCGCCTCATCCACGCCCCGGTGCCCCCCGGCGTCAAAGCGCGTAATGGCAGCGGCGCGCGCGATGGCCCGTGGGGCCACATGCGTCAGGATCAACGGCACATCTTCGTTCTGACCTAGGCGGACAACATCGTTGGGAAAGGGTCGCGACACCACCTGCACGGCGGCCAACAGTTCGGGATCATGGACAAAATCGCTTGGGTCCGCGCCATCTGCGGGGATCAGCGCATTGACCCGATTAAACTGGATTTCATCCGCGTTCGCCCCCGCACAAAGCGTCTTTAGATCGCCACCCGACACCAAGACAAACTCGTCCGCGTCGATCCTTATGATCCAATCCGCGCCAAACAGGGACTTGGCCCGGTCAACGATCCCTTCCCACACTGTGTAGGGATGCGGTGGGTTGGGGCCAAACACGACGTCCTCAGACAGAAACGTAATGTCGAAACGCGGATCGTCACAGTAACGGCGCAACACGTCAGCGGTTGCATCCCGCGAGGCCGTTTCGACAATCACAAATGCATCCACGCCATGCGCCAAGGCCTGTTCGATCGCAGCGGCAACCAAGCCTTCCTCATTGCCGACAAGCATCGTGCCAACCAGTTTCACGCGGTCCCTCCCGGCGACTCACTTTGCCCGTTTTTGCGGGCAAAGGGCGTGCGCCCCATCTTCGCAGACGCGCGCGTCAGCCGCGCACGTCACAGCCTAACAGGCACCCGACCCGCCCCGAAATACAACCAGTTCGCGTATCCGAAAGGTTAAATTTCAGCAAAATTTCGTGTTTATTTCAGGCACTCGCGGACAGAACTTGGCAAGTTGTAATCAGCGCTGCCGGGTTTGGTAACGGTGGCGCAGGGTGGCAACTACGGGAAAACGCCATGTTCGTCTGGGTAACAAGTGAGCGCGAAAGCGGCGCATTATCGCAATGCCGCACCGAGATTATTTCATCGGGACCCGTCCGCGCAGTTACTGATTGACGCACCGAAATTGGGGCTGCGGTTTCTCTCCCGTCCGACGCGTGAGTGGCGCATTGGGCAACGAATACCGCAGCCTCAAGATCCGCCTGACCCCTCCCGACCATTTTTTGAACGCAGTGCTGGGGCAATACGTTCAGTTCGGGTGGCCGGTGATGTTTGGCGGATTGCGCCGCACTTGATGCGCACTCTCATCAGGTGCGGTGCAGCTCATAGCGTTGGGCCGCGCCCAACAGTGATTTGCAACCGCAATACATTGCAGCACAACATAGCCATGGGGCCCTTTGTGGCCCCATTTGGCATGGGACACAGTCATTTGCCACATATTGAATTCTATTGGGAAGGATAGATTATGGACGCTCCACAACAGCCGTTTCCCGGCGCACAACTCAACCCGATGCTGACAATCAGTATGCCCGCCAAGGCTATTGTTGCGCCCGATGGCGATACGTTGAAAGCCTCGGACGCGGTCAACTATCCTGTGGGCGATCCTCCAAAACCCATCACATTGAAGCCGGGGCACAAACTGTTCCGCGTTTACGGCGGTCCGGCGGGCGAGATTGGCGGCTACTGGTCCCCCAACCCACCGGCACCGGACATGACCGTGGGTGAGTGGCGCAACATCAACGCCGTCTTGCCCAGCTGGAATGACGGCGCCTTCGTCGCCCAACTGACGGTCAATGACGGGCACAGCCTGCCCGCATGGGTTGGCGGCATCTGGTCTCAGGCCGCGAAGGTGAACAAAAAGATCGTGCCCGGCTGGTTCCTGAAGGGCGGCGGCACGCAATATCACTGCGACACGTGGGCCTCGACCTTCAACGCGGCGGTGACCATCACCAAGATCGGCGATACGCCTTGGACGACAGGTGCCGCGCCAACCGCGCCCAGCCCGCAACAGGACGTGCAATTTGCAGCGACCTCCGGTGATCTTGATCCGGGCAAGGCCGAACATGCGCATGTCGGTCATATCGTTGACCTTGCCCATGCTCTGCGCAGCACGGCGCACGGGCTGACCTCCGGCTCGACCGAGGCAGCGATCATGGCACATGCCGCCAACGAAGTGATGGATGACGCCAATGCGATTGTGGCGCATCTCGATTCGGATCAGGGTTTGGTGGCCCATGCCATTCTCGGACATTTGGGCCTAACGCGGGCCATTGATCTCGCCCCCTCATGGCCCGGTGCCGCCGCCGCCAAAGCCAAACTGGACAGCGCCGTGATGAGTGCGGCGCGCATCAGCGGCGTGTCGCATTAGGCCTGCGCACTGCCGTCGACGAAAAAACCAGCGCGCAACCATGTGTCTCTGACCTTTGCGTCTGTCGTCCATGGCGGGGTCATGTCTGCCGGGACAGCACCATCGCGCAGCATCGCTGCCAAAAAGCCGTACTGCGATGCCGTCAGCGGTGCCATATGCGTGATGTAGTTCCGGCGGATCACGGCAATGCAGCTGTCTGCCGGGTGCGGGGGCTGCGGCGCAGCTTCGGCCCGGACGGCTAGGTAGTATTGCGCAACCGGAAACCTGTAGCGTGCCACAGACAGGCTGGGGTTCAGGCGCAGCGCCGCGTCAGTCGTCTGTGCGGTGGCTGTGGGCAGGTCTTCGGCACCCGGCCCGTCAAAGGTGACAAAAACCGACCGCTCGAACCGGGCGAGATCGACGACAAAGTCGATCCAGACCTCGCGATCCGGCGCGTCACGGTCAGGCCGGTGCGCTTCCAGAAAATCGGCAAAGCGACGCCCCAGATCATAGAGCGTGTAGCTCTCCGGCGGGGCATCCCGGACATATTCCGACACAAAATCGTTGAACAGCCCAGCCCCCAGCGCATGGCAAAGCGCCGGGAACTGTTCGCGCATACAAGACGCGATCCGCAGCCGGTAGCTTTGCTGGTAGATTGCCAAGGATTGCGCAGCCGTCAGCCGCGGGTTCGGCGTCAGCAGCGCGGCCGCGTCGGCGGGATCCGCGTCTTCGGGGCGCAGCAGCGCGTCATGCATCCAGCGTTGCAAATCGGGCAAGGTGCGCGTCATGGATCAAGCGATGTCGCGCTGTCCATGACCTGCGGCACAAGAAAGCTGACCGGGTTCGACACGCCGGGCTGTGCCGTCGGATGTGCGGCGGCGACAACCTCCTGAAACCCCGCCCCACCCATATAGCTTTGCGCCTTGAGCAATTCGGTATGGCAATCGCCAAAGGACGGAATGTTGCCATCCCATTCCAACAGGGTCGATACGCCTCCGGTTTGTTGCCATGCGCGTGCGTATAACGCCCAAACCTCGGGGCGGACAGGTTGATCATGCGTGTCGATGATATGCGTGCCGCAATCGGTGTGACCGGCCAGATGCATCTGCACGACCTTGTCCCACGGAAAGGCATCCAGATAGGCCGCCGTGTCGGCCCCCGCGTTGTAACAGGTCACGTAGACGTTGTTCACGTCCAGCAACAGGCCACAGCCCGTCCGGTCCGCCATTTCGCGCAGGAATTCCGGTTCGGACATGGCGTTGTCCCGGAACCCCACATAGGTGGATGGGTTTTCAAGGATCAGCGGACGGCCCAGCACCTCTTGGACCTTGTGGATGCGCGGCACGATATGGTCCAACGTGTCCGCGTTCAGCGGCACGGGCAGCAGATCGTGCGAGTTCAGCCCCATGACACCGGTCCAGCACAGGTGATCGGAGACCCATTGCGGCTGCACCTCTGCCGCCAGCGCCTTGAGCCGCGCCAGATAATCCATGTTCAGCGGGTCGGTGCTGCCGATGGACAGGGATACCCCGTGCAGAACCACCGGGTAGCGGTCGGCCACCTGACGGATCACATGGCGCGGACGGCCACCGGAATCCATAAAGTTCTCCGAAATCGCCTCGAACCAGTCCACGTCCGGCCAATGCGTCAGGATGTGTTCGAAATGCACGTTGCGGAGCCCCAGCCCAAGGCCAAGCCGGGGCAAATCCGCGATGGTTTGCCGGGTCATCCGCAGCTGCCGCCACCGGACATGCCGCTGGCCCCGCAGGCCGCATAGCTGGTACAGGACCCGCCTTCGGGCGGGGTGTTGATCCACGCGGCTGTCGGTCCGTGCGGGAAGGCCTGCGGTTGTGGGCCCACAGTTCCCCCATCTTTCTCATAAGCTGCGGCAAAGACTTTGCGCGCACGTGCCCATACACTTGTGCCACGCAGCCCCCCGGTTGTGATGAACCTTTCGGCGTTGATCGGCGTCGCACAAGAGCCCATGGACCGACAGGCGTTCAGACCGGGATTGCGAAGCTCGGATTCCGCGCCATAAAGACCGCAGCCCCCTTGGTTCGCGCAGTCATTGTTGGTGTGGCAACTGTGCATGGCGGTGGTGGCGCAATACCCCTGCCCCGCACAGGCATTGGCGTCAAAGCCCGGCGCGCCGTCCATGCCGTATTTGTCCTGACCTGCACATTTGTTCAGCCCCATGCAGGCGTGCAGTTCCTCGCCCGGGACGGGCACACGTTTGAAGTCGCTGATGTTGAATGGGGGGATCGTGTTCTTGGCTGTGTCTGTCTTGCTCATCTGACCTCTCCTTATTCCGCCGCAACCGCGCCGGTGTCGGGCGCAGGGTTGATGGGCGTGTTGCCGGCCCAGTGGTTTTTGACGTTTGGCAAATGCATCGGGCTGGTGCCGTCCGCGCCCAGCAGGCTCACCGATTTGGCCACCAGTTTGGCAACGCTGCTTTGCGCGCCAGCGTCCAAGTCCTTGGATGCCTCCACCGCACGGTGGCCCAGTTCGACCAGCGCATCGAACGCCTGCTCGCGGGTGCCGAGGCTCAGGTTTTCAAAGGTCGGCGCAACAACCTTGCCCGCAAGTGGGCCGTCCGGCATCGCGGGCAAAGTGCGCATCATCTGTATCCACTTGTCCATAATCCAGATCATCGACCGGTGCAGCGCGATGTTGAAATATTGCTGCTGGCTGTGCACCTTTTTGTCCGGGCCGATCATCTCGGGTTTCACCAGATAAATCGTCTCGGACATGATCAGCATGTACTGAAACAGACCGCTGTTGAAATCGTTGAGCGCCGCATAGGCTGCCGGGTACTGCGCGCTGACAGGGCTAGTGGGAAAATCGTAGACCATGCCCCCCGAAATCATGCTGTCTGCCGTGCGTTTGGCGTATTGGTCCTCGAGGATCTCCTCCAACTCCATCTCTTCGATTTCATCAGCCATCCACGCGGGCAGTTTTTCCTTGTGTTCGGCATATTCGACGAATTGCGCCTGCAAGCGCAGGAACTTGAAGAAATGGCTTTCCTCAGGCTCATAATTGCGCACGCCCGCCGGGCCGTCGCCCTGTTTGGCCTTGTCGGGATCGTCGATGTTGCTTTCGGCACCAAACGCATCCTTGTAGCCCTCGCCCTGCTCGCAGATGGTGTGCAAGGCGATCATTGCCTGACGCTTGTCCGACACCGTGATCAGTTCGTTGTCTTCGGTCCAGTCGCCATCCTGATCCCCGGCGTGGCTGTCAGGTTCGTCGGTATAGACCGCCACCTCTGACGCATGTGGAAGTTTCGAAGCGGTCGCGATTGCCTTGCCACTGGCGGCGGGTGCCGGGGCCGTTTTGTTGAACTTTTCCGAGGCATAGATCGTGTCGACATTGTTCGGCGCATAGTTCAGCGGCTGAATCTGCCGTGCGGCGATGCCATTGCGGAAATCACTGTCGTGAATCTTGGCGCAAGCGATCATGCAGCGGATGAACGAATAGAACTGTCCAATGGAATTCCAGTTCTCGTCCGACGGCCAGCCCAGCCCGTGCAGCATCTCGCCCAGACGATCCGTCACCTCGGCGGGGTGCTGCGAGACGTCGTCGCGCAGGTGATGGGCCACTTTCTCAACCTCATCCATAACGAGGTTGATGGGCCCTTGCGGGTATTCAATCTGGAGGAAATGCCACAGCTGTTCAAAGCTGAGCCCCTTGAGGGGGATATGCGTGTCCACGCCGCCATGTGGGCCGGGCGGACCCACGGGATTGTGGTGCGGCAGCATCGTCGGATAGCTTCCCGGTGCCGCCATATACAGCTGCGGCGGCGTGCCGGTCAGAGCAAAGTAAATATTGGAGGAGAGCGACATGTGCAGCATCTCCTCGACCGCGACGGACATGATCACCGCCCCCGCCTCATTGGCAAAGCGGGACGTGTCCGTCAGATCGCGGCCCGAATTCACCGTGCGATTGATCGAATAATAGGTATAGAGGTAGATGGGGATTGTCGCCAGTTCGACCGAAATGGCCGCTTGCAGATCGCCCTTGAGCCGCGCCAACAGCTTGTCACGATCCCCGTAAACACCTGCATTCATTGCAAAAACCATCAGGCTTTCGGCAGGGTTCAAATCAAAGTCTTTTGTGGCTTGGCAGACGTGACGCCAGTTCTCTTTCGGGTCCAAATGGGTCTCCTCCGAAAATGGTTTTGCTTTAAAAAACGTGTGGGCCGACGCAGGTAATGCAGCGGCGCACAAACAATCGCATAGGTAAAACTCGCGCTTTACGTGTATCGCCGTCAAGCCGTTCTTTAAAAAATATCTGGGGAAAACGCGGGCGTCCCATCTGCAGGATCGCAACTGTGGTTCAGGCGTTTGGGACGAGCAGTGTGACGGCAAAATCAGCATTTGGGTCGGTAAACCACTGCGCCACGGACCATCCCGACATTGCCGCCATCGCGTCAAGTTTCGCGCGGGTGTATTTGTGGCTGTTCTCCGTGTGGATGCTTTGCCCTTGGGTCATGTGAAACACCGTACCGTCCACGGCAAAGGCGATGTCTTCTCGGGCCATAAGGTGCATTTCCACCCGTTCGGCATCTGCATCCCAGCGCGCCACGTGCCGGAACTGAGCCGGGTCAAATGTCGCTGCCGCTTCGCGATTGAGGCGGTGCAGGATGTTCATGTTGAAGGCGGCTGTGACGCCTTGTGCGTCGTCATAGGCTGCGATCAGCCGGTCTGGTGTTTTGACCAGATCGACGCCAATGACAAAGCCCGCGACCTGTGGCCAATCCCGCACCCGTGCCATTAGATCAATGGCGGCCTCAGCCTCCAGATTGCCCAGCGTCGATCCGGGGAAAAAGGCCAGTTTGGGCATTTTGGCGATGGTCTCGGGAAACACCAGTGGCGCCATGAAATCCGCGGCCATCGGCGTGATGTCCAGCGTCGGGTATTCAGCGGCAAGCCCCGCTGCGATATCCGCCAGAAACGCGGCAGAGATGTCCAGCGGCATATAGCCCGACAGGGTGGGCAGATGATCCAGCAGAATGCGCGTCTTGGTGCTGGCACCGCTGCCCAGTTCCACCAACACCGCCCCCTCGGGCACAGCGCGCGCAAGCCCTGCCACGCCATCGGTCAGGATCTGCACCTCGGTCCGTGTCGGGTAATATTCTGGCAACGCGGTGATCTGTTCGAACAGAGCACTGCCCACATCATCGTAAAACCATTTTGGGTCCAACGTTTTTTGCGGCTGCGACAGCCCGGCCTGCGCAGATGCGATCAGGGCGGCGTTTTTGCGGATCGGTTTGTTCATGCTCAGACGTCCTTGGCCAAACGCAGGCCAAGCATTTGCCAACGCTGATGTGGGTAAAAGAATGTGCGGTAGCTGGCGCGCATCTGATCGCGCGGTGTGGCGCAAGATCCGCCGCGCAGCACCATCTGGTTGACCATGAACTTGCCGTTGTATTCCCCGATGGCCCCGTCCGGCGCGCGAAATCCGGGATACGGCGTGAACGGGCTTTGCGTCCAGACCCAGACATCGCCCCAAAGCGACGATCCCGGCAGCGGGCGAAAGGCCGCGTTTTCCATAAAGTTGCCGGTGACGTCGGTGCCTGTTGCCGCACATTCCCACTCTGCTTCGGTTGGCAGGCGCGCGCCCGCCCAGCGTGCAAAGGCTTCTGCCTCGTAGTAGCTGACATGCACAACCGGCGCATCAAGGTTCACAGGCTGCGCCCCGCGCAAGGTGAAGGACCACCAAACGCCGTCCTGTTCCCACCAGTAAAGCGGGTGGCTCCAGCCGTCACGGCTTCGCACGGTCCAACCTTCGGACAGCCACAGCGGTTCGCAATCATACCCGCCATCCTCCATAAAGGCGATCCAGTCGCCATTCGTTACGGCGCGATTGGCCAGCGCATAGGGTTCAAGATACGTCTTGTGCCGGGGTGCCTCGCAATCATAGGCAAACCCTTGTCCGCTGTGGCCGATCTCCATCAATCCGCCGTCATACCGGTCAAAGCAGAGGTCTGTGGGACCGCGCACCGGCATCGGCTCGGGCGGGATGTAGGCGGGCAAAAGCGGGTTATAGGACAGCCCGTGCAGCAGATCGGTCACCAGCAGTTCCTGATGCTGCATCTCGTGATGACACCCCAGTTCAACCCGTTCCAGCACGGTTTCTACATCGCCCGCACCGGACTGGACAAGCGTGCGCAGACTGTCTTCGACATGGGCGCGGTAGGACATGACGCCTGCCAGATCGGGGCGCGATATCAGGCCGCGCTTGTCGCGCACATGGCGCGGTCCGGCCTGCGCATAATATGAATTGAAGAGCAGCGCGAACCGGTCATCGGGCGACCGGTAATCAGGCAGATGTTCGCGCAGAATGAACTCTTCGAAGAACCATGTGGTGTGCGCCAGATGCCACTTGGCGGGGCTCGCATCCTCCATGGATTGCAGCATCATATCCTCTGCAGACAAGGGCGCGACCAGCGCTGTGGTCCGCGCGCGCGTGCGCTCGAACAGGTCTGAAATGGTCGACTGATCTTGGGCGGCGCGTGTGGTTGGCATGGGCGGTGCATCCTGTGCAAAGCGAAACGGTGACACCAACATATGCACGCGCGCCGGACACGCCCGGATCAAGTTTGCGTGGGGGCCTGTGCAGGATTGGACCAAGCGCGGAATGGTGCCGATGCAGCGTCCGGAATGGCAAAACGCCGCGCCCAGAATGGGCTGTCAGGCCATCTGGCCTCGCGCGTGTAAACCGCCTGCCGCGCGACAAGGTAATCCTGCACACCCCTGGCCACGTGTTCGGCATAGCGCTGCATCTGGTCCCGGTCCTGTGCCAGATAGGCATCCGCAGCATGGATCGCAGTCCAAAGTGCCGTGGTCATGCCGTGCGAGGACAGCGGGTCGAACGCGGCGGCGGCATCGCCAACGGCCACCCAGCCTGCACCAATGACGGGCGCAATCCACGTGCTGTTGGTCGCGATGCGCCTTGCCCTACCGCATCGGTGATATCCGTGATCAGACAGGTAGGCCGCAATCGCCACAGTGCCCCGCGCGTTCTCTTCAAAGTCGCCGGTGTCGAACCCGGGCAAATCCGTGTCGGCATAGAAATTCACCACCGCCCGCCCGTCTGCAAACACGGACAGATACCACCACCCGCGCTCTTCCGCTTCGATCAAGGTCACAGGGCGCGGTGCGTGATCGCCGTAGGCGGCGAAGATGCCGTATTGGCACCCCAGCCTGTCAGCCTGAAACCGTGTCGCATGTTTCGATGCCACCAGCGCCTTGCGCCCCGTTGCGTCAAAGAGGAAGCGAGCGGCGATGGGCCCGCTGTCCGTCTCCAACAGCCAATGGTCGCTGTCCACGGCCAAGCCTGTCACGTCATGGCCAATCCGTTCGGCACCCGCCGACAACGCCTGCGCGGTCAGCGCGTCCTCGAACGCGCCGCGATCCAGTACTGTAGGTGGTCCTTCAAGCTGCACAATGGCGTTCCGTTCCACCAGCAGATCACTGCCCCATGCCGAATACGTGCTGTGCGCGTGCCGATGAACCTCGGCTCGCAGCACCGCGTCCGATCCAAGCGTTTTGAGCAGCGGAAGCGCGGCCGCGCTCAGATGTTCGCCGGGTTTGAACGCATCGCCACGCGGGGCCGCGATCCAGAGGGGACGCGCGCCCCCTCGGGCCAGCCGCAACGCCGCGACCGCACCGGCAATCCCGCCTCCGAGGACGGCGACATCGTGGATCAATTCGGCAGCATCCCCTGGCTCGGGTTCCAGTCAAACCGCGTTTCCATGTTGTCAGCGTGCTGCATTTCGACAAACACGTCGCCTTCGGGCGACGGCATCCGTACGACAAAGCCCATACGCTCCCACAGGGTGATCATGTTGGTGATCCCGTCCCAGTAGCTGCCATTGGCATGGTATCCGATCCCGGCCACACCACGGGACCAGTTGACACGCGCATCAAGGAACTTGTCCCGCTCCTCGGCGCTTAGCGCGTCGTCCAGCGCAGCGGCGTAATAGGGTTCCGGCAACACGTCGATGGGCAGCAGGGCGGGCCACCACACGGCGGTCGGATAGTTCTGCTGCATCAACACCTGCTGGCAACTGAACGCATCGCACTGCCATGGCAGTCCCATCCAGCGCGTCAGATCGCCCGCCATCTGCGGTCCAATCGGCGGCGGCGTGTCGCCAAAGCCATCGAACGCCACCTCCGGTGTCAGCAAACGCCCGAGGTCTTGGTTCAGGCTGGGCCGGTCACCATGCGCGATGCGGAACGGCTGAGCACTGTCGTCATAGTGGCGCGCATACATCTCTTTGAGGCGCAGGTAATAGGTCAGCTCGACACCGGGGTGGAACGCGCCACCCGAACACGGCTCAAGCGCGGCTTGGGTCAACGCACCCGGCTGCAATTCCAACGGGATATCCTCAAAGCTCTGGTAGTCCGTCACCACGTCTTCGGCCACCTGCCCGGCATAGTCATTGACGAATTCGCCAGCCGCCCACGCCTTGAGGTATTCGTATTGCAGTTTCGGGAACTGGAACCACTGGAGCGGGCTGCCATCGTAGTTCACACCATCGCCCAGCATATACGGGATTTTGAGCCGCTCTTCCTTATAGGCCGCATCACTCAGATTATAGGGGTCACGGAACAGGTCAAAGATCGTCTGGCGGAACGCCGCGTTTTCGGGGGATGGGTCGGTCAGCCGCGCGACATAGTCCGGATCGCCCATGTCCCCGATGGCCATCCACCCCTGCCGCAAATTGGCAGCCTGCGTCACCCATGCCATCAGCGCGACGCGGCGGAACGTGGGGTAAATGTAACTCATGAAGGACAGCGGCAGCGCCGGCAACTCGGCCCAGCCGGCCTGCAGGTTCATATCCGCCACCACATCATAGAGCGTTGTGATTGGAGGGATTTCAGGGGCAAAGTTCGGGCCCACACAGGCGACCCAAGACGGTTCGGCCTCAAACACGTCACCGCCAATGGTCACGCGCGCCGTCACGGGCCCGTCGCACCAGTCATCATGCCATGCGTTGTTGTCGGCAAAGCTGGTGATCGGGGCGTCGCTGGGCGAATCCGAAACACCGTCCGGCGGCACCACCAGCAACCGGCCCGCATCATCCGTGCGCAATTGACCCAACCCAACCTCAATCGCATCGGGTTGCCCGCCCCAGAACGTGCCGACAAAGCGGTAATCCGCCTCTGTTCCACCTGCATTGGTGTCCGTGCCGCTGATCTCCAGCGCTCCGCCGTCGATAATCAGGTTCTCCTCGCGGTCACTGGCGGACACAAAATACTGGTTGCGCTTTTGCGACGGCAGGCCCGGTGCCAGATCCCCGTTGTCGAGCGGGTTGTTGAACCCGTACCAATTCGCCTTGGCGTTGGCCAAATGCACGCCCCATGTGATGTTGTCGCCGGTCAACTCGCCAATGACGTTGTCGTCCGCGTCAAAGGCATAAAGGCGGAACCGTTGGACCTGCTTTTTGATCTTTTCCAGACCGTCCTTGAAATTGCCGTCATCCGGCGCGGGGGGCAGGCCCGGCACCTCGGGTGCGTAAAACCATTTGTCCGATCCCCCGACCCGGCAAATCCCCAAGGCAGGATAAATACGCACCTTGGCCACCGCCGCGTCTGCGGGGGCCAAACCATAGGCGTTCTGCGTGTTGATATTCGCCCGCGCAGGCCAAGGTGCGCCCGCGATCAATGCGGCACTGGATGCCATCCCCAGAAAATGGCGGCGTGATGTGGCGTATGACTTTGTCGACATAATACGTTCCTGAAAAAAACTTTGCTATGCGCAGAGCGTCTACGCAAAGGCGCAAAAAATCAACCGCAGGCTGTGGCACCGCAGGTCGCCCCTGACCGGACGCACGGACAGTCGCTCGCAACAAAGAACGGGCGACCCCAAGGGCAAAGCACGGATTACCCGAAACACATATGCGACGCTTCGGTCCGGTTTCTGGCGTTGGTGCGTTTGAGAATGGCAGAGATATGCAACTTGACCGTCCCGACCGTGATCGACAGCGCATCCGCAATCTCGGAATTTGATGCACCTGCGTGCACCATTTGCATGATCTGCAACTGGCGGGCAGTCAGCGTGTCCTGCACGGCGGTACGGGCACTCTGCGCGCGCCTGTTTTGCGCCGGACTTGCCTCGACCATGGCGCGCGCTGCCGACAGCGCCTTGGTGAAGGCGTCAAAGCTGCGCTTGACCTCTGCGGCTTCGGGCGACGGGCGCTGTTCGGTTGTGATCAGCCGATCTATCGCCTGTGCCAGCGTGTTCAACGGGGCCGTCAGGTCTTGCGCGGCGATGGCGGCATAGCGGCTTTCCGATACCTCGTTGCGTTTTGCATCCCGGAGTGCCCGTTCGAGTGCCTGCAACGCCTCGCGCCGGTCCGTCACGTCGAGGGCCACACCGTCCCAGATGACGCTGCCGTCGGGCAAACGCCGTGGCTGGCCCAGCGAACGCACCCATTTGTACCCGCCTTCCGGCAGGACCACCCGCACCTCTTCGTCCAACGTGGTCAACTCCGCCGCTGACCGCTCTAACGCAACCACAAAACGCTGCCGGTCTTCGTCATGGACCCAAGCGTGATCCACAGACGCCTCCGCCATCAAAGCCTCGGCATCAAGGCCAAAGGCCGCCTGCACCTCTGCGCTGACATAGCTGTAGCGATACCGGCCATCGGGCGTGCGCACGCGCTGCATCGTGTGACCGGGGAACGCGCCACCCAGCAGGGCAGTGACGTCATGGGCGGGCGGGAGATACGAACCAGACATATATCTATAGGTATACAGATATATAAAATATGGCAATCAACATATATCTTTTCTGTCCATTTACCCGATTCTGCACTAAGCATGGCCCAAACACAGTCAGAACTTGGCGCATTCGGGGAGGAGACGAAGGTGGACAAGATCATCATCGAAGCGCGTGTAAACGAGCTTGCGACACGTCGCGGCAATCCGCACGTTCCGTTCCTGCCACAAGAGATCATCGCCGATGCAAAAGCGTGCTCCGACGCAGGCGCATCCGTTTTCCACTACCATGGCCGCACCGCAGATGGCGCGCCCGATCATGCGCCGGAATTCTACCTTGAAACCAACGCGGGTATCCGCGCGCAATCCGATATCCTGATCCACCCGACACTGGGCTACGTGGCCAACGATGCCGATGCGCGCGCACGGTTTGCAGCGGTCGAGGCGATGATGCGCAGCGCAGACACCGCGCCCGATTTTGCGCCGATGGATTGCGGCAGCGTCAACGTGGATTGGTGGAACCCGGAAACGGGCCGCTACGACACCACCGACCTGATCTACAAAAACTCGACCGCCACGCTGATGTATTTCGCCGAGCGGATCGACCACTTTGGCCTGAAACCCTATTTGGTCAGCTGGAATGTCAGCTTTACCCGGCAGATCGAGCAATTCCTCAAAATGGGGGTTCTGCGCGGGCCAGCCTATGTCTGTTTCTGCATGACGGACGAGATCATCTTTGCCGGGCATCCCGGCACGCAAGCCGGTCTCGATGCGCATACCGCCTTTCTGCCGCAGGATTTTCAAACTGTCTGGACTGTCGTCAACTACAAGGGCGACCTGTTTCAACTGACAGAGCGTATCATTCGCCAAGGGGGCCATATCTCAGTTGGCCTTGGCGACTATGCCTATGCGGACGGCGCGCGCCACCTGACCAATGCCGAAGTGATAGACCGGATCATCGCGCAAGCGCGCCGCCTGGGCCGTGAGCCTGCAAGCGTCGCGGAAACGCGCGAGATCCTGCAAATGCCGACACGAAAGATAGCGGCCTAAGCCGCACGCCAATCCAATGGGAGGAAAGAAAATGACACAGACGCTGAAACTCTTGGCGGCGGCGAGCGCTGTTGCACTCGCAGGGGCCGCTGGTGCGGCCGAGCTCAAGATGCAGACGTTTCTTGGCGCCAACGCCTCGACGACCAAAGCATTCGAGGCCATGGCCGCCCAGCTCAATGCGGACACAGACGGCGCTGTCGCAATCACGGTGCTGCCCGGTGGGTCGGTTGTCGGCGCTGGCGAGACGATAGACGCTATCAACAACGGCCTGCTCGACGGGCAGTACACCGCCCCCAGCTATTTTGCGGGCAAGGATGCGGCATTGGGTGTGCTGGGTGACACGTTGGCCGCATATCCCGACAGCGCCACGCGCGACCGCTGGTTTACCGAGGGCGGCGGGCTGGACTTGGCACGGGCGCTTTATGCGAAATACGACCTCTATCTGGTGTGCCCGATCTACTGGCCGCCCGAGCAGATCCCCTCCAAGGTCGAAATCGGTTCAGTCGCCGACCTTAACGGGATCAAGATGCGCGCGCCGGGCGGACTTGCGTCTGACCTGCTGAGCCGCGCGGGCGCGTCGCTGGTGACCATGGGTGTTGGCGAAAGCGTCACGGCGATGGAAACCGGCGTGCTGGACGCCACGGACCTCGCCAACGTGGCGCTGAACGTGGCGCTCGGGATGCACAATCAGGCCAAGTATTCCGTGCTGGCGCGCCACTCGATGGCGGTAACAGAGATGTCGGTATCCATGGACAAATGGAACGCGCTATCTGCCGAAAACCAGCAGAAATTCGAAGCCGCCTGCAACGCTATGTCAGCCGAATTGCAAACCACACTTACCGCCGAAGATGCCGCCGCAGAGGCACAAGCCAAGGATGAACTCGGCGTGACCTTCGTGGCCTTTGGCGACGCGGATGCGTCCAAATTCCGGGCACTGACAAATGATGTCTGGTCGGACTGGGGGGCAAAGTCCGCGGACGCACAGGCGGTTGTCGACAGTCACAAGGCATTCATGGCCAGCATCGGCCTCAACTGATCTCCCCAGCATGGGGGTCGGCCCTTTGGGTCGGCCCCTGTCGGAGCCGCACATGACATTTCTGGACCGCTTTGCACTTTGGCTGGGCCGCATGACGGCGTGGTGCTTTGCCGCGATCATTGCTGTCATGGTCTACGAGGTGACCGCGCGATATGGGTTTAACGCGCCAACCACTTGGGCGCACGAGGTCTCGGTCCTGTTGGCATCCTGCGGCTTTGTCTTTGGCGGCGCGTTCTGCATGGCCGAAGGCACGCATATGCGGATCACGTTTCTGGTGGAGGCACGCCCCGCTCTGGGGCGGTTTTCCGAAGCGCTGAGCCTCGTGGCCGGGGCCATCTACCTGTCGGGCCTTTGCTATGCGGCGTGGCGCATGGCGGAAAAGGCGCTGTGGCGCTTTTCGCTGTCGGGCACGTGGGATCCGGAGCGGTCGGGCAGCACGCTCAACTCGCCCCTGCCCAGCTACCTCAAGGCGCTGCTGTTTGTCGGCTGCGCGCTGTTCCTGCTGCTGGTGCTGCGCCGCATGATCCCACGGCGGGGCGGCTGATGGACATCGGCACGATCACCCTGCTGATCCTCGGCGCGATGGCGCTGATGCTGATGCTGGGGGTGCCACTGGCGTTTGTGTCGGGCGCGATTGCGGTGGTGCTGACGGTGACGCAGTTCGGCTGGAACGCATTGTTCCTCGTGGGCAGCCGGACCGTCGAATTCCTCGACAGTTTTGCCCTGATCGCAGTGCCGATGTTCGTCATCATGGCGTCGATCATGGAACGGTCCGGGGTCGCGGGCGACCTTTACCGGGCGTTCCACGTCTGGGCCGGCGGGTTGCGCGGCGGGATCGGAGTGGTCACGACATGCGCGGCCGTATTGCTGGGCGCCACAACGGGGATCATCGGTGGCGAGATCGTCTTGCTTGGACTGATCGCCCTGCCCCAGATGCTGAAGCTGGGCTATGACAAGAAGCTGGCCATAGGCACGATCACCGCGGGCGGCAGTCTGGGCACGATGATCCCGCCGTCGATCATCCTGATCTTCTATGGCTTGACCGCCGAGGTCAGCATCTCGCACCTATTCCTCGCCACATTGATGCCGGGCCTGATGCTTGCATCACTTTACATCGCCTACATCCTGATCCGCTGCGGGCTAAACCCCACGATGGGCCCGCCGCTGAGCATGGAAGAGCGCAATATGCCCTTGGCGGACAAGCTGCGTCTTTTTGGCGGGGTGCTGTTGCCGATGCTGGTGGCGGGCGGTGTGCTGGTGTCGATCTATGCGGGCTTTGCCTCGATCACCGAAAGCGCCGCCCTCGGGGCCTTTGGCGCCGCCGTGGCGGCATGGGTCCGGGGGCGATTCAGCCTAACGATGCTGCGCGCGGTGTTGGTGCAGGCCCTGCGCACCTGCGGCATGGTGTTCTGGCTGGTCTTCGGCACAAATGCGTTGATCGGTGTTTACAACCTGATGGGTGGCATCGACTTTGCCCGAACCACGCTGGGCGGCGTGTCGGACGAGCCCGCCGTAATCCTGTGCGTGATGATCGGTGTGTTCATCCTGTTGGGGTTCTTCATCGACTGGATCGGCATCCTGTTTCTGACCATGCCGGTGTTTCTGCCGGTGCTGACCGCGCTGGGATATGACCCGATCTGGTTCGGGATCGTGTTCAACCTGTCGATGCAGATCGCCTACCTGACGCCGCCTTTCGGACCGGCCTGTTTCTACCTCAAGGGCGCGGCGCCGCCGGGCGTGACATTGCAGGACATTTTCGCCGCGCAGTGGCCCTTTATCGGCATTCAGGTGGTCGCGCTGATCATCGTCGTGCTGTGGCCCGGCCTGTCCCTGTGGTTGCCGCAACTGGTGTACGGATGATCCTCCATGGCTGATGCAACCATCCTCGACACGCTGCCCACGCCCCGGACCAACCGGCTGAGCGCGCAGGACCATCTGGCACTGCTGGAACAGATGATGCTGATCCGCCAATTCGAATTGCGCGCCAAGGAGCTGTTTCTCAAAGGCGTGATCAAGGGCACAGCGCATTCGTCCGTGGGGCAAGAGGCGATTGCGGTGGGCGCCTGCCATGCGCTGGAGCCGCGCGATTTCCTGCTGACCCACCACCGCGGCCACGGGCACACCATCGCCAAGGGCGCTGATATCGGGCGCATGTTTGCCGAACTGATGGGCAAGGCCGAGGGCTATTGCGGCGGCATTGGCGGATCAATGCACATAGCGGATTTTGACCTCAACATCCTTGGGGCCAACGGGATCGTCGGCGCGGGCATGGGGTTGGGAACGGGCGCGGCCCTTGCGGCCAAGATGCGCGGCGACGGCGCGGTGGGGATCGCATTTTTTGGCGACGGGGCCTCGAACGAGGGGATATTTCACGAGGCGATGAACCTATCGGCACTGTGGAATCTGCCACTGATTTTCTTTTGCGAAAACAACCAGTACGGCCTGACCACCGCCACCGAAAGCGTTATTGCAGGAAACGGAATTGCCGCGCGCGCAGATGCTTATGGCGTGCCAAATGTCGTGATCGACGGCAATGCGCCCGTCGCCGTCTTCGACGCGGTGGAACAGGCCGTGATGCGTGCCCGGGCAGGTGACGGCCCGACGCTGATCGAGGCAATGACCTACCGCTGGGACGACCATTCCATGCGCGCCAACCTCGCGGGCTATCGCACCGAAAGCGAAGAAGCAGGATGGCGTGACCGGGATCCCATCGCGCGACAGCGCGCACTGGTTCTTGCTGCGGGCGCAGTTGGCGCAGACGACATCGACGCCCTGCAGGCGCGCGTTCATAGCTCTGTCGAAGACGCGATCGGCTGGGCGCTGGATCTGCCGGAGCCGGACATGGCCAACGCCATGCAGATGGTCAAAGTCCCCCCGCCGCCAACGCACGCCGCAGAACCGGCGCCGGGTGCCCGACCACTCACCTACAAGATGGCAATAAACGAGGCGTTCCATCAGGAAATGGCACGGGATCAATCCGTCATCCTGATGGGCGAGGATGTGGGGCAGATCGGCGGTATCTTTGGCACCACGGTTGGGCTGCACGACGCCTTTGGACCCGACCGGGTGCGCGACATGCCCATCGCCGAGGGCGTTCTGGCCAATTGCGGTGTGGGGGCCGCTTTGTGCGGCCTGCGCCCGATCATCGAAATCCAACTGTTCGATTTCGTCACTCTGATGATGGATGCCATCGTCAATCAGGCCGCCAAGGCCCGCTTTATGCTGGGCGGCAAGGCCCGCGTTCCCATCGTCTTTCGCGGCCCGCAAGGTGCGGGCATCCGGCTGGCCGCGCAGCACACCCAGTCGCTGGAGATGCTGTTTGCCAATGTGCCCGGCCTTGAGGTCTATGCCCCCGCCTCTGCCTATGACGCAAAGGGGCTGATGGCAGCGGCGATCCGCTCTGACAATCCGGTCGTCTTTCTGGAACACAAACTGCTCTATCTCGGGGCCGAAACACCGGTGCCCGAAGCCGCCTATCACATTGACCCCGGCACCGCCCGTATCGTGCGGCACGGAACGGACTGTACCGTCGTCGCGACGCTCGCCATGGTCGAACGGGCCCAACAGGCTGCGGACCGGTTGCAGGCAAAGGGCATCAGCGTCGAGGTCATCGACCCGCGCACAATCAAGCCGCTGGACATGGAGACGATCCTGACCTCCGTCCGCAAGACCAATCGCGCCGTCGTGGTGCACGAAGCGCCCCTCTTTGGCGGCTTTGGCGGCGAGATTGCGGCGCGCATCTTGGAACAGGCCTTTGACTGGCTTGATGCCCCTGTCGTGCGGGTTGGCGCGCCTGAAATGCCTGTGCCCTACAACGACCGTCTTGAGCGCGACTACATGCCAGACGCCCGCGACATCGCGACCGCAATCGAAACCGCCTGTTACAGGAGCTGACCCATGCCCAAGCGCCAGATCATCATCCCGCCGGGGATGGAGAACATCTATGACAGCTATCACTATGCGCCGGGCATTCTGGTCGGAGACACGCTGTATTGCTCGGGTCAGGTTGGCCGCGACACAGACTTGAACGTGGTCGAAGGTGTCGAAGCGCAATACACGCAAGCGTTTGAAAATATGGGCAAGGTTCTGGACGCAGCCGGTGCAGGTTGGGATGACGTGGTCGAGCTGGATAGCTGGTTTGCCCCAGACATGGGTGACCTCAAGACGTTCATGGTGGTCAAGGACCGTTTTTTTACAAACCTCTACCCCACGTGGACCGGCTTTGCTGTGCGCGGATTTTCGATGCCGGGCATTCTGGTCGAGATCAAGTGCAAGGCGATCCTTGGGCTGGCGCCATGACGCGCGATCTCAAGTCTTTGCTTGGCAATGATCGGGCGGTGCTGGGCACTTGGACGCAAATTCCCGCACCCGAGTTGATCGACCTGATCGGGCTCAATGGTTTTGCCTTTACGATTATCGATTGCCAGCACGGCCCTTTTGGGATCGAGACGGCAGAAAACCTCGCGCGGGCGGCGGACGCCAACGGCATCGCCTGCGCCCTCCGATTGCCGGAAAATGACCCTGTTCAGATCATGAAAGCACTGGACGCAGGCATTCGCCATGTGGTGATCCCCAATGTCGAGACCAAGGAGGCCGCCGCACAGGCTGTTGCGGCCACGCGGTTCGGTCCCCACGGGTTGCGCGGCGCGTGCCCGTGCTGTCGATCGGGCGGGCATTTTATCCGCAACTGGTCCGAATATGTCGCTGCGGAAGAGGCGCGGGTGGGTGCGATTGCACTGGTGGAAACCGCAAAGGGCGCAGACAATATCGAGGCTATCGTGGCCGTGCCCGGATTGACGGCACTCATGTGCGGCCCTTTCGATCTGTCCGTTTCCATGGGATATAACGGCGACTGGCGTGCCCCCGAAGTCTCTGAGGTTGTCGCGCATATGGTGGGCGCGGCACAGTCGGCGGGCGTACCGGTCATCATGCCGGTGTTCTCATCTGACAAAGACGAGGCGCGGACACTTGTCGATCATTGGCGCAACCAAGGTGTAACGACCTTTGTGGTCGGCTCTGACAAGATCCTGATTGCAGACGCGTTTTCCCAATGGACCGGGGACCTGTCCGCCTAGCGGACCGGTTGCTGTTGCAGATCAGCCGGCAAGCCGAACACCGGGACAGGGTCCGCCAGCCCTTTGATCCTTTGGGCAGCATATGGCTCCAGATGGGGCGAACCACGGCGCAAACGCTGCGTTTGCGCATCGACAAGGACGGGAACGCCAAGCGTCTTGCACTGCCCCTCCAGTCGCGCGGCAAGGTTCACGGCATCGCCGTAAACGGTGAACGACTGCCGGTCGGTCGATCCGATTGTGCCGGTCACCAAGTCGCCGCTGGCAATGCCGACCCGAATACCGAACCCGTGGGCGCGCGCCGTTTTCAGCAACTGCTGCGCCGCATTAACTGCGGCCTGCGCGGGGTCAGCCACCGGTATCGGCGCGTTGAACGTCACCAGAAACCCATCCCCGAGATAGGACATGACGATGCCGCCCTGATCAGAAACAACATCCGTCGCGTCCGCCAGAAACGCATCCAGAACACCAATCACATGTTCGGGCGGATGATTTGCGGAAAAGGCGGTAAAGCCTGCGATGTCCATGACAAGGGCGGTGCCGGGTGTCCGCTGTGGCTGCATCGGTCCGTCATTTGCAATCAGGCTCTCGGCGATTTTTGCGGGCACGTATTTGCCAAAAAGCGCACTGACCCGCTCGCGGGCCGAACGCTCCTGCCGCCACTCCAGATCGGATGCCACTTGGGCAAAAAACACGCCCCGCGCGCGGTACACTGCCACTGCAAGGGCAAAAGCTGCACACATCAGCATGGCCGTCTCCTCGATGCGGTTGCCGCGCCCGATAAAATCGATGGACAGGAACACCGTTTCGTAATCCGCACGCGTGGCATCCGCCGGGATATCGGCCCAAGACAGGCCACCGTCCATCCGGGATGTCACCCATAGAAACGCGCCCCACCAACCAATCACGCACATTGCCCCGGTCCAAAGAACCAGCCGCCAGGACAGGCTCAGGCAGCAGATGGCGACCAGCGGAAACAGGTAGTATATGCCGTAAGCCCGAAAGGCGATGATTTGCGGCACGTCATCAGCGCGGCTGATCGGGATTAGCGCGAATGTTGCGCAAATCGACAATGTATCAAGGGTGTAGACCGCATACTTCATCCACCAGCGGTCAAACCGCGTGCCAATCACAGCCAGATGCGCCACGCCGACAGCGGTAAAGATCAACAACACGACAACAGCGGCAAGGCGCGGCTCGAAGCCACTGAACACAACCGGCGCACCGACATACCACGCAAGAGCCAAACCCGTCACCAGTGACCGGCACGCGATGGCAATGCGCAGCCCGCTTTGCTCGGCCCGGATCAGGCGGGCTGCGGATTCTGCGGCGAACGGATCGGATTCAGACGGTGTCATTGACGGGCCCTGTCAGGTGGCTGCGCGGAATGGATACGCCAAGGCTTAACAAAAAGCCTGCGGCGATAATCGTGACGCCAACGATCTCTGCGCCCGAAGGCACCGATCCGAAGAGCACCGCAGCAAGGCCCAAGGCCACCACCGGTGTGAATATCGGCAGCAAGGACGCCGATTGCGCGGACAGGAGGCGCACAGCGCCGATCAGGGCCACTACGCTCACGACACCGCCCACCAGCCCCTGCATGACCATTTGCAACATCAGATCGGACCACGACACGCTGCGCAGTGTTTCGGAGGCTGTAACGCCCAACAGTGGGAGGGAAACAAGCGCGGACCCGGCAGCAACCGCCACGGTCCCGTCGATCACGGGGATGCGCCAAAAACGCAGCAACACGGTGTAGCCGCCCCACATACTGCCCGCCAAAACGAACAGCGCAACCCCCTGCCCCCAGTCAGGCCCCAGCCCCCTCACGTCCAACCCAACCAGCATCGCGAGCCCCAGAAACATGACAGATGCGCCAACCAAACGGCGAAACGTCAAACGCTCGGACAGCAGAACAGCGCCCAGCACGCCGCCCACCACGAACACTGCAACGGGCGCGAACAGCAATCCATGAGACAGCGGCGCATGGACATATCCGCTGACCGCCACCACGCCAAAGAGCGGCCCGCCCAGAAAAATCAGTGCGGCAAGCCGCAGCAAGGGGATGCCGGTCCGCACCCCGAGGACATAGCGGATCGCCAGCACAGGCAGAGCGACGAGGCCCGGCAGCGCAAAGCGCAGAAAGGCCAGCGCCTGTGGCGACAGCCCCGCGTCGATGCCATGTTTGGCCGCGACATTGTACCCGGACCAGCACAGAACCGTCAGCGCGCCCAACATCGGTCCAATCAGGTGAGTCGCTCGCATCGCAGTCTCCATCATCGGTGATGGGAGAATGGGCTTTGGATACGATGCCAACCAATGCTAATTTACATGCACACTCATACGCAAAAGGCATTGATGGATGGAGCTTCGACATTTGCGCTATTTCGTGGCCGTGGCCGATCACGGCGGGATCACCCATGCGGCGGAACGGCTCAATATCGCGCAACCGGCTGTGTCCCGTCAAATCCGCGATCTTGAGGCAGAGCTGGGCATCGCCCTCCTGCGCCGCGAAGGACGGCGGGTCATACTGACCGATGCAGGCCGCGCATTCGCTGACCGGGCGCGCGCGGTTCTGGCCGCCTCAAGCGAGGCCGTGGACGAAGCCCGCCGGATCGACAAGGGCGAAGCGGGTCATCTGAAAATCGGGCTGCTCGAAAGCGCGTCATGGGCGGGACATCTGCCTCGTGCGCTCAGCCTGTTTGCCCGCACCTACCCGGATGTGCGGATGGAAGCGGTCCCCATGGGTTCGGTCGAGCAGATCGAGGCGTTGTTGGCGGGTGCGTTGGACGCCGGATTTATCTACCGTCAGGACAATCTGGTGGATGACGCGCTGTCCATATTGCCGCTGCGCATGGATGATGTTGTCCTTGCCGCGTCCGTCGATCTGGATTTTGACAAGGACGGGCCACTGGACCTCGACGATATCGACGGCCTGCCCATCGTGGCATTCCCACGCCGCGTCGCCCCGGCCTATCATGACGCTTTGTTTGACGCGCTTGACGGTATCGGGTTTGATCCTGTGATCGTGCAAGAGGCAGAAAACGAAACCACGATGCTCAGCCTCGTGTCAGCCGGTGTGGGATGCGCATTTGTAAACTCTGCCAACCGGCACCGCCCCCCCGAAAACGTCCAGTTTCGCGCTGTCCGTGGTCTGTCGGTCCCCATTGAATTTCTCTTTGTCACGCAAAAGAACGCCGGAAGCCTCGCCGAACGGCTCAAGACGATCGTGATGGGATTAAATGCCGAAAAGGCATGAATCTTATACCACTATAGAATTTTTGTTTATGCAACTACTGCCCCACATGTGTCCCATCACACCAACGATGGAGACATATGATGAAACGCGCTCTGACCGCCCCGCTGATTGCAACTCTGATTGCGGCGGCCACACCAGCCAAAGCGGATATCGCAGGCACCCCTGTCACGGTGGAGACACTTGTGGCGCAGGCAGAGATGGTCCGCATTGCCGACGCGCTGGATGCCGCCGTTGATGACAAGGATTGGGACCGCGCAAGGTCATTCTTTACCGACATCATTGACGTGGATTTCACGTCGCTGGTCGGTGGTGCCCCCGCCACGATCCCGGCCGATGCGCTGATCGCGGGGTGGTCCGCCAACCTGACGGCGGACAAAACCTCGTTCCATTTGCGCGGCAACCACCGCGTCACCTTTGACGATGACAGCACGGCGACGATGCTGTCCCACGGCTATGCGTGGAACCGGATGGAACGTGGTGCGCTCAAGGCCAATGGCGGCGAGGCTTTGTGGGAGGTTTGGGGCACATATGTCCACGGCTTCGTGCAGACCGACGCAGGCTGGAAAGTGGACGCGATGACGTTCACCGCCACCGCGCAGCGCGGCAATGCATTTGTCCGCGACACCCCCGGAAGCTGATCCCCCACATCACCGTAAGAACCCAAGGAGCCATCCAATGAGCAATCCAATCAACCCGAACCGCCGTTCCATTCTGACCGCTGGTGTCGCCGCCGCCGCGCTGAGTGGCATCGCAGCAACCCGCACTGCTGCGCAGGCCGCCCCGCCGACAGCGCGCCAAACGCCCGGCCAAGGCCGCAGGATGCTGGGCGCGCTGGAGGTGTCCGCCACAGGTCTGGGCGTGCAAAACCACAGCCGCACCTTCCAAACCACGATCCCCAACCGGGCCGAGATGCACAACATCATCCGCAGCGCCTTTGACGAGGGCATCACGTTCTTTGACACGGCCGAGGTGTATGGCCCCCACGACTCCGAACGCATTCTGGGCGAAGCCTCCGGCGCCATTCGCGACCAGATGCAGATTGCGACCAAGTTCGGCTTTAACGTCGATCTTGAAACCGGCGAATGGGCGCCGGGTCTGATCAGCCGCCCCGATCATATCAAAAGGGCGGTCGAAGGATCGTTGCGCCGACTGCGCACGGACCGGATCGACCTGCTCTACCAGCACCGTGTGGACCCCGAAGTGCCGATTGAAGACGTGGCAGGCGCAGTCAAGGACCTAGTGGATGCGGGCAAGGTTCTGCACTGGGGCCTGTCAGAGATGGGGCCGGATACGCTGCGCCGGGCGCACACCGAACTGCCGGTAAGTGCGGTGCAGAACGAATACTCGATGTTGTGGCGCGGGCCGGAAAACGGCTTGCTCGACTTGTGTGAGGCGTTGGGGATCGGTTTTGTGCCCTTCAGCCCGCTGGGTTACGGCTTTCTCACCGGGGCCATCGACATGGGCACCAGCTTTGCCCCCGGAGATTTCCGCGCAAACACATCGCGGATGGACACCGAGAACCGCGAGGCGAACCTTGCGCTGGTGGAACTGACCCAACGCTGGGCCACCCGCAAGGACGCGACACCAGCCCAGATTGCACTGGCGTGGCTGCTTGCCCAAGGGCCGTCCATCGTGCCGATCCCCGGCACAACGCAGATGGCACATATGCGGGACAATGCGGGGGCCGCCAGCATCCGGTTCAGCGCGGATGAACTGGCCGAACTGAACGCAGCCGTCGCCGCCATTGAGGTGCAGGGCGCGCGTATGCCGGCCATGGTGGCCGCGTGGTCCGGGGTCGAGGCCCCAGCACGCAGCTGATCGGCAATAGCCCAAGGCCAGAGCCCGCACCGGCTCTGGCCAAAGCACCACGCGCTATTGCGTCCGCGTCAGGTAACGTTCCAGCACCCGGTTAAAAAGGCCCGGTGACTCAAGATGCACGGCATGGGCACAACCGGGCACCACCGCTAGCTCTGTGTCCGCGATGCCGGTCCATAGCGTTTCGATCTGCGGCCACGCATAGGTCCGGTCCCGATCTCCCCACAGGACCAGCGTCGGGGATGCGATATGCGGCAAATGCGCCTCACCCGACCAGTTTCGCATAGCTTCGAGACCCGCGAGAATGGCAGGCAACCCGGCCCGCGCGGCGAGATCAGAACAGGGCGCGTAAGCCAGGTCTGCCGCGCCGCGCAAAAACCATGTGGCGGCGATCCTGCGGGCCGTCGCCTCTGCACCGTCATTCCGTGCGCGCGCCATCGACGTCTCTATGGTTTCAAACCGACCGGGCAGCACGCCCACCGGCCCTGTGCCATAGAGGATCAGATGATGCACGCGGTCGGGCGCCTGACGCACCATATCCTGTACAATCATGCCACCCATGGAATGGCCCAGCAGATCAAACCGGTGCACACCGCGGCGCGACAGCTCTGCCAGAACCCACGCGGCATAGCCGCTGATGCTGTCTATCGGGGCCATGTCGGCGTTCTGTCCAAAGCCGGGCAAATCCACGACAATCAGATCACGGCAGCACGCCAGCGGCGCTTGCGCGTCCCATTGCGCGCCGCCGCCCATAAACCCGTGCACAAGGACAAGGGGCGTCACTTACGCCCGCCCTGCACGATCCGGTCAAGGATCATGGCACAGAACAGGATGGCAAAGCCCGCCAAAATCCCCTGCCCCACATTGGCGTATTGCAACGCCTCCAGCACGTCCTCGCCCAGCCCCTTGGCCCCGATCAGCGAGGCGACCACAACCATCGCCAGCGACAGCATGATGGTCTGGTTGATACCCGCCCGGATCGACGGGCCCGCCAGTGGAAGATCGACCTTGGTCAGCAGATACCACTTGTTCGCGCCAAAGCTGATCGCCGCCTCGCGCACACTTTCAGGCACGCCGCGCAGGCCCAGCACGGTCAGGCGCACCACCGGCGTACCGCCAAAGATCATGGTGGTGACCACCGCCGCAGGCTTGCCCGTGCCAAAAAACGCGATAACCGGGATCATGAACACGAATGCGGGCATGGTCTGCATGAAATCCATAATGGGCTGGATCGCCGCATAGAACCGGGGGCGCCGCGCTGCGAACATGCCCAGCGGGATGCCGATCAGGATCGAGAGACAAGCCGCCGTGCCCAGCAGCGCCAGAGTCGTCATCGCCTTTTCCCAAAACCCCAGCAGCCCCATGTAGGACAGGAACGCACCTGAATAGATCGCCATGCGCACCCCCGCCGTCAGCCACGTCAGCAGGATGATCAGCGACGCAATCACGATCCACGGGGTGCTGACAAACACGATTTCAAGCGCATCCAGCACCATGCGGATGCCGTAGGTGATCCCGTCAAAAAGCGCGTCGCCATTCAGCACTGCCCAGTTAAAGAACGCCTCGACCCCGTCGATGCTGATCAGCCGGATGTCGGGATCGGTTGGGAATTCCGACAACAACGTGAACCGCCCCGGAAAGCTGTAGTGCATCATCGCAGCAAACACGATCAGCACCATGAAAACGGCGCTGAACACCATATGCGGCACCGGCATACCCGACCGAACCGACCTGTCGCTCAGCCAATCGGAAAACCGCGCCTCAAGCGCAGTGTTGGCGGTAAAGGCCTGCGCCAGCTTGGCCACCACAAGGATCGCGATGCCGGTCAGCACGATGGTCGGCCCTTGGGCGGCGAGCGCCTCGGCCTCTGCGCGGATGCCGCCGATATTGGCTTCGAGCGAATCCACCGTGCGCTGGAACGCATCCACACGGTCCGAGTTGTTTTCGATTGCGGCGGCCAGTTGCTGACGGCGCAGCTCCAGCGTGCCTTCAATCGACGCAATGCGCGCCATCGCGTCGGCCGCCAGATCGCCAAAGAGGCCACGGGCGATTTGCACAAAGGCCAGCGCTTCGAGGATCAGAAAGGGCAGCGCCCAGTTCCACAAGCCGCGCGCGCCAAACCAGATCGGGCCAAACAGGCCAGCCATCAGGTTGAAGGTCGGCGTGAATTTGGACGAGGCACCGATTTTGTCAAACGCCCGAATATAGTAATCGGGCGCGGTCCTGACGAAGGTGCGGATGTTATCCTTGCGCTCTTCTGCATAGGCGCGGGCCGCGTCGGTGTTCGTGTCTTCAAGCGGGTTGGAACCAAGGTCTTCGGCTGTGTCCACGGTTTGATCCATCATGACATCTCCGTCCCTTCGATCACGGTGCGCAGCAGGTCTGCGCGGGTGATGACGCCAGTGTCCTGACCGTTGATCTGCACGATAATGGGGTGTGCATCGTCAATGGCGAGGGTGATCAGCGTCGACAATGTTTCGGTCTCGTTCACGCGCTTTGCTTCGGCAGGCAGGCCCCCGTGCATCGCGATATGCGTCTCGATCGGTCGCATGACCGCGTGCGCGTGCACCACCTTGAGCCGGGAGATGCCCGCGACGAAATCGGCCACGTAATCGTCGGCCGGGTTCATTACGATGTCCTCGGCTGTGCCAATCTGCACCATACGGCCGTCCCGCATGATCGCGATGCGGTCGCCGATGCGCACGGCCTCGTCCAGATCATGCGTGATGAAAATCGTCGTTTTCTTGAGGATCTTGCTGAGCCGGATGAATTCGTCCTGCAATTGCCGCCGGATCAATGGGTCCAGCGCGGAAAACGGCTCGTCCATGAGCAGCACATCGGGGTTGGCCGCAAGGGCGCGGGCCAGACCCACGCGTTGCTGCATCCCACCGGAAAGCTCGTGCGCAAATTTTGCCCCCCACGCGCCCAGTTCAACAATGTCGAGGATCGCGGCCGCCTGCCGCATCCGTTCGTTTTTGGCGACTTTGCGGATTTCCAGCGGCATGGCGACATTGTCCAGCACCGACCGGTGCGGCATCAGCGCAAAGTTCTGGAACACCATGCCGATTTTCTGGTTGCGAAACCGTTGCAATTCGCGCGGACCCAGAGCCATGACGTCCGTGCCCTCGATCTCGATCCTGCCTGCGGTGGGTTCCAGCAGCCGGTTGAAATGGCGCACGAGCGTGGATTTGCCCGACCCCGACAGACCCATGATGCAGAAGATTTCGCCCCGGTTCACGGACAGGGACACATCCGCCACACCGACAACGGCGTTGTATTCGGCCAGAACCTGCGCCTTGGTCAGACCCCGCTCACGAATGGCCGCAAGTGCCGCCTGTGCGCTGGCGCCGAAAATCTTCCAGATGTTGGAAATCTCAATGACCGTGTCAGACGACATGTCCACCCCCTGCGCCCCGTGTCCGGTTGCGGCAGCGCAGTTGGGCTGCGCTGCCGCCGTGTGTGCGTGTGTCGTCAGAGGCCGAGCCAGCTGTCGACGCGCTCGGAATTGGCGTTCACCCACTCCTTGGCGACCTCTGCCGGGTCGCGGCCATTGGCGCTGATCTCAAAGGCCAGTTGGCTCACATCGCCCGCTTCAAGCTGGAAGTTGGCAAAGAACTCGGCAATTGCCGGTGACCGGTCCGCCAGCGAATTGGACCACGCGATCTGCACATCCTTCAGCGCATCCTTGGACGCCACCATGGATTTCTCGTACCAATCCGCATCGTCCGACGGCTGGACCATCACGTATTTCGCGGGGTCATATGTCGGCTCTGTCAGCATCTGAACGTCGAACATGAACCACACGGCGTGCGGCTCGTAGCAATAGAAAGCATAGCCTTCGCCCTTGGCGACACTGTCCTTGATGCGCGCGGTCTTGACCGCTTCTTCGGCGCGGATGGGTTCAATGAAATCAAGAAGACCGTAATCGCGGGTCTTGACCTCGTTCACGTTGGCCGAGGCCCAGCCGGGCGCGCCGATCCACATCTCGCCCTTGCCGTTGCCATCGCTGTCCATAAGCGCGGCCACGTCCGGGCGGCCCAGATCGGTGATGTCCGTGATGTTGTTGGCCTCACCAAAGTCCTTCGTGACACAGAAGCCCTGATTGCCCTGATAGGGATTGGACGACAGCGTGACGGTGCCCGCCTCGTCCACATATTTGTTGGTAAAACTTTCCTGGTTCGGGAGCCAGACATCTGGGTGGACGTCGATGTCGCCCTTGCCCTGGTCCATCGCCTGAAAGATCGTCGCGTTGTTGCCCGGCACATACTCGACCGTCCCGCCGATGCGCGAACTGACCACTTCGCCCAATACGTGCGCAATGGCCTGCGCACCGGTCCACGATGGCACGCCGATGGCGACCTCTTCGGCGGCAAAGGCAGGCAGCGCAAACACGCTGACGGCGGTGGCAAGCCTCAGGGATTTCAGGGTTGTCTTCATGGTAGTCTCCTCTGTTGTAACGCGCCGTTGAGGCGTCGAATTAAGTGAGCGATGCAAGCAATTGATCTTCATAAGCAAACAAGGCTGTCGCCCCGCCTGTGTGCAGAAACAGCACGCGGTCGGTCGGCTTGAAGAAATCCTGCCGGATCAATCCGATCAAGCCTGCCATGCCCTTGGCCGAATAGACCGGATCCAAAAGCACGCCTTCCTGCTGCGCGGTCATATGGATTGCCTCAAAAGTAGACGGTGCGGGAATGCCGTAGCCTTCGCCCACATAGCCGTCGTCGACCAGAATACGGTCCTTGTCGATGCTGCCCGCGCCCAGATGTTCCAACGTGCGCTGGGTCAGGCCGTGCACAGCGGCGACCTGACGGTCATGGGGCTGGCGGACACTCACACCCATCACCGGCAGGTCGTAACCCATGGCGTGGAAACCGGCGACCAGTCCCGCTTGTGTCCCCGTGCTGCCCGTGGCCATCACCAGCCAGTCAAAGCGCTGACCGTCCGCCGCGCACTGGTCGGCAATCTCTTGTGCGCAATTGGCATAGCCCAGCGCGCCGGTCGGGTTCGACCCGCCGCCGGGAATGAAATAGGGCTTGTGTCCCTTGGCGCGCAGCGCCTCGGCCACCGCCTCACCTTCGGCATTCATATCGAGCCCGGCGGGGCGAAATTCATGCGTTGCCCCGAAAAGCGTGTCGAGCAGGACATTGCCCGTCACCTCGTAGGACGCATCCCGGTCAGGCACCCGGCGTTCCAGCAGCACATGGCATTTCATGCCAACCTTGCAGGCCGCCGCCGCTGTCTGGCGCACATGGTTGGATTGCACGGCCCCTTGCGTGACGAGCATGTCGGCCCCTTCGGCGATGGCCGCTCCAACCAGAAACTCCAGCTTACGGGTTTTGTTGCCGCCCGTGGCAAGGCCGGTGCAATCGTCACGCTTGAGAAACAATGCAGGACCGCCCAGATGCGCGGACAGGCGTGGCATCGCCTCGATTGCGGTGGGCTGATGGCACAACGCGGTTCTCGGAAAACGGTCGAAATCAATCCGCGAGACCGGGCGCGTCAGTGTGTCTGTGTCAGCCATGGCTATGTCCTGATGTGAGTGTCGCGTCGAAGTGTGCCGCAAATCCCCCGCCCGCTCCAATGTCATGTGCGAATGACATTATGCATTTTTTGCATTATGCCTCCCAAAGAATGGACACGACTCTGTTTCGCGATCTCGAACGGCTGCGGCAAACGGGAAACTTTTCGCAAGCCGCAGCCCTTGGCAATCTCAGCCAGCCTGCTTTGTCCCGGCGGATCAAATCGCTTGAGGCTTGGGTCGGCGCGCTTCTTGTGGACCGATCCCGCCAGCCCGTGCAACTGACCGAGGCCGGAACACGCATTCTCGAAGCGGGATTGCAGGCGCTGACGCGCATCGAACACGAACGCAGCCAGATTCGCGCGGCGATGGCCCTGCCGGACAAATACGTGGTTACCTTTGCGACGCAGCATTCCATCGGCTGGCGTTTCTATCCTGCTTGGCTGCAATCGCTGGAAACGGCTTATGGGCCAGTATTGTCGCGGTTGCGGGCCGACGATCTGCCCAATTGCCTGCGTGATCTGAAACGGGGAGATGTGGATTATGTCATTGCCTATGCGGGGCCGGGCGCATCCGATGCGCCCGACGTCGAAGGCATCGTCATCGGGCATGATCGCCTGATCCCGGTGTGCAAACCTGACGGCGACGGCGCGCCCTTGTTCCGGTTCGATGCGGCAGATGTGCAAATGCCGTTTCTGCGGTTTGGCGCAGCAGCACCGATTGGCGCGCTGCTCGAACCGATGCTGGCCAAGCACGGGCTGACTTCGCGCCTGCACACGGTCTATGAAAACTCCATGGCGGGCGCTTTGCGTATACGAGCGCGCGCGGGCGACGGCGTGGCGTGGCTGCCCAGCAGCCTTGTGTCCCCGGACATCGAGGCAGGCCACCTGATGTGTACGGGCGCGCAAGACTGGCAAGTGCCCCTCGAGATACGCCTGTTGCGCAATCCCGAGCGTACGAACCGCATGACACGCTCGATCTGGTCCTTCCTTGCCCCGCGCGACGCGGCACCGCTTGTCACGACGGATTGAGCGTTGCGACATCCGAACCCTTGGCGTCATGCGCGTGCCCGCTCTCGTTTGGGGTCCACAAACGGGACTGTGGCCACAACCGCGGGAAGCCGTTTCATGCGCCCATCCATCATGCCAACCTCAAGCGCCGCGCCGGTTTCGGAAAACTCGATGGCCAGCCGCGCCATGGCAATCCCGTGCCCCAGCATCGGAGAACGGGTCGCGGACGTAACCTGCCCCACGTGACGCTCACCCGCAAAGACCGGCGCACCGTGGTGAGGCACGTCGTCACCGCCGAACATCAGCCCCGTCAACACGCGACGCGGTGCTGCGGCATTGCGCTCCAGCGCGGCTTTGCCAACAAAGCTGGCCTTTCTGAAATCCACCGCAAAGCCCAGGCCCGCCTCCATCGCGTCCACACCGGGCGCAAATTCCGCACCCGGCGCGGCAAACCCGGCCTCTGTCCGGATGATGTCCAGTGCGGCACCGCCCATGGGGGTCACACCATGAGCCTGCCCCGCCTCCATCAGCGCATCCCAAATCGTCACGGCATCCGACTGGGCGCAGAAAACCTCGTAACCCAGTTCGCCGGTATAGCCGGTGCGCGACAGCATGAAAGGCGCGCCATCGCGATCCCCCAAACGGGCAATCGTTACGCCAAACCAGTTCAGCTGTTCCAGCGCAGGCACATGCGGCTGGGTAAAGACGACCTGCGCCAGCACATCGCGCGATTTCGGCCCCTGCAGCGCAAGGTTTGCCAGCGTATCGCTCATGTCTGTCAGGCGGGCCTGTTGTCCGGTCTGAGCGACATGCGCCTCGATCCGGCGGGCACTTTCCTCGGACCCGCAACACCAACGAAACACCTGCGGACCAAGACGAAAGAGCGTGCCATCGTCCACAACCGCCCCGGTGTCGTCACAGATCAGCGCGTAGGTGCCGCGCCACTGCGCAAGGCGCGACAGATCGCGGGTGAGCACCTGTTGCAGCACCGTCTCCGCGTCCGGCCCGACGATGTCGTATTTCCGCAAGCTGCTCATGTCCTGCACGGTGACCCGCTCCCGGCAGGCCCAGTATTCACCCAGCGTTCCGGTCGACGGATAGGTGTTGGGCAGCCACAGGTCACGCGCGGGCGCCATATCTTGGGTCAACGCAGCGGTGCGGCGGTGAAACGCGCTTTCCCGGCTGAGGGTCATCGGCGCATCCTCCTTGGCGCGGTAGGCCACGGCGCGCGGGATGGGTGCGTTCCGTTTGTAAATCCGGACATGGACATCCGTCGGGTTCCAGCCATTGATCGGGTCGATGTCGTCCGGGCACGCGGTGGACACGCAGACCAGATCGCACAGCGCGCGCATGGCCACGTAATCACCGGGGCGCGAATGGCTTTCCTCTGTCAGGATGTGACCGGACCGCGGATCGACCCATGTGTTCCAGAAAAAGTTGATCGCGGGCCAAGCCGGACGGCGGGCGATGCCGTAGGGGTCCATCGCGTCCGAGATATTGTCCGAGCAATTGAGGTGCCCCGGAAAGCCGCGGTCCGCATATCCGCGCGCGGTACAGGCCAGCCCATACGTGTCGTGCCGTCCGCACGTGTCCTGCACCACCTGCAACATGGGCCGCGCATCCGCATCAAAGAATTTGTCCAGCAGACCCGGTTGCGGATAGGGCTGGCGCACCATGGACCGTGTGGCGGTGCTGTCGATCATGGCCACACGACCACAGTCAAGGCTGTCGGTGCGGAACGCCATGAAATCCGAACATTGCTGCCCTTCGACATCGATGATCTGGACAATGTCGCCGCGTGCAAGGCTGTAGGCCCTGGCCGTGCCGCGCGGTACGGTGAACGCGTCTGCCACCTGCCCCAACGGCTCTGGCAGGCGTACTGTGTGCGCAGCACGGCTGACCGACACGGACAGGGTCGCCATGGTGTCGCCGGTGATTGCCTGCGCAGGCGGTGTCGGCAGAACAACCCACACACTGCATTCGGCTCCGGCTTTCAGAATGATCCGCCCATCAACCTCGATCAGTGCTGCCCTTTGATCATCTGTCGTGCCGCCTTTTGCCTGCACCCACGCCAAATATGCCTGATCGTCAAATGGCAGACCGGACACCGGACGCGTGCCGGTCAGGCCCAATGCACCCAATGCAGAACGCCCGCGCGCGTCAAAAGCGATCACCGCAAGGGTGGCCGCGTCGCCGGACACCGACAGCAAATCGCCCAGCGCCAGTGCGATGCGAAGGGCACCGCGCGGCGACAGCTTGTGATGTTCCGCCTGAGACGGCGCAGGAAAACCAGGAAACGCGCGAAACCGGGAGTCCATCCCGACATTACGAAATTCCAGCAGCGCATTTTCCATGGGCGAGAGCCACTTTTGAGGAGCCTGTAACTAGTTACATCGTGGGTGAAACTGGTTACGTCTGTCAATAACCTGCCTTACGCTTGTGCCCATGATGCGGAACTCTGCCCGAAAAAGGACCAACCTGCGCGATGTTGCGGCCCATGCGGGTGTGTCTGTCGCGACGGTGAGCCGGGTTTTGAACACACCCCAATCAGTCGCCCCAAAGACACGTGCACGCGTCGAGGCGTCGATTGAACAGCTCCGTTTTGTTCCGTCTGCTGCGGCACGCGCCATCAACCGGGGCAGTTCCGGTTTGGTCGCGGCGCTGATCCCTACCCTCGACAATGCGATTTACGCGCGGGTCGTGGACGGTCTGGAGGAAGGTCTGGCCGCCCGGCACCTTGCCCTGATGGTCGCGCAGACAGGTGATGACCCAGCGATTGAACTTGCGCGGGCAAAACAGTTGGTCGCCTTGGGGGCCGAGGCGCTGATCGTAGTCGGCATGTCCCATACGGATGGCCTTTATGATCTGCTGGAACGCGCACAAATCCCCATCGTCGCCGTGTCACATTACGAGGACAGCGGGCCGATACCGACCTGCGGCTATGACAACCAGCGCGCTGCCCTTCAGGCCGCGGATCACTTGGCCGCGCTCGGGCACCGGCGGGTTGCGGTGTTGCACGGGCCGACGGCAACCAATGACCGGATGCGGCGGCGCAAAGTCGCGCTGCAAGACGCAAGCACAGCGATCACATTCGATTACGTCGAGGTCCCGATTTCGGTCGAAGGCGGGCACACCGGCATCCACAGACTGTTGGAGCAGACCAACAGTCCCACCGCCGTGCTGTGTTTCTCGGACGTGATCGCGCTCGGTGCGCTCAACGCGCTGCACAGCCGTGGCCTGCGCGTCCCCCAAGACATGTCGATCATGGGGATGGAGGACCTGCCCGCGGCGCGGTTCATGCACCCGCCCCTGACCAGCGTGACACTCAGCGTCGGGGACATGGGCCTGCACGCCGCCGCAGCGGTCGCAGATTGGCTCAACACCGGCACGCGCCCTGCATCGGTGCGTCTGCACACCGGCGTGATCCAGCGCGATACCACAGCCCGCATTCTCTAAGCGCGACATCGCAAGACGCCTCACCGCCAACACAAGTCAATTCAAATGGATGGTGGCGGAGGCTGTGGGATTCGAACCCACGGGACGCTCTCACGCCCAACGGTTTTCAAGACCGCCGCATTCGACCACTCTGCCAAACCTCCGGTGCCCCCGCTTTAGGGCCGCCCGCACGATTCGGCAAATATGCCAATGCCCGGGGAAATTTGCCGAAAAGTTCCCCGTATCCTTTTCAGATGTCTCCCGACCCGCTATGCTACAGACAAATCAACCCGCAACGACGGGAAAAAACGGTGTCGTAAAGGCACTTGGCCAAAAAACGGCCACCACAGGCAACAGCAGGCAAGGACTTGGTCCATGAGCAGATCATTCTCGAAATCCACCATGCGCAGCAGCGTCGCAGCCGTTCTGGCCCTCAGCCTTCTGGCAGGCTGTGACGAGAACGGGCAGTTCGTGGCCATGCAGGCCTTCCAGTCGAACACCGAGACTGCAGGCACCCCCGAACCGGGCGCGCCAATCAAAACCGTCGAACGCGATGTCGAAGCGCCCGATGTGTTCTCCGCCACCGAAGCGGGACTGTGGGACGGTCGCCCGTCGCTGGGCGGTGTCTGGGTCGCGCACCCCGATGTGAGCGAGCCCGAGCGGGTCATCATCCGCAATGCCACCAACAACAAATTCGTGGTCGGCGCCCTCTTCCGCCGCGAACGCGACATTCCCGGCCCGCGCCTACAGATCAGTTCAGACGCCGCCGAAGCGCTGGGGATGCTGGCGGGCGCACCGGCCGAGCTCAACGTGACGGCGCTGCGCAAGGAAGACGTCGCGGTCGAACAACCGATCGACGCGGCGCAAACTGACATCGAAGAGGTCGACGCGGTCGAGGCCCCTGCCGCAATTGCCACCACCTCGCTTGATCCCATCGCGAGCGCTGCCGCGGCCCTTGATGCACCGACGCCCGCACCTGCGGTGTCCACCGGCATCCAGCCCGCCGCCGCGCCGGAACAACCGATCAAGGCCGCCGCAACCACGCGGCCCGCTGCGTCTAACCTGTCCAAGCCCTTTATCCAGATCGGCATTTTCTCGATCGAGGCCAACGCCACACGCACCTCCAACCGGATGCGCGACGCGGGCATCGTGCCGGTGACCAAGACCTTTGAACGCGATGGCAAAACCTTCTGGCGCGTGGTTGTTGGGCCGGCAAGTTCCAGCGCAGAGCGCGGTCAGCTCTTGAACAAGGTCAAGGAAGAAGGCTTTACCGATGCCTATGCCGTGTCCAACTGACCGATAGGAGCCTTTCCCGTGATCCGCACCCTTGCCGCCACCGCCTTGCTGATCGCCTCCACCCTGCCCGCCGCCGCGTTTGAGACCCGCGCGTCGGCGGCGTATGTGGTTGACCAGACCACCGGCACCGTGTTGCTGAACAAGAATGCGGACACCCCCCTGCCCCCGGCATCAATGTCCAAGCTGATGACGCTTTACATGGCGTTCGAGGCACTGGAACGCGGGCAACTCAGCATGACCGACACGCTGGCCGTCTCCGCTCATGCCGCCAGTTTCGGCGGCTCCACGTTGTTCCTGCAACAGGGCGAGCGGGTCACGGTGGAGGATCTGGTGCGCGGCATCATCGTGCTGTCGGGCAATGATGCCTGCGTCGTCATTGCCGAGGCGCTCAGCCCCGACGGGACCGAAGGTGGCTTTGCCCGCCTGATGACGCGCCGGGCGCAGGAAATGGGCATGACCAATTCCACTTTCGCCAATTCCAGCGGCTGGCCGAACCCGAGCCATCGCATGTCAATGCGCGATCTGGGCCTGCTGGCCACGCGGTTGATCGAGGACTATCCGGAATACTACCCGATGTTTGCGGAAACCGAGTTCCTGTTTGACACCAAGGAAAGCGCCAACCGGTTCAACCGCAATCCCCTGCTGACCCTCGGCATCGGTGCTGACGGCCTCAAAACCGGCCACACCCAAGAGGCGGGCTATGGCCTGACCGGGTCGGCCAAACAGGGGGACCGCCGGGTCGTATTCGTGGTCTCCGGCCTCGACACCACGGCCGCCCGCGCGCAGGAATCCGAAGCCATCGTGAACTGGGCCTTCCGCCAGTTTGCCGAACGCACCATCGCCAAGGGCGGCGTGCGCGTCGCCACCGCCGCCGTGTGGGAAGGGGCCGAGCCGCAAGTGGGACTGGTTCCGGCCGAAGACATCTCTGTCCTGCTGCCGGTCCTGTCCGGCGACAGTGTCGCCGCCGAAGTGGTCTATACCGGCCCCATTCAGGCCCCCATCGCCGCGGGCACCACATTGGCCGAACTGGTTGTGCAACCCGAAGGCTTGCCGGAACAACGGTTCGAACTGGTGGCCGAAACCGACGTGGCCCATGGCGGTTTCCTCGCCAAAGTGTCCACCGCGGCCAAAGCCCTGATCACGCAAGTCACAAGCGAGGATGGTGCGTGAGCGCAAAAGGCGCATTCATCAGCTTCGAAGGCATCGACGGCTCCGGCAAATCCACACAAGCCCGCCTGCTCGCGGAACGGCTGCGCGCAGAAGGCCACGACGTCGTGCTGACCCGCGAGCCGGGTGGCAGTCCGGGCGCCGAGGAAATCCGCGCCCTCGTGCTGCAAGGCGATCCTGACCGCTGGTCGGCGGAAACCGAACTGCTCCTTTTCACCGCCGCGCGGCGCGACCATATGGAGCGTCTGATCCTGCCCGCCATCTCTGCTGGCAAGATCGTGATCTGCGACCGCTTTGCGGACAGCACGCGCCTCTATCAGGGGCTGAGCCGCGGCGATCTGCGCGCCACAGTGGACCAATTGCACGATCTGATGATCGGGCGCGAACCCGATCTGACCATTCTGATCGACATGGACCCCGAAACTGGCCTCGCCCGCGCCAAGGGGCGGCAGGGCGTAGAAGAACGGTTCGAGGATTTTGGCACGGACCTGCAACAGAAGATGCGCGCCGGTTTTCTGGGCTTGGCAAAAGAATTCCCGCACCGTTTTCACACCATCGACGGTGGCCGCCCGATCGAAATCGTGGCGCATGACGTGCACGCTTTGGCGCAATCGCACCTCACTTCTTCTCTTTGAAAATACTCCGGGGGTCCAGGGGGCTGGCCCCCTGGCGGGCGGCGGTGTTACACCCCGTCTCATGTCCGACGACACAGCCGATCCCACACGCGTCCCCGGCGCACCGCACCCGCGCGACACCGTCCGCCTGATTGGGCAGGACAGCGCGCAGGCCGCCTTTCTTGACGCGTTCACAACCGGGCGTCTGCACCATGCGTGGCTGCTGACCGGACCGCGCGGAGTGGGCAAGGCCACGCTGGCATGGCGACTTGCGCGCTTCCTTTTGGCCACGCCTGACCCGGACCCCAACGATATGTTCGGCGCGCCCGCGCCCACGACCCTCGACATCCCGGACGATCACCCCATTGCCCGCCGCATCGCGGCAGGCGCGGAGCCGGGGTTGAAATCCGTGCACCGTACCGAGAACGACAAGACCAAGCGACTGCGCGACCAGATTGTCGTGGATGATATTCGCGCGCTTGGCAGCTTTTTTCAACTGTCGGCCACCGATGGTGGCCGTCGCGTGGTCATCATTGATGCAGCGGACGAAATGAACGTGAACGCCGCCAATGCGCTGCTCAAGATGCTCGAAGAGCCGCCCGCGCGCACCACGCTCCTGCTCGTTTGCCACCAGCCCAGCCGCCTCTTGCCCACCATCCGATCACGGTGCCGCACGCTGCGCCTGCGCAGCCTGACACCTGATGATATGGCCGCTGCGATGGCGCAGGGTGGCATCGACAGTGCCGCGCAAACCGCAGCCCTCGCGGAACTCAGCGGCGGATCGGTCGGTGACGCCATGCGCCTTGCCCTTCAGGACGGGCTAAAGCTCTATGCTGAGATCATCGCCCTTCTGGGCTCCATGCCCCGGCTCGACCGCCCCCGCGCTCTGGCCGTGGCAGAGGCCGCCGCAGCGCGCGGCAGCGAGGCCCGTCTGGACCTGTTCTACACCCTGCTCGACATCGCGCTGGCCCGACTGGCCCGCACGGGTGCCACGGGCACCCCCCCGGCAACCGAGGCCGCGCCAAACGAAGCGGCCATTCTGAGCCGCCTTGCCCCGCACGCCCCGCAAGCCCGCGCATGGGCCGACACGGCGCAAACGGCGCTCGACCGGGCACGCCATGGCCGGGCGGTCAATCTTGACCCTGCCGCCCTCGTCCTAGATACGCTGTTCAAGCTCTCAGCGACGGCACCTTCGCAATGACCCCAGAGATCACCGACAGCCACTGCCACCTCGACTTTCCCGATTTCGAAGGGCAGTTGCCTCAGATCATCGCAGATGCGGCCGCCGCTGGCGTCACGCGCATGGTGACCATCTGCACCAAACTGCGTCTCGAACCACAAGTCCGCGCCCTGGCCGAAGCACATGCGCCCGTGTTTTACGCAGCAGGCACCCACCCGATGAGCGCCGCGGACGAACCCATGGCATCGGTCGATCAACTGGTGCGGCTTGCACAGCACCCCAAATGCGTAGGCATCGGGGAAACAGGGCTCGACTACCACTACACATCCGACAGTGCGGACGTGCAGCAGCAATCGCTGCGCATTCACATCGCCGCCGCGCGCGACACCGGGCTGCCCCTGATCATCCACGCACGCGCCGCCGACAAAGATATGGCCCGCATCCTGACCGAAGAGCACGCGAATGGCGCCTATACCTGCGTCATGCACTGCTTTTCCTCCAGCGCGGAACTGGCCCGCGCCGCCCTCGATCTGGGCTTTTATCTGAGTATGTCCGGCATCGCGGCCTTTCCCAAAAGTCAGGAGTTGCGCGACATCTTCGCCGCTGCCCCCGTCGACAGGGTTCTGGTGGAAACCGACGCGCCTTACCTTGCCCCGCCGCCCCATCGGGGCAAGCGGAACGAACCGGCCTATACAGCCCACACCGCGCGCGTGGGTGCCGGGGTCTTTGGCCTCGACTACGCCGATTTCGCAGACCGCACACAACAGAATTTTGACCGGCTCTTCACCAAGGCAGCCCGTTTCGAGGCCGCCGCATGAGCGACAGCTTACGGTTTACGATTCTGGGCTGTGGCTCCTCCGGCGGCGTGCCGCGTTTGGGTGGTCACTGGGGCGCGTGCGATCCGGCGAACCCCAAAAACCGCCGCCAGCGCTGTTCCATGCTGGTCGAACGGGGGGGGCCGGACGGAACCACAATCGCCCTGATCGACACCTCCCCTGACCTGCGCAATCAATTGCTGGGGGCCGATATCGGCAGGCTCGATGGCGTGATCTACACGCACGCCCATGCCGATCATGTGCACGGTATCGATGATCTGCGCATGGTCGTCTTCAACATGCGTGAACGGCTGCGGGTCTGGGCGGATGGTGCCACGCAGAACGACCTGCTTGGGCGCTTTGGCTACGTGTTTCACCAACCACCGGGCTCGCCCTATCCGCCCATCCTTGACCTGCACACCATCGACGGGGACACGGTGATCGACGGCCCCGGCGGGCCGATCACCTTCAGGCCGTTCGAAGTGGGCCATGGCAGCATCGACGCGCTCGGCTTTCGCGTCGGCGATCTGGCGTACCTGCCTGATGTGGCCGACATCCCCGATGCCGCATGGGACGCCTTGCAAGATCTCGACTGCTGGATCGTGGACGCGCTGCGCCGCGACCCGCACCCGACGCACAGCCACCTTGCGCAAACCCTCGAATGGATCGACCGCGCCGCGCCCAAACGGGCGATCCTCACCAACATGCATATCGACCTCGACTATGCGACGCTCTTGGCCGAAACACCTGACCACATCGAACCCGCCTATGATGGAATGACCCTCACCTTTCCCACCCCCTGACCTTCTTCTCTTTGATCAATACTCCCGCCGGAGGCTCCCGTCCTCCGCGCCCAAGCAAAGGCCCGATCATGCAGGCCCTCCTCGACGTCATCCTGCCCGTTTTTCTGGTCATCGGCTTTGGCTATGTTGCCGTCTGGCGACAGCTTTTCCCCGAGGCCGGCGTGGACGCGCTGATGAAATTCTCGCAGCATTTCGCGATCCCCTGCCTGTTGTTTTCCGCCATCGCAAATATCGACCTGTCCCACGGGCTGGACCTGCGCCTGCTGGGCAGCTTTTACGTCGGGGCCGCGTCCAGCTTTGCGCTGGGGTTTCTGGGCGCGCGGCATCTCTTTGGCCGCGACGTCGAAGACAGCGTCGCCATCGGCTTTGCCTGCCTGTTTTCCAACTCGGTTCTGCTGGGCCTTGCCATCAATGAACGTGCCTACGGGGCCGAAGCGCTGACAGGCGCCTTTGCCATCATCGCCTTTCATTCACCCTTTTGCTACGGGCTGGGCATCACCGCGATGGAGATTGCGCGCAACCGCGGGGGCGCACCTCTGGACACCGCGCGTCGTGTGATCCGGGCCATGTTCCGCAACGTGCTGGTGCTGGCCATTCTGGCGGGTTTTGTCGTTAACCTCACCGGGATAACCCTGCCCGGCGTGATCCGGGACGGGCTTGATCTGGTTATTCGCGCGGCCCTGCCCACGGCACTGTTTGCATTGGGTGGCGTGCTGGTCGCTTACAGGCCCGAAGGCGACGCGCGCGTGATTGCAATGGTTTGCGGCATCTCGCTGCTGGTGCATCCGGCCATCACCTTTGCCTTGGGCAGCCTCTTGTCGGTCCCGCCTGAGACCTTCAAACCCGGGGTGCTGACGGCGGCCATGGCACCGGGCGTGAACGCCTATATCTTTGCCAACATGTATGGCCGGGCCAAACGCGTGGCGGCTTCGTCCGTGCTGGTGGCCACGGGGGCATCGCTCCTGACGGCTTGGATGTGGCTCATCGTGCTAGGCTAGGTCACCTGCCGCAGGCTGACATCCAACGCCGCCCCAAGCAGCACCATGAACGCGCTCAAAAACAGCCACATGAGCATTGCCATCACCGCACCGATGGATCCGTAAACCTCGTTATAGGTCCCAAAATTCTGCAGGTAGATCGAAAACCCAACGGAGGCGGCAACCCACCCGGCGGCGGCAAAGACGGTTCCGGCTGATACCATTCCCGGCATTCGGGTGCGCAGGTTTGGCCCGACCCGGTGCAGCAACGAAAACCCGACCAGCAAAACGGCAAGGCCGACGCCCCAGCGCAGCGCCTCCACACCCGCCGACGCCCATGGACCCAGCGGGAAAAACGCCAGCACGACCGGCATCACCACGATGCACGCCATTGCCACCAGAACGACCCCGATCAAACACAAGGTCAGGAACAGAGCGCGGGCGGCATGTGCCACACCGGACCGGTTCGGCACCCCGTGGATCGCGTTCAACCCTTGGATCAGCGCCGCCACCCCGGCCCGCGCCGACCACAACGCCAGAACAAAGGACAGAACCGACGCCCACCCCAGGGTCAGCCCATCTGCGGTCGAGAGCGCATCAAGCTGACCGGCGATCAGGGTATAAACGTCCCCCGGCAACACAGCCTGAAACGCAGCCAGTTGCTGCAAGGCCAGTTCAGGATCACCAATCACGCCCCACAGCGCGATGGTCGCGGCCAGTCCCGGAAAGACTGACAGAATGGCCCAGAACGCGACACCCGCCGAGATCAGCCCAAGGTTCTTGTCCCCGATCAGGTTCCAAACCCGCTGCAAAACGCCCCAAAGCCGCATCACCGGCTTGCGCGCACCTGTCAGGCCTTGATCCGTCATGATGCCCCCTGTTTGGCCAAACTTGCCTCAGCGGACACAGCCATGCAACGGGGCATGGCGCGGCGCGTCTGCGACCGCAGTTCACCGTTGCCTGCCACGTCCGAACCCTGTCTAGTGCGTCTCGTGTCCCGACTGAAACTTGAACATCTCCAGACCTTTCTCGCCGTCGCCCGTTACGGCAGCGTCAGCCGTGCCGCGGAGGCGCTGAACCTGACGCAGCCCACCGCGACGTCCCGGATCAAAGCGATGGAGGCCAGCCTTGGCACCAAGGTGTTCGACCGCACCGCGACGGGAATGAGCCTGACCAAACGCGGCGACATGCTGCTGCAATATGCAGCCCAGTTCCAGCAACTCAGCGACATGGTCGAAGAGAACGTGATGGATGCCGCCGGTGTGGACCGCCTGATGCGGATCGGGGTGTCGGAAACCATCGCCCAAAGCTGGCTGCCGGATTTCATCGGTGCACTGCACAAGGATTTTCCCAACCTCAAGATCGAGATCAGCGTTGATATCTCTCTGAACCTGCGCGAACAGCTGCTGCGGCGGGAGGTCGATCTGGCGATCCTGCTTGGCCCCATCTCGGATTTCACAGTCGACAACATCGAATTGCCCAGCGTCGAGCTGGTCTGGTTTCGCGCCGCCGGTGAAGGGCGCGATGTGGATCTGCGCACGACGCCCATCGCGACCTACGCCCGCAACACACGCCCGTTCCGCGAACTCAGGGCCAAACTCTTTGACCGGTTCGGGCCGGACATCACCCTGTTTCCGTCATCGTCGCTATCGTCATGCTTTCGCATGGTCGAGGCCGGGCTGGCCGTCGGTGCACTGCCCAAGGCGCTTGGCCGGTCGATGGTCGAGGCGGGCAAACTGGTGGAATTCGATGCCGGTGTCGCGCCTTCGCCGCTCAATTTCTCGGCCTCTTACATCGGCGAGCCAAGAAATTACGTCATCGAAGCAGCGGCAAAAACCGCGCAAGCCATTGCAGCCAAAGAGTTATAGGAAATTTCTATAGCTTAGGCCAAAAAATCATTATTGGATTTTATTTCAACGGCAGAGGACCGTGCCCAAAACCGGGGGACGGATATGGCCATTGCCTTTGAAGGTCTGCAAAAACTCGCAACCGACGATATGCGCGCACAGATCCGCGCGGGTGCCTATTGTGGTCACACCGCAGGGCTGGGCGGCAAGACGTTGCAGGCCAACCTCGCCATTCTGACGGTCGATCACGCGCTGGACTTCATGCGCTTTTGCCAGCGCAATCCCAAGCCCTGCCCCCTTGTGGGCGTGTCCGACACCGGCAACCCGATGATGACGACGCTGGGCGGGGACATCGACATCCGCACCGACCTGCCCGGCTATTACGTCTACCGTGACGGTATGTTGGACGCGACGCTTGCCGATATCAGCGCGCTGTGGACCGACGATATGGTGGCCTTTGCCTTGGGGTGTTCGTTCACGTTCGAACATGCGTTGCAGGATGCAGGCATTCCCGTGTGGCACATCGACAACAACACGACCGTGCCCATGTTCCGGTCAAACATCATGACGGTGCCCGCAGGTCCGTTTGGTGGGCCGACTGTTGTCAGTATGCGGGCCATCAACGAAACCGATGTGGACCGCGTCACCGCGATTTCGAAACGCTTTCCCATGGCCCATGGCGGCCCGGTCCATATCGGCGACCCCGCAGCCATCGGGATCACGGATCTGGACGCGCCACATTGGGGCGATCCCGCCCCCATCGGCGCAGGACAGGTGCCCATGTTCTGGGCCTGCGGGGTCACGCCGCAATCCGCTGTCATGGAAGCGCGGCTGCCGATCTGCATCACGCACAAGCCCGGGCATATGCTGATCACCGACGTCCCCGACGACGCCGAATTCACAGTTCTAACCACAACAAAATCACCAACAGGAGAGTGAAAATGAAAAAACTTACAACCGCCCTCGGGGCTCTGGCGATCAGCGCCTCCGGCGCGTTTGCAGAAAGCCCGGTGGTCCTGAGTGCTGTCGGCACATGGTCCAGCCTGACGAATTTCCAAAAACACGAAGAGCCGTTCTTTAACCAGCGCCTCAATGAGGCGTCGGGCGGCAACATCGTTGGCAAGATCCAGTCGCAATCCGGTCTGGGCCTCAAAGGGTTCGAGATCATGCGCCTCGTCAAGAACGGTGTGTTTGATTTCGCCTTTGGACTGCCGGGCTATGTGGCGGCGGAAAACGCCATCTTCGAAGGCGCGGACCTGTCGTCGCTGACGCAGGACATCGACACCCAGCGCAAGGTGTCGGAGGCCTATTTCGACACGCTTGAGAACGCGTTTGCCGACATTTACAACGCCAAGCTGCTGATGCTCTACCCGTTCCCCAGCCAGACGCTGTGGTGCAACGGCGAGGTGAACGGCATCGCGGACCTCGATGGCAAGAAAATCCGCGTCTATTCCACCACCCTTGGCGATTTTGTCGAAGGGGTCGGCGGCACCTCTGTCACGGTGGCCTTCTCCGAAGTGATCCCGGCGCTGGAAAAGGGCGTTGTGGACTGTGCGATCACCGGCACAATGTCGGCCTATACCGCCAAATGGAACCAAGTCGCCACACATGCCTATACGCTGCGCGTGGGCTGGGGCCTCGCCTTTGGGGCGATGAACATGGACAAATGGAACAGCCTGTCCGCCGATCAGCAGGCCCTCTTGCAGACCGAGATTGCGACGCTGAACGACGCCATGTGGGCCGAAACCGCGACCGAGGACGAAGTGGCCATTTCCTGCATCACAGGCGGTGCCTGCGAAGTGGGTGATCCCGGTTCGATGGTGCTGGTTGAACCCAGTGCCGAAGACCTCGCCCTGCGCGACAAGATCGCCACAGACGTTGTGCTGGCCCGCTGGGCGGAACGGTGCGGCACAGACTGTGCCGCGAACTGGAACGAAACCGTTGGTCCGATCCTCGGCCTGACGGCGGCCGCCAACTAAGCTGCCGGAAAAAGGGGCGGCGCGCTCTCCCCCGCTGCCCCTTTTGCCCTCACGGAGTTTCCCGATATGCTCGACACCCTCCTTGCCAGCACCCGCAAGCTGAGCCTGTGGCTCACATGGCTGGGCGGCACCCTCATCGTTCTGTCCGCCTTTCTGGTGACGCTCGAAGTGATCCTGCGCAAACTTTTCAATGTATCGCTTGGCGGCGCGGATGAAATATCGGGTTATGCGTTTGGTGTGGCCACGGCGCTGGCGTTTTCCTATGCGCTGTTCGAGCGCGCGCATATTCGGGTCGATGCCCTGATTGGTGTTCTGCCCCACGGGTTGCGCCCGTTTTTGAACCTCTTTGGCCACGCTCTGTTGATCGGCTTTGCCTTGGTTGTCGTTTGGATGGTCTGGAGCATGGTCGGCGACACGCTCCAACATGGTTCGCGGTCGATCACGCCGATGCGCGTGCCCCTCGCCATCCCGCAAATCCCTTGGCTGATCGGATGGATGTTCTTTGTCTTTACCGGTGTGCTGATCGCGGTCGCGGCCATCGTCAAATACCTGCAACGCGATCCAAGCGGCGTTCAGGACCTCATTGGGGTCAAATCCCTGGACGAGCAGATCAAGGATGAGACTGTCTGATGCTGACCAAGACGCTCCTTATCCTGTTGGCGCTGATCGCGCTGGCTGTGCCAATCGCCGCATCGCTGGGCTGGCTGGGCCTGATCCTGCAATACACCGACAGCCCCATGCCGCTGCACCGCGCGATCTCGGACATGGCGTGGCAGACCTCGACCGACTTCCTGCTCGTGGCGATCCCGATGTTCGTCATGATGGGTGAAATCCTGCTGCGCGCGGGCATCACCGAACGGATGTATGACGGCATCGTCAAATGGCTGGGCTGGCTGCCAGGTGGGCTGATGCATTCGAATATCGGTTCTTCGGCGCTGTTCGCGGCCACCTCGGGCTCGTCCGTGGCCACGGCTGCCACCATCGGCACGGTCGCCGTGCCGCAAATCGAAAAGCGCGGCTATAACGAGCCGCTGTTTCTGGGCACTGTCGCTGCCGGGGGCACGCTGGGCATCCTGATCCCGCCGTCGATCAACCTGATCCTCTACGGCCTGCTCACCAATACCTCTGTGCCCGAACTGTACCTGGCGGGTTTCATCCCTGGCTTCTTGCTGGCCGCGCTGTTCATGGCGACGGTGATTGTCGCCTGCATGATCAAGCCCGAATGGGGCGGCGCGCAGCTGCGCCACACGTGGGGCGAGCGTCTGCGCGCCCTGCCCGCCCTGATCCCGCCGCTGGGTATCTTTATGGTGGTCGTCGGCTCGATCTACGCGGGCCTCGCCACGCCGACCGAAGCGGCCGCCTTGGGCGTTGTCGCCTCCATGGGTCTGGCTGCGCTGAACCGCAAGCTGACCGTGGACATGATGCGGCAGGCGATCGAAGGGACGATGCGCACCACCGCCATGATCATGCTGATCATCATTGCCGCCGTATTCCTGAACTTTGTCCTGTCGATCATCGGCCTGACACAGGCGCTGACCGACTTTGTCACCGGCCTTGGCTGGACCCCGATGCAGACCATGCTGATGATTGTTGCGGTGCTGATCCTGATCGGCTGCTTTATGGAGACGCTGTCAATGCTGTTGACCATGGCGCCGCTGATCACGCCCATTGTGGTGGCGCTTGGCTTTGACCCTGTTTGGTTCGGCATCCTGCTGATGGTGCTCTTGGAAACCGCGCTGATTACCCCGCCCATCGGCATCAACCTTTACGTGGTGCAGAGCATCCGCAAGGTCGGGCCGATCATGGACGTGATCAAGGGTGCGCTGCCCTTCGTGGTGACCATGTTCGTGATGCTGGCGATCTTGCTGGCCTTCCCGCAACTGGCACTGTGGCTGCCGTCGCTGGTGTACTGATCATGCGCGCCCACTGACCTGAACCAACGCCTTTTTCGCTGTAACACAAACGTGCCGGCCCTGCCCGGCAAACAAGGGAGCTTTGTCTCATGTGGCAATTCTGGGTCGACCGTGGGGGCACCTTTACCGACATCGTGGGCCGACGCCCGGACGGGACGCTTGTGACGCACAAGCTCTTGTCCGAGAATCCCGAACGCTACCGCGACGCCGCCGTGCAGGGCATCCGCGAGTTGCTGGGCCTGCGCCCCGACGACGCCATCCCCAACGGCACGATTGATGCGGTCAAGATGGGCACCACGGTCGCCACCAATGCACTGCTGGAGCGCAAGGGCGACGCCACCGTCCTCTTTATCACCCAAGGGCTCAAGGATCTGCTGCGGATTGGCTACCAGAACCGGCCCAAGCTGTTTGATCTGAACATCGCGTTGCCCGAATTGCTGTATGACGCTGCCTATGAGGTGCGCGAACGGGTGGCCGCAGACGGAGCCGTGATCACCCCTCTGAACGAGGCGCAACTGCGCCGCGATCTGCAAACGGCCTATGACGCCGGGTTCCGCGCTGTTGCCATTGCACTCATGCACGCCTACCGATTTCAGCGCCACGAACAGCGGGCGGGCGAGATCGCGCGCGAAATCGGGTTCACCCAGGTCTCGCTCAGCCATGAGGTCAGCCCGCTGATCAAGCTGGTGGGCCGCGGTGACACCACGGTGGTTGACGCCAACCTGTCGCCCATCCTGCGCCGCTATGTCGATCAGGTGCGCGACGCGCTCGGGGCCGGATCGGGCGGATGCAAATCGCTGATGTTCATGCAGTCCAATGGCGGTCTGACCGATGCAAGCCTGTTTCAGGGCAAGGACGCGATCCTGTCCGGTCCGGCGGGCGGTGTCGTCGGCATGGTGCGCACGGCGCACGCCGCCGGGTTCGACAAGCTGATCGGGTTCGACATGGGGGGTACGTCCACCGATGTGTGCCACTATGCGGGCAGCTATGAGCGGTCGTTTGAGACCGAAGTTGCGGGCGTGCGGATGCGCGCGCCGATGATGTCTATCCATACGGTGGCGGCGGGCGGTGGGTCGATCCTGAGCTTCCGGCAAGGCCGGATGCAGGTCGGCCCCGAAAGTGCCGGCGCCGACCCTGGTCCCGCCTGCTACCGCCGCGGCGGCCCGCTCGCGGTCACCGATTGCAACGTGGTGCTGGGCAAGCTGCAACCGGACCAGTTTCCGGCCGTCTTTGGCCCCGACGGCAACCAGCCCCTCGATGCCGACACACCCCGTCAAAAATTTGCGATCCTCGCCCAGGACATTGCCCGCGAAACCGGCGAAGCGCCCCTCAGCGTCGAGGAACTGGCCGAAGGCTTCTTGCGCATCGCGGTCGAGAACATGGCCAATGCGATCAAGAAGATCAGCGTGCAGCGCGGCTATGACGTCACCCGCTATACGCTCAACTGCTTTGGCGGCGCGGGCGGGCAGCACGCGTGCAAGGCCGCCGATGTGCTGGGGATGCAAAGCATTCTGATCCATCCCTTTGCGGGCGTGTTGTCGGCCTTTGGCATGGGATTGGCGGATGTGCGCGCCCTGCGCGAGTTCCAATTCGAAGGCACGCTTGCCGATCTCGACAATGCGGGCGAAACCCTGCGCCGCCTCAGCGATGACGCAATGTCGGAGGTGACCGGACAGGGCATCGGGCGGGACGCTGTCACCATGCTGCAAACCGTCCATGTACGCACGCGCGGTGGGCAACAGACCTTTCCCGTGGCCTTTGGCCCCCATGACGAGATGGTGGCGGCGTTCACCCAAGCGCATGAGACCTGCTTTGGCTTCGCACCCGACGTGCAGAACCTCGTCATCGACCTCCTGACTGTCGAAGCCATCGGCTCCACAGGCGAAGCGGCCAGCCTGAGCGACACCGGCACCGCCCAAGACCCTGTTCCGGTTCAGATGGTCAGCGACGGCGTCCTCCGCAGCGTCCCGCTTTACCAGCGTGACGGCATGGCCGGGGACGTGCCCGGCCCGGCGATCATCGTCGACCCAACCGGCACCAATGTGGTCGAGGACGGTTGGACCGCCTCGAAACTGGAGGACGGGGCGCTGGTCCTGCGCCGCACGACGCCGTTGCAACGGGCCGAGGCGATTGGCACCAGTGTCGATCCCATCATGCTCGAAGTCTTCAACAACCTGTTCATGTCCATCGCCGACCAGATGGGCGCGACCCTCGCCAACACTGCCTATTCGGTGAACATCAAGGAACGATACGACTTCTCCTGCGCGATCTTTGACGCGGCGGGTGATCTGGTGGCAAACGCGCCGCACGTGCCCGTCCACCTCGGCTCCATGAGCGACAGCGTGCGCACCATCCTGCGCGACAATGCAGGCCGGATGCGCCCCGGCGACGTGTTCATGCTGAACGATCCATTCCACGGCGGCACGCACCTGCCCGATATCACCGTGGTCACACCCGTCTTTGATGCGACCGGGCGCGACATCCTCTTTGTCACCGCTTCGCGCGGGCACCACGCGGATGTGGGGGGCAAGACCCCCGGCTCTGCCCCGCCTGACAGCACCCATATCGACGAGGAAGGCGTGCTGTTCTCGAACTTCCAACTGGTCAGCGCGGGCACCTTCCGCGAGGCGGACACCCGCGCACTTCTGGCCTCCGGCCCCTATCCCTGCCGCAACATCGACGACAACATCGCCGACCTGTCGGCCCAGATCGCCGCCAACGCGACAGGGGCGGCAGAACTGATGAAGGCGGTGCGTAATTTCGGCGTCGATGTGGTGTCCGCCTATATGCGCCACGTGCAGGACAACGCCGAAGAAAACGTGCGCCGTGTGTTGAACGTCCTCTCCGACAGCCAGTTTGTCTACCCGCTCGACAGCGGCGCAAAGATCAAGGTGGCCATACGTGTGAACCGCGCGGCGCGGAGTGCGGTGATCGACTTCACCGGCACGTCGGCGCAGGACTGGTTCAACTACAATGCGCCCCTGTCGATTTGCCGGGCGACGGTGCTGTATGTCTTTCGCACGCTGATCGGCGCGGACATCCCGATGAACGAAGGATGCCTCAGGCCGCTTGAGATCATCGCGCCCGAAGGCAGCATGATCAATCCCGCCTACCCCGCCGCCGTGATCTCGGGCAACACCGAGGTCAGCCAAGCGATTGCAGATACGCTCTATGGCGCGTTGGGCGTGATCGCCGGATCGCAGGGCACAATGAACAACTTTGTCTACGGCAACGACCGTTTGCAGAATTACGAGACGATCTGCGGCGGCACCGGAGCGGGCGACGGGTTCGACGGGGCCAGCGCCGTGCACAGCCACATGACCAACACCCGCATGACCGACCCGGAGGTGCTCGAGACGCGCTTTCCGGTGCGGGTCGAGGCGTTTTCCATCCGGCGCGGGTCTGGCGGTGCGGGGCGCTACCGGGGCGGTGATGGGATCACCCGCGCGCTGCGCTTTCTGGAACCGATGACGGTCACCACCCTGTCGTCGCACCGCACGGTGCCACCGCATGGGGCGTCCGGTGGCGCATCCGGAGAACCCGGAGAAAACCGGGTGATCCGGGCGGGTGGGACCCATGAGGTGTTGCAAGGCAATGATGTCACGTCGATGCAGCCGGACGATGTGTTTGTGATGCACACGCCGGGCGGCGGCGGGTTTGGGCGGGTGCCGTGATCAGCCCGCCGATAGGCTGGCCCACCACGCGTCCACGTCGGTCAGACTAAGGCGGTCGGACAGGCCAATACCAACGAGCGCGGGCGCGCAGTCGGCCTGAGCAGGCGTCACCTCGATCTGTTGGCCCACCACCTGCACGTCCCACGCGGCACCGCTGCGATCAATGACACGCCCCTTGAGCCGGAACAGCCCGGCGGGCCGCGCGGCAAGAGCGGCGCGCAGCGTTGCCACGTCCACGCCCGTCACGTCGGAACACGACCAAGCGGTGTGCGTTGGGTGCGGTGCGCCGGAGGCTGGCGTGGCCGTTGCAACCGGTTGCAACAACAAAAGCCGGGCCAGCGTGTCAACGTCGTTCGAACGCAGTGTCGCTGCATCCGTGGCAAGCCGCGGCAGCGCCGCCTCCTCTGGTATCTTGCTGACCGCAATGACGTCGGCCTTGGCCACCTGATCCACCAGTTGCGGGCCAATCAGCGGGTCGGCTTGCAAACCGTCAAAGGCGAGGCCGTCCACGACCGTGACGATCCCTCCGTAGCGCATCTCGGGTTCTGCGAGGGCCGCGTTGGCGATGCGCGCAGGGTCGGACACGCCGCTTGCCTCGACGATCAGGTGGTCCGGACGCGGTCGGCGGTCGAGCGCGTCGCCCAGCGCCATGAACAGGTCCGCACCCATCGTGCAGCATACGCATCCGTTTGTCAGCGCAATCGTGTCCTCGTCCCGCGACGCAAGCAGCCGCGCGTCGATGTTGATCGCGCCAAAATCATTGACCAGCACCATCAGCTTTAGCCCGTGATCCGCCGCCAGCAACCGGTTGATCAGCGTGGTTTTCCCCGCGCCCAGATAGCCGGAGATGACCGTCATCGGCAGCGGTGTCACAGCAACGTCACCCTGCCGCCAAACACAGTGCCCAGAACCGTCACATCCCGGAGCGCCTCAGGATCAACCGCACGCGGATCGGCACCAAGCACGGCAAAATCCGCGCGCTTGCCCACCGAGACCGAGCCGACCTCGTGATCCAGCTTCAGGGTCTGCGCGGCACCCAGCGTGATTGCGTGCAGCGCCTCGGGTACGGTGATGCGCTGCGCAGAGCCCAGCACTTGGCCCGACATGGTCCGGCGGTTGACCGCGCACCACGCGGTAAAGAGCGGGCCCATGGGCGTGACCGGCGCGTCCGAGTGGATCGCCACCGTCAGCCCGGCGTCGAGCGCAGAGCGCACGGCGTCCATCCGCTGAGCGCGGTCGTTGCCTATGGTCAGTGCGGCGTGCTGGTCCCCGAAATACCACAGGTGGTTGGCAAAGAGGTTCACACGAATGCCCAAACCGGCGCAGCGCCGGAATTGTGCCGCATCCATCATCTGCCCATGTTGCAGCACATGGCCGTGATCCGGCCACGGGGCGGCGCGCATAGCCTCGGCCAGCGCGTCGATCACGACCTCGGACGCCTCGTCGCCATTGACGTGGATATGCATCTGTACGCCCGCCGCGTGCAGGGCGGCGCAGGTGGTGCGGATCTGGTCGGGGGCCATGTTCCAGATGCCATTGGGCTGCCCCCCCACATAGCCCGGCCAGCGCACCCGCGCGGTCCACCCTTGGATCGACCCATCCGTCATCAGCTTGACCGCGCCCAGCCGCACCTTGTCGGTGGACCGACCCTTGAGCGACAGCGCGCGGGCCGCAAGGGCGGACGGATCGCCGCTTGCCCCCAATGCAGGTACGATGCGCAAGGCAAACGCGTCATCCCCTGTCACCGTCAACATCACGTCGAGGTCTTCGTCCTCCAGTTGCGAAAAGAGGTCCGTGACCGTCGTGACCCCGGCCCGCTGCGCCACCTGCGCATAGGACCGGATCGCGCTGGCACGCTGGGACAAGGCCCGAAAATCTATACCCAGACGCCGCATGATCGGGAACATCGCCGCCATTTCCTGCAATTCGCCCGTTGGGGTGCCATCCGGGCCTTTGACCACACCTTTGACGTCTGTGTTGGCATCGTATCCCGCAAGTGCCAGCGCCGCAGAGTTCACGCACATCAGGTGAAAGTTGGAAAACAGGATCGCGATGGGGCGTGTGGCTGATACCTGATCCAGATGCGCCCGGCCGAGCCGGTCGTCCGGCAGAAAGATCGGGTCAAAGCCCCAGCCGATCAAAGGCGCATCCGGTGGCAGTTCGGCCTCGATCTTGCGCAGGCGCGCGACGACATCGCCCAAGGTCGACAGCCCCGTCCACATGCGGCCCTCTGGGTCGATCCGGTCGTGATAGCCGGTATAGGCATAGTCCCAGATGGCACCCGCCATCATATGCGCGTGACCTTCGACAAAACCGGGCATCAGCACGGCGTCCGCCAGCGAGGTGTCGTGCACAACCGCACCCCACGGGTCGGCGCATGTGGCATCCCCCAAGGCCAGAATACGCCCGTCCCGCACTGCAACATGCGTCGCCTCGGGCACCGTTGGGTCCATGGTAACGATTGTTTTTGCTTGAAAAACCGTAATGTCAGACATGCAGACCCCCGCTGTAGTACACCTCTAGGCCTACAGCAGATAGCGACAAAGACAACTCGTTTTGGCCGCGGACCGTGCTTAGGTTGGGTGCTGCGGCGCGGGCAGCGCCTGCAAGTAGTCGACGAAATGCCGGGTGGGTCCCACCACGTGATCGCGCCGCCAGATCGCCGATGTGATCAGCCGTTCGGTCACATCCTCAATCGGGACAACCACAAGGCCCGGTGCCAGCGCGCTGCACACGTCTTCGGTCAGAACGGTCACCCCCATGCCGCAGGACACAAGACCAAGGATACCTGCGGTGTTGAACGCCTCCTGCACGATGCGCGGGACAAAGCCCGCGCGGCGGCACAGGGGGATCAGGTAGTCATAAAAATGCTGCCAGTCAGTGGAATTCCCGTGCACGAAATCCTCGTCCGCCAGATCGGCCAGACAAATGGCATCGCGTTCAGCAAAGGGATGGCTGTCCGCGCAGACACAGACAAAACGTTCCGATTGCACCGGGTGCTGGTCATAGCCGTCCTTGCTGACCGGGCCGGTGACAAACCCGATGTCCAGCTTGCCCTCGGCCAGCCGGTGCATCTGGGTCAGCGTCACGCCGTGTTGCGGCTTGAGCGTGATTTGCGGCTGGCGCTCCTGAAAATCCTTGAGCAGCGTCGGCAAGGGACCGGCAATCGCGAAATCCGTGTACCCGATGCGCAAAGAGCCAATCCGCCCGTCATGGGCGCTGCGCACCTCTTCGGTGGCGCGCTCCATCAGGCTGAGAATCTCATAGGCCCGCCCAAGGAATGCGCGCCCTGCGGGCGTAATCTGGACGTTCCTGTTGGACCGGATGAACAGCGCCACGCCCAGTTCCGTCTCCAGCGCCTGAATGGCGCGGCTCAGTGCGGGCTGGGCAATGCCAAGCCTGTCCGCAGCCCGGCGAAAATGCAGGTCTTCGGCGGTGGCGACAAAGTAGCGGACAAGGCGAAGATCGGTGCGCATGATGCCGTTTCGGTATCAAAATTGTTACATTTGATATTATGCCGATCCGATTCCCCATGCAAAGCTGAAAGAAAAAACAGATGGACAACAAGGAGAGACAACATGGGATTTCAGATAAAGACTGCCGTGGCAGCACTGGCACTGGCGACAGCCACCACAGCCGTTTCGGCGCAGGACATCACAATGAATGTGGGTTTTGGCGCGCCTGAGGATTCGCTTTATGGTCGGTTCGGCGCGATTTTCGAAGAGATGGCCGAAGAGTACACCGGCGGGTCCGTCGATGTGCGTCTGCGCTGCTGCAACCAAATCGCGACCGAGGACGAAGGGTTCCGCGCCATGCAGCTGGGCACGGTCGACGGCTTTTTCATCACAGCCAACAACGTGTCGCCGCACTGGCCGCTGATGGATGTGACCGTGCTGCCCTATATCTTCCAGAACACCGACCACCTCGCACGGGTTGTGGATGGCGAAGTGGGCGATTTCATCCGCTCGCAACTGCTGGCCGACACCGGTGTGCATCTTCTGAGCTTTGGTCCGGCGCTTTATCGAGACTTCTACAACTCGGTCCGTCCGGTGAACACGATGGCCGACATGGACGGCCTCAAAATCCGCACACCGAACAACGCGGTGATGCTGGCCACGTTCGAGGCATTTGGCGCAAACCCCGTGCCGCTGGCATGGTCGGAAACGCCCACCGCGCTGCAAACAGGCACCGTGGACGGCGGCGACAATGGCACGTCCTTTATCCGCGACATGAGCTTTTATGAGTTCATGCCAAACCTCGTCATCCTCGAACATTTCGTGTCGATGGCGCCGCTCTTTGCCTCCTCCAGCTTTATGGACCGGCTCAGCGATGAACAGCGCGAGCAGATCATGCGCGCCGCCGTCGATGCGGGCAACAAGTTCAGCGAAGAGGTCCGCACAGAGACCGAAGAAGTGCGCCAATGGCTGGTCGCCGAAGGTGGGATGACCCGCACGGACCCTGACCGCGCCGACTTTATCGCGGCCGCACAGACCGTGCAGCAAGCCGTGGCCGAAGAACGCGGGCAGGAGTTTGTGGACCTCGTTAACATGATCAACGCCGCAGCCGAGTAAGCCTGCGCATCCGAGCAACTGCCGGGGCCGTTTTGCTGGCCCCGGCCCGACCACCCGATCCCGACAGCGCACCCGAGGGGGACAACCATGGCCGTGCTACGATGGCTCGAACGGCATTTCGAGGAAGCACTGTGTTGCACCGCCCTCGTGATCATCGCCGTTGCCGTGTTTTCGCAGGTGCTGGCCCGCTACGTGTTCGAAGTGGCGCTGCGCTGGACCGAAGAAACCGCTGCCATCTGCATGGTCTGGGCCGTCTACATGGGCGCGTCGCTATGCGTGCGCGAGCGGTTCCACATCCGCATCCTCGTCGCGGTCCAATCGCTGCCCACGGGGATGGGACGGATCGCGATTTTTCTCGCTGATCTCGCTTGGGCGGGGTTCTGCGTTTTGATGATCCGGGTCAGTTGGGATTACCTCGGCGTGCTGTGGAAATTCCCGTCGCGCAGTCCCAGCCTCGGGATCAACGAGTTTTATCCGCAGACCATTCTGGTCATCGGCTACGGGCTGATGCTGGCCCGGCTGATCCAGACCTATGTGATCTGGTATCGCAACGGGGCCGAAGGGTTGCCGGGGATGCTGGTCGAGGATGGCGACGCGGCCCCGGATGAGGAGCATCTGTTTTGAATGAGCTTCTGATCCTGTCGATCTGCTTTGTCTTTCTGACGCTGATCGGCGTGCCGCTGTTTGCTGCTGTGGGCCTGACCACCGCGCTGGCGCTGTTCCTGATCGACATCCCGTTTACCCTGCTGGCGCAGACCGGCTATAACAGCCTCACCCCCTTTCCCCTGCTCACCATCCCGCTTTTCGTGCTGGCCGGACGGCTGATGGAGACGGGTGGTATGGCCAACCGGATGATCGGCATCGCGACCAAGCTGGTGGGGGCCTATCGCGGGTCCATGGGGCTGGTCACAGTCTTTGCCTGTATGCTGTTCGGGGCACTCTCAGGCTCCGGGCCCGCCACGACGGCGGCCATCGGGTCGGCCACGGTGCCTGCAATGAAAAAGGACGGCTATGACGTCCCCTTTGCCGCCGCAATCACCGCAAGTGCCGGCGCTCTGGGCAGCCTGATCCCGCCCTCGAACCTGATGATCATCTACGGGCTGGTCTCCGAAACCTCGATCCCGCGGCTGTTTCTCGCGGGGATCATCCCCGGCTTTGTCGTCACCACCCTGCTGATGATGACCACCTACATCATCGCGCGGCGGCGCGGCTACGGCGGGGGCGGCGATCCGTTCACATGGGGTCCGTTCCTGACCGCCGCGTGGGAGGGTAAATGGTCGATCGGCGCGCCTGTCCTGATCCTTGGCGGCATTTACGGCGGGGTCTTTACCCCGACCGAGGCGGCGGGCGTTGCGGTGTTCTACGCGCTTTTTGTGGGCCTGTTCATCTACCGCGAACTGACCCTGCGCAAGGTCCTGGAGGCGCTGCGGTTCACCGCCCTGTTGACCGGCATCCTGATCCTGCTGACGCCGACGCTGGCCTTTGGTCAGTTGACCGCCTTTTACGATGTGCCCGCAGCCGTGCAATCCGGCATCACCGCCATCACCACCAGCCCGTTCCTTGTCCTGCTGCTGATCGGGATTTTCTACATCTTCATCGGCACGTTCATGGAAAGCCTCGCGCAGATCGTTCTGTTCACAGCCGTGTTCCTGCCGCTGGTCACGTCGCTGGGGATCGACCCGGTGCTGTTCGGCATCTTTACCGTGATCACCTGCGAGATCGGCTTTCTGACGCCGCCTCTGGGCGCGAACCTGACGATTGCATCGCGCATCTCGAAGATTTCGCTGGAACGTATCTCGGTCGCGGTGCTGCCCTTTATCGGGGCCTATATTCTGGGGATGATCATCCTGATCCTGTTCCCGGACCTGACACTGTTCCTGCCCAATTGGGTCTACGGGCCCGCATCCGTGAGGTGACGCCCATGTTCGACCTGATCCTGAAGGGTGGTGAGGTGCATGATGGCACAGGCTGTGCCGCGCAGGTCACGGATGTGGGCATCAAGGACGGCATGATCGCCCATGTGGGCGAGATCAAACCAGACAGCGACGGCGAAGTGATTGACGTATCCGGCCTCGCCGTGTCGCCCGGCTTTGTCGACATGCACACCCATTCGGATTTCACCCTGATCGCCGATGGCCGCGCCGAAAGCCAGGTGCATCAGGGGGTCACAACCGAAGTGATCGGCCAATGCGGCATCTCCTGCGCGCCGGTCTGTTCACACGCCGCGATCCGGCAGGTGTCCCCGTGGTTCACCGAACGGGCCAAGCACCGCAAATGGCTGGGGTTCGGCGAATATCTGGATGTGCTGGACGACACCGGGCTGGGTGTCAACGTCGTGGCCTTTGTCGGGCACGGCACCATCCACCGTGCGGTTCTGGGCGACGAGTTGCACGCAGGCGAGCCGGACGACGTGGCCAAGATGGCCAAGTTCGTCGATCAGTGCATGGAGGAAGGTGCGGGCGGATTTTCGTCCGGCTTGGAGTATTTCCCCGGCATCCTCGCCGCCCCCGATCATCTGGTGCCCATGGTCGAGGTCGCGGCCAAATACGGGCGGCTTTATGCGACGCATGTGCGCAACCGCGACACCGAGTATGACCTTGGCTTTACCGAAGCGATGAGCACGGCGCGTCAGGCGGGCGCGCGCCTCCAGATCAGTCACATCCAACCGAAATTCGGCGCGCCCGTGCACGCGATGGAACATACGCTCGAAATGATCGACGTGGCGCGCAACCATGATGGCGACATCGCCTTTGACGTGATCCCGCATGACTGGAACCACACGTTGATGGCCGCGATCCTGCCGAAATGGGCGCAGGCCGGGGGGATCGACGATGTATTGAAACGGTTGGCGAACCCAGAATTGCGCGACCGGATCAAGGCCAACCCCAAGCCCATGTGGCTGATCGTCAAGGCGCGGCAGTGGAAGGATATCATTCTGCTGAACGCGACCGAGAACAAAGATCTCGTCGGTGCCAATTTCCAAGAGATCGGGCGGATGCGCGGCGTTGATCCCTATGACGCCGTGCTCGATATCTTGCTGGAGGAAGGCGAAAACCTGATGGCCACGATGTGGTCGTCCAAGAGCTTTCTGAATTCCGACATCGACCTGTGCCTAGAACAGCCCGAATGCGCGGTGATCTCGGACACGGTGGCCATCGCCAATGACGGCATCCTGAGCGATCACATCGGATCATTGAGCGGGTACGGCTGGGCCGCGCGGTTCCTGCAACACTATGTCCGCGACCGTCGGGTTCTAAGCCTGTCGCAAGCACTGGCCAAGATCACCTCGATCCCGGCAGAGCGTCTGGGCCTGAAAGGTCGCGGCAAGCTGCAAAAGGGGTATCACGCGGATATTTGCGTGTTCGACCCTGCGGCGATCACCAGCAATGCCACAGCCCGCCACCCGCGCCGCTATGCGTCCGGCATTGCCCACGTTCTGGTCAACGGCGCGATGTCGATGCGCAATGGCAAGCGGACAGAAATGAACAACGGCGTCGTGCTGCGCGAGTTTCAATCCGCCGGATAACGCGACACGTCAGAGCAGGGCATTCGGGAAAGATATGGTGCGGCCGGCGAGACTCGAACTCGCACGAGTGTTACCTCACAGCGACCTCAACGCTGCGCGTCTACCAATTCCGCCACGGCCGCAGACCTTGACTTGGTCCGTGGTCTTTAGCGTCGAACATCTGCAATGCCAAGCCTCAAAACCAAAGAAAAACCGGGGCCGTGACAGGCCCCGGTTCGGGATGTCCGATTGTGCGTCGGATCAATCGCTGATCACGAGGCCAAAGCTGGGCAGAGCCGAGGCTGGTTGCACCTGCGGCTGCGTGGCCACGGCGCTGGAATTTGTGCCCAGCGTCAGGGACGCTTTGCGCAGCAACTCCACCCGCTCGGGCTGACCGGGTGCGAACACGGCCGGTGCGCCGGCATCCACGGCTTTGAGCCCTTGGGCATACCAGACGCGGGCAACGTCCACCCGCTGCGAGGTGCCAAAGCCCTGCGCCAAGTGGTGGCCCATCAGCTCACCATATACGTGGTCGCCCATGGCAAAGAGCATCAGTGCCGAACCAAGTGCGACGTCCATGTCGTCCGTGCGGTAGCCGACGCCCATGCAAATCTGTGCCGTCCCTTTCAGCTGTGCAGGCGACATGCCCGTGGTCAGGATGAACCCGGCCACGTCGCTGACGACTTCGGGTTGGGTTTTCAGCGCCAGAGCGGCCACATGCTGTTGCATCGCGGGGCCGAACTGTTGGCACTGCGCCGCGATCTGGTCAGAGGTAAAGCCCTGCACTTTGGCGATCATGTCTTCGGATTTGGCGATGGCGTAGGTCCGGGCCAGACAGAACTGTTCGTTCAGCGCCACGTTGGGGTCGGTCATCGACGCCGCGGTGGTAAAGCCGCCATTGGTGTTGGTCAGCAGCGACACGGTATTGCAATGGGACGCCAGAGACTGCGTGCCCCCCTGCCCGAGGAAATTGGGCAGCGCTGCGGACGCGGTTGTCGTCGTGGGTGCCGCCGGTGCCGCCGCAGCCGGGGCCGTCGGTGTCGCCACAACCGTTGTCGTGGTTGTCGTACCCACGGGTGCAACGGGTTGCGGGGCCACGACGATTGTCGCACCCGGCTGTGCCACGGCTGTGCCACCGGCCATTTCCTGACGGTAGACCTTGAGCAGGCCGCGCGTGCCTTCGGGGTTTTGCGCGATCTGCTGGTTGACCGTGTAGCCACCCGCCTGCGCGCGGTTGTAGGAGGTGATCAGCAGGTTCTGTTCGAACGGGGTCAGCTGGCCCGTCGCCGGGTAGCCCATATAGGCCTGATAGTTCGAAATCGCTGCGCGCGACTGGCGGCCCAACTGGCCGTCCACGCCCCCGGCGTTGAAGCCGAAATAGTTGAGCGACGCCTGAATGTTACGTCCCTCTTGGGTCGAAGGAATGCGCGGCTTGTATGTCTTTTTGGTGTAGGTGCGGGTGGTGGCACGCTTGCGCTGGTTTTGCTTTGTCGCTGCGTGGCCCACAATGCCACCGATAATGGCGCCTGCCACAAAGTCACCAGCGTCCGCTGCGACCTTGGTGGCCGGAATAACGGCCAGAGACAGTGCAACGGCTGAGGCGGTAATCGTCTTCGAAATCATGAAATTCCCTCCGGGTTATGGGGAAGATCATACAAAACAAAGGGGATTCGCGAAGTCACAAATTCCATACCCGACCGTCAAACCTGCGCGTTCGCCAGGAAAAACATCCGTTCACGCCCGGATTCGCGGCGCGCGCCGGGACAGCGGCCAAAAGGCCCAGACCAACACCACCGCAATAATCCCGTATCCCAGTTCCGGCATATTCGGGATCACGATATGCTGCGTGGTGCGCCCCGGCAGAAAGTTAAAGGCCCCGGCCAGCACGACACCGCGCACGTAAAGGTTTTGCATCACGTGCCGGTGCAGCGCGATATCGCGCCGCCAGATCGCCCGCATGGCAACGTAAATGCCATAGAGCGCATAGACAGACAGCAAGTGGATCGGGCTGAGCCCAAAGGACGTGAACGGGCTGGTGATCCCGAACGACACCAGAGCCGCGCCCGCCAGCGCGCTGACCCACACATATCCCAGCGTCTTGTGCAGCCTGTCCCGGCGGGGCCGCCACAGCACCAGCGGCCCCAGCACAAGCGCGGTCAGCGCCAGCGCCACATGGGTCTGCACAATCGGGGGGGCGCTCAAAAGCGGGTCAAATGTCATGGTCAGGTCTCCTTTCCGTGTGACGCTTGCCTGCACGCTGCGTCTCTGGCACGAACAAGAGTGGCGGGTGCCGCGCCCGCAACACGTACTGCGTCAAACGACAAGGAAACCGCGTGAACAACAGCCCCCTGCAACTCGCGATGCGTGAAATGCGCCGCGATTTTCAGCGCCCCGTTCTATGGGTGGCGTTGGGCGGCGTGGGCCTTGTGCTGGCCTTTGCGGGCGCGTTCGGCACGGCAGACGTGCTGCGCCCGGTGCCGCTGGTTCTGTACTGGATAAGCGTGGTTATCCTGACCTATTGCGCGGGCGCGCTGACCGTGGGCACGCTGCGGCGCGCATTGCCATCGGCCTCGCGTTTCTTGCGGCTTTCGCTGACAGGACTTGCCGTCGGGTTGGTCGTGATGTGCATCGTCGCCGCAGTGAATACCGCGCTCTTTGGGACAGGGTGGCTGACCGGTGGGGCGGCTATTCGCTTTGCCGTTAGCACGCTGGGCACGGCCTGTGTGGTGACAATAATCCTCGAATACGCCTTTGCAAATGCTGGCACACCGACGGTCCCTGAACACCCTGCCCTGTTGTCCCGTCTTCCGGTTGCAAAACGCGGACCGCTTCTGTCGCTCAGCGCAGTGGACCACTATGTTGAGGTGACGACCACCAAGGGCACCGAACTGGTCCTGATCCGCCTCGCCGATGCCATCGCCGAAACGCAGCCGACCATCGGCCTGCGCATCCACCGGTCGCATTGGATTGCGCGGGATCATGTGGCATCTGTCGCGCGCGGCTCCGGCAAGGCTACCGTGCGGCTGAGCGACGGGCGCACCCTGCCCGTCAGCCGATCCAACCTGCCGCGCCTCAAGGAGCATGGGCTGCTGCCCGACTGACCCCATGACCAAAACGCCAGAATGGATCACCACGCCGGGCCTCACAGACTACCGCACCGCAGAGGCATGGATGGAAGCACGCGCTACGGCCATTGCCGCCGGAACGGCGCGCGAATGCATCTGGCTGGTGGAACATCCCCCGCTTTACACGGCAGGGACATCGGCAAAGCCAGCCGACCTGACCGATGCCGACCGCTTTCCCGTGCACAACACCCGGCGCGGCGGGCAATACACCTATCACGGTCCCGGACAGCGGGTGGCCTACACGATGCTGGACGTGGGCAAGCGCGGGCGCGATGTGCGCGCTTTTGTCCAAAATCTTGAGGCGTGGGTGATCGCGACCTTGGCCGAGTTCAACCTGCGCGGCGAAATCCGCCAAGGACGCGTCGGGGTCTGGGTCGCGCGTCCTGACAAGCCGCCATTGCCTGACGGCACCCCGGCCGAGGACAAGATCGCCGCCATCGGCATTCGCCTGCGCAAATGGGTCAGCTTTCATGGGCTGAGTATCAATGTCGAACCTGACTTGGGCCATTTCGATGGCATCGTCCCCTGCGGCATTGCCGAACATGGGGTGACCAGCCTTGTGGATCTTGGCCTACCCGTTACCATGGATGACGTGGATGTCGCGCTGAGAAAGACATTTCTGCAAGTGTTTCCAGACACTTAAATCCAGAACCCGGCCAAAGCCGCATCAATGCCAAACCCTGAACCGAATTTGGCCACATCATCTGATTAGCTGATCGTTAACCATAACGAGCAGTACACATGGCAGATTTTCTGAACGGCATCTTCATCAGCGAGATTCTGGCCGACAATGCGGGTGGATCGGCCGTTGACGTGGACGGCGACGGCAACACGAACAAGGCCGACGAGTATATCGAGCTTGGCAATGCTTCGGGCGCACCTGTATCGCTGGATGGCTACGAGCTGTGGTCTGAAAAGAACGGAGCGCTGTTTGCGTTTGATGTAAATGACGTGCTCAACCCAGGCGAGGCTGCGACGGTGGTCGGCAACTATGCGGGTGGCGATTCCGGCGGGTTTTACGACGCGGGCATCGCGGAGAACGGCAACTTCATCCCCGATGGCGAAGGACAGAAGTTCGACTCGATCTTTCTGGTCGACACCAACACGGGCCAATACATCGTGCTGTCCTATGGTCAGCCGCCGCGGGTGCCAACGCTGCCGACGGGGTTTCCCGGCACAACGCAGGTGGGATCCGGCGAAAGCCTGAACAGTAACGCGCCAAACGGCACCGCCTTTGCCCGTGATGCCAATGGCAACCTGATCGAGACCACGCCCACGCCCGGCACGCCCGGTATCGCCTGTTTTACCGCCGGGACGATGATCCTGACGCGGCACGGGGAACGACCCGTGGAAACGCTGGCCCCCGGGGACGGTGTTCCCACCTATGACAACGGAATGCAGAGGTTGGTGGGCATCTGTGCGCAAACCATCCCGCCCGCGGCTCTGCTGCGCGACCCGGCCTTGCGCCCGCTGCGCGTGGATGGCGCACCCTTTGATGTCACCGGCAGTACCCTGCTGTCCCCCGCACATTGCCTGTTGTTCCAGTCGGCCATGGCCGAGGCGCTGTTCGAATGCAGCGAAGTGCTGCTGCGCGCGCGCCACTTGGAACTGGCCGGCTTTGCCCGCCCCGAACTTCCCCGCGGTGGCGTCACCTACTACCATCTGATGTTTGCCGAACACGAGATGGTTCTGGCCGACGGGTTCTGGAGCGAGACATTCCTGAACACAGGCACGGATGCGGACGAAGGCGCGCCGGACGCGAAATGGCAGACTGAGAACAACCTCATGCGGTCCCACACCCGCCACGCTACATCCGCCAGACGCATTCTGCGCGGATTCGAAGCTGCCGTGCTGCTGGATGCGCCACGCAGCGCGAAATCGCGCCCTGACACGGGCCGCGCGACCTATATCGCCATGCCCGACCGTCAATCCGGAGCACGCGCGGCACGATAGTGCAAAGACCTGCCATCATTGACCCCGTGCGCGACAATTCATCCCGCCTCTGAGCCGTATCTTTGATTGAAGCGCTCCCCCCAAGTCACTAGAACCGACACAGAATCCGTGCGCGGTCGGGAACCCCGCGTGCGTTGAAAATCAACAGCCAGGAGGCACCGCATGGCAGACGCAGCCATTCACGGGCACGAGCATGAAGACGAGCGCGGCTTTTTCACCCGCTGGTTCATGTCGACCAACCACAAAGATATCGGGATCCTTTACCTGATCGTTTCGGCCCTCGTGGGCTTTGTCTCTGTCGCTTTCACCGTCTACATGCGGCTCGAGCTGATGGACCCCGGTGTCCAGTACATGTGTATGGAAGGCGCCCGTCTGACAGCCGCAGCCGCCGGGGAATGTACGCCCAACGGACACCTTTGGAATGTTCTGATCACCGGTCACGGCATTCTTATGATGTTCTTTGTGGTGATCCCCGCCCTGTTTGGCGGATTTGGCAACTATTTCATGCCGTTGCAGATCGGCGCGCCGGATATGGCGTTCCCGCGGATGAACAACCTGTCCTTCTGGCTATACGTTGCGGGCACGACGCTTGCCATCTGTTCGGTGCTGGCACCGGGTGGCAACGGTCAGGCCGGGTCCGGCGTGGGTTGGGTTCTGTACCCGCCGCTGTCGACCAACGAACAAGGTATGTCTATGGACCTCGCAATTTTCGCGGTCCACGTGTCGGGCGCCTCGTCAATTCTGGGCGCGATCAACATGATCACCACCTTCTTGAACATGCGTGCGCCGGGCATGACGCTCTTCAAAGTGCCTCTGTTCTCGTGGTCGATCTTTGTTACATCGTGGCTGATCCTGCTGTCCCTGCCAGTGCTGGCGGGCGCGATCACCATGCTGCTGATGGACCGCAACTTTGGCTTTGCCTTTTTTGACCCCGCAGGCGGCGGCGACCCTGTGCTGTATCAGCACATCCTGTGGTTCTTTGGCCACCCAGAGGTGTACATCATCATCCTGCCCGGCTTTGGCATCATCAGCCACGTGATCGCCACGTTCAGCCGCAAGCCCGTCTTTGGCTACCTGCCGATGGTCTGGGCGATCATTGCGATTGGCGCTCTGGGCTTTGTCGTGTGGGCGCACCACATGTACACGGTCGGCATGTCGCTGAACCAGCAAGCCTATTTCATGCTGGCCACGATGGTTATTGCGGTGCCCACAGGGGTCAAGATCTTTAGCTGGATCGCGACCATGTGGGGCGGCTCGGTTGAGCTGAAAACACCCATGCTGTGGGCCTTCGGCTTCCTGTTCCTGTTCACCGTGGGTGGCGTGACCGGCATCGTGCTGAGCCAAGCCGCCGTGGACCGCTACTACCACGACACATACTACGTCGTGGCGCACTTCCACTATGTGATGAGCCTGGGTGCGGTGTTCTGTATCTTTGCCGGGGTCTACTTCTACTTCCCAAAGATGACCGGTCGCATGATCCCTGAATGGATGGGCAAGGTTCACTTCTGGACCATGTTCATCGGGGCAAACCTGACCTTCTTCCCCCAGCACTTCTTGGGTCGTCAGGGGATGCCGCGTCGCTACATCGACTATCCCGAGCAATTCGCGCTCTGGAATTGGTGGTCGTCGATTGGCGCGTTCCTTAGCTTTGCGTCGTTCCTGTTCTTCTTCGGAGTGGTCATCTACGCCCTCTACCGGGGCGCCAAAGTCACCGAGAACAACCCATGGAACGAGTATGCGGACACGCTGGAATGGACCCTGCCCAGCCCGCCACCAGAGCACACGTTCGAAATCCTGCCCAAGCAGGAAGACTGGGACAAACAGCCGTCACACTAATGTGGACCGCTGCAAAATCTGGGCCTCGGCAGACCGCCGGGGCCCTTTTTCGTTGAGGGAGGGTGCGTGTCACGTCACACCCTGCTCTTTGTCATCGCATAGCGTGCTCCGCTGGAATGGGCCGGGCGGCTGCATCACCTGTTGGGTTTTGCGGCGGCGTTGCTGCCGTGCGGTGGGACTGTGCTGCATTCCCTGTGACGCGGCGCACCATCAGTCTGTCTGCCACGACAGAAACGGGCGACCACGTCACGAATTGGGTCGTGATACATTTCGGCCGGATCGCCCCGGCCATGTGCGTCGCCTTGGCTCTGCGTGTGCTGCGTTGGGTGGCCCCACGCGTGACCCGCGTGCCTTGGATCACCGTGCAAAAGGTCTGTGCATGTGGGCCTGTTTGGCGCGTTGTTCGGGCCGCCTATCGCTCTGAACTTTGTGCTGACGGTAACCCTGCGCAGTTACACGACGCGTCCTGATGTCATGGCACAGGTCGTCCTGTCGACCCGGATTGGCGTTACAGTGGTGACGATGTGCATTCGGGTGCTCATCGCGCTGCCCGCCTATGCGCTGCCGCTTCGCCGCAGGCGCCAAACACAGAAACTCAGGCAAAGGCTGCGGCTGTTATGCAATATCAACCGCGCCATTTGGCCGTTCATTGCCCATGCCCGCCGTCAAAAAGCGCAGATCACCGCGCACACTGACCGGGCATCCGCACGACCCTTTCCACAGCCGTCTGGCAGCCTCATATGCATGTCCCACTGCTGCCCGCGGATCGCGCTGCCCGAACGCCGCACCCGCCGCCCGCAGGACGACAGACAAAAAGGAGCATGTCATGCTGTCCAAAACACTGATTTCCGTCGCACTCGCGACCTCGCTTGTCCTTGTGCCCACCACCCGCGCCACAGCCGATAGCAAGGACTTCATCGCGGGCGCGGTACTTGGCGGCGTCGCCGGGGCGATCATCAACAAGGAAGTGCGCAAGAACAAAGAGCGTCAGGCCGCCCGCCAGCGCGCGGTGACACCGCGCACCTATGCAGCCCAACCGCGCACCTACCGTGCGCCCGCGAAAAAGACCTATCGCCCTTCCATCCCCGCCACGCCCGAAGGGCGCGAAATTCAGTCGTCACTCAACTATTTTGGCTTTGACGCGGGTCCCGTGGACGGTCAGGTGGGCCGCAAGACACGGGGCGCAATCGCGGATTACCAGCGCTATATGGGCTATGACGGCACAGGCACGCTGACCACGTTCCAGCAACACTTGCTGACAACGTCCTATCTGCGCGCCGAAGCAGGCGGCAGCCGCACATTGCAGGACATCGCGACCCTGCCCGACGGCACGCGCGGCCTGCTGAAGCTCTACCGCGAAGATCTGGCCGCTGGCGGCGCGCAACAACGCAGCCTGACACCCGCACCATCCGGCGCCTATATCGACCTGTGACCGGAGCCGTTGGGGCGGTGCAAATCGCCGCCCCGCGACACCCTGTCCTTCGACATGCGGGCTGCACGGAATATACTTTGACCATGCCCTATCGCTGGACCACAGAACCGGACGCACATGTGCAAGAGCTACAACTCTGGCCGCACAACTCGCTGCCCCAGACCGGGATGGCAGCCGTGGTTCTGTTCACCTTTACGATGATCCTGATCCCCACATTGCCCCTGTTGGGCAGTGTGGTGCTGTGGGGGCTTCTGCCCTTTGTGCTGGGGGCCGTGTGGGCGCTGTACTATGCGCTGCGCCGCAACCGTCGCGCGCGCCAGATCATCGAGGTGCTGACCCTCGGTCCCGAGGATACGACGCTGACCCGAACTGATGCCAACGGTGCCGTGCAGGAATGGGATTGTAACCGCTACTGGACGCAAGTGACGAAATACGAGAACGAGGGGCCCGTGCCCCACTATATCACGCTCAAAGGCAAGGGCCGTGAGGTCGAGATTGGCGCCTTTCTGAGTGAGGACGAACGCCTCGCGCTATATGACGACCTCAACCGTGCGCTCAACCGCAGAGGCGGTCCTTGACCATCGGGCCAACCGCGCCGAAATCCATCTGACCGGTATACTTGGATTTGAGCACACCCATCACCTTGCCCATGTCGCGAATGCTGTCTGCACCGACTTCGGATATGGCGGCGTCCACGGCGGCAGCGGCGGCTTTGTCATCCAGCTTTTGCGGCAGGAACTCTTCGATCACAACGACCTCGGCCTCCTCCCGCTCTGCCAGATCGAGCCGCCCACCCTCTTCGTAGGTGCGCGCGCTCTCGCGGCGTTGCTTGACCATTTTGCCAAGAATCTGGAGCACTTCGCCGTCAGCCACGCCATCGTCATGGCCCGCCGCGCGTGCGTCGATATCCTTGTCCTTGATCGCGGCATTGATCAGCCGCAGCGTCGACAGGCGGTCAGAATCCTTGTCCTTCATCGCCTGTTTCAGCGCCGCAGTGATGCGGCCCCGCAAATCTGTCATGTTCCATCCCCATGGCATCATGTCGAGTTTGTGAAGATAGGGCACAAACACGCCCCTGACAAGGCTGATGATCCTAGGTAAGCTATTGATATTACTTGAAAGAACATTTCCGCCAACGCCTTGACCGCATGTGCGCCACCCTTTACGTTCCGCGCAATTTGCGTCTCTGCACCCTTATGGAAGTTGCCCGAGCCTGCCCATGACCGACAGCACACCCGCCCACCCGACCGCCTGCCTCGCCCTTGCCGATGGAACCCTGTTTTACGGCACCGGTTTCGGTGCAACCGGGATCACCACCGCCGAGCTGTGTTTCAACACCGCCATGACCGGCTATCAGGAAATTATGACCGACCCGTCCTATGCGGGTCAGGTGGTGACCTTTACCTTTCCACATGTGGGCAATGTGGGCGTGAACCCCGAAGACGACGAAACCGGTGATCCTGTGGCCGCCGGGATGGTGGTCAAATGGATGCCCACGGCCCCTTCGAACTGGCGCGCGGCCCAGCCTCTGTCGGATTGGCTGTCAGCGCGCGGGCGCATTGCCATCGGCGGAGTGGACACCCGCCGTCTCACCCGCGCGATCCGGCAGGCCGGTGCGCCGCATGTGGCGCTGGCCCATGATCCTGACGGCAATTTTGACGCCGATGCGCTTGTCACGGCAGCCCGCGCCTTTGCCGGGCTTGAAGGGATGGACCTGGCCAAGGAAGTCACCTGCGCGCAGTCCTATCGCTGGAATGAAATGCGGTGGGCCTGGCCCGATGGGTACACGCCGCAGAACAACCCGGAATTCAAGGTGGTTGCTGTGGACTACGGCGCCAAGCGCAACATCCTGCGCTGTCTCGCGTCGGCGGGCTGTGACGTCACTGTTTTGCCCGCAACCGCCACGGCGGACGATGTCATGGCGCACAATCCCGATGGGGTGTTCCTGTCCAACGGTCCCGGCGACCCGGCGGCGACCGGCGTCTATGCCGTGCCGATGATCCGGGACGTGCTGGCACGCGACCTGCCGGTCTTTGGCATCTGCCTCGGCCACCAGATGCTTGCATTGGCGCTTGGGGCCAAGACGATCAAGATGAACCACGGTCACCACGGCGCCAATCACCCGGTCAAAGATCTGGAGACCGGCAAGGTCGAAATCACCTCGATGAACCACGGCTTTGCCGTGGACGCGCAAAGCCTGCCGGACGGTGTGATCGAGACGCATACATCGCTGTTCGACGGGTCAAATTGCGGCATCCGCATGGCCGACAAGCCGGTCTATTCGGTGCAATATCACCCCGAAGCAAGCCCCGGCCCGCAAGACAGCTATTACCTCTTTGAACGGTTCGCCACCGCGATGCGGGACCGCGCCGCCTGACGCGACGCGCGCTTTGCCAATGTTAACCGCACGTTAACCACGCGCGCGCCAATGTCGCTCCGGTCAAAGGAGCGATCCCAGCGATGAGCGACCCCCTTCTGCGCCTGCCCGCACCCCAGCCTGTTGCCCGTGCGGGGCGTCCAGCCGTGCCGGTGGGGCGGCAATTGGTCGATGCCGGTGTGATTGACCAAGGTGCGTTGCTCAAGGCGTTGAACCTACAACATTATATCGATGCACCGCTGGGCGAGATTTTGGTGGCGACCGGCGATGCGGCCCCTGCCGATGTTCTCACCGCACTGTCCGTGCAATACGGGGCCGAGCAGGTGGACCTGTCCATTGATCCACCCGCTACAACAATGTCGGATGCCTTGCCCGCCACGACGTGCCAACGCTATGGCGCAGTGCCGTGGCGTTGGTTTGGGCGAACGCTGCTGGTGGCGACGGACCGCCCGGATCGTATGCGGGCGCTGCGCGCCTCCCTTGGGCCTGATGCCCCGCGCATCCTGCCCGTCGTGGCCGAGCGGGCGCAGGTTATCGCGCAGATATCGGCCCTTTATGGCGGTGAACTGGCGCACCGCGCCCTGACCCGCCTGCCGGGCGACATCAGCTCGCGCACATGGACGCTGGCCAGTGCGATGGGCGCGTCCACAACAGTCCTGTTGCTGGGTCTGCTGATTATGGGCCTTGTCCTGATGCCGGCCATGCTGATCACGATCCTTGTTGCCATCAGTGTTCTGTCGCTGCTGCTCACCACCGGCTTGAAGGCGGGTGCGCTTGTGGCGCAACTGATGAAGGGTGTGCCGTCTCAAACGGCACCGCTGGCGCCGGTGCCGCTTTCGCGAATGCCCAAAGTGTCGATGCTGGTCCCCCTGTTTCACGAGGAAAACATTGCCGATGCACTTATCAAGCGCCTGACCCGCCTCACCTACCCCAAGGCGCTGCTGGAGGTTGTGCTGGTGCTGGAGGCCAAGGATACCATCACCCGCGACACCATCGCCCGCACCAAACTGCCGCACTGGATGCGCGTGATCGAAGTGCCCGATGATGGCACAATTACAACCAAACCCCGCGCGCTGAACTACGCGCTGGATTTCTGTCAGGGCCAGATCGTGGGCATTTGGGACGCCGAAGACGCGCCCGAACCGGACCAGTTGGAAAAGGCCGTCGCCCGGTTTGCGCAAGCGGGTCCAAAGACGGTCTGCCTCCAGGGTATTCTCGACTATTACAACGCGCGGCAGAACTGGCTGTCGCGCTGCTTTACCATCGAATACGCGGCGTGGTGGCGGTTGGTGTTGCCGGGGGCCGCCCGGATGGGACTGGCCCTGCCGCTTGGGGGCACAACCCTGTTCTTTCGCCGTGACATCCTCGAAGAACTGGGCGGCTGGGACGCCCACAATGTCACCGAGGACGCCGATCTGGGCATACGCCTTGCGCGCGCAGGATATGTGACAGAATTGATCCCCACCGTCACGATGGAGGAGGCGAACTGCCATCCATGGGCGTGGATCAAGCAGCGTTCACGCTGGATCAAAGGGTTCCTGATCACCTATTGCGTCCACATGCGCCGCCCGCGCCAATTGCTTCGCGACCTCGGGCCTCTGCGGTTTCTTGGGATTCAGGCGATGTTTCTAGGGACTGTCGTGCAATTTGCGACGCTGCCCCTGCTCTGGAGCTTTTGGCTGCCCGTCTTTGGCGTGACCCACCCCGTGACGCTGACGGCTGGTGCCGGGGTGATGTGGCCACTGGCAGCCCTATTTATTACGTCCGAACTGATCAGCATCGTCGTCAGCGTTCTGGCCGTGTCGGACCGCACACACAGACATCTTGTGCCGTGGGTTCTGACCATGCCGTTCTACTTTCCGCTGGCCGCGGTCGCTGCCTACAAGGGGCTTTACGAACTTATCGTCGCCCCGTTCTACTGGGACAAGACACAGCATGGGCGCGCAGCCGCGCCCTAAACCTCATCGGCAAAGTGGCGCATGACCAAACGGATCGGATTTGGGGCCGCCTGCCCCAGACCGCAAATCGACGCATCGGCCATCGCGGTGCACACCTCTTCGAGCAGGCCCTGATCCCATGCCTCGGCCTGCATCAACTTGACCGCCTTCTCGCAGCCCACCCGGCACGGCGTACACTGGCCGCAGCTTTCATCCTCAAAGAACCGCAGCATATTGAGCGCTGCGTCCCGCGCCTTGTCCTGATCGCTCAGCACGACGACTGCGGCGGAACCGATAAACGTGCCGTGCGGCTGCAACGTATCAAAATCGAGGGGCACATCATGCAGTGTCGCGGGCAGCAGGCCCGACGATGGCCCGCCCGGTTGGTAGGCTTTGAACACGTGGCCATCCGCCATACCGCCTGCCGCCGCGATGATGTCGGTGATGGTGGAGCCTGCGGGCAGCAGATAGACACCGGGGCGCGCCACGCGACCTGACACGGAATAGCTGCGCAAACCCACACGCCCGTTCTTTTCCGTGCTGTTGAGCACGTGCGGACCCTCGCGGCACACCCGTGCGACCCAATGCAGCGTCTCGACATTGTGCACCAGCGTCGGACGGCCAAAGATACCGACCTGCGCCACATAAGGTGGGCGGTGCCGCGGCATACCGCGCTTTCCTTCGATGCTTTCGATCATCGCGCTTTCTTCGCCGCAGATATAGGCACCAGCGCCGCGCCGCAGCGCGATAAAGCCTTTGTCCACAACACCTGCGTCTTCCAGCGCCTTGATTTCACGTCGCAAAATCTCAAGAACCGCCGGGTATTCGTCGCGCATGTAGATAAAGGCGGTATCCGCCTCAACAGCCCACGCCGCGATCAACATCCCCTCAAGAAATAGATGAGGTGTCCGCTCCAAGTAGTAGCGATCCTTGAAAGTTCCGGGCTCGCCCTCATCCCCGTTCACCGCCAGATAGCGTGGTCCGGGATTGGCGCGGACAAAGCCCCATTTCGTGCCCGACGGAAAGCCCGCGCCGCCAAGACCACGCAAGCCGCTGTCCTTGATCTGCGCCTGCACGTCTTCCCAATTGCCATTGTCGCGCAGGTCCCGCAGCGCGTCATAGCCACCTGCGGCTGCATAATCGGCATAGGTCTCGTAGTCGGGCACATGGGCGTGCGTGTCGCCAGCGGCGATGGCCGCCTGCACCTTTTCGGGTGTGGCAAAATCGATGTGGTTGTGCCCCAGTTCGAGCGTCGGTGCAGTGTCACACCGGCCCATGCAGGGCGCGCGCAGGACGCGCACTTGGGCGGGGTCAAGCCCGTCTTCGAGCGCTGATTTCAAAGCCTGGGCACCCGCCAATTCACAGCTGAGCGAGTCGCACACACGGATAGTGAGCGCAGGCGGCGGTGTCTCGCCCTCCTTTACCACGTCGAAATGGGCGTAGAACGTCGCGACCTCGTATACCTCGGCCATGCTCAGTCGCAGCTCTTCGGCCAGTGCGCGCAGGTGAGCGGCGCTCAGATGGCCATGCGCATCCTGAATCGCGTGCAGGAATTCGATCAGCAGATCCGCACGGCGGGGCGCATCGCCCAGCAACGCGCGCACCTCGTCCCAGGCCTGATCTTCCAGCGCGCGGCCTTTGGGTCGCACGCGCCCCTTGCCTCGTCCCGATTTCCAGACACCCTTGCCCTTGGTTTCCTGATCCAGCGCCATCGCTGCGTCTCCTGCCCTATCTCGGGGTGACAGTATCAGCGCGCCTGACACCCCATCAGCCCAAAAGCGACGCCTCGCGCGTCAAAGCGCGCGCCGATGGTCACCACCCTGCCGCCCATCGGACACGTTTTGGGCCAGATCACCCGCTAGGTGGGTCGGCGCGGCCCGTGCTAGGGTCGTGCGCCTGTTCATCGGAGTGATTCTGACGCCCATGTTCCGCCTGATGCCATACATCGTGGCCACGCTTGTGCCCGCCGCTCTGCTCGCGGCGGCCAGCGTCTGGGGCGGGATATGGGCGCTGGCTGCGGTTCTGACGATCACGGTGGTTGTGTTCTTTCTCGACAAAGTGACGGTCGAAATGACGCCCAGCGATGCAGACGGGCACCGGCTGTCCGAAGCGCTTGGGATCGTGCATTTTGTGCTACTGGCCTTGGCGATCTGGTCCATGGGGCAGCCCATGGCTCTGATCGACAAAGTGTTGATCATCATCGGCTGCGGCCTTTGGTTTGGACAGATTTCGAATTCCAACGCGCATGAGCTGATCCACCGCAATGCGCGCTGGCCTTTCCGGCTGGGGGCTGCGTGCTATGCCAGTCTGCTGTTTGGACATCACACCAGCGCGCACCGGCTGGTGCATCACGTCTATGCCGCAACCGACCGCGATCCGGCGTCGGCCCGATTGGGCGAAGGGTTCTGGCGCTACGTGCCGCGCACGTGGCTGGGCAGCTTTCGCGCCGGGTTGCGGGCCGAGCGGCGGCGGCGGGACGGCGCGTTTTGGCCCACCCCCTATCGGTGGTATGTGGGTGGTGCCGTGGCCAGCCTTGCCTGTGCGGCGGGTCTGGCAGGCTGGCGCGGTGTTGCCGGGCTGGTTGCCATCGCCGCCTATGCGCAACTGCAACTGATGCTGTCGGACTATGTGCAGCATTACGGCCTGCGACGGGCAACGACATCAGACGGGCGGGTCGAACCGATGGGGCCGCAGCATTCGTGGAACACGCCGCACTGGTACTCTTCGGCGATGATGCTGAATGCGCCACGTCATTCCGAGCATCACATGCACCCGGCCAAACCGTTCCCGGCGCTGGAACTGGACCGCGCGACAATGCCGATGTTGCCGCGCCCCCTGCCGGTTATGGCCGTGCTGGCGCTGGTTCCGCCGGTGTGGCGGCACCTGATGGATCGCCGCGCGCTGCGCTGGCAAAAGCCCGCCACCGACGCGACGTTTGCCGCCGAATAGCCCGCGCGAAGCGCTAGCCCCGCCCGCTCGCATCTGACAAGATGCGGGCATGAGACATGCCCTGCTTTCGCTTGCCCTGATCGTCGGTGCCGGAATGGCCCATGCCGACCCGATGACCGCCGCCGAGTTCGAGGCCTATGTGACCGGCAAGACGCTGTACTATGGTCGGTCAGGCGAGGCCTATGGCGCAGAAATTTATCACGAAAATCGGCGTGTGACCTGGTCGTTCCTGGATGGGGACTGCAAGGACGGATACTGGTACGCGGAGGGGCGCAGCATCTGTTTCGTGTATGACGACCGCCCAGAGCCGCAATGCTGGACCTTCGAGAGAGGCAATAGCGGCCTGATCGCACGGTTCGAGAACAACCCGGAAAGCACCGCGCTATACGAGGCGCAGGACGTGGGCGAGGAGATGATCTGCCTAGGCCCCAAGATCGGTGTGTGATCCAAAGGAGCGCTGACGCGCACGCGATTCATTTTTGTGAACGAGGGGGCTGTCTGCCCCCTCGCGCTCCCCCGAGGATTTTTTGGGGACAGAGACGGGTCAGAACAGCGAACCTTGCTCTGGTTTTGGTGCCGATTTTTTGGGGGTGGCCTTGCTGCCACCAACCGTCATGCGGCCATCGGAAAATTCGATTTCGAGACCCGGCGCATTGGCTGCGGCCGCTTTGGTCGTCACGATCTGTCCACCGCCGCGTATCACGGCATAGCCCCGCGCGAGCGTTGCCCTGTAACCCAGCGTTTCGCGCAGGCGGTCCATTGCGTCGAGTTGCGCCCGCAGACGGCTTACCTGTGCCGCACCCACACGCGACAGGCGCGCAACCAGGCCCGCGATCCGTTCGGCGGCCTGCGTCTGGTCGCGCTGCAACAGGTGCGGACCAAACCGCGCTGTCCGCGCGGTCAGTTGATCTCGGCGCGCAGAAGCCACGCGGTGCAGTGCGGGGGCGAGGCGATCCGCAGCGGACGTGAGCCGCTGCGCATTGGCCTGCACCTGACGGCGCAGGGTGGCGGGCCTGAGGCTGCCCGCCACATCAGACAGGCGCACCTTGCGCTGCTGCACGCCCGCAATCAACGCAGGCGCCAAACGGTCGCCCAGCATGTCGAGCCGCTGGCGCGGCCCTTCGACCAACGCATCGGGTTTAGGCAATGCACGGCCCAGATCCGCCAGGCGCTGGCCACGCCGTTGCAGGCCCGCGCTGAGCGCGCCGGACATACGCGCCGCCGCAGTGTCGAACCACGCCATCAACTCATGGCGCACAGGCACCGCCAATTCCGCCGCGGCTGTGGGCGTGGGGGCGCGTTTGTCCGAGACGTAGTCAATCAGCGTCGTGTCCGTTTCGTGCCCCACCGCTGAGATCAGCGGTATGTCGGATGCGGCGGCGGCGCGCGCCACCGCCTCTTCGTTAAAGCCCCACAGATCCTCGACCGACCCGCCACCCCGTGCCACGATCAACAGATCCGGGCGCGGCATTGCCCCACCCGGCGACATCGCGTTGAACCCTTCGATTGCCCGCGCCACCTCGGGGGCACAGGCGGCCCCCTGCACGGCCACGGGCCAGATCAGCACCTTGCGCGGAAAGCGGTCGCGCAGGCGGTGCAGGATGTCCCGGATCACCGCACCCGAAGGCGAAGTGACAACGCCGATCACCTCCGGCAGGTAGGGCAGCGGGCGCTTGCGGCGGGCGTCAAACAGCCCTTCGGCGTGTAGCTGCGCCTTGCGCTTTTCCAACAGCGCCATGAGCGCGCCCATGCCTGCGGGTTTCAGATCTTCGATCACGATCTGGTACTTTGACTGTCCCGGGAAGGTGGTCAGGCGGCCCGTGGCCACGACTTCCATCCCCTCTTCGGGTTGGGTTTGCAGACGGCTTGCCACCCCTTTCCACATTACACCCGCGATCACGGCGCGATCGTCCTTGAGATCAAGGTAGATGTGCCCGGACCGTGGACGGCTCACCCGACCCACCTCGCCTTTGATCCGTACATGAGAAAACTCGCCTTCGATCATGCGCTTTACCGCGCCGGAGATTTCAGAGACGCTGAATTCCGGGGCGTTGCCTGCCTCTTCGGGATCGTCGATCAGGTCCATGTCGCTTCCTTGTGCCGCTCTGCGCATCAGCTTAGAACGCGCAGCAACGAAGGCCAAGAAGGGCGCGCATATGAACATCCTCATCCTCGGCAGTGGCGGGCGCGAACATGCGCTGGCGTGGGCCGTGCTGCAAAACCCCAAATGCGACCGGCTGGTGGTGGCACCGGGCAACGCTGGCATCGCGGCGATTGCCGACTGCGCATCTTTCGACATCTGCGACGCGGGCGCGGTGCTCGCCTTCGTCGAGGCTGAGGCCATTGATTTCGTCATCATCGGTCCCGAAGCACCGCTGGCCGCGGGGGTGGCTGACCGGCTGCGCGAAGCGGGTGTGCTGGTGTTGGGCCCCAGTCAGGCGGCGGCACAGCTTGAGGCGTCCAAAGCCTTTACCAAGGCGATCTGCGACGCCGCCGGTGCGCCAACAGCGGCCTATGGCCACTTCACGGATGCTGCGGCGGCCAAGGCATATGCGCAAGCACAGGGCGCGCCCATCGTGGTCAAAGCGGATGGTCTGGCTGCGGGCAAGGGCGTTATCATCGCCGAAACCGTGGCGGAGGCCGAAGCGGCGATTGACGACATGTTTGGCGGTGCTTTTGGCGGTGCCGGTGCCGAAGTGGTGATCGAAGAGTTCATGCAGGGCGAAGAGGCATCTTTTTTCGTATTGTGCGACGGGGTGGATGTGCTGCCAATCGGCACGGCGCAAGACCACAAGCGTGTGGGTCAGGGCGACACCGGCCCCAACACGGGCGGCATGGGCGCCTATTCGCCAGCGCCGGTGCTCACCGACGCCATTGCACAGCGTGCCATGGACGAGATCATCAAGCCGACCGTTGCCGAGATGGCCCGGCGCGGCACGCCGTATCAGGGCGTGCTTTATGCCGGACTGATGATCGAACATGGTGCGCCGCGCCTTGTGGAGTACAATGCGCGCTTTGGCGATCCGGAATGTCAGGTGCTGATGATGCGGCTGGGCGCGCAGGCGCTGGACCTGATGCACGCCACTGCGGAGGCACGTCTGAACACCGCGCAGGTGAACTGGGCTGCGGATCACGCCATGACAGTGGTCATGGCCGCCAACGGCTATCCCGGCAGCTATGCCAAAGGGGCCAAGATTGATGGGCTGGACGCGCTGGCGTCAGACAGCGATCACATGGTGTTTCACGCTGGCACAGCGCTCAAAGACGGGGCGATCACCGCCTCTGGTGGTCGCGTGCTGAATGTGACGGGCCGCGGTGATACGTTGGCCCAAGCCGCCGAGCGGGCCTATGGTATGGTGGATCAGGTCGACTTTCCCGGTGGGTTTTTTCGCAATGACATCGGGTGGCGCGCCCTCAACTGATGCGCGGTCAGGAGATCGGCGGCGGATTGCAGGCCACGGGCCGGTCTGTGATCTCCGACACGGCTTGTATCTCATCGCCTTCGTCATCCAGCACCAAAAGCGTGCCATCCTGCACAAACGGGAACCAGCAATGCTGGCGCCCATTGCGCTCGTCATCATAGGTGAAACACACAAGCGGTCCGTCGATGGTCACCGTGCCGTAGGCGCACGAGCCATCCGACCGCGCCCAGACTGTGCGGTCGCGGCGCACAAACTGCTCTACACCGACAAGATTGTCCGTGCCCCAGATCACAAATGTCGCAGTCTTGCCCGTAAGCTGATCAAGGAATTCTTCGGCGCTGATCTGGTCTTGTGCTGTGGCAAGGCCTGCGCTGGTCAGCACCAACAGCGCCGACCGGATCATTGGCAGGCCATCGCGCGGGCAAAGGCAGGACGCGTTGTGTCCGAGCCCAGAGCCTGCCAGTCAAATCGGCGGCCGTCCCAGCGCAGCAGGATCAGGTCGGACCAGTTGCCTGTGGCAAGGATCATTTCGGGGCCGTCGCCACATTCGCGGATGCCACCAGCGATATCGGCTTCTCCGATGCGGTGGTTGGTCAGGCCGGGCAGATGTGCGACCTCTGTCAACGCGCCGTTGTCAAAGCGCCAGATCCGCAAGGTCTTGGCCAGATGTGGCCGGTCGATATAGGCCAGTTCGACCGCACCGTCCTTGTCCAGATCGGCCCCGCCGACCGGGGCCAGCCAGCGGTTTGTCGTGCCGATATGCGGCGTCTCGGCAATTTTGCCCTGCGCGCCGTAGATGGCCAGCGCGCCACCGGCGGTGACATCCGTTTCCACGACAATCACTTCGGGCGCGCCGTCCCCGTCCACGTCGGCCAGACGCGGGGCAACATCCTCGAACACATGATCCTGCGGCAGGGTAAAGGTGACGCGCTCGCCATGCGCCAGCGTCAGGGTCAAGGCCCCCCACTCAATCGCGTCACCCAGAACCGCGTGCCCATAGCGCGTTGTCGGTGATGTGTATTCCGCGTTTGTGATGGTCCCACCGGCGGCACCCGCGCCCAGCGACGCGCACCACAGGCACAGCGCCAGCCATGCGCCGCGGGCGGGCGCGTGGCACAGGCGTGACAGCGGACGCGGCGCGCCGGTCAAATCAGATCTGCTTTTCGGGCATTTGCACCACGAGACCATCCAGCGCATCCGTCACCTTCAACTGGCAGGTCAGCCGCGACCGGGTCTCGTCAGGCTCATAGGCGAAATCGAGCATGTCGGTCTCCATCGGGTCCTTTGCGGGCAGCTTTTCGACCCAGTCAGGATGCACATAGACATGGCAGGTTGAACAGGCGCACGCACCGCCGCAATCGGCCTCAATGCCGGGGATGTTATTGTCCCGCGCACCTTCCATGACCGTGAGGCCGGTGGCGACATCCACCACGTGCTCTGTGCCGCCATGTTCGATATAGGTGATCTTGGCCATCAAAAGCCCCTTCCGTTCCAGTCCCGCAAACTTCTACCCATGGGAAATAGGCCGCACCAGCCCCTTTTTCAGGGGGGCGTTTCGACTTTGCCAGTCGATGCAAATGTTCTATATATGTTCTTATGCAGGTCTATCCCGCCCCAACATCGGCCCAATGGCCCCGCCCCCCCGCTTGCCTGCGCGCGTCCGAACTGGAACTGCCGCCCGTAAACGCACGCGTGGCCGTGGCGGGGCTGGTCATCTTGCGGCAGCGGCCCGGCACCGCCAAGGGCGTGATCTTTCTTACCCTTGAGGATGAGACCGGCGTGGTCAACATCATCGTCTGGCGTCACATCTACGAGGCGTTCCGCCGCGCGGTGATCGCCGGGCGCATGTTGCGCGTCACTGGCCGGATGCAGCGGGCGCACAATGTCACCCATGTGCTCGCCGAAGAGATCGAGGATATCTCGCACCTGCTGGACCAGCTTCTGGCCGAGGACACGGGCCGCACCATGGCCGCCGAGACACGGACCGAGACCTGGGAAAGCCGCAAAAGCGGCTGAGCCTATGCAGGACGCGCGCCCTGCGCTATCCTCACTGCAAAAGCCCAAATCAGAGGCCCGAGCATGTCATATCGTCTTCCCGCCACCGCCCTCGCGGCGGCTCTCGCCCTTGGTGCCTGTGCCGAAATCGGCACCGCCACCCGCTCAAATATCGACCCGGTGTCACTGGCCAGCGCACCACCCGGCGCGGCCCCCGGGACCTGCTGGGACAAAACGGTGAGCCCTGCCGTGGTCGAAACCCAGACCCGCAAAGTCGCGCTGCAACCCGCACAGATCAGCAGCGATGGCCGCGTGCAGTCCCCGCCGATCTACAAAACCGAAACGCAACAGATCGTGGTCGAGCCACGGCGCGAGAACTGGTTTGAAATCCCCTGCGCCGACGTACTGACCCCGGACTTTGTCGCCTCGCTCCAACGCGCACTGGCCGCACGCGGACACTACAATGGCCCGCTCACTGGCAAGATCGACTTGCGCACACGGCAGGCCATCCACCGATTTCAACGCAGCGAAGGGTTCGACAATCCGACCCTCACCGTGGCCGCTGCGCGCAAACTGGGCCTGATCGCGGTCAACCAGACCGCCCGCCTCTGACACGAAAAAGGGCGCTCCGAACCAGAGCGCCCCTTGTTGTTTTCCGTGCCGCGTGGTCGTCAGCCTGCGAGGCTCAGCGCCACAAAGCGGGGATCACCTGCGCGCCGTACCAGCAGCAGCAGCGACTTGCGGCCCGCCTCTTTCACATCTTCCAGACGTTCTTCGAACTCGGCGATGGTCGCGACCTTTTGCTGACCGGCTTCGGTGATCACGTCACCGGCACGCAGACCTTTTTCAAACGCTTCGGATGTCTCGTCCACATCCGTCACGGCCAGACCCACCTGATCTTCGGCCACGCCCAGTTCTGCGCGCAGCTCTTCTGTCAGCGTGCTCAGCGTCAGACCCAGCACGTCCTTGGTCTCGGGTGCATCCGCTTCGGGCGCCTCTGCCACGGCGGGCACCGCGCCTTCGGCTTCTTCCCGGCGACCCAGCGTGACGCGCAGCGTCAGTGTTTCACCATCGCGGAACACGACAACGCGCACCGTCTCGCCCACGGGGCTGTTGCCCACCTGCCGCACGAGACCACGGGTGTCCGCCACGTCCACGCCGGCAAAGCTCAGGATGACGTCGCCGTCCTGCATCCCCGCCTCTTTGGCCGGACCCTCGGGCACGGATGTGACCAGCGCGCCTTCGGTGTTTTCAAGCCCGATCGCCTCTGCGATGTCGTCGGTGACGTCCTGAATGCGCACGCCCAGCCAGCCCCGGCGGGTCTCGCCAAACTCTTGCAACTGGTCCACGACCTTGGTCACCACATTCGACGCCATCGAAAAGCCGATGCCGATGGAACCGCCATTGGGCGACAGGATCGCAGTGTTCACACCGATCACCTCGCCATCCATGTTGAACAGCGGACCGCCCGAGTTGCCCCGGTTGATCGCGGCATCCGTCTGGATGTAGTCGTCATAGCTGCCCGACAGCGCCCGGTTGCGCGCCGAAACGATCCCGGCCGATACCGAAAAACCCTGCCCCAGCGGGTTGCCCATGGCCACGACCCAATCGCCCACACGGGCGCCATCACTGTCACCAAACGGCACAAACGGCAGCGGCGCGTCGGCCTCGACCTTTAGCAGCGCGATGTCGGTATTGGGGTCGGTGCCGACCAATGTCGCGGTCAACTCGTCGCCGTTGAAGAACTCGATATTGATCTCGTCCGCGCCCTCGATGACGTGGTTGTTTGTCACGATATAGCCGTCTTCGGAGATCACAAAGCCGGACCCGAGTGCCGAGGACCGGCGGGGCCGGTCGCTGGGACCGTTGCGGTCCTGAAACTCACGAAAGAAATCCTCGAAGGGCGAGCCTTCGGGCACGATGCCCTGCGGGCCTGTTCGACCTTCGACCACGGTCGAGGTGGTAATGTTGACCACCGACGGGCTGATCTGTTCCGCCAGCGGGGCGAGGCTTTCGGGACGGGCCTGTGCGGCCAGCGCCTGTACCAGCACAAAGGCCAGCGCCAGTGCGCCCAGCCAGAACGCCCGGATGATGTTGGGGTGGGGAAGCTGTCTCGAAACGGCGATTGCCTTGGACTGCATCACGGGTTCTCCTGCATCTTTACTTTGGGCCGAAACGGCCATCTGCACATCTCAGTGCGCGCCTGCGCACAGGGTGCATGTAGGGTTGCATACGCGCAACATTAAAGATGGAACGCACGTCACATCTTTCAACAGACCGTGAGGCCCATGTGAGCGCCATATTGGTTAAAGACCGATGAAGAAGGCAAGCCAGACGCAAATCAGTCCCGACACCAGCGCCAGCGCACCCAATTGTCTACGGGCTGTTTCGGGCAGGCTGCGCAGCACTTCCAGCACCCGTTCGATAAGCGAAGGGGCCAGCGCATAGGCCAGCCCCTCCACAATCAATACACAGCCCAAGGCCAGTAGAATCCAAGCCATCAGTCGCCTTCGGCGCTGCGCGACCCCTGATCGGAGCGCAAGTAGTTAAAGAACTCGCTGTCCGGCGACATCACCATGGTCGAGTTCGAGCCCTGCAACGCGCGTTCGTAGGCCGTGAGCGAGCGGTAGAATTCAAAGAATTCCGGATCCTCGCCAAAGGCTTGGGCAAAGATCGCGTTGCGGCGGGCATCTGCCTCACCCCGAATGATCTCCGCCTGACGTTCGGCGTCCGAGGTCAGTTCGACCACGGTCCGGTCGGCTTGGGCCCGCACACGCTGCGCCGCCTCGTTACCTCGGGCACGTTCATCTGTAGCCTCACGCTCACGCTCTGCGCGCATCCGTTCGAATGTCGCATCAAGGTTTTCCGGCGGCAGGTCGGTGCGTTTGAGGCGCACGTCCACCACTTCGATGCCCAGCGCACGCGCTTCGGCAATCGCGCCGTTGCGGATGCGCAGCATCAGCGCGGCCCGATCCGAACTCAGGATATCATTGGACGACACAGAACCCAGCACTTCGCGCAGTTCGTTCCGCAGAATACCGTCGATGCGGCGTTCGGCAGATTGTTCACCACCCGTACCAACCGCCTGACGGAACTGGTTCACATCCACGATCCGGTAGCGCGCAAACGCGTCGACAACCAGACGACGGTCATCCAGCGGCGTGACCTCCAGCGGTTCGACGTCGCGGCTGAGGATCCGGTCGTCATAACGCACGACTTCTTGGATCAGCGGCAGTTTGAAGGCCAGACCGGGGTCTTCCTTGATGTCGACCACACGACCAAATTGCAGCACCAGCGCCTTTTCACGCTCGTCCACGATGTAGACTGAACTGAGGCCAATTGCGCCCAGAACGACGAGGATCGGGATCAGATAAGTGGAACGACGCATCAGTTCGACCCTCCTGTTGCGCCACGGCGCAGTTCATTCAGTGGCAGATAGGGGACAACGCCCTGCCCGCCACCGTCGTTGTTCTCATCCAGAATGATTTTGTCGATCCTGCCCAGAACAGTTTCCATCGTCTCCAGATACAAACGCTTGCGTGTCACGTCTGGTGCCTTGGAATATTCCTCCAGAACAGCGGAGAAGCGGGACGCCTCACCTTCGGCCTGGTTGACCTGCTGGGCGCGGTACGCTTCGGCTTCTTCGAGAAGCTGAGCGGCCTGACCACGCGCCTCGGCGAGGACCCGGTTGGCATAGGCGTCGGCCACGTTTTGCAACCGGTCACGCTCTTGCTCGGCGGCTTGCACGTCACGGAAGGCGTCAATCACCTCCTGCGGCGGGTCGGCCTTGTCAAAGTTCACACGGATGATGTTCACGCCCGCGTCATAGCTGTCGAGCGTATTTTGGATCAGTTCCTGCAAACGATCCGCAATGGACCCGCGATCCCGGTTCAGGATCGGTGCAAGATCGGATTGCGCAATGATTTCGCGCATCGCCGATTCAGACACGGCCCGGATCGTCGGGCGCGCATCGCGCAGGTTGAACAGGAACTTGTCCGGTTCGGTGATGTTCCAAACCACTTGGAAATCGATGTCGACCACGTTTTCGTCGCCGGTGAGCATCAAGCCCGCGTCTCCACCGCGTCCGCCCACACCGATCTCTTCGGTTTGTTCGCGTGTGACGGGGATAACTTCTGCTGTGACCACGGGCCACGGGGCAAAGTTCAGACCGGGATTACCGACAGAGGAGAATTCGCCAAGGAACAGCTCAACCGACTGTTCTTCGGGACGGACTGTGTAAAAGCTCGCCATGCCCCATAGGACAACGCCGATCACAGCAGCAATGCCGATGGTGCCGCGGGTCAGGAACGGGCCTGCGCCGCCGCCGCCACCTGCGCCGCCGCCGGTGTTGCCTCCGCCGCGACCGCCCATGAGAACGCGCAACTGCTCTTGGCCCTTTTTGACCAACTCGTCGATTTCGGGGATTTGCGGTCCTTCGTCGCCCGGGCCACGCCCGCCGCCGCCATTGCCGCGACCGGGGCCGCGTGAACCGTTGTCACGCCCGCCGCCGTTGCCGCCGGAATTACCGCCACCGCCCCAGGGGCCGCCCGTGTTGCCAGCCATATGGTGTATTTCTCCTTTTGATCGCGCAGCATCCGCTACGCCTTGGCCCATAACTGTGTGTTTCCGCCACAAATTCAAGCGGTCCGCATGGGCGTTCTCATGGTTACGATCTCTTCGGACATGGTCGGATGCACCGCCACGGTCCGGTCGAAATCCTCTTTGGTCGCGCCCATCTTGATGGCCACGCCCGCCAGTTGGATCATCTCGCCCGCATGTGGTGCGACGATGTGACAGCCCAGCACCTTGCGGCTTTCCTTCGCGACGATGAGTTTCATCAGCACCCGGTCGGATTGCCCGGCAAAGGCGGTCTGCATCGGGCGGAACGACGTGCAGTAAACCTCAATCTCTTCCTGATCGCGCGCCTGCTCTTCCGTCATCCCAACCGAACCATATTCAGGCTGCGTGAACACCGCAGACGGGATCAGCGCGTGATCGACCGGCGTCGGGTTGTCTTTGAACACTGTCTCGACAAAGGCCATGCCCTCGCGAATGGCGACCGGCGTCAGGTTCACACGATTGGTCACATCGCCCACCGCATAGATGCTGTCCACATCCGTCTTGGAGTATTCGTCCACGACAACCTCGCCGCGGCGACCCAGCTTTACGCCCAAGTCTTCGAGGCCCATGTCAGCGCTGTTGGGTGTCCGGCCCGTGGCAAACAGCACGGTGTCGAACACACGTTCGCGCCCGTTCGTGGCCTTGACCCAGATCGGCCCACCACGCGACGGGTCCGCCGCGTCTCGGGTCTGTTCAGTGAGGATGTTGCTTTGTTGTGCCGACGCGCCCATGGCGGCATCGGAATCGGTGGGCCGGGCGCCGTCGTCTACGTCAGCGGCGCGCCGCATCTCCACGATATCCGTCCCGGTGTGCACATCGATACCCCGCGACCGCATTGCCTCGGCGATCAGGCCGCGCGCCTCATCGTCAAAGCCGCGCAGAATTTGCGCCCCGCGATAGTATTGCGTCACCTCAACGCCCAGTCCGTGCATGATGCAAGCGAACTCGCAGGCGATATAGCCACCCCCGACGATCAGCAGCGATTTGGGCAGGCTTTCGAGATGAAAAATGTCGTCCGATACGATGCCCAGATCGGCATTGGGCAAATCAGGGCGCACCGGATGCCCGCCATTGGCCAGCAGAATGGTCTTGGCGGTCTTGGTCTCGCCGGTGGACAGTTTGACGGTGTGGCCATCCTCGATGGTGGCGCGGGCATCGAACCGGTCCACGCCGGAATTGTCCAACAGCGATTTGTAGACGTCTTCGAGCCGGTTCAGTTCGGTGTTCAGATGGTCGCAGAACGCACGCCAGTTGAACGTGCCGGGGTTGATGTCCCAACCATATCCCGCCGCCAGTTCGGGCATGTGCGAAAACTCGCTGGCAAACACCATCAGCTTTTTGGGCACGCAACCACGGATCACGCAGGTGCCGCCATAGCGGTCTTCTTCGGCCAGCGCGACCTTGGCATCTGCTTCGCCTGCGGCCACACGTGCTGCGCGCACCCCGCCCGAACCGCCTCCGATCACGAAGAGGTCGTAGTCATATTCTGCCATGCTCGGGGTCCTTACTCTGCCAGGTCAGTGAACAGGTTGTCGGTCTCAAGAAAATCGAGGCGGTCCTGCTCCACCGTGCCTTCATTGATGTCGCGCACCTCGACCCGGCCATCGCCGTAGCCAATCACGACAGCGTCACAGATATCGATAAACAGCCCGTTTTCAACCACACCCGGCATCTGGTTCAGCACAAGGCTCAGCTGCCTCGGGTTGCCGATGCGCTGCAGATGCAGGTCGAGAATGTGGTTGCCTTCGTCGGTCATAAAGGGCCGGTCGCCGTTCATCCGCAAGGTGGACTGACGGCCCAGAACATCCATGGAAATAAGAGTTTCCTCGACCAGCGCCTGAGTGGTCTGCCAGCCAAAGGGGATCACTTCGATGGGCAGCGGAAAGGAGCCGAGGTGTTCGACCTCTTTGCCGATGTCAGCGATCACCACCATTTGATCGGAGGCGGTCGCCACAATCTTTTCCTGCAAGAGCGCGCCGCCACCGCCCTTAATCAGGTTGAGGTCGCCGTCGAACTCGTCCGCGCCATCAATGGTCAGGTCCAGCCACTTGGCCTCGTCGAGCGAAATGACTTCGATCCCCACCTCGCGGGCAAGGTCAGCGGTGCGCGTGGACGTGGGCACGCCGCGAAACCGCAGCCCGCCTTCGCGAACCTGTTCGCCCAGACAGCGCACCAGCCACGCGGCGGTTGACCCGGTGCCAAGGCCCACACGCATCCCATCCTCGACATAATCGGCGGCGCGTTTGGCGGCGACGAATTTCGCTTTGTCGATGGGGGACAATTCTCCGGGCATGAACGGGGCGACTCCTTTTGGTGCTGGCGTGGTTATAGAGGCCGCGCGCCGGGGTGGCGACCCCTAACCCCCCGCCTTGGCCACGTCTCGCCATGCGGGCCTGTCACACGCCGCCATCCAGCGCGTCAACCGCTTCGAGCACTTCGTCCAGAACCACGCGCCCGTCACCATCCAGATCGAAAACCAGCATGGCACGCATCCCCGCACGGGCCCGCGCGGACAGCCCCGCCTCAGACCGGGCTTGCGCATGGGCGCGCATCTCGGCCCATGTGGCGGTGCCGTCGCGGTTGGCATCTGCCGCCCTGTGCCAGATCAGCAAACGGCCCCGCATCGTGGCACTGGCCGCTGCAATCTGCACATCGCGTTCGGCGCGTGTCACGTTCAGGTCATTGTCCAGATCCGCTTCGAGCAAGCGGCGCAGTTCGCGCGCCCGCAAGCGCGATAGTTCTGCCGCGATGGCCGTCTCGATCTGGTCCGCGGTCAGCGCCCCACCCTGCCCATAGCCAAGGATCAGCCCCGCCGCTTCTTCGATGAAGGCCTGCGGATTGCCCTGAAGCCGCTCCAGCGTTGCGCCCGGTGTGCGCGCGGTCAGCGCGGCCGCCAGCGCATCGGGCGACAGTTCCTGCCCGAACCCGGCCCGCCACGGCATCAGACATGTGATCAGCGACAGGGCCGCAATGAACCAGCGCATGGCATCCTCCTCCATTTTTCAGCAGGCAATCATTTCAGGGTTAATTGCCGGTTAAGCCTGACCGAAACGGTGTCCGACCTGTCGCTTTGAGGCGTTGCACGCAGATGCGGCGTCTGTAGAACCGAGCCATGGCCTACGTCCTCCATTATGCGCCCGACAACGCCTCGATCATCGTGCGGATGACGCTCGAAGAGCTGGGCGTGCCCTATCGCACCGCGCTGGTGGACCGCGCGGCACAGGCACAGGCAAGTGCGGCCTACCGCGCCATCAATCCCGCCGGTCTGATTCCTGCGCTTGAGACCCCGGAAGGCACCCTATTCGAGACAGCCGCCATCCTGCTGTGGCTGACCGAAACGCACCGCGCCATGGCCCCACAACCGGGCGACGCAGACCGGGCGGCCTTCCTCAAATGGCTGTTTTTCACCTCGAACACGGTGCACGCGCACCTGCGTATGCTGTTCTATCCGGCCAAATATGTAGGGCCGGACCCCGACGCGCAGGCCAACCTGCGCGCGCAGATCACCCGGCACAGCGCGCCCGACATGACGCTGCCCAAGGGTCTTGACCTGCTCGACCGGTACATTGCGGACCATCCCGAGCACGCGGCACCTTCTGTCCTGCACTACTACATCGCCGCCATCCTGCGATGGTGCGGCATCTACCCCGAGGGCCAGACCGTATGGTTCGACATCACGCGCTGGCCTGCGCTGCACAGCATGGCCGAGGCGCTCGAAACCCGCGCCGCCGTTCATGCCGTGCAGGCCGCCGAAGGTCTTGGCCCCACCCCGTTCACCGCGCCCCGGCGCCCCAATCCGCCCGAAGGGATAGCGCTTTAGCCCATGTTTCTCTCTGTTTTTGAAATGTTCAAGGTCGGCATCGGTCCGTCCTCGTCCCACACGATGGGGCCTATGGTGGCTGCGGCGCGCTTTCTCGACATGATGCGCGGGTCACCCTTCCAGTTTGCGGGTGTGCGCGCCTCTCTCCATGGCTCGCTTGCGTTTACCGGCGTCGGCCATGCAACGGACCGGGCCACGATCCTTGGGCTGGCGGGCTTTGTGCCCGATAGCTACGATCACGAACGGGCCGAAGCGGTGCTAGCCAAACTCGCCGAAACCCGTCAATTGCATCCCGACGGCCTGCCACCCTTGCACTTTGACCCCAAAACCGATCTCGTCTTTGACTATGATACCGCCCTGACCGGACACGCCAACGGCATGATCCTGATGGCCACGGACGCGCAAGGCGACGTAACCCTGCGGCAGGTGTTCTATTCCATCGGCGGTGGTTTCGTCATGACCGAAGAAGAACTGGCCGCGGGCAAGGCGACCGATGAGGGCGCGCCGGTCCCCTTCCCGTTCAAGACCGCTGCCGAGATGCTGGAGATGTCCCAAGCCTCGGGCAAATCCATCGCCGAGATGAAGCGCGCCAACGAAGTGTCGCGCAACGGCGACCCACATCTGAAATCCGGCACCAAACGGCTGTGGCAAGTGATGAACGATTGTATCAACCGCGGTTTGACGACGGACGGCACCCTGCCCGGCGGTCTGATGGTCAAGCGGCGCGCCAAGGGGATCCATGACAAGCTCTTGGAAGAGCGCGGCATGAACCTGACCGCACCGCACACCATCAACGACTGGATGAGTGTCTATGCCATGGCGGTGAACGAAGAGAACGCGGCAGGCGGGCAAGTCGTCACGGCCCCCACCAATGGCGCGGCGGGCGTGCTGCCCGCAACGCTGCGCTATTACCTCGACCACGTACCGGGCGCGTCCGAGGCCCATATCGAGGATTTTTTGCTGACCGCCGCCGCCATCGGCGGGCTGGTCAAGTACAACGCGTCGATCTCTGGTGCCGAAGCGGGGTGTCAGGCCGAGGTCGGCAGCGCCGCCGCTATGGCCGCAGCCGGGCTTTGCGCCGTGATGGGCGGCACACCCGCCCAGATCGAAAACGCGGCCGAGATTGCGCTGGAACATCACCTCGGTATGACGTGCGATCCCGTGCGCGGACTGGTGCAGGTGCCCTGTATCGAGCGCAACGGGCTGGGCGCGATCAAGGCCGTGTCTGCCGCCTCTCTTGCCCTGCGCGGCGACGGCACGCATCTGGTGCCGCTTGATGCCTGCATCGAGACGATGCGCCAGACCGGTGCGGATATGAGCGAGAAGTACAAGGAGACGTCGCTGGGGGGCCTTGCTGTCAACGTGCCCAACTGCTGATCATCGCGAGGCGAATGTCACGGGCCGCTGTTGCCCGTTCCAACAGCGCCTTGCGACTGGCTGAGCGGTTTTTGCTTTTTCTTCGCGCCTCGCGGCTCACGTACCGGTGACACACTGCGACTGCGATCACCGGCGTGAATGCGCTTCACTCCGGGCGTCACGTCGCCCTTTTTGTTATATTGCATGAGGGTTTCGAGATACTCGGCGTCAAAGGCCTGACTGCCGACAGAATGGCGGCGCTTGTAGTTGGGGTTCACATGCCTCACCAGACCGTTCCGCTGATTTTTGGCCAAGTTTCGTTCTGCCTCGCCGGTGTCCAGGTAGGCCTGTGGCACTGCGCCGGGTGAAAAGGTGGATGTCGGACGGGCAACGGCATTCAGTGTCGTTTCGATTGCCCGGGCCGTCATGGAGTGAATCACATTCTCCACCGTCCCACCGGCCTGAAACATGCTCTGGATATGTTTCAGCGTTTCCTTGTCACGGAAGATGTGAAACGCAGCCATACTTTCCTGTTTGGGTCCGGACCGCTTGGTGGTGTGCTGGGTGACTTCGGGTTCTACCGGGTCCGGATCGCTTGGCTCCGGCAACTCTTTTTCACCAAAATAGGTTTCCTCGGAGCGCACTGTCATGGTCGACAGGCGGGCATTGGATACGACCTGCAGAAATGCCTTCAACTCCTGCCCCAGTTCATGCGCAGCCCCGACATGCAGGCTGCTGGATATCAGGACTTCCCAGTATCCGGTAAAAAGATGATACGTCATGCCCGTCGAAAACAGTTCGTCCTGCCCGGACTCTAGCCGTCGCCACGACCCTTCAAACCCCTTTTTGCCACGCGGACCACCCAACAGTCCAATGTGCCTGTCAGCAACCGGCTTGGCCTTGTTCTTTTCAGTGCCGGGGTTGTCAAACACACTGTCAGGATCGTTCGCGAATTCGGTCAGGCGCCTTCGGGCAAGGTCGGCACCCAGTTCATAGGCCGTGTTGTAGTAGGCATAGGGATCGCTGTCGGGCCGACCGGGATGCGGCATCAAATGTTCCCTTTTGAAAAAGCCGGTATGCAAAACAATCCACACACCAGAGGTGCCGGGGAAATAATCCCGGTCACTACCTACGGTGGAATGGACGCCAGATGTTTGTCAAGCACAACCCGATGACGTCAGATAGCGTCAGTTCGCTCGCAATGGCCTGTTGTCAAACCCGCGATATCGGGTAGCGTGCGCCCCATGTCCCAAGACCGGCCCCTGTTGGGCGTTATACTCATGCTCGGCTTTTGCATCGTGGCTCCGATGGGGGACGCGGTGGCGAAACTGCTGGGGCAATCGGTGCCGCTGGGACAGCTTTTGTTCATCCGCTTTGCGGTACAGGCGCTGGTGCTGATCCCGCTTGTCTGGGCCACGCGGCGCATGTGGCGGATGCAGGGCCGCGTGCTGCGCCTGACCGTGCTGCGCACCGTTCTGCATATCTTTGGCATCGGGGCGATGTTCTCGGCCCTGCAATACCTGCCGCTTGCGGATGCGGTGGCCATCGCCTTTGTCATGCCGTTCCTGATGCTGCTGCTGGGCAAATTCGTGCTGGGCGAAGAGGTCGGCGCGCGCCGCCTTTGGGCCTGTGTTGTGGGGTTTGTCGGCACGCTCATGGTCGTTCAGCCCAGCTTTGTTGAGGTGGGCTGGCCCGCTCTTCTGCCGCTGGTTGTGGCCGTCAACTTCTCGGTTTTCATGCTTGTCACGCGCCAGATTGCCAAGGAAACGGACCCCGTCGGTCTACAGGCGGTCAGCGGTGTCATGGCGGTGGTGATCATGGGACCGCTCCTGCTGCTCACGCAGTCGAGCGGCATCTTTGCCCTGACGCTCAAGACGCCGACCGGTCTGGAATGGAGCCTGCTGCTCGCCATTGGGTTGCTGGGCACGCTGGCGCATCTGCTGATGACGTGGTCGCTGCGCTATGCGCCCTCGGCCACGCTCGCACCGATGCAGTACCTCGAAATCCCGGTGGCGACGATCATTGGGTTGATCGTTTTTTCCGACTTTCCCAATGGCTTGGCGTTGGCCGGTATTCTCATCACGATTGCGGCGGGTTTGTATATTGTCCTGCGCGAGCGGGCCATCGCCCGGATAGAGGCGCGGACACCAGCGCCTGTATAACGGCATCCAGCTGCGCCCGTGGCACCATCACCAGCATATGCGGCGCGTCCACCTCGATCCGGATCGGGCCAAGCGCCGCATTGGACGTGCCGATTTGCGTCAGCGGACCGAATTGCAGACCATCAATGGGCCACTTCAATCCTTGGGATGTGCCCTGCACCGGTCCCAGTGGGAACAGCGACACCACGTCCTCCGCTTGGGTCGGTAAGTTCAGCGTGCGGGGGCAGAGAAAGGTCAACTCAGTCTCGCCGATCAGGATGCAAGGCCGATCGGGGTACTTGGTCAAGACGTAGAGCACGGCGAGTTGGTGATCGAGCCGCGCGCCGGTGAACCCCACCGCCAAAACCAAGGGCGCGCTGATGTTGCGCAAAGCCTTGTCGAAATCCGTGCTGTTCTGTTCCGCGATGTGATGCAGCCGGTCGGGCGGCAACGCATGGCGCAATTTGCCCGGCAGACTGTCGAAATCACCGATCACAGCGGCCAGATCAATGCCCGCTTGCAGCGCAAGCGCCGCGCCCCCGTCTGCCGCGACGCAAGTCGGCGCACGCGCAACGGTGTCCAATACCATCGATGCCGACGCATTGCCGCCGCCTACGAGCGTAACGGGTTCATTTTTGTGAACAATGCTTGTGATCATCCGGCTTTAATGCATTTTTGAGAAACAAATCACAATGTCGCCTCGAAATGATACCGTACCCGGCACAGATTCGGGCCGCTTTGGTCCGCAGTTCAGCTCTATAGAAATTGTCGAAAATCGGCAGAGGATGAGCATCCGATGATGAGTAATAATAAAATTTTGACAGTATCCTACGGCACATTCTCGTGCACGTTGGAGGGATTTGACGACAGTTTTGGCACGATGAAGGCGATTGCGGAGTATTTTCGCGATCTGGCTGCCGATGACAGGTATTTCGGTGCCGAACCCCCGCAACCCGATGCCGAGATGTTGGCCCGTATTGCCGAACGTGAGATTTCCCGCCGCGTGGAAGCGCGCGAGCAGGAAGGCCGCATTGTCCTGAGCGCGGAGCCAGAGGCCGCCGCCCCCGCGGCGATCACCGTGGCCGATGTGGTTGCTGACGCGCCCGAGGTCGTCGCGCCCGAACCGCAAGAGGCAAAAACCGATCAGCCTGAACCTGCCGTGCAGGCTCAGACCGCGCCGGAGGTTGAAGACGTCATTGTCGACGCACCGGTCACGGATACCGAAGAGACGGTCGAAGATGCGGACACTGACGCCGCCTTTGACATGGATTCGCTCTCCGCAGCGCTGGATGCTTCGGACGAGGCGGACGCCACCGCAGAAGACGAGCCCACTGCCGCGCTCTCTGACGATGCCACCAACGACGACCTGCCCAAAGACGCAGTGACCGCGGATGCCACCGGCGACACGGACGACCTCGATGCGCTGATGGCCGATGTGGATACGGACGCGGACGAAACACCCGATGACAGCGCCGAAGCCTTCTTTGCCGACACCACTGCCGATGTGGCCGAAGGTGAAAACGAGGATGCCGCGCCCGCCATGATCGAAGCCGAAGAGGTGGTGGACACGCCAGAAGCGCCCGCCCCCGATAGCATCGCGGCCAAGCTGCAACGCATTCGCGCCGTCGTCAGCCAAAGCAAGGAAGACGGGCTAGATGATGACATGTTCGAAGACGAACATGCCGAAGCCTTTGCCGCGACTGACGAAACCGACATCGACATCCCCGAAGATTACCCAGCCGAAGCAGAGGTCGGGGAGACCCTTGCCGATGCCCGCGCAACCTTTGAGGCTGCTGCGGACGCGGATGATTCGGTCGAGGCCGTGACGGACGAAGACGCGGATGACGAAATTTCCGACATCCTCGCACGGTATGATGCCGACACATCGGACGCAGCCGACGCGTTGGCCGAGGCTCCGCAGGACGTGATCGAAGAAGATGACGCAGGCATCGACAGCCTTGCCGCCGATCTCGACATCGACACAGCGGACAGCGGCGCCGCCGAAAACCTCTTTGGCGCTGACATGGACGATGACATCGACGACGAGATCGAGGATGAGGTCGCCGAGACGGATGCAACCGACACACCGTCACCGCGGCGCGCCCGCATCATCAAGGTCAAGCGCGCCGATATCGACGCCGCCCTCGCCCAAGGTCATATCGAAGAGATTGAGGACGAAGAAGAGGCCACCGCCGTCTCGTCCCTGTCCGAAGAGGAAGAAGCCGAGTTGCAGGCCGAACTGGCTGCGGTTGCCGCCGAACTGCCTGAAACAGACGCCGATGATCTGAGCGATCTGCAACAGATGGACGATGCCTCGGCGGTCGGTTCCATGGCAGAGGACGCACAGGAGATGCCCGTGGCCGACGCGGATGTCTCTCGCCTGATGGCCGAAGCCGACAGCCAAATGGAAGAGCCCGAAGGCTCGCGTCGCCGCAACGCGTTCCAGCACCTCAAGGCCGCTGTCATGGCGAAAAAGGCGGATGCTGGGATCGGCGACGACACCATCAAGGACGAAGGCGCGTTCCGTTCCGATCTGGCCTCCGTCGTGGTGCCGCGCCGTCCCGCGGCCTCCGGCACACGCGACGCCCGCCCCGCAGCAGAGCGGCCTGCCCCTCTGAAGCTCGTGGCCGAGCAGCGCGTCGACCTAGAAGGTGCGGCCCCAAGCGGCCCGGTGCGCCCGCGCCGCATCGCCCAAGCCGAAGAACCCGCCGCGATCGACACTGCCGATGGCAGCTTTGCCGACTATGCCGCCGACATGGGCGCGCACAGCCTGCCCGATCTGCTCGAAGCTGCGGCAAGCTATCTCAGCTTTGTCGAAGGGCACGACCAGTTCTCGCGCCCGCAGCTGATGACCAAGGTGCGTCAGGTAGAGAAAGAGGACTTCAGCCGCGAAGACGGGCTGCGCTCTTTTGGCCAGCTTCTGCGCGCGGGCAAGATCGAAAAGCGCAAGGGTGGTCGGTTCACCGTCACCAGCGACATCGGTTACCGCCCGGACGAACGCGCCGCAGGCTGAACCACGATCCGCACATGGAACAGGGCGGTGCATTCCGGTGCGCCGCCCTTTTGCGTTCCGGACCAGCCCCGGTCACGCATCCGGATCAGGCTGCCCAATTCCCTTGAAAATGAACTTGAGCGGGATCGCCCAGATCACGCCAAGACCCACGTATATGGCGAGTTCCAGCAGGATCGACGGACGCTCGAACAGCGCAACAAGGCTCACTGCCGCCATGATGTAGAGCGGCAGCCCAACAATCAGGATGAGCAGTGCTAGCCGCTTGCGGGTCTTGTAACGCAACGCCATTGGCGCGCTCCTCAGTCAGCAAAGGGATCGCGGACCAGGATTGTGTCTTCCCGCTCCGGCGAGGTGGAAAGTAGCGCGACCGGACAGTCGATCAACTCCTCAACCCGCCGTACATATTTGATCGCATTGGCCGGCAAGTCGGCCCAGCTGCGCGCCCCTTCGGTGGATTCGCTCCACCCCGGCATCTCTTCGTAGATCGGTGTGCAACGCGCCTGCTGATCGGCCGCGGTGGGTAGGTAATCCATCCGCACCCCGTCCAGCATGTAGCCCACACAAATCTTCAGCGTCTCGAACCCGTCAAGCACATCCAGCTTGGTCAGCGAAATGCCGTTCACGCCAGAGGTCGCACAGGTCTGCCGCACAAGGCAGGCATCAAACCACCCACAGCGCCGCTTGCGCCCGGTTGTGGTGCCAAATTCATGCCCACGCTCCCCCAGCCGCTGCCCGTCCGCATCCTCAAGCTCGGTCGGAAACGGCCCCTCGCCCACACGGGTGGTATACGCCTTTACGATGCCCAGCACAAAATCGATGCTGCCGGGGCCCATGCCAACCCCGGTCGCGGCCTGCCCCGCAATCACATTCGACGAGGTGACAAACGGATAGGTGCCAAAATCAATGTCCAGCAGCGCCCCTTGCGCCCCTTCGAACAGGATGCGCTTGCCCGCCTTGCGCGCCTCATTCATCACCTTCCAGACCGGCGCGGCATAGTCCAGAATGGCAGGAGCAACCTCCGCCAGCTTGGCGATCAGCGCATCACGGTCAACCGGCTCCAGCCCAAGACCCCGCCGCAACGCATCGTGATGCACCAACGCCCGGTCCACCCGCAACTCCAGCGTCGCCTGATCGGCAAGGTCCGCCACGCGCACGACGCGCCGCCCGACCTTGTCCTCGTAGCACGGCCCGATGCCCCGGCCTGTCGTCCCGATCTTGGCGACAGAATTTTGCGCCTCGCGCGCCCGGTCCAACTCGCCATGGATGGGCAGGATGAGCGGGGTGTTCTCGGCAACCATCAACGTTTCGGGTGTGATCTCCACACCTTGCGCGCGCAATGTCTCGATCTCCGACACCAGATGCCACGGGTCCAGCACGACACCATTGCCGATCACGCTCAGCTTGCCGCCCCGCACCACACCCGAAGGCAGCGCGTGCAGCTTGTAGACCTCGCCATCGATGACCAGCGTGTGACCCGCGTTGTGGCCGCCCTGAAACCGGGCGATCACATCGGCCCGCTCGCTCAGCCAATCGACAATCTTGCCCTTGCCTTCGTCGCCCCACTGCGCGCCGACAACCACTACGTTGGCCATGCTTGAGCCCTTTCGATGCAAACCCGCGCCGGTATAGCGGCACGGTGCTGGGACGCAAACCGATACTTCGTTTCTTCTGACCAAAAATACCACCCCCGGAGGGTCCGGCGCTTGAACCATGCGCCGCGCTCCGCCATGACACGCCCCAAACGATCCAAACGGAGCCACGACATATGGGCTTTTTCCTGCGCTGGGTGTGCGCCCTTGGCCTTCTGGCCGCAACCTACAATCCAACCCAATACAACTATGTGGTCTGGGTCTCCGAATATGGCGGCGCGAACCTGTCTATCGCCGTGCTGATCGGGCTGCTGCTGATCGTGGGCTACATCATCTATCTGCGCGCCACGCTGCGCTCCATCGGAGCGTTCGGCATGGCGCTGGTACTGGCTCTGGTCGGCGCAATCCTCTGGGTGCTCTACGATGTGGGCCTGCTGTCGCTGGAAAACCGCAACCTCAACACGTGGATCGGCCTTGTTGCGCTGTCGCTTGTCCTCGGCATTGGCCTCAGCTGGAGCCTTGTGCGCCGTCGCCTCTCCGGTCAGGCGGACGTGGATGATATCGACGAATAAGGGACGGTGGGCGGGGCGTCTTTGGCAAGGCCAAAGAGCGTCCGACCATCGTCACTCCAGCGTCACAGGCGCTCCGTGGGGCGTGTGCAGATAAGCGGCCCGCCACGCCTCCGTCAGCCGCGCCGTCTCCGCCGCGTCTGCGGTGCCAAGCTCGACCAGAATCGCCTCCAGCGTCTCCAGCCACGCGGCAAAATAATCGTCCCCACCGTTCAGCGCGGTATCCGCACCGTGCCTGCGCAACGTGGCCCCAAACCGCTCCGCCCAGTCGGGCCACGCGAAATGCCCCGCTTCGTTCAAATGGACGGTCAACGCAAAAAGCTGCGCGTGCCACGGTGCCTCGAATACCGGGTCCGGCGTCATGCGCGGCTCAGATAGCTCTGCCAGAGGTCGGCCACGACCTCGTCGCCGGGATGTTCGGGATGCGCCCAAAGGCTCTCTGCCTTGAACGCCACCGCATAAAGCGGCTCCGGGTCCTCGCCAAAGCCATGTGCGTTGCTGTCCGGCAGCACATGTGCCCCGTGGCATCGCACCACCACTCCTGTCGCCCCGGCCAGATACCCGGGCAGCCGGGTGTGGCCCCCGGCGACGGCCGCGTTCTCTGCCGGTTTGCGCGCCACAACCGCATCGCCGGGCGCAAATGTGGCCACCGGCCCACCGACCCGCGTCGCGGGTCCGCCGCGTGCCAGAACACCGGCCACATCCGCGGCCTCCAGCCGTTTGTCCGCCAAAGGTGACACACCATCAGCAACGCCGCTTACCAGCTCGGCCCGTGTCACGGCACCGGTTTCCACCAGCAGATCAGCCAGTGCAGCAAGCCATTTCTCATAGTAACTGAACCGCGCGTAATCCGTGGGCGCGAGCCCTTCGCGCCGATGCCGCGACAGGTCGATGCTCCACAATCCCAACGCACCACAGGCAAGCGTCACCGCCAGCGCGCGGGGATGCCAATCGGCATGGAATTTCACCCCTTCCGGCTCAGGCGTCACCGGCCCGTCACCGAACCGCCCCCCCATGTCGTGCACCCGGCTCATGGTGCAACCGCCAGACCGCAGCCGATCATCGAATCGCGGGTAACCAGCGCCTGCAATGCCACTGCGTTCAGAGCCTCGGTGCCCGCAGGCCGCGCCGGCAACACAAGATACCGCACTTCCGCCGTGGAATCCCACACCCGCACTGCCGTTTCATCCGGCAAACTCACCCCGAACTCTGCCAGCACCTTGCGCGGCTCCCGCACGGCCCGCGCCCGGTAGGCGTCGGATTTGTACCAGCCCGGCGGAATCCCAAGCAGCGGCCACGGGTAGCACGAGCACAATGTGCACACGACCATGTTGTGCACCGCATCCGTATTCTCGACCACAACCATGTGTTCGCCCTGCCGCCCATAATAGCCCAATTCGGCCAGCACAGGGTCCGCATCGTCCAGCAATGCCGCCTTAAAGGCCGGATCGCTCCATGCCCGCGCCACGACATGCGCCCCGTTCTTCGGTCCGATGCGGTTTTCGTAGGTGTCGATGATCTCGTCCAGCGCCGCCGGATCGATCAGCCCCTTTTGGGTCAACAACGTCTCCAACGCCTTGACGCGCAAGGCGGGTTCGGGCGGCAAAACACTGTGCGGGTGGTCGTGATCATGTGGCATGGTGTCAACCTGATCATAGCGGGCGGCAATGTCCAGCACGCAGCACCCTTGCCCCCTCTGGCAAACTTGCATAGATACCGCGCATCGCGCAGCAAAGGTGCCCAAAAGCCTCCATGGAAAACGTCGTTCTGATCATCCATCTGATCCTCGCCCTCGGCCTTGTCGCCGTGGTTCTGATGCAACGTTCCGAAGGGGGCGGCTTGGGCATGGGTGGCGGCGGCGGCGCCACGACCGGTCGCGCGGCGGCCACAGCCATGGGCAAGGTGACGTGGATCCTCGCCATCGCGTTTATCATCACGTCGATCACGCTGACGATCCTAGCGGCACGCAATGCTTCGGGCACGTCGGTCATTGACCAGTTGGGCATCACGCCACCTGCGCAAAACACACCGGCGGACGATCTGGTCCCTCCCGGCGAAGACCTGCTGCCGCCCGCTTCCGACGACAGCGGCCCTCTGGTGCCCTCCGCCGACTGACCCCACGTCACACGTCCAAAATCTTGAGGTTGGCCAAATTGCTGCAACATCATGTTGCGGCAACCTTGCCCCTCTGAACCGAATCCTGTTACACTGAGGTCCCGTGGGGTGCGCAACATTTGCACCGCCACTGCGGGCTTCTTGCCACGCATCGACCACGGGAGAGCACTGAAAATGGCGCGCTATATCTTCATCACGGGTGGGGTTGTTTCATCGTTGGGCAAGGGCCTCGCCTCCGCCGCACTTGGTGCGCTGTTGCAGGCGCGCGGTTTTTCCGTCCGCCTGCGCAAACTGGACCCTTACCTGAACGTCGATCCCGGCACCATGTCGCCCTTTGAACATGGCGAAGTGTTCGTGACTGATGATGGTGCGGAAACGGACCTCGACCTGGGCCACTATGAACGGTTCACCGGCGTGGCCGCGCGCAAGACCGATTCCGTGTCGTCGGGCCGCGTCTACTCTACCGTGCTCGAAAAGGAACGCCGTGGCGACTACCTCGGCAAGACGATTCAAGTGATCCCGCACGTCACAAACGAGATCAAGGATTTCATCAACATCGGCGATGACGAGGTTGATTTCATGCTGTGCGAGATCGGTGGCACTGTGGGCGACATCGAAGGGCTGCCCTTTTTCGAGGCCATCCGCCAGTTTTCCCAAGATAAACCGCGCGGCCAGTGCATCTTTATGCACCTAACCCTGCTGCCTTACATCAAGGCCAGCGGCGAGTTAAAAACCAAGCCCACTCAGCACTCGGTCAAGGAATTGCGCTCCATCGGCATTGCCCCCGACATCCTTGTCTGTCGCTCCGAAGGCCCCATTCCGGTCAAGGAACGCGAAAAACTCGCGCTGTTCTGCAATGTGCGCCCCGAAAGCGTGATTGCCGCGCAGGACCTCAGCACCATCTATGACGCTCCGCTGGCCTATCACCGCGAGGGTTTGGACCAGGCGGTATTGGACGCCTTCCAGATCAGCCCCGCGCCCAAGCCCGACCTGAGCAAATGGGAAGATGTCAGTGACCGCATCCACAACGCCGAAGGCGAGGTCAAGGTCGCCATTGTCGGCAAATACACCCAGCTTGAGGACGCCTATAAATCCATCGCCGAAGCGCTGACCCACGGCGGCATGGCGAACCGGGTCCGGGTCAAGGTCGAGTGGGTGGATGCCGAACTTTTTGACCGCGAGGACCCCGCCCCGCATCTCGAAGGGTTCAATGCGATTCTCGTGCCCGGCGGCTTTGGCGAACGCGGCACCGAAGGCAAGATCAAGGCTGCCGAATTCGCCCGCACCCGCAAGGTACCCTATCTGGGCATTTGTCTGGGGATGCAGATGGCGGTGATCGAAGCGGCGCGTAACACTGCTGACCTCACCGATGCCGGCTCCGAAGAATTTGACCATGAAGCTGGGAAAAAACGTTTTACCCCGGTGGTTTACCACCTCAAGGAATGGGTACAGGGCAATCACAAGGTGGAACGCAAGGTGTCTGACGACAAGGGCGGCACCATGCGCCTCGGTGCATACGATGCCGTACTGTCTGAGGGCTCCAAAGTGGCAAAGGCCTACGGGTCGCTTGCCATCGACGAACGCCACCGCCACCGCTACGAGGTCGACATCAAGTACCGCGAACGCCTCGAAGAGGCGGGCCTGCGGTTCTCGGGCATGTCGCCGGACGGGCGCCTGCCCGAGATCGTGGAATGGCCGGATCATCCGTGGTTCATCGGCGTGCAGTTTCACCCGGAACTGAAGTCGAAACCGTTTGAGCCACATCCGCTGTTTCAGGATTTCGTCCGCGCGGCCAAGGAAATGTCACGGCTGGTCTGACCCGCAGCCCGCGCGCATTTTCCATTTCGCGCCGCGTGGGATTGGTGTTTGCATAGCAGACAAGATGACCACCACCCACAAATCCTTTACCGACGGCACCCATCGCATTGTGGACCCTGCTGTCACGCTGGCCAGCGTGCACCCGCATCTGGCGGCGATGGGCATCACGCGGGTGGCCAATGTGACCGGTTTGGACCGGATCGGCATCCCGGTTGTCAACGCCTACCGCCCGAATGCGCGCGCTCTGTCGGTGTCGCAGGGCAAAGGGCTGACCCTTGATGCCGCCAAAGCGTCGGCGGTGATGGAAGCCGTCGAAGGGTTCCACGCCGAAGAGATCGACCTGCCCTATCTGACCGCCAGCGCGGACCAACAGGCCAAGACGGGTCGCCTGATCGACACGGACAGGCTGCCATACCTGCACGGCACCACCTTCAACCGTGATCGTGTCCTGCACTGGATCGAGGGGCGCGACCTTGTCTCCGGTCAATCGGTATGGTTGCCCGCCGAACTGGTCCACACCGACTATACCCTGCCCCGCCAGCCCAATGCGGGTTGCTTCGTGGCCAGCACCAACGGTCTGGCCTCGGGCAATCACGCGTTTGAGGCGCAGGTGCACGGCATCTGCGAGGTGATCGAGCGAGACGCCCACACCATGTGGGACCACCTGCCATTCCGGCACAAGGCCGCAACGCAGCTTGATCTGGGCACGGTGACGGAACCGCAATGCCGACGCGTGATCGACGCGCTGACCGCCGCAGGCATGGCGGTTGGGGTCTGGGACATGTCCGGCGATGTGGGCGTAGCCACCTTCCACTGTCTGATCACCGACACGCGCGATGCCGATGGGCATTCGGGTGGCGGCGCGGGCACGCATCTGTGCCGCGAGGTCGCCCTGATGCGCGCGCTGACCGAGGCCGTGCAAGTGCGCACCAACTACATCACCGGTGCCCGCGACGACCTGCACCCGACAGAATACACGCCCGCAGGCATCGCACGCAAAAACCGCTACGCTCAGGAACTGATGGAGGGGCCCATCGCCCATGCGGTTCCGTTTGGGGACATCCCCACACACAGATGCGAGACATTGGAAGAAGATCTGGACATCCTCCTGACACGGCTGCAAGCCGTGGGTGTAACCGAGGTCGTCGCCGTCGACCTCGCCAAACCCGCCTTTGGCATCGCTGTGCAGCGCATCGTCATTCCCGGCCTCGAAGGACCGCACGATCACGACGACTATTGCCCCGGCGACCGGGCACTGCGGGTGCCGCGATGATCCACGTCTTTGCGGGCCCCACCATCGCCTCTGCCGCTGTGACCGACATACTGCCGCAGGCGCGGCTCCATCCGCCGGCCCGCACCGGCGACATCCATGCCGCCTGCCAGCACGGCGCGTCTGCCATCGGTCTCATCGACGGGTATTTCGACGGGGTGCCATCGGTCTGGCACAAGGAAATCCTGTGGGCGCTGGATCAAGGCATCGCGGTGTTTGGCGCGGCCAGCATGGGCGCTCTGCGCGCCGCCGAATTGCACAGCTTTGGCATGGTCGGCGTCGGCGCGATATTCGAGGCCTATCGTGACGGCACCTTTGAGGATGATGATGAGGTGGCTTTGCGCCACGGTCCGGCGGAACTGGGCTATGTCGCGCTGTCCGAGCCGATGGTGAACATCCGCGCCACACTGGCGCTGGCCACCGAGCGGGGCCAGATCGACGGCAATGCGGCGGCCCAACTGATCATGCGAGCCAAGGCCCTGCATTTCCCTGACCGCACATGGGACACTTTGCTGGGCACGGGTGACCTGCGCGTCTGGGTGCGCGAGCACGCCGTCGACCAGAAACAACGCGACGCGCTCCAGATGCTGACCGATATGGCCTCGGACATCCCCAAGCCTATGGCCACGTTCACCTTCCAACATACCGTCATGTGGGAAGGCTTGGTGCGCGCGGCGGGCCCGGACCGCCACACCACATTGATCTTGGACCAGTTGCGCCATGACCCGGAGGCCTATGTCGATCTGCGCCGCCGCGCGGTGGCGACGCTTGCCGCTGACACGTCTTGGGAGGTGTCACAGGCCGAGGTGCACCGCGCCGTGACACGGTTTCGGGCCGAACGACAACTATACACCGCGCAAGCGCTCAATGACTGGCTGGAAGCGCACAAGACGGACCTCAACGCGCTGCACTATCGCTGCGCCGAAGACATCGGACTGACCGACGTTATCGCACAGCACCGCGACGCATTTGACGTGGCACTGGTCGACCTCTTACAGAGCGACGGCACGCTTGCGGGGCTGCGCAGGCGCGCGCGACACATGGCGGCCACGCTGGATACACTCGGGCACCCGAACCCCGCACCGGACAGCCTCGACCTGCAACCCGGGGCGCTTTTGCAATGGTATTTCGAGACCGTCACGCACCGCCCCGTGCCCGATGATCTCGACGCCTATATCAAGACAAGCGACTTCGCCGACCGGGACGCATTCGAACAAATGATGGCGCGCACCTATTTGCTGTGGCATCACAAAGACGGGGGGCACAACGCGTGAGCTACGTTGAAACCGAACATTCCGGCGGCACACGGTTCAGGCTGTTTCCGCAATTGCCCACGCTTGATCAGCAGCAAGAGCCTGAGACGATATGGGTTTCGTCCCCCGCCGGCACGGTCATGCCCGGCCCGTCCGATCACCGCATGTACGTCATCGACCCGGTGGGCAAGGAACGCGCCTATGGCTATTACCCCGGTCCCGGCGGATCGACCTTTCACTACCGTCCCCCGTGGCAGGGCCCGCTGTTGCCGTTCGCCCATCCCGATGACGACGGCCATTTCGACCACCTCGACACTGGCACGTACGAATTCGAACAGGCCCACGCCTTTGGCGCGATCCGCTTTACCATGGACATCTGGGAACGGTATTTTGAACGCCGCCTCGAATTTCACTTTCGTGACCACTACGACCGGCTTGAAATTCTGTTCCTGCGCGGGCTCGACAATGCATTTGCGGGCTTCGGTTCGATCGAGATTGGATCCTACACGCTCAAGACCGGGGAACTGGTGGAATTTGGCCTGAGCTTTGACATCCTGTCTCACGAATTCGGGCACCTTATCATCTACAACGAGATTGGCCTGCCGGGCAAAACCGACGTGAACGGGGAATATTTCGGCTTTCACGAATCCGCGGCGGACATGGTGGCGCTGATTTCCCTGCTGCATTTCGACAGCGCTTTGGTGGGTCTGCTCGAGGCAAGCAGCGGCAACCTCTATTCGTTCAACCGGCTCAACCGCTTTGGCGAGGTGTCAAACAACGGTCAGCTGCGGTCCGCATCCAACGAGGTGACGTTGTACCAGTTTGCCGGAGGCTGGGTGCATGAACATGACCTCAGTCAGGTCCTGACAGGCGCGCTGTTCGACATCTGGGTCGATATCTTTCACGAAAATTTGCTGGCTGGCGGGTTGATCTCGTCCGAGCTTGAGGATTTGTCCGACCGGCTCGAAGGGGACCCGAATTATCAGGCGATAGTCCAGCCGCTGTTTGACGCGGCTTATGCGCAAAATCCCGGTGCCTTCGCTGATGCGCTGATCGCCTCGCGCGATTACATGGGCTTTGCCATGGCCGGAATCTGGGACCACCTGTCGATCGAGACGCTGGATTACGCGGACGTCTACAAGACCTTTCTCGAGGTCGACCATGCCATGACGGGCGGGCAGTATCACCGGATCATCCGCCTGAACATGGAACGTCGTGGTATCGGTGTGATCAGCGCGGGACCGCGCCTTGCCCCCCCGGATGAAACCAGCCACGCCTTCTCGGATCGGACCGCCACGCCGGACGACCAACAGCACAGATGCAGCCGCCACCTGCCCTATGCGATCCGCCGTGAAATTGCGCAACACCGCTAGGCGCTGCGCGCGCAGTTCAGGAAAAAACTGACACCGTCGCATCCGATATGTCATAGATTGCACATTGGGGACCGGCGCATCGCGCGCCGTCAGTGTCGGGGGAGGACACGGATTTGGGTGATAGACTTGTAAATTTTTCGACAATTTTGCTTTTTGGCCGCGAACTGGATGATTTGAAATACGAAGAGGCCGCAGGACCAAACGAAACGCAGACATCCAACGCAGGCAACGTGGTGCCGCAGACCAAGCGGCCCGAACAGTCGGACAAAAATGATTTCGTCGACGCGCAACTGGCCGCTTCGGGCGCACGCTTTGCGCGCATCTTCGGCTTCAGCTTCGAAGGGCACTACTACGACCTTGCGCGGCCGCAGATTTTTCTGGTGCATGGCGCAGGCGCGCCCGCCGAGGATCAGCAGGCCGTGTCCAAACGCGGACGCGGCAGTGTCGATCAGGCCGGGCTTTCGCGTCGCAACGTAAAATTTGCCGATGACGTGATGGTCTGGGCCTATGAGAAATCCGATTTCTCGATCCGGCTCGACCCCGAGATCGGACCGCTGGATCAAATTCTGCTGGACGCCGAATTGGGTCAGGACGGCGGCGGCTACAGCGGCGGCAAGGCCTATAGCGGTGGCAAAGCCTACAGTGGCGGCAAGGCTTATAGCGGTGGCAAAGCCTATAGCGGGGGCAAAGCGTTCGGCGGCAGCGACTGACCGTTATGCAGCGCGTCCCGTTGTCAGGCGCTTGTGGATTTTGGTGTCATCCTCGGACGTTCGCTCGAATCCAAGCCTGCGGTACAGGGTGATTGCCGGATTGCCCCGTACCAGCGACAGGCTGACATTCTTGTTCTGGCCGGTCGCATCGGCAATCACCGCCTTGATCAGCGCGGTGCCGATCCCCTGCCCGCGCACCTCTTCGATCAGGTGCAACTGATCAAGGCACAGCTCCTTGTGGGTCTGCGACACCTGAATCCACCCCGCGTCAACACCTGCCACGGTGACGACGCGAATTTCCGCTGCGATGAAATAGCCGCGAAACGCGGCGTCAATCTGATCTGCGTCCCACGCATCCAGCGCAATCAACAATGGCTTCATCGAACTCAGATATAGGTCCCGGGCAAAGTCAAAATCCGCGTCGGTCGCGGGCCGCAAATCATAGGCAGGCGACGCCGGACAGTCCCACGCGGTCACTGCAGGCCCGCCTTCTTCAACCCCTCGATCAGCCGATCCCGTGGGCCGGGATTGCGGTCCGGAGGCACGTTTTCCCAGTGTTTCAGGGTGAACTCCGGATGCGTCTCAAGGATCTGCGCTGCGTGCCGCCGCGCTTCATCCATCCGGCCCAGCAATGCGTTGCTAGCGGTCAGCATCCGGTAGGCTTCTGTCTTGTCGCGCATCTGGGTCAATGTCCGTATGGCCTGTTCGTAGTCATTCATATCAAAGAATGCCTCGCCCAGGTGCCATAAATACCAGTCAGGGTAGAACGGGTTCAGCCGCATGGCCCGCCCGATCAACTCCACCGCCCGCTTTGGTTCGCCATAGACACTGGCCGAATGGCCCATCTCGGCCAGAATGTCGGCGTCATTCGGGTTGAACTGGATCGCCCGTTCATAGGCGGCCAGCGATTCGTCGTGGCGGCGCTTGTAGAGGCAGGCATTGCCCAGGGCCGCGTGCCCCCGCGCGTCATCCGGGTCCAGCCGCAGCGCAATCTCCGCCTTGGTGATCGCGTCATCCAGTGCTTCTTCGGGGTGTTCGGCCCAGTTGAACCGCCATGCGTCGTTCGACGTGCGCGAGATGCTCGCATACGGCACCGCATAGGCCGGGTCGATGATGGACGCCTGTTCGAACAGGCGGCGCGCGTGCAGGTTCAACTCGCGCCGCGGCTGCTTGTAGACTTCACGACCCCGCAGGATCAGACCATAGGCCTGCAAGTCCGACGGCGCCGTGCGTTGCTGGCGCTGCCGCTCGGCCTTGTCGATCTTGACCGACAAACACGAAGCGATGACAGCCGTGATCTCATCCTGAAAGGCAAACACGTCCTCGATGCTGCCGTTGAATGTCTCAGCCCAGACCGACCGGCCCGATTCCGCTTCCAGCAATTGTACCTGTACGCGCAACTGATCGCCCGCGCGCTGAAATCCCCCTGTCGTCAGATAGCGCACGCCCAGCTTGGCACCGATTTCGCGGACGGGCATATGGCGGCTTTCGAACAGGCTTGATGACTGCTGCGCAATCACGTGCAGATTGTTGAACCGCGTCAAGTTAGAAATAATGTCGCCCGTCAAGCCGTTGCAAAGATGCGCGTTTTGCGGCTGACCGGACATGTTGTCCAATGGCAGAACCGCCACCGAATTATCGGGGATGTCCTGCACCGTCACGTGTCGTTCGATGATCGGTGGGGCGGTGACGTGTCGCGCCGTGCCAATGGGCTCGATCTCGAACACTTCGATCACCTCGTCAATGTTCTTCAGCTCCGGCGTGCCCAGCGAGGTCAGCGGCACATCCACCACGTCACGCGCTACATGTGACACCGCCTGCGTCACGCATATCCCACCCGGTTTGGCCAGCGTCTGAACCCGCGCGGCCACGTTGATCGCATGACCGTGCAGGCCGAAATGCCCTTCGCGCACTTCGCCCATGTTGATACCGATGCGGAAAGAAATCGGGTCTGCCCCGGAATTCCACACCACGTCGTTGGAAAATTCGCGCTGCATCGCCACTGCAAAATTCACACAGTTCGCCGTGCTGTCGAACAACGCCAGCACCCCGTCACCCGCGATGTTCTTGATTGTCCCTCCGTAATCCGCAGCCAACTGGCGGATCAGGTTGATCGCATTCGACACCCGCTGCGAGGTTTCCGCCTCGTTGCGGCTCATCAATTTGGAATAGCCGTAAATATCCGCGACCAGAACAGCCGTATCGCCGTAATGTGTGACGCCTGAAATTTCCACCCAATATCCAATCGCGCAATGGTGCCCAAAATTGGCAAACCCGGAGCTTCGGATCCGCCTTGTTCCTACCGGGTTTGGAAAAATCTGAACAGTGGGTTTCCGCCGATTGCCTGCACTGCAAGGCGCAAAACCGTGGTTTGCGCGCGCAATGCAACCACAGGTGAGGTCCTGTGCCCCGCGCGACACAATGCGGCGTTCCCACCGACGCCCCCTTGCCCGCGTGCGTCACGGCCCCTAAGTCTTTCCCAGCCCGAGGCACCCGCCCTCGCGCGACGGAGATTTTATGCAAGAGACCCGGACAGCCGTCCGCGCCTGATCGTTTCACGACCGGGACCCGAGACCCAAGGACACTCACGCGCGACGCTGAGTGATCCCGGACGCATACTCTGACAAAATCGAGACATCCGTTGAATATCTCAAAACACGAACAGCGTGTTTTGCATGTACTGGCGCTGGGTGGGGCCATCCACCACGAACGGCACGACAATGGCAAAATACGCAGCATCACCTGCTTTACGCGCGAAGGGCACGTCCTCACAGATTGTACCCTCGACGTATTCCTGCGCCTGAAAAGGCGGCGCTTCATCCGGTCGCAAAACGGCCGCCCCTACCGCGTGTCGCGCAAAGGGATTGAGGCCGTACGCGCGCAACTCAACCAACGCTGAAAGGGGACCAAAGGACGATATAGCTGCGGTGCAACTGACCGGATTGCACGGCGCATGACCCAACGCGGGCGGGCCGACCGGCGTCGGCCCGCCCGCACCGGATCACGACCGCGTGACGCCGGTTTACCGGCTGTGTTATGACCTTACCTCAAGGTGCATCGCTTTTGAGAGGAGACTGTCATGCCTACGTCACTCCCCCGCCGCGCCGTGCTGGCCACGGGCGGCGCTGCACTGATCACCACCGCCGCTGGGCTGCGCGTGCCCGCGCGCGCCGCTGGGCTTGCGCCCACGCCCACCATGCGCGGCGGATCGAACAATTATCGCCCCGGCGCGCCTATCGTCGAACGGATCGGCGGCGGCGGCTTTTTGATGACCGGTACCGTGCGCCGCGCGGGCGACGGCGCAGCCATACCCGGCGCGCGTATCCAGATGTGGGCGCACACCACCGAAGGTCACGAGCGCGACCAGCGCATCCACGGTGCGACCCTCACCGATGCCCAAGGGCGCTTTGCCATGGACATGCCGCAGATTGTACCGGCCTTTGGTCAGGCCCATGGCCACCTCGCCTATGATGCTGACTTTGACGACAACGGGTTTGAGACCGTGTTCCTGCGCCCGATCATGTCGCGCGCCTCCGACACAATACTCGACGTCAATTTTGTGCTTGTTCCGGCCTGACACGGATTGCCGATGCGCGCCGCCCTGATCTGGACCGCGCTGGCCGCCGCTTTGCTTGCGCCGCTCATCGCCGCGGCGGGCAGCCCGCTTTTGCAGTGGCGCAGTGGCGTCTACATCGCCGCCGGGTTTGCGGGCATCGCCGGAATGGCGCTTTTGCTGGTGCAACCCCTGCTTGCCGTTGGTGATTTGCCCCTTGCCCAAGCCCGCGCCCGGCGCGTGCACCGCGCCTCTGGCGCGCTGCTGGTGCTGTGCGTTACGGGCCACGTGGCGGGTCTCTGGATTGCCAGCCCGCCGGATGTGGTGGATGCGCTCACCTTTACCTCGCCCACGCCCTTTTCCGCGTGGGGGGTGATCGCGATGTGGGCCGTGTTTGCCGCCGCCCTGCTCGCCGCTTTGCGCAAACGGTTGCCTCTGCGTCCGATGACGTGGCGGCGCGCGCACGCAGCACTGGCGGTGATCGTGGCCGGGGGCACCGTAATCCACGTGCTGCTGATCGACGGCACGATGGAAACGCTAACCAAATTTGGCCTCAGCCTGCTGGTTGCGCTGGCAGCGGTTCGGGTTGCGTGGGTGGTCGGTCTTGTGCCCGTACGTCGCCCTTAGAAGACCGATCGCCATCTGTGCACGGGTCTGCGCAGGGGACATGCCACGTATTGCTCCGGGAACCGCAAGGGTGTGGTCCCCGAGACCAGCGTGGCGCCTAAAATGTTGCGCCCATCGTCGCCCACGCTCATAACCGGCAGATGCTCAGCTACCAGCACATTTACCATGCCGGGAACCTTGCCGATGTCCACAAGCACGCGCTGCTGGCGTGGATGCTGTCCTATCTTACCCGTAAGGACAAACCGCTTAGCTATTTGGAAACCCATGCAGGCCGCGCGCTGTACGACCTTGCCGCAGCGGAAGCGACCAAGACCGGAGAGGCGGCGCAAGGTATTGCCCGGGTTGCAGACTGGTTCGCCGCCGATGATCCATACATGCAGGTCATGCACCAAACATCTGAAACACATGGCATAAATGCTTATCCAGGCTCACCGCTTGTTGCTGACCTGCTGCTGCGTGACGGGGATCGCATCACCTTGGCGGAACTCCATCCACAGGAACGCGCCGCCTTGCAGCACACGTTGCCCACCGCTCAGGTGCATCAGACCGACGGATTTGCCCTTGCCCATGCGAAACTGCCGCCGACACCCCGCCGGGGTCTCATGCTGATTGACCCCAGCTATGAGGTTAAGTCGGATTACGACGACATCCCCCGTCACATCCGCAAATACGCCCGCGCGTGGAATGTTGGGATTATCGCGCTGTGGTATCCAATTCTGACATCCAATGCGCACGCCAGCATGTTGAAAACCCTTGCAAATAACCATCCAGACGCGCTGCGCAGCGAGGTCCGGTTTCCCCCCGCGCGCACCGGCCATGGCATGGTCGGCTCAGGTCTCTTTGTGATCAGGCCGCCCTTTGGGCTTGCCGAACGCGCCGCAAATCTGAAAACTCGCTTCGACCAACTGAAGTGACATCCATGTTTGAACGCCTGTTCCCGAAACGCCCCAAGGAAACACCGCCGCTGCCCGAACCTACCCCACAGCTTGCGCTCGGCGCGCTGCTGGTGCGCGTGGCCATGGCCGACAGTGAATATCAAGCCGCCGAACTGGCCGCGATAGACAAAATCCTGAGCGGTACGTTCGACCTCAAACCGCTCGAAGCGGCCCGGTTGCGCGCCACTTGCGAGGCATTGGAACGGCACGCACCGGGCACGCCAGAATTCGCGGAAATTCTCCGCGATACAATACCTTATGCCGACCGCTTGGGCCTTGCCATGGCCATGTGGCAGGTGCTGCTGGCGGACGGCGAACATGCCGCCATCGAAGAAGCGTCGCTGCACCAGATCGAAGCGGCACTGGGTATCACCCAAGCCGACAGCGCCGACATCAAAACACGTGCGCTTGGCGAATAGGCCCGTGCGGCATACATGAGGTGACATGTTTCAAGACCTTCTCAAGCGGCTGATTCAGCCCGAACCCGCCCCCATCGCCGACGCCGACGCGCGCCTTGCCCTCACCGCGTTGCTGGTCCGCGTGGCCCGATCGGACAACGACTATTCCGGGGATGAACGCGCCCTGATCGACGAAATCGCACAAGATCGCTATGGGCTTTCTCCGAGTGATGCCAAGGCGTTGCGCACCGAAGCCGAAGCGATGGAGGCCGAAGCGCCCGACACCGTCCGCTTTACCCGCGCCATCAAGGACGCCGTGCCTTACGAGGACCGTCTGGGTGTCATCGCCGCTTTGTGGAAAGTCGTTCTGGCCGATGGACAACGCGCCCAAGAGGAAGACGCCCTGCTTCGGCTGGTGTCCAACCTGCTGGGCGTGACCGATCAGGACAGCGCCCGCGTTCGCCAACAGGTCACAGGTTGATCGCCAGCCTGCCCATGTACTGGCGGCCCGAAACGGCTGGGGCGTGGCGTGGATTCTGGGCGGATGTGCAGGCCGCGTCTGACGTGCCGCTCCCCGACCTCACCGCGCCGGACGACTTGCCTGCACCGTGGACCGAACATTGGCGCGCGCCCGATCTGGCTGTGTCGCAGACCTGTTCCTTTCCATTGCGCACCGCCTTGCGCGATCAGGTCACTTATGTCGGTACTTTCGATTTCGGCCTCGGCACAGCGGATATGCCGTGCCCGCCCGGTCACTACCGGTCGGTCTATGTGCAACAGAACCCAGACCCGCCAGAGGGTGCGCTGCGCTTTGCGCTCAACGGCTTTGACAGCCAGTCGGGTTGGGCGGGCACGTCGCTGGCCAGCGCAGACAGCAGCGGGGATGTCACCTTCATCCGCACCGGATCACACGCGGCATCCATGGCGGCGGTTGCCGAAGGGCGTGCGGATCAGGCGGCGCTGGATGCGGTGACCTGGCGGCTTCTGCAACGTTACGCACCGCAGGCGGCGCAGGTAACGGTTGTGGGCCACACGGACCCAACCCCCGGTCTGCCCCTCATCTGCGCCAAGGGACGCGACGCCGCCCCGCTGCGCGCGGCATTGGCGCACGTGTGCGGCCTGTCGGCGTGGATCGGGCACCCCGACCTTGGCGGATTGCAAGGCTTTGTCGTGCTGGACGAGGCGGACTACTTTGGGTTGCCGGTGCCGACGCCACCCGATGAATTCCGCATCACGTGACGGAAATTAGGGCATTTGCCCGCGATTCCGCGCCTTTTGCCCGTAGACAAGCACCCGGTTTTGCCCCCTTATACCGGCTGACCTGAAGCTGACCGACGTGCGCCGTGTCCGACACACCCGTTATTGAAATCCGTGACCTGCACAAAGCCTATGGTGCGCTTGAGGTGCTCAAGGGCGTCGATATCACGGCACAGGGCGGACAGGTGATTTCGCTCATCGGCTCTTCCGGCTCCGGCAAATCCACGCTGCTGAGGTGCTGCAATCTTCTTGAGGACAGCCAGCAAGGCACAATCCGGTTCAAGGGCGAGGACGTGGCGTGGAAGGGCAGCAACCACAACCGTCGTCCTGCAAACGCCAAGCAGGTGCTGCGCATTCGCACCAACCTGTCCATGGTGTTTCAGCAGTTTAACCTGTGGGCGCATATGAGCATCCTGCAAAACGTGATGGAAGCGCCTGTCACAGTTCTGCGCCGTGACCCGAAAGAGGTCGAAGCCGCCGCGCGCGCCTATCTCGACAAGGTCGGCATTGGCGACAAATGCGACGCTTACCCTGCACAGCTTTCGGGGGGGCAGCAACAACGCGCCGCCATCGCGCGCGCCTTGTGCATGGAACCCGAGGCGCTGCTTTTTGACGAACCAACCTCTGCGCTCGACCCGGAACTGGAGCAAGAGGTGGTCAAGGTTATCAAGGACCTCGCCGCCGAAGGGCGCACCATGCTGATCGTCACACACGATATGAAACTGGCCGCCGACGTGAGCGATCACGTGGTGTTCCTGCACCAAGGGCTGATCGAAGAGGAAGGTCCGCCGGACGCCCTCTTTGGTGCGCCGAAATCTGAACGACTGCGCGGGTTCTTATCCGCGACCCGTGCCGCGTAAACGTAAACAAAACCAAGGGAGTAAGAGATGAAAAACATCCTTTTGACCACTGTCGCCGTGACCCTCACCGCGACACTTGCCATGGCCGATGGCCACGCTGTTGTCCGCATGGGCACCGAAGGGGCCTACCCTCCGTGGAACTTCATCAACGATGCGGGCGAAGTCGACGGGTTCGAGCGGGAACTGGGCGACGAGCTGTGCGCGCGGGCCGAACTGACCTGCGAATGGGTCACGAACGAGTGGGACAGCATTATCCCCAACCTCGTCTCCGGCAACTACGACACGATCATCGCGGGCATGAGCATCACGGCCGAGCGGGACGAAGTCATCGACTTTACCCAAGGCTACACCCTGCCCGATCCGTCGGCCTATGCGGCGACATCCGCCGACCTCGACGTGGCCAGCGCGACAATTGCTGCGCAAACCAGCACCATCCACGCGTCGTTTGTGGCGGAACAGGGCTGGGACCTGCTTGAGTTCTCGACACCCGAAGAAACCATCGCTGCCGTGAAAAACGGCGAAGCGGACGTGGTTCTGGCTGACAAATCCTATCTGTCAGACGTGGTGGCACAGGACGACGACCTCGTGTTCCTTGAGCGTGAAGAGCTTTTGGGTGGCGGCGTCGGCATGGGCGTGCGCGAGAGCGACGCCGAACTGAAAGCCAAGTTCGACGCGGCCATCACCTCGATGAAGGAAGACGGCTCGCTGAACGCGCTGATCACCAAATGGGAAATCGGCGACACGTTCTGATGTTCCGACGTGACCACTTTGTCACGAACACAATTTGGACGGCTGCGGGGGTGGTCCCCCGCCCGTCTTTCCCTGATGGTCGAAGCACGCAGCGCCGAGGGGCCGTTTTATTGCGAATACCAGACACGGTCCGGCGACCCGGCAAAAGCCGAAGCGCAGGTGCGCGCCTATCTGGACACGCATGGCGCGGAACTGGTCCATGTGGAGTTGTCGGGGCCCGGGCGCGTGCCTTTGCCCCCGAATGCGGACACGGTGCGCGTGTCCGGTCGCATCTTCTTTGACGAGGATGAAGCCTGAGGAACCTGTGAACCACACTGATGTTTTCATTCTGCACCGATCCCAGCACCCTGCCTGACTGGCAGTGGATGGCCTGTTACCTGACCACGACCAAGCACATGTCGCTGTATTGGTCGGTGTTTACGGTGCTGTTTCTGCTTGCCGTGACTGCACCTGCTGCGCTTGCCTTTGGCTTTGCCGGTGCGTCTGCCGCGCGGTCCAAAATCATGCCGGTGTCGTGGCTGGGCAAGGGGTATATCGCGATTGTCCGCGGCGTCCCCGATATCGCGTTTTTTCTGTTTTTCGTGATCGCGCTGGATCAGGCGATCGAATATCTGCGCCATCGTGCGCTGTGCCCCGATTGGTCCGAACCGGTGCGTCAGGGCAATGATTTCGTGGTCTGCCAAGCGGCAAAGATGCCGCTGGGCAACGCGCCACAATGGGTTCACGAAAGCTACGGCTTCACGCTGGCTGTTGTGACGTTTGCCATCGTCTTTGGGGCTTTTGCCGCGAACGTCCTTTTTGGTGCAATGCGTGCGGTGCCGCACGCACAACTGGAAACAGCCGAAGCCTACGGCATGTCGCCGCGCCAGACATTCTGGCGGGTGCTGGTGCCGCAGATGTGGGTCTATGCCCTGCCCGGACTGTCGAACCTGTGGATGGTGCTGATCAAGGCGACGCCGCTGCTTTTCCTGCTGGGGGTCGAGGACCTCGTTTATTGGGCGCGCGAGTTGGGCGGGATCAAAACGCCGCGCTTTACTGAGTACCCGCATGGCGACTGGCGCATGTGGTATTTCCTCGCGCTCTTGGTGTTCTACCTGCTGTTCACCCGCGCCTCCGAGGTGGCGCTGGACCGCCTGATGACGCGGCTGAGCCATGGTCAGGCCACCACCGCCGGCGAAGCCCAGCGAAAGGCCGCCGCATGACGTGCTTTGACACCATTCAGGCCTACGGGCTGCGCGCCATCGGCGTCGGCGAACGCCGCCTCCCGCGCGAAGATTTCACCCTGTGCGAGCAGTTCACGCTGATCGGGTCGGGCATGATCTGGAACATCTACTTTGGTTTGCTGGCGCTGTGTGCGGGCTTTTTCCTCGCCACCGCTGTGGCCCTTGGCAAAACCTCGTCCAACCGGTGGCTGCGCAAACCGTCGGAATGGTTCATTTTTGTGTTTCGCGGCTCGCCGCTCTTCATTCAGTTCTTCTTTGCGTATTTCTTTTTCCTACAGCTCAAGGCCCCGTTGCCCGTTTTTGACGTTTTCACCGCCGCGTGGGCGGGCGCGCTGGTGGTGCTGTTTTTCAACACCTCCGCTTATACCGGAGAAATCTTTTACGGTGCGTTGCAATCTATCCCCAAGGGGGAGGTGGAGGCAGCAGATGCCTACGGTCTGAGCGGATGGTCACGGTTTCGGCGGGTGATCTGGCCCACGATGTTGCGGCTGGCGTGGCCTGGCTACACGAACGAGGCAATCTTTCTGTTTCACGCCACGACGCTGGTGTTCTTTTCGGCCTTTCCAGTGCGGGGACAACGGGGCGATGCGCTGTATTACGCGAACTACTTTGCCGACAAGACGTTCAATCCGTTCATCCCCTATCCCATTCTGGCCTTCTATTTCATCCTACTGACACTTCTGGTGATCGGGCTCTTTGGGCTTGTGAACCGGCGGCTGAACCGGCACTTGCCACAGGGTGCGCGTACGCGGCTGAGGGTAAAGCCGAATTTGATCCGGTAGGATTTTACTTTTATGCCTCCGGCGGTGGTATTTTTGGTCAGAAGAAAACGAGATGCAGGATTGGTTAACTGAACACCCCGACATCCGCGCCCTGCGTGTGGCCGCGTCCGATCTGAACGGTGTGGCGCGTGGCAAGCGCGTGCCGGTGTCGTCCGGAGCCAAGGCGCTTGCCGGGTCGATGCGGTTTCCCAAATCGGTGCTGAACCTCGACATTCAGGGCGAGGATATCGAGGACAGCCCGCTGGTGCTGGCTTCGGGAGATCAGGATGGCGTGCTGCGCCCCACGGAGCGTGGATTTGTACCGCTGCCATGGCTTGAGACACCCACGGCGCTGCTGCCGGTGTGGATGTATGACGAGGCCGGCGCGCCCTTTGCCGGTGATCCGCGCCATGCGCTTGCGGCGGTCGACGCGCGATTGGCGGGGCTCGGGTTGCGGCCCGTCGCAGCGGTGGAACTAGAATTTTTTCTGATCGACGATCGTGGCGACGCGCTGCGCGTGCCCGCGTCGCCACGGTCCGGCAAGCGCCGCATCGCCGGTGAGATTCTCAGCCTGCGCCTGCTTGACCAGTTCGATGCGTTTTTTACCGAGCTTTACGATGGTTGCGCTGCCATGGGCATCCCGGCGGATGCAACAATATCGGAAAGCGGTTTGGGCCAGTTCGAGGTCACGCTCGCCCATCAGGACGGCGCGCTGAAAGTGGCCGATGATGCGTGGCTGTTCAAAATGTTGGCCAAGGGGCTGGCCCGCAAGCACGGCTTCTGTGCCACCTTTATGGCCAAGCCATATGCGGATTATGCGGGGACCGGTATGCATATGCACGCTTCGCTGCTCGACGACGTGGGGCGCAACGTGTTTGATGACGGCGGCCCGGAAGGGGCCGTGATGCTGCGGCACGCGATTGCGGGATGTCTGTCTGCAATGCCCGGCAGCACCCTGATCTTTGCGCCGCACGCCAATTCCTACGACCGGATGGTGCCAGGCGCACATGCGCCCACCGGCATGGCATGGGCCTATGAAAACCGGACCGCCGCGATCCGGGTCCCCGGTGGCCCGCCTGCCGCACGGCGAATCGAACACCGGATGGCGGGCGGAGACATCAACCCGTATCTGATGCTGGCCGCAGTGCTGGGAGCCATGGCAAACGGAATCGAGGACGGCGTGATGCCGCCCGCGCCGATCACGGGCAACGCCTATGAACAGGACCTGCCACAGGTCCCCGCCACATGGGACGCCGCCATAGACGCATTTGACGGTGCAGCGGAGATGGCGCGCATCTTTCCCGACATGCTGCGCGACAACCTTCTGATGACCAAGCGGCAGGAGGCGCGGCTGATGGCTTCGCTTGACCCGGACGAACGGGTTGAAATCTACCTCGACACAGTTTGAGCGCCGCCATATCCTTGCCCCGTAAGCCCAAGAGAGACCCATGAAAATCGGCATTCTGCAAACCGGCCACGCCCCAGAAGAAGTGCTGGGCAGCCTGGGCGATTACGACACCATGTTTCAGCGGCTGCTGGATGGGCATGGGTTCACCTTTGAGACGTTCAACGTGGTCGACATGGAATTTCCTGCCGGGCCCACCCTGTGCGACGGCTGGCTGGTCACGGGGTCCAAACACGGCGCCTATGAGGATCACGCCTGGATTCCGCCGCTGGAGGATTTGATCCGCGCCATTCATCGCGCAGAACGGCCCATGATCGGCGTTTGCTTTGGCCATCAGATCATCGCACAGGCGATGGGGGGCACCGTGGTCAAATTCGACGGCGGGTGGGCTGTGGGGCGGCAGGACTACACGTACAAGGGTGCGCCGGTTGCCATGAATGCGTGGCATCAGGATCAGGTGATTGCACGCCCGGACGGGGCCGAGGTCATTGCCAGCAACAGGTTCTGCGAGAACGCGGCACTGGTCTATGGCAATCGGATCTGGACGGTGCAGGCGCACCCGGAATTCGGGTCCGACATGATCGAGGCGTTGGCGACCCACCGCGGTGTCGGCGTCGTGCCCGATCCGCAACTGGAGGCGGCGCGCGCCACACTGGACGCGCCCACCGACCGTCACAGGGTCGCTGACGACATGGCCGCCTTTTTCAAACAGGGAATGCCCGGATGAGCGACTGGACAAGCAAATTGCCCGAGGCGGCACAAACCTATCTCGACGGGCGGCGGCTGGACGAGGTCGAGTGTATCGTCGCCGATCTGCCGGGCATCGCGCGCGGCAAAGCTGTGCCGGCGTCCAAATTCGCGCGGCAGGACTTTTTCCATCTGCCCGACAGCATCTTTTACCAGACCATCACCGGCGGTTGGGGCGAGGCCGCAGGGGAAGAAGGGTTCATCGAAAAGGATATGATCCTGCGCCCAGACATGGAGACGGCCACCGCCGCGCCATGGACCGGGGACTGGACGTTGCAGGTGATCCACGATGCCTACGATCGCAAGGGGGCACCCGTCCCGTTCAGCCCGCGCAACGTGCTCAAGCGGGTCGTAAGCCTGTACGAGGCACAAGGGTGGAAACCCGTGGTGGCCCCGGAAATGGAGTTTTTCCTGATCGCCCGCAATCTGGACCCGGCGCAGGAAATCCAACCCATGACAGGCAGGTCGGGACGGCCTGCGGCAGCGCGGCAGGCCTATTCGATGACGGCGGTGGATGAGTTTGGCCCGGTGATCGACGACATCTATGATTTCGCCGAAGCGCAGGGCTTTGAGATCGACGGGATCACGCAGGAAGGCGGCGCAGGCCAGCTTGAGATCAACCTGCGCCACGGGGACCCGGTCAAACTGGCGGACGAGGTGTTCTATTTCAAACGGCTCATTCGTGAGGCGGCGCTGCGGCACGACTGTTTTGCGACGTTTATGGCCAAACCGATCGAGGACGAACCCGGATCGGCCATGCATATCCATCATTCCATCCTCGATATCGAGACCGGCCAGAACCTGTTTGTCGGCCCGCAGGACGGGGACACGGACGCATTTTTCTATTTTATTGCCGGGTTGCAGAACCACATGCCTGCGGCACTGGCGGTGATGGCGCCTTTCGTCAATTCCTACCGCCGATACGTCAAAGACCACGCCGCCCCGATCAACCTTGCATGGGGGCGGGACAACCGCACCACAGGCATCCGCATTCCGCTGTCGGACCCGGCGGCGCGGCGGGTCGAAAACCGGATCGCGGGCATGGATTGCAACCCGTACCTTGGCATCGCGGCGTCACTGGCCTGCGGCTATATCGGTCTGATGGAAGAACGCCGCCCGTCGCCGCAATTCCGGGGGGACGCTTACGAAGGCGATGGGGACATTCCCCGTGTTCTGGGTCAGGCGTTAGATCTCTTTGACAATGCCACGGCGCTGCACGACGTTTTGGGACCGGACTTTGCCCGCGTCTATTCCATCGTGAAACGGGCCGAATATGACGAGTTCCTGCAAGTCATATCCCCGTGGGAACGCGAGCATCTGCTGCTGAACGTCTGAGGTCAGCAGACCGGCCCTCCGGGGGGGGATTTTATTGGGACAGAGACGGTGAACCTGCTTTACGCAAATGACCGGCCCGGAACCTATCCGGACAGTTGGTACGCCGCCACGTCCGACATCGGGCCGGTTCGGGCACCCTTGCCGGGCACGGTGCAGGCGGATGTTTGTGTGGTGGGTGCGGGCTATACCGGGATGTCGGCAGCACTGCATCTGGCACAGGCCGGACGGCGCGTGGTCGTGGTCGAGGCGCAGCGGGTGGGTTTTGGTGCTTCGGGGCGCAATGGCGGGCAGTTGGGTGCCGGACAGCGCGTGGAACAGCCCGATCTGGAACAGATGGTCGGGCACGACCGGGCACGCGTCCTGTGGGATATGGGACGCGCTGCAGTGGCCCTGGTCAAGGCACTGGTGGCTGAACACGCAATTGATTGCCACCTGAAACCGGGGCTCGCGTGGACGGCGGAGCATAGCAGCGACGTGGACGACCTGCACCGTTATGCCGAACATATGGCACGGCATTATGACTACCCGCTTGAGGTTTTGGACGCCGCAGGTTTTGCCCGGTTTTGCCCCTCACCTGCATACAAAGGGGGCATTCTGGATTGGGAGCCGGGGCACCTGCACCCGCTGCGTTATGCGCTGGGACTGGCGCGTGCGGCTGAGGCGGCGGGTGCGGTGATTTATGAAGGCAGTGCGGTCCACGACATCTCTGAAGGGGCAAAGGTGACGGTGCGCACCGATGGCGGTGTGGTTGAGGCGGATCACCTCATCCTTGCTTGCAACGGCTATCTGGGCGGGCTGTCGGGACAGGTTGCAGCGCGCGTGATGCCGATCAACAATTTTGTCGTCGCCACAGCACCGCTTGATGATCCCGATCAAGTGCTGGCGCAGGACATTGCCGTATCCGACGGTCGGTTCGTGGTGAACTATTTCAGGCTCAGCCATGACAAACGCCTGCTGTTTGGCGGCGGCGAAAGCTATGGCTACCGCTTTCCCCGCGATATCGCGGCCAAGGTGCGCAAGCCGATGACAGAGATTTTTCCCCATCTCGCCGACGTGCCCATCGATTATGCGTGGGGTGGGACGCTGGCCATCACGATGAAACGCTTGCCCTATCTCGTGCGGCTGGCGCCAAACGTGCTGAGCGCTTCGGGATATTCCGGGCATGGGGTCGGCACCGCCACGCAAGCCGGGCAATTGATGGCGCGGGCCATTCAGGGCGATGGCGACGGCTTTGACACCATGGCCGCCCTGCCCACGATACCCTTCCCCGGCGGGACCGCGATGCGCACACCGCTGCTGGCTCTTGCCATGACATGGTATTCGATGCGCGACCGGCTCGGTCTGTAATCCCGCGATCAGCGTGAATTTGCGTGTGTTGCCGTCCGCGGCACACAAAACCGTTTCATTTTGCGCGTAGTGAATTTAGAAAACCAACAGATTAACATAAGGGATTCGAAAATGAACCTCCCCGATATGCACAGCGCCGAAGCCATCCCGCCCGAGGCTCGCGCCGAAATTGACCGTTTGCTGACCTCTGGTGATCTCTTTCGCTATACCGCAGCCACCGACGCGCCCGTGTCCCTGCTGGAAGCGGAATTTGCCGAGATGATGGGCACCCGCTTTGCGCTGGCGGTGTCATCCTGTTCTGCCGCGCTGTTTTTGTCGCTCAAGGCGCTGGACCTGCCGCGGGATGCGCGCGTTCTGATACCCGGATTTACCTTTGCCGCAGTGCCATCGTCGGTCATACATGCCGACTGTCTGCCGGTTCTGTGCGAGGTGGGCGAGGATTACCGCATCGACATGGTGGATTTTGCCGCTAAGTTGCCGGGTTGCCGGGCGGTGATCGTCAGCCACATGCGCGGACACACGTCCGACATGGATGCGATTATGACGCTGTGCGATGCCGCCGGTGTTCCGGTGATCGAGGACGCGGCCCATAGCCTCGGCACCACGTGGAACGGGACCAAGATCGGGACCATCGGCACAATCGGCTGCTTTTCCTTCCAATCCTACAAGATGATCAACGCGGGCGAAGGCGGGATCATGATCACCGACGATGCCGACCTCGTGGCGCAGGCCATCATCATGTCGGGCGCCTATGAGCACAATTGGAAGAAACACCCCGTCTTGCAGGACGCCTTTGCCGCACATCAAAACCAACTGCCGCTCTACAACCTGCGCCTGTCCAATCTGAGCGCTGCGGTTATCCGTCCGCAACTGCCGCATCTGGCGCGGCGGGTCGTGGACGGGCGGCGCAACCATGATCACGTGGCAGAGTTGCTGGGTCAGAGCCCGCATATCCACGTGCCTGCTCCCCTGCCCGGCGAGGTGCGCGCACCAGATTCGATCCAGTTCAATCTGGTGGATATGGACGATGCACAGGTTGCGGCCTTTGTGGCGGAAGCCGCAGCGCTTGGGGTCAAGGTTCAGGTGTTCGGTGCCAGTGCCGACAATGCGCGCGCTTTCTGGAATTGGCAGTTCATTCCCAACTTGCCGGATCTTCCCCAAACGCGCGCCATGCTGATGCGCGCCTGTGACGTACGCCTGCCGGTGCATCTGCCGGTCGACACGCTGGACGCTGTGGCCAGCGCCCTGCTGGCAGCGATCGCCACGTCAGAGGGGGCCAAGGCGGCCTGAGCCCGCTCTTTCCTCGGGCGCAACCGCACCCTAGGGTCCGTGGCCATGACAGATCTTACCAACGGGGCCGCCTGGATGGGCGGCCGGATCATCCCCATCGCCGAGGCTGCAATCCCGGTCACCGACTGGGGCGTCACCCATTCGGACATCGCCTATGACGTGGTGCCGGTCTGGCAGGGCGCGTTCTTTCGGCTTGACGATTACGTGGCGCGGTTCATGGCCTCGCTGACGGCGCTGCGCTTTGACATTGGCATGGACGCAGACGGCGTGCGTGCCGCGCTGCATCAGATGGTGGCCGCCTCCGCCTTGCGGGACGCCTATGTGGCCATGGTCGCCGCCCGGGGACGCAACCCGGTGCCGGGCAGCCGCGATCCCCGTGATTGTTCCAACCACTTCTACGCATGGTGCGTGCCCTACGTACATATCGTCAAACCCGACGCTGCGGCCAAGGGCACACGCGTCTGGATTGCCAAAACCGTCCGGCGCATTCCGCAAGACAGCGTGGACCCGACGGTCAAAAACTATCACTGGGGCGACTTCACCTCCGGCCTGTTCGAGGCCAAGGACCGCGGCTTCGAAACGACATTGCTGCTGGACCACGCTGGCAACGTCACCGAAGGGCCAGGGTTCAATGTCTTTGCCGTCTTTGGCAATCGGGTTGTCACCTCAGAGCACGGTGTGCTGCATGGCATCACGCGCCGCACGGTGCTTGAGATGTGTGCCGAGGTGGGACTACAGACCGAAACACGGCCTCTGCCACTGGAGGAGTTCTGGACGGCAGATGAGGTGTTCTTGTCCTCGTCCGGTGGCGGCGTGATCCCTGTGGCGCAGGTGGACGACCGGCATTTCTCGAACGGGGCAGCGGGGCCAAAGGCCACTGCACTCCGGCACCGCTATTTCGATTGGATCATGCGCGACGCGCACCGCACGCCGGTGTCAGGACAGCTTTGACAGCTTGTCCTGCAACTCGGCGAGCTGCTTTTTGATGGCGTCGAGGTCTTCGCCCTCTTGATTGGCGTCGGGTGCCGGTCCGCTGCCACCGGTCCAGCCTGCCGTGCCAAGGCCGCCCGTCATCGCCTTCAGAAACGCCTCTTGCTGCGCCTGCATCGCGTCGAAACCGGGCATCTTGGCCATCGGGTTCATCGCAGACATGTTTTCGACCATGCGGCTTTGCCCGTCGCGCAGCATCTCGAACGAGGCTTGCAGGAATTGCGGGACCACCGACACGCCGCCGGTCATGTAGCTGCGCACCAGATCGTTCAGCACATCCACGGGCAAAACGCTTTCACCACGGCTTTCGTGTTCGGCGATGATCTGCAACAGGTACTGACGGGTGAGGTCGTCACCGGTCTTGAGGTCCACGATCTGCACCTCGCGCCCGTCGCGGATAAAGCCTGCGATGTCTTCAAGCGTTACGTAATCGCTCGTCTCTGTGTTGTAGAGACGCCGGCTGGCGTATCGCTTGATCAGCAAGGGCGCTGGTTTGTCTGTCACGTGTTTTCTCCCCGCAAACGTGCTGCATCGCAGCTTAGGCGCGCAAATGCGAAAAAGAAAGCGCCACGTGCGTCACGCGGCCCGCGCGACGGGCGCCCATGCTGCAAGTGCAGTGGCAATGGCCTCTGCTGGCGGGGTCAGCGTCAGGTCGGGCAGCGCCTGCGCCAGCTTGGTCCCGTCGATGCGGTGCGGCACAGACCACAGATACCGCATCTCGGCCACTTCGCGCAGCAGCGGTGACACGAGGCCCATCGCCCGTACCAGCGTCCAAGGCATACCAGAGACCCGCAATGGCCTGCCCATCGCCTGCTCTACCAGAGAGATGAGCGCATCGCCGGTCAGCGCATAGCCTGCAAACCCAAACTCCTCGAACCGGTCGAATTGCCCGCGTTTGGCGGCAAGCCCTGCCATCGCGCGCGCCATATCCGGCAACCACGCCCATGCGTGCACCACGTCGCGCGGGCCGGGATACATCACCTTGCCCTGCCACGCTTTGGCGGCGATTTGATCGTCGAACCAATTGCCACTTTGCGCGGCCTCAAGGAAATCGCCGCCGCGCAGCACGATGGTGCGGACGTCAGCCTCGAGATAAGCGCGCTCCATACGAACGCGGATGTTTCCCTTGCGCGTGGTGGCGTTCCAAGCGGTGTCCTCGCGCAGCACCTCGGGCATCCCGGCACCGTAATTGTATACATTGCCGGGGATCATCACGGTTGCACCGCTCGCCTGTGCGGCGGCAATCACCGCGCGGGTCATGCGCGGCACCTCAGTGGCCCAGTCGGGATATGGCGGGTTGAGTGCGTTCACGATAACCTCATGGCCCTGCGCGATTGTCGCAAGCGCATCGGCATCCGACGGATCAACCGCCACGCGCCCTGCCCCGGATTGCGGCCAGCGCCGCGCGGTTTGCGTGACCGCCCAGCCTGGGTCCGCAAATGCCGTCACAGCGGCACGCCCGAACCGGCCCGACGCGCCGAGGATCAAAACCTTTTCCATGAAACACATTCCTTTTGCTTGAACATGCCCCTATCTATCTAGTCATTGTTCGAATATCACTTGCCCTAATTCGGATATTACCATCCATTTTTGGATACATAGGCACATGCCAGACTGGTCCCAAATTCAATCCTTTGCCGCCGTGGCGCAGCACGGGTCCCTGTCAGCAGCCGCGCGCGCCATGCAAAGCAGCCAGCCCACGCTCAGCCGTCACATCGCACAGTTGGAAACGGATCTCGGCATCCGCCTGTTTGACCGTGGCCGCGAGGGTATGGCCCTCACCACGCAAGGGGCAGAGTTGTTGCACCACGCCGAAGCGATGGAGAAGGCGGCGGCACGGTTCGACACGCTGGACGCCACGCCGGGCCTCAGCGGCACTGTTCGCATCACGGCCAGCCGGGTGGTTGCGCATTTCACCTTGCCCGCCATAATCGCGGAATTGCGCGTCACACATCCCGAAATCGAGATTGAGCTTGCCGCCTCCGACAGCACCGAAAACCTGCTGCGCCGCGAGGCGGACATTGCGCTGCGCATGTACCGGCCCACGCAGGACGATGTGATCACCCGGCACGTGGCAGATGTGGCGCTTGGTGCCTACGCCGCCCACAGCTATATAGCGCGCAAAGGCCTGCCCAGCCGGATCGAGGATGTGTCGCGGCATGACCTGATCGGATATGACCGCAGCACGCAGATCATTGACGGGTTTCGCGCACGGGGCCTGACGCTGGACCGGCACGCGTTTGGCGTGCGCTGCGACGATCAAGTGGCTTGTTGGGAACTGGTGCTGGCGGGATGCGGCGTGGGGTTTACCCAATGTGTGATCGGCGACAACGACACGCGTGTTCAGCGCCTTTTTGGGCCGGACGCTGTGGGTACGCTGCCCATTTGGCTGACCGCTCATCCTGATCTGCGCCGGGTGCCAAGGGTGCGCACGGTCTATGATGCGCTGGCGGAGGCGCTGTCACGACTTTGACCCGGACAAGAAAAAGGCGGGCTCCAGAGGAGCCCGCCACAGTCACCGCGCTGTATCAGGGAGGAAGTTAGCGCGATATTCTGTTGAAGCGTTGCGCTTACTTGGCAGCGGCAGCTTTTTTCGCAGCGGCAGTCATTTCACCGGTTGCTTTTTTCACTGCTGCGGCTGTGTCTTCGCTCATGTCTTTGCCTGCGGCCATCATCAGTTCGACGGTGTCCATTTGCACTTTCTTGGCAACTTCGGCAAAGGCGGCCATGTGCTCGGCTGTCACTTCAGCGTAGGACGACGCGAAGTCGGTCATCGCTTTGGCGTAGTCGGCAGGCTCTGCCTTGGCTTTGGACATGTCGCCCAGTTTTGCCAGGGTTTCTTTGGTCCACTTGGAGGAGATCTCGGTGGATTTCTCGGCGGCGTCGATGGCGACGTGGCTCAGCTTTTCGTTCAGCGTGGTCGCTGTTTTGAAAGCGTCTTCCATTGCTGCGGTGTCGACGGGGAACGAACCCATAACGTCTTTGAACATCGCGGTCATATCTTGTGTGGCTTTGGCCATGGTACTCAGTCCTTGCTTTCGATTGTAGCAGGATCATTCCCGCTTTCTGCATCTGCAAACAATATGAATGCTGCAGTGCAGAAAATCAACCCTTTTGCTGCAGTGCGGCAAAATGGCATGACCCGGGGGAAAGCGTAAGGAAAATCAGAGCTTTGGTCGCCTGCTCGCCTAGGGCTTGGCCTTGACGGTAACGTATGTTCCGGGCGCATCGCACAGCACAGGGTGCGTGGAATCACCCGGTTCGCGTGCCGGAACCATGGCCCCGCTGCGCTTGTTCAACCACGCCTCCCAGCGGGGCCACCACGACCCTTCGTGAAAGGCAGCACTTGCGCTCCAGGCTTCGGGATCAAGGCTTAGATCGTCATTTGTGTAATGCCCGTACTTGTTCTTGGACGGCGGATTCACGATGCCCGCGATATGGCCCGACTGCGTCTTGATAAACGTACGGTCCTTGGAGCCGAACTGCTGCACTCCGCGGTAGCAGTTGGCCCATGGCGCGATATGGTCCGTCTCGCAGGCGATGGCACAGACGGGGACGTCTATATCGTCGAGTGTTAGCCTGTGCCCCAGCAGTTCAAACCCGCCTTCCGCCAGTTCATTGCGCTGACAGAGGCCGCGTAGATATTGCATTGCCATCTTCTCGGGCAGGTTCGCCCCATCGCCATTCCAATAGAGCAGATCGAATGCAGGCGGCGTCTGTCCCATCATGTAGCTCTTGATGGCGGGGGTATAGACGAGGTCATTGGCCCGCAAAAACGTGAACGTCCGCGCCATGATGACAGATGGCAAAATGCCCTTGTCTGCGCATTCCGCCTCGATCCCATCAATAAAATCGTCCGTCAGGAAGGGAGAAAACTCGCCCTGATCCCCGAAATCCGTAAGCGCGGTAAAAAAGGTCGCCGACTTGATCGACTTGTCCTTGCGCTGTTTCAGCAGGCTGAGTGTCAGCGACAGGGTTGTGCCCGCGATGCAGTAGCCAATGGCGTTGACATGCTTTTCGCCGGTGATCGCCTTGGCCTCACGGATCGCTGTCAAATAGCCGTCCTCGACGTAGTCCTCGAGGCCGACACTGGCATAGGCCGCATCGGGGTTCACCCACGACACCACAAACAGGGTATAGCCCTGATCGACGATCCATTTGACCAGAGAGTTCTGCTGTTTCAGGTCGAGGATGTAAAATTTGTTGATCCATGGCGGGAACAGGACGATGGGCGTCTTGTGAACCTTTTCGGTGGCCGGTGTGTACTGGATCAGTTCCATCATACGGTTGCGATAGACAACCTTGCCCGGTGTCGTGGCGATGTTGTGCCCCAGTTCGAACGCGGTTTCATCCGCCAGCCGCACCACCAGTTCGCCGTTATTGGCCTCAAGATCGGCAATCAGGTTTTCCAAACCGTCAATCAGGCTCTGGCCTTCGGTCTCGACCGCCTTTTCCAGCGCATCGGGGTTCGTGGCCAGAAAATTGGTGGGCGACATCATGTCGAGGATTTGCCGCGAGAAATACCCAAGGCGCTGCTTTTCCTTGGGGTCCAGATCGGTAACAGAGTCGACCGCCTGCATCACCGCGTCGGCGTTGATCAGGTACTGTTGCTTGACGAAATTGAAGTAGGGATGCGTGTCCCACAGCGGGTTGGCAAAGCGGCGGTCCTTGGGCCCCGGATCATCCGGCGCCTTCAGCTTGCCACTGGCCAGCGCCTGCTGCGCCTCGACGAAGTGTGTGACGGACTTGGACCAGAACTGCAACTGATGCTCCAGCACTTTGGCGGGGTCGCGCAGCGCCTCCTGCCAATAGGCGGTGGCCGCCTTGCCAAACAGCTCCTGATTCGGGCCGTCGAGCGCGGCATTGTGCGTGCTGCGGTGCGTCATGACCTGGGTGAGTCGCTGTGTCAGTTCCTCAACCTTGCGGAGATTTGTGTTCAATTTGTCGAGGTTTTCACCCGTCACTGCACCAGAGGTGGTGTCACTGGTTGTCATATTAACCTCTTCGTCCTAGTCTCGCACATGCAGCATTCGCGCACTTCCGTGCCTGGTGTCTGTGTATGGTCGCATGTTTCAGGGGGCAAAGCGACAAACCGTCCGATGCGGAACTGTCACGTTTCGCCCCTTTGTACAGGAGTTTTGGTCATGCGCTACATGATGAGCTACGACCTTATGGAAACGATGCGCAACACGAACCAGTGGCTGGGCGCGACCGCCGCAGCCGTGGGTGCGTACCCGGCAATGGCGATGCTGCCCAATCCGGCGATGGAATGGATGCGCGCCTGGGGCGAGGTGACAGAACGCACCTTTCAACGCATGGTCGTCAAACCCGACTGGGGCATCCCCTCTTTCACCGCCGAAGATGGCAAGGACCACCTCGTCAGCATTGATGTGGTTGTACCCGGCGACTTTGGCGATCTGATCCATTTTAACGTCACTGGCCGGAAAGAACGCAAGCGCAAGGTCCTGCTGGTTGCCCCCATGTCCGGCCACTATGCCACGCTGCTGCGTTCGACCGTGATGTCGCTGATGCCCGATTGCGAGGTGTATGTGACCGATTGGCACAATGCCCGCGACATCCCCGTCAGTGCGGGCAAGTTCGATGTGGAAGATTACACGCTCTACCTCGTCGACTATATGCGCGAACTGGGCCCGGACACACATGTCATCGCCGTTTGCCAACCTGCGCCGCTGACGCTCGCCGCCACGGCCTATCTGGCCGAAGAAGACCCCAAAGCGCAGCCCCGGTCACTGACCCTGATCGGCGGGCCGATCGACCCTGACGCCAACGCCACTGACGTCACAGACTTTGGTCGCCGCGTCACCATGGGCCAGCTTGAAGAGTTGATGATCCAGCGTGTTGGTTTCAAATATCCGGGCGTGGGCCGCATGGTTTATCCGGGTCTGTTGCAACTGCAATCGTTCATGTCGATGAATGCCGAAAAGCACTCCAAAGCCTTCACCGACCAGATTGCCCGCGTCGCCAAGGGCGCGGCAGGCGATCACGACAAGCACAACAAATTCTACGACGAATATCTCGCTGTGATGGACATGACCGCCGAATTCTATTTGTCGACGGTGGAACGCATCTTCAAGCGCGCCGAGATTGCCCAGAACGCCTTTACGGTGGGTGGCAAGCGCGTGGATATTGGCAAAATCACCACCGTGGCCGTCAAAACTGTTGAAGGGGCGAATGACGACATCTCCGCCCCCGGTCAGTGCATTGCGGCGCTGGCGCTGTGCACCGGACTGCCGGACGAGAAAAAGGCCAGCCATGTGGAGCCGGGTGCAGGCCACTACGGCATCTTTGCAGGCAAAAGCTGGCGCAACAACATCCGCCCGCTGGTGCTGGATTTCATCGACGCCAACTCCCCCAAAGGTGCGGCAAAGAAGGCCGCCAACAAGAACGCGGCCGCCTAAGTCATGGCGGGCGCGGATCTCAAATTCGCGTGCAATTGCAACACTCTGCGTGGGACACTTGTCGGGGCCGGACCCGGAACTGGCACCCGCGTTGAGTGCTTTTGCCACGACTGCCGGGCCGCCGAGGTTTATGCCGGACAACCTGACCCCGCACCGGGTGCGGTGCAACTCTACCAGACGACACCGTTTCGCGTGCGGATCGATGCAGGTGCCGACCAACTGGCCCCGTTCGCCTTCAGCGAAAAAGGCCCGCTGCGCTGGCAGGCGCGCTGCTGCGGCGCGACCATGTTTCTGACGGCGCGTTCCCCCAAGCTCAGCTTTACCTCGTTTCGCACAGACCGATTGGCGGACAGCGACGCACTTGGCCCGGTGCGGGCCCGCGCCTTTGTCCGCAAACCCAACGGCAAACGCGGGCACGAAGGGTTGGCAGGGTTTATTGCAGGCTTTGCCGCCCGCGCCATTGGCGCACGGGTCAGCGGACGGTGGAAGGACACGCCATTCTTTGACCCGGATGGCAGACCGGTCGCAGAGGTCCATCTGGTGTCAAAGGCAGAGCGGAACGCCTTGCCCCTGCCCTAACCCCGTTTGGCTGCTGCCGCATCCAGCGCGTCATTGACCGCATCCACAGACAGATCGGTGGCCACAGCGCGCTGCAACAGCGCCTGATCGCTCTCCGGTGCAAGCCCGCCCACGGGCGGATCGGTGTCGAGGTTGGTGGGAAACGGGTAGCCTTCGGCAGCCGCTGCAATGGCCGCAACCTGTTCCAGACCCGACACTTGCCCCAAATGCGGATAGATCGCCTTGGCCATGGCCAGCTGGTCCAGCTTTTCCAGCGAACGGCCCATGGGCGACGACACCTGCATCAGATTGGCCATCCGTTCGACATCCTGCGTCCGGTTCTCTCCGGCTGCGTGAAACAGCGCCGGATTGAAATAGAGCGCATCTCCCTTGTCCAAGGGCACCTGCACCGCTGACGCCGCGAAGGCCGCGCGGAATTCCGGTTGGCGAAAGGTGATATAACCCGCCGGGTAGGCCTGCGAAAACGGCAGCAATTGCGTCGGTCCCGATGCAACCGGCATATCGCAATGCGCCACAGCGCCTTGCAGCGTCAACAAAGGCGACAAAAGGTGCATATGCACCGGAAAGCCCGCCGCCTGTTCTGCCGTCATAAAGCCCAGATGGTAGTCGCGATGCGCCTCTTGTGCGGTACCGCCCGGATGCACGAGGTTCACCTAGCTGGTGGTCTGATACCCCCGGCCCAACCACGCCTCGCTGATCGCGTCCAATGTGGTGTTGGCAAAGTAACGGACAAAAACGTCCGGGGCGCGCAGGCACAGCTTTTCCTGCACGTTCCAGATACGGTCGTTGGCCCCGGCGGCGGCAAAGTGGTCAGCCCCGCCGCCCTTGTCCGCCTTCTCCTCAGCGATGATCGTATTGAAAATCTCGGTCGCTTCATCCAGCACGCCTGTGTCCGCATAGGCCCGTTTCAGCACGACAGCCCCCGGACCCGTCAGCATCACCTCGGCCCACTCGCTCATCAGCGCAAGGCGGCTATTGTCAACCTCCAGCGCGGGGCGCAGCGCGTCCATATCGTAGATCGGCACGTTGGACTGAATGTCGGCCGCTTGCGGGCACATGTCCGGCACCGTCTTGCGTGCGATCAATGCTCTGAAATCGTCGATGCTGCACGCCCGCGGATCAAAGTAGCCGCGTGCCGCAATCAAAAGGTCTTTCATTAGCCCATCCTCCCTGCCCGAAATGTTATGCGGCGCGACAGGCGTCAGGCCAGACAGAAAATGTCAGGCCGCCCCACATATGCGGGGCGACCTGCAGGACGCGATCTTGCACCTAATCTGGATGGGGGTTGTACAAGGCCGCCTCATAGGCTCTGCCAGACCGCGACCGCGTTCTCCGGTGGGCTGTGACACGAGAATCCCGGATCACCGTTCACCAGACGCCGCAACCGCGCTTGCCAGAGTCACAGGAACAAGGCGCGAGGTCGCCGTTTTATGCGAAACTTTTTTCGGTGCCGCCGTGGTGCCGTCTCACCAGCCCAAATGCGCGCCCGGATCGCGCAAAATGTGCAGGCGGCGCGCGGCGTGGCTGGCAAAACCCTGGATCACCGATTTGCGCCGTGCGGGTGCCAGCTTGTCTTCGGGGGCCATCCGCACAATCTCGGCGTCGTAGGCATCGGCGAGGATCAGACCGCTGTCATCCGGCAACAGCTCCACGGGAAATTCACTGTCAACGGCCCAGAAAAACCGATCGCACCAGTCCAGATAACCCTGCCATTTGTGGTCCGACATAAAGTCCGAACGGGACGATTTGCACTCGACCACCCAAATCTCGCCCTTGGGACCCAGCGCCATAACGTCGACGCGCAGCCCGCGCGTGGGCACCAGTTCCTCGACCGTGGCCCACCCCAGCGAGGCCAAATGCCGCGCCACGCCACGCGCCAGCAATTGCCCTGGCATCAGGGTCGGAGGATCGGTCAGATCAGTCATGGCCAAGAATATGAACAAAGGATGAACAAACGCAAGGGGGCGCATCTGCACAAATCGGCCCCTTGGCGTTGCCGGACCCAGCGCATAGCTTGACACGATCAAAAGCCATGGGGGCGCAACATGACCGAAGACAGGACGCTGACCGCGGCAGAGGCACGCGGCGTGCGCTACGCCCGCGAGTTGGAGGGGCACCTGGGCTGGCTCGACACGTTTTCGGGCACGGCACTGGGAGTGCTCGCCACCGCCTCAGGCATCTATACCTATCTCGGCGTGTCATCCCTGCTGGATGAAAACGGTGCCATGTCGGTGCTGGCCGCGATTGCCTATTCGGTTGCGGTGTCCGTGGGGATTTTCGTGTTCTGGTCCTACATGCTGCGCCTGTTCCCTGCCGTCCGTTCGACGCGCGCCCGCACCGGGTTGCTGGCCGCGATGGGTCTGGGATCGCTCGCCATTGTCGCCATGTCGTCTTGGTTGAACGCCGCGGCATTGGCCGGATCGGCAGCGGTCGAACAGCATCTGGCCAAGACAGTGCAGGACTATCAGTCCAGCCTTGAACGCGCACACGAGGTTGCAATTACCGCACAGTCGCTGGAACGCGACGTGGCGCGTGTGCGCCAATCCTTCGAAGATCTCAGCGAACAGGAAGCCGCAGGCTCGCTGTCCGGTCTGGCGGGGCGCGGCGCAGTGTTTCGGGTTCTGCGCCAAAAGGCTGGTGAGTTGTCGGGGCTCGAAGGGCAGATCAGCACCCAGACCCCGCTGGTCGAGGCAGCATTTGCCGAAGGCAATGCCATTCTCAGCCGGATGCGTGCCCTGACCGTCGAACCTGGCCCGGTGGAGGCGCGCAGCGTCGAGTTTTCCGAACAAGCTGTGCGCCTTGCGGGCCTGATCACCCAGATGCGGCAACTGTCCGTCGCCCCGCTGGTGGAGCGGGCGGCACAGGACCTCGCCGCCTCCGTTGTTCTGCCCGAGCTTGACGGCAGCACCGAAGAGGGGCGCAGCGATCAGGCCGCCACCATCACCTCCGTGCTCGAAGTGTTGGCGCAGCGTGCGCAGACGTTGGAACGCGCCGCGCAAAATGTGATTGCCCTGCAACCGGCACCGGACGTGACCTATACCCCGATCTCATCGGCGGACGCGGTGATCCTCTATGCCCGCAACTTTGTGCCCTCTTGGGCCGGAGCCATCGCCATTGACCTGCTGCCTGCCGTGCTGGTCTTTATCCTTGCCATCACCCAAGGCGCGATCCGCGGCGGCCGCGAAGGGGCAGGCGTGGAGGATACCATGACACTTGCGGAATTGCGCGCGGCTATGGTCGCCATTCGCGACGTAGAACAGGCAATGCAGGACATGCCCGAGGCCGTTACACCGCCCGCACCGCATCCCAAACCGCGCCCCGCCGCCGAATGAGCACGATGCCCAAGAACCCCGTCGCCCGCACCCTGATGGGCGTGCTGATCTTTCAGATCGGTCTCGGCGGTCTGCTGGTCATTGGTGACATGCGCGGCCTGCGCCTGCCCAGCTTTGGCCCCGACGCCCCGCGCCTGACCGAACCGGTCCGGCCCGGCGACCAACGCCGCACCTTTCGCCCCGACCGTGACCGCCCCGTCGTCCAGCCAGCCCGCGATCCCGGCCAATTGCCCGAACGGCTGGTTCTCACCCAAAGCAACGGCAGCACCTACCGTCTCGAAGGCGGGATCGAAGCGGGCGATGCCGCGCGCATAGCAGACCAGTTGGACACGGTGCAGCCCGCGCCCGAAACGGTGATCCTGCAATCCCCCGGCGGATCGGTGCAGGACGCGCTCGCCCTTGGCCGTCACTTGCGCAACAAGGGCATTGCGACACGGATGCTGGCGGGCGAGTTCTGCTATTCCGCCTGCCCCTACCTGCTGGCCGCAGGTCCGACCCGTGACATTGCAGATGACGCCTCTGTCGGCGTGCATCAGCACTATTTCGGCGAAAACACATTCCTGCCCGCAGCCTTCGCGGTCGAAGACATCCAGCGCGGTCAGGCCGAAGTGATGACCTATCTTGACGAGATGGGAATCGACCCGCTTGTGATGACACATGCGCTCTCTACTCCGCCGGACCAAATTTACGTTCTGCTGCCCGACGAGCTGGAACGCTACGGATTTACCCAAACATCTGAATAGGTTGCACGCGAGGCTGCAATGCGCGCAATGCACGGGTTGACATGATACCTTTCGGTATCTCATTAATATGATACCAAATGGAATCATATTGGAGGACCCGCATGAAACCTCTCGCCTGCATTGCCGCCCTGATCGCCGCACCCGCCACCGCCGATCCCACCATCACACTGACCCCCGATACCGACCTTGCATGGGAATCCACACCCGAAGGTGTCGCCTTTGCCGCGCTTTCGGGCGACCGTTGGTCCGAAGCGTATTTTGCCATGGTCCGCCTGCCTGCAGGCACCGTCAGCCCGGTTCACACCAAATCGGCAAACATGTACGGCATGATCCTTAAGGGCGAGATGACCCACGCCATCCCCGGTGCAGACACCGCGCCCATCGGGCCAGGCGCGTATTACGAGGTGCCCGCAGGGTTGCCGCACATTTCGGCCTGTGTCTCGACAACACCTTGTGTCGCCTTGCTCTATCAGGACGGTGCATTCGACTTTGTGCCGGTGGCACAATGATGGACGCCACCCAATCCGCCTTTCGCGCCCTCGCCGATCCCACGCGGCGCAACATCCTCGCGCTTCTGACCCGGCAGGACATGACAATCGCGCAAGTGTCCGACCGGTTCGATATGACCCGCGCCGCAGTCAAAAAGCACCTGACTGTGCTCAGTGACGGCGGCCTCATCACGGTCGAGGCGCGCGGACGCGAACGCATCAACCGGCTCAACCCCGCTGGTCTCGCCCCTGTCCTGTCGTGGTTCGAAATCTACGACCGCTTCTGGGATGACCGCCTCTCCGACCTCAAAACCGCCATTGAAAGGGACCTCCAATGACCGACAACATCCTGCAAAAATCCCTCTACCTCAAAGCGCCCCGCCAGATGGTCTGGGACTATCTGACCCAGCCCGAACACCTCGCCAAATGGTTCCACGCGCCCAAAACGCCCCTGACCGAAGGCGAGGACTATACTTGCTACGGCGCAGAAAGCGGCAAGCCCGTGATCTGGGGCACGGTGCAAAAGGCGACGCCACCCGCATTGCTGGAATACACATTTTCAGCCGGGCCGATGGGGGATGCCGTGACCCATGTGCGCTGGACCCTGACAGACGTGCCGGGCGGGACGCATCTGGCGCTGGAACATACCGGCCTGCCACAGGGAGCGGAGGCGTTTGATCTCATGCTCGCTTTCGACGACGGCTGGGACAAACACCTCGCCCGGTTGCGCGCCGACCTGCCGGAGGCCGCATAATGGACTATTCCGCCACCATCCAGACCAAAACCCCACCCGACATGGCAGCCCGCAAGATCGTGGACGACCTCGAACATTGGTGGTCCACCCGGATCGACCGACGCGACACGGGGTTCACCATCCACTTCAATGCCAGCCATGTGGATTTCGCCTTTGACCCGGGTGCCACCGATGGCCGGTTCAGCTGGACCTGCACAGCCGCCAACATGATCATCGCGGACGTGCCCGATAGCGATGAATGGACAGGCACGCGTCTGATCTGGGAGATACGACCGTCCGGCACAGGCAGCGCCATCACCCTCACCCACAAAGGGCTGACACCCCAGATTGCCTGTTTCGACGTGTGCCGCCGCGGCTGGGAACACTTTTTCGAATCCAGTCTGCGCAATCACCTGAACGGCGATGCTGCCCAGCCCGAAACCAGCGGGGCCGCGGCCTGATACGGGTGCTCGCCCCGTCTCTGTCCCCAAAAAAATCCTCCCCGAAGGGCCGGGTGGCCAATGCGCCGCACCGGCCCTTCCTTGCCGTGCCCGGCCCGACCGCCTATGTAACGAGGCGGCGGGTTCTGCCCCTCATGTGGACGGTTGCATTCCGGTGGCCTTAAGCAATTCCGAGGGAGCTGGCTCTGTCCGGGTCTTGGCCCGGTTACCTGGCGCCCACCTGTATATACAGGTCCTCGGGAATGAGAGAACCGCACGGTCCGGGTGGTCCCGCCGCTTCCCTGCACCTGCGCACAGATGCCGTTCGGGCGTGTGAAATTGTGCGCAGGCCGACAGGGCCTATCTTGTTGGCAACCCCATGTCACAAGGAGGCTTCTATGTCCCTCAGACCGACACTCGAAACCCGCAAGGCTGTCCCCACAATGGAAGGGGCGGGCGTTCACCTGCACCGCGCCTTCGGCTTTCAGGACCCAAGCGAGCTTGACCCCTTCCTGCTGTTTGACGATTTCCGCAACGATGTGCCGGAACACTACGCCAAGGGCTTTCCATGGCATCCCCATCGCGGCATAGAAACCATCACCTACGTGCTCGAAGGCACGGTGGCGCACAGCGACAGCTTGGGCAATTCCGGCACGCTTGGTGCCGGATCGGTGCAGTGGATGACCGCAGGGTCGGGCATTCTCCATCAGGAGATGCCCAGCGGCAATGCGGCCGGGCAGATGCACGGCTTCCAGCTTTGGGGCAATCTGCCGTCGGACCAAAAGATGACAGCACCCCGGTATCAGGACATTCAGGGCACGGACATCCCCGAAGTAACCGATGACGACGGCACGGTCGTGCGCGTGATCACCGGTGCGTTCTGGGGCAAAACCGGCCCGGTCGACGGTATCGCCGCCGATCCGCAATATCTCGACATCTCGGTGCCTGCTGGCGTCAAGAAAACCTTCCGGATCGACACCTACCGCCGCGCGTTTGCCTATTTATTTCAAGGCGCCGGTGCTTTCGCTGACGCCTCAAACCCGGCCGGCGTGCTCCTTGAAAAGGAAATCGCAGGCGAAGAAGTCAACATTCGCGACCTGTCCGGGGACCGCACGCTGGTCCGTTTCGGCACAGGCGACGAAGTGACTGTGCAAGCAGGGCCGGACGGCATCCGCTTCCTGCTGATCTCCGGGGCCCCGATCAACGAACCGGTCGCGTGGCACGGCCCCATTGTGATGAACACGCAGGAAGAATTGATGCAGGCCATGAAAGAACTGCGCAACGGCACTTTCATCAAACCTGCGCATTAAGGGCGCGGCTGCGTATGCAGACGCGCCCGGTGGCAAGGACATGCTTTGCCCACAAAGCGTGTCAGCCAAGCTCAAAATCAAGGCGCACGACAAAATGGGTCGGTGGGTGGGCGCCTTTCGTCCGTCAGGACGAAACAGTCCCGCTCACCGACACCATCCGCGCCACCATCTGCCAATACATGTTCTGCACATCGCCAAGGCTCAGGCGTCCATCCTCCCGAAACCACGTGTTCACACCCGTCAACATCGCGATGATCGCCATTGATGCGACCTTTTCATCCGGCACACTGAACGCCCCCTCCTCGACACCCGCGTGCAGCATCTCGGCCAGCAACTGCTCATAGCGCCGCCGCAACCCCTCGATCTCCGCAAAATTTTCCGGCGTGAGGTTGCGCAACTCCATATAGGCAATGAACACCGCGTCGGGGCGTGCGTGGTGAAAGGCGATGTGAAAGCGCACAAAGGCCTCCAGCCGCGCAGGAGCAGCGCCCACCAGACAAGGTCCCACCGCCTCGTGCAATTCCAGCAAATGATCGCGCATCAGCTCGTGCAACAGGGTCTGCTTGTCAGGGATATAATTGTAAAGTGCGCCCGCTTGCACGCCCACCTCCCGCGCAATCACCCGCATCGACACCGCCGCATAGCCCTGTTGCGCAAATAGGCGCAGCGCGGCCGCCCTGATCCGTGGGCCGGTGATCTGCGCGTGTGAGCCTTGTGTACGTGCCATATGATAACGCTAACTGAACGCGTGTTCATATCCAAGCGGCGCTTGCGCCCTCCGGCGCGCTGGTGCATCACATTGGCAACATGCCTGAACCGGAGCCGCGATGCACCCCCTCTGTCGCCGTCTGATACTGCCATTGACCCTGATTGTCGCAGGCTGCACGCAGTTCCCCGATCTGGACGCGACCGTCCCGCCCGCTGCTGTAAATGCGCCCTTCCCGACACTCGTCCCGCTCGAGCCGCTGCTTGCCGCCAATGCCGCCGTCGTGTCCGATCCGGAGGCCACAACACAAAGCCTCCAAGCGCGCGTTGCCGCCCTGCGCAACCGCGCCCGCTTGCTGCAAGTCCGGCCCGTCATTGACACCGGCACCCGTGCCCGGCTGCGCCGCGCACTGGCCCGCGCGCCCGGCTGATCTGCAACGCGTTGCAGCGCAGGCGCGAACCCGCTACATCGCCACACGGAACACTGCTCGAAAGGACCTGCCATGACCTCCCCCTTGCGCCTCGGCATTGCAGGACTTGGCACCGTGGGCATCGGGGTTGTGCGCATCCTGCGCAGCCAGGCCGCCTTGCTGGAGGCGCGCACAGGCCGCCCGCTCCAGCTTGTTGCCGTCAGCGCGCGCAGCCGTGACAAGGACCGCGGCGTACCGCTGAACAGCTACGCATGGGAAGACGATCCCGTGGCCCTCGCCACGCGCGACGATGTGGATGTCTATGTCGAATTGATGGGTGGGACCGATGGCCCTGCCAAAGCCTCGACCGAAGCAGCTATTGCAGCCGGTAAACATGTGGTCACCGCCAACAAGGCAATGCTTGCCGTTCACGGACAGGCGCTGGCCGAAACCGCCGAAGCCGCTGGCATTTCCCTGCGCTACGAGGCCGCAGTGGCAGGCGGCATTCCCGTGATCAAGGCCCTGACAGAAGGCCTCGCCGGTAATCAGATCACCCGGATCGTTGGCGTGATGAATGGCTCGTGCAATTACATCCTCACCCGCATGGAAAGCTCCGGCCTCAGCTACGCGGACATTTTCGCCGAAGCCGACGGGTTGGGCTACCTCGAAGCCGATCCCCAGCTTGACGTTGGCGGCATCGATGCAGCCCACAAGCTGGCGATTCTGTCCTCCATTGCATTTGGCACGCAGGTGAATTTCGACGGGATCGACCTTGAGGGGATCGAACGGGTCAGCATCGACGACATCCGCCATGCCGGCGACATGGGGTACAAGATCAAGCTGCTGGGCGTGGCCCAGAAAACCGGCCGCGGGCTGGAGCAGCGCATGATGCCCTGCCTTGTCCCTGACACGTCCCCCTTTGGCCAGTTGCAGGGCGGCACGAACATGGTGGCTCTCGAAGGTGATGCGGTTGAACAGATTGTCCTGCGCGGCCCCGGTGCCGGAGAAGGACCCACCGCCTCTGCTGTGATGGGCGACATCTGTGACATCGCCCGCGGCCAACGCCTGCCCGTCTTTGGTCAGCCCGCCACATCGCTTGAGGCGGCGACGCCTGCCCGCTCGGTTCTGCCAGCGCCGCACTATCTGCGCATGGCGCTGCACGACAAGCCCGGCGCATTGGCCAAAATCGCCACCGTTCTGGGCGAGGCCGGTGTCAGCATCGACCGGATGCGCCAGTACGGGCACGACGACGCCACCGCTCCGGTGCTGATCGTCACGCACAAATGCACCCGCAGCGCGCTCGACACCGCCATTGCGGCAATGGGGCAGACCGGCGTGCTTGCGTCCGATCCCGTCGTGTTACGCATCGAAGACATTTAGACCCACCAAAAGGAATTCAGCATGTCGACCACCGAAATCTTCCAGGACCGTATGCTGTCCCTGGGCCTTGCCCGCGTCTCGGAGGCTGCGGCCCTCGCCTCGGCCCGGCTTGTTGGCAACGGCGACGAAAAAGCCGCCGATCAGGCCGCCGTCAACGCCATGCGCGAGCAGCTCAACATGCTGGACATCGCCGGTGTCGTCGTCATCGGCGAAGGCGAACGGGACGAAGCCCCGATGCTGTATATCGGCGAAGAAGTGGGCACCGGCAACGGCCCCGGCGTGGACATCGCGCTCGACCCGCTCGAAGGGACGACGCTGACCGCCAAAGACATGCCCAACGCCCTGACCGTCATTGCCATGGGTCCGCGCGGATCGATGCTGCACGCGCCGGATGTCTATATGGACAAGCTGGCTATTGGTCCCGGCTACGCCCCCGGCGTCGTGACACTTGAAATGAGCCCGGACGAACGTGTGCTCGCACTGGCCGCCGCCAAGGGGTGCGACCCGTCCGACATCACCGTTTGCATCCTCGAACGGCCCCGGCACGAAGCCGTCATCGCCTCTGTCCGCAGCACAGGCGCTGCAATTCGCCTGATCACAGATGGTGACGTTGCGGGCGTGATGCACTGCGCCGAGCCCAACACTGGCATCGACATGTATATGGGCGAAGGCGGCGCACCCGAAGGCGTGCTGGCCGCCGCCGCTCTCAAATGCATGGGCGGCCAAATCTATGGCCGGCTCCTGTTCCGCAACGATGACGAACGCGGGCGCGCGGCCAAGGCCGGGATCACCGACCTTGACCGCATCTACGCGCGGGATGACATGGTCACACAGGATGTCATTTTCGCTGCGACCGGCGTCACCGACGGCTCGATTCTGACCGCCGTACAGCGCGAACCCGGCTGGCTGACATGCGAAACGCTGCTGATGCGGTCCAAGACCGGTTCGGTGCGGCGCATCAACTACCGCACCCCGGTCGAAACGGTCTGAGGCGCGATTGGCTTTCCTCGACGTCGCACCTTCGCTGACGGGTCGGGCATGGATCGGGCCTGACCCGGACCGGGCTCGTGCCGCCGAGGCCATGGCACAGCAAACTGCCCTGCCCCGCCCCTTGTGCCACGTGCTTGCCCGTTTGGGTGTGTTGGCAGAGGATGCCGCCGCTTACCTGGCCCCCACTTTGCGTGATCTGCTGCCGGACCCACGGTCCCTGCGGGACATGGAACGGGCCGCCAAGCGTGTCCTGCACGCGGTCTCCGCCCGCCAGAAGGTCGCGGTCTTTGCCGATTACGACGTCGATGGCGGGGCATCTGCCGCCCTTTTGCTTACGTGGCTGCGCGCGTTGGGTCGGGATGCCACGCTGTATGTTCCGGACCGGATCGACGAGGGGTATGGGCCGAACGACGCGGCGATGGCGCAGCTGGCTGCGCGCCACGACCTGATTATCTGCGTTGATTGCGGCACGCTTTCGCACGGGCCAATCGCTGCGGCTGCAGGCGCGGATGTGGTTGTACTGGATCACCACCTCGGTGCAGAGACCTTGCCCGACGCCTATGCAATCGTGAATCCGAACCGTCAGGATGAAGACGGTGCACTGGCACATCTGTGCGCAGCTGCGGTCGTCTTTTTGATGCTGGTAGAGGCAGGCAGGCAGTTGCGCGCGGACGGTCAGAGCGGGCCGGACCTGATGACGCTCCTTGATCTGGTGGGTCTTGCGACCGTTGCCGATGTCGCCCCGCTGATTGGCGTGAACCGTGCATTCGTGCGTCAGGGGCTGACCATTATGGCCCGGCGGGCGCGGCCCGGTCTGGTTGCGCTTGCGGATGTGGCCGGGCTCGACTCTGCACCCTCGCCATATCACCTTGGCTACATGCTCGGCCCCCGCATCAATGCAGGCGGTCGCATCGGACAGGCCGATCTGGGCGCACGCCTTTTGTCCACATCCGACCCGCACGAGGCCGCAGCCCTTGCCGAGCGGCTCGACACGCTGAACGCGGAACGGCGTGACATCGAAGCCCGCGTGCGGGCCGAGGCACTGGCCCAATGCGAGGAACGCGGCGCGGACGGGCCGCTGGCATGGGCCGTGGGCGACGGCTGGCATCCCGGTGTTGTGGGCATTGTCGCCGCGCGGCTCAAAGAGGCAACCAACCGCCCCGCGATCGTGATCGGCATCGAAGACGGTATCGGCAAGGGATCAGGCCGGTCCGTTGCGGGCATCGACCTCGGTGCGCCGATCCAGCGGCTCGCCGCCGAAGGGCTGTTGATCAAAGGGGGCGGGCACAAGATGGCGGCAGGCTTGACCGTTGCCGCCGACAAGATTGACGCCGCCATGGCGCGGCTGGGCGCGTTGCTTGCCAAACAGGGCGCGGATGCGCTTGGCCCGCGCGACCTGCGCCTTGACGGAGCGCTGATGCCCGCCGCCGCGACGCTGGAACTGGTGGAGCAGATTGATGCCGCAGGGCCGTTTGGCGCAGGTGCGCCGGGGCCGCGCTTTGCCTTTGCGTCGATGCGAATCCTCCATGCCCGGCGGGTTGGCGAAAACCACCTCAAGATCACGTTTGGCGAAACCGGTGGCGCACGGCTCGATGCGATCTCCTTTGGGGCCTATGACACGCCCCTTGGTCCCGCTCTCGAAAACCACGGCGGCGCGCCATTTCATCTGGCTGGACGGCTCGAGATCAACACCTTTCGGGGTCGCCAATCGGTCCAACTGCAACTCGAAGACGCCGCCCCCGCCTGAACGCAAATCCATCCAAAATTGCTGCGTTTTTTCCCTTGCGCGCCCCGGCGGAATTCCCTATCTCACCGTTCACGATAGCTGCGTCCCGTTCGTCTATCGGTTAGGACGCCAGGTTTTCAACCTGGAAAGAGGGGTTCGATTCCCCTACGGGATGCCACTATCGCTTTCATTACAGCGGTGAATGAACGGCGTCTCAAACAGGGAATGCTCTGTTTCTGCGGGATGGTTTCGTCAATTAATCTTCGGCGCCGTGCGCGGGTGCAGCCCGGAGTGTTCCGATCATCAAATTCCGACACGCACACTTAGATCTGACGGCAATGGTTAAGGTCTGTAAGGTCCACGCGTTGGTGAAATCCTAGAGCGCGGTTCAGGCACGACGGGCGTCGGCTGTTTCATCTTGGTCTTCTGCGCGCAACGACGGATCATAAAAACTCAGTTGGGCACGCCCCGATTTCTTGGACGCGTATAGTGCCACATCCGCGTTATCCAGAACTTCGGCCACGGAATACGGTCCGGACGGTTCGTAAATCGCCACACCGATGCTGGCGGAGATGTGGCATTCCTTGCCCTGAAACGGAATGGGGCGGGTCAGTCGGTCAATGATCCGCGCACCGATGGCAGCCAAATCGTTCATCTCTTCGGCGGATGGCAGCAGGACGACAAACTCGTCGCCTCCGATCCGCACAACTGTGTCATTGTCGCGCGTTTCTTCGACCATGATCCGCGCCACGGTCTGCAATACGTGATCGCCTGCCGCATGACCCATCGTGTCGTTCACCGCCTTGAACCAGTCGAGGTCGATCTGCATCAATCCGAATTGGGTGCCCCACGTGGCATAGCGCGCCGTGACATGATCCATCGCGCGACGATTCTTGAGACCGGTCAGCGTGTCGGTGTAAGCCTGTTCCTCGGCCGCGATTTTGGCGCCTTGCAGGCGCAGGTTCAGTTTGCGCGACGCCTCCATCGCGGCAGACTTTGCCTCTACCAGATAGAGCATCTCGACGGCGAGGTCCGTCGCTGCAAAATCAGCGCTGGTCAACGCATAATCACTCACCGCATCCACAATTGAGATGCCAAAGGACAGGTTCACAATACACTGGTCCGCGTCCGGACCCGGCACAAGCACGCCCTTAACCTCGGTGCTGGGCGCGTCCCGCAGCCGCAAATGCAATTTCATCCCCGCAGCGGCGCGCAGATCGTCCATTGTGGAAATGGCGCGGGGGCGTTTCAGGTCGAACACTTCGAGAAAGCGCAGCCCCAGCAAATCCACATCCGGGCGCAGCTTTTGTGCTGTTGGGCCTGCATGAAGGATATGGCCCGTCTGCGACAGCAACAGATGCATTGGGCACAACACATCCAGCGCCGTGTTGATTGACCCCGTCATCCCGCGCGCGCCCCAAGGTCAAATACGCGGCCTTCGGCAAATTCCGTTTCGATCAGCGAAATAGAAATGATTTCGGTGCCATTGCCACCACCCTGATGCTCCAGCAGGGCCAAAGCACCATAATCATCTGCCATGGCACGCAAAATACCCATCATCACATGGCCATACCCCTCCACCGGGCAATCGCATACGAGGCTGAACCGATTGGGTGCGTGTTCGCGCAACTCGATCCGTGGCAGGTGCAGGTCCGACACGGCAAGGCGCGCGCGGTCCGGCAGATCGTCCAGAGATTGCAGGAATTCGACAAAGTTGACGCCACCAAATCGCAGCAATCGTCGCAACGCCTCGACCGTCGGATGCGACACGAGGTAGGTGCCCAGATCCTCCATCATTTCGTTCCGCGGCCGGTCCAGCACCTGCGCAATGGCATCCAGAACCCGTGGGGTCAGAGCCTCATCATAAACCATCATCGCCTCGAACTCGACAAAGTCGAGCTCTGCCACGCGCGTGGCCTCAAGCCATTTTTCCGATCCATAGGCGTCCGTCACAAAACATTGGATCGCCCTGTTGATCAAACCGTGCATCGTCGCGTTGTCCCGTTGCCTCCCCCGGGAGACTGGACCGAACACCCCTAACATTCGGCTAACATCGACAATTGTCCGAAATTATGGGTCAGAAATCCGTCGGCGCACCGCCTTCGGATTTTCTTCGGGCGACAAAGTCTGCCAGCTCATCGCGGATGGCTGCGTCCATTGGGGGCGCCTCAAACCCGCCTATGATCTCCTTGAACATCATATGCGCCCGTTCCGGCGTCCATACAGCACCTGCCGCCTGCCAGCCTTCAAAGTTCTTCCAGTCGCTCAGGAACGGTTGGTAGAAGGCCGAAGAATAGCGGTCCTGCGTGTGCTGGATGCCAAAGAAATGCCCATCGCTGCCCACAGATTTGATCGCGTCCAGTGCGATGGCATCGGGGCTGGTGTCAACAATCACAGGGTCAAGATATCGCTGAATTTGCTGGATAATTTCGCAATCCATTATGAATTTCTCAGGACTCGCGATCAGCCCGCCCTCAAGCCAGCCCGCCGCATGGTAGACCATGTTCGTGCCCGACTGTACGGCGGCCCAAAGGCTGTTCGACGTCTCCCACATTGCCTGCCCGTCTGGCACGTTGGCCGCGCAAACGCCTGAGGACCGAACAGGCAACCCATAGAACCGCGCCAATTGCCCGGTGATCTGCGTCGCACGCATGTATTCCGGCGTACCGAACGCCGGTGCGCCCGATTTCATATCGACATTGGACGTAAACGTGCCGATCACGCACGGAACCCCCGGCGCCACGTATTGGAACAGCGCGATGGCGCAAAGCGCCTCGGCAATAGACTGCGCCACAGCACCCGCCATGGTCACAGGCGCCATGGCACCGGCCAACGTAAAGGGGGTGACCACCACCGCCTGCCCCCGCCGGATCATGCGCAGGCAGCCGTCGATCATCGGGTGATCGTGCTTGAGCGGTGAGGTTGAATTTATGTTGGTGTACATATGCGGGCGCGCCTCGAACGCGTCGTGGCTGAGACCACCCGCAATGCGCACCATCTCCATCACATCCTCGACCCGTTCCTTGCCCAAGGAATAGGCGTGCATGACCTTGTCGGTCAGCGTGAGCTTGTCATAGAGAACGTCGAGATGTCGCACACTGGCGTGGATGTCCACCGGCTCGACCGGGTAGCCGCCCGCGAAATGGATGCAGTTGAAATACTGTGTGAGCTTGAGCAGGTTGGCACACATGTCGCGCGTGCCGGGCACCTTGGTGCCGATCTCCATGTCCCAGTAGTTCGGCGGCGACGACACGTTTCCAAAGTTGATATGTCCGTCACCAATGGTGATCTGCCGTGCGGGATTGCGCGGGGTGAGCGTAAAGGACGACGGTGCCTTGGCGACCATCTCCATTACGAAATCGCGTCCCATACGGACATTGGCACCGTCGATGGTGCACCCAGCCCCGCGCAGGATCTCCAGCGCTTCTTCGTTCAGGAATTCGATCCCGATTTCCTCGAGAATACGCATGGCACCATCATGGATTGCGGCAACGCCTTCGGCGCTGACAGGCTCCACCGGCGGGTCGATCATCCGTGGCGGGTTCCACGGCATCTGCTCGATCACGGCACTGCCACGGCGTGCGGCGGCGCCGGCGCGGCCTCCGCCACGGCTGCGGCGTCGGGTCTGTGTGTCGGTCATGCTGTCCTCCGTCACATGGCTCGCCCAGAGTTGGCCATGCCCGCCCGGACAACCCGCCCAATTGCGACGGCGCGTGTCGTTTTTTCCGGCTAGCGCGTCGCGTGATGGTCCAGCCAACCCGGCAGCGCGCCAATGTCGTCCAGCACAGCCACCGCATGGGGGGCAAGATCCTGCGCGGTGGCCATGCCGGTCAGCACCGCCACGCAGCGCATTCCGGCGGCACGCCCGGCAAGCAGATCATGCAAGCTGTCGCCCACCATCAGCACCTCACACGGGTCCAGATCCACCTGTGTGCAAAAGGCCAGCAACTGCCCCGGACCCGGTTTACCACCATGGCCGCTGTCGAAGCCCGCGACAAAGTCAAACCGCGCCGTCACCCCTGCCCCGTCCAGATGCGCCCGCGCGGGCGCTTCGGAATCGTTGGTCGCCACGCCAAGCTTCAGGCCACGATCGCGCAACTCATCAAGCAAGGGCGCAAGCGGCACCGCCTCGGCCTGCGGCGCGCGCGCCGCTTCGGTGTTGATGAGAACAAGAAGCGCCTCCGCCGACATGTCCGGAAACACCGGCGCCAACGCCTCGACAATTTCCTGTGCGGTGCCCGCAATCACGACGCTGTCGCGCGAAAAGCTGGACTGCGCCAGATCAAAACCGACGGCCTGACCTGCCCGCGTGGCATGATCCTCGTTTCCGCCCGCAGCACGGCGCAGAAACGCCGCGGCCCAAGCCTCCCACGTGGTGCGGAAATCAAAAAGCGTGCCGTCCTTGTCAAAGATGACGCCGCGTACGGGGTCCGTCATGTCCAATGCACCGCAGCGCCACCGGGCAGCATCGCCCGTGCCATCATCGGCCGATCATAGGGAATTGCCGCGAAATCGCACATCGACTGGACCCAGCTGTCGTCCATCAGGATAAAGTCCAGAACCGCCCCCAAAAACGCCGGATCCGCCGCACCTGCGCGCACGTCATCCGCACTTGCGCCTGTCGAGCCCATGAACACCGGCAGTACATCTTCTTGGCTGGTGAGCCATTCCAGGGCCTTCAACCCCACAACTTCGGCGGATTCTTGCGACATTGGCACGGCAATGCTCCTTCGACCGGGTTTCGAAACCCTTTGTTAACCTAATTCGCCCGATACCCATTACACAGCCTTTTTGGAAAATTGGAATGATCTATGCACGGCAAGGTTCTGGTCATTGATCCCATCGCGACCCACCGCATCGTTCTGCGCGTCAAGCTGGCCGCCAGCCAATACGAAGTGTTGCAGGCCACCAGCATCGCCGAAGGGATGCGTGTTGTAGGCCAAAGACAGCCCGATCTGATCCTGTGTTCCACCAGTCTGCCGGATGGGCGCCCGGAAAAGGTGCTGGCCCGCCTGCGCAAGGTGGGTCTGTTTGGCAAAGTGCCGGTGATCGCACTGGGCGGCCCGACAGATCCAAAAAGGCGGCTTCGTTTGCTGGAGGCGGGCTATGACGACGTGTTGATCCGGCCAGTGGATCACCCGCTGCTGCTGGCGCGCGCGCGCAGCCTGCTGCGCAGCTATGCTTCGACCAGCGAATGGCAGCTGCGCGAAGGCACATCGCGGGCCTTGGGTTTTGCCGAACACAGCGCGCAATTCGGGCCTGCGGCCTGCATCCGTGTTGTCACCCGCACGCCGCATCTGCACACCGAATGGAAACAGGCGTTGGCACCGCTCCTGCCCGCAAAAACGAGCGTGTGCCTGCCAGCCGAGGCCGTGCAGGCCGAACTGGACGGATCGATCCCCGATGCCTTTCTGCTGATCACCACGCCCGGACGCGACCACGAAACGCTGAGCCTTCTGGCCTCGCTGCGCAGCCACGCTTCGACCCGACACAGCGTGATCATGGTCGCACAAGAAGAGGCGCCCGCACAGCTTGGGGCACAGATGCTGGACATGGGTGCAAATGACCTCGCCCCGCACGGGGCGACGCTCGAAGAGATTGCCGTACGTCTGCGTACGCTTCTGGCCCGCAAGATGATGACGGACGCCCTGCGCGCAACGGTCCGCACCGGGATCGAAGCCGCGGTGATCGACCCGCTTACCGGGCTGCACAACCGCCGGTACGCGATGCCGCATGTCACCCGGATTGCAGAACGTGCGCAGCGCACCGGCAAATCCTTTGCCCTCATGATCGCGGATATGGACCATTTCAAACAGATCAACGACCGGTATGGCCACGCCGCAGGCGACGCTGTTCTGATCGAGGTTGCGCGACGTTTGCGCAGCAATCTGCGCGCCGTCGACATGGTGGCCCGCATCGGCGGCGAAGAGTTTCTGATGGCGCTCCCCGGCGTCGGGCTGGAGAATGCGCGCAGCGCTGCCACGCGCCTGTGTCGCAAGATCGGCACCACGTCCATAGCCATTCCCGGCCACCCGACTCCGATCAACGCAACCATTTCCATCGGCATGATCGTCTGTGACATGGAAAACGGTCTGCCCAAAGGCACGTTGATGACAGCCGAGGCGCTGCTCGACCGGGCCGATCAGGCGCTTTATGACGCCAAGGCAGAAGGGCGTAACCGCGTCACGCTGTGCCGCCCCGCCGCCTGATCCGGGTTTAGTCCGGCTTGGGCGGCTTGCCGCGTTTCCCGCGCGGTCCCTTTTGCAACACCGCTTCGACCGTGTCGGCATAGTTGCGCCGCTCTTGCGGGGACATCGCCTCGATCGTGTCCAGCCACGCCTCCTGCGCCACCGCCTGCACCCGCGCCACGCCATCGGCCTGACTGGCCAGCACCGCACGTACAGCGGCGCGGTCCATCGGTTCAGCGCGCAGCGCGGCCAGCATATCGTCGAACTGCGCCTTTCGGCTGCGCCTGTCCGGCAGGCTGGGGTCATTGCGCACCGCACCCATCACGGCACGGCGATCCGTACGGTCCAGCGCCACGATATAGGGCAGCGCATAGCTCAACCCCGGCCCGCCCCCGCGCAGCGGCCCCGGCCCGCGCGTCAGCAACCCCGCCACCAACCCCACGATGGCAAGGTTCAGCGCCAGCGACAGGGCCAGCAGGATCCTGACCCAGAGGGGGCAGCGTTTGCGTGTGATCTCTTCGGTCATCCTACCCCTCCTCGAAGTCCCAGCCATTTACGCTGAACCCCAGAGTGTCATCGTAATACGTGGCGTAGTCCCCCAGCCACAGCGCGTTGAGGCCGGTGGCGTCCAGCGCGCCCAGCCCCACCGCAAAACCCACGGCGGTCGCCGCCACCAACCCGCCCACAGATGGCCAGCCACCCAAACCCGCAAGGATTTGGCGCAACAGCCCGTCTCGCGCAGGCGCACCGCCCGGCGCTGGCATCGCCGCCTCGGCATCGGCCAGCACACGCGCCATCAGGTCGCCGGAAGCGTCGGGCACTTCGGCTTGCCCCACATCGTCCAGCAGCGCATCCACCCAATCGGTCTTGTCAGCAGGGTCTGTCATCTTGCTCATCCTTCGTATCCAAGGGCAGTGGCCTGCCCCTTGAGTGCCGCCGCCAAGGCGCGTTTGCCGCGTGCCGTGAGGCTTTCCACAGCCTCGACGCTGACGTCCAGCCGTTCTGCGATCTCCGGGTTCGTCGCACCCTCGAAATGGCGCAACATCACTGCAAGGCGCTGCCGTTCCGGCAACGACGCCAATGCGCGTGCCAAAGCGTCGCGGCGAGCCTGCGCCAGCAAACGATCCTCGGCCCCCGGTGCCGGATCAAGCGGCTCTGCCACGTCATCCAGCGCCACCGGCCCCCGTGGCCTGCGCCGCAACCGGTCGGTACACAGATTTGCCACTACACGGTAGAGCCACGTGGTGACCTTCGCCTCGCCCGTGCGCCAGTCCGGCGCGATTTTCCACAAGCGCATCATCGCCTCTTGCGCGACATCCTCGGCTTCGGCCCGGTCGCCCAGCAGGCGCATGGCGTGTCCGTAAGCGCGCGGTGTCAGCCGTGTGGTCAGCGCACGCGCCGCAGCCGCATCGCCGCGCGCATAGCGCGCCAGCAATGCAGCCTCCTCCGGGCCATCCGTGTCTTGGGCATCCAGTGGCATCGTCATCTTCTGACGGGCTAACGTGCCCCCGCCCCCGTTCACAAGGGGCAAGGGCACGCACGCATCAATCCGCGCCGTGTCGCTTGCCGCGACGTTCGCGCATCTTGTCGCGTGCCGCGTCAAACTCTGCTTGCGTAATCGTCCCGCTGTTGTCGCTGTCAATCCGGTCAAAGAACCGGCCCGCATTGCGCCGCTCAGTGATCTCATCCTGCGACAATTGCCCGTCGCCATTGGCGTCCATCCGCTCGATGATCCGCGCAGCACGGTCGCTGGCGCGCGCAGAGGCCTGCGCCTCAAGCTCGGCCTGGCTCAGTTGGCCATCACCGTTTGTGTCTGCCTCTTGGAAGCGGATGGCACCCCGCGCCTGCAACTCTTCGCGGGTCAATTCGCCATTGCCATCCGTGTCCAAGGTGGCAAGGTCGGGCCCTTGCCCACGCGCCAACGCGCTTGTGCTGGTCACGGCAGTGGCCGCCATCGCGACAACAAGAATAAAGGCGGTACGTTTCATTTGGCTTACTCCGTTTGTTCAGACCGGCACCTGCTCATTGCGTGCCGAATACCCATCAAACGGAACCCGCCCGCATTTCCGTCGAAATTAATTTTTACATGGCAGCGCGGCGCGACATCGGGACGCAAGGACAGATTGCGCCATTCCGATTTGCGCCGCGCACGCCCAGTGTAGGGAGATCGGACAAACGAGCACCCCATGCGACACGAGCAGATCACACGGCACACCCACGACCCCGTGGACAAAGGCACCCGCCGGATGCGGCCCGCCCTGCTGCGCGGCTGGCGCCGCAGGTGCCCGCGCTGTGGCCGCGGTGCCCTTCTCAAAGGGTATCTCAAGGTCGCCAGCAGCTGTGCAGTCTGCAAGCTCGACTACTCGCATCACCGTGCCGATGATGGCCCTGCGTACCTGACCATCCTACTGGTCGGTCATCTGATGGCCCCGCTTTTGCATGTGGTGTTTGTCACGTGGCGGCCCGAACCGTTGATCCTGTTCACGATCTTTGCGGTTGGATGTGTCGGCCTGTCGCTTTACCTTCTGCCAAGACTGAAGGGGGCGATTGTCGGGTTCCAATGGGCGCGCGCCATGGGCGGGTTCGGCCAGCACGGATGACCCGACCCCCAGCAAGGGGCCAGATGAGCATCGACAAAAGCCAGATCCGCGACGCCGCTACCGTCATTGTCCTGCGGGACACCGACACCAATCCACGTATTCTTATGGGCCAGCGTGGCGCAAAGGCCGCATTCATGCCCAACAAGTTTGTCTTTCCCGGTGGCGCCGTGGATGCAGGCGACGCGCAGGTGCCGCTGGGCACAGCACTGCCCGCGCCGTGTGCCACCCGGCTCGACGATGACAGCGCGCCGGGTCTGGGCCCCGCCATCGCGGCCGCTGCGGTGCGCGAACTCTTTGAGGAGACCGGTCAAATTCTGGGAACGCCGGGCGCGTGGCAGGACCCGCCTGCCGACTGGCGGGCCTTTGCCGCCAGCGGTCACCTGCCCCACGCCGCCGCCCTGCGCTTTGTCTTTCGCGCGTTGACCCCGCCGGGACGGCCCCGCCGGTTTGATGCACGATTTTTTGTGGTGTCGGCGGATGCGCTTGCCTCGGACCCGGACGATTTCTCTGCCGCCTCGGACGAGCTGTCTCATCTGCAATGGGTTGAACTGGCCCAAGCGCGCCGCTTTGACATGCCCTTCATCACGGAAGTGGTGTTGAGCGAGGTGCAATCGCAACTAAACGGCGCGCCAGAGCCGCAATCCGTGCCGTTTTTTAAGAACGACGATGAAGAAAGCCTGTTCCTGCGCCTGCGCGGCGACTGGGTGCGGGACTAGATCAGCAGCACCAGTGTCAGGATCGACGCCATTAGGATACCCATGCCGACCCATTCGCGCCGCGTAACCGCCTCGCGGAAAATCAAGACACTGGCAAGCCCGCTGAACACAAGTTCGATCTGGCCGACCGCATTCACGTAAGCCGCGTTTTGCAAGGTGAACGCCGTAAACCAGCAAAACGACCCGGCCATAGACAAAAGACCAACCCAAACGGCCACTCGCCGCGCTTCCCACACGGCTCGCACCTGTCCCGGGTCGCGCCAGCGCAACCAGAAAACCATGGCCAAGGTCTGCATCGCCGTGACCGCGGCAAGCGTCAGTCCCGCCCGCGCAAACGGATCGTCCAGCGCAAGGCTCAGCGACGCGCCGCGATAGGACACGCCGGAGATCGAGAACAAAAATCCCGCCCCAAGGCCAAGCCCCGCCGCCCGGTTCATCAGGTCACGCCAGCCAAACCGGGCCAGTTCCGGCGGCACCGACAACAGCAGGACCCCAACCAATCCCAGCGCGATGGCGACAAATCCCCAGACCGATACCGTGTCGCCCAACAGAAGCCACCCGGTCAGCACCGCCTGCATCACGGCGGTTTTCTGGAATGTCACACCCACGGCAAAGTTGCGCGCCTTGAACAGCATCACAACGGCCACGGTGGCCAAAATCTGCGCCACCCCGCCTGCCGCGGCAAACAGCCAGAACGACAGCGGCACCGCTGGCAGCGCCTGTTCTGACGCCACGAGGTACAGTGTGATGCCCACCGCCGCGAGCGGCGCAGAATACAGAAACCGTGCCAGTGTTGCTCCGGACGCACTCAGCGTGCCCAACGACAATTGCCGTTGCAGCATAAAGCGCAGCGTTTGGAAAAACGCCGCCGCCACCGTGATCGAAATCCAGAGGGTCATGCCCCTCTATCGATCATCCCTTGGGCGAGGGCCAGAGCGGATGCGCCACCGGATCCTTTGCGGTGAGCGCGTAGCGCGCGAACACTTCGGCATAAGAGCCATAGCGATACCCGTCATTGCAGCCCAGATAGCGCGCCTTGTGCGCGGCATAAAGCGCTGGCAGGCGATACCACGGCACCCGCGGGTGCATATGATGCACCACGTGGAAGTTGTTGTTCAGAAACAGAAACGCCAGCAGACCACGGTCTTCGACGATCACGGTCCGGCCGCGCGCCTTGTCATGCGCCTGATGTTCGAGAAAGGTGCGTATCTTCAGGATCGACACCGCCACATAGCTGCATAACACATAGTGCCACAGCGCCATGGGTGCGGCCGCAATGACGGTCAGCACGATGGCCACACCGGGCACATGCACGGCCCAGCCCAGCAGGACCTGCCGGTCTCCGCCCCGGATCGCGCGCCAATCCGCTGCCATGAACGCCGCCTGTGCGACCAGCGGGCCAATGGCCATGCGCCCCAGCAGCGTGTTGTTCCACGCCAGCAGCCGCCGCCGCCAGCGCGGCAGCGCGGCCCAGACCACCGGGTCCAGGTAGTTGGTTTCTGGGTCGTCATAAGGATCGGTCAGGTTTGCATCCTGATGATGGGCCAGATGCGTGTCGCGGAACCGGATGTAGGGGATGAACAGGCCGGGGTTCACAATCACCAACGCCTCGTTCACCTTGCGTGACGGGAACGGGTGGCCATGCAGCACCTCATGGCTGAGCGACGCGTGCAGCACCAGCGCCAGCACCACCACAAAGGTTGCCACAAGCGGTATCGCCGCCAGAACCCAGACCCCCAGCCACAGCGCCAGCAGACACAGGACAAACAGCGCGGCCGTAATCCATTCGATACGGTATGGCAAAGCGGCGGGCACATGGCGCGTGGCTGCGCGGGGCGACATATCGGGCCTTTCAACGATACAAGGGACCCGTCTGGTCTAGCGCTCCGCGCGACACCCGAGAATTCCGAATATTGTTAACAATCTCTACAAATGGTGATAAATATCACGTTATGTCAGATATTCTCGACAAGCGGGCGCGCGCCGCTCTCTTCCGCGCGCGGCTGTCCATGGCGATGGCCGAACAGAACATGACGCAAAGCGGGCTGGCCCGCCTCATCGGCTCTGATCGCTCCACCATCAGCCAAGCGCTCACCGATACCGGCACCCGGCTGCCCGGCGCACATGTGGTTGGCGCCTGTGCGCAGGCGCTTGGCGTATCTGCCGACTGGCTGATGGGCCTGTCCGACCGCCCCGAAAGCGCGTCTGCCCTCACGGCCATGGCCCTCACGCTGACCGAAGCGCCCCGCGCTCTGATCGACGAACGTATCTTTGCCTGGCACCAAGAGGCGATGGGGTACAAAATCCGCCACGTCCCCGCAGGCCTGCCCGACATGCTCAAGACCGAGGACATGTTGGCGTGGGAATATGGCCCCCATCTGGGCCGCACCACGACGCAAGCCATCAACGCCTCGCGCGACCGGCTCAACTGGATGCGCGCCTCACCGTCGGATTACGAGATTGCCATGCCAATCTACGAGATTGACAGTTTTGCCCGCGGCACAGGCTACTATGGCGATCTGCCCAGCCACGTGCGCGCCGCACAGCTTGACCATCTGCAGGAACTCACCGAGCAGCTTTATCCGCGCCTGCGGCTCTATCTGTATGACGCGCGGCGGCTATACTCCGCCCCGGTCACCGTGTTCGGGCCATTGCTGGCCGTGCTGTACTCGGGCGGCCATTACCTCGCCTTTCGCGACCGCGAACGGATCGAAACACTGACCGCACATTTTGACCAACTGGTGCGCGAGGCCAGCTATACTGCACGGGACATGTCCACCCATTTCGCCGGTCTGCGTGGTGTGATCTAGGGCCGCTGGCCCACCGACCGCCCCACCCCTTCGGGTGTGGCAAGGTGCGCGTGCGCCTCTGCTATCCGGGTCAGAGCCGCCAAAATCTGTGGCGCGGGGTCACTGGGTTTGCGCGTCTCAAGGCTCACATGCAGCAGGAAATGCTCCGCCGTGGCCAAAAGCCGGTCGCCCTGTCGCATTTCGTGCCACAGGTGCAGCTTTTTGCCTGCCCCGCTCAGCACCTGTGTCACGACCTCGATCCGCGCACCCGCACGGACCTCATCGATATGGCGTAGATGCGTCTCGGCAGTGAAATAGCTGCCACCGGTCGCGACGTAATCCGCATCACAGCCGATCAGCGCCATAAACCGGTCCGTGGCATCGCCAAAGGCTTGCAGATACCGCGCCTCGTTCATGTGCCCGTTATAGTCAGTCCAATCGAGCGGCACGGTCCGCTGCACGGTCGGGATAGGTCCGCCCACATCCTCAAGCATGTCCGCACGGGCCGCCAGCACAGTGCCCTGCGCCAACGCCGCATCATGCGCGTTCAGCACGGCACCCGCGCCCCAGTTGGTCTGCTTTAGTGCCCGCAACAGGCCCACAAGGTTGTTGTCGCGCGCCTGCAACATCTCGGGGATGGTCATATGCCCGGATTGCGCATCCGACTGCCCCGCAATCAGGTCCACCAGTGCGTCGGTGAATTCGGGCACGTCCATCAGCTTGGTCCACGGCCACTGCAAGGCGGGGCCAAACTGCGCCATGAAATGGCGCATCCCCGCAGCTCCCCCTGCCGTACGATAGGTATCAAACAGCCCCATCTGCGCCCAGCGAATCCCAAAGCCCATGCGGATCGCTTCGTCAATTTCCTCTGTGGTGGCGACCCCGTCTTTGACCAGCCACAGCGCTTCGCGCCACACCGCTTCGAGAAAGCGGTCGGCGATATGCGCGTCGATCTCCTTGCGCACATGCAGCGGGAACATGCCCAGACCGCGCAACACCGCCTGTGCGCGGTCGACCAGCGCAGGGTCAGTGTCGGGCGATGGCACCACCTCGACCAGTGGCATCAGGTAAACGGGATTAAACGGGTGGCACACCATGATCTGCTCCGGCCGCGCGGCACCCTGCTGCAACTCGCTCGGTTTGAAACCAGATGTCGAAGACCCGATGATTGCATCTGCGGCACAGGCGGCCTGCATCTGGGCCAGCACATTGTGCTTGATCTCCAGCCGCTCGGGCACGCTCTCCTGTATCCACGCGGCCCCGGTCACCGCTTCGGCCAGATCAGCGTGAAAGCTCAACCGTCCTTCCGACGGCAGTGCCACGTCGGTCAAACCCGGCAATGCACGCCGCGCCTGTTCCAGCACCGGCGCCAGCGTCGCCTCTGCCGTGGGACTGGGGTCGAACACCCGCACGTCCCATCCGTTCAACAGGAACCGTGCGGCCCAGCCTCCGCCGATCACCCCGCCGCCAATGATTGCCGCCACCTGCGCCATGCAGCACCTCCTTACGTATCAAGAATTTCCATTGCGCGCTTTGGGCAGGGAGCAACGCAAGGAACACCCGCACCACCGCCCAAAACTCAGACCGCCGGCGCCCCAGCACCGGCGCAAGTGCCCGGCCTCCCCCCGGGACAGGGCGCATAATCACGGCGACATCCTCATGTCCTTGAGATCAAAGCCCGAAAACGCCAGCACTTGCCGCCCCGCCGCGATCCGGTCTGCGCCACCCCGCGGCGCCCGGTCCAGCACCCAGGCAAAGCGTCCATCGGCACCGCCCACAGCCGCTGTGCGAAACCCGTCATCGACCCAGACGACAACCGCCCGTCGGGCCGGCCCGCCTTGCGGGTCGCTCAGCACATCTGCCCCGGGCACATCTGTCTCTGCCGGCCAATGCGCTACACCTTCGACGCACGCGCCCGCCGACACACACCTGCGCGACGTCAGCGTCCAGAGCGGGCCCTCCGGAGCATCCGCGCGCCGCTCCACCAACCTCAGATCTGCATCCACCGGATAGGCCCCGCGCACGTACCACAGACCCGCAAACCGCGCATCGTCATAGCGGCTCGTCACGCCGATAGCAGCGGTTGGATTGCGGTAGGGTATCGCGACACTACCGGTCGTCGGGCCAAGCGGAGCACAGGCCGTCAGCCCCCACACCAGCACAGCCCATGCACCAAACCCGGACGCAGCCCACGCGCGGCCAAAGCACGCCCGGTGCATCGGGACAGTCACCCTTTTGGTGCCCGCTTGACCAAGTCCAGCTTCTCGCGCACTTCCGCCGGTCCGATCACCCGCGCGCCCATATTTTCGACGATTGTGCCCGCCCTCTCGACCAATTGCCAGTTCTCCGCCAACACGCCTTTGTCGAGCCACAGATTGTCCTCAAGCCCGACCCGCACATTGCCCCCTGCAAGTACGGCAGCCGCCGCATAGGCCATCTGGTGACGCCCCAACGCAAAGGCCGAAAACGTCCAGTCATCCGGGACATTGTTCACCATCGCCATGAATGTATTGAGGTCATCCGGTGCGCCCCACGGAACACCCATACACAGTTGCACCAACGCGGGACTGTCCAGAACACCGTCCTGAACCAATTGCTTTGCATACCACAAATGCCCGGTGTCAAAGGCCTCGATCTCCGGCTTCACGCCCAGATCGGTCATCTTGCGCCCCATCGCCTGCAACATGCCGGGCGTGTTGGTCATCACGTAATCGGCTTCGGCAAAGTTCATCGTGCCGCAATCCAGCGTGCAAATCTCCGGCAGGCAATCGGCGATATGCGCAACGCGTTCAGCGGCACCCACCATGTCTGTCCCCTCTGCAAGCGGCAGCGGCGCATCCGCACCGCCAAACACGATGTCTCCCCCCATACCAGCGGTCAGGTTCAGCACCACATCGACATCCGCATCCCGGATGCGCTCTGTGACCTCTCGGTAATAGGACAAATCCCGGCTTGGCGCTCCGGTCTCGGGGTCGCGCACGTGGCAATGCACTATTGCCGCGCCGGCCTTGGCCGCCGCAATGGCGCTGTCTGCAATCTGCCGGGGCGCGCGTGGCACATGCGGGCTGCGGTCCTGCGTGCCGCCGGACCCGGTTACGGCACAGGTGATAAAGACCTCGCGATTCATGGTCAGCGGCATCGTGATCTCCCCTTCTTTTCCGGGACCCTCGCAAATCAATGACCCCCCTGCCAGCCGGAAAACGAAACCCGATGACGCAAACGCGCCCTGCCGCACACCATAAACCACCCCGCCAGACTGACGGGGTCGGCCTGCCCTCCCGGTCCCTTCCCCCGAGGGGAAGGTCAGGTTGGGGGTCACCGGCAGATCATGCGCAGCGGCAGCTGCTCAATACGGCATGGGGTGCGCGCGGTGGGCGGTGTCGATCTCGGCCAGAACCTCATCCGACAGGGCGATATCAGCCGCGCCCAGCGCCAGCTCCAGCTGGCCCTCCTGCGTCGCCCCAAAAATGACCGAACACATGAATGGCCGCGTCAGACACCACGCCAGCGCCATCTGCGACGGGTCCAGCCCGTGACGCCCCGCAATGTCCAGATAGGCGTCCACCGCGCCAAAAACGCTGTCCGTCTTGCGCCCGCCCATCTCCGGGCTCAGCGACATGCGCGATCCGTCCGGCACAGCGCCGCCCTGATATTTTCCGCTCAGAAACCCGGCGCCCAGTGGCGAGAACGCCAGCAAACCCACGTCCTCATACACGCTCAACTCAGCCATATCGGTGTCATAAAGCCGGCACAGCAGCGAATATTCGTTCTGCACACTGGCCACGCGCGGCCCACCCGTCCGCGCTGCCGCTGCCAACCACTGCGCCGTGCCCCACGCGCTTTCGTTGGACAGGCCAAAGGCGCGGATCGTACCCCGATCCACCTGATCCTGTAGCGCGCCCAGACAGTCTTCCATGTTCTGGATGACCGCAGCCGCATCGGTGCCCTTGGTCGTCGGGTCATAGCCCCAGTTCTGCCGGAACATATAGCTGCCGCGATTGGGCCAATGAAATTGATAGAGGTCGATATAGTCGGTCTTCAGCCGCCGCAGCGATCCTTCGACAGCTTCGGGAATCGTCTCTGCGGTGATCGGTGCGCCGTCGCGGACATATCCCAACCCCTCGCCTGAATGTTTGGTGGCAAGGATTACGTTGTCACGCCGCCCCACCCGCTCGAACCACAGGCCGATGATACGCTCGGTCCGGCCAATGGTTTCGGCACTGACCGGGTTCACCGGATACATCTCTGCCGTGTCCATGAAATCGACACCCGCATCCAGCGCCCGCTCGATCTGGGCATGTGCCTCTTCGGCGGTGTTCTGGGTGCCCCACGTCATCGTGCCCAGACACAAGGCCGAGACCTCGATGCCTGTGCGTCCAAGTTGGCGTCGCTCCATGGTGATCCCTCTTTGTCTGACCGTTCCGCGGACCCTAGCGAAGCAAACGTGACCTGCAAGTGAATGCCCGCATTTTTTCGCCTTCGTCATCTTGAGAGCAAATACAGAACATACTACCCTGCCTCTATGTCCATTCCTGCCGCCCTTCACGCCGCACGCAGCCCGCAGGCCACCGCCTGCCTGCCGCTTCTGCCAGAGGCGGACCGGCACGGTGTGGGCCACGGGCTGGCCCGGGGGCGCGTGCACGAACTGTGTGGACCGGCCCGGCATCGCATGGCCCTCTGGCTTGCGGCCCAGACCACCGGCGCGGTGCTGTGGATCGCCCCCGACTGGGGCGTGGATGTGCTGAACCCTTGCGGGATCATGCCGTTTATCGACCCTGCGCGCCTGATCCTCGTACAGCCCAAACGGGCCGAGGATGCATTGTGGAGCATGGAGGAAGTGCTGCGCGCGGGCACGGTCACCCTCGTTGTGGCCGACCTGCCCGGCCTGCCTGCCCTGACGCCCGTCCGGCGGATGCACCTGGCCGCCGAAGCGGGTGGGAAAAAGGGCGGCCCCGCACCTCTGGGCCTGCTCCTGACCCCCGGCATGGGCGGCGCGCAAGGGGTGGAAAGCCGCTGGCACCTCAGCCCCGATCATCGCGCCCGCCCCGGCGCATGGCTGCTGACCCGGCTGCGCGCCCGCATGGCACCAGAGCAAAGCTGGCAGGTGGCCCGCGTCCCGGATCAGCCCCTGCCGCGGATCACCCAATCCATCAAGGCCGCGTGACATCACGCATACGTGTGGACCGACTAAAACCGTTCCTGCCGTGTTACCTCTTTACACACGCGCCAAAGGAGCCGCCCCATGCACCGCCGCCACCTTCTTGCCATCGGCCTCGCCGCACTGGCCCGACCCACATTTGCCGCCCCCACACCCTACCGTCTGGGTCCAAACGGCGCCACCATCACCTACCTATTCACGCTGAACGGCGGGCAGGTAAAAGGCACCGTACCCGTGGGCCGCGCCGATCTGAGAATTGATCCGGACAACCTTGCCGCTTCGACCGCAGACGTGACCGCCGACATCCGGCGCGCGCGCACCGGGCTGATCTTTGCCACCGAGGCGCTCAAATCCGAATCCGTGCTGAACGCCGCCCGGTTCCCGCAAGCCCGCTTTACCTCGACCCGCGTGACGCTTGGTGCAGGCGGGCGTATCTCGGACGGTGCCACGATCGACGGCGACCTGACCCTGCGCGGGGTCACACGGCCTGTCCGCTTTGCCGCCGAACTTTACCGCAAACGCGGCAGCGCAGCCGGTGACCTCAGCGCGCTTGACGTGCGCCTGCAAGGTCGGATCAACCGCAGCGACTTTGGCGCAACGGGCTATGCCGACCTTGTCGACGACAGCGTTGGCATCGACATCCGCGCCGATATCGTGGCGGGTTGACCCGCACCGGGGGGCACGCACCATGCAAGGGGTCAAAAACGACGTGGCCCCGTCGACTATCCGCTAGGCACCCGACCGAAAAAGGCGCATGGATGCGCACAATATGCGCCTCCTCATTTCCTTTGCCGCCCTGTTCCTTTCCGTCATCCTGATGCAGCTCAGCTCCGGCGCGCTCGGGCCTCTGGACGCGCTGTCCGGGCTGGCGCTCGACTTTTCCCGGCAAGAGATCGGTATTCTCGGTTCTGCCCACTTCCTCGGCTTCTTTATCGGGTGCTGGTGGGCACCGCGCCTGATGGGCAGCGTCGGGCATTCGCGCGCCTTTGCGGCCTTTACGGCGACGGGCGCGATTGGCCTGCTTGCCCATATGCTGATCGTCGATGCCTATGCATGGGCGGTGATGCGTGTGGCTTCCGGCCTGTGCGTGGCGGGCTGTTACACCGTGGTGGAGGCATGGTTGCAGGCCAAGGTCAGCAACGAAACACGCGGACGGACGATGGGGGTTTACCGGGTCGTGGATATGGGCGCGTCGCTCGCTGCGCAGCTATTCATTGGCGTGCTCGAACCGGCCAGCTATGTCAGCTACAACCTGCTGGCCATCATCTGCTGCGCCGCACTTCTGCCATTGACCCTCACCACCGTGCGCCAACCCGAAACGCCCGACGCGCCCCGCCTGCGTCCCGGCCTTGCCGCGCGCCGGTCTCCTCTTGCGGCGGCAGGAGTGGTGGTTGCAGCCCTGTCCAGCGCATCCTTCCGGATGGTCGGCCCCGTCTACGGACAGGAGGTCGGACTGACCACGGGGCAGATCGCGTGGTTTCTGGCGGCCTTCGTGCTGGGGGGCGCGCTTGCGCAATACCCAATCGGCTGGCTGGCGGACAAACATGATCGCCGCTGGGTCCTGATCTGGCTGTCAGGTGCCGCAATGCTCAGCTGTGGCGTCACGGTTGTCGCCGCAGGTCTGGGGACGGCGGGCATCATGCTGGCCGCCGGGTTCTTTGGCCTCACGACCTTTCCGATTTATTCGGTGGCCGCCGCCCATGCCCACGATTTTGCCGACAGTTCGGAACGGGTCGAACTGTCTGCGGCCCTGATGTTCTATTTCGCTCTGGGTGCCATTGCGGCGCCCTTCACCGCCTCTGCCCTGATCGACGCCTTTGGGCCGCCGGCGCTGTTTGCGATGATCGCCGTGGGCCATGCGGGCCTCATCGTCTTTGGCCTCGCCCGGATGCGCGCCCGCGCCACTCCGGACAAGCGCACCCGCTATGTCTATGCGCCGCGCACGTCGTTCCTGATCGGCAGGCTCACCGGTCGCACGCGCGAGCGCGACTAGAGGGGCCTTCCCCCGCCCTGCCCGCGCTGCTAGACCGGCGCAAATCCCAGCCGGACGAGACCATGCAGCGCCACCTCATCACCTCCGCCATTCCCTACATCAATGGCATCAAGCACCTTGGAAACCTCGTGGGCAGTCAGTTGCCCGCCGACCTCTATGCGCGGTTCCAGCGCGCGCGCGGCAACGAGGTGCTGTTTTTGTGCGCGACCGACGAACACGGCACGCCGGCCGAACTGGCTGCGGCCAAGGCAGGCCAGCCTGTGGCTGAATACTGCGCCGAGATGCACGCGGTTCAGTCCGAACTGGCGCGCGGCTTCCGTTTGTCTTTCGACCATTTCGGTCGTTCCTCTTCGCCCCAGAACCACGCGCTGACCCAGCATTTCGCGGGCCGCCTGGCCGATGCAGGCCTGATCCGCGAAGTGTCGGAACGGCAGGTCTATTCCAATGCAGACGGGCGGTTTCTGCCCGATCGTTACATCGAGGGCACCTGCCCGAATTGCGGCTACGACCGTGCGCGCGGCGACCAGTGCGAAAACTGCACCAAGCAACTGGACCCGACCGACCTGATTGATGCGCGCAGCGCGATCTCTGGCTCCACCGACCTCGAAGTGCGCGAGACCAAGCATCTTTACCTGCGCCAATCCGAACTCAAGGACGATCTGGACGCGTGGATCGACAGCAAGGCGGATTGGCCCATCCTGACAACGTCGATTGCCAAAAAATGGCTGCATGACGGCGACGGGTTGCAGGATCGCGGAATCACCCGCGACCTTGACTGGGGCATTCCCGTGCGCCGCGGCGACGCCGAGTGGCCCGGTATGGAGGGCAAGGTATTCTATGTCTGGTTCGACGCCCCTATCGAATACATCGCCTGCGCCGGCGAGTGGGCCGACGCGCAGGGTGGCGCTGACTGGGAACGCTGGTGGCGCACCGACAAAGGTGCCGACGATGTCCGCTACACGCAATTCATGGGCAAGGACAACGTGCCCTTCCACACGCTCAGTTTTCCGGCGACTTTGTTGGGATCAGGTGAGCCTTGGAAGATGGTCGATCACCTCAAGTCCTTCAATTATCTGAATTATGATGGTGGTCAATTCTCCACCAGCCAAGGCCGTGGCGTGTTCATGAACCAAGCGTTGAACATCCTGCCCGCCGACTACTGGCGCTGGTGGCTGTTGTCGAATTGCCCCGAAACATCGGACAGCGAATTCACTTGGGAGCTGTTTCAACAAGGGGTGAACAAGGATTTGGCGGATGTGCTGGGCAATTTTGTCAGCCGGGTGACCAAGTTCTGCCGTTCCAAATTTGGTGAGGTGGTGCCGGACGGCGGTGTCTTTGGCCCGCTGGAACAAGACCTGATCGCCGAGCTGGACAAGCGGCTCGCGGCCTACACCACACATATGGAAAATATGGAGGTACGCAAATCGGCGCAGGAATTGCGGGCGATCTGGGTTGCAGGCAACGAATACCTGCAAGCAGCCGCGCCGTGGGCCACCATCAAGGAAGACGAAGCGCAAGCGGCGATGCAGATCCGTTTGGGCCTGAACCTCATTGGTCTTTACGCGGCTCTGTCGGCGCCCTTCCTGCCCGACACCGCGGACACGCTTGCGGCGACGATGGGCGTTGAGGTGTCAAAATGGCCTGAGAGCATCGCAAAGGCGCTGAACGCACTGGCACCGGGACACACCTTTCAAGTTCCGGACAACCTGTTTGCCAAAATCGACGACGCGGCACGCGCCACGTGGGAAGCGCAGTTTTCCGGCGCTGCGTAACACGATAGGCGGGCGTTGCCGTCACGCGCAAAACGGCAAGTCCTGGCATGGGACTGTGTTCTCGCAAGAGCGCTGCGCACACGGTTCTGCCCGCCCATTCGCGCCTTCGTGCGCTCTACGTCCCTGTTAAATCGACCGCATTCTTGTACGTGGGCCAGTTCCCTTGGCACCCTCAGGGGTGAGCCTGATACTGGTTCCGTGCGCTGAACCGGGATCGCATGTCTTGCATCGCGTGTCGGAGTGTCAGAATTCCTCCCACCCGGTCGTGTCGATTTGCGCTGCATCATCCAACGCAATCGCCGCTGACCCTGCAACCGACGCCGCAACCGGCGCAGGTGGCGCCACCACCTTTGGCTTCGGCATGTCGACCACATGACCGTGACCCAGTGAAAAACGTGCAACGGCCGCGCTCAACGCGTCCGCTTCGGACATCAAGGCATGGCTGGCGGCTGTCGTTTCTTCGAACATCGCGGCGTTCTGTTGGGTCACCTGATCCAGTTCGTTCATCGCCACGTTTATCTCATTGAGACCGGTAGACTGCTGGCGTGCCGAAGTTGCAATCTCTGCCACCCGCGAAGAGATGTCCGACACCGACGTCACGATGGAGGCAAGCGCCGCGCCGGTCTGGTCGACAAGGTCGACCCCCTGCTGCACATGCTCGCTGGATGTGGAAATCAACGTGTTGATCTCCCGCGCCGCTTCGGATGACCGTTGCGCAAGGGCGCGCACTTCGGTCGCCACGACGGCAAAGCCGCGGCCCGCTTCGCCCGCGCGCGCCGCCTCAACGCCGGCGTTCAGCGCCAATAGGTTGGTCTGGAACGCAATATCGTCGATCACCGATGTGATTTTTGAAATTTCATTGGATGAGTTCTTGATACTGTCCATGGCCGTCACGGCTTTGCGCGCGATCTCCCCGCCGTCTTCGGCGTTGGTCTGCGCATTTTCGGACATTTGGCTGGCCGCATCTGCACCTTCTGCCGCAGACTTGACCGATGTCGTCAGCTCATCCAGAGCCGCTGCCGTTTGCTCCAGCGTGGCCGCCTGTTTTTCCGTGCGGCGCGAAAGATCGTCGGCAGCGCTGGTGATTTCGCCCGTTTCACTGCGGATGGAGATGACATTTTGCGTGACCGCACCAACCGCGTCCCTCAATCCGGCAACGGCAGAGTTAAAATCAAGCCGCAAGGCCTCGTACTCCGTTGGGAATTCATCGCTGATGGTCACCGTCAAATCCCCGGATGACAGGTTCTGCAACCCCGCCCCCAGCGCGTCGACCACCTGTTTCTGATCCGTCGCGGTCTGCGCGTGCAGGTCTTGTGCCTTGCGAATTTTCACTTCTGTTTCGGTGACGTCGGAAGCTAGCAGGATCACACGTTCCAGATGACCATCCTCACCGCGCACGTAGATAAATCCGCCATCGACGACCACGGGCGTCCCATCACGCCCGATCATGTCAAATTTGCCGTGCAATTGTGCCCCCGCGCGCGTTTGGGCGGCAATGTCATCGCGGGTGACATTGCCCGATTGCTGCGCATCGAAAAGCGTTTCGATACACACACCGCTCAGCGCTTGCGCGTCCAGCCCAAGCCTCGCGGCCGCCAGCGCATTCACAGCCGTGACCTCACCCGTGTTGTCAAATTCGATACGCAGCTGATTGACGTCGATGCCGTCCATCAGGGCGGCATTGCGTTGCGATACTGTCCGATCGCTCCATTCGACCACCGCACCGATTGTGCGGCCCTCGGGGTCGCAAGCCTTGTTGATCTTGATCCGAATGTGCTGCGCACCAAGGCGGGCCGTCACTGTGCAGGGGTCGGGCAACTCATCCGCGCATTCGCAACCGGCAATGGCCTGAGCGACATCAGTTTGTGCGCCAAGAAACGCGCCCCTTACCTGAGCAGGATCGAGACCGGGCCACGTCGCGACAAGTTCGTCGCGCACGGTTTCGAGAAATGTCTGACAAGCCGGATTGATGTACTGAACCACCAAAGCCTCATCCACCATCATCATCGGCGCGCTCGATCCTTCGTAGGCCGCGCTCTTGAATGCACTTTCACGTTGCGCCCCTTTTGCCTTGGCCAATGCTGCGCGAAAGGCCTCCAGTTGGTCCGCCATTTGGCCGATCTCGTCCACGCGATGCGCATGAGGGATCTCGGCCTGATAATCCTTGGCCGCGACCCGCCGCATCGCATCGCCCAGAGCCCCCAGAGGGCGTGACATCGCATACCATAAAAACAGCGACATTAAGACCAGCGCGCCGATCAGGATCGTCATGCCCGCCAAAAGCTGATCGCCTTCGCTCGCCTTCAGCTCTGCCAGTCTTATTGCGTCTGTCCAGACGGTTGCGACCACGCCTGCAACCGCGTCACCATCCCCGAACAGAGACGGAGATACGACAATCAATCCATCTTCGGACATGGCGCGCGCGCCCGTTTCGAACACGCGGGCGGCCAGTGCAAGCACGCTATCGCCAACCTCTTCCAACCCTTCGGTGGTGTATAGAACGGTGCCCGTTTCGCTGATCACGTAAGCACCGCGCACGTCTTCGCCTGCGGTGTCGATGGTCCCGCCGGTAATATCGGTGATAGCGCGTTCGTTTCCGAACTTGATCGATCCCCCCATCTGGAGCGCCAGCAGATCGGTCACGTCCACCGCCCGCGCCGACAGGGCGTCACGCACAAGGTTCCGGCTGTGCGCATTGTTGATCGTGACAACCGCGGCGACCACCGCAATTGCTGCCAGCCCGGCAATCAACGTGGTCTTGACCAGCAGACTGTTCAGCTTGTTCGCCATACGACGCACATTCAAAAATACGTTCATGTTTACACCCTTGAAAGCGACACTGCGCATCGCATCGTGACCGACGGAAACCGCGCGTCATGTCATAGGCCGGGTGTCTTACTTCTGGATTAATCGGCGTGGCGTTTGCTGACGCACCATCGCAAAGTGGCAAATTCCATCGCGCCATGCCGTCGCGCAGGTGAGGGGAAAAACCAGAACCTGCACGGCCTCAAACAACCGCGGGCGACAGGCCAATATAAAATGGTGCGGGCGGTGGGACTCGAACCCACACGGGCGTCAGCCCTTCGGATTTTAAGTCCGATATGTCTACCATTCCATCACGCCCGCGCCGCCCCCTTGTTAGGCAAAGCGACGCGCCCTCACAAGCGGACTTTCTACAGATCCTGCCCCTGCGGTCCCAGCGGCGCGCCATCCGCCACCAAAGCACGTTCCGACAGCCACGGGTTGTTCTCAAGCGCTGCGAGCATCTGCGTGCGCGCGGCATCGGTTTTTCCCATGTTCATCAGGGTCAAAGCCCGCCCCGACTGCGCGCCCACATGATCCGGCACAAGCGCAAGCGCGGCGTCCAGATCGACCAGTGCCGCCGGATAATCCGCGTTGAGAAAATGCACAAAGGCGCGCTGATTGTACCCTTCGGCATAGGTCGGGCAATAGTCGACCAGCGTGTCGAAACTGCGCAACGCGCCGACAAAATCAAACTCACCACGTTGCCGCATTCCGCGGTCCAGAACCTCTTGCGCCGCGGCATCCGGCGCGTCGAGCCACAGGGCCCACATTTCGCCGGACAGGGTCCGGCCTGTGGCCTCATCCGGGGCGGCGCGCGCCTGATCAAATAATGTGGACAATTCGACGGAATGGTCTGGCGGTGCGGGGCACGTCTCGGCCCATAGAGGCGAGGCAAGAAACGGAAGCAGCAGTAGGTAACGCATGTGCAAATAGTGAAGCCTTCGCCTCTCAGGTCAAGTCATCCGTGCCGATGTCGGGCAACATCACCTCTTTGACCGCCTCCATCGCGACAAAGGTCGAGGTCGCATCGACATAAGGCAGGTTCGAAATCACCTCACCCAATACATGCCGATAGTCAGCCATATTGCGGGTGCGCACCTTGAGGAGATAATCGTAGCGGCCCGCGATCATGTGCGCCTGTTCCACCTGCGGCACACCACGCACCGCCGCGTTAAATGCCTCCAGCGCTGCCTCGCGCGTTTCGCTCAGCCGCACCTCGACAAAGGCGACGTGATCCAACCCCAGCCGGATCGGGTCCAAGAGCGCCCGGTATCCTTTGATGACCCCTTGGGTCTCCAGCCGTTTGAGCCGTGCCTGCGTTGGCGATTTCGACAGCCCAATGCGCACGGCGAGGTCCGTGATGCTGATCCGCGCATCCTGCGCGAGTGCTACGAGAATCGCGTTATCGAGCCGGTCAAGGCGGGGCTTGCCATTGTCACCGCGCATTCTGACAATTTCAGAGGATTCGCTGGCCATTTGCTCCACTTTCAGTGAATTGCACTTCGAAATCTCTGCTACGCTGCGCGAACCGACTTGAAAAGAGCAGATGATGATTGCAATCGACCAGCACAGCTATGCCGCCCCCAAAGACTGCCTGCCGGCCCTGATCGAAATGGCCGATCTGACGGCGGAGGACAGGCGCGCCATCCACACGGCTGCGACACAGATGGTCGAGGCCGTGCGCGGTGTTGCGGCCCCCGGCGTGATGGAGGTGTTTCTGGCCGAATATGGTCTGTCCACCGATGAGGGTGTAGCCCTGATGTGTCTGGCCGAGGCGCTGTTGCGCGTGCCCGATGCGGACACGATCGACGCGCTGATCGAGGACAAGATCGCGCCATCCGATTGGGGGCGTCATCTGGGTCGGTCCACCTCAAGCCTTGTGAACGCATCGACATGGGCGCTCATGCTGACGGGGCGCGTGCTGGACGAAGGGCCAACAGGCCCGGTCAGCCACCTGCGCGGCGCGATCAAACGACTGGGCGAGCCGGTGATCCGCACCGCCGTGTCACGCGCAATGAAAGAGATGGGCCGCCAGTTTGTGCTGGGCGAGGATATCGGCAAGGCCATGACCCGTGCGGCCGGTATGGAACGCAAAGGCTACACCTACTCCTACGACATGCTGGGCGAAGCCGCCCTGACCGAAGCGGACGCCCGCGCCTACCACCTCAGCTACAGTCAGGCGATTTCGGCCATTGCCAGCGCCTGCACCCATGACGATATCCGCGAGAACCCCGGCATCTCGGTCAAGCTGTCCGCGCTGTTTGCACGCTACGAACGGGCGCAAGAGGCGCAGGTCATGGATCAACTGGTGCCACGCCTGACCGCGCTGGCATTGCTCGCAAAATCGGCAGGCATGGGCCTGAACGTGGATGCCGAAGAGGCGGATCGGTTGTCCCTGTCGCTGCAAGTGATCGAGGAAGTGCTGGCCAATCCGGCACTGGCGGGATGGGATGGGTTTGGCGTGGTTGTGCAAGCCTATGGCCAGCGCGCGCCGCATGTGATCGACGCGCTTTACGACATGGCCAGACGTTATGATCGGCGTCTGATGGTCCGGCTGGTCAAAGGCGCCTATTGGGACACCGAGATTAAGCAGGCGCAAGTCACCGGCGTCGCCGGATTCCCGGTGTTCACGCAAAAAGCGGCGACAGACGTGTCCTATATCGCCAACGCGCGCAAATTGCTGGCCTGTTCCGACCGCATCTACCCGCAATTCGCCACGCACAATGCCCACACGGTCGCAGCCATTCTTCATATGGCCAAAGATGAACGGTTCGAATTTCAGCGCCTGCACGGTATGGGTGAGGCGCTGCATGACATCGTCCGCGAGGGCCATAACGCGCGCTGCCGCATTTATGCGCCCGTCGGCGCGCACAAGGACTTGCTGGCCTACCTCGTCCGGCGCTTGCTGGAAAACGGTGCCAATTCCAGCTTTGTGAACCAGATCGTGGACACGGACGTGCCCGCCGCCGAAGTTGTCGCCGACCCGTTTGACGCCCTTGATGACCCACAACCGCACCTGCCTGATGGCCCGGCCCTGTTCCTGCCCGACCGGCGCAACGCCACCGGTTTCGACCTGAGCCACACACCAACGCTGGAACGTATCGAGGCGGCGCGCGCGCCCTATGCACATCATCGTTGGAGTGCGGCGCCGTTGACCGTTCAGCCGGAGCGCGGCACCGCCCGCGACATCCACAACCCCGCCGACCACGCCGATCACGTCGGCACAGTGACAGAAGCATCACCAGAGGCCGCCGCACGCGCCTATGCCGAAGCCAGCCCCTGGACGCCCTCCGCTGCGCATCGAACACACATCCTCAACGCAGCCGCCGATCTATACGAGGCGGGATTTGGCGAAATCTTTGCCCTGTTGGCGCGCGAGGCGGGCAAATCACTGCCCGACGCCGTGGCCGAGTTGCGCGAAGCGGTGGATTTCCTGCGATACTACGCCCGCGCCGCCGAAGATCGCCCTGCTTTGGGCACAGTGCTTTGTATTTCGCCGTGGAACTTCCCGCTTGCCATCTTTACCGGCCAGATTGCTGCGGCCCTCGCTGCGGGCAATGCGGTGGTTGCAAAACCTGCGGAACAGACACCTCTGATCGCATCCCTAGCCGTAGGTCTGTTGCACAAGGCGGGCGTGCCAGTTGCTGCCCTGCAATTGCTGCCCGGCGGCGGCACGCTGGGGGCGGCGCTGACAGCCGCCGCACCCGCTGGCGTGGCCTTTACCGGCTCGACCGCCACCGCCTTGCGCATTCGCACCAGCCTTGCGCTGCACGGCACGCCCGGTACACCGCTCATTGCAGAAACCGGCGGTATTAACGCCATGATCGTTGACAGCACCGCCCTGCCCGAACAGGCCGTGCGCAGCGTCATCGAAAGCGCTTTTCAATCTGCGGGCCAGCGCTGCTCTGCGCTGCGCTGTCTCTATGTTCAGCAGGATATAGAACCTGCTTTTATCGAAATGCTGACCGGCGCGATGGATGCGCTTGTCGTCGATGCCCCATGGGCGCTGTCCACCGATGTGGGCCCCGTGATCGACGCAGCCGCGCAGGATCGGATCATGGCGCATATCGCCACCGCCCGCGCCGAAGCGCGCGTGCTGCACCAGTTGCCTAGTCCGGCGCAGGGCACGTTCGTGCCGCCGACACTGATCCGCGTGCGCGGAATTGCCGACTTGGAGACGGAAATCTTTGGCCCGGTCCTGCACATTGCCCGTTTTGCCGCCGCCGAGATCGACGCCGTGGTCGACGCCATCAACGCCACGGGCTATGGCCTGACCTTTGGCCTGCACACCCGCATTGATGACCGGGTCGAGGCGGTGACCCAGCGCATCCGGGCCGGCAACATCTATGTCAACCGCAACCAGATCGGCGCTGTGGTCGGCAGCCAGCCCTTTGGCGGCATGGGGCTGTCGGGAACGGGACCAAAGGCGGGCGGGCCAGATTACGTGCCGCGTTTCTATGCGCGCGGAGCATCCCGCAACGCACCGGGACCGGTGCACCTGCCCGGCCCGACAGGTGAGGCAAACACGCTGCACCATCGACCCAAACCCGCCCTCCTCTGTGCGGGACCGGGCTCGGACGCGATTGCGGAACAGATGGCCAGCGTGCACGGCTTGGGCGGGGCCGCGATCCGGGCCAAAGACAGCTTCGACCCGGATACATTGCGCAGCGGCCCGGACCTGGGCGGTGTTTTGTGGTGGGGCGACGCACCAACAGCGCAAAAAATCGACCGTGCCCTCGCCGCGCGCACAGGGCCCATTGTGCCGTTGATCACCGGGGCTCCGACCCACGCGGATGTGCTTGTAGAATGGCATCTGTGCGTGGATACGACCGCAGCGGGCGGCAATGCCGCCCTCTTGGGCCAATTCGGCTGAACGCGGCGCTTTGCGCGGTGGGAGGGTGATCCAGAACCTGCCTCGTTTTCCCGCCCGCCCTTGACCTGAGCGCGGCAGAGCTTCAACTGTGCGGACATGTTTCCAATACGCGACCACAATCCGTCCGGCAGAACCCCCTATGTCACCTGGACGCTCATGGCGATCAACATCGCTGTCTTTCTGAGCTATGTGGGCCTGTTCAGCGATCCGCGTGCGCTCAATGGCTTTTTCTTTGAATATGCCGCGATCCCGGCCCGCATCTCATATGGTGACGGGCTGGAGACGTTGCTGACGTCGATGTTCCTGCATGGCGGCTGGATGCACCTGATCGGTAACATGCTGTTTCTGTTTATCTTTGGCGACAATGTTGAGGATGAGATGGGGCATGTGAATTATCTGGGCTTTTACCTCGGCGCTGGCGTGGTTGCGGGATTGATCCATGTCGCCTCGGCGCCCTACTCGACCGTGCCCACGGTGGGCGCATCCGGTGCGATCGCGGGCGTCATGGGCGGCTATCTGCTGCTGTATCCAAAGGCGCGCGTGGACATCCTGCTGATCCTGATCGTCATCTTCCGCATCTTCCCGATCCCGGCATGGATCATGCTGGGCGTCTGGTTTGCCATGCAGTTCTTTGGTGGGATTGGCGCGAACCCGGATGAAGGCGGTGTGGCGTACTGGGCCCATGCGGGCGGGTTTATCGCAGGTGTCGTGCTGACCCTGCCGCTTTGGCTGAAACGGGGCGGGCCCGCCTTCTGGCAGCGCACCGACGGCCATCCCCCGCACCCCGAAGCGGTGTACACCAGATCACGTATCCCACGGGTGCGGCGCTGAGCCGGACGGCCGACTGCGTTGCTAACCGACCCTCCGGGGGGGATTTTTGGGGGACAGAGACGGGGACGCGTTTCGCGTTCTGCGTCTTGAGCAATGCAGGCGTCAGCCGCGGACCGCTTTGGCCAGTGGTGCAAACAATCCTTCGTTGGCGCAGATCATCTCACCATCTTCGAGCGGGTTTGCCCCGCCGGTGATCGGTTCAACCAAACCGCCGGCCTCGCGGACGATCAAAAGACCCGCAGCAACATCCCAAGCGTTCACGCGCCGTTCCCAATATCCATCATACCGGCCCGCGGCCACGTAAGCGAGATCAAGCGCCGCCGCCCCAAACCGCCGCACACCGGCACAGGCTGGCAAAACTCGCGCCAATTCTTGCAACGTGTCCGGCAGGTCAGCGCGACCGCCAAAGGGTAAGCCAGTTGCAAACAACGCCTCGATCATCTTGCTGCGCCCGGACACCCGCAAGCGGCTGTCGTTCATCCATGCGCCCGCGCCTTTTTCGGCAAAGAACATTTCGTCCTTGGTGGGGTCGTAGATCACGCCAGCCACGATCTGCCCCTTGTGTTCAAGGGCAATGGATACGGCCCAATGCGGCAACCCGTGCAGGAAATTGGTGGTCCCATCGAGCGGGTCGACAATCCAGCGCCGCGTGGGATCTTCGCCGTCTTCCGCATCGCTTTCTTCGGCCAGCCACCCATAGGTCGGCCGCGCCGTGCGCAGCTCTTCGCGCAGGATCTCTTCCGCTGCAAGATCCGCCTTGGATACGAAATCACCCGCGCCTTTCATTGACACCTGAAGGTTTTCGACCTCGCGAAAATCCTTGGACAACGACCGGCCCGCCTTGCGCGCCGCCTTGAGCATGATGTTGAGATTGGCGCTGCCTTGCATGGCTCAGGCTCCGTGCGGGTTGGGGATCAGAGGCGCGCTATACGCCCCCGCGCCGACCTCCGCAAGCGCCGCATGACCGACCAGCACAGACATCCCGCAAAGGCACAGCGGTGCGTGGGTCGGTGGGTGGGCGCATTTGTCCGCGCCAGCGGGCAAACAGTCCCGCCCGCCGACCCTCACGCCGCCTGCAGTTTCCGCGCTTCGATCCGCGCCAGTTCGATCAGTTTCTGCATATACGGTTTATCCCGATCACCACTGCGCACCGCCGCATAAAGCCGCCGAGTCAGTCCGTCCCGCGTCAGCGGGCGGGTCACGTAGTCACTTGAATACTTGACCTCACGCACCACCCAATCGGGCAGCACCGATACCCCCCGGTTCGACGCGACCAGCAACAGGATCACGGCCGTCAACTCTGCCTGCCGCACGGATGCAGGCTCGACCTTGGCCGGGATCAACAACTGGCTGAACACATCCAGACGCGTGCGCTCCACCGGGTAGGTGATCAGGGTCTGGTCCCGGAAATCCGCAGCCTCCACAAATGGTTTCTGCGCCAGCGGATGCGTGCTGGCGGCCACAAAGACCGGCGCGTAATCAAAGAGTTCGATGAACTCAATCCCCGGCAGGTCCTCCGGATCCGAGGACACGACCAAATCAACATCCTCTTTCATCAACGCAGGCAGCGCGTCAAAGGCGAGGCCCGGGCGTATGTCCACGTCCACATCCGGCCACGTGCGCCGAAACACCTCCAGCACCGGGAACAGCCACTCGAAACAGGCGTGGCATTCGATCGCGATATGCAGACGCCCCGACGATCCATCCCGCAACGCGCTGAATTCGGACTGCAACGCCTCGATCTGCGGCAGCACCTGTTCGGCCAGCCGCAGCAACCGGAACCCCGCCGCCGACAGCCGCAGCGGTTTCGAGCGGCGCACAAAAAGTTCGACCCCCGCCTGATCCTCCAGCCCCTTGATCTGATGGCTCAGTGCGGACTGGGTGATGTGCAACTGATCTGCCGCCCGCGCCAGCCCGCCAGCATCGTGGATGGCCTTGATCGACCGCAGGTGGCGAAACTCGATATGCATACGCGCCTCATGTTCATCTTGAGAGTTATGAATTTGCTTCATGATAGACGGCGCGCCATAACCGATGCAACCCACGAGGAGACACCCATGCCCGCCCTGTCATTCGAAACCTTCCCGCCCAAGTCACTTGATGCCTCCTTTCACCTCTGGGACACCGTGCGCGCGCTGACACCGTTGGGGCCGCGATTTGTGTCTGTGACCTATGGCGCGGGCGGCTCTACCCAGAAGCTGACGCAAGAGGCGGCACAGACCCTGTGCAAGACCTCTGGCCTGCCGGTGGCAGCACACCTGACCTGCACCGGCCAGACGCGGGACGAGGTGCTGCGCACCGCCAAGCGGTATCTGGCCGCAGGCATCACCGATCTGGTTGCGCTGCGCGGCGACGGCACCGACGGTGGTCACTTTGCCCCCGTGTCAGGAGGCTTTGCGAACTCCATCGAACTGGTTACGGCGCTGTCGCGCAGCGGTCCGTTCAAAATCCGCGTTGGTGCCTATCCGGACGGACACCCCGATGCGGCCTCCGCAGCGCAAAACATCGACTGGCTCAAAGCCAAGATCGACGCGGGCGCCTGCGAGGCGATCACTCAGTTCTTCTTTGAGGCCGACAGTTTTCTGCGGTTCCGCGACGCCTGTGCAGATGCGGGCATCACCGCACCTGTCACGCCCGGCATCCTGCCCGTCGCCAATTGGTCCCGCACCAAAAAATTTGCCCAGACCTGCGGCACACCCATCGCTGCACATATCGCCACCGCCTTTGACCGGGCCGAACGCGAAGACCGGGCGGAACTCTTTGCGCTCACCCAATGTGCCGAACTCTGCGACACATTGCTGGCCGAAGGCGTCGACGCGCTGCACTTTTACACGCTCAACCGCCCTGACCTGACGCTTAAAGTCTGCCGTGCGCTTGGCCTTGTCCCGCAAACCAGTGCGCTGCATGTCGCCTGAGCATAGGCACTAGACTGATCGGTCCAATGCGCCTAGCGTCTGCAAAGACGCAACAGCCCGAGGCCCCTCATGCCCCGTATCGCCACCTCTCCCGCAGACCTGCCCACCCCGCAGGAACTATTGTCGATGTCGGGCCTCGAATTCATGCAGGGGATTCTTGACGGAACCGTACCCGGCCCGCCCATCGGCAACACGCTGGGCTATACGTTGCACAGCGTCAGCGCGGGCACGGTGACCTTTCGCGGCACGCCCGAATTCAACGTCACCAATCCAATGAGCACAGTGCATGGCGGCTGGTACGGCACCCTTCTGGACAGTGCCATGGCCTGCGCAGTGATGACCCGCGTTCCGCGCGGCAGCGTGTACACAACGCTGGAATACAAGATCAACATCATCCGCCCAATCCCACTGGGCATGACAATCGACTGCATTGGAACGACCGATCACGCGGGCCGGTCCACCGGTGTGGCCACCGGTGAAATCCGCGGCGTCGAGGATGGCAAACTCTATGCCACCGGATCCACCACCTGCATCATTATGAAGATGACCGATCCGTCGCCATAGGGTTGGGGCACATTGCGGCGCTCGAACAGTCAGCAGATGTGATTTGCGCCTCCCCAAGGACGGCTGCGGCACAGTTGCGCCGGGATGCCAGCGGCGGACACACAGCTCTGCGCACCCTGCTTTGGCCAACGCGCCGCACCTATGCGCGGCGCGCCCTGTGCCAGCCTGTCTTGTAGGCCAATATGCCCGCGCAAAATCCTCGCGATGAGACGCCCACCCGCCTGTCCACAAACACCACCCTTTCCCGTTGGAGTTTTCAGCGGCCCCGTGCCCATCTTCCCGAAGACCCTCTTTTCTTGTCGCAGCAACAGGCGTAAGGCCGAGACATGCAACGCATGTCGTATCCCACCCACGCGCGCGCCATTATGGTGCTGGGGCTGCCCCTGATTGGCGGGCATCTGGGTCAGGTCGCCATTGGGGTGACGGACACCATGATGCTGGGCTGGTATGGCGTGACCGAGCTTGCCGCGCTGACCGCCGCAGGGTCATGGTTTTTTGTGCTGTTCTTGATGGGATCGGGCTTTGCCTGGGCCGTGATGCCGATGGTTGCCGCGTCCCATGCCGAGGATGACGACACAGCCATCCGCCGCGCAACCCGCATGGGCCTGTGGCTGAGCCTTGCCTTTGCCGCGCTGTCGATGCCGCTGATGATATGGTCAGAGCCCATTCTGCTGGCCTTGGGCCAGACCGACGATGTGGCCCGGCTGGGGGCGGAGTACCTGATGGTCGCCGGTTGGGGCATTTTCCCCGCGCTGATCGTGATGACCCTCAAAAGCTATCTGGCCGCGCTTGAACGTACCCAGATCGTGTTCTGGATCACTGCACTGGCCGCGCTCGTCAACGGGCTTGCAAACTACGCGTTCATCTTTGGAAACTGGGGTGCGCCCGAACTGGGCATCACCGGTGCAGCGCTCGCCTCGCTTTTTACGCAGATCGCGATGCTGGTGGGGGTGGTCATCTATGTCCTGTTCCGAATGCCAGAACATACGATCTTTGCCCGCTTGTGGCGCCCCGATTGGGACATGTTCGGACAGGTGTTTCGACTGGGCTGGCCGATTGGCCTGACCAGCCTCAGCGAGGTCGGCCTGTTTGCCGCGTCGGCCTTTATGATGGGATGGCTGGGCGAGGTGCCGCAGGCGGCACATGGCATCGCACTGCAATTGGCCTCGATCACTTTTATGGTTCATCTGGGGCTGAGCAATGTGGCGACGATCCGCGCGGGCAACGCGCTGGGTCGGCACGACATTCCGCATATGGTGCGCGGGGCGCATACCGTCTTTGCGCTCAGCGTGGCGACAGCGCTGGCCACCATCGTGCTGTTCGTGGCAATGCCCGAACCGCTGGTCAGCCTGTTTCTGGGGCGCGACGTGGCGGGCCGGGACGAGATCATGGCCATTGGCATCGTGCTGCTGGCCATGGCGGCGGTGTTCCAGTTGGTGGACGGGGCGCAGGTCATTGCGCTTGGGCTACTGCGGGGCGTGCAGGACACCAAGGTGCCTATGATCCTCGCCGCTGTGTCCTATTGGGCGATCGGAATGCCGTTCTCTTACATCTTTGGCTTTGTGCTGGAATGGGGCGGTGTCGGCGTCTGGATGGGATTGGTGGTGGGCCTTGCTGCCGCAGGCGTCGCCCTGATGCTGCGGTTTTGGGGCACATCGATCCCCCGCCTTGTCCAGACCGAAGCCGCGCGCGCCGGGTGATCCGCCCGGCCCGCGCCGCGCCCGGTCAGAGGATAAAGTCGCCTGCGACCACCTCTTGGACCCAGCGCAGTTCGATCCGCTCGTCTGCCTGCCCGTCGCCGTCATGGTCGATCTGGACATAGTCGCCGTCAAACCGGACCTCGGCACCTGAGCCGCTGAAATCGGCCTCTCCGACATAATCCAAGCCGCCAAATGCGCTCAGGTCGATACGGTCGACCCCGGAATCAAAGCCAAGGATCACATCCGTCGACTTTCGATCCAGACCGCTGTCACCTTGGGCAAAGACAAAGACATCGCGGCTGTCGCCTGCTTCCCAATCCTTGAGGATATCGCCGCCCGCGCCGCCGATAAACACATCGGCCCCATTGCCGCCGACCAGATCGTCGCGCCCGTCGCCACCGTCGAGCGTATCGGCATCGTTTTCACCAAAAAGCGTGTCGTCGCCCGCGTCCCCGGACAGAGCGTCCGCACCGTCACCACCGCCGATCTTGTCGTTGCCCGCACCACCCGTCACCGTGTCGTCGCCCGTATGGGCCCAGACCGTGTCCCGCCCAGCCCCGGCGGCGATATCATCGTCGCCCCCTTCGCCGTAACCGACGTCGTTGCCATCGCCCAAGGTGATGCGGTCATCACCGTTGCCACCGCCAACCGTGTCCCGGCCAGCGCCCGCGTCGATCACGTCATCACCCTCTTCGCCCCAGATCTTGTCACGGCCACCGCCGCCCCACAGGCTGTCGTCGCCCGTCCCGCCACCCAGCGTGTCCGCGTGAGTGCCGCCCCAGAGCATGTCGTCGCCGCCCTGCCCCCACACCTGATCGCGTCCCGCTCCACCGGACGCGCTGTCATCACCGTCCCCACCGCCCAGCGTGTCGTCGCCGCGTCCGCCCTCAAGCGTGTCATCGCCCGCTTCGCCCCACAACTTGTCGTGGCCGCCTTCGCCCATGAGGTGGTCGTCACCGTCACCTCCGCCCGTCACGTCGTGGCCCGTCCCGCCATAGACAATGTCGTCACCGATCCCGGCCCAGATCTTGTCATTGCCGCCTTCGGCCTCGAAAATCTCGTCAGCGGCATCAATCACAGCATCACTGTAGGTGCCGGAAAACAGCGTCTCGCCCGCGTTGGTGCCGTAAACGCGGTTCTCACCGTTCACAAAGTAATTCATCCAACCCGCGACATCCGCGACGGTTTCGTTCTGATTGCCGTCCTCGTTCTGGAACCGCCCGTCCACAATGCGGAACCCCACATGGTAGATCGCATCTGCCACCGTGTTGATGAAACCGCGGCCCTGAAACTGAAACGTGCCGCCATCGCCCTGCACAAGGTGAAAGCCGGTTTCCGCGTTGCCTTCGTCGTCACCGTGCCCAATCAGGAACGTCTCAAAAAGGTCCGCGTTCCCACGGATGTAAGCCGACAGCGTCCGCAGATCCGCCACAGACAGCTTGCCATCCGCGTTTACGCCCGTGGCGGCCATCGCCGCCTCGATCACCTCGTTCATCTGGCGTGCAGCATCTGCACCGCCCTGAATATCCGCGTCAGAGATGTTGGCGCGCAGACCGGGATCCATCTCGGTCAGGGTTGCGATGGTCTCAAGGCTGATGTTGGCTGTTGGCTCTGGCATGGAACTGTCTCCTGGCTGGCAATGCGCCATCCCGTTGACAGGTCAGGGACACGCGACCAAGCGCTGGCAACGCTTCGCCGAGCCTTGGGCGGAAAGCCTCACAATGGACAGTCACCGTTGACATAATCTCGGTACAGGTCCGCCGATACGGCACCGACCGGGACGCAAACGGCCTCAGTCGGATTTGATCAACCTGTCCGCCTTTTTGCGCACCAGCACAGATCGCAGATCGTGCATGGCCAGCAACAGCGCGTCGGTGACGTCCTCAAGCTGTTCGTCGGTTGCGCGTGACTGTGCCCAGTGGGTCGTGAGGTTCAGGTAGTCGACCGCCCGGTGGATGTCGTCGATATCGCGATGGGCCAGCACCTGCGCGCGCTCTGCCATCCACGTCTCGATCCGGGCCATGTCTTCTTCGGTCAGGGCACGGTCGCCATGAGGTTTGACCTCACCATTGCGGATATTGATCACCGCAATCTGATCCATCTCGATCCGGCGCTGGCGGTTTTCCGTGTCCACACGAAAAACCGCCGCGCCGTTCTCGCGGACCCGGAAATAGTAATCTGGCAGCTCGGCGCCCATCTCGTTCCTCGTTACGTCAGTCCCGCACAAAAGGTCTGGATGCGGGTGCAAGCCTCTTTCAGGGCTTCGTCCGACGTAGCGTAGCTGACGCGAAAGTTCGGCGATACCCCGAATGCAGCCCCGAAAACGACCGCCACGCCGGTTTCCTCCAGCAGCGCAGAAGAGAACGCGGCATCGTCGACGATCTTGGTGCCACCTTTGGACGTCTTGCCGATGCAGCCCGCAATCGACGGATAAACATAGAACGCACCATCCGGAACGGGGCAGCGGACACCCTCGGCGGCATTCAGCATCTCAACCACCATGTCACGGCGCCGTTTGAAAATGGCGTTGTTGGGTGTGATGAAATCCTGCGTGCCGTTCAACGCTTCGACTGCGGCCCACTGGCTGATCGAACAGGGGTTCGATGTGGACTGCGACTGCACCTTGCGCATGGCCTTGATCAACGGCTCAGGCCCCGCAGCGTAGCCAATCCGCCAGCCGGTCATGGCATAGGCTTTGCTGACCCCGTTGACCGTCAGCGTCCGGTCGTAGAGACGCGGCTCGACCTCGACGGGGGTGCAGAATTCGAAATCCCCGTAGACGAGGTGTTCGTACATGTCGTCGGTCATCACCCACACATGCGGGTGGCGCATCAGCACGTCGGTGATCTGCTTGAGTTCATCGCGGGTGTAGCCCGCGCCGGTGGGGTTCGAGGGCGAGTTGAAAATCAGCCACTTGGTCTTGTCGGTGATGCAGCTTTCAAGCTGGTCCGCCGTCAGCTTGAACCCGGTCTGCAACGACGCCTCGGCAATCACCGGCGTGCCGCCCGCCAGCAGCACCATGTCGGGGTAGCTGACCCAGTAGGGTGCGGGAATAACCACTTCGTCCCCTTCGTTCAGGGTCGCCATCAGCGCGTTGTACAGAATCTGCTTGCCGCCCGTGCCCACGGTCACCTGCGCTGGCGTGTAGTCCAGCCCGTTGTCCCGCTTGAACTTGGCCACGATGGCCGCTTTCAGTTCGGCGATGCCGTCGACGGCGGTGTATTTCGTTTTGCCCGCCGCAATGGCCGCCACGGCGGCGTCCTTGATGTTTTGCGGCGTATCAAAGTCGGGCTCGCCGGCACCAAGGCCGATGATGTCGCGCCCTTCGGCCTTCAGCGCGGCCACCTTGCCCGTCAGGGCAACGGTCGGAGACGGTTTGACGCGGTCGAGTGTCGCGGAAAGGAATGTCATGCTGGGCCTCGGAGGATTACGGGTGTAGGTGGTTGCGTGATACGCACCCTGCGGCAGCCGATCAACCGCACAATCCGCCAAGGAGACGGCCCATGGAAGATCAGCAAGATTGGTACAGCGACGACGCAGCAACCTTTGGTGACCGGGTTGCAGGCGCGCGCGAACAGGCGGGCATGACCCAGAAACAGCTGGCCAAGCGGCTGGGCGTGCGTCTGTCCACCGTCCGCGCATGGGAAGACGATCTGAGCGAGCCGCGCGCCAACCGCCTGTCGATCATGGCGGGCATTCTGAATGTCTCGATGATGTGGCTGATCACTGGCGAGGGCGAAGGCGTCGATGCCCCAACGGATGTAACCCCGGTCAACGACACCGTGCGCGATCTGATGATCGAGATGCGTGACCTGCGCGCCGATCTTCTCAAACGTGCCGAACAGGTTGGACGGCTGGAAAAACGCCTGCGCGCGGCCATGAACGAGACGCCAGATGGCTGAGGAACCGCGCGACCATAAGATCAAGCGGCTGCACATGCGGTCAATGCGGCGCGGGATCAAGGAGATGGACCTGATCCTGTCAGCCTATGCACAGGCCGAACTGGCGCAGATGTCGGATGCGCGCATGGCGCTTTATGATTCGCTGCTGAGCGAGAATGACCAGGATTTGTACCAGTGGGTCACCGGTCAGTCCGCCGCACCGGACCAGTTCGCCGAGATGATATCTGAAATCTCGATGGTGTTTCAGAAATAGATTCAAAGCCTTACGTCTTTAACCGAAAATTTCCGAATCCCCCCCATTTTGACTTCCGAGCAGATTTACTCGGAGACGTCGGATGAGCGTTCAAGACCCGATACAGACTATTCCTGGCACCAATGATGCTGGCACTGACCGTGGTTTCATGGTGGCCTATCTGGAAGCGCTTTCGCTTGTAGAACGGCTGCACCGCCTGTTGCTGGACGTCATCAAAGATGAGTTCGAACGCGTTGGCGTTCTTGAGATCAATGCCGTGCAGGCGCTGCTGTTGTTCAACATCGGCGACAACGAAGTGACCGCAGGCGAATTGAAAAGCCGCGGTTACTATCAGGGCTCCAACGTCAGCTACAACCTCAAGAAACTGGTTGAGATGGGCTATATGCACCATCAACGCTGCGAGATTGACCGCCGGTCGGTCCGTGTGCGCCTGACGGAAAAGGGCCGGCATATCCGTGTCGTGGTCTCGGAACTGTTCGAACGTCACGCAGAGGGTCTGCAAGCCCGCGGTGTGCTGGGTCCCGAAGGGATCACCGACATCACCGGATCGCTGAAGCGGGTCGAACGCTACTGGACTGATCAGATACGCTACATCTACTAGGCTCAGGCGACGTCCGCGCCGCCTCGCCAACTGGCCAGCCTGTCTGCCCAAGTGGGCGGCGGCGGACCCTGCGCAACGGACGGGTGCACCCGCTCGGACGGGTCGAGACCGATCCTGCGCGCGCGGCGGGTGATGAACCACCGGCCATAGCCGGCAAAGGTTCCGATCGAGGCGGCCATGGGGTCTTGCGCATACCGCCCGGCCCACCCTTCGGGCAGCGGCAGCCCACAGGTTTCGGCCTGCTCCATCATCCAGACCAGCGGAATATTCGACAAGGGGCGCGCCCAGTTGCGATGGGCAAGCTGGCCGCCAACGTCACCATGGGTGCCGCGAAACCACATCTGCACCAGATGCCCGTCCCAATCATCGGTCGTGTCCCACATCACCGGCGCATAGGCCACCCGTGTCTCGTTGCGCGCAAGGGCGTGGAACCCGCGCTTGACCGACTTGCCCAGATGATGGTTGTGGAACGCATGGCGTGGCGCGCTCATCCGCCAGAGCACCGGCATGTTCAGCCCCAGCGATTTGACCGTATCCCAGACGCCGATCATCTCGATCTCGACCGTCTCGTGGCATGTATTGCGCGCAAATGTCTGCGCCGCAGCACTGTCCGGCGTGCATTCATAATGCCGGTAGATCGTCCGGATGTTGCGCTCGGTCGCATGTTGCGCCTTGAGAAGCCCCACGCGATCAATCACTCCGGCAAGCGACCGGATTGCATAGGCCCCGCGCGAATACCCCAGCAGGTAAATCTGGTCGCCGGGCCGGTAGCGCGAGGCGAGATATCCGTAGGCTCGCCTGATCTGACGATTGATCCCGCGGCCAAAAACAACGTCGCCCGCCCGCCGCCAATGCGACCATTGCAGACCCGGTTCGTAATACACAGACACCGAATTGTCGGTCTCGTGCAGCAGCTTGGCCGCCAACCCGGCATTGGTCTCTTCGCCCGGCTCCAGCGTCGACATGGTACCGTCAATGATGATCACATGGGTGGTCTGGCCCCGCACAGGCGGGTCCACCTCCGGCAGTCCCTTGCCAAAGCGCCCCTGTAACCAGTGGGCAATGCGTTTATTCAGCCGCGATAGCACCATGCTGCAGCAATTCCCAAACACGTCGCGGTGTGAACGGCATATCCGCCTGACGCACGCCACGCTCCCAAAGCGCGTCCTGCACCGCGTTGGACACCGCGGCCAACGCGCCCACCGTACCCGCTTCGCCGCAGCCTTTCATCCCCATGATGTTGGCTGTGGACGGAACCGGTTCGGACGTGAACCCAATCATGGGAACGTCGCCCGCACGCGGCAAGGCGTAATCCATGAACGTTGCCGTGAGCAACTGCCCGTCTTCGTCAAATTGTACATGTTCGGTCAGTGCCTGACCAATGCCCTGCACTACGCCGCCATGCACCTGACCTTCGGCCAGCATCGGGTTGATAAGGTTCCCAAAATCGTCAACGACCGTGTACCGGTCCGTTGTTACCACGCCCGTGTCCGGGTCGATCACGACCTCGGCAACGTGGCACCCATTGGGAAAGCTGCGCGCCTCCAGTGTGACGCGGCGTTCATGCACCATCAGATCATCACGTCCCGCCTCACGCGCCATCTCGGCCACCTCGATCATCGTGGGGGTCAGGTTTGTCCCTTCGACCCGGAACCGCTCGTCGTCAAAGCTGATCTCGGAGGCCGGCACACCCGTCTCATCGCTCAGAAATGCGGCAAACCCTTCGATCATCGCGCCGACCGTGGCCAGCGTGGCATTGTTCTGCACCGTCACGGACCGGGACCCGCCCGTACCGCCACCCTGTTTGATCTTGTCGCTGTCGCCTTGGATGACGTCGATCATATCCACAGGCACACCGGTCTGATCGCTCAGGAACTGGGCATAGACCGTCTCGTGCCCCTGCCCGTTCGACTGCGTGCCCACGTAGATCAGCACGCGCCCGTCGTCGGCAAACTCGACCTTGGTCGTCTCCGCCGGGTCGCCCAAGATGCTTTCGATGTAGTAGCACAGGCCAAGGCCCCGCATCCGCCCCGCTTCAGCGTCCGCCGCCTTGCGCGCCGCAAATCCTGCGAGGTCCGCTTCACTTTCCGCGCGCCGCAGCACCTTGTCGAAATCACCAACGTCATAAGTCTCGCCCACGGGCGTGTCATAAGGGAACTGGTCCGGCCTGATGAAATTGCGCCGACGCAGCGCCAACGGATCCATGTCCAATTCGCGCGCGGCCCGGTCCATCACCCGCTCCAGCACGTAAATCGCCTCGGGCCGCCCGGCCCCCCGATAGGCATCGACCTGTGTGGTGTTGGTAAAGAACCCTTCGGAGCGCATGAAGATCGTCTGGATGTCATAGACCCCTGTCAGCACGCGGGAATATAGCTGCGTCTGGATCGCCTGCGCAAATTGCGAGTTATAGGCCCCCATATTCGCCTTGATGTGGCTGCGATAGGCGGTGATGCGCCCGTCGGCGTCAAAGGCGAGTTCGGCGAGCGTCGTCAGATCGCGCCCGGCATTGTCCGACAGCATCGCCTCTGTGCGTTCCGACATCCAACGCACCGGATGCCGCAGCGCGCGGGCAGCAAAGGGCACAAGGATGTTTTCCGGGTAGATAAACGCCTTCATCCCAAACCCGCCACCGGTGTCTGGGTTGGTCACACGCACATCGCCCGCATCCATGCCCAACGCGGCCGAGATGATGCCCTTGGGACCCCAGACGCCCTGCCCGTTCACAGCCACATGCAGCCGGTCGCCTTCCATCTGGGCATAGCACCCGCGCGGCTCCATCGCGTTCACGATCACGCGGTTGTCCCCAACCTCAAGGCGGACCACATGCGCGGCCGCATCAAAGGCCGCATCTGTCGCATCCGCATCGCCCAGCCCCCAGTCATAGGCCACATTGTCAGGTGCCGTGCCATGCAGCGTTTCACCGCCTGCGGCCAGATCCATCTTGGCGGGCAACTCGTCATAGTCGAATTCGATCAACTCGGCCGCATCCCGCGCCTGCGCCAGCGTGTCCGCCACCACCAGCGCCACAGGCTCGCCCACAAATCGCACCCGGTCCTTCGCCAGCACGTGACGATCCGTTTTGGCCCCGTCACTGCCGTCCTGATTCTTGACCAGCGTCGCAGAGATCATCGAGTTCACCCCTGCGGCCTCAAGGTCGGCCAGCGTGTAGACCGCCCGCACCCCATCGGCGTCGCGCGCATCACTGACGTCCAGCGTCGTGATCACCGCATGGGCCACCGGCGACCGGAACACAAAGGTCTGGTAGGCATTGGCCGGTGCGATATCGTCCACATACCGTCCCTCTCCGGTCAGAAAGCGGATGTCTTCGCGGCGGGTGACGGGCTGGCTTTTTCCGAATTTTTCCATGGGGGGCTCCTTGGGCGCGGCGGGCGCTTGTGCTTGCTGCGAACCTAGCGGCTGTGCCTTGCGTGTCCAGACCGCTTATCCACTCCTGAGGGCGCGCAAACGCCTTATTGCCCCGCCCCCGCCCCTTCGCTATCTCACGGCTCAACAAACGAAAGGGATCAGGCCGATGGCTCTGGGAAAATTCAACGCAAAAGAGGCCGAGGCGCGGATTTACGCGGACTGGGAAGCGGCGGGTTGTTTCGAGGCGGGTGCAAACGCGTCGCGCGACGACAGCTATTGCGTGATGATCCCGCCGCCCAATGTCACGGGCGTGCTGCACATGGGCCATGCGTTCAACAACACGCTTCAGGATATTTTGGTCCGCTGGCACCGGATGCGCGGCTTTGACACGCTCTGGCAGCCCGGCACAGACCATGCGGGCATTGCGACCCAGATGGTTGTCGAACGCCGTCTGGCCGAAACGCAGCAGCCGTCGCGGACGGAGCTTGGGCGCGAGGCGTTCACCAAAAAAGTCTGGGAGTGGAAGGCGGAAAGCGGCGGCACCATCCGCGATCAACTGAAACGGCTTGGCGCGTCCTGCGACTGGAGCCGCGAGGCCTTCACCATGTCCGGCGCGCCCGGAGCGCCCGATGGCGAAGAAGGCAACTTCCACGATGCCGTCATCAAGGTTTTTGTGGAGATGTATCGGCAAGGCCTGATCTACCGCGGCAAGCGGCTGGTCAATTGGGACCCGCATTTCGAAACCGCCATTTCCGATCTTGAGGTCGAAAACATCGAAGTGCCGGGCCACATGTGGCATTTCAAGTATCCGCTCGCAGGGGGCGAGACCTACACCTATGTCGAAAAGGACGCCGACGGAAACGTCACGCTGACCGAAGATCGCAACTACATCTCCATCGCCACCACACGGCCCGAAACCATGCTGGGCGATGGGGCCGTTGCGGTGCATCCATCGGACGAGCGTTACGCGCCAATCATTGGAAAACTCTGCGAAATCCCGGTGGGGCCAAAAGAACACCGCCGTCTGATACCGATCATCACCGACGAATACCCGGACCCTGACTTCGGCTCAGGCGCGGTTAAGATCACAGGCGCGCACGATTTCAACGACTATCAGGTGGCCAAACGCGGCGGCATCCCGATGTATAACCTGATGGACACCAAGGCGAACATGCGCGCCGACGGCAAACCCTACGCCGAAGAGGCCGCCGTGGCCCAAGCCATCGCCAACGGCGAACAGGAGTTCGACGAAGCCATGGTCGCCGCCATGAACCTCGTCCCGGACGCATATCGCGGCCTGACCCGCGAAGAGGCGCGCGCACAGGTGGTGGCCGACATCACCGCCGAAGGCAACGCGGTCACGCACACCATTGAAACCGATGAGGGCACCGAAGAGGTCGCCTACGTCGAAAACAAACCCATCATGCAGCCCTTTGGTGACCGTTCACGCGTGGTCATCGAACCCCTGCTCACCGACCAATGGTTCGTCGACACCGCCAAAATCGTCGGCCCAGCGCTGGATGCGGTCAAAAACGGCGACGTCAAAATCCTGCCCGAGAGCGGGGAAAAGGTCTATTACCACTGGCTCGAAAACATCGAACCCTGGTGCATCTCGCGCCAGCTGTGGTGGGGCCACCAGATCCCGGTTTGGTTTGGACCTTCAGTAAACGCAGACGGTACTTTGTCAGCTCAAAACCAACTTGAGTTTTGCGCACCCAACTTTGACGCTGCCGTTGCCGTCGCCAAGACCAAATACACAAGTTTGCTCGGCTATGAAGTCGAAATAGACGATTTCAGAATGATCGACGGCGACTGGGCGGACAGCATTAAAGCTGCCGGAAAACACGTCGCAACAGCAGACGCACAATGGGGTTTTCTCGATGACGGGCGAATTACAGACATTGTAATCAAACGGGACGAAGACGTCCTCGACACATGGTTCTCCTCCGGCCTCTGGCCCATCGGCACCCTCGGCTGGCCCGAGGACACGCCAGAACTGAAAAAATACTTCCCCACCTCCGACCTCATCACCGGCCAGGACATTCTGTTCTTCTGGGTCGCCCGCATGATGATGATGCAACTGGCCGTCACGAACAAAGTGCCCTTCGACACCGTCTATCTCCACGGCCTCGTCCGCGACGCCAAGGGCAAGAAGATGTCGAAATCCACCGGCAACGTCATGGACCCGCTCGACCTGATCGAGGAATACGGGGCCGACGCCCTGCGCTTTTCCTCCGCCGCCATGGCCTCACTCGGCGGGACTCTCAAACTCGACACCCAGCGCATCGCAGGCTACCGCAACTTCGGCACCAAGCTCTGGAACGCCGCCAGCTATGGCGAAATGCGCGGCACCTTCGACGTGCCCCACACAGACGCCGTACCCGACACCAAACACCCGCTCAACCGCTGGATCAAAGGCGAGATCGCCAAGACGCGGCAAACGGTGGACCAAGCCCTCACAGACTACCGTTTCAACGACGCGGCCAGCGCGCTCTATGCCTTCACCTGGAACACGTTCTGCGATTGGTATCTCGAATTCACCAAACCCATCTTCGACGAAGGCACGCCGGAAGACATCGCAGAAACCAAGGCCACCTACGCCTGGGCGCTCGACCAATGCCTGATCCTGCTGCATCCGATCATGCCCTTCATCACCGAAGAGCTATGGCAGCAGAAACCCCGCCCCAAGCGCCTGATCCACGCCGATTGGCCCAGCTACACAACCGATCTGGTGGACGCCGAGGCCGATGCAGAAACAGGCTGGGTGATCAAACTGATCGAAGCCATCCGCTCCGCCCGTGCTCAAATGCACGTCCCCGCCGGGGCCTACATTCCGTGCGTCGTCAGGAATTTCGAACCGCAGGCCAAGGCCGCCTACCAACGCAACGAAGCGCTGATCAACCGCTTCGCCCGCCTCGAAAGCCTGAGCGAAACCACCGACTTCCCCAAAGGCACGGTGGCCCTCGCCGTCTCCGGCGGCACATTCGGTCTGCCCCTCGCAGATGTCATTGACGTCGCCGAAGAAATCGCCCGGCTCGAAAAAACCCTCGGCAAACTGGCCAAGGAACTGGGCGGGCTGCGCGGACGGCTCAAAAACCCCAAATTCGCACAAAGCGCGCCCGCCGAAGTGGTCGAGGAAACCAAGGCAAACCTCGCCGCGCGCGAAGAAGAACAAGGCAAACTCCAAGAGGCCCTCACCCGCCTCAAGGAATTATAACCCCTTCTTCTGACCGGAAATACCACGGGGAGTTTGAGGGGCAGAGCCCCTCATTCACAAAAATGAATCGCGTCGCAAAGCGTCCTTTGGATCACTTGAACACAGGCGCACGCTTGGCAAATGTGGCGGCCACGACCTCCATCTGCTCTGGCGTGCCCATCAACCCGGCCTGCACCTGGCTCTCTTCCAGCAAAACCGCATCCGCGTCCTGCGTCTCCGCATAGCCAATCAACGCCTTCGCCGCGCGCAGCGCGGCTGGCGACTTCAACGTCAACTCTTCTGCCAGCGTCATTGCTGCGGCCAACGGGTTGTCCGCCAGTTCCGTCACCAACCCCCACGCGGCCGCCGTCTCGGCCGATACCGGTTCCGCCGTATAGGTCAACCGGCGCAGCACATCCGACCGCACCAGCCGCGGCAACAACACCATGCCCCCCATGTCCGGCACGATGCCCCATTTCATCTCCATCACTGCAAAGCGGGCCTCCGGCGCCGCGATCCTGATGTCCGCACCCAGCGCCAGTTGCATCCCCGCGCCATAACACACCCCATGCACCGCGGCGATCACCGGCTGCGGCAGCCGGGCCCACACCATCGCGACCTCCTGCCACTGGTTCGTGGTTCCGTCGCCATGGGTCCGTGGCATCAACAGAGTTTCGGGATCCTTGCCGATCATTGCCCCCAGCCCGCCGATGTCGATGCCCGCGCAAAAACCCTTGCCCGCCCCCGACAGCACGCAGACCCGCGCATCCGACGCGGCGACCTCCTGCCCCGCCGCAATCACCGCGTCGATCATTGCCTGATCCACGGCATTCATCTTGTCAGGACGGGTCAACTGCACATGGGCGATGTGGTTGTTATAGGTGATCGCAACGCGCGCTTCGGTCATGGGTCACTCCTCTTTGGGTCCAGACAAACCCAAAGCGCGAAGACGCGCCAGCAAAACGTGACGGCAGGCGTTCTTGCTGTGGCGCGCCACCCGCGTTACCCCTGCGCACATGACGACATTCCGCCTGACCCCGCTTGCCGCCCGCCTGCCCTCAACCGTGCCCTTTGTCGGCCCCGAAGCACAGGAACGCGCGCGCGGTCGCCCCTTTCAGGCGCGGATCGGTGCCAATGAAAGCGTCTTTGGCCCGTCGCCCAAGGCCATCGCCGCAATGGCCGCGGCAGATCATCAATACTACGGCGACCCGGAAAATCACGACCTGCGTGCGGCCCTTGCCGCGCATCACGGCATACACCCCGAAAACATTATGGTGGGCGAAGGGATCGACGGCCTGCTGGGCCATCTCGTGCGCCTGTTTGTGGGTCCCGGCGATGCAGTTGTCACGTCCGATGGTGCCTACCCGACATTCAACTACCACGTCGCGGGCTTTGGCGGGCAATTGCACAAAGTCCCCTATGCCAACGATCACGAGGATATGGCCGCCCTGTGCGCCAAGGCAGCGCAGGTCGATGCCAAGCTGATCTACCTTGCCAATCCCGACAATCCGATGGGCAGCTGGCACAGCGGCGCGGACATAGTGGCGGCGCTCGACACTGTGCCCAATGGGACGGTTCTGGTCCTCGACGAGGCATACGCCCAATGCGGCCCAACCGACGCCATCCCGGACATCGCAATCGATGACCCCCGCGTGATCCGGCTGCGCACCTTCTCCAAGGCGTACGGGCTGGCCGGGGCGCGGGTCGGCTACGCAATGGGCGCAGCGGCGTTGATCGACGCCTTCAACAAGGTGCGCAATCACTTCGGCATGAACCGCGCGTCGCAGGCCGGCGCGCTGGCCGCGCTCGAAGATCAGGCCTATCTCGCCGACGTCCTGCACAAGATTGCGTCAGCCCGCACACGTATCGGCCAGATCGCAGCGGATAACGGCCTGACCGCACTGCCCTCTGCCGCCAATTTCATTGCCGTCGATTGTGGCCGGGACGGTGCCTTTGCCAAGGCCGTGCTCGACGGACTGATGTCCCGCGACATTTTTGTGCGGATGCCCTTTGTTGCGCCGCAAAACCGATGCATCCGCATCAGTTGCGGGACAAGCGCCGATCTTGCCCGTCTCGCAGAGGCACTGCCCGGCGCCCTCTCGGACGCATCTGATCACGCGAAATCGTGATGACAGGGCATTCCGTCACATTATAGTCTGGTGTCAGGACCATCGCGTGAGGTCACCATGGACGACCGGACACAAGGCACTGCGCCCAATTACACCAACGCCTGCATCGTCATGTTTGGCGTCAACATCACATGGATTCTTGTCGCCATATGGGCGATTTGGGGGCTGATCGCCGCAGTGCTGCTGGCCCTTGGCCTCAACCACCTGATGGACCGCCTGCGCCACTGGGCCGCCGCGCGGCAGGCCGCCTCGATCCGGCGCGGCAAAGAGGTCTAGCCTAACCCGCTGCGATCACTGCGGCGGCGGCCTCGACCGCGCCTGCGCCCTTGGGCACCTCAAGCGCAGTCAGGCCAGCCTCGATCCCGCCCAGCAGGCCCAGCACCATCTGGCCATTGACGTGCCCCATATGCCCCAGCCGGAAAAAGGCACCCGCCGCCGGGTCACCCGGTTCTGCCATGCCGAGACCAATGCCCAAAGTGAGCCCGAGATGCGTTTCCACCCAGCGGCGCAGGGCCGTGCCCTGCGGGCTGGGCAAGCGCAATGCGGTCACCGCCGTGCTGCGGCAAGCCGGGTCCGCGACATTCATTGCCAGCGCGCCGCCTTCCGCCCACCTGTCGCACGCGGCCCAGATGGCGCGCGCCAGCACGTCATGACGTTGCCACACCGCCTCGATCCCTTCGGCGTGGATCATGTCCAACGCCACGCGCAAGCCATACAGATGGTGCGTCGGCGCGGTGCCGTTCCAATACTGGTAGAACTCTTGCGGATTGGCCCGGGGCGTCCAGTCCCAATAGCGACTCACCCGCGGCATCGCGGCACGCACCCGAGCGGCCTTGTCGTTAAAGAACACAAACGCCATGCCCGGCGGCACCATCAGCCCCTTCTGGCTGCCCGTCACCATCACATCGACACCCCAGCCGTCCATCTCGAACCGGTCACAGCCAAGCGAGGCGATGCAGTCGGCCATCAGCAGCGCGGGGTGATCTGCTTCATCCAAAACGTCGCGCAATGCCTTGATATCGTTCCGGATCGACGTTGACGTGTCCACATGAACCGCAAGCACGGCCTTGATCCGATGCCCGGTATCGGCGCGCAACGCGTCGGCCACACGTGCAGGATCAACCGGGGCGGATTTGCCAAAATCTATGACCTGCGTGTCGGCGCCAAGACCTTCGGCCATTTCCGCCCAGCCATGTCCAAACCGGCCCGTCGCGGGCACCAGAACCAGATCACCGGGGGCCACCGTGTTGGCAAGCGCAGCCTCCCACGCGGCGTGCCCGTTGCCGATATACATCGCCACATGCCCGTCCGTGCGCGCCACGGCGCGCAAATCCGGCACGATGCCCGCGGCCATCTCGACCAGCGCGCCTTCGTAGATGTTGGGTGCCGCCCGGTGCATCGCACGCAGCACCGCGTCGGGCATCACCGACGGGCCGGGAATTGCGAGGTAGTCACGGCCGTGCCGGGCAATGGAAGATTGGGACATGCGGGAGAATCCGGTTTGATTTGATGTGCGGCACCCTAGCGCGCCGCGGCGCAGGGTCAATCAGTGCGGCGGCTGCTTGCCCCAGCCGATCACAACAGGTAGTGGTGGTGCTCATATCATTTATCGGAGCATGGCCCCTGCGCCCTTGTCCCAAAACGTGAGCACTCCCAACACCCCTGATACCCCCATGGCGGCCTCCGGCCCGTTGCTGCGCTGGCTGTGGAACGGCTATCTCAAAAAGCACACAGGCCTGATGGGCCTTGCCATGTGTTTCATGGTGCTCGAAGGGTCGATGCTGGGCGCGCTCAGCTATCTGATGCAGCCCATGTTCGACGACGTGTTTGTTGCGGGCGACGGGCAGATGCTGATCTGGGTTGGCCTGATGGTCATCACGATCTTTATCGTCCGCGCATTTTCATCGGTGGTGCAAAAGGTCATCCTGACCCAAGTCGCCCTGCGCACCTCTGCCGCGCTGCGCTTTGACCTGTTGGACCGGATGATGTTGCAGGACGGCGCGTTTCACCAGCAACACCCGCCCGGCTTTCTGATCCAGCGGGTGCAGGCCGATGTTGGGGCTGTGGGCGAGGTCTGGCGCGCGATCATCACCGGGGCCGGGCGCGACCTGATTGGCCTTTTTGTCCTTTTTGGCGTGGCCATCAGCGTGGACCCTGTGTGGGCTTTGCTGGCCTGCGTGGGCATCCCTGTGCTGGTTCTGCCCGCCTCTGCCGCGCAACGCTATGTGCGTCGCTATGCGCGCACGGCGCGGGACCTTGGGGCCTACCTGTCCACCCGTCTGGACGAAGTGTTCCACGGCATCGTGCAGATCAAGCTGAACGCGCTGGAAGACTACCAATCCGACCAGTACCGCACCCTTACCCGCCGATTCATCCGCACCGAAACCCGCGCCGCCTTTGGCGGGGCTGCGATCCCTGCGATGATCGACATCATTTCGGGTGTCGGGTTCATGGCCGTTATTCTGTATGGCGGGTCCGAGATCATCTCCGGTGAAAAGACCATTGGCGAGTTCATGACCTTTTTCACCGCCATGGGCTTTGCCTTTGACCCGCTGCGCCGCTTGGGTGGCATCGTGGGACTGTGGCAAACGGCGGCAGCGGCCATCGAGCGGGTCAAAGAGCTGCTGGATGCGCCTTTGATGCTCACATCGCCCGACGCACCCGCCACGCCGCCACGGGACGACCTCGACATCGTGCTTGAGGACGTATCGCTGACCTATGGCGAAACTCAGGTGCTGCGTGGCCTCAGCGTCGTGGCCGAGGCGGGCAAGACCACCGCACTTGTCGGCGCGTCAGGGGCGGGCAAATCGACCATCTTTAACCTGCTCACCCGGCTGGTGGACCCGCAGCAGGGGTCGGTGCGCGTGGGCGGGGTCGAAACGACGGACATGGATCTGGCCGATCTGCGCAGCCTGTATTCCGTGGTGACGCAGGAGGCGCTGCTTTTCGACGAAACATTGCGCGAAAACATCCTGCTGGGCCGCAAGGACGTCTCTGATGACCGCCTGCGCGAAGTGATGGATGCCGCCCATGTGTCCGATTTTGTCGACGGCTTGCCCGACGGGTTGGACACGCGCGTGGGACCGCGCGGTTCTGCCCTGTCCGGAGGTCAGCGCCAGCGCGTTGTGATCGCCCGCGCACTGTTGCGCGACACGCCCATCCTGCTGCTGGACGAGGCGACATCCGCGCTTGATGCCCAGTCCGAGAAGGTGGTGCAAAACGCCCTTGACCGCCTGTCAGCCGGGCGCACAACGCTTGTGATCGCGCACCGGCTGTCCACCATCCGCGAGGCCGACAAGATCGTGGTCATGGACCGGGGCGAAGTCACGGATGCAGGCACGCACGAAGATTTGCTGGAACGCGGCGGCATCTATGCCGACCTCTATCGGTTGCAGTTCCGCGATGGCAAAACCGTTGTCGACAGCAAAGTGGCGCAGGCGCTGGGATCCAGTGGCGATTTTGGCCGCGAAATGACGCCGGGGCTGATCGCCCGCATCCGCGCACGCCTGTTTGGCAACGTCTAGCGACGATAGCGCGCGGCCAACCGGTCCGCGTCGGCCCCCATCAGGAATTGCGCCAGCAGCCACAGATTGCGCGCCCCTCGGCGCACCCAGCCCTGCGCCCGGTAGCGCGCCGCACTGGTCCGCGCCACCGCTTCCAAAGGCTGCATCTGTCCTTTGAGCGCGCGCGCCATGGCAACATCTTCCATCAACGGAATGTCCCGGTAGCCCCCAACCCGATCATAAAGCGTCCGCGGCAGCAACAGCCCCTGATCACCGTAAGGCAGGCCAAACCACCGGGCGCGCCGGTTGGCCCAACCGGCAACCCAGCGCCCGCCCCGGTCAAAGCGCAACTGAAAATACCCCGCCTGCCCGCCGGTCAGATGCGCGCGCACCGCATCGGTCCATCCCGGCTCCAGCACCGTGTCGGCGTGCAGCACCAAAATCCACGGCGCGCGGGCCGCCGCACAGCCCCGGCGCAGTTGCCCCCCGCGTGACGGTGCCCCGTCGATCACCGTCCCCCCCCACGCATCCGCCAGCGCTTTGGTCGCGTCCTCCGACCCGCCGTCACTCACGATCAGCTCGGTCACAAGGCCCGCATCAAGGCCTTCGACCAGCGCCTCAAGCGTGTCGGACAGCGTTGTCGCAGCATTCAGGGTGGGGATCACAACCGAAATCGGTGCAGGCACAGTCAGCCTCTTTTGCTTTGGGCGGGGCCTGCTATATCACCAACAGGGCCGAAAAAGGAATTCCGCGATGTCAGACCGCCATGTGTTTCGCCTCTCGGGTGCCGATATCCGCCCGTTTTTGCAAGGGCTTGTCACCAATGATGTGGACAAAGTTGACGCCGGATTGGTGTATGCGGCGCTGCTGACGCCGCAGGGCAAATACCTTGCTGACTTCTTTCTGGCTGCGGATGGGGCGGATGTGCTGCTGGATGTGGCCGCGCCGCTGGCACCGGGTCTGGCGCAGCGGCTGGGCATGTACAAATTGCGCGCGGACGTGGCAATCGCCGACAGCGGGCTGCACGTGCATCGCGGGCTGGGCGATGTCCCGCAGGACGGCTATGCCGATCCGCGCCACACCGCGCTGGGGTGGCGCGCATATCGCGCGGACCCCGCGCCCGACACCGATGTCGACTGGACCGCCCTGCGGGTTGCGCATGTGGTGCCGGAAACCGGGATCGAACTGACCCCGGACAGCTACATCCTCGAAGCGGGGTTCGAGGCCTTGGACGGCGTGGATTTCCGCAAAGGTTGCTATGTCGGCCAAGAGGTCACGGCGCGCATGAAGCACAAGACCACGTTGCGCAAAGGGCTGACACAGGTGCGCGTCGATGGCGTGGCGGCACCGGGCACGGATATCACCGCGAACGGCAAAACCGTCGGAACGCTCTATTCCCAATCGGGCAGCCATGCGATTGCGCACCTGCGGTTTGACCGGGCAACGCCGAATATGCAGGCGGGCACGGCGCGCGTGACATGGGATGCGGCCACGGGCTGATTACGCCCGTTCGGAATATTCCATCGTCTCGGTGTTCACCACGATGTCTTCGTCCGGGCCTACAAAGGGCGGCACCATCACCTTGACGCCATTGTCGAGGATCGCCGGTTTGAACGAATTCGCCGCCGTCTGACCTTTGACCACCGGCTCGGTCTCAACGATCTTGCAGACGACCTTTTGCGGGACCGTCGCGTTCAGCGCTTCGTCTTCGTAAAATTCGACAACAATTGTCATGCCGTCCTGCAAAAACGGACGCCGGTCACCCAAGAGCTCCGCAGGCAGGCTGATCTGTTCGTAGGTCTCGGCATCCATAAACATCAGCATCCCGTCATCTTCGTAAAGGAATTGCTGATCTTTCTGTTCCAGACGCACCCGCTCGACCTTGTCCGCGCTGCGGAATCGTTCGTTCAGTTTGGACCCGTTGCGCAGGTTGCGCAGCTCGACCTGGGCAAATGCCCCGCCTTTTCCGGGCTTTACGTGGTCGACCTTCACAGCGGCCCACAGACCGTCATTATGCTCCAGCACGTTACCGGGGCGGATCTCGTTTCCGTTGATTTTAGGCATGTGGCAAAACCATGGCAAAAGGTTGATCATAAGTTGACGCCCCCTATATCTCGGGGATGAAGGCCCGGCAAGACAACGATATACTGTGTTGCACCTGCAGCAAGCTATGCAGGCAGCGCAAGGGAGCCATGCAATTTCGGGGTATCCGAATCGGTGTGGATGCGCCATAAGGAACGCCACGCCGAAATCACAAGAGCAAGAATAAAGGAAGGACGACGAATGAAAGACTTCGTTGACGGCACAGCCTTTAACAACGAACAAGGCAACCGTGCACGTAAACTTTTTGCAGCCGTTGTGTTGGCTGCGCTCGATGATGCCATTGCTGATGACAAGAAATACGGCAATGGTCCCGAGCAGATCGCCCGCTGGGCCCGTTCGCGCGACGGGCGCGAGGTGCTGAGCTGCGCAGGCATCGACCCCAACGAACGGGTTGTCGAAGGTCTGATGGAATTCGTGGGCAAGGGCGTCCGGACATCCGTGGCGCTGAGCCGCGAAGAATCCGAGCGTCGCAACGCCGCACAGCAAGCCGAAGCTGCATAAACCCTGCCGCTTCGATGATTTGGAAAGCGCGCCCCGCCGGGCGCGTTTTTCGTTTCAGGACCGTGGCGACACCGCTGCTCAGCCGTCCACAAAGAAAAACAGCCATTGGCGCACCACCCAAATCTCCATCGCGATCAGGATCAGGCTGATCAGGCAAGCCCAGATCGGCACGGCACGCCACCACAGAACCGCTGTCGCGGTCAAGGCGGCAGCGGCCTCTGCCGGGGCAATCCACATCGCACCGTGGCGGCGGTCCCAATAGCTGACCGGGCTTTCGAACACCCACCCCGTGACCGGCCAAAAGTGTGGGCGTCCATCGTCATGGTGTAGCGGCATGTCCAGCGCCAAATGCAACAGCGCCGCGCCGGTCAGCGCCACGGCCCACGGGGCCTGCCGCCACAGTGCCACAGCGCAAAACGCGCCCCACACCAGAAACGAGTTGTCGATGGCAAACACGGTTTGCCAAACATCGGAAAAGTACAACTCGTCAAAGACGCGCTGCGCCGGAATGCCCAGCAGGAACAGCGCACCGCCCGCCAGTACATAAAGCGACAGATCGGGGGCCAATCCGCCCAACAATGCGGCGCCGACGATCCTTGATGTTCCGGGGCGTCCGAACACGGCGGCGCCCAGCAACAGATGTGCAGGTGTGTTCAAGCGTCCGGACCGTCAGACGCAGAAGGCATCGCTATTCCAGCTCTTGCGCGGCCAAAGCGCGGTGAATTTCCCGCCGCACCAGCTTGCGCACATTGCGCGTGATCCGTTCGCCCAGCGCGCCCTGCAACTCTTCGCGGACGATATCCGCAACAAGATCGCGCAGCGCTTCCTCGTCCAGCACATCTTCGTCACTGGAAAAGACCTGCGCATCGACGTCATCATCCGCATCCTCGTCGGCCATCGCGCGGGTCGCGTGATGCGAAAAGGTCGGCGCGGCACCGGTTTCGGCGTCTTCCCATGCCATTGTGGGCGCTTCGGTCCCCGCATAGGCGTCCGCGCCGGGATCGTCCGGCTCCCATTCATCCACACGGTCAGCCACCAGCGTTTCCAGCGCGGCAATCTTTTCGCTCAGCGACCGGTCGGATGATGCGGCATCGGCACCGCGCGCTGCTTCGGGCGCGAGGTCTTCGGGCATCGTTTCCGCGTGCACGTCAGGCTCATCAGACATCTCTTGGGACGTTTCTGCGGCAGGCGCGTCTTCGGCCTCGACATTATCATGGGATTGTTCCCAAACGTCCGCTTCGGCTTCGGCTTCGGCTTCGGCTTCGGCTTCGGCTTCGGCTTCGGCTTCGGCTTCGGCTTCGGCTTCGGCTTCGGCAAAGACAACTTCGTCGGCAAAGCCTTCGTCAATCTCGTCGCCGACCCCAAAGCTGTCGCCGCGCATCACATATGTGGGCAATGTGTCCGGATCGACCCACAACCCGGCCGCCTTGTCGCGCTGCACGTCTTCTTCCAACGGCGCAGCCTCGTCCTGCACGCCATGGCGCTCGGTTATGAACTCTGTCAGCGCCGTGGGGTCCGGATCAGGCAAATCCTCGGCCTGATCGGTCTCTTCCTCGGGTTCGACCGGCTCGGTTACGCGCAGCGACGGCGTCAGAACCAATCGGTCTGGCGTTGCATTTGCGTCCCGGGTTTCTTCTGCCGGTTTGTCATCGGATACCAAACGGCGGATTGACGACAGAACGTCTTCCACCTCCGCATTTGTCATGGGGTCGGACATGTAACTACCACTCTCACCTCGGGTCAAAGTCTACATGGTGGATGAGAGTCGCACAACAGGGTGCTGAAAAGCTTAATCGTCTGGTGTCAAATTTCGGATGATCTGATCCAGCTGCCTGCCCTGACGCGACAGTTTGGCCGGGCTGTCCTTGACCAGATTGTAATATTCCGTCGGATCATATTGTTGCACCGGCAAACGCAAGCGCGACGCCGTCAGCAGACCCATCGATTCCAGCACGGAATAAGCAGCGATGTACTGATCGGCCTGCGCAGAGATGCGGTTTGTCTCCGCATCCAGCAGGTCCTGTTCCGCATCCAGCACGTCAAGCGTTGTCCGCGCGCCCAGTGTCGCTTCTTCGCGGACCCCTTGGAAGGCGACGCGAGCGGCACGAATCTGCCGTTCCGAGGCCGCAAGGCTGGCACGCGCCGCCTGCAAGTTCGAAATCGCATCCACCACATCCTGCTGCACATCGTGCCGCACGGTGTGCAGGCTGCCCCGTGCCGCATCCCGGTTCGCAAAGGCCCGGCGTTCCGTGGCAAAAAGAGCGCCGCCGCGATAGATCGGGCCGGTAACGTTCAGCCCAACCGTGCCGACAGTCTGAGAATCGGAGCTGCTGAATTCTTCGGTGACCGCCGCGCGCCCCTCCAGCGAGACTGTCGGGTTCATGTCCTGCCCTGCGGCAATGGCAAGCAAATCCGCAGCCGCCACCTGATGTTGCGCTTGCGCCATTTCCGGATGGGTGCGCACCGCAACTGATTGCGCACGTGGCACAGATGTTTCGACCTGCGGCAAGCGTGGCAGACGGGCCAGCCGACCCGGCGCGCGACCCACGACATTGGTAAATTCGGCCTGCGCTTGGATCAGGTTCCGCTCGGCTCCGGCAAGGTTGCTGCGGGCCTGTGCCACCGCAGCCTCGGCCAGGGACACATCCGTGCGCGTCACTTCGCCCACATCGAACCGGTCCTGTGCGGCCCGGAATTCCTGTTGCAGCAGGCGCAGGTTGTTCTGGCTGAGCGACACGAACTCCTGCTGCCGGATCACGTTGAAATAGGCGCTGGCTGCCCGCAGCAGCACCAACTGTTCCACATTCTGAAGAGCGGCGCGGGTGGCCAGCACGGTTTCCTTGGTCGCTTCGATCCGCGACCGGTCTGCGCCGCCGTCAAACAACTGCAAGGACGCCGTGATACCCAGCGATACCGTGGTTTGCGCAATGCTGGTCGACAATCCATTGGTCGATGAGGACGCGCTGGACCCCAGCTGGCGGGTGATATCACCGCTCCAGTTGACGATGGTCTTGAGGCGGGCCGCCGCGATCGCAACATCTTCGTCTGCGGCGCGCAGCAGGGCGCGGTTCTGATCGATCAGACCACTGTGGCCATATGCACCGATCAACGCGTCCGCCAATGACGTCGCCTGCGCGCTGTTGGCGACCAGCGCCGCCGCAACGGCCAGACCAGACACCCAATGACGCGCCTCATGCCAATCCTGTTTCAGCCGCATGTGCCCTATCCCCGTTTCATGGTCTACAGCTGGAATGTGCTGTGACGTTCAAATCCGTTCATCACCGGCGCGCCTGCGTTGAACGCGCGCCGCCATGTGACATGGTTGTCCGACTTGTACCCGATACAGACCTCACCCAACGCGCCCTCCACGAACAGGGCCGCAATGCGTCCGCCATCCTTGAGCTGGTCGAGCAGCGCCTGCGGCACCTCGCTGACACCGCCCTGCACGACAATCACGTCATAGGGGCCGTGATCCGGCGCGCCTTGGGCCAGCGGTCCGGTATGTGTCACCACATTGTCCGCCCCCGCCTGCATCAGCGCGTCCTGAGCATCCGTGGCCATGCTCTCGTCTTCCTCAAGCGCCACAACGGCCTCTGCCATCCGCGCGATCACTGCCGACGAATAGCCATAGCCCGCCCCCACATCCAGAACGAGCTCATCTGTGTTGATGTCGAGCGCATCCAGCATCTTGGCCAGCGTGCGCGGCTCCAGCATGACACGCCCTGCCCCCAGATCAAGGTTTTCGCCCATATAGGCGGCCTCGCGCAGCGCGGTCGGAACGAAGTCCTCGCGTTGCACGGTCAACATCGCGTCGATGATAGGAAATTTGGTAACGTCAGAGGGTCGCACCTGCGTGTCGACCATCATGGTACGTCGGGCGGTGAAGTCGGTCATCTCAACTAAACTTATCCGTTCAGACTCTTCTGGGGCAGGTGTGCCATACATTGCGAATGGGGGCAACGCGGCAAAACGGATACGGCATGGCCTTGCGCGCGCCAGATGGATCAGCTATCGCCTAGCCCACACCACGCGGGGCGAGTTGGCGGAGTGGTGACGCAGCGGATTGCAAATCCGTGTACACCGGTTCGATTCCGGTACTCGCCTCCAAATTTTCCACAACATTTAGTGGTTAAGCATATAATAACCGGCATATTAAGCCGGTTTTTTTGCTTTTCACGTCTGTACACAAATCGTACACAGTCCGCGCCCAGTTTTCTGCTACAAATTCCGCTCGTTTTCATATACTGTATGTTTAACAGACAGATACGAGCAGAACGGCAAAATGAGCTACGGCACAACGACGATAAATGTGCACAAGAAACTGAAGCTGGATAAGCGAGCGAACAGCGAAAACTGGTATGCGCGGCTGACGTTGGATAACGGCAAGCGCATCGTGAAAAGCACAAAGACGGTCGACTTGGAAGAAGCGCGAGAACGTGCGCTTGAGCTTTACTACGACACACAAGCCCGCATCAAAAATAACCTCCCCGCCCAAACACGCAAGTTCAAGCATGTTGCAGAATACGCGATCAAGCGGATGCAGGACGCTTTGGAGAGCGGCACAGGTAAGCAGGCGTACAAGGACTACATCTCAGCGCTGCGTCTCTGGCTGATACCGTTTTTTGGTGACACGGACGTAGACAAAATTGACTACAAGGGCTTGGTCGAATTTGACGCTTGGCGCACGCAGCAGAACAAAAAGCCATTTTCACAAAGCGGCATCAACAACCACAATGCTGCGCTGAACAGGGTGCTAGATGAAGCTGAGCTACAAAGCTGGCTCGTTAAAGCAATGCGCCCCACTCTGCTAAACAAGGGCGTCAAAAGCGAAAGCAGGGGCAGCTTTACAGACGCAGAATACAAGAAGATCTACACCGCACTGCGCACCTGGCACAAAAAGTCAAAGAACACCAAGGCGGCGGCGACACGGGAAGTGCTGCGCAACTACGTCTTGTTTTTGGCGAACACGGGCGTGCGGCACGGCACGGAAGCGCTTGGGCTGCGATGGCGTAACGTTGAGTGGCAGGACAAAGGCGACGAACGCTACTTGGTGGTGAACGTTGATGGCAAAACGCGCAAACGCAGCGCTGTGGCGAGGGACACTGTTGAAGGGTATTTGGATCGGCAGCGCAAGTTGAACCCAAAGCTACAAGACGGGACATTTGACGAGTTGATCGCAGCACGCAGCGACGAGTTTGTGTTTACGACGCGGCTTGGCGACGTAGCCAACATTGCAAGCTTAAACCGCGCATTTAATGCTCTGCTGGACGTAATGGATTTGAAAACGGGCGCAGACGGCAAAGAACGCACGTTGTACAGTTTGCGGCACTACTACGCGACGCGGGATTTGAAGCGCGGGATCACAACGCACGCGCTCAGCAAGCAGTTGGGCAACAGCACGGCGATGATCGACAAGCACTACAGCAAATATAGCCCTCTGCTAAACGCCGAACTGCACAGCGGGCGGAACATGCGCGCGGACAAAGCTAAGGGCGCTGTAGCGGGCGCACAAAGCGTCGTTGACGCCGCTTTTACGATGCACGCGGACGGGCTGCTTGAAGACGAGGCACTTTTGGCTGCGCTTGGCGTTGGGCGCGACGGTTATGTTGTGACGGAAGAGATTGCGATGAAAGCGCTGGATGCAAAGCGGGCTGAAAAGATAAACGCTAGCACGCTAATGCTGATTTTGAACGGGTAGCGGGCGCAGCAACGCACGCCCGCGACAGTGTCGATCATGCTGCCTTGCGCTTGCTCAGTGCAGCCTCAATCGCAGCGTCCAGTTCGCCTTGTTGCGTTGCAACCAAAAACGCTTCCAGCGCGCCTTCCACGTCTTTCAGTTCTTTCACAAACACAGCGTTGCCCTTGCCCAAGTCCAGCACCTTGCTGCCGTACCTGCATTGCACATACCAGCCGCCGTCTTGCTCAAAGAACCAAGCACGCACCTGTCGCATTTTCTCAATGGCAACCTTTTCGCCGTGCTCGTTTGTCGCCCACCCCTTTGCGCGCACCTGATGCACGTCGCCTTTCAGCTTCGCAGCGAACACTTTTGCTTGCTCTTCGATGGCTGCGATCAGCTTTGCGCGGCGCTGTTGCGTTGGGTCTTTCGCATTTGCCCGCTTCACCGTCTTTACCGTCAGTTTCGCCAATTGTGTCATGTCAGTTCTCCTTACGTTCATATCGCAAGTATGTGTTCAAAGAGCAGCGTGAACGACCGAAATGACGGCATAAATGTCTGTTAACATACAAAAAAGCGCTGCATCTTGCAGCGCTTTCTCAAAGCTCTTTCAAATCCTCAAGCAGCCTGTGTCTGCTGCTCTCCATTCACACGCTCAACTAAGCGTTCCAAATACCTAAGTACTCCGCGCAAGTCACCGTTTCTGCTCGTTATCAGCTGTTCAACATCAGCATCGTTCAGCGCAACTTCTTCGCACTGCAGAATGCGCTGGCACATTGGCACGAGCGAAGCGGCGGACAGCGCGGGCATTTCGATTAGGTCGCAACGGCTTTGGATCGCAGCATCAACATGATGAAGAAAATTTGTGGTCAAAATCAAACCGTGCCTGCCCAAGTATTTGTCCATTACAGCACGTGTTCTTGCTTGCACCGTCCAGTGCACCAGATCGAACTCGTCGATGACTGCATATGCAAAGGGCTGACCAGACAAATTCCACCCATTTTCAACGCGCGCCAACGAAGCCGCTTCAAATTCTGCGCCATTAAAAGTGTCATGTGGCAAGTTCTCAAACCACCCCGCTGTTTCATCGCGTGACTGCGATGCGATGACTTGAGCAACGGCACTTTTGCCGCTGCCATATGGACCGTAGAGTAAGATATTATTTGTGCGCTGCCCCAGAGCAAACTGCTCAACTTTCTTGCGTGTCATGTCGTTTTCGAAGACGAGTTCGGCGAACACTTTGGGCGCGTATTTCATTGCAAACATTTGATTTCCTTTCGTCGAGTTGCGGGCGGGAAAAATTCCCGCCCATCTGTTGCTTTGGGGATTACGCAGCGAGCTTTTGCGCTGCATCAACTGCAGCAGCCAAATCTGCTTCGCCATCTGCTTCGTCTTGCGCGCGCTTTTCGTTAGCAGCTTTGTTGCTGGCTTCTGCGCTGTTTTCCTTGCCAGCTTGCGCAAGTGCAGCGTTCACAACACCAACAGCGTTCGTCTCGTGCACAATGCTGTAGCTGCCGTCCGCTTCGCGCCGTACAATCGCAACAAACAGCTTGTGTTCCGCGCCGTCGCTAAATTCGATGGCACTTGCGTTGTTGTTGTATGCAGGCACAAGCGCATCAGCGGTTTCGAATTGCTGCTTTGCAAAGGCGATGTTTTCTTCGCGCTGCTCCGTAGGCGTTTTTCCGTTTTGCTTTGTGCGCCGCAATTCTTCGATGCCGCCACGCTTAGTAATGAAATCGCCCATGCTGACATTGGCGGGCTTTTCATCTGCTGCAATAGTGATGACACGGGCATAGCCGTAGGCGCGCTTTTGGAAGTTGGAGTCGAACACAGCGCGGACAACGCGGGTTGCTAGGCTGGCGCTTTCATTAAATTGGATACCTTTGTCTTTGAGGTATGCGTTCAACGCTTTGCACTTTGACACGTTACCGCGCAGGTCGTTGAAGAAGGTCAGGCAGTCTTCAAGCAGTTCGTAAAGTTCTTCGTTGCTGCGCTTGTATGCACCTTCTTCCCACGCAATGCGCTTTGCTTTCAGTTCATCAGCTTTGAGTTCAATGTGCATGTTCAGCGGGGCGTTGATTGTGTTGCTCATGGTAAATCTCCGTTGTTTGAGCTTCGTTGTGTGCCGCTCTCATCAGCGACAAATACAATGTACCCCACAAAATAAGCTCATGCCGTCGTATCGAATTACGCTGATGACGCTGTATACTTTTTGTGATAAGATCTTATTTATGAACGATATAAGTTTTCAAAGATACCGTTTTGGTCGCAAGTTATTCATCCACGCACCACCGTACAAAGGGCTGCGCTCCAAGGAGACTGGCGAATACGTGTCAAAACGACTCGCTCGCATCCAGCCGCCATTTGCAGACGCGCAGGCTTGGCAGTGTTCCGTCTACTATTTTTGGTGGGAGTTTTTGCGCAGGCATGACGGCTACAGGGACTGTTGCGCGCGCGGCGGCGCAGGACGCTACAAGAAGCTTTACGCCGACTTTGGTGATGTGCACGCTTATGACACGGGTGACTTCTGGAAGTGGTGGACGGAGAAGCTCGACAATGAATGGAAGCGCGGCGAATTCCTGTTTTCTGAACCGGCGGCACGCAGGATTGCTGTGCAAAATAAGGTGTTGAACACTCAAACGTCTGACATGCTCACCGTCTCCATACCGCTCGAAGTTCGAACCCCGCAACTCGTCAGTAACCTGCGCAAACTGCTGGAAGAACACAAAGACCAGGTGTCAGCCGCCCGCAACAAAAGCCGCGCGCTCTACCCTGTCGCCGCCCGTGTCCGTCTATCCACGCTCCACCAGACACTGCGGGTTTGGGACACATGGAACGAACACCGACACCGCAAGAAGAAATATGAGCAAGCCGAGTTGGCTGGCATCTACGTAAACAGGGTAGTTGACCACGAAACCGTCGAGAGCCTCAAACGGGATAATTTGCCTTATGGAGACGTACAACGTGAAGTGCGGCGCAGGCAGACGCAGGCGTTCAACAGGTATCTCGCAGCAGCGAACGACTACATCGAGAACGTTGGTAAAGGGCAGTTTCCACTGCGCAGCAAGTGACAGCGGAAAGTGTCTGTTAACAGACAAAACTCGCACGCCATCCGCTGCCTTAGCTCCCAAATGATAAATAAATCAAAGGGAGCGACGGATGAACACGACAAAAACGATCAACGCACTGCGCAGGGGCTTTGCAGACCAGACCCGCGCGCAGAAGCTTGCCACAACACAAGCGATGCTGACTGCAACAGCCCAGTGCGTGAACGACTTGCGGCAGTTGGTGCACGAAACAGACGCGGCGGCACAGCGACGCAAAGCGAAACGACGCGAAACAGAGCTTGATCCAAAGCCACCCGTTAAGCCCGTGCGTGTCGCTGAACCCAGCAAACCCCGCAAGCCAAAGTACAGCGGGTTATGAAGGAGCAGCACATGACATTGGTAGAGCAGGTATACGAACGACTGGTCGAGCATGATCTCGTACAGAACGGCGAAGAGTTCAGCACGTACTGGTGCGGGAAAAGCAAAAGTTGGTTTGGCGAGCGTAAACACAGCGGACGCGATTTCAGCGTCACCGCCGCAATCGACTGTATGCGCAGTGTCCAGCTAAAGCTTGCCACGCTGAGATTGAGCAACAGGCGCATGGGCGGATTGCTGGAAGCTGAGATACGCGGGCTGGACGAGGTGAACACTGCGCTCAAAGCCTTTCTGGCTGAGCAGCATCGCATCACAGAAGTTGCGCTGGACGCAGCGCCACAGCGCAAAATGTTATAGAACAAGTAGTCTATAACATCTTCGCCTAAGCCTGTTCGATTTCAACGACTTAGGCGCAGACACAAATTCGGTCGTCCGCCAAAATGTTAGACTTTACAATGGATTACAACGAAACCGCATATTTCGAGGTGATCCATGAAACAAGCGAAGCTCTTAACCGACGTAGAACGCAAGCGCGTCTCCGCAGTCATCAACGCCCATCGTTATCCCATCCGCAACCACGCTATTTTCGCGCTCAGCTTTTATGCAGGGCTGCGCGCGTGCGAGATCGCTGGCTTGCGTGTTGGCGACGTCTTTGAAGACAACGGCAAAGTACGTGACACGATCTACTTGGCAGCGGCACAAACGAAAGGCGATGACGGCGCAACAGTGCTGGTCAGCAAGCGACTAGCGAAGGCGCTGGCAGCATACGCTGCACAGCACCCACGCCATATTGCTAAGCAAGGTGCATCGCTTTTCTTTAGTGCAAAGGGCGGCGGGTTCAGCGCACAAACAATCGTCAACCTGTTCGCACGCTTTTACAAACTGGGAGGCGTCAAAGGCGCAAGCTCGCACAGCGGGCGTCGCCAGTTTTTGACGGAGCTAGCGGACAAGGGCATCAACGCGCGCGTGATACAAGCGCTGGCACGGCACAAGCACCTGAACACAACAATGCGCTATATCGAACTGAACGAGAAAAAGATGCGCAACGCGATTGAGTTGATCTAAGAAGGTGAAAAATACGCCATTTTGCAGCGTGTTCGCCGTCCTTTGCTAAATACATTAGACAGCTAAGGCTGCATGACAAACTGACCCTACGGTTAGCACGCCAGTTACCATTGTGCCGCAAACCCGTTCTGATGTGAGACGGTAAGTAAACGCATTCGTCAGTTATGCGCTTCGACAAACACCCCACAGGGGTGCCTTAAAGATGCAGGGTAGTGCCTGACAAAATTTTTGTCGTCGGAATGGTGGTAGCGCGATTGAAGCGTGAACAAAAAGTGAGACGGAATATCAAGCTGCTTGGCAGTACCCGTCAATGTGCTGGGATAGCCACGCTACACTGGTCCCACACATGCGTAGATGCGCTTGTAATTGAGAGATCGCAAAACCTGCTCTCCCGTGTAAACGGTCTAGTGGATGTAGCCGAAAACAGCGACGGGGAAAGCCTGCGCTTATAGATCAAGCCAAAAACAAGGCTTGATCTATTTGCTCAAGGGAAAACCCAACAATCATAATCCATATTCGAATGACATTCTCTGGAAAAGATAACGCGCCAAAGTGACTTTGAAGCTTTGCGAAGCAAAGATGAAAAGCAACGCATGGCGCTTGTGGAACTGCAACGCAGTGACGCGACATTACCAACTGACAGCACTAAGCAGTAGTAGCCTTAAAGAATTCTGCCATACCAAGTGTCAGGTCCAAGTTCTGGGTTTCGTGGCGTGCCCTCGACGTCGATCCAGCGAATGATTGTGCCAGCTTCGTTCACGTCAAGCTGGAAGCATGACCACGTGCTTGGGTCTGATTGCAGGTCGGCGCTCGAACAATACCGACCATCTTGCACGGTCCAAACGCGCCGTTGATCCCCGTAGACTGTCGTGCCGTTCCTGTTGAACGTTTGTCTAATGCCCGCGCCAGTGTTGCTCTGCTCCGTGTATTCAACAGTGCGCCCGCCGACGATTGCCATCAGCGCTGCCGCGTTCTCAACTGGCACGAAGCGCTGTTCAGCGCCCGCGCTCAAATGCGGATTTGTAGTTGTTTGACATGCGCTAAGTGCAAGCACTCCAATCAAAAATAAGCGTCGATCCAATTTTCCCTCCTACACCGCACAAAACACGGCTTCAAAATACGTTTCTTTGAATTAACGGTCATTCTGCTTCGATCTCAAGTCCAAAGTTTCGATTTACAAGCCGTGTATGACTATGGATTTGAAGCAGGAAATTGGATCGCGCGTTAAGGCAGCGCGCAAAATGCGTGGCATGACACAAGCAGCGCTGGCTGAAGCTATCGACATGAGCTTTGAAACGGTGTCGAACTTGGAGCGCGGCAAAACAGCGCCGAACTTCAACACGCTAAGTGACATCGCCACCGCGCTTGATGTCGAACTCAAGTTCTTTTTCGACTACGAACCCAACAACACGTCAAAGCTGCGCAGCCGCCTTATCAGCGAGCTAAGTGCGACGACCTTAGAAGTTGATGACGACAAGCTGGCACTGATTGCAGATTTGGCGAAGGTGGTGGCGCGGCGCTGAACTTAAGTCACCACTGTAAGTTTGATCAAATCGCTGACGCACAACAAGTACGTCAACGCTACGATGCGTTACAGAAATTCTAGTGGAAAAAGTCAGGGATCGATGTTGGTCTGGGCGTGAAGTTCTAAACGCATAGAGCAAACGTAATTGGTATAGCCGCCAAACAAACACCGTTTGGCGGTTCGCCGAAAACCTGGTCAGAACAGCACTCAGCAGATAGCCATACATGCGGCAGCATGATATTCAGGTAGCAAGGAGTGAACATGCTTTCAGATACATTCAAATATATCTCGCAGTTTCGTCATGCGGGGCACCAAGTTGGTAGGAAAGTTGGCGATATGCTCGAACTCGTCACCTACTCAGCGCTCAACCACGATCCTGAATTGAACCGACGTATGAACGTTGAGCCTAAGCTGTTTGGTTTCTCTGACGCAGGACACAAAGTCGAGTTCGTATTATGCGATGTGCCGCCAGAAAAAAGAAATGGCGGTGAAATCAAGAATGTGGAGAGCATAATTGGTTTTGTGGAGTGCAAAAAGGTCGGTGTTGAGCAAACCGTAAACCAATCCTTCAAGAAGAAGTTTTCAAAAAACCCAAACGGACAAGGTTTCATCATTCCGTTTGATACACCTGTTCCAATTAGTTTTACAAAAACCGCACGCGGCAAAGTTAGTGTTGATATTACCATTGATCAAAATGAAGTTATGATAACGAACAGCGACTCAGGAGACCTTGTTTTTAAGGAGGGTTTACAACCATATCATCGGATCATCGCAGCGGTGTTTGAAGACGGTGAATTTGCCGTACTCAGTAATGAACAAAGCTTACGGGATTTTGACAAAACTCTCCGCTCATGCCGCATACTTGATATTTACGAAATCAGAGAAGAGTTTCTGGTTGGTGTTGTTAACGAGTGCCTTAGTGGTCCGCAAACACCTGAAAAAGCAAAACAGTCGTCTTTTGTTGCGCTTGATGTTCGCAAACGTAGATTTGGCACTTTTGATTTACGTCCAGATGAGCGTGATTTAGTTAGTATTCTCGTGATAACCGAATTTGCACATTGGGAGCAAAAGAGTCGAAATATGGTCCAAGCATGTATAGACTACAACTTGGTCGTGTCTGATGCGTTAATTGTCGAGGCTTTTGCAGAGTTTGAGCGGGAGTTCGGCGCTGACTTTTATTCATTTATATCGAAAGAAGCCTACGAGAACAATATGAGCGTGAAGGCGATTGTCGACGGACTTGTGGCGAAGGAGGCGGGAAGGATTTTCATTGATATCGCAGATGGAAACAAAAAATCAATTACTTACGATAATGGCAGTCTGGTCATTTCCTAAATACAAGAATTCCATCTTTTTTGGCGCTTTCGTCGTTATGGTAGTCTGCCCTAGTATTGTAAGCATATTTCCCAGTGCCATAGTGTGTAGTGCGATAATTTGTTGCTACTGGTGTATAGCCAATTTCCGATACCATTTCGGTGACTGTATTCAGTACTGGGATCAGCTTTTTGTGCCTCGTACAGTCACCAATAACAATGGCTAGCGAGTCTCCCACCTGCTGCATTTTGTACGACTCGGTATACGCGGCGCGAAGTAAATTGAAATATCGCTCGGAATTGGATTCAGTTGCCGGATGCGCAATCATCTCTTTTTTATAGTAACTACGTTCTTTAGCAAAGCGCTCCTCAAAAGGTTCCCCCCAAAGGTACTCAAGCTTAAAGACCGGAGCATAGTTGAATGCATTTAGATACGGCGGGTGACTTATAATTAAAGACGGGCTTTCACCTGAATAGACATGAGAAGCTACTTCTGCTCCGCCGAGGAGACACTTGTGATCGATGCTGTCGCTTGTGTGAAGTTGATATTCACGTTGGTTATCCACCATCTCACGAACTTTTTTGGAAAATGCTTGTAGTGGATCCCTCTGGCGCTTTTCTTTGTTGATATGAGGGCGAACCTCAGCATCAAATGCGCGCGATGTTCTACGAATGATTGCAAGGAAAGCGCAAATTAGAAATTCCGATTCCTTTGCAGCATCCATTTCAGCCAAAATGCCTTGGATCGACTTGAGACCTGAGACCGCCGACTGCTCAAACCATTTCTCTTCATGCGGCTGGAGCTCTTCAACGGGGCTGGGCGAATATGCGCGTTCGACCTCCCGTAATAATTCTGAAACTTTGCTGGTTTCTACATGTTGTGTTTTGACCCTCGAAGCCATTACAGCCAGCCAACTGACATCGATCCCAAATGAGGGTATCTCACGCAGTGACGCTTCAACCAACGTTGTCCCTGAGCCACAAAAGTTGTCTAGGATCGGACGGGCTGTCGCTTTGTCATAGTACTCGTCGATGATTTGCCCTGCGACTACGGATGGAAACTTTCCGTAGTATCTGAAATGTGAGTGAGTAAGATATGCTAACTGGCGGATGGTGTAGGGGATGTCCCAGATGTTTACGTTTTGCTCTGGTACATCCACAGCTTCGACAATGGGAAGATACTTCTCCCAAATCTGTGGCTCTTGTTCGAAAAAATCTGCCTGCAGCATAGCTATTGCCTCACGTTCTACAAGTTGTAGTATTGCCTATCATTGCTAGATACAATCTCTAGAGCGCTTTGTGTCATCAAATCACGTTGCGACAGAACGCTTCAGTGCGCACAATTCTGTGCACATCTCAATAATTGCCCACCTTACCTATTGTTTACAATGCGTTTTCGGAAGTGTAGACTTCTTGCAAATCCGTGTACACCGGTTCGATTCCGGTACTCGCCTCCACCTAAACTCTGTCGCTTATTCGGAAATTGTCAGGTGTTTGACGCGAAATTGGGGGTTTCCGTTTGCGCGAGGCGTTAAATCCGAGGCGTTCAGCAGTGTGTTACAGGTCAAACCCGGAACGACAGTTGCTGCCGCACCCCGTTTCTTAGCCTCCGGACGCGTTTCTTGGGAACTGTGCAGAAGTAACCGCGCCAGCGCTTGCAGCGTCTCGTTTTAAATCCTGTCACGGCGTGAAAAACGTGACCTCTCGCGCAATTTTGAACCGGAGCGTTTGCTTGAGCGTCGACAGGTTCGACGGATCGTTGGTCTTGTGAATCATACGATGGCAGGTTGGGCAAAGGACCATGAAGTCTTCTGGCATTCTGTAGCGCCGTGTTTCACCCTCGGCCAGACCGTGCAGCGGTCGGGCGTGGTGTATGTCCAATGGTGTATCGTAAACCCGGCCAGTGAAGCCGTAGTCCCGTTTAGGGTCGAGGCCACAGCACTCGCAAACGGGCGGCTTGGCGTTGAGAACATCTTTGCGGACCTTTTGCGATCGCTCGATACGGCGGGACAGGATGTAGCGCCGGGTTTCTTCGATATCCTTTCCGTTCGCCGCGTCCTGCATCACCTCGCTTGGTGTGGTGCCACCTCTGTTCACAAGCGCTTCGTAGGCCAGCAGCATGTTCTGCAAGTCTTTCTCAACGATCTCTTCGGTGACAGCGCCGGCCCTGTAGGTCGCTCCGAAAGCGTGTCCTGCCTCGTACCCGGTGGGAAGACCTGCTTCTGAACCCAGATCAATAGGCGCCTCTGAGAACAGTTTTGCAAATTCGGGGATACGATCAGCCATATCCCGCGCCCGACGCCTCAAGACATCGCGCCCACGCGAAGGCCCGAATTCATTGTAAATGGCAGTGGTCCCCTGATTCATCGACAGACAAATCGTCTGCTTGTCGGGATTGATCAGGTAAACAACATAAAACCCCTGTGTGGCCGTTTCCGCAATCAGCGGGTCAAAAAACGCAAGCCACGGCACGGACGCCCAAACCTGTCGCCGTGCGGTGTGCCGCCAGACCGGGTGCGCCGATCATCGCAGTGCTTGGCGGCCAGTTCCATTGCCCGCGCATCCGCCAGCCAGCAAAGGGCAGGCATATTGACCGCCCGTCCCGCCGCCGACACCTCCCGGACAACCGCGGGCTGATCCAGACCCGGCTCATGTTTGACACACGCACCGACAGGCGGCGCGTGGCGACCCGGGACGACACCTGCCCCGCCACGTCTGCCTCTGCGCCATCGCGGCACCCATGCTCCGTTGGCTATGAGCCCTGGCCGCTGTCGCCGTCGTAGGTCCAGCGATAGCCCGGCGGGGTTGGCCCCTTGTTCCGTCCACCCTGCTCTGTCTGTTCCCACGCGTGCGCAAGGATGCCCACACTGCGCGACAGGCCGAAAAACCCGCGCGCCAGCGGGGCGGGACAGCCCAGTTCGGCGTAAATCACCGCCGTCGCGCCGTCGATGTTCATCGGCACCGGCGCACCACGCTCTTTGGCCAGATGCGCCTCGATGCGGGCCGCGCTGTCGCGAAAGGCACCCGTCACCGCACTGGCCTGCACCGCCGCGTCCACCAGCGCCATCAGACGCGGCGCGCGCGGATCGGTGGGTGTGTGAAACCGGTGGCCAAAGCCCGGCACATAATGCCCATGTTCCGCCCGCCACGCCGCAAGACGCTCCAGCCCGTCCACCGCCACCTGCCCAAACAGATCCACAGCCTGTTCCCCCGCGCCGCCATGCACGTCGCCCAACATGTTCAACCCCGTGGCCATCGCGTTCTGCAATCCCACACCGCAGGTCGCCGCCATCCGCGCCGCCGCGATGGACGGCGCCTGCGGCCCGTGATCCACCGCCGACACAAGTGCCGCTTCAAACAGCCGCGCGCGGGCTTCGGACAGGGGGGTGCCGATCACCAGATGCCAGATCATCTCGGCAAACCCCATATTGCCGATCAGCGTCTCGATCGGGTGTCCGCGCAAGGCAATGCGCCCCGGCTCCATGTCGATGATCCGTGTGCGCCACCAATCGGCAACGTCGCTGTCATCACTCATATCACGCCCTTCCCCCGCATCTCGGCGATCTGTGCGGCACTGTAGCCCAGTGCGCGCAGCACCGCGTCCGTGTCCTGCCCCAATGCGGGCGGCGGCGTCGGGACGCCGGGGCGCGCGCCGTCGAACAGGGCGCCCACCCGCATCACCTCAATGGCCCGCGCCATGCCCGGCACATCGTCGAACCGCGCCAGCAGATCACGGTCGCGCACCTGCGGATGCGCAAGCACATCCGGCACCGACAGCACCGGCCCCGCAGGCACACCAATGCCGTTCAACTCATCCGCCCACAGGCCCGCCGCGCGCCGGGTCAGCACCGTCTCCAACTCTGCCCGCAGCCGCAGCCGGTTGGCCTTGCGGTCCTCGCGCGTGGCAAAGGCCGGGTCCTCCAGCAGATCGTCCCGCCCCAGATGCCGCGCCAGCAGCACCCACTGTTCATCCTTGTTGGCCGCAATATTGACCAAACCGTCGGCACATTGAAACGCACCCGAAGGCGCAGAGGTCGGGTTTTCGTTGCCAGCCCGCGCAGGCGCAACGCCCCCGATCAGATGGTTCGACACAACCCAGCCCATTGTGGCAAGCACCGCCTCCAGCATCGACACGTCGATGACACAGCCGCGTTCGGGCGCGTTCAGCGCCGCCGTAATCGCCATCGCCGCCGTCAGCCCGCCAATGGTGTCCGCCAGCGGATAGCCCGCGCGCAACGGCCCGCTTTCGGCAGTGCCCGTGACCGACATCAGGCCCGACACCCCTTGGATAGTCTGGTCATAGGCCGGGCGATCCGCCCATGGCCCAGTCTGCCCAAACCCCGAAATCGCGCAGTAGACAAGGCGCGGATTGTCTGCCCGCAACCGCGCGGGCCCAAGGTCCAGACGGTCCATCACGCCGGGGCGGAAATTCTCGACCAACACATCCGAGGCCTGCACCAGCCGTCGCAGCACCTCTTTGCCAGCCTCATGTTTGAGGTTCAGCGTCAGCGACCGTTTGCCCGCATTCTGCGCCAAAAAGCTGATGCCCATCCCCTGCGCCGACAGGTCCGGGTCAGCGCCGAGATTGCGGGCCAGATCACCGCGTCCGACCGCCTCGACCTTGAGGACATCCGCCCCCAGATGCGCCAGTTGGTGACAGGCAAACGGACCCGCCAGCACATTGGTCAGATCAAGGACACGAACCCCGGCAAGCGGTGCCTCAGTCGCCATCGGCCACGCCTTCGGCGCGCTTGCGGGCACGGCGGGCGCGGTAGCTGGGCAGCAGGACAAGGACCAGCGCAATCACCAACAGGCCCAGCGTCATGGGCCGTTCGATGATGAAATCGAGGCCGCGATAAAGCTGCATGGAGCGGGCGAAATTGTCCTCCAGCATCGTGCCAAGGATGAACCCGATCAGCAGCGGCGCCAGCGGGTAGTCGGCAAAGCGAAAGATCGTCGCCATCACCCCAAGGCCCACCAGCATCAGCAGCTCGGTCGCGTTGTTCTGCCCGATATAGGCCCCCATCAGCGTGAAAAAGAGGATGAAGGGAATCAGGTAATTCCGCGGAATGGCAAGGATTTTTGCGATATAGGGGATCAGCGGCAGGTTCAGGATCAACAGCACCAGATTGCCGATGAACATCGAAATGATGACGGCCCAGAAAATTTCGGGCGTGTCGATCATCAGGCGCGGGCCCGGTGTCACGTTCAGCGCAATCAGCGCGCCCAGCAGGATCGCGGTGGTGCCCGAACCGGGAATGCCCAGCGTCAGCAATGGCACAAAAGAGCCTGTGCAGGCCGCGTTATTCGCCGTCTCGGGTGCTGCAAGGCCCTTGACCGATCCTTTGCCAAACTCCGCCTGTTCGTCGCCCTTGGCAATGTTGCGCTCCACCGCATAGCCAAGGAAGGACGCAATCGTGGCCCCCGCCCCCGGCAACACCCCGATAAAGAACCCTTGGATGGATTGGCGTCCGATCACGGGGATCATCGCCTTGCCCTCTTCGCGCGAGAACCGCAGGTTGGTGATCTTGTTGCTGGCCCCGTCCCCGCTTGCACCCCGCATTGGGTTCAGCACCAGAAACAGCGCTTCGGGCAGCGCAAACATCGCCATCGCCAGCGTGATAAAGCTGATGCCCGATTGCAGGTCCAGCAGCCCCATGGTGAAGCGCGGCATGGAAAACAGCGCCCCCTCGCCCACAGTGGCAAGGATCAGGCCCAGAATGGTCATCATCAGCGCCTTGGCCACCTGCCCCGTGCCCGCAAAGGCGGCAATGGCCGACAGGCCCACAACCATCAGCGCGAAATATTCGGCCGAATGGAACCGCAGCGCCACCGATGACAGCACGGGCGCAAAGATCACCAGCAGGATCGCCCCGATCGTCCCACCCGCGAAACTGGCCACGGCGGCGATGGTCAGCGCCTTGCCCGCCTGCCCCTTGCGGGCCATCGGGTAGCCGTCAAAGCTGGTGGCAACCGTGCCCGCGACCCCCGGCGCATTCAGCAGGATGGACGAGGTCGAGCCGCCGAAAATGGCGCCGTAATAAACCCCCGCCAGCAGGATCAGCGCCGCCGCCGGATCACCCAGCGTGATCGCCACGGGGATCATAATGGCGATGATCGACATCGGCCCCAGCCCCGGCAACATCCCGATAAAGGTGCCAATCAGGCAGCCCGCGACCACCATCAGGATGTTCTGGATGGAAAACGCGGCCCCGAGGCCGATCATGATCCCTTCTAGCATTCGACGATCTCCCCGAAAATCCACACACTTGGCGTCCGCTGGCTTGGATCGACCTCCAGGACACGGACGCAACGCGTGCCGTCCGCCATCAGGATGTCGATAATGTCGGGCGATGCGTTCAGCCCGGTGATACGCGCCGTGCGCACATTGACATCCGTCAGCGGTTTGAGCGTTTCGCCCACCGCGATCTCGTCACCCGACTGGCCGAACACCCAGTCCGGCGCGGTCTGCGACGCAGACCCTGTCCCCGCGAACACCCATCCCGTGACGGTGGGCGGGCCGTCGACCACGGCCTCGACCAGCATCGGCTCGACCAAGTCCGCCCGTGGCGCATCCAGCGCCGCCCACCAGATCGCCACCTCGTCCTTGATGGTCTGCGGCAACACGAAATTCAGCGCAGCGAACCCGGCCGTGAACACCACGCTCACCTCCTTGATCCGGTCGACCAGCACGCTCCAGACCGATCTGGGGCTGGACACCACCTGCACCTTGAACACCGTCTCCGTGGGGTCTCCGGGCGCAGGGTTCGATCCGTCCGACATCCGCCTCAGGTCCCCATAAAGAACGGGAACGGACGCAAAAAGATGCCCAGCACCTCCTGCACCAGATACCACACAAACCCCGTGGCCAGCACCGCCACCGGGATCATCACATGAAACTTCCGCTCGCCCAGAATCGCGCTGCCCCCTGCAAGGAACACCGTCGTGGCGATCAGAAATCCGGCAGGCCGCAGCATCAGCGCATAGGCCACCATCAGCCCCAGCAGCGCCAGCGCCTGCCCCACCTTATATTCTCGCAGGCGGCGATAGTTGATGTCGGTCGCGCTGGGTTCCGCGTCTCCGCCCACACGCTTTTCGATGCCCAGCAAAACGATCATGCCCACACCGACCCCCAGAACCGCCAGCATCTTGGGAAAGGTCGACGGCCAGACCGGGTTGCGCTGCATAAAGGGCGGCAGCAACTGGTCCATCGTGAAAAAGGCCGCATAGCCGTAGACACAGCAAAATGTCACGAAAATCAACGCGATCCAGCGATCCAGCGCCATGGTCATCCCCTCCCCAATCTGGCCGCAGGGCCGCCCCGCGGCGCGGGGCGGCCCCTTGTCAGCGACGCGCGCTTACAAAAAGCCCAGCGTTTTCATCAGATCGCCAATCACCTTCTCCTGGTTTTCCAGGAAGGCGCGGAAATCGTCACCATTGTTGTGGATATTGACCCAACCGTTGCGCGCCCGGACTTCTTCCCATTCGGGCGTGTCATACATTTGCGTCAGCGCGGTCTGGAACTTGCCCAATTGCGCATCCGACACGCCCGGTGCGGCAAAGAACCCGCGCCAGTTCACAAACGTGGTGTCGATGCCCTGTTCCTTCATCGTGGGGGCATCGGCAAAGGCGTCCACACGTTCGTCCGCCGTCACGCCAAGGATGCGCACCTCGCCCTGCTGGGCCAGCGCCACCGCCTCGGAAAAGCCCGTGGACAGCGCCTTGATCTCGCCCGACAGCAGACCGGCCATCGCCGCGCCGCCCGCGTCATAGGGGATGTAGTTAAAGGCCGTCGGGTCCTCGCCCGCCGCCTGCATCGCCATCGCCGCCACAAGGTGGTCCATGCCACCGGGCACCGATCCGCCACCAATGGCAAAGCCGCTGGCATCGGCGCGATAGGCCGCCAGCAGGTCGTCCATCGACTGCAATTCACTGTCCGAATTCACGACAAGGGCCGCATAGTCACCGATGGTGCCAGCCACCAGCGTCAGGTCACGGAACGACTGCGGAAACACGCCTGTCAGCGACCGGATGACGATGGGGGTCGAATTGACCATCATCGTGTTTTCCAGCGATGCGGCGTTTTCGATCAGGTGGGCAATGGCCACCCCGCCGCCGCCACCGGACATGTTCTCGTAGCTGGCCGACCCGACAAGGCCCGCACCGGTCAGCGCCTCGCCCGTGCCGCGCGCGGTCCCGTCCCAGCCGCCACCGGCACCGCCGGGGATCAAAAAGTGTACGTCGTCCAGCACCTGATGCCCGTCCGCCTGCGCGATGCCGCCAAAGGCCAAGGTTGCTGTTGCAGCCGCGATAGCAACGCGGCGTGTCCACCCAAAGGTGTTCATATGGTAATCCTCCCAATTGACAGGCGGGCGTTTTGCGCCCGCTCGTTCCGCGACTATAGGAACGGGATCAGGGGCTGACACGCAAAAAATGTATTTGCCCGGAAACGCCCCGCCGCAGAGGTCGCCACACCACCCGCGCGCCATGGCGATCAGCACCGCCTTTGACCGGCGCGGCGCGCGCCATTTGGCTCCAGCGGGGCGCAAAAAGCCCGGACGGGGACCCACAGGCCGCGCATATCGCGCGACAGACGCCACCCCGCGGCGCTGCGCGTCCCGCCGTCAGGCCGCGCCGAACATATCCGCAAAGGCCTGCGTGCCTTTCTGCGTCACACGCACCACCCGTTGGCCGGGCACCCGCACCATCCAGCCATCTTCTTCCATCCGGCCCAGCATTGCGCGCCCCAAGGCACCGGCCAGATGACTGCGCCGTTCGCTCCAATCGAGGCAGGACCGGCACAGCGGCGCGCGTGATTGCGCCAAACCGGCCACATCTATGCCAAAGCCGCGCGCAAATTCCGCCCCGCTGCCGGTCAGCGTCACGTCCTCCGCGTCCTCGGCCAGCAATCCCCGCGCAACCATGCTGCGGAACATCTGTACGCCCATGCGCCCGGCAAGGTGGTTGTAGCACACCCGCGCCTCGCGCATCTGTGCATCCCGCGGTCCCGTACGCACCCGTTTAAGGCCGCGCCCCTCGGCCAGCCCCATCAGCGCCTCCAGCACCGCCGCCACATCTGCATCCGCCAGTTGGAAATATTTGTGCCGCCCCTCTTTGCGCGGGCGGATCAGTTCGGCCTCGGTCAGCTTGGACAAATGGCCGCTTGCCGTGGGCAGCGCCACGCCTGCCCCTTCGGCCAGTTCCGACGCGGTCAGCGCCCGCCCGTCCATCAGGGCCGTCAGGATATTGGCACGCGCCGGATCACCGATCAGCGACGCGATATGCGAGATGTCTGGACCTTCTTTCATAGTTTGATCGTAGCCGAAGCGTTCGCGCCCGTCAAAGTGCTAACCGGTGTCCAGCACGAAAGGACACACCATGCTGACTTGCATCATCCAGTACCAGATCGACCCCACCAAACGCGCGGCCTTTGCCGAATACGGACAGCGCTGGGGCACGGCAATCCCGCGATGCGGTGCCGACCTCGTGGGGTATTTCGCCCCGCATGAAGGGTCCTCCACGCTGGCCTACGGCATCTACCATATCCAAAGCCTCGCCGCCTACGAGGCCTACCGCGCCCGCTTGGCCGCAGACCCCCTCGGACGCGAGAACTACTTGTTTGCGCAATCAGAGAAATTCATTCTCAAGGAAGACCGGACATGGCTCCGGTCCGTCACAACCGGAGGCACCCCATGATCGCCGTTATTTTCGAGGTTTGGCCCAAGGACGGCCACCGCGACCCCTATTTGCGGCGCGCCGCAGCGCTCAAGGCGCATCTTGCCGACATCCCCGGCTTTATCTCCGTCGAACGGTTCGAAAGCCTCGCAGAGCCGGGCAAACTTCTGTCGCTGTCGTTCTGGGAGGACGAGGCCGCGCTGGAACATTGGCGCAAACTGCCCGAACACCGCGATGCGCAGACCGCAGGCCGCGGGGTGCATTTCGACGACTACCGCCTGCGCGTGGCAGGCGTGATCCGCGACTACGGCATGACCCAGCGCGCCGAGGCCCCCGCCGACAGCCGCGCGCTGCACGATGGCTGAGCGGCCGGGATGGGATTTGCGGCGCGTCTGCGCGTGGCCGGAACGGGCCAAAGTCTTAACACAAGGTAAAGCCGCCTCTGTAACCCCTTGATTTTTCGTGCGCGCACTGGTGTCCCACGCTGGGACACCCATGGACAACGTCCATTCTTTCCGCGAGGGTCCGCCCATGACCACCACCCCCCAAATCACCGCCGCAAGCTGGCTTATGGTGGCCACGCTGGGCCTGACATGGGGTGGCACTTTCCTCGTGACCGAACTGGCCCTCGAAGGGCTCAGCCCGTTCTGGCTGGCAGCCGGTCGGATCGTTTTTGCCGCCGTCCTGATGGTGGCGATCTGGGCCGCGATGGGCCTGCGCCTTTTCATCACAATGCCCACACGCAGGCACCTGACGGCGCTGGCCACGATCGGCGCGCTCAGCTCGGCTGTGCCGTTTATTCTGCTCGCCTGGGGCCAGCAATTCGTGACCTCCGGCTTTGCTGGCGTCTCTATGGCCTCGGTCGCCCTGATCGTGCTGCCGCTGGCCCATTTTCTTGTGCCCGGAGAGCGCCTCACATGGCGCAAAACGCTGGGGTTCCTGATCGGCTTTGCCGGGGTCTGCGTGCTGCTGGGCGGTCAGGCGTTCGAGGCGACAGGGACCACGATGGAACCCTTTGGTCGCGCCGCCTGCATCGGGGCGGCCTGCTGCTACGGCGTGTCCTCGATCCTGATGCGCCGCTTGCCCGCCATTGACCCCATCGGGCTGGCCACCATGCTGTTGCTGATCGCCGCCGCCATCGTGCTGCCCGCCGCGTGGATCGTCGAAGGCCCGCCGCCCCTGCCCGACACGCGCACCCTGATCATCCTTGCCTTTCTTGGCCTGATCCCGACGGCTGCCGCGAATTTCCTGCGGGTTCTGGTGATCCGCAGCGCAGGCCCGGTGTTTATGTCCCTGACCAATTATCAAGTGCCGGTCTGGTCCGTCGTGCTCGGCGCGCTGGTGCTGTCGGAGCCGCTGCCCGGCTCGCTCCTCTGGGCGCTGGTGCTGATCCTATCCGGCGTTGGCCTCAGCCAATACGGCGCGTTCCGCCGCCTGTTCAGCCGCTAGACCGACACGGCATCCTGCACCGCCTGCACCACGTGATCGACGCTTGCCTCAAGCACGGCGGCATCCTCGCTTTCCGCCATCACGCGGATCAGCGGCTCGGTCCCCGATTTACGGATCAAGAGCCGCCCATTGCCGTCCAACTGCCCCTCCGCCTCTGCAATCGCGGATTTGACGCTGTCCAAGTCCAGCGGGGCCTGCCCTGCGGAAAAACGGACATTCTTGAGCAATTGCGGCACCGGGTCAAAGACATGCAGCACCTCGCTCGCGCGCTTGCCGGTCTGCACCAGTTCCGCCAGAAACTGCAAACCCGCCAGCAGGCCGTCGCCGGTGGTGGCATAGTCAGTCATCACGATATGCCCCGACTGCTCTCCGCCCAGATTGAAGCCGCCCGTGCGCATCCGCTCCACCACGTATCGGTCCCCGACAGAAGTCCGTTCAAGGCTCAATCCGCGCTCCTGAAGAAACCGCTCAAGCCCGAGGTTCGACATGACCGTCGCCACCAAGGCGTCGCCCTTCAGGCGGCCTTCCTCGGCCCAGCGGGCGGCCATCAGGCCCATGAACTGATCGCCATTGCCGACATTGCCGTTCTCATCCAGCAAGATAACGCGATCCGCGTCGCCATCAAGGCAAATGCCCACATCGGCCCCATGCGCCACCACGGCTTCAGCGGCGGTCTGGGGGTGTGTCGACCCGCAGCCCTGGTTGATGTTGTGCCCGTTCGGGGCCACGCCAACCGGGATCACGGTTGCGCCCAGTTCCCACAGCGCCTCGGGTGCCACGCGGTAGGCCGCGCCGTTGGCGCAATCCACAACCACCTTGAGGCCATCAAGGCGCATGGCCCGCGGAAAAGACGATTTCACCCGCTCGATATACCGAAAACGGCCATCATCAATTCGCTTGGCCCGCCCAATCTCGCGCGATGGCACAGGGTCCACCCCGTCCGCGACAAGCCGCTCAATCTCGGCCTCTGCCGCGTCGCTGAGCTTGAAGCCATCAGGCCCAAAGAACTTGATCCCATTGTCTTCGGCCGGGTTGTGGCTGGCAGAGATCATGACGCCCAGATCGGCACGCATCGACCGCGTCAACAGACCCACGGCAGGTGTCGGCACAGGTCCCAGCAACAGCACGTTCATACCGGTGCTGGTCAATCCCGCCGTCAACGCGTTCTCAAACATGTAACCGGACAGGCGCGTGTCCTTGCCGATCACCACCCGGTGCACGCTGTCGCCATCGCGCCGAAAGTACCGCCCGACCGCTGCACCGATGCGCAGGGCCATCTCCACCGTCATCGGGGCGATATTGGCTATGCCACGTACCCCATCGGTCCCAAAGAGCTTTGTCATGTTTCGGGACTTGCCACAGACGCCCGCCAAAGCGCAATGGCCTGCGCGTGCTCGGCGACATCGTGCACGCGCAACATCTGCACCCCTTGCGCCAACGCCGCCAGCGCCACACCCACAGACCCCGGCGCCCGGTCCTGCGCACGCGGCGCATGACCCAGCGTGCCGATAAACCGCTTGCGCGACGCGCCCAGCAACACAGGCACACCCAGCCCGTGAAACAGGCTGATCCGGTTCAAGAGCGTCAGGTTGTGATCCAGCGTTTTGCCAAAGCCGATGCCGGGGTCGGCGATGATGTCTGCGCGGGCAATTCCTGCGGCCTCCAACGCGGCGATCCGTTCAAGCAGAAAATCATAAACGTCCAGCAACACGTTCTGGTAGCTGGGATTTTCCTGCATCGTTTGCGGATCACCTTGCGCGTGCATCACGCACACCGGCACATGACGCGCCGCACAAAGCGGCGCAAGTGCCGCATCAAAGGTGAAACCCGAAACGTCGTTCACAAGCCGCGCGCCCGCATCCAGCGCGGCCTCCGCCACGGCCGCCTTGCGCGTGTCGACAGAGATGGGCACCCGGGCATCCGCAGCGCACAGGGCGGCAATCACCGGGGCGGTGCGACGGATTTCTTCGCCTGCCGGAACGGGCGCGGCACCGGGCCGGGTGGATTCGCCGCCCACGTCGATGATTGTTGCACCTGCGGCGATCATATCCCCGGCATGGGTTACGGCTGCGGACACATCATCATGCCGTCCACCATCGGAAAAGCTATCGGGCGTGACATTCAGAATGCCCATGATTTCAGGCACTTCCGCCCCTGCACCAAAGCGGTTCAGGACGCTCTGATCCACGTCGCCCACTGGCAGGATCTGCGGCGCGTTCTCGCGGGACAGCACTTCGACATGTGTGAACCAGCCAAAGCCAAAGGGGACGGCGTCATCCGGTCGCGCAGGGCCTGCCTGCATCAACGGGCGAACGTAGCGCATCACATCCGAACTTGGTCGACCGGCATGTGACGCAGCGCCACCGGAGCCTCAACCGGGCCGTCATCGCCGATCACCAACATCTCACGCGCATCGAACGTGGCGGCAAACCACGACGCCAGCGCCACCGCATCCGCACCTTTGGCAGAGGGGCCATCGACGGCATCAAGGACCACCTTTGACGGAGCCCACACACAAATCTGGCCGTTGCGCATGGCCCAATCCAATTCGGTTCGCGTGTCCACCACCTTGCAGCGCCCGTCCCGTGCGGCCAGCACCCATGCGTTTTGCTCAATCGCCAGCAGGTCGATGCGGCGCTGCGCAAGCGGATGACTTGCCTGTGGCGCATCCGTGTCATCCGGACCCACGCAGAAAATCAGGGGACGGCCCATCGCCTCTAACTGGTCAATCCAGCCGTTCAGGTTGGGCGACGCAATGGCTGCGTTCGACAAGAAGACCAGTTCGGGATGCGGCGTGTCCTCTTCCAGCGTCTCTGTGGACACGAGACCGGCGGCAACACGCGCCCGCACAATCTCGACCCCCAGCGCGCCGGGACCTCGGTCCAGCTTTTCGATGCGGACAAAGACGCGCATGGCCTGCGGTTCAAGCAGGATGCGATCCGCCACGCGTTCCGCCAGAGTTTCCAGCAGGTTCAAACGCTCTTCCGCCAGTGCAAAGCTGATCGCCTCAGTCACCTTGTCGTAGCTTAGGATGCGGTCCACATCATCGTCCAGCGCATCGGCCAGCGGGCGCACCTCGACCACAATGTTGAAACAGATGCGCTGCGTGACGCCGCGTTCCGCCTGAAACGCGCCGATTTCAACCTCGACCACGTGATCACGGACCGAAATCCGGTCAAGCGGTGTGTCGGACGCCGTGGCCGCCGACCGTTCAGAGGGGTGGGAGAAGGCGAGGTGGATTTCAGAGGGCATCGGCGCAGTCCAAAGCTTGGTTCCGCGTCCTTCTACCGTCCGGACGCATCACGCAACAGGGCCAAACGCGGCCCCGCAGACGCCGATTGCGGCATTGCGCCTAGTTGTTGGATGCCGTGCGGAACGTGTGACGATAGAACCGGTGCACGCCGATCGACGCCGTGTGGGTGTAGACCCTGCTCCAGCGTGGACGCACGGCGGTGGTGTGATAATGGGTGGCCCCTTCGGTCAGTTCCGGCGCGCGGCCGTCCAGCACGGCGCGGGCAATCTTTGACACCCTGTCCCATGCGCGCGGTTCGCTGATCCGTTCGGGATAGCCATCGCAGGTATAGGTGAACTGGCACTGGTACTTGCGCCCGGTGCCCTGATTGATCACGCCGCAGACATTGCCGGGAAAGCGCGCGCTTTTGACCCGGTTCATGATGACCTCGGCCACGGCAAACTGCCCTTTGACCGTTTCACCGCGGGCTTCAAAATAAAGTGCTTCGCTCAGGCAACGCCAATGGGCATTGCCGGACGCCTTGGGCTGCGCGTCGACCCAACTGCGCGACAGTTGCACAGGGCCATCGGCTGCAACGGCGGGTTCGGTCAGCATGGATTGCAATCGGTCAAGGGGGACAGCCCGCAAGCCCCGCTCTTCTACGGCGCGCAAGGTGTCGCCTGTCGGCTTTGACGTCTCCGCCAGTGCAGTGGTCACAGAAGCCACAACCCACGCCGCAATAAAACCGGCACTCACAAAAATTCCACGCATCCCACGCCCCCAGGCAAGTACAAACCCGGCGGATTTAGTTAAAAAAAACGCGGACGTCCAGTTTTTGGGCTGCGGTGGCGCTGCATAGCCGGTTTGCACAACCGAGGGCTGCATGGCGCAGACCGCATATCCGGTGCGACACCGCGCCCGCGCTACCCGATCTTGTGGGATATGGCCAATTGTGCGGCAGCTAGCCGCGCCACGGGGACTCGGAAAGGAGAACAGGACACATAGTCGAACCCGGCCTGCCTGCAAAAGGCAATTGATTCGGGGTTGCCGCCGTGCTCGCCACAGATCGACAGGGTCAGGTCGGGCTGCGCGGCGCGCCCCCGTGCAGAGCCCAGTTGCAACAGCTCCCCCACCCCTTCGACATCCAGCGAATGAAACGGATCTTCGGCAAAGACTTCTTGGCGCACGTAATCCGACATGAACCGGCCCGCGTCGTCCCGGCTGAGCCCATAGGTCATCTGGGTCAGGTCGTTGGTGCCAAAACTGAGAAAGCTGCAATGCTGCGCGATCTCACCCGCGCGCAAGGCGGCGCGCGGCGTTTCGACCATCACGCCGAGGCGATAGTCGAATTTGACATGCTGTTCGGTGGCCACTGCCGCTGCCACGCCGTCAATGCGGCTGCGCACCAATTCGACCTCGCGTTTCGCGCTGACCAACGGGATCATGATCTCGGGCACGACCGGGTCGCTTTCTCGGCTGGCCTCGACGGTCGCCTCGAAGATCGCGCGGGCCTGCATATCGTAAATCTCGGGCACGGTGATCCCCATCCGCACACCCCGCATCCCCAGCATGGGATTGTACTCTGCCATCTCTTCGATCCGGCGGGTCACATCCGACAAGGGCAGATCAAGCGCATCCGCCAGCTCGCGCTGGCCATTGCGGTCGGTGGGCAGAAATTCGTGCAGCGGCGGGTCAAAGAGGCGGATGCAAACCGGCTTGCCCTGCATGATCCGGAACAGCTGGGTAAAGTCATCGCGCTGCATCGGCAGCAGCCGTTCCAACACCGCGCGCCGGTCGTCGCTGGTTTCGGCAAAAATCATCTCGCGCATGACCGTGAGGCGACCGGGTTCGAAAAACATGTGTTCTGTGCGGCACAGACCAATGCCCTGCGCATCGAAATTGCGCGCCGTTTGCGCATCCGCTGGCGTGTCGGCGTTGGCGCGGATGCCGATGTCCCGTTCCGCGTCCGCCCATTCCATCAGGGCGTTGAACGCATCGTCGAGCGCGGCCTCCTGCATTTCCGGTGCGCCCAGCAGGATCGTACCATTGGTGCCATCCACCGTGATCACGTCCCCGGCAGAGATCACGCGGCCATCATTCGCGATCAATTTGCCTTTGGACGGCTCAAACCGCATGTCGCTGACACCCACCACACAGGGCAACCCAATGCCTCGCCCGATCACGGCGGCGTGGCTGGTCACACCGCCCCGTTCGGTGATGACGGCGCTTGCGGCATGCATACCGCGGATGTCTTCGGGGGCGGTTTCCCTGCGCACGAGGATGCAATCCTCGCGCCGGGCAGCACTTGCCTGCGCATCAGTCGCCGTGAACACCACCCGCCCGGTGGCGGCCCCGGGGCTGGCGGCGATGCCTGATCCGATCACGTCACGCTTGGCATGTCGATCCACCTGCCGGTGCAGCAATTCGTTCAGCGCCCGCGGTTCGACCCGCATCAGCGCCTCTTGCGTGGGGATGATACCGTCGCGGGCCAGTTCGACCGCGATGCGCACCGTCGCGCGGGAGGACCGTGCCACACGCACCCCGTCCAGAATGTGTAACTGGCCGTTTTCAATGGTGAATTCCACCTGCATCTCTTCGCGCAGCTTTTGCCGCATCTGGCGGGCGTGCGCGACGAGTTGCGCAAATGCGTCCGGCACATGTTCCTCAAGCGAGGGGCCGCGCGGATCGCGGGTGATGTACAGGCTGGCAGCGTCACCCGACAGCGCATCGCGCCCTTGGCTTTGCCGCAAATAACGACCTGTTATCTGAGGCTTACCGGTCTTGGATGACACAAGCTGCAACACACCGGACCCGCTTTCGCCGTGCCCCATGCCAAAGGCCATCTGCTGGATCACAAGGCCCAGACCCGCGTCCGCCGGGGCGCCCTTGGCCTGCCGCAACAGACGGGCAGAGGTGCCCTCCCATGCGCGGGCCATGGACTTGAGCACACCGGTCAGTTGCGCGGCACGGGTGGTGGGAAAGGGTGTTTCGGTTTCGCTTTCGTAGGCTTCAAGCGCACGATGCAGCGCGTCGGTGCCCTCGCCTTCGATGTCGTCGAACATGTCCGGATCAAGCCGGTCTACATGGATCGCGTAGCTTTGCACAAAGCGGGAGAAAAGCGCAGTGGCGGCATCGACGCCCAACGTGCCGCACAACGTCTCGAACCGCTGGTCATTCATCCCGATATTGAGCACGGCAGACGGCCCACCCCAGTCCGGGTCCTCGGACGAGGGGCGCACGCACAGCAGCGCTTCGGGCGGGAATTGGGTCAGGATGGCGTCGATATCGGGAAAATGCCCTTTGGCGATATCGAGCACGGCATCAAAGGACAGGGCCACAGTCGTAGGCACCGGCAGGTCAAGCCGCGCCAGACGTTGCAGACACTTTGCCCGGCCGCCATGGGTCTTGGCGGTGATAGGCGCGGTGGGCGTCACCAAAGTCGTGTTGGGATTATTCTGCACTGCGGCATCCCTCCTGTTCGGAGCGCAGCATAGACAGTCGGGTTGACCTTACAAGGGGTTACGGCACCGCAGGACGCGGGTGATTTTGCGCGTCGTGAGGCCATGCAGGCAAGCGGTGCACGGCGCGTTGCAAAGGTCAGAGGGGGGCCAGCCCCCCGGCTGCGCCTCCCCCCGTGGTATTTTTGGTCAGAAGAAACTCAGCCTTCGACTTTGGTCAGATCCGCGACCGACAGGCACAGCGTGCGAATGCGGCTGAGCAGGTTGAGCCGGTTGCGCCGGATGGTCTGGTTGTCCGTGTTGATCTGAACGGCGTCAAAGAAGGCGTCGATGGGTGTGCGTAGAGTGGCCATGGCGTGCATGGCGGACGCAAAGTCCTGTGCGTCCATTGCGGGCGCAATTTTGGCTTCGGCTGTGTCGAGGGCGGCGAAGAGCGCGCGTTCCTCTTCCGTTTCGGCGAATTTTGCGTCGGCCCCGTAGGAGTATTCGACGCCGTCCGCTTCTTCGGCTTGGGTGAGGATGTTGTTGGCGCGTTTGAAGCCCTGGATGAGGTTTTCGCCGTCGTCGGTTTTGAGCGTGTCGCTGAGCGCGGTGGCGCGATTGACGAGGAGGGCGAGGTCGTCGTTTTGGGGCATGGCGATGCAGGCGTCGATGATGTCGTGGCGGATACTTTGGTCGCGGAGGTAGACTTTTAGGCGATCGTGGAAGAAGGCGAGGAGGTCAATCGCTCCAACCTCGCTTTCTTTAAGTGTGGCGCCTGTTACGTACTCATCATAGCGTTGTTGGAATGCAGAATTCCTAAACTGACGGGCCAGTTCCAAATCCACTTGCTCAACCAGCTTTGAGATTTCATCCGCTGAGCTTTTTTTGCGTACAAACTCGTTCTGGACTTTGGTCTGTGCCAAACGCATGAAAATCCACTGCCCAAGTGGAATGCGCACATCGTTCTCCAACACCAACCGAATAACCCCCAAAGCCGCACGCCTTAGAGCAAAGGGGTCTTTCGACCCCGTCGGCTTCTCGTCAATTGCCCAGAACCCTGTCAGCGTGTCCAGCTTGTCCGCCAGCGCCACGGCCACGGACACAGACGCGGTGGGCACGTCGTCGGACGGACCAAGGGGCGAATAATGTTCTTCGCAGGCCTCGGGCACGCCGTCGTCGTGGCCTGCGGCCCGAGCGTAGTATTTGCCCATGGTCCCCTGCAATTCGGGGAATTCGTAGACCATCTCGGAGGCGAGGTCGGCCTTGCAGACGCGGGCAGCTTCGGCGGCGAGGTCGGGTTTGGCGCCGACAACGGAGGCCAGTTCGCGCGCCAATGCTTCGATGCGGGCGACACGCTCGGCCTGGCTACCCAGCTTGTTGTGGAACGTGACATCGGCCAGCAGTTTGGCCATGCCTTCGAGCCCCACTTCGCGCACGGTGCGCAGATCGTTTTCCCAGAAGAATTTGGCATCCGCCAGCCGCGCGCTCAGCACCTTTTCGTTGCCTGCGAGAATCGTGGCGCCGTTATCAGCCGTCTCACGGTTGGCCACAGTGATGAACCGCTCAATCCGGCCCGTCTTGGGGTTGCGGACAGAGAAGAACTTTTGGTGTTCTTTCATCGAGGTTTGCAGCACCTCCGGCGGCAGCTCAAGAAAGTCGTCGCCAATGCGGCCCATCAGGACCACGGGCCATTCGACAAGGCCCGCAACTTCCGAGAGCAGCCCCTTGTCCTCGACCACCTCCAGACCGCTGGCAAAAGCCATGTTGGTGGCATCGTGCCAGATGGCTTGCGCCCGTTCGGCAGCATCCAGCACCACATGGGCGCGTTTCAGCTTGGCCACATAGTCGTCAAACCCCGTCACGGCAAAGCGGCCCGGTGCCATGAACCGATGCCCTTCGGTCGTGTCGCCCGACACGATGCCGTCCACGTCAAGCGGTACCACATTATGCCCCGCCTCATCGGTCAGGATGCACAGGATTGACTGCAGCGGGCGCACCCATTTCAGGCTGCCTGTGCCCCAGCGCATCGACTTGGGCCACGGGAATTGCCTGATGGTCGCCTCCAGCACTTCGGCAATGATGTGGGACGCAGGGCGGCCCGGTTTTTCGATCACCGCAAAGAGCACGCTACCTTTGGGCGTTTCGCGTTCCTCGACCTGATCGCGGGTCAGGCCCGCGCCGCGCAAGAACCCCTCGATCGCCTTTTCGGGGGCATCCGCCTTGGGCCCTTTGCGTTCCTCGCGGGTGGTGGGGCTTTGGTCCAGCAGGCCATCGACCGTCAGGGTCAGACGGCGGGGCGTCGTAAACGCAGCCGCCGATGCATAGGTCAGCCCGGCCTCGACCAGCCCGTTTGTGACCAGCTTTTTCAGATCCTCGCCCGCGCGTGTTTGCATCCGCGCCGGGATTTCCTCGGAGAAGAGTTCGATCAGGAGATCAGGCATTATTCAGTGTCCCGTCTGGGGCATTCCTCGCCCACAATGGTGCCGTCATAGGCTTTGTCGCCGCAGTCATTCAGTTCGTGCCAGACATAGCCGCGCCCGTCATCGGTGATGGCAACCACGCGGTCGACGCCGAAATGGATGTTCTTCTGGGCGAGAAACGTCAGCGCTGTGCCTGCCGCAATCTCGGCACCGATTGCTTCGGCGTCGAAACAGTCAAACCAGGTCGGCGCATTGCGTGGGCTGAGCGCGTCGAGGCCAACATAGGTCTCCGTCAGCAGGGCAAGGCTCAGGTCCGTGCGGAAACAGGCGCGGTAGCGGATGGGCGAGCTGTCGGCGTCGATGGCCTGAAAATCGCGATAGGGGATCGGCTCGGGCGCGTCCGAGACCACGGAGACAAGCTGGACGTCCGGCCCGTCACTGTCGGGCACCTCGGTGTAAAAGCCGTAGATCTGGAGATAATAAAGGGCCGCGCCCGCGATGATGGAGCTAAGCAAAAGGACAATCCCAATTATTTTTCCGTTCATCCTGCATCCTCTCCCAGACACAAGACATTGCCGTCAGGGTCGGTGACTTCGACCTCGCGCATCCCGTATTCGGTGACCGTGGGGCCTTTGATCGCCGTACCGGTGGCGCGAATGGCGGCGACCGTGGCTGCGAAGTTCTCAGGATACAGGTAGACCCGCCAGCTGTCATAGGCCGCCTCGGGCCCATTCCACGCCATCAGGAAAATCTGTGCCTGCCCGGCGCGCAGGATGCCAAATCCGGTGACAGGTTCGCCCGCCTCTTCGCGCACCTCAAAGCCCAGAACGTCCACGTAGAACGCCCGCGCCCGTGCATAATCCGACACGCGCAGCACCGGGGTGGCATTGGTGTAGCTCACGCTGCATCCTCGGGGCGCCAGCCGCCCGCGCGGGTCATCACAAAGGCGTCGGCGCATTGCTTGGCCAGCGCGCGCACGCGGCCGATATAGGCCTGCCGTTCGGTCACGGAAATCACGCCGCGCGCGTCCAGCAGGTTGAATATGTGCGAGGCCTTGATGCACTGATCATAGGCGGGGTGCGCCATGACGATGCGCTTGCCCGTTTTGGGGTCGTCGTGGGCCTGTGACAGGATCTTTTCGCACTCGGCCTCAGCCTCTTCGAACTGGCGCAGCAACACGTCGGTATTGGCCACGTCGAAATTCCAGCGGGCGTATTCCTCTTCGGTTTGCTTGAAGATGTCGCCATAGGTCAACGGGATCGGTGTCTGCGGATCGTTGAAGGGCATGTCCATGACGTGGTCGATGCCAAGGATATACATGGCAAGTCGTTCGAGCCCATATGTCAGCTCACCCGACACCGGATGGCAGTCATGCCCGCCCACCTGCTGGAAATAGGTGAACTGCGACACTTCCATGCCGTCGCACCAAACCTCCCAACCGAGACCCCAAGCGCCCAAAGTCGGGCTTTCCCAATCATCCTCGACAAAGCGGATGTCGTGCAGGGCCATGTCGACGCCGATGGCTTCGAGCGATCCAAGATACAGTTCTTGCAGGTCGGGCGGCGATGGTTTGATCAGCACCTGATACTGGTAGTAATGCTGGAGCCGGTTCGGGTTCTCGCCATAGCGTCCGTCTGTCGGGCGACGCGACGGCTGCACATAGGCCGCAGCCCAAGGCTGCGCGCCCAGCGAGCGTAGCGTGGTGGCGGGGTGAAACGTGCCTGCGCCCACCTCCATGTCGTAGGGTTGCAACACCGCACAGCCTTTGGACGCCCAATAGGTCTGCAAGCGCAGAATAATCTCTTGGAACGACCGGGGGGCTTGGGACGTGGTGGACATGAAACGGGCCTTTGCGGGCTTGGGAATGCGCGTCTTTCCTACGGCGGTGCCCCGGGATGGTCAATTGCGCGCGAGGCGAATGCTGGTTCGGGTTTTCCACCATTTCCAAGCCTGTGCATTCCGGTTTATCGTGCGCCCAGAAATCAGAGCCTCAGGGCCGATCAAGGGGATGTACGGGTGATGTGGAAACGGGTGGTTGCCCTGTGGGTGGTGCTGTGTGGCGTGACAGGGGCCGTTTGGGCGCAGGATGATGCGGTCTGGGTTCAGGTCGAGGCGCAACCAAACCTTGCCGACGCCACCGACCGCGCCCGCGTCTTTGCCGCTGATCTGCCAGACGTAAACGGCTTTGCCCTTGGGGGTGGCTGGTACGGAATTGCGCTGGGTCCCTATGCCCGCCCGGACGCTGAACAGGTGCTGCGCGTCTACCGTGCCGAAGGCGTGATCCCCCGTGACAGCTTTATCGCGCTATCGTCGAGTTTCCGTCAGCAGTTCTGGCCCATCGGGGCGAATGTGCTGGATCGGGGCGTGATCGACGCGCCCGCTGCCGTGACATCAGAATCGACCCCGGCCCCACCCCTTGCCCCGGCAGAACCTGAACCCGTGGTGCAGGCCCCGCCGCCGCCGGATGAAACACCCGCCGAAGCACAGCGCAGCGAACGCGCGCTGTCCCGCGAGGACCGCGAGGCGTTGCAGGTGGCGCTGCAATGGGCGGGCACCTATCCCGGTGCCATTGACGGTGCATTCGGGCGCGGCACGCGCAACGCCATGGCGGCGTGGCAAGAACAAAAGGGATTTGAGGTCACGGGCATCCTGACCACCCAGCAACGGGTCGTATTGCTCAAGGATTATAACGCGGTGCTGGACGATCTGGGTCTTGCCGTGGTGCGCGACGACAGCGCGGGGATCGAGATCGCCCTGCCGACGGCGGTGGTCGCGTTCGAGAAATACGAATACCCCTTTGCCCATTACAGCGCGTCGGGTGATCTCGAAGCCACGGTGCTGCTCATCAGTCAGGCGGGCGACCAGACCACACTCTTTGGCCTCTACGACATCATGCAGACGTTGGACATTGTGCCGCTGGACGGCCCGCGCGACCGCGGCACCCGGTCGTTTACCATCAAGGGCGAGGATGAGACCCGCGTGTCCGAGACGCGCGTGCAGCTGGATGGTGGCGAGATCAAGGGTTTCACCCTTGTCTGGCCTGCGGGTGACGAGGCACGGCGCACGCGGCTGATCGATGAGATGGCCAAAAGCCTCGTGCGGTTTGACGGAACAATCTCGCCCGAGGCGGGCGCAGAAGAGCAGTCGATTGACCTCTTGGCCGGGCTTGCCGTGCGCAAGCCACGCCTGTCGCGGTCCGGGTTTTTCGTGGACAGCCGCGGCACCGTGATGACCACATCGCAGGCCGTACAAAGCTGTGCGCGCATCACCATCGACGGTGAGACAGACGCCGCCGTGCTGGCACAGGATGACGCGCGTGGCGTGGCCGTGTTGCGCCCCGAAAACGGGCTGGCACCTTTGGCCGTTGCGCGGTTCAGCGCATCGCCCCCCCGACTGGCCTCCGAAGTGGCGGCGTCGGGTTACAGTTTTGAGGGGGTGCTGGGCGCGCCGTCGATGACCTTTGGCACGTTGAGTGACCTGCGCGGGTTGCAGGGTGAGCCCGATCTGGCGCGGCTGGCGCTGAACGTCCTGCCGGGCGATGCAGGCGGGCCGGTTCTGGATGCGGGCGGTGGCGTGCTGGGGATGCTGTTGCCTGCGCCCGAGACCGGACGCGCCCTGCCCGAAGGCGTCAGCTTTGCGCTTGACCGCGAGGCGTTGCAGGACGTGCTGGCGCAAGCGGGTATGGCCGCGGCCAACACCGACAGCGGCACCGCCATTGACCCCATCGACCTGACCGCCGCCGCAACCGGTATGACAGTGCTGGTCAGCTGCTGGGACTGACGGGTCGCTAAAACTGTCGACAGGTGATCATGGGCCGTTAAGGCCGTTTTAACGGCGGTGCGGGCATTGCTGCTGGTGAGGCGTGGGGGCGCTGACCAGTCATCAGTGAACGGAGTGTCGTCATGTTGAAATTCTTGCTCAAATCCTTGGCCCTTGGGGCCGCCTTTGTCATGCCCGTGGCCGCCGCCGCCAGTGTCGCGACGCCGCCTGCATCCTTTCAGGGGCAGTGGTGGACGCACCCGGCGGGTTGCGAATACAGCCGTGCGGGCCGCCCCGGCGAAACCGTGTGGTTTCTGATCGTCAATACCGCCAAACCCGGTTGCCCGACCTACATCGCCACAAAAACGTGGGGCGACGTCTACAAAGCTCAGGGTCCCAAGATGTGACCGACGACAGGACCGGGGGTTCTACCCCCGGACCCCCGTGGTATTTCTAGTCAGAAGAAGCTGTGATGTCCGGTGTGACATGGATCAGTGTTGGCCCGTCTGCTTCAAATGCGGCGCGGACAGCCTCCTGCATGTGCGACAGTGATTTTGGCGCTGCGGCATAGGCGCCGAATGCCTCCGCCAGTTTGCAGAAATCCGGATTGCGCGCGACAACGGCGTTGGGCGCAATCTGGGCCCGCACCATGCTGTCTTCGATTTCCTTGAGCTTGCCGTTGTCCCACAGGATGATGGGCAGGGGCAGGCCCAGTTCGACCGCGACGCCCAGTTCAGCCATGGTGTAGTGAAAGCCGTAGTCGCCGATGATGGCCATGGTGGGCTGTCCCTTGCGGGCAACAGCCCCGCCGATGGCGGCGGGTGTGGCGTATCCCAGGGTGCCGAAACCGGTGGGGTGGTGCCACCCGCCAGGCGCATGGTTTTCCTGCCAGACCTCAAGGGCCGCATAGGCAAGCTGTGTCATGTCAGAGTAGACGACTGTGTTTTCTGACACAGCCTCCTGCAAGGCGTCGATCACGGGCAATAGGCTCGGTCGCTCTGCGTCGATCTGGGCTCGCCACCGTTTTCGTGCTTTTGTGACCTCGCGGCGGGTCCAATCGGTTTCAACCACCCTCTCTTGCGCGACAGCACCCAATCGGTCTTCCACACACTCGAGGAACGCATCGGACCTGCACCACAAAAAGGCGGTCGCATCGGCTGCCCGTCGCGCCGGATCAAGGCTAATTTGGATGCAATCGCCCTGTATGCCGGTTTTTTCACGCCAAATCTCTGTCTCTGGCAGATGTGTTCCCAACAGAACAACCAGATCTGCACGACCGAGAACGTCGGCGCTCTCGGGGCGGCCAAGGCAAGTTCCAAAATTCAACGCGGATTTCCCTGCCATCCCGCGACCACTGAATGTTTCGATACAAGCCGCTTTGAGCCGAGAGAACAGCCTCTGCCTCCCCAGTTGTAGAAAGCCCGCCTCCGCGCCGAGAACAAAAAGTGGTCGCTTTGCCTGCAAAACGGCATCGCCCCAGCTGAAACCAAGACGCCCGGAAGGCACGGAGGGCCAAAGGCCGCGCGCAGGTGGCGGCGCGACCGATGTCTGTAACAGCGATATCGGGATCTGAATGTGTTTGGGGGCTGATCTGTACGCGCTGAATTCCGCAAACGCGCGATCGATCAGGGCATAGGCCGCCTCCGCCGTACGCGCCTCCTCCGACCAGTCGCAGACCGTTTCAGCGGCAGCACGCTGATCCTTCATCTGGTGCAACTGTCCCTTGGTCGCCGCAGTTTCATCAAGGCACGACGAAATCACCAGCATCGGCACGCTGTCGCTATACGCCTGTCCCATCGGCGTCATGATGTTGGTCAATCCCGGTCCAGTGATGACGTAGGCCACGCCCGGCTTGCCGGTTGCCCGCGCATAGCCGTCCGCCATGAACCCCGCGCCCTGTTCGTGGCGGGCCAGCACATGGGTGATCCCCGCCTCTTCGATCCCGCGATACATTTCCTGATTGTGTACGCCGGGAATGCCGAAAATGACGTCAACCCCCCGATCCTTCAGCATGTGAGAGATTTGCGCGCCAAGCGGACGGGTTTGCGACATTCAGGCCCTCCAGAAGCCAACAGTGAAAATGACATAGACGGCCATCAGTTCGAGCCGCCCGATTAGCATGGCCGCACTCAGCAACCACTTGGCCGTGTCATTGAGCCCCGCAAAATTGCCCGCCGGGCCAATCTGATCCCCAAGGCCCGGTCCGATATTGGCCAACGCGGTTGCCGCACCGGAAATCGACGTGACAAAATCGAGTCCGGTCATGGCCAGCCCAACCGACAGGACGCCCAAAGTCACCACGAAGAACATAAAAAACGACATGACCGAGTTCAGCACGTCCTCACCCACCGGTCGGCCCGCGTAGCGCGGGGTAAAGATGCCATGGGGGCTGCGGGTCTTTTGCAACTGGGCGCGGATGGAAGCAAAAAGAAGCTGATACCGAAAAATCTTGATCGAACAAGCGGTTGAGCCCGCACAGCCCCCGATCAACCCGGTAAAGAACAGAACGGCCACAGCAAACCCACCCCACTGCATGTAATCGGCATTGGCGTAGCCTGTGCCTGTCATCAGCGACACGGTGTTGAACAGAGCGGTGCGAAAGGCAGGCTCGGTCACGTTTTCGGTGCGGATGACATTGGACAACGCGATCAATGTGACAACGGCAAGCGCGGTCAGGAGAAAGACATGGATTTGCGTGTCATGCAGCAGGGGCCGGGCCGTCCCCGCGCTAAGCTGGACAAAGCGGACAAAGGGCAACGCCGCAAGGATCATGAACACGCAGGCCACGTAGGACGCAGCAGGGCCGAAGGCGGCAAAAGACGCGTCGTAATTGGCAAACCCGCCGGTGGCGATCGTGGTCATCGCATGGACGGTCGCGTCAAATGCGTTCATGCCTGCCCCGATATAGCCCAATGCACAAATCAGGGTGAGCGCGAGGTAGATGACCGAGATGCGGCTGGCAATCTCGGTTGCGCGCGGCAGAATTTTACCAAAAGTGTCAAAGGCTTCGGTGCGGAATATCTGCATCCCACCCACCCGCAATTCGGGCAAGAACACCATCGCGACAACGATGATACCGATGCCGCCCAGCCATTGCAGAATGCCGCGCCACAGCAAAAGCCCTTTGGGCAACTCTTCGAGCCCCGACAGCACGGTAGATCCCGTGGTGGTCAGGCCCGACATCGCCTCAAAGAACGCATCGACATAGCGCGCCTCCGTCGCGCCAAACCAGAAGGGCAGCGCGCCGAACACGGGCAGCGCCAGCCAGACCCCGGTGGTCAGCAAAAAGGTTTGCTGGATACTCAGACCTTCGCGCACGCTGTTGGCACAGCTCAGCGACAGGACACCGCCGATCAGCAGTGTGATCATCGCGCTTTCGGCAAAGACGAACCAGTGGCCGCGCCCTTCGGCGAGGTCCACGAGCATCGGCAGAAGCATGGCCGCGCCCAACACGGCGACCAGCAGGCCAATCACATATCCAACAGGGCGCAAGTCCATTGTCGCTCAGCGTTGGAGGCAGTGATAGCCGGTGTCAAGCAAGCCCCGGCGATCCACGCCGGGGCCGTGCCGATTTAGCAGTACATCAGGTCGCGGAACACGTAAGACGCGATGTCCTGACGACGCAGGCCCATTTCGGCCAGTTCGGCGTCGGATTTGGCGTTCAGCGCATCAATCCGGCGCATCCGCACTTCGGCGGCAGCGGACAACGTCATGGCCTCACCGACCATGGAAAAGAAGTTTTTGATCGACGCCCAGACGGATGTGGGCTGATTTGTGGCAGCATAGGCCATGGAACACCTCGCAATGTGTGCGGTTAAAGCTGTTCCTCCCTTGTGCGTCTTACATGCGCCCGAGGGTGCCGAATGACAAATGCCAATGCTGCATAGCGGCGTTGCACCGCATTAATGACCGGAAAACAAAAGAAAAAGGCGCGCAGAATATGCGCGCCTTTGTCATAAGACAGGGGATGGTTCAGCCGACGTGGAACAGCGTCGCGAACATGCGCGGGTCGATACTGTCGTTGGCAAAAGTGTCGCCTTCGGTCAGCACGGACACCGCGTCGTGACTGTGCAGGCTTTCCTGATGGCTGGCCACGACACGGAAATCGCCGATGCGCACGTCTGCCAGCAGCTGTTCACAGAACAGCCGCGCAGCGTCCTCGACAAAGATCGGGTTGGCCGCGTTCAGTTCGGCAAAGGCCTGTTCGTCCTCGCGCTTGACCATGACTTGCGTCTCGGTGGGCACCGCACGGCGGCACGCTTCAATCAGGTCCTCGAACCAGACGGTATCCGTATCCTCATCCACCACCACGCTGATACGCGCGACAGAGCGCTGCGAATGCGGCGTGGCCAGTTGTCCACGGGTCGCACGAGCATGTTCGCTCAGCTCCAGCGAGCAGGGGCATGTGGACGAATAGACATAATCCAGATGGACGATCCGCTTGCGCACGCCCGCCTGCTCAACCAGTTCCAGCGCGATGTCGTAATACTGGTAGCCCGACAGGCCCGACCGCAGGCTTTCCACCTTCATCGGGAAGGAAAAGCGCATCTGGATGCGGGCGTCAAAGCTCTCGAGATCGGCTTTGTAGTCGTCCAGCGCCGCCTCGATCACGCCAAAGGAAAACGTGCGCTCGGCATGTTTGTAGAACGAGCGCATGATGCGGGACATATTGATGCCCTTCTTGTCCGCCTCAAGGCTCACCGTACCGGTCACGGATGTTTCCAGTGTCAGCGGACCATTGTCGCGCGTCGCCACTTGCAATGGCAGACGGAAATTCGAGATGCCCACATGCTGGATTTGCTGGTTTGCACCCCGGATCAGGCTGCTGGGACCATTCTGCAAATCCGGCAGCGTGTCCTTGTATGCCGCGTCCGCCGCGAAATCCTCGGGATAGTCGCGGGCAAAAGACGGGTAATCCGCCGCCTTGCCGGGCACGAGGCGCGCCACAGACGGGTCAAGTTCAATGATTTCGGTCGTCGAGGCCTGTTTGGCCCAACGGCGGAGCAGGTCCAGCGCTGCTTCTGCCTCATCACGTTCGGGTATTGCGGTCAGTGTGGGCGTATGAATGTTCATAAAGTAGCCCCCCTTTCATTTTGCGTGTGGGTCAAAGATATGTCCCCGCCCACACTTTTCCAATCACACTTACAATTACGTGTGCTGGTGAAACATGGATGACAAAAACCTCCAGAAAGATGCCGCCGCAATGCTGCGGCTGCATCGTGCACTATATTGCTTTTATTGCGCTTTTTCCAGCGCCTGCATAACGTCTTCAATCAAATCGCCAGCATCTTCAAGGCCTACGGACATGCGTACGAGGCCGGGCGTGATGCCCAGTGCATCCTTCTGATCCTGCGGCAAACGCTGGTGGGTGGTGGTCGCCGGGTGGGTCAGAATCGATTTGGCATCGCCAAGGTTGTTGGAAATCACGGGGATGGTCAGCGCGTTGAGGAATTTGAACGCCGCCGTCTGCCCGCCGCTGAGGTCCAGCGACAGCACCGTGCCCCCCGATCCGCCCATTTGCGCCTGTACCAGCGCGTGCTGGGCATGGCTGGGGTGGCCCGGATAGAGCACCCGCGCCAGAGCCGCGTGCCCCTGAAGCGCATCAGCCAATGCACGGGCGGAACCCGCCTGCGCACGCACCCGCAGATCGAGTGTCTCAAGCCCCTTGAGCAGGACCCAAGCCGTGAACGGCGACATGGAACCGCCGGTGTGCTTCATGTAGGGCTCAACCGTTTTGCGGATGAACTCTTGGGTGCCGAGGATAACGCCGCCCAAGGTGCGCCCCTGCCCGTCCATATGCTTGGTCGCGGAATAGATGACCACGTCAGCGCCTTGGGCAAAGGCGTCGGAATAGACCGGCGTGGCAAAGACGTTGTCGACCAGCACCGTCGCGCCCACCGCGTGCGCCAGTTCCGAGACGGCAGTAATGTCCACCACCTCCAGCGTCGGGTTCGAGATCGATTCAAAGAACACAGCCCGCGTGCCCGGCGAGATCGCCGCGCGCCACTGGTCCAGATCCGTGCCGTCGACGAATTCCACCTGGACCCCGTAGCGGGTCAGGATGTCTTCGAGCACGTAGAGGCACGAACCAAACAGCGCCCGCGCCGACACAACCCTGTCGCCTGCCTTGAGCATGGACATCAGCGCACCGGACACTGCCGCCATGCCGGACGCGGTGGCAAAGCCGTCTTCGGCCCCTTCGAGTGCGGCAATGCGGTCCTCGAACATCGCCACGGTCGGATTGCCGTAGCGGGCATAGATAAACTCGTCCTCGCCCGCCGCCTCGAACCGCTGCGCTGCGGCCTCGGCGCTGTCATAGACGAACCCTTGGGTCAAAAAGATCGCTTCGCTCACCTCACCGTACTGGCTGCGGCGCACGCCACCATGCACGGCACGGGTGCGGGGATGCCAATCATCGCTCATCATCAACTCCATCGCGGGCCTGAAATGCGGGGTCAGGCCACAAAAAACCCCCAGACGCGGTCAAGCGAAAGGGGGGCTTTCATCCTGACCTTTTAGCGGTGTTTTCCGACCCGTCCTGCCGCTGGCAGAGACGTCGGGGTGGCCCGCAATCCGGTTACAAATCGCCACATCTCAGGGGGTACGCCGCGCCGTGTGGCACGTCAACACCGTCACGGTGCTGTAACTCAAATTTCATGTCCCCGTCATAGGGCTGGTTCATAGCGGCACCACAAAATGTGGTAGGAGGTGCTGAGATGCCGATCCTGAGACTGAATGCGCGCCCTACGGGGCTGTCTCTTCACGGCTCGCCTGCCCCGGCCCTGCCCGCCTTGCGCCGCGCCGCTGCGGGCACCGGGCCGGTGATGATCCTGATCCACGGGTTCAAATATGATCCTGACGATGCGGTCTGTTCGCCGCACGTGACAATCTTTGGCCATGGCGCACATCCGCGCCGCGCAAACGGCGCGTGGCTGCGCCCATTGGGATTTGGCGAAAAGACCAGCGCCGAAGGCTTGGCAATCGCCTTTGGCTGGCGCGCGCGCGGCGATTTGGGGCGGGCCAGCCAATCGGCCCGCGTCGCAGGCCAACATCTGGTGCAGGTGATCCGCGCGCTGCGGAGCGCGAACCCAGAGCGCCCCATTCACGCCATCACACATTCGATGGGCAGTGAAGTGATCTTTGAAGCCCTGCATGGCCTCGCAGCCGGAGACGTGGACCGCATCGTGACCCTGACGGGTGCGACCTATGCCAGCCGCGCCGCAGCAGCCTTGCAGACACCAGCGGGCCGGGCGGCAGACTTGTTCAACATCACCAGCCGCGAAAACGATGTGTTTGATTTCCTCTACGAACGCCTGACCACCCCACCCGTCCCCGGAGACGGCGCGATGGGTGCAGGCGTGGACTTGCCCAACGTCGTCAATATCCAGCTTGATTGCCCGCGCACGCTGCACATATTGCAGCGCTTTGGCGGCCATATCGCCCTGCCCCGGCGGCGCATGTGCCACTGGTCAAGCTATACACGCCCCGGTGCCCTGCAATTCTACGCCCGTGCTTTGCGCGAACCCGGCACCGTGCCGCTGACGGGGTTGCGTGCGAACCTGCCCCCGGTGCTCGCTCCGCGCTGGTCACGCATGTTTGCGCCCCCCCGCCTGTCCCTGTCCTTGCCCGTTGTTCAGAAAGCGGCATCATAGCCTTTCCCAATGCGAGAGGCGCGACATGATTGATCTGTATTTCTGGCCGACACCAAACGGGTGGAAAGCGTCCATCGCGCTTGAGGAGTTCGGCCTGCCCTATCGCACGCATCTGGTGGACATCTCGGCGGGTGATCAGCACAAACCTGCATTTCTGGCAATCTCGCCCAACAACCGGATGCCTGCCATTGTCGATCCTGATGGCCCGGACGGCGCGCCCATCTCGATATTCGAAAGCGGGGCGATCCTGCAATATCTTGCCCGCAAGACAGGGAGATTTGCCGGTGCGACCGAGCGGGACAGGGTCGCTGTCGAACAATGGTTGATGTGGCAGATGGGCGGCATCGGGCCAATGGCAGGTCAGACGCACCACTTTCTGAAATACGCGCCGCAAATGGGCCATGACATCCCGTATGCCAAGGACCGCTACCGGAACGAGACCGCGCGGCTATATGGCGTGCTGGATCGGCAATTGGCCAAGCAGGACTATGTGGCGGGCGACTATTCGATTGCCGATATGGCGATCTGGCCTTGGGCGTCACTGTGGGAGGGTCAGGACCAGACGCTGGACGACAAGCCACATATGGCGCGCTGGCTCAAGGCGGTGGGCGACCGCCCGGCTGTCCAACGGGGGCGCGCATTGCACGCGGAGAAACGGAAAACGCAGCACGACGCCAAGGGGCAGGCAGCGCTCTTTGGCAAAAAGGAGTGAGCCTGCGTCGGTGCTGTCCGGTAGACTGGCGCACAACGGCTGGCTTAGCGCCCCCCCTGTGCGGACCTGAGACCGCGCCGAGACGTCAGCTTTTGGATTCTGTCTCGTCCTCGATCAGGTATCCCTGAAGCGCGGTGATCTGCCAAAACAGGAACGCGATCAGCGCGATGGGAAAGGCAAATGTCTCGATCTTGACCCACGCATCCGTGGACATCGTACGCCAGATCACCTCATTCGCGACGGCAAGTCCCGCAAACATCGCACACAGGCGGCGCGTCAGGATCATCCAGCCCTCATGGCGCATCGGCATCGCGTCGTTGAGCACATAGGCCAGCCAGCTTTGACCGCGCGCCAAACCAATGCCCAGCAGCAGCGCGAAAAAACCGTAGACGATGCTTGTCTTCATCTTGAAGAACCGCTCGTCATTGAACCACGCCGTCAGCCCGCCAAAGAAGATGACCATGAACGCCGTGAAGATTTGCATCCGGCTCAGCTTGCCCGTCAGCGCCCACAAAACGCCCATCGCCACCAGCAGGATCGGAACAAAGATCAAGGTGGCCACGATAAAGCCGGAATATTCCGTTCCGCCAAAGGTGAACACGTCGTCCCGAATGCGCAGGTAAATCAGGAAAAAGACCACCGGCGGGCCCAGTTCCAGCACCTGTTTCAGCACCCCGTTGATCTCGCGCGCGTCGCTCATGCCTGCTTGCCTCTTATCCGCCCATTTCCACGATCACCGCACCCAGTGCGATCAGCGCCATCAGGGCAATTCTGCGCGGTCCTACCGTTTCTTTTAGTACCAGCCAACCGATAATGGCCGCAAACACCGTCGAGGTTTCGCGCAGCACCGCCGCCTCGCCCACCTTGTCCAGCCGTGTGGCCATCATGATGGAGCCAAAGCTGAAAATGGCAACGACGCCGCCAAAGATGCCCCGTAAGGCCAGTGGACCAAAAGCCGGCGGATTCGCCATACGTCTGTAACGGGCGTAAGCCACAGGCGGCATGAACAGCCCGTCGATAAAGAAAAACCACGCCAGAAAGGTAAATGGGTTCGCCGTGGCGCGGATCCCATAAGCGTCATAGGTCGTATAAAGCGCCACAAAAAGGCCAGTGAGCACCGCAAGGCCAAGAGCCATGGGCAGTGTGTCCCGCTCGGCTTGCAAGAAGATCAGATTGTACAGCGCGAGACCAAAGATGCCCGCCAGCAGCACCATGACCCCCATCCATTGGGTCAGCGTGAACGTCTCGGCAAAAATGATGTATGCGCCTATCACAGTGAACAGCGGCCCCGTGCCGCGCACCACGGGATAGACGACCGTGTACGCGCCTTTGGTATAGGCCCAGGCCTGGAGGCATTTGTAGACCACGTGGATCACAAACACGCCCGCAAAGATCGGCCACATATGCGGCTCGGGCCACGGCACGACAAACAGCGCAAAAGGGGCAGCCATCAGCCCGTAAGACGCGTCAATCGCCCCGCGTGTCAGCCATGGATCGTGGCGCCCCTTTTGCAGCGCGCCGAACACGGCGTGTAGAAACGCCGCCAGCAGGGCCAGCGCCAGCGCCACGCTATGGCCTGTGTCCGTCCCTTCGATATTGGCGAGCCATTGGGTCATGATCTGACGATCAGCGCCTGCGGCGAGCGGGGTTGGGGGCGCTGCCCCCCGGCCTGCGGCCTCCCCCCGTGGTATTTCTGGTCAGAAGAAACGTGGATCATTCCACCTCGAGCCCGGTCAGGGCTGCGGCAAACTCTTCGGGATCGAAAGGTGAGAGATCATCGATCTGTTCGCCCACTCCGATGGCGTGGATGGGCAGGCCGAACTTGTCGGCGAGGGCCACCAGAACACCGCCCTTGGCCGTCCCGTCCAATTTGGTCATCACAAGGCCGGACACGTCCGACACCTCTTGGAACACCTTGACTTGCGTGATGGCGTTTTGGCCGGTTGTGGCGTCCAGCACGAGGAGCGTGTTGTGCGGCGCGCTCTCGTCCTTTTTGCGGATCACGCGGACGATCTTGGCCAGTTCTTCCATCAGGTCACCGCGGTTTTGCAGGCGGCCAGCCGTGTCGATCATCAGCAGGTCCGCGCCGTCCTCCTGTGCCTTTGTCAGCGCGTCGAAGGCAAGGCTTGCCGGATCGGACCCTTCGGGCGCGGTCAGCACGGGCACACCGGCCCGTTCGCCCCAGACCTGCAATTGTTCGACCGCGGCGGCGCGGAACGTGTCGCCTGCGGCAATCACCACCTTTTTACCGGCCGCGCGGAACTGGCTGGCGAGTTTGCCGATTGTTGTGGTCTTGCCCGATCCGTTAACACCGACGACCAGCACCACCTGCGGGCGCTGGGGGTAGATTGGCAGGGGTTTGGCCACAGGCTCCATGATGCGGGCGATTTCCTGCGCCATCAGTTCCTTGACCTCGCGCACCGACAGTTTTCGGCCCATGCGCCCCTCGGCCATGTTGGCGGTGACGCGCAGGGCTGTGTCAACGCCCATATCCGCGGCAATCAGCAGCTCTTCGAGCTGTTCGAGCATGTCGTCATCCAACGTGCGTCGCACCACCGGAGCCGCGTCCTTGCGGCCAAGAATACGGCCAAGGATACCCGGGCTGGACGTCTGCGCAGGCGCAGGTTCGTCCAGCGCCGGGGCGATTGGGTCGAGCGCCATGGGCGCTTGGGTCTGCGCGACCGCTGAGGCCGCTTCGGACGGGCCCTCAAGGTCGCCGCGCGGTGGGATTTCCACCGGCGTGGGCGGCGCAATCGGTTCGGGCACAGGCGCTGGCATTTCGACCGGTATCGGCGGGGCGATGGGTTCTGGGACCGCTGGCGGCATTTCGACCGGCGTCGGATCAGGGATGGGGTCCCGTGGCGGTTCTGGCACCTCGGGGACCGGAGGCCTCTCCGGCTCGGGGTCCGGCAGGGGTTCGGGTTGCGGCACGGGTTCGGGCGCGGGCGCGGGCGGTTCTGGTACGGGCTCAGGTTCCGGTGCAGGCTCTGGCGCAGGCGGTTCTGGTTCCGGCGCGGGCTTTGGCGCTGGGGGTTCGGGGGCCTCTTCGACACCACCATCCTCGACAATCGCCTCCAGCCCCTCGTCGATCTTGGACGAGGATTTGAACAGCCGGTCCTTGAGTTTCTTGAAAAACGCCATGATGCCCCGATACTTGGTCCTGCGGTTTGACCTAATACGGGTGTGCGCCCATGAAAAGGTATGAGTTTTGGGCAAGCGTGATGCTGGTTGCCCTGTTGGTGTGGCCGCGCGGGGCGTTGGCGCAGGATCCGGGCACGCTGTGCTCGACCGGAGCATTGGGGCCTGTGGCCTGCATTCGCCCTGCCCACGTGGCGTTTGACACCTGCCAGCATATCGCGGGGGCAAGCCGCCGCCATTTGCTGGATGCCGGGTTTTTCGCGCGCCTTTTGTGGCAGGAAAGCCGCTTTGATCCCAATGCCGTCAGTCCGGTCGGGGCCCAAGGGATCGCGCAATTCATGCCGCAGACCGCCACGCGGCGCGGGCTGAGGGACAGCTTTAACCCCGCCGAGGCGGTGGAACGGTCGGCGCATTATCTGGGCGCGCTGCAACGGCGCTATGGCAATCCGGGTCTGGCTGCGGTCGCCTATAATGGTGGAGAACGGCGCGCAGACGGGTTCCTGCAAGGCGGCGGGCTAGCCCGCGAAACGGTTGACTATGTGCGCATCATCACCGGGCTGACGGCTGAAGCGTGGCGTGACACGCCCCCGGATACGCATGATTTCACGCTGGAAGGCGACGTGCCGTTTATGACCGCGTGCCCGCGCATGGCCGCGCGCCGCAAGGTCAGCCCACTGGGACCACCGCCCCCACGCTGGAGCCGGTGGGGCGTACAGCTTGGGTTTGGCGAGACGCGGGCGCAGGCCCAAGCCTCGGTCAAGCGGCTGACCCGGCGCTGTGCCCCGCAGGTGGCAGCGGAGCGTGTGGAATATGTGCCTGTGCAATCCCGCGTGCGCGGACGGCCCCCCTATGTGATGGGGCGCATCGGGCGTGCGGACCGCGAGGGGGCCGACAACCTGTGCCGCGACCTGTCGCGGCGCGGCTGCACCTGCCGGGTCTATCGCAACCCCGACTAGCCGCCGAACCCCGCCCATGGGATGAAGCGCACCGGATCGCCCCGCCGCACATGCAGCGCGGCATCCGGCAACTCGACCAGCCCATCGGCCCAGCTCAACCCGCTGATGCGCCCGGACCCTTCGGAGGCAAAAACCTCGACCGCGCCGCCGCGCACACGCGCCCGCAGGAATTCCCGGCGTCCAGCCTTTTTGCGCTTTTCAAAGGCTGCAGGCAGATCAAAGCCCCGTGGGGCGGTCCATCCACCCCCTGCCAGTTGCGACAAGGCCGGGGCCGCAAAGACCAGCGTACAGACAAGGGCGGCCACAGGGTTGCCCGGCAGGCCAAAGACAGGCGCACCGCCCCACATCCCAAGCGCCAACGGGCGTCCCGGCTTGATCGCCACACGCCAGAGCGCCATGGACCCGGTTTCCGCCAGCAGGGCCGACACGTGGTCTTCGTCTCCGGCGGATGCGCCGCCGCTGGTCAGGATGACATCCGCTTGGGTCGCGGCAGCCTCCAGAGCGGCGCGCAGGGCATCGCGGTCGTCTGGGACACGGCCCATATCGACCGGCTCATGGCCCAAGGCGGCGATTTGCGACAACAGCATGGGTCGGTTGGCATCATAGATCTGGCCCGGTGCCGCATGTGCACCCGCCTCGACCAATTCCGTTCCGGTTGACAGGATCGCGACGCGCAAGCGCCGCCGCACGTCGACCTGCGACACACCCGTCGCCGTCAACAGGCCCAGATCGGCAGGTGTCAGCCGCCGCCCCACCGCGGCGAGTTCCTGCCCGGCGGTCACGTCTTCGCCGGCTTTGCGGGTGTTGGCCCCGGCTTTGATCGGTCCGCTCAGGTGTACGGTGCCGTCCGTCACCGTCGTGTCCTCTTGCAAGACAACAGTGTCCACACCTTGGGGCAAGGCCGCACCTGTCAGGATGCGGATCGCTTGGCCCGCAGGCACCAGCACGTCCGGTGCCGCCCCTGCCGCAGCCGTTTGCGCGACCAGCGGCAGCGCGTGCGGCCCCGCGTCCAACCCACCGGCAAACCCGTAGCCATCCACAGCCGTATTGGGCAGCGGCGGATGCGCACGCACCGCGCGCACCCGCGCCGCGAGGATGCAGCCCGCAGCCTCCGACACGGCCCGCGTCTCAACCGCTGTGACCGGGCTTAACCGCGTACGCAAATCCTCCAGAGCGGCATCCACAGGCGTCCAATGCACGCCGGGTGGCAAGGCGAAACAATCATTGCGCAACACCGGGCGTGCGTAGGCGGCAAGGATATCGGCGTGCCCTGCCCCCAATATCCACGCCTCTTCCCGCGCGTCAGACGGCACCTCATTCAGCCAGGCCGCCAGCGTCTCGTCCGGCAGGCGCGACAGGGCCTGCGCCAGCAACGCCACCTGCACCCTGTCGCGAATGGCATCCGTGCCTTCGGCGGCTTGCATCACCTCCTGCACGGCCGGTTCGATCAGACCCGGCCAAATCTCCGCCAGCACCACCGGCGTGGTGGCCGCCTCAAACGGCCAAACGGCCACGCCGTCTATCTGCCGCAATCGCGCCAGCATCGGCAGCCCCATCAGCACCTGACTGCCCACCGTTGGGGGAAAGGCCAGTTGAAAACAGCTCGATGCCGCCTGCGCAACGTGATCGCAGCGCCGCCGCTCCGCCACTTGGTCAAAGCGGATGTCCGCTTTGCGGTAGGGCACGCCGGGCCAGCGGTCGCGGTGGGTCTTGCCCCAGAAAGGGCCGGGCCCGTCAAAAAGCGCATTGAGCGCCTCAGCCACTTCGAAGCGGTTGTTTGCACCAGCCGGGTCGTCGGTGATCCGCGCCGCCAACCAGTCCCACAGGGCAAAGGGATCGTCCTGACCGGTCACAACCCGCGCCACACCGCGCGGATAGCCAAAGGGAAAATCGAAAGTCGCCAACAGCCTGCGCCCCGCAGCCTGTTCATCCCGGATCAGATCGGCGATCCACGCTTCTGCTGCGATGCGGTTGCGGTGGTACACCGGGTCTTCGGCCACGCCGTCGCGGGCGATACAGACCCAAATCGCATCCTTTGAGGGGCGTTCCGGGCTGCGCTTGCCCGCCGACCAATCCGCGACCAAAACGGTGTCAAATCCGGTCACAGCCCAACCTCGGCCAAAATGAAATCGGCGATCGCGCGGGTGTCGTTCAAATCGAATACGCGGCGATCAAGGGTCAGCGGCACGTCGCTGGCCACCGCCCGCACGGTCGCGTCTTCGGGCGCGATCAACGGATTGCCCGTCTCGGCCCGGTGCGCCTCGACTTTGGGATGCGCGTCGCGCTTGTACCCCTCGACCAGCACCAGATCGACCGGCGACAACCGGGCCAACAGATCATCAAGGCTGGGCTCGTCCGCGCCGCGCAGCTCTTGCATCAGCGCCACGCGCTGGCGCGAGGCCAACAGGACTTCGTTTGCGCCCGCCACACGGTGCCGGTGGCTGTCTTTGCCCGGATGATCCACGTCAAAGCTGTGATGCGCGTGCTTGACCGTCGACACCGAAAAGCCGCGAGCCGTGATGTCGGACACCAGCCGCTCCATCAGGCCGGTTTTGCCTGCGTTTTTCCAGCCCACAACTCCAAACACTCTCATAGCATCGCCTCGGCCCGAATCAGATCGTCCGGCGTATTCACGTTGAAAAACGCAGCCTCGTCCGGGAATTCGGCCACCTGCCCATTGTGTTGGTCGGTCCATTGAACCACCTTGCGCACGCCGCCCGTCAGGGCCGCGCGCAGATCATCGCGCAGCGCCACAGGCCAGAGGCCAAATGTCGGGTGGCGCGCCATGCCCCGCTTGGGGTCGGGCGTGGCGGCCAGCGCCAGCGGGTGCGCCATGCCTTCGGCTGCCATGCGCAGCCGGGGCACGAGGTCACAGGGGAAAAACGGCGTGTCTGCGGCGGCGGTCACGATGGTATCGGCGCCACGTGTCGCCGCCCAATCCAAACCGGCCAGCACCCCTGCCAGAGGGCCTGCAAACCCATCAATGGAATCGGCAATCACCGGCACACCGAGATCGGCAAAGCGCGCCGCATCCCCATTGGCATTGAGCGCCAGCCCCAACACCTGCGGATCGAACCGGGCAATCACATGGTCCAGCAGACTGCGCCCGCCCAGCATCAACCGCCCCTTGTCGCCGCCGCCCATCCGGGTGGCCTGCCCACCCGCAAGGATCACCCCCAGCGGCGCGCTCATTCGGCGGCCCCGGCCTGCGCATCGCGCACAAGGTTGCCGTCCCCGCTCAGACACACAAAGCGTTCACCGCGCATCCGCCCGATCAGGGTCAGCCCCACGGCTTGCGCAATCTCCACACCCCACGCGGTAAAGCCCGAACGCGAGACCAGCACAGGAATGCCCATCAACGCCGTTTTGATCACCATTTCCGAGGTCAGCCGACCGGTTGTGTACAGGATCTTGTCCTCCGCCCCGGTGTCCGTGGCCGCCATCCAGCCCGCCACTTTGTCCACCGCGTTGTGGCGGCCCACATCCTCCATGTAGACCAGCGGGCGGTCGCGGTGGCATAGCACAGTGCCGTGGATCGCCCCCGCCTCAAGGTACAGCGACGGCGTTCGGTTGATCACATGCGCCAGTGTATAAAGCCACGAGACATGCACCGGCACCTGCGGCAGGTGCACACCCTCCAACCCCTCCATCATGTCGCCAAAGACGGTGCCCACGGCACAGCCGCTGGTCCGCGTCTTTTTCTTTAGCTTTTCTTCGTGGTTCGTGGGGCGGTCGGTGCGCACCACCACGGTCTCAAGCTCTTCGTCATAGTCGATGCCCTTGACCCGCTCGTCCGAGGCCAGCATCCTCTGATTGCGCAGGAACCCCAAGGCCAGATAATCGGGATAGTCCCCGATGGTCATGGCGGTCACGATTTCCTGCCCGTTGAGGAAAATGGTCAAAGGCCGCTCTTCGACCACTTGCGTGGTCACAGCCACGCCGCTGGCGTCATGTCCCTGCACCGCGCGCGTCAGCCGCGCCGCGGACGGGTCGGGCGCGATAATGTAGCCATCCGTTTTGCCAGCCTGAGCCAATTGCATCCCCCTCGTCGCACAGCTAAGTCATTCGAAGACCGACAATAGAGCCCGTCCATGACAACGACCACCACCAAATCCGCCTACCTGGCGGGTCTGCGCGACGGCGCGCCTTTCGTCTTCGTTGCGGGACCCTTTGCGGTGCTCTTTGGTGTGCTCGCGACCGAAGCGGGGTTGAACCTGTTCGAGGTCATGACCTTTTCGCTGGTTGTGATTGCAGGGGCGGCGCAGTTTACCGCACTGCAACTGATGCAAGACAACGCACCCACCGTGATCGTGCTGATTTCGGCGCTGGCGGTGAACCTGCGGGTGGCGATGTATTCTGCGGCGCTGACGCCCTATCTGGGCGCAGCGCCCCTGTGGCAACGGGTGTTCGTGGCCTACCTGCTGGTCGACCAAAGCTATGCGCTCAGCCATGCCCGGTTCGAGGCGGTGCCGCAGATGTCGGTGCCGCAGCGGGTGGCATATTACTTTGGAAGCTGCACGCTGGTGATGATCTTCTGGTTCGGATGCAGCTTTGCCGGGGCAGCGCTGGGGACGGCACTGCCCGCCGAGTTGCCTCTGGATTTCGCGCTGCCGATTGCGTTTTTGTCGATGGTTGCACCGATGCTGCGCACCCTGCCGCATCTGGCGGCCGCACTCACGGCGATCATTCTGAGCCTGCTGGCGGTGGAGGTGCCGCATTCGCTTGGCCTGCTGATCGGCGGGATCGGCGGCATGATCGTGGGCGCACAGACCGAACTGTGGCTGAAAGGCAGGCACGCATGATCGACCAAGGCACACTTTGGACGGTGATCATCGGCCTTGGCGTGGGCAGTTTTCTGCTGCGCTTTGCGTTTCTGGGCTTTGTCGGGGACAGACCACTGCCCGACTGGATGCTGCGCCACCTGCGTTACACGGCGGTGTCGATCCTGCCCGCGCTGTGCGCGCCGCTGGTCGTCTATTCCGGCCAGGACGAGGCGACGGAACCCTCGCGACTGGCCGCGGCAGTGGTGACGCTGGTCGCAGGCGCGCTCAGCCGGAATGTGTTTGTCGCGATCGGATGCGGAGCGGCGACACTCTTTGCAGCGGTCTATCTGCTGGGCTGACGGGACGGTGGGCGGGGCGTCTTTGCGCACGGCGCAAAGAGCGTCCGGCCAGCGTCAGTCGGGAATCACAATTCCCTCGACACCGTCGATGATGGTGCCATCGTCATCTTCGTAATACCGCTCTTCGATGACACCGGGGCGACCTGACATCTGTTCCATCAGGTTGGTCGGAAAGAATGTCTGCTTGATGTCGCCAAACCCCGGAACCTGACGCAGCAGACCGGTGGTCGCATTGGTACAAAACGCACCGGCAACAGCGCCGTTCTGCTCGGCCAGCCGCAGGGCAATCTCTGCCTGCTCCGGTGTGACTTCGATGGTTTGCGTCACCACGTGAAAGGTCAGCCGCGCGTGCGCGCTTTTGTAGCCTGCCAGAACCGCAGGGCTGACACCGTACAAAACGTCTTGCTGTTCGGGCACACGTTCGTTGGTGAACGATCCCGCTGGGTCAAAGATCACCCGCTGACTGCCGTTGATCATCAATGCGGAATGCGCGCCCCGCCCCGACCGGTTGCTGACCATCGTAAACAGCGTCAGCGTTGCAGGCCCCGGCGCGCGATAGGCTGACCGCTTGATCCGGTCGTCAGAGGCATAGGGAATGTCCGGCGCCTCTGCACATGCCGCAAGCATCACACACACGCCAAGCGCGCCAAACGCACGTACCACCATCACACCAGTCCCCCGACCTTTCCCTTTTGATCAGGAGATGAACACCGCCATGCCGATCAGGACAACCAGAATCGCAACCACTGACCAGGTTGTGAAAGACACGAAACCGTCGAACATCTTTTCATGTTCCTTGACGTCCATGTCGCCATGTTTGTGCTCTGCCATGTCATGTTCCCTTTCCGTATTGGCTTGGCCGCCGATTAGCCTATCCGCGCGGCGCTGTCACTGCGTCTTTGTCGCGCGGGTCCGAAGATGATTCGAGGTCCTGCACCAGCCGGAACCCGATGCGCGTTGGTTCCGCCTTTTCCACCGACTTGGGCAAGGCGCGCAGCATCACGCTCAACTGGCTGACATGCTGCACCAACTGCGTCTTGGAACCCGTTGGATCAGAACCATAAAATGTGATGATATCAGGATCGAAATACCCCATACCCTCGATCCGCAGGATACCGGCATCCCCACCGGTGAACCCCATCGCGACCTCATGTTCGTTATCAAGGCTCTCTTCGAAGTTCTTGATATAAAGGATCATTCTTTCGTAAGCCCACTGTGCCGGGCTTTTCTTTTCGGTTGGCGTTTTCTTGACACCGGCAGGCAGGGGCTGGTCCGCCGCGTTGCGCGCTGACGGGTCGGAATGCACCTCGTGCTGGCGGGGAATCGCGTGCCGCTCCGCCACTTCGGCTGTCGTGCTGATCTCGTCGCTCATCGCTCACTCCGCCCGCTGATACACCCACGCCCCGTCGTCGCGGCGCGTCCGAATGGCGCGCCCCTCCTGATAAAGGTGGGACAGATGGGCGATGGCTTCAACCAGCGCGAGCCCATATTCGCCGAGCCCGATGGTCCGCTTGAACAGCGGGGCAAAGCAGTCGCCCGCCGCCTTGGGCGTGTCGAGGAATTTCAGCAGCCGGTCCAATGCCCCGTGATGATTGTCGATCAACTGCCGCATCCGCGTGGGCAGCCCGGTAAAGGGCAGCTTGTGCCCGCCCAGCACCAGATGATCTGCGCGCGCCAGCCCCTGCAAGCGTTCGCACGCCTCCAGCCAGTCCCCGATGGGGTCGGCCATCGGCTCGGTCGCGTAGACCCCGATATTCGGGCTGATGGAGGGCAGGATCTGATCCCCGGCCAGCACCAATTCGTCATCCCGGCTCCAGAACGTGGCGTGTTCGGGGGCGTGACCATTGCCGATATGGATGTCCCATGTCCGCCCGCCCATGCTGATCGTGCCGCCCTGTTGCAGCCGCGTATACCCCAGCGGCATCGGCGCCACGATATCCCCAAAGTTGAACGGCCGCTCTTTGGCCCTTTGGTCCAACATCGCTTGGTCCATGCCCGCGCTGCGCCAGAACGCCAACGTCTCTTCCACCGGTGTATCCTGCACATCCAGCGTCAGCATCCGCGCCATGAGCCACGCCGTGCGCGTCATCAGCAACTCAGCGCCCTGTTCGGTCTGAAACCACCCCGCAAGCCCCACATGGTCCGGGTGGTGATGGGTCACCACAACGCGGCGCACGGGCTTGCCACCCATTGGGCCTGCCATCAGCCCCTCCCACATTTTGCGGGTCTTGCCCGAGGCAAAGCCGGTGTCGATCACTGTCCAGCCGTCGCCGTCATCCAGCGCGTAGACATTTACGTGGTCCAGCTTCATCGGCAGCGGCAGACGACACCACAGCACGCCCGGCGCCACCTCGATCGCGGTGCCGTTTTCGGGTGGTTCCGCCCACGGGTATCTGAGGCCGGTGGGCGGGGTGTCTTTCATCAGGCGGCGAACTCTTCCGGTGTCAGTGCATAGACGTCGTAATCGCCCGCCTGCGCCTGCGCAAGCAGGCTGTCATGTTCTGGCAATAGCCGCTGGATGTAAAAGCGCGCCACCTTTTCATGCACGCCGCCCTGATCGTTCAGCGCAGACATCAGGTGGATATGGCCGCCCAGTACACGGGCAAAGGCTCGCAGATAGGGCACCGCCCCGGCAAACCGGACGCGGTGGTTGTTCGCAATCAACCACTCCGTGGTTTCACGCAGGCTTTCGCTCGCCTGCCAAACGGCTTCTGCCATTTTGGGGAACGTGCTGCGCGCCGCTTCCGCAGCCGTTTCGATCTCGTCAAAGATGCGCGACGCCGTCTCGCCGCCGTCCATCATCTTGCGCGCCACAAGGTCCATGGCCTGAATGCCGTTCGTGCCTTCGTAGATCGTGGTCACACGCACGTCACGCGCATATTGCGCGGCCCCTGTTTCCTCGACAAAGCCCATGCCGCCGTGGACCTGAATGCCCATGCCCGCCACTTCGTTGCCGATATCCGTGCCGAAAGCCTTGGCAATAGGGGTCAGCAGCGCGGCGCGGGATTTCCACTTTTCGTCACCTGTCGCCGTGGTCATGTCGATCGCCACAGCGCACATGAGCGCGATGCCACGCGCCGCGTAAGTGTCGGCGCGCATGGTCATCAGCATCCGGCGCACATCCGCGTGGTCGATGATCGCCCCCGTCTCGCCCTCGGTGCGGCCCTGTTTGCGGTCGAGCGCATAGGCCAGCGCGTGCTGATAGGCCCCTTCGGCCGCGCCCACGCCCTGCCCGCCCACACCGAGGCGGGCGTTGTTCATCATTGTGAACATGGCCGCCATGCCGCCGCCTTCGGGCCCGATCAGCCAGCCCTTGGCGCCGTCATATTGCATCACGCAAGTGGGCGAGCCGTGCAGGCCCATCTTGTGCTCTAGGCTGACCACTTTCAGACTGTTCGCCACACCGGCATTGCCGTTTTCATCCGGAATGTTGCGCGGCACAAGGAACAGGGAAATCCCCTTGGTCCCCGCAGGTGCGCCCGGCAGGCGCGCCAGCACCAGATGGCAGACATTGTCGGTAAAGTCGTTGTCGCCCCACGAGATGTAAATCTTCTGCCCCGTGATGGCGTAAGTCCCGTCGCCATTGTCCTCGGCCTTGGACGACAGCGCGCCCACGTCGGATCCGGCCTGCGGCTCGGTCAGGTTCATCGTACCGGTCCATTCGCCGGAAATCAGCTTGGGCAGGTACAGCGCCTTGATCTCATCGGAGGCGTGATGCTCCAGCGCCTCGATCTGGCCCTGCGTCATCAGGGGCGACAGTTGCAGCGACAGGCAGGCCGCGCTCATCATCTCGTTCACCGCCGTGGTCACGGACATAGGCAGGCCCATGCCGCCGTATTCAGGGTCTGCCGCCATCCCGACCCAGCCGCCTTCCGCAATGGCCCGGTAGCCCTCGGCATAGCCGGGCGAGGTGCGCACCACACCGTTTTCCAACCGCGCGGGATGCAGATCGCCGGGGCGTTGCAGTGGGGCCATGATCTCTTCGCACATCTTGCCCGCTTCGGTCAGGATCGCGCTGGTCAGGTCGTCCGTCGCTTCGGCAAAGCGGTCAGTCGCGGTGACCTGCGCGAGGTCCACCACGTGATCGAACAGAAAACGATAATCGTCTACAGGGGCGCGGTAGGTCATGGCGGCGGTCTCCGGGACAGTCTTGGCAAGCGTGTGCGACGCGCGTAAAGGGGCGTCTTTGATGCCAAGATGCGGGGGCGCACCGGTCGCCGCAACTCAAACGCGGCGTCACAACCTGACGGAAGACGCGTGGCGCATGAAAAAGACGCAGCTGCTGGACACATCCGCGACCGGCCTTGAAACAGCCGCAGACCTGTTGGCGGACGGCGCGCTGGTCGCCTTCCCAACCGAGACGGTCTACGGCCTTGGCGGCGATGCCCGCAATCCACAGGCCGTGGCCCGGATTTTTGAGGCCAAGGGCCGGCCCAGCTTTAACCCGTTGATCGTACACGTGCCGAATATGGCCGCCGCCGAACGTATTGCGGTGTTTGACGACACGGCCCGCGCGCTGGCGGACGCCTTTTGGCCCGGGCCTTTCACCATGGTGTTGCCGCTGGCCCCGGATCACGGCATCGCATCGCTGGTCACGGCAGAGTTGGACACGGTGGCCGTCCGCGTGCCCGCCCACCCGGTGGCACAGGCACTGCTGGCCGCATTTGGCGGACCGCTGGCCGCCCCCTCCGCAAATCCGTCCGGGCAGATTAGCCCCACCACCGCCGCCCATGTGCTGTCGGGCCTTGGTGGCCGCATCGCTGCAATCGTCGATGGCGGTGCCTGCGCCGTGGGTCTGGAATCGACCATTGTCGGCGGAGCGCCTCTGGCGCTGTTGCGGCCCGGCGGTGTGCCCGTGGCCGGGATTGAGGCGATCACCGGGCCACTGGCGCCGCCAGATGCGCAGATCACCGCACCGGGGCAGCTTGCCTCGCATTACGCGCCACAGGGACACGTCCGGCTGAACGCCACACAGGCTCGGGAGGGTGAGGTGATGCTGGGCTTTGGTCTGATGGAATGTGACGTAAACCTGTCAGAAACGGCTGATCTGGCGCAGGCCGCCGCACGGCTGTTTGATGCGTTGCACGTTCTGGATGCCACCGGGCGCGACATTGCCGTGGCCCCCATCCCGGAGCACGGTCTGGGTCAGGCCATCAACGACCGTCTGCGGCGCGCGGCAGCACCGCGTTAGGCCCGGCCTGCTTCACCCGACAGACCCAGCGGGTCAATCCCGACGCTGCGCACAGCGGCCAGCCATTTCTCGTCATCGTCAGTATCAAACACCAGCGCCGGGTCGCTTTCTGCGGTCAACCAGTCATTGCGCGCAATCTCCGCCTCAAGCTGACCCGGCCCCCAACCCGCATATCCCAACATCGCCAGCGCAGGTTCCGGCCCCTGCCCGATGGCCATATCCTCAAGAACATCCAGCGTCGCGGTCATCGCAAATGCGTCCGTTACGTCCAGAGATTGCAGGCGCGACCGATAATCAGCCCCGTGCAGGACAAAGCCGCGCTGCACCTCCACCGGACCACCGAAATGCACCTTTTTTTGCCGCAGCTTGGTGGCGCAGCTGATGTCCAGCTGGTCCAGAAGGTCGCCCAAAACCATTTGCGGCGCGGGCTTGTTCACGATCAGCCCCATCGCGCCATCGCCCGAATGGGCGCACAGCAAGATAACCGACCGGTCAAAGCGCGGGTCGCCCATCGCCGGCATCGCTACGAGCAATGTGCCGGTCAGGTTCATTTTTTCCGGGTCCGCCATGTGCTGCCTCTTGGTCCTTGTCGTCAGGATGCAGTGCCGTCGCCGGGGCGGCAACCCTCTTGGTCCGGGCAGGCGGCAGGCGGCCCACTGAATCGTGAGTTGGATTTCATCACCGGACAGGTCATCTATCGCCCATGACCCGATTGAACCGTCTTTTGTCCGGTGCCGCGCTAGCCGCGCTGACAGCCCTGCCGATGCCCGCTTCTGCCGGGGATTTCGATCCCGTGACCGCAGAGGTGTTGCAGGGCTGGACCCTGCCGGACGGGCGGCGTGTGGCTGCGGTGCGGCTTACGCTCGAACCGGGATGGAAGACCTATTGGCGCGCCCCCGGCGACGCGGGCATCCCGCCGCATTTTGACTGGAGCCGCGCGCGCAATATTGCAGATGTTGATGTGTCATGGCCCACGCCGTCGGTCTATCACCAGAACGGGATGCGGTCGCTTGGCTATACAGGGCAGGTGGTCCTGCCCATGCACATCACCCCGAAACGCAGTGGCGCGCCGGTGCGCCTGCGCACCAAGATGTCCATCGGCGTCTGTGCCGAGGTCTGTGTGCCCCACACCCTGCATATCGACGCGATGCTGGACAGCGCGGACCTGAGCCCGACACCGGCCATCGTGGCGGCCCTGTCCGATATGCCCTACGCCGCCGATGAGGCCGGCGTAGTCAGCGCGGCCTGCCGCATGGCACCCACCGAACACGGCATGTCGATAGAGGCACATGTGACCCTGCCCCACACCGGCGGCACCGAAGTGGCGGTGATCGAACCCGGCACGCCCGGCGTCTGGGTGAGCGAGGCGCGCACCGCCCGGCAGGGTGACACGGTTGTGGCCGTCAGCGAGATGATCCACCCCGATGGCGGTGCCTTTTCCATCGACCGCTCAAACGTGCGGATCACGATCCTCGGGGGTGACTACGCCGTCGACATTCAAGGCTGCACCGCCGCCGGTTAGGCCGCGCGCGCCGCGCGCCACCGCATGATCTGATAGCCGAGGCCCGCCAGCACATAGGCCACAAACCCAACCGCAATCACCCCGCCTGCAAACAGGCCAAAGGCGACGGGCACGATGCTCTGGTCCGGCAGCGGCGGCAAAAGCGCCGCCAACTGCGCCAGCAGACCGCCTGTGGCCATCGTGTAGCCCAAGGTCAGCCCGAACCAGACCAGCACAACGGCCCACAGCGCCAAAAGGCTCCAGCGCAGGCCCGGTGCCGGGGCCATCATCCCCCGCCGCATCGCTTGGATCAGACGGCTCACGTCGTGCTGCACGGCAACCAGCGCGGGCACCACCAACAGCACCAGCACCATGCCAAAGCCAAGGCCATAGACCAGTGTAATCACCGTCGGTTTCAGGAACTGCGCCTGCTGCGAAGTCTCATAGAGCAGCGGCGTCATCCCCAGCACCGTGGTCAACGTGGTCAGCATCACGGGCCGCAGCCGGTCCGCCGCACCATCAATGATCGACGGCACCAGCCCGCGTTCGGCGGCGTATTCGTCGATGGTCGTCACCAGAACGATGGAATCGTTGATAATAATCCCGGTCATGCCCAGCAACCCCACCACGGTGAACATGCTGAGCGGCACGTCCCACGCGTGGTGGCCATAGATTGTGCCCACAAGGCCAAAGGGGATGATCGCCATCACCACGATGGGCCGGGTCCAACTGGAAAACACCCATGCCAGAACAAGGTAAATGCCGGTCAGACACAGGATCAGCCCGGTGCCGGATTCGCTCAGAAACTGGTCCTCCTGCTCGCTCAGCCCCGCCTGCCTGTACTCGACCTGCCGGTTTGCCGCGATCTCCGGCAGGATGGTTTCGCGCAGTGTGTCGTCGATCAGCGTGGCGCGCGCCGGGTCGTCTTCGGAAATGTCGCCTGTGACCGAAATCAGGCGCAGACCGTTTTCACGCCGGACGGTGGAAAATCCGGTGCGCCGCTCAACGCTCACGATATCGGCAAGGGGCACATATTCGCCATCAGGCGTGCGCATCTGCGTCCGGTCCAGAAAATCGGCTGTCAGCTCGCCCTCGGGCAGTTCAACCCGGATTTCGGCACTGCGTGGTCCGTCCGGGTAAGTCGCGGCCTCAATCCCGTTCAGCCGGTCGCGCAAGGCACGGCCCAACGTGTCGATGGTAAAGCCCAGTGCCTGCCCTTGGGCCGTCAAATCAAGGATCAACTCCTCCTTGTCATAGGCCAGATTGTCCTCGACCGCGCTGACCTCCGGGTATTGCGACATAGCCCGCTTGAGGTCTTCGGACGCGGCCTTGAGCGTGTCGCTGTCTGCGCCAAAGAACGCCACATCCAGCGCATCGCCCCCCGGTCCCGACCGCCAGCCGCGAAAACTGACCGTCTCAGCCAGCGGGTGGCGCACCACAGCGTCCTGCAACTCCGCCACAAAGGCGAATGACGAATAGGGCCGCAGATCGGCGTCGATCAACTCGATAGAGATACCGCCCAGCAGATCATTGTCCTTGCTGTCCGCGCCGCTCAGGCCGCGACCCGCATTGCCCCCGATCTCGGCAATGACATAGTCGATGGGGTTGCGGCCATAACGTGCCTCATAATCGGCGCCCAGCGCGTTGGTTGCCCGCTGCATCTCGCGCATCATGTCCAGCGTGTCGGCGCGGGTTGCGCCTTCGACCATGGCGAAATTGCCCGTGACCGATCCGCGTTCCGGCGCGTTGAAAAAGCGCCATTGCACGTCGCCATTGATGAACAGGGTCACTTGCGTGGCCAGCACCACAACCACGCCCGCCAGCACCGCATAACGCGCAACGATCACACCGGCCATGAACGGACGGAACAGGCGTTCGCGGATCCACATGAACACGCCGTTGACAAGGGTTGAGGGCAGGTCGAGCCCGTCGCGGCCCATCGCTGTAAGCCACGCCAGTTTGCGGGCGCGCGGCTGCACCAGAAACAGCGCCGCAACAATGCCCGGCCCGATGGCGAGATAGGGCATGATGGCCTGCCAGTTCACCATGGCGTCCGGCCACAGGACAAAGGCCACAGCCCCGGTAAACGCCCCGCTGAGGCCCAGAATGGCCAACACCGCCACCGCCAGACTGACGCGGCTGAACCGGGGTTTGTCCACGGCGGACAGGGCATGGCCCATATGATGGGGCAGGATCAGGAAGCATTCGACGAGCGATGCGATCAGCACCATGATCACCGTATAAGGGATGTCCGCGATCAGATCCCCAAACCGTCCACCCACGGCCAGCAGACCAAAAAAGGCGATGACCGTGGTCATCGTCGCCGCAAAAACCGGCATGGACATGCGCCGCGCAGCATTCTCGGCGGCGGTCAGCGGGTCCTCGCCATAGGTGCGATAGCGGTGATCGGCATGTTCGCCGACGACGATGGCGTCGTCCACCACGATCCCAAGCGTGATGATCAGCCCAAAGAGCGACACCATGTTGATGGTCAGACCGGCCAGATACATCAGCGCGATGGCGGCAAACAGGGCCACGGGGATACCCGCCGCGACCCAAAATGCTGTACGCGCATTAAGGAACAGGAACAGCAAGGCAATGACCAGCCCCAGACCGACAACAGCGTTGTCGATCAGGATGTTGAGCCGCGCCGTGATGGATTCCGCCCGCGTGCGGATCAATTCAATGGTGACACCGGGGGGCAGCGTGGCCTCCAGCGCGTCTGCGATCTCCTCGACCTGTCCCTGAATGGCGATGGCATCGCCTTTGTTGGACCGGTCCACACGGATCGACACTGCCGGATTGTCACCCACAAAGTAACTGCGGTCCCGGCTGGCCCCCAACTGCGTGACCGTGGCCACGTCACGGATGCGCAGCTTGGATCCATCGGAGTTGGACCGCAGCACGATGCCGCCGATTTCCACCGGCGTGCGTTTCTGTGTCCCGGTCCGCACCCGCGCGTTGGCTCCTGTCACGTCACCTGCCGGATCGGCATCCACCTCGCCCGCGATGGCCGCTGCAATCTCGGCCATGGTGACGTCGTTGGCGATCATTTGCAGCGACGGGACCTCTACCATCGTCTGCGGTGCGGCCACGCCCCGGATCGTGGTCCGTGTCACCCCTTCGGAGAAAAGCCGCGCCACAAGTTCGTCCGCAAACACGCCCAGTTGTTCCGGTGATACAGGTCCCGTGATCACCAGATCGGTCACCCGGTCACGCCACGCGCCGCGCCGCACGGTCGGCTCTTCGGCGTCTTCGGGCAATGTCGTGATTGCATCGACCGCCGTCTGCACGTCATCCGCCGCCCGGCCCATGTCCCATCCCGGCTCGAACTCCAGCGTGATGCTCGCGGACCCTTCGGTTGAGCGGGCAGAAGAGCTTTCGACCCCTTCGACCGACAGCAAACCCGGCTCCAGCACCTGCACGATGCCCGCATCGACATCTTCGGCCCCTGCCCCGTCCCATTGGACAGAGACGCTCACATTGTCGATGATCACATCCGGAAAGAACTGCGCCCGCAAGTTCGGGATCGACGCGATCCCGGCCACCAGCATGACCAGCAACAGCAAGTTCGCCACCGTGCGGTGCCGCACGAAATACCCCAAAATGCCCCCGGCGGATGACGGAATGCCAAAGGGACGCCGGGCCATGACCTAGCCCCCCATCCGGCTTTCCAGCCGTGCGACCATGCCCGCAGGCACGCGGTCCTCGCTCAGCCGGGCCAGCACGCGGGCCTTGGCCTCGGCGGGCATCCTCTGGTTGCCCTCGACAAAGGCGACAAGGCGCGCGCGCCGCTCTGCCGTCAGCTCCACCATCTCGGGCTCGGACGGGGCCGCATCCGTGGGCCGCAAGGGCCGCACGCGGATGCCCGCACCAAGCAGCGGCGAACGCGCCTCAACCACGTCACGACCGGCAAGGTTCCGCCCGCGCACCAGCACGTCGTCGCCCTGACGGCGCAACAGTTGCACCTCGACCGCTTCCAGCCGATCCTCTTCACCCAGCACCAGCACCGTGCCCTGCGCATCCACCGCCGAGGCGGGCAGCCGGATCACCTGTTGCAGCGGCGGTTCTTCGACCTGCACAGTCACGAAATCCCCCGGTTTGAACCCCGGCGCCGCATCCAGCCGGGCAAAGACCAGACGCCCGGTCTGCGTCTCGCCCACCCCCGCACTGGCGCGGCTGATCACACCGCGCGCCGTCAAATCCACGCCAGAGACGTCCAGAATGGCCTCGACCTGCGCATTGATCAGGTTCCCTTCGGGTCCCAGAATGCGCGAATACTGCGCTGTCGATACGCGAAACGACACCTCCAGCGCGCCGGGGTCGATCAGATCGGCGAGTTTTTCATTGGCGGCGATCAGACGTCCCTGCACCACGTCCGTGGCGCTCAGCGTGCCGTCAAACGGGGCGGTGACGGTGGTGTCGTCCAACATCCGCTGCGCGTCGTCGAGCGCGATGCGCGCGCGGGCCAGCCGCGTCTGCGCCTGATCCACCCGCGCCTCTGCCTGCGCCACCGCCAAACGGCGCGACAAGACCGACTGGCGCGCGCTGGCCGCGGACAGTTCTGCATCCTCCACCGCTGCGGCGGTGCCCACGCCACGGCTCGCCAGATCCTGCTGGCGGACAAAGGCGCGCTGGCGCAGATTGGCCTGATCCTGTGCCGCCGCCTCTTCGTCGCGCGCAAGGATCAAGCCGCGCTCGGCGTCCCGCACCTCGGCCTCCGCATCAAGAAGGTCGGCCTCTGCCCGCTCCATGTCGGCCTGCGCATCGGCAGGATCAATGCGCAACAGAACCTGCCCCGCCGTGACCTCACCACCGTCTTCGAACACATCCGACAGTTCGATCACACGGCCCGTCGCGGCGGCACGCAGCTCAAGCGTGCGGCGGCTGCGCACCTCGCCAAAACTTTCCAGCACCGGCGTCTCGGTCCTTGGTTCGGCGCGCACAACGCTGACGGCAAACACCCGTTCCCGCGCGGGCGGCTTGGTCTGTTCCAGCGCCAATTGCGCCTGAATGGCGCTGCCCACCATCTGCACGGCAAAAGCCAGCAGGCCCAGCGACAGGGCCGCCAGCACCAATCCCATCAGGCTTTGTCGCAAAAAACGCACGAAATTCAGGCCTCTATCCATTGCGGCTAAGCGTTCTCATAACGTAGGGCCGCGCCAGAATATACCAAGCAACAATACTGTTACGCAAAGCCGCGCTATTTCCGTCGCTGATGTTCGTCCAGACGTGGCAAAATTTCCACAAAGTTGCAGGGCCGGTGGCGGTAATCGAGCTGGCGCGCCAGAATTTCGTCCCAGGCATCCTTGCACGCGCCCGGACTGCCCGGCAGCGCAAAGAGGTACGTGCCATTGCGCACGCCGCCCGTGGCGCGGCTTTGAACCGCGCTGGTCCCGATCTTTTGCATCGACACCATGGTGAAGACAGTCCCAAAAGCGTCGATTTCCTTTTCGTAGATGTCGCGATGCGCCTCGACCGTCACATCGCGCCCGGTCAGCCCCGTGCCACCGGTGGACATCACCACGTCAATCTTGGGATCGTCGCACCACTTGCGCAGCTGTGCGGCAATCTGGTCGCGCTCGTCTGGCACAATTTTCCGGTCGGCAAGGGTGTGCCCCGCATCGGTCAGGCGCGCCACCAACACGTCACCCGAACGGTCATCGTCCAGATTGCGGGTGTCGCTGACCGTGAGGACGGCAATTCGAATAGGAATGAAATCAAGGGTTTCGTCGATACGGCTCATGTGCGCTCCAGAATGGCAAGACGGACGGCCAACGCACCAAAGACACTGGCCGAGATATAGTCCAGCACGCGGCTGCCCTGCGCCAGCCTGCGCCCGGCGCCACTTGCGAACACGCCCACCGCGCCGTTGATCAGGAACCCGCCCAGCGCCATCAACGCGCCAAAGATCAGGAACTGCACCAGCACGGGGCCCGCGGCGGGGTTCACGAATTGCGGCACAAAGGCCAGCACGAACAGGATCACCTTGGGGTTGGTCAGGTTCACGACACAGCCTGCGCGAAACGCCCGGCGCGGGGTGGCCGCAGTGACCTCGGCGCGGCTGTGGTGGCGCAGGGTCTGCACCGCCAGCCACAGCAGGTAGGCCACGCCAATCCAGCGGATCACCTCGAACGCCGCAGGCACCGTGGCCACCAGCGCCCCAAGGCCCAGCCCCGCAAGCCCCGTGTGGACAAATGCGCCCAGCGATATGCCCGCGCTCGCAGCCATCGCCGCCCGTGGTCCGGCCCGCAAGCCTTGTCCCAGACAGAACATCATGTCGGCACCGGGCGTCAGGTTCAGCGCCAGCCCTGCAGGGATGAACGCCAGCAAAAGGACGGGATCAACCATCGCGCAACCGCGCCTTGAGGCTGAGCAGGTCCGCCCACGCCTCGCGCTTGGCGGCCGGGTTGCGCAGCAGATAGGCCGGGTGGAACATCGGGATCGCAGGCTTGCCCTGTGCTTGCGTCCAGTCGCCGCGCAGCCGGGTGATGCCCCGTTTGCCCAGCAGCGCCTGACAGGCATGGTTGCCCACGATCACGAGCACATCCGGGTCCGCCAACGCGATGTGGCGATACAGAAACGGCTGCATCATCGCGATCTCTTCGGGCTTGGGGTCGCGGTTCTGCGGCGGACGCCACGGCAGCACGTTGGTGATATAGACGGACGCCTCGCGGCTCAGGTCAATCGCGCCCAGCATCTTGTCCAAAAGCTGCCCCGCCCGGCCCACAAACGGCTTGCCCTCGCGGTCCTCGTCCCGTCCGGGCGCTTCGCCCACGATCATCACCCGCGCGCCCGGCACCCCGTCTGAAAAGACGAGGTTGCGCGCCCCCCGCTTCAACTCACAATGCGCATACCCCGCCAGTGCCGCCTTCAAGGCAGGCAGATCCTGCGCCGCCTCTGCTGCCGCACGGGCCACCGCCACCGGGTCCTCGGAACGTGGTGCGACCGGCCCATCCGGTGCGACTGTGGCCGGTACAGGCTTGGGCGCAGGCGGCGGCACGTCATAGCGGTTGACCGGCGCATCCCCGATACACTCGTCCGCGCCCAGTTCCACCTGCCAGGCCAGCGCCGACAGCGCCGCGTGATATTCAACCGAATCCATATCGCACCCTAATCCAGTTGCGGCCAAAGCTGAATTCCTCCTCGCGCCCCGCCCCGTCTCTGTCCGCAATAAATCCCCCCAGAGGGCCGATCCGCCACCTGCACCCCACGCAGCAAGCTGCCGCGATTTTCCCGCTCATCACAGGAGAAAATTCAAACAAAGACATGCTGTTCTTGTGTCGTGACGCCCGGACGATCTCTGCCATCATTTTTAGCTTCAGAAAAAATTGGCCGGAGATTGAAGAAAAACCTGTCCGTCGTCAGGGTTTTTGGTGCCAATGGCGGCCTAAACTAAGAGAGAGTTTGGCTCATCTGGTTGGCTTGATGATGCGGCGTGCTGTCGGTGATGCAAGCGCCGGGCTTCGAGTGTC
>NZ_CANNDO010000005.1 GCF_947503385.1 uncultured Tateyamaria sp.
GAGCCAAACAGCTCCGGATCGCGGTCGGCCAGCGACCCAGTGAAAAATCCGTCAGTGCGGTGCGGCGCGTTCATGGAAGTCTCCTCGTGACATGAGTCGGTTCAATTTGCGGTTTCCTATCGGAAACGCGGCCATCTCGCAAAGGATGTAACCCGACCAAACGCCACCCGCCAGCGACAAAGCGCGCGCACACGCTGGTAAGGGACGAAAAGATATGGTTCTTTCGGCGTCAAACGCGCGCTAAAGGAAACCTCATGCCGCTCAAGATCGCCTTTGCCGCCAGCCGCGCGGATGTGGCGCAGGCCGCGCGGACCGCGCTGGTACACCGCTTTGGCGACGCCGCTCTGGATCAGGCAGATGTGATCGTGGCGCTTGGCGGCGACGGGTTCATGCTGCAAACCCTGCACGGCACGCAGGATCTTGAGGCTCCGGTCTACGGTATGAACCGTGGCACCATCGGCTTTCTGATGAACGAATATGGCGAGGATGATCTGGTCGAACGGCTCGAAGCCGCCGAACTGGCCGAGATTAACCCGCTGCGCATGACCGCATGGGATGTCGAGGGCAACAGTCACGCGGCCCTCGCTATTAACGAGGTGTCACTGCTGCGTGCGGGGCCGCAGGCGGCCAAGCTGCGCATCACCGTCGATGACCGGTTGCGGATGGACGAACTTGTGTGCGACGGCGCGCTGGTGTCAACGCCTGCGGGGTCGACGGCCTACAACTACTCCGCGCACGGGCCGGTCCTGCCCATCGGGTCTGATGTGCTGGCCCTGACAGCGGTCGCTGCGTTCCGGCCCCGTCGCTGGCGCGGCGCATTGCTGCCCAAAACGGCGCGCGTGCGTTTCGATGTGCTTGAGGTCGACAAGCGCCCCGTGATGGCCGAGGCGGATTCGCGCTCCTTTCGCGAGGTCGCGGCCGTTGAAATCGTCTCGGAACCCGCGGTGGTGCACCGCATCCTGTTCGATCCCGGCCATGGCCTCGAAGAGCGGCTGATCTCGGAACAGTTCACGTGAACTTGCGGGATCCGGTGCCGCGCACGCTGTGCACCGATTGCGGTGTATCGCGCATGGCCGATCCGTCGGCGTGCGGCACGGCGTGCCAGTTCATCAAACCGGACTATCCCGGCATGGAGCGCACCGTCCACGGACGCACGCGCGGGATGGGGGATGAGCTGTTTTTTGGCCCGGTTGAGGCGATGCACTGCGCGCGCCTGAAATCCCCGGCGGACGGCGCGCAATGGACGGGCATCACGACGGCACTGGCGGCGAACCTGTTGGCGCAGGGGACGGTGGACGCGGTCCTCACCATGGTGCCCGATGCCAAGGACCGCTGGAAACCCCGGCCCGCACTGATCACCGACCCCGCCGATATGGCCCGCGCGCGCGGGATGCGCATGGGCTACGCCCCCCTTCTGGCCTTGCTCGAAGAGGCTCAGACACAGGGTTACACCCGTCTCGCCGTCATCGGCATTCCCTGCCAGATTTATGCGTTGCGCAAACTCGAGGCATCATTGGGTCTGGCGCGGCTCTATGTGATCGGCACGCCCTGTTCGGACAACACCACCACCGAGAATTTCCACCGCTTCCTTGCCTTGCTGGACGACGACCCGGACAGCATCACCTATCTGGAATTCCGCGCAGATTATCGCGTCGAACTGCGCTACGCAGATGGACGCCAGCGGCTGATCCCCTTCCTCAACCTGCCGATTTCGGACCTGCCACCCGATTTCTTTCCACTCACCTGCCGCACCTGCGTCGACTATACCAATGCGCTGGCCGACATCACGGTGGGCTACATGGCGGGCGAGGGGGACCAATGGCTTTTGGTGCGCAACGCCCGCGGGGCGGAGATGCTGGCGGGGCTTGGTGACCGAATTGAGTTGAAACCTGTTGGCACGGGCGGCAAGCGCGGCGCGGCTGTCAAAGGGTTTATCGCCAATACCGAACGTGCCGCCGGTGGCCTGCCATTGCGCCGTATGCCCGACTGGGTGCGCCCGATTGTCAGTTGGCTGCAACCCCGCACCGGCCCCCGCGGGCTCGAATTCGCCCGCGCCCGACTGGAGATGAAGGCCGCCGAAACCATCCTGCATCTACGCCATGCCATGCCCGCCAAGATGAAAAACATGATCCCTGATCACGTCTGGAAGATCGCGGAACCCTACGGTCTTGCGCCCAAAGACGGCGACAGATGACCATATCTTCTTCTCTTTGAAAATACTCCGGGGAGCCCGAAGGGCGGGGGCAGCGCCCCCTCGACATCAGCCGTCCTGCGCAGGTTCAAGATAGGTGGCGGCGATGTGCACGGCCTGATCCACATCCAGAATTGGCGGCAACAGCGTCAGCAAAGCCCCGTCGCCGTCCAGCAGGTGGATAAAGCTGCCGTGGGAATAGACCCAGCCATATTCCGGGTCCTCAAACAGGGGCTCCACCTCGACGCGGAACGCATCATAGGCGACCTGCAAGTCTTCCTGTGGCCCGGTCAGCCCGATGAACGCGGCGTGGTGCACCGCCAGCGGCGCGCCCATCGTTTCCACCTGATCCTGATCCGGGGCAACGGTGATCATCACCGGCGTGACGTCCATACCATCTTGGGCCAACGCATCCACCATCTGCCCCATCAGCGGCAGCGCCGCCGAGCAGATGTTCAGACAGTTGGCATATCCAAAAAACAGCAGTTGCGCCTTGCCCTCTGGATCAGCCTCGGTCCGGGCTGCGCCATATTGGTCTGTCAGCGCGTATGACCCGCCAATATCAACGGGAAAGGGGCTTTGCCCCGCCGCCGGCAAGGCGGCGAGGCACAGAACAACACTCAATGCGCGCATGGCTCAGAAATTCTCCGCAATGAACGCTTCATCGATCTCAAGGCCGAGGCCGAGATACCCTTCGGTTGCGATGATCTCTTTGATCGACGGATCGCGGCGGAACCACGGGCCCTTGCCTTTTGCTTCGGGGTGCTCTTTGGCCCAGACCTTAGTCCACGTGTTCGCCTTGATCTTGTCGGTCTCACCGGGCGGTACGATGGATTGCACCAGATAGACGTTGCGCGCGCCAAGGTCCGGATCGTCCAGCATCAGCCCATCCACGGTGATCACCTGATTGCAGTAGGGCTGCAACTCGACCGCAGCGCCGGTAAAGGCGGGCTGGCTGTTTTTCATGGCGAGGATCAGGACGTCGTCCGCCGTGCGCAACAGGCCCATCTGGCGTTTGCCCGCACCGCAGTCGGCAGGACAGTCGCCGGTGAATTCACATACGAGATCGACGACCTTGGCCTCGAACTTGGCGGGGATTTCGGCATAGAGGTTCCAGCTGCGCGCCTGGGACCCTTCGGAGAAATCCTGCGCGGCCAGCGGTGTGGCGAGCAGGGCAATTGCGGCTGTCAGATGTTTCAACATGTGCGGCACCTCACTTGTTCGGATCAGGGATCGAGAAGCCGGGCACATTGCCATAGTCCTCGTGGTTCTTGTTGGTGATGTCGAGGTCGGACACGACGTCAGACACCACGATGTAGCGCAGACCGTCCCGCTCATAGAGCATTCCGTCCGCCTCGACCGTGTGCGCCGCCATCCTCAGCAACGTGTCACCGCCGGCTGTCTGCGTATCGTCACCGACCTTGAGCACCATGTAGACGGTGCCGTCCTCTGCCAGCAGGCCCACCGGGATGCCGCCAGCGCTGCACCAAAGCGCGCACGTATGGTGCGCAGAGCCCACCACGGCGTCGGGTCCCCCCATCACGCCGGAATAGTAACACCAGGTGTCGATGATCTCGCCCGAGACCTGAATGCGCGTGCCTTCGGCGGCAAGGCCGGGACTGGACAGGGCGAGCCCGGCAAGGAGTGAAAGGGTGAAGTGTCGCATCGGCAGGTCCTTGTTCATGCTGTCGTGACGTCACTCTATGCACGCGCATCACGTTCGTCCAAATCACATTATTGGGCAGCCCGCTTGCAGCGTTCTTCTGCCGACTTGGCGGGGCGACATGACCGTGGTATTTTACACGTCAAAACAAGGGCCAACCGCCCGCCCGAGCAGAGGCCACGGCAGCAGCGCATGACGGCACTCAACAAATACGACCGGCTGGAGGCCACGGGTCTGTGGCGTGCCACTCCAGATGGACAGCGCCGCGAGGTGGTGGTGTCCATCGGTGACGCGACGCTGGTCATTTCCGATCTCAACGACCGGGCGCTGACCCACTGGTCGCTGGCTGCGGTGGAACGTGGCCCGATGGTTGGTGGGGGCGCTGTGTTCCATCCGGATGGCGATCCGGACGAAACGCTTGAGTTGAGCCCGGAAAACGCCGAGATGATCGACGCGATCGAGACGCTTCGTCTGGCCGTGGCCCGCGCCCGCCCCCGTCCGGGGCGGTTGCGTTGGCTGGGCGCTGCGGTGTCGGTCAGTGCGGTGGCGGCACTGGCGTTCTTGTGGCTGCCCGGCGCGCTGGTGGATCATGCGGTGCGTGTGGTGCCTCCGGTTAAGGAGGTCGAGATCGGCAACGCGCTGCTGGCGCGCATCGAACGGGTGTCCGGCCCGCCCTGCGCAACGGCCGAAGCGCGGCCCGCGCTGGCCGCTCTTGCAGGTCGTACCGGCGCCGCGCGCGTTGTGATCCTGCCCGGCGGAGTGCGCGAGGCGCTGGCCCTGCCCGGCGGAACAGTTGCCTTGAACCGGGCGCTGGTCGAAGATTTCGAAGCCCCGGAAGTTGCAGCGGGCTATGTGCTGGCCGAACTTGAGCGTGCCGGTGGCGCACCCCCGCTTCGCGCGGTGCTGGAACATGCGGGGACACCGGCCACGGCGACACTTTTGACCACGGGAACGCTGCCGCCATCGTCGCTCGACGCTTTTGCCGAGGATCAATTGGCCAACCCGGCGCCGCCGCCTGCGCCTTCGGACCTGATTGCGGCCTTTGCTGCCGCATCGATCCATTCGACGGCCTATGCGCGTGCCCGCGATATCTCAGGAGAAGAAACGCTGGCCCTGATCGAGGCGAACCCAATGGCCGGGGCAGAGGCAGTGCCGATCATGCCGGACCGGGACTGGTTGCAACTGCAGGCGATCTGCGACGGTTGATCTGTTGCTGGCGGGTGTTTGCCGCTTTGGCCGGGTGTGGGAGGGGGGCCAGCCCCCCGGCTTCGCCTCCCCCCGGAGTATTTTCTAAAGAGAAGAAATAGGACGTGTTTGCACGCGTGCTGAAGCGGAGGGTTTGATGCCAGGCGTGGCCGCGATGCGCGTTTCTGTCGGGGGTGGGATGACCGGCGACTGTGCGTCCTGGCCTTCCAGTCTCACGGTGATGATCCGGTGAAACCTGTGGCGGTCGGGGCATTGCACCTTGTCCAGATTTTGCGCGTCAGTGCTGGCGCTCTTGGCGCCGGGCGGTGGGTTCCGCAGTGCTGACATGCGGATTTTGTGCTAATGTGCAGGCCAAAGCATAGCAGGGGGACGGACCGTGACGCGTGATCATGTTTTGATCAATCGCTCGGTTTGGGAGGCTGACGCGGTCAACTGGGAAGATGTTGGTGCGCGGCTCTGGGCGCTTGAGACGCCTGAATGGGGGAACTGGGGGCATCCGGATCACGGGTTGCAGTTGTTGCCGCGCGATATGGTGGGGCAGGATGCGATAGAGCTTGGATGTGGCACCGGATACGTGTCCGGTTGGATGGCACGTCGCGGGGCGCGTGTGACGGCAATTGACCTATCGCCACAGCAATTGGCGACAGCCCGGCGGTTGGCCAAAGTACACAACGCCGACATTGCCTTTGTCGAAGGCAATGCGGAACAAACGGGCCTGCCCGCCGCGTCCTTTGACTTTGCCATATCCGAATATGGTGCATCGATCTGGTGTCGGCCCGAGGTATGGCTGCGCGAAGCATGGCGATTGCTGCGGCCGGGCGGACGGCTTGTGTTTCTGGGCAACCATCCCTTGTCACTGGTTTGCTCGCCCCCTGACGGATCGCCCTGTGACCGCACATTGCACCGTCCTTACCGCAATATGTGGGGCGCTGACTGGACCGACGTCACATTCGAGCCAAGCGGCGTATGCTTTAACCTGACCCTATCCGGATGGATGTCCCTGTTCGACCAAATCGGGTTTGCCGTCCGAAGATACGACGAGGTTTACGCCCCCGACGGGGCAGAGGGTGTGCGCGGTGCGGTGCCTGCGACATGGGCCAAGGAGTACCCTGTCGAACAGGTTTGGCATCTGGAAAAACAGACCGCGTGAGATCGGCGGAGCCGCGCGTCCCACGGTCGGGATTCATGTCGTTGGGTACCCCCGCTGGCAGCCTGCCTAACCGCCTGTCAGCCTTTTGCGTAGCCAATGGTTTGGAGGGCCTCCTTGATCTCGTCGAGGATGGCGGGGTCGTCGATGGTGGCGGGCATTTTGAAATCCTGATTGTCTGCGATCTTGACCACTGTGGCGCGCAGGATCTTGCCCGAGCGGGTCTTGGGCAACCTGTCGACCACGATGGCCTGTTTGAATGCGGCCACGGGGCCGATCTGGTCGCGGACGCGTTTGACACACTCGCCGACGATCTCGTCATGCGGGCGGTTAACGCCGGTGGTCAGGCACAGAAGGCCCACAGGCGATTGCCCCTTGAGCTGGTCACTGACGCCCACCACGGCGCATTCCGCCACATCCGGGTGCCCGGCGAGGACCTCTTCCATGGCGCCTGTGGACAGTCGGTGGCCCGCCACATTGATCACATCATCGGTGCGCGCCATGATATAGAGGTAGCCGTCTTCGTCCATCATGCCCGCATCGCCGGTTTCGTAGTAGCCGGGGAATGTGGTGAGATAGCTTTTGGCAAACCGATCTTCGGCGTTCCACAGCGTCGGCAGAGTGCCGGGGGGCAGGGGCAGCTTGATCGCGATCCCGCCCAGTTCGCCTGCCGCCACGGGGTGCCCCGCCTCGTCAAGGATTTTCACGTCATAGCCAGGCATGGGCACAGTGGGTGAGCCAATTTTCACCGGCAGCGCTTCGAGACCTGCGGGGTTGCCCGCGATGGTGTAGCCGGTTTCGGTCTGCCACCAGTGGTCATAGACCGGCACGCCAAGGATATCCTGCGCCCATTCGATTGTGTCGGGATCGGCCCGTTCACCAGCGAGGTAAAGGGCGCGCAGTCCGGAGAGGTCGTATTTCTGCCGCTCAAGCCCCTTGGGGTCTTCGCGTTTGACCGCGCGGATGGCGGTGGGGGCGGTGAAAAAGCTTTTGACGTTATGATCGGCAATCACGCGCCAGAAGGTGCCAGCGTCGGGGGTGCCGACGGGCTTGCCTTCGAACACAACGGTTGTGTTGCCATGGATCAGCGGCGCGTAGCAGATATAGCTGTGACCCACGACCCAGCCCACGTCCGATGCGGCCCAGAACACCTCACCCGGTTCCACCTGATAGATGTTCTTCATCGTCCAGTTCAGCGCCACGAGATGGCCCGCGGTGGGGCGCACGACGCCTTTGGGCGCGCCCGTGGTGCCGGAGGTGTAGAGAATATAGGCAGGGTGATCGCCGTTGACCGGGACGCATGGCGCAGGATCAATGCCCTGCTGACAGGCGTACCAATCGATATCGCGCCCCTCGATCAGCTCTGCGGGTTCCTGTTCGCGCTGCAGGATGATGCAGACGTCTGGCTTGGCAGTGGAAAGGTTGATCGCCTCATCCAGCAGCGGCTTGTATTTGACCACGCGGCCCGGTTCCAGCCCGCAGGAGGCGGCGATGATGGCCTTGGGCGCGCAATCGTCGATGCGCACAGCCAGTTCGTTGGCGGCGAATCCGCCGAACACGACCGAATGGATAGCGCCGATACGCGCACAGGCCAGCATCGCCTCCAATGCTTCGGGCACCATCGGCATGTAGATGATAACGCGGTCGCCCATGGTGACGCCCTGCGCTGTCAGTGCCCCGGCCAATGTGGCGACGCGGGTCTGCAATTCGGCATATGTGATGCGGCTGACGGAGCCGGTGATCGGGCTGTCGTAGATGATGGCCAACTGATCACCGCGGCCTGCTTCGACATGGCGGTCGACGGCGTTGTAGCACGTGTTCACCTTGGCATCGGCGAACCAGTCATAGAGATTTTCGCCGCGCTGGGTCAGAGCCTTGGACGGTGGGGTATCCCAGTCTATCGCTTGGGCGGCGGTCATCCACCAACCTTCCGGGTCTGTTTTCCAGTTGTCGTATTCGGCGCGGTATCCCATGGTATTCCTCCTCGTCCCTCGCACACAGCCCTATGCGCAGCAAAAGGGATGTGACAAGTCTGTTAGCGGCAGACCTGCGCAACCGCGCCGATTTTACGCAGTTTGAGGAGGTTGGGATGAGAACGAAACTGACATGGACTGTGATTGCTGCGCTGGTGATGGTCGCTGCATGTGATGCGCCTGCGCCGGAGGTTGACGGCTTGCGTGGTCCGGCGCTGGAGGCGCGGTTGACGAACCAAAGGATCACGTTGAGCGCCCCGAATACGTCGCGCAAGGTGACCATAGATCTGCGCGCAGGCGGCGTCGGCACAGCGACATTGGCGCAGCGCCAAAGCATTTTTTGGACTGTGGAGGAGGATCGGCTGTGCGTCGGTCGCACGCAGAGCAATCTGGACTGCGCGCGCACAGCCATTGCGGGAAACCGGATCACCGTGCGTTTTGCGCGTGGGAACGCTGGAGGGTCGGAAGAATTGTCCGGAACGCTGTCGCCCCTGTAACGGCTGCGTCTGTTACCGCCCGCGCGGCCGGGTGAAGATGTCGGACAGCGCAACTTCGCAGTCGCGGATGTCGCCGGGGATGCAACTGACCCGTTCGGCACCGACATAGATGGTCATGCGTTGGTAGGTCCGGCCGTCATCTGTCTGGAAGGTGCGGGTGACGGTGCGATATGTGTCGCCGCGCAAGGTGATGCTGCCCGGCTCCTCATTCGTGGTGGTGGCGCAGGCGGTCACAGAGACGAGGGCGGCGATACACAGCAGTCGGATCATGGGGGCCTCCGGGCCAAGCTACGGTTGCCATTATAAATAGGGCGGATCGCGCCGCGTGACAGGGCCATCACGACCGTTTTCCAAGATGGGAAACGGGCTGGTAAACCTGCCGGTATCGGCGGCGCGCGGCAATCAGCCGTAGTGCGTGACGGGTGTACCGGCCACCGCGGACATGTTCAGCAGCCCCCGCGCCGTGATGGACGGCGTTACAATGTGCGCGCGGTTGCCCAGACCCATCAGGATGGGGCCAACCTCTAGCCCGCCGCCTTTCATCTTGAGGATGTTGCGCACGCCAGAGGCCGCGTCGGCATGGGCAAACACAAGCACATTTGCAGGCCCTTCCATGCGGTTGCCGGGCATCAGCCGGGCACGCAGGTCGGGATCAAGTGCGGTATCCACGTTCATCTCCCCCTCGTAGCAATAGTCCGCTTCCGCTTCGTCGAGGATCCGCATTGCGGCGCGCAGCCGTTCGCCCGAGCCATAATCCTGCGTGCCGAACTGCGACTGTGAACACAGTGCAATGTTCGGTTCCCGGCCAAAGCGGCGTACGTGGCGGGCCGCGCCTTGCACGATTTCCGCCAGCTCCTGTGGCGAAGGGGTCGTGTGGACATGGGTGTCGGCGATAAACAACGGCCCGTCTTCGAGGATCATCAGGCTGAGCGCGCCCACAGGGTGCAGCCCGTCGCGCCCCAGTACCTGCGTGACGTAGTTCAGATGCCAGCGATGTTCGCCGAATGTGCCGCAGATCAGGCTGTCAGCTTCGTTCCGGTGCACCATCACGGCACCGATGGCGGTGGTGTTGGTGCGCATGATCGCACGCGCAAGGTCCGGGGTGACGCCGCGACGGCACATCAGGTCGTGATAGGTGCCCCAGTAGTCGCGGTAACGCGGGTCGTTTTCGGGGTTCACGAGATCAACATTGTCGCCAAGGCGCAGGGTCAGCCCGTCACGAGCGATGCGGGTTTCGATCACTTCGGGCCGTCCGATCAGGATCGGGCGTTCGGTGGTCTCTTCAATCATCGCTTGGGCTGCGCGCAACACGCGCTCATCCTCGCCTTCGGCAAAGACGATGCGACGGGATTCGGCCTTGGCCGCCTCGAACACGGGTCGCATCAGCAGGGCGGATTTGAAGACCGAACTGTCCAGCTTGCGCTTGTAGGCCTCAAGGTCGTCTATGGGCCGCGTGGCCACGCCCGTGTCCATCGCCGCCTTGGCCACAGCGGAGCTGACAATGCTCACCAGTCGCGGATCAAAGGGTTTGGGGATCAGGTAATCGGCCCCGAAGGTGAGCTGTTCACCCTGATAGGCGGCGGCGGCCTCGGCGCTTGTGGTGGCACGGGCCAGCGCTGCGATGCCGTCGATACAGGCAAGCTGCATCTCGTCATTGATGGTGGTCGCGCCCACGTCCAGCGCCCCACGGAAGATGAACGGAAAACACAGTACGTTGTTGACTTGATTTGGAAAATCGCTGCGACCCGTGGCAATGATCGCATCCGGCGCGACGGCACGGGCATCATCGGGGAGAATTTCCGGCGTTGGATTGGCGAGGGCAAAGATGATTGGCCTGCCCGCCATTTTTTGCACATGTTCCGGCTTCAGGACGCCGGGACCGGACAGCCCGAGGAACAGGTCGGCCCCGTCGATCACATCATCGAGTGTGCGTTTGTCGGTGGCTTGCGCAAAGGCGGCCTTGGCCGGGTTCATGTCGACCTCGCGACCCTCATAGACCAGCCCGTGAATGTCGCACAGCCAGACGTTTTCGCGCTTGACCCCCATCTTGAGCAGCATGTTGAGGCAGGCGATGCCCGCCGCGCCGCCACCTGTCGACACGATCTTGATGTCAGCAAACGACTTGCCCGCCACGTGCAACGCATTTGTTGCTGCCGCGCCCACGACGATGGCGGTGCCGTGCTGATCATCGTGGAATACCGGGATGTTCATGCGCTCGCGGCAGATACGCTCGACGGTAAAGCAATCGGGGGCTTTGATGTCTTCGAGGTTGATGGCCCCAAAGGTCGGTTCCAGCGCGCAAACAATCTCGGCAAGTTTTTCCGGGTCGGTTTCGTCGACTTCGATGTCGAAACAGTCGATGGAGGCAAATTTCTTGAACAGGACCGCCTTGCCCTCCATCACCGGTTTGGAGGCGAGCGCGCCGATATTGCCGAGACCCAGAACCGCAGTGCCGTTGGAGACGACCGCCACCAGATTGCCGCGCGCGGTGTAGCGGGCGGCATCCGCCGGGTTTGCCTTGATCTCGATACATGCTTCGGCGACGCCGGGCGAATAGGCACGGGCCAGATCGCGCCCGGTGGCCATGGGTTTGGTCGCGCGTATCTCAAGCTTTCCGGGTTTGGGATGTTCGTGATACTCAAGCGCGGCCTCGCGCAGGCTGGGTAAATCAGTCATGGGTTACCTTATTCGAGCGTATTCCAAAAATTTGGTTTAGCGTTAAACTATTTTCCGGCGCGCGACAATTGACGTTTGGTCACGGGGGGGCGTGATCCGGGTGCGCGCGTGCCGCGCACGCCATTTATTCAAAGCCTCTGTCCCCGGCCCGGATTGCATCCGCGCCGTGCACAGAGTTTATTTGCCGGGATGAAGGGGGATCGTCATGTCTGAACTGCGGGCCGAAGTTGTGCTGCCAAGCGCGGCGCTCGGGGACGATATTGGGTTTTTCACCAAAGTGCTGGGGATGCGGATGGACATGATCTACCCCGCTGACGATCCGCGTGTGGCTGTGTTCTCGGGGCATGGCATCACCGTGCGGCTGGACACGGGCGCAGCGGGAGGCCCCGGTGCCTTGCGCATTTTGGCAGATGATCCGGACGGGTTTGCGGAAGGCGCGCGCGCGCTGACATCGCCCGGAGGCACAAGGGTCGAGATCGACGACGTGTCGACGCCCCTTCATGCGCCGGAAACGATCCACAGTTTTGTGGTGCGTCGGCTGGCCGATCAGGCGCCTTGGGTCATTGGCCGGGCCGGAATGCACTACCGCGATCTGATCCCAGACCGTCTGGGCGGGTCCATCATCGCCAGCCATATCCGCATCCCCGATGGCGGGCCTGTGCCCGATATGGTGCATTACCACACGGTCGGATTTCAGCTGATCTTTTGTTACCGGGGCTGGGTGGACCTTGTTTACGAGGATCAGGGAGAGCCGTTCCGGCTGCACGCAGGATGTTGTGTGATCCAGCCGCCCGAAATCCGGCACCGCGTGTTGTATGCCAGTGACAATATCGAGGTGATCGAGATTGGCGTGCCTGCGGAACATATCACCACGATCGACCACGAAATGACGTTGCCGAACGGTCCGGCAAACCCGGACAGGCGATTTCAGGGGCAACGCTTTGTGCATCACAGGGAAGAGGATGCGGTCTGGCACCCGTTCCGTGTGCCGGGCTTCGATGCGCGCGATACCGGCATTGCGGAGGGCACCAACGGTGTGGCGGGTGTGCAAGTGGTGCGCGGTGCACGCGGCGACGCGGTATGGACGCGCCATAAGGCCGACATTCTCTTTACCTTTGTGATGGAGGGCCGGATGGTGTTGGAGGGGGAAGGGCGCGCGCCCTTTGCTCTTGAGGCGGGGGATGCCTTTGTTATTCCTCCGGGTGACGCGGTGCGGTATGGCGACCCATCGGACGATCTGGAGTTGCTCGAAGTGGCGTTGCCGGGTGTGTTTGCGACAGAGGTGGTCGCGGTGAAAGAGGGGGTCTGAGATGGCGCAAGGGTTGCGAGAAGCGGCATTGGCGGTGCGGGAGCAGGCACATGCGCCCTATTCCGCGTTCAAAGTGGGCGCGGCAGTGCGCACCACGTCCGGTTCGGTGTTTGCCGGCTGCAACGTGGAAAATGTTGCCTATCCGCAAGGCACCTGTGCCGAGGCCGGCGCGATTGCAGCTATGGTCGCGGCAGGTGAACGTGAGATCGCAGAGGTCTATGTCGTGGCAGGCAGTCCAGTGCCGGTGACACCGTGCGGCGGGTGCCGCCAAAAGCTTGCCGAGTTCGCGGGTCCGGACGTCGAGGTGGTCATGGCCACGGTCGACGGGATCGAAGCTCGCATGACCATCGGCGCGTTGCTGCCCGGTGCGTTCACGCCCGCACATATGGACGGCGCGTCGTGAGTTCGGCGCGCGCGATCATTGCCAAGCTGCGCCAACGGCAGACCCCCAGCCGGGAAGAACTGGCATGGTTCGCCACGGGGCTTGCCGACGGGACGGTGACGGATGCGCAGGCCGGTGCCTTTGCCATGGCTGTGTGTCTCAACGGGCTGGGCGATGTGGGGCGTGTGGCGCTGACCATTGCGATGCGCGACAGCGGGCAGGTGTTGCAGTGGCCGGATTCCGGTCCGGTGCTCGACAAGCATTCCACCGGTGGCGTTGGTGATTGCGTCAGCCTTGTGCTGGCCCCTGCGCTGGCCGCCTGTGGGGCCGTGGTGCCCATGGTGTCGGGCCGCGGGCTCGGCCACACCGGCGGCACGCTCGACAAGCTTGAGGCGATCCCCGGCGTGTCCACACAAGCCGACGAGGCGCGGTTTCGTGACATCGTCGGCAAGGTCGGTTGCGCCATCGTTGGCGCGTCCGCTCAGGTCGCCCCGGCGGACCGTCGGCTATATGCGGTGCGGGATGTGACATCGACGGTCGAAAGCCTCGACCTCATCACGGCGTCGATCCTGTCCAAGAAGCTGGCGGCGGGTCTTGATGCGCTGGTGCTGGACGTGAAGGTTGGATCGGGCGCATTCATGAAAGACACAGATGCTGCACGGGGGCTGGCCAACGCGCTGGTGACAACGGCCAACGCAGCCGGGTGCAAGACCACTGCACTGATAACGGATATGAGCCAGCCGGTTGCCCCCGCGCTTGGCAATGCGGTCGAGGTGGCCGAGGCGCTGCGCGTTCTAACCGGTCAGACGCGCGGCGCGTTGGTCGAGATTTCGGCAGTGCTGGGCGGCATATTGCTGAACAATGCAGGCCTTGTGGACGACGTGCAGGCCGGGGCGGATGCGATCGTTGCGGCGATCACTGATGGGCGTGCCGCCGATCGATTTGGCGCGATGATTGCCGCAATGGGTGGCCCGGTGCATTTCGTGGACAACTGGGCGCGCTTCCTGCCCGAAGCGACGGTGATCCGGGAGGTGGCGGCGCCACATGCTGGCTATGTCTCCGCGATGGATGGCGAGGCTTTGGGCATGGCCGTGGTCGCCATGGGCGGTGGACGCACTGTCGAGACGGACACTATCAATCCCGCCGTGGGCTTTTCTGGCGTGGCACGGCTGGGCACTCGGATGGAGCGGGGGCAGCCACTGGCAGTGATCCATGCGGCCCGCCCGCTTGACGCGGACCGGGCCGAAGCGGCCTTGCGCGCGGCGATATCCCTGACGCCAGAGGCATCTGCGGTGCCGGGGCTGATTTCGGAACGGATCGGCTGATGCCACGCGCGCTCCTTGTCGTGATGGATTCTGTCGGCATTGGCGGTGCGCCGGATGCCGGTGACTATTTCAACGGGGATGTGCCCGACACAGGCGCCAATACGGTGGGTCATATTGCCGAGGCTTGCGCCGCTGGACAGGCGGATGCGGGGCGCAGCGGACCGCTGCATGTGCCGCATCTGGCACAGTTGGGATTGTGGGATGCAGTGGCGCTGGCGGCAGGCGATGAGCCGGCACCCGGCCCATATGGCGCTGCCACCGAACTGTCCCGGGGCAAGGACACGCCGTCCGGCCATTGGGAACTGGCCGGGGTGCCGGTGCCGTGGGACTGGCACCATTTTCCTGACACACAGCCCTGTTTCCCGCACGAGATTGTGCGGCATGTATGCGATGCGGCAGGTGTGGATGGGATATTGGGCAATTGCCATGCCTCTGGCACAGCCATCATCGCCAAGCACGGTGCCACACATATCGAGAGCGGTTGGCCCATCTGCTACACCTCTGCCGACAGTGTATTCCAGATCGCAGCGCATGAAGCAGATTTTGGCCTGGATCGGCTGTTGGATCTGTGTGCGGCGATTGCGCCCGCCTTGCACGAGATGCGTGTGGGGCGTGTGATTGCGCGGCCTTTCGTGGGCGTGCCCGGCGCATTCGAGCGAACGCAGAACCGCAAGGATTTTGCCATCGCACCGCCTGCACCTGTGTTGAGCGAATGGGTGCAGGAAACAGGTGCGCGCGTATACGGTGTGGGCAAGGTGGGAGACATCTTTTCCGGACGCGGGTTTGATGCGGTGCGCAAGGGAACGGATGCGGTGTTGATGGATCACCTGTTTGATCTGGTTGAGACCGCGGAGGACGGGGCGCTGGTCTTTGCCAATTTCGTGGAGTTCGACAGCCTTTATGGGCATCGCCGTGACATAGCGGGCTACGCGCGGCATCTGGAATGGTTCGACGCGCGGCTTGGGACACTGTTGCAGCGCTTGCGTGCCGATGATTTGCTGGTGTTAACGGCGGATCACGGCAATGATCCGAGTTGGGTTGGCACGGATCACACCCGCGAACGGGTGCCGGTGCTGACGGCTGGCTATGATGGGCCGCCGCTGGGGCATATGGGATTTGTCGACGTCGCGGCGCTGGTCGCGCGGCATCTGGGCGTTGTGCCGAAATGAGCGCCTGCGGCGCACGCGATTTTGTTTTGCTCGGGCCGCAAGGGCCCCGCTCGCCACGGTGGCATTGGGGGCGCTGCCCCCAAACCCCCGTGGTATTTCTGGTCAGAAGAAGGAACAGGACATGTCTGAACATTTGACCGTGGTGGATCATCCGTTGGTGCAGCACAAACTCACGATCATGCGGGATCAGGAGACGCCGACGGCAGTGTTCCGTCAGCTACTGCGCGAGATCAGCCAGCTCTTGGCCTATGAGGTCACGCGGGGTCTGGATATGACGACCAAGCGTATCCGCACACCCATGGCCGAGATGGATGCGCCGACACTCGCGGGCAAAAAGCTTGCGCTGATTTCGATCCTGCGCGCAGGCAATGGTCTGCTGGATGGTGTGCTGGAGTTGATCCCTTCGGCGCGTGTGGGGTTTGTTGGTTTGTACCGCGACGAAGAGACTTTGCAGCCCGTGCAGTATTACTTCAAAGTGCCCGAAGCACTGGACGACCGGGTTGTGATTGCGGTTGATCCGATGCTGGCCACGGGCAATTCCTCTGCTGCGGCGATTGACCTGCTCAAGGGCGCAGGTGCCACGAACATCCGGTTCCTGTGCCTGCTTGCGGCGCCGGAGGGAATCGCACGGATGAAAGAGGCCCATCCGGACGTGCCGATCGTCACTGCGGCTGTAGATGAACGGCTGAACGAGGTGGGATACATCGTTCCGGGTCTTGGAGACGCCGGAGATCGTATGTTTGGCACCAAATAGCGCTCATCGGCGCTTTACTCAGAGATGGTGTTGAGGCATCGTCCCTCCCATATCTTGTGGGGGATATGATGAGCGTTACAAGAATTGTTGCCCTGATTGCAACGATGGCGGGTGTTTCGGCCGGATCGTTGCACGCCCAGTCCAACCAGTTGCCGGCGGAGTTTCCGCCCGCCTCATTCAAAAGCACGCAATATGTGGACAGCAAGGGCTGCGTTTTCATTCGGGCAGGCATTGATGGGAACACCACATGGGTGCCGCGCGTGAACCGTCAGCGGCGGCAGGTTTGCGGGCAGACACCATCGTTGTCGAGCACCCAGATCGCAGCGGCCCGTCCTGAACAGCCAGCGGCGGAAGCGCCAGTGCAGATTACTGTTGAAGCGCCTGCGGAGACCGCACCGGCGCCAGCACCAGCCCCGGCACGCACGCAGACCACCCGTCAGCCGAACGTGACAGCAGCGGCGCCGGTGCGCCGCCCAACGGCTCCCGTCGCTGCTGCGCCGCGCAAGGCGCCAGCGCCAGTCGTCCGGGCCGCACCAAAGCCCGCCGCGGCGCCGGAGCCCCGTGTGGTAACCGCGACGAAACCGCCCGTACCGGCACCTGCGCCTGTTGCGACACAACGCACCGTAGCGGTGCAACCGGCGTGTCGTGGCGGCAATGCGGTCAGCCAGCGTTACATCAATTCCGGCACGGATTACCCCGTGCGCTGTGGTCCACAGGCTACCTATCCCACGGCAGGTACCGTGACCCGCGGCACGCAAGCTACGGCGCCTGTGGTCGCCGGTGGCTTTGCCGGACAGACGCAGGTCACAACAAATACACGTGTGTTGCCGCGTCAGGTCTATGACCGCCGGTTGCAGGAGCGCGGTGCGGATCAAATTCCCGAAGGGTATCGCCCCGTCTGGACCGATGATCGGCTGAACCCACGCCGGGCAGAGCAAAGCCTTGGTGGAATTGCGCAAAGCCGGTTGGTCTGGACCAGCACGGTGCCGCGCCGTCTGGTGGATCAGGTCACGGGCGCGGATGTGACGGCCAAGGTGGCGCTGGTCTATCCTTATACGGACGTGGCGACGCAGACGCGCGATCTGGGCACCGTGACGCTGGTGCGCCGCGATGGACAATTGCTTAAACGGATCAAGCGGAACCGCACCAAGGCCCGCACCGCAACAGCCACACCCAAGCCCAAGACCAAGGCGGTCACGCCCGCTCCGGCCCAGCCTGCCGCCGTGGCGCGTGCGCCTCAGGCTGCGGCCAAGGGCAAATATGTGCAGGTCGGCACGTTTGCTGTGGCGTCCAATGCGCAAAACACGGCGCAGCGGCTGGTACGTGCCGGTGTGCCCGCCCGGATCGGGACGCTGACGCGCCGCGGCAAGAGCTACAAGGTGGTGTTGGCCGGTCCCTTCGCCACGCGTGGCGGGCTTGACAACGGGCTTAAGGCGGCGCGTTCCATGGGGTTTGCCGACGCCTTTGTGCGGTAGCGAGATGTGTTGGCCCGGGGGCGCGGCCCCCGGCCTGTCACCGTGGCGGTCCCATCGGGATCAGAGTGTTTTGGCCAATTTGCGTAGCTCGAATTTTTGTATTTTTCCGGTCGAGGTTTTGGGCAATTCCTGAAACACGACCTGTTTGGGTGCTTTGAACCCGGCGAGGGTCTCGCGGGAGAAGGCGATGAGATCCGCCTCTGACGGCTGGGTGCCCGGCTTCAATTCCACAAACGCGCAGGGCACTTCGCCCCATTTGTCGTCGGGCTTTGCGACCACAGCGGCAAGATTAACGTCGGGGTGTGCCATGAGCACGCCTTCGACTTCGACCGAAGAGATGTTTTCGCCCCCAGAAATGATGATGTCCTTAGCGCGGTCCGCGATCTGGATGTAGCCGTCCGGATGCTGGACGGCGATGTCACCGGAATGGAAGTAACCGCCTGCAAACGCGTCCGCAGTGGCCTCCGGGTTCTTGAGATAACCTTTCATGACCGAATTGCCGCGGATCATGATCTCGCCTTGGGTCGTGGCGTCCATGTGCACCTGAGTCATGTCGGCGTCCATCACGGTGATGTCTTCCATCATGGGAAAGGCGACGCCTTGGCGCGCTTTGATGGCGGCCTTGTCCTCGACGCTGTCCCATTCACGCTTCCACAGGCATTCTGTCACGTGGCCGTAGGTTTCGGTCAGGCCGTAGACTTGCGTTACATTGAACCCGAGGGCTTCGATCTTGGCGAGGGTGGCAGGGGCGGGCGGCGCGCCCGCGGTAAACACCTCGACCGTGTGGGCAAAGTCGCGCCGGTCCACCGCGTCTGCGTTGACGATCATGTTGAGCACGATTGGCGCGCCGCCGAAATGGGTGACGCCTTCGTCTGCGATGGCATTGTAGATGGCCGATGCCGTGATGTCGCGGCAGCAGACCAGCGTGCCGCCGATCAGCGGCATCATCCACGTGTGGTTCCATCCGTTGCAGTGAAAGAGCGGCACGATGGCCATGAACACCGGATGCAACACCATGCGCCAGCTGACTACGGTGCCCATAGTCATCAGGTAGGACCCGCGGTGGTGTGCCACCACGCCCTTGGGCCGTCCGGTGGTGCCGGAGGTGTAGTTGAGCGACAGGCTTTCCCATTCGTCCTCGGGCATGATCCAGTCAAAGACCGGGTCAGCGCGCGCCAGCACGTCCTCATACTCGGGGTACTTGCCCGACGCGGGAAAGCCTGCGGCGGCATCCGGCACTTCGACGATTTGCGGGGCGGGGCCGTCCATTGCGGCAATCGCCGCCTCGGCAAGGGGCAGGAACTGGGTGTCAACGAGCACCACCTTGGCCTCGCCGTGATCAAAGATATAGGCGACCGTATCCACGTCGAGGCGCATGTTGATCGTGTTCAGGACCGCACCGCAGGCGGGCACGCCGAAATGCGCCTCGGCCTGTGCGGGCAGATTGGGGATCAGGGTGGCGACCACGTCGCCGGGGGCCACGCCCATGGCCGCCATTGCAGAGGCGAGGCGCGTACACCGGTCGTGATACTGGGCATATGTGACGCGGTGTGCGCCGTAGACCACGGCGGTGTGGTCGGCAAAGACATGGGCGGCCCGGCGCAGATGCGACAGTGGCGTCAGCGGTACGTAATTCGCGGGCGTCTTGCCGAGGCCCGTTTCATCTGCCATCCAACCCATATCGGTCCTCCCCATTCGGTACAGCGCAGCGACGTTGCGCAGTTATGGCGAGGGGCGCAAGCAATGGAAAGACCCGATGACCGCCAAGCAGACACATCGCCCCACAGCCGCCGCGCTGAACATGGTAGGTGCGATGTGCGTGATCGGAGCCATAGATATATATGTTGCGGTGATCGCGCAGACCCTTTCCGTCTGGCAGTTTCTGATTGTGCGGCTGGCACTGGCCGCTCCGATTGTGCTGGCGCTGTCCGCCATGGGCTTTGGCACCGTGCGGCCACGCCGTGTGCGCGCCGTCGCGGTCCGGTCTGTTCTGATCGCAACAGGCATGTTCTGCTATTTTGGCGCTTTGGCCTTTATGCCGATTGCAATTGCTCTGGCAGGGCTTTTTACCTCGCCGATCTTTGTGCTGTTGCTGACCGCGTTTGTCTTACGCCAACGTATCGGGCCGTGGAGCATCATTGCGGTCGCTGTCGGGTTTGCTGGCATTCTCGTGGTGCTTGGCCCGTCGGGTGGCAGTCTGGGCTGGGTGGCCATTCTGCCGGTTCTGGGGGGCGTTCTGTACGCGTCTGGTGTCGTGGCGACCCGCGCGCTGTGCGAAGGGGAAAGCACGCTGACGCTGCTCTTGGGCATTTTCGTGGCCCAAGGCATGTTGGGCAGTATCGTCCTTGCCCTGATCACGGTGTCGGGCATGGAGGCGGGGCAGGGCGGTATGGCCTTTCTGACCCGCGGCTGGGTCTGGCCCATCGGGGCGGCGTGGCCCTATCTGCTGTTACAGGTCTTTGGCTCGGTTCTGGGCGTGGGACTTTTGAACCGGGCTTATCAGTTGGGTGAGGCGAGCCATGTGGCGGTGTTCGAGTATTCGGTGATGATCTTTGGTCCGTTCTTTGGTTGGTGGCTGTTGGGTCAGGCGGTCACATGGGTGCAAGGGGCGGGCATTGTGTTGATTGTTCTGGCCGGTGTGATCATCGCCCTGCGCAGCCGTGACGCGCCCGCCGAGGTGGTTCCGTGATTTTGTCGCCCGGTCGCAATTATGTCTTTGTCCATGCGCCCAAGACCGGGGGGACCGCGCTTGCACTGGCGCTCGAAGGCCGCGCGATGAAGGACGACATCATGCTGGGCGACACACCCAAAGCGCGCAAGCGGCGCCGCAGGGTGCAAGGCGTTAAAACGCGCGGGCGACTTTGGAAACACGCGACCCTTGCCGATATTGACGGGCTGGTGCCCACGCTTGATGGGCTCTTTGCCTTTACGCTTGTGCGCAACCCGTGGGACCGGATGGTCAGCTATTATCACTGGTTGCGGGATCAGGATTTCGACCATCCCGCCGTGGCGCTGGCACAGCAGATGAACTTTCAAGACTTTGCGCAGGCCCCGCATGTGCGCGCCTCGATGCAGGCAAGCCCCGCGCGGCACTATATGACCGATGCACGCGGCGTGGAACGCTGCGACGCCTATATCCGGCTCGAAGCGTTTGCGCAGGACGCAGCGCCCCTGTGGGACCATTTGGGTTTCGAATTGGCGCTGCCCCGCGCCAATGCCTCGGACCGTGATGCAGATTATCGCAGCTATTACACGGACGCCGCGCGTGCCGCTGTCGCCGAAGACTGCGCCGAGGATATCGAGAGATTCGGCTACACGTTCGACGAAGGTGCAAATTCTACCCTTGGTTAACACGAGGGGCGATTTTGCCGCTTTTTCGCGAACAATCCTGACCTACGGCCTCGCATTGTCACCGCGAGGCGAAACAATGCCTCATTCATGCCCAGATCAAGTCCCGTCTCCGCCCCGAGAATCACGCCAATTGGACCCATCGAATGCAACCGGCGCCGCTGCCAAAATCTGGCGCCGACACTCTGGGGAAGAGAACAATGTTTGGATGGAAGAAGGATAACGCGCCGCGCCGAATGCCTGAACTGTCGGGCGCTGTGGACGGAAGCATTTTTGCATCGCGTGGGTTGATCGCCGGCACACGTATCGGGACATCCATGGGATGGCGCACGGTCGAAGCGTTGGCCCCGGGCGACATGGTCCTGACATTCGACAATGGATTGCAGCCGCTCGTCGAAGTGCGCCGCGAAACCTACTGGATTTCTGACGTGACGATGGGCGACACCGCGATGGTGATTGTGCCTGCCGGGGCTATGGGCAACGTTGCGGATGTGGCCCTGTTGCCTGACCAAGGCGTTCTGATCGAAAGCGAAGCGGCCTGCGACGTCCATGGTGACCCGTTCGCCGTGCTGCGCGCCAAGGCTCTCGAAGGGTTCCGCGGCATCACCCGCGTGTCACCGCAGCCGCAGATGCAGGTCATCACGCTCGTCTTTGCGAGTGACGAAGTGGTCTACGCCGAAGGGGGCATCCTGCTGCACTGCCCCCGCGCGACAGTCCGGCTTGAGGATTTTGGCCATGCAGTGGCCAGCTACGAAGTGATTGCAGACACCGCAGCCGCATTTTTGGTGGAATGCATGGCCGTCGAGGCCCGTGGCGGAGCGATTGTGCCGGACCACATGGCGGCCTGACAGCCGCTCGTGATTGGCGTTCCAACTGGAGGGGGGCGCCTCAACTGCTCTGCACCCGGCTGCCGGTGACCCCGGCGCTTCGGCCCCCAACACCGAAGCAGTCGCCGGGTGCAGGGACGTTCTGAGCTATGCGTCCGGCGGGTGACGGCTGACGCGATCGCGTCAAGCAGGGCGGCGGTCCAGCCCGGGTGCCGGGACGTGCAAAGCGACCCATTCCTCGTTGTCCTGACAGAACGCGGGCCGTGTGATTTGCACATAGTCGCGGTCGCGCGCCACACGCGCGAGGTCCAGAGCGGGCGTGACAAGGATCTTGAGAAAGCTCAACATGGCCCCGAGACGTCGCAAAGGGCTGGGCGCAAGCTCCGGCTGCGCAGCCACATACCGCCGAACGATCGTTTCAAAGTCTTCTGGTGGCTGTCCGCCCACCGTTTCGACATCGTCGGTTGGTGCGTTGATGGCAAAGCTGCCCCGCCTGTATTCGTCCGCGTAAATGGCAAGCTGAGACACCGCCGCCTCGGAGTAGTTGGATGGTGGGTTCGCTCGCAGGGCCTTGGTCATCATCCGTTCCGAGACGTTCATATAGCGGACCTTGCGTCCCAAGGCGCGGCCCATCGTGGCGGCAATGTCGTCTGGCGAAAGAAGGCCCGGACCCGTGGGCCGATACCGTCTGCCCGCGTGCGTCTTTGGGTCCATCAAGGCAGCGACTGCAACCCGTGCGATGTCTTCGTTCGACGGTGGCGCGTTGCGTTTAACGTCTCCGGGGCCAAGGGGCATCGTGAACAGACCCAGATGGGCCGCAGACGCCAGCAGCATCAGGTAGTTGTCCGCAAACCACCCCGGATCAATGTGTGTGGTCGTCATATGTGGTGCCTGTCGCAGCAGGCGGTCAGCAAGGTATACCTCGCGTGTGAACAGCGACGGATGGTCTGCCGCCGTCAGCCATTGGCCAAGAATGACGGTGTGTTCCAGTTGCACCTCGCTGGCGGCGACTGCGAACACTGCACTAAAGTGAAGCCCGTTTGGCGCCGTCGGTGCGCAATGGTAGGCACGTGTCATCCCGGCCATAGCGCGGCGCATGTCGCCAAGGTCATACTGATCCCCGACAAACACGTCCGCTCCGGCGGTTTCCAACTGTTCTGCGCGGACATCGACGCGCCGCACAAAGGCGCGGACAGCAAAACCTTGTTCCAAGAGTTGTAGGGCGACCGGCAAACCGGTTTTGCCGGCTGCGCTGGTGACGAGGATTTTGAGGGGTGAGGTCATGGCTTGCCTTTTGGATGATGATTGTAATCCAAAATTAAAGATGATAACCATAATCCAGATTGTCAACCCATGCTCACGAGACGCCGCCCATGCCCAGATTGTCCGAAGCCGAGAAACGCAAATCCCACGCCCGAATTCTGGATGCGGCGGCGGATTTGTTCCGTGAACGCGGGATCGAGACGACTTCCGTATCCGAGGTTATGCAAGCCGCGGGCATGACCCATGGCGGGTTCTATCGCCATTTCAAAGGCAAGGAGGCGCTGGTGGCCGCAGGGTTCGAACGGGCGGTCGACACGGTCGTGGCAGATATGGAGCAGCCCGAGACCGACGCCGCAAAAGGCGCGGCGCGAGACACCTATATCGACACATATCTGTCGATGGGCCACGTGAACGATCGGCGCCATGGATGCCCTATGGCGGCTCTTGGGTCGGAATTGAGCAGGGCATCGGGAGAACCGCACGCTAGGGCTGCGGACGCCGTTGAACGTGTATCCGCACTGCTGCGCACCGAAGAGGCGGACGACATGTCAGACGCGCGGCTTGCACTTTTGGTAGGGGCGGTGACGCTGGCCCGGCTCACCGATGATGATGCGCGCGCCGCTGACATTCTTGCTGCGGCCAGAACGGCGATAGCGCGATTTTAGGCAAGCCAAGCCAGCACGCTGTTCGTGAGGGTCGCATCGCACCCCTTCTGCGGCCAATTCGCCACCAGTTGGCCCACATGTGATCGTTTCAAAATTGAGTGATACGCGTGCAGCCGCAACGATGGAAATCGTCAACGCTTGCGCCGGAGCGAAAAGGACCGTCTGCAAATGGAGGACTTTTCCGCCGCATATTGTTGGCCGACTCACGAAAGATAGAACTCGGCCAATCATCGCGTCACAAGATTGCGTTCAAATTTCGAAGTTGAATATTCGGAACCTGCAAACGACCGCTAAAGACAAAAACCGATGCACGACCATCGAGTATCGTGGAGCAACACTAAAGTTGTCTGTCTGGTATCCGGCAGATCAATTGCCGCCATGTTAGTAAGCCTGGCGAAGGCGCCGTGATCGCCCAACAACCAAGCTCGAGTTTTACGTAGCCGCCCGATCGGAAGACATTCAGAAAAGAAAGGATTGGACGGGCTGGCTGCGCTCGTCCTCAACGAGTTCGAACTCAATCGCGTTTCGATGCGCCACTATTCCACTTTTTTTTGGACAGGGCTGCATGTCCCCAAAGGTGTTGAGGTCAGCCTCCAAGCCCGGGCCAGCTCTCCGTGTCTTTTGACACTACTCCATTAGAACTGGCGAATGCCCGTCTTTCTCAAAATCTCGACCAATTCTAAGCTCGCGCGCTCGCGGTGCGCTGAAAAAACCCGAAAGCTCTCTGTTCCATCGCCAGATTTGATCGCTTCGAGGATCTGTCGCTGTTCTTGGGTTGATTGGGCAGGAAGTTCCCGCATCCTCAAGGTGACCATTCTGGCGCGATGCGCCTGATCTAGCAATTCAGACAGAAATCGCTGCAATCGACCGTTGTCCAAGAGCTTCAGCAGAGTCATGTGGAATTCATCATCTGCTTGGGCCCAGGCTGCCAAATCCCCTGTCGCAAGAGCCTCTTCCATATCGACAACAGCTTTTTCCAGCGGAGCGAGGTCCTCGGCTGAAGGGTTTCGCTGCGCGAGCACGCGGGCGATGTTTGGTTCTATGAACGAAAGAATTTGATAGATTTCTTCGAGGTCTTCCACCGCAAGGGGCAGAACCCGTGCGCCTCGACGTGGGATCAACTCGATGAACCCTTCGCCCTCCAAGCGCACCAAAGCCTCACGAATCGTCGATCGGCTGACCCCATACTTCTTCGCCAACTCAGGTTCGGGCGCTTGATAGCCCGGCGGTAAATCGCCGAGGCGAATGCCAGTTTTTAGCTCTTCATAGACCTCTGCGGCTCTGCTCATGTTTTTTTACCCATCAGTTTCAGCATGTTAAGGTCAATCCTTGCTCTGCGTGCGCGTTTGAGACCTTCCAATCAGGCCAACAACAAAATCGTTACTTTACAGACATTATTTGCATCATTTAATGTCGACATTGTTGTAGGCAAATGGCGTCGCCCCACACCATAAAAGCTTTTGGCCCGCAATCAACGACGAATTGGCGATTTATAAGGACGATGACACATGCAACCCAACTCAGTGATCAGTGAAGAAGACTTCAGCCGCGGCGGTAATGGCTGGAGCATTAACCGCCCCGAGGCCAGCACCGACGGTGATGTCTATATCGGTCGGTTTACAACCGACATCGTGGAGAAGACCTATGATCTGCCCGCAGATGTCAGTGGCGGGATTACGATCTCATTCGACTTCCTCGAAATCGACAGCTGGGACGGTGAGAGCTTTCTGGTCTACATCAACGGCCAGGAAATCGAAATTGGCTCTTTCAACTGGCAGACTGACGAAGCGGCAGCCACGTTCGAGACAGATAACGGCATCATCGTGGAACGGTCCGCTGCCACCGAGATCGAGGGCTACGGCGATCAGAACAATTTTTGGTCGTTCAACGACAGCGCCCATGCGGTGACGATCTTTGTGCCGGACCCCGGACCGACGCTGACCTTGGGCTTTTCCTCGACCCTCGACCAGGACGTCCTGAACGAGAGCTTTGGCATCGACAACATCTTGATCTCGACGGTTGCCGACGCGAATACCGGGACGCCGGCTCAGCCTGACACCGGGACGCCAGCCGAGCCCGACACCGAAACGCCGTCTGAAACCACGACGGTGATCAGTGAAGAAGACTTCAGCCGCGGCGGTAATGGCTGGAGCATCAACCGCCCCGAGGCCAGCACCGACGGTGATGTCTATATCGGTCGGTTTACAACCGACATCGTGGAGAAGACCTATGATCTGCCCGCAGATGTCAGTGGCGGGATTACGATCTCATTCGACTTCCTCGAAATCGACAGCTGGGACGGTGAGAGCTTTCTGGTCTACATCAACGGCCAGGAAATCGAAATTGGCTCTTTCAACTGGCAGACTGACGAAGCGGCAGCCACGTTCGAGACAGATAACGGCATCATCGTGGAACGGTCCGCTGCCACCGAGATCGAGGGCTACGGCGATCAGAACAATTTTTGGTCGTTCAACGACAGCGCCCATGCGGTGACGATCTTTGTGCCGGACCCCGGGCCGACGCTGACCTTGGGCTTTTCCTCGACCCTCGACCAGGACGTCCTGAACGAGAGCTTTGGCATCGACAACATCTTGATCTCGACGGTTGTGGACCCCAACGGGACAACAGACCCTGAGCCGGAAGCGCCTCCTCTTCCAACGGCGACATTCGAATACACGACGCCGGAAGAGGCATTGCAGGCGATGTATCCAGATATGCCCAGTGTCTCGCTTCAGGAGGTTGTCGACAGCATCACTCAAAGTCGGGAGTGGACAGGCGGCGAGATCACCTTCTCTTTTCCTACGGAAGAATCTGACGACTACATCGGCAATGGTCGCGAAGGAACGCTGCATGGTTTTGGTCTCGCTCAGCAAGCCGTGTCACGAGACGTCATGGCGCATTTTGACGAGATCATCGGCTTTGATGTTGTCGATCTGGGGGATAGCGTCGAAGCCGACATCCGCTTCTACAACTCGACGCTGCAACTCGGCGTATTCGGGGGCGGTCTGCCCGGTGACGGAATAGCCGGAGATATGTGGGCTTACGGGCCACAAATCGGCGACCCGAACCACGACACCAGATGGTCTGGCGCACATCCTGGCGACGGTACGGTTGGTATTATGATCCACGAAGTTGGTCACACCATGGGCCTGCTGCACACAGACTTCCTTCCTCTTGAGGAAGGCGACGACGTGAGCTTCCCTAATCTGTCCGCCTACCTTCAGGGCAGTGATGCCTACAGTGTCATGAGCTACTGGAGCTATGATTTTGTAGGCCTGCAAAGTGACTCACCAAGCCCTGGCACCTTGATGCTGGCTGACATTGCGGCTCTGCATCAGATTTACGGCGCCAACATGGAAACGCGGACAGAGGACACGACCTACGGGTTCAACGCCACGACGGATCAAGAGGTGTACGACTACGACGCGATGCTGGCCAATCACGGCAACACCGCCGCCTTCACAATCTGGGACGCCGGAGGCAATGACACCTTGGATATGTCCGGCTTCAGCGAGGGCAGCTTTATCAGCCTGATCGACGGCACCTTTTCCAGCACAGGCGGGTTCGACATGAATGTTGCCATTGCGCAGGGTGCTACAATCGAAAACGCAATCGGCGGGTCGGGCGACGACCAGCTTATTGGCAACGAAGTCAACAACGTGATGGTTGGCAACGATGGAAACGACCTCATCATTGGAGCCGGTGGCAGCGACGTCCTCAGGGGCGGAAGTGGCGACGACCATTTGTCAGGAGGCGACGGTGCCGATTTGATGGTGGGTGGTGCCGGTGATGACATCCTGTCCGGCGGTGCCGGTGCGGACGTGTTTTCCTTTGTCGGTGGGTCAGGCGTGGACGTGATCACGGACTGGGATGCGTCCGAGGACGAGATGGTCTTCACGGACACTGGCATATCATCGTACGACGAAATCCAGTTCGTCAGCGCGAGCGCGGGTGATGTTGTCGGTGGCTACACCCTGACACAAGACGCCGTCTACTTTGCTCACGGTGCTGGCCCAGATCCGGACCTGGTCATTCTTCTCGAAACAACAATGGCCGGCCTGAGCAACCCTGAGGACTTCAGCTTTGGTTGACGCTGAGCGATAAGATCAAGAAGACATCCAAGAAAACCGCCCCTCAGCGCGCCTCTCGGATGTCTTCTTTGTGGTTCTGTCGGAAAGTCCTTGGCTATCAGAAAAACGGCTCATTCTGGACAAAACAAATCAGCGGGGGCCGCCAAACTGCTTGAGTACTGAGATGTCCATTTGGCGAAATCTGCCCTTACGGAACAAGTACATGGCTTAGACTGTCGCTCACTTAGCAGCCCCTGACCGGGGGCTTTGGCCACATAGCCCGCTTGGTGAGGCGACGATCCTTCTCGATAACACTTTTGAGGTATTTGGACCCATCGGCGTTGACGTCAGACACGACAAAGCTTGTTTGCGCTGCGAGGGTCAGCAGCTGTAACACTTGGACCATTTGTTGAGCGTCCGCTTGGGCCGGAACTACACAAGTGGGCGTTCCCGTGTCAGCACGCAGCGTCAATGCAGACCCCGGTCTACAGTTCTAGAAGGTCCTGACTATGGGGCCGGATGCAACGCTAACCGTTTTTCCTTTTCTCCTGACACAGATCTTGCCAAGCGTTGAACGGCAGCCGTGTTTTTTGACCATGATCGGCAAGTGCCCGACATGAAAAAGCCCCGCCGGAGCGGGGCCTTTTGAATCGCGTGCATATATCTGACGTCGTGCGAATTACGCAGCCTTGGCGTCCTTGGGGCCAAAGCGACCGTAGAAGGATTGGCCTTTTTCTGCCATTTCGCGCAAGAGGGCGGGGCATTTGAACCGTTCGCCAAACTTGGCCTCAAGCTGATCGCACCGTTCGGCAGCGTAGGGCGCCCCGATGATATCAAGCCACGACAGAGGACCACCGGACCACGGCGCAAAGCCCCAGCCAAGGATCGCGCCCACGTCGCCTTCGCGAATGTCCATCAACACGCCTTCTTCGAGCGCGCGAACGGCCTCCAGCACTTGGGAAAACAGAAGGCGGTGCTGCACTTCGGTCAATTCCGGTTGATCGTCCATCAACGGATAGCGGTCGTGCACGCCGCGCCAGATGCCCTGACGTTTGCCCTGCTCGTTGTAGTCATAGAACCCTGCGTTGGCCTTGCGGCCCATGCGGCCCAGCTCTTCCATCCAGAAGATCAGGTCGTCGCTGGGGCTGTCGGGATAATCGTCGCCCATAGCGGCCTTGGTCGCGCGGGCGATTTTCGCGCCCAGATCAATGGCCGTCTCATCCGTGAGTTGCAGCGGACCAAGGGGCATACCGACCATCTTGGCGGCGTTTTCGATCAAAGCGGGTTCGACCCCTTCTGTGACCATCCGCGTCCCCTCGTTAATGTAGGGGATGATGCAGCGGTTGGCATAGAAAAAGCGTGCGTCGTTGACCACGATGGGCGTCTTGCGGATCTGGCGCACGTAATCGAGGGCCTTGGCCACGGCCCGGTCGCCGGTATTGGCACCCTTGATGATCTCGACCAATAGCATTTTCTCGACGGGCGAGAAGAAGTGGATGCCGATGAACTGATCCTGGTTCTTCGAGGCCTTTGCCAGTTCGGAGATCGGCAGGGTCGAAGTGTTGGAGGCAAAGATGCAATCGTCGGGGATGATCGCCTCGACCTTTTGGGTGATCTCGGCCTTGACTTTGGGGTCCTCGAACACGGCTTCGATGATCAGGTCGCAGCCCTTGAGCGCGTCCAGATCAGGTGTGGCGGTGATGCGGGACAGCAGTGCTGCGCCCTTTTCCTGCGTGGTCTTGCCACGTTTGATGCCGCCTTCGACGTATTTCTCGGAGTAGTTCTTGCCCCGATCCGCGCTTTCCTGATCGCGGTCGATCAAGACCACCTCAATGCCTGCCTGCGCTGACACCAGCGCGATACCTGCACCCATGAGGCCCGCGCCCAGCACGCCCAGTTTCTTGACCCGTTGATCCGGCACACCTTCGGGACGCACGGCGCCCTTTTCCAGTGCTTCCTTGTTCAGGAAGAGCGACCGGATCATGGCGCCCGACGAGGGGTTCATCAGCACATTGGTGAACCAGCGCGCCTCGATCTTCAGCGCGGTGTCGAACGGCACCAGCGCGCCCTCATAAACGGCGCTCAGCAGCGCCTTGGCGGCGGGATAGACCCCTTGGGTTTTGCCGTTGACCATGGCCGACGCGCCCACAAACGTCATGAAGCCTGCGGGGTGGTATGGGGCACCGCCGGGCATCTTGTAGCCCTTGGCATCCCAAGGTTTCAGGATGTCGGCGTCCGTGGCGTTCAGCACCCATTCGCGTGCGGCTGCGACGGGGTCGGCGACGACTTCATCGACCAGCTTGCCTTTGGCCTTGTCGGGGCTGACCATCTTGCCTTCCAGCAGGAACGGCGACGCTTCCATCGCACCCAGCTTGCGCGCCAGACGGGTTGTGCCACCAGCACCTGGGAAGATGCCAACCAGGATTTCGGGCAGGCCGACCTTGGCCTTGGGGTTGTCGGCCATAAAGATCCGGTGGGTCGCCAGCGGCAGCTCAAGACCGATGCCAGCGGCGGTGCCGGGCAAGGCGGCGGCAATGGGCTTGCCGCCCTTGTTGGTCTTGGGATCCATGCCCGCGCGCTCGATCTTGCGCAGCAGGCCGTGCATTTTCATTGTGCCTTCAAAGAGGCCTTTGGCCGGGTTGTCGCCCGCCTCTTCTTTCATCTTGGCCAGCAAGTTCAGGTCCATGCCGCCTGCAAAGCTGTCCTTGCCGGACGTAATCACGATGCCTTTGACAGCCTCGTCGGCCAACGCGTCATCGATGCAGTCGTTGAGCTGTTCCAGCCCTTCGAAAGACATGACGTTCATGGTCTTGCCCTCGACGTCCCACGTGATCGTGGCAATGCCCTCGGCGTCTTTGGTGAGTGTGAAATCTGTCATCTCTGGGGTCTCCTTGGGGTCGGACGCGCGGTGTCCTGGCCGTGCTCTTCGATGTGAGCTTTGATCTGGGCCAGTATCTCTTCGGGCGTGCCGGGATCGATGCGGATATGTTTGTGGTAGTCGAACCGCTGGCGGTCCATAGCGCTGCCCGGGTCGAGGTGCAGTTTGAACACAAGGTCCGGGCTTTGCGTGTAAAGGCGCATGAGCGCCCCATCATAGGCGGTCACCAGTTTCAGCGCGGGCAGTGCCCCGGCCTGAGCCAGAGCGTACACTGCGGGAAACGGGTGATCGTCGCCGATGGGATGCTTGTGGGCCATCAGACGCGTTCGATGATTGTGGCGGCACCCATGCCGGAGGCGACACAGAGCGTGGCAAGGCCAACCTCCTTGTCGGATCGCTCCAGCTCATCGACCAGCGTGCCGAGGATCATGGCACCGGTCGCACCCAGCGGGTGACCCATCGCAATGGCCCCTCCGTTCACGTTGACTTTGCCGTGGTCCACGTCAAACGCCTGCATGAACCGCAACACGACAGAGGCAAAAGCCTCGTTCACCTCAAAGAGGTCAATGTCTCCGATGTTCATGCCGTGATCCGCAAGGATCTTGTGTGTCACGGGCACGGGGCCGGTCAGGTTGATGGTGGGATCGGTGCCGATCTTGGCAGTGGCGCGGATGCGGGCGCGGGGCTTGATGCCCAGCTTTTCGCCCAGCTCCTTATTGCCGATGAGAACGGCGGCGGCCCCGTCAACGATGCCGGACGAATTGCCCGCGTGGTGCACGTGGTTGATCCGCTCAAGATGCGGGTATTTCATCAATGCGACCTTGTCGAAGCCGGGCATGACCTTGCCCATCGCCTCGAAGGCAGGGTTGAGCGCGCCGAGGCTCTGCATATCGGTTTGCGGGCGCATATATTCGTCGTGATCAAGGATCGGCAGGCCGTTCTGGTCGCGCACCGTGATGACGGACTTTTCGAACCGCTTGTCGTCCCACGCCGCCTTGGCGCGGCGCTGGCTTTCAACGGAGTATTGGTCAACGTCATCGCGGGAGAAGCCGTATTCTGTGGCGATCAGGTCTGCGCCGATGCCCTGTGGGGCAAAATAGCTCTCCATCGCAATCGACGGATCGGCTGCAATCGCGGCTCCGTCAGAGCCCATTGCCACACGGCCCATCATCTCGACCCCGCCCGCGATATAGCCGTCGCCAGCCCCACCGCGGACTTGGTTTGCGGCGATGTTCACGGCTTCCAGCCCGCTTGCACAGAACCGGTTGATCGCTATGCCCGGAATCGCTTCGTCGAGATCCGAGGCCAGTACGGCGGTGCGTGCAAGGTTGCCGCCCTGTTCCATGACCTGCGTGACATTGCCCCAGATCACATCTTCGACGGCGTGACCGTCGATGTTGTTACGTTCCTTGAGCGCGTTCAGGGTCAAGGCGCTGAGGCGCAGCGCCGTCACTTCGTGCAGGGCGCCGTCCTTGCGGCCTTTGCCGCGCGGCGTGCGCAGGGCGTCGTAAATATAGGCTTCGGTCATCGGGTTCGTCCTTTTGCCTTGTGCGTGTCGTTGCATATCAAGTGGGATAGACCGAGCGGTCTAATCAAGGGTGACGTTGCGGCGTTTTAGGTAAACTTACGCCCGATCCGCAGGGGAGCCGGGCATGAGGTCATAGGGCGCTTTCCAGCCGGGGGTCTCGGACAGGTTCGTGAGCCAGCGATCGATGTTTGGCCAATCCGCACGGTCAAAGCCGAACGGTTCAGGGTAATAGAGATAGCCGCAGCAGCTCAGGTCCGCGTTGGTCAGACTGTCCCCGACAATCCAGTCGCGCCCATCCAGATGCGCGTTCAGCACGGTATAGGCCCCCTTGAGGCGACCCTGATTGAACGCGATCACCTCCTGTGGCCGCTTCTCCTCCGGCAGAAAATTCATCAGAAACCGCGTGACGCCACACATCGAACTGAGCTTGTGGTTGTCCCAAAGTATCCAGCGCAGCACCTCATAGCGATCATCGCTCGTGCCGCCGAATTTGCCGGATTTGTCGCTGATATACTGCTGGATGACGCCCGACTGGCTGATGCGTTTGTCACCATCAATCAGCAACGGCGCTTCACCCATGGGGTTAAGGGCGCGGTACGCATCCGTACGTGCGGCACCATTGAAGAAATCAACAAAGACCGGCTCCCAAGGAAGACCTGACAACTCAAGCGCGAGCGCCGCCTTATAGGAATTTCCGCTTTCGCCAAAGCAGTGCAGTTTCAATGTCATTTTAGCTCCTCCCAGCCTGAGTGACCGGCGGCGACCGCCGTCTTTTGAGTATTTGGAAAGAGAAGAAGCACATGACACTCTCCCACTTTCAGACGTTGTTAACCAGAATCGTGGCCTCTTTTGCGAGCGGTACAGGCTGGAGAGCCGATGACCGCAAGAGGAGAAGCCCCAACGTCCCGCCTCACAGGGTCAATCCCGATTTCGGGCCGGACGGAGGGGTGGACCTTCCCCTGCTTCTTTTCTTTAAAAATACTCCCGCCGGAGGCTCCCATCCTTATCAATTGCACAGGTGCCAGACGCATCAGAGCGCGCGCGCAATAAGCTCTTTCATGATCTCGTTTGTGCCGCCGTAGATGCGTTGCACCCGTGCGTCTGTCCACATGCCCCCAATGTCGTAGTCCTGCGTGAAACCATAACCGCCATGCAGTTGCAGGCATTCGTCCAGCACCCACGCTTGCGTGTCTGTGGTCCAATATTTGCACATCGCGGCCTTGTCGACTGTCAGTTCTCCGCGGATGTGCTCGGCCATGCATTCGTCGAAGAATGACCGACAGACCATCGTTCGTGTCTTTGCCTCAGCCAGTTTAAAGCGGGTGTTTTGGAATTGCATGAGGTTGCCACCGAAGGCTTCGCGCTCTTTGCAATACGCAATCGTACGTTCAACGGCGCCTTCCATGGCGCCAACGGCGGCGCAGGCAATTACCAGTCGCTCTTGGGGCAACTGCTGCATCAGCTGATAAAAGCCTTGTCCTTCTGCGCCACCGAGGATGTTTTCGGGGGCGATCTCTACATTGTCAAAGAACAGTTCGGAGGTGTCCGAGGCGTGCATTCCGATCTTGTCGAGATTGCGTCCACGCTCAAACCCTTCGGCCCCGTCGGTTTCGACCACCACCAGCGATATGCCCTTGGAGCCAAGGGACGGGTCCGTTTTCGCCGCCACAACAATGAGGTTGGCGTGTTGGCCGTTGGTGATGAAAGTCTTGGACCCTGTCAGCCTGTAAGCGTTGCCGTCCTTGATCGCGCGGGTTTTAATCGCCTGAACATCCGATCCGGTGGAAGGTTCGGTCATCGCGAGGGCCCCCACCAGTTCGCCGGTACACAGTTTGGGCAGCCAGCGTGCCTTTTGGTCGTCGGTGCCATAGGCAAGCACGTAATGCGCAACGATCCCTGAGTGAATACCATGACCCCAAGACGCGAGGTTTGCCCGCGCAGCTTCGATCAGAATCGCGGCTTCGTGTCCGAAGTCGCCGCCCGCGCCACCAAACGCTTCGGGGATCGAAGGGCAGAGCAGTCCAAGTTCACCGGCTTGCGCCCAAGTGCTCCGGTCCATTTCCCCCTGCTTGCGCCACCGGTCGAAATGCGGCGACCATTCATTGGTGATGAACTGAGCCGTCATGTCGGCGATCATGGCGTGTTCATCGGTCATCCATTGCGATGTGCCGTTGGCCATATCTTTCATGCTATATCCTCCCCAAATGAGCCGCTCAGCGCTTGCGCGCTTCCAGCTCGGAATTGAACAGCCGCAGGCGGGCCGCCAGGTTTTCTTCGTTCATCACACTGTCGAAATTCTCGAACAGAAACGACAGGGCCTCGCCCTCGTCAAGGCCGGCTTCGGCGGCAAACCGCTTGAGCCGGCGGTAGCCGTCCTCGGTCATGGCGATGGGCAGGCGGCGGGTCAGGCGAAAGCGTTTGGGCATCTTACATCCGTTTCTTGATCTGGCCTGCACCGATGCTGACCGCCAATGTGAGCCCTGCAAAGATCAGGTAAGGCCGCACAAGCCCCGCAAAATCGGGAGGTTCTGCGCCGGATTGCACGTCGCTGGCAATGACACCGTACCCGGCCCGCACCAGAAGCAGGATGAAGGCGATTCCGCCTGCAACTTCGACAAAACCCAGCAGTGCCTTCACGCGCAGTCCCCCAAATGGCGTTTGGTGGGCCATTGCGGCCCACCCGCACAGCTTAGAAGTTTGCGGCTTCCAGCGCCATCACCGGCTCCGCGCCAGACTGGATGCGCGTCAGGTGTAGTGCGGTGGCAGGCAGTTGCCGCGCCATGTAGTAGCGCCCGGTGGCCAGCTTGGTCTCGTAGAACTCGGGGTCCGACGTGCCCGCACCCAGCGCCGTTTTGGCAGCCTTGCCCATACGCGCCCACATCAGGCCAAGGCAGACATGGCCAAACATATGCATAAAGTCATACGAGCCGCTCAGCGCGTTGTTCGGGTTCGTCATGCCGTTCTGCATGAAATACATGCCAGCGGCCTGCAGGTCCTTGGACGCTGCTTTCAGCGGATCGAGGAAATCCTTGTCGAACGCTTCGTCCTGACCAGCGTTCTCCTTGATGAAGGATTTAACCAGATCAAAGAAAGCCATCACGTGCTTGCCACCGTCCTGCGCCAGTTTGCGGCCCACAAGGTCCAGCGCCTGCACGCCATTCGCCCCTTCGTAGATCATCGCGATGCGGGCGTCGCGGGTGTATTGCGACATGCCCCATTCTTCGATGTAGCCGTGACCGCCATAGACCTGCTGCGCCTTGATCGTCATGTCGTAGCCGACATCAGTCAGAAAGCCTTTGATGATAGGTGTCAGCAGCGACACAATGCCATCGGCGTCCTTGTCCCCCGCCCGGTGCGCGGCGTCGATCATGGTGGCGCCCCACAGGATGAAGGCGCGCGCGCCTTCGGCAAAGCTCTTCTGCTCCATCAGCGAGCGGCGGATGTCGGGGTGCACGATCAACGGGTCGGCCGGACCTTCGGGGTTTTTCGCGCCGGTTACGTCGCGGCCCTGTAGCCGGTCCTTGGCGTAGTCCAGCGCGTTCTGATAGGCAACCTCGGCCTGGGACAAACCTTGCATCCCCACGCCCAGACGCGCCTCGTTCATCATGGTGAACATCGCGCGCATACCTTTGTGCTCTTCTCCGATGAGGTAGCCTGTGGCCTCGTCATAGTTCATCACGCAGGTGGAGTTGCCGTGAATGCCCATCTTTTCTTCGATATTGCCGACGGCAACGCCGTTGCGGGCACCAAGCGAGCCGTCTTCGTTCACGTGGAACTTGGGCACGATAAAGAGCGACACACCTTTGATCCCCTCGGGGCCACCGACGATCTTGGCCAGCACGAGGTGGATGATGTTGTCGGCCATGTCGTGTTCACCGGCGGAGATAAAGATCTTCTGGCCGGAGATTTTGTAGCTGCCGTCGTCTTGCGGTTCGGCCTTGGTGCGCATCAGGCCCAAATCGGTGCCACAATGCGGTTCGGTCAGGTTCATGGTGCCGGTCCATTCACAGGACACCATTTTGGGCAGGTAGGTTTCTTTCTGCTCCTGAGATCCGTGCGCGAGGATGGCAGAGGCCGCACCGTGGGTCAGGCCCTGATACATGGTGAAAGCCATGTTCGCGGACGAAAACATTTCGCCCACGGCGGTGCCCATGACATAGGGCATGTTCTGGCCGCCGAATTCCTCGGGCATATCCAGACCGGGCCAGCCGCCTTCCTTGACCTGCTCGAACGCGTCCTTAAAGCCGGTGGGGGTGTAGACCACGCCGTTTTCCAACCGGCAGCCTTCCTTGTCACCCACTACGTTTAGCGGGGCGAGCACTTCGGAGGTCAGCTTGCCCGCCTCATCAAGAATGGCAGAGGTGAAATCAGCCTCAAGCTCGTCATAGCCCGGAATACCAGAGCCGGTGACGTTCAGCATTTCGTGCAGGATGAACTGCATATCTTTGGTGGGGGGGGTATAGCTGGGCATGGTCTCTCTCCCTGTAGCGCGGCTGCTTACTCAGCGGCCTTTTTCGTCTGATTCATCGAGGCGATCATTTTCTCGCCCCACTTCAACTGATTTTCGAGATCGGTGATGGCCTCGTTCAACTCATCGCGCTGACGCACCATGTCGGCCAGCCGGTCCTTGGCGATCTCGTAAGTTCGGGTGAATTGCGTCTGCTGCTGGTCGCCCATGTGGTACAGATCCAGCAACTGGCGGATTTCCTCGAGGCTAAAGCCAAAGCGTTTACCGCGCAGGATCAGCTTGAGCCGCGCCCGGTCGCGCCGGGTGAACAGCCGCTTTTGCCCGTTCCGCACGGGGAACAGCAACTCCTTGGCCTCGTAAAAGCGCAGTGTCCGCGGCGTGACATCAAAGGCGTCACACATCTCGCGGATGGTCATCGTTTTCTCACTCATCGGATCACTCGCTTATCCTGTTACGGCGATGACATGGCCATAGGATCGCACGGATGCAACAGGATCGTAACGTTGACGTAAATCAACGTAACGTCATTTTGCGCGTTGACGTGATTGCGGCTCACGTCAAGCAATATGTTGCGCACACTGACGGGCGGGTGGGGACTGTGGTCGGACCGCCAGAGCACCGTTTCGGGGGCCAAACGCCGTTGATACATGTCAAGGCGGCGCAGGTCCGCAGCTGCTAGACTTTTGAGGCAGCCAAATGGAGGGCCTGTTATGTTCAAGAGAATTGTCGTGGGTGTTGACGGATCACAGATGTCGGACAACGCCATGGCCATCGCCTGCGATCTGGCGCAGAAATACGACAGTGCCCTTTATCTGGTGCATACGCCACAGCCGCACACGGTCGCGTTCGCGATGGGGGCTGTCGCGGGGTATCACGCCGTAACAACTATGCCCGATCACAAAGAAGTCGTCGAGGCTGCCAACAAGATCACCCAGCACGCAGCGGCAATCGCTGCACAGCATGGTTGCGACGTGACCGATATCCGTACGGATCAAGGTGAACCTGCCGCGCAGATCATTGCCTGTGCCGAGGATGTTGGCGCCGATTTGATCGTAACAGGGCGCCGGGGCCTTGGCAGTATCGGGGCGCTTGTACAGGGCAGCACCAGCCAACGGGTCAATCATCTGGCCACCTGCGCAACGCTGTCGGTGATCTAGTTTTCTGGCCTCTGGGGTTGCAGCGCAAGGTCCAGCGCGTATCGGTCGACGGCGGCCGCCCAATCGGGTGACTGCTGCAACCGGGTCAGCGCGTCTTGGACATATGCGTGCACCGGTGCCAGTTCTGGTTGGAACAAAATGTGACGCTGATAGCTTGAATGCGGCGTGCCGGAAAAATGCACCGCTTCGCCAAGTTCATGCTTTTGCACGAAATACCGCGCTGCGGATTGGGCGACGATCGCGACTTCGCCGCGGCCACTGGCGATAAAACGCACCAGCGCATCCTCTGCATTGACGTCGATACGTTCCACGCTGCCCGTCTCGATCATACCGTCCACACCCGGATATCTGTGCCCTGTGACACCGACAAGCATCCGCCCATCCAGTGACCCCGGGCCATCATATTGAAACGACACCTCGGTGGGCGAAATAACGTCGTTCTGGTCATTGAGAACCGGGGCTGACCACAGAAAACGCGTTCTGTCGCTGTCGCCAAACCATGCAGGGTTCGCCCACAGCACCATGCCGGGTGCCCCATCCGCAATCCTGTTGTTGAGCCGCTTGCGCGGCATAACAACGACGTTGAATTGGTACTTGCCGTCCGACATCGCGGTGAGCATGTCGGCCAGTTCAAAACTGATGCCTTCGCGCAGATCCTCGTTCACGACATATGGCGGAAAATTGTGGTAGACCCACATGGGCACATCTTCGGCGGCGGCCTTGCCATGGGTCACCAGCGAGGCGCAAAGCGCCAGCACGATTGCCGCAATGTGCCTACCGAACAGATTTTTGCAAAGACGTCTGATAATCGTGACCTCCGCGGTCAGTGCTCGCGCCAAACATAAACCAAAGGGCCTGCCCAAACGGGCCTGTAGCCATGCGGCATCTATAATATGATCTGGTTAAACGGTATTGAACATCTACCGTCTTCAATGTCGAATAATCCTCTGTATTTGCACTGTTTACTCCGTACTTTCTTAAGCACGTTTTCCAATGCCGGACGTCCCGGCAAAAGGATAGCGTTTCATCCATCGAGTTCCGTGGCGACGCTGTCGCGCAGACCCTGCAATTCGTCGCGCGCCTCATCCAGTTGGCGGCGCTGTTCGTCCAGTTCCTTGAGCTGACCATCTGCCAGTTCGACCCACGCGCGCATCTGCGCTTCGGTCCCTTCGTGTTCGTAGATCAGCAACCACTGCCGGATGTCTTCGAGTTGAAAGCCGAATTTGCGCCCGCGCAGGATCAGCTTCATCCGTGCGCATTCGCGCGGACCGTAAAAACGTGACCTGCCTTCGCGGTCAGGTTGCAGCAACTCGATATATTCATAGTAGCGCAGCGTGCGGGGCGTTACGTCGAATTCAGCGCACATCTGCTTAAAGCTCAAACGGTCGTCAGCCATTGTGATCTCTCTCCCTGTGTCGGAGCCTATGCGGCGGGGCGGTCCCGTGCAACTGGTGCTTGCCGCTGTGGACTGCGCACCACATAACTGTGCGCAAACGTGGAAAGGTTTCGCCATGGCCGATCAGATCGAGCTTGCCCGCAAATTCATCGAGGCGATCCCGCATTCGCGCGATCTGGGCATGGAGTTGCGGGCGATGGGCGATGGTGAAGCCACGATTGCGATGCCCTATGACGCGCGGCTGGTGGGTGACCCGGAAACGGGGGTGATCTCTGGCGGTGCGGTGTCGGCGCTGATGGACACATGCTGCGGTGCCGCCGTTATGTGCCACCCGAAAAACGGGGGAGGTACTGCGACGCTGGATTTGCGGATTGACTACATGCGCGCGGCCACGCCGGGGCAAGGATTGACGACAACCGCGACGTGCTATCACGTGACGCGGTCGGTGGCTTTTGTGCGCGCCACGGCCTGGGACGAGGACGCCGACAACCCGGTGGCCACCGCCACAGGTGCCTTTACGGTGGAGGGCGTGCGATGAAGCGGCCCGAACCGGTACAGGTGGTCAAACAGCGGCGCGATGCAGCATTGCAGGCACTGGTCGGCGGGGTGCCGTATATCCAGTATCTTGGCCTGCGCTTTGACCGGCGTGGCGATGAACTGACAGGCATCCTGCCTTTTGACGAAAAGCTGATCGGCAACCCGCTGCTGCCTGCATTGCATGGCGGGGTTACGGCGGCGTTTCTGGAACAGACGGCAATCATCACGCTCAGTTGGGCCTATCTGTGGGAAGACATCGAAAGCGGCGCGCTGGATTTTGATCCCGCTGGCGCGGCACCATTGCCGCGCCTGCCCAAGACGGTGGATTTTTCGGTTGATTATCTGCGGTCGGGCCTGCCGCGTGATGCCTATGCGCGGGCGCGTGTGAACCGGGCCGGGCGACGGTATGCCAGCGTGCATGTGGAGGCGTGGCAAGACAATCGCGGCAAGCTGTTTGCGCAAGGCACGGGGCATTTCGTGATGCCGCAGCGCCGGTGAGTACGGCGCCCGCGCCCGAGGCGGTGCCTGCACCGTTGACACATCGGCGGGTGCTGAAAATCGCGCTGCCCATCGTGCTGTCCAATGCAACTGTTCCGTTGCTGGGCGCGGTGGACGTGGGCGTTGTGGGCCAGATCGGTGAGGCCGCACCTATCGCGGCGGTGGGGATTGGGGCGATCCTTCTGACAACGGTGTACTGGATTTTCGGCTTTCTGCGGATGGGTACGGTCGGCCTTGTGGGGCAGGCGGCGGGTGCGGGTGACAACGACGAGGTGAGCGCGTGGTTGACCCGTGCGCTGATGGTGGCGGGGGTGTCGGGCGTGGCGCTGATCGCGCTGCAAGGGCCGATCTTTGCCTTTGGACTGTGGACCTTTACCGCAAGCGACGAGGCCGAAGCGCTGGCGCGCACCTACCTGACCATCCGTATCTGGAGTGCGCCTGCGGCCATTGCCGTCTATGCGCTGACCGGCTGGCTGGTCGCGATGGAGCGGACGGGCGGCGTGTTCTGGGTGCAATTGCTGATGAACGGGCTGAACATCGCGTTGAGTTTTACCTTTGTCGTGTGGCTGGGCTGGGGTGTGGCGGGTGTGGCGATTGCCACTGTGATCGCCGAAGTGGTCGGGGCGGCATTGGGCCTGTGGTTCTGCCTTGGGGCGTTCAAACGGCCCGCGTGGCGCGATTGGCCGCGTATCTTTGACCGGGCCAAGCTGATCCGAATGGCACTGTTGAACACCGACATCCTGATCCGGTCGGCGATGCTGATGGTCATCTTTTACAGCTTCACCATGCTTGGTTCGCGGTTTGGCGATGAGACGCTCGCGGCCAACGAGGTGTTGATCCAGTTCATGTACATCACGGCCTACGCGATGGATGGGTTCGCCTTTGCCGCTGAAACGCTGATCGCGCGCGCCTATGGTCGTGGTGATCCGGGCCGGGTGCGCCGGTCGGCCCGTCTGACGGGGTTTTGGGGGCTTGTGGTCTGCTGCCTGATGGCCGCCGGGTTCTGGCTGGCGGGACCGTGGCTGATTGACCTGATGGCCAAGGATGGGGGCGTGCAGCAGGAGGCGCGCACATATCTTCTTTGGATGGTGGCCGCCCCGCTGATTGGCTGCGCGGCATGGATGCTGGACGGCATTTTCATCGGTGCGGCCCGTGGGCGGGACATGCGCAACATGATGGCGGTGTCGTTCGTGTTGTACTGGATCGCGGTTTGGGTCCTGTTGCCGGTCTTCGGCAATCACGGGCTTTGGGCGGCGCTGCTGATTTCATTTGCCGCCCGGGGGGTGACGCTGGGGCTGCGCTATCCGGCCTTGGAGCGGGCGGCGGCCTGAGGACTGGGGCGCTGCCCCAGACCCCGGAGTATTTGTCAAAGAGAAGAAGACAGGATCATCGGGCGTCGCGGCCAACGGCGTCGGACACGTTGGCATATCCGTCATGGGCCAGAAGCGTATCAAGCCCTTGGGCGATATCCGCAGCGAGACTGAGGCCTCCGTAGACAAGGCCGGTATAAAGCTGGACCGCGCAGGCACCCGCCTTGATCTTGGCATAGGCCTGATCCGCAGTGGCGATACCGCCCACGCCAATGAGCGGGACAGCGGTGAGCCGGTGCAATTTCGCAAGCACCTGAGTTGATTTGTCAAAGAGCGGCTGTCCGGACAGACCGCCTTTTTCATTGGCGTGCCTGCTGGCGAGGCCATGACGGTCCAGCGTGGTGTTGGTGGCAATGATGGCCGCGATCCGCGCATCTTCGGCGACCTTCGCGATATCGGCGAGGTCTTGATCAGTGAGGTCCGGTGCGATCTTGAGAAAAACGGGCACAGTGCCGCGCATCTGCATCACACCATCCAGCAGCGCTGCGAGCGCCATCGGCCCTTGCAGGTCGCGCAGTTTTTCGGTGTTGGGGCTGGAGACGTTGACGGTCGCAAAATCGATATGCGGTGCGCAATGCTGCAACACGCGGGCAAAGTCTTCGGCCCGGTTGGCGCTGTCCTTGTTGGCACCGAGGTTGAGGCCTACGGGCACGCCCTTGGGCCGCTGGGCGAGGCGGTGCGCAATCGCCTCCATCCCGTCATTGTTAAAACCAAAGCGGTTGATGGCTGCCCGGTCCTCGCTCAGGCGGAAGAGCCTTGGTTTGGGGTTGCCCGGTTGGGGCAGGGGGGTGGCGGCCCCGACCTCAATCCAGCCAAAGCCCGCGCGTGACAGCGGCGCGATCGCGGTTGCGTTCTTGTCGAACCCGGCGGCAAGCCCCACCGGGTTGGGCAAATCGAGACCGGCCACGGATGTGCGCAGCCGATTGCTGGTCACCGGGCCGGGCTGGGCGGCGAGACCGGCATTCAGCGCCCGAAGCGCGACGCTGTGGGCCGTTTCGGGGTCAAGGTGGCGCAGGGCGCGCGTGCCGATTTGTTCCAGCATTCGTTTCATGCAAAACGCTCTCCGCCCGATTGAGGCGCGCAGCGGATCAGCCGCGAGGTGCGCACAGCCGCTTGACGGTGGACAACCGCGCGCTGGTAATCCGGGTCCGACACCATGGCGAGAAAGGCGTGCGCGGTTGGATAGCGCGCAATGAACATGGCATCCCAAGCCTCGTCCGCAGGCCCGATCAGCGTCGCCTGATACCCGCCGCGCCACAGGATCGACCCGCCAACGCGGGCCAATACCGGGCCGGAGTGTTTGCCATAAAGCGCATAGGCCTGTGCACCGGTCAGCCCGTCGCGGGCAAGCTCGTGATCACCGGGATAATTCGCCAGATCGTTGAAGGCGACGAGGTTCAGCATTTCGACAGGGTGGTCGCGGTCCAACCCTTTGAACGCGTCAAACTGGGCGCGGGTCGGGTCGATATGGCTCATGCGAAACCTGCGCCCGCCGGAAACTGATGCGTGCCGTCAACAACGGGCAGGGGTTGCGCCCAATGCACGTCCTCCAGCCGCATCTCACGATAGAGATGTGGAAAGAGCGCATCATCGCGCGACACCTCCCATTTCAGCGCATCGCCCAAACTGTCAGCCTCAACCGCGATCAGAAACAGATCGTCCTGACCGGCAAAATGCTTGGCCGCCGTCTCTGATGCCTGTGCGGCGGTGGAAAAGTGCACGTACCCGTCGGCCACGTCGATCGGAGCGCCCGGCGTTGTCCCGTTTTTGCGCAATGCGGCCCATTCGGGCGCACGGAAAATCTTGTAAATCAGCATGGCGTCGTGATGCCGATTGCCCACGCGCTGGTCAAGGGCGCGCTGTCACGGTTTTGTCGTCCGGTTTCCGTAAGGAACCTCTTTGACTCGTGACGCAGATTGTTGTCACGATACTGGCATAACCAATAGGGGAGATACCAAATGACCCGATTTCTGATGGGAACGGCTGCACTGGCATTGAGCGCTGGCATGGCGTCGGCAGAATACACGCTGCACATCCTGCACACCAACGACATGCACAGCCGGATCGAGTCGATCAACAAATACGATTCGACCTGCGACGCGGAAGGCGAAGCTGAGGGCAAATGCTTTGGCGGTGTCGCACGTGTGAAATCTGCCATCGACGCCAAGAAAGCGCAGTTGGACAACCAGAACGTTGTGGTGTTGGACGCGGGCGACCCGTTTCAGGGCTCGCTGTTCTACACCACGTATAAGGGCGCTGCCGAAGCCGAGTTCATGGAACAGATGGGCTATGATGCTATGGCCGTGGGCAACCACGAATTCGATGACGGCCCGCAGGGCCTGGCGGATTTCATCGAAAAAGTGAGCTTTCCGGTCATCTCGGGCAATCTCGATCTGTCTGGCGAAGCGACGCTTAACGGCAAGGTCGAAAACCACGTCGTGCTTGAGGTTGGCGGCAAGAAGATCGGCGTGATCTCGGCCCTAGCGACTGACACGGTCGAAACGTCCAGCCCGGGTCCGAATGTCGTCTTTCAGGACGAGATTGAGGCGCTGCAGGCGGATGTCGCCACGCTGCAAGGCGAGGGTGTCGATATCATCATCGCGCTGAACCACGTGGGTCTGTCCAAGGATCTGGATATCGCGGAGGCGGTGGATGGCATCGACGTCGTAATTGGCGGGCACAGCCACACACTCATGTCAAACGACGATGACGGCACGCCTGCCTACCCGACGATGGTTGGCGATGCAGCGGTGGCACAGGCCTATGCCTATACCAAGTATCTCGGCCACCTGACCGTGACCTTTGACGACGCGGGCAATGTGACAGCGGCCTCGGGCGACCCGATGATCCTCGATGCTTCGGTCGAGCCAAACGCTGCGTTCATCGAACGCATCGCCGAGATGGGCGCGCCCATCGAAGAGATGAAGACGCGAGTCGTCGCAGAAGCGGCAGAAGCCATCGAAGGCGACCGGTCGGTCTGCCGGGTGCAGGAATGCCCCATGGGGTCGCTTATTGCCGATGCCATGCTGGACCGGGTCAAGGATCAGGGGATCGAGATCGCCATCCAGAACGGCGGTGGTATCCGGGCCTCCATCGATTCCGGTGAGGTGACGATGGGCGAAGTGCTGACCGTGCTGCCGTTCCAGAACACGCTGTCCACCTTCCAAGTGTCAGGTCAGACCATGATCGACGCGCTGGAAAACGGAGTGAGCCAGATCGAAGAGGTCAAGGGCCGGTTCCCGCAAGTGGCAGGGCTGACCTATGCCTTTGACGCGTCCAAGCCTGTGGGTGAACGGGTCAGCGACGTGATGGTGGGCGGCGCGCCCATCGATCCGGCCAAGGTCTATGGTGTCGTGTCCAACAACTATGTGCGCAATGGCGGTGACGGCTACGGCATGTTCACAACCGCTGAAAATGCGTATGATTTCGGTCCCGACCTGGCAGATGTGCTGGCCGAATACCTGGCCGCTCAGGGGCCGTTCACGCCCTATACCGACGGTCGTATCACCGTGAAATAAGCGCTGTTGAGAAGCGTATGCGTAGGGCGGGCCTCGGCCCGCCTTACGTCGTTTTGGGCTTTGCGCTAGGGTCGCGTTATGTGTGGACGATTTTCGGTGACATTGCCCAATGATGCGATGGCGCAGCTGTTCAACGCGACGCCCGCGAATGACCTGCCCGATGTGCCCAATTACAATGTGTGCCCGACAAATGCGGTCCATGTGGTCCGGTCTAAAGACGGCACGCGGCACTTGGGTCCGATGCGTTGGGGGTTTCTGCCGCATTGGTATAAGGCCCCCAATGACGGTCCGTTGCTGATCAATGCACGCGCTGAAACGATTGCGGAAAAACCTGCATTCCGGGCGGCGTGCCGCGAACGGCGGGCTGTGATTGTGGCGTCGGGATTTTACGAATGGACGCGGGACGGGGATGTGCGCTTGCCATGGTATATCACACGGTCAGATGGCGCGCCTCTGGCCTTTGCCGCCGTTTGGCAAAGCTGGGTGGCCAAGGGCGACGAAGGTGCGCGGATGCGTACGGCGGCCATTGTCACGACGGCGGCCAACACGCCAATGTCGGCGATCCACCACCGGATGCCGGTGGTGCTTGAGCCCGAGGATGTCGGTCTGTGGCTGGGAGAGCAGGGCAAAGGGGCCGCGCGCCTGATGCGTGCAGCCCCGGATGATGCCTTGCAATGGCACCGTGTGTCGCGGGCGGTCAATTCAAACCGCGCCTCTGGTCCCGCGCTGATCGATCCGAACGACGATTAGCGCGCAGGGATCAGTTTACCGGCGACGCGTCAAAGCTGATGTCGCCGGTCACAGCATAGGTGCCGTCGGAGTTGATCGCGTTCGCATTGTGGAAGGTGCGTTCAATCTCGGAATCGACGACCATGGAGTATTCCTCCTCCGCATCAAGCGGGCCGATGGTCCATGCCTCGTTTGCGGCGATGATCGTGTGCTCGTCACCCGAGATGTTGATGAATTTCACCGTGTCACCCGGGTTGAGATAGGTGGTTTCCGGGAAATACGTGTCGGGCAGGATCAGGATATTGTGCTCCGCCGCCATCGCAGTTGTGGCAAAGATGAGAGCGGTCACGACCGTTCCGGTGAAAATTGCGCGCTTCATGGCAGCACTCCTATATATCTTCAGCCCCACCCCTGAGACAGAATCATATGAGTGTCTTATGCCGGGCGATTTGGGCGGAAATGGGGCGGAAACGGGGCGCAGCCGCGATGCTTTGCCTCAATGCAAAGCATTGCGGGGGCATTGCACATTGCCGCCGGGCCGCTACCCTGCGCGCAAATGTGACTGCTGCCGCGCAAGGGGACTGACGCCATGAATGCCGAATCCAAGATCCTGAAGCCCAAAGACGCGCCTGATCTGGGCCATTTCGACTGGTCCGACCCGTTCCGCCTCGCAGCGCAGCTGACCGAGGACGAGCGGATGATCCAAGCCTCTGCCGCCGCCTACGCCAATGAAAAGCTCGCCCCGCGTGTCGTCGACGCGTTCGCGAATGAGACGACGGACCCCGACATATTCCGGGAGATGGGCGATATGGGACTGCTCGCCGTGACCCTGCCCGAAGAGTATGGCGGTCTGGGCGGGTCCTATGTGGCCTACGGTCTCGTCGCCCGCGAGGTTGAGCGGATCGACAGCGGCTACCGGTCGATGATGTCGGTGCAGGCGAGCCTCGTGATCTATCCGATCTATGCCTACGGCTCCGAAGCGCAGCGGCGCAAATACTTGCCCAAGCTTGCCTCGGGTGAATGGATCGGCTGTTTCGGGCTGACCGAACCCGAAGCAGGATCGGACCCGGCGGGAATGAAGACCACGGCGAAAAAGACCGATGATGGCTATGTGCTGAACGGCGCCAAAATGTGGATTTCAAACGCACCAATCGCGGACGTGTTCGTGGTTTGGGCCAAGTCCGAGGCCCATGGTGGCAAAATCCGCGGTTTCGTTCTGGAAAAGGGGATGGCCGGCCTGTCCGCGCCCAAGATCGAAGGCAAGCTGTCTTTGCGCGCCTCCATCACGGGCGAGATCGTGATGCAGGACGTGACAGTGGGCGAGGAAGCATTGCTGCCGGATGTCGAGGGTCTGAAGGGGCCGTTTGGCTGTCTGAACCGGGCGCGCTACGGCATCTCGTGGGGTGCGATGGGCGCGGCGGAGTTCTGCTGGCACGCAGCCCGGCAATACGGCCTCGACCGCAAGCAGTTTGGCAAGCCGCTGGCGCAGACGCAACTGTTCCAGAAAAAGCTGGCAGACATGCAGACGGAAATTGCGCTGGGCCTGCAAGCCTCCTTGCAGGTGGGACGCCTGATGGACGCAGCAGAGGCCGCCCCCGAGATGATTTCCATCGTCAAGCGCAACAATTGCGGCAAAGCGCTGGAGATCGCGCGCCATGCTCGTGACATGCACGGGGGCAACGGAATTGACGGTGCGTACCAAGTGATGCGGCACCTGATGAACCTTGAGACGGTGAACACTTATGAGGGCACGCATGACGTTCACGCGCTGATTCTCGGGCGCGCGCAAACCGGCCTTCAGGCGTTTTTCTAGCGCGCAGGCTATGTCGGAAACCGGCAAGGTTTCCGACCAAGCATCGTCGCCCAACCCGGTGTGCACGTGGAACGGTTGCGCGAAGTGCCTGAAATCAAGGCGATTTCAAGTAGGCCAGATGCACAGCTAGGCGGCTTGACCGCAAAATTGCACACGTGTGCAAAAATGTCTTGCCTCAGCGGCAACCTCGCCCGTACCGTTAAGGGATCAGGGGGACGCCATGGCCGAAATTCAGCTACGCAATATCAACAAGCGGTGGGGCAACTTCGTCGGGGTCGACAATTTCGACCTGACCATCGCCGATCAGGAATTCCTCGTTTTGCTGGGCCCGTCCGGTTGCGGCAAGACCACGACGATGCGGATGATTGCCGGTCTTGAGGACGCGACCGATGGCGATATCGTGATCGACGGTAAGCGGGTCAACGACCTCGACCCCAAGGACCGCGACGTGGCGATGGTGTTCCAGTCCTACGGTCTTTACCCGCACCTGAACGTCTACGAAAACATCCGTTTCCCGCTCAAGGTGCGCAAGGTTGATCCGGCCAGCCACGATGAACGTGTGCGCCGCGCCTCTGCCATGGTGGAACTGGACGAGTTTCTGCACCGTAAACCCGCCGAGTTGTCCGGTGGTCAGCGCCAGCGCGTGGCGCTTGCCCGTGCCATCGTGCGGGAGCCTAATGTGTTCCTGATGGATGAACCGCTGTCGAACCTTGATGCCAAACTGCGCGTCTCGACCCGCGCGCAGATCAAAAACCTCAGCCACGAGCTAAAGGTGACCACCGTCTATGTGACCCATGACCAGATCGAAGCGATGACGCTTGCCGACCGGGTTGTCGTCATGAAGCAGGGCAAGGTCCAGCAGGTGGGCACGCCCACAGATATCTACGACCGGCCCGCCAACACATTTGTGGCCAGCTTTATCGGCTCTCCGGCGATGAACCTGATGGACGGCCAGATGCAGAGCGGTACGTTCACGGGCGACAATGTTTCGATCTCCGGGCTTGAGGGGCCAGACGGTCCCGTCACTTTGGGTTTTCGTGCCGAAGACGCCGCCGTGGCCGACGCCGGTGGCCAGATCACCGCACCGATCTACACGATCGAGCTGTTGGGTGACGCCACCATGCTGACGGTGCGCGCTGGCGGCCAGTTGGTGTCGATCAAAGCCCACAAGGAATACCGGGCCGAGATTGGCGACACCGTTTCGTTCACCGTTCCTGCGGGCATCTGCCACGCATTCTCATCCTCCTCCGGCGAACGTATCGCCTGAGGAACCGGCGGCCCTTGGGGGCTGCCCAATCCAAGCCAGTGCAGGCTTGCAAGATGCACTGGCACCAAACGCAACAGGGAGTTTGCAAATGTATCTGAAGAAACTGGCACTGGCGGGCGCGATCTCGCTCCTGGGCAGCACGGCTTTCGCCGCGTGTTCCTACGAAAACGACGTGCCGTTGAAATCGCTGAGCGCAGGTTTTGAGGCGTGGAAGGCTGTCACGGACGCCATGGCCGAATGTGGCAACTTCCAAGCTGAGCTGGATCAGGAATTCCGCACCAAGCAACCCGCCGCATTCGAGGCAAACCCCTCGCTCTATCATATCGGTGGGGTGTCTAACGGGACAATTACGCCGCTGCTGAATGCGGGCACCATCCGTCCGCTGGACGATCTGGTTGCAAAATATGGTGAGAACCTGACGCCGAACCAACTGATCCGCGTGGATGGCAAGATCATGGCCGTGGCGATGATGGTGAACACGCAGCACCTGATGTACCGCTCTGACATTCTTGCCGATCTGGGCATCGACACACCCACAACATGGGACGAGGTGTTTGCCGCCGCAGACAAGATCAAAGAGGCAGGCGTTGTCGATCACCCGATCGGTGCAACGATGAAATCCGGCTGGAACCTGGCGCAGGAATTCGTGAACATGTACCCTGGTTTCGGCGGCACATTCTTTAACGATGACAACACCACAGCGGTGAATTCAGACGCGGGCATGAAAGCGCTTGCGACCATGAAAAAGACGCTGGAATACACCGATCCAGAGGTTCTGGTCAGCGACTCCACATACGTGCAGCAGCAGTTCCAGCAGGGCAAGATCGCCATGGCGAACCTGTGGGCCAGCCGTGCCGGCGCGATGAATGACGAGAACGAAAGCCAAGTGGTGGGCAAGGTTGCGATGTCCGCAGCGCCCGTCGCCATGGACGGCGGTGCACCGGCCACGACGTTGTGGTGGGACGGTATCGTGATCGCGTCGAACATCACCGACGCCGAGGCGGATGCCGCCTTCCGTCTGGCGATGGAAGGGCTCGACAAGGACATGGTGACAAGCGCCAACGAGGCGGCGATCTGGCTGGTGGATGGCTATGTGCCGGGCGATCTGGCCAAGGGTGCGATTGCAACCGCAACCGCCAACCCCGCGCCTCCGCCTTATCCGTCGACCACACAGATGGGTCTGTTGCACACGGCATTGGGCAACGAACTGCCTGCGTTCCTGACGGGCGAGCGTGATGCGGCGGCGACTTTGGTGGCCATCGACGAATCCTACACCACAGCCGCCAAAGAAGCTGGCGTGCTGGAGTAAATCCAATCGGGCTGGCCGGGGCAGACCCGGCCAGCCCAACCAACCGGGGGACAGATGCAATCGGAATTCGATCATATTGTGGTGGGCGGTGGCTCTGCCGGGTGCGCGGTGGCCGCGCGCCTTGCTGAACGACCGGGCGCATCCGTGCTTGTGATCGAAGCAGGCCCCAGTGACCGGGACATCCGGGTCAAGGTGCCGTTTGGATTGGTCAATCTGATGCGGTCTGACACCCGAAACTGGAAACGCGAAACGGTCGCCATGGCGTCTGTGGGGGGGCGCAAAGTTCCGGTGCCGCGTGGCAAGATGCTGGGTGGGTCCGGTTCAATCAATTCGATGGTCTGGTTCCGCGGCTGCCGCGCGGATTTCGACGCGTGGAATCTGCCCGGATGGGACAGCGCGACGGTGTGGCGTGCATTCGACGCGGTAGAGGCGCGCATGACGCCCGCCCGGTTGCCACATCCGCATCCATTGTCCGAAACCTTTGGCCGTGTCTTTCCTGCCAATGATCCCGGCGCACCGCCATCGCCCGAACGGCAAAGTGCAGGCGTCTTTCACTGCAATATGCGGGATGCCGCGCGCTGGTCTGCCGCCGACGGGTTCCTGCGCCCGTCCGGTGCCACTGTGTTGACCGGGGCCGAGGTTGCACAGGTGACCTTTGACGGCGCCCGCGCGACGGGTGTGCAATTGCGAGACGGGCGCAGGCTTTGCGCCCGCGCAGGTGTCGTGTTGTCCGCAGGCAGCATAGAAAGCCCGATGATCCTGATGCGGTCGGGCATCGGTCCGGGCAATGATCTGCGCGTGTCAGGCATCGACGTGCGCGTGGATGCCCCCCTTGTGGGCGCAAACTTGCATGACCACCCCGGCTTTGGCCTGCATTTCAAAGGGGCAGGGTCGGGCTACGGCCTGACACTGGCCCAACTGCCCGCTTGGGCGCTGTCACCGCTGCAATGGTTGCTGAACCGCTCCGGTCGGCTTAGTTCCAACACTGTCGAAGCTGGCGCATTCTACAGCGTGTCCGGGGATGATGCGCCCGACGTCCAGACCCATTTCCTGCCGTTCCTGATGGGCTGGCAAAGCCGCAGCATTATCTGGGGAGCGGGTTACTTTGCCGATGTGTGCCTGTGTCAGCCGCGGTCGCGCGGACAATTGCGTATCGGTCACGACCCCTACGCGCCGCTCATCGACCTGAACCTGTTCGGCGATGACCACGACCTTGACATGATGGTCAAGGGCGTCACACGCCTGCGCGAAATCCTCGCCACAGCCGATTTTGGAACCCGCCGTGCCCCCGAAGCCTTTCCGTGCGCGGCCACCACAGGCGACGCCCTGCGCAGCATTATCCGCGCCCGCGCAGGCACCGCTTACCACCCGGTGGGCACGCTCGCTCTGGGTGGTCCGCTGGATGAGAAGGGCGCCGTCACGGGCACGCAAAACCTCTGGGTTGCAGATGCCAGCGTCATGCCGCGCATCACCACCGCCAACACAAATGCCCCGTCGATAATGATCGGCTGGCAGATCGGCGGCCATGTGGCCGCCGCAGCAACAAGGAACGCAGCATGAAGTTCAAGACCTTCTTCTGGTTCGTGGCCCCGTCGGTCTTTATGATGCTTCTATTCATCGCGGCCCCGCTGGTTTCGGTGTTCCTGCAAAGCTTCCAGATTACCCAGCCCGTCCTGCAACAGGTCGAGGTCGAAACCTGTACACCGGGTTTCCTCACACAGACCTGCACGACCGAACTCAAGACAATTCCCATCATAGACGAGGCAACGGGCAAGACGCTGACCACCACCGAATGGGTCGGCCTGCAAAGCTATCGCAACGTGCTTCAGATGGACAAGGTCTGGGCCGCCATCGGCAGCGCCAACTTTGGCGATATCTGGCAGATCGATTTCTGGAAGGCGTTGCGGTTCACGCTGATGTTCACGTTGATCACGCTGCCGCTGGTCATTGGTGTGGGCCTCGCTATCGCACTTGCGGTGAACAACGCCGCCAAGTCCTTACGCGGCCCGGTCATTTTCATTTCGCTCCTGCCGTTCATCATCACGCCTGTGATCGGATCGCTGTCGATCTACTGGCTGTTTGTGGGAGACGGCATCCTGACGGCGGCGCTGGAACGCTGGACGGGGCAGGACATCGCGATGTTCGCCCAAGCCTGGACGATCGAGCTTTTGATGTATTTCTATCGCGTCTGGCATGTGGCCCCGTTCGCCTTTGTGATCTTCTACGCGGGCCTGCAAACCGTGAACATGGACACGCTGGAAAGCGCGATCATCGACGGCGCATCCCGGTTCGAGCGGCTGCGCTATGTGATCGTGCCGCACCTGATGCCGCTGATCATCTTTATCGCGCTCATTCACCTGATGGACTGTTACCGCGTGTTCGAAGAGATCGTGGGCTTCCGCAGTCAGGCGCACGTCATCTCGCTGCAATGGCTGACTTACGACTTCCTCGTACCGGATGATGCTGGCAATCGCGCGGTCAGCCGCGCCTCGGCCAGCGCTATGCTCACCATGATCGGTATCGTGATCCTGCTGATCCTGCCGCTGCGCCGCACATGGCGCGACCACAAGGGAGGGGCCCACTGATGTCAAAGGCCACCGCACAGCCACTGTCGCTCAAGGTTGCATCCGGCGCGTTCCTCGCCTTCTGGTGCCTGCTCGCCGCTTTCCCGATCGTCTGGATCGCGGTGATGAGCTTCAAGTCACCCCGCGACGCGTTCGACGCCAACCCGCTCAATGTGATCCTCGGCCCCGTCACCCGTGCGACGGGCAACGGGTTGAGCGTGCCGGATATCATCCTCGGTCTGGCGTTCCTGTTCTTTGCCATCCGCTGGGCGTTTACGGGACTGCCCAGATTGGTGGAACGTTTCACACCGCCAGGTCTGATCGTGGTGGGCTGGCTTGTGGGGGCCGCGGTTTACGGGATCGTGTTCGTGATCCTGTTCTTCGGCGTCTTGCCGCCAGTGTTCGATATCATCAACAGCATCCTTGGTCCGCTGGGGACACCTGTTCTTGGGCTCACAACCGAACATTACGTGGCCGTGTGGGGCGAGAACGAGTTCTACCGCAACTTCATGAACTCCATGATCGTGACGGCAGGCGTGGTCACGATCTCACTGACGGTTGGTACACTGGCGGGCTACGGGCTGGCACGGTCCGGCTCGAACCTCGCCTTCTGGCTGCTGATCCTCGCGCTGATCTTTCGCGCGTTGCCGCACTCGGTGCTGGTGGCAGGCTACCTGCCGTGGTTCATCAATTCGGCGGAAATCCTGCGCCCCATATTTGGCGAACTCAGCCCGACACTCTACGGTCAACCCTGGGCGGTGATCGCGGTGCTGGTTTCGATCAACCAGCCCTTCACCATCTGGATGCTGCGCTCGTTCTTCCAGAACATTCCCGCCGAACTGGACGAAGCCGCCCGTGTCGATGGCTGTTCGCATTTTCAGGCGTTCCGCCGCGTGATCATGCCGGTGATGTGGCCCGGTGTAATCACCACGGGGCTGTTCAGCTTCCTGTTGGGTTACAACGACTTTCTTGTCACCTCGCTGCTGCTGGATGCGCAGAACCAGACGATGGTCCCGGCCATCGCGGGCTACTTTAACCGCGAAACCACCACCACGGATCAGGTCGAAGCCGTTGCCGCCGCCGTCTCCATCACCGCGCCGCTCTTCTTGCTGGTGATGGTCTTCCAGCGCCAGATCGTCTCCGGCCTGACGGCGGGTGCGGTCAAGGGGTGATGGTTTCTTCTGACTGAAAATACCACGGGGTCCGGGGCAGCGCCCCGGTTCCGACATCTGAACAAAGGATGCACGACACATGAAAGGTTCCCGCCCGGAACAAGCGGTCCTGACCCGCGCCACCGACATGTCCAAAACGGACGAGACCCGCGCGGTGATCGAGGGGATGGTGGATGGTCTCAACGACCACCGGATTGACGACATCGGCCAGTTCTTCGCCGAGACATTTCGCTGGATGGGGAACACCGGCTGTGGCACCAAAAACGGGCTGCAAGAGTTTCAGGACAACTGGCAGCGCCCGTTTCAGGCCGCCTTTTCCGACAAAGTCTGCGTAGACGAAGCGCGGCTCTATATGGGGGAATGGGCCGCCGCTTTCGGCCGTCAAGAGGCCACGCATAGCGGTCAGTTCATGCAAGTGGCCCCCACCGGCAAGCGGATCGAGATCCGTTACATGGATTTCTGGAAGGTGGAGGACGGGCGCATCACGGACAATTATGTGATGGTCGATTTCCCCCACGTTCTGGCCCAACTCGGCGTCGATGTATTCGACGGGATGGGCTGGGAAGCGTTTGACCGTGGCGTCCGGACCCCGCCGCGCCCCGACAATTGAGGTGAGACAATGACGATTGAATATCTGAAGACCGCCAAGTCCGAGGCCGAACGGGCCGAAGACGACGCCAAGGTGCGCGCCGCCGTCGAGGCAACTTTGAGCGATATCGAGTCGCGCGGCGATGTGGCTGTCCGCGAATTGAGCGAAAAGTTCGACAAATACAGCCCCGACAGTTTCCGCCTGAGCCAAGGCGAGATCGACGCCCTGATCGCAGAACTGACCCCGCGCGAGCTGGAGGACATCAAGTTTGCGCAACAGCAGGTCCGTGACTTTGCCCAGGCGCAGCGGGACTCGATGCTCGACATCGAGGTTGAGACAATGCCCGGCGTTATTCTTGGTCACAAGAACATCCCTGTGCAATCCGTGGGCTGCTATGTGCCCGGCGGCAAGTTTCCCATGGTGGCCTCGGCGCATATGTCCGTGGCCACGGCAAGCGTGGCGGGCGTGCCCCGGATCATTGCGGCAACCCCGCCCTGGCAGGGCAAGCCCAACCCTGCGGTGATCGCGGCGATGCATCTGGGCGGCGCGCATGAAATCTATGTGCTGGGCGGCATTCAGGCCGTGGGAGCCATGGCCATCGGGACCGAGACAATTGACCCCGTCCACATGCTGGTTGGTCCCGGCAACGCTTTTGTGGCGGAGGCCAAGCGCCAACTCTTCGGTCGCGTGGGCATCGACCTCTTTGCAGGGCCGACCGAGACGATGGTGATCGCGGACGAGACGGTGGATGCCGAAATGTGCGCCACTGATTTGTTGGGACAGGCGGAACACGGATACAACTCGCCCGCCGTCCTGCTGACCAACTCGCGCAAACTGGCCGAGGAAACGCTGACCGAGATCGAGCGCATCCTGAAAATCCTGCCCACCGCCGACACGGCGTCAAAATCGTGGGAGGACTACGGCGAGGTGATCCTGTGTGACACCTATGACGAGATGTTGCAGGTGGCAGATGATGTCGCCAGCGAGCACGTGCAGGTGATGACCGACCGCGATGACTGGTTCCTCGACAATATGACCTGCTACGGCGCGCTGTTCCTTGGACCCCGCACGAACGTGGCCAATGGCGACAAGGTGATCGGCACCAATCACACCCTGCCCACCAAAAAGGCGGGGCGCTATACGGGCGGTCTGTGGGTCGGCAAGTTCCTCAAGACCCATTCGTACCAGAAGGTCACAACAGACGAAGCGGCAGCAGAGATCGGCGCCTATGGCTCGCGCCTGTGTATGCTCGAAGGGTTCGTGGGCCATGCCGAACAATGCAATCTGCGGGTCCGCCGATATGGCGGTGTGAACGTGCCTTATGGCGAGGGCGCACCAGCACGGGACGCGGCAGAGTAGGGGCCGCGTGCGGAGGGGGGCTTTGCCCCCCGGCTGCGCCTCCCCCAGGATTTTTTTGGACAGAGACAGGGACACAGATCGCGTGGGCGACACCAACCAGCGCAACAAACAGACCGCTCTGACGCTTTGGGCGGCGCTGGATCGTGATCCGGGCGCGGCCTTGCCGATGCTGTCGGAACTGCGTCACTGGCAGGGGCCGGAACCTGTGGGTGTCCAGACATGTCCCGAAAGTGTCGTCGCACAGATGTTTGCGCCCCTGCGGGCTGCGATCCCTGACCTGAAACGGCAGATGCATATTTTTGTGGCTGGGCAGTCGGACGCGCTGAATGAGGGCGACGCCGATGGTGCGCACTGGGTGGCGGGCACCGGTTACTATACCGGGCTTGCGGTGGCAGAAGTTTTTGGCATTCCCGTCACTGACGCCGATCTGCGCATTCGCTGGGGCGACTTTTTACGTTTTGACGCAGCGGGTCGGGTGACCCATGCGCAGACCATCTGGGATCTGGTGGATTGGTGCGACCAGATTGGCCACCCTGTTCTGCCCCGCCCGCGCGGGGCCATGCACGTCTACCCGGCGCCAACCGGGTTTGACGGAATACTGCGCGCTCCGCAGGACACACAAGAGACGGCAGAGACATTGCAACTGGGCCGGGCGTTCATCTTTGGCGGGCTCAACAGCTTTGACGAAAGCGACCTGTCGAGCATGGGCATGGCGCAATTCTTTCATCCCAATGTAAAGTGGTACGGGCCGGGCGGCATTGGCGCGTGCCTGTCGCTGGCAGAATTTGAAACATTCCATCAGAAACCATGGCTGACAGCCTTTCCTGACCGCAAAGTCATGCATCTGGAGAGCCTCTTTGCCGAAGGGCGGATTTTGGCGGCCTCTGGCCCCATGGGCGTCATCGGGCATCACAGCGGGCCCTACCTTGGGCACGCCGCCACTGGCGCACCGATTGAGGTGTCTGGGCTGGATTTCTGGTTGCGGGACGGCGGGCAATTCACCGAAAACTGGGTTTTTGTCGACATGATCCACCTGTTCAAGCAGATGGGCGTGGACCTGCTTGGCCCGTTGAAGAGGCACGCGGCATGACGGACGCCCCAAGCAGACACAAGGCCCTGCTGGCCCCGGTGCGGGCGGCGATGTACGACTTTGACCAAGGGGCGGTCCGTGACGCCCTTGCGGCGGTGTGCGCCCCTGAAATTGCCTTTCACCTGGCCTTTCCCTTTGGCACGATGCAGGGCGTTTCTGCATATCTCGACGCGGCCTATGCGCCGCTGCTTGCGGCCATTCCGGACCTTGAACGGCGTGATCACATCGTCATGGCGGGTCCCACACCCGAAGGCGCCGATTGGGTCGGATGCGGTGGTTACTACACCGGCACCTTCGTTGCACCATGGCTCGACATTCCGCCCACAGGGCACGTTGTGCACATGCGGTTTCACGAGTTCTATCGTTTTGAGAAAGATAAGATCACCGAAATGCAGGCGCTGTGGGACATTCCCGAGGTGATGATGCAGGCCGGTGCCTGGCCGATGGTGCCATCGTTGGGCCGGGAATGGCACGTGCCGGGGCCCGCCACCTGTGACGGGCTGGTGCCGGGGCCGTACGATGCCGATCAGGGGCAGGCCACCTGCCAGCAGATCATCGACATGCTGACGCACATGAAGCGCCATCCCAGCCAAGGCGGGCCGGAGGTGATGGAGATGGAGCGGTTCTGGCATCCGCGGATGACGTGGTACGGGCCGTCGGGCATTGGCACGGGGCGCGGCATTCAAGGCTTTCGCGACTGGCACCAGATTCCGTTCCTGAACGCCATGCCTGACCGTGGCGCGTTTGTGGAGGATATCGTCTATCACTTCTTCGGGGATCGTGCCTATGCTGCGGTAACTGGGTGGCCAAATATGTACCAGACGCTGACGCATGGCGGTTGGTTGGGATTGCCGCCGGTGGACAAAAAGATTGCCATGCGCAGTCTCGATTTCTGGCGGTTGGAGCGTGGATTGATACGGGAGAACTGGGTGATGGTGGACCTGCTGCACATGTATGACCAACTGGGTGTCGATGTGCTGGCGCGGATGCGCGAATTCAACAAGGCGCGCGCCGGGTTTGATCCCGAGACGGGGCGTGCAGCATGATGGATCTGCCTCGGACACCCACTCTGGATCTGACCGGCAAACGTGCGCTGGTCACGGGCGCATCATCCGGCATCGGGCTGGGTTGCGCCGTGGCGCTGGCTGAGGCCGGGGCGCATGTGGTCTGCGCAGCGCGCCGCGTCGACGCGTTGACCCAAGCCGTCGCCGCGATGCAGGCCGAAGGATGGAGCGCCGAAGCCCTGCCACTGGATCAAACCGATCTGCCCGCGCTCAAGGCGGCCTTTGACGCGCCGTTCGAAATTGTGCTGAATTCCGCCGGGCTGGCCCGGCACGGCCCGGCTATCGACACGGCCCCCGCAGATTTCGACGCCGTGTTCGACATCAACCTGCGCAGCGCCTTTTTCCTGTCGACTTACGCCGCAGCCGCGCTGACCGATGCGGGCAAGCCGGGGTCGATCATCCACATTTCAAGTCAGATGGGTCATGTGGGGGGCATCGACCGCAGCGTCTATTGCGCCACGAAACACGGGGTCGAAGGGATGGTCAAAGCCATGGCGATTGAATGGGGCAAGGCGGGCATCCGCATCAATACGATCTGCCCGACCTTTATCCGCACCCCGCTGACAGCCCCCACATTCGACAACCCCGACCGGCTGGCGTGGATCATGGACAAGATCAAGCTGCCCCGTGTGGGCGAAGTCAGCGACATCATGGGCGCGGTACAATTCCTTGCCTCCGACGCGTCGGCAATGGTCACGGGCACGCATATGCTCATTGACGGTGGATGGACGGCGGACTGATGCGCGAACCCGCCGACATGTCGCATACCGACCTCGGACTGAGGCTCCCGCAAAGTGCCGGGGATGCTTGGAACGCAATGCAGGGCAATGTGCGCTTTGCGCGGCATCGCCAGTTGATTCAGATCTACCCGATCCAAGAGATCAAGGTGGTCGGCACGCATGACAGCGAGGGCGCATGGTCGATCACGCCCTATCCCGGAACAACCGGGTTTGGAGAGTTGGGGTTGATCGGGTGCAAGCATATCCATGACCGGCTTTGCGGGCGGGTGACCTGATGCCGGACAAGGTGACAGCGCTGGATGTGGCAGAGCGTGCCGGGGTATCGCGGTCCGCCGTGAGCCGCGTGTTCACGCCCGGTGCCTCCGTGTCCAAGCGGACCGCCGACAAGGTGCGGCAAGCGGCCACCGCTCTGGGCTACCGGCCCAATGTTTTGGCGCGCAGTCTGATCACCGGGCGCAGCCGCATCATCGGATTGTTGGTCGCCTATCTGGAGAACCATTTCTACCCCGAAGCGATTGAGCGCATCAGCCGCCTTTTGCAGGAACAGGGCTATCACGTGCTGGTCTTTATGGCCTCGAACTCCGTCACCGAAGCAGATGAGGTGATGGAAGAGCTGCTCGATTATCAGGTCGACGGCATCATTGCGGCCAGCGTCGGCATGTCCAACGATCTGACGCAACGCTGCGAGGCGGCGGGCATTCCCATCGTACTGTTCAACCGCACCCAGGATGACGCGCGCCTATCTGCCGTGACCTCCGACAATTATGCGGGAGGGCGCAAGCTGGCCGAATTCCTCGTGGCGGGTGGGCACAGCCGCATTGCACATGTCGCAGGGTGGGAAGGCGCGTCGACCCAGCGAGACCGCGAGGCGGGGTTTCTGGCAGGGCTTGGTGATGCGGGGCAAACCCTTTATTCGCGGGGTGTCAGCGACTTTGACTTTGACAAAGCAAAATCCGTCGCGCGCGATATGTTTGCAGGTCCGGAGCGGCCCGACGCGGTGTTTTGTGCCAATGACCACATGGCCTTTGCCGTGATGGATGTTCTGCGTTTTGAACTGGGCCTTGATGTGCCGGGGGACGTGTCCGTTGTCGGATATGACGACGTAACGCTTGCCGCCTGGCCGTCCTATGACCTCACAACCGTGCGCCAACCGGCTGGGCGTTTGGCAAAGGCTGCAATCGACATTCTGATGGACCGCCTTGCCGATCCACAAACCGTTCCCCGCCGCGTCGCGCTTGATGGCCCGCTCATCCTGCGCGGCTCGGCCCGTATCCCCGAAGGATGGACCACATGAAGGGCTTTTCGAACCGTTGGGCTGACTTTCCCGATTACATCATCGGCATCACCAAGGAGATTTGGGAGGATCGCGGCATAGCGACCCTGCACCACTACTACAGCCCCGATATCGTCGTGCGGTCGCCCGGTTCCGTGGTGATCGGCAACGAAAAGGTCATCGGGGCCACCATGGCCACGCTGGCCGAATTTCCTGACCGGCAACTCTTGGGCGAGGACGTGATCTGGAGCGGGACACCGGAGGCGGGAATGCTGTCGTCGCACCGTATCCTCAGCACCGCCACCCACCTTGCCGATGGGGTCTATGGCCCCGCCAGCGGGAAAAAGCTGCAATACCGGATCATCGCCGACTGCCACGCGATCAACGATCAGATCAACGACGAATGGTTGATCCGGGATCAGACTGCCATCGTCCGGCAGATCGGCTGGGACGCCAAGGCCTATGCCGCAGACCTGATTGCCCGCGAAGGCGGGCCGGAGGCTTGCGTGCGCCCCCTGACGCCCGCCACGGATCAGCCCGGCCCCTATTCGGGGCACGGCAACGACAACATTTGGGGCAAAACATACGCCAGCGTTTTGGAGCGGATTATGGGGGCCGACATGGCCGCCATCCCCACGGAATACGACCGCGCTGTGCAATCCGAATATCCGGGGGGCGAAACGGGGCATGGCACCGGCCCGGTGGACCGGTTCTGGATGGGCTTGCGCGCGTCCTTTCCGGACGCGACATTCACCATTGACCATCAGATTGGGCGCGAAGACCCGACCATGCCGCCCCGTGCCGCCATCCGCTGGAGCCTGCACGGCAAGCATGACGGCTGGGGCTATTTCGGCGCACCCACGGGGGCCGGCGTCTATGTGCTGGGGATCAGTCATGCCGAATTTGGCAGCCTCGGTGCCGCACCCGCCAAAATCCGCCGTGAATTCACGCTCTTCGACGAGACCGCGATCTGGAAACAGATTCTGTTGCAAACGGGGTAGAGCGCATCCTTGAATTGGAACCACTCAGTCCCCAACTCAGGACAGCCCGCAAGATGCGTGGGCGGCCAACGGGATTGATCCATGCAACGCTATGACGACATCATGTTCACAGACGGGGTGAAGGCCCTGCAAGAGGCGGACGGCAGCGCAGAGATGTATGCGCGCGGCTATGGCCCGCGCACGCGCCCGCTGAACGCGGACGACATCGCCTTTGTCACCAGCCGCACGTCCTTCTATCTTGGCTCGGTTTCCGAAACGGGCTGGCCCTACATTCAGCATCGCGGCGGACCTGCCGGGTTCCTCAAGGTGCTGGACGATCACACCGTTGCCTTTGCCAATTACCGGGGCAACAAGCAGCACATTTCCGAAGGGAACATCAGGGCCGACGACCGTGTGTCGCTGTTCCTGATGGACTATGCTCGCAAAGCCCGGATGAAGATGCAAGGCCGGGCACGGTTCGTGCAGGCCGCTGATGATCCGGCGCTGGCTGACCAACTGCCGGCGGATGGGCAGGGCCGCGTGGAACGGCTGGTCATCATCACGCTGGAGGCGTTCGACTGGAATTGCCCGCAATTCATCACACCGCGTTTCGACGCAAGCGAGATCGCGCAGCTTGTCGGACCGGAGATGGACAAGCTGAACGCCCGCATCGCCGAACTTGAGGCCGAGAACGCGCAGCTAAAGGGGCAGGGATGACCGACCTCTACCGCGCCGCTGAACGCCTGATGGGGATGCAGGATGCCGACTGGCGGCGTCACGCAAACCCGCTCAGCGTCTGGTCGCGGTTCACCTGTCTGCCGCTCTTGGTGCTGGCGATCTATGCACGCACGTGGATCGGCTGGTGGGCCTTGCCCCTGTTTGTGCTGGCAGTGGCGTGGACGTGGTACAACCCACGTGCTTTTCCGCCGCCACGGAACTTTGGGACGTGGGCATCGCGCGCGACGCTTGGTGAACGGATTTTTCTGGCCCGCAAGACGTACGTCGTCGCGGCGCACCATGTGCGTGCCGCCAACGTACTGACATTGCTCAGCGCGTTGGGCGCGGTTCCACTTGTCTACGGGCTTGTCGTCCTGAACCCGTGGGCCACGCTGGCAGGCATCGTTGCCACGATCCTGCCAAAGGTCTGGTTCTGTGACCGCATGGTCTGGATTCACGCCGAACTGACAGACACAACACCGGGCGACCCGCTGCCCGAACCCCTGTTGCCACCGGAAAGGACCCCGATATGACCCCCGCCGAAATGGAGCCGCGCATCGTCAGATACGGCGAGCTCAAGCCCTGCAAGACTGCGTTCATCGACGCACACACGCCCGGCTCTGACCAGAAGGAAAACTTTACCATCATCGGCGGTGGCGTGTCGGAAAGCCCGGACCAACATGTGCACATCTCGATCCCGCACGGGTTTAACATCGGCGCAGCCGGTCAGCAGCCAAAATGCCGCAACTCGCTGCACAGTCACCGCACGGCGGAGGTGTTCTTTGTTCTGTCAGGGCGTTGGCGGTTCTTTTGGGGGCGCTGGGGCGACGCGGGCGAGGTCGTGCTGGAAGAAGGCGACATCATCAACATTCCCACAGGCATTTTCCGCGGGTTCGAGAATGTGGGCACGGATTACGGGATGATTATGGCGATCCTTGGGGGGGACGATGCCGGGGGCGGCGTGATCTGGGCACCGCAAGTGATCGAGGACGCCCGCGACCACGGTCTTACCCTCGGGGAAAATGGCAGTCTTTATGACAGCAAGCGGGGCGAAACCCTGCCCGTCGGGATAAAGCCCATGGCACCGCTTGGCGATGCGGACCTGCAAACCTTCCCCGAAATGACGCCAAGCGAGGTCGTGGGATTTGGCGTGCGCCGCTATTGGGATATGGTGGCCTTGGCCAAGGATCGGCCCTGCAAGGTCATCGGAGAGACGGGGATCATCCGTGACAAACCCGGCTTCGAAGTTGATTTGCTTACCCGCTCCAGCGCAACATTGGATATGCACAGCCACGACAGACCATCCGTCCTGATGCCCATGCGCGGCCATTGGCGTGTCACATGGGACGGCGGTGAGACGACGCTTGCGCCCGGCGATACAATGAGCGTGCCCGAGGATTTGCCGCACAATGCAGTGCCGTCGATGACGGGTGAGGCATCGCTTTATCATATTGTCGGAACGGATGATCCCGCGGGGGCCACGTGGCGCGGCTGATTGCATGTCTTCTGGCCCTTTGGGCAAGCACGGCACAGGCACAGGCACAGGCGCAGGTCTGGCAAGCGCAAAGCGTGGACGGGGGGCATTTCGTCTTTCACACGGCGCGGGCCGGGGCGTCGGTTGACCTGATCTGCCTTGCGCCATCGCTCCAGCGCCGTCCGGCGGTGGAGGTCGAACAGCATGAAATTCGTCCGATGACGCCCGGCATGACCCGGCTCGAAATCGGAACCGACCGCGTTCCCGTTGGCAACGATGTGATCCGCGACGACGTGGTGCTGTGGTCGGATCAGACGGGCTACCGCCTGCCCACGATCACCTTCAATGAGCTTGATAGCATGTGGCAGGTCGACATCTCGGCCACGGACCCACTGTGGTCCGCACTGGCGCAGGCCCGTTCGATCATCCTTGCCCCCGGACAGCAACAAGCATGGCAATTGCCCGTTGCGGGCTTGGCCCCTGCGCTGTCGCAGGTGCAGAACGACTGCGCTGCGGCGTGGTCCGCGGCGCAATCGGCCCCCACAGCTGCACCGGGCACCGTGACCGTGCCCCCGCAGGTCATCAACCGGGTGGCCCAAGGCTGTGGTGCCCCGGTGCCCGTGCCGGGCGACGCGGTGCAGGCGGGCGATCTCGACCGTGACGGGACACCGGACTTTGTCGTGGACTGGGGCGGCATCCGCTGTCCCGGCGCCATGCCGCGCCCGTTCTGCGGGGCGGCCAATTGCAGCCAGATGGTGTTCCTGTCATCGCGCGCCTACGTCAATCCAATCGACTTTCTGGGCACGTCCCTCACGATCACACCACATTACAGCGGCGCCTTGGCGCTTCGTATCACGGGGTCCTTTTCGCTCTGTGGCGCACAGGGAGAAAACTGTGCCGCGCCGCTTGTGTGGGATGGCACTTCATTCGTGGAACGGCCATAAATACCGGTAACAGGAACGTGAGGGACGATCATGGTCAAAACCACCCATGTGGGCAGCTTGCCCCGCAGCCAAGAGGTCGTCGACTTCATCTTTGCCCGCGAAAAGGGCGAGGCCTACGATCCGGCCGCCTTTGACGCCGCGATGGCGCAGGCCGTACATGACACGGTCGGCAAACAAGTGGCGGCAGGCGTCGATATCGTCAGCGATGGCGAAACGTCCAAGATCAGCTATGCGACATACGTCAAAGACCGCTACACCGGCTTTTCCGGTGACAGTCCGCGCAACGCCCCCGCCGATCTCAAGCAGTTCCCCAGCTTTCTCAAGCGTCTGGCGGATGATGGCGGCACCCCGCAATACGCACGCCCCATGTGCACCGGCCCCGTGACCAGCAAGGGACAGGGCGAACTGGAAAAAGACATCGCCAACCTCAAGGCCGCGATGGCTGCGCACGGGGTCGCGCGTGGCTTTATGAATGCAGCCTCGCCCGGCGTGATTTCGCTGTTTCTGCAAAACGACCACTATCCGACGCGGGACGCCTACCTCGCCGCATTGGCCGACGCGATGAAGGCGGAATACGAGACCATTGTGGCCGCCGGTCTGGACCTGCAACTCGATTGCCCCGACCTCGCCCTGTCGCGACACATGCTGTTTGCCGATCTTTCGGACGCCGAGTTCGTCAAGATCGCGGACGCCCACGTTGAGGCGCTGAACCATGCGCTCGCGGATGTGCCGCAGGACAAGGTTCGGGTGCATATCTGTTGGGGCAACTACGAGGGTCCGCACACCTGCGACATCGACATGAACACCGTGTTCCCGACGCTGATGGCGACCAAGGCGCGCTATGTGCTGTTCGAGACGTCGAACCCCCGTCACGCGCACGAATGGACCGTGTTCCGCGACCGCAAGTCCGAGATCCCCGATGACAAGGTTCTGGTGCCCGGTGTCGTTGACACCACGACCAATTTTGTCGAACACCCGGAAGTTGTGCGCCAGCGGATTGAGCGGTTCACGAGCATCGTCGGCGCAGACCGCGTGATTGCAGGCAGCGACTGTGGCTTTGGTACCTTTGCCGGGTTCGGCGCGGTCGACCCCGATATCGCGTATGCCAAGCTGGCGGCGCTCAGCGCCGGTGCTACCCTGACCTGACGCCGATTCGCATCTGCGCGACGGAAACCCACACGGTCAGCGTGTAACCCTGAAAATCAGGCGATGAAATGCTGTGTAAAAGGCCGTTCGCCGCCTTCAGAACGGTCAAACAGTGTGATTTCGGCGTGCGAGGATGTAGACTTGCCGCATTTAAACCTGTTTGATTCTACGCGAGGCGCTTTTGGGGAGTGCCGATATTTTGGGGGTCACGCCGGCATGAGCATTGAGCGTGCGATTTTGATGGCCGATGTGTCGGGCAGTACACCGCTGTACCAACGCCACGGCGACGCAGAGGCGAGCCGCCTCGTTTTTGAATGCGTCGAAGGGATGCAGCGGATCGCAACTGCCCGCGGCGGCGATTTTGTCCGCTCCAAAGGGGATGACGTGCTGTGCCTTTTTGAAAATGCAGATCAGGCCATCGGCGCGGCAAAGGAAATTCTGGATCAGGGTGCCAATGGTGCCGTTTCCGTCCACGCGGGGTTGCATTGGGGCACCGTACTGTACCGCGGCAATGAACTGTTCGGAAATGCCATCAACGTGACGGCGCGCCTGTCCAGTCAGGCCAAGGAAAACGAAGTGCTGATCAGCAAGACGCTGGTTCGCCATGTGTCCTCGGACGAGGCATTCGATCTGCGCTCCATGGGCGAGATCACGCTGCGCGGCACGGACGTGCCAACGGAAATCTTTGCGCTTCTGGCCGAAACCGGAACCGAAGAAGACAGCGTGACCAAGATGATTGCCGCGCCCACGATGTTCAACATGCAGCAAGCCACCAAAGTGGCGAACACCGCGCTGCACCTGTCTTACGAAGGGTGGTCACAGACCGTCGCCGAAGGCGGCGAGGTCAAGATCGGGCGCTCGCCGCAATGCGATCTTGTGATGCGACAGGCATGGGTCAGCCGGGTGCACGGGGCGGTGTCCGTCCGCGGCGGCATTGTCGAATTCAAGGACAGCAGTTCTGCGGGATCGTCCGTCACAATCGGCGACCATCCGGAATTCTACATCCGCCGCCAGACCATCGCCCTGACGGGCAATGGCGTGATCGAATTGGGCAGCAGCGCCACCGGCGACACGCTCCCGCGCATCATCTACTCGGTGATGCAAAGCAACTAGTCTCGCGGCGCGGGCGCACCGCCTTCGAACGCATTGCCCTGCACATAGTCACACGGCGCTTCCTGCATCTCCAGATGCAGGCCCGCACCGGTGTAGGGATGCGCGCGGGCCAGCGCCTCGTCCACGTCGATCCCCAGCCCCGGCGCATCCGGCGGCGTGATAAAGCCGTCTTCAACCCGTATCGCGCCCTTGATCAACTGGTCATGGTACGCAGTTTCAATGCTCTCGCACATGAGAAGGTTCGGGATGGACGCGGCCAGATGGATATTGGCCGCCCATTCGACCGGACCCGCATATAGATGCGGGGCCATCTGCGCGTTGTAGACCTCCGCCATGGCGGCCACCTTCTTTATCTCCCAAATGCCGCCCGCGCGTCCCAAGGCCGGTTGCAGGATCGTCGCCGCGCCAGCGCGCAACACGGGCGCGAACTCTGCCTTGGTTGTCAGCCGCTCGCCCGTGGCGACAGGAATGCGTACGGCGCGGGCCACTTTGGCCATCTCTTCGACCGCATCGGGCGGGATCGGTTCTTCGAACCATAGCGGCTGATAGGGCTCCAGCGCCTGCCCCAACCGGATCGCCCCGGCTGTTGTGAACTGCCCATGTGTGCCAAAGAGCAGATCAGCACGGTCGCCGACCGCGTCACGGATCGCCTTGCAGAACGCCACCGACATGGAAATGTCCCGCATCCCCGGCATGTGCCCGCCGCGCAGCGTATAGGGCCCCGCCGGATCGAATTTCACAGCCGTATACCCGCGCGCCACACAGTCCAGGGCGGATTCCGCCGCCATCTCCGGCGCGGTCCAGAACCGATCAAGCCCGTGATGGGGCAGGGGGTACAGATAGGTGTAGGCCCGGATACGGTCGTTCACCCGCCCGCCCAGCAACGCCCAGACAGGCCGCTCCCGGGCCTTGCCCAGAATGTCCCAGCACGCGATTTCCAACCCCGAAAATGCCCCCATCACGGTCAGATCGGGCCGCTGGGTAAAGCCCGAGGAATAGGCGCGCCGAAACATCAGTTCGACATTCTCGGGGTTTTCACCGACCATGTGCCGGGCAAACACATCCTCAATCACGGCGCGCATCGCCTCCGGCCCGACCGAAGACGCATAGCATTCGCCCCAGCCTACAATGCCGTTATCCGTGGTCACTTTTACGAGGATCCAGTACCGCCCACCCCAACCCGGTGCAGGCGGGGCGGTCACAATCACATCCAAATCACGCAGTTTCATCACAGATCCCCTGCTTCTTCTCTTTGGCAAATACTCCGGGGGAGCCCGAAGGGCGGGGGCAGCGCCCCCTCAGCGGTCAAACACAATCACATTCCGTCGGGCCTTGCCTGCCTTGGTGTCGGCAATGGCATCGTTGATCTGGTCCAGCGACCACCGGCCCGAAATCAGGCTGTCGAGTTGCAGCCGCCCCTGCAAATACAGGTCCACCATCCACGGAATATCCCGCTGGATGACCACATCCCCCATCTTGGAGCCGACCATGCCCTGTCCGAGCGCCGCGAGGATCACCGGCTCGTATTCCGTCTTGGCACCCGAATGCGGCATACCCACCATGACGACCTTGCCCCCGACACCCAGATATCGCGGCGCTTGCTCATAGGCCGGGATTGCGCCAACCGTGACGATCACCGCCTCCGCCCCTTTACCACCCAACGCCTTATACGCCGCGCGCCATGGCGCTTTGTGGGTGGCCAGCACCCCGTGGGTCGCGCCAAAGGCCACTGCGTCGTCCAATTTGTCCTCTGTCATGTCCACGGCCACGATCCGCCGCGCGCCTGCAATGCGCGCGCCCTGAATCGCGTTGAGGCCAACACCGCCTGCGCCAATCACCACCACATCTTCGCCCGCGCGCAGGCCTGCGGCGTTGACCACCGCACCCACACCCGTGATCACACCGCAGGCAATCAGGCTTGCGGCATCCTTGGGCATGTCTCCGGGGATCTTCACCACCTGGCTTTGATCCACCACCACACGCTCGGCAAAACCGCCGCACGCCATCGCCTGGTGCAGCGTGCCGCCATCAGCCGTCTGGATCGGGCCCTTGTCCCCGTCATAGGGCGTGGCGCAGGCCGTAGGCCTGCCAGAGGCGCAGCTCGGGCACGACCCGCAGGCCCGGATCAACGTCACCACGACGCTGTCGCCCGCGGCCACGCTTGTCACGCCCGCGCCCACCGCGCGCACGCGCCCGGCGGCCTCGTGACCGTAGACCGCAGGCAGGCTGCCGCCCCATGCCCCGTCCGCGTAGGAGATATCGGAATGGCAGATTGCCACCGCGTCGAGCGTCACCTCGACTTCGCCCGGTTCAGGCGCGCGGATCAGGATGTCCTCAATCGTGAGTGGCGCGCCAAACGCCCTGCACACGGCGGCTTTGATCGTCTGCATATGTCCCTCGTGTCGCAGATGTTTGATGCGACCGTTGCGCAGCCACGCGCGCGCTGCAAGGCTGAAACCGACCCAAGCTGGCGTTCCTGAACGTCTGACGTCAGGTGAAGGCGAACCGCCGCCCGGCGCGCAGAAACACGATCAACGCTGCGGCCATCAGGACGGCTGACAGGAAAAACGGCGCTCCCGGCAGGTAGACCGGGCTGGACGGCCCTATCGCCGCCGAGAACGACGCCGTCATCACGAGTGGCGAGATCACCATGGCCAGCGCCGCCACAGACGTCAGCGCACCCTGTAATTCCCCTTGGGCATCGTCGCCCACGGATTTTGACATAATCCCCTGCAATGCTGGCGTGATCACGGCGGGCAGTGCCGCCAGCGGCGTCAGGATCAACAGCGCCGTGCCGGACCAGACAAATCCGATGATCACAAACACCGCAATATCGGCCAAGTGGCCATAGACCACAGCGCCGCGTTCCCCCAACAGCCTCAGGATCGGACGGATCGCACCGCCTTGGATCGCCGCCAGCGAAATCCCGAACAGAAACAGCGAAAACCCGATCATGCCGGGCGACCAGTCAAACCGCTCCGCAGTGTAGTAAGCCCACACCGCAGGGTAGACGGTAAATGCCACCTGATAGAGGAAATAGACCCACAGCAATGGTCCCAATCCCGGCAAGCGCGCCAAATGCCGGAACAGGCCCAACGGGTTCGCCCGGCTCCAACTGAACGGGCGGCGGATCCGGTCGTCCACGGTCTCCTTCAGCACGAGGTAGCCAAAGATCGCGTTCACACCGGCCAAGGCCGCCGCTGCGTAAAACGGCGCCCGCGTCCCGTATTCGGCCAACAGCCCCCCGACCACCGGCCCAAACACAAAGCCAAGGCCAAAGGCCGCACCGATCAGACCAAAATGTGCCGCCTTGTCCTCGGGGGCTGAAATGTCAGCCATATAGGCATTGGCGGTCGATTGGGTCGCCGCCGTGATCCCGCCCACGATACGGCCCATCAACAACAGCCAGATCGTGCCCGCCACCGCCATCACCAGATAGTCCGCGACCAGCACCACGAGCGAGATCAGCAAAACCGGTCGCCGCCCGTAGCGGTCCGACAACGCGCCCAAAAGCGGCCCGAACAGGAACTGCATCGCGGCGAAGACCGTCGACAGCACACCCCCCCACAAGGCCGCCGTTCCGATGTCGCCACCGCGCACCTCAAGGATCAGCTCGGGCATCACCGGCACGATCAGACCAATGCCCATCGCGTCGATCATCACGGTAAAAAGGATGAACAGAACGCTTGGTTTCATAAACCGTCCACACGGGCGGCAAAGGCGCGCGCCGCTGCGGGCGCATCGCCCATCTGGGCACGCGCATCGAACAGATCATCCGGCAGGCCCGGATGCGCCGTCCGCGCCACCGCCTCCAACGGCTGACCCGCAGCCACGGCGTCGGCCACCAGCGCTTTGGTCGCGGCCTGCGCCTCTGGACGTGGCATGGACGCAGCAAGGGCAAAGCTCAGCGCCTCGGCGTGGATCACACCGGCGCCGCCAAGATTTTCGGCCATCCGCTCCGACACTGGCTGTAACCCGTCCAGAACGGCACAGGCGGTTTCAATCGCAGCGGCGCAGGTCAGTGCAATCTGGGGCAGCACCATCCATTCGGTGAACCAAGCGGCCCCGTCACGCTGATGCTGATGCGCGCCTGCCGCTTGCAGGCTGGCCATCAACCCGCCCATCTGGTGGTTCAGGGCGGCCAGCACAGACGGCGCAACCGGGTTCTGCTTTTGCGGCATCGTCGATGATCCACCTGCACCCGGCAGGCGCAACTCGCCCACCTCTGACGCAGCCAGCGCCACCTGGCTCGCCCCCATCGCGGCCAAGGCCGCCACGACCTCTGCCATCCATGCGGCAATCCGCAGGATCGGAGCGCGATCCGTGTGCCAACTCCGGCCAGGATCGCCCAGTTTCAGCGCCTCCGCCACAGCCGCGCGCACCTCTGACGCCTGCGGGCCAAGGGCCGATGACGTGCCCGCCGCGCCGCTCAGCGATACAAAAAGCGCACGCGCCTGCACCTGCGGCAACCCCTCGACTGCATCGGCCAGCGGCGCACCCCATTGCGCCGCAACTGCACCAAAACTTGTCGGCGTTGCGACCTGACCATATGTGCGCGCCGCCATTGGCAGATCGGCATGACGCGCCGCGACATCCCCCAATGCGCGCAATGCAAATCGCAACCGGTCCTCCATGACCGCCAGTGTTTGGCGCAAACGCAACATCAGACCGGTGTCGATGATATCCTGCGATGTGGCACCCCAGTGCACGTATTGCGCATGGTCCGGCGCCTCCATCGCCTTGCGAAACGCGGCCACCAAGGCTGGCACTGCGACGCCGTTGCGCCCAGTCGCTTGAGCCAGTCCGGCGGGGTCGATCTGCACCTCCATCGCCGAGCGGTGAATAAAGGCACCGCTGATCTCGGGGATCACACCCGCGTTGCCCTGCGCGCGGGCCAGCGCGCCTTCGACCAGCAACATGGCCCGGACCTCTGCCGCGTCAGACCACAGCCGACCGACCTCACCCGCAGGAAACAGCCCGCCATATAAGGCCGAGGCAAACACAGATGCCGCCATGCGTTACAGATGCCCCGTCTGTGTGATGAACTCTGTCAGCAGCTTTGCGTATTCCGCAGGCCGCTCCACGCAGGGCAGGTGCCCCGCCTTTCGGATCAGCGCAAACTGGCTGCCCGGCACCAGATCCACCGTCTCGCGTACAAGATCGGGCGGGGTCGCACCATCCTCCGACCCGGCAATGCCCAGCGTTGGCAATCGCAAGGTCGCCGTAGTTGTGTAGAAATCCGTACCCGAAATGGCCGCCGAACACCCGGCATAGCCCGCATCCGGTTGCCGCGTCAGCATGTTGCGCCACAACGCAAGCTCTGGCGTCGCAAGAAATGCCTTGGAAAACCAACGGTCCATGGTGGCATCGGCCAGTGCCTCGATCCCGCCCGCGTCCACTGCGGCAATCCGGTCGCCCCACATCGCCGCTGTGCCGATCTTTGCGCCGGTGTTCGACAACACCATGGCCCGCATCAGATCCAAACGCTTCACGGCCAACCCCTGCGCAATCAATCCGCCAATCGACAGCCCCACAAACAGTGCATCGCGAAACCCAAGGTGATCCATCAACCGTTCGGCATCGCTCACCAGCGAACCCATGCCAAAGGGCGCCTCAGGGCACGATGACAGCCCGTGCCCCCGCTTGTCATAACGCAGAATACGCAGTCCCGCGGGCAGCAACGGCAGGATCGGATCCCACAACCGCATATCCGTCCCAAGCGAGTTGGCAAAGACCACGGGCGCGCCGTTTTCGGGCCCATCAATCCTGTAATGCAGGGCGACATCGCCCAGATCGACCATATGCATGTGCGTTCTCCCGAGACCTGCGCCCATCTGACGTATCGGCACCGCGACTTGCAAGACGGGCCTGCGTTTCTTCTGACCAAAAATACCACGGGGGAGGCGCGACAGCGCCGGGGGCAGAGCCCCCCCAAAGACTGTCGTGGGCGCAGCCCTCAATCAGATCACGTGCGCAGACGCATATGCGCGATGATCTGGCCGTGATCCGATGCGAGCTTGTTGTACGGGGCCTCCGGGTGGCTGCCGTCGGTCAGGTGGTCGTTCAGCACGCTGAAATACTCCATCCGTCCAATATTGTCCGGACTGCCCTCGATAAAGTGACGCGACATGTAAATCTGATCAATGCTCTCATACACACCACCAAACGCCGCCGTATAGATCATATCGCGGCTTGATTTGCGCACGAATTGCGCTTCCGCCGAATGCAGGCGCACCGAATCCATGGCTTCGCGGATATCCGTGTCCTCGGCCTCGGAATACCGGTCGCGGGGTGTCTCGGCATCATGGCGCAGCATCCACGCGTAGTTTTTGAACGGGTGTTCGCCGCTGATGATTTCCGAACTGACTGCGTTGGCCCCATCATTGAAGTCGCCCGTCACCAGCACCGGATGCCCGGCCTCGATCTCTGCCACGACGGCGCGGCGCAACACCCACGCCTCTGCCATCCGCCGCAATGAGGCGCGCACACTGCCCAAGGCACGTGCAACCGGATCATAGGCGGTCAGGTCCGCCTCCGGCGCAAAGGCAGCGCCGTCGGGGCGCAGGAATTCGCCCAGTTTCGACTTCAGGTGGCAGGTGAATACGGTCACGACCTGATCGCCGACGGGCACCCGCACCTTCAGGATAGGGCGGCTCAGCCGGGTCAGGGTGAAACGCCCCCCGCCGGTGGCACCCATGGGGCCAAAGTCAATCTCGACCGGCTCCGACAGGTGCTGGATCACCTCTGGCTCATAGACAAAACCGAACCGTGACAGGATCGCGACGCCGGGGCGTCGCCGTCCGGCTTCGCCCGTGTCATTCAGGTTGGGTGCAACCGCCAACGCCGCGCCCGTATAGGGATGATATTCGAGCTTGTTGAAGATCGCCTTGCGGCGATACCGTTTGGACGCATCCGGCAGGTGGGCGTCGTTGCCCAATGTCCCTTGCCGGTCCGCCTCGACAATCACGTCGCGCAGCGCGCTTTCCTCGAAAATCTCCTGAAAACAGACGATGTCGGCATTCATCGCCTGCATCTGTTCGGCCAGCCAGTCTACCTTCCACGCGTATTCCTCGGGCGTGTAACTTTGAAACCGGTAATATTCCTGATCCGCACCAATCAGATTTTTGACGTTAAAAGAGGCGATGGTGAATTCGGTCATGTGAGCGTGTCCAATGCGCGTTGAAACAGGGTCGGATCGACATTGCCCCCCGAAATGGTGACGATGACATCCGCCCCGTCTAGGGCGTCCTGCCGACACAAAGCGGCAGCAAGGGCGACGGCGCCACCGGGCTCTGCCACGACCTTGAGCCGCAGGAACGCCTGTGCCACCGCCATCATCGCCTCCTCCTCACTCACCGCCAGACCCGGGCCACAATGCGCCTGAATGATCGGAAAGGTGATGTCGCCCGGACAGGGCGTCAGGATCGCGTCACAGATGTTGCCGGAGGTCGCGGCGTTGCGCTCGATCTCGCCGGATCGGAGCGAGCGCGCCACATCGTCGAACCCCTCCGGCTCTACGGGTCGCACGCGCAGACCCGGTGCGTCTGCGTTCAGCGCCAGCGCGATGCCCGCGGTCAGCCCGCCGCCACCGCAACACACCAGCACGTCGGCCTCGGACACACCGATCTCTGCGGCCTGCGCGGCAATTTCGAGGCCCGTTGTACCTTGGCCTGCAATCACCTGCGGCTCGTCATAGGGTTTGATCAGCGTCAGCCCACGCTCTTCGGCCAGCGCCTTGCCGATCTCTTCGCGGCTTTGCCCGTCGCGGTCATATAGCAGCACTTCGCCACCCAGCGCGCGCGTGTTCTCAATCTTGAGCGCGGGCGCGTCGCTGGGCATCACGATCACCGACGGCACACCGTGCAGCGTGGCCGCATGTGCCACGCCCTGCGCGTGGTTGCCGCTGGAAAATGCGATGACGCCCCGCGCCCGCACGTCGGGGTCCAATGCCGACAAGGCCGACCACGCGCCGCGAAACTTGAAGCTGCCGGTGCGTTGCAGGCATTCCGGCTTGATCCAGACGCGCCGCCCCGCGATTTCGTCCAGAAACGGAGAGGACAGCATCGGCGTGCGCCGTGCGTGCCCGTCAAGCCGCGCAGCCGCGGCGCGGATCATGTCGATATTCATGCCAGTTGCTCCATCCAGGTGGCCAGCGCCGCCACCGCTTCGGGTTCATCCAGAAACGGCACGTGGCCCCGGTCCGGCACCTCTGCGTGGATCATGCCGGGGTGGCGATCCTGCATCCTTTGCGCGGTCTCGGCACTCAGCAGGTTCGACCCGGCGCCCCGGATCAGGCAGGTGGGCTTGCCCGCCAGCGCGTCGAAAAAGGGCCACAGGTCCGGCACATCGCCACCTGCTTCGATCGCGTCACGCAGATGCGGATCATAGGTGATCTCGAGGCCCGCATCGGTCTGGCGGTAGTGCAGTTGCGCCTCTGCCATCCACCGCTCGGGTGGCACGTTGGCAAAGCCGGGCAAGGAGACGGCCATGGCAGCGGCCATGGCGGCGTGGGTGCCCAGCAGGGGGGGCTTGCCCAGATAGTCCATGACCGCGGCCATCCCTGCAGATTCCAGTTCCGGTCCGATGTCGTTCAGGGCCGCACCGATCAGCCGGTCCGGGGCAGTGGCGGCCAGCCCCATCGCATTGAGCCCCCCGCGCGAGGTGCCGAGGATGGCCACCCGTGGCAGGCCCAGATGGTCCATCAATTCCATCACGTCGCGGATTTCGACGGGCAGGGTGTAGTTGCGCCAGTCCGGATCCCAGTCCGACTGTCCACGTCCACGGTAGTCGAGCGTGATGACACGGCAGGGCGGCAGGTGCGGGCGGGCATAGTCGAAATCCCCCCCGGTCCGAGTGAGACCGGCAAGGCACAAAAGCGGCAAGCCCGCACCCTCATCGGTGTAGTGCAGGTTCAGCCCATCCGATGTGGTAAACGTCGCCATCAGAGGCCCGCCAGCGCCGGAATGCCGGTCAGGTCTGTCAGCACATGTTGCGGCGTCCACGGCAGCCGGTCCACCGGCTCGCCCGCGCGGTTCACCCATGCCGTGACAAACCCATAGCCTGCGGCACCCGCGGCATCCCAGCCGTTGGAAGACACAAACAGAACTTGGTCCTTTGCGACGTCAAACCGCTGGCCGACAAGGTCATAGACCCGCGCGTCCGGCTTGAAGATGCCAACCGACTGCACGGACAGACAATCGTCCAGCATATCCCCGATCTGTGCCGACTGGACCGCACCGGCGAGCATGTCCGGCGACCCGTTGGACAGGATCGCAGTGTTCAGCCCGGCGTCCTTGAGCGTGCCCAGCATCGCAGGCACCTCGGGGTAAGCCTCCAGCTCCCAGTAAAGGGCCAGCAGACGCGTGCGCAGGGCCGCATCACCGGCATGGCCCGTCTTTTCCAACGCCCAGTCGAGCCCGTCTTGGGTGACCTCCCAAAAATCGGTGTGGGCGCCGGTGATGGCGCGCAACCACGTGTATTGCAGCTGTTTCAACCGCCATTGTTCGGCGAGGATGGGCCAGTCATCGGCCAGCGGGGCAAAGGACGGCTCACTGGCCGCCTGCCGTGCGGCGGCGGCCACGTCAAAGAGGGTGCCATAGGCGTCAAAAATGCAGGTTGTGATTGGCATGGGGCAGTTCCTTTGCCCGGCCACAGTGGCACGCCACGGCCCGCGCGGAAAGAGGGAGCAGAGAAGCGGATTTCGCGGGCAGATGCCCCGCCGTTCGCCTCGAATGCCCGTCGGAAACCGATACCGCGACCGCTCAGAGGTGGTCGGGTTGGGGCATCCCAAGAGTGTGGAACCCGCCATCGACCCGGATCACCTCTCCGGTTGTGCAGGCCCCCGCTTCGGAACACAGGTAAACCGCTGTGCCCCCCACGGCCTCCAGTGTCGCGTTGGCCCGCAACGGGGCGTTCTGTTCGGTGTGCTTATAGGTCTTGCGCGCGCCGCCGATGGCCGCTCCTGCCAATGTCTTCATCGGGCCGGGCGAAATTGCGTTCACGCGAATACCCTCGGGGCCCAGATCGTTTGCCAGATAGCGCGTGGCGGATTCCAGCGCCGCCTTGGCCACGCCCATGACATTGTAGCTGGGCACCACCCGGTTCGACCCCTGATAGGTCATGGTCAAAAGCGTGCCGCCCTTTTCGATCATCATCGGGTGCGCGCGCCGCGCGCATTCGATGAACGAATAGACCGAGATATCCATTGAATTCTTAAAGTTCGCGCGGCTCGTGTTCAAAAACCGACCCGTCAACTCGGACTTGTCCGAAAACGCGATGGCGTGCACCAGAAAGTCGATTGTGTCCCAACGTTCGGCCAGCGCGGCGAACCCGGCGTCCAGTGACGCGTCGTCCGTCACGTCCATATCGACCAGAAAATCGGACCCGACACTTGCTGCAAGCGGTTCAACGCGCTTGCCAAACGCTTCTCCCTGATAGGAAAAGGCAAGCTCGGCCCCCGCCTCGTGCATAGCCTTGGCAATGCCCCACGCGATGGAACGGTCATTGGCCACACCCATGACGAGGCCGCGTTTTCCCTTGAGCACATCAGACATTCAAAAAACTCTTACCCGTGAAATTTCGAAAGGATCATTGATCCGTTGGTGCCGCCAAAGCCAAAGGAGTTGGTCATCACACTGTCCAGACCCGCATTTTCGACCAGCGCCGTGGCCACCTCGCCTGCGTTGAACGCAGGATCCAGATTGTCCACGTTGATCGACGGCGTGATAAAGTCATGCTCCAGCATCAGCAGACAGAACACGGCCTCAAGCGCGCCAGCCGCGCCTTGCGCATGGCCTGTCATTGATTTGGTTGAACTCACCACCGGCTGTGTGCGGCCTTCAAAGGCGCGGCGGACCGCCTCCATCTCGGGTGCGTCGCCTGCCGGGGTCGAGGTGCCGTGCGCATTGATGTAACCCACCTCGCGCCCTTCGGGCAGCGTGTCCAGCGCCAGCTTCATCGCCAGTTCCGCGCCTTCGCCAGAGGGGGCCACCATGTCGTGGCCATCAGACGTCGCGGCATAGCCTGTCACTTCGGCGTAAATCTTGGCACCCCGGGCGCGCGCGTGTTCCAGCTCTTCGAGCACCAGCATCCCGCCCCCGCCCGAGATCACGAAACCGTCCCGGTCCGCGTCAAACGCACGGGACGCTTTTTCCGGTGTGTCATTATATTTCGACGACATCGCGCCCATCGCGTCAAAGAGGCAGGACAGGGTCCAGTCCAGTTCTTCGGCCCCACCGGCGAACATGACATCCTGTTTGCCCAGCATGATCTGCTCGGCCGCGTTGCCGATGCAGTGCAGGGATGTCGAACAGGCGGAGGTGATCGAATAGTTGATCCCCTTGATCTTGTAGGACGTGGCAAGGTTCGCGCTGATGGTCGAAGACATGCATTTGGGCACCGCAAACGGGCCGATCCGTTTGGTGGCCCCGGTCTTGAGCACGGTCTGATGCGCGCTCAGCATGGCCGAGGTGGACGGCCCGCCGGATCCCGCGACAAGGCCGGTGCGCGGGTTCACGATATCGTCTTCGGTCAGGCCCGCGTCGGCAATGGCCTGCCCCATCGCGATATGGGCATAAGCCGCGCCGGGGCCCATGAACCGCAACGTGCGCTTGTCCACAAGCGCCGCCACATCAAGGTCGATGGTCCCGGCGATCTGGCTGCGAAATCCGTGTTCAGCCATCTCGGGGCTGGCTTCGATCCCGGACCGGCCAGCCTTCAAAGAGGCCAGAACCTCGTCCACGGTGTTTCCGATGGAAGAGACGATGCCAAGGCCCGTCACCACGACACGTTTCATGTGCAAACCTCCGGTTTGACGCATCGCATGTGCGCACTCCTAACATTGGGTCAGCGCTATGTAGGACGGTGCGGCGGTGCGGTGCAAGCGGCTATGTTGACCCCGCTTGTGCCCTGTGGCGGCGCGGTATCAACAACGTGATCGGCACTTTGGCGGCGGTGGCGTTCGTCTTTGCCCGGGTTGGCTCAGGGCTGCGTGGTCGCGCGTTCATCCACGTCCCAATCCAGATCCACAAGCCATTCCTTTGCTGCCATGACAGAGGCGCGCGCCGTCTGATCCACATGGGACAAGAGCCATATGTCCCGGACGGGCAGCGCCGCCCCTGCCGCCCCCGGCGCACAGCGCAGGCGTGGATCGGACCGCGCGATGCGGGTTGGCAGCAGCGTCTTGCCCAGCCCGTGCGCCACCGCTTCCATCGCGGTTTCGGCATCCGCAACCCGAAGTCCCGCGGCCCGGCCACCGCCGCGCGCTGCTGCATCAAGCCAGCGCGCCTGCGGCAAATCTGCGTGCGCATCATCATAGGTGATCCAGCGCAATTGCGCGGCCTGATCCCCGGTCGCGGCATTGGGCACAAAGATGTCAAAGGATAACGCACCCAGCTTTTGCGCCTTGGTCCGCAACCCGCCCGAGGCGGGGCGCGCAAATCGCACGGCCAGATCCGCCTCACGGCGGGACAGATCCAGATTGTCTGACGTGGGCACCAGTTCGACGCACAGGTCGGGATGCCGTGCGGCCAACAGGCCAAGGGCGGGCACAAGCATCCGGTTGACGACAATCGGCACGGCGCTGATCCGCACTGTGCCGGTCACGGCGTGCGCAGCCCGCCCCAAGGTTTCGCGGATCAGCGTGTTCTGCACTTCGATGGCCTCCGCGTGCGCAATTGCCCCGCGCGCGGCATCTGTCGGCTCAAACCGGCCTGTGGCGCTGCGCAGGAACAGCGACGCGCCGACGGCCCGCTCCAGCACAGTGATCCGGCGCGACACCGTGGTGTCGCTGACACCCACCGAACGCGCCGCGGCGCGCAGCGTGCCTGTCCGGTAAAGCGCCAATAGATATTTCAGATCGTTCCAGTCATGGTTCTGCATTTTTGCAGTGTAGGGCGTCAAAAACGGCCACTCAATCCGCAAGATTGTTGTGGCATCCTGCGCGGGATCACCCCCCCGGAGACCATCATGACATTTATCATCCTGTTCGAAGACGCCACAGACGCTGATCCTGACATCCGCACAACACATATGGCCGACCACTTGCGCTTTCTCGAAACACATGCCGACCGGATCAGGGCGGCGGGGCCCCTGTCCGATCCGACAGGCGGTGGGCGCGACGGGCTGTGGATTGTCACAACCGCCACCGCCAACGAGGCGGAACAGCTTGTAAGGCAGGATCCGTTCTGGCCCACCGGCTTGCGCAAATCCTACGCCATCATCCCTTGGAAACAGGTGTTCGCGGACGGAACCCGGCTGATCCAGCCGGGCTAGGCGGTCAGCTTTCGCTCAGCGCGACCTTCATGTCCTTGACCTCATAGATCACCTCGCCGTCGGCCTCCACGATGCCGTCGGCGACACCCATGGTCAGGCGGCGTGTTTGCAGCGCCTTGGTAAAGTCGATCTTGTAGGTCAGCATCTTGCGGTCAGGGCGCACCATTCCCTTGAGCTTCACCTCGCCCACACCCAGCGCATAGCCGCGCCCGGTCCAGCCGCGCCAGCCCAGATTAAAGCCCGTCAACTGCCACAGACCGTCCAGCCCCAAACAGCCCGGCATGATCGGATTACCCGGAAAATGGCAGTCAAAAAACCACAGGTCAGGAGTGATATCGAACTCGGCCAACACATGGCCTTTGCCATGCGCGCCCCCATCTCCTGAGATGTCGGTGATGCGGTCCATCATCAGCATGGGCGGTTCGGGCAACTGCGCATTGCCGGGGCCAAACAACTCGCCCCGCGCGCATTTCAGCAGGTCGTCCTTGTCAAACGATGTTGGGTAGTCTGCCATCTTGCCATTCCGTCCTGCGCGCGCGTTCCGGTCCGTCTAGCACCGCCAGCCCGCGCGGTGCAAGGGCAGGGGGCTTGCATCCCGCGTGTGGCCTGCGCCAAATGCGGGACATGAACGATATTGATCTTGCCCGCTATCCCCTCGACCGCCCGGACAGCCCCGACTGGCAGCGCTTGGTCAACGACGCAAAGACGTCACTGGACCGCGATGGCCTGTTCAACCTGCCGGGTTTCGTGACGCCCGAGGCTCTGGACCAGACGCTGTCGTATGTACGGCCACGACTGGCAAGTGAGAGTTTCCATCACAGCCGCTGGCACAACGTCTATTTCAAGGATGCCGTGGACGGCGTGGCCCCGGATCACCCCGCCCTGCAAAAGGTGGAAACCGCCAATCACACGCTCTGCCATGACCAACTGGCGGAAACGCCGCTGGACCGCATCTATCGCTACGACGGCTTTATCCGCTTTCTCGAAGCGGTGATGGATCAGCCGCAACTGCACATCATGGACGATCCGCTTGCGGGGGTGAACGTGCTTGAATACCGTGAGGGCGAGGCGCTCAACTGGCATTTTGACCGCTCGATCTTTACCACGACCGTGCTGCTGCAAGAGGCGCACTCGGGCGGCGTGTTCGAATATGCCCGCAATCTGCGCAGCGCGGATGATCCCAATCATGCAGGGATCGCGGATTTGCTGGACGGACGGCTGCGCCCCACCGCGCTGGATCAGGCGGCGGGCACGCTTAACGTCTTTCTGGGGGTCAACACGGCCCACCGGGTCAGCCGTGTCCGTGGTCCACAATCGCGCATCGTGGCGGTCCTGTCCCATTACGACCGGCCCGGCATGGCGTTCACGGATGCCGAACGCATGGGCTTTTTCGGTCGCACCGGCTGAGCTTTGCGCCGATTGTCATTGAATATGCGCGCCTTGCGGCCCTATATAGTCGCTGAGATGGACAACACTTGCGATACACCCAACCCCCACAATGTGGGCAGCGACTGGCTCGCTGGTGCGGGCCTGCGCCCGACACGCCAGCGCGTGACCCTTGCCGCCTTGCTGATCGGGGACGGCCAGCACCGCCATGTGACGGCTGAAAGCCTGTTCGAGGCCGCCAAGGCCGAAGGCGAGGCGGTGTCGCTTGCCACCGTCTACAACACGCTGCGCGCGTTCTGTGATGCGGGCCTGATGCAAGAGGTGACGGTGGACGGCTCCAAGAGCTACTTTGACACCAACACCCATGATCATCCGCATTTCTTCTGGGAAGACGAGGCCAAGCTGACCGACGCTCCGTCGGATCAACTGGTGATCTCGCAACTGCCCGACGCGCCCGACGGGGCCGAGATTGCATCGGTCGACGTGGTGATCCGCCTGCGCCGCAAGGGTTAACGCACCGGCGCTGCACGCGCGCACGGTTCAATCCCCGACTAGAACCCGTCGTGAAATCGGTAAGCCACCACCAGCGTCTCGGCTGTTCCGTAATTTGCATCGGCACGGGTGATGTAAAACCGCGACACGATATGCCCGTCGATCTTGGCGACAAATTTTTCGCCACCTTCTCGCCCGCCGCCGCACAGATTGCTTTTCTCGCCGTTCTCGAAATGCAGTTGCATGGAATCCAACACGTCGCCCGCACGCCCGCTGACATAGGCAATCTGGTTGTTGATCTCGATGTCCCCTGTCCAGCCATTTGGCGGTGCGTCCGAACCACCGTGTTGGTTGCCCATCCGTTTGCCCAGCTTGCCACCAAAGGCCTGCTGAATGGCATCAATGCGGTCAAATCCCCACACCTTGGCCTTGGACATGCGGTTTTTCTCCGGGTCGCCGATCTTGATGACGCGGTGGTCGTGTCCATTGCCAATCGGATCGGAGTAAAGCTCGCGCTTCAGTTTGGGGCGTGGTTCGTCCGGTGCGAAATACGGCCAGTATTCGGCGAAATCCAAAACCATGAGGGTCATTTCACGCACAAACTTGTTGAGGGCAGTCCATTGTGGTTTCGGCTCGAGCCCTGCGTATTTCTGCTTGGCCGCGTTGTGAGCATCCGGGTACGTTTTTTGAACGTGCCACCTGTAATCGCCGCCGTATTTGTAGATTTTCTTGATGATGCGATCGACCCCCTCTTGGGTCATGCCCCAGTTTTTTCCCAACAGCGCGCCGTCGCGCAGCAGGGACAAGTGCATGTTCGCAAACTGTGCAAACAGGGGCAGCAAAAGAACCTCGTGACCCGCCGATTTAAAGTGGTCGAGGTTCGCCTCGAGCTGGGTCAGCGCATCCTCGAAAAACACAAAGATCTTTTCCGGATCGTGCTCATAGTCTTTCAGCGCGTCCGCATAATTCTGCATGACCCGCTGCAATCCATGGAGCGTTTCGATCAGCTGTTTTTCGATCTCTTTGTCGAGCTTTTCATCAATCAGTTTTTCGACACGATCTTTGATGTCGCCCCAGACATCCGCTTGGGGTGCAGGCCACAGCACGCCCACCACGCCGCTTGCCATGCCGCCATAATCGGGGATTTGACCAATCCCAAGTAAAAAGATTGCTCTGATATCGCCTTCGACGCTCATGGGTATTCCGTCCTAAATGTCTAATAAAATGTCAAAAAATTTTAGTGGATTGTTGAGGTCACGACAAGTGTTGCGCAATGCGCGTGTCAGTGACGCCTCAGAACCACTGCCCCGGTTCCATCAGCCCCAGATCCAGCAACTGGCGGGAATGCCATTCGAAGGGGGCAGAATTGTGCCATTTGAAGCTCTGGATATCGTATGTACTGCCCGGGTTGAGCTTGAGCGCCTTGGCCGTGCGGAACGAACAGATTGCGGCGGTCAGGTTGTGGTGCCACTGGCAGGAATAGGTGTTGTATTCCTCATCGTTAAAGGTGTGATCCTCCAGCAATTTTAACCCAGGCTTGGTCTTGAACAGTGAAATCCGGTCGATCTTGCGCCGGGCGACGGGCACGTGTTCCTCGAACCGCCAGCGCAGGCCGCCAAAGAAATCCAGTTGCCGCTCCTTGGGATGCCCGGTCGAAGGATCGGGCCGCGCCAGCGCATAATAGCCGGACCGGTCCAGATGCGCCCGCTCCAGTGACACGGCATCCGGATGCTCCCACAGATCGTCCGAATACAGGTCAATCACATAGGTCAGCATGGCATTGCGCCGCTCTTCGGTGTGAAAGGTCAGCATCTCGCCAATGCTGCGCGTCTCGCAGAACGGATGGAACAGAAATTCGGCGTTGTAGCAGTAGTACATCCATGTGCCCGCAGGCACGGCGCGGATCATCGCGTTCACTGCCGTCTCCAGCGCGTCTGTCCGGGCCGTGTTGTGATGCACATGGGTGACCTCCATCTCAAGGTCGCGGGGCAGGGCGAATTCACCGGGCATGAACACCACAATGTAGCGGAACCCGGCCTGTTGGTGGTGGCGAATGGTCGTATCAATCTCGACCTCGTCCTCAGCGAGGATCACAGCCACTGGCCCCTTTTTCGGCACGGCATCCGCCGTTTTCAGGAATGCGTCGATGTTGTCGAATTTCATCCGTGCGCCTGCTGCTCTTTTGCTTGCCCCTTAATGCGGCCAATTGGACCTGCATTGCAAGATTGCAGGCCGCCTGATAGATCGCCGGTCTGACCCCCAACCGACCTGCGAGCCGCCCATGACCGCGCCCAAAAAGCTCTTTATCAAGACCTACGGCTGCCAGATGAACGTCTATGACAGCGAACGCATGGCCGAGGCGCTGGGCGGGCAGGGCTATGAACAGACGGCAACCGCCGAGGATGCCGACATGATCCTGCTCAACACCTGCCACATACGAGAAAAGGCTGCAGAAAAGGTTTATTCGGAATTGGGCCGCTACAAGGGCCTCAAGGCGGACAAACCCGACCTCAAGATCGGCGTGGCCGGCTGTGTCGCACAGGCCGAAGGCCAAGAGATCATGCGCCGCCAGCCCATGGTTGATCTGGTTGTGGGCCCGCAAAGCTATCACCGCCTGCCCGAGATGGAGGCGCGCGTATCGCAAGGTGACAAGGCGCTCGACACCGATTTTCCGGAAGAAGACAAGTTCGAGCGTCTGAAATCGCGTCCCAAGGCGGCGCGGGGTCCAACCGCATTCCTGACCGTGCAAGAAGGCTGCGACAAGTTCTGCGCCTTCTGCGTGGTGCCCTACACCCGTGGTGCCGAGGTCAGCCGCCCTGCCGCCCGCATCCTCGACGAGGCGCGTGATCTGGTGGAGCGCGGCGTGCGCGAGATCACGTTGCTGGGACAGAACGTCAACGCCTATCACGGCGCCGGGCCCGATGGGTCAGACTATACGCTGGCCCGGCTGATCTGGGATCTGGACAAGGTCGACGGGCTGGAGCGTATCCGGTTCACCACCTCGCACCCCAACGACATGACCGACGACCTGATCGAGGCGCATGGCACATGTGCCAAGCTGATGCCTTACCTGCATTTGCCCGTGCAGTCCGGCAGCGACCGCATTCTCAAACGGATGAACCGCAGCCACACCGCCGAAAGCTATCTGGCGCTGATCGAACGGATTCGCGCCGCACGTCCCGACATTCTGATGTCCGGCGATTTCATCGTGGGCTTTCCCGAAGAGACCGAGGCAGATTTTCAGGCAACGCTCGATCTGATCGAGGCCGTGGAATACGGCTATGCCTATTCCTTCAAATATTCGGCGCGTCCGGGCACGCCCGCCGCCGAACGGGCCGAGGTGGACGCCGCCGAAGCCGATGACCGCCTGCAACGCCTGCAAGCGCTGATCACCCGCCAGCAACGCGACATTCAGCAAAGCATGGTGGGCCGCACCGTCAACGTGCTCTTTGAAAAGCCGGGACGTTTCGAGGGGCAGATGGTCGGCAAAAGCGATTATCTGCACGCCGTGCATGTCACCGACGCAACGCTGAGCGCGGGCCAGATCGCACCGGTCAGAATCGTTGAGGCGGGCGCCAATTCACTGGCCGGCGTTCTCGCCTGATCGCACGCTTTGCGCGCTTTGGGCCGATCACGCCCCCGGTTTATGGGCCAAATGCGGATTTGAGACACAATATCTGGTGAAAACACCTTCACAGAAGGTTAAAACTTCCCTACGCTTTTCCCCAGTGTGGCGGGCATATGACGTCGTGAGTGTCGTCTTGTATGTTGCCCGCGGGGGACAACAACAAAAGGGACAAGGCTGTGGTTATTACCTTTTCCAAAGCGGCCAAGGCTGTGTGCGGTGCGGTTGCGACAGCGGCGCTGGCACTGACAGTGGTTTCCGTGGCAGCCACGGATGTGGCGGCGCAAACCAAATCACAATCCGGACGGGATGGCGGACAGTATATCCCGACCATCTGGGTGGACCCGGATGGCTGCGAGCACTGGGTCATGGACGATGGCGTCGAGGGCTACATGACGCCCCACACCAACCGCAAGGGCATCCCGGTCTGCCGCCGGGGCAACACCTGCGGCGTAATGAACTCCGACCAGTTCTTTGCCACTGACAGCGCGCGCATCCACCCACAGGGCAAGGCGCGTCTGGCCGAATTCTTCAAACAGGCGGGTGCGACCAGCTACATCATCACCGGCCACACCGACAGCCGTGCGTCCGACGCCTATAACCTGCGCCTGTCGCTGAACCGGGCCAATTCAGTCGCGGCAATCGCACAGCAGACCGGGGCACGGATCGCGGATGTCCGCGGCTATGGCGAGCGGTTGCCCGCCGCCTCGAACCAGACGGCGAAAGGACGGGCCAAAAACCGTCGCGTCGAAATCATCTGCATTCGCTAAGGGGACGGGACAGTGAAATTTATCAAAACGATGACCATCCTCAGCGCTGCATTCGGCCTTGCCGCGTGCGAAGACGCGCAGTTCCGTGAACTGGGACCTGACAAGACTGTGGACCGCGGGTTCGACACCAAGGATCTCAGCCAGCTTCAGGCGGGCATCTGGGTTGATCCCAACGGCTGCGATCACTGGATCATCGACGACGGCGTCGAAGGCTACCTGTCCGCACGGCTCGACAAATACGGCAAACCCGTCTGCTCGGGCGTGGCGGCACCGACGCAAACCGTTGGCGATTTCAAGAAAGGGTCGACCGGCGCGATTGGCGACCCGATCTGACCTGCGCCCTTTCGACATGCAAAAAGGCCGGAGCGCACGCCGCGCTCCGGCCTTTTTTGTTTCAATTTGATGAAATGGCGCGCAGGGGCGTTGCACCCCGCCCGCGAAGTTGCGACCCTTCCCCCAAGCACAGACTCAGGAGCCCATATTGACCCTCGATCAAGCGACCCGCGAAAGCGTTGTGGAATTCCCCGACAATCGCCTGCTGATTGACCTGTGCGGCCCCTATGATCAGCACCTGACCTCCATCGAAAGCATGTTGGGCGTGCAAATCGTCCGCCGCGGCAATGTGCTGGCCGTGCTGGGTGAGGAGGGCGCGCAGAAACGCGCGGCAGAGGTGCTGAACGCGCTCTATCTGCGGCTCGAATCCGGCAAGGAAGTGGAACCGGCGGACGTGGACCGCGAATTGCGCATGGGCGACGCCGAGGAAGGGACAGGCACCCGCGCAGGCGACCAGCTTGAAATGCCGGTGGGCAACCGGATCGAAATCAAGACGCGCAAGAAACTGGTGGAACCCCGCACGGACGCGCAAAAGGCCTATGTGCAGTCGCTCTTTGAAAACGAGATGGCGTTTGGCATTGGCCCCGCGGGCACCGGCAAGACCTATCTGGCGGTGGCCGTGGGCGTGTCCATGTTCATCTCCGGTCAGGTCGACCGCATCATCCTGTGCCGCCCTGCGGTTGAGGCGGGCGAACGGCTGGGCTTTCTGCCCGGCACCCAAGAGGAAAAGGTCGACCCCTACATGCAGCCGCTCTACGACGCGCTGAATGACTTTCTTCCGGGCAAGCAACTGGCCAAGCTCAAGGAAGAAAAGACGATCGAAATCGCGCCGCTGGCCTTTATGCGGGGCCGCACGCTCAGCCGCGCCTTTGTGGTGCTGGACGAGGCGCAGAATGCCACCACCATGCAGATGAAGATGTTTTTGACGCGCTTGGGCGAAGGGTCGCGCATGGTGATCACCGGCGACCGGACCCAGATCGACCTGCCGCGCGGCGTGTCCTCGGGGTTGGCCGATGCCGAACGGCTGCTGACATCCGTGCCAAATATCAGCTTTAACTACTTCACCTCCAAGGATGTAGTGCGCCACCCGCTTGTGGCCGCCATCATCGAAGCCTACGAGGCGGATGAGGCCAGCGCCTGATCCGTCTCTGTTCCCAAAAAATCCCGGGGGTCCGGGGGCTGGCCCCCGGTTCTGACAACTGCCACATGACATCGACATCCTGATCGAAGACGACCGCTGGACAACGGCGGGTCTTGCCGCCTTGGCCAAGGCCGCAGTCACGGCGGTCCTTGCGCATAAGGGCATCGCGGCGGGCGAGGTGTCGCTGCTGGGATGCGACGACGCGCGCATCGCAACCCTCAACGCGGATTTCCGCGACAAACCCGGCCCGACAAATGTGCTTAGCTGGCCCGACACCGATCTGGCCGCAGCCACGGACGGGGCCACACCGGCAGCCCCTGATCCCGACCCGGACGGCGCGGTGTCCCTTGGCGATATCGCCATCGCCTATGAAACATGCGCCCGCGAGGCGCTGGATCAGGGCAAACCTTTTGGCGATCACGTGACCCATCTTTTGGTGCACGGCACGCTGCATCTGTTGGGATATGATCACATCCGTCCGGGCGATGCGGCCCTGATGGAGAGGACTGAGGTCAAAATACTTGGCAATCTGGGCGTCCCTGACCCATATTAGGGCATCGGTGCCGCCCTGTTTGTTTTGGGCACCGCGACAACTGGACCAGGAGCCGATGGGCGAAAACGAAGGATCGTCTGACGCAGCGCAACGCGCGCAGTCAGCCACTGACACGACCACACCACCAAAAAATGGCGGATTTCTGTCGCGCGTGATTGGCGCGCTCAGCCCGGGTGAGGCCGCGACCGCGGACCTGCCTGCGCCGCAGAGCAAGCCGCAGCAATCCCATGGCATGATCAACCTGCGCCGGATGCGGGTCGAGGATGTCGCCGTGCCCAAGGCCGATATCACCGCCGTTGCCGACAATGTGTCGCTTGACGAACTGGTCGAATGCTTCCGCGACAGCGGCTACACCCGGTTGCCGGTCTTCGAAGGCACGCTGGACACGCCCATCGGCTTTGCACATCTCAAGGACGTGGCGCTGCATCACGGCTTCAACGGTGGGGCCAAGGATTTCGATCTGCGCGCGCGCCTGCGCCCGCTGCTCTTTGTGCCGCCGTCGATGTCCATCGGCGTGTTGCTGACCAAGATGCAAACGGAACGGCGGCACATGGCGCTGGTGATCGACGAATATGGCGGCGTCGACGGGCTTGTGACCATCGAAGACCTGATCGAACAGGTCATCGGCGAGATCGAGGATGAACACGACGTCGACGAAGGTGTGCTTTTCGTGCAGGAGAAATCCGGTTGCTACCTCGCCTTGGCGAAGACGCCGCTTGACGAATTCGAGGACGAGATCGGCATATCGCTCACCACCCATGATGACGTGGACGAAGAAGAGATCGACACTTTGGGCGGCCTCGTCTTTATGCTGGCGGGCCGCGTGCCTGCGCGGGGCGAGGTCGTGCCGCATCCCGACGGTCCGCAATTCGAGGTGATCGACGCCGACCCCCGCAGGATCAAACGGCTGCGCGTGCGTTTGCAGGCGCGCGACGCCGCCGAATGACGGCGCTGACGGCCCGCATCACGGGCTTGCCGTGGTGGGGGCAGGTGGCGCTGGCCGCTTTGGCTGGCGCAACCGGTGCGCTGGCACATGCGCCGTTCGATCTGGCACCGTTCATCCTTGTGCCGCTGGTGGCCGCTGGTCTGATCGCGCACCGGGCGCGCTCCGCGACCCGTGCCGCGTGGGGCGGAGCGGCCTTGGGCTTTGGCTATTTCGCGGCGACCCTCACATGGATCCTCGAACCGTTTCAGGTGGATGCCGCCGTGACCGGCTGGATGGCCCCCTTTGCGCTGGCGCTCCTGGCATTGGGGCTGGGCGGGTTCTGGGCGGCGGCGCTTGGCTTTGCCCGTTGGGCCGGGGGCGGGCCGGTGGCCTTTGTCGCCAGCCTTGCCGGGGTCGAGATGCTGCGCGCCTACGTTTTGACCGGCTTTCCATGGGCCACGCCGCCACAGGCGCTGGTGGACGGGCTGGCCGGGCAGGGGTTGGCGCTGCTTGGCCCGCACGGGATGATGCTGGCCCTGACGGGGGGTGCGGCGCTGATCCTGCACGTCAGATCCAGCATCGTATCCGCCGCCGTGACCGTTGCCGCCACCGCCACGATCCTTGTCCCGCCCCAATCCGCCCCCAGTCCAATGACACCGACCATCGTGCGCCTGATCCAGCCCAACGCGCCCCAGCACGAAAAATGGGACCCGGCGCGCATACCGATCTTTGTCAATCGCCAGATCGACTACACCGCCGCAGGTCCCGTGCCGGATCTTGTCCTGCTGCCCGAAACGGCACTGCCCTATGTGGCCGACAACGCCCAGCACGTTTTCGACATCCTCGCCGAAGCAGCACGCGGCGCACCGGTGGTGCTGGGCATTCAGCGGCGCGACGCCCAGAATGCATACTATAACAGCCTCGTCATGCTGAACCCACAGGGCCAAGTGACGGCGCGCTATGACAAGCATCACCTTGTGCCCTTTGGCGAATACATGCCCGCCCAGTGGCTGTTCCGGCACGTCAATGCGGGGGGGCTGGCCGCCCGCGCCAGCGGCGGCTATGCCTCCGGTCCGGGTCCGCGCCTGCTGGACCTTGGCCCGCTGGGCCGCGCGCTGCCGCTGATCTGCTACGAGGTTGTGTTTGCCCACAATGTCGGCGGCGCACCGACGCGCCCGACCGTCCTGATGAACCTCACCAATGATGCGTGGTTCGGCGCGCGCTCCGGCCCGCAACAGCATCTGGCACAGGCCCGGATGCGGGCCATTGAACAGGGGCTGCCGATGCTGCGCGCCGCCAACACCGGCATCTCCGCCGTCATCGACCCCAAGGGGCGCGTGCTGGATGCGCTGGCCCTGAACACCGCAGGCTATCTTGACGTGGCTTTGCCCGCCGCCGCCGCCCCCACCGCATATGCAAGAACCGGTGATGCGCCTTATGCGATCCTGCTGCTGCTGACCGGCGTGGCCCTTGTGTTGCGCCGGTCCCGTGCCCGCCGCGCGCAGGGCATTGACGACGACGCGTCTGCGGCGTAAGTCCGCTCGACCCTGTCACAACGGCTTCCTGACGTGACAGTTGCACATGTAATGGAGCACTCATGTCCCGCCAGAACTATACCTTCACCTCGGAATCCGTCTCCGAGGGCCACCCAGACAAGGTCTGCGACCGCATTTCCGACGCCGTTCTTGACGCATTCCTCGCCGAAGAACCGGAGGCACGCGTGGCCTGCGAGACCTTTGCCACCACCGACCGCGTGGTGATCGGCGGCGAAGTCGGCCTGAGCGATCAGGACAAGCTGCACGACTATATGGGCAAGATCGACGAAATCGCGCGCGCTTGTATCAAGGATATCGGCTACGAGCAGGACAAGTTCCACTGGCAGACCTGCGAGGTCACCAACCTGCTGCACGAACAATCCGCGCATATCGCCCAAGGGGTGGATGCGTCCGCTGACAAGGAAGAAGGCGCAGGCGATCAGGGTATCATGTTCGGGTTCGCCACGGATGAAACGCCCGAACTGATGCCGGCGCCGATCCATTACGCCCACGCGATGCTGCGCCGTCTGGCCGAGGTCCGCAAGGACGGCACCGAACCGGCGCTGGGTCCCGACGCCAAATCGCAGCTGTCCGTGATCTATCAGGATGGCAAGCCGGTGGGCGTCAGCTCTCTGGTGCTGTCCACCCAGCACCTCGATCCCGATCTGACCAGCGCCGATATCCGCGCCATGGTCGCCCCCTATATCCAAGAGGTCCTGCCCGACGGCTGGCTCACCGATGAGACCGAGTGGCACGTGAACCCCACCGGCAAATTCGTGATCGGCGGTCCCGACGGGGATGCGGGCCTGACCGGGCGCAAGATCATCGTGGACACCTATGGTGGTGCCGCCCCCCATGGCGGTGGTGCGTTCTCGGGCAAAGACCCGACCAAAGTGGACCGCTCGGCGGCCTATGCGGCGCGCTATCTGGCCAAGAATGTCGTGGCCGCAGGCCTTGCCCGCAAATGCACGATCCAGCTTAGCTATGCCATTGGCGTGTCCAAACCCCTGTCGATCTATTGCGACACGTTTGGCACCGGCGTTGTGCCCGATGCCCAGATCGAGGCGGCTGTGGCCCTGTCCATGGACCTCAGCCCGCGCGGCATTCGCGAGCATCTGGAACTCAACAAACCCGTCTACCAGCGCACGGCGGCCTATGGCCACTTTGGCCGCGCGCCCGACGCCGACGGCGGCTTTAGCTGGGAAAAGACAGATCTGGCCGACGCGCTCAAGGCAGCGGTGTAACCCGCCTCACCAAACGGTGCTTGGATTTTGAACGGGGCGTGGCATAGCTTTTCATCATTCCGATGAAAGGCCCTGCCCATGCCCCGTCTCGCTCTTGCCCTGCTGATCGCTTTTGCTGCGCCGCTTGCGGCCCAAGACACGCCCGCTCCCCCGGTGATCGAGGCCGAGCCGCCGATGACCATGCTGCGCATGGCCGAGATCATCCGCGCCATCGACCCCGAGGCGGTGCCCGCAGGCAACACCATCCAGTTCACCATCGACGACATCCCGCTTGTGGTGATTGCCGATCCACGTGCGGACAGGATGCGCGCCATGGTGCCAATCCGGTCCGCCGCAGGCCTGTCAGCCGAGGAACTCATGCGCCTCATGCAGGCCAATTTCGACAGCGCGCTCGACGCGCGCTACGCGGTGGCGCAGGGGCGGCTCTGGGGTGTGTTCATCCACCCGCTCAGCCCGCTGGAAAAGGATCAGCTGCTGTCGGCCTTCGTGCAGACAATCAACGTCGCCCGCACCTATGGCCAGACCTATTCAGGCGGCGCCACCGTGTTCGGCGGCGGTGACAGCAACGGTCTCTATCAGGACCTGCTCAAAGAGCTGCTGAAAAAGGGCGAGGATATCTAGCTCTCCAACGCCTTGATCATATCCACCCGCACAGCATGACGCCCGCCACCAAACCCGGTGGTCAGGAATGCGTCCACAATGTCCAGCGCAAGACCTTCGCCGATCACACGCGCCCCAAGGGCGAGCATATTGGCGTCGTTGTGCTCCCGGATCATCGCCGCTGAAAACGTGTCGGAACACACGCCGCAACGGACGCCCCTGACCTTGTTGGCCGCCATCATGATGCCTTGCCCTGTGCCGCACAGGACAATGCCCAGATCGGCCTCGCCCGCCGCGACCTTGCGCGCCGCCGCCGCCCCATGGTCGGGGTAATGCGTGCTCTCCGTCGTGATCGGCCCAATGTCCTCAACGACGTGCCCGCGCTCTGCGACATGGGCCGCAACAGCCTGCCGCAACCCGATTGCCGCATGATCACTCGACAAAACCACCCGCATGATGCACCCCCGCATTTCAAATCTGCCGCCTCCTAACACGACCAACGCGACAGTCGAACCCACTCCCCGTCTCTGTCCCAAAAAAATCCTGGGGGAGGCCGCAGGCCGGGGGCAAAGCCCCCCAAAACATGTCGTCGCCGACAGGCGGCCTTTGGATCACGGCGGACCACCCCCCTTGCCCAACCCGGATCGACCCGCTATACGCGCGACCGTCGACAAGGTGAAAACACCGCAGAACATCGAGACGAGCAGGGTCGGAACCATCCGGCCCTCTTTGTTTTGCATTGCACCTGACCAATTGAAACCAAGACCGGCGGAGACAACCGCACGGCCCGTAAAACACAAATGTTAGGAAAACGACGCCACATGGCTGATAAAATGATGGAGGAATTCGAAGCCCTCCTGCAAGAAAGCTTCGAAATGGACACCCCCGAAGAGGGTTCGGTTGTCAAAGGCAAGGTCCTCGCCATCGAGGCGGGTCAAGCCATCATCGACGTCGGCTACAAGATGGAAGGCCGCGTCGAGCTCAAGGAATTCGCAGAACCCGGTGAAGCACCGAGCGTTCAGGTGGGCGACGAGGTCGAAGTGTACCTGCGTGCTGCCGAAAACGCCCGTGGCGAAGCGGTAATCTCCCGCGAGATGGCCCGCCGCGAAGAAGCATGGGACCGTCTCGAAACCGCCTACGCTGGCGAAGCCCGCGTCGAAGGCGCGATCTTTGGCCGTGTCAAAGGTGGCTTTACCGTCGATCTGGGCGGCGCCGTGGCGTTCCTGCCCGGCTCTCAGGTTGACGTGCGCCCCGTGCGCGACGCAGGCCCGCTGATGGGTCTGAAACAGCCCTTCCAGATTCTGAAAATGGACCGCCGCCGGGGCAACATCGTTGTGTCGCGCCGTGCGATCCTCGAAGAATCCCGCGCCGAACAGCGCGCCGAAGTGATCGGCAACCTGACCGAAGGTCAGAATGTCGACGGCGTGGTCAAGAACATCACCGAATACGGTGCGTTTGTTGACCTGGGCGGTGTTGACGGCCTGCTGCACGTCACCGACATGGCATGGCGCCGGGTGAACCACCCGTCCGAGATCCTCACCATCGGTGAGACGATCAAGGTGCAGGTGATCAAAATCAACAAAGAGACGCACCGCATCTCCTTGGGTATGAAACAGCTGCAAGAAGATCCATGGGATCTGGTGGCCGCGAAATACCCGCTGGAATCGACCCATACTGGCCGCGTCACCAACATCACCGATTACGGTGCCTTTGTTGAACTGGAGCCCGGTGTCGAAGGTCTGGTCCACGTCTCCGAGATGTCCTGGACCAAAAAGAACGTGCACCCCGGCAAGATCGTGTCCACCTCGCAAGAGGTCGAAGTCATGGTTCTGGAAATCGACGGCGCCAAGCGTCGCGTGTCTCTGGGCCTGAAACAGACCATGCGCAACCCGTGGGAAGTGTTTGCAGAAACACATCCCGAGGGCACCGAGGTCGAAGGCGAAGTCAAGAACATCACCGAATTTGGTCTGTTCGTTGGCCTGGACGGCGACATCGACGGCATGGTTCACCTCAGCGACCTCAGCTGGGACCAGCGTGGCGAAGAGGCGATCCAGGATTACCGCAAGGGCGACATGGTCCACGCGGTTGTGTCCGAAGTCGACGTCGAGAAAGAGCGTATCTCGCTCTCGATCAAAGCGGTGGGCGGCGACAAATTCGCCGAAGCCGTGGGCGGCGTGAAACGCGGCTCGATCGTGACCGTGAACGTCACCTCGATCGAAGAGGGCGGCATCGAAGTGGAATATGAAGGCATGAAATCCTTCATCCGCCGCTCCGATCTCAGCCGTGACCGTGCCGAACAGCGCCCCGAGCGTTTCTCGGTTGGTGACAAGGTTGACGTCCGCATCACCAATATCGACGGCAAAACCCGTCGTCTGGGTGTGTCGATCAAAGCACGCGAAATCGCCGAAGAGAAAGAGGCCGTGGAACAGTACGGTTCCTCCGACAGCGGCGCGTCGCTGGGCGACATCCTCGGCGCAGCCCTCAAGGGCGACGAGTAAACACACGCCATCAGGCGGAACGGAACGGGGGCCTTCGGGCCCCCGTTTTGCATTATGCAGCATAGTGCGCGAATCGTCTTGTCACAGGACGCAGACGCACCCGTACGGTTCCCGATATGAGCCGTTGCTCTGATCGAATTGGCAGCAAAGCGCCCGCAACCCCCGGTTTTTGGGGTGAAAAAGCACTTGGGGGGAACGGCTCGCTATTCCCGAAAGGCGCGATTGTTCCTATACTCTCCCAAACAAAAACGAAGCGAATGCAAGTCCTTCGGGGGGAGAACACCATGATCCGGTCTGAGCTGATCCAAAAGATCGCCGACGAAAACCCGCATCTCTATCAGCGCGACGTAGAGCGGATCGTAAACACCATCTTTGACGAAGTGACTGCCGCCATGGCGCGCGGCGACCGCGTGGAACTGCGCGGTTTCGGTGCGTTCTCGGTCAAGAAACGTGACGCGCGCACGGGCCGCAACCCGCGCACCGGCGAAACGGTCGAGGTCGAGGAAAAGCACGTGCCTTTCTTCAAGACCGGCAAGTTGCTTCGGGACCGTCTGAACGGGAAAGCCTGATGCGTTACATCCGATACGCCTGTATCGCCGTTTTTGCCATTGCACTCATTGCTGTGGCGCTGGCCAATCGCGGCATGGTCACCCTCAAGGTTCTGCCGGGCGAGATTGCCGGGCTGTTTGCCGTCACACCGTCGGTGCAATTGCCGCTGTTTGTGGTGATCTTCGGCGGCATCATCGCGGGCCTGCTGGTGGGTTTTGTCTGGGAATGGCTGCGCGAGTATAACATCCGCGCCGAAAACAGCCGCAACGCCCGCGAGGTGCGGCGGCTGGAGCGTGAGGTCAAACGCCTCAAATCCGAAAAGCACGAAGGCCAGGACGAAGTGCTGGCGCTTTTGGACGAGGCCAGCTAAGCCCGACCCCATGTCGGATATCTCGGTCAAAATCTGCGGCCTGAGCCGCCCCGAACACGTGTCTGCCGCGGCAGAGGCGGGGGCGACGTATGTGGGCTTTGTCTTTTTCGAAAAATCGCCGCGCAATGTGTCGCTGGACACGGCGCGCGGGCTGGCCATCGACACGCCGCCGGGCGTGGCCAAGGTGGCGCTGGTGGTGAATGCGGATGATGCGTTTCTTGACGACCTGACCGCGACGGTCCCGCTCGACATGCTGCAATTGCACGGCGCGGAAACACCTGAACGGGTGGCCGAGATCAAGGCCCGCTTTGGCCTGCCGGTGATGAAGGCGGTCGGCATCGCCTCTGCCGACGATCTGCCCCAGCTTGACGCCTATGCCCGCGTCGCCGACCAAATCCTCGTGGACACCAAAGCGCCCAAAGGGGCGGACCGTCCGGGCGGCAACGGCGCAACCTTTGACTGGTCCCTGATTGTGGGCCGCCGCTGGCCGGTGCCGTGGATGCTGGCCGGGGGCCTGACCCCGGACAACGTGGCCGACGCCGTGCGCGCCACCGGCGCCCGCCAGATTGACCTGAGTTCCGCGGTCGAGACCGCGCCCGGTCAAAAGGATGCAGGCCTGATCCGCGATTTCATGTCCGCCGTGCGCGCGATCTGAGGCGTCGTCCACTGCAACACTAGAAGCCGATGTTGCCGGGGTGCACGGGTGCATTCGGCGCGTTACCGGCACTCTCGGGGGAACGGCGAACCACTTCCTTGGGTTTGGGCGCTGGCGCGTGGTCGTCAAAAAATTCCAGAATTTCAACGCTGTATTTGGCTTTGTCGACACTCACGATGTCCCACAAGGACGCGGGTGTGCTGTGGATGGGGTGGCTCACCCATCCATCATCAATGATGTGACCTGCAACTTTGTGGGCATAGGTGATCAAACCGGCGCACGACAGGGCCGGCATGTTGCCTGCCCACTCATTCGCCTTGGCGAGCGCCATTGTGGATAATGTCGCGGGGATCTGGAAGGCGGGGCGCGTCACTGCCGCGATCATGTCCCCGGCTTCGTCGTCATCGAGGCAATGTGCGGAGACCTTTCGTACGTACAAATTACCCAGTTCTCCAACCGACCCCACCATCAGCGCAGCGATGTCGTAAGACCCCTTGGGGTAATCCATATTCCTGTCGTAATACGCGAAGACAAATTGTTTGATGCGTGCGCGTTGGCGCGCGTTGAGTTGGTTGCACTTGACGCAGGCCACGGCATTGGTCCGGTCTGAGGCAAAGATGTCCTTTACCTTGTCCAGTTTCACAGGCATTTCCATAGCCCTGCCGCCGCCGATGTACAAAGACGCGTGCCCAAAATTGACGCCGGACACCGCACGGATGGCGGTGTTTTCCTGTCCGTTCCAAAAAGTTTTGTTGTTACGCTCGTACCCATTGTTGACGAGGAAAAAGTCCCCCGGTTTCATTGTGGTGAGCATCTTTTCGAGAGCGTGAGTATGTGTTGCGTTAAATGGCATTGAAGCTCCTAAAATTCTTAAATGACCGACCTGGGGGCGGCGGAAAATGAACCACGGCAATCCGTATGCTAGCACGCTATTCCGGGCGAGCTGGCCAGGCCATCCCCAGATCGGGTGATAAACGGCTGGGGATGCGTCAAAAGGGGCGGCAAATATTCCCGCCCCACATGCTTTACCCCACCGGGCAACCCCGCTACCTCTGTCATGCTGAAAACGAGGTGTGCGCATGGCCAACGATCTTTTCAATTCCTTCATGACCGGTCCCGACGAGGCGGGCCGCTTTGGCAAGTTCGGCGGGCGGTTCGTGTCCGAGACGCTGATGCCGCTGATCCTGTCGCTCGAGGAAGAATACGAAAAGGCCAAGACCGACGACAGTTTCTGGGCCGAGATGAACGACCTCTGGACCCACTATGTGGGCCGTCCCAGCCCGCTTTATTTTGCCGAACGCCTGACCGATCATCTGGGCGGCGCCAAGGTCTATATGAAGCGCGACGAGCTGAACCACACCGGTGCGCACAAGATCAACAACGTGCTGGGCCAGATCATCCTCGCCCGTCGCATGGGCAAGACGCGCATCATCGCGGAAACCGGCGCGGGCCAGCACGGCGTGGCCACCGCCACCGTCTGCGCCAAATTTGGGCTGCAATGCGTGGTCTATATGGGCGCGCATGACGTCGAACGGCAGGCCCCCAACGTGTTCCGGATGAAACTGCTGGGCGCAGAGGTGATCCCGGTCACGTCGGGTCGCGGCACGCTCAAGGACGCGATGAACGACGCCCTGCGCGACTGGGTGACCAATGTGCGCGACACGTTCTATTGCATCGGCACAGTGGCTGGCCCGCACCCGTACCCCGCCATGGTCCGCGATTTCCAAAGCATTATCGGCAAGGAGGTCCGCGAACAGATGACCGCCGCCGAAGGGCGTTTCCCCGATACCGTCATCGCCGCGATTGGCGGCGGCTCCAACGCCATGGGGCTGTTCTATCCGTTTCTTGACGACAAAGAGGTAGGGATCATCGGTGTCGAAGCGGGCGGCAAGGGCGTCAACGCCAAGATGGAACATTGCGCCTCCCTCACCGGTGGTCGCCCCGGCGTGCTGCACGGCAACCGCACGTATCTCCTGCAGGACGACGATGGTCAGATCCTCGAAGGGTTCTCGATTTCTGCCGGTCTCGACTATCCCGGCATCGGCCCCGAACACGCATGGCTGCACGACATTGGCCGTGCCGAATACGTGTCGATCACGGATGTCGAGGCGCTGGAGGCGTTCCAGCTATGCTGCACGACCGAAGGCATTATCCCCGCGCTGGAGCCGTCCCACGCGCTCGCCCACGTGATGAAAATCGCACCGACCCTGCCCGCCGATCACATCATCTGCATGAACATGTGTGGCCGCGGCGACAAGGACATCTTTACCGTCGCGCGTCATCTGGGCTTTGACATGACCGGCCCCGAAGGGCGCAACGTCGAGTGACCGATTGAAATGATAAAGACGGCCGGGGCAACACCTGGCCGTCTTTCTGAGTGCGACGCGAATTCAGCACGTTTGTTGCGTCATTTGGTCAGGGCAATGATGGCCTTGATGGTCACAGACGCGATGTAAAGCAGGACCATCAGGGCTTTGTCGCGCTTTGTTGGCGACAGGAAGATCAGCCAGGCGCTCAGCGCAAGCGCGACGCCGCAGGTGATGGACAATCCGGTTAACAGCATTCTCGAACTCCTCATTTTGGATGAGGAGAATCTGTTTGTTTTCAATGCTTTAATCGCATCTTGCGCGCTAGAGGTATCACCATTTGGCAACGGCAGCGAATGTTATACATTGATATGATCGATATCAGCACATATCGAGGTTCACAGCTGATTTAGATTTTGTTATGTTAATCAGGTAAACGATAATTGAGTGATTCCAATGCGTTGCCGGCAGAGCAATATGTTGTGTTACTCTTTGTAACGATACGGCAGATATTGCGAGTTAGGAATTGGCACCACGGGTAATGAGTCAGAACCGATAGTCATTGGTCTTTGTCGTGTTACTTGGCTTGCCCACGTTTTGGGACAACGTAATGACGACCGAACCGGACTATCAAAGTGCCTATGTCGAAGCGCTCACAGCCTTCGTTCGGGCACATGGTTCAATGCGTTCAGACGAGATGCCTGCTCTTGTTCGTTTTGCCTCGGATCTTTCAAAGCGCTCTTCCGGCGCCGATCTCTACGATCTTCTAACAGAATCAGAGCACTCGATACAAGACTTGAAGCAAATCGTTTGGGCAACTCTGACGGATGACGAGCAGGACAAATTCAAAAGACTCGGCGGGGAGCGAAGCGGTCCGATTGATGCCCCGGCTCTGACGAACCTTTCCAATGGCAGTGCCAACGATGCCCAGCTTTCTGCGCAAAACGGTGGGGCGGCGCACCCGCCAACCGAACCGGCACCGCCGCCAAAACCCAAGGAAAAGGCGCCCCGCCGTGAACCCAGTAAAATGTACGACTATGCGCAACTTGACTGCGCGCGGTATCAGCGCGCCCTTGGTCGACCCATTGGTATGAAAGACCTGTTTGAACTGGGCTATGCGTTGGATGCCAATACCAAAAAGGGCTCCCATACCGCACAATTGAACCGCTGGAAGGATCAGCAACTTTTGTACTGGCGGGAGTCATCGGACATTACGTTGACCCAGGCGGGCACCGCGCGCCGAAACGATCTGTTGCGCTATGTCACCGACGCACAGCGTGATCAGATCAGGGACGCGTTTGCGCGGACACTGGGGATCACACCCAGCTTTTGACTCTATGCCTTGTGCCGCTCCAGCACGTCCAGCGGCACAATATCCAGCGCGCGGCGATGTGTGGCCTCCAGCGACACTTTCGGCGCGCAGCCTTCGTCGGCGGCTTGCAGGAAACGCGAGGCGCACAGGCACCAGCGATCACCGGGCTTTAAGCCTGCAAAGCGGAATTCGGGGCGCGGGGTGCTCAGGTCGTTGCCGACATATTTCGAAAAGGCGAGGAATTCCGCAGTCATCACCGCGCAGACCGTGTGGCTGCCCTGATCGGCGGAACAGGTGTTGCAGTGGCCGTCGCGGAAAAACCCGGTGACAGGATCGCCACCACACAGGTCCAGCGCGCCGCCCAAGACGTTGATGCTGTCATCCGGTTCCATCACCGTGCCTCCGCTGCAACGACCATCCGGCGCATCATGTCGATATTGCCGGTGTTGATGCCGTCGCCCCGGAACTGCCGGTCGGCGGCGGTGACAACAATCACGACCTGCGCCTGTGCATCGAGATAGAGGTATTGGCCGTAAATGCCACGTCCCATCGTGACCCCTTTGCGCGCGCCCACGGGAATCCACCATTGGTAGCCATAGCCAACCTGTCCCGCTTTCGTCGGTGCGCTGGGAACAGTCGACGCGGCCACCCAATCGGCAGGCACCACCTGTTGGCCCTGCCACATGCCGTCTTGCAGGATCATCTGCCCGAACCGGGCATAATCGCGCGTGGTGATGTTGAGCCCGCCCAGAACAAAGGCCACGCCAACCCCGTCGGTCAGATAATACGGCGCGTGTTCCAGCCCCAGCGGCTGCACCAGCTTTTCGGTCATCAGGTCGGTCACGCTGCGCCCCGTGGCGCCGCGCGCCACCATGCCCACCACATGCGTGTCGATAGAGGTATATTTCCACGTCTCCCCCGGTGCGGCAAAGCGCGCGGTCAGTCGGGCGGCAAAGGCATCCATCTTGCCGCCCAAGGCCAAGACGCGGCCCATCCGATTGATATCGCTGTAATAATCCAGATAGTCTTCGTCAAAGGTCACGCCGCTCGACATCTGCAACACGTTGCGCACCGTGGCACCGTCATAAGCCCCGCCAGCCAACATCGGGGCGTAGTCCGTCACCGGATCATCCAGTGATCCAATGGCGCCTTCCGCCACCAATATGCCAAACAGCGCCGACAGATAGCTTTTGGCGACGGACCAGCTGATGCGCCGGTCGTCGGGGCTGGTGCCTTGGTAATAGGCTTCGTGCACGATTGCGCCATCCTGCAACACCAGCACGGATGTGATCGTGCGGTCGGCCACCCAAGTGTCGTAGTCCGACGGCATGGTCAGGGCCGTGCCAGAGGGCAGGGGGCTGACCGGGCCATTCCCGCGCGGCAATTCCACATGCAGGAACGCGGCATCCATATTGGAGAAGTTTTCAACGATCCGGTCTTCGTCAAAGAGCGTGTTGACGGCCAGCAGGCGCTCGACTTCTTCGCGTTTCCAAATTCCAACCGCAAGTACGGCAACCAGCAACAGCGCGACCAGCCGAACCGCCCATTTTATGATTTTGCGCATGTGTCCTCCCCGGTGGCGCTGACCTTATCCCTTGTGTGGGGCGGCGCAAGGGATGGATCAACCGGTCCAGCGCACCCATCGGCCATGGAAATCGGCACGGCCCAAGCTCAGGGTGATATCGCCGGGCCACAGGCGCAGGGTCAGCGCGGCCCCGACGGCGCCGGTGGTGTCGCCATCGGTCTCCATCTGCATCCAGCCCAGAGGGCTATCGGCTGTGGCCTGCGCGCCTGCGGCCTCGATCAGGGCGCGCCCACGCGCTTGTGCCGCTGCGGGAAAATATTGCCAGGCGACGGTATGCTGGATCAGGTGCATGTGGCCCGGTTGCACGTCGTCCAGCCGTTGCGCCAGCCAGTCAATCGCGTCGCCACGGTCCACCGTGCCCGTCATCGCAGCCGCTGCGGCACGTGTCAGGTCAAGCCGGTGCGGCTGGTCCGCCCAGAGGTAGGCGGTCAGGCGCAGCAGGTCGTCGGGGTCGCGCGGGTCAAGCGGGTTCAGGTCCACGCCCGCCCGTTCCACCACCTGCGGTGCCGCCGCAGGCGGCTGCGGCCCCGTCCATTCGGGCGCGAGGGTCAGGGCGGCGTCCGCAGGGCCGTACCGGTGCGCACCAGTGTCCAGCGCAAACCGGTCCCACATCAGGTTCAACCCGCCGCTGGCCCCCAGTTCCGACAGCACAATAGGCCGGTCAAACTGCTGCACCGCCACATGCGCCATTGCGATCAGGGCCGCGCTGCGGCGCACTTCGTTGGTCTGTGGCGGCAACTGCGTCCACTCCACAAAGAACGCCTGATGCCGCTCCAATGCGCCCAGAACCGCGCCCCGCAAGGTCGCATCGTCCACGTCGTTCGGTGGGTAAGCGGCGGCAAGCGCCGGGTCGCGCCCTTGCAGCACCAGCGCGTGCAGCCCTCCGCCCAGCCGCAGGGGCAATGAATGGCCCGCCGGTCCGATATCGCCCGCATAGGTGGCCATGGCGCGGCCCACATCCGTGTCCGGGTCCCAGTCATCGGCCAATATCCCCAACACCCGCCCCATCAAGGGCGAGCCCATGCGGGCGCAGGTCTCCGCCTGATCGCGAAACGCTTGTGTCAATGTCATGAGAACCGGTCCATCAGTTTTTGCAGCGCGCTGCGTTTGTCCTCTTCGGGGGCGGGGGGCGGCACAGAGGCGGGGGGCGACACAGAGGCGGGGGGCGACGCAGAGGCGGGGGGCGCCGCAGGCTTTTGCGCCTTGTCGCCCGTGCCCGAACGGGGCGGGTTCACCCGCAAAGCCACCGCATTCATGAACCTGGCACTGTCACCCGCCGCCAGATGCGGCGCTCCGTCCGCACAGCCGCGCAGCACATCGTCAAGCCACCCCTGATCCGCCTTCGGAAAATCGCGCAGCACATAGCCCGGCACCGCGTCTTTGTGGCCGGGATGCCCGACCCCCAGCCGGACCCGCACATAATCCGGCCCGATATGCGCATGGATCGACCGCAGCCCATTGTGACCGGCATGACCCCCCCCGGTCTTGCACCGTACCTTGCCGGGGGCCAAGTCGATTTCGTCATGGAAAACAATAACATCCTCTGGCGACAGCTTGTAAAACCGCATCGCGGCCCCCACGCTGTCACCGGATTTGTTCATATAGGTCTCAGGCTTGAGCAGCACCGCACGCGCGCTGCCAAACCGCCCCTCCGACACCACGCCCTGATGCTTGGACTTCCAACCGGGAAACCCATGGGCACCGGCGATCTCATCCAGCACCATGAACCCGATATTGTGCCGGTTGCGGGCATATTTGCCCCCCGGATTGCCCAAGCCAACGATCAGTTTCATCAGGACGCCTCCGGCCAGTGTTGCGGTGCAGCATAAGCGTCCCGCGCGGGCCGGTCCAGAGCCGGACGTGCCAAGGCTCAGCGGCGCAAGCTCACCGATCCGACCCGACAGGGGCCGCGCGCATCGCAATGGCCTGTATCTTGACCTTGGCCCCAAACGGCAGCTTGGCCGCCTGATAGACCGTGCGGGCCGGAAACTGCGCAAACCGCGCGCGGCACACCGCGTTCACCGCCGCCAGATCACGGTCTATGTCGATAAACGCAATATCGACATAGACAATATCGTCCGGCGCAAACCCCGCCGCCTGCGCGACGGCGCAGACAAGGTCAAAGGCCCGGTGCGCCTCCGCCTCTGCGGTGCCCGCCCTGTATCCGTCCTCGTAAACGGCCAACTGGCCCGAGATATGACAGGTGTTGTCCACGACAACCGCGTTCGAAATCGGCGAGGGGGACGGGGGCACCCCTTCTACGTCAGTGATGTATGTTTTGGGCATCAGAACCTCGTATCTCAGGGGGGTATTGACCCAAGGCTACGCGACGTGGTGAGTGTCGGATATGACAACCAACCTTCAAAATCAGACAAAACACCGTAACGTCGCCATTCTAGGATTTCCCGCTGTGCTGCTGATGGACGTGGCGGGGCCTGCGCAGGTGTTTGGGTCGGCCAACACGCTCTTGGGTTATGACGCGTATCGCATCGACATCTGCACACAGGACGGGCGCGACGTCCTCACCGACACGGGGCTCACCCTGCGCGCGGACGGTGCGTTTCAACCGGACAGGCCCATGGACGATCTGATTGTGCCGGGCGGGCCAGGCGTGGACCTTCTGCTGGATGATGCGTCGCTGGCGGGGTATCTCGCCCCATTGGCGGCGCGCGCGCAGCGGGTCATTTCGGTGTGTTCCGGCAGCCTTCTGGTGGCTGCAACCGGCCTGCTTGATGGGCGCAGGGCCACCACGCATTGGGACCGTGCGGACCTTGTGCGCCAGCGATTTGCGCACGTCGATTGGCAACTGGACCACATCTTTACCGCGGACGGTAAATTCCACTGCTCCGCAGGGGTGACGGCGGGCATTGATCTGGCGCTGACCCTGCTCGAAACGGACCACGGGCGTGACACCGCATTGGCGGTGGCGCGCGAAATGGTCGTGTTCATGCACCGGCACGGGGGCCAGTCGCAATATTCCAGCCCATTACAGGCGCAATCCACATCCCACGCGCGGCTCGCGACGCTCTACACCCGGATCGAGTCGCGCCCCGCCGACACATGGACCGTGACCGAAATGGCCCACGCCGCAGGTACGACCGAACGCACCCTGCACCGCGACTTCCTGCGCGACGTCGGGGTCAGCCCGTCACGCTTTGTCGAAGACCGCCGCCTGTCGATGGCGCGCCTTTATCTGGAACGCAGCCGCAAATCCTTCAAACAGATTGCCGCGCTGTCCGGCTTTGGCTCCGAACAGAAGATGCGGCGCAGCTTTGCCAAGCGGCTCGGCGTGTTGCCGTCAGAATACCGCGCCCGGTTTGGCGAAGTGGAGGCAAAGCGTGAGCCAGCCGGCGAAACGGGCTGAACCGCGCGCGGATATGCGACACGGGATGTCGGATCACTGCCCCGGTTGCGCCGTTTGTTTCAGCAGAACCAGCCCCGACACGATGATCAGCATGGCACCAAACACCGTTGTTCCCGTGGGGATTTCGGAAAAGATCAGGTAGCCGATGATCGCGCTGCCCACCAACTCCAGATACACAAGCGGCGACAGGGTGGATGCGTCGGCAAGGCGAAAGGCAAGGATCGTCAACAGGTGGCCAATGGCCGAAATCACGCCCAACCCGGCAAACAGCCACAGCACGTCCCAATGCGGCACCGACACGGTAAAGGCAGCCTGCGGGCTCAGCAACACCGTGCCAATCACGCATTGAAACGCCAGCGTCTTGATCGGGTCGCTGGTCTGCGAGGCTTGGCGCGTGGCGATCAGGTACAGCGCAAAGAACAGCCCGGCCCCGAACGCCATGATCAGGCCAATGTCGATATCGCCGGACGGCTGCAAAACGACGATGGACCCGACAAATCCCAGCACGAGGCTCAGCAGTTTGATGCGCGTGAACCGCTCCTTGAGGAACAGCACAGACAGGGCAACGGCCACAACAGGCCCCACGAAATAGGCGCTGACGGCGAGCGAGATCGGGATGCGGGCAATGGCCAGAAAATAGAGCGTCATGGCCGTCACCAGAAAGGCGGTGCGCACCAGATGGGCAAATCGCTGTTCGTCCGGGAACAATCGCCGCCCGTGATACCGGTAGGCCAGTGGCAGCACGATCAGGCTGGCCACCGCATAGCGCGCCCAGCCGACGAACAGGGGGGAATGGTCCGTGCTCAGGTATTTGGCGATGCCATCGACCATCGGAATGCCCAGCATCGCGGCAGACATCAGGATGATGCCGCGCGCGTTGGAGTGCCCTTGTGTCATCTGCGTCGTTCCTCTGGTCCCGCGGCGCCACCGGTCCGGCATGTGGCGCATCGGGCCGTTTGGTTGTTGGCGGGTCGTGGCGTCTTAGGGTGTCAAAGCGACACGGCCCGCGCCCACAGTCAAGCCGGTCCGTCGGGCGCGTTTTTTGGCGCGCCATCTGTCTGAAATCGGCTGAGCGTGCCCTGTTCTCCGCGCGGCATTCCTTACCAAAGGGTTAAATCGCCGCTGTAAGCCCTTGAGATTGTTAGGGCGGAATGCTGTCCCATGCTGGGACAGCACGAAAAAGGCCGCCCCCGGATCAGGGGCGGCCTCATTCAGATCGCATGTCTCAGGTCTCGGCAGGGACCCGCAGATGCTTATTCTTCTGTGGTCTCTTCGACGGCCGTCTCTTCGGTTTCCTCACCCTCTTCATTCTCGGAAGAACGCAGGCCCGAAGGCGCGGTGATGGTCGCGATGACAAAGTCACGGTCGATGGTCGGCTTGGCCCCCTCCGGCAGCGACACCGACGAGATGGTGATGCTGTCGCCCACGGCCGCTTCGGACACGTCGATGGTGATGCTCTCGGGGATGTCACCGGCGGTCACAACCAGTTCCACCTCGGGACGCACCAAGCTCAGCACGCCGCCCTTTTTCAGGCCGGGAGACACGTCTTCCCCCACCACTTCAACACCGATGAACAGGTTGATTTTGGTGGTGCGGCGCAGACGCATGAAATCCACATGCGTGGGCAGGTCCTTGACCACGTCGCGCTGCACATCGCGGCAGATCACGCGCACGTCGTCGTGGCCGTCCACTTTCATGTTGAACAGCGTGGACTTGAACCGCCCGGCTTTCAGCATCTTGAACAGCTTGTTGAATGGAATGTTGATCGGAAGCGGATCCGTGTCGCCACCAAAAACAATCCCCGGAACCATCCCGTCGCGACGGGCCTGACGAGCGGCGCCCTTGCCTGTCCCCGTCCGTTCCAGGGCTTCGAGATCAGGAATCTCACCAGCCATGATATTTCTCCAAATGTAAGGGCAGGGTGCCTCCAAGGCTGTCACCCCGCGTGAAGGCGCTCACATAGACCGGATGTACACAATTGAAAAGACCCTTTCGGGTTTTGGGGACTGGACCGTACGCCGCGCCCGTGGCACCGCTGTGGCATGAGACTTCTGGACGATCTACGCGCCTCCCGGCGGGCCCTTGCGGGCTTTATTGTCATTGGCTTTGGCTGGGCATGTTTTTCCGCCCAGATGCCGGTGATCAAGGCACAGGTGGGCGTCGGCGACGGCCGCTGGGGCACGCTGGTGCTGGTGGGCTCGATTGGGGCTGTCATGGCGATGTGGCTGGCGCCGCTGGTCTACCGGCTTCTGGGCGTCTGGGCGCTGCTGGCCGGCGTGATCATCATGATCGCAGGGTTCCTGCTGACCGGCGCGTCGCAGAGCCAACTTATGGTCGGCATGGCCTTGTTTCTGGCCGCAGGCGGGTCCGGCGTGGCCGATGTGCTGGCCAATGCCGAGGTGAGCGAGGCCGAGGCCGAAACCGGGCGCAGCCTGATGAACCTCAACCACGGCATGTTTTCGGTGGCCTATGCGTCCGCGGCCTTTGTGGTGGGTTGGGCGCGCGAGGCGGGCTTTGGCCCGGTTGCGATCTTTGGCGGCATGGCCGTGGCCATTGCAGTGCTGATGTTCTGGATGCGCCTGCCCGACCGCACCGTCCTCGAAGAAGAGGGGGCCACGGACGTCTCGGGTATGCCCTATGCGCTTGTCTGGGTCGGTGGTCTGGTCGTGCTCGCCGCATTCCTGAGCGAGGCCGCCTCCGAAGGCTGGTCTGCCCTGCATGTGGAACGCACGCTGGGCGGCAGTCCGGGGCAGGGGGCAAACGGGCCCGCCTTGCTGGCCACGGGCATGGCCATCGGGCGGCTCGGTGCGCATGTCTTTGGCGCAGGTTGGCCGCCGGTGCGGGTGATGATCATCTCCTCCGTACTGGCCGGTTTCGGCCTGACCCTTGCAGGCTTCGCCCCGTCGATCCCGGTGGCCTATGTCGGCTTTCTGCTGGGCGGTCTGGGGTCGTCCGTGGTGGGACCCATCGCGCTGGGGCTCGTCGGGCAAGCGGTGCCGCAACGCTTTCGCCTCGCGGCCATCAGCCAGGCTGCGGCCTTGGGCTATGCCGCGTTTTTCCTCGGTCCCGTCATCATGGGCTTTGTCGCCGAATGGTACGGCCTGCGCGTGTCATTCTATGTGATCGGAGCGGTCATGCTGGTGGTCGCGGCCCTGCTGGTCCCGCTTTGGGCGCGAATGCTGTCGTCCCGTGTTCCCGCCACACCTGCTTCTTCTGACTAGAAATACCACGGGGGTCTGGGGGCAGCGCCCCCAGCCTGTCGACGCGCGCAAGTGCGGCGAAATCCCTGCTCAGTTCTGCCAACGCCCGCCGAAACCTTCGGGCACCAACACGTTGTGCCGCCCCAGATCGGCAACCTTAGTCTCGCCGCAGAGCGCCATAGTCGTGTCCAGCTCCTTGTGGATGACCTCAAGCGCTGCGGTGACGCCTTTCTGACCCATAGCGCCCAGCCCATAGACAAAGGCGCGCCCGATATAGGTGCCCTTGGCCCCCAGCGCCAACGCCTTCAGCACGTCCTGACCCGACCGGATACCACTGTCGAGATGCACTTCGACCTGATCGCCCACGGCATCCATGATCTCGGGCAGCATCCGGATCGAACTGAGCGCACCGTCCAGTTGCCGCCCGCCATGGTTGGACACCACAATCGCGTCCGCGCCCAGCTTGGCGGCCATCCGCGCATCCTCGGCATCCAGAATCCCCTTCAGGATCACCTTGCCGCCCCATTGGTCCATCAGCTTCTCGATCTTCTTCCAGTCCAGCGATGGGTCGAATTGCTCGGCCGTCCACGCGCCAAGGGAAGAGGCGTCGCTGATCCCGTCCACATGGCCCACGATATTGCCGAACTCGCGCCGCTTGGCGCTCAGCATCTCGATGCCCCAAGACCATTTCGTCATCAAATTCGCGATGGTCTTGGGCGTCAGCTTGGGCGGGGCCGAGAGGCCGTTCTTCAGATCCTTGTGCCGCTGCCCAAGGATCTGCAGATCAAGCGTGATCACCAGCGCCGAACAGCCCGCCGCCTTGGCCCGTTCGATCAGGCGGCGGGTATAGTCCAAATCCTTCATCGTATATAGCTGGAACCAGAACGGCGCAGAGGTATGCCCGGCCACGTCCTCAATCGAATTGATCGACATGGTCGACAGCGTGAATGGCACGCCAAACAGTTCCGCCGCCCGCGCAGCCTTCATCTCACCATCCGCGTGCTGCATCCCGGTCAGCCCCACAGGGGCCAGAGCCACCGGCATCGCCACATCCTGTCCGATCATCTGGCTGGCGGTCGACCGGCCCGACATGTCCACCGCCACGCGCTGGCGCAGGCGGATATCATCAAAGTCTGACGAGTTGTCGCGGAATGTCTGCTCGGTCCAGCTGCCGGATTCGCAATAATCGTAGAACATACGCGGTACGCGTCGCTCGTAGATGCGTTTGAGGTCTTCGATGTTGGTGATGACGGGCATGGCAAATCTCTCATATTGGTAAGGTTTAGTTACCAATATCCACGTTTCACGGCAATCAACCTTTTCGACGCAGCCATAAAGTTCGATATTGCACTTGTTAAGTACGAAGTCGTACTATATGCCCAAATAAAGTACGAAGTTGCACTTAATGGAGCTATCAATGACCCTATCCCGACGCAAAACGCTTGCCCTGATTGGGGGCGGCACAATCCTTGCCGCGACCGGTGCCGCCGGGTTTGCGGTGACCCGCACGCCGGAAGCCGCGCTGCGTCCCTGGACGCAGGCAGGCCAGTATGCCGACCCGCGGATGCGTGCGCTCAGCTATGCGATCCTTGCCCCCAACCCGCACAACCGCCAGCCGTGGCTGGTGGACTTGCGCCGGGATGGTGAGGTGACGCTGCGGGTGGATACCAACCGCCTGTTGCCGCACACTGACCCGTTCAACCGGCAGATCGTCATCGGTCTGGGCTGCTTTCTCGAACTGATGGTGATGGCCGCCGGTCAGGATGGCTATGGCGTCACACTCGACCTGTTTCCCGACGGTGCAGACCCTGACGGCCTGGATCAGCGGCGGGTCGCCGTGGCGCGCTTTGCTGCCGGGGCAGGTTCCCCCGATCCGCTCTTTGAACACGTTATGGCGCGCCGGTCGCTCAAGGAACCTTTTGACACCACGCGTACCGTGACGCCGGCCACGCTTGCGACTGTGCTGGATGCGGCGCACGGCACCACCGTGGGTGGCTCCGTCGCGGAGGATGACATCGCCCGCTTCCGCGCCCTGTCTCATGGGGCGCTGCGGATCGAGATTGAAACACCGCACACCTACAAAGAAAGCGTCGACCTGTTTCGCATTGGCCACCGGGAGGTGAACGCCAACCCGGACGGCATCGACTTTAGTGGTCCCATGTTCGAGGCGATGGCGCTCACGGGCATGTTCTCCCGCGAGGCGGCGCTTGATCAATCGTCGCTGGCCTTTCAAGGCGGGCTTGATGCGGTCTTTGCGAACACAGACACGGCGATGGGTCATCTGTGGCAGGTGACCGCAGGCAACAGCCGCGCTGACCAGATCGCCGCCGGACGGGACTGGCTGCGCCTCAACCTTGCGGCGACGGGGGCCGGGCTGGGCCTGCAACCGCTCAGTCAGGCACTTCAGGAGTATCCGGAGATGGCGACGCTCTATGCAGACATTCACGCCGCACTGGCGCCGGACGGGGGAACTGTGCAAATGTTTGCCCGGATCGGATACGGCCCGGAAATGGGTCAAAGCCCGCGCTGGCCACTGGACGCAAAGATTGTGAATGCCTGACCACAGCCCCGCCCTATTCTTCGAAGTGTTCAACGAGATCGGGATTATCGAACAGCTTAGCCGGGCCTTGCTGGAGGCCCGTTTGCCGCATGGGTTGATCGCTCCACATTTTACGGTGCTCAATCACCTGACACGTGTGCAGGATGGGCGCACCCCGATGGAAATGGCCCGCGCGTTTCAGCTGCCCAAGACGTCGATGACCCATACGATCAAGGGGCTGGAGGCACACGGGCTGATCGAAACCCGCGCCAATCCGGAAGACGGGCGTTCCAAGCGGGTGTGGCTGACGGAGGCCGGGCGCGCGCTGCGGGCGGATGTCATCGCCAGCCTCGGTCCTGATCTGGCGCACATGGCGAAGGAGTTCGACATGGACAAGCTGATCGCAATCAAGCCGGTGCTGACCGAACTGCGCATCTATCTGGATCAGGCCCGCGACGGGTAGGCCCGCAATGCGCTTCGTTCTCATCACGGGGTGTTCGGGCGGTGGCAAGTCAACACTGCTCGCGGCCCTTGCCGCACGCGGTTACGCCACCATGCCGGAGCCGGGACGGCGGATCGTGGCACGGGCGCGGCGCGGGCAGGCGGTTTTCCCGTGGGAGGATCCGAAGGCCTTTGCCCGGCACGCACTGGCCATGGCAACGGCCGATCTGGGCAAGGCCCGGCATCTGCGGGGATGTGTGTTCTTTGATCGCGGCGTTGTGGATGCTGCCGTGGCTCTGGACCGCCTGCACGCCGCGCCGTTGCACCAGACCTTGAGGCCCGAGCCCGCTTATGCCCGCACGGTGTTCGTGGCGCCACCATGGCCGCGGCTGTATGCCCGCGATGCGGACCGCCGCCACAGCTTTGGTGACGCGGTCGCCGAACATGACCGCATCTGCGCCGCCCTGCCGCTGCTCGGCTACCGCATCGCCCACCTGCCGCGCGCACCGATTGCTGCCCGCGTCCGCTTTGTCCTTGCACGCTCCATTGCGCCCGCCCGCCCCACAGGCTAAAGCCCCGCGCCATGAGCACCCGACCCCACCGCAACTTCTATGGCCGCCTCAAGGGCAAACCCCTCAAGGACAGCCAGAAACGCTACATCGACGAAGATCTGGCGGCCCTGTCGCCCGGTTCTGTCACGTGGGACGAAAATCCCGACCGCACACCGCTTGACCTAAACGCGCTGTTCGGCGACCGGGATGTGTGGCTCGAAGTGGGGTTTGGCGGCGGTGAACATATGGTGCATCAGGCCGTGTCGAATCCGCAGGTCGGGATCATCGGGGCGGAACCCTATATCAACGGCGTGGCGATGCTGTTGGGCAAGATCCGCCGCGCGGGCGCGGATCATCTGGCTGTCCACCCCGGTGATGCGCGTGATCTGATGGATGTTCTGCCCGCGGCCAGCATCTCCAGGGCGTTCCTGCTATATCCCGACCCGTGGCCCAAAAAACGCCACCACCGGCGCAGGTTCGTCACGCCCGAACATCTCGAACCATTGGCGCGCGTCCTGAAACCGGGGGCAGAATTCCGCGTGGCCACAGATATTCCCGACTACGTCCGCCAAACGCTGGAAGAAGTGCCAAAGGCCGGGTTCGAGTGGCTGGCCGAAGGGCCGCAAGACTGGCGCACAGCGTGGCCCGACTGGATTTCAACCCGTTACGAACAAAAGGCATTGCGCGAGGGCCGCGTGCCACATTACCTGACCTTCAGACGCACCGGTTAGGCCGACCGGGCGCTGCGCGTCCCCGTCTCTGTCCCCAAAAAATCCCCCCCGGAGGGCCGGGTGGCCGCGTTCTGTGACCATCAGGTCAGTTCACCCCGCGCGCCGTGTGCCCAGCCCCAACTGCATCAGCGTTCGCCGCACAGGCGCAACGTCATGCAAGGCCCGGACCCCAAAGGCCCGTGCACCGCGCATCCACGGCGAGGACGCCTGACTTGTCCGGTTAAGCAGGTCGATCCCGGCCACCCGCAGGCTGACGTCGCCAAACCTTGCCTTATGATAGGCGTCGAGCATGTCCGCACCTCCCAACGCGTCGGGCTGTGCCTGTGCAAGGTCGAGCAGGGTCTGGATATCTGCGAGGCTCATGTTCAGCCCCTGTGCGCCGATGGGGGGCACCACATGGGCCGCTTCGGCCACAAGCGCTATGCGCTCACCGCTGAACCGTTCTGCCTGCTGGCTGATGATCGGCCAGATCGACCGCGGCGAGGCCAAGCGCAGCGGCCCCAGAACACCGCAACTGCGTGCCGTCATCTCTTCTTCGAACGCGTCGATGGCAGCGGTGTGGCGGGCCAGTGTCTTTGACCCGTCATCCATCCAGACCACAGCCGAACAGGGGTGTCCCTGATGATCGGGCAGCGGTACAAGCGTAAAGGGGCCGCCGGTTTGATGTACCTCGGTCGAAATATTCTGGTGTGGTTCCGGGTGCGTTACGGCAAAGGCGAGCGCCTTTTGACCATAGCGGCGCGTCTGTACCGCAATGCCTGCCGCCTCCCGCATCGGCGAATTGCGCCCATCAGCGGCAATGACCAGCTTGGCCCGCACAGGGCTGCCATCGCTCAGACCCACGCGGGCCTCGGCGGTGCGGGTCAGCAATGTCTCCGCCCCTGTTCCGGGGCGAAAATCGACATTGTCGAGTGCAGCAAGCCGCGCCACCAGAACCTGCCGCAGACGCCAGTTCTGAAAATTCCAGCCAAAGGGCAGATCGGACACGTCCGACGCGCGGAACGCCTTGGCTGTGCGCGCGGTGCCATCGGTGCCGCCCGCGTCCACGATCTGCATCACCTCCAACGCCGCCCCGTGCGGTGCCAGCGCATCCCACACCCCTGCGGCTTGCAATACGTCGCGCGCAGGCTGGAGCATCGCAGTCGTCCGCATGTCAGCGCCGTCGGTATCGCGGTCGGTGATCGGGGGGGCCGGATCGACGCAGATCACCGAATACCCTGCGGTGCCAAAGGCCGCGGCCGCCGCCAGCCCGGCGATACCGCCGCCCGAGATGAGGATGTCACATCTGTCTGTCATAACGATCAATCTAGGCGGCCCCGCGCCACTGCCAAAGCGGCATCCTGTCCTACCCCAACACGCGGCTCAAAAACGCGGCCAGATCATCGGTGTGATGGTGAATGTGATCGGCACTGTGCGGCGCGTCTGCCACATGGACCGTGCGCATCCCCATGTCGTGCGGCGCGGCAAGGTTGCGCGGATCATCCTCGAACATCGCGCCGACGGCGGGATCAAGCTGATCGCGGGCAAACACCTCGGCAAAGGCATCGGCCTGCGGTTTGGGCCGGTAATTTGCGTGCTCAACACCGTACACCGCGTCAAACAGGCCTGACAGGCCCCGCGCCTCAAGCACGCGGCGGGCATAGGGCGCGCTGCCATTGGTATAGACAATGCGTCGCCCCGGCAGATTGCCGATCTGCGCGGCTAGGTCGGGGTCGGGCGACAGCGGGTGCATCGAAATGTCGTGGACCGCCACAAGGTACGGGTCAGGGTCAATCCCGTGTTCCTGCATCAGTCCGGCGAGCGTCGTGCCATGCGTGCGCCAATAGTGGTCGCGCAGCCGGTCCGCCTCGGCTTCGGTCACGCCAAGCGTTTGCACCACATAGGCCGTCATCCGTGCTTCGATCTGGTCAAACAGACGCATGTGCGGCGGGTATAGCGTGTGGTCAAGGTCAAAGACCCACGCCCGCACATGGTCGAAATCGGCGGCAACGGGGCAGGGTACGGACGATTGTGTCATGGGCGGGTGCATAGGCCGGTTTGGGCGGCGGGGGCAAGCCTGAGGGCTTGCGCGACGCGCGCGCACGGGCCTAGTGTGTTGGGATCAAATGAGGAAAGGCGTGTCATGGCCTCGCAACGTCCCGTCAATACAGACGCATATTCGATGATCCTCGATGCCATCGACATCGGGACCTACCGTCCCGGCGACCGGTTGGTCGAAAGCGAACTGGCCGACCGGTTTGGCGTGTCGCGTACCCCGGTGCGCGAGGCGCTGCAACGTCTTGAGACCCAATCCTTGCTGGCGCGCGACGGGCGCAGCCTGATTGTGGCCTCACTGGATCACAACCAGATGTCCGAACTTTATGTCGTGCGGCGTGAACTGGAGGGGCTGGCCGCCAGCCTCGCCGCCCGCCATGCCACTCAGGAAGAGGTGCGCATCCTGCGCGACATGGTCGAAGAGGACAACGCGCTGGTCGATGATCCACCCGCGCTGAGCCGCGCCAACCGGCGGTTTCACAAACAGGTGCATCTCGCGTCGCACAACCGTTATCTGGTGCAGCAACTGGACCTTGTGTACCGCACCATGGCGCTGATGGCGACCACGTCGCTGGCGGCAGTGGGCCGGGGCGAGATCGCGCAAAGCGAACACAACGCTATCGTGTCCGCCATCGAAGCCAAGGACGAAGAGGCCGCGGGCACGGCACTGCGCGATCATATTTCGGTGGCGTTCATGACTCGGCTCAAACAGGACGCCGAGGCCCGCAAAGACGAAGCGTAGATGGGTTGGGTTTCATGCCAAGACCGACAGGAAGGCCAGCTTCGAGCCCTTAGAAGAGCATGAGAGCCATCGCGGCGTAGGATCGTAGCAACAAACTTGCCGCGACCGCGTCACTCAGGGACGTACACATCCGCAACTCTTGGGCCGACGGTGACGACAACGTAGTCTTCCGAAAGGCTCACTGACGGGAAATGCACTCTGCCAGCAACACGGCGGAGGGCTTCCGCCGCTTCTTCGCATCCGACACGTTCATGCCGCCAAACTTGGCTTTGCGTTTGTTAATAAATGGCGTCGCTGATCCGATTTGTCCGGCACGGCGCCTGCGCCTTCACGCCTGCCTCAAATTCTTTGATCGTTCCAATGATCCGTTCGGCCGATCGTCTGCTTTTCAGTGTCCATCCATTGCTTGGACGGATCACAAACACCTCAATGGCCCGATTTCAGGTACCTGGGTCACCCCGCATATCTTGCGTCCCCTGCGCCAAGGGAAAGCGCAATGAGTTGGTTTTATACCACTCAAAACAAACAAAAGAGGGTCTGGACCCTAAACACGTGTCAGCAGGGCTTCAACCTCAGCGGCAGTCAAGACGCGCCCCGATGAAACGACCTTTTCATCAATGACCAGCCCCGGCGTTGACATCACGCCATAGCCGGCAATGGCAACAACGTCCGTGACCTTCTCAATCTCAACGTCGATGCCGGCCGCCTTCGCGGCCGCCCTCGCATTGTCTGCCAAAGCCAAACATTTCTGGCAGCCTGATCCCAAAATTTTGATGTGCATGACATTTCTCCGGTTCAAATGAGCAGGTGGGTTGCGCTGTTAAAGAGGTAGCCAATCACAATGATGCCAACGGTCACGATCCCGATAAATATGGCTAGCAAGGGCAGCTTCACGACACGCTTAAGCATGATCATCGATGGCAAGGAAAGCGCCGTAACCGACATCATGAACGCGAGTGCCGTACCGACGCCGACGCCCTTTTGCACAAGTGCTTCTGCGATCGGCAACGTGCCGAAAATGTCTGCGTACATCGGAACTCCAGCAATCGTCGCAACGAAGACTGACCACCATCTGTCCTGACCTAACGTGGCCGCAATGAAGCTTTCGGGGATCCAATTGTGGATCGCAGCCCCTATTCCAACACCAACCAAGACATACAGCCAAACCCGATGAACGATGTCTGAGACCTGATCTCGCGCGTAGGCCAGACGTTCCCGGCGACTGATCTGACCATCATTGTCGTGATCGCTGACAGGGCTTTGAAAGACGAAACCCTCTACCTGTTTTTCGAGCCTCAGATATCCGATCAAAGTGCCGCCAAAAACTGCGAGGATCAGGCCGACAACCACATAGCTCAGCGCTATCGTCCAATTGAAGATACTGGCAAGCAGGATCACCGACGCAAGATCGACCAATGGCGAGGAGATCAGAAAGGAAAACGTCACGGAAAGCGGAAGGCCAGCGCTGGTGAACCCGATGAACAAGGGAATGGACGAACACGAGCAAAATGGCGTGAGGGTTCCCAGCAAAGCAGCAAGTGTATTTGCGCCTAAGCCCTGTCGCTGACCGAGAATGCGACGGGTGCGTTCAGGCGGGAAATAGCTTTGCACGTAGGAAATGGAGAAAATCAAAACCGACAGGAGAATGAAGATCTTGATCACGTCATAGATGAAGAAATGAACACTGCCAGCGACGCGACTGGTCATGTCTAGGCCGAAACCATCCGCCAGGACCCATGTGACAAAATCCGAGAGCCACTGCATCCGCAGCAACTGGTCATTTAGCCAGGTAAAAAGTTCTCCCAAAGGGTCGCTTCCTTATTAGGTCAATCCCGTTGTTTCTTGCCGTCTAGAGAAACTGAAGATGGAGCACATGATCTAAGTCAGTACGCGTGAGACTGGCTGAACCTGAACGCATTGCATCACCAAACGGGATGATGACGCTTTGCGAGACACCGTGGGAACGGCAGGTGATCACGTCATTTGTCTGAAATCGCCGACTCCAGAGCCAGCTTTGCCATACAAAGCTTGTAACAGTGATCAAACTCCGGGCAGGCAATACAATCGTCCCATTCGGCAATGTTGGTCCGAATGCTCCTTTCGGACCGCGCTAGCCCCGCGGTATCCAGTTCAAATGAAAAGACCTTGCCTTGCATGTCATCATTAACGGCGAAGTGCAGACTGTCATGGAACATTGTCCCATAGCAGGGCTTGTGTCGTGTCATAAGCGTATCCTCACAAACATCCTCAACCGGGCAATTGCATAAGTGCAGGGCACAAATCTGACGGGATGACATCAAGTTCAGAATCTGCGGATGCCCGGACGAAAGGTTCTTCAGGCCCAGTTTATGGCCGAGCCGCAGTCAAACGTTGATCACGGTCAATCCCTCATTCTGCGAGGTGATAGATCGATTGCAGGACTGGCCGAAAGCATTGAAAATAAAGCGAATACGCGCCTGTTCATGTTTGTCAGCGATGGCATCCATTTTTGGCGTGCCGGCGAAAGGAGATTTTGTGCCGGCGTCCAAACCAGCGAAACAGAGATGGGTCAACGCAATACGAAAGTGACATTGTTGCTAGCTTTGTGCCACGCAGCAGGATGCCCGGCCCCTATCATTTTTTTACGGACCTCCAAAGACATCCAACGTGGTTTCCTTACCGGGTTAGCAAACAGGCTGACGCCACAGAAAATCTCGCATCCTTGGACCGAAGAGCAGATTAAGGGGGGGATGGCAGCGCATCGACAGCTTCGGCAATGGTTTGTCGTGCATAACTCTGCGGTGGCCAAACTTGCTATGTGCAGCTGGTCCGTTGTCTTCCCGGTGGCACAAATTGATGATCTAGCGAGCCCTGCCATCAACATCAAAGACGAAGCATTTGGGCAAATAGCTGGGGGTATAGACCATCATGACGCCCGCAATGAACCTGCCGGCGACCACTCCATCCCGCTCTATCGCAACCGTTCCAGAGCACGACGACTGCTGGCCTATCGACTGATGATCGACAGAGTGAACCGCCGTCATTTTCATCTTCTCAAGATTGGAACAATCAGTCAGCTTTAGCTGTTCCAGACAGTGGTCAAAAGACCCGTAGCTGCGATGATCGGACCAAAGCAACGGCTGATTCAGAGATATATGCGGCGCCGCACTGGCAGTCGCGCTGCACGTGCAAACGAATGCTGCGTCAGCAAAGGTTCAAAATCGAATGTCGGAAGCGTCCGCCCGGCGGACGTTGTAGAATTTTAGTAATTTGACGCCATGCGCAACGTGTCGTCCAATTCTGCGTTCGGGGGAAGTGTCGGGCAAGGCCAGGTGTCCAGACCAGAGCTAGTCGAATGTTCCGGCCACGCGACCAAGCAGCATGAATGCGCGTGCCGTGCGCGTGTCTCCAAGCGCTGTCAGGTCGGCGTCGGAGGCGCGTTCGGCAAAGGCCGAAATCGTCTTGTCGAACCGGCGCAGGAAATGATGTGCGGCGTCGCGAAAGATAGGGTCCTGCTTCATCCGGCCTGCCGACAGGGCAAGTGACGACCGGTCCCGAATGCCACCCAACGCCGCGACTGGGCGCCCGCGTATGCCGCTGGCGAACTGACGCCAGATCTCGGGCCGTGCCCGGTCGGGGCGCAGGTCATCCATGTAGATACCGTCCTGGCTGAGCAGGGTGAGGATGTCCTGGCTGGCCTGAATGAGCTGCGCGGTCTCGCGGTCCTTCATAGCCTTGCGCAGGGCGGCGAAGCCTTCCTCGTCTTCGGCGGTTTCCGGAAAGTTCAGCGCGCGGATGAAATCCTGCGTGTCGACGGGCGGGGCGATTTCCTCGGCGGATGTGCCGAGAGCCAGAGCAGGCTGGTCATCCGCCGCGGGTGCTTCGGCGGTGGGGGTGGCGGCGCGGGGTGCTTCGGCCTCGCGGCGGGTCTGGAATGTTGCGAGCGCCGTTTCGGTCTTGCGGGCGGCGGCGGCAATCTCGTCCAGTTTCCGCGACACGGATGGTTCAGCCGAAATATCGCGGCCCTGTTGCTGCGCAATATACGCCTGTCGGATGGCATCGATGGCGGTTTGCAAGCGCTGGCTTTCCTCGCGCATGACACGGCTGGACTTGGCCGCGGTTGCAGCCACCCAGATCATCGCCACGGGCATGAATACGGCCAGCATGGTAACAAGGAACCGCATACCGTCTGTGTCGGTGCCGTTGTTCGAACCGGTCAGAAAAAACGCCAGCGCCCCGACAAGCCACAGGCCTGACAGGATCATCGCCACGATCTCGATCCCCGACACACGATCATGTTTGGGCTTGTCGTAGATGCCCAACGGAGTTGGGCGCGACTGGGGCCGCGGTTCTGGATTGGTTTGGTCTGCCATCGGGTCAGCTATAGCTGATTTTCAGCACTTCATAGGACTTTTCACCACCCGGTGTGCGCACCTCGATGCTGTCGCCCTCTTCTTTGCCGATAAGCGCCCGTGCGATGGGCGATTTTATGTTCAAAAGGCCTGCTTCGACATTGGCCTCGTATTCGCCGACGATCTGCCATGTCTTTTCGGCATCGGTATCCTCGTCCACCAGCGTGACGGTTGCGCCGAATTTGATGGCGCCGGACAGTTTGGACGGGTCGATGACTTCGGCCAGTCCCAGCACGCCTTCCAATTCCTTGATGCGCCCTTCGATGAAGGACTGTTTTTCGCGCGCCGAATGGTATTCGGCGTTTTCCGACAGGTCGCCATGCTCGCGCGCCTCGGCGATGGCCTTGATGATGGCCGGACGCTCTTCGCTTTTGAGCTGTTTCAGTTCGGCTTCGAGCGCATTTGCGCCCGCGCGGGTCATCGGGATCTTTTCCATCGGCAACGTCCAAACAGGGCAGGCGGCCCCGAACCGGAGCCGCCTCGACATACATTCGGGGTTTACCTGACCCAATGGGGCGATGGATTGCAAGGGGATTTGGGGCTCTGCCCCCGGCGCGGAGCGCCTCCCCCGGAGTATTTGGTCAAGAGAAGAAGGGGTCAGTCATATTGCACCACTTCGTATTCGATATTGTCGCTATCGTGGAAATAGAAGCGGCGGCCCGGTTCGTAGTCGCCGTGATTGCCGGGGGTGAAGCCCTGCGCCTTGACCGCAGCTTCCATCGCGTCGATGTCATCCGTCACCACCGCGAGGTGGTTGAGACCGCCGACAGTGTTGTAATTGTCGTCATTCGGAGCGTTTGGCGCGCCGGGCGTGTAAAGCGCCAGATAGAGCGCGTCGGTCCCCACGTGGACGGTGCGCCCGCCCGCCATCGCGGCTCCGGCCCACCGGATATGCCACCCAAAGAGGTCGCACATCCATTTGGCGGTGGCGTCGGGGTCCGAAACGGTCAGGTTGGTGTGTTCGAGAAGTGCTGGCATCGGGGGGTCCTTTCCTCATGGGCTTTCCTTTTGCGTCTCACGGGGGCATCGTCGGACCTCAAGTTCACTTGAGGTCAAGAGGTTTTTTGCACATGGCATTTGAGGGTTTGAGTATTGGCGAAATGGCGGACCGGACGGGCCTCGCCGTGTCAGCGATCCGCTATTACGAAGACGAGGGGCTGGTTGCGCCGTGGCGCAACGCGGGCGGGCGTCGGCGGTACCAGCGCAGCGATCTGCGGCGGCTGAGTTTTGTCATGGTTGCGCAGCGCTTTGGCTTTACTCTTGCGCAGATCAAAGTCGAACTGGACCGTCTGCCGCGCCACCGGGCGCCCAACAAGGCTGACTGGACGCGGATCAGCGGCACGTTTCGCGACCAACTCAATGACCGCATCGCCGAGTTGGAGCGGATGCGCGACACGTTGGATGGGTGCATCGGCTGTGGATGCCTGAGCCTTGAGGCCTGCAAGCTTTATAATCCCGCTGACTCAGCCGCCAAAAGGGGTGCAGGGCCGCGCTATTTGCTCGGAGATCGACCTGTTGCGAAATAACGTCTCGTCGTTTCGTGAATATTCGCTGGATTTTTTCACGGCGGCGATGCACGAAGTTGCGAACATATTATCTGTGCGCTAGCCAAGGCTGTCACGACAGCCACGTGAGGAAAAAGGGGAGCAGCCACCATGGCCGAGATTGAACGCGAAGCGATGGAATACGATGTCGTCATCGTCGGGGCAGGGCCTGCGGGTCTGAGCGCTGCGATCCGGCTGAAGCAGCTAGATGCCGACCTGAACGTCGTTGTAATGGAAAAAGGCTCAGAGGTTGGGGCGCACATCCTGTCGGGCGCGGTGCTGGACCCGGTGGGCCTGAACAAACTGATCCCCGACTGGGAAGAGAAGGGCGCGCCGCTGAACGTGCCGGTGGTCGAGGACAACTTTTATATGCTGGGCGAGGCGGGCAAGCTGAAGATCCCGAACTTCCCCATGCCGCCGCTGATGAACAACCACGGCAATTACATCGTGTCGATGGGCAATGTCTGCCGCTGGATGGCCGAACAGGCCGAAGCGTTGGGTGTCGAGATTTTCCCCGGCATGGCGTGTTCGGAACTGGTCTATGGTGACACTGGCGAGGTAAAGGGCGTTGTGGCGGGCGTCTTTGGTCTAGAGGCGGACGGTTCGATTGGTGAAAACACCGAACCGGGGATGGAGTTGCACGGCAAATACGTGTTCCTGTCCGAAGGGGTGCGCGGGTCTTTGTCCAAAGAAGTCATCGCAAAATACGGGCTGAGCGACGGCAAGGAGCCGCAGAAATACGGCCTTGGCATGAAAGAAATCTGGGAGATCGATCCAGCCAAGCACCGCGAAGGGTCCGTGACCCACACGATGGGCTGGCCGCTGGGCGGGAATGCAGGTGGTGGATCGTTCATCTATCACCTTGAGAACAATCAGGTTTACGTGGGTTTCGTTGTCCACCTGAACTACAAAAACCCGCACCTGTTCCCTTACATGGAATTCCAGCGCTTCAAACATCACCCGATGGTGGCCGATCTGCTTGAGGGGGGCAAACGCGTGGCTTATGGCGCACGCGCGATCTCCGAAGGCGGTTTCCAGTCGATGCCCAAGATGGTGGCGCCCGGTGTGGCCCTGCTGGGCTGTTCGGTCGGTATGGTCAACGTCCCGCGGATCAAGGGCAACCACAATGCGATGCTGTCCGGCATGGCGGCGGCGGAGGCGGCACACGCCGCGATCAAGGACGGGCGCAGTGCCGACGAGCTTTCGGCCTATGAGGCCGAAGTGCGAGGAGGCGCGATTGGCGCAGACCTCAAGAAGGTGCGCAACGTCAAACCCCTGTGGTCGAAATACGGTCTCACCGCATCGCTTGCCATCGGCGGGTTCGACATGTGGTGCAACACGCTGGGCTTTTCGCTGCTGGGCACGCTGGGTCATGGCAAGAACGACGCCGAGGCGACCGAAGAGGCGTCCAAGCACAAGCCCATCGACTATCCCAAACCTGATGGCAAACTGTCATTCGACCGGCTGACCAACGTGTCCTTCAGCTTTACCAATCACGAAGAAAGCCAGCCCGCGCACCTGCGGCTGGCCGATGACAGCATCCCGGTTGCACAGAACCTGCCCAAATATGCCGGGCCTTCGGCGCGCTACTGCCCGGCGGGTGTCTACGAGTTCGTGGAAGAAGAGGGCAAGGACACGCGCTTTGTCATCAACTTCCAGAACTGCGTGCATTGCAAGACCTGCGATATCAAGGACCCGGCGCAGAACATCACATGGACCACGCCACAGGGCGGCGATGGGCCGAATTACCCCAATATGTGATCCGGGACGGCACCCTGCCCGGCGGCGGGGTGCTTTTTCATGACCTTTTCGCGAGCGTGCGTTGCGCTGAGCGCGTAAGCTGCTAGCTTTCGGGACATATGATCCCGAACCGAGGTCCGAGCGCTTGATCCGTCACCTTTTGTCCACCACAGCGGCGCTGGCCGTTGCCTTGTCACTGGCGTCGCCCGCATCTGCCCAATCGCTGGCCGGGGACTACCTCGCCGGACGACAGGCCGCGATGGACAGCGATTTTGCAGCCGCTGCACGCTATCTGACGCAGGCGCTGGCCGCCGATCCCGGAAACGCCGAACTGATGGGCGACGCAATTGCGGCGCAACTGGCCATGGGGCGTGTGGAACGCGCGCTGCCCATCGCCAGGCTGATGGAGGAACAGGGCCACCGCAGCCAGATCGCGCATCTGGTTGTCATCGCCGACCTGCTTGCCCGCGAAGACTATGCCACGTTCCTCGCCCGCGATGTCGAGGCGCAAGGCATTGGGCCGCTGGTGGACGGTCTTCTTGAGGCATGGGCCCTGATCGGGGCCGGAAATCGCCCCGCCGCGCTGGCCACGTTTGACGCGCTCGCCGAAGAGCGCGGGCTGCAAGGTTTTTCCATGTACCACAAGGCCATGGCGCTGGCGTCCGTGGGGGACTTTGAGGCCGCAGAAGCGGTGTTTGCAGGCGACGGCACCGGCCCCCTGCAAGAGACCCGGCGTGGCGCCATGGCACGGGCAGAGATCCTGTCGCAACTGGGCCGCAACGAAGATGCGCTGGCGGCAATCGAACAGGCCTTTGGCGCCTCTCGCGATCCCGAACTGCGCATCCTGGTCGATGCGTTGGAGGCGGGTGATACCGTGCCCTTTACCCATATCACCTCCGCCCGCGACGGCGCCGCCGAAGTGTTCTATTCCGTGGCGGGCGCGCTGCGGTCCGAGGCGGGCGCGGATTACACGCTGCTCTATGGCCGCGTCGCGCGGCACCTGCGGCCGGATCACGTGGACGCGCTTCTGCTCAATGCGGAACTCCTTGATTCGCTGGGCCAGTACGAACTGGCCAATGCCGCCTACAAACAGATGTCGACCGACCACCCGGCCTATCACGCGGCCGAGCTGGGGCGCGCATCCGCGCTGCGCCAATCGGGCAAGCCCGACGCCGCCATCGAGGTGCTGGAACAGCTGGCCAAACGCTATCCGAACCTCAGCATCGTGCATTCCACACTCGGGGACGTGCTGCGCCAACAGGACCGGTTCGACGAGGCGATCCCCGCTTATGACCGCGCCATTGCGCTGACCGACGAGGCGGCGCGTGGGACATGGTTCCTGCACTATGCCCGCGCAATCTGTCACGAGCGCAACAAGGATTGGCCCAAAGCCGAAGCAGATTTCCGCAAGGCACTGGAACTGAACCCCGGCCAGCCGCAGGTGCTGAATTACCTTGGTTATTCGATGGTCGAAATGCAGATCAACCTCGACGAGGCGCTGTCGATGATCGAACAGGCGGTCGCGGCCAGCCCGGATTCAGGATACATTGTCGACAGTCTGGGCTGGGTGCTTTACCGCCTTGGCCGTTACGATGAGGCGGTCGAACATATGGAGCGGGCCGTCGAACTGATGCCCGTGGACCCGGTGGTCAATGACCACCTTGGCGACGTTTACTGGGCCGTGGGCCGCACGCGCGAGGCAGAGTTCCAGTGGATGCGCGCACTATCCTTTGTCGACGAGGAAAACCCCGGAGACGCGCAGCCCGACCGCATTCGGCGCAAGCTTGAGGTGGGTCTTGACGTCGTGCTGGACGAAGAAGGGGCAGAGCCGCTTCGGGTGGCGGATGACGACGCCTGAGGTCTTTGCCCCGGCAAAGATCAATCTGACACTGCATGTGACCGGCCAACGGGCGGATGGGTATCACCTGCTCGACAGTTTGGTCATGTTTGCTGATGTCGGCGACACCCTGCGTCTGACGCCTGCATCCCAATTGAGCATGAGTGTGACCGGGCCCCTGTCCGATGGCGTGCCGTCAGATCACCGAAATCTGGTGTGGCAGGCGGCAATTCATGCCCGTTGGACCGGCCATATCGACTTGGAAAAACACTTGCCGCACGGGGCCGGAATCGGCGGGGGGTCTTCGGACGCGGCGGCGCTGTTGCGCGCGGCGAACTTTGCCGGAGACGCCAGCGCCCTCGGGGCCGACGTGCCTGTGTGCCTGCACGGGCGCGCGGCGCGCATGTCCGGGATTGGCGAGGTGATCCGCCCGGTAGATGGTCTGCCGCAGCTTCATGCAGTGCTTGTGAATCCCGGCGTCCACGTCCCCACACCGCGCGTCTTTGCGGCCCTGACGCACAAGGATAACCCCGCGATGTCGACGCTGCCGACCGCGCAGACAGCGGGCGCTTTCGTTCAATGGCTCCGGGATCAGCGGAATGATCTGGAAGCGCCCGCAGTCTCGGCGCAACCCGTTATCGCGGACGTTCTCAAGGCGCTGACCAAGGTCGCCTGCGGTGGCGTTGTGCGCATGTCAGGGTCGGGTGCCACCTGCTTTGCCCTGTTCCAGAACAAAGGCCAGGCCGAATTGGCGGCAAAAGACCTTGCGGGCGTTCACCCGGACTGGTGGGTGCGCGCTTGCGCGCTCAGTTGATCCGTTCGACGACGTAGTCGGCCAGATCCAGCAGCATGTCCTTGAGCGCGTGACCGGGCAGCGGGTCAAGCGCCGCCTTGGCCTTGGAAGCCCAGCCAATTGCACTGTCCTTGGTGTAGGTCAGCGCGTCGTGCTTGGCCAAGAGGCGCAGCGCGTGGTCAAGATCGCCGTCGTCCTGCTTGCCGCGCTCGATGGTGCGGGACCAGAACGCGCGTTCTTCGGCATCGGCCAGAGCCACCGCACGGATCACCGGCAGCGTCAGCTTGCGCTCGCGGAAATCGTCGCCCACATTTTTGCCCGTTGCCGCCGACTGTCCCTGATAGTCCAGCAGATCGTCCACGATCTGGAACGCAATGCCGAGTGCGTCGCCATAGTCAAACAGCGCGCGCACCTGCGCCTCTTCGGCCCCGGCGATCACGCCGCCCACCTCAGTCGCGGCGGAAAACAGCGCCGCCGTCTTGCCCCGGATCACCTGTAGGTAAATGCCTTCGTCCGTGGCCAAATCCTGCGCCGCTGTCAGTTGCAGCACTTCGCCTTCTGCGATGGTGGCAGAGGCGTCCGACAGGATGCGCAGCACCTCCATATTGCCCGTCTCGGTCATCAGCTGGAACGACCGGGAAAACAGGTAGTCCCCCACCAGCACCGAAGATTTGTTGTCCCACAGCAGGTTGGCCGTAGGCCGCCCGCGGCGTTGCGCGCTTTCGTCGACCACATCGTCATGCAGCAGGGTTGCGGTGTGAATGAACTCAACCGTCGCTGCGAGGTGTACGTGAAACGGACCGTCATAACCGCACATACGTGCTGCAGCGAGTGTCAGCATCGGGCGCAGGCGCTTGCCGCCCGCCTCGACCAGATGCTGCGTCACCTCCGGAATGCGCGGGGCGTGTTTCGACGCCATCTTGGTCCGGATCAGGCCGTTCACGGCCTCTAGGTCGTCGGCCAGATAGGTTGCCAGCCGGTCATGTGGTTTTGCGATTGCAGACGCGTCCATTGCCATCCCCGATGCCCACTCGACAAGTAGGCCATATTGCCCCTACATCCATGATATGAAGGAACTTTTGCGCAGCACTGACCCGACGATCATCGCCTTTGCCTCCGCCCTTCTTGAGGGCGAGGATATAGACTGCTTTCAGATGGACGTAAACATGAGCATCCTCGAAGGTGGCATCGGAATTTTTCCGCGCCGTCTGATGGTCCATGCGGACGATTATGACGACGCGCTCAAGGTGATAACCGACAACGAGATCGACCTTGGACGATGACCTGACCCACGACGCCTTTCTGGGCGGACGGCTGCACCTGTGGCAGCCGCGCCGGGGGTATCGGGCAGGGGTAGATCCGGTGCTGCTGGCGGCCTCTGTTCCGGCCCGTGCAGGCCAAAGCGTGCTTGATCTGGGATGCGGGGCGGGCGCTGCGGCTTTGTGTCTGGGCGCGCGTGTGCCCGGGCTTGTGCTGACGGGGGTGGAGCGGCAGGCAGATTACGCGCAGCTTGCCGCGCGCAACGGGCTTGACGTTGTGACAGCCGATCTGGCGGATCTGCCCGAACCGATCAAGCAACAGAGCTTTGATCATGTGCTGGCCAACCCGCCATATTTTGACCGCAGCGCGGGACGCGAGGCGGCAGATTTGGGGCGCGAAGGGGCGCTTGGGATCGACACGCCGCTCTTGGATTGGGTTGATGTGGCGGCCCGCAGGCTGAAGCCAAAGGGGTATATGCACATGATCCACAGGGCCGAACGGGTGCCGGACCTGCTGGCGGCGACGCAACCGCGTCTGGGCAGTATCGAGCTGTGGCCAATTTGTCCGCGGCGTGGAAAAGCGGCAGAACTGGTGATTCTGCGGGCACGCAAGGACGGGCGCGCGCCTTTTTGCCTGCACGCGCCAGTCATTTTGCACGCAGCACCGCGCCATGAACGTGACGGGGACGACTACACCGCTGAGATACAAGCGGTTTTACGGGACGGGGTGTCTTTGTTCTCTTAAGCTTTCGTTAAAGTTGTATGTGTTGAGTTGTCCACATGCTGCGCCTGCGGCGTGACTTGCGCGTCAAGTTGTGGTTCGCTGACGGGGCACTTTATCAGCAAGGAGGACCCGCATGAGCGTCACCGCCCATCTCGAAGAGTTGAAAAAGAAGCACCAATCCCTGAGCGAACAGGTCGACGTGGCCCAACGCTCCCCCGCGATAGATCAGATCGAGATCGCGGCGATGAAAAAACAAAAACTGAAGCTGAAAGAAGAAATCACGCGCCTGTCGGGCTAGTCGTGACGCCTTAGGCTGGCGCGCGCCGCCAACAGTGCCCCTGCCGTGATCAACACGGCGGCGAGGGCAAGTGACCACGTGGCTTGTGCGACGCCAGCCAGCACCAATACGATCGTCGACAAGAGCGGCGCAGCATAGGATGCTGTTCCGAGCAGTTGGATATCGCCGCGCTTCACGCCGATGTCCCAGACGTAGAACGCGGCCCCCACGGGGCCCAGACCTAGCAGCAGCGCGCTGGTCCAGGCCAGTGTTGTGTCAGGCCATACCGGTTCTTCCAGCATCACATGCAGCGGCACGGACAGCGCCGCACTGGCCAGACAAAACACCGCGACCGACGCGGTCGGCACCGCGCCAAAGGCGCGTGACGTCACCGAATACCCAGACCATGTCAGGGCGCAGGCCGCCGCCAGCAGGTAGCCCGGCAGGGCGTCCGCCTGAAAACCCGCGCCGCCGCCGGTGACAATCAACGCGGCTCCGGCAAATCCCACCAAGGCGCCCGCCACATGCCCCCCACGCAGCCGCTCGCCCGGCAGCAACCCGGAAAACACGACGATCAGAAGGGGCCACAGATATGCGATCAGGCTGGCTTCGGCCGCGGGCGCCAAGCGCAACGCGGAAAAGTAAAGGGCGTGATAGCCAAACAGACCCAAGGTGCCAAACGCATAAACCCGCAGCGGCACCGCGCGCAGCGTAGTCAGCGCGCCGGTTGCCCCCATCCAGATCAGCCCAAGCGTGCCCCCCACCGCAAAGCAAATGGCGTTCAGCAAAAAGGGCGGCGTCGGCGCTGCACCCACCGTCAGCAGCGCCAGCACCCCCCACAGCAATATCGCAACAAAACCGAGCCATGTCGCACGGGTCTGCGTCATTCTGAAACGTCCACCAATGTCATTCCGTCGGTGATATGGCCGGTCTTACTGATCTCTGCGACAACCCAGTCGCGGAAAGCCGCGATATGCGGCCTCTCTTCGGCACCTTTGGCGCAGAGAAAGCGAAACCGGACACCGGTTTTCAGCGCAGTCGGAAACGGCGCGACAAGCCGCCCGTCGTCCAGATCCTTGACCACCAGCGACCGGCGGCCAAGGGCAACACCCACCCCGGCAAGAGCGGCGTCCACCGCGTGGTCTGCCTGACTGAACCGCAGTCCATGCGTCGCGCTGTGGTCCACGCCCATAACCCGGAACCACGTTGTCCAGTCCGCAGGTGGGATGAGAAAACTGATACTGTCATCAAACACCAGCGGTGCGTCAACGAGGCTGTCCAACGTCGGAAACCGGGTCGCCATTTCGGGTGTCATCACCGGGCAGACCCATTCTTCGGCAAGGGGCAGCACGTAATGATCCTCTTCGTTGCCGTGACCAAAGCGGATCGCCACGTCGATGCCATCGCGGGCAAGGTCCATCATCTTGAGGCTCGCAGCAAAGCGCAATTCCACATCCGGATGCGCCTGCGCAAATTCGAACAGGCGCGGCGCCATCCATTTCGCGGTAAAAGCGGGCCCAGCCGTCACCGTAAGTGTCTGATTATCCTGCACCCGTTCCGCCGACCGCCATGCAGCGGCAAGGGTTTGAAACCCATCCGCCACGCCCGGGGCCAACGCCTTGCCCGACTCGGTCAACTCAACCGCGCGGTTCAAACGGCGAAAGACCTGTGTGCCCAAATGCTCTTCGAGCGACTTGATCTGAAAGCTGAGCGCGGCAGGGGTCACGTGCAACTCCTCCGCAGCCTTGGCAAAAGACATGTGCCGTGCGGCGGCATCGAAGGCGCGCAAAGCGGTGAGCGGTGGAAGGCGATCTGACATAGTCGCTTAAGTACAACTTAACTGAGGCGCTGAAAAGTCTCGTTTGTCGGAAACGGCGGTGGCAGCCATATTGATCGCAAGACGACACACACCAGCACACCGGAGACACGCCATGTTCGAGACATCTGCAAACCCCACCATCCGCAACGCAATGGTCAAAGCCCACGCCGAACGCGGCGCGGCACTGGCCGACGCATGGGGCTGGCTGTTTGGGACAAAGACTTCCCGCTGATGGGCGCGCGCCATCTTACGGGATACGAAAAGGGCCGGTGCAATCTGCACCGGCCCTTTTTGTGTTTCTGGGCGGTCACATGCCACGCAAGGAATTGCGCGTCAGACGAAGAACTGCGCGCCGTTGGCGGAAATTGTCGAGCCGTTGATAAACCCGGAATCATCCGATGCGAGGAACACGACGCAGCGCGCAATCTCTTCGGGTTCACCCAAGCGGCCTGCCGGGATTTGCGCAATGATGCTCTCGCGTACTTTCTCGGGGACGGCCATCACCATGTCGGTGCCGATATAGCCGGGGCAGATCGCATTGGCGGTGATGCCTGCGCGCGCGCCTTCTTGAGCCAGTGACTTCACGATGCCAAGATCACCCGCCTTGGTTGCGGCATAGTTCACTTGGGCAAACTGACCCTTTTGGCCGTTGATCGAAGAGATCACGATGACGCGGCCAAATTTGCGCTCGCGCATACCGGGCCAGACCGGGTGGACGGTGTTGAATACGCCGGTCAGGTTTGTGTCGATGACTTGATGCCACTGCTCGGGCGTCATTTTGTGGAACGGCGCGTCGCGGGTGATGCCCGCATTGGCCACGACCACGTCAATGGGGCCAAGGTCCGCTTCGACCTGTTCGATCCCGGCTTTGGATTCGTCGTAATCGGCGACGTTCCACTTGTAGGTCTTGATGCCGGTTTCATCGGTGAACTTCGCGGCGGCTTCGTCGTTGCCGGCATAGGTGGCCGCAACGGAATAGCCTGCGTCTTTGAGGGCCTTAGAAATGGCCTCGCCGATGCCGCGGGAACCGCCGGTGACAAGTGCTACACGGGACATGGGGTGAACTCCTTTGGGATGTATGTCATATTGTTTCGCTCATATCCCCGGATTGCGCAACTTTATTACGCAGTCCGAGGGTATTTTAGCGGGAATGTGGGGTGGATTTAGGGTGGCGGTGCCGTTGGGCACCGCCGTGGTTCGGCTCAGTCGCGCTCAAGGCACATGGCAACGCCCATGCCGCCACCGATGCAAAGCGTGGCGAGGCCTTTTTTCGCATCGCGCCGCTTCATTTCGAACAGGAGGGTGTTGAGCACCCGCGCGCCGGACGCGCCGATGGGGTGACCGATGGCGATGGCGCCGCCGTTCACGTTCACGATCTCGGGGTTCCAGCCCATGTCCTTGTTCACAGCGCAGGCTTGCGCGGCAAAGGCTTCATTGGCTTCGACCAGATCGAGGTCATCGACGGACCAGCCCGCCTTTTCCAGTGCCTTGCGGCTTGCATAGATTGGGCCGACGCCCATCACGGACGGGTCCAGACCGGCCGTTGCGTAGGATGCGATGCGTGCCAGCGGCTCAATCCCGCGCTTTTCGGCGTTGGCTGCGGACATCAGCAGTGCACCTGCCGCGCCGTCGTTCAGGCCGGATGCGTTGGCGGCCGTGACCGACCCGTCTTTGGCAAAAGCGGGGCGCATTTTGGCCATCGCTTCGAGGTTGGCACCGTGGCGGATGTATTCATCGCTGTCCACCACGATGTCGCCCTTGCGGGTCTTGACGGTGAAGGCGGTGATCTCGTCGGCAAACTTGCCAGCCTTTTGGGCGGCTTCGGCCTTGTTCTGCGATCCGACAGCGAACTCGTCCTGCATGTCGCGGGTGATCTGCCACTGATCGGCAACATTCTCTGCCGTTTGGCCCATGTGATAGCCGTTGAAGGCGTCCCACAGACCGTCGCGGATCATCGTGTCGATATACTGCATGTCGCCCATCTTGTGACCGGCCCGCAGGGCGGCGGCATGAGGGCTGAGCGTCATGTTTTCCTGACCACCGGCGGCGACGATGTCGGCATCACCCAGTTGGATGTGCTGTGCACCAAGCGCCACGGCGCGCAGACCGGAGCCACAGACCTGATTGATCGACCATGCCGCGGCTTCTTTGGGCAGGCCCGCGTTGATGTGGGCCTGACGGGCAGGGTTCTGACCTTGGGCGGCCGTCAGGACCTGGCCCAGGATGGTTTCGGACACTTCGCCCTTGTCGATCCCGGCGCGCTCAACGACCGCTTCAAGCACGGTTTTGCCAAGGTCATGTGCGGGTGTGTTTGCGAATGAGCCGCCAAAGCTGCCTACGGCAGTCCGGGCAGCAGAAGCGATGACAACATTTGTCATAAGGTCAGATCCTCTGTTCGGTTGCGCGAGAGGGTCATCCGAGACTGCACATGATGGACGTGCGGGCCCCAGAATCCCCGCGTCGCGTGTCGCTTAAAGGATTCTTTAACGAGCCTCAAAGAGACACGGTGTCTCAGGCACGCGCTTGAACGGTTTGAGCGGTCCGCCGCTCACCGAACATCCAGTTGGGACGCACGGTCGGTGCGTCAAAGTAATAGCCTTGCAAACAATCGGTGCCAAGTTCCGCCATAACGGCCACGTCTTCGGCACGTTCCAACCCTTCGCCCACGACCAGCATGTCGAAATGGTGCCCGATGCCCAGCATCGCCTTGGTCAGCGCGCGGATGTCGGGGTCGTCGGCGATTCCGTGGCAGAACTGCATGTCGATCTTGAGGATGTCGAAATAGAAATCCTTGAGATAGCGCAGCGCGGTATAGCCCGCGCCAAAGTCGTCTAGCGCAAAGCAGATGCCCTGCTGGCTCAGCCGATCCATGAAGTCGATCACCAGTTCGGGCTGGTCCATGGCCGAGCTTTCCGTGATCTCAAGGATCAATCGCTCACCCAATGTCCTGTCCCGCTTGAGCCAGCGGTTCAGCGTTTTCATCCAGTTCTGATACCCGATTGAGCGGGCGGACATATTGATGGAAAGGCGGACCGACGGGTTTTCCGCCAACGTCCGCAGGCCCATGTTCAACGCCAGCGTATCAATTTCCCGCCCCAGTTCGGTTTTTTCGACCACGGGCATGAAATCCTTGGCCGGGATAACCCGGCCGGTATCGTCCATAATACGGATCAGCCCCTCGTAGAACCCGACCTGACGGCTGTGGGTGATCACAATCGGCTGGAACGCCAGCAAAGTCTGGCTATGTCGCACCGCTTCGGACACCATATGCAACGTGCCCTTGTCCCGCGCGGACACGGCGGCATTCAAAGGATTGTCCGTCCCCGGCGGAATGTCGGCGAATTTTGAGGTGCGCATGTCTGTGCCTTGACCCATTTGACGTGGTCAGATTGGACCGGAAGCCGTAAAGATGTCCTTAATGTTGGCATTTTGTTCCAAATTGGAACTTTAACCATTTCGGGGGGGATGATGGGTGAACGATGCGGGTGGGCCGGGCCGGAACCCATCTATGTGGACTATCACGACACCGAGTGGGGCGTGCCGGAATATGACCCCCGCGCGCTGTGGGAAAAGCTGATCCTCGACGGGTTCCAAGCGGGGCTCAGCTGGATCACCATATTGAAAAAGCGGGATAACTTTCGCCACGCCTTTGCAGGGTTCGATCCCGAGATCATTGCCGAATGGGGCACGGCAGAGGTGGACCGGCTGGTCGCGGACCCCGGCATCATCCGTCACCGCGGCAAGATCGAGGCGACGATCAAGAATGCCCGCGCCTATCTCGAGGTTAACGCGACCACCGGCTTCGACCAATTTTTATGGAATTACTTTGACGGGGTGCCATTGCAGAACCGATGGTCCTGCGACGCGGATGTGCCCGCATTCACCCCCCTGTCCACGCAAATCTCCAAGGACCTCAAGGGCGCCGGGTTTACCTTTTGCGGGCCGACCATCGTCTATGCGTGGCTCGAAGCGTGCGGGCTGATCAACGACCACCTGATTGGCTGCCCGCGCCACGCCGCATGTGCCGCCCTCGCAAAACGTTGACTCTGCTGATTCTGCCCGTATAAGCGCGGCTTCATTGGTGTTGGTGGTCCCCGCGAGGGGGTTCCTGTCGTCCCGGCCAAATCCGGGGAGAGGACAACGCCCTTTGGATGCGCGTTTCGCCCTGAAAATCGGGTACCGGATTTCGGACAAGGTGAAGCGGCAGTAAACTGAACCGAAGGAGATCAGCCGTGACAAAACGCACGTCTGCCAAGTACAAAATCGACCGCCGTATGGGCGAAAACATCTGGGGCCGCCCCAAATCCCCCGTCAACCGTCGTGAATATGGCCCCGGCCAGCACGGTCAGCGCCGCAAGGGCAAGCTGTCCGATTTCGGTATCCAGCTGCGCGCCAAGCAAAAGCTCAAGGGCTACTATGGCGACCTGACCGAAAAACAATTCCGCCGCATCTATGCCGAGGCCGAGCGTGTCAAAGGCGACACCGGTGAAAACCTGATCGGCCTGCTGGAGCGCCGTCTGGACGCCGTGGTCTACCGCGCGAAATTCGTGCCAACCGTCTTTGCCGCCCGTCAGTTTGTGAACCATGGCCACGTCCGCGTGAATGGCCGCAAGGTGAACATCCCCTCCTACCGCGTGAAGGAAGGCGACGTGATCGAAGTCCGTGACCGGTCCAAGCAGATGGCCGCGATCCTTGAGGCTGTGCAACTGCCCGAGCGTGACGTGCCGGACTATATCGACGCCGATCACTCCAAGATGACCGCGACATTCGTGCGCACACCCGGTCTGGGCGACGTGCCGTATCCGGTGATGATGGAACCCAATCTTGTCGTCGAATTCTACGCCAAAAACTAAGGTTTGATGGGCCAATTGTCCATCCAACGCACAAAGCAGGCCGTCCCGAACCGGGGCGGCCTGTTTCGTTGTGGCCATCTGCCACGGCGCGCACGGGCTGCGACAGGCATAGGTTTTCTTTAGCAAAGCAGACCGGAGCGTACCCATGCTGTTTCAGACCAAAGTGTCCGCCACCACCTTGCCACCCGAAAGCGTCCTGCACGCGCGTGTCGGTGCGGGTGATTTTGTGGATTGTTATTCGGTGACCGCGGATGTGCCTGCGCGCAAAGCGGCGGAGATCATCACTGATTTTCCCGGCTGGGCGCGCCTGCTCTTGCTGATCCGGCATGTCGTGACTGCACCGTTCGGCCTGTCGCAGGATGGGCCCGAAGCGGATGACAAAGTGGGGCCGTTCCCGGTGGAATACGACACCGACAGCGAAATGATCGCGGGTTTTGACGACAAACACCTCGAATTCCGCGTGTCGGTCCTGTCACGCGACGGGCGGGTGTCGCTGGCCACTTGGGTGCATCCGCACAATGTGGGCGGGCGGCTCTACCTCGCGGCGATCATGCCGTTCCACATCATGGTGGCGCGCAATGCGCTGGCGCGGGTGGCCCGGCAAAGCGTTTAGCCTGCCATCGCTCTCAACGCTGTTTCGGTTGCGGCGTCCGCGGGAAAGAACAGCTCGACCTTCATCTCTTCCAGCGCGACATCTTCGGGCGTGCCGAACTGTGCGATGGTGGCAAACAGTGATAGGCGCAGATCACCCGCGCGCAGAACTGTCGGCACAACGGGGTTGCGCGTTTCTGGCGGTGCCATCGCACTCTTCCCCAGATGATCTGCGGCGCGGTCAAGGTCGGGCACACCACCTTGGGCCGCACTTTCCGTGCGCAGGCGCAGGCAACTGTGATAGGCGACCTGCGCCCAGTTTTCGACCAGCGGGGGCAAATGGTCGGACATCAAAAGGTCAAGCAGACTGCCGCCCACACGGACCCCCAGCATCGCATAAAGCCGCGTGGCGGCGGCGTTCATATCAAGCACGGTCCAGAGCCGGTCCAGCGCGAGCGCGGGGTAGGGGTCATGCACGGCCAGCATGTGGTCAACAGCTGCGCGGATCGGGGCCATATCTGCCGCGTCCCATGCGCGCGCGGGGTAGCGCGCGGCAAAGCCTGCATGGGTCAGCATCTGGTTGCGCGCGTCCAGCGGCAAGGTCAGCGCATCTCCCAGCCGGGCGATCATGTCGCGACTGGGACGCGCCCGCCCGCTTTCCAGAAAAGAGATGTGGCGCGCCGACACATCTGCCTCGCCTGCAAGGTCCAGCTGGCTCAGACGCCGCGCTTTGCGCCATGTGCGCAATGTTCCGGGAAAATCACTCATGCCCCCACCTTACCGCGCCCCGTGCGGCGCGTCAGTTACCTGCGAGGTAATTGATTGGCACAGCCCGGCTCCGCTAGCGGTTGGGTCAAGTGCAATCCACGGAGGGTCCGATGACCTATGCGTTTCAGAAGAACTGGCTGCTGGTGACGGGGTTCGTCATCGCATCCTTTGCCCCGGTGATGTTTCTGGGGGCGATGCAGGCCACGTCCGCGCCGCTGCAATTCACGCTCGATCTGCTGGGGCTGCCGCTGGACGGTCTGCCAGTGCATGGCGACCCGGCCAGCCGCTTTCTGGCGGCGATCATGGGCGGGCTCTTGCTGGGGTGGGGTGCATTGATCTGGTGTCTGCGGGCATGGGTGTTCGACGCAGCCCCCGAGGGCGTGCGCCGGTCCGTCGTGATGAGTGTCGTGCTGTGGTTCGTACTGGACGGCGCGGGGTCGGTTGCATCGGGGCACGCGTCCAACGTGCTTTTCAACATCGCAATTCTTGTGGCGGCTGTTGGCCCGCTGTGGCGGCCCGCGCCGGCGGCGTGATCAGCCGGTTTCGACGTCAAAGCCCTCGTGCGCGATCACGAGCGTGTCGACAGTGATTTCATCGCCACCGGTCTTGAGGTCGGCGCCGCCGATTTTGACTGGAAAGGCGTTTGGGACGTGCCACTGCATGACCACCGTACCGCCGTCATCCAGCAGCGATATCGTCATCGCCTTGCGGGCGATCGTGTTCATCTTGATGTCCGAGAACCAGTCGAACAGACCGCTGCTTTTGGCGGCGACACCTTTGCGCATGGTGATGTTCGACGTTTCCGTCAGGCCGGGCATCTTGATGGTGGAAAAGACCGGGTTGTTGCCCGCGCGGTATTCCAGCGTTTGGGCCTCCGTGTCCAGTCCGGTCACCTCCTGAAACGCCATCGTGACCCCGTCAAAGGAGACCTCAAAGTGAAACTTGGGCAGCGGCCAAACCGCACTTGGGTCATCGGTCATACGGTGTGTCCATGTGTCCTGTTCCGCCTGTCCTAGCACAGATGTCATTGCCATGCGCGGTTGCACCCTTACTTTTGGCTCTGGCGCACGCACCGCGCGGGGCCTAAAACCGCTGCAAAGCAAGAGAGGCCACATGACCACGCCCACACCACAGCCAGGGATTATGGAGATTGCGCTATACCAAGGCGGGCAGTCCCATTTGGCCGGTGTGCGCGATGTGCTCAAGCTCAGCTCGAACGAGAACCCGGCGGGGCCGCCCCCCGCCGCCATCGACGCGCTGAGCGCTGCGGGGCGGCATATGCACCTCTACCCGTCGACCGATCACGCGGCGCTGCGCGCAGCCATTGCCGAGGTCTGGGGCGTGGATGCGGAACGGGTCATTTGCGGGGTTGGATCGGACGAGGTGTTGCAGTTCGTCACCCAAGCTTATGCGGGGCCCGGAGACGAGATCATCCATACCGAACACGGGTTTTCCATGTACCCGATCCTGACGCATATGTGCGGTGCAACACCCGTGCGCGTGGCCGAGGTCGACCGGGTTGTCGACGTGGACGCCATCCTGCGCGCGGTGACGGCGCGCACGCGGATTGTGCTGCTCACGAACCCCGGCAACCCCACAGGCACGCGGATCGCCGATGCCGAGATCACGCGGCTGGCCGACGGCCTGCGCGAGGATATCATTCTGGTGATTGACGGGGCCTATACCGAATATGCAGCGGGCTATGACGGCGGGCTGCCGCTGGCTGAAACACGCCCCAACGTGCTGATGACGCGGACCTTTTCCAAGATTTACGGGCTTGGTGGCCTGCGGGTCGGCTGGGGATACGGGCCGCAGGCGATGATCGATGTGATGACGCGCATCCGCCAGCCGTTCAACCTGTCGGTGCCCGCGCTTGCCGCGGCAGAGGCTGCGGTGCGGGACACCGCATGGCGGGACAGTTGCGCGGCGCTGAACGCCGAACAACGCGCGCGCCTGATCGGAGCGTTGCGCCAGCAGGGACTGGCCTGCGATGACAGCGACACAAATTTTGTGCTGGCCCGTGCGGCCACGGTCGCAGAGGCGGACGCGGCAGAGGCGGCACTGAATGCGGAGGGCATCCTGATCCGCCGCGTCGGTGGTTACGGGTTTCCCGAAGGGTTGCGGATCACCGTGGGGGACGCGGCCCAGACGGGCCGTGTGATAAATGTGCTGACCCGCTGGCGCACGGAGGATGTGGCGTGATCTACAAACGGGTTGCCCTGATTGGTCTGGGCCTGATCGCATCGTCGATGTTCTGGGGGATGAAGCGCGGCGCGCTGGCCGGCGAAGTCACCGGCTATGCCCGCAGCGCCGAGACGCGCGACACCGCGCGCCGGATCGGCCTGTGCGACCGTGTCTGCGACAGTTTGGCCGAAGCGGTCCAAGGCGCCGACCTTGTGGTGCTGTGTGTGCCGGTGGGCGTGATGGGCGCGGTTGCTGCGGAGATGGCCGCGCATCTCGCGCCCGGTGCCACGGTCACGGATGTGGGATCGGTCAAGCGCGAGGTGATCAACGCCGTGGGTCCGCATCTGCCCCACGGCGTACATTTTGTGCCCGGCCACCCGCTGGCCGGGACCGAGCATTCGGGGCCCGAAAGCGGCTTTGCCGAGTTGTTCGACAACCGCTGGTGCCTGCTGGTGCGGGTGCCGGGCAGTGATCCCCAAGCCGTCGCGCAACTGCACGCCTTCTGGGAAGGTCTGGGATCGAATGTCGAAACGATGGACGCCGATCACCACGACCTTGTGCTGGCAGTCACCAGCCACGCGCCGCACCTGATCGCCTACACGATGGTGGGCGTCGCCGACGACCTTGGCCGGGTGACCGACGGCGAGGTCATCAAATACTCCGCTGCGGGCTTTCGTGATTTTACCCGGATTGCGGCCAGCGATCCGACCATGTGGCGCGACGTGTTTCTGAACAACAAGAAAGCTACGCTGGAAATCCTCGGACGCTTTACCGAAGAACTGTTTGCGCTACAGCGGGCCATTCGCACCGGCGATGGTGACCACCTGCACGCCTATTTCACCCGCACACGTGCCATACGCCGCGGCATCATTGAGGCGGGTCAGGACACCGATGCCCCCGACTTTGGCCGCGGGAGCACGCGGTGAAGCGGATTGTGCTCGCACTGTCCGTCGTTTTGGCGGGCGCTGCGGTGGCGGCACCCGAGGCGTCGAAGCGCCCCGTGGCCCGCGCAGGCACCGACGCACCATTGTCGGTCACACGCATCGACAACCCGTCGCTTGCCCGCGTGCTGGGGGCGGTGCAGCGGCCCGTGTCGCGGCCAGGCACCAACGCCCGAAACCCCGGCGCGCCGGTGCCTGCACTGGAACAGGTCGTGGCCGCATCCAGCCTGCCGCGCGCCACGTCCCTGCGGCCCAGCCTTCGGCCCCGGTCGGTGGTGCAAAAGGCGATGGCGCGGCGCGAAGCACGCCGCAAGGGGCAGGTTTGTGGCGATCCTGACCTTCAGGGGGACGTGGTGGGCTATGTGCCCGGACGGCTGAGCGCCTGCGGCATTTCGGAGGCGGTGCGGCTGCGGTCCGTGTCCGGCGTCACACTGAGCCAGAGCGCGTTGATGGATTGCAAGACCGCCAAGGCGCTCAAGCGTTGGACCGAAGCCGGGGCCAAGCCCGCATTGCGGGGCAACGGCGGCGGGCTGGCGGGCTACCGGGTTGCGGCACACTATGCGTGCCGGACGCGAAACAACCAGCCCGGCGCGCGCGTGTCCGAACACGGCAAGGGGCGGGCAATCGACATCTCGGGCTTTTCTCTGCGCGACGGCACACAATTGACGGTGCTGAATGACTGGAACTCCCGGCACCGCACCGCGCTGCGGTCGATGCACAAAGCGGCGTGCGGACCGTTCGGCACCGTTTTGGGCCCGAACTCGGACCGGTTTCACCGCGACCACTTTCACTTCGACACGGCCCGCTATCGCAACGGACCATATTGTCGGTAAGGGTGGTGGGGACTGGACTGGGGCGCTGCCCCAGACCCCGTGGTATTTTTGGTCAGAAGAAACAGAAGCTTAGCGCAGGATCAGGCGGGGTGCAGGGGCAATCGGGATAAAGCCGATCAGGACCGCGCCGCCTTTGAGCGTCAGATCCACGTCCAGCGTTGTATCGTTGCCCGATGCGCGGGCCATCGCGCCAAGGATACCTTCGGCCTGACCGCGCAGGTTCGAGGGCAGGGTGCCGGTGCTTTGGGCGATGTCGAGCATGGTTTGCCAGTTTTCGGCTTGCAGGCTGACCGTGCCTTCGGGCGTGCCGTTCGCGTCGACAGTGAGATCAGCGGCGAGGTTGAGGCTCAGATCGCCCCAGCGTGCTTCGGCGAGGTGCAGCGTGATCTGGCGCGGCTGTGGGCGGCGCTCGTTCAGGGCGCGCCGGTCCCAGGGCCGGTCAAAGGTGACATCCGCGCGCAATTGCAGGCTGTCAAAGGCATCCGGAAACCCGTCTGGCAGGCGCAGCCCGCGCCGGGTGGCGTCCCCCGGTGAAAACTCTCGCGCACTGGCGACAAAGGCATAGGCGGGCCCGTCTGTCTGGGCCATCGTCAGTGTGAGGTCCTGCGCTTGTGCCTGCACGCCTTGCGCATCCGTCACCTGCCACGGCCCGGCGGTCCAGCCCAAAGCCTCAAGCGTCAGCGCGCCGCCGGGCCGCAGTTCCATCGCCATGACGCCGTCGGTCATGGTCAGCTCCGACACGCCGTAAGGCGAGGCCAGCGCAATTGGGGCGTCGTCCAGCGTGACCGTCACGTTCCCCGGCCACCACGCCGGTGCGGACAGGGCGAGCGCGCGGGTGCGCAACGCCAGACCCGTTTCAGGGTCCGCGAGGGCCAAATTGTTCAGGCCTGCGCGCAGCTGTGTCGGAAACCCGCCGCCCGAGATGCCTGACACTTCGGCCTGCCACCCTTCGTCGGCGCGCTCGGAGAGCCACTGGTCCACCCCGCGCTGCAATCCGGTCGAGGCGGCCCACCACCACCCGCACCACGCCAGCAGGGCAAGTGCGAAAATCCAGATCAGCCTGCGCATCAAGGCCCCTTTCCCTTGGTCTGATTTTGAGGTCTACCGCAGCACGCAACAAAAGGACCAGCGGCAATGGCACAGAGCGGCGAGATGTGGGTTTTTGGCTACGGCAGCTTGCTGTGGAACCCCGGTTTCGACGTGGCCGAAACCGTGCGGGCGACGCTGAACGCCTATCACCGGTCGTTCTGTATGCGCTCCATCCACCACCGTGGGTCGGAAACTGATCCGGGGTTGGTGCTGGCGCTGGATGCCGCACATGGGGCCACCTGCGCAGGTGTCGCCCTGCGCGCGGCCCCCGGCACAGAAACCCGGACCCTGACCTATCTGCGCGAACGCGAGCTGATCTCCTCCGCCTATCTGGAGCGGCGGCTGGACATCACGCTGGAGGATGGGCGCATCGTCGCGGCGCTGGCCTATGTGATTGACCCCGACCACGTGCAATATTGCGGCAACCTGCCACTCGAAGAGCAGGCGCAGATCATCGCCCATGCCACGGGCGGGCGCGGACCGAATCACGAGTATCTGGACAACACCGCGCGGCATCTGGCCGAATTGGGCATCCCCGATCCGGACATGGACTGGCTGGTACGCCGCGTCGCAGCGATCCGGGCATAAATCCTTGGCGCTTCTGCTGAAAACCCGGTAGATTGCGCCAAAGAGCAGGCAAAGACAGGGATTTGGGGCGTGGCCGTAGCGCAGACGACACCCGAGGCACAACCGCATTTCTCCCAGCCATTCCGGCAGATCGCATTGATGCTGATCGTGCTGGGGCTGTCGGGGTTCGGTGCCATTGTGGCTTTGCCCCGCGTGCTGCCGGTGTTTGAGGCAAACCCGTACCTGAACGGCTTTATCATGTTCGTCTTTGTGATCGGCGTGCTTGCGTGCTTTTTCATGGTGCTGCAACTGATCGTGTCGGTCCGCTGGATCGAGGATTTCGCCTCGGGCACGCCGGGTGCCCAAGCCAAGGCGCCGCAGCTTTTGGCGTCGCTGGCGTCGCTCTTGCGGTCGCGGGGCGCGCGAATGCAGCTATCGGCCTCGTCCACGCGGTCGATCCTCGATTCGGTTGCAACCCGCATCGACGAGGTGCGCGAGATCACGCGTTACATCGTCAACATGCTGATTTTCCTTGGCCTTTTGGGCACGTTCTACGGTCTGGCCACAACCGTCCCGGCGGTGGTGGACACCATCCGCAGCCTCGCCCCGCAAGAGGGCGAAGGCGGGGTGGAGGTGTTCAACCGCCTGATGACAGGCCTTGAGGCGCAGCTGGGCGGCATGGGTGTCGCTTTTGCGTCGTCGCTGTTGGGTCTGGCCGGGTCGCTGATCGTTGGGCTGCTTGAGCTTTTTGCCGGGCACGGCCAGAACCGCTTTTACCGCGAGCTTGAGGAATGGCTAAGCTCCATTACCCGCGTGGGCCTCACCCACGAAAGCGAAGCGGGCGGCGAAAGCCACGCCATGGCGGGCGTGATCGACCATCTGGCGGAACAGATGGAAAGCCTGCAAACCATGTTCACCCAATCGGATGTGAGCCGGTCCATGGTGGACGAAAAGCTGGGCAAACTGGCCGACGCGGTGGACCGCATGACGCGCACCATGGAAGGGCAGGCGCAAGGCGCAGAAACCGGCGCGCTGCTGCGCGTGGCCGAGGGGCAGGAACGCCTGATCGCCCTCATTGAGGCGCAAGGCACCGGCGACGGCATCGACGCCGAAAGCCGGATGCGCCTGCGCTCCATCGACGTGCAGATGCTCCGTATCCTTGAGGAAATCAGCGCCGGGCGTCAGGAAAGCATGGCAGAGTTGCGCACTGACATCTCGGCGCTGGCCCAAGCGCTCAGCCAGCCGCGGGGGCAGGATCGCAAACCCGGCACCGGGCGACGCCCCGGTCAGGGCCAGGTGGCGGGTAAGGGCTGAGCATGGCGCTGTCTCGACGCACCGGGCAACGGTTCCAGAATTCGATCTGGCCGGGCTTTGTCGACGCGATGACGGGCTTGCTGCTTGTCCTGATGTTCGTGCTGACGATCTTTATGGTTGTGCAATTTGTGCTGCGCGAAACGATCTCGGGGCAGGAAGACGAACTGAACCAACTCGCCGGAGAGGTCGCAGCGCTGGCGCAGGCGCTGGGGTTGGAAGAAAACCGCGCCGACACTCTGGACGCGCGGGTGAATACGCTGACCAGCACCTTGGGCGATGCCGAGGCGCGGATTGCCGCGCTGACCGCTGACCGGGATGCGCAACTGGCCGCGCTGACCGAGGCGCGCACGCGCATCACCAGCTTTGAGGCGCAGGTGGCCGCACTCATTGCCGAACGCGACGGCGCGCTGGAAACGGTCGCCGGCCTCGAAGGGGCGCAGGCAGAGCTTTTGTCAGAGCAGGAGGCGCTGAACCTTGCCCTCGCGCAGGCGCGCGACGAAATCGACGCCGGAACCGAAGCGGCACGACTGGCCGCAGCCCGCACCGAGGCGTTGCAGGCGCTGATCGCCGATCTGCGCAGCCGCAACGCCGACAGCGCAGCAGAAGCGACCGCCTTGCAGGCCGATCTGGACGCCGCCCGCGACGCGCTCAGCGCCGAAGAGGCGGCGCGCCTGACCGAAGCGGCGGCGGCAGAAGCGTTGCGCGCACGTCTGGAAAATGCGGATGCGGAACTGACCGCGATGACCCTCGCGCTTGAGGCGCAGCGGCAAGAGGCGGAGGATACGCTGACGCTGCTGGCCGCTGCACGGGCCGCCAATGACGATCTGGATGCGCAACTGGCCGCCGCTTTGTTGGCCACTGACAGCGCGCAAGGCTCCGCCACAGCCGCAGAGGCACAGATCGCCGCGCTGGAGGCGGACGTGGCCACGGCCCTCGCGGCGCTGGAGGCTGCAAAATCCGACAACACCCGGCTTGAGACGGCCCGCACGAGCCTTGAATCGCAACTGGCCGCCGCTCTTTTGTCAGCGCAAGAGGGCGAAACCTCTGCCGCGCAGGCCGCCGAACTGACGGCACGGCTGGCCACGGTCGAGGCGCAGCTTGACGCGACAACGCTTGAGATGTCGCAGGTGCGTGACCAACTGGCTGCCGCTCTTGCTGAACGTCTGGCCGCCGAGGCGCGGGTGACCGCACAGGCCACGGACCTCGACGCCTTGCGCACGCAGCTTGCTAGCGCCATCGCGGCGCGGGATGCCGCCCTTGCCGATGCGGATGCCGCAGGCAGTTCCAACGCCGATGTGCGCGCGCAACTGGCCGCCGCATTGGCCGCACGTCTGGCGGCAGAGACGGAACTGGACAGCCTGTCGGCAGACACCGCCGAGGTGCGCGCGCAATTGGTGGCGGCGCTTGCCGCCCGTGCACAAACCGATGCAGCGTTGGCCGAGGCGCGCACCAACGCCGAAGAACGCGCGGCCCTGCTGGCCGCCGCCCGCGACGCGCTCTCGGCGGAAGAGGCTGCAACTCTTGAGGCGCAGCGGCAGACGGAATTGCTGAACCAGCAGGTGTCCGCGCTTAGGGAACAATTGGGGCAATTGCAGGCACTTTTGGACGATGCGGTGGCGCGGGATGCCGCACAGGACGTGCAACTGGCGACGCTGGGGCAGGACCTCAACACCGCGCTGGCCCGCGCAGCCCTCGAAGAACGCCGCCGCCGCGCGCTCGAAGAGGCAGAGCGCAAGCGGTTGGAGGAAGAGGCGCGCGCGCTCGAAGCGCAGGCACAGGATCTGGAACGCTACCGCTCGGAATTCTTTGGCCAGTTGCGCGATGTGCTGGGCGCGCAGGACGGCGTGCGGATCGTCGGGGACCGCTTTGTCTTTTCGTCAGAGGTGTTGTTTGCGCCGGGTGCGGCAGAACTGTCCGAAGCGGGCCGGGCCGAGATCGCCAAAATCGCCAGCATCCTGCGTGACATCGCGGACGATATCCCCGCAGGGATCGACTGGGTTTTGCAAGTGGACGGGCACACCGACAACATCCCGCTGTCCGGTTTTGGCGCCTTTGCCGACAATTGGGAACTGAGCCAGGCGCGCGCGCTGTCGGTGGTGCGCTATATGATCAACTTCCTCGGGTTGCCGCCCGACCGCCTGTCGGCCAACGGCTTTGGGCAGTACCAGCCGATCAACACCGACGACACGCGCGAGGCGCGCGCGCAGAACCGGCGGATCGAACTGAAGTTTACTGAGAAATAACAGCGCCCTAGCGGACCTCCAGTTCTGCGGTCTTGACGCTGATCTCTTGCCCGTCGCGGACCATCGTGACCGTTGCCCGATACTGACCGGCAGGCCACGCTGCGTCGCGCAACCGCTTGCCCGTGGCGCGGAACAGCAGGGCCTGCGTCCGGTCCAGCGTGGCCACGTGTTCAATGACAGTGCCAACGGGGCCATCAATACGCAGATGCATCTCATCCCCCGCTTGCGATCCAAAGGCATAGCCAAACACGACCAGCGCAGGTGCGGTCACGGGCAGTTGCGCGCGCGCGGCCTCACCCGCCTTGATCGCGTCGTATTCCGGCACGGCATCGGAAAACCCGACATCCAGCAGACCGCCGGGCCGGTAGGCCGGAGGTGTCTCCCACAGGGTGTGATCCGAGGGCGCGCCGCACGTGATCTGGCCGTCCGGGTCAAACGGATCAACCGGTGCATCGTCCTTGCGCAGGATAAGTTCCAAGTGGGGAAAGTCAGCCCGCCCGGACATGCCGATCTGTCCCAGCACCGTGCCCGCCGCGACCCGGTCGCCCGACCGTACCGTGACCGATCCGCGTTTGAGGTGGCAATACTGCGTGCTCCACCCGTCCGCATGGTCCACAACCACGCCGTTCCCGCAGCCCCGACCCGCCACCCGGGCCGAGTCGCCCGGCGCGTAAACCTTGTCCTGCATCCCGTCGCGCATCCCGCGCACCGTGCCGGGGGCGGCAGCGACGACATCGACGCCCTCTGCCATGTCGCGCCATGTCGGCAGCGCAAAATCGGTTCCGGTGTGCGTGTCATAGGACAACGGGGCACAGCGGTAATCCGATGCACCCGGGCCGGGGTCGTGATCCACGTATTGCTGGATATAGCACGCGTCCCCAAGCGCGCAGTCCACCGGGGTTTGCAGAACGATTTCCGCCGCCACAGGCACCCCTGCGGCGGCGGCAAATGTCAGTGCGGCAAGGCGCGCCGCGCGCATCAATCTGCGGTCAGCAGCGGCGGCTTGTCACCCGAAATGCGCGGCTTTTCCGGCCCTTCGAGCTTGAGGTCAAGCGCGCCGTTCTTCACGCCGACCTTGACCACGCCACCTTTCATCAGCTTGCCAAACAGCAACTCTTCGGCCAGCGGCTTCTTGATGTGTTCCTGGATCACACGACCCAGCGGCCGCGCGCCCATCTTGTCGTCATAGCCCTTGTCGGCCAGCCATTCGGCCGCGGGCTTGGTCAGTTCGATGGTCACGTTGCGGTCCATCAACTGCGCTTCAAGCTGCAAAACGAACTTTTCGACCACGGACAGGATCGTATCCTTGCCCAGCGGACCAAAGCTGATCACCGCGTCCAGACGGTTGCGGAACTCGGGCGTGAACGTGCGTTCGATAGCCGCCGTATCCTCGCCCTCGCGCCGGTCGCGGCCAAATCCGATGGCCGCCTTGGCCATGTCCGCCGCCCCCGCGTTCGAGGTCATGATCAGGATCACGTTCCGGAAATCCACCGACCGCCCGTTGTGGTCTGTCAGCTTGCCGTGATCCATCACCTGCAACAGGATGTTGAACACGTCCGGATGCGCCTTTTCGATCTCGTCGAGCAGGAGCACGCAGTGCGGATGCTGGTCCACACCATCGGTCAGCATCCCGCCCTGATCAAAACCGACATAGCCCGGAGGCGCGCCGATCAGACGCGACACCGCGTGTTTCTCCATGTATTCCGACATGTCAAAGCGCAGCATTTCCACGCCCAGCGTATCCGCCAGTTGCTTGGCCACTTCGGTCTTGCCCACACCCGTGGGCCCGGCAAACAGATAGTTGCCGATGGGCTTTTCGGGCTCGCGCAGACCGGCACGGGCCAGCTTGATGGCCGAGGACAGCGCCTCGATTGCCGGGTCCTGACCAAACACCACGCGTTTCAGCGACACTTCGAGGTCCTTGAGGGTCTCTGCATCGTCCTTGGACACGTTTTTCGGAGGAATGCGGGCAATCTTGGCCACGACATTCTCGATCTCCTTGGTGCCGATGGTCTTGCGCCGTTTGGCAGCAGCCACCAGATGCTGGGCCGCACCGGCTTCGTCGATCACGTCAATGGCGCTGTCGGGCAGCTTGCGGTCGTTGATATACCGGCTCGCCAGTTCGACAGAGGTCTTGATCGCATCCGAGGTGTATTTGACCCCGTGGTGATCTTCGAAATAGGGCTTGAGACCCCGCAGGATTTTCGTCGCATCCTCGACCGACGGCTCGTTCACGTCGATCTTCTGGAACCGGCGGCTCAGCGCGCGGTCCTTTTCGAAATGCTGGCGGAACTCCTTGTAGGTGGTGGAGCCCATGGTGCGCAGCTTGCCACCCTGCAATGCAGGTTTCAGCAGGTTAGACGCATCCATCGCGCCACCGGATGTGGCACCCGCACCGATCACAGTGTGAATCTCGTCGATGAACAGAACCGCGTCGTCGTGATCCTCAAGCTCGGTCACGACGGCTTTCAGCCGCTCTTCGAAATCCCCGCGATAACGTGTGCCCGCCAGCAATGCGCCCATGTCGAGCGAATAGATGGTGGTGCCGGACAGCACTTCGGGTGTCTCGCCGGCCACGATCTTGCGCGCCAACCCTTCGGCAATCGCCGTCTTGCCCACGCCGGGATCACCCACAAGCAGTGGGTTGTTCTTGCGACGGCGGCACAGCACCTGAATACACCGCTCCACCTCGCTGTCGCGCCCGATCAACGGGTCAATGTCGCCCTCGCGTGATTTTTCGTTCAGGTCCACGCAATATTTGGCAAGTGCGCTTTCCTTCTTGTCGCCTTCGGTGACGCCTTGCGCCTCTTCCTCGGCTTCGGGCGCGCCGGACACGGGCCGGCTTTCGCCAAAGGCCGGGTCCTTGGCCACGCCATGTGCGATAAAGTTCACCGCGTCATAGCGCGTCATGTCCTGCTCTTGCAGGAAGTAGGCGGCATTCGATTCGCGTTCGGCAAAGATGGCGACCAGCACGTTGGCGCCTGTCACCTCTGTGCGGCCCGAAGACTGCACATGGATGGCGGCGCGCTGGATCACCCGCTGGAACGCGGCTGTCGGGACGGCTTCGGAGCCGTCGATATCTGTTACAAGGTTGGACAGATCGTCGTCCACGAACTCTTCCAGAGTACCGCGCAATTCTTCCATATCCACCGAACACGCCTGCATCACGCGGCGGGCATCGGGTTCATCCAGAAGAGCGAGCAACAGATGCTCGAGCGTTGCAAATTCGTGCCGGCGTTCGTTGGCCAGCGCAAGCGCCTGATGGATCGCTTTTTCAAGGGTCGTCGAGAATGAAGGCACGGGCAGTGCTCCTTATCGCTCGGGGTCGGGGGGGCAACGAGGTATATCGAGGCCCCGATCCAACCATGGCCTCATGTGTTTAAGTTTGGTTGAAGATTGCCAAGCTTCAAGGATTTTCTTGATCTTGACAGTCACAAAGGCGCGCATCTGCGTGCGCATGGTATCGTTTTGAGGCAATAGCGGTGGCCAGATACCTCTAGAAGTTGTTCTTGCGGGTCCGGATTTCAACAAAAACGTCAACGGGGTCTGCATCTTCCATGCCCAGATGGGCTTGGATCGCGGGATCATCGGCGCGCAAGAAGGGGTTGGTGGCCAATTCCTCGGCCAAGGTGGACGGAACTGTCGGCGTGCCTTCGGCGGTGGCAGCATCAACCGAACGGACCCGCGATATAAGGTCGGGATTGTCGGGATCAATGGTCAGCGCGAATTTCCCGTTTGCGGCTGTATATTCGTGCCCGGAAAAGATCAGCGTATCCTCGGGAAGTGCCGCGAGCTTTTGCAGGCTGTCGTGCATCTGGGGCATCGTCCCCTCGAACACGCGGCCACAGCCAAGCGCCATCAGGCTGTCGGCGGTAAACGCGGCCCGCGCGTCGGGAAAGTAGAACGCGATATGCCCTTGGGTGTGGCCAGAGACGTCGATCACGCGGCCCTCGACCGATCCGATCTCCACCCGGTCGCCCTCCTTGACCGTGACGTCGAGCGCGGGCAGGCGCGGCACATCCGCCGCCGCCCCTGTGACCCGCGCCGGAAAGCGGGCGAGAATGTCGGCCAGCCCCTGCACGTGGTCGCCGTGGTGGTGCGTCAGGAACACATCCGAAAGCAGCCAGCCCGTCTCGTCCAGAAACGCCATAATCGGCCCCGCCTCGGGCGCATCAATCAGCGCCGTGGCACCGGTCGCGGTGTCATGGGCCAGAAAGGCGTAATTGTCGTCGAGGCAGGGGATGGTTGCGATCTCAAGGGCCATGGCAAAACGTCTTTCATCTTCGTAAGCTTACCTGAAAAGGTGGTGCGCTGGCACCGAAAGGGCAAGGCCGATGCATCTGGATGTGCAGGATCTGCGGAACTTTTATTATCGCAGCCCCCTCGGACGGGCGGCGCAGGTGTCGCTGCGCGCCCGTTTGCGCCAAATCTGGCCCGAGGCCAAGGGGCAGACCGTGGCGGGCTTTGGTTTTGCCATTCCCCTGCTGCGGCCCTATCTGGCGGACGCCCGCCGGGTCATCGCCCTGATGCCGGGCCCGCAAGGGGTGATGCCATGGCCAGCCAATGCGCCCAACGTGTCCGTGCTGACCGAAGAGACCCTGTGGCCCATTGAGACGGGCCATGTGGACAAGCTGATCATGCTGCACGGGCTGGAGACGTCCGAACGCGCCTTTGACCTGCTCGAAGAGGCGTGGCGCGTGCTGGGGCCGGGGGGCAAGGCGCTCTTTATTGTGCCGAACCGGGCCGGGCTGTGGTCGCGGCGCGACCGCACGCCCTTTGGCTTTGGCCGCCCCTATTCGGCGGGGCAGCTGGAAACCCAACTGCGCAAGCACCAGTTCCTGCCCGAACGGCATGTGGGGGCGCTTTATCAGTTTCCATCGGCCAAACGGGTGTGGATGAAATCCGGGCCGATGTTCGAACGGGTCGGGCGCGCGATGCCGGGCATGTTTGCCGGGGGCGCGTTCATGGTGGAGGCGTCGAAACTGGTCTACCCGCCCAAGGGCAAGGTGGCCCGCAGCAAGGCCAAGAAACAGGCAATCCCGCAAGGCGTGCCCGCGCCAATTGCCGGGCGGGTGTAGCACGGGCCGCACCGTCGGTGGGTCGCGGCATGGCGATGGGGGCGGCGTTCGGGGCGATTCACGGCTGTTATGGCGGCAATCTGTTGACGCAACGCGCAGCCGTCACCGTATCGCTGTGCGGGGGTGTGCGGCGGCCTTCGGCCCTGATCCGCCCCTCAGCCGGCAAAGTGACAGGCCACCCGCGCGCCGCGCACGTCGCGCAGTGTGGGCCGCTCTGTCCGGCACCGCTCCGCCGCCAAGGGACAGCGCGGGTTGAACGCACAGCCGGGCGGCGGGTTGATCGGGTCGGGAATCTCACCTTGCGGTGGCGGCACTTCGCGCCCGAACCCATCCAGCTTGGGTGCTGCCGCCAGCAACATCTGTGTGTAGGGATGGGCGGGGTGGTCAAACAGCGTGTCGGGGTCCGCTTCCTCGACCAGCCGCCCCAGATACAGGACGCCAATCCGGTCCGCCATATGCTGCACCACCGTCAGATCATGGCTGATAAACAGGTAGGTCAGCCCGAACTCATCCTTCAGGTCGCTCATCAGGTTCAGCACCTGCGCCTGCACCGACACATCCAGCGCCGATGTCGGCTCATCGCACACGATCAGCTTCGGCTCTGACGCCAGTGCGCGCGCGATACAAATCCGCTGCCGCTGCCCGCCGGAAAACTCGTGCGGGAATTTGCCCGCGTCGCGCGCGCTCAGCCCCACCTGCTCCAGCAGCCGTTCCGCCAGCCCTTCGGTCTTGCCGCCGCGCGCCGCCACAGGCTCCGCGATGATGTCGCGCACCCGCCAGCGCGGGTTCAAAGACGCATAAGGGTCCTGAAAGATCATCTGGATGTCCGACCGAATGCTCTCGATCTTGTCGGCATCCGTCTCCTGCGCCAGATCAATCCCCCGGATTTCCACATGCCCCTCGGACGGCGGCAACAAACCCACCAGCATCTTGCCAATGGTCGATTTGCCCGACCCGCTTTCGCCCACCAGCGCATAGACCGTCCGCTCTTCGATCTCAAAGGACACATCCGACACAGCCGTCAGCAACGCCTTGGGTTTGCGCTCGATCAGCCGGTTCAGCCACGGTTTCGAGACGTCAAAGATGCGGGTCAGATTGCGGATCGACACCAGCGCCATCATGCCACCTCGGTGCGGCTGATGGGATGGAAACAGGCCGCGCGCCCGGCCCCGTCTTCGATCCGCGGGCCGGGATCGGCCCTGCAGTCGTCTTGGGTATAGGGACAGCGCGGATGGAACGCACAGCCCGGGGGCAACGCGTCGAGGCGCGGCATGGCACCGGGGATTTGGTGCAACCGGTCCTTGCCGCGCGAGGCCAGCGGGGTCGACCCCATCAGACCGTCGGTATAGGGGTGGATCGGGGCCGCCAGCACCTCGCGCACGGGGCCGATCTCGGCCAATTGGCCAGCATACATGACCGCCACGCGGTCTGCGGCTTCGGCAATCACGCCCATATCATGCGTGATCAGCATCACCGCCGTACCGCGTTCGCGGCAAAGCCGTTTCAGGAGCGCAATAATCTGCGCCTGCACCGACACGTCCAGCGCGGTTGTGGGCTCGTCCGCGATGATCAGGCTGGGTTCGGCACACAGCGCCAGCGCGATGACCACCCGCTGCCGCATCCCGCCCGAGAATTCATGCGGATAGCTGTCCACCCGCTGCGCGGCACCGGGAATGCCCACCTCTTCGAGCGCGGCAATGGCACGCTTGCGCGCCTCCGACGGCGAGATGTCCAGATGCGCCAGCATCGTCTCGGTCAGTTGATCCCCGATGCGCAGCAGCGGGTTGAGCGAGGTCAGCGGGTCCTGAAACACCACCCCGATCTGCTTGCCCCGAAGCCGCCGCATCTCGTCGCGCGGAAGGGTGTCGATGCGCTGCCCGTTCAGCAGGATTTCCCCTGAGGCGATATGCGCCGGCGGGTTGAGAAGCCCGATGACCGCATTCCCCGCCATGGACTTGCCCGCCCCGGATTCGCCCACCACGCCCAGAATTTCGCCCGCCGCAACGTCGTAGGACACGCCGTTCACAGGCCGCAAAACGCCGTGGCGTGTGGGGATATCGACGGTGAGGTTGCGGATGGAGAGGATGGGGGTGGTCATAATGTGCGTCTGCTTCATGTACCGGGTTTGCGAGGGGGCGCGCCATGTGCCCGGCGCTTATGCGCGGCGTGGCGTGTTCCCATCACCGCAGCCTCGGGTTCAGCGCGTCGCGCAGCCAGTCGCCCAGCAGGTTCACACTCAGCGCCAGCGCAAGAAGGGTCGCCGCCGGGAAGAACAGAATCCACCACTCGCCCGAAAACATAAAGTCCTGACCGATGCGGATCAGCGTGCCCAGCGACGGCTTGGTCGCGGGCGCACCCACACCGAGGAAGGACAAGGTCGCCTCTGCAATGATCGCCAGCGCCAGCGAAATCGTTGCAATTACCAGAACGGGGCTCAGCACGTTGGGCAGAATGTGGCGGACCATGATGGCGGGGCCAGACCGTCCGATCAGACGGGCGGCGGCCACGTATTCCTTGTTCTTCTCCACCAGAGTCGCGCCGCGCACAACGCGGGCAAATTGCACCCAGTCGGACAGGCCAATCGCGATGATCAGCACCCAGATCGCCATCTGGTCACGGTATTCCACCGGGGTGATCCCCTTGGCGATGCCAAAGATCAGCATGGCCACAAGGATGCTCGGAAAGGTCAGCTGCACATCCGCCACGCGCATGATGATCGTCTCGGTCCAGCCACCGACATAGCCTGCCAGCAGGCCCAGCGTGATCCCCAGAACCATCGCAAACAGCACCGCCGAAGCACCGACAAACAGCGATATCCGCATCCCGTAGAGGATCGTGGAAAACACGTCGCGCCCCTGATCATCCGTGCCCAGCCAAAAGCTGTCGCCGGTAAACGCATTGGGCGTCATAGGCCGGGAAAACCCGTTCATTAGGTTCAGGGACGCCGGATCAAAGGGATCAAATGGCGCGATGAGCGGAGCGAAGAGCGCCCCCAGAACCAGCACCAGCGTCACCGCAAAACTGACCACCGCAACCGGCGCGCGGCGGAACTGGTAGGCAAAATCCGACTGCAACGCCAGCGCCAGACGCGAACGGTCCCCGGTCACAAGCTCTTCGGGTGGCAAACGCATATCAACCATCAGTGCGCCCCCGTCCGGTCCGCCCGCAGCCGCGGGTCAATGGCAAAATACAGCATGTCCACGATCAGGTTGATGCCCACGAACATCACCGAAATCAGCATCAGATACGCCGCCATCACCGGGATATCCACAAACTGGATCGCATTGATAAATAGCAGCCCAACACCCGGCCACTGAAACACCGTCTCGGTGATGATCGCGAACGCAATGATCGACCCCAACTGCAACCCCGTCACCGTGATCACCGGCACCAGCGTGTTCTTGAGCGCGTGGCGAAAATTCACCGCCCTTTCGCGCAGGCCACGGGCGCGGGCAAAGCGGATGTAATCCTGCCGCAGCACCTCCAGCATCTCGGACCGCACCAGCCGCATGATCAGCGTCATCTGATACAGACCCAGCGTGATCGCAGGCAGGATCAACGCCTTCAGCCCGCTTTCCGTCAGGAAGCCGGTGGACCAGTTGCCGATCTTCACCGTTTCGCCCCGCCCGAAACTCGGCAACCAACCCAGTTCCACAGAAAACAGGTAAATCAACAGGATACCGATCAAAAACGTGGGCAGCGACACCCCGATCAGCGACACCGTCATAATCGCATTGGCCGCAAACCCGCTCCGCCGGATCGCGGTGAACACCCCCAGCGCAATGCCAAAGCCAATCGCCAGAAACCCGCTCACGGCGGCCAGTTCCAGCGTCGCCGGCGCGCGTTCCAGCAGGATCTCGGCCACTGGCCGCCCCTGCCGGTAACTGACCCCGAAATTGCCCTGCACCGCCCCTTCGAGGAACCGGAAATACTGCACGACAAATGGCTGATCCAAACCCAGCTGCCCGCGCAGCCGCTCCACATCCTCGATGGTGCGTTCCTGCCCCAGCATGTTGTCGACCGGATCGCCGACAAAGCGGAACATGGAAAACGCGACCAGCCCCACGACAAGCAGGACAATCGCACTCTGAAAGATTCGCTGGAGGGTGTAGGCGAGCATGGATCAAGCAGATATTGCCCGGCCCGGCGGGTCAAGTCGAAAGCCGCACGCTACACCGCACGCACCCGATTGTTGCGCGCGTTGTGTTCCAGTTCGACCCGCCCCAACAGCTCCAGCGTGGGCGCTACATAATTCGCAAACCGCCCCCGATAGCCCTTGCGCAGGCCGTAATAGCCGCCCACCGGGTTGTCCGCGGACCTTGCCCAATGCTCCAGCGTGCCCGGCTTGGTCGGTTTGCCCTCATCCGCATTGCCCAGCAGCATCCAGTCGCCATGGGCTTTGAGCATCGCGTGCGCATCCTCCAGCGCGCGCAACTGATAAGACAGCCGTGTCTTGCCCACTTGCACCACCAGCGCGGGCGGATCATGTGCCGCATCTGTCCAGACCTCGAACTCCGACGACAGGGGCGGGGTCTTCAAAATCCACGGATCATCTTGGGTGCCGGAGCCATAGGTGACGTCTGTCATACCTGTTCTGCCTTTGTCTTCAATGTGTGTGCAAATGTGGTGAAACTCGGGGTCAGGTCCGGCATCGTTGCCACGATCATAGCCGACAGCGGCCCGGAAAAATCCTCGCGCATGGAAAACCGTGCGCCGCCCGGCGCGGGGGTCAGCGTGAAGGTCCGCACGCCCGTGAACAGGCCCAGCGGCAGACCTCCACGCCAGACCATCCTGTGCGGCGCGTCAAACCGTGCCACGCGCAGGCCAAAGGCCCGGTTTGGGCTGGCCTGCGACCACAGCTTGATGCGCGCGCGCTCTTCCAGCGTGCCCTCCAGTCGCACAATGCCAAACGGCGCGGGGGTGCGCGGCATGACGTGGGTCAGCACGTGCCAGACGACGTCGGGCGTGGCGGCAATGTCTGTTTCTGTCTCATAAGTCTTCACGGGCGTGCCTCTCTTGACGACAGCAGGCCTACAGACCCTAATATGACATCTCCTGTCATATTTGAGGATGGTGCCCATGCGCGCCGCACGATTGCTGCAAATCCTGCTCCTGCTGCAAAACCGGGGCCGCCAGACCTCGGGGCAACTGGCTGCGGAACTTGAGGTCGCACAGCGCACGATCCTGCGGGACGTGGACGCCATGACCGAAGCCGGGCTGCCGATCATCGTGCATCAGGGCAATCGCGGCGGGATCGAACTGGGGTTCAACTACCGCACCCGCCTGACCGGGCTGGCCCGTGACGAGGCCGAGGCGCTGGGCCTGATCCTGTCCGCTGACAGCCCGATGATTTCCGCGCTGGGGCTGGGTCACGCCGCCAACCGCGCCCGGGCCAAGCTGGTCGAAAGCCTTCCCGACAAAACCCGGATGATCGTCAAGGACCGGATGGCGCAGTTCACCCAGACCCCACCGGCACCTGTGGATGACGCGCGGGTCCTTGCGGTGTCACGGGCGGTGCGGGCGCGGACCATCATCCGCCTGCGCTTTGCGTCCCCGGCCGAACAGGTGATCCACCCGGTTGGTCTGCATCTCGACGGGGCCACATGGCACGTGCAAGACGCGCGGGCGGGTTGCCGGATTGCGATGGCGGATTGGGGACGCATCAACGTATCGGCCAAACGGTTTTCGGTGCCGGACGGCTGAGGCGCTCAGGGATGCTGCGCCAGAAACCCGGACAGCCGCGCCAGCCCTTCGCGCAGGATGTCCGGGCTGTTTGCATAGCCGATGCGCAGATATCCTTCCATGCCCATGGCAGACCCCGGCGTCAGCAGCACGCCGGTCTTTTCCAGAAGCGCCACGCACACCGCCTGCGATGGCACGTCGATGTCGTATTTCAGCAGCGCGGTTGTGCCTGATTTGGGCCTGATCCAACTGATCCGCGGCTCCGCCGCCACCCATGCCGCCAGCGTGGCAAGGTTGCCGCGCGTGATCTGCTGGCTGCGGGCCAGCACCCTGTCCTTGTGCTCCAGCGCCAATGCGGCGAAATGATCGTCGATCATGCCCACCGAAATGGTGTCGTAGTCGCGGTGTATCGTGATGTCTTGGATCAGGTGTTGCGGTGCTGCGATCCAGCCCAGCCTGAGCCCCGCCAGCGAAAACGCCTTGGACATGCCTGCGGTGCTGATCCCCTTGTCATAGAGATCGGCAATGGACGCGGTGATCCCGTTGCCGGTCTGATCCGTGCCGCGATAGACCTCGTCACACAGGATGTACGCATCCGCCGCGCGCGCGATTTCCACGATCTGCATCATCATCTCCCGGTCGATCAGGGCACCGGTGGGGTTGTTGGGATTGGTCAGCGCGATCAGCTTCGTGGCGGGCGTGACCATGGCGCGCAGCGCCGCGATGTCAGGCAGCCAGCCGTGCGCTTCGGTCAGGTGCAGCGGTTCGACATCCGCGCCGATGCTGGCGGGGATGGAGTAATGTTGCTGATAGGTCGGCACCACGGCGACCACATGATCCCCCCGGCTGACCAACGTCTTGTGAACCAGCATATTGGCCCCGATCGTGCCATGGGTGACAAGGATTCTGGCCGGGTCCTGATGTGCATAAAGCGCGGCAATGGCCTGCCGCAGCCGGGGCGAGCCTTCGATGTCGCCATAGGTCAGCTTCATGGGCAGCAGCGCGCTCAGGTCCGTATCGTTTTGTCCAGCCAGCGCCAGCAACTGCCGGAGCGTCAGGCTCTCTACGCAGGTCTCCGCAAGGTTCCAGTCGCATTTCGTCTCCCATGCGTTCATCCACAGCTCGACGCCAAAGGGTTCAATCCGCATGTCCGCTCTCCGGCTTGTGCAAGGGCTCGTCGCAGTTATCGCAAGGCGCAAAGCAAAGGGCCAGACGCAGGTCCGGCCCTTCTGGATGTTTTGTGTGGCGCGGGGCTAATTGTTGCCAATTGCTTAATGCGCCTCTGTAACCCATTGATTTTGGGTGGGCTGGATGGTGTCCCAGCATGGGACACCCCCGATCAGTTCACCGTGACCCAGCGCAGAATAAAGAAGTTGTCGGGCCGCTGGGTGAGCTCAATATTGGCCGCCGCCCCCCAGACCAGAGGCTGCACATACATGGGCACATAGGCCACCTCATCCTGTAGAATTTTGGTGGTCTCATCCAGCATTGCCTGCCGCTTGGCGTCGTCGATTTCCGACTGGATCATGGGCAAAAGTTCATCCACCCGCGCATTTGAAAAGCCTCCGAAATTCCAGCTGCCCAACTTCTTTTCCTCATTGGGCGTGGCGGCAAGAAAGCGGATCGGATGCTCCGCATCAAAGGTGCCCGGCGACCAGCCCAGCAGGTACATATCATAATTGTCGGCCCGCAACTCGGGCCAGTAATTCTGGACCGGCATCGCATCCAGCACGGCGGTGATCCCCACCTGCGCCAGCATCCCTGTGACCGCCTGACAGACCGCCTCATCGTTGAGATAGCGGTCATTGGGGCACTTCAGCCCGAACGAAAATCCGTCGCCGTAGCCCGCTTCGGCGAGTAGGGCGCGGGCGCGGTCCGGGTCAAAGGCGGGCCGGTCCGCCCGCGCGTCCGAAAAGCCGCGCATCGCGGGGCTGACCAACTGGCTCGCAGGTTCCGCATTGCCGCGCATAATGGTTTGCAGGATCGCGGGGACATTGACGGCGTGGGCCACGGCCTGCCGCACGCGGACGTCCGCAAACGGGTTGGCCCCGTCTACGTCCGACGAGTATTTCAGCGCCTCCGCCTCATGCGGGAAGCCCAGCATGATCACCCGCGCTTCGATCCCTTGGATCAACTTGACGCTGTCATTTCCGGACAGACGCGCCGCGTCCTGGATCGGCACCGGGTTGATCAGGTCCACGTCCCCCGACAAAAGCGCCGCCACGGCGGTGGCCGAGTTCTGGATCGGCGTCAGTTCGGCGCGGGTGATGTTGTGCGTGGCCGTATCCCACCAGCCCGCATGGGGCTCCATCACGGTGCGCAGGCCGGGTTCCCGCGTGGTGACGCGAAAGGCTCCGGTGCCGTTGGTGTTGAGCGTGGCATAGTTGCCGTTTTCCTTGTCGGGCAGGACAGCGTTGTTTGCCTCGGCCCAGCCGCTGTCCATGATCATCCAGTTGGCGATGCTGTCGGGAAAGATCGGGTTGGGGGCAGAGGTCATGATGTCGACAGTGTAGTCGTCCACCTTGATCACCTCGGAGACGGGCGCAAACCAGCTGCGCGTGTCCGACGCCTCGTCGCTGGCGCGCTGGTACGAGAATATCACGTCATCGGCGTTGAAATCCTCACCGCCATGGAAGGTCACGCCCTGCCGCAGATTGAACCGCCAGCCCATCCCGTCGCCGATAGGCTCCCACGAGGTGGCAAGCGCAGGCTCAATGGACATGTCCCGGTCCCGCCGCACGAGGCCCTCGTAGACGTTGTTGAGAAAGCCCAGAACGGCGGCAGAGTTCACCGCGTGGGGGTCCATGGTCTGCGGGTCGGTTGTTTCGGCCCACTTGAACTCTTCCGCAAGAGCGGGTGCCGCGCCGATACACAAGGCGACGGGAAGAACGTATCGGAACATGGGGTATCCTTTTCGCTTTAGTGGCAGAACTCTGAGGAACACTAGAGCCGAGCACGCGCGGAAAGGGAAGGGGTAGGGACTGAGGATGGGGTCAAAGGTCGTTCAAAGGGCAGACGCTGTTTGGGTGGTCGGTTTGCGCAGGAAAGCGGCCTTATGTATCAAACGCACCAACAATCTAGCTGAACAATCGGGCCGCGTGAATCCATAATGCGGCATGGAACACACGATATTCGGACTGATCAAAAAGCGCGGCGAGATAGCGGGACAGCACAAGGTCGCGCAGAAGGCCGCGGATGCCCTTAAGGCCGATCTCGACGCCGTAGATCGCACGCTGGTGCTGTGCGGCTATCAGGACGATCCCAAAGCCATAGCGCCACGCGGCAAGTATCGGCAGCTATTCGGGCGAAACGAGTTGAAGCTGACAATCATCAACATGCTGCGGGAAGCGCCTGCGGATGATGAAACGATAACCGCGCAGATCATCGCAGCGAAGGGCTGGCACGCTGACGACGCGTTGCGGGCAGATGTGCTAAAGCGGGTGCGTCACGCCATCCAGCGCCAGCAGAAAGACGGGCATGTGGTGCAGGACTTCGGGCCGGATGGGTGTTTGTGGCGGCTGGGCTAAATATAGCGTCAACCTTTACTCATTGCCTCTAATCTTGTGTGTGATACTCAGTTGAAAAGGCAACATCTTTTTGGGGAAGCGCATGACGATTGAAGAAAGATCTGATCTTTTCAAGGCAATTGAGGCTGATAGAGGTTCGAAAGTAATTCTTTATGCAACAGGCAACCGGCCAAATATGGAAGCCCAGATTGCAAACGATGCTTTTGACTATTTTGTCCATCATCTTGATAAGATTTGGCCTGAAGAAACAAAGAAAATTTCCCTAATTTTGCATACCGCAGGCGGTGACAGCGCGGCGGCATGGAGAATTATTAACCTCTTGCGCATATTTTGTGATGATCTCGAAGTATTGGTACCTAATCGTGCTCACAGTGCGGGAACTCTGATCAGCTTGGGGTGTGATCGAATAGTGCTTACGAAACAAGCAACTCTAGGGCCCATAGACCCCAGCCTTAGCGGCCCGCTGTCGCCTGCTGTGCCGAACAACCCAAATCAGCGAGTGCCTGTAAGCGTTGAAGCGGTGCAGGGGTATTTAGACCTGGCGAAAGAAGAGCTGGGGATAGCAGATGGCCCAGCCTTGTCTCAAGTTCTTGTCAAGCTGACAGAACAGGTGCATCCGCTGGTTCTGGGACAGATTTTTCGAAGCCGGAACCAGATTAGAGCGCTTGCAGAAGGCTTGCTTGAACACCAAGGCGTTAAAAAAGACGACAGCGACAATATCGTAGATTTTCTATGTTCAGACTCAGGCTCACATGATCGAACAATTAACCGGCGAGAGGCCGCAAAGCTGGGACTGAACGTCGAAAAACCATCACCGGAATTGTACAAACTGATGAACGATTTGTACGAAGACATTGCAAAGGATATGCAACTGAGATCGAAGTTTGACGCGATGCAAGAGTTGGGTGGACAGCCACAGGCAAATTTTGAGTGTCAGCGTGTTTTGATCGAGAGCGTGGCTGGGGGGAGCACTCAACAGTTGACTAAAGGAAGCATTCGTTTGATACAGAACCAACAGCAAATGGCCCCAAATATGCCACCTATGACCGTTACTGGTACGGAAGTTGGCGTAACATTTGATGGGTGGGAGCAGAAATAGTGGACCAATTCATAGTTGTACCTCTAAAGAGTGATGAGAGCGCTATGCCGATCTACGGTACAGGAGTACCCCAGACTGCTACCGTTAATACAAGCCACTATGTCACTGATTACCAGGACGTTCGCCTAGACGACTCAAGCAGATATGCGACCGTGCCGATGGTACTTGTGGACAACTTGCGCTAAGCCGCTCGCTGCCAGTAACCCTTCCACTGGCGCGACACTGGCGACCCCATGGCGTTGCTGACGATGATCTGAGCCAGCGTCCCGTTGTCGGTGCGGCGGTTGTCTTCCAGCCAAGCAGCGTGGTTTGCATACTGGTGCAGATATTGCGGGCTGACGTGGTGGTGCTGGCCTTGGACCATGCGGCGCAGTCGGGAAAAATAGCTTTCGACCATGTTCGTGTGCTTGCCGTGGTCACTGTATATCTCGGAGTGGTTCACGCGGTCGACATGGTACCCCATGTGCAATTCATCCCAATGGCTGGCTTCATCGGCTGACATAGTGGACAAGCGGGATACGTTCTCGCTTGCCAGCGCAACGCCTTCACCCTCATTTAGGGTAACAAATGGCAGGGTGCGGCCCTCACGCTCACGCATGGCAATAACAACGCGGCGCTTGCCTGTCTGGTGGCGCTTCAAGCGGCGGTCTTTGCGGTCGGCCTTGGCATTCTCAGGGCGGATATGACCGCCAAAGTAAGCGCCATCAATCTCAACATGACCTTCCAACACTTCGCCTGTGTGGACTTCCAACGCCATTGCTTCGCGCAGCTTGTGGGCCAACACGAAAGCGGTCTTGTATTGGCAGTCCAGATCACGGGAAAGCTGCACCATAGACACGCCCTTGGATGCGTTCACGATGATGCAGATCGCGGCTAGCAGGTCCACGAAGTCCATCTTGCGGCTGGCGAAGATCGTGCCGCTGGTGACGCTGAACTGGTGGTGACAGGCCTTGCATTTGAACTTGCGGCGCGTGATGATCTTGTAAGCCTCGTCAAAGCCACAGCAGGGGCATACCGCCTCGCCATCCGTCTCAGGCCAGCGCATCTGACAGAACGTCTCGTAAGCCGCTTCCTCGCCCGCTTTGTAGATCGAGCGCAGGCTCAGTGTGCGGGATGCTGCGGAAAGGAGGAAGTGTTGTGCCATTGTCATTACCTATGATGTCTATACCCTATAAACAGGGGTTACACATCATCATTACAAGGGCTATATCCCTATAAATAGGGTTTTATCCACTGAGGTAATGAAATGCCAAAGGCACAAACGGACGCGGAATGGTCGGACCGAGCAAAGAACTTGCTACGTTCTGAACTAAAGAGAAAGGGTGTGACTTATGCCCAATTATCTGATTTACTTGAGAAAATAGGCGTTCAAGAGAACGAAAAGAACATTGCGAACAAGATTAGCCGTGGTGTGTTTACAATGGCTTTCTTCCTGCAATGTATGGCTGCAATCGAGGTCACAGAATTGAGGCTCTAAAATGGTTTCTTATGACGTGAAAGAGGAAGGCGACAGGTTGATCATCACGCTTGATCCCGGCCAGCCAGTTGAACTGACTGACTTGGCAGACAGCTTTGCGGCCCTTTCTCGCATTTATGAGCGCCACTATCGTAGCGGTTCGGATGATGCGCCCCGTCTCTTTGTGACCAAGCTCGAAACCGGGTCAGTCATAGCCGAGATCGCGCCTTACGGTATTATGATGGGCGGCATCGCCATGATGGATGGCGGCATGATCGTGACCGATTTTGCCAATCGCGTTTGGCGCGGTATTAGCTATTTCACTGGAGGGGGCAAGGACACAAAGCTGCTCGAAGCACCCTCCAAAGAAGACGCCGCCGACCTCAAAGAGTTCACACGACCATTGGTCGGAAAGACGGGCGCAAGGCTTGGCATCAAGCAAGCCAGGTATGAAAAAACTGACGGTGAAAAGAAGACAGTTGTTGAGTACAAATTTGATGAAGCTGAATTGAACAAGGCGTCAGTCAACATAGACAAGGCGCTGGCCCTGCCTGCACCGAAAAAGCCTGAGGAAGAGGACCAAGACGACAAGATACGCTCAGAGGTGATGCTTTTTCTTGAGCAAGCCAATCGCGGCCCCGGCAAAGAAAGAGGCCGCACTGGCGACAGGGGGCGTGTGCCTGATATTTCAGACAAAGTGCTGCCTGTCTATTTTAGGCAAAGCATCCAAGGGCTGAAGGAGAAGATGCTACAGGGCAAGGACAACCCATTCGCAATGGTCTTTGTGGTGGATATCTACGCAACTCGCATGGACGATGAGATCAAGGGCTACACCGTCACTGAAATTCACGACAGCTTTGAACGAGACGACGAATAGCTTGGTGCGTTTGATACATAAGGCCGCAGGAAAGGGACATTGCAAAGTCTGAGTACAATATCCGCTTTCAGCCCAAAGTACTAATTGCTGCGATTGGAACGAATGTCGGTTTTGGTCTATTCGCGCGGCTCAGCGCACATCTGAAGCGTTAAGACCGGCAAAAAAAGCGGAACCACGGTCAGGATTTTCTTACGTCCTTGCGAAATGCGCCGGGACTATCGCCGGAAGTTGCTTCGAATGCGCGGCTAAAGGCACTCCGGCTGGAAAACCCGACAGTTTCAGCCACTCGTTTGATGGGCAAATCTGTGTTGCGCAGCAAGTCGCCCGCTTTGCGCACCCGCAGACTGCGCAGCAACTCCATCGGCCCTGCGCCATAGGCTTCGGCAAATCGCTTGGCAAAGGCGGCCCGGCTCATGCCGGCAATGTCCGCAAGGGATTCCACGGAATACGGATTGCCCGGGTTGTCCAGCATTGCGTTCAAAGCCTTCCAGAGCATCGGGTCGCGCAACGCTGCCATCCAGTCCAATGGCCCGCCCTGCTCTGTTATCCTCTTGCGCATCATAACGATCAGCGCTTGCATCAACAGAACCCGGATCAGGGCACGGCTGCCCACGCTTGGCTCGCACACTTCGTGCATCAGCGTGTCAACCAATGCCATGAGGTCGCTGCCGGGTTCGGCGCGTGTCACCAGCGGTTCGCGGATCAGGTTGACCACGTCCGTGGCGCCCATCAGCCCGATATTGACGTGCGCACACAGTGCGATCAGGCGGCTGGCGCCGCCCTCACTTTCATCAGGGGCAGACTTGAGAACTTGCGCGAGGTTCAGCGCAGCAGGTTTGCACGATGGTCCGGGCACGATCACCGCGCCATCATTCAAGACCTCGTGGCTGTTCAGCGATGGGATCAAAACCAAGCTGCCCTTGGATATCCTGATCGGAGCCTGCCCCCGCATCGTGATCTGGCCCTGGCCGCACAGAATATAGTGCAGGGTCACCGCGGCATCTGGTTTGAGGCCAACATGACATGTCCCATGGATTTCACAGACCGCAAACGGTTCCGTACGGATGTCGAGTTGATCGAAAATGTGGTCGTAGCTCATTGCGGGACTTTGACCGTAAACACCTTTGCAGTCATGTAAATTTTCGTGATCGGTCCAATTCAAGACGAAAAAGCACACAGACTATCGCACGAAGGGCTTCTCGATAAACACAAAGAAAGAACGACCCTATGTGCAATTGTGATGACCACGATCATGGCGACAGAAAACTGTCTCGCCGTCAGGCTTTGACCACCGGGCTGGCCGGGACTGCGGCGGCTGCAGCAACAGCGCTTGGCGGAACCGCTCAGGCGCAAGAGGCAGCCAACCCCTATGCCGAACCGGCAGAGCCCGGACTGCCACCCTCTGACATGAAGCTCGACCTGAGCCGCGCGGCCCTCGTGGTGACCGATCCCCAAAATGACTTCCTCAGCCCCGACGGGGTAACCTGGGGTGTCATCGGCCCATCCGCCACCGAACTGAACACGGTAGAAAACATCGAAACACTGTTCCGCACGGCCAAGGAACACGACATCACGACCGCCGTGTCGCCGCATTACTACTTTCCCACCGACCATGGTTGGAAGTTCGAAGGCGCCTTGGAAAAACTGATGCATCAGATCGGCATGTTCGACCGCAAGGGCCAGCTGAATGTTGACGATTTCGAAGGCTCGGGCGCGGACTGGCTTGAGCGGTACAAGCCCTACATCAACGACGGCAAGACCATCGTGACATCCCCCCACAAGATGTACGGCAACGACACCAACGATCTGACGCTGCAGCTGCGCAAGCAAGGCGTGGATCAGGTCATTCTGGCAGGGATGTCGGCCAACCTGTGCACGGAATCCCATATGCGCGAACTGATCGAAAACGGGTTCGAAGTGGCGGTCGTGAAGGACGCGACGGCTGCGGCGCAACTGCCGGAAGGTGATGGATACCTGGCGGCCCTTATCAACTTCCGCTTCATCGCCAACGCGGTCTGGAGCACCCAAGAAGCTGTGGCGCAAATCAACGCGGCCGCGCGCTAAACCAACCCTTTCCCCAGGGGGCTCTGATCCAGATCAGAGTTCTGCCGTACCCGCTATCCACATGTGAGATGGCGGGCACGGTCACAGTCTTGTTCGCGCAAGCCTACAGAAATCAAAGGACAAAGAATGAAATCAAACTCAGTCAAGGAAGACACGATCAGGGCAGTCCTCGGCAAGGTTTTCCGCCTCTACCTGCAATCCCAGTGCTATCATTGGAACGTGGAAGGCCCGAATTTCCACAATTTGCATGCCATGTTTGAGGTCCAATACCAGGCGTTGAATGGGTTCCTGGATGCGGTCGCAGAGCGGCTGCGTGTTCTGGGTGTGAACGCACCCGCATCGTTGGATGAGCTACTTGCTGGCGGCGAGGGACCCCAATTGTCTGCGGCCAAGACTGCCAATGAAATGCTGGCGAACCACTGCGCTGATTTCTTGAGCTTCATCGATACTCTCCGCAATGCAATTCAGGTTCTAGCTGATGTCCGGGACGACGGCACAGTCGGAGTTCTTACCGACATTCTAGAATGGAGCGAAAAGCAGCATTGGATGATGTCAGCCGCTGCGAAATAGAGGGCGGTACTGTATTGAGGCGCACAATTCTGCCTAAATCAGATTGAACACCAGAAAAGAGTACAGTTGGAAAGGTGGGCGCCAAGCCGACATTGGCGCAGCCGCCGCGAAAGTACGCTTTGTCCCGCAATACGGACGCAAAAAGCGCTCAAGATCAACGACTGCTCCGGCATGAAACCCGATGTCTGCGACGCACAACCCTGCTGCCGAACCCTTGTGCCACTCGCGAGGGCAACAAAAAAAGGCGGCACTTTTCGTGCCGCCTTTCCCAACGCGTCGTGCGCAAATCAGTTCATCGTAAAATACTTCACCTTCGGTTGATCCTCGGGATCAACCTCGATGCCCACGCCGTCGGCCATGCCCCAGTTCAGGACCTGGTGGTGGATGGGGATGTAGAGCGCTTCGTCCTGCACCACGCGCCAGATGTCGGCGATGTCGGCGTTGCGGGCCTCGAGGTCGGTGTTGGAGGCCAGTGACTTGATCTTGGCGTCGATCTCGTCGTTGTCGAACCCGGTGCCGTTCCACGTGCCGACATCGCTTTCACGTCCGTGGACGAGGAAGTTGAAGATGTACTCGGAATCGTAGGTCGGCACACCCCAGCCCAGCATGTAGAAGTCGGTCTTGCCGTCTGTGATCTTGGGGAAATGCTGTGCCTTGGGGATCGCATCAAGGTTCACCGTGACGCCAATCTGGCCCAGCATCCCAACAGCGGCCTGACAGATCGCCTCGTCGTTGATGTAGCGGTCATTGGGGCAGTCCAAGCGGATGGAGAAGCCGTCGCCATAGCCTGCCTCGGCCATCAGCGCCTTGGCACCTTCGATATCGGTGCTCGACTCACCATCCATCTCGGCCGTCCAGCCATTGACAAACGGCGGCGCAATCATGCCCGCAGGCTCGGATTGGCCGCGCATGACAACCTGACGGATGGCGTTACGGTTGATGGCCATGGACATCGCCTTGCGCACGCGCACGTCGGCGAGGGGGTTCTTGCCATCGACGTTGTCGGCCTCCAGATCATCCGCGCCCTGGTTCATACCAAAGAAGATCACGCGGTTCTGCGGCGCCTGCTTGACGGTCAGACCCTCGGCTGCGTTCACACGTTCGAGGTCCTGCACCGGCATGTCCTGAAGGAAGTTCACTTCGCCGGACAGCATCGCGGCCACGCGGGTCGCGGCGTTTTGGATGGGAGTGTAGACAATTTCGGACACTTCCATCGGGAACTGGTCGCGACCCCAATAGGCCTCGTTGCGGGTCATGACGGTTTTAACGTCAGGCTCGCGGCTGGTCAGGGTGTAGGGACCCGTGCCGTTGGCGTTCGTGGTGGCATAAGTGATCTCGCCGCCCTCGAAATCCTGCACGTTCACGGTGTTGTTCGCCTCGGTCCAGCCCTTGTCCATGATGAACAGGTTGGTCAGGTTCGAGGGCAGGATCGGGTTCGGCCCGTCTGTCACGATCTCGACGGTATAGTCGTCAACGGCGCGCACTTCGGTGATCGAACCGATCAGTTCTTTCATGTCCGAGTTTGGCTGCTTGGCCCGCTCAAAGCTGAATACGACGTCCTCGGCGTTGAAATCTTCGCCGCCATGGAACTTGACGCCCTCACGCAGCTTGAACACCCAGACGTTCGGATCGTCGGTCTTGGGCGCCCATTCGGTCGCCAGCGCGGGTTCAAACGCGCCGGTGACATCACGGATGATCAGCGGTTCGTACATCTGGTGGCGGATCGTGTGCGTCGGCCCTTCGTTCTGGGCGTGGGGGTCCAGCGTCAGGGCGTCGCCCGCGCGCGCCCACTTGAGCGTCTCGGCGCTGACAAGGCCGGTGGATCCCAGCAGCAGCGCAGTCGAAAGCAATGTGGTGAATCTCATGGAAGTCTCCCCTTTGGTTGTTTGGCGAGAGTGTTTGCCACCCGCGCGCGTTTGTCCACCAGTTAGGTACGGCTTGCGAATTCGCTAGGATGCGCCGCACATTTTTTGGCGGCGTGGGCTGCGCGGGCTTGTCCTGCGACACAAACGGTATACAATCGTATACAGATAGGAGGGAGCCATGATTGAGACCTATTCCGAGTGTTTGCACGTGGCGCGGGCCGAGTTGTCGACGGCGCGGCGTTTGCTGAGCGCTGAAATCCGCGATTACCCGACACCCATCTCGGGCTGCGACGCACAGTTCAACCATCTGCTGGCGGAACGGGCGCGCGTTGCGGGCGCGTTGGCCGAACTGGACGCGGCGGTGTTCGTGCCCACGCCGCGCACACCCACGGCATCAAGCGGTGTTGAAAGCCGGTGAAAGTTCATATTCTCGACGACTGGTTCGACACGCTGCGCGGGCTGCCCTGTTTCGCCAAACTGGCGGGACACAACGTAACCGTCTGGACCGATCACGAGCCGGACCCGGCGGCGCTGGCCAAACGGGTGCAGAACGCCGAAGGCCTCGTGCTGTTTCGTGAACGGACAAAGATCACCGCCGACCTGCTGGACCGCCTGCCAAACCTTCGGCTGATCTCACAGCGCAGTGTGTACCCCCATATTGACGTCGAAGCCTGCACCCGTAATGGCGTTGTGCTGTGTTCGAACATGCACTCCGACACGCCGTCTTACGCGGCGGCGGAGATGACGCTGGCGCTGATGCTGGGGCACTATCGTCAGATCCCGCAACAGGCCGCATCGCTGCGGGCCGGGACCTGGCAGATGGGTGTGGGACGCACGTTGCGGGGGCGGACGCTGGGCCTTTATAGCTATGGGCGGATTGCGGGCGCCGTCGCGGAATACGCGCAGGCGCTGGGGATGAATGTGCAGTGGTGGGCGTCCGACGACGGACGGGCACGGGCCGCGGCGGATGGGCTGCGGGTGGCCGACAGCCGCGCGGCGTTCTTTGCCACCTCCGATATCGTCAGCCTGCACGTGCGGCTGAAACCCGAAACGCGCGGCCTCATCACGGCAGATGATCTGGCCGCGATGCAGCCGCGCAGCCTGCTGGTCAACACGTCACGGTCAGGTCTGATTGCGCCCGGCGTGCTGGAGGCCGAGATCGCGCAGAACCGGATATGCGCGGCGGTCGATGTGTTCGACCACGAACCCATGACCGACACGGCCAACATCCTTGCCACCCATCCGAATGTGCTGGCCACCCCGCATATCGGCTATGTGACCGAAGACGAATTTGACCTGCAATTCAGTGACATCTTTGATCAGGTCAACGCATTTTCCGATGGTGCGCCCATCCATGTGATCAACCCGTCGGCGCTTTGAACAGCCGCGCAAAAAGCGGCGCACCAAGGATTACCACAAAAATACGCAAGACGTGGTGCGCAATGACAAAGGCCACATCGGCCCCGACGATCAGCGCCAACACCGTCAGTTCCGCCTGACCGCCGGGCGCAAAGGCCAGCAGCGCCTCCATTCCGGGGGCAAGGCCCAAGCCATAGACAAACTCGACAAAGATCACCGTCAGCACCATCAGGATCACGCAGAACCCAAAGCTCGCCGCGAGGTCGCGGCGCACTTCGGCCATTGTGATGCCGCTGTATTTGGTGCCGACCGTTAGGCCGATAAAGAACTGCGCGGCCCAGATCGCCTCTGCTGGGGGGCGGTGGTGCAGCAAACCGGCCAGCGCGGCGACCGCCGCCACGATCAAAGGCCCAAGGATTGAGGCCCCGAACATGCCCAGCTTTTTGGCGCCCTGCCAGCCGATGAGCGCACAGGCGACCATCAGCAGCAGTTGCGCAGGTGCGATGCTGGTTACGGGCGCGCCGGGTGCGTTGCTCAGATCCGCGCCCCAGATGCCTTGCAACAAAAACGGCAGAGCCGCCACAATGACCATCACCCGTGTCGCATGGATCAGCGACAGGCTGCGCGGGTTGCCGCCCGCCTCTTCGCCAAAGACCAACATATCCTGAAGGCCGCCGGGCATGGCGCTGTAGTAGCTTGTGGCGAAATCATAGCCCCAAAGGCGCTGGAAATACGGCACACCGACGAGGCCAATGGCGGCGATCATCACAGGGATCAGCAACAGCGTCGGCCACATGCTCGCCATGCTCATCAGCAGCACCGGTGTAAACGTCGCCCCCACGGCCACCCCAAGTACGGTGCGCATCCCCTCATTCACCACCGCGATGCCCCGCAGGCGCGCACCGGCGAGCGACGCGATCAGGCAGCCGGTGAGAGGGCCAAGCAACCACGGCAAGGGCAGGTTAGCCAAATGGAACAGGGCGACCCCGACAAGAGCGATGGCAAAGGTGGCGGCAATGTGGATCACGCGTTGAGCACTTTCAGCCGGTAACGCAGCGAGGTTTGCAGGTGCACTTCTGCCGCTTCTCCAGCCGCGGCCACGTCGCCGATGGCGATGGCGTGCAGCATCTCTTCGTGCTGGTCTGCGACAATGCGGATGCGTTCAGGGTCTGCGAGCGTTGTGGGGCGCAGCAGCAAGAGCGCGTTGTTGAGACTGCGCGCCGCCTCCAGCAAAAATCGGTTCCGCGTGGCGTGATAGATGCCCCGGTGAAAATCTTGGTTAAGGGCAGGGGCCTCGTCCGGGGCGCTTGCCGCGATGGCTGCGTTGATGTCGCGCAAGGCGTCGATTTCGGCGGCAGCGGCGTGTTTGGCCGCCATTTCGGCAGCGGTGCGTTCCAGCACGATCCGCATCTCATAAAGCTCGACCAGTTCGGCATGGCTCAGTTGCCGGATCACGGCGCCCAGACGGGGACGGTGTTCCACGATCCCGTCTGCCTCAAGCCGCCGCAAGGCCTCGCGCACAGGCGTGCGCGACAGCGACAGCCGCTCTGCCACCTCGACCTCGCGCAGCCGGTCACCGGGCTGAAACGCGCCACAGCGGATTTCTTTTAACAGGCGGGCATAGGCGGCCTCGCCCTGATTCATGTCGGGCTCTGACAAATCGACGCTTTCAAATCTGTATACACTTGGATACAGGATGAACGTAGCGAGGGAGAATGCGGATGTCAAAACAGGTTATCGTCGTGGGATCGGGCAATGCCGCGCTTTGTGCGGGTATCGCGGCACTTGAGGCGGGCGCGCAGGTGCTGATGCTGGAAAAGGCCGGGCCTGATCTGGCGGGCGGCAACACAAAATACACCGCAGGTGCGATGCGGTTCGCCTATGACAGTGGCGCGGACCTGAAACCGCTGTTGCGCGACCCGGATGACCCGCGCCTGCTGCGCACGGAATTCGGCAGCTACACGCAGGACAAGTTTGGCGCGGACCTTCTGGGGTTCAACGATGGCCGCCCCCTGTCGCCAGAGCAGGACAAGCTGATCCGCCGATCTGGTGAGACGATGCAATGGCTGGCACAGCACGACGTGACGTTTGAGCCGATCTACAGCCGCCAGAGTTTTGAAAAAGACGGGCGGTTCGTCTTCTGGGGCGGTTTGACGCTGGCTGCCGACAACGAAGGCGTCGGTCTCTTTGATATGGAGATGGCCGCGTTCCGGCGTCTGGGCGGCACGGTCCGCTTTGACAGTGCCGTGACGGGTCTGGTGCAGGACAATGGCAAGATCACCGGCGTCCGTGTGGGTGACACGGAAATCGCCGCCGATGCGGTCATTCTTGCCTCCGGCGGGTTCGAGGCCAGCGCGGACATGCGCGTCAAACATATTGGTCCCGACTGGGCAGAGGCCAAGGTGCGCGGCACGCCGATGAACACCGGCGACGGGTTGGTCATGGCGGTCGAGGCCGGCGCGCAGGAATACGGGCTTTATGGTGGGTGTCACGCGACGCCGATGGACCTTCACATGGCCAATTACGGCAACCTCGATCTGCCGCATGGGGACCGCAAAAACTACCGCAAAATCTGCTATTTCCTTGGGCTGATGCTGAACGCCCGCGGCGCGCGGTTTGTGGACGAGGGCATCAACTTTCGCAACTACACCTACGCGCAGTTTGGTCGCGCGGTACTGGAACAGCCGGGGCATTTCGCATGGCAGGTGTTCGACGCCAAGGTGTTCGATCTGCTCTACGGCGAATACCACTTTCACGACGCGCATTTCGTCGAGGCGGATACGCTTGAGGCGCTGATCCCGATGCTGGACGGGGTGGACGCCGTCGCCGCCCGCCGGACGCTGGAGGCGTTCAACGCAGCCGTTGATGACCAGACCGAATTCGACCCGACGATCTTGGACGGCAAAGGGACCATTGGGCTGCCGCTTGCAAAATCCAACTGGGCACAGCGGCTGGATCAGGGCCCGTTCCGCGCCTACCCCGTGACCGGGGGGATCACCTTTACCTATGGCGGGCTCAAGGTGGATGATGCGGGCGCGGTGATGGACCGGGCGGACGCGCCCATTCCGGGCCTCTACGCCTGTGGCGAGCTTGTGGGGGGCGTATTCTACAACGGGTATCCGGGCGGCTCCGGCCTCACCTCCGGTGCGGTGTTCGGACGGCAGGCGGGCTATGGTGCTGCACGCGCCTAGGTGTTGACGTAGCCCGCCACCACCTGAAGCAGCCGGAACGCCGTGGCGGCGTCATTCTCGACCACGGCCATGAACTCTTCTTCGCCGATGCGCAGGCAGGTCAGTGCTGACCGCGCCCGCATATCAAGTGCGCGTGCCTCGCCCCGGATCAGACCCAATTCACCGACCAATGCACCGGCACCGACAGTCGCAATCAGACGCTCTTCGCCATCATCTTCGGCGGGCAGAACAAGGTCCGCCTCGCCTTCGATAACCATGTAGGCGCCATCGGTCGGGTCGTCGTTCTTGTGAAACACGTAGTCGCCGGGCTGCGCGTCGTACCAGCGCGCACCAAAGGCCAGCAGACGCAACTGTTTGCGCTTGAGACCCGAAAACATCGGCGTTCTGCTCAGCGCGTCGACCTTGCGCGCCAGATCCGCGCCCACTTCACTGTCCGCCTCGGCCCGCGCCCCTTCGGCCCCGACAAGCCGCCCCTGCACAATCTCGAAATGCTGGTCAAAGATGCTGTCATCCTCGAACGCGTCGTTGAGGTAGATGATTGTCGTCTCGGGCAGCAATGTCCGCAGGTTCTCGAACAGCCCCTGTTGCGCCTCCGCATCGTAGGACGCCAGCACCTTGTCGAGGATCAAGATGTCAGGCCGTTTGATCGCCGCACGGCCCACGGACAAAGGCTCCGCATACATCGCAGGCAGGTTGGCGCCCCCCAGCGCAATTGGCACCTCAAAGATCAGCTCAATCACCAGCGGCGTCACATCCGCCTCCGCCAACACGTCCCCCACCAGCTTGCGCATGTCATCCGCCCGCGCGCCCGCCGTGTCCGAAATCTTGCCGAAAAGGGCATTTTCCAGAACGCTCAGACCGGCCACGTGGCTGTCTGCCCGGATCGGCACAAACAGGTCCTTCATCTGTTCGCGCAGGGTCTCGGAATGCAGGCGGCGCATCTCAAGGATCTGCCACGCCACGTTGTTGGGAAAGGATGGTCCAATCTGTTCCGCAGTGATCTTGGCAGGGATCGAGAACAGCAGCGCCAGTTCGCGGTCCTCCATATCGGCGCCTTGCGGTTTGCGTGTCACAAGGTCCAGCACATCCTCGTAGACCGACGCCTCAAGGCCGACCCGGCGAAACAGCGGATGGTCCGTGCCCGTCTGGCCAAAAATCTGGCGTAGCATTTCGATGATGTCGCGCGACATCGTCTCAAGCTGCGTGCCCAGTTCCATCTCGTGCAGGGTGCGCAGAAAATCCATTCGTTCGCCCAGCACTTCGGGCGTGATCTCGACAATCGGTGCGGCGAACAGCAGGTTTTCGGACAAGGGCAGGGCGGGGTTGTATTTGTCCGGGTCAAAGCGAAAGACATAGCGGTCCAGACCGGCGGTCTTGAGCGCTTCGGCCACTTTGGGCCGCAACCGGATCAGCGCGTCCCGCAGCGTCGGATGCTCGTCTGGGTCAAAGCTCTGGTCCAGCGCGCGGCGCACAAGCGCGTCACTGCTGCCCATGCCCTGCACCAGCTGATACCAGAACCGGCGGATGTCGCCCTGATCCGAAAAGGCGCCGCGCATCGGGTCCAGCCAACTGGCGTGCAGATCGTCCGGGCTGTTGCCGACACGGGCCGCTTCGCGCATCGCCTCTGTCAGTTCGGTATCGGCTTGCGGGCAAAAGCGCATGGGCATCAGAACGTTGTCGCCAAAACTGCCCTGAAACATGATCGGGCGCGAACTGGCCTCACCCATGCGCTGGGCGATCACTGCCTGATGCAGAGCCCGCACATCGTGGCCCGAGATCGTGACCGTCCCGCTTGCGGCCATGCTTTCGCGGGTGATGACCTCGCCAAAGGCGCGGCGATCCTCGTCATTGGGCGCGGTAATGCCGACCGCGCTGCCCCCTTTGATTGTCAGGGAGATGTCTTCAAGCACCGGGTTGCCGTCGCCATCCCGCACCGTCACCTGATCCAGAACGATGTCGCCATGCAGATGCGGGATGTCGGTCGGATCTTCGTAGAACAGCTTTTCATCGACCATGCCCGAGGGCGCGAAACGCTCGGTGATTGTGTCCCAGCGCAGCGACATGTCGGCGCTCTGGTTGTAATAGGCCAGCAGCTCCTTCCACGGTGACGACAGGTCCTTGTAGGCGGCAAGCGCGGCCACCAGCGCACCCAGCGTCACGTCGCCCCGGATCACCAGATAGCCGCCGATGGAAAAGAAAAAGAACGGCGTCAGTTGCGTGATGAAGTTGTTGAGGAACTTCATAAAGAATTTCTTCTGATAGATATCGAAGCGTATCTTGAAAAGCCGCCCCAGCCGGTCCCCGACCATCGCCATCCGGTGCCGCCAGCCGCCATGCTTGCGCAGCGTGCCCGCGCCCGCTGCGGCCTCGCCGATCTCTGCCGCCAGCGCGCGCACCTGAATGACGCGCTTTTTGTTCAACTGGTTGATCTGGCGTTGCAGCTTGGGAATCAGCCATGCCTGTAGGGGGATCAGCGCAATCGCCGCCAACCCAAACGCCACCGACTGGAAAAACAAAAACCCGAGGATCGTCAGCATTTGCCCCGCTTGCAACACGGGCTGTGCCACCGCATCGCCCATCAGCCCGCCCATCGGCTCGCTCTCGGCTGTGACCATGCTGACAAGCTCGCCTTGGCTGGTGCGCTCGAAATAGGGCTGGGGAAACCGCAGGATGCGCGCGATCAGCGTATAGCGGAACCGGCGCAAGAGCCGTTCGGCCAGCACGCCCTTCATCGTATTGATCCGCATTTTCAGCAGACCGTGGCACAGCACCGCCAGCAGGAACAGGCCGCACAGGATCATCAGGTAGGTGATCTGGTCGAACTGATAGCCGTAGACTTCGATCGTGCTCGATCCTGCGCCGATCGCCTCGTTGATGATGCGCTTGGGCAGCTCCAGCGTCAGATACAGCAGCGGGAATAACGTCAGCGTCACACACAATAGGATCAGCTGATCGCGCTTTGAAAACTTCCAGATAAAGGCAAAAAGTGAGCGTTCTATGAGACGTGTCCGATCCTGAATGCGTGGCGGCTGTGGTCTGGACGCGACACTACGCGCGGGTCGGGCCGAAAATCAATGTACGACATGTGCGGCGACAGCACATGCGTTGCAGGGCGCGGCGATGCGCCCTAGGATACCGCCATCCGCAACCAAAGGACCGCGCGTGGCCGATCCTGTGACGTTCTTCCTCGTTCTGCTGTTCCTGCTGCAGGCCAAGCACCTGTTTGCGGATTTTTACTTGCAAACCCCCCGCATGTTGCGCGACCGCGGGGTCTATCTGCATCTGGGCCGATTGCAACATGCGGGGCTGCACGCCGTGGGCTCGCTGGTGGCGTTTGTGCTGGTCGGGGTGCCGATTGTCACGGCACTGACCATCGCGCTCATCGAATGGGCGGTCCATTTTCACATCGACTGGGGCAAGGGGCGCTGGTCCGATCACACCGGGCACGGCCCGGATCAGGCAGGCTACTGGCGCGCTTTCGGGGTCGATCAGGCGTTGCACCAGTGGACGTACCTGATCATGGCTTGGGCCGCTTTAGCCTAGGCACGGACGCACCCGTCTCTGTCCCCAAAAAATCCCCCCCGGAGGGTCGGGTTGCCAATATCCCGAACGCTTTTCATTGACAGGACAGGCCGTGCTTGCCCTTGATGGGCCAAAGACCAACGCAAGGACAGACCCATGATGAAAACCCGCGCCGCTGTTGCCGTTGAGGCTGGCAAACCCCTCGAAATCATGGAGGTGAACCTCGACGGTCCCAAGCGGGGCGAGGTTCTGGTCGAAATCAAGGCCACAGGCCTCTGCCATACCGACGAATTCACCCGCTCCGGCGATGATCCCGAGGGCATCTTCCCTGCCATTCTGGGCCACGAGGGTGCAGGAGTCGTGATCGAGGTGGGCGAGGGCGTGACCACGCTGGAAGTCGGCGATCACGTCATCCCGCTTTACACGCCCGAATGCCGAAATTGCGAATATTGCCTGTCGGGCAAGACAAATCTGTGTCAGGCGATCCGCGTCACCCAAGGACAGGGTTTGCTGCCTGATGGCACCACCCGGTTCTCCATGCTCGATGGCACGCCCATTCACCACTACATGGGCTGCTCGACCTTTGCGAACCACACCGTGGTGCCCGAGATTGCGCTGGCCAAGGTGCGCAAGGACGCGCCCTTTGACAAGATTTGCTATATCGGCTGCGGTGTGACCACGGGCATTGGCGCTGTCATCAACACCGCCAAAGTCGAGATCGGCGCGCGCTGCGTGGTCTTTGGGTTGGGGGGCATTGGCCTCAACGTCATTCAGGGCCTGCGCCTCGCGGGCGCGGATCAGATCGTTGGGGTGGATCTCAATAACGACAAGGCCGAAACCGGCACATATTTCGGGATGACCGACTTTGTGAACCCCACCGAAGTCGACGGCGATCTGGTCGCGCATCTGGTGGAACTGACCGGGGGCGGGGCGGATTATTCCTTCGACGCCACGGGCAACACCAAGGTGATGCGCGACGCGCTGGAATGCGCCCACAAGGGTTGGGGGGAATCGATCATCATCGGCGTCGCACCCGCAGGTGCCGAAATCTCCACTCGTCCGTTCCAATTGGTCACCGGTCGCGTCTGGCGCGGCACCGCCTTTGGCGGGGCCAAGGGGCGCACGGACGTGCCCAAGATCGTGGATTGGTACATGGACGGCAAGATCGAGATCGACCCGATGATCACTCACAAGCTCAGCCTCGACGAGATCAACCACGGCTTTGATCTGATGCACGAAGGCAAGTCGATCCGCGCGGTGGTCGAGTTCTGATCCAGCGCGCCGTCACGCAGTAACGCGACCCGGTCCACACGCACCTGTGGGCCGGGTCGTTTGCATTTTCGGGCCTTGGCGCGTTTCGTCACGTCATTTGGCGCGATCTGCAGGTTTCGTGGGTCGCCAGATGCCCTATCCTGTTTCCCGAACCGATCTGTAGCTCAGGAGCGCGCGATGAAACTGACTGTGAACGGCACCGAACACGAGGTGGATGTCGAGGACGACATGCCCCTGCTGTGGGTCCTGCGGGACGAGTTGAACATCAAGGGCGTCAAGTACGGCTGTGGCGTGTCGCAATGCGGGGCCTGCACCGTGCACATCGACGGCGAAGCGGTGCGCTCGTGCCAGACCGCAGCGGCGGATGTTTGGGGCGCGGTGACAACAATCGAGGGCTTGGGCTCCCCGGACGCCATGCACGCCGTGCAAACCGCATGGCTGGAGCATCAGGTGGCGCAATGCGGCTACTGTCAGGCCGGGCAAATGATGCAGGCTGCCGCCCTCGTGGCGGAAAACCCCGCACCCACCGACGACGAAATCGACACCGCGATGAGCGGGAACCTCTGCCGGTGCGGCACCTATCCGCGCATCCGCGCCGCGGTGAAAACCGCCGCCGCCAAGTTGCAGGAGGCCTGAGCCATGAGCCGCATCGGAAAGATTGCCCGCCGCACCTTCCTTGTCACCTCTGCCGCGATTGTAGGGGGCGTCGCCTTTGGCTACTACGCCTACAAGCGCCCGGTTGCGAACCCGCTGCTGGATGACCTCTCCGAAGGGGAGGCGGCGTTGACGCCCTACGTCAAGATCGACGCGCACGGCATCACCCTGATCACCCCGCGCGCCGACAGCGGGCAGGGGGCCTATTCGGTGCAGGCCGCCCTGATCGCCGAGGAACTGGACGTGGAACTGGATCAGGTCACTGTCGATCCCGGCCTGCCGGATCCGGCCTATTACAACACCGCGCTCAGCGCCGAGGCTGCGCCTTTCCGGTCCACCGATGACAGCTTTGCCGCCAATTCGACCCGCGGTGTCATGGACGCGATGATGAAGTTCATGGGGATGCAGATCACCGGCGGCTCGACCACGGTGCCCGACAGCTTTGAAAAGCTGCGGCTGGCGGGGGCCGTTGCGCGCGAAACGCTCAAGGCTGCGGCCGCACAGCAGACCGGTGCACAGGTGGCCGACCTCAAAACCGCCAACGGGGCGGTTGAACTGCCCGGCGGTGGCATGATCCCCTACACCGAACTGGCCGCCACCGCCGCCACGCTCGATCCGGTCAATGACGTCACGCTGCGCGACCCGTCCACATGGCGGCTGATCGGCAAACCGATGGAACGCGTGGATATCGTGGCCAAGTCCACCGGAACCCAAGACTACGGTATCGACTTTGAGATTGACGGCATGGTGCACGCCACCGTCCTCACCAACCCGCGCCGTTACGGCGAGGTGATCCGCTTTGACGACAGCGCCGCGCGCGCGATGCGCGGCGTGCTCGACGTGGTGCCCGTGACGGGTGGGGTTGCCGTGATCGCCGACAATACGTGGCGCGCCATTCAGGCGGCGGGTGCCATCGACGTGGAATGGGGTCCGGCCCCCTATCCACCCAAGATGGATGGCCACTGGCAAGCCTTGTCCGACAGCTTCAATGACGATCAACTGGACAGCCAATTCCGTGATGACGGAGATGTGTCCGCTACGCTGGATGCGGCGGCGGAGGTGATCGAAGCCGAGTACCGCGCACCTTACCTCGCGCACCAACCGCTTGAGCCGATCAACGCCACCGTTCTCGTACAAGACAACCGCGTGGATGTGTGGACCGGCACGCAGATTCCGCGCTTTGTCCAGACCAACGTGGCCAAGATCACAGGCAAAGACACCGATCAGGTCCACGTGCATGTGCTGATGATGGGCGGCAGCTTTGGCCACCGGCTTGAGGACCGCGTGGTGCGTCAGGCCGCCGAAATCGCGATGACCCGCCCCGGCACGCCGGTCAAGTTGACCTATAGTCGGGAAGAAGACTTTGCCCAGAACGACACCCGTCAGATCGCTATGGCCCGTGGGCGCGGCACGGTGCGCGATGGCAAGGTCGAGGCCTATGATCTGGGCATTGCCATGCCGTCGGTGATTGCCAGCCAGATGGGGCGGCAAGGCTTCCCGACGCCGGGACCCGACTTGCAGATTGTGGCCGGCGCGTGGGAGCAACCGTTTGATATCCCGCACTATCGCGTGTCGGGCTACCGCGCGCCCGAACTTGGGCCGATCTCGTCCTGGCGGTCTGTCGGGGCATCGACAAACGGGTTTTTTCACGACGTCTTTCTCGATGAGCTGATCGACGCCGCGGGCGCTGACCCGATGGAAGAACGGCTGCGCCTGATGTGGCATGACCCGTCCCGCAAGACGCTTGAGGCGGTGGCCGAGATGTCGAACTGGGGCAGCCCGCTTGCGCCGAACACCGGGCGCGGCGTGGCGTTCTGCATGTCCTTTGGTGTGCCCACCGCGCAGGTGATCGAAGTGTCTTCGACGGATGCGGGTATCATGATCGACAAGGTTTGGTGCGCTGCCGAAGTTGGGCAGGTGATCGACCCGATCATGTTCGAGAATATGGTGCAGGGGGGCATCGTCTGGGCGCTGGGCCACGCGATGAACTCCGAGATTACCTATTCGGACGGCATGGTCGAACAGCGCAACTATTACGACGCACCGGGGATGCGCCTCTACCAGTCGCCGCAGATCGAGGTGCGCGGGCTGGAGAATGGCCGCGACGTGCGCGGCATGGGTGAGCCGATGGTGCCCCCCGCCGCCGCGGCGCTGTCCAACGCGATCTTTGCCGCGACGGGCACGCGGGTGCGCGAGATGCCGATGGCGAAGGTCGTCGACTTCGCCTGACTCGGAGCATCGCCGCTAAAACGGGCGCTGAAAACGTGCCCGTTTTTTTGTTTGCACCAAAATGTATACGAAGTGTATACAATGTGAATGCAGCCTGCCGAAAAGAAACAGACCGCCCTCGACAGCCTCAAGAACGCGATCCTGACGCTCGACCTTGCGCCCGGCTCGGATCTGGACGAGGCGGGGCTGTGCGCGCAATACGATCTGTCGCGCACGCCGATGCGCGAAGTGCTGCGGCAACTGGCAGGTGAGGGCTACGTCACCCTGCGCCAGAACCGTGGGGCGCAGGTGTCGGAAATGTCGCATCGCAGCCTGCGCGCTTTCTTTATCGCGGCGCCCATGATCTATGGCGCGATCCTGCAACTGGCGGCCACGCACCGTACGGAGCCGCAGATTGCTGACCTGCGCACGGCACAAGAGGCGTTTCGCGCCGCACTGACCAGCGGGACGACGGCTGCGCGCGCGCTGGCCAACAATCGCTTTCACGAGATCACAGGCGAAATGGCGGACAACCCGTTCCTCGCCCCCAGCTTTAACCGGCTGCTGCTGGATCATGCCCGCATCTCGATGACCTTCTACGATCCCCGCGATTCTGCCGAACAACGCAACGTCGACCTAGCCTGCCGCCAGCATGACCAGATCATCGCCGCCATCACCGCCCGCGACACGACCAAGGCCGTGCTACTGGCCGACGCCCATTGGCGGCTGTCGCGGGACCGGATTTCACAATTTGTGATGCCCGGCGGGCTGGACCTGCCGCTTGGCACCCCACCGCAGGAGGCCCGCGCATGACGCCCGCCATGGAATTCAACGGCATCTATACGCCTGTCGTCACGCCGTTCAACGCCGATTACTCCCCAAATTTCAAGGCTTTGGAGCTGGTCTTGGAGCGTCTGATCAGCGCCGGGGTGCATGGCGTGATCTCGGGCGGTTCGACCGGCGAAAACTATGCCATGACGGTGGAGGAGCGCCTGTCCGTGGCGCGCGAAACGGTGCGCGTTGTCGCGGGCCGTGTGCCGGTGATCATGGGCACGGGCGCGATGTTGCCTGCCGATATGCTGGCGCTGGCGCATGGGGGCAAGACGATGGGCGCCGACGCGCTTTTGGTCGCCACGCCCCCCTATGCCGTGCCGACCGAACGGGAAAACGCGCTGAACGCGCTGGCCATAGACGCCGCCGTGGACCTGCCCATCATGCTTTACAACTATCCGGGGCGGATGGGCGTGAACATGGGCGAAGCGTTCCTAGACCGCGTGGGCCGGTCCCGCAATTTCTGCGCGATCAAGGAAAGTTCGGGCGATATCAACCGCGTACACCTGCTGGCGCGCGACTATCCGCATATCCAGATGTCTTGCGGCATGGACGATCAGGCGCTGGAATTCTTTGCGTGGGGCGCGCGCAGCTGGGTCTGTGGCGGCTCGAACTTTCTGCCCGAGGAACATATCGCCCTCTGGCGCGCTTGCGTGGTCGAGGGCAATTTCGACAAGGGGCGGCGGATCATGTCAGCGATGATGCCGCTGATGCGCGTGCTGGAGCAGGGCGGCAAGTTTGTGCAGTGCATCAAGTACGGTGTGACCGTTCAGGGGATCGACACCGGTGCGATCCGCCCACCGCTCAAATCCCTGAACAAGGACGACAAGCGCAGCCTCGAACAGGTGATCCGGGTGCTGCAAACCACCATCGCACGCATTGAACAGGAGGGCTGAGACCATGCTGACCCATGAGGAATACCGCGCCTTGGCCGACAGCCTGACCCCGGCCACGACCGCGTTTATCGACGGCGGCTTTCGCCCGGCGATCTCGGGCAAGACTTTTGCCAGCGTGAACCCCGCGACCGGCGCGCCTCTGGCGGATGTGGCCGCCTGTGGCCCCGAAGATGTGGAGATTGCCGTCGCAAAAAGCCGAGAGGCGTTCGACGATGGCCGCTGGTCGCGGCTGCACCCTGCCGCGCGCAAGGACGTGTTGATCCGCCTGTGCAAATTGATGACGCGCAACGCGCGCGAACTGGCGGTGCTGGAGAGCCTCGACAGCGGCAAGACGATCTTCGATTGCGAGACGGTCGACATCCCCGAGGCGATCCACTGCATTAAGTGGCACGCAGAGGCGATCGACAAGATCTACGATCAGGTGGCGCCTGCGTCAGATGACCATATCGCGCTGGTGGTGCGCGAACCGGTGGGGGTTGTGGGCCTTGTGCTGCCGTGGAATTTTCCCCTGCTGATGATGGCGTGGAAGATTGGTCCGGCGCTGGCGGCGGGCTGTTCTGTGGTGCTGAAACCGGCGGAGGAAACGTCGCTCACGGCGCTGCGGATGGCGGAACTGGCGATGGAGGCGGGCGTGCCGCGTGGTGTGCTGAACGTGGTGCCGGGTCTGGGCCCGGATGTGGGCGAGCCTATCGGGCGGCACATGGACATTGACATGGTCAGCTTCACCGGCTCCACCGAGACGGGGATGAAGTTCCTGACCTATGCCGCTGAGTCCAATGCCAAAGAGGTCGTGTTGGAGATGGGCGGCAAGAACCCGTGCATCGTCATGGACGACGCCGAAAACCTCGACCGCGTGGCGCAGCATGTGGTGAACGGGGCGTTCTGGAACATGGGCGAAAACTGCTCGGCCATCTCTCGACTGATTGTGCACGAGGATGTGCGGGATGCGCTTGTGCCCCGGATTGAGGTGCACCTGCGGCAGCTGCCCGTGGGTGATCCGCTGGACCCGGAGACGCGGCAAGGCGCGCTGGTGAGTGCGGCGCACGTCGACAAGGTCTGTGAATATGTGGAGAAGGCTGGGGATATTCTTGTGGGCGGGACTGTGGACAAACCCTATGTCTCTCCGACCGTTGTGGCAGCAACGCCCGATAACCCGTTGGCACGGGACGAGATTTTTGGACCTGTGCTGACCGTCATCACGGTCCGGTCCTTGGACGAAGCGATATCGGTGGCCAATGACACCGACTATGGCCTGTGCGCGTCGCTGTTCACGGCGAACGGCAAGCGCGCGCTGCGCGGTGCGCGGATGCTGCGGGCGGGCACTGTGACGGTGAACAGCTATGGCGAAGGGGATATCGCCACGCCGTTCGGAGGTATGAAAATGTCAGGCTTTGGCGGGCGCGACAATGGATTGCACGCGCATGATCAGTACACGCAGCTCAAGACGATCTGGCTGGACCTCACCGACGACGCGGATGAGGCGATGGAGTGATCTACACCGCGCGGCGTCTGCCCCGGCACCGTGGGCCCGCGGCTTGGGCTGACATCCTTGGGCCGGGGCCCGCATTTCCACGGATCGACAGTAACATCGCGGCGGACGTTGCGATTGTCGGCGCGGGCTTTGCCGGATTGTCGGCGACCCGCCGTGTCCTGCAAATCTGGCCGCAGGCGCGGGTTGTGGTGCTGGAGGCATGGCGCGTTGCTGACGGAGCAGCGGGGCGAAACTCGGGCTTTATGATCGATCTGCCGCATGATCTGGCGTCCGAGGATTATGCAGGGGCCGGGGATGATCAAAGGCTGACGCGATTGAACAGACAGGCCATCGCATTTGCCGGTGCTGCCGCGGCGGACTACGGGATCGCGCCCGATTACTTTGATCCTGCGGGCAAGGTGAACGGAGCCGCGACCGAGGCGGGTGATGGTCACAATCGCAGCTATTCCAGACACTTGGGCAATCTGGGTGAGCCGTCGGAATGGTTGGACGCGCAGGCCATGACAGAATTGACCGGGTCGCGCCATTACCTGTCCGGTCTGTACACGCCTGGCACCGTGATGTTGCAGCCTGCGGGATACATCCGTGGGCTTGCCGCGGGATTGGCCGTGCAGGCAGACATTTTTGAGCACAGCCCGGTGCTGAATTTTCGGCGCGTCGGGGGGGACTGGATGCTGCGGACCCCCAAGGGGCAGGTCACGGCCAACCGCGTGATCCTTGGGGTGAACGGCCATCTCGAAAGCTTTGGCGTGGCCAAGGGACGTCTGGTGCAACTGTTCCTCTTTGCCTCAATGAGCGAGGAATTGAGCCCGGAGGCGCGCACCGCACTGGGTGGCGCACCGCGCTGGGGGGTGACACCTTCTGACCCGATGGGCACCACGGTGCGGCGCATCGATGCCGGGCAGGGCGGGCACCGGATTGTCACGCGAAACTGCGCGGTGGTGCGCCCGGGATTGCAGCCGACTGACCGGGACATGGTCCGTGCGGCGCGGTCACATGCGCGCGCTTTTGCGCGGCGGTTCCCGCAACTGACCGGGATGCGGCAGGCGCAGGTCTGGGGTGGGCACCTGTGCCTGTCATTGAACGGTGTGGCGCACTCACGAGAGATCGAAGAGGGTGTGTTCAGCGCATGTGTCCAAAACGGCCTTGGAACGACGCGGGGGACGTTGACCGGGATTGCCGCCGCTGACAGGTGTTGCGGACAGGTCTCTGAAATAACGTCATATTTTGATGCCGAAAGCGATTTGAAGCCGCTGCCGCCCAAGCCATTCTCCACCTTCGGTGCTAACGCTTATCTGCGTTGGAAAGAATGGCGCGCCGGGGTTGAATGATCTTGCCTAAATGCAATGAAGTGGACATTGTTGCCCACCCCTCACTGTGCTGAATTGCATAAAACCGACAGGCGGCACGGTAATCCCCAGAGCGGGCTCACTTATGTCCACAATCACCCTTCAATGGTCTTGATTGAGGGCATCCGCGGCGGGAATTTCTCGCTCGCGCCGGGCGATATAGTCAAGCAGCGCCTCATTCACGCCGGGGTCCAGCGTGGGTTCCTCGTAGTGGTCCAGCAAGTTGCGCGCATGGGCGAGCGCGCGTTCCGTGATCTCCTTGCTGCCCTCCGCCTGCCATTGTTCGATCGAATTGTTGTCGAACAGTTCGGGCATGAAGAACGCGGTCTGAAACGTCTCTTGGGTATGCGAATGGCCAAGGTAGTGGCCACCGGGGCCGATGTCGCGGACTGCATCAAGGGCTGTGTCAAAGTCATCCCATTGCAGACCTTCGGCCATGCGATAGGCCATGGCGCATTGTTCGGCGTCCACGATGAATTTGGCCGTGGAACAGTGCATACCCGCCTCGTTCCACCCGGCTGAATGCCAGATGTAATTGGCCCCGGAATGCATGACAGCCGACAGGGTTGTGGCGCTTTCATAACCTGCTTGGGCGTCGAACGTCTTGGCGCCGCCCAATGTGTTCGAGGTGCGCCATGGCACGCCGTAGTGGCGCGCCATCTGCCCGATCATAAAGTTCATCATGGAAATCTCGGGCGTGCCCGCCATGGGGGCGCCGGATTTCATCGACACGGTGGACAGGTAGTGCCCGTAAATCGCGGGCGCGCCGCGACGGATCACCTGCGTGTAGGCCAGGGCCGACAGCGCCTCGGCGTTGAGTTGTGCCACGGATGCGGCCACGGACGCGGGCGTATTGGCCCCGCCCAGCACAAAGGGCGAGCACAGGACTGGTTGATTGCGGCGGCAAAAGGCGCGCATCGCGCCCAGCATCGTCTCGTCCCAGACCAGTGGTGAATTGCCGTTGCAATTGCCAGTGGTGACCGGGTTTTTGTCAATGAAATCATCACCAAAGAGGATCGCGCACATTTCAATGACGTCTTCGGCGTTCTTGGGCGACGTGGTCATGCCCATAAAGGTTTTGTCCGAATGACGCATGGATGAATAGGTGATCGCGAGATGCCGGTGGCTGATCGGATGGTCGTACGGCTCGACGATGTGATGCGCGGATGAATGCAGCGCGGGCATCATATGGCTGAGCTTGTGGAACATCGCCAGATCGTCGAGCGTGGGATTGCGGCGGACATCATCCAGATCGCGCAGGAACGGCGCGCCGGTCATCGGCACAAAGATGCTGTTGCGCCCCCCCAAGGCCACGTTTTTGCGCGGATCGCGGGCGTGGTAGGTAAAGGTTTCGGGGATTGTTGTGATCAACTCACGAACGAGGCCACGGTCGAGGTAAACCGTGTCGCCATCGACCTTAGCACCGGCGTTGCGCCAATCGGCCAGTGCAATGTCATCGCGAAACACCACCCCTACATTTTCGAGGATGTCCATCGAGGCGGTGTCGATCCGTTCGACCTGACTGCCGTCCATGATTTCACACCACGGCAAGGTGTTTTTCAGACCCGGCAGCATGGCGACGTCGGGCGTGCGGCGCGCGGCCCGGCGGCTGGCGCGGCCCCCGGATCGGGTGCGGGTCATGGTCATGGCGGCTCTCCTGTTGCCCCGACAGTGAACCGCGGCAATTGCAAGATAACCCGCCCAAGGGCGAACGCCCGTGTCGGTTTCAGACCATTACGCGTGGGTGAGACCAAGGCCGGACAGGGCGCGGATCTGGTCAATCACCTCCTTCACGCCGGTGCCATGGCGCAGCGCCGTAAACACAAAGGGTCGGCCCGCACGCATCCGGGTCGCGTCGCGCTCCATCACGTCGAGCGATGCGCCCACATGCGGAGCGAGGTCGGTCTTGTTGATAATGAGCAGGTCGGATTTCGTGATCGCCGGGCCGCCTTTGCGCGGGATTTCTTCGCCCGCGGCCACGTCGATGACATAAAGGGTGATATCGGCCAGTTCGGGTGAGAAGGTGGCTGACAGGTTGTCCCCGCCGCTTTCGATCAGGATCGCCTCGACCTCCGGATGGCGCGCGCGCATCTCGGCCACGGCGGCGAGGTTGATGGAGGCGTCCTCGCGAATGGCGGTATGCGGGCAGCCGCCGGTTTCCACGCCGATGATGCGATCTTGCGGCAGGATCTGCCGCCGCATCAACTCCTCCGCATCTTCGCGGGTGTAAATGTCGTTTGTGATCACACCGATGGAATGTTGATCCTTGAGCGCGGCGGCGAGGGCGGCAGTAAGCGTCGTCTTACCCGCGCCAACGGGGCCGCCGATCCCGATGCGCAGAGGACCGTTGAGCGTTGTCATGTGCGAAATATCCTTGGTTGCAGGGTTTCGTGGCGCATGGCCGCGATGTCGGCGGCAAAGCAGGAGGAGGCGAGGTCGTCGAGGGTGGCGGTCGACGCGGCGTGGGCCGTGGCGTCGATCACCGGAGCCAGCGCCGACAGCACCCGTTGCCCGTCGGTTTGCCCCAGCGGCATGGCCCGCTGCGCGACCGAGACAAGGTTCGACACAAAGGCGTGCAGATATAGCGGCAGCGTGTCGGTCAGCGGGATGTCCATGGCGCGCGCGGCGGCACCGACGGCAACAGGGTAGGTGAGACCTGTCAGGTCCAGCCCCCACACTGCCCGCGCCGTGTCGCAGAACGCGGCCCCTTGCAGGTCGGTTTCCTGCAAGCGCTCCGCACCGGCGGCAAAGGCGCGCGCAGTTGCGTCGACCTGCGCCGTGTCATCCGCCTGATAAGCCGCAGCCAGCAGCACTGCGTCGGCTCGACCCGAGCCATGTGCAAGCAGGGCCGACAGCCAGTCCTGAAGGGAGCGGGCCTCCGACACCGTGCCATCCGCAATCACCTGTTCCAGCCCATGCGAATAGGCAAAGGCACCCACCGGAAAGGCGGGCGACAGCCATTGCATGAGCGTGAGGGCGTGGTTCATGTGTGGCTGTGGGAATGGTCGTGCCCGTGCGTGCGGCCATGTCCGTAAGCGCCGCCTTCGGGTGTAAAGGGTTCTGTCACCTCGCGCACAGTCGCGCCGATCTTGCCCAGCATGTCGGCCATGACATGGTCCCGCTGGATCAGCAGGCGGGTCTCCTCGATCTGGCAGGGCGTGTGGCGGTTGCCGATGTGCCAAGCGATGCGGTGCAGGCTGCCGCCCGTCACTTCGAGCAGGGGTTCAGGGGCGGCCTGCACCTCGATCTCTTGGCTGTCGGTCGTGATGAGCGCTCCACCGTGTTCGAGCGAGGTGGTCTGTGGCAGGTCCACGAGCAGTTGCGCGCCCGAGGCGAGGGTCAGCACTTTGCGCCGCAGGAACCGGTCCTCATAGGTCAGCAGAAGATGGTCAGCGGGAGAGCCGTGCGTATGGCTGTGGTAGGTTTGCGTGGTCAGCATGTGTTTTCAGAACCAAGGGCGGACCCCGGCCGCCGGGTGGGGGAGAAGCCCCCGCCCGGGGGGGCGGTCGGGGGTTGCCCGGCGTTCCGCCGGGCGCATGGAAAATCGTGGACAATCACTGTGCCCCAGCCTTTCGCAGAAAGGCCACGCGCCGACCGCCCCGATGTGCGGCGTGTACCGCGCCACCCGCGATCGACTTGGTCAGAGCACATACCGGAGCGGCTCTCAAAACAGAAAATACCGCTGTGCCATTGGCAGCACCTCGGCGGGCTGACAGGTCAGCAATTCTCCATCGGCGCGCACCTCGTAGGTTTCGGGATGCACCTCGACCTTGGGGGTCGCGTCGTTGAGCTTGAGGTCCTTTTTGCCGATGGTCCGCGTGTTCTGCACGGCGACCGTATCCTTGGCGAGACCAAGGGACGCGCCAATCCCTTCGGCCTGCGCCGCTGCGGACACAAAGGTCACCGCAGAGCGTTCCACAGATCGACCGTAAGCGCCGAACATGGGTCGGGTGTAGACCGGCTGCGGCGTCGGAATTGACGCGTTCGGGTCACCCATCTGCGCGCAGGCGATGGAGCCGCCCAGCAGCACCATCTCGGGCTTCACCCCGAAGAACGCCGTGCTCCACAGGCAAAGGTCGGCGCGTTTGCCAACCTCGATGCTGCCGATCTCATGTGCGATCCCGTGGGCAATGGCCGGGTTGATCGTGTATTTCGCGATATAGCGGCGCACGCGCATATTGTCGTTGTCACCGGTTTCTTCCGGCAGCGCCCCGCGCTGTTTCTTCATCTTGTCGGCCGTTTGCCAGGTGCGGATCAGCACCTCACCCACGCGGCCCATGGCCTGACTGTCGGATGCGATGATCGAAAACGCGCCCATGTCGTGCAGGATGTCCTCGGCGGCGATGGTCTCGCGCCGGATGCGGCTTTCGGCGAAAGCCACATCCTCGGGGATCGATTTGTCGAGGTGGTGGCAGACCATGAGCATGTCGAGATGCTCTTCGAGCGTGTTCACGGTGAAGGGGCGCGTCGGGTTGGTCGAGGAGGGCAGGACGTGCTCTTCGCCGCAGATTTTGATGATATCCGGGGCATGGCCACCGCCGGCGCCTTCGGTGTGGAAGGCGTGGATCGTCCGGCCTTTCATGGCGGCCACGGTGTTTTCCACAAATCCGCTTTCGTTCAGCGTGTCGGTGTGGATCATCACCTGTACGTCCATGGCGTCGGCCACAGACAGACAGCAGTCAATGGCAGCGGGCGTGGTGCCCCAATCCTCGTGCAGTTTCAGCGCGCAGGCCCCGCCTTTGATTTGCTCTTCCAGCGCGGCGGGGAGCGACGCGTTGCCTTTGCCCGCAAAGGCGAGGTTCATCGGGAAGGCATCCGCCGCTTGCAACATACGACCCAGATGCCACGGGCCGGGGGTCACAGTTGTGGCGAGTGTGCCATGCGCCGGGCCGGTGCCACCGCCCAACATGGTGGTGAGGCCGGAATGCAGCGCGTCCTCGATTTGCTGGGGGCAGATGAAGTGGATGTGGCTGTCAAATCCGCCTGCGGTCAAAATCCGTCCTTCGCCCGCAATGACCTCGGTGCCGGGACCCACGATGATGTCGACGCCGGGTTGCGTGTCGGGGTTCCCTGCTTTGCCGATCCCGGCAATGCGCCCGTCCTTCAGGCCCACATCCGCCTTGTAGATCCCGGTCCAGTCCACGATCAGCGCGTTGGTGATGACGGTATCCACGGCCCCATCCGCGCGCGTGACCTGGGACTGGCCCATGCCGTCCCGGATGACCTTGCCGCCGCCAAACTTGACCTCTTCGCCGTAGAGCAGTGCGTTGTCACCACTGCCCCCGGTGGACGCGCGCCCTGCGGCCTCAGCGATCAGATCGCGCTCAACCTCAATGATCAGGTCAGTGTCGGCGAGCCGCACTTTGTCGCCCACGGTGGGGCCGAACATGGCGGCATAATCGCGACGGGAGATGGATGTGGGCATGTCTGTACCTCAGTTCAGTGGCGCGGCAATCTTGGCAGCAATCTCGTTTTTCCGGGTTTGGTTGCGCGCCGGTCCCAGACCCATGTGCACCTCTGCGACGCTGGCCAGATAATTGGCGACGTCGTCTTGCGATGTTCCGGACACAACCATTGAACACGCGTGATCGGCGGATTTGTCATATTCATCGGATGGTCCGCCCAGTGCGCCCGCCGATTGGGTCCCACGTCTCCCACAGAAGCTTGCGAACAGCTTCCTGTCTGGCGTGCCAACGAGCCATTGACTGGGTGTCGTACGTCAAACCTCAAACACCCCGTCCACCGGCACCTGCATCGCGGTCACCAGCCCGTTGGTCTGCATGGCCATGCCGATGACGCTCAGAAGCTCTCCGTGCTGGGCGGGGCTCATCCCTTTGGTCTTCGCGGCGGCTGTGTGGGAGTGGATGCAGTATTCACACCCGTTGGCCACCGACACGGCGATGTAGAGCATTTCCTTGACCAGAGGATCGAGCGCCCCCGGCCCCATCACCTCTTTCAACCGGCTCCATGTGGCTGACAGCAGCGCCGGATCGTTGGCCAGCGCACGCCAGAAATTGTTGACCTCATCCGTCCCCCGCACCGCGCGAATGTCGTCAAAGACGGCCAGCACCTCGGTGCTGGCCTGGTCATCCGATATGAGCGGAACCGTCGCCATCAGATCATTGCGAAGATGCGGGCAGGACCGCCGGTGCCGCCGCGGTGGGTAGGCGCACCGACAACCAGCGTTGCGCCGGCTGCGGGCACTTGATCCAACCCTTTCAGGTTCTCGATCCCGTAGCGGCCCGAGGGCAGCCACGCATAGTGGGTGGCGAAATCCGCGGATGGCCCGTGATCCAGCGACAGCGTGTCGACGGCCATTGCCACGGCGCCCGTCTCTTCGATCAGCATTTGCGCAGCCTCGATATGAAAGCCGGGAAAGTGCATTGCCTCGTCCGCGCCGACATTACGGTAGCCGTCACCGCCGGTCTTGCCCGCCCAGCCCGAATGCATCGCCACGCAGGCCTTGTCCGGGATGTCACCATGCGTGGCGATCCAGGCACGCAGGTCATCCGGCGTCACCTGTGCGTCGGCATCCGCCTCGGCCCGTGCGGCGATATCCACAACACAGAGCGGTACGACAAGGTTGTCGACCGGCAGCTCATCGACCGACTGACCATCTGCCGAAAAATGCAACGGGGCGTCAATATGCGTGCCCGTATGTTCGTTGACTGATAGCTGCAACAGGTTGAACCCATGTTCGGCAAAGTTGAACGGCTGTTCCGTGGTGATTCCGGGCGCGCCGAAATAGGTTGGAAACGCATCGTCATAGACATGGGTCATATCAACAACCCCGCCATGCCCACCCGCAAGCGCAGGCGGCGCGGACACCACACCACCCACCGCGGCACCCGCCGCCACAGCGGCACTTGCCCTGAACAGATCGCGCCGCGACAGCATCCGCTCTTTGACTGTGTTCATCACGCATACATCACACATCGAATATTCCTCCCTTGGGATTTGCCCTGCTCAAAGGTCGCCCATCACCTGCTGATTAAACCCGTAGATCTTGCGCGCCCCGCCCATAGGGATCAACTGAACATCGCGCGCCTGACCCGGTTCGAACCGCACGGCGGTCCCCGCCGCGATATCCAACCGCATTCCACGCGCCGCATCGCGGTCAAAGTCGAGTGCCGCATTCGCCTCGCCAAAATGATAATGACTGCCCACCTGAACAGGCCGGTCGCCCGTGTTTGCCACGTGCAAGGTGACAGCGGTCGATGTCGTGTTCAGTTGGATGTCGCCGTCCGCTGGGAAAATCTCTCCTGGAATCATGGTCTTCTTCTCTTTCCAAATACTCAAATTCAACGGATCGGATTGTGCACCGTCACCAGTTTGGTGCCATCGGGAAAGGTCGCTTCGACCTGCACGTCGTGGATCATTTCGGGCACGCCTTCCATGCATTGCGCACGGGTGATCACCTGCGCACCGGCCTCCATCATGTCGGCAACGGACCGCCCATCACGTGCGCCTTCGACCACCGCGTCGGTGATCAGCGCGATCGCTTCGGGGTGGTTCAGTTTGACGCCCCGGGCAAGGCGCTTGCGCGCCACCTCTGCGGCCATCGCCACCAACAGTTTATCCTTTTCACGCGGGGTGAGCTGCATGGGTCAAAGTCTCCAGCACAAGGGCAGCGCGCCGCCCGTCAGATGATCAAGAACAGGAAGCAGGCGCTGACGCAGCGCGTAGCCAGACGGCGCCAACAGCCGCATCACCAGCACGTCTGCGGCCAGCAGGCTTGCGCCACCTGCGTCCCCAAGGCGGTCGCGCAAGGTCTCAAGCTGCCCCTCGGCATCGGGGGCCACATAGGTAAGGCTGACCATTGCGCGGGCTCCGCCACCTGTCGCGCTGTGGGCCAGTGCCGCACCCATATCGCCCGCCAACCGCCACGCGTCCAACACCAGAGGCGCTCCGGCGCGGGTCAGCTCAATCCGATCGGACATCGCGCCGTGGATGCTGGCCTCGCCCATGGCGAGACGACCAAAGCAGACGGGTTCGACGATCAGTGCGCGGGCACTCGCGGCCAATGTGCAGGTCAGGCGCCGGACAAGGTTGCAGCCGTCAAACAGCAGCGTTTCCTGTGGCAGCCACCACAGCGTTGCATTCTCGGCCACGGTCAACGTGGTGTCGATCCGCCCCGCCTCTCCGGGCAGCGCCCGGTAAGCGCGCTCACAGGCTTGCGTGGTCACGGTCAGGTGCGTGTCAGGTCCGGCTGTGGCGGTATAGTCAAATCGGTCGCCGCCCGTCACGCCACCGGACGTGTTCAGCATCACCGCCGTCATGCCGATTGTGGCACGCGGAAACACAACCTTGGCCGCACCCTTTTGGTACAGGTTGTCGATCACCGTCCCGCGCACGCCGGGCTTGGTCGTCACGCGCACCGTTCCGCGGGCGCGGGGCGGGTCGGACAGGTCACGGGTGATGGGCAGGTGGGCAGTCATATCGCCCGATTGAACACAGTGGCGCGATGGCTCACCAGAATCTTCGCCCATCTGCGCGCAAAATTTTCCCTGTTTGCCTAATTCGCAGGCACTGGGCGAACGGGGCGCAGCAAATAGGTGTCCATGATCCACCCATGGGCGGCGCGCGCGGCAGCGCGCCGGGCGACAATGTCATCGCAGACGTCGGACAGGCGGCCATGGGCAAGGATCTGTTCCGGCATCCCCAGATAGGCCCCCCACCAGATGTCAAAAGCATCCCCGTCGAGGTCCTGAAATGCGCACGCGCCGTCCAGCATCACCACCAACGTTTCGCATCCTGCGGGCCAGCCGTGGTCGCGCAGCCGTCTGCCGGTGGAAATGGTGACGGGCGCGTTGACCGTGTTGAGCGGGATGGCGTGGGCCGCCGTGAGCGCCTGCACCGACGTGATGCCTGCAATCACCCGAACGCGCGGGGCCGGGTGCAGTCGGGCCGCGATACGCAAGGTGCTGTCATAGAGCGACGGATCCCCCCAGACCAGCAGCGCCACGGATTGCGCGTCCGGGGTGTCTGCCATCGTCTCGGTCCAGATGCGCGCAATCTCGTCATGCCACGCCTCGACCCGGTTCAGATAAGGCAAGTTGTCGTCGCGCGTGGGCATGTCAAAGGTCGCAATGCGCGCGTCGCTGCGCACCGCGCCGATGATCTGCGTGCGCAGGTCGGCAAGGTCGGATTTCTCGGCCTTGCGCGGGATCAGGAACAGGTCCGCTTCGGCAATGGCGCGCCGCGCCTCGCCTGTCAGGTGATCCGAGTTGCCGGTGCCGATGCCGATAAGAAAAAGCTGGGTCATGGTGATGGGCGGATAGGGGCGGCGCGTGACGTGCAGCCCCTATCTTTGCGTTTTCAGACGGTTACGCGGCAGTGTGCAGGCGTTGGGTGAAAACACCGCTGTTGTTCCAGCCGCGCGCCGCCTTGGCACATGCCAGAACGGCAAGGTCGGCGATGGGTTCGATCAGGATGACCAGCATGTACGCGGCCCCAAAGCTCAGGATGGACTGCATGTTGTCTGCGCCGATGCCCTGACCGTAGATCGCCCAGAAGGCGACCCAAGCAACGATGCCGCCTTGGTAGATCGCGGACATTTTCAGCACCTGCACATAGCCCAGATCAACATAAGCCGTTGCCCTTGGCACAATCGCCTTGGCCGCTGCATTTACGGCAAAGAGCGGAACCAGAAGCGTCGTGACGTTAACGCAGAACATCGACAGGTCGGACGGCGCAAAGGCAGTCCCTTGGATCAAGAGCCCAAGCGCAAGGCCAAAGGCCGCGGCGGCAGGGCCCATAAGCAGAAAGAGTGTCGTACCAAGGATAAAGTGCACCTCAGAAATGCCGACGGCGAAATGTGGCAGCAATTCGAAAAAGACGAACACGCCCAGCGTCGCGATCACCGTGCGCAGCACGAATGAAGGTATCGAGTGCACCTTGAGATCATCTGTCATCAGTTTCAGCGCATAGCCCGCTGCTGCGGCCGCGGTGCCGTAGGCAAACACCATTTTTGCGCCGTCCACGACGCCCGGTTCGATATGCATGTCTTTCTCCTCGCCACCCGCCCGGCAGCTATAGGGGCCGATGCGTCGGCCATGTTGCGTTCCCGATGGCAGGTCTCCTGACTTGCGGGTCGCTGCGGGGCCGGACCTTCCCGGCGCTGGTGCGCCAGTGGTACATGCCGGGCCGCTCGCCGGTCACAGTTGCGGGGGCAGTCCGGGATCTTCACCCGGTTCCCTTTTCAGACGCGTCGCCGCATCACCATCGACGTTCAGGTGTACACCGATTCCACAGGCTCACAAGTCAGGAAGCGGCATTTGGCGGCGGCTTGAGGCGCTACCGGCCCATCCACCCGCCGTCGACGGTCAGGATTTCACCGTGCACATAGCGTGCCGCGTCCGAGGCAAGGAAAACAGCGGGCCCGCCGAAATCCGCAGGCTCGCCCCAGCGGCCCGCCGGGATGCGTTCGAGGATTGCCTTGGACCGGGCCGGATCGTCCTGCAAGGCTTGCGTGTTATCGGTGGCGATGTAGCCCGGAGCGATGGCGTTCACGTTCACGCCCTTGCCCGCCCATTCATTGGCAAGCGCTTTGGTCAACTGGCCGATACCGCCCTTGGAGGCGGCGTATCCCGGCACCGTGATGCCGCCCTGAAACGTCAGGAGGGAGGCGGTGAAAATGATCTTGCCCGACCCGCGCGCGGCCATCTTGGCACCCACCGCCTTGGACAGGATGAACTGCGCTGACAGGTTGACCTCGATGACTTCGTCCCACCAGTCGTCCGGGTGTTCGGCGGCAGGCGCGCGTTTGATAGTGCCCGCGTTGTTGATGAGGATATCCGGCGCGGCCTCGGCCATTTCGTCGGCAAAGGTGCGCACCGCCGCGCGGTCGGAAAAGTCCACGGCGTGCGCGGCAAAGCTGCGGCCCATATCCGTCACGGCCTGCTCCACCTCCGATCCGGGGCCGAGCGTTGCGCTGACGCCGATGATGTCGGCCCCGGCAGCAGCCAGCGCTTCGGCCATGCCGCGCCCGATGCCGCGTTTGGCACCGGTGACAAGGGCGGTCTTGCCGGTGAGGTCAAACATGTTCATGTCAGGTCCCCCACCTTGATCAGACTTTTAAGCGCTGTGGGGCTGCGGTCGAGGTCTTCGAACGCTTTTTGGATGTCCGCCAGCGGGGCCACGTCGGTGATGACCGTATCTGCGTCCACGCCGCCGGAGGTGATGATGCCGATGGCCTTTTCGTAATCCTCGGGCTCGTAGACCCGCGCGCCGATCAGCTTCAGCTCGCGCCAGAAAAACTGGAACAGGTCGATCTGCGGTTTCTGCGCGTGGATCGCGACCATGACGATGCGGGCACGGGTCGCGGCAACCGCAGTCATGGCATCGACGCCGGGCTGCGTGCCCGACACTTCGAATACGACGTCCGCACCCTTGCCGCCGGTGCGCGTGTTGAGCTCGGACGCGAGATCGGCCTGCGCCGGGTTTACCGTGGCAAAGCCCAGCTTTTGCGCAATGGCGAGGCGGTTTTCGTTTACTTCCGACACGACCACATTGCCACCTGCGTCGCGCGCCACCATCGCAACAAGAATACCGATGGGACCGCCGCCGATCACGACCACGTCTTCGCCCGGTTGCAGGGCGGACAGACGCACATCATGGCACGCCACGGCAACCGGTTCGATCAGGGCCGCATGATCGAGGCGCAGATCATCCGGGAGCGTGTGCAAGGTGTGGGCCGGGACAACCCACACCTCTTGCATGGCGCCATCGGTGTCGAGGCCGAGAAATTTCAGCCGGTGGCAGATATGCTGATGACCCGCCGCACATGCCGGGCAATCGCCGCACTGGTCCAAGGGCCGCACGACGACTTTTTGGCCCGCGCCAAACCCATCCACGCCGTCCCCCACAGCGTCAACGATGCCGGACATTTCATGCCCAATGACGCGCTCGAACCCAACACGCGCATCCATGTTCCCGTGAAACACATGCATGTCGGTTCCGCAGATGCCGCAAAAGGCGACCCGGACCGCGACCTCGCCCGGTCCCGGTGTCGGGGCAGGGGCGCTGTCCACGGTAAAGCTCTTGTTGCCGCGGTAGTGAGCGGCGGTAATGGTGTCAGCCATGGGCACTCTCGTCATGTTCTGCGTTCAGTTTGTCCCAGTCAAAGACCACGCCAGTGCCGGGGGTGTCAGGGGCCACGGCCATGTGGTTCTCGATCACGAGGGGCCGGGTAGTGTAAGTGTCGATGGGAAAGGAATGCACCTCCAGCCAGCCCGAATGCGCCTGCGACGCCATCAGGCTCACGTGGAGTTCCTGCATCCCGTGCGAGCAGACGGGAATGCCGTGTTGTTTCGACAGTTTCGCCACCTGCAACCATCCGGTAATGCCACCGCAATTGGATGCATCGGGTTGAACAAAGCTGAGCTTTGCGTCGGCAAAGGCGTATTCAAACTCGTGGATCGTATGCAGGTTTTCCCCCATGGCCAGCGGCATTCCCGTCTGTTCGGCGATCTGACCGTAGCCTTTGTAGTCGTCGGGGATCGTCGGTTCCTCGAACCAAAGCAGATCATAGGGCTCAAAGGCGTTCGCCGCCGCAATCGCTTGTTCGACGCTCATGCCGTAGTTTGCGTCGACCATAAAGGCGACGTCAGGGCCGATCATCTCGCGAATCGCGGCGATGCGGGCGACATCTTCGGCCAATGTGGGTTGGCCGATCTTGATCTTGACCCCGTTATGGCCCCGGTCAAGGTAGCCTTGGATCGACGCGAGCAGTTTGGGCAGCGGAAAGTTGAGGTCGATCCCGCCCGCATAGGCCTTGCACCGGTCGGAAGCGCCGCCAGCCATCCGCACCAGCGACTGTTCCCGCGCGTGTCCACGCAAATCCCACAGCGCGATATCCACCGCCGAAATGGCAAAACTTGCGACACCGCCCCGCGCCACGTAATGCACATGCCACTGCATCGCGTCATAGAGCGTTTCCACCGCGTCCGCGTCACGGCCCCGCAAAAACGGCGCAAGGTCGTGATCGATCATCGCCTTGATCGCATGTCCTCCTTTGCCGCCGGTATAGGTGTAGCCTGTGCCGCTGCTGCCATCGGCCAGGGTCACGGTCGCGGTGATCAGTTCAAAATGAGTGTGGTCGCCGTGCTTGGCATCGCTGAGCACCTCGGCCAAGGGCAAATTGAACCGGCGCGTTTCAACGCGCGCGATGCTGCGACTGCCTGTCATCTGAAAATATCCTCCCGCGTGCGTCTCCTGACGCAACGCAGGCACCGTAGCCGCAGGCATCCAGATACGTCAACGACGGGACCCGACTGACCGAGCCGCACAGATTTTCCGCAGCGTAAATTCTGCGGGTCATTTAACCCCGCCCGGTCCTCGCCTACAGTGCAGGATCACCAAAGAGGACAGGGAGGGCTTTGTATGGTGCACGCAGATCGGCCATGGCAGGCGTTTTATGGGCCAAATGTACGCCCGGACATCGGGACATCGTCCTACAGGAACCTGCCTGAGCTTATTCGGTCGGTCGCAGAGACCTACAAGTCGGGCAAGGCGTTCACCTGCTGTCTGCCCAACGGAATGAACGGCACGCTGACCTTTGCCCAAGTGGACGAGATGTCGGACGCGCTGGCCGTGTACCTGCGCGAGGTGGCGGGTCTGTCCGCAGGGGACCACGTGGCGGTTCAGATGCCGAATTCCCTGAGTTTTCCCGTCGCTGCCTTTGGCGTGTTCAAGGCCGGGTGCGTGCTGGTCAATGTCAATCCGCTCTATACTGCGGATGAGATGGCCAAGCAGTTCGAGGATGCCGAACCGCACGCGCTGATTATCGCGGACATGTTCGCCGACAAGGTGCCAGCGGCAACCCGCGGCCACCCTATACCGAACGTCATCGTCACACGTGTGGCGGAATTCCTGCCGGTCCTGCCGCGCGGCATCGTCGGGTTGGTGCAGAAATACTGGGATCGGTCCGTGAAACCGGTCGAAACGGCACATGTGCGCCTGCCCGAGGCGCTGAAGGCGGGGCGCAACCGCATTGCATCCGACCACGTGGAGGTCGGCGCCTATCACCAATCCATCGGTCACGACGATCTGGCCGTGTTGCAGTACACCGGCGGGACAACCGGCGTGGCCAAAGGCGCGATGCTGACCCACGGGAACCTGATCCTGAACATGGAACAGGCGATGGAACTGCTTGCCGGTGATCTGGAAAAGGGGGGAGAGGTCGTTCTGACCGCGCTGCCCCTCTACCACATTTTTGCGTTTACGGTGAACATGTTGGCCTTTTACTGGCTGGGTGCGCGTAACATTCTGATCCCAAACCCGCGGCCCCTGTCGAATGTCAAACGCGCGTTCGAAAACTACAAGATCACGTGGATGAGTGGTGTGAACACGCTGTTTAACGCGCTGTGCAACGAAGTGTGGTTCACCGACTCGCCGCCCAAACACCTGAAATTTGCAGGTGCCGGTGGAATGGCGCTGCAATCATCGGTGGCGGAGCGTTGGCGCGAGGTGACCGGGACCGAGGTGGTGCAGGGCTATGGCCTCACGGAAACCTCGCCCGTGCTGACATTTGAGCCGCATGGCAAGGCGCGCGAGGGTACAATCGGTATTCCTGTCCCGTCCACGGATGTGGCCTGTTTCGCCGAAGACGGCACCAAGCTGGCTATAGGCGAGACCGGAGAGATTGGCGCACGCGGCCCCCAGATTATGAAGGGCTACTGGAAAAAACCGGACGAGACCGAAAAGGTCATGAACGGCGATTATTTCCTGACGGGTGACATCGGGTACATGGATTCAGACGGCTATATCCGCATCGTGGATCGCAAGAAGGACATGGTGGTTGTGTCCGGCTTTAACGTCTACCCCAACGAGGTCGAAGACGTGCTGGCTGCCCATCCCGGCATCACCGAGGCCGCCGTGATCGGCGTGCCGGACGCGGCCAGCGGTGAGGCGGTCAAGGCGTTCATCGTCAAGGGCGACGACAGCCTGACGGTTGAACAGGTCCGCGCCTACTGCAAAGAGCATCTGACCAATTACAAGGTGCCCAAACAGGTCGAATTCCGCGACGAACTGCCGAAATCCAATGTCGGCAAAATCCTCAGAAAAGACCTGCGCGCCGAGCAAACAGCGCAGATTGCAGCGGAGTAAGCCGAGATGGTTGATGAGTTCACACAAACGCTGCTGGGCATCATGGTTGCGGTCATCATGCTGGGCATGGGCGCGTCCCTGACGCCGCGCGATTTCTATCTGGCGCTGCGCCGTCCCTACGGTCTCGCCATCGGGGTGGTCAGCCAATATGGCATCATGCCGCTCTTGGGCTTTCTGTTGGCGCTGATGCTGTCGGTGCCGGAAACCATCGCTGTCGGCATCCTGATTATGGCTTGTATGCCCGGTGGGACAACGTCCAACATCTTTACCTACTTTTCCAAGGGCAATCTGGCGCTGTCAGTGCTGATGACGGTCACCTCGACCGTGTTTGGCGTCATTTTGATCCCGCTGATCCTGCTGCTCTATGCCGCCGCGCTCGATCTGGAAATCCCGCGCGAAGACATCATCAAAGTGCTGATCGTCCTGCTGGTGCCCGTGGCCATCGGCATGACGCTGCGCAAATTGAACCCGAATGCTGGCGCGGTGATGGAGTTCCTGGGCTCGATCCTTGGCGCGTTCTTCATTGTGTTCATCGCGGTGACGTGGGTCCCGCAGAACTGGCAGTTCCTGCTGAACACCACGGCTGCGACCTATGTGGCGGCGATCGGTCTGGGCGTTGTGGGCATCACCATCGGGTATTTCTTTGCCACCTCGCTCAAGCTGCATCCGCGCAACGCGCGCACCGTGGCGCTGGAGACGGGCATTCAGAACGGGCCGCTGGCAATTGCCATCGTGGTGTTCACTTTCCCGCCCGAGCAACAACAGGCAATCATGGCGGTGCCCGCACTCTATTCGCTGTTCATTGTGATGACGTCGACGCTGGTGACATTTGTGTTCCGGCGCGCCAACACGGCGGCAGAACAGAAACTGCCTGACGGGCTGCTCTGACGGTCAGGCGCGCGGACGTGCCGGGGCTTGTAGCCGGTCGTGGATGTCACGCCGGTGCAGGTCCAGCACGTCCGCCAGCTGTGTCTTGAGCCGCTCGTAGCGGGAACTGGGCACCGGAACCGAAATCGCATAGATGCGCCCGACCGGGTCCTGCATGGCAAAGCCAAGCGCGGACACGCCTTCGGTGTGATTGTCTTCGTCGCGGGCGAGCGCGCCGTCCCGGATGGTCTGGATTTCCTGTAACAACAGGGGCAGGCGGCCCATCGCACCGGGTTCGCTTTCGCTTTCGGCCAGCGCGAGCCGCGCGGCGTCACCTTCGTCGAGACAGGCAAGGGCGGCCTTGCCGTTGGCGGTGGTGGTGAGCGGAAAGCGTTCGCCGATGCTTGAGACCGTGCGCAACCGGTGCCGCCCGACGATCTGGTCGACAAAGAGCATCCGGGTGCCCTCCATGACGGCGAGGTCGACGGTCTCGCCGGTTTCGTCCGCGATACGCTGCATCGTGGGCCGCAGCAGGTCCTTGGTATCGCGCACCGAGGCCTGTGCGAGCATCTGGATTTCGGGGCCAAGCCGGATGCCGCCACTGCCGTCTTCGGTCGAGATGAATCCCTCGGACGCCAGCGCGCCCACGATCCGCTGTACCGTAGAGCGGGGCAAGCCGACCTTGCGCGCAATCTGCCCAAGGCTCAGGCCCTGCGTTTCCTTGCCCAAAGCGCGCAGAATGTCGGCGGCGCGCGCAATCACTTGAATTCCAGTAACTTTCTGATCGTTCTCGGGTGTCATGCGGCAGCGCGTTCCAGCAGATGTCCAGTGGTTCAGGGCGTTTACGCTAGACCACGATGCGGTGCAAATCAAGAGTTGACCGTAATATGATACAGTTGCACCATGATGCAAAACATCTGACTGAGTCTGTGGGAGGACACGATGGCCATCACGGTGCGTGGGATCGAATTTCAGGAAAACGACAACAACGACATGGGGCTGGAGTTTGTAAACCTCAGCCACCGCTACGGGTTTCAATGCCCGAACTGGCCGTACTTCAAGGACGTCCAGATTGATCGCAAGCACTACATGGCCAAGTCGGGTGTGCTGTCCCAGACGATCACCACGACGATGCACGTCACCACTCACATCGACGCCCCGGCCCATGTGGTGCAGGGCACGCCCTTTATCGACGAGGTGCCGCTGCCGCATTTCTTTGGCTCGGGCCTCGTGGTCAGCATCCCCAAGAAGAAGTGGGAGCAGATCACGGCGGACGATCTGGAAAAGGCCTGCGGTCATGCGATCCGCAAGAACGATGTGCTGATCATCAACACCGGCTGGCACAAACAATATGAAGACGGCGATTACTTTGCCTATTGTCCGGGGCTGGTCCGGTCGGCGGCGGACTGGATGGTGGAAAAGGGGATCAAGGTGGTGGGCCACGATACGCAGGCCAATGACCACCCGCTGGCCACTGCCATCGGCCCGCAGCGCAACGGCCCGATCCTGCCGCATCTGGAGGCGGAATATCTGGAATGGTCCGGCGGCACCCCATGGGAGGTGGATTTTCCCGAATGGGAACCCGTACACCAGACGCTGTTCAAGAACGGCATTTTGGGGATCGAGAATGTGGGCGGTGATCTGGACCGGGTCACGGGCAAACGTGTGACCTTTGCCTTTTTCCCATGGAACTGGGACCGGGGGGATGGCTGCATCATCCGGCTGGTAGCGATGATGGACAAGGGCCAGCAGTACCGCATCGAACCCGGCGCGGATTTCTGAGCCGATGCGGATCAAGCGGTTCGAAGATGCTGAAACCTACGAGGCCCCGAACCATTGGGGTGTCACGGGGCTGCGGTTGCAGGGGTTCGAGGACGGCGGCCCGGAAAACCAGTGGGTCGGGTTCAGCCAGTTTCTGCCCGGCGGCGGGGCGGGGCCGGACAGCACGCCCTTTGAAAAAGTCTATGTGGTGCTCGACGGCGAGATGACGATCGAATGGGATGGGCAGACGGACGTATTGCGCGCCATGGACAGTTGCACCGTGCCGCCGGGGCAGGTGCGCCGCATCGAGAACCGCAGCAACCACGTCTGCAAGATGCTGGTCGTGATCCCATACCCAGAAGGAGGGCGCCCGACATGAGCCTGTCTGATCCGCTTTCTTTCTTTGATGTGACAGGCAAGGTGGCGCTGATCACCGGCGCGTCCGGCGCATTTGGCGCAGTGGCCGCAGAATGCCTGTCGGGGGCCGGGTGCAAGGTCGTGTTGGCGGCAGGAAACGCGACTGCTTTGGCCGAGGTCGCCAACAGATGCAAAGGCGAAACGCATCAGATCAACGCCCGCCCCGACAGCGAAGCCGCGTGCGCGGAGATGGTCGCGCAGGCCGTCGCGGCATTTGGCCGGCTTGATATCCTTGTGGTGGCCTCAGGTATGAACAAGGTGGCCAAGATCGACGCGATGGAGCCCGAGACATTCACCGACGTCATGGATGCCAATGTCACACAAAGCTGGCTGATGGCGCGTGCCGCGACCACACAGATGCAGGCGCAGGGGGAGGGTGGCAAGATTGTCCTCATGTCCTCGGCCCGCGGTTTGCTGGGCCACCCGGCGGGCTACACCGCCTATTGCGCGTCCAAGGCCGCCGTGGACGGGATCACCAAAGCGTTGGGCTGCGAGTTGGGGCCGACGGGGATCACCGTGAACGCGATTGCGCCCACGGTGTTTCGCTCGCCCCTGACCGCGTGGATGTTCGAGGATACGCAGGAGGCCAAGGCGGTGCGTGGCGGGTTCCTGACCCGCGTGCCCAAAGGTCGTCTGGGTGAACCCGAAGACCTTGCCGGGCCTCTGTTGTTCCTGTCGTCGCGGGCCAGCGATTTTTACACCGGTCACATCCTCTATGCCGATGGCGGATACACCGCCGGATGAGCCGCGTTGCTGTCATAGGCGCGGGACTGATGGGTCACGGCATCGCACTGACCTTTGCGCGGGCGGGCCATGCGGTGATCATCAGTGACCCGGTCGACGACATGCGCGCCACGGCGCTGGACCGCATCGCGCAAAGCCTTGCGCTGTTGGGTGCGGCACCGCCCGAGATTGCGGCTGCCTGTGCCAACGTCACGGTGACGCCGTCGCTGGCAGAAGCCGTAGTGGACGCCGATGTGGTGTTCGAGGCCGCACCCGAGAAACTCACGTTGAAACAGGCCATCTTTGCCGAAGTCGAGGCGCACGCGCCGGATACGGCAATTCTCGCCTCCAACACATCTGTTATCCCGATCACGCAGATCATGGGCGGATTGAACACACGTCACCGCGCGCTGGGCACCCATTGGTGGAACCCGCCGCACATGATCCCGCTGGTCGAGGTGGTCAAGACCGAGTGGACCAACCCGTCCCATGCCGAAACCATGCACGACTTGCTCGCTGGTGCGGGCAAAACGCCCGTGATGGTCGAAAAGGACGTGCCGGGGTTTATCGGCAACCGGTTGCAACACGCGCTCTGGCGCGAGGCGATCAGTCTGGTGGAGAACGGCATCTGCACGGCACAGGCCGTGGATGACGTGGTCAAGACCAGCTTTGGCCGCCGTCTTGCGGTGCTTGGTCCGCTCGAAAATGCGGACCTCGTGGGGCTGGAGTTGACACAGGACATCCATGCGCAGGTATTGTTTGACCTTGAGGCCAGCCCGTCGCCGTCCCCGTTGTTGCAGCAGTTGCGAGATGCGGGGCGCACCGGCATGGCCGCAGGCGCAGGGTTTAGGGAGTGGGAGCGTGGCGATCTCGACGCCACAAAACAGAAAGTCGCGGATCATCTGAGGAAACTAGAGGCGATACTGCCCGACTGATCCGGACATATTGGGAGGAAAAAACATGAAAAACACGTCCAGACGCCAGTTCATGGGGGCCTTGGCCGCCGGCGTGGCCGCACCGGCCATTCTTCGATCGACCCGCGCCTATGCGCAGTCGCCGACGATCCGGGTGGGGTTTGTTACGCCGTCGACCGGGCCGCTGGCGGGCTTTGCCGAGGCCGATGACTACATCCTCGAAGGGTTGCGCGCGCATTTCGCGGGTGGCGTGACCAACAACGGCAAGTCCTACAACATCGAAATCATCAAGAAGGACAGCCAGTCCAACCCCAACCGTGCCGCCGAGGTGGCCGCCGAACTGATCCTTTCGGACGAGGTGGATATCATCACCGCCGCCGCAACGCCCGACACCACGAACCCGGTGGCCGATCAGGCCGAGATCAACGAGATCCCCTGCATCACCACGGACGCGCCATGGCAGCCCTATTTCTTTGGTCGTGGCGGCAATCCGGCCGAAGGCTTCGCCTATACCTACCACTTCTTCTGGGGCCTAGAGGACGTGATCGCGAACTTCACCGGTCTCTGGAACGGCAGCGGCGTGGCCAAGAAGGTCGGCGGGCTGTTCCCGAACGACGCCGATGGCAACGCATGGGGGGATGCGAAGCTGGGACTGCCGCCCGCGCTTGCCGCCCAAGGGTTTGAGCTGACCGATCCGGGGCGCTACCAACCGCTGTCAGATGATTTTTCGAACTATATCAGTGCGTTCAAGGACGCAGGCTGCGAGATTGTGACCGGTGTGATGATCCCGCCCGACTTTGGCACCTTTTGGGCGCAGGCCGCGCAACAGGGGTTCAATCCCAAGGTTGCAACCATTGGCAAAGCGCTGCTGTTCCCGTCGGCCATCGAAGCACTTGGGGATCGTGGCATCGGCCTCACCTCCGAAATCTGGTGGTCGCCGAACCATCCGTTCAGCTCGTCCCTGACGGGCACATCGGCGGGCGATCTGGCTGGCGGGTATTCCACCGCAACGGGCCGTCCGTGGACGCAACCCATTGGGTTCAAGCACGCACTGTTCGAAGTGGTCGCGGATGTCATTGCCCGTGCCGAGGACCTCGACGATGCCGACGCAATTGCGGCAGCCATCGGGGGCACGAACATCTCCACCATTGTGGGCGGCGTGAACTGGTCCAATGGACCGGTGCCCAACGTGTCCAAGACGCCGCTGGTCTCGGGCCAATGGCAGAAGGCGGGTGACGGGGTTGAACTCGTGATCACCAACAACGCGCACGCGCCGGAGATTCCGGTCGGCGGCGAATTGCAGTTGCTTGGCTAAGCACGGATGTCGGCACTCTTGTCCGTTTCGGGGCTGCAAAAGTCCTTTGGGGCCGTGGTCGTGGCCGATGCGACGTCATTTGATGTCGCGTCGGGTGAGGCCGTGGGCATCCTCGGCCCCAACGGGGCGGGCAAGACGTCACTGTTCAACCTGATCACCGGCGCGCTGAAGCCTTCGGGCGGGCGGATCACCTTTGACGGGGCGGACATCACGGCAAGCTCTGCGGCTGCGCGGTGCAAGATGGGCATCGCGCGGTCGTTCCAGATTCCGCAACCCTTTGGCGGGATGACCGTGTTTGAAAACGCACTGGTGGGGGCGACACAAGGGGCAGGGCTGTCGGGGCACGAGGCGGAGCAATACGCCATGGACGTGCTGGATCAGACGGGTCTTTTGGCCCGCGCCAACACACGGGCGGGCACGCTGACCCTGCTGGAGCGCAAGCGGCTGGAACTGACCCGCGCGCTGGCTGCCAAACCCAAGCTGCTGCTGCTCGATGAGATCGCCGGTGGCTTGACCGAGGCCGAATGCCAATCCCTGATCGCAACGATCAAGGACATCCACGCGGGCGGCACTACGATCATCTGGATCGAACATGTCGTTCATGCGCTGATGGCGGTGGTGGAACGGCTGATCGTTATCGACTTTGGCAAAAAGATCGCCGAAGGCGCGCCGAAGCCGATCATGGAAAGCGCCGAGGTCAAGGAGATCTACCTGGGGGTGGACCCGGATGTCTGACCTGCTGACGCTTACGTCTCTGGATGCGCATTACGGCGACTTTCAAGCGCTTTACGGCCTTGATCTGTCGGTGTCCGAGGGCGAGGTGATCGCTATCATCGGGGCAAACGGAGCGGGCAAGACGACATTGATGCGCTCAATCTCTGGCCTGCTGAAGAACCGTGCGGAGGCGGTGCACTATCGCGGCCAGCCCATTGGTGCGATGCGCGCGGATCAGGTCGCAGCCCTTGGCATCGCGCTGGTGCCCGAGGGGCGGCAACTGTTCCCGTCGCTGTCGGTCGAGGAAAACCTGCTGATCGGAGGCAAAACGGGGCGAAAGGGGCCGTGGTCGCTGGGCGCGGTCTATGACCTGTTCCCGATATTGCAGGAACGTCGCACGCAGGCCTCGACCTCGCTGTCGGGCGGGCAACAGCAGATGGTGGCGATTGGCCGGGCGCTCATGGCGAACCCGGACCTGATCCTGTTTGACGAAATCAGCCTTGGTCTCGCCCCGGTGATCATCCGCCAGATTTACGAGGCGTTGCCGGGGATCGTGGGGCAGGGGATGACGGCGATGATCGTGGAACAGGACATCACCAAGGCGCTGTCGGTCTCGTCGCGCGTCTACTGTTTGCAGGAAGGGCGCGTGGCGCTGGAGGGGCGCACGGACGACGTGACACACGACCAGATCACGGCCGCCTATTTCGGGGTGGAAGCATGATCGAGTGGAGCGGAGCCATCGTCCAAGGCGTGCTGCTGGGCGGGCTCTACGCGCTTTTTGCCGCCGGTCTGTCGCTGATCTTTGGCGTGATGCGTCTGGTCAACATTGCCCATGGCGACCTGATCATCCTTGCCGCCTATCTGGGCCTCAGCACCACGGTGATGCTGGGTGTGCATCCGTTTGTGGCGCTGCTGATCGTCATGCCGGTGATGGCTGGCATTGGCTATGTGCTGCAACGGGGTGTGCTGAACCGAACGCTTGGGCCGGACATTCTGCCGCCGCTTCTGGTCACCTTTGGCTTGTCCGTCATCATTCAGAACGCTCTTTTGGAGACCTACACCGCCGATCCGCGCAAGCTGTCGGGCGGGGCGATTGATACAGCGAGCCTTGATCTGGGGGGCATCACGGTTGGTGTGCTGCCGCTGGTGACCTTTGGCATCGCAGTGGCTGTGATTGCTGGCTTGCAGTTCGTGTTCTACCGCACGGCGCTGGGCCGCGGGTTCCGCGCGGTGAGCGACAATCAGGACATCGCGCAACTGATGGGACTGAACAAGGCGCATGTCTTTGGCGTCGCCATGGCGCTGGCGCTGGCGGTTGTGGCCATTGCCGGGGTGCTCTTGGGGATGCGGACCAGCTTTGATCCCGCCATCGGTGGGGGACGTTTGATCTTTGGGTTCGAGGCGGTGATCATCGGAGGGCTTGGCAACCTTTGGGGCACGCTTGCGGGGGGTGTGATCCTCGGGGTCGCGCAGACCATCGGGGCCAAGATCGACCCGGGGTTCCAGATCCTCGCCGGGCATATTGCCTTTCTCGTCGTTCTGGCCGTGCGTCCCAATGGCCTGTTCCCGAGGGTCGCGCATTGAGCGGGCCGACCGTCAGCCGCTCTACCCGCGCCAGCCGCGTGGCCATGATCATTGGCTTTGTGGGTCTGATTGTGTTGATCGCAGCACCGTGGTGGGCGGGCCGTGCCGATCTGCGCCTGATGGGCGAGATCTACCTGTATCTCTCTCTCGCGTGCCTGTGGAACCTGATGGCGGGTTACGCTGGCCTCGTGTCGGTGGGCCAACAGGCCTATGTGGGCTTTGGCGGCTACATGCTCTTTGCGCTCAGCATCTTTGGCGGGCTCAACCCGGTGGTCGCCATCTTGCTGGGCGGGGTGCTTGCCGCGATCATCTCGGTCCCCGTCGCCGCCCTGATGTTCCGCCTCAAAGGGGCCTATTTCGCCATTGGCACCTGGGTCATGGCCGAGGTGTTCCGCCTGAGTTTCGCGCAAATCCAGCCGCTTGGTGGCGGGTCGGGCACATCGCTGCCTGTCGCCATCGTCAAGGAACTGGGTGCCAAGAAAGCCGCGCGCGAGGCGACCAGCTATTGGCTGGCGCTGGGTGCGGCGGTGGCTGTGCTGCTGGCGGTCTACCTGCTGCTCCGCTCGCGCCGTGGGCTTGCCCTGACCGCGATCCGGGACAGCGAGGTCGCCGCCTCCGGGCTTGGCATCGACATCTGGCGGACCAAGCTGGAAGTTTACGTGGTCACCTCCGCCTTTACCGCGATCATCGGCGGACTGATCTTTCTGCAAAAGCTGCGCATCTCACCCGACGCCGCCTTTTCCGTCAACGATTGGACGGCTTTTGTGATCTTTATCGTGGTGATCGGCGGCATTGGCACGCTCGAAGGGCCTATCATCGGCACGCTGCTCTTCTTTGCCCTGCGCGAAGTGCTGGCGGATTTCGGAACGATCTACCTGATGGTGCTGGGTGCTGTGGCCATCGTCGTGATGCTCAAGGCGCCCAAGGGCGTCTGGGGGCTGATCCGCGAACGCTTTGATCTGGAACTGTTCCCCCTCAGCTACCGTGTACGCACAAAGGACGACTGACATGGCCAAACAGAACAAAACGATTATCACCTGCGCCGTCACCGGGTCGATCCACACGCCCACGATGTCCGATCACCTGCCGGTCACGCAGGACGAGATTGCGCGCCAATCCATCGAGGCGGCAGAGGCGGGCGCGTCGATCCTGCATATCCATACGCGCGATCCTGAGGATGGACGCCCTTCGGTCGATCCCGATCACTACACGCCGATCTTGGGCCGGGTGAAGCAATCCACCGACGCCGTGATCAACATCACCACGGGCGGCGCGCCCACTATGCTGATCGCCGACCGGATCAAGGCCGCTGAACGGTTCGCGCCCGAGATGTGTTCGCTGAACATGGGGTCGCTCAACTTTGCCTTTCACCCGCTGGCGGGGCGCTATGACAGTTTCAAACATGACTGGGAAAAGGCTTACATCGAAGGGTCCGAGGCCAACATCTTTCGCAACACCTTTGCCGATATCCGGCAGGCGGCGGAAACGCTGGGGCCGCTGGGTATCAAGTTCGAGCATGAATGCTACGATGTCGGCCATCTCTACAATCTGAAATTCTGCATGGATGCGGGCATGTTCAAGGCACCGGTGTTCCTGCAATTCGTGTTCGGTATCCTTGGCGGGATTGGGGCGGACATCGACAACCTCATCTTCATGAAGCGCACGGCAGACCGGCTCTTTGGCGACGATTACCGCTGGTCCGTGCTGGGGGCAGGCAATGCACAAATGCCGCTGGCCACAACAGCGAGCCAGATGGGCGGCAACGTACGCGTCGGTATGGAAGACAGCCTGTTCATCCGGCGCGGAGAACTGGCGACGTCCAACGCCCAGCAGGTGGCCAAGATCAAGCGCATCGTCGAAGACCTCGGGTCTCAGGTCGCCACCCCGGATGAGGCGCGGGAAATCCTTGACCTCAAGGGCGGTGACCGGGTCAACTTCTGACGATGAACGTTCTGTGGATCATGGCCGACCAGCTGCGCTGGGATTACCTGAGCTGTTACGGTGCAAGCCACATCGACACGCCCAACCTCGACCGGCTGGCCGCCCGTGGCGTGCGGTTCAACAAGACCTACGTGCAGTCGCCCATTTGCGGGCCCAGCCGGATGAGTTTTTACACCGGGCGCTACGTGCGCAGCCATGGCGCGACGTGGAACGGCTTTCCCTTGCGCGTGGGCGAAGCGACGCTGGGCGATCACCTGCGTCCACTGGGCGTCACCTGTGGGCTGGTGGGCAAGACGCACATGACCCCGGATCGCGAGGGGATGGCCCGGCTGGGCCTGTCACCCGACACCGAGATTGGCGCGCGTGTCGCGGAATGCGGGTTCGATGTGTTTGTGCGGGACGATGGCACCAACCACTCCGACTATCCCAACCGGCACGGCGCGGACTACGATGCCTATCTGCGATCGCACGGCATGGATGGGGACAACCCGTGGGAAGAGTGGGCGAACACGGCGGAAGCTCCTGATGGGTCGCTGAAATCCGGGTGGCTGCTGGAAACGGCACCATTGCCCGCGCGGGTGCCAAAGGAACACTCAGAAACTGCATGGCTCACCACGCGTGGCATCGAGTATATCGAGGCGCAAGGCGATGCGCCGTGGCTGTGCCACCTCAGCTATATCAAGCCGCATTGGCCCTACCTCGCCCCCGCGCCCTACAACGACATGTACAGCGCCGGGGACTTGCCGCCGGTGAACCGGCGCGATGGCGAACATAAACACCCCTTGATGCAGGCTTGGGCCGACACGCGCATCTGCCGCAGTTTTGCCCGCAAGGACGTGCGCGACGTCGTTGCACCTGTTTACATGGGGCTGATCAAGGAACTGGACGACAACCTCGGGCGGCTGTTTGATTACCTCGAAACCAGCGGGCGGATGGACGACACGATGGTCGTATTCTGCTCGGATCACGGCGACAACATGGGGGACCATGATCTGGGTGAAAAGGACCTCTTCTACGATTGTTCCGCCCGCATTCCGCTGATTGTCTACGACCCGCGGGCGCAGGCGGACGCGACGCGCGGCACTGTCAGTGATGCATTGGTCGAAGGGATCGACCTCGCCCCGACCTTTGTTGATTTCTTTGGTGGCACGGCGCAGCCGCATGTCATGGAAGGCCGTGAGCTGACACCACTCCTGCACGGGCAGGATGTCGAATGGCGCGATCACTGCATCTCGGAATACGACTATGCCACCCGCGACGCCCGCCGTGCAGTCGGCGTGGATCAGAACGACGCGCGCATGGTGATGGTCTTTGACGGACGATGGAAATATGTGCACGTCGAGACGATGCGCCCCATGCTGTTCGACCTCGAAACGGACCCGGACGAGTTGCACGATCTGGGCGCCGACCCCGACCATGCGGATCATGTCGCGCGCCTGCGCGATCTGCATTTCGACTGGGCGCGGCAACACCACAACCGCACCACACGCGACGCCGCAACAATCGAGCGGATGACAGACAATCGCGAACCGCCGGGCATCATCATCGCGTACTGGGATGAGGACGATCTGGCCCGCGACGGCAGGCCGATGCCCGCGCATATCAGGGATGCCTAGCGACTTTTTGGGGAGGAGAAGACCATGGCAGAAATCACGACGGACGTGCTGATCATCGGCACCGGACCGGCAGGCGCGTCCACGGCGGCCCTGCTGGCCAGCTACGGGATCGAAACGATGGTCGTGAACCGCTATCGCTGGCTGGCCAACACACCGCGCGCGCACATCACCAACCAGCGCACTATGGAGGTGCTGCGCGATCTGGGACCTGAGGTCGAGGCAGAGGCGTATATGCACGCAACCGAACAGGACCTGATGGGCGAGAATGTCTTTTGCGAGAGCCTTGCCGGTGAAGAAATTGGGCGGATGAAAAGCTGGGGCAAACACCCCATGTCGCGTGCTGCCCATCAACTCGCCAGTCCCTGCCACATGAACGATCTGCCCCAAACCTTTATGGAGCCGATCCTGTTCTCCACCGCCTGCAAACGCGGCGCGCAGGGACGCCTGTCGACCGAATACCTGTCGCATGTGCAGGACGAAGACGGCGTGACAACAACGCTGCTGGACCGTTTGTCAGGGCGCGAATTCGAAGTGCGGTCCAAGTACCTCGTCGGCGCGGACGGGGGCAATTCGCTGGTGGCCGAACACATCGATACGCCCATTGAGGGCAAGATGGGTGTGGGCGGGTCCATGAACATCTTGTTTCGCGCCGATCTTAGCAAATACGTCGCGCACCGCCCCTCGGTCCTTTATTGGGTGATGCAACCGGGCGCGGATGTGGGCGGAATCGGCATGGGCCTTGTCCGCATGATCCGGCCTTGGAACGAATGGCTGATCGTTTGGGGCTATGACATCACCGAACCAGCGCCGCAGGTGGACGAAGCCTTTGCCACCGGTGTTGCACGGCAACTGGTGGGCGATCCCGAGCTTGAGATCGAGCTGATTTCGGCCAATACGTGGACGGTCAACGACGCCTACGCCACCTATCTGCAAAAGGACCGCGTGTTCATCATGGGCGACGCCGCCCACCGGCACCCGCCGTCGAATGGGCTGGGGTCGAACACGTCTATTCAGGACGGCTTTAATCTCGCGTGGAAACTGGCGGCGGTGATCAAGGGGCACGCGGGGGCGGCCCTTCTTGACAGCTACACTGCCGAACGCGCGCCCATTGCCAAACAGATCGTCACCCGCGCCAACCAGTCCATCGGTGAATTCGGTCCGATCTTCGAAGCGCTTGGCATGACCGGGGGTACGGATATCGACAAGATTCAGGCCAACATGGATGCCCGCTGTGATGCGTCACCAGAAGGAGAGGCGCAGCGCGCCGCCTTGCGTGCTGCGATTGCATTCAAAAAGTACGAATTCGACGCCCACGGGGTTGAGATGAACCAGCGTTACGTGTCCGGGGCCGTGGTGGCGGACGGCCAGCCTGTGCCGACCTTTGATCGCGATGTCGAGCTGTTCTATCAGCCTACAACGTCGCCCGGCGCGCGTTTGCCTCATGCGTGGGTGTTTGACCGGGACACGGGCGCGCAGGTGTCGACGCTGGACCTGTGTGGACGCGGGGCTTTTGCATTGCTGACCGGTATCGGCGGAGAGGCGTGGTGCACCGCGGCAACCGACTTGGCAGATGAGATCGGGGTCGCGCTGCGATGCCACGTGATCGGTCCGCGCAAGGCCTACGTGGATCATGGCGGCGACTGGGCGCAGGTGTCAGAGGTGTCGGATACGGGCTGCGTTCTGGTCCGCCCCGATCACCACGTTGTTTGGCGTGCGCACAACATGGCGGACGATCCCGCTGCGGCATTGAGGCAGGTGATGGATCAGGTGTTGGCGCGCGGCGCGGGGTGATTGCGCTGACCTGCGCGGGGTGTGTGTGCAGGACTGTGCCGCAGTTGTGCCAATGGACTTCAGTTGTATCCGCAGGCCCGCAGCAGCACCGTGGCAAAGTCCTGACGGAAGGTGCGAATGGCGGAAAAGTTGGGGCCTTTGGAATGGTGGGCAAAAACGACGCGGGCCGCATCGTCTGATCCCAGCCAGCCGACATACCATCCTTCGAATTCTGCGGTGTACTGGACGCTTTGCACCCGTCCCGCGCCGGTCTTGCCATAGAGGGTTTGGGTGCCGAAGCGTCCTGTTTCTGCCGCACGGATCAACCCGGACAGTGCGCTGTCGCTGACCGCCAGTTGCCCGGTCAGAAGGCGCTCAAGAAAACGCACCTGTTCGGTGATCGACAGGGCCAATGGCCCACCCAACCAAAAGCCGTCGGAGCCATCCGGAGCGTCGGCGTTGCCGTAGTCCCAATTCGACAGAATATCGCGATAGGTCTGCGCACCCACCTCGATTGCAATATCCTGATAGTACCACAGGGCCGAGCGGCGGAATGCAGATTGCAGCGTCTGCCCCTGCCGCCATTCGCGCGGCCAATAGGCTGCGGCAGGGCGCCGGGCGCGATCCCAGTCACGCCACGCCTCAAGGCCACCCGCCACTCCGGTTTCGAGCGCGATAAGCGTGTTGGGGATTTTGAATGTCGACCAAGGCGCGTGGCGCGTCTCAAGATCACTGTCGGCCAAGATGCATTGCGCCCCGGTGGTGAGGTCACGCGCGAGAAAGCTGGACTGCCTCTGGCCGATCTGATCGGCAAAGACTGCACGATCAAGAACTGTATCCGCGACAGATGCACCGGCTAACGGGAAAGCCAAGCACAGGGCCAGACACGCGCGCCGCATCAATTGTGGTGCTGTCAGGTGAGCCATGGAACGTGTCCTGTCATTCGGTTGCTGGTCAATGCCGGTTGTGCCAACGGTCATTCCGCATCCGCGGCAACTGGGTGTGCCCTAGGAAACCGTGCGGGATCGTGCCGCGCGTTTTTGTAAGCGGTGGGTGTCACCCCGGTGACCCGTTTGAAGGCGGAATAAAACGATGACCGCGAGTTGAACCCAACCTCATAGGCGATGGCCAGAACAGTGGTCTCGCCTGCCTTGACCATCGGGATGGCTTCCTTGACCCGCCAATCGTTCACAAACTCAAAGAACGACTGGTGCAGATGTTGGTTCAGGGTCTGCGAAACATAGTTGAGCGACACGCCGACATGGGACGACAGCGTGCTGAGTGTCAGGTTGGGATCACGGTATAACTGGTCCTGTTGCATCGCGCGGATCAACTTGCGCGCGATGCGGCCTGCTTGGTCCGCTCCAAGCGCACTTTTTTCGTACTTCTTGTCGCAATGCGGTTCCGCCGCATCGAGGGTTTGCGTGGCATGATCCAGCTCGGGTGAGGGGCGCAGACCCCAGAGGGCCACCACCACAACCACCACCAAGACCAGAAAACTGTCCAGCAATGGGCCTACAGGGTCTTGCCCACCCAACAGAACCAGCGTTTCCCCGGCCATCGTCTGTAAGATGTAAAAGCCCATCGCAAAGGCCAGCACGGCAATCCATCGCTGCTCCATCCCTTCGGTGCTGGCGAAATGCTGCTTGAGACGTGCAATGTGCCGGGACTGCGTCTGTGCAATCCAGATCACGTAGACCGCCCACTGCAAAACCAATGCGATGGTCAACAGCGTGAGGCTGACCTGCAGGAACACCAGGCCTGGCGTATCTGTGGTGGCACCGGTGTACCACGCCTCGCGCGTTGCGGCAGGCATTGCCATGCCAATAACCGATACAAAGGCGGCCGTTGCAGGAAGGGCAACGTGGAACGCAGAGGCAGGGCCGCTGTCCGATGTTCCACGCGCGTCCAGCAATTCACGAACATAAAGAAGGAACAGCGGCATAATGCAGAAGTTGACGACGAGGTTCAGAAAACCTGTTCCATCGCGCAGCCCCTGCGGCATCTGGGCGGTCAGAACAAAGGCGAGGCTGTCGACCTCGCTCAGCGCGAATGCGGCAAAGAACAGGGCGAGCGTGGTTCTCGACGGAATGCTGCGCCTTTGCGACCAGCACACCATCGCGGCGAGACTGGCAACCGCAAAGGTTGCGACCACCGACGCAATCAAAAGGTTTAAGGGGTCAAAAGACATAATGGTTTCGGCCTGCGCTAGGGGGCGAATATGACCACGTGCGTATCGCGAAGTCGGCTGCATCTCAACGCGTCGCCCGAAATTGTCTGTCCGGCCCGTTCGGGTCGGACAGTTTCTTCGGTGCTATCGGCGGGCGGTGGGCAGTATGCCATATTGACAATCTAATTGTCATAATGACATCGTAAATGTCATGTTGAAATCCGCGAAAATGTACGAATTGATCTGGATGTCCCGCCCTTTGATGCAGGCGGCCGAAGCCAATGTTGAACAGGGTTTGCGAGGCACGGGGGTGACGGTTCGTATGCGCGCCGTTCTGGAAATTCTTCATGCGCAGGGCGATGCCACAGTGCCAGAGATCGCCCACGCGCTCGAGATCAAGCGGCAATATGTGCAACTTATGGTGAACGACACGCTGGCCGACGGTCTGGTGCGCAAGATCGCAAACCCACGGCACAAAAGGTCGACTTTGATCTCGTTGACGGAACGGGGCCGCGCGCTGATCGAAGGGGTTGTGCGGCGAGAAATGGAACTGGTCCACGCACTTGGCGATGATCTGACCACAGACGAGGTTGAGACGGCGCACCGCGTGGTGACACGGCTCCTGCGGGGGCTCAAATCGCAGGTCCAAAGGCCTGATCCATGATCTACCTGGTTCTGCTGGTTCCGGTCCTTGCTGTTTTGCTGTGGCTGGGCAATGGGATCAGGCAAATCGGCGCCGTAAGCCGGGGGCGTCCCGTCGGCGCACGCGGCAACACGGCGCTGCTGATGATCGACTTGCAGTCCGTGTTCTGGGACGACGGGCCATATCGCGCCCACGACCGATCCACCGCAGAAGCAGCAATTGCCGCAGAGGCAGCACGCGCACGACAAGAGGGCATCGCGATCATCGCAGTGCGGCAGGAATGGTCCATTCCCGCAACCAGATGCCTTGCGCGCCTGACAATGGGTGGGCGGGCCATTGCCGGGACGCCCGGCACTGAATTGGCCGCACCTTTTGCGGACCTGCCCGATCACGTTCTGGTCAAACGGGTGCAAGACGCGTTCGAGACGGGCGCTCTGGATGCTCTTTTGGCCAAGCTGGACGTTGGCACGCTCCGCATCGTGGGACTGGATGCAAGGTACTGCGTTGCCACAACGACCAAAGCGGCGCGACGACGCGGCTATGCGGTTGAGGTGGTGACCGGCGGCGTATTGTCCGCAGATCCCGTCGGCCCACTGGCAACGCTGCAAAAGATCGCGGATGCGGGCGTGGTTCTGAGGTGACAGGCGACGCCTGCGCGTCCGGCTGCGGCCAATCTCTGTGATCTCCTGTCGTCGAACCATGTCGACCCAACCTCTGTCGCGCGATGAGACGTCGGTCTTTTGACCCGCCGCCTATAGGGCGAAACCAATCCGCCGCGCCGGGCTGTCCGCCCCGACTGACGCGGACGTGCCGCAGACCTTCAGATGCCACATGCAACCTGACGGGCGCGTAACGCCGTCCCGTTTTGCTCATTTTGAAGGAACCCAACCATGTCCGTCTTTGATCCAACCGCCCTGAAAGAAGCGCCCGCTGGCGCGTTGCAGGACTTTGCCGATGGCGGTCCCGCACCCGCAGTCCTGATTGAAATTGCCCGCGGGGGACTGTCTGTCCGCAATGCGTGGGGCACAGTCGAATCCGGTGGCGGTCAAGCCGCCAGTACAGATAACCCGTTCGAGATCGGATCACAGACCAAGATGATGACGTCGGTCATCGTGCAGCAACTGGCGGGCGAGGGCATGATCGACTTTGACGCCCCGCTATCCGGTCAGATGGATCTGACGGAGTTGGAAGGTATCGCCAACATCGACACTGTCACTGTGCGGGAATTGCTGGCCAACCGGTCAGGCATCCCGGATTTCGATGCGGTGCCCGGTGAGACCGGTCTGCCGGCGTATATTGAGCATCTGGTGTCCAACCCGGATCAACCGCTTGGGCCTGACGACCTGTTGGCCTTCGCCTCTGGCGAACCCGCCGCCTTTGCGCCCGGCACGGCTTATGCGTACTCGAACACCAACTTTCTTCTCTTGCAGAAACTGATCGAACAGGTGACCGGCGACAGGTTTGCCGATGTCTTGTCGGACCGGATTTTCGATGCCATCGGGATGGGCGACAGTGGATTGCGGGCGGACGGTGCGACGGGTCCGCTGCTCCGCTCTTACAGCGCGTTGATCCCTGGACAATTGGTTGATGTGACCGATGCGCCACTGGATTTGGGCGCAGCGGGTGGTGTGCTGTCGACCACTGCCGACATGATCCGCTTTTTTGACGCGTTGCTGGTGTCGCGAACGTTGCTGTCTGCCGACCAACTGACCGACATGTTGGATTTCCGTGCGCCGGATGGCACCTCCGGACTTAACGGAGAGAGCCTTGGCCTGTCATCGGGCGTGATATCTGGCCAGCAAGTCATCGGCTTTGCGGGTGGTACGCTGGGGACCAACACCGCGACGTTCCTGCACGTGGAGTCTGGCACGATTTTCAGCATCGCCGCCACGCATTCGGGGGCGGAGCCGATTGACCTTTTGGTCCGTGCAATCGCTGCCGTAACGGGGGACGATGCATGGGCCAGTTTCGATCCCACTGCGGACAACATTTCTATCGCAGGAACGGCGGCCGACATTGATGTGTCCGAGGGTGTGGATACGGTCGGAGGGTGCAAGACCGTGCTGGAGGTGGATGATGTCAGCCTGAGTTTCGGCGGGCGGCTTGGTGATCTCGATACCGGGCGTTTCAGCTTTTCCGATGGCTCTGTCCTCTGGGTCGGTTCGGCGGGTGCCGACCGGTTCGACGTTTTGCGCCGGACCCCGGATGCCGCGCACAGCGACAACCAATTGATTGGCCTCGACGGCAACGATCTGCTGCGCGGCGGGCATGGCGATGACCGGCTTGTGGGGGGCGCGGGGCGGGATCACCTTGTCGGGCGCGCGGGGGATGACCGTCTCGACGGTGGGCAAGGGCGGGACACCTTGCGCGGGGATCACGGCGACGATGCGTTGAACGGCGGTGCCGGGCGTGACCGCCTGCTGGGGGGCAACGGTGATGACATGCTGTCGGGTGGCAGTGGTGCGGATGTACTGCGCGCCGGTGCCGGGGACGACACGCTTGCAGGCGGCGCGGGGCACGACCACCTCTGGGGCGGCGCTGGTGCGGACACCTTTGTGTTCGACGTCATGGCCGGTCGGGATCGCATCCACGATTTCAACATCAAAGAGGATGTGTTGGATTTTTCTCAATTGGTCGACAGTTTTGACGATTTGCAGATCATCGCAGGCGATGGGTATGCGTCAATCATCTGCGGCGATTTGGATGTCTGGGTTTTCGGTGACTTGCCCGAGCTTCTGACGACTGAAAACTTTGTGTTTTAGAAATCGAACCGGGGGCGCAGGCGTTGTGAGCGTGCGCCCCACATGACGTGAACGAGGAGGGCCGCCGACATCAAGCCGCCGCGACCGATTTACCAGCAGCCGTTTGGGGTGCAGTTCACTTGTTTTGGCAATCGTAGGGATCAACGCGCGCCGCACACCCGCAAGTGGAGGGACACACCGTCAGGATGCATTGCCCGAGTGGCCGGTTTACCAGATTTAACGGCGTCAACATTGGGGCTTTCGGCAGAACACCAGCGCGTACGGGCCGCCGATCCAATAGGTTAGGAGCGCCGCGCTTGTGAGCGGCGCGGATCGTCTTTGCTAACTTGCTGAGCCGGTTCGGTCACCTATCTGGCGCAACCGAACCAAAGGCGTCCAAAGCAATCGTATTCGACGAAAGGCGCATGCCAGATGTAATCTGAACCGATCAAATTGACCCATATCACATCCCTTTTGCCAATGCGCACTACAAGATCGAAAGACCAAATCGCAGGCGACATTCGTTGAACCAAGAATTGCAAAATCCCGAACGATTGCGACGTGTTCTCACGACGCCGCTTTTGACACTTTACGGTCTTGGGGTGACGGTCGGGGCCGGGATTTATGTCTTGGTCGGCGCGACCGCAGCAGAAGCCGGGCCGTTTGCACCCTTCTCCTTTTTGATCGCTGCAATCGTTGTGGCATTCACGGCCTTTTCCTACGCCGAACTGTCCACCCGGTATCCGGTCAGCGCGGGCGAGGCCGCCTATGCCGAAGCGGGGTTCCGCTCTGGCAGTGCGGCGACGTTGACTGGGTTGGCCGTGGCCTTGTCCGGGATGGTTTCCGCTGCGGCGGTTGCGATTGGAGCGGCCTCCTATCTGAGTGTACTGACGCTGACGCCACCCGAGGTGCTGATTGCAGCCATTGTGGTGGTTGTGGGGCTTGTTGCGTTGTGGGGCATTGCGCAGTCCGTGACGGTGGCCGCGATCATCACTGTCATCGAAATCTCCGGGTTGGTTTTCGTCATTGTTTGGGGGTTCTTTGTCGCTGACCCAAATGGTGTTCCGCTTTCGAATATGGTCCCGGCGCCATCAGGACCCCATTGGGTCGGTATCGGCGCGGCGTCGCTTTTGGCGTTCTTTGCCTTTGTCGGGTTCGAAGACATGGCAAATGTCGCGGAAGAGGTGAAAGATCCGGTCCGGACAATGCCCAAAGCCATTCTGTGGACGCTCGCGCTGGCCACGATCCTCTATGTATGCACCACATCTGCGGTGCTGTTCGCGGTTCCCATAGAAAAACTGGCGCGGTCTTCGGCGCCGCTTGCCTTGGTCTTTGAAATGGCCCCGGCGACCGTCAAGGCTGCGTTTTCCTTTGTTGCTATTGTTGCAACGCTGAACGGCGTTCTGATCCAAACCATCATGGCATCACGGGTGATCTATGGGCTGGCTGATCGGGGCCATTTGCCTGTGGCCTTCGCAAAGGTGTCGCATCGTACGCGGACACCGGTCGTCGCAACGCTCGCGGTTGTGGCGATCATTGGTGTGCTGGCCCTCTCGCTGCCCATCACGGATTTGGCCGAGCATACGTCTCAGATCGTTTTGCTTGTTTTCGTTGTTGTGAATGTGGCGCTCATCAAACTCAAGTTGGCACAGCAGACCGCAAGCGCTCATTTTCATGTGCCCATGATTGTGCCCGTTTTGGGCGTGATCACCAGCCTTCTGCTGCTTGGCACGTCGTTCTTGTGAAAGATGCGCGCAGGTGGAACGCCAGCCGACTGGCCTGCCATTGACGCTGATCAATCCCCGCTGCGTGTGATGCGTTAGCCTGCTGTTCGAATGAGCAACGGACAAGAACATGCCTGCATCAGACATTCCCGACCGGCCGCCTCAAGAAGCGCCGATGCCAGTTGATCCGAAACCGGGACCCACCCCGGAAGAGGCCCCGCAACCCGTCGATCCCATGCCTGATCCAGCTTGGCCAGAAGTGCCGGAGACGCAAGACTCCGATGCCGACCCAGAACCTGATCCCTTGGACGAAGGGAATTTTCCGATCTAGCGGCGGTGTTCTCCGGGCTTGATCGGATGAGATATGGAATACGGCGCAAATGACGCGGTTTTTGGTGATCGGTATCGCGATTGGCGTAATTCTGTTGGCTCTGGTCGGCTGGCGCATTTTTGACCACGTGGCGGATCGCGCGGAAATGGTGCGATTGCGGCATTTACAGCCGGAAAGCCCGCAGCGCTTTGGGTACGACATGATCTCGGGCTTGCCGGACCCGGCCCAACGGTTTTTCAGATTTTCTATTGCCGAAGGCACGACGCTGCGACCCGTGGTGGACATCCAGATGGCCGGCCAGTTCAGTCTGGGGGACAAGAAGGATCCAAGAGACATGGCCATGCACGCCACGCAAGTGTTGGCCGCACCCTACGGGTTCGTCTGGAAAATGCGTGCCCAGTCCGGTCATCTGCGGCTTTCGGGTTCAGACAGCGGCAGGTGGACACGGTTTTGGATGGGTGGGTTGCTGCCCGTGGTCCGTGCGGGGGGTGATCCCGATCATGCGCGTTCCGCCTTTGGGCGCAGTGTGGCAGAGGCGGTATTCTGGTCACCTGCGGCTGTCTTGCCATCGGCCAATGTCGTTTGGGAACATGTGGATCAGGACACTGCGCGTGTGACCGTTTCGCATGAAGGGCTGGTCCAGAGTATCGATTTGACCGTTGCGGCAAACGGGCAGCCGACCGAAGTGGTGTTCCAAAGGTGGAGCGACGCGAACGCTGACAAGGTGTTCCGATTGCAGCCCTTTGGCGGGTATCTGTCGGATTTTCAGGATGTGCAGGGGTATCGCCTGCCCACACGTGTCGAGGCGGGCAATCACTTTGGCACAGACGCGTATTTTCCGTTCTACCGCGTGGATGTCACTGCGATCTCTTTTCCGACGCCAGACCGCTAAGGCAACGCGCGCTGAGTTTTGATCTGTCTCAACGCTTCACCAGCATGAGCTGGCAAATGTGACCTTGTCACTGAAGCCCGCAGTTTTCCGCGACACACTTCTAACCAAGCTGAGAATGGAGACACACATGGCGCAGTATCCGATTAACATGCACGTCCAACCGGTTATCGAGCCCTTCCTCGATCTGGAGACCAACACGATCAGTTATGTCGTGACGGATCCAGATACGGCGTCCTGCGCCGTGATCGATTCCGTGATGGACATCGACTATGCCGCAGGGCGTATCACCTACGAGCACGCCGACGAGATCATCGCATATATCAAAAAGCACGATCTCAATCTGGAATGGCTGATCGAGACGCATGTCCACGCGGACCACCTGTCTGCGGCCCCGTATATCCAAAGCAAACTTGGCGGCAAAATCGGCATCGGTGACCAGATTACGACCGTGCAGGAAACCTTTGGCAAGGTCTTTAACGAAGGGACGGAATTTCAACGGGACGGCTCACAGTTCGACAGATTGTTCAAGGATGGCGATACCTATCAAATCGGGGGCATGACCGCCTTTGCGATGCACACGCCGGGACATACGCCGGCCTGTATGGTGCATGTGATTGGCGACGCGGCCTTTGTCGGGGACACGCTGTTCATGCCCGATGGCGGATCAGCGCGTGCCGACTTTCCCGGTGGTGATGCGGGCGAGCTTTACGATTCTATCCAGAAGGTGCTCGCGCTGCCGGACGATATGCGCCTGTTCATGTGCCATGACTATGGCCCCGATGGGCGCGACATTATGTGGGAAACCACGGTGGCTGAGGAAAAGGCCGAAAACATCCATGTCGGCAAGGGCAAGAGCCGCGAGGCGTTCATCCAGTTCCGGGAGGCGCGGGACGCAACGCTTGATGTGCCAAAGCTGATCCTGCCGTCGTTGCAGGTCAACATGCGTGCAGGTGACGTGCCCACGACCGAAGACGGCAAGCCGATGCTCAAGGTGCCGGTCAACGCAATCTGAGACGGACCGATCCAGATCGCATTCAGGAGACACGACATGGACATTCGCAAAATATCGGACCAGTTTTTTGTTGCCCCGCAGATCTCGGAAACGGATTTGGCGGCAATCAAGGAACGGGGCATCAAATCCGTCATCTGCAACCGTCCTGACGGCGAAGGTGCGGACCAACCGGTGTTCGAAGAGCTGGCCCAGACCGCGGGCAAGCTGGGCTTGGAGATGCGATACATCCCGGTTTCCGGCGGTTTGGTTCACGACGCAGATGCGCACAATTTCGCATCCGAATTCAACGCGTTGCCCAAACCGGTCCTCGCCTACTGCCGTACCGGAACGCGTTCCGCCACGCTTTGGTCCTTGGCGCAATCCAAGGACATGCCGCTGACCGACATCCTGAGCGCGACCAAAGCCGCCGGGTACGACATGAAAGGCGTCGTGCGGCGCATTGCAAATGGCGGCAAGACCCCGGCGGATCAGGCGGATGCCACGTATGATGTGGTGATTGTGGGGGGAGGGGCCTCTGGTATTGCGGTCGCGGCGGGGCTGATGGCACGCAAACCGGGCCTTGAGATCGCTGTGATTGATCCCGCCGACGCGCATTACTACCAGCCCGGATGGACCATGGTGGGCGGCGGCGTATTCAACGCCGAGGACACGGTTCGCACCATGGGATCACTGATCCCGAAGGGGGTGCATTGGCTGAAATCTGCCGTGGCCGCATTTGAACCTGACAAGGACGCCGTGATCCTTGATGGGTGCCGGGTGGTGAAATATGGGCGGCTGGTGGTCTGTCCGGGCCTCAAACTCGACTGGCATCGCGTCGAAGGGCTTGTCGAAACGCTCGGGCGCAATGGTGTGACGTCGAATTACCGTTACGACTTGGCCCCCTACACATGGGATCTGGTGTCGGGCATGACGTCCGGGCGCGCGATCTTTACGCAGCCACCTATGCCGATCAAATGCGCCGGCGCGCCGCAAAAGGCGATTTACCTGTCGGCTGACCATTGGACCCGCAAGGGTGTGATCAAGGACATCGACATCAGGTTTCACAACGCGGGCGGCGTGCTGTTCGGTGTGAAAGATTACGTGCCTGCGCTGCAAAGCTACGTGGATAAGTATCGGATCGGTCTGAACTTTTTTCACAACCTTGTCGCGATTGATGGCCCCGCCAGAAAGGCTTGGTTCGACGTTTCCAAACCGGATACGCAAATTGAACGGGTCGAAGTCGATTTCGACATGATCCACGTCACACCGCCACAATGCGCACCGGATTTTATCGCGGTCTCTCCGCTTGCCGACGCCACGGGGTGGGTCGAAGTGGATCAGGCAACGCTGCGCCACAAGATATTTGAGAATGTTTGGTCACTTGGTGATGTGATGAACGCCCCTAATGCGAAAACCGCGGCCGCCGCGCGCAAACAGGCGCCTGTTGTTGCCGACAACATCATCGCCGATATCCAAGGCCGTGCTCCGGTGTCGCAATATGACGGGTACGGTTCGTGTCCACTGACTGTGGAGCGGGGCAAAATTGTACTGGCCGAGTTCGGCTATGGCGGAACATTGCAGCCCAGCTTTCCGCGCTGGTTGATTGACGGCACCAAGCCCAGCCGCCTGGCGTGGTTGCTGAAGGAAAAGATCCTGCCGCCGGTCTATTGGAAAGCGATGCTGAAAGGCCGTGAATGGCTGGCCACACCCGAGAAGCTGACGGCGCGCTGATCATGTCGCACAAGGTCACATGGTCGCGTTTCTTCCCGATACTGGAATGGGGCTCCACCTATTCTGGCGCGGCCGCGCTGAATGACCTGACGGCGGCTGTCATCGTGACGATCATGTTGATACCGCAGTCACTGGCCTACGCCATGCTCGCGGGCCTGCCGCCCGAGGCCGGGCTATATGCGTCGATTGTGCCAATTCTTCTTTACAGCCTGTTCGGCACCAGCCGATCCCTGGCCGTGGGGCCAGTTGCTGTTGTCTCTCTCATGACCGCTGCGACATTGGCGGAGGTCACGCAGGCCATAGATGTTGGCTATGCGACTGCCGCACTCAGTTTGGCGGGGATGTCGGGTGCGATCCTGCTGACCATGGGTTTGTTGCGGTTGGGGTTTGTTGCGAACTTCCTGTCACACCCGGTGATATCCGGATTTATCACCGCGTCTGGCATCCTGATTGCCGTCAGTCAGCTCAAGCACGTGCTGGGCGTTGAGGCGCATGGTCATACCTTGCCGGACATCGCGGGGGCGATTTTTGCGCATGTGACGCAGACGAACCTGCTCACGCTTGCTATCGGGGCAGGGGCCATCGTGTTTCTGTTCTGGGTGCGGACGGGGTTGCGGCCCACCTTGATTCGCTTGGGGCTGCGGCCCGGTGCCGCCGATTTCATTGCCAAGGCCGGACCGGTGTTGGCCGTTGTCACGACGACGCTGTGCGTTTGGGGGTTCGACCTTGACCACGCCGGGGTCCAGATCGTGGGGGCTGTCCCGCAAAGCCTGCCGCCCTTTACGCTGCCGGACGTGTCGTTCGAACTGCTGGCGGCGCTCTTTGTGCCAGCGGCGTTGATCTCCATCATCGGATTTGTTGAATCCATTTCCGTCGCGCAGACCCTTGCCACAAAGAAACGCCAGCGGATCGACCCTGATCAGGAACTGATTGGTCTGGGTGCGGCGAACCTTGGCGCATCCCTGACTGGCGGTTTTCCTGTGACGGGTGGGTTTTCACGCTCTGTCGTGAACTTTGACGCGGGGGCGCAAACCCCGGCTGCCGGTGCCTATACCGCCATTGGTCTGGCCGTGGCTGCGCTGTTCCTGACGCCCCTCATCTTTTTTCTGCCCAAGGCCACGCTTGCGGCCACGATTATCGTGGCAGTCCTGTCATTGGTGGATATCAAGACCCTGCGCCATAGCTGGACCTATTCCAAACGGGACTTCGGGGCGGTCGCAGTGACTGTGTTGCTTACGCTGGGACTTGGGGTCGAACTGGGTGTAACGGCGGGCGTGCTGCTGTCACTGTTACTTTTTTTGTACGACACCTCGCGGCCCCATGTTGCCGAGGTCGGCCTTGTCCGGGGCACGGAGCATTTCCGCAATATCCTGCGCCATGAGGTTGTGACCGATCCAACCGTCCTGAGCCTGCGCATTGATCAAAGCCTCTATTTTGCGAATGCACGGTTCCTCGAAAACTACATCTATGACCGGATCATTGATGACAACGACCTCAAGCACGTCATTCTGATGTGTTCAGCGGTCAACGAGATTGATCTGAGCGCGCTGGAAACGCTGGAACTCATAAACATCCGGCTCAAGGAGTTGGGGATTGTCCTGTCTTTGTCCGAGGTCAAAGGCCCCGTGATGGACCGCCTGCGGCGGGGTTCATTTTTGGATCACCTGACAGGTCACGTGTATCTGTCGCAATTTGCCGCCTTTCGGTCGGTCACCTCTCAACCGGACACGGTGTCAGCCCTGGCTGCGCAGGATTGCGCGAATGTATTTTGCCGCTGAGCGATAGTGGCTTGGCCCTGCCGCTTCGGCCCATCTGCCGGGTGTCCAGTTGTTGTTGGCCCCCAGCATCGGGCCGGCATAAAGGTCCGTTTCTGAATGATCTGACAGAAACTGAATGAGCTTGTTGTGACGGCTTTGCAGCAACGTGCAAACCGCTGCCCAATCAAGATGGGATTGTTTGTCGCGCAGATCGGCGTTGTAACGCTTCAGGTCGTTCCATTTGTAACCTTCTGCGGGAAAATACACCTTTTTGCCTGCCGCCCCATCCCTGTACCAGCCAAGGAACAGATCAATCCAATGGGCACGATGGCCGATCACATGTTTGATCGATACATCGTCCTGGCCCAGTGCCGCCTGTGCCTGACTCAGTGGTGCTATCAGGTTCTGGAGCTTTGCGTATTCCTTTTCCGTCAGGGCGATCAGTTCAGCTTTGCTGCCGCAAGCCATTCCGCGGCCCTCAATGGGCCAACAAAATGGGCAATTCGGTCTGTTCAATCATCGTGCGGGTGGTGCCACCGAAAACGGTCTGGATCATCCGCGCGTGACCGTAGGCTCCCATGACAATCAGGTCTGCGCCGAACTCTGCGGCCCGGTCCTGAATGGCCTTGCCGATCTCGCCGCCGCCACTTGGGAATTGAGACACAGTCACGGTGCACCCGTGATGGCTGAGCCATTTGGCAACATCCACACCGGGGTCCTGACCGTCCTGCGTCTCTGTCATCACCGGATCAAAGCAGGCAACAGCGACCTCGCTTGCCTGTGTGAGATATGGCAGCGCCGTATGCACGGCCGCCGACGCTGCCTTGCTGCTGTTCCACGCAACGAAAACGCGTTCCGCTGATTGACCAACGGACCCGTTCAGGCGCAACCCGATAGGGGCGTGGAACAACACACCGGCCACTGCTTCGCGCATCACCTCGGGTGTGTCGCGCAGATTGGGCGCGACAAATGCCTCATCGCTGACACGGGCAAGTCGCGAAACGTGGTGTTTTACGTCCGTCGTCACACAGAGGGCAGAATGGACGGTGCCAGAGGCGTTGCTTTTGGCGAGCAGCGCTTCGAGGGCGTCAACGCGGTCCGCTTGCGCTTGTTGTGCCGCCTCCACTGTCTCGTTCCAATTGTCGGGGATGTTCATGCCGCCATATGGGGGCACGCCATAGGCATACATCGGCAGGGCAGGGGCCGGTCCAAGCAACAGGCAGATCAGATGTGTGCCGTCCTGCGCGGCCGCTTCTGCTGTTTCGGTTATGTTGGCGTCGGGCGTTTCGGTATCGAGGATAAAGAGGATTGTGCGGCGCTGCATGGCAAACTTCCTTTGGCATGGTATCCGGCAGCTGCGCCGGATCAATTGCACGCACCCTGCCGCATCGTGCCGTCGTCCAACTGACAAAGATCAAACCCACGGGACGTTCCGGATGACATGATATCGCCAGACGAAAGCATCCGGACGGCGGACCAATGGAATTCAGGGATTACTACAAGACGTTGGGCGTCGCCCGAAACGCGGACGCCGAAGAGATCAAGAAGGCCTTTCGCAAGGCTGCCCGCAAGTATCACCCGGATATCAACGCGGGCCCGGAGGCCGAGGCAAAGTTCAAGGACGTGAACGAAGCCTATGAAGTCCTGAAAGACCCAGAGCGCCGCGCGGCCTACGATCAACTTGGACAGGAACCGCTACGCGGCCAAGGGCAATATCAGCCGCCCCCGGATTGGAACGGCGGCTTTTCGTTCTCTCAAAGCGGACCCCACGAGGGCGAGGCGTTCAGCGATTTTTTCGAGACCCTGTTTCGGCGTGGCGCTGGTCCGACGTCCGGTGCGGGGGCGGCGCGCGGTCCCGACAGCCATGGCCGGATTGAAATCACGATTGAGGAAGCCTTTGAAGGTGCCAAGCGGACGCTGAGCCTCAGATCGCCGGTTATTGGGCCAGACGGCACCGTATCGTTGCAGGACCGCACCGTTTCAGTGAACGTGCCCAGGGGCGTGGCCGAAGGCCAACACATCAGGCTTGCGGGGCAGGGTGCGCCCGGTACAGGCGGTGCTGGCGATCTGTTTTTCGAAGTGGCCTTTGCCCCGCACCCGATCTATCGCCCTGACGGAAAGGATCTGTACCTCGATCTGCCCATCGCACCGTGGGAGGCAGCGCTTGGCAGCCACGTGACCATGCCCACACCTGACGGAAAGGTTGATCTACGTATCCCCAAGAATGCGCGTGCCGGACAGAAAATGCGGCTCAAGGGCAAGGGGCTACCGGGGCATCCAAAGGGCGACATCTACGCCACGTTGAAAATCGTCAACCCAAAGGCTGACACAGCCGAGGCGCGCGCGTTTTTTGAGAATATGGCACAGCAGATGCCGTTCGATCCGCGCGCCCATCTAGGAGGTTAGTTCATGAAAAAGACAACCTTGCGCAGCGAAGTTGTAGATACGCTGTCCCTGCAGGACCTCTGCCGGTTTTGCCATGCGGACGAAGCATGGGTGATCGAGTTGGTCGAACACGGCGTTCTTGATCCTGTTGGCGGAACCAGCAGCAACTGGCGTTTCGTCGGCGAAAGCATCCGGCGCGCCAAAAAGGCGCGGCGCCTCAACAGGGACTTGGGCGTGAATACCGCAGGCGTCGCTTTGGTTCTGGACCTGCTGGAAGAACGCGATGCGGTGATGCGGCGGCTGGCGCTCTATGAGACACCTTGAGCCGTTCAGGGTCTGAGGCTGATCCGGGTGCCTTTGGTGCCGTTCACCAACGCCCTGCAATCTGACAATTGGCCAATCGCGGCAAAGCCGCCTGTCGCCGTGGCAAAGTCACATGCGGCATCGACCTTTGGCCCCATGGATCCCGCAGGAAAGGACATTGCGGCCAGTTCCGAAGGCGTGGCCGTGCGAAGGATCGCCGCATTCGGGCCTCCCCAATCGGTAAACACGCCAGCCACGTCCGTCAGCATGAGGAACGCATCCGCGTTTACCTGACGCGCAAGAAGCCCACTTGCATGATCCTTGTCGATAACGGCTTCTACACCGACCATCGTGCCGTCTGGTTTCTGAACAACGGGAATGCCGCCGCCGCCTGCGCAAATGACAATGACCTTCTGCTCAAGCAGCAAGTTGATCACATCCAGTTCCAAAATCCGTTTGGGCCGCGGGGATGGCACAGTGCGCCTCAGATACGCACCGTCCCTGCCGATGGTCCAACCGCGTTCGGCGCTTAGTTTTGCGGCCATGCGTTCTTCATAAACCGGTCCGATGAATTTTGTCGGGGTTTGAAACGCAGGATCGGCGGGATCGACTTCGATCTGGGTCAGAAGTGTCGCGTAGGTCGCGTCGGGCAAATGCGCGTTGTCCAATTCCTGTTGCAGGACATAGCCGATCATCCCTTCGGTCTCTGCCCCCAACACGTCCAAAGGAAACGACCCGCCCTGCAAGGCCAGATAGCCAACCTGCGGGCCATTGCCGTGGGTGATGACAACCTCGTGGCCAGCATCCAGCAATTCAGACAGTGACTGCGCCGCAATCCGTATACTGGCGCGCTGGCCCTCGGCAGTGAGTGTTTCATCACGTCTCAGCAGGGCGTTCCCGCCCAGAGCAACGACAATTCGCATTCAGGACCCCAATGTTGCGACCAATACGGCCTTGATGGTGTGCATTCGGTTTTCTGCTTGGTCAAAGACGATGGAGGCCGGGCCTTCGAACACGTCCTCTGTAACCTCCATCGCATCCAGCCCAAAGGTATCGTGAATATGCCGACCCACCTCGGTTTCGGTATTATGGAACGCTGGCAGGCAGTGCATGAATTTGGCGTGTGGATTGCCGGTCATCGCCATGATATCCGCGTTCACCTGATACGGCGTCAGCAGCTTGATCCGCTCGGCCCAAACCTGTTCCGGCTCTCCCATGGAGACCCAGACATCGGTGTAGACAATGTCGCAGGCACGCACGCCCGCCTGCACATCTTCGGTCAAAAGAATGCGCGCGCCGGTGCGCCGGGCCTCGGTTCGGGCTTCGTCCACGATTGTCTGATCGGGCCACAGCGCCTCGGGGCCACACAGACGCACATCCATCCCCAGCTTGGCGGCCCCAATCAGGAGACTGTCGCCCATATTGTTGCCCGCGTCGCCCAGAAAACAGAACGCGATCTGGCTCAGAGGTTTGTCCACATGCTCTGTCATGGTCAGCACATCAGCGAGGATCTGCGTGGGATGAAACGCGTCCGTCAGTCCGTTGTAAACCGGCACGCCGGACCACTTTGCCAGCGTCTCCACGATGTCCTGACCAAAGCCGCGGTACTCAATCGCGTCATAGACCCTGCCCAGCACGCGCGCGGTGTCCTTGATGCTTTCTTTCTTGCCAATATGGCTGCCCGACGGCCCGAGATAGGTGACATGCGCGCCCTGATCGTGGGCGGCGACTTCGAATCCGACCCGCGTGCGGGTCGAATTCTTTTCGAAAATCAACGCGATTTCGCGACCCTTGAGTGTCTGCTGTTCCGTGCCCGCGTATTTTGCGGCCTTCAGATCCGCCGCGAGCTTTAGGAGAAATTTGATCTCTTGCGGGGTGAAATCCCGCAGCGAAAGGAAGGAACGGTTTTTGAGATTGAAGGCCATTGGGTCACTCCACCGGATCGCGTGACATGGGACAGGTCATGCAATGCCCACCGCCGCGTCCGCGGCCCAGCTCGGCCCCGCGGATGGTGATCACTTCGATCCCGGCCTTGCGCAACAGCGTGTTGGTGTGGACGTTGCGGTCGTAGGCAACGACGACGCCGGGCTCCAGCGCAACGACATTGTTGCCATCGTCCCATTGCTCGCGTGCTTGTTCGAAACTGTCGCCGCCAGTGCCGATGATGTGCAGCCTGTCGATACCCAGGGCTTCTTGGACGACATCAAAGATATGGCCGGGGTCTTCGACCACCTTCAGCGCGTGTTTGTCATCAGGGTAGAGCGAGAAGCATCTGATCTGGTCCGCCACGTGCGTAAAACTGGTGACGATATCGCGGTCGCAGAACGAAAACACAGTGTCGAGATGCATGGCAGAGCGTGAGGCGGGCATCTGGCAGGCAATCACACGCTCTGCCACGTTCTGATCAAACAATGTGACTGCCAGTTGCCCCACGGCCTGTGGCGTGCTGCGTTCGCCCATGCCAACCAGAACGCAACCATTGCCGATGGGCATCACGTCGCCACCCTCAAGCGTGGCGGGGCCAAAGTCCTGATCGGGGTTTCCCCACAGAACCCTTGCCTTGCCTGCAAAGCGCGTGTGAAACCGGTAAATGGCAGCGGCAATCAACGTCTCCTGCTGGCGCGCAGGCCAATGCATCGGGTTCAGTGTGACACCGCCATAGATCCAGCAGGATGTATCCCGCGTGAAAATGAGGTTGGGCAGCGGCGGCAGGACAAAGCCGTCGGGGCCAAGAAAACGGCCAAACATGCTGTGCGGCGCAAAGGGCAGATCGTTGGTGGTGATGCCACCCGTCAGGTAGCGCGTGAGTTCGGGGCTTGGCAGCGCGTCCAACCACGCGCGCAGTTCGGTCATCATACCGACACCGATATGATCTTCGGTGATCTTACGATCCAAGAGCCATTGCCGCGCGCGAGGATCGTCCAGTATCTCGGTCAACAGGTCGTGCTGTTCCAGCACCTCGACACCGCGGTCACGCATCTTGTCGCAAAAAGCGAAATGATCCTTGCGGGCCTCGTCCACCCAAAACACATCATCAAAGAGTAACGCGTCGCAGTTGCTTGGGGTCAGCCTTTCGTGCGCAAGGCCGGGCCGTGACACCATGACGGTGCGCAGTTTACCGACCTCTGAATATACGCCCAGCGGTGCGCTCATATCATCACCGCCGCACTCAAGAGCGCCACAGAGATCAACGAAAGGATCACAAGCAGTGGCCACACAAATCTGAGCCACGTGTGGTAGGGAACGCGCCCGATGGCCAGACCGCCGACTACCACGGCATAGGTCGGCGCGACCAGATTGGTGATGCCGATGGCGGTTTGAAACGCCGTCACCGCCAGATCACGGCTCACACCGGCAAAGTCCGACAACGGTGCCATGATCGGCATCGACAATACGGCAAGACCCGAGGTGGAGGGGACGAGGAAACTCATCAACGCTTCGATCCCAAACAGCGCATTGATGAACGCGACGTCGGACATGCCACTGATCCACCCCTCGAATGTATGCAGGAAGGTGTCCGTAATGCGCCCTTGGTCCATGATGATCACGATGTCGCGCGCCAGCCCGATGACCAGTGCCACACCCAGAAGGTCCCGTGCGCCCTCAACAAACGCTTGGACAAACGCCTTTTCACCCAGCCAGCCCAGCGTGCCGATAAGAATGGATGCGGCAAGAAACAGTGCGGACATTTCCGCCATCCACCAGCCTTGCGAGGACACGCCCCAGACCATGACAACAAAGGTTGCCGCAAACAGGATCAGGATCACACTTTGCAGTCCCGAGAGCGTTTCACCGTCAAAGGCTGCGTGTTTCTGCAAAAAATGCGCTTCGTTTTCGGCTTTCATTTGCGCGACAAGTGAGCGCGTTGGATCAGCCCGCACCCGCGCGGCGTAGCGCATCACAAAGACAACTGCGGCAATCCATGACAGGCCCAGGATGACGAGGCGCAAGGCCATCCCTTCGGTAAACGCGATACCCGCGGCGTTGGACGCGATTGCGGTGGAGAACGGGTTGATCGTGGAGCCGATCACACCCACGCCAGCGCCCAGCATGATGATCGCCACGCCGGTCAGTGCATCATAGCCCGCCGCGATCATGATCGGGATCAGCAGGACGTAAAAGGCAAGCGTTTCCTCGGCCATGCCGTATGTTGTGCCTCCTGCCGCGAACAAACCCATCATGATCGGGATCATCCATTTTTCGCGGCCTTCCATCTTGCGCATGGCTTGGGCCACGCCGGTATTGATGGCGCCCGTCGCGGTCACGACGCCCAAGAAACCGCCGACGATCAAAACAAACAGGGACACGTCGATGGCGTTGGCTTCGTAAGAGGCAGGATCGTAAAACCCCGCAATCGGAGCAAGCAGCACGTCAAAGAAACCCTGCGGTGCCGCCTCGACGGGGGCATAGGTGCCCGGCACGGGCACGTCCTTGGCCAATGTTGTGTTCGCGGCGCGTTCATATTCGCCTGCGGGAACGATCCAAGTCAGCGCCGCCATGGCAACGACCAGTGAAAAGAGAATGGTGTAGGCAGTCGGAAAACGGCTGGGTGTGACAGGCTTTGGATTGGGGCCGTCATGTGGTGGCATGACCATTTGAAGTGCCTCCCTGATGGACGCAGTTTCCGTGATCATGGGGAAGATTTGGCAAGACGGATTGAGATTGCTCAATCACCTGCCTCGGCTGGCACTACTTTTTCATTCGGTGTTTGTACTTCCGATAGAGCCGTTGGTTCATCTCGATAAACTGCCCCAGTCCACGCCCAAGCAGCCCGGCGGCGTTGCTGCGCAAGTAATAGTAGCCTGTCAGGCTGGCGATGAGCCCGCCAAAAGCATCAACAATCAGATCACCCATCGTGTCGTTCAGACCGGATTTCTGCATGTTCAGCCCAAAGGAGAGGTCCATGGTGAACTCGAAAATCTCCCAGATTGCGCCGACCGTCATGGCGACACAAAAGCTGATGAACGCGATGGCGGACGGCGGTGCCGCGAGGCGGTCGCCTTCAAACAGCATAAAGACGAACAGGAACCCTGTCAGGCCAAAGCCTATCGCCGAAAGGCCATGCAGGGCGATGTCCCACCACCAGAGGCGTTCGTAAAAATCGAACGCTTCACCCAGAAAGATGGACGCAAAGAAGAACAGGGTTGTGAACATCAAAAACGGCAATGGCAGGGTCAGGGACCAGCGCGCCGCAAGAAGTGGTGGAACGAGGGATAAGGCGAGCGTGGCAAAGCTGACGAAGGCCAAGGACCAGCGTGACAGCCCAAGGGAAATCACAGCCGTGCTCAAGAGCAGCGCCCAGATGACCAACATGATGGCCCCGCTGTCCCTGATCAGTTTCACAGGCGGTTTTCTGTGGCAGTGTTAGAATCGGGCATGGAAATTCCTATATGCTGTTTATGCAGGAAACTCAGATACGCGTTGTAAGCTATAACATGCGCAAGGCCCGCGGCCTTGACCAGATGCGCAAGCCTGAGCGCATCATTCAGGTGATCAACGGCCTGAAGGCAGATATCGTGGTGCTGCAAGAGGCGGACAAACGACTGGGTGCGCGCCCGTCGGCTCTGCCGCCGCAGATGATCGAAGCCGACACAGATTTTGCATTGGTGGATGTGTCCCTCAATGACGTGAGCATTGGGTGGCATGGCAACGCCGTATTGGCGCGCAAGGGTCTTGATGTGTGCAATGTGGACAGACTGGATTTGCCGGGGCTGGAGCCGCGTGGAGCTGTCCGGGTTCAGCTTGATGTGGGCGCCGGGCTGACCGTCGTTGCGGCGCATCTGGGTCTGCGCAGGCGCGACCGGCGCGCGCAACTCGCCAAGCTGAACAAGGACACGTCCCAAGACACACATTGCGTGATCGCGGGCGATTTCAACGAATGGTCCACAACCAAAGGGTTCGAACCCTTGGCGGCGCGGTTTGATACATACAGTCCTGGACGGTCGTTCCATGCGCGCCGCCCCATCGCCGGGCTTGACCGTTTTGCCCTGACCACGGGCGTCACGCTGCGCGATGCGGGCGTTGATCAAAGCCCGCTGGCGCGTGTTGCGTCGGACCATCTGCCGATCTGGTCCGACATAACAATCCCTGCCGCTACTTGCTGAACAAAACCGGCAGTTTCTGATCCCGCAGCAACGCGTAGGTTGTGGCACCCAAGACAAAGTCATAGGCGCGGGAATGGCCAAAAGCGCCCGTGACAATCAGGTCCGCGCCTTTTTCAAATGCGGCCGTTTGCAACACATCCGCGATGCTGTCGCCCATCGGATCACGATGTTCCAGCGTTGGTTTAAGACCGTGCCGCGCGTACATTTCCGCCATATCGATGGCGTCAGAATCCTTGAACGCGTCCTGCGGCCCGTTTCCGACGCGCAGAACCGTCAGTGTTGCGCCGTCATCGGCAAGACCAAGCATATCGTGCGCCGCGCGCGCGGCTTCGCGGGTGTCACTCCAACCCAGCAGGATGTTCGCGCCGATTTCGGGTCCGGTGTAATCCAGCGGCACCACGATCACGGGCCGCCCGCTTTCGCGAATGACTTGGGTTTGCGCGTGCCGTTGATCATAGCGGTCGCTGTTTTTGTCCTCGTGCGCCATGATGACCAAGTCGGCGGCCCGCGCGCTTTCTATCATGCGCTCGCTGGCGGATTGCGCCTCAGCCCGGACCAGACGGAATTCGCTGACGAACGCTTCGGGACCTGTGTGCTTTTCGAAAATGCCTTTGATCGCCTCGGCTTCTTCCTTTTGGCTTTCATTGAACGATGCAAAGGCCGTGTCAGGAATATGCATGGCGATGCCCGGATAGACGACCAACGCTTCAATCGTGTGTAGGCCAATCAGATGCGCGCCGTGTTTGCGTGCCAGCGGCACCGCCACTTTCAGAAGTGTGTGCGCATGATCAGGAGTGGTGAGGCAGACCAGAATTGTCTTGGGGGACATGGCTTTGTTCCTTTGAACTTTGGCAGTGCCGGGGCGCGTGGCCGCGCCCGGGCTGTCGTTACGCTTTCTTAATGTCGATTTTCTGCACGGCGGCTTGGACCGTTTCAGGTTTTGCGATGCTGAGCGTCAGTACCCCGTCTGCGAAATCGGCTGTTACGGCACCTTCTTCGGGCGCAAAGCCAAGCGGGATTTGACGGCGAAAACTGCCGTAACGCCGCTCGATCAGATGATAGCCGCCCTCTTTTTCTTCGTGATCCGCGCTTTTTTCGCCCTTCAGAATCAGCGTTTCACCCGACACGGTGACATCCAGATCGTCTTCTTTGACGCCGGGCACCTCTGCGGTGACTTTCACCGTGTCGTCCGTCTCGACCACGTCGATCGCGGGAAAGGACGGACCGGCAAAAGAGGATGCCCCGTCTTCGTTTTGCATCGGAAAGCCAACTTTGAATTGGTCCAGAAGACGGTTCATTTCCCGTTGCAGCGATGGAAACAGAGCCGTTTCGCGGTTTGGTCGGTTGGTTTGAGGAAGCGTTTGCCGTGACATTTTCGGTCTCCTTTCAGTGCAGCCGACACGGAATGTGTCTGGTGTTGAATATCAGTGCGCAGACAGAACCGATTGATCCCGATCAACCGGAGCAGCGGCGGTTGGGGTAGCTCATTGAGGCAACACAGCACTCAAAGAGAGGCCAAAGATGTCTGCATTCTCAACGACGCTCGCCGCGATTGCCTTTGCCGCACTGACACAAGCGGCATTTGCCGACACCGTGTCGACGCGCAACGGCGATGACACATTCTTTTCCGGCGGGCTGATCAGCCAGTCGATTGACACCAAGGGGGATACGTTTGTTGCTGCCCGATCCGCGCGTGTGAAAGGTGCCGCTTTGGGCGATATGCATGTTTCAGGATTCGATGTGTCGGTCGACGTCAACGTGGCCGAAGACCTTTATGCGATGGGAGCGACCGTTGTGGTCCGTGGAACAATCGCAGAAGACCTGTCGGTTATGGCGTTTTCAGCGCGCACCGAAAGCAGCTCGGAAACGGCTGGCAATGCGCGCCTGATGGGCAATTCGGTGACGGTCGAAGGACCTGTCGCGGGCGCATTGTCCGTCATGGGGCGCGACGTCATTCTAAACGCCAAGATCACAGGGGACGTGCGGATTCTGGCGCAAACGCTGTCTTTTGGACCGGACGCCGTTGTTTCGGGCAGCCTGACATACAGCACAGAGGAAAAGATCAAGGTCCCGACCCGCGTCGCATCCGAGGATCGCGTGACATTCGAAAGGGTTTCGGGCGGGCAGATTTATGAAGAATGGCAAGAGTTGAGCAAGGACATACCGACCTTGCCGACATTTGCGTCGATGCTGTTTGGCTTCATCGTGTCGTTGCTGTTTTTCCTGGCGCTCGGTGCGCTTATGCTGGGTTTCATGCCCAAGCGCTTGGCCCGAATGCGCCGCAGCATCGCGGCCGCGCCCGGTCAGACATTCATGCTGGGTGTCATTGGTCTGTCGATGCTCTTTGGTGCGGTGCTGGTCACGGCGCTTACCATCGTCGGATTGCCCTTTGTCCCGATTGCAGTGCTCGCCATCGTGGTCGCTTGGGTCCTTGGGTATGCTTTGGGTGCTTACAGTGTTGCCATGCGTCTCTGGACCGGTCTGGGCGGTGCGGACGACCCAAGCAATGTTGCGCGTCTCGCGATTCTCGCCGCTGCCATCACCTTTATTGCGCTGCTGAACTTCATTCCCTTTGTTGGGTGGGTGGCCAATTACACGCTGGTCCTGCTGGGTGTCGGAGCGATGACGCGCGCCGTGTTCCAGTCGCTCATTGGCAGCCCTGATGTGGTGCTCGATGTCGACATGAAGCCAATTGAAGACTGACCTTTTCAGAGGAGAGAACCCATGACCGCACAAGGTTTGGAAGTCATCGATCAAAGCGTGCATCTGACCCATGAGTGGATCAACGAACTGGCAGGGAGACTGGATTGGTCATCGAAACGATCCGCCCTGCGGCTGCTGCGCGTCACATTGCACCGTATCCGCGATCACCTGCTGGTCGATGAGGTGGCCCAGCTCTCGGCGCAACTGCCAGTGATGATCCGGGGCTTCTACTTTGAGGGTTGGGTGCCCAAAGACACCCCGATCAAGGAAAGGCGCGGGCAGGATTTCGTAGCCTTTATCAGCCATCAGATGAGCGACACCGCCGAGTATCGCGGGCGCGATGACATCAAATGCGTGTTCGATATGCTCAACGCGCGGATCAGCCGGGGTGAAGTCGAGGACGTGTGGGCGAGCCTGCCGCAAGACCTGCGCGATCTGTGGCCCGCGCCCTGAAACGACGAAAGCCACGCAGGGTTTGCGTGGCTTTCGCAAAATGTGGTGGGCAAGGCGGTTGTTCAGTCGGTGCCATCCTCTGCAAGGCTCATCAGGGCGGTCGGACGTTGAATGATGATCGTGTGAATGTTGTCGATTGCGATGATCTTGCTTTTGCGCAGTTGCGTGAATGTGCGGCTGACAGTTTCTGTGGTCAGCCCCAGAAAGTCGGCAATATCGGCGCGGCTCATGGGCAGGTTGATCTGACGGTAGGCTCCCAGATCCTCGCCCACGCGCTCAGACAGGACACACAGGAATGAGGCGAGCTTTTCTGTTGCGGACTTGCGCCCGAGCATCATGAAGTGGTCCTGCATTGCGCTGATTTCGCGCAATGCGGCCTTCAGCAGGGCGCAGTGCAAGGCGGGATCGCCGTCGCCGCTTTCCAGATGCGACCGGCGGAAAGGTTGCAACCGCACCTCTGTCAGCGCTTCGCAATCAGTGTGGTGCAAATCATTTGCCGGAAAACCGACAATGTCGCCGGGATAGCCAAAGGCGATGACCTGTCGGCGGCCATCCGCCAGCAGTTTGGTCAGCCGCAGCACGCCGCTGGTGACCTGATACAGCCATTCGACCTCATCGCCCTCAAAATATAGATATGCGCCGCGTTTCAGGCGGGCTTCGGCGGTTTTCGATGACGCACTGGCAAGGGGGGCGGTGGACGCTTTGACGGCGATTTCGCTGGGAAACGTGACATACATTTGGGCAGACCTCCGTGATCAATTGAGGCCACCTTGATCTGCTTGTGTGATTTGAATTACTGTCCAAGAGCTGACTTTTGTATCGTTTTGTAACACGCAGGTCAGTGGCGCAGCCGGATGGGGCAACGCATAAAGTGATCTGCCACCCAATCTCGAGAAACGAGATCAAATGAAAGATCAGACGATCCTTGTTGTTGAGGACGATCAGAAGATCAGACACCTCTTGCGCAACGTGCTTGAGGGTGAGGGCGCGCGCGTCATCGAAGCCGAGACAGCCGCCGAGGTGATGCAAGTTATCGGAGACACGCCGCTTAACTTGATTACACTGGATCTTCATCTGGGTGCGGACAACGGTGTCGACATCGCCCAGCAGATCCGCGCGGTCTCACAAGTGCCCATCATCATGGTGACTGGCAAAGATGATGTGATCGACCGTGTCGTCGGGCTTGAGGTCGGGGCAGATGACTACATCACCAAACCGTTCCATATCCGCGAGGTCATTGCGCGCGTCCGAAGCGTGCTGCGCAGAACAGGTGCGCCCGCGCCCACCCCGGATGCAGATGCTGCACCAAGCAGCGCGCATTTCTGTTTTGATGGCATGACAGCATATCCCGACCGGCTTGAACTGATCGACCGGGACAGTTCGCCGTGCGAACTGACCAGCGGCGATTTTAAGCTGCTGAACGTGTTTCTGAACAGGCCCAAGCGCGTACTGTCACGCGATCAGCTGATGGACCTGACGGGCGGGATCGAGTGGAGCCCGCTGGACCGCACCATCGACAATCAGGTCGCCCGGTTGCGCAAAAAGATCGAGCGTGACCCGTCAAAACCGCAGCTCATCAAGACGGTTCGCGGCATCGGCTACACGTTCGCAAGCGATGTGAAAGTTGTTCAGTCGCCACCAGTATCGGCCAAGAGCGCCTGAAGCCGCTCTGCCAACTCTGACTGACGGTAGGGTTTGTGTAGAATGTGCGAATGGACGTCGTGCGCCAGTTCACTCGTGATCACGTCGCTGGCATAGCCGGACGTCAGCAAGACTTTGAGCTTTGGGAATTCTGCCGCGATCTTTGCGGCGAGGTCATAGCCGTTCAACGTCCCCGGCATCACCAAATCCGAAAACACCAGATCAACCTCTGCGCCGTTCTTGAGCATCTCATACGCGCGGTCACCGCTGTCTGCGTCCAGCGTCGCAAAGCCAAGGTCGCGAATACGCTCGATCGACAGTTTCCGCACACGTTCGTTGTCCTCGACAATCAGGATTGTCTCGCCGTTGCCGCGCGGCGGGTCCTGACGCATGTCAGTTGCAACATGCGCGTCCGCCGTTTCGGCCTTTTGCCGCACAGCCGGGAAATAGAGGCCAAAACTCGTGCCCAGACCCAGTTCGCTATAGAGTGTTACGTGACCGCCTGATTGCCGCACAAATCCATACACCATCGCCAAACCCAGCCCGGTGCCGCCGCTCTCGTCTTTGGTCGTAAAGAACGGCTCAAACGCGCGGCGCTGCGCCTCGATACTCATACCTGCGCCATCGTCGCTCACGGACAGCCGCACGTAGTCGCCCGGCTCGATATCCGTCTCTTGGGCCATATAGCTGTCATCAATCGTGACATTGGCAATGGAAACCAGCAATTCGCCTCCCGCTCCCATCGCGTCGCGGGCATTCAGCGCAAGGTTCATCAGCGCGGATTGCAGTTGGACCGTGTCGATCATGACCGGGTCAAGTTCGGCGGCAAAGTCGGTTTTGATCCGGTAGGTCGCGCCGATGGTGCGCTTGAGCAGTGTCAGTGTATTTGTGCACAGCTCGCGCAAATCCGCCTTGACCGGTTTGAGGTTGCTGCGCCGCGCAAACACCATCAATCGCGTTGTCAGGTCCGCGCCCATTTCAGCGGATTCAAGCGCGTCCTTGATCAGTGGCATTTGACGGTCGTCAGCGCCGCGCATCTCCAGCAATTCCAGATTGCCGACGATAACGGTCAGCAGATTGTTGAAATCATGGGCGATGCCGCCCGTCAGTTTCCCAATGGCGTCAAGACGTTGAGAGCGCGCCAGCGCGTCTTCGGTCGCCTTGCGATGCGTCAAGTCGTGGAGAATGCCGATAAAGATGCGCTTGCCCTCGACCTGACTGTGGCCGACCGACAGGTGCAGCGGAAAGACCGAGCCATCTTTGCGCTGCCCCTCGACATCGCGTCCGATGTCGATGATCCGCTTTTCACCCGTCTTGATATGATGCGACATGAATCCGTCATGCAGCGCGGCCAGCGCCTCCGGCATCAGCATATTGACGCTTTGGCCCACCATCTCGGTCACATCAAACTGAAACAGGCGCGCAGCGGCAGCGTTCGTGCGTAGTATTTTGCCTTTTTCATCCGAGACGACCATCGCATCCACGGCCGCTTCCATGATGGCGTGCAAAATGGCGCTGTCCGTTGCCGTATCGACCACTGCCGGTCTCCTCTTTGCCCGAACCTGCCAAATGCTGCGCCCAAGGCGCAAGGCGGAATTGATATGCATCAACCTCTTTTGGTTCTGGTCTGACATATCTGAAAGGATCAGGTGCAAGGAGACAACGATGAAACCAATTGTGACTTGGGTTGTTGTTGCGAACACGCGCGCGGCTCGGGTGTATGCGCATTTGGGGCCCGGCAAAGGCTTGGCGGCAGTCAACGACCAAAATTGGCGGGCACCGGAGGTGTCCATGCCCCGCGACAAAGCGGGTGTCGGGCATAGCATTTCCGGGCCGGCGGTGTCGGCTGTGTCGCAGACGGACCCACAAGAGCTGGCCGACACCCGATTTGCCAAGCGGATTGCCGAAGATCTGGCAAAGGCGCGTCACGGCAAGACATTTGACCGGCTCATCCTGATCTCTGGGCCGCATATGATGGGTTTGCTGCGTGCGCATCTTGATGGTTCCCTGTCGGCTGTTTTGATCGGCGAAATCCCCAAAGACCTGTCTGCGCAACCGCTGCGTGAAATTGAATCCCAGCTTGGCGCGTTGCTCGCCGTCTAGACCCGATGCGCGGGGTGACAGAAGGGAGGAACGGAATGTTCAAGCACATCATTGTCGGCATCGACGGATCGGAAAAGGCCAAGAAAGCAGCACGGGTCGCATTCGATCTGGGCAAGCACTACGGCGGTACAGTGACATTGGTGCACGTGCCTCACGCCGAAACCGCTGCCTATGTCGTTGGCGCTGTGTCCGGGTACCACTCGGCCATAACCAAACCGTCCTATGACGAAATCGAACGGGCCGGGCAGCAGGTCTTGGACAAAGCGCTGATCATCGCCGCTGATATGTTCTTTGCGGATGTCAGAACGCATATGCCGCACGGTGACGCCGCGACCGAGCTATTGCGATACGCAGATAAGATCGGTGCTGATCTGATTGTCACTGGGCGCCGTGGATTGGGCGGGTTGTCCGGTTTGGTGCTGGGCAGCACAACGCAACGTATCAGTCACCGGGCGAAATGCGCCTGCCTTTCCATCGTGTAATTGGCGTCGCCCTTTGCGGCAAAAAAACTGGCCGCAGGCACAAAAAGTTGACTGCTTCCGTTGGCTGACTGCGCGGGCTCATTTGCGCCTAGCCCGGATGGAACAATCCCCCAACACCATAGGCCAGAAGGGCCGCCATCCCGCCGATACACAGCGTTTCCGCGCCCGAGCGCCACCATTTCGACAGCGACCACCGGCTTTTGCCCGCACCGATCAAAAAGAAGGTGAGAAGCGTTGCGCAAACCGAAAGTACAAAGGGATTGGGCAGCCCAAAGACAAAGGGGATCAGTGGCACGGCTCCGGCCATCAGGAAGGCCAGAAACGTTGCCAATGCGGCGCGCACGGGATGAGGGTCATTACGCGTCAACCCGTATTCGTCGGTCAGCATCAGGCCAATCCACTTGTCCTTACTTTGTGCAATTGCGTCGGTGGCCTGATCCAAAAGGCTGCCCGACAGCCCGCGCAGCGCAAGGATTTGCCGCAACTCTTCGCGTTCGCCTTCGGGATGATTGGCGATGTGACGTTCCTCGATCTGGATGATGCGTTTGCGGTCATCAAGTTCGGCTTTGGTGCCGGAGTAATTGCTCGCCGCCATGGAAAACCCGTCTGCCAGAATGTTTGCCAGCCCAAGGGCGACAATGATGTTGTGCGGCAAACCGGCCCCTTCGACCCCTGCTACGATGGCAAAGGTTGTCACCGCACCGTCTATCCCGCCATAGATCATGTCCTTGAGCGGGCTGTAATTCTGGGCGTTGGACAGCCGGCGGGTGATGTCCTGAGGGCTATGTCCGTGTTCCAGCGTCATTGCAGGATGCTAGGGGGCTGTGCCGCCGCAAGATTGAGGAAGATCAATCAGGTGATGGCAATTCTCACTACGCCAATGCCATGATTGTCCCCGCCACAACCCTGTTTCAAAGCCTGCTGGTCTTTGCCGCCAGCGCGACCTGTGTCTGGATCGCGGGTGCGCGGTTGGCGTATCTCGCAGATGCGTTGGCGGATCGGTTCAAGCTGGCAAAGTCACTGGTCGGATTGCTGTTGCTGTCACTGGCAACGTCGCTGCCGGAAGTCGCGACAACCTTGGGTGCCGCAGTGCAGCAGGCGCGTGATCTGGTGCTCAATAACCTCTTTGGGGGCATTGCGCTGCAAACAGCGATCCTTGCGATGTCCGATTTCTGGGCACGGGGTCCGATCACAAATTACCCGCGCAAGGCCAACCATGCGTTAGAAGCCACGTTGCTTGTGTTGTTGCTGTCGGTCGCCCTTGTTGTCACCAGTCTGGGCCAGACCTTTGTGATTGCAGGAGTCGGTTTGGGCAGTGTCGCGATTGCGGTGATCTACTGCGGCGCAATCTGGTTGCTCAGGCGTTATGATGACAGCAGCGATTGGGTGCCTGTCGATCTGCCAGACCCCGATCCGCTGGCCTTTCCTGCGCCGACAGGGCTAAGCGCGGCTGGAAACGCGGCGCTGATCTGGCAGGCGGTTGCGGCTTGTCTTGCGATTCTGGTCTTTGGGCTTTTGCTGGTCGTTTTTGCGCAGCGCATCGCCGACCAGACAGGGCTGGGCACCGGGTTTATTGGTGTGACGCTACTGGCTGCCGCGACCTCCTTGCCAGAATTGACCACCAGCATAGCCGCTGTGCGCATCGGCGCGTACACCATGGCAATCTCGAACATATTTGGCAGCAATCTCATTATGTTGGTGTTGGTGTTTCCTGCCGATATCCTGTTTCGCGCGGGGCCGATCCTTCAGGACACGTCGCGCACGGTCAGTCTGGCACTTGGCTTTGGGCTGGTGGTCACCGCCATTTACCTCACCGGGTTGATTGTGCGCCGCAAACCCCGCTGGGGTGAATTTGGAATGGACTCCATCCTGGTGTTGATGACGTTTCTAGGCAGCCTCGCGGCCTACTACTTTGCCCGGTAGCGTGAGCGGCCGCAGTGCTTTGAGGACCTCCGGCACGATGATGATCGGCAGGGCGAAAGCACTGATAAGCAGCCATTCATCAAGTCCGATGGGAACGGTGTGCAACAGCACCTGCAACGGCGCCCAATAGACCGCCACCACCTGCGCACCCAGTGTCACGGCAAGTGCGGCGAGCAGGAATGGATTGCTAAACCACCCAATCCGCGTTGTCGTCAGGTGCAGCGAGCGAAACGCAAAGACGCTGACCTTTTCAAAGACGACCATCGCGGTAAAGGCTGTGGTGCGCGCCAGTTCCACGCCAAGATCCATCAGATGAAAAAAGATCCAAAGGCTCGACAACCCGGTGTAGGTGCCAAGCAGAATAATCGTGACAATCCCGCTTTTGCCCAGAATGGGCGTGTCTTTCTGCCGCGGGCGTTTTTGCATCTGGTCGGGTTCTGACTTTTCCAGCCCCAAGGCGACCGCCGTGACCCCGTCGGTCACAAGGTTCATCCACAGAATTTGCGTGGCTAGGAACACCAGCGGCCCGCCGATGGCGATGTTGATGACAAGCGCAATAACCTCGCCCGCGTTCGAGGACAGCAGATAGCGGACAAATTTCTGCACATTCGCAAATTGCCGCCGTCCCTCGCCAATGGCGCGGACAATCGTGGCAAAGTTGTCATCCAGCAGCACCAAATCGGACGCATCGCGCGCCACATCCGTTCCCCTGATCCCCATGGAAACGCCAATGTCAGCCTGTTTCAGGGCGGGCGCGTCGTTTACGCCGTCGCCGGTCATGGCGACGATCTGCCCCTGCGCTTGCAGGGCGGACACGATGCGCATTTTCTGTTCCGGTTTGGTGCGGGCAAACAGGACGTCGCCGCGCAGGACCTCGTCCAGCGCGATGTCGTCAAGTTCGTCCAGCGCGTCCCCGGTCAGATGCTGCGCGACGTTCAAGGACAGTTGCCCCGAAATGGCCTTGGCCGTGATTGGACTGTCGCCCGTGATCATCACCACCCGAATGCCTGCGGATTGGGCCATCGCAATGGCACCGCGGACTTCCTCACGCGGTGGATCAATCAGGCCGACAAGACCGAGAAAGGTCATGCCCTCTTCGACGATCTGGTGGTCGGACGCGCTGCGCTGCGCAAAGCCCATCACGCGCAGCCCCTTTTCGGCAAGCTGCGTATAGGCGCTTTCGATGTCGGCCCGGTCTTCTGCGGTGATGGGGCGGGCACCGGCTTGCGTCATCACATGGGTGCAGACCTCCAGAACACGTTCTGGCGCGCCCTTGGTCAAGATTTCGGCAGTGGCCGCCGACTGATACAGGACGGACATCCGCTTGCGCGCGCTGCTGAAGGGCAGTTCTGCCAGCAGGTTGCGTTCTTCGGGCAGATCGCACCATCCCTTGTAGCCCAGTGTGATCAAGGCGCCTTCGGTTGGCGCGCCCACCATCTGCCAGACATCGCCTTCGCGGACCAGATGTGCGTGGCTGCAATACAGTCCGGTTTTCAACACTGCGCCCAACACCTGATCATCTGCCGCGCGTATGCGCGCGCCGTCCCATTCGATGTGTCCTGCCGGATCATAGCCGGTGCCGGTCACATGATAGGATCGGTCCGACGTCCAGACCTGCGTCGCTGTCATTTTGTTTTCGGTCAGCGTGCCGGTCTTGTCCGTGCAAATCACCGATGCGGCGCCAAGTGTTTCGACGGCCTGTAGCCGTCGGGCCAACGCGTTCTGTCGCACCATCGCAGTGGCCCCCAAGGCCAATGTGATTGTCACCACGGCTGGCAGGCCTTCGGGGACCATGGCAACCGACAAAGACAAGCCGGTCATCACCATCTCGGTCAGGTCACGTCCCAGCCAGATTCCAAGGCCAGCAACCCCGGCGGCGACCAGAAGGGCCGCAATACCCAGTTGGCGGGCCAGATGCCCGAGCTTGTTCTGCAGATTTGTGGTCTTTGTGCCGACAGATCCTGTCAGATGTGCGATCTTGCCAAATTCGGTTGCGGCCCCCGTTGCCGTGGCTTGCGCCTCTGCCCGACCGGCAGTGACCGAAGTGCCTGCAAAAACATCAATGCTCTGGTCCGCAGCCCCTTTGGCCACGGGAACGGATTCGCCTGTCAGCACGCTTTCATCCACGGACAGATCTGCTGCGCGAAGCAGCTTGGCATCCGCTGCGATCTTGGTGCCGGGAGACAGGATCAGAACATCGCCGGGCACAATATTGCGTGCGGGAATGACCTGCTCGCAGCCCTCACGCAGAACCATCGCCTGCGGCGACAGCATGTCGCGCAGCGCACTCAATGCCGTTTCAGCTTTCCACTCCTGCACAAAGCCAAGGCCCGCATTCAGCACGACAACCAAACCGATGGTCAGCGCATCCACCCGTTCGCCCAATGCAAGTGCGACGGCGGCGGCCACGATCAGGATCAACACCAGAAAGCTGGAAAATTGCCGAAGCAAAACGCGGATGGGGCCGGTTTGTTTGACGGTGGGCAATTCGTTCCACCCATGCACACGGCGTGCCGCGCGCACGTCAGCCTCCGTCAGACCGGTTTGCAGAATGTCATCAGCCATCAGGCATCCTTTGCGCGAGGTTCGTCCCGCAGTATCCGGCGCCATGGGGAGGGTGATTGAGCCATGTCAAAGACAGCAGACAACGGTGCGGTAAGATCACGTCATCAAATCACATAGCGGAGGAACGACCATGGCCGGAAAATCACCATCCGATGACACCAAATCAACACCCGACGCACCGTTAAGCGCGATCACACAGCTTCAGGAGGCTGGATTGGGCAGCATGGTCGGCATGGGCACAGCCTGGCTTGAGGCTGTGAGCGATATGAGCGCAGAAGTGGCCCATTTCATCGCGGAACGGATCAAAGAGGATGTGAAGACCCAGCACGAGATCCTGCACTGCAAGAACGTGGCGGACCTGCAAAGCATCCAAGCAGAGTTCATCCAAACGGCAGTGGATCAGTATCAGGCCGAAACCGGCAAACTGGTCGAGATGGGGACCAAGGCTTTCGCACCGAAGGAAAGCTAACACCCGGCACTAGCCAAAGACGTAGGTGCCGGGTGCGGCTCCCAGAACACGTTTGGGAGCCTTGATCCTCTTCTGGGGGCTGCTGTGGTTTTGCAACCATGCGGTCCATTGTGGCCACCAAGACCCATCCTGTGCCGCATAAGTTTCGTACCATTTGGGCGCAGTCATGTGGCTGTCGCCTTCTGTCTTGTGGCCGACCCTGAAATGCCGCCCCTTATGCCCCGGCTCAGACAAAATCCCGCCATTGTGACCACCATTCGTCAGAACAAAGGTGACATCGGTATCGGTGAGCAAGGAGAGCCGGTACACCGATGTCCACGGCGAAACGTGATCCGTCTCGGTCGCAACGCAAAAAATGTCCGCCCGTATGTCGCTGAGGGCCACGGCGCGGCCATCCACCTTGAACCGACCCTTTGCCAGATCGTTCTGCAAAAACAGTTGGCGCAGGTATTCCGAGTGCATCCGCGCAGGCATCCGCGTGGCATCGGCATTCCAAGCCATCAGCGGATTGTCCGGCGTCCGTTCGCCCAAAAGGTAGTGCCGGATGACGCGGCTCCAGATCAGGTCGTTCGAGCGCAAAAGCTGGAAAGCGCCCGCCATCTGGTCCGCCTTCAGGTAACCGCGCGTCGCCATGATGTCTTCTAGAAAGGCGACTTGGCTTTCGTTGATAAACAGCCCCAGCTCACCCGGTTCGGAAAAATCCACCTGCGCCGCCAGCAGGCTCACACTGGCGATGCTGTCATCCCCGTCGCGCGCCATAGCAGCCGAAACAATCGACAAGAGCGTGCCGCCGAGGCAATAGCCCGCGACGTGCAGACGCGGGCGGCCCATGTCCTGCACCTGCTGGATCGCCGCACGCACGCCAAGGTCGATATAGTCCTGCATCGACCGTTCCGCGTCAGCCTCGTCGGGGTTCTTCCACGATAGAATGAAGACTTCAAAGCCTTGGTCCCGCAAGTAGGCGACAAGAGACCGCTGCGCCGTCAGGTCGAGAATGTAGAACTTCATAATCCATGCTGGCACGATCAGGATCGGTTCCGGGTGCACCGTCTCCGTTGTGGGTCGGTAGCGGATCAACTCCACCAGATCGTTGCGCATCACCACGTCGCCGGGTGTTGTCGCCAGATCTTTGCCGACAGTGTAGTGTCCCGAGCCGCGCGGCGCTTTGGCGAGCAGGCGGTTAAAGTCTTCCATCCAATAGCGCGCGCCGCGCACAAGGTTTTTGCCGCCTTCCTCCAACGTGCGTTTGTGCACCAGCGGATTGGTCGCTGCAAAGTTGGCGGGGGAAACCATATCAAGCCACTGACGGGTTGCGAAATTGACGATCTTGGCGTGTTTTGGGTCAACGCCGTGCACATCTGTCGTCGCCGCATCCCACCAGTTTTGCGCGGCAAGAAATCCCTGCGACACTACATTGTATGGAAACTGGTCCCATGCCGGGTCGGCAAATCGCGGGTCTGTCTGACTGTGCTGAGCCGTCCTGTCCAAAGCGAGTTTCGCCAGTTCCGCCTGTTTTTCCGGCGAACCGATCACATGGAGCCACCAGTCCAAGTAAGCCGTCGCGAGGGCGGCGGGGGAGAGACCGCCTGTCAACTGCCCCAAGGCCGCGTGCCACTGGGCATCGAGACCGCGTGAGGTTTTGGTGTCCTTACTCATAATGCCGCCCTTTCCACCAAGGAAACACCGGCAGAGATGTCATCGCTTGGATGGGTGACCACCTGTTCTGCGACCTCTAATCCACCAAGCACCTCAACCATGCGGTCGTTGCGCCGCCCAAGTGTCACGATCCGCTTTTCAGCGATCCCATCAACAGCGACGAAAACGGCCCAATCATCTCCGGACCGGAAGGTAGCACTCAATGGTACCTGTAGCGCATCTTCGGCCCGCCATTCGACGATCCGCAGAAAGACGGAAAACCCATCGCCCAGATTGGGCCAAGTGTCTGCGGGCGTCGTCAGCGTGAAATAGGCATCGACCCGCTGTTCCTCGATCCCCAATGCCGACACTTTGGTGCGCGCCTTTGGATCAATGCGGTCCAGCCGGGCCTCCAAAACGTCAGTGCCGCCCCAGCGTTCGACATAGGCCAGCTTTCCCGGGCTAAGCCGCACGGCGTCGTTTGACAGGATGTCGGCCACCAGTTCCAGCGCGGTTGGATCACCAATGCTGACCAGCGGCGTACCGATTGCGACGGGCCTTTCGCTGACCGCCTCAACCGAGAGGACAATGCCATCACTGGGCGCCCTTACCTCGATGCAGCAACCGTTGGCCGCTGTGGTTGCGTTCTCGGGTTGCAACAGAGTTGCGCGCGCGCGCTCGATTGCCCCGGCGGCCATTTCGATCCGGGCTTGTGCCGCCTCAATCGTGGCATTTGCGACGGCAAGACGTTGCGTGTCGTCTTCGAGGCGGGTGATTGATGCAACCCCACGCGCCACCAATGCCTGCGTCCGGTCAAACTGCGATTGGGCAAAGCGCGCAGTCTCCTCTGCCTGTTTCAAATCTGCTTCGGCGACGTGTTGCGCGGCCATGGCCTCTTGCAGCGCCGCTTCGGCCTGTAGCTGCGTCCGCGCGTCCAGCAACGCGGACGAAGCAGGCCTCACGACGGCAACCACCGTTTCGCCCGCGCGAACCACATCGCCTTCGGTCACCGGCGAACGCAGGGCGGTGCCCGAGATCGGTGACGCGACTTCAAAGAGATCGCGCACCTGACTTTGGCCGTCTGCATTGATCGTCACTTCCAGCGGGCCTCGGGTGACGGTGGCCAGATCAACTGGCACAGGATTTTCGCGAAAGCTGACATAAGACAGCCCCGCCACAAGGGTGACCCCAATTCCGATCAGGATAAGCGTACGAGGGGAATAGGACATAGGATCACTCCCTGGTTTTCATGACGGCAACCAGATCAAGCCCATCCAAGCGTCGCCGCACAATCATCGCAGAGACGAAAGCGGCGATCAGGACAACCAGACTGGCCATGGTGAAAGTCGCGGGCTTCAAAACCAGCGGAATAGCGTAAAGGTCGCTGGTGAACGCGTTGGTCATCAGCTGTGCAATCCATGCGCCGATAAGCCACCCAAAGGGTTGCGCAATGAGCGCAATCAGCATCATTTCCCCCAACAGAATGTAAGAAATCTCGCCCCGCCCGAAACCGAGGATGCGTAGACTGGCCAGTTCGCGCGCACGTTCCGACAACTGAATGCGGGCCGCGTTATACGTCACGCCGACTGTGATCAGCACGGCAATGCCGATGTAGATCGTGTTCATCACAACAATGTTCTGTTCGATCGTGTCCTGAAAGGACCGCCGGTTCTCGTTCATCTCGACAATGCCGGTGATCTCTGGCGTTTCCTTGATCGCAGCGTGCAGCGCCTCGGACTGGTTTTCGTCCAGCGTGACATTCACAGTCGATACGCGCGGGGCCTGACGGAACATCGCATTCATGGTCTCAAAGTCCATGTATGCCCCCAGCCCAAAGTGCAGTTCGACAAGCGCTGTGACCGGCAGGCTGAATGTCTCGCGCCGGCCGCTCAGGAATTCGACGTCGATGCTTTGGCCTGCTTTTACACCCAGATGCCCGGCCAGCCGTTCCGACAGAACGAGGCCACCGGGCGGGACATCCAGCAGGCGGTGATCGGCATCCAAAACGCGGCTCAGGTCATTGCCGGGGCGGCGGGATTCGACAGCGGTGCGTTTGCTCAGATGGCCGTGGCGCAGGATGGCGGCGTGGAACTGCTGGCTCTCGGCTTGCAGCACTCCGGGCAGATGGCGCACGTCTTCGACAGCGGCCTCTGGCACGTCGGTGGCAAAGAGCAGCATCGCGTCCTGCCGGTTTGTCTGATAGAACGCCAGATCGACAATTTCATCCAACGCATCGTTGATAAAGGTTGCCGCGATCACGGATGCCACGGCAAGGGCCAGGCCCAGTGACGTCAGAAAGCTGCGCAGGGGCCACCGCAACAGCGAACGCAATATCATCACCGTGGACTGCGTCAGCCGCATCCGTGCCATTGCCTCGTCTATGATGGACCGTTTGAACCGAGGTGGGGCAGGGGGCTGCATGGCGATGGCCGGGGCCAGCTTGGCAGCCTTGAGCGCGGCTTGCGTGGCGCCAAGGCTGGTGGTCAAGAGCCCGGCCAGACCCGCCGCCGCATAGACCCAGTGCGACACTCGGAAAATCACGTATGGAAAGTTGAAGAACTCCGCATATTGCGCCGCCGTGTCGCGCGCCAGCCACGTGCCCGCGATCCAGCCAATGCCAACACCCACGACGGCGATCAGACCGGCCAGCATCAGATAGTGCAAACAAATCTCGGTGTTGGAGTATCCGATGGCTTTCAAAAGCCCGATCTCGCTGCGTTCCAGCGCAATAATCCGGCCCATGACCATACTGACCAAAAAGGCCGATATGCCAAAGAAGATCGGCGGCAGGATCGCGGCCATGCCCCTGAGCTGGCTGATCTCGGCATCCAGAAACGCGTCTGATTGATGCGTGCTGCGGTCATAGGCCCCCAGCCCGCCATAGGGCTCCAGCAAGGTGTCGAGCGCGTCAATAACGGGGGCCGTCTGCACGCCTGCCGCCAGGGCAAGCGACACATCGTTGAAAGCGCCGGTCATGTCATAAGCAGCCGCAGCGGCGCGTTCGGGCATCCAGACGATGCCGAAGGCGGCATTGTCCGGCATCATCGCGCCCGGCCCGATCGTGTATATGAACTCGGGCGACAGTACCGTGCCCACAATCGTAAGTTCACGTTTCTGACCGCGCAGATTGGCGCTGAAGTGATCGCCTTCGACAAACCCGTTGGCCTCTGCAAAGGGGGCGTTCACGACAATTTCGTCAGTGCCGAGCGGATTGGGAAAGCGCCCGGAAACAAGCAACGGAACATTCAGCACGGGATCCGCGATTTCGGGATAGGACAAGATGTGGCCTACCGCTGTACGCGTGCGTCCGGGAATATCAAGAATGGCATCGCCGGAGATTCGCGCTTCGACGCTCAGCACACCGTCGATCTGTGCGATTTCCGACAGCAAGGACCGTGGCGCACGTTTCGTTACGGCGAAAACGTCGGCAAACCGGTTGCGTTCGTAATAGGCCGCGCGTGTTTCTGACAACGCGTCATACATGCCCACCGACGTCAGCAGGATCGCGACCCCGCACGCCAACACCAACGCAATCGCAATGGCCTGAATCCACAACCGCTTGAAATCGCGCAGCAGTTTCCGGTCAATCGCTTGCATACCGCTCACCACACAATCTCGGACGGGGCCAGACGTTTTTCATTTGTCCGGACTTCGCTGATTTTGCCGTCTTGGAAAAAAATCACGCGGTGTGCCATGCGCTGAATTTCCGCGTTGTGGGTGATCACCACTGTCGTCGTGCCAAAGCGTTCGTTGATATCGCGCAAGACCTCCAGCACCTGAACGCCGGTTGTGCTGTCCAAAGCGCCCGTCGGCTCATCGCAAAGCAGGATTTGCGGACGCTTTGCGATGGCGCGCGCAATGGCGACGCGCTGTTGTTCGCCGCCAGACATTTCGGACGGGAAATGGTCCATCCGCTTGGTCAACCCGACAAGGTCAAGCGCTTCTTCGGCGGGCATCGGATCGGGGGCAACATCGGTGACCAGTTGCACATTCTCGCGCGCGGTCAGGCTGGGCACCAGATTGTAAAACTGGAACACAAAGCCCACGTGGTCGCGGCGGTATCGTGTCAGCCCCCGGTCTGGCAGATTGGTCAATTCCGTGTCTGCAAACCACACCCGTCCTTCTGTCGCGTGATCCAGACCGCCAAGAATATTCAGCAGCGTTGATTTTCCGCTGCCTGACGGCCCGAGCAAGACAGTCAGTTCGCCCTTGTACAGTTCCAGATCGACACCCGCCAAAGCAAAGACTTTCACCTCACCGGTGTCGTAGACTTTGGTAATGCCTTCGGTTCTGAAAATGATGTCGGCCACATGTTTCTCCTGTGGCGACACACATAGATGAGGGCGCACAGTGGAGATTGATCAATCTCAATGCCGGGCGCGTGTTGCGCCGCGTTCTTTCCGTTCCGTCAGAATTGTTCGCTGATGAATGCGCGCGGCATCCCGGAACGGGGCAACAGAATACTTCGGGACGGATGGGCGTAGCCGCCCCATAGATCACGTGGCAAAGCTCTTTGACAAAGATCAATCACATCCAACAGCCTGAACGCTAAAACGGCCGTAACAAGGACGACGAAATGCTCAAAGATCTTACATGGCGGTACAAGTTCCCAGGTCTTGCGGGACTGTCACCGACGGTCTCTGACCTGCTCGACAAGCGTGCGGTTTCCGCGGTTTTGAAACAGGGTGCGGTGGTCTTTGGGCCGGGCAAACCGGCTGAAAACCTGTTGTTGCTCGTGTCGGGCACGGTGCGTGTGCAACAGCTTTCCGAAGCGGGCCGTGAAATTGTGCTGTACCGTGTGCACGCAGGTGAAAGTTGCGTGCTGACAACGGCCTGCCTCTTGGCGTTCGAAGACTATTCGGCAGAAGGCGTTGCCGAAACAAATGTCGAAGCGATCCTGATCCCACGTGACACATTTGACGAGTTGATGGCGGTGTCGAAAGAGTTCCGGGCTTTCGTCTTTGAGGCCTATTCGAAACGGATCACCGATCTTTTTATGGTGATAGAAGAAATTGCCTTCAAACGCATGGACATCCGCATCGCGGAAAAGCTGCTGGAACTTCAGGATGCGCAGAATGCGCTGCATTTGACGCATCAACAGATGGCCGTGGAACTGGGCACAGCGCGAGAGGTCATTTCAAGGCAACTGAAAGAGTTTGAGCGGCGGGGGTGGCTCACACTGAGCAGGGGCGTGATCGAATTGCGCGACGTTCCGGCCATCGAACGACTGGCCCAAGCGCCGTGATTGATTGGATGATGTGTGACTTGATCACAGACCAAACCGTCACCCGCTGAGACAAGGACACCAGAAACTCAAGAAAGGATACAGACATGTCTGCCAATCTCGGAAATCCCGACCGCCTGATAAGAGTGGTCATTGGGCTTGCTCTTTTCTTCCTGCCGCTGATGAACATGCCCGCCATCTGGTCCAGCGCCACCTTGGCCTTTGGGAGCATGGCGGTTGGTGTGATCCTTGTTCTTACCGCGCTTTTCCGGTTTTGCCCGCTTTATCGGATTGCCGGCATCTCAACCTGCAAGCTCTGAGCTATGGAGACCTCGTTCACTCCTCTGGCCTCTTTGGGTGGAGGCATTCTGATTGGCTGCGCTGCGGTCTGTTTGATGCTTTTGCGCGGCCGCATCATGGGGGCAACCGGTATTCTGTCGGGCGCGATATGGCCTGCCAGCCGATATGACTGGACATGGCGCGCCGCTATGTTGGCAGGGATGTTCGCGGGCCCTTGGATATACTTCGCACTGACAGGCGCCTTGCCTGAAATTGAGGTTCCGTCTGCAACACCGCTGCTGATCTTCGGCGGCCTTCTGGTGGGCGTTGGTGTTACCTTGGGCAGCGGATGCACCTCGGGACATGGTGTTTGCGGCATGGCGCGGCTTTCGCCCCGCTCGTTCGCCGCGACGGCAACCTTTATGCTGACCACTGGGCTGACCGTCTATGTGATCCGACACGTACTGGGAGGGTAAACCATGCGCACGTTTCTGACAGTCCTGACAGGCGCGCTCTTTGGCACTGGTATTGCCATGTCAGGCATGGCCAACCCCGCAAAAGTGATCAACTTTTTCGACGTTGCTGGCAGTTGGGACCCAAGCCTTGCATTTGTGATGGGCGGCGCAGTGATCGTGACGTTCATCGGTTATCGTTTGGTTCTGCGACGGCCCAAACCTGTGTTCGAGCCGACATTTGACATTCCGACAAACAGGACGCTCGATGCAAAGCTTCTGACCGGCGCTGCAACTTTTGGCGTTGGATGGGGCATTGCGGGTTTTTGTCCGGGCGGTGCGTTACCCGCTCTGGGCACGTTGGACAGCCGGGTCATGGTCTTCGTGGCGGCGCTGATCGCCGGTATGTTCGTCACACGTCTGTTGATGAATTGGGCCACGCCCCGCACGCAACCGGCTGAGTAGGCAACACGCTGCGTTGCTCTGCGGGCTTGTCACGGAGTTGGCGCAAGGGCCCGTGCCATTGTGCCATCCAGCATTGCGTCGCGGATGTCGCGACAGGGGCGGGCCGTTTCCAGACATGTACCTGGCATGATTGACCCTGATCAATGCGGCTGACCGCCTTTGGGGTAGAGGTGTCAAAACACTTGACCGAGGACATACCATGCCGGACCTGAAACACTTTGAGCGCCTGATCACAGACCGCCTGAAAGAGTTGGATATACGCCTTCATGAGGTGGATCATGAGTTGGGCGAACCGAAACCGGCGGACCTGAACGAACAGGCCATCGACATCGAAGATGATGAGGTGCTGGAAAGCCTTGGAGCAGCGGCACAAAAAGAGGTTGCGCTGCTCACCTTGGCCTTGAAGCGGATCAGCGACGGCACCTACGGGATCTGTGCAACTTGCGGCGAACCGATCTCGAACGCGCGTTTGGAAGCCGTGCCACACGCGCCACTGTGCAAGCGCTGTGCGCAAGCCAGCTAAGCGCAGCGCCGGACCGCCCCAGCCCGCCGCAATTGCATGATCGTTCGGGTTGCAACGCTCCGGGCGGCGACGGGCTGGCGAAGCGGATCACAAAGCGGCCAAGGTGCGAGGATCAATTATCGCGTGACCCCATGCAAAGTCAGAGGTTGGGGCTATTCCTGGATCGCCGCAAGATAGTCCAACAAGCCTTCGAAGTCCGCTTCGAGCACTTCCCCATCAGCGCCCCCATCGGGGTACACATGCCGCAGCCCGACACGTGCGAAATCGGGCATCGGCCCGGCCAGGTCGTTTTCCTCTGTCCGTCCGAGGACATATTGGCGCACGAATGACCTTGGAAAACTTCCGCCGTTGCGCGCGCTCAACCCCACCAGATCAGGTGGCGCAACGCCCAATCCCAACGATGCAGGCCCCGCGCCTTCACCAGCAGCGCCATGGCACTGCGCGCATTCTTTTGCATAAACGGCTTTCCCGCGCGCAACTGCATCTTCGGCAGCCCTATCGCTGGCGAGCGTCGCGGGTTCTGTGCACGCGGTGAGGAGGACCACACCAAAGCCGATAGCGACGTAGGTTCTGATTTTCATGGTCGCTGCTCCATGGTGCGGGCCTTCTTGGTCCATTGCATGAAGTCTTGGGGGTTCCGTTGATGAATATCAACTGTGCATCAGCGGCCACAGGCAGACGGACGCGCGTTCTGCCCGGCAGACTTGGCCTGGAAGCGGAGCGGCTTGGGCGCGTCAGTCAGTTGTTTGGCGCTGAAATGCGGACCGCATTGATACATCGCAACAGGACGCTGGGCAAAGGTCCTAAACTGGGGCCAATTCGTTTGATCTGTTGGGAAAAATAGATGTTGTCGCGCCGTACTTTGATCACTTTAGGCCTTTCCGCTGCGGCCCTTGGCGCAGTTGGGTACGCAACCTGGCCCACGATGGGCAGCTACACCGAAGAAGCCGCCCGCCAGCGGGCGCTGACCTCCGGCAACTCTGCGCGCGGTGATCTTTTGCGCATGGCGACCTTGGCCGCCAATGGGCACAACACGCAGCCGTGGATGTTCCGATTTGGCAAAGACAAGGTGAGCATCCTGCCTGATTTCACCCGTCGTACAGAGGTTGTTGACCCCGATGACCATCATCTGTTTGTCAGTTTGGGTTGCGCTGCGGAGAACCTGATCATCGCGGCGCAGCCCCTTGGCTGGCAGGCGACTGCCGTCACGAATGGCACGCAGATTGATGTGATGCTGGCCAGCGCCAAAGCGGCCAAAAGCGACTTGCGGCAAGCGATCCCTCTGCGACAGTCGACGCGCTCCGAATATGACGGTCAGCAGGTATCCGCATCGGACATTGCCCTGCTGAAATCCGCCGCGTCGCAAGAGGGTGTGTCTGTTTTGTTTTTCACCGATCGAGATGCGCGCGAGGACATTCTCGAGTTCGTGGTCGAGGGCAACAGCGCTCAGATGGATGATCCCGCCTTTGTACAGGAGTTGCGCAATTGGATCAGGTTCACGCCGGATCAAGCAATGCAAAACGGTGACGGCCTGTTTGCCGCCTGCTCGGGCAATCCCGTGGTGCCGGGCTGGATCGCTGAGCGCATGTTTGGGCTGATGTTCAAAAAGAGGACCGAGAACGACAAGTATCGCAATCATATACGGTCGTCTGCCGGGGTCGCGGTGTTCGTCGGCAACCGCGAAGATCCGGAGCACTGGATCAAGGTTGGGCAAAGCTTTCAAAGATTTGCGTTACAGGCGACGGTTCTGGGTATTCGAAACGCGCATATCAATCAGCCTATCGAAGTGCCGCGCCTGCGAGGCGAGTTTGCGCGCTGGCTCAAGATGCCGGACACGCGGCCCGATTTGATTGTCCGGTTTGGGCGGGCGCCAGCGCTTCCGATGTCACTGCGCCGACCGGTCGCGGATGTCACAGTCTGAGAGCAGTGCGACCGTTCGGCGGACACGCCTTGCTCATAAACCCAACCCAAGGCAACTGGTCGCACTAGCTTGCCCGCAATGCTTCAATCCGCCGGTTCACAGAGCCGATGAACAGTCGATATGCAAGCAGGCGGAGAAGTCCCGGACGGTTCTTGTAGAGCGCGCTCGCATAGTAATCGGCTGGCTCGTCCCAGACACCATGATTGTCTGTCACCGCTGCCATCTGCTCGAACGCTTCGGCGTCGATATTCAGATCAGCGGACGCTTGACCGTTGTTAAGCGCCAGCGAGAACCCGACGTTCCAACCGTGCCGCGCAAGCGCGCGCACCGCCGCTTGGTGCAGTGGCGTGTCGTTGATGAAACTGTCGATACGCCGCCATGTGCCGTCAATCTCCACCTCGATCCATGCATGAGAGATTTCCTTGGGGATGAGCCAATAGGGTATCCCAGTGAAGAACCCGCGCTGAATGTCCTTGCTGATGAGCGAGAAATGGATGCGCGCGCGTAGGCCACTTGCCCGGCACAGCGCGAGCAACAGCGTGGCCTTGGTGTTGCATTGACCGACACGGGTTTTGATCGTCTCGGATGCCGGAACAAGATCACCTTTTGTCGGGAAACCAAACGCGATGTCGTCGCGGACAAAGAGGAACAGGCGCCTCAACTTTTGCCGATCCGTTTTGGCGGACTGTGTTAAGCGGCTGGCTGTCGCTTGGACCAAGGGATGATCCGTATCGGCAAGTTCTTTTGGCATGTTCATTCTGTCCGGCTGGTGATCTTGCCACGTAAAATGCACCCTTCGCAGCGGCGTGAATTGAGCCGGATCAGTTTGCTCGTCAGGATGTTGTCGCACCTGCACATGCGGCACATGCCACTTCTGTGGGCTTGCAAGACATTTTGAACCTGCCTGTCCCACTGTTCTATCGCGGCCATGCTCCGGCCCGATGCGTGGGAAACCGGAAGTTTGCGTTCTGGCCCAAGTAGCACAAGGGTCAGAACGCCACCTGTCACGCCATCCAAAACGGGCGGTAAATGACAGGTCAGTTATGGCCGTCCGGTTTCGGCTATCTGTCTTTGCGACTTGGACAGTGCGTCCACCGAGACGGCCAGTTCACTCACAAACCTGCGGCTGTGGTTGCAAGGCTTTGATTGCGTGCGTCAACTCTTTGCTGCACCGCTGCGCAGGCCTGAAGGTTGCCATCCAAACACGCCGCATCGAGCTGTTTGCTGGCAGAAATCTCTGCGGGTGAATCGCAGGCGCTGAGCGCGAGCGCAGCGAGTATCAGGTATCTTTTCATCGGTATTCCTATTTTGTTTTTTGGATGCTTTGCGCCGTTTCCGTTTGCGCAGAAGCCAAGTGAGGTGCGCCGCACCCCGTTTCGGTTGCGTGTTCGTGAGTGTTGAGGTCGTTGGCTTATCCTGATCAGTCGTAACGGGTCAGGCGTGCCGGATTCAGGCTGCGCTGTCGTCCATACCGGCACGTTGAGACACCATTTTTCGAAAGCTCGATGGTGTTTCGCCGGTTAAGCGTTTGAACGCGTTGTAGAATGACGACCGTGCGTTAAAGCCGACATCATACGTGATTGTCAGCACGGATTTGTCGGTCGTTTCCAGCAGGGTCTTTGCCTCGGTCACGCGGTAGCCGTTTACAAAATCAAAGAAACTTTCCCCAATCTCTTCGTTCAGGGTCTGAGAGATGTAATTGGATGACGCACCGATGTGCCGCGCCAGCGCCCAAAGCGAAAGGTTGGGATCACGGTGCAGGTGGTCGACTTCCATTGCAGCACGAAGTTTGCGGCCCAGCCGTTGGGATGCCTCGGCACTCAGAGCAGATCGTTCATATTTGCCCGGTTTCTGTCCCGCGGTCGGCCCGGGTGGGAGTGGGCCGTCGGTCTGTGGCATCAATGGCGGGCGTTGCCGCAACCCCCACAGCACGGTTGCGGCCACAAGTGCGAAACCAACACCGCTCGCAACATTCACCAATGCTGGCGGTATCCCGGTTTGCCCAGCGTCTAGTGCAACGAAAAGGAGGACAGTCTGGGTCAGCCAGAACAGCACGCTCAGCCCGCCGATCACATAGATCCAGCGCAATTCGTGCTCTTGCGTGCTGGCATATACGTCACGCAGCTTGGGCCGAAACCGCAACAACCGGCGCAAGATCAGGTACAGATACACAGCGATCTGAGGATAGACGACAAGCTGGAGCAGGCCGAAACTGATCACGACGACCTGCGTCCACGCCGTATTCATTTCGCCTTCCGGTGATGTGAAAACCTCCCTGACCTCTGGTGGCGATGCCAAAACCACTGCGGCAACACACACCGCGAGACCGGGCAATACAAAGTGACGGACGGGTCGCGCCGGGCGTTGTCCTTCTTCGGATGTCAGTGTGAAGACGTAGAGCCAGAACAGCGGTGCCAGAAAGAAAGAGGTTGGCCATGTGCCTATGTCGATCATCAACCCAAAGGATGGTGGCGTCTCTTCGATCAGGCGCCTGAACGCATCCGGGCCATTGTTCACAGCCACGGCTGCAAGAAATGCGGAAAAACTGAGGCTTACCGAAGAATTCTTCGTCTGCATCAGGCAGAACACAGCACCAAATACCGCGATTGCAAAGGTGGCGGTGCTGGTCATTTCAACGATGATGACATCCATGCTGCAAACTCTCTCAAACATCCACAAGAGGCCAGTCCGCATTCCCTGCGGAGGCCTGAAAGACTGACACATCCAGCCCGACACGTCCGGTGGGCAATACCGTCAAATCTGAGGCCAGCCCGAAGGTGCTCAAAACCCGTCGATCCGTCATGTCCGTTCCCCTGAAACCAGTGGAGCACCAGGTGTCCGGCAAAGAAAACACAACGACAATTTCTCTGAGACGTCGCCCCGACGTGCAGGATTGGACAGATTGCGGCCAATTAGGGTCCGGCTCCGGTAGATGGGACGTTTGCATCATGTGAACCAGGTCAATGACCGCGCATTGCACAGACGTCCACGACATGGGGCGATGAACCTTTCACGCCATCAGGTTTTTGGGCTTCATCTGCGATGGTTTTCTTGAAATGTATCTTCGGGATTGATTGGACCGAAGGGGGCGTTCCATCATGCGTGTCGTTTTTTCAACCTATGGCTCCCTTGGGGATGTCTATCCGTTTTTGGCCATTGCCCAAGAACTCTGCAAACAGGGTGTGACCTGCGTTTTTATTACCAACGACAGCAATGTGGACGCTGTACAGAACGCCGGTTTCGAGGCGCATGGTGTGGTCACTGATGCGATTGTTTTGTTTGAAAGGGCAGGGTTGAAGGGCGAAGCCGCCATTGAGGCGACGCGGAAAAGCATTAGCCGCTTTTGGCGCATCGTGATGCCCGCGTTTTCCGGCAACCTCGACAAGGTTGAAGCGCTTGTCGGCAACGCGTCCGCAATTGTCGGGCCGCCTTGGGCCTTCAACGCGCAGTCCGTCGCCGAGAAAAAAGGTATCCCTTTTGTCGGAGCGCACTTGTGGCCCCTTGGATTGCTCAGCGCCTTTGATCCGCCAGTCCTGCGTGACATCCCCGGACTGATCCAAACGCCAGCATCAAAGCCTGCCATCATCTGGAACCGGCTGGTCATTCATTGTGCCAAGCAGGCCATGAAGCTCATGTTTGCCAAATACCTCAATCCGCCACGACAGGCCTATGGATTGGGAAAATTATCGCGCACGCCGGTGCTGGATTTTCAGCTGAAACCTGCACGTATTCTGGGCCTGTACTCAGCTGAATTTGCGCCGCGCCCCCCGGATATCCCCGAAGCGGTAGACCTGACCGGCTTTCCCATAATTGACGACCCTGTCCGAACGTCCGATCCAGAATTGGACGCTTTCATGGAAGGCGAACCAATTGTCTTTACGCTCGGAAGCATCCTGTCGGAAAATCCGGGCGAGTTTTATGAAAATTCGGTCGCAGCGGTGCAGAGTTTGGGCCTAAAGGCGCTTGTCTTGACCAAGGAGCCGCATCTTGTTTCCAAGTCAGAGGGCATTTTGGTCCGCGGGTACGTGCCGCATTCTGCGGTGTTTCCCCGCGCGCGCATCATTGTGCATCACGGTGGCATCGGCACGACGGCACAGGCACTGATCGCAGGCAAACCGCAGATGGTTGTGCCACATTTTGGTGATCAGCCCGACAATGCCGCCCGCCTTGAAAGGCTCGGGGTGGCGCGCATCTTGGCTTCAAACGTATATTCGCCCGCAAGCGCGGCAACCGTGCTGTCGGGCATCCTGTCGTCTGAACCAATGATGACACGCGCCGCTTTCCTGCGGTCACGTATCAAGGGCGAGGCAGGTGCCGCGCGCGCAGCACAGATCATATACGGCTTGATCCGCAATGGCTAAGCAAGGCTGCCGGTCCATCCAACCCAGAGGGAGGCGGTAAACGGATCAGCCACCCCAGCGACACATGGCATTGCGCAGTGTGTGCCGGCGTTGATCCCACAGAACCGGAGGTCCGCTTGCCTTTCGCAAACATGCTTACGGTTTTGCGCGCGCAGCACCGGTGTCAAGTACCGCATGTCAGGGCAAAGGCGGCCGCCACCGGCACGCATCTGGTGAGGATAGGGCGGTGTTGCGATACGCAAAAGGTGGTCGCGATACGCTCTTGCCACCGCATTGCTCCACTATCCGACGATCCGGATTTTGCCCGTCATATGTGGATGAAACACGCAGAAATACGTGGATTCCATACCTTCCGTCACTTGTATCTCTCCGGCTTCGTGCTGCTCCAGCGTTCCGGTGTCCCACCCTAACATGTCCGCGGTTGCCGTGTGCGGTGCAAGATCGGTGTTCGTCCACCGAAGGACGTCGCCGATGCGCGCGTGCACCAGCGCGGGCACAAAAGAAAAGGAACTGATCCCGATGTCATGGGTCTTTGGCGTACGTGCCTCGAGTGACAGTGGGATAGGAGCGACCGCAGTTGCGGTCGCACCCATCAAAACGCGTCGGCGCGTGAGGCGAATGGCCATTACTGGAGCGCCTTGACCATCATCTCGGCGTGGTGTTCGTGCGCCTTGAAAATCTGGAGACCCTCAATAAACAATGCCCGGACCTCTTCGTTGTCGATGTTGGGTATCATCGTGTCCTCGACCAGTTGGTTCACGGCCTGATGGTAGGCAAGTTCGTTGGCGGCATAGGCCGCGTCGAACGCCGTGCCGCGCAATTTGACGAAGGACTCAACGATCTCTTCGGCATTTGCGTTGAGGGTCTGGCTCACGGCATTGTCCTGCGCTGATGCACCGAGTTTCGCAAGCAATGCCAGCGCCGCGTCGTTGACCGCCGTATGGTCGCGGATCATGGTGTTGGCGAACGCGTGGATATCGGGATTGTTCGACAAGGCCAGCGCCAAATGGGCATAGCGAATGTCAATGTTGTCAGCGGTGTACGCGATGTGAGCGTATTCCAGATCGCTCATGTCAGCGACGTCCTGCGCTGATGCCTGAACGCCTGTCATCGCGACCAAAACTGCAACAGTGGAAAGCAACTTTTTCATCTTTGGAACTCCTTTGGGGTTTCGACCTCGTTTGAGTAACCCGGAATTTTGTTGCGTTTGAATGCGCGTGCGTTCCAAATCCCGTGCAGATCGTTCAGACCTCTGTACAGTGTCGCAAGGGACCGTATGATCCGACAATGCTTGATCTTCTCAGCGATATCCTGACCAACCTGTCCATGCGTGGTACGATCTACTTTCGGACGTCCTTCACGAAACCGTGGGGTGTTGCCGTTCCGCGCTATGAAAACGTCGCGCGGTTTCACTTTGCGCATCGCGGCAATTGCCTCGTGCGCGTCGATGGTCTTGAGACACCGATTGATCTGGCGCAGGGTGATCTTGTGATCATTCCTCATGGCGCGCCACACGCGCTGTTCTGCGGGCATGATCCCGAACGAACAATCATGCCACTGGATACGGTTCTGGAGACGTCTGGCTTCGACGGATCGGGCGTTCTGGTTTATGGCGGCGAAGATACGCAAAGCGAAACCCAACTGATCTGTGGGCATTTCTCGTTTGATCCACAGGCGCGCCACATCCTGATGGAGCGTCTGCCGCCCTGCATTCATCTCAAGAACTATGGCGAAAGCGCGGGCCGGTGGATGGAGGCCACGCTGCGGATGATCGGAGAGGAAGCAGGCGGGCAACGGATGGGCGGCGATCTGATCGCTCTGAAAATGTCTGAAACAATTCTTGCGCAGGCCATTCGGACCTTTATCGAAGGAAACGACGCGTCGGCATGGGGTCTTGGCGCCTTTGCCGACAAGAACCTCAGCCGTGCTCTGGATGCCTTTCACAAGGCCCCGGCAAACAGTTGGACCGTGGAAACGCTTGCACAAGTTGCAGGCATGTCCAGAACCAGTTTTGCCGTTCAGTTCCAGAAAGCGATGGGCATCACACCGATTGATTACGTCACCAAGTGGCGCATGGAGATTGCGAAAAAAATCCTCGTGACACCTGGGTCGTCCTTGACCGATGCCGCAGAAAGCGCGGGATATGCGTCTGACTCGGCCTTTGCCCGCACGTTCAAGAAGGAAACGGCGATGTCTCCGGCCGAGTATCGAAAGCAGCAGCTAACCGGAAGTTCACAAGTCTGAACGATCTGCACGGAACTGCGGACGTTCGCGCATGTTCTAGCCGGAGTTGGGCGATTAGTTTTGTCTTATCACCGCTGTACACAGCCTCGGATCGAAAGGACAAAACACCATGTTTCCCCGTTTCATCACCAAGACAATTCACGCCTATCTCGACTACCCTGTCGCGTTTGGTCTTGTTGCCATGCCGTTTCTGTTTGGCCTTGGCGCTGACAACGCGATCGCGTTCTGGCTCTCTATTGTGACCGGCGGAGCGGCCTTTGTGCTTACCATTTTGACGGACCATCACCTCGGCGTCATTCGTGTTTTGCCGTATGCGCTTCATCTGGCCGTTGATGGTCTTGTGGGGGTCGCGTTTGTGGCTGCTCCGGTTGTGTTCGGCTTTGTCGGTCTCGACTTCTGGTACTACATGATCTTGGGTTTTACCGTTCTGGCTGTTGTTGGCCTGCACCAGCCCGAAGATCGGCAGGCGACTGCCTGAATCGGCGCAAGGGGCAGTGGGCGGTAAAAACACGCCGCCCACCGCCTACGGCCAGGCAGGTGTCCCACGTGTGATCTGCCGCTTTGGCAGATGCCGGACACTCGTCACGTGTACCTGCCGTCCATTGAGGGTCTTGATCGGTTTTGTGGTTCGACTGGTCGCAAGGTGGTCACAAGCCGTGAAAAACAATCGTGCGTGGTGGGGGCGTGCCCATGAGTCTCGCGCATCAAGCTGCTCGATCCTTCTGCCTGTACGGGCGTGACGATCAGGCGCCGTTCGTGCCGCAGTCCGATGGCATTCAACTGCGGTACGACCCTTAAATCGCTCCAGCAACAGTGGCGCATGTGACGACGTGAGCCTTTCGCGGCCAACGTGGATCGCCGGAGTGCCCGCAAGCCAACGCCATACGATGCGCGAGCCGAGGCATCTGCCAGGCAAAGCAAAGCTGCGTGCCGAGCCTCCATCGTTTCCGGATCAGGTGTGCAATGGGTGCATCATTCAGTGGCGCGCGCATCGCAAACTCATTTTCCAAAGGATGGTTACGCTCACTGTAAAATATTAATTGTACGTATGTATAAAAAATGTAAACGTTAAGACAAGGCGAGTCGAAACGAGGTTGGGAGGCTTCGGATACATGTCACCGATGTTCTCAATCGACTGTCTCATCACTTGCGAAAACCACTTGGGCGAAGGGCCCGTCTGGGATTGCGAAACCGGAATGCTGTACTGGGTCGACAGCACCGGTCCGCGCGTCGGCAAGGACGCAATCTGGCGCTTTGATCCTGCATCGGGCGCAGTGACGTCATGGCCGCTGTCCAAGGATGTGGGCGCAATGGCGTTGCGGCAGAAGGGCGGCGCAGTTTTGGCCCTGTCGGACGGGTTTTATGCCTTTGACTTTGACACAGGTGCGGTCGACCTGATCGCTGGTGTCGATGATGATCCAACGCGCGCGCGGCTTAATGACGGCAAATGTGACCGGATGGGCCGCTTTTTCGCGGGTGGGATGGATGACAAGGAAGAGCTTGGCATTTGCGGTCTATGGCGTTTGGACCCCGACCTGAGCCTGCACAAGATCGAAGACGGCATCATCTGTTCGAACGGCCCCTGCTGGAGCCCGGATGATCGTACTTTTTACTTCGCCGATACATTCAAGAACGAAATCTGGGCCTACGACTATGATCTTGCGACAGGCACGCCTGACAATAAACGCGTCTTTGCCTCAACCGCCAAAGATGCGGGCTTTGCCGATGGGTCCACCGTCGATGATGAAGGGTTTTTGTGGAACGCGCAGGTCATCTCGGGGGATCTCATCCGCTATGCGCCGGACGGCAGTGTAGATCGCAAAATTTCTATGCCGGTGCGCAACATCACGTCGGTGATGTTTGGCGGGCCGGACCTCACAGATATCTACGTCACGTCCATGGCGCGGGTCAGTCATCCCGCGGCCCATGACGGTTTTGCGAAACAGTCCAAACCACAATTCGGCGCAGGGAGCCTGTTCCGCATTCGCGGACTGGGGATCAAAGGTGTGCCTGAACCGCGGTTTGCCGGTTAATCGAGGAGGGGAGACCAATGAAACCATCGGCCTTTGAATACGAATGTCCCACAGACCTGAACGCCGTTCTGGGATTTCTGGGGGAGGGGACGGACACGCGGATTTTGGCAGGCGGACAGAGCTTGGTTCCGATGATGAACTACAGGCTGGTCGCGCCTGAACGCCTGATCGACATCAACCGCGTGCATGGCCTTGACTATGTGCGCGAAGAAGACGGCCAAATCGCGATCGGGGCTCTGGCCCGTCATGGTGACATCAAGGCCTCGGCGCTGATCATTACACATCTGCCCATCATGGCAGAGGCGTATGGATGGATAGCCCATGCGGCGGTGCGCAACCGAGGCACGCTGTGCGGCAATCTCTGCCATGCCGATCCGGCCTCGGAAATGCCAGCGCTGATGCAGGTGTTGGGGGCGACGATGGTGGTTTCGAAATCCGCCGGATCACGCCATGTCCCGGCGAGTGAATTTTTTCTTGGCACCTACGAGACGGTTGTGGGGGCGGACGAGATGCTGACCGAAGTCAGAATTCCCATTCCCGAGGCAGGCACGGGTTGGGCATTCCAAGAGGTTGCAATGCGCAAAGGTGACTATGCCTGGTGCACCGTCGCCGCGACGTTGCGCGTCACAGAGGGGCGCATCACCGCCCCGCGTATCGCGGTCGCGGGATTGGCCGACCACGCGTACCGACTTGAGGCGCAGGAAGCGGAGCTGGACGGTGCGGCGCCGGGTGCGGACGTGTTTCAGACGGTCGCCCATGCCGCTGCCGAGGCCGCCGATCCACCCGATACAGAGCAGATCAGCGCGGATTACCGCCGCGATCTTTTGCGGACTTTGTTGCCACGGGTGCTGCGCGCCGCAGTGGGCCGGGCGGGCCACTAGATGGAGGGGAAAATGATGAAAACGGCAATCAGTTTTACCGTGAACGGGCGCACGCGCGAGGCGTTTGTGCCGCCCCGCATGTTGCTTTCGGATTTCATCCGCCATGAGTTGGAGTTGCCCGGCACCCATGTCGGCTGCGAGCATGGTGTTTGCGGATCCTGCAATGTGATCGTGGATGGCAAGGCGGTCCGCTCTTGTCTAATGTTCGCGGTGCAGGCCGATGGGTCGGACATCACCACGGTCGAAGGCTACAGCACGGATGCCGGGCTGCATCCCATCCAACAGGCGTTTTGGGAAGAACATGGCCTGCAATGCGGGTTTTGCACGCCCGGAATGCTGGCCGCAGCCAAAGAGCTTTTGGCGGCAAACCCGGACCCCAGCGACGAGGATATCCGCGAGGCGATCTCGGGCAATCTGTGCCGGTGTACGGGGTATGAATTCATCATCAACGCGATCCGCTCTGCCGGTAAGGCGATGCGCGAGGCGGACATCCAAAACACGCTTCAGCCGGTCTGAAGTCCGCAGGGGGAAACCATCATGGCATCGCATCTTGATACAAACGTCATTCCACCCAGCCGCCAGCGTGAGGCCCCGCGTTCGGGCCTGACGTGGATCGGACAAAGCATCAAACGGGTCGAGGATCCGCGCATCCTGACGGGCAATGGCGGCTACATCGACGATCTTAAAATGCCGGGTATGGCCCATGCCGCAATGGTGTCGAGCCCGCACGCCCACGCGCGCATTGTCAGTATCGACACGTCAAAGGCCAAGGCGCTGCCGGGGGTGATCGGGGTTTATACAGGCGAGGATCTGGCCGGTGTGGTCGACCCGTGCCCCAGCTTTGCGTCGCCGCCGGTTCCACAACACGCGATGGCCATGGGCAAAGTGCGCCATGTGGGCGAAGTGGTGGCGGCTGTTGTTGCCGATGACCGCTATATCGCCGAAGACGCCGCCGAGTTGATCGAGGTTGAGTGGGAAGTCCTGCCGGCGAATGTTGACATCGAAGCCTCTGCTGCGGCCACGGGTGATGCGTTGCTTCACCCGGACGACCGGGAAACAAATGTCGCTTTGGATGAAAGTTTCAGCTTTGGCCCCGTCGACGATGACTTTGCCGCCGCAGATCGGATCGTCAAACGCCGCTTGCGATGGCACCGCTCTTCCGCTCAGGCCATCGAGACCAGCGGCGTTGTCGCCCATTACGACGCTTACAAGGGCGGCTACACGATCCACTGCAATTCGAACTTCTACAATTTTATCCCCTTTGTGATCGGGGGATCGCTGCGAGTGTCTCCCGGTGAGTTGCGGATTGTACCTGTGCTCACAGGGGGCAGCTTTGGCTCCAAGGTGTTCTCGCACAAGATCATTATTTTGACGGGTGGTCTGTCGCGTCTGGCCGGTGTGCCGGTGAAATACATCGAAGATCGGTTGGAGCATTTTACAAACTCCGACAGCCATGGCTCTGATCGTCTGTATGATGCGGAACTGGCTGTGGACAAGGACGGCACGTTCAGATCGATGCGCTTTACCGTGATGGATGACTACGGGGCTTATCTGCAATTCGGCGTTGGCACCCACGGCAATGCGATGGCACAGGTGACGGGTCCCTATACGATCGGCAGTTTTGGGATGCGTGTGATGGCGGTGCTCACAAACAAATGCCAGCAAGGGCCATATCGCGGGTTCGGGTCGGAAGTCACGAACTGGGTGATGGAGCGGATGGTCGATGCCGCCGCCGACGAACTCGACCGCGACCCGGTCGAATTGCGTGAGCAGAACATGATCCAACCGGATGCCTTTCCCTACATGATCCCGACCGGGAACATTTATGACAGCGGCAACTTCCAAAAGGTGCTGGCAGAGGCCAAACAGATGTTCGATTTTGATGACTGGCGCGCCAAGGCCAAGGCCATGCGCGCCGAGGGTCGGTGCGTGGGCATAGGCCTTGCCACCTGCATGGAACGCAGCGTTTACGGTCCGACCGAGTGGTGGTCACTGAACAATAAGGCGACACCGGGCTTTACGTTGACGTCGACGCCCGAAGGGATCACGGCGCGGATTGATCCATCGGGCAAGCTGTTCATCACGTTGCATTCGCCGATGGTTGGCAATTCACCCGAGACCGTGGTGACACAGATCCTTGCAGAGCGTCTGACTGTGGCGCCGGAGGACATCGTGTTCAACTATTCCGACAGCCAGACCGGCTTTAATGGTGTGGGGCCGCAAGGCAGCCGCTTTACCGCGATGATTGCGGGGGCGTGTGTCAGCGCGTCGATCAAGTTGGAAGAGCGGCTCAAGCGGTTTGGTGCGCACATGCTGCAACGCCGTCCCGAAGACGTGGAACTGCGCAATGGTATGGTCGCGGTAAGGGGCTTGAAAGATCAGGAGAAAAGCTTTGCCGAGATCGCACTGACGTCGAGCTTTTTTCGCCTCAGCTTTCCAGATGGCGAAGAATTCGACAGCGGTCTGGAAACCACGGCAGTCTATGACCACCCACTGTCGACCGACCCGGATGAGGATCGAAAACACCTTGGGATATTCTACCCAATCGTGGGTCACATCTGTCACATTGTTGCGGTCGAAGTGGACCCGGGGACGGGCAAGGTCGAGATGCTGGATTACGCCGCTGTGCACGACAACGGCACCATCGTAAACCCGCGGACGCTGGCGGGGCAGGTTTGGGGCGGTACGGCCAACGGGATTGGCACAACGCTGAGCGAGCAGTTCCACTATAATGCAGACGGCCAATTCACAAATCCGAACTTTGCGGAATTCGCGATGCCGACAGCCAACGAGATGCCGCGCAACTTCAATCTGGGTCATGTTGAAACACCGTCACCCTATACCGAATACGGGATCAAGGGAGGTGGGGAAGGTGGACGTCTTGGGGCGCCCTCCGCATTGACCAGCGCGATAGAGAACGCGTTGCAAGACTATGGCGTCAAGATTGCCGCGCTGCCCGTCACGCCACCCGTTTTGCGCGGGTTGATCCGGGACGCGGAAAAGATTGCAGCGGAATAGCAAGACAGGAGCAAGCCCATGGCCACGCGGCGGCCCGTCATTGTGACCTGCGCGATTACGGGCGCAATCCACACGCCTTCGATGTCGCCCCATCTGCCGGTGACGTCAGAGGCGATTGTGGCCTCAGCAATCGAGGCGGCAGAGGCCGGCGCGGCAATCCTGCATCTGCACGCCCGCGACGAAGACACCGGCAAACCGGACCAGAGCGTCGAAGGGTTTGGCCGCATTGTGCCCGCCATTTCGGAAAAGACGAACGCAGTGCTGAATCTGACCACAGGCGGTAGCCCCTACATGACCGTCGAAGAGCGGGTCAGACCAGCGGCGCATTTTGCGCCACGACTGGCATCGCTTAACATGGGGTCGATGAATATGGGGCTGTTCCCGATGCTGGGGCGCCACACGGACATCGACGGGTGGGAACGTGACCATCTGGAAGGCTCGCGCGATCTCGTATTCCGCAACAGCTACAAAGACATTGCCTACGTGCTGGAGACGTGCCGCGATAACGAAACACGTTTTGAATTCGAATGTTACGACAGTGCGCACCTCTACAACCTTGCCTATTTTGCGGATCAGGGCGCGGTCGAACCGCCCTTTTTTGTTCAGACCGTGTTCGGTTTGTTGGGCGGGATAGGCGCGCATCCGGATGACGTATCTCATATGCGCCGCACCGCGCTCCGCTTGTTCGGGGATGATCTCGTGTGGTCAGCGCTTGGCGCTGGTGCCCACCAGATGCGGGTCGCGGCCATGGTGGCGGCCACTGGCGGGCATGTGCGGGTTGGTCTGGAGGATTCACTCTGGTCCGGGCCGGGTCAGCTTGCCCTGTCCAATGCAGATCAAGTACGTGCGGCCATAATAATTATTGAAAGGGTTGGCGGGCGTGCGGCCACACCCGAAGAAGCCCAGGCATTGTTGAAGCTGCGCCCGCAAGAGGACCGCAAATGAGCCACGACATTTCCCATGCCAGCCTGATACTGGATACAAACACCAAGCAAAGCGCCGATGCAGGCCCGCGCAAACCGGGCCGTCCCAAAGGTGGGCGATCCGACCAGACGCGCGAGATCATTCTTGACGCGGCTGAAAGGCTGTTTGCGGATCGTGGATATGATGGCACTTCGATCCGTGATGTCGCGTCCGGATGTGGTTTGCAGATTCATTCCATCGGATATCACTTTGGGCCCAAGGAATCCCTTTTTGATGCAGTCGTGGGGCGCCGGGCTGAAATCATGACGCGCTTGCGGCGCGAGGCGCTGGATGCGTCGCGTAAAAAGGCGGGCGCGCAGACCATTCCCGTGCGCGAACTAATCCGGTCCTATGTCGGACCGTTCATCAAGTCGGCCAGTCACGGCGATCCGGGATGGCGCAATTATGCAGCCCTGATGGGACGGCTGGCAAATTCGCCCTTGGGCACTGAAATCATCGCAAAATACTATGATGACACGGCGCGTGACTACATCACCGAACTCCAACGGTCCTTGGCGGGCGCGGAGCCCGAAGACGTTGTGGAAGGGTTCTCTGCGATGGTTGCGGCGATGCTGGGGATATGCGCCGCCACGGGCCGTCCCCAACGGCTTTCGGGGCGTGCCGCTCCGCGGACACCAGAGGACAGTTCCGAAACCCTTGTGCGCTTTCACACGGCGGGATTCTTGGCGCTTGCCGCCCTTCCGTAATGTCAGGACGACCGATGAAACAGGACCTACAGATTGGCCAGTGCCACACCCTAACTTCTGTCGCCGAGCCAAGCCGCTCCGCGATGGCCTTGGCGTCGCAAGGGGAAGCCTTGCCGGATGTTTTCGCGACGCCGTTCATGATTGCGGACATGGAACGTGCCTGTGCTGCCCTCCTTGACCCGCTGCTGAACAGCAACGAGGTCTCGGTCGGCGCACGTATTGAGGTTTCGCACACAGCACCTACGCCTATTGGCAGTGCGGTGTCGGCCACGGCCACATTCACCGAACACGCTGGCGCGCTCTATTGGTTTGATGTGATTGCCCAAGACGCGGCTGGACAAATTGGCAAAGGCCGGATCGCACGGGCCATCGTTGACCGCGCGACACTGATGTCCACAGCAGGAGCACGTGGATGACCGATCTTCGGATGCTCGGCGCTTTGGAACAAAAGGTGCTTTGGCTGGCCTGTTGGATCGTGCACAACGCCAACCATCTGCGCGACCCTGATGAGATCAAGATCGGTGGGCATCAGGCGTCGTCCGCTTCGATGGTGTCGATCATGACAGCTCTTTATTTTTCAGTCTTGCGACCCGAAGACCGGGTGGCTGTCAAGCCACATGCCGCCCCGGTTTTTCATGCGATTCAGTACCTTATGGGCAATCAATCACAGGAAAAATTGCAGAATTTCCGAGGCTACGGCGGCGCACAAAGCTACCCCAGCCGGACCAAGGATGTGGACGACGTGGATTTTTCGACCGGTTCGGTTGGACTTGGCGTCGCAATCACTGCCTTTGCGTCGATGGTACAGGATTATCTGCTGGCCAAAGACTGGTCCGACCTCGACACACCCGGTCGTATGATTTCGCTGATGGGGGATGCGGAACTGGACGAAGGCAACATCTATGAATGCCTTCAGGAGGGTTGGAAACACGGGCTGCGCAACACGTGGTGGATCATCGACTACAATCGGCAAAGTCTGGACGGAATCGTCAAGGAGGGTCTCAAGGACCGTATCGCGGGTATCTTTGAGACGTTCGGCTGGGACGTGGTAACCCTGAAATACGGCCAACGCCAAAGGGCGGCATTTGCGCAACCCGGCGGAGATGCGCTGCGCCAATGGATTGATGCCTGTCCAAATGCCGAATTCTCGGCTTTGACCTATCAGGGCGGGTCCGCGTGGCGGGCACGCCTGATGGCGGATATCGGTGATCAGGGCGACGTTTCGGCACTGCTCGATACATATGACGATGCAGCACTCGCGTTGCTGATGACCGATCTGGGAGGGCATTGTCTGGAAACGCTGACGTCGGCATTCAACGACATCGACCATGACCGGCCGACAGTGTTTATCACCTATACAATCAAGGGGTGGGGCACGCCGTTGGCTGGGCACAAGGACAACCATGCCGGACTGATGACCAAGTCTCAGATGGCGACGTTTCAGTCCGACATGGGCGTGCGCGAAGGCCATGAATGGGACCCGTTCGAAGGGCTTGAGAAACCACCCGAACAGGTGCGCGCGGCTTTGGAGACCGCCGCATTCTTCGCGCGCGGTCCAAGACGGTATCAGTCGCACCCTATCCCGGTGCCCGAAACCGGTGCGCCTGACGACAAGACGATTTCGACGCAGGCCGCGTTTGGGAAAATTCTGGATGCGATGGCCAAGGGCGACAGCTCGCTTGCCAGACATATCCTGACGATGTCGCCGGATGTCACTGTCAGCACCAACCTTGGACCATGGGTCAATCGCCGTGGATTGTTCGGCACGTCCGATATCGCCGACACATTCCGCAAAGCGCAGATCCCCAGCACACAGAAATGGCAGTTCTCCGCCGCCGGGCAGCATATCGAACTTGGGATTGCCGAGATGAACCTCTGTCTGCTGCTGGGGGCCGCGGGCATCAGCCATTCACTGTTTGGCACCCGGCTCTTGCCGATTGGTACGCTCTATGACCCGTTTATCAGCCGCGCGCTCGATGCGTTGAATTACGCCTGTTATCAGGACGCGCGCTTTCTTCTTGTTGGCACCCCGTCGGGCGTCAGCCTTGCTTCGGAAGGCGGGGCACACCAGTCGATCGCAACACCTTTGATCGGTATGAGCCAGGATGGTTTGGCCAGTTTTGAACCTGCATTCGCCGATGAACTTGCCGTGCTGATGGGCTGGAGTTTTGAATACATGCAGCGCGATGGCGAAGGCGTCATGGACGAACGCACATGGTTGCGGGACGAAACGGGCGGTGCAGTGTATCTGCGTCTGTCGACCCGTCCGCTTGAGCAACCGGGCCGGACGCTTGATGCAGAAGTGACCCAAGGGATCGTCGACGGCGCATATTGGCTTAGAAAACCCGGACCGAATTGTGATCTGGTGATCGCCTATCAAGGCGCCATCGCGACCGAGGCCATCGCTGCGGCAGGAATGCTGGCGGCGGATCGCAGGGATATCGGCGTTTTGGCTGTCACGTCGGCAGATCGTCTGAACGCCGGGTGGCAGGCCGCGCAGCGCGCCCGGGCGCGCGGGCGCGCGGCGGCACAGGCGCATATCGAAACGCTTTTGCAAACCGTCCCACGCCACGCCACCATCGTGACGGTGATAGACGGCCACCCCGCCACGCTGAGCTGGCTGGGCGGTGTTGGCGGGCACGTAACCGCAGGTCTTGGGGTTGAACACTTTGGCCAAACCGGTCGCATTGCAGATCTGTACCGGCATTACGGAATCGACGCCTACTCGATTTCAGTCACCGCTGGCGGTTTGTCGGCAGGCCGTTCTTTTCGCTTTGCGGCAGGGTGACCACTTCATAGAAAAATGGTCGTTAGATTGATTGCCCATAACTGAGATGCGACGCGTTTCTTAGGCTTCTGCCTGTTGCAGCTTCACTTACTTTCTTCGACGTGAATGCACGACGGTGTGTGGTTACCACGCCGGCTTATGCTCGGTTCCAGATTGCGCTGGCGGAGGAATGTCTGCCACGCCCGGGTGTTGATGCGCAGGAAGCCGACTTTGCAAAGTTTTGTGGCTAAGGTCTGTTTCGAACCCGCTGCTGAAGCAAGGCTTTGTGTTGCCTTTCCTTACAAACCGAACCTGATGGACCGTTTGGTGGTCCTTGCTGGCGAACTACTATCTTTCGTAGCCGAGAGCAGAGAAAAACATCAAAACCACTCAAACAGGCAGCCCACACTAAAATCCGCTTCACCTCAGCCGGAGTATCACGCAGCGGCACGGCAAGCGATCACGCAACTCGGTGCAACCGCGGACCGTGGTGAACTGCTCAGGTATGCAGAGAGCTTACTTAAAACCGCCTAACGACAACCAGTGGATATCCAGTAGTTAAGAGCACAAAACTCATCCAAATTCTCGTCAATACATCAGCGTCCGAGAATTAAAGGCACAGTGACAAGGGGGTATTTCGCGCGCGAGTCTAAATGAAGTACGCTTTCGTAGAGGCCCATCCTGCTGGGTTTTCGTCGTGTTCGGTCTGTCGTGCGCTCTGTCCATTTCTGACGACAGTATTTTCCTCGAGCGTAAGAAGATGCCCAATCTTTGAGGCATCCGTACAGCGCGATTTAGTACAGATTGACCGATTGGGCTATTGCAAATCGAAGAGTGCAAAATCCAGCCCACAGGCTTTCGCTTTGTACGGTAACCCCGAACGGAGTTGGGCAATGCCGGCAGAGAATACTTCTATCAGCGGTAGCGTATCGCAAGCATATTAGCCATTTTTGCGAGAAGCCGTGAGACTCCAAATTAATGCTTACAACTGGTGCGCGGCAGCACGATGATGAGTAGAGATGATTGGAATATGGGGGATCGAGCAGCACAGAACATTGATTCACGTCGTATGAATTATCTCGAGCGATTCAACAATTCTTTATTGTATCCGCAAATTCTTATACTGGCCCCTATTTGGAACCACAGGCGCTGACGTCAGACAGCCCGCTCAACGATGAGGGCGTTCAATGCCTTTGGCAACTGGGCCAACCACTCCTCGGGGACATCTACGATCAGCGCTTGCGCTCCGCCAAGGGCAAGCAGGGTCAGCGTGCCGACATCATCATCCGCCGCCGCGATCAGCTGCGACAGGCGCCGCTCACGGGATTGCAGTTGTGGCGCCAAAAGCGACAGCGCGCGCCGGTCCAACTGGGCCGGGTCAGGGCTCAGCGTCTCGTAGGCCGCGACCACGTCGCGCAGCGCGGCCCCCTTGCACCAGGACAGTGCAATGGCACCGTATTGTGTCACGCCCAAAGCGTCGATCAGCGCGTGCCAACGCGTTACCGGGCACGTTTCCAAAGATCGCAGCACGGCCTGTGTGTTCTCGTCGATCGCATTTCGCCGCTGCTGCGCGCGCAGGCCCTCGGGTATGCTTTCATAGCTGACCGCATCGGCGTGCAGTCCCATCCACACATCCGCGAGGGTCAGATTTTCAGGAACCAGCAATGCGCCGGTCATCGGGTCAGGTGTTTTTGTCATCACCGGTCAGGCCCAAAAGCTCAGCCCTCATCCGCGAATGTGGTCGCAGCGCCGGCTGCCACGCTGCCACCGCAGCCTATGCCGTCGCCGATGCGGGCAAGGGACTTTCCATTGACGAAAACCGTGGGCGAGCCGCCGGAAACCGACCGTCCATGGGGCGGGCAGTTGCTGCAACCGTGCGGGGCGACGGCATCCCCTTGCCGCAAGGCAGGAATGGACTCAATAAAGACATTTCCACTGCCCACGATCGCGGGCGTCGGCGGAAAACACCCGTGACCGCTGCAAATGTCACCCTTGCGGGAGGCTTTGGGCATCTTGGTCTCCTCTTTCTGTAGCTTTTGCCTTTGAGCACTTTGATGCCAACGGGCTACGGGTCAATCAGCGCTGAAAGGCGTGTTGCCCCGGCAAGGGACCGCAGAACAAGCAGTAACCCGGGCGCCGCCGTGCGTTGGCTGAGTTCTGTGCAATCCGGCGATGTCGCCAGCGCCATCGCGACAGGCGCTTTGAAGTCCGGGCGGACATCCGGCGCAAAATCGGCCGTCACTTCGGTCTCGCTGACGCGCGTCAGCAGCAGATCCACGGGAAACAGTTTTCGTTGTGGGTTGGTGGGCGTTCCGGCCACAACCATGACGGCGCCATTCATTCGGCAAAACGCGGATGTATCGACGACAACCGTCGCCCCGACGGCCAGCGTTATCAGCAGTGGCCGCCCTACCCTTTCCCCGGTGGTCTGGGCGTCGAGGTCAAGTTGAAAACCGTTGTCCTGCGCCGATACCATCTGCGGTGCGGCCAACACGGCCAGAGCACACATCAATAAAAATTTCTTCATGTTTGGTCCCTTCTGAATGGGCGCCCTATGGTCATCACGTTTTTTGCAACTCACAATAGAAAGGACGCGGGCAGGTACAAGATCAATACAAATCCAAAGCTGCGCGCGATACGCGATTTGATGTCTCGATTGGGGACTGTTGCGTTAGTTTCCTAGGGCGCATGATGGTTGATGTTGGGCTTTGGTTTATGCGGGTTCGAAGAGCTGGTTGATGAACTGGATCTCGCCGCTGACGCCTGGATCTCTGCTGTGGATGTGGCCGCGTTTGATTGTTCTGATCGTTTCGAGGCCGCTCAGGGTTGCTTTGGCTGATCGCAGGGAGCGAAAGTTCTGGCGATGGCCGAGTAGCCGCTTCATAGCTGCATAATCGCTCTTGATCAGATTGATGCGCCATTTTTTGATCGATGTGTCTGATACCGTCAAAGTGAGGATCATAATGGCAATTGATCTTACGAATGACGCGTCGATAGCCGTGCGCCTTGTCCGTCACGATCGTGACCGGCGGATGTGGCCCGACACGTTCAATCGCCTTGTTCAGAAAGGCTTTGGCCGCTTTCGCATCCCGTTTGACAATTAGGCGGAAGTCCATCATCTGGCCGTTCGCATCAATGGCACGCCAAAGGTAACGCCATTTTCAGCCAACCCGGATGTAGGTCTCGTCGACGTGCCAATCGGCGCTGGCGTGGCGCAGGTACTTTTTCGTCCTTTTGGTGAACTCGGGCCCAAACTTGATCACCCAACGGTACACGGTTGAACGATCAACACTTATGCCACGCTTGGCCATCAGTTCCACAACATCCCAACAAGATAGTGGATATCGCAGATACCACCGTACTGCGCAAAGGATGACGTCACGTGGAAAACGATGGTGCTTGAACGGAAAACTACGCGACATACTCGGAGGCTGCTCGAACCGTGCGATTGATGCAAAAGCCCCTCGTTGCGGCAAACTGCGGGTGCGGTGCGCGGGTGCGTGCAGACAAACTGGTGACACACGCGGCGAGGGTGGTAACATCCCGGCCAATTGGCCCGGTTCGGTACGGTGCCTTGCCATGTTCCAGGTTCGAGGCAGCGCGCAGATGGCGTCAAAGCAACATTCTTCATGGCTGATCAAGTCGCCGGTGCCCCACCGGCAGGACGTGTTTGCGCACCATGATATTGCGGGGCTGACCCCGCTGGACGCGCAGATGGGGGTGCGCACGCCGAAATGCGTGCCGGATGCGCTGGTGGGGCCGCTGTTTGGTCCTGCTGAGGATGGCGCGCCGCTGCACACCTACGCCATTCTGGATGCGGCCAAGCTGTCCTTGTTGCCCGATATAATCGAGGCGTCGGAGGCCCAACGGGCCTGCTTGTTTCAGGGTGACGCCGCGACCGAGTTGCGGGATCTGTCGCCCTGGCTGGTGGCGCTGGGGCAGGGGGACCGGCTGACGCGGGCACTGATGACTGACTGTGCAGGCCCGACGGGTCTGTGGGCGCGGGATCTGGGTCTGATGCTCCGCTGTGCGGCCCCGTTTGATCAGGTCTGGCAGCATTTGCGGCGCTTTGTCCGCTTGCGGCAGGCGGATGATGACGCTTGGTTTTACTTTCGGTTCTGGGAACGGCACGTGCCGCTTGGCCTTGCCAGCGCGCAAGCCGAAGCACCCGCCGCGCTGTTGCAGGCGCTGATGGCGCCGGTCGACGGGCATCCGCAACGCTGGGTGATGATCGACCCGATTGGCCATGTGGCGGATGTTCTGGCGCTGCGCGATCCGCCTGTGGGCCGGGTCGCTGTGCCACCGCTGCACCGCGACACAGTGGACGCGCTGGCGCGCAGCACCACCGCCGCCCAGATGCGCGATGAAATCCACACGGCGCTGCGGGACGTGCCGCCCGCCGTTCGCGCAGCCTATGGGTCGGAACCGGGTCTGGCCGATCTGTGGCAGGCGCTGCACGGGGCGCAGTTCAAGCTGCGCGACCACCGGATCGAGGCTATCCGGGGCTATCTGACGCTGGTGCTGGCACATCAGCGGGACGCCGCTTGGTCCATTCTGACCCGGAAGGAGCAGGGACCGAAAATCAGGTTGTGGCATCTGAATCGCGCGGTGGAGGCCGCCGCATGAGGCACCACCGCATCACGACATTGCTGCTGGCCGCTATGCTGGCGCTTTCAACACATGGAGCCGCTATGGCCGATCAAGAGCTGACATTTCAGACGTGGTGCATCGGGCGGCACAGTGTCGACATCCCCACGGATTTTGAGCCGCTCGAAGACTACGGCACCATCAACGCCATGCAGGTGGAGGCACTTGGCCCCGGCGATCAGGAGACCTTGGACAAACTGGTGGCCCAACGGGCCGAGGCGCTGGCTACCGGTCAGGCCACCCATGAGGATGTGCCGCTGGTGGCACGTGGCCGTTACCGTGAAAGCGAATTGCAGGTGCTGGCCCATGAGCTGGAATTCGGGCAAGAGCCCGGCACCTCCTACACCTGGACCGAAGAGGCTTATGTGCTGCGCGACGGTGCGATGATGCGTGTGGTGCAGGTTCTGTCCGACGACGAAGAGGAGACCCCCCGCGCGCAGATGCTTGATTTGGCGCGCAAGGTGATTCCGCGCAGCCGCGCCGGTGTGCCCAAGAGCGCAGGCAGCTGTTTGCCAGAAGCGTTTGCCACCGTGCCCGCCACCACCGAGGTGCACGGCATGACCTTTGTGCCCAAGGACGCGGACGGGGCACCGGTCGGCCTCGAGATTATGATCCTGTCGCGCAGCCCCGATGATCCGGTCCTGGACCCGGATTGGCCTGACGGCGAAAACCCCCAGCCGATCACCATCGCCGGACTCGAGGGGCAGCTGTTGCATGACCCGGATCGGCTGGGCCCGACGCGGCTTGCCGTTGTCCACCGTGCGGCAGAGCCAGCGGCACCGGCATTGCGGATCGAAGTGTTTTACTATGACGAACGGGCTGAACCGGGCGCGGCACCTTATTCGGATGGATATGCCGCCGAACTCTGGAATCGGGTTGTCACCAGCTTTCGCGTTTTAGGTACCGCGCCATAATGGCCGTTGCTGAATGTCCCGAACCCAGTGCGCTGCCCATCGTCTTTGTCCCCGGCATCATGGGTTCGCGTCTGCGCAGAAACGGTGGGCGGCTGGTGTGGGACCCGGACAACATCATCGACTTGAACCCGTTTGCGCGCAGTCAGGGGTCCGCCGCGGCCAATGCCACTGCCGGTGCCGCGACCAAGCGGCGCAATATGGTGGGACCGCCCGGGCGCGGATTTTCCGACGATTATCTGGTGGTGGACCGGGGCGTCGTGGGCGGGAGTCTCACCCAGACGCGTATTGACCGGGGTTGGGGCGGGCTGCATCAAAGCTCGTATCTCAGCTTTTTGTCGTGGCTCGACAACACCGCGCAGCAACCCGCGTCGGGGCAAGTGCCGCGAGGCTGTCATGCCGTGCAATACGAGGTGTTTGCCCACCCCTACAACTGGACCGCCGACAATCGCACCTCGGCCCGGGGATTGCGCCAGACCGTGGCGCAGGCGGTGGCCGAAACCACTGAAAAGTGGGCGCATCGCCCGGAAATCCGCATTCTCAAGCCGGTGCTGGTAACCCATTCCATGGGCGGGCTGGTGGCGCGCGCCTTTACCCAAATTCAGGGTGGGGCGGGGGACGTGCATGGCGTCATCCATGGGGCCATGCCCACCGACGGATCGCCCGCCACCTACAAACGTATGCTGTCGGGGTTCGAGGGTATGTTGAGTGTTGTGCTGGGCTATGATCAGGGGCAGGTGACGGCCACGGCGGGCAATATGCCCGGCGCGTTGCAGCTGTTGCCGAATGTGCGGCACCAGTCTGTTGACCGCTCGACCGACTGGCTGCGGCTGATCAAACGTGACGGCAGCCTGCGCGCCTCGTATCCCAGTGGCGATCCCTACCGCGAGATTTATGCCCGACCGCCACCCGTCTGGTGGCGCCTGATCCACGAACGTTATCTGGACCCGCAGGGCGACCCGAACGGGCGGTCGGCGCGGGCGCAATCGATGACGCAGATCGGCAAGGCCCGCACCTTTGATCAGGCGTTGTCCAGCAACGGGTTTCACCCCAACACCCGCATGTTCTATGCCGACGATTCCGGGCATCTGTGCTGGGACAAGGTTGAGTGGAAGCAATCGGCGTCACAGGATGCCGTGGCTTCGGGGCAGACGTTTTACAACAACGGTCTGGGCCGGATGCAGTGGGGCCGGTGGTACAATCCGCCTTCCATGGGAATGGGGATGCCGGCGCGGCCGGTGTTCCTGCCCAACACGCGCTATGACATTGAAGATGCGGATGCGCCCGGGGACGGCACGGTCCATGCCGGGTCGGGCCGCCATGTGAGCGGGCCCATGTCAGAACCAACCCGGCGCGGGTTCGACCATCAGGAGGCCTATGGCGAAAGCTTTATCCGGCCGCTCATGGCCGAGTGGCTGTTTGACATGGTGCTTGAACAGCTATGAGCGACACGCCGCGCACAGACAGCGCCGATGACCCATGGCGTACCGGCGGTGATGCGGCACAGCCCTGTGACGCTGATGGCGCAGGGGACAGAGACTTTGCCGTAAACACGCTTGAGGGCATTGTCCCGCTGGACCCGCAATTCGGTGTGATCGACCCACAGGTCGTGCCCGAGACGCTGGAGGAGATCACATTTGGCGGCGCTGCTGACCAACTGACATATGCCATCCTTGATGCGGCGAGGATCGACGGGCTGGCCGAACGATTGGAAAACGCGGGCCTGCCCCATGCCTGCCTGTTCAGCAATACCGATGATCTGGGCGGCGTTGCGCCATGGCTGGTCGAGATCGACCGCGCCGCACCGCTGACCCGCCAGATGTTCACCGACGGCGAAGGGCCGCGCGCGCTGTGGCGGACGGATGCGGGTGTGTTGCTGCGCACGGTGCTGCCGTTGGCCGACCTGCGCGCGCATCTGCGACGCTTTACCCAAGTGCGCATGGCGGCGGATGCCGACCCTGTCTTTTTCCGGTTTTGGGACCCGCGGGTGATGTCCCGCTATCTGCACAGCCATGACCCGGAGGCGCGCGAAGCCGTGACCGCCATGCTGGGCGGCACAGAGATCATTGCGATCGACCGCCACAACGCGCGTGCGGTTCATGCCACCGTGCGCGCGCCCCGGGGCCGCCCGCCCCGCATCTGGCCCAAGTTGCGCACCGACCTATCCCCCATCCGGCTTGAAATTTTTTGCGAGGATCTGGCCGATCGCATCGCCACAGACATCCCGCCGCTGGCCGATGTGCCCCGCGCCGAACGGCGCGAGATTGTCACCGGGTTGGTGCAGGCCGCCCGCGGCATCGACCTGCGGCTGGACAAATCCGTAACGCGCTATGTGTTTGCCGCGCTGATGATCGGGGGGCAGCCTGAAACGGATCCTCGTTTTGCTGATATCATCGACAGCCCGCGCCACGAGCTTGACCGCTCACGCCAGATACTGAACCTTGCAAAAGCGGTGTAAAGGAGCGTCCCCCAATGGCAGCCATCAATTGTGACGATCCCGAGGCCCGCTGTGCCGACGGCAATCTGTTCCGCCTTAACGCGGAAAATGCATCCCTGACGGTTGAAGGACTGGTCAACGGCCAATCTACCGGCGCCTTGCCCCATGGCGAACGGATGATCCTGCCCAACACGCTGGACGGCACGACCAACACGCTGGCGGTCAAGCTGAACGGCACCACCCACAACATCTGTTCGCTGGACGACATGAACATCACCCGGCCACAGGATGTGGGGGTGCTGATCAGCGAGGTGCCGCAAGGCGCACCAACCACTGGCGGGGCCACTGAACAGGACATGCTGGTGCTCGAAGTACCGGGGCCGCTGGTCGCCGCCGCCCCGCCCGAAGGTGAAATCGACATCGACGGTGCCCCCAATGGCGTGCTGATGTGGGCGGCGTTGTCGATCCTTGCGACGCTTGAAGTCATTGACGAAGCAACCGGAATGCAAGCGCTGTTTGCCGACACGGACGGCTATGTGGATTTGCGCATGACTGGCACAGACGGGGCACCCGCGCTGGCGGACATGGCCGCCGCTGCCGCCTCGCGCAACGGACGGGCGGCGCTGCGCGCAATCCTTGATGGCGGTCGCGGGGCGTTGAACGTGGCGCAGAATGCAGCCGGAAACCTGATAATCGTGGCGCGGATGAAGGCCGGGATTGCGCGGCAACTCGGGGTTGGCATTGCCGCCGCGTTGGCCCGGTCGCGACTGTCGGTTGTGGTTGCCGGCACACGCGGTCAACTGGGCGCGCCCGCGGCTGCCGCGCAGGCGGGCAGCCGCATACCGGTGGTGGGTTTTGTCATCGTCGGGACGATCAACTTTTTGCAGTGGTACGAAGACCCGACCTCGCGCGGGGACTGGCAGCGGCTTTTTAGCATGATGGTTGTGGATGGCACTGCGCTTGTCATTTCGGCGGCGGTGGCCAACGCCGCGGCTGGCATGGCCATTGGTGCGCTTGCCGTGGCTGGCACACTCACCGTCGGAGCCGCCGTAGTCGTTGCCGGTGTTGCCATAGTGGCCGGGCTGATCGCCGGTGCCATCGTGACGGCTGTCGCGCGGCATTTTGATCTGGAAAACAAGTTCTACGGCATGATGAGCGCGGTGGGCCGCGGGCTGAACAGTGTCGCGCAGGGTGCCACGGAAATCACCGGGCGTTTTGCCGACACTTTGGGTGAAATCGTCGAGGACTATCGCCAGATGGGTGAGGACATCCAGCGCGAGTGGAACAGTGGGTGGGGGCAGATCAGGCGCAATCTGATGTCCGGGCGACCCAGTGGATTGTTCTGAATGACGGGCCTTGCCGCGATCCTGCGCACCCGTTTCACATTCGGAACAACGCCCGATACCGTGCCGGTGTCGCTGGGCCGCAATGCCCTTGTGCTGCTGGCGCTAAGCCCCGGTGTCTTTGTCGCGGCGCTGACGCAACTGGCCGCGCCGTTTGGCCCGTTCCGGGGTGAGTTCGGCCCGGGCGTGATGCTCATGAGTTATTTGGGAACCGGGATAATGACGGCCTTTGCGCTTGCCGTCATGGGGCTGATCTGGACGCGAAGGGCGGCGGGAGTGGTGCCCGGTTTCCTGAGCCTTTTATATTTCAGTTTTATCACCAGTGCCCTGATGATTGCGGTGATGCCCATCGGATCGCTGTCACTGCTGATTGGCACCGTTCTGCTTGCCGGTTGGTCGGTGTTTGGGCTGCTGAACGTGAATCGCCGGGTGCAGGATGCGACGCTGCGGGCCGTCCGCGCACAGCGTCTTTTTGTAAAAGAGGGCACCACCTACCTGCTGCCTGCTTCCGCGCTGGGGGGCAAAGACTGTCTGGCCACCAACGCGGTGCGCGGGCTGCGCAACGGCTACGCCGTCTTTCTCGAGTTCATCGGAGCCCTCGCGGTCATAGGTGTCGGCGGTTTCCTCGTGCCAGTGGCCATTGCAACCGACTTTGGCAGTCAGGGCCTGATTGCACCGATACTGTGGTTCTTTTCCGTGAGCATGTTTTTGGTCGTGCGCGGAGTGCTGAACGTGCATCTGGTTGTCGCGCGCGCCATGGCCGCGGGACCAGTGCACGAGCCATAGCAGGCTCAGGGCAGGCACTTTGCCATGGGGGAGCCGGTGATAATGGTGCCCCCGTGAGACGTGGTTGAGCCCAGATAAGCCACCGGCTTGCCGTCCGCAGTGGCCATTGACGACCCCTTGATGATGGTGGCGCCGCAAGCCGTCTTGTCGCCGACCCGTGCGACGGGCAGGTTGTCACATGTGTGGCTGGGGCTGCCCTCCACAATTGGTGTGACGACCTTGCAGAGGGGGCAGGCGTGTTTGTCGGTGACGCGGGCAACAGGCAACATGGCTTACATCCTTGTGACGGAAATCATTGGTGTGGCAACGGGGCAGGGCACATCGCTACTCCTTTTGCTTGATGCATTCTTCGACCAGCGGCAGCGCGTCCTTGGCGGCGCCTTGCAGGGTGGGCACTTGCGCGCTGCCTGCTCCGCCCATCGACACCGATCCCTTGAGGTTGATCTTGGCGGCCTCCAGCGTAATGCCAGAGCTGTCGATGGTGATCTTGCCGCCAGGTCCCTTGATGGTGAACTTTTCGAACGCCATCAGGGTGTGTTTGCCAGTGTTGTTGGTGATCGACTGAGTGACATCGAGGGTCGATTTGCCCATCACCGTCTCTTCGTGATTGCGACCGATCTGGACGAGATGGTCGGCGTAGATGTCCTGTTTGTGGATGTTGCCAACATAATGGACGTGGTCCTTGCCATAGCGTTCCTGTTGATCGCGGCCCACCTGATAGGTCACATCCTGTCCGATGGTTTCGCGCTGGTCGCGGCCAACGGTCAGGGTTTCGTCCTGGCCCACGACTTGGGTGCGGTCGCGCCCGATTGAGTTGGTTTCGTCCCGGCCAATGGATTTGCTGCGGTCGTTCAGGATTTCGATCTGCTGGTCCTTTTGGCCGTGCATGTAGATCAGTTCCTGATCGCGTTCGTCCTCGAACATCAGTTCGTTAAAACCGCCGCCCTGATGGGTGTCGGATTTGAAAGTCGAGCGGGTCTTGTTCGCGGGCAGGGGGTAGGGCACCGGATTGGCCCCGTTGTAAACGCAACCCGTCACCAGGGGCTTGTCCGGGTCACCTTCGAGGAATTCGACCACGACCTCCATGTCGATGCGCGGGATCACCATCCCGCCCCAGCCCTTGCCCGCCCAGTTCTGGCTGACCCGGCAGCGCATCGAAAAGGCGTTGTTCAGATCCCAGTGGAACCGCACGAGGATGCGCCCGTACATGTCGCAATCAATCTCACCTTCACCCACGACGACAGCCGTTTGCGGGCCGTGCACCAACGGCACATGGGTGCGCCGTTCGGGGCGCAGGGGTTCGGTGCTGGGCATCAGCACATAGTCGCCCTCGTAGGCCTCTTCCGATCCTTTGGCATCGCCCGATCCATAGGCCTGGGCGCGGTAGGTGTGCAGTGCCTTCAGGCACAGCATCCGCTGACCTGTCACGCCGGGGATCGTGTCGCCCACCGGTGTCACGCACCAGCCCGCGCCAAGGCTCGCCACGTCGCCCTTGGCAATGTAGCGCACCGCCTGCCCCGCTTCGGCCTGTACCCGCCGCGCGACAACGTCACGGCCATAGCCTTCTTCGAGATAGTCGCCGGGCCAGTCAAAGCTTTCTACATCGCCATGCGCATGGGTGGCGTCGCCGGCTTGTCCGACCTCCTGCGTCGCGTGCGGTATCTTGAAATTATACTCTGTCAGGCGCACCGCGCCCGTGGTCACACGCGACCCGCCTCGCCATTCATAAAAATGTTCTTCGTCGTGCATGTGATACCCTTCAACGCCGTAATAGGGCCGTGCGGCCCCCGGCACTTCGGGGTGAAAGGACACCTGATCCGTCAGCATCAGCGTGTGGTTGCCTGCCTCATGGCGCCAGTGCCACGAGATGCCGAAACGTTCCATCTGGCGGCGCGCGAAATCGGCGTCGCTTTCGCGGTACTGCACGGTGTATTCCAGCTTGGGGTAATCGTCGGACAGCTCGTGTTCCATGTGCGGGCTGCCCATGGCGGCATAGGGGCTGAGCACCTCGGTCAGGATTTCGATCACGGTCATGTCGTGGAAAATGCGTTGGTTGCGGCGCAGTCCTGCGATATGCAGCCACGGCCGCAGCACGATATCGTAGCGGTTGCCGTTTTCTTCCATGCCGCACCATTGGGCCTGCGTCACGATCCCGTCGAAATGGCGCTGCCCACCGGCCACCTCAAGTTCGATTGTGGCATGGGTGCCCAGCAGGGCGTTCAGGTCGACATCGGCATCCGCCGACAGCGCCTCAATCTGCCAGGTGAAATCGCCTGACATCTCTTCCTGACCATCCATGCGCAACAGGGCCAGGACGTTTGCACCCAGGACCGTCTGCAACCGCGCCCGGCGATTACTCTGGAGGAATGGAGCGTTCATGTGCGTCACCGTACAACAAAGGGTTCAACTGGATCGCTCAAAAGTAGCAAGGAACTGCGGGCTTGTCGCCATATCGATTGCGGCCCGGCAGGTTGCGCAGTTTGAGGCCTGTAAAACGCCTCTCCCGCATGACGGGATAAGGTGTTAACGTCCGAAAAACCGGGAACTTTATGGCACAATACAGCACACATCCAGGGGCTGCAGACGCGTTGGCGGCGGCATTGGCCGAATTGGGACCGATGACCCAGACAATCAAGCCGCCCGATACGGCGGTTTCCCGCTATGTAGGCCGGGTGCCGGATATCTTGCTGGACCTGTGGACGGGCACCGGTGTGGGCGACCTGCGCGACGGGACGCTGCGGCTGTGCCTGCCGCTGGAGCTGGCCCCGCAGATCGCTGATCTGTTCCGCGGCGATCCGGATTTTGGCTTTCCCCGCGATGTGGAGGACCACCGCCCGGTGATCGCAGCGGACGGCACGCCGACCCGGCGCGATACCGATGTGCACGCGGTGGCGCATACGGTCTTTGGAGATCTGTTCCTGTGGAGCGAACGGCACGGGCTGATGCATGTGAACATCGTTCAGGGCCTGATTGAAGCGCCGTTCCTGTTTGCGCCGGACGCGGCGCCCCATCCCGACGATGCGACCATAAACCTGATCCTGCGTACCGATCCGTTCCTTCTGGATATGGATGACCGCGATATGCAGCCGATGCACGGGAGGGCGTTGGAAAAATTCGGGCCTTTGCGGCGCATGTTCATCTACGCGCCCGGTCCCGCCGCCACCCATGATCCGATCCCGACGGTGGATGCGCTGTTCCCCCACACTTTCCCCGAATGGCTGGAAGAACGCATCCGTTCGAAACGCTGGTTCTTGTCGGATATGTCCACGCAGCGCTTTGATGTGCGCCCCATCGGCCTGCGACCGGAGGCAACGCGATGATGCGCGTTTTGCCCATGTTTGCGGTACTGGCGCTGACGGGGTGTTTCGGGTCCGCCCCGGAACGGATGAACCTGAGCTTTGGAACCTACAGCGCGACCCCGGCCGTGATCACGGCGCTGACGATAAACGGCGTGACACCTTCCGTTCTGTTGCCAAGCGTGCAGGCGGGGCGCGCAGATGCGGTTCCGATCCGTAACAGTTCGGGGACATATCTGCTGGCATGGCCCGGTGACACCGATACAGCGGTGATCGAAGCAACCTGGGTCGAACTGCTGAGTGATCGCGCCTACACTGCGGGCGCAGAAGTCAATACCGCCGACCTGCATCAGACCAAGACCGCGTTTCAGACCGCATATGTGCTGCTGATTTTCGGTCCCCACGGGCTGATGATCGTGGGCAGTGACGCACCGCAAGCCACCCCGGAGCCGCACGACCTTGCGCGCATTTGCGGCGTACGACGTCCCGCGCTGGACTATGATTTCGCGGCCAAGCCGCGCGCCCATCCCCGTCTGTCCGAAACGCTTGCCGAAACCTACCCGCCCGTGTCCGGGACCACCGAATGCCCGGAGCCCGGTAAATGACATCTGTTGGTGATCAGGCCGCTGCGGCCAATGCTCAAGACGGTACAGTTGGATCCGTTGGCTCGGTCGCGGCCACATGCCCGTCCGTCGCACTGGAAATCGGTGTGTTTTTTGATGGCACCGGCAACAATTCGGCCAACACCGGCACCGGCGCGGGCTTAGGTCGTGGCACGAGCTACGGCAATGCGCTGTCCAACGTCGCGCTGCTGCGCGAGCTTTACAAGGTCAAACGCGACGACTGGGAACAGGACGGGACCGGGTATTGCCGCAAGTTTGGCGTGATTTATCAGGACGGTATCGGCACGACGGGCGGCGAGTCCGATTACAGGCCCTCGAACATGGGCGGTCAGATCACCGGCATGGGCCCTTCCGGGGTCGAGGCGCGGGTCTTTGATGCCTGCATCAAGCTGGGGGACATCATCCGGGAACTTGGCGCAGGGGTCGAGCCGGATGAGATTATCGTGGATGTTTTTGGCTTTAGCCGTGGAGCTGCGGCGGCGCGCTATTTCGTCAACTGCTTTCGGCAGGGGTTCATCCAGTACAACGCCGTGGACTGGAGCATCTGGCGCGGCGTGCATATTGATGAAAACCGCGCGTCTGTCCCCGAAGGCCGCAATGTCACCTTCCGCTTTATGGGTATCTTTGACACCGTGGCCGCCATCGGTTTGGGAACCAATGATGACAACGGCCCCGTGAATGTCCATTGCAGCACGGCGCAGGCCGACCGCATCTTTCACCTGACGGCGGCCAATGAGTTCCGCGAGAATTTCCGGCTGAACCACAACGTGCCAGGTGGCGGCGATACGCGGGAATTGCCCGGCGCGCATTCCGACGTGGGTGGCGGATACAATGATGGCCCCGAAAGCGTCCTGCTGGAACGGGGGCAGGACCACACGTTTCACACCCGCGCAGCCGCCGAGGCGGCGCGGGCCGCCCATGTGGCGCAGGCACAGGCCGCCCAGACCGACATCACCAGCTTTTTCGTGCGCGAAGGCTGGATCGAACCGGGCAATCCTTCCGGCGCGCTTCAGAATATGCCAACCGAGATTGTCGAACGCCGGGTCCGCGGCATCAGCGGTATGATCCTGGCCAACAACACTTACACGTACACCACGTCCACGCGCATGACGCGGGACAATGTGGCGGCAGGCCTGTCACGCATCCCGCTGCGCATCATGTATGACGCAGGTAAGGACAGCGGCGTGCCATTTCTCGCCTATCCGCAGGGCAACGTGCTGTATGACCCACCTGACGGGTTGCCTGCTGGCGTGGCGGACCGGATGATTGCGGGCGGCGCGCCGACCGAAACGGAACGGCGCACGATATTGCAGGGATGGGGTCACATTTCGTCCCGGCTGGACGGTGTGGTGGACAGGTTGGGTTTTGGCCCTGATGTCGGGTTCGAAAGGGTTGTTTATCCTAACGTCGCCTCGCGCGCCAAATAGTCCCGCTCCAGAACTTTCATCCGTGCCGAAACGTCTGCAAAACGGTCCTCGACCGGGTCCGGGCGGGCAAGGGCGGCGGCAATCAGTCCGTCTGGATCACTGTCCAGCACATCCGGCCCGTAGTGCACGGCCCAAGCGCAAAAGGTGAACAGCATGTCGCGCCGCCAAAAGCCAAGGCCGACCATCCGGTCGACCATCGCGCTGACCACAGCGGGCAATTCATCGGCCAGCGCGTCCACCGCATCGGGAAATGTCCGGGCCAGCCGTTCGGCCAGTTGCGCCTTGTCGCGCCGCCATTGCAGATCGCGCAGGGCGTCGGTCTCTTCGGCTGCGAGGGCAAAGGCACCGCGCAGCTCCGGGGTTTGGTCGGGGACAGGCCCCGGGCACACCTGTGTCAGGCCTACTCCGTCCAGCCAGGTGGGAATCACGATTGCCTCAAGCGGTGCAGCGTCGCGCGGGTACATCCAGCGATGCGCCACATCCGCACGTGGTGCGATGGCCCGGAAGTAGACCGCTGCCGCATCAGGCTCCCAAAAGCGAAAGAAATAGGTGCGGCCCGTGCTGTCCTCGACCCGCAGAAAGCGGCGCAAATGACGCCGCAGCGTATCCATGTCCAACCCGGACCGGATCACAATACCTGCACCCGCTCGCATCAGCCCGTGCACGCCCGCCGCGTCATCGGGCACATCGCAGAACATTTGCCGCAGCAGCGGCGTATCCGGTTGCATCTGCGCCAACCACGGCGCGGCTTCGCCCGCATCCTCTGCCATGTCGCCGGAAAACAGGCAGACATGCAGAACGCCTTGGGCGACCAGCTTTTCCGGCAAGCCGGGCACGCGTCCGCCATCCAAGATGGCAAAAACGGTAGCCCGGTCCGGAAACAGCACCGCTTCGAGACGTTGACCCAGCTCCTTGTCCACACCAGGGCCCGTGCTCAATGGCAAATCGAATGAGTCCTGCGAGATGTCGAGATACATCGCTTTCCGTTCCGCGTGTTGTCAATTGTTGTGGGTACAACATGCGCCGACAACACGGCAGTGGCTACATCTGGATTTTGTCTGACGTCAGCGCCTATGGGTCCAACTAGGTCGATTTGATAAGAGAGGGTTTGTTGCTCATCGTCACCACCAAG
>NZ_CANNDO010000006.1 GCF_947503385.1 uncultured Tateyamaria sp.
GGTTGTAGCTCAGTTGGTTAGAGTACCGGCCTGTCACGCCGGGGGTCGCGGGTTCGAGCCCCGTCAACCGCGCCACTTTCCTCAGATGTCGTCAGAGTGTCCGCGCCCTAGTAGGCATATCCCAGCATCGCTTCCTGTTCTGCGTCCACCGACGCCTTGAGATGGGCAAGGTCGTCCGCGCTCCAGTCATCGGGCAGGGTGGGGCGTGCGGGCACTGCGGCTTTGAACTTGGACCCCAACCGTTTGACGACGGGGCGAAAATCCGCGCCGGGTTCCGTGCCAAGCGCATCTGCGAGCCGCGCCAGCGTCGCCTCGGGTGCGCTCTGCGCGTCCTCCATCCGCAGAACGACACATGTGCAGCCGCGCGCGGGCAGTGTCAGCAGATGCGCCAGCTTGGCGCGCCGCAGGGCAAAGAGGTTGGCAAAGGCGCGTCCCGTGGCCGGATCACGGTCATGTTGCAATGGCGCGCCGATACTGCCATCGGGCACCAGCCCCTCGAAATAGCGGGGTCGGTCAATGACCGTATCCCACGGCGCGCGCAGAAATTCCGAAAATGCCATCTGCTGCATCGCGGGCGTCGTGTGCCAGGGTTTGTCGAACATGGACCGCGCCCACGTGTCGGCCCGGCGCACCACGCAGATCACAGCCATGTCCGCTGGGATCGCCATCATATGCGGAAATCCGTGTTTCCACCCCAGCGCCTCCGACGGTTTCAGGGGCGTGTTGCGGCCCAGCAGACGCTTGACAAAGTTCGTGCCCGATGACCGTTCGCCCAGCACCTGATAGCGCGTGATGGGCCTGTCCCCGGCGCGCGTGGCGAAAAATCCGGTGTCGGCAAAGGCGGCGGGCAGGGTCATAAGCGCTCTTTTGTCGTTCTCAGGGGGGACTTCATCGGCTAGTGTGCCGCAAAACGATCCCGAGCAGGACCCTAGCAGATGCAAACAGTGGCCGCCGTTACCATGGTGCGCGATGATGCGTTTTTCCTCAAAGCGTGGCTGCGCCACTACGGTGAGATGTTCGGGCGGGAAAACTGCTACATCGTCAATCACGGGCGCGGCGCAGAGGTGGCGGCGCTGGCCGAAGGGTGCAACATCTTTGGCATTCCGGGCGACCCGCACAAGAATTTTGATGTCAAACGCTGGCAGTTGCTGAACAACCTCGTCGAGGGGCTGCGCAAATACTACAAACACATCGTCGTGGGTGACGTAGACGAGTTGGTGGTGTGGGACCCCGGCGTGGACGGATCATTGCCAGATTTTCTCAGGCAATCGCCCAAGGGCAAAGTGTTTACCCCGCTTGGGCTGGAGGTGATCCACCGCGTCGATCTGGAGGATGCGCCGATCGAGGATCGTATCCTCGGGCCGCGTCGCCATGTAAGGCCCGCGCCGCATTATTCGAAACCGTGCATCGTGTCGGCCCCGGTCAAGATCGCGCGGGGCGGGCATTTTACGCAGTTTCCGAAACTGCTGACACCGGAACCTCTGTTCCTGTTTCATCTGAAATTCTGCGATTTCGGCATCTACTCGGGCGTGATGGATCAGCGCAACGCCGTGACGGATGCGCTGAATTCAACCATCAAGGATGCCGCTGTCGGGCGGCACTGGTTTGCCGAAGCGCGCGGTGAGGACCGCGCTGTGTTCGAGGCATTCGAGACGCTGGAGATGCAGGACGCGTTCGACATGCGGCCCTTGCGGCGCAGAATGCAGCGCAGCTTTAAACCCCGGGGCGAGACCGGGTTTTATCAATTCGACCGCCCTGAATATGACACGCAATACCTGTTGCCCGAGCGGTTTTACGGCGCGATCTGAGCCTGTGCGCCAAGGAAATCAAGCAGCGCTTGGGTGGTCGCGCCGGGATGTGTGTCGGGAAAGAAATGGCCGCCGGGGATCGCCTGACTGTGCATATCGCGTAGATGCGGGGCCCATGTGCCGGGCACATCAAAATGCTGGGCCATGATACCATCGGCACCAAAAAGCACGAGGGACGGGATATCGACTGTGCGGTGCAGATCGGCGGTGTCCAGCGCCAGATCGACGTCAATGGCGGCGCGATAGTCATTACACATGCACCGCACCACGTCCGGGTTGCGCCACGCGGTGCGATACGCCTCCATCGCGCGGGGGTCGAATTGGGCACCGTCGCCGCCGATGCCGGTCAGGATGCCCTCGAAATACGCGACCGGGTCGCGGTTGATGAGCGTTTCGGGCAGGGGTTCGGGCTGCGCAAGGAACAACCAGTGATAGTAGGCCCGCGCGATCTCGTGGGTCATCCGGGTCAGCAGAAATTGCGTGGGCACGATGTCCATAACGGTCATGGACAATAGCGCATCGGGCGAATCGAGGGCCATGCGGTGCGCCGTGCGCCCGCCACGATCATGGCCCACAACGTGAAAGCGGTCGAACCCGAGGCGGCGCATCAGCGCCACCTGATCGGCCGCCATGGCGCGAAAGCTCATCTCTTCCATGTCCGCGGGCCGGTGACTGTGCCCGTATCCGCGCAGATCTGCGGTGACGACCGTGAACGCCTCAGCGATGCGGGGGGCGATGGCGTGCCACATCGCGCGCGTCTGCGGAAACCCGTGCAAGAGCAGCACAGGCGGACCGCTGCCAATGACATCATGGGCGATATCTGCGACGTCGGAGTGGGGGCCAGCCCCCACACCCCCGTGGTATTTTGGGTCAGAAGAAGACATGTCGGCCTAGGTCCGGGCGTTGCGCGCACGCGCCCGGCTGCGGGGTGAGGGCGGGCCCGGAACGGCACGGGGGGCGCGTTTCAGGCCCAAACGGGGCGATTGCAAAGATACGGGGCCGGGGCATTGTCATGTCAGCGCCGCCAACACGCGGGCCCAGCTGCGGATGCCTTTGTGAAAGCTCTCCATATCGTATTTTTCGTTGGGCGAATGGATTTGATCGTCATCCTTGCCAAAGCCGATCAGCATGGGCGTTGTTCCGAGGATGTCCTGAAAATGACCCGCAATCGGGATCGACCCGCCGCAGCCCACATAGGCCGCAGGCACACCCCATTCGTCACTGAGCGCGGTCCGCGCGGCCTCGAATGCGGGCGCGTCGGTTGGTGTGGACGAGGCGTGGCTGGCACCATGCCCGGTGAATTCAACCGTGCAGTCTGGCGGCAGCGTGTCCCGGACCATCTGGCGGAAGCTGTCGCGGATTTTGTGCGGGTCCTGATCGCCCACGAGGCGAAAGCTGACCTTTGCGGAGGCTTGCGACGGCAGGACCGTCTTGAACCCATCGCCGGTATAGCCGCCCCAGATGCCGTTGACGTCACAGGTCGGGCGGGACCAGATCATCTCGACCGGGGTGCGGTCCTGTTCGCCTGCGGGCTCGGACAGGCCTACGTCGCCAAGAAACGTCTTGTGATCAAATGCCAGCCCTTGCCATTGGCTGCGGATCGCGTCGGGCAGTTCAGGCACGCCGTCGTAAAACCCCGGCACGGTCACGCGGCCTTGATCATCATGCAGCCCGGCAAGGACGCGGCTGAGCACGCGGATCGGATTCATCGCCACGCCGCCATACATCCCGGAATGCAGGTCCTTGTCGGGGGCGGTGATTGTGATCTCTTCGGCCAGCAGGCCGCGCAGCATCGTGACAATTGCGGGCACGCGCGATTCAAAGAGGCCCGTGTCACAGATCAGCGCGAGATCGGCGCGCAGTTCATCCGCGTTGGCTTGCATGAACGGCACAAGGGAGGGCGAACCCGATTCTTCCTCTCCTTCGAAAAAGAAGGTGATCTTGCAGGGCAGGGTGCCGTGTTCGGCCTGCCACGCGCGGCACGCCTCGACAAAAGTCATCAGTTGGCCCTTGTCATCAGACGCGCCGCGGGCGCGGATCACGCGGCCTTTGGGCGTGTCCTGTACCTCTGGATCGAACGGGTCGCGGTCCCACAGGTCGAGCGGGTCGACGGGCTGCACGTCGTAGTGGCCGTAAAACAGCAGGTGCGGGCCGTCGCCGTCCACGTGCCCAACCACCATCGGGTGGCCCGGCGTGTCCCGCTTGTCCGCCTTGACCCCGATGCTGGCGAGATCCGCCACCAGCCAGTCCGCCGCCGTCTGGCAGTGTTCGGCAAAGGCCGGGTCGGTCGAGATCGACGGGATGCGCAACAGCTCCATCAGCCGTTCGGTCGCGTGGGGCAGGTCGGCGTCAATGCGGGAAAGGACGGCGTCGAGGGTCATGGTCGCTCCTGAATATCTGTCGCGGCGCACAGTGCGCAGAGCCAAACGGACTGTCCAGAGGCTGCGGTTGATCCAGATCAACGCGGTCGCGCCGGTCGGACGCCAAGTATCGGAAATATCGGACGCATATCGGCACGTCGGAACCGCCAACCTGCGACATGACGCGCATGTCATTTGCATTGAACGGCGCTCTGGCAATCTATATTCGTTCTAAATAGTCCGGCGGCGGTGCCGCGGGCAGAGACGAAGGGGACCTTTCGGTGGATTACGACGGCCAACTGGATCACGCGTTGCAACGGCTGCACGACGAAGGGCGCTACCGCACCTTTATCGATATTGAGCGGCAAAAGGGCCAGTTCCCTCATGCAAGCTGGACGCAGCCGGATGGCACTCAAAAGCCGATCACTGTCTGGTGCGGCAACGACTATCTGGGCATGGGCCAGAACCCGATCGTGTTGAAGGCCATGCACGAGGCGATTGACGCCACTGGGGCCGGTTCGGGCGGCACGCGCAACATCTCGGGCACAACTGTCTATCACAAACGGCTCGAGGCGGAACTGGCTGATCTGCACCGCAAGGAAGCTGCGCTGCTGTTTACCAGCGCTTACATCGCCAATGACGCCACATTAAGTACGCTGCCCAAGCTGTTTCCAGGCCTCATTATTTATTCTGACGCGCTCAACCACGCCTCGATGATCGAAGGGGTGCGCCGCAATGGCGGTGCCAAGCGCATCTTCCGTCACAATGATCTCGATCACCTGCGCGAGCTGTTGGCGGCGGACGACGCGGATGCGCCCAAGGTCATCGCCTTTGAATCGATCTATTCGATGGACGGAGATTTTGGCCCGATCGAGGCGATTTGCGATCTGGCGGACGAGTTTGGTGCGCTGACCTATATCGACGAGGTGCACGCGGTGGGCATGTACGGCCCGCGCGGTGCTGGTGTGGCCGAACGCGATGGGCTGATGGGGCGTATCGACATCATCAATGGTACGCTGGCCAAGGCGTATGGGGTGATGGGCGGCTATATCGCGGCATCGGAAAAAATGTGTGACGCCATAAGGTCTTATGCGCCGGGCTTTATCTTTACCACGTCATTGCCGCCCGCCGTTGCTGCGGGGGCTGCGGCCTCTGTCGCCTTTCTGAAGACGGCGGAAAATCTGCGCGCGGACCATCAGGCGCAGGCCAAAGCGCTCAAGCTGCGGCTCAAGGGATTGGGTCTGCCGATCATTGACCATGGGAGCCACATTGTGCCTGTCATGGTGGGCAATCCGGTGCACACCAAGATGCTGAGCGATATGCTGTTGCAGGATCACGGCATCTACGTGCAGCCAATCAACTTTCCCACAGTGCCGCGCGGCACAGAGAGGTTGCGGTTCACACCGTCGCCCGTCCATGGTCCGGGGGAAATTGATGCATTGGTTAATGCGATGGATCAACTTTGGTCGCATTGCGCGCTAAACCGCGCAGAAAGTGCCGGATAATCAGCTAAAATGTGCAAACGGCCTTGCGGTGTGTTAACCTGTGCCTAACAAACACGGTGAAGCGAATCGCAACCTGTGCGATAGCTGACACTAGGGACATTTGGGGCAGCGGGAATGATCGGGCGCAGAGCCGATAAATCCGACACAAATGAAGTCGCAAAGCCAAAGGGCTTTGACGACTTTGAGCTGCGTTTGGGCGATGTCATGCGCGGCGAACGCGCGACGCTCGGCAAATCCCTTTTGGACGTTCAGCGTGAATTGCGCATCAAGGCAAGTTATATCGCCGCCATCGAGGCCTGCGATCCCAGCGCTTTTGATACGCCAGGCTTTATCGCTGGTTACGTGCGGTCCTATGCGCGCTACCTGAACATGGACCCGGACCACGCCTTTTCCATTTTTTGTCAGGAAAGCGGGTTCGAAGTGGCGCATGGCATGTCTGCCGAAGCCTCTGTTATCAAAAAGCCGTCCCGCGAGGATCGTTTGGGCAAAGGTCCGGGCGCAGATATCTTTTCCGCCCCCGCGACACCGTTTGTCCCGGCGGCAGAGGCCATCTGGTCGCATATCGAGCCGCGCGCCATTGGGTCTTCGCTGGTCTTGCTGGCGCTGATCGGTGGCATCGGCTGGGGTGGCTTTGCCGTCCTGCAAGAAGTGCAGCGCGTGCAGGTGGCCCCGGTGGAACAGACGCCTGTTGTGCTGTCGGATCTGGACCCGCTTGACGCTGTGGCACCGGCCGCGACGCCTGCTGGCCCATCCATTGAAACGCCGCGTGCAGATGCGCTGGACCGACTGTATCGCCCGCAGGCGCTTGACGTGCCGGTGCTTGTTGCGCGTGACGCACCGATTGCGACGCTGAACCCCCGCGACCTTGGCACGTTCGCGACCCCCGGCGCGGCGCCTGAAACCGTCGCTGGCGTGGACCGCGCTCTGCAAGAGGCGCTGGATGCGCCATCGGTGCCACGCGTTGTCGAAGACGTGACACCGGGACTGACCATGGTCGCCGTTCGCCCAAGCTGGGTGCGTGTGCGTGCTGCGGACGGCACTGTGATCTTTGAGGCGACAATGCAGGCGGGTGACACGTGGAACGCCCCTCTGACAGAAGAGGCGCCGACCCTGCGCACAGGCGAAAGCGGTGCGATCTATTTTGCGATGAATGATAAATTCTATGGCCCTGTGGGTGACACCGGTCAGGTGACGTCGAACCTGCCGCTTGAAATTGCGGGCCTCAAGGAAACGTATCTGCCCGTGGACGTGTCCACCGATGAGGGGCTGGTGCGCTATGCCGAGGCGCGGGCCGCAGCCATCACCCAAGACACGGAATAAGCGCCGCACCCCATTGCCGCTTTGCACCGCACTGTCTATTTTGTCTGACAACTGCTGATCGGCTTTTGACGGGGTCCCCATGTCGCTGAACCACATCCGCCCGTGGCGCAATATCTACCGCCGTGAAAGCCGCCAGATCATGGTGGGCAATGTGCCGGTGGGCGGCGATGCGCCGATCACGGTGCAGACCATGACAAACACGCTGACCACCGATGTGGCGGCCACCATCGCACAGGTGCAGGCGGCGGCCGAGGCGGGGGCGGACATTGTGCGCATCTCTGTCCCGGATGAGGCGTCGTCGGCTGCCTTGAAAGAGATCGTGCCGGAATGCCCTGTGCCGATCGTGGCCGATATCCATTTCCACTACAAACGCGGGATCGAGGCGGCAGAGGCGGGGGCCGCTTGCCTGCGCATCAACCCGGGCAATATCGGGTCCGAGGACCGGGTCAAGGAGGTCATCAAGGCCGCCCGCGACCACAATTGCTCGATCCGCATCGGAGTGAATGCGGGAAGTCTTGAAAAGCACCTGCTGGAAAAATATGGCGAGCCGACCCCGGACGCGATGGTGGAATCCGGCCTCGACCACATCAAGATCCTGCAGGACAACGACTTTCACGAATTCAAGATCAGCTGCAAGGCGTCGGATGTGTTCATGGCCGCCGCCGCTTACCAGCAATTGGCTGAGGCGACGGATGCGCCGATCCACCTTGGCATCACCGAGGCGGGCGGGCTGACGTCGGGCACGATCAAGTCGGCCATTGGGCTGGGCAATCTGTTGTGGATGGGCATCGGTGACACGATCCGCGTGTCGCTTTCGGCGGATCCGGTCGAAGAGGTCAAGGTCGGCTATGAGATCCTCAAATCCCTGGGGCTGCGCCACCGCGGCGTGAACATCATCTCGTGCCCGTCCTGCGCGCGACAAGGCTTTGACGTGATCAAGACGGTCGAGACGCTGGAAGAGCGGCTGGCGCATATCAAGACGCCGATGAGCCTGAGCATCATCGGCTGCGTTGTGAACGGGCCGGGCGAGGCGCTGATGACGGATGTGGGCTGGACCGGCGGCGGATCGGGGCGCGGCATGGTCTATCTGGGCGGGGCCAAGAGCCACGCGATGGACAACGATCAGATGGTCGAACACATCGTCGAACAGGTCGAGAAGAAGGCCGCAGAATTGGACGCGGCAGAAGCGGCGCAAGCGGCTGAGTAGACGGATGTACGGCGCTGTTTGGCTGAAGCCAAAGGCGCCCCGCCCACCGTCCCATCGTCGCGTCACCAGAGAGTGTCAGGATTTTGGGCTGAGCAGGGCCTCGATCTCGGCAAAGCTGGCGGTGCTTTGGGGATAGTCGAAACGACCGTCTGACAGGGCTGCGCGGATCACCGACAGGGCACCGCCATAGGCTGCGCGGGCCAGACCGGAGCCGACGCTGATCCGTGCCACGCCAAGGTTTGCAAGATTTTGCACCGTCAATGCGGTGTTGGCTGCGCCGACCAACACGCTGACAGGCGTGTCGCCCGCCGCTTTGACCACCGCGCGTACATCATCCGAGGATGCAAGCGCCGGGGCAAAAACCACATCCGCGCCCGCGCTGGCAAAGGCCGTCATCCGGTCGCAAACCTGTTCAAGCGTGAGTGTGCCGGTTAGCAAGCCTTCGGATCGGGCCGTGAGGACAATGCCGTGCGCGCGGGCCGCGTCGACGGCCGCCTCCACACGGGCCAGTGCCAGATCGAACGGATAGATTGGATCGCCTGCAATCTGCCCAAGGTCCTCGATGGAGACGCCCGCAAGCCCCGCTTGCGCTGCCAATGCCACTGCCGCAGCCGCCGCATCAGGGCTTTGGCCCCCACCGTTTTCAAGATCGGCAGAGACAGGCACATCCGTTGCACCGTTTATCGCAACCGCCGCAGCGATCATTTCGTCCAGCGAAAGGTCGCCGTCCTGTTTGCCCTGCGCGAACGCCGCCCCGGCAGAGGTCGACGCCAATGCGTGCGCGCCCAAGGCCTGCAACATCACCGCGCTGCCCACGTCCCACGGGTTTGGCATCACCAGCGGCGTACCGGGCACGTGCAGATCAAGAAAGCGGCTCATCCCCGCTTGTCGTTGACCAGCGCCTGCATCTCGTCATAGGGCAGGTAGCCGCGCAGCAGTTCATCTTCCAGCACGAAGGTCGGCGTTCCGGTAATTTGCAACCGCTGCGCCAGCGCGCGGGTGCGGCGGATTTCGTCGGTGACTTCGGCGCTGTCCATCTGCGCCTCGATCGCGTCCGCATCAAGGCCAAAGGTCGCGGCCATGCGGCGCAGCGCACGCATGTTGACGTCACCGTTCATCGCCATCAGCGCATCATTCACACCCTTGTAGGCGTCATCGCCCGCAATCTGCTTGGTCGCCACGGCAAAGCGCGATGCCAGCAGGGACTGTTCGCCCAAGATCGGGAATTCCTTGACGATCAGGCGGATATTGCCGTCGGTTTCCAGCAGCTTGGCCACTTCTGTGTGGGCGCGCTTGCAGAACCCGCAGCGGTAGTCGAGGAATTCGACCAGTGTGATGTCGCCCTCCGGGTTGCCGCCCACCCAGCTGAACCCGTCGTCAAAGATGTCGGCGGCGTTGTCTGACACCAGGCTTTGATCGGCTTGCGCCTGTGCGGCGGCTTCGCGTTCTTCGAGAACGGCGACGGCTTCCATGATCACCTGCGGATTGTCGAGCAGGTAGGCGCGGACCTCTTCGCGGAAGATCGCGCGTTCCTCGTCGGTCATCTGGGTGAGGTCCAGAGCGCTTGCGGGCAGGGCCATACACAGGGCCAAGGCAGGGGCAGCAAAGAGGGTACGCAACATCATCGACTATCTCCGTTTCTTGGCGGCACGTTCAGAGGCAAGGAGCACATCCTGTGCACGTTGCCAAGGGCCGGACCCTTCGGGCAAGAGCCCGGAGGCCCGTTTCGCGTGAATTCCCGCGTCCTCAAGCCGACCGCGCAGAGCGTAGCGTTCGGCGGTGACAAGGGAGGCCATGCCGCGTTGTCCATTGCGGGCATAGGCAACGCTGAGGTCGCGCAGCATGGAACTGTCGCGGAAATCGACGCGGCGGGCACGTTCGAGCGCTTGGAGCGCTGCGCGGTCATTGCCGGTCGCCAGCAGTGCCCGGCCATAGCCCGCCTGCAAAAGCCCGTCGCGTGGCCGCAGCTTTACCGCTTGGGCATGGGCGTTGACGGCGGCGTTGAACTGGCGCGATTCCATCAGGATCTGGCCCTTGAGGTCGTAATAGAACGGGTCCTGCGGGCGCAGCGCGATGGCTTTGTTGATCGCCGCCACTGCGCGTTTGGTGTCGGAATTGCGATGTCGGGCGATCGCTTCGCGCATCAGAGCGATGTCTTGCGCGCCGCTGTCATCCAGCCGCCGCAACGTCCAGCTGCCGCGCCGCTGGAACGCGGTCAGCTTGCCTTTGGCGCGCAGGAACCAGTAATCCGCTGGCGTGGCCCCACCGGTTTCGGCACGGGCCGCGGCGGCGGCGAACGCCTCAATCGCGCGCAGACGGTCGCGGCTGAGCGGGTGGGAGCGCACATAGGGGTCCTGACGACCTGCCGACAGGGCCTCTTGCCCGCGAAAGAGTTGCATCACGTCCAGCATTCCCGACACCGGCACACCCGCACTGCGCATGTAGCGCAGGCCCGATTGGTCGGCAGAGCTTTCCTCGGCGCGTGTGTGGGCAAGAAACTGGCGCTGTGCCGCGCTTTGCGCGCCGATGGCAAGGCCGGTCGCCGCCTTGCCGCTGCCGGACGCGGCACCCGCAAGGATGGCAAGTGCCGTGCCGAGGGCCGCGGCATTGCGGGCCGCCCCCAGATTGGTCAGCCGCCGGGTGATGTGTCCGTTGGCGATATGGGCAGCCTCATGCGCGATCACCGCTTGCAGCATCGCGGCCCTGTCCATCCGCGAGATCAGGCCCGAATGGATGTAAATCGCGTCATTGCCGATCACAAATGCGTTCAGAGACCCGTCATCCACGACAAGGATTTTTGTCCCCGATGCGCTCAGCCCGGCTGCCCGCAGGATCGGGTCGGCCACTTGCGCCAAGGCATATTCCATGTCCGCATCACGCAACAGGGTGACAGCGCGGGCGGGCAGGGCCAGCGCGCACAGCAAAAGCAGGATTGACGCCTGCCACAGAAGCCGATGAAAGGTCATGCAAGGATCATAGGAGACGCCATGCGAACCTCAAGCCGAAGCGACATCGATCCCTTCATCGTGATGGACGTCATGGAAGCCGCGCGGGCCGCCGAGGCCGCAGGACGCCACATCATCCATATGGAAGTGGGCCAGCCCGGCACCGGCGCACCGCAGGCGGCGATCCGCGCATTGACCGATGCGATGGCGGCCGGACCGCTGGGTTACACCGTGGCGTTGGGGCTGCCAGAGCTTCGGGCGCGCATCGCGCAGCTTTATGGCGAGTGGTATAGCATCGACCTTGATCCCGCGCGCGTCGTGATCACCTCCGGCGCGTCAGGCGGGTTCCTGCTGGCATTCAATGCGCTTTTTGACAGCGGCGACCGGGTAGGGATCGGTGCGCCCGGCTATCCAAGCTACCGGCAAATCCTGCGCGCACTGGGCCTTGTGCCCGTCGATCTGCAAACCGCCCCCGAACACCGTTTGCAACCGGTTGCAGCCGACCTTGCGGGGCAAGATCTGGCGGGTTTGTTGGTGGCGTCGCCCGCGAACCCCTCGGGTACGATGCTGGCCCGCGATGCGATGGGGACGCTTGTTCACGCAGCGCAAGGGGCGGGTGCCGCGTTCATCAGCGACGAGATTTACCACGGCATCGAGTACGAGGCCAAAGCGGTCTCTGCGCTTGAGATCAGTGACGATGTCTATGTGATCAATTCGTTTTCCAAGTATTTCTCCATGACCGGATGGCGGGTAGGCTGGATGGTGGTGCCGGCGGACCATGTGCGGGTGGTCGAACGGCTGGCACAAAACATGTTCATCTGCGCGCCCCATGCGAGCCAAGTGGCGGCCCTTGCCGCGATGGACGCACCAGAGGAGCTTGAGGCAAATCTGGCCGTTTACCGGGCGAATCGCGCGCTGATGCTCGACGGACTGCCAATGGCCGGTTTTACCAACATCGCACCACCCGACGGGGCGTTCTATGTTTATGCGGATGTGTCGGACCTGACCGATGACAGCCGCGCCTTTGCGGCCGAAATTCTGGACCGGGCGGGGGTCGCGGTGACACCCGGCCTCGACTTTGACCCGGTGCGGGGACATCAGACGCTGCGCTTTTCCTATGCGCGCAGCACGCAAGACATCGCCGAGGGTTTGCAGCGCTTGCGCGATTTCATGGCGCGGCGGTGACAGGGGGCATTTCCGTACCGGGCCGCTTGGCCTATGGTGGTGGCAAAACAAGCGGGCACCGATGCGGGCACTTTTCTCGGCAATTCTGATCTGGCTGGCGGCCTCTGCGGCGCAAGCGCAGGACCTCAGCGGTCTTGCGCGGATTGATCCTGCGGCCAGCGGGATCGAGGACGGCTGGTTTGGTCGGACCACCCTGACCTTGTCGCTTAGTCAGGGCGTGCCGTTCCGCGTCTTTACCCTCGACAATCCGGCGCGGCTTGTGGCGGATTTCCGGGAGGTCGATTTCGAAGGCATCGTGCGCAGCGACTTGCTGGCGGAGGCAGGCCGCGTCGCGGACGTGCGCTTTGGTGTGTTCAAGCCCGGCTGGTCGCGGCTGGTGCTGGATCTGAATGCGCCGATGCTGCCCACGTCCATCGGGATGCCGGTGGACCAGAGCAATGGGCGCGCCACGTTGAACATAACGCTCAAAGCCGTTGATGCGGATGCATTTTCTGCCAAGGCGCGCGCGCCGGACGATGCGGGATGGGGCGTGCAGGCTGCGGCGGCACCGGCTCCGGCTGCGCCGGACAGCTTTGTCGTGGTGATTGATCCCGGCCACGGTGGCATCGACCCCGGTGCGGTGCGGGAAAGCACCAGTGAAAAGGAGTTGATGCTGAGCATTGGCCGCGATTTGCGAGATGCATTGCGCCGGGCAGGTGGGGTTGAGGTTGTGATGACGCGGGACGAAGATGTGTTTGTGTCGTTGCCGGGTCGCGTGGCGCTGGCCCATCAGGTTGGCGCGGATGCGTTCGTATCCTTGCACGCTGACGCGCTCAGTCAGGGGCAGGCGCGGGGGGCCACCGTCTACACCCTGTCCGACGAGGCAAGCGATGCGGCCTCTGCCCAACTGGCCGCACAGCATGACCGGTCTGACATTCTGGCGGGCATTGATCTAAGCGGTGCAGATGATGAGGTGGCCACCGTCCTGATGGAGATTGCGCGCACCGAGACGATGCCGCGCACTGACACGCTGGCCACAGCCCTGATCAACGCGATGCGCGCCGCCGGTGGCCCGATGAACAAGCGCCCGCGCCGCGAAGCCGGGTTTTCCGTGTTGAAAAGCGCCGATATCCCGTCCGTTCTGGTTGAGGTCGGGTTTTTGTCCGACGCCCGCGATCTGGCCAATTTGCGCGATCCGGTGTGGCGCGCGGTGATGGTGGAGGCGCTGGCGGGTGGCATCCTCGCATGGCGCGACACGGACGCGGCCACGCGGCCCCTGATCCGCCAGTAACATCGGCGGCATCTTGCATGGGCAACCTTTTGACGATGCCTGCGCAAAGGCGTATGTTGAAGCCCAATAAAAACGCAGTTCATGCACAGGCGGGCGGCCATGTTCCGGTTCATTCTTTCCTTCTTTGGCGGGATATTCACCACGATCACGATGGGGGCCATGATGGTCGCCCTGTCGATTGGTGCCGTGTTCTGGATGTATGGGCGCGACCTGCCCAGCCATGAGAGCCTTGCGCAGTACCAACCCGCAACCATCAGCCGCATCTATTCCGGCGAAGGTCAGATCATTGACGAGTTTGCGCAGGAGCGTCGCCTGTTTGCGCCCGCCGACACGATCCCCGATCTGGTCAAACAGGCATTCATCAGCGCCGAGGACAAGAATTTCTACACCCACGAAGGCTACGATCTGCGGGGCATCGGCTCTGCCGCCTATGACGCGATCCGGTCGCGAGGGCAGGACGTACGCGGCGCCTCGACCATCACGCAACAGGTGATGAAGAACTTTCTGCTGTCGGGCGACCGGCAGGCCGAACGCAAGATCAAGGAAATCATCCTCGCCGCCCGTGTCGAAGAGGCGTTGAGCAAGGAAAAGATCCTCGAACTGTACATGAACGAGATTTTCCTTGGGCAGAACTCCTATGGCGTTGCGGCAGCCTCGCAGACCTATTTCAACAAGAAGCTGAGTGATCTGGCCCCGCATGAGGCGGCATTCCTTGCGTCCCTGCCCAAAGCGCCGTCCGATTTCCACCCCGTGCGGCGCAAGGACCGGCTGATGGCGCGCCGGAACTTCGTGCTCAAGGAGATGTATGAAAACGGGTATATCACGCGCGCGGAATATGAGAGCGAGCGGGCGATGCCGCTGAAATCTGTGCAGAACGGTGATTTCGAGAGCTTCAAGGCGGAACTGCCGCCGCGTGATTATTTCACCGACGAAATCCGTCGCCAGCTGAGTGAGGATTTTGGCGAAGGCGAATTCTTTACCGGCGGCTACACCGTGCGCGCGACCATTGACGCGGAGATGCAGCCCTTTGCGGCGCGTGCCCTGCGCCGCAAGCTCGAGGATTATGATCGCAATCAGGGCGAATGGCGTGGCACCGGCAAGAAGCTGGAAGGGGCGGATCTGGAAAACTGGGCCGTGACGCTGCCTGCGCTGACCGTGGCGCGCGACATCGACCTGAATGGGGTGTGGCGCCCGGCAGTGGTGCTGGCGGTCGAGGACCAACAGCTCCGCGTCGGCATCGAAGGCTGGACCGAGGAGGAGCCGGCACCTGTGGTGCCGCGCGAGGACATCAAATGGCTCAAGGGCAACTTCGTTGACAATTTCGAGGTTGGGGACGTGGTGCATGTGCGCGCCATGACCGCCGACGGTGACGGGTCGTTCCTTCGTTGGAGCCTGCGGCAGGTGCCCAAGGTGCAGGGCGGGTTTGTGGCGATGGACGTCAACACGGGCCGCGTGATCGCCATGCAGGGCGGGTTCAGCTACCAGCATTCGGTGTTCAACCGCGCCACGCAGGCAAAACGTCAGCCCGGTTCCAGCTTCAAACCCTTTGTCTATGCCGCAGCACTGGACAGTGGCTACACGCCAGCCACCATCGTGGTCGATGCGCCCATCGAGGTGAACACGCCGCAGGGTTTGTGGCGGCCCAAGAACTCGTCCAACAAGTTTTACGGGCCCACGCCGTTGCGCACGGGCATCGAACAGTCAAGAAACCTGATGACCATCCGTCTGGCCGAGGAGGTCGGGATGGAAGTGGTGGCAAGCTATGCCGAAGAATTTGGGGTCTATGACCGGATGCGGCCCTTCCTTGCCAATTCGCTGGGGGCCGAAGAGACGACGCTGTACCAGATGGTGTCGGCCTATGCGATGTTTGCCAACGGTGGCGAACGGGTGCGGCCGACGCTGGTGGACCGCGTGCAGGACCGGTTTGGCCGCACGGTCTATCGCCACGACCAGCGCGATTGCGAGGAATGCACCCGACTGGCGAGCCTCGACCCCGGGTTCAGCCCCAAGATTGTGTCGAACCGGGAACGGGTCATGGACCCGGTCACGGCCTATCAGCTGACGTCGATGATGAAGGGCGTGGTGGATCGTGGCACCGCCCGGTCGATCAAGCTGCCGGTGCCGATCGCAGGCAAGACGGGCACAACCAACGACACCAAGGACGTGTGGTTCGTGGGCTTTTCCAGCAATATCGTGGCGGGCTGCTATATCGGTTATGACCAGCCTCAGCCCTTGGGCGGATCGGTGTCGAGCGGACGCACCTGTGGCGGCGTGTTTGCGGATTTTATGGGGGAGGCCATCAAGAAATACGGTGGCGGGGCCTTTGAAGTGCCGGAGCAATGTGAATTCAAAAAGATCGACCGGTTCACCGGTTCGCGGCTGAGTGCCGAGGCGTCGGGCGACAATGTCGTGGCCGAATGTTTCCGCGAGGGCGAAGAGCCGATCTTTGGCATCACCTTTGACGGTGGGTTTGCCATGGGTGCGGACCTGCCGCTGTTCGAAGAGGCGGGCGGCGGGGGCCGGCAGGTCACAACGTCGACCGGGAAAAAGGCCGTGGTGGGCAACAAGGCCAATTTTGGCACGCTCAGCTCGGGTGGTCTGTATTGAGGATGGCATGTGACGCGCGTGTCCGGGCCTGCGCCCGGCCACGACGCCCCACCCGCCATCCCTTTTGGCGTTGCTCTGGCTTGTGACCGCCCGGACCATCCGCTATTCGAAGGCTCTGTAAGAGGAAGGGTCTCATGCGCGCCGAAGTTCAGAACACCGTGGAAGAGATTGAAAAATCGCTTGATCTGCTGGCGCAGCGTCTGGACGTGGACACCGCTCAGCATCGGCTTGAGGAATTCAACGCACGTGTTGAGGACCCAAACCTGTGGGACAATCCGGACGCTGCGCAAAAACTGATGCGCGAGCGGCAGATGCTGGTCGACGCGATGGACACGCACGCGCAGATCAAGCAAGACCTTGCCGACAACATCGAGTTGATCGCGTTGGGCGAGATGGAAGAAGACGCAGAGGTGGTGGGGGACGCCGAGGCCGCTCTGAAGTCGCTGGCCGTTTTGGCGGCGCAAAAGGAGTTGGAGGCGCTGCTGGACGGGGAGGCCGACGGCAACGACACCTTTCTTGAGATTAACGCGGGCGCAGGTGGTACCGAAAGCTGCGACTGGGCATCAATGCTGGCGCGGATGTATGTCCGCTGGGCGGAGAAGAAGGGCTATAACGTCGAGTTGCAGGCCGAACAGGGCGGCGACGAGGCGGGGATCAAATCCGCAACCTACAAGATCACCGGCCAAAATGCCTATGGCTGGCTGAAATCGGAAAGCGGCGTGCATCGGCTGGTGCGCATTTCGCCCTACGATTCGGCGGCTAAGCGGCATACCTCGTTCAGTTCGGTCTGGGTCTATCCGGTTGTGGACGACAACATTGAGGTGGAGGTGAACCCCGCCGACATCCGCATCGACACCTACCGGTCTTCGGGCGCGGGTGGCCAGCACGTCAACACCACCGACTCGGCAGTGCGGATCACGCACCATCCCACGGGTATCGTGGTGACCTCGTCCGAGAAATCGCAGCACCAAAACCGGGACATCGCGATGAAGGCACTGAAGAGCCGCCTTTATCAGTTGGAACTGGAGCGCCGCACCGCCGACATCAACGCGGCCCACGAAGCCAAGGGAGATGCAGGCTGGGGCAACCAGATCCGGTCTTACGTGCTGCAACCCTACCAGATGGTGAAGGACCTGCGCACCAATCACGAGACGTCCGATACCAAAGGTGTGCTGGATGGTGATCTTGACGGGTTCATGGCCGCCACGCTGGCCATGGATGTCAGTGGCAAGACCCGGGCCGAGGCGCAGGGTGACTAGGGCGCTTGCCCTGATTGTTTCCATTGCCATGCAGGGCGGTGCGGCGTTTGGGCAGGTAGCACATGACCAGCCCGTCTTATCGACATACCTTGGCCAGCAAGGCTGCGTGATTGGCCCCGCAACTGCGGCGCAGGCCAAAGCGGAAGGATTTGACGCGGGCCAGATCGCGGCGCTGTCATCGCGCGGGCAACCGCTGGCGGGCGGCCACGTGTTGCTGGCTGCGGACATCTGTACCATCACATTTCCCACAGTGACAGGCGCACCCGCTTTGACCGATCCGGACGTGCTGCGCGCCTTTGTTTCATATGATGACGGATCGGGTGCGGTGGACCCGGGCTGTGTGCTGGACCGCGCGACGTTCGATGACTGGATGCCGCTGGCCAAGGGATGGACCGAAGAGGAAACGGCCCTGGCCTATGGGCGCATGGTCGCGGCAGGGCTGATATCGGGCGATCTGCGATTTTACAGTGACGACATTCTGGTCACGCCGCCGGGCTTGCAACTGACCAGCGGGCGATGTGCGGGGCTGGCCTCTGCGGCCAATTTGCGGGCGACGCATGATGAGCTTGTGGTATGGTTCGACCCATTTGTGCGTGCTGTGGGTCCACGGACGCCGTGCCGGAATGGGGTCACATTTCTGGATGGGGATGGGTTTGGCGTGCCCAACGATCTGACCGGGGGCACCCATAAAAACGCGTGGCTTGCGTTCGAGATATGGCTGATCGCCCATGGGGGCGGCTGGTACAGTTTTGACGGGGCGACGGATCGCGGCACGCCACGTCCGCCTGCCTGTGGATCAATACCGTGACCTTGGGACCCGGCAGCAGCGCGTTGGCGCTGTCACAAGCGTTGGCTGCGGGTGATCTGCGTGCGGTGGACCTGATGCAGGCCACGCTGGCGCGCATTGATGCGGTGAACGGCGACGTCAACGCCATTGTCGCGCTCAAGGATCCGGACGCGCTGATGGCCGACGCGCGCGCGGCAGATGGCAGTGACCGCAGCGGATGGCTGCACGGCATCCCCATTGCAATCAAGGATCTGGCCAACGCCGCCGGGTTCCCGACATCCATGGGATCGACGATTTTTGCCGGGCAGATGGCCGCGCAGGATGACATCATGGTAGCCCGGCTTCGCGCCGCTGGCGCGATTGTCATCGGCAAGACCAATACGCCGCAATTTGGTCTCGGCTCGCACAGCACGAACCCGGTCTTTGGCGCGACGCGCAACCCATACGACACGGCGCGCAGCGCGGGCGGGTCATCGGGCGGGGCAGGGGTGGCACTGGCCTGTGCAATGCTGAGCGTGGCGGACGGGTCCGATATGATGGGCTCCCTGCGCAACCCGGCGGGTTGGAACAACGTCTATGGGATGCGGCCCACTTGGGGGCTGGTGCCGTCGGAGCCGCAGGGCGACGCATTCCTGCACCAACTGGCGACAAATGGTCCGATGGCGCGCTGTCCGCGCAATCTGGCGGCGCTTCTGGACACGATGGCGGGCGCGGATCCGCGCCAGCCGCACGGGCTGAGTGCCGCGCCGACATTGCCGCAGATTGACGGGCATCTGGCTGGCCCGCGCATCGGGTGGCTGGGCGACTGGGGTGGCGCACTTGCTATGGAGGCCGGCGTGTTGGAGCTGTGCGCAGATGCGTTGGCGCAATTCGGCGATCTGGGTTGCGTGGTCGAGGCGATGGATGCGCCGTTCGGGCGCGACGCGCTTTGGCAGTCCTGGACCACGTTGCGGAGCTTTGCGGTCGCGGGCGGCCTTGCGCCTCTCTACCACAACGAGCGCCAGCGGGCGCACCTGAACACGCAAGCGCAATGGGAGGTGTCCCGTGGCTTGGCGCTGTCGGCCACGGAGGTGCACGCCGCCAGCGTGATCCGCACCGACTGGTTCAAGACGGCGGTGACGCTTTTCCAGTCCTATGACGCTCTGGCGCTGCCAACGGCGCAGATGTGGCCCTTCGACGTGACGCTTGATTGGCCCCGTGAGATCGCAGGCACGACAATGGACACCTATCACCGCTGGATGGAGGTTGTTGTGCCTGCGAGCCTGATCGGTCTGCCTGTCGTGTCCGTGCCCGCAGGATTTGGCGGCCCGGACAACCTGCCTATGGGGCTGCAACTGATCGGTCCAAGGGGCAGCGATGCGCGGCTCTTGCAACTGGCCGAAGCGTGGCATCAGGCCACCGATTGGCCCACCCGGCGCCCACCCCCGCGCTGATCAGCCCGGCGCCTCGCGCCCCATCGCCACCAAGCTGGCGCGCAGCGCGGCGCAATCAGGGTGCCCGGTTTCCAGCGCGAACACATAGGCTTGGGTCAAGAAAAACCCGCGCGCGTCGTCCTGCGCACCCTCTGCTGCCTGCTGGTAAAGCGCCACCAGCGCGGTCCGGTCATCCCGTGCATGTGCGTCCAGCAAGGCCGTGTTCAGCGCATTCATTCGGCGGCGTGTGCCTGTGCTCTGTGCTGCTGGACGCGAGCGGCGACCCAGGTGTGGAACATATGCGTTGGCCCATCCATGGCAGGGGAAAACCGTCCGCCGTCAAAGGCTGGCGCATGGCGGCCCCGCTGCATCCCCTCGACGACAAAGATGTCTTCTTCGAACACCGCCTTCCATTGTGCGGTGTTGCGCGCGCGCAGGTCGGCATCGGTGTCCGCTTGGGGGTAGAACAGATGGATGTGCTCCTGCGTGTGACCCGGACCCTTGGGCGTCAGCACAATGGCAAAGGCGTGGTCGCGATGGACCCCCAGCAGCACGTTGGGATAAGCCGCGATATATTCGGCGGCGGTGTCCCATTTCGAGGTCAGCCCGTCGAAATCCCGGAATGTCTGACCCTCTGGTCCGGCGAGTTGGCGGTACACATGCGTGCCTTGACCCGAATACCTGTCTGCGGCCTCGATATGGTAATGATCCTCAAGCCGGGAATAGCTGTTGAGACCGGGATGCACCCACGGCAGGTGATAGCTTTCGCAGTAGTTTTCCACCGCCAGCTTCCAGTTGCACGCCACATCAAGGGCAAAGCTGCTGTCGGCACCGCCGTGAAACAGCGGGCGGTCGAATTCACTCCAACGGGTCAGCAGGTCGGCGTGGTGTTCTTCGAACGGCGCGGCGTCACCGCTCAGGTTGATCCAGACAACCCCCATCCAGATGTGGCTGCGCACTTCCATAAGACCGAGACTGTCGCGCTCGATCCCTTGGGCCGTGTTCTGGCCCGGTCCACCGACATGCGGCGTGGACACCAGCCGACCATCGGTGCTGTAGCACCAGCTGTGATAGGGGCAGCGCAGCGCCCCTTCGATCTTGCGCGGCGCATCCACAAGGATCATGCCCCGGTGGCGGCAGATGTTGTGAAACACGCGCACCGCACCTGCCTTGTCGCGCAAAAGCAGCAGCGGCATACCAAGAAAGTCCAAGGGGCGCGCATCGCCGGGTTCGGGCACATCCGCAACAACGCCAAGCCCGGCCCACTCTGCCGCCAACAGCGCGTCGCGTTCTTCGTCAAAAACGGACTGATCGGTGTAATGCGCGTTTGGCAATCCGTGCGCCGACGCAATGGGACGGCGAACGGTATCTAGATCGGATTGGGTCATGTCAGCCTCGCAAAGTTGTAACGAGGCTAGGGGCCGGTTAGGGCCCCTGCATGTTCAATTTCGACCGGTCTTTCCCAATGCCGACAAAATCGGCCTAGCCTTGACGCTGAACTTTTGGGGTCGACTGCGCGGCACGGCGCACCGGGGCATCCAGCCGAAACGGGATCACCTCTGCGGTTTGGTGCAGATGCGCGGCAGGCACCGCGGACTGCGTCGTGCGCAACTCCTCCACCAGAGGGGCCGCACGGGCTTCGGACAGGATTTTCACGTTTTCGACCTGACGGGTGCTGCGCTTGGTGCGCAGGTCAAATTCGACAACGTCGCCGACGTCGACAAAGGCGTCGGGCAGCTCAATCGCATCGGGCCGGGACAAGAACGCGAGATCGCCGTGGTCTTCACACCAGATCACGGCTTTTTTCTCGGTAGGATCACTCCAAAGGATTACACCAATCATTCTTCTACCTTGAGTTGGGGTGCCCCTATGAAACTCAATTTGTGGCATTGAATACATGGTAAAGTGGGCAACGTACGCTTGCATTTTGTGTCCGTGCGCTTATCGTGCGGTTGCATTTTCACGTCAGGTCTGATGCTATATGGCGTCACTCAGGGGTGAGACAGTGTCCAAATGTGGGTTCCGCGCGGTGTTCGTGCAAACAAGTTGACGAAAAGAGACCCCTATGTCGGATATGCGCCGATCACCGGCAGAATTGCGCAGCATGTTTGGAGCGAACCTGCGCCAGTTGGCGCGTGCGTACCCGTCAATTTCCGAATTGTCGCGTCAGCTGGGCATCAACAGGACCCAGTTCAACCGCTATTTGTCGGGCGAAAGTTTCCCGCGCCCCGACGTTCTGGCGCGAATCTGCGACTTTTTCGAAGTGGACGCGCGCGTATTGCTGGAACCCGTCGCCAGCATCGTGGACGGTGAAGACCCGCTGAACAGCGCATTCCTGCGCCCTTTCCTAGGCCAAGACGTCAGCTTTGTGCCCGAAGACATGTTTCCGTCAGGCTTTTATCGCTTTACCCGCCGCAGCTTTCTGGACCAGTCCCGCTATGTGATCGGTCTGGTCTGGGTGTTCCGCGAAAAGACGACGACGTTTGTGCGCGGCTACGAGGCGCGCGCCGCGATGGAGGCGCAGGGCCTGCCGATCAACCGGGCCGCGCGTGAGTTTCGTGGCATCCTGTTCCGGCAGGAGGATGGCGTGGCCTCCATGATCTCGCGTCAAAACGCGCGCACGGCGTCGTTCAATTTTTTGACGCGGGTGTCGTCATTCGAACAGAATTACTGGGTGGGGTACGTGGCCCGCACCGTCCGGGAAAGCCCGGATGGCGAACGGGTGGTGCGTATGGTCTATGAACACCTCGGCACGTCCCACGCCAGCGCCAAAGCGGCGGGCAAAGCGGGCGGGTACTGCGGCGTTGACGCCTTGCTGCCGTTTCACAAACGACTGTTGCAGCCCGACACGCCGTTCCGCTAGGCGTCGGGGTCAGTCGCCGCGAGGCAGGGCGGCGACGCCTGTTCGCGCCACTTCGACCAGACCCAATGGGCGCATGAGATCGGCAAAGGCGTCGATCTTTTCCGGTGCGCCTGTGATTTCGAAGATGAAACTTTCCAGAGTGCTGTCCACCACATTGGCCCGGAAGATATCCGCCAGCCGCAGCGCCTCGACACGCTTTTCGCCCTGTCCGGCCACCTTGAACATTGCCAGTTCCCGCTCGACGCTGGCACCTTCGACGGTGAGGTCGTGTACCTCGTGGACGGGTACGATCCGGCCCAGCTGTGTCTTGATCTGTTCGATGACCTGCGGCGTGCCGGTGGTGACGATGGTAATGCGGCTGAGGTGTCCCTGATGGTCCACCTCGGCCACGGTCAGGCTTTCGATGTTGTAGCCCCGACCTGAAAACAGGCCAATGACCCGCGCCAGCACGCCGGGTTCGTTTTCGACAAGGACCGCCAGCGTGTGCTTTTCCACCACGTCGCTGAACGTGGGCCGCAGGTTATAGGCGGAATGGCTGGTGGAGCCTTTTTTGATTTTTAGAGCGGACATTTTTTTCGGCTTTCTTATTTTGGGCAGAGGTGGCGGAAACCGACACGGTTTCCGGTCCATTTTCCGTGTCGGAAAACGGCGGTCACACCAGAACCGACCCCTTCGCATCAATAACACCCTGCGTTTCGGCCTCGCCGAGCAGCATCTCGTTGTGAGCTTTGCCTGACGGGATCATGGGAAAGCAGTTTTCGTGCTTTTCCACCAGACAGTCGAACAGGACAGGGCCGTCATGGTTGAGCATCTCCATGATTGCATCGTCGAGGTCGGCAGGGTCATCACACAGGATACCCTTGGCCCCGAACGCCTCGGCCAGCTTTACGAAATCTGGCAGGCTTTCGGACCAGCTGTGCGAATAGCGTTCGCCATGCAGCAGCTCCTGCCACTGGCGCACCATACCCAGCCGTTCGTTGTTCAGAATGAACTGTTTCACAGGCAGGTTGAACTGCATCGCTGTCCCCAGCTCCTGCATGTTCATCAGCCATGACGCTTCGCCTGCCACGTTGATCACCAGCGCGTCCGGGTGACCCATCTGCACGCCGATGGATGCGGGAAAGCCGTAACCCATGGTGCCCAGACCCCCCGACGTCATCCAGCGGTTGGGGTCCTCGAACCCCAGATACTGCGCCGCCCACATCTGGTGCTGGCCCACTTCGGTGCAGATGTAACGGTCGTGATCCTTGGTCAGCGCCTCAAGCCGTTCGAGCGCATATTGCGGCTTGATCGTCTTGCCTTCCTGCTTGAACTTGAGGCAGTCCACCGCCTTCCACTCGTCAATCTTGGTCCACCACTGCGCGACCGCGCTTGCGTTGGTCTTGCGGCCGCGGGATTTCCAGACCTTCAGGATGTCTTCGAGCACGTGGCCGACGTCACCGACAATGGGGATGTCCGTCTTGATCACCTTGTTGATCGAGGAGGGGTCGATGTCGATATGGGCCTTTTTCGATTTTGGGCTGAACGCGTCGATGCGGCCCGTGATCCGGTCGTCAAACCGCGCGCCGATGTTGATCATCAGGTCACAGTCGTGCATCGCCATGTTCGCCTCATAAAGACCATGCATTCCCAGCATCCCAACCCAGTGCTTGCCACTGGCGGGGTAGGCACCAAGGCCCATCAGGGTCGAGGTGATGGGAAAGCCGGTCGCCTCAACCAGTTCGCGCAAAAGCTGGCTTGCGCCGGGGCCCGAGTTGATCACGCCGCCGCCGGTGTAAAAGATCGGGCGTTTGGCCGTTTCGATGGCGGCGACCAGTTCGGTGATCTCTTCCATGTCGCCCTTGACGCGGGGCTGGTAGTGCGAGGCGGACGGTTTCGGCCCGGAATAGGTGCCGGTGGCAAATTGCACGTCCTTGGGGATGTCCACGAGGACGGGGCCGGGGCGACCGCTTGTGGCCACGTGGAACGCTTCGTGCAGAGTGCCGGACAGGGCGTCGGTTTCCTTGACCAGCCAGTTGTGTTTGGTGCAGGGGCGCGTGATGCCGACGGTGTCGGCCTCCTGAAAGGCGTCCGAGCCGATCATAAACGTGGGCACCTGACCGGTGAGCACTATGATCGGGATGCTATCCATCAACGCGTCCGTCAGCCCGGTAACGGCATTTGTCGCTCCGGGGCCGGACGTCACAAGGCACACACCCGGCTTGCCTGTGGCACGCGCGTAGCCTTCGGCGGCGTGCACCGCACCTTGTTCGTGGCGCACAAGGATGTGCTTGATCGAGTTCTGTTGAAAGACCTCGTCGTAAATCGGTAGCACAGCACCTCCGGGATATCCGAATACCGTGTCCACACCCTGATCGATCAGGGATTGGACAACCATTTTCGCTCCGGTCATTTGACGTGTCATATCCGCGTGCTCCGATTGCGGTTTCGTTTTTCTTTTGCGCAAAAAAAAGGCCCCCGGGTTTCGGGGGCGCATGGGTGTCGGTTTGGATTTCCGTTACCGGCCCATGCGCTTTCGTACCAGGATGTCTACCAGAACGGTCATGGACCGAAGACCTCTTTGCTTGCGTGACGCGGACGTTATGCATGTCTGCGACCAGCGTCAACAGGCAAACCCACGACAAATGTGTCGTGGGGCTGGAAAAAATCGGAATATTGTTGCTGAGACAGCGTCAGGTGCGACAGATCAGCAATTTTGAGGGCGGGATTTAGCCTGCACCCTTGGTCATACCGTTGATATTGTCACGTGCCGAGGCGGCCAGATGCTGGATTTCCTCGGCGAGGGATTTGAATTCGACGGCAATCACGCCCAGACCGCGCCCCGCGTCGCCCACGCGCGCAGCCTCTACCGAGGCGTTCAGGGATACAAGGCGCACGTGTTTGCCGATCCGTTCCAGACGCCCCAAGATGTCGTCGATGGCCGCACCATTTTCGCGGGCTTGCTGCATGTCCTGATCGCGCTGCTGATCCAATTGGGACCAAAGCCCATCGCAAATCTCGGTCACCGCCTGATAGAACTGGCCACGGCCAAACACGAAATGCGCCTTTAGCGCGGTGTCGAGTTCGGCGTCACTGCACGACAGCGCGTCGCGCAGGGCTTTGGTCAGTTCAAGCATCCTGTGCAGGACGTCCAACTGCTTTGGCCAGAGTTTGACGGATTGCGTGATTCACGCGCAGATCTCCGGCGGCAATGCGCCGGTGGGGTCGCGCCCCTCAAGCAGGCTGTAGGCGCGCAGAATGTCCACATGCTGTTCTTCGAACTTGGCGCGCCACATTGCGCGCGTCTCCTCATCTTCCGGTGTGATCGGATGCGGGCGCAGCAGATAGGTGCCAAAGAGCGCACAGCGCACCATCCGGGCACGCAGGGTCGCGATCAGATCGATCGCCGCACGCCGATGCGCGAAATGGGACATTTCGGCGCTTTGATGCGCCTGCGGTTCGGGGGCGGTGTGCAACGCTGCGGGTGTCATGCAGTCAGTTAGCAGGACATTGGTAAATCTCACGTTACCGCGAAATGGCTACAGCGCATTCCCCGTGCCCTGTAGCACCCCATGTTCCAGCGCATAACGCGTCAGACCGGCTGTGGAGGAAATGCCCAGCTTGCGCCTGATGTTCTTGCGGTGTGTCTCGACCGTGCGCACGGAAATGTCGAGCGCACCGGCCACGTCCTTGTTCGACATCCCTTGGGCCAGTTGCAGCAAGATCGTCTGTTCGCGCCCCGTCAGCGCATCGCCTGCGCCGTTGGATTTGGGCGCAATTGCCCCTTCGGCCCCGGTACAGAGATAGCGACCGCCCTGCATCACCGTGTCGATGGCAATCTTGATCTCATCTGTCGGCACGTCCTTCAGGACGTAACCCATCGCGCCGTGGCTGAGGGCAGAGGTGATGTATTCCGGACTGTCATGCATCGACAGGATCAGCACCCGCGTGCCGGGGCGCTTTTCCAGCACCAGTTCCGTGGCTGTGAGCCCGCCCATCTCGGGCATGTTCAAATCCATCAGGATCACGTCCGGGTTTAGCGTGTCGAGCGCATCCAAGGCCGCGCGCCCGTTGCCCAAGGTGGCGATCACGGTGATGTCGTCATGCTCTTCGAGCACGGATTGAATGCCTTGGGCGACCATGGGGTGGTCGTCGACGATCATAATGCGGATCGGGGTCATGCGCGGGCGCGGTCCTTTGTTGCGGCGGTCTCTTCGGGGGGCAGGAGGTGGGTCAGCGGTACGGTGACCTCGACCACGGTGCCGGTGCTTTTGCCAGCGGAGGCGAGGATACGGAACTGACCGTCCAGTTGTTCCACCCGTTCCTGCATGTTGCGCAGGCCCAGACCGCTTGCCCCTTGGCGTACCCGTGCGGGTAGGCCCACACCGTTGTCACTGATCCGCAGGGTGGCACCGCGCCGGTGGCCGCGCAGATCGACCGACACGCGGGTGGCGCTGGCGTGCCGTTCGATATTGGTCAGCGCCTCCTGCGCAATGCGGTAGAGCGCGATCTTGGCGTCCTGATCCAAACGATTGTGGAACACGACCGTGTTGAAATCCACCTCAATTTCCGTGCGCACGGCAAAATCCTCCACCAGCGCCTTGAGCGCAGGGCCAAGCCCGAGATCGTCGAGAACGCCGGGCCGCAGGTCGCGGCTGATCCGGCGGACCTCGGCAATGGCGGTTCCCAGATCGTCGATGCCACGTTCAAGCGGTTCATTGGCGGTGTTGGGGCTGCGCAGCAGACGGCGACGGGCACTGTCCAGCGCATAGCGGACGCCGACCAGCATCTGGCTGATCCCGTCATGCAATTCGCGCGCCACGCGGCCACGTTCTTCTTCTTGGGCGTCAAACACGCGCTGCGTGAGTTTTTTCAGTTTGGCGTCGGCCAGCCGACGTTCGCGGATGTTCAATGCCATGCCCGAGCCAAACACCAGCAGCAGCGCCGCCAGCGTGATGCCCAGAATATAGTAGAAGGTCCGTTCGACCCGCGCCTCCACATCGGCCCGCGCCGCGGCAACAGAATTCAGGACGTCGTCGATAAACACGCCCGTACCCACCGCCCAACGCCACGACGGAAAGGAGGTGACATAGGTGATCATCTCGGCCTCTTGCCCGTTTGACGGTTTGGGCCACAGATGTGTGAGATACCCGTCGCCCTGCCGCGCGATCTCGATCAGGTCCGCGACGACGGGGGTTCCGGTGCTGTCGGTCAGGTCCAGATGATTGCGGTTGATCATGTCGGTTTGGCGCGGGCTGACCAGATTGGTGCCGTCATAGTCGTAGACAAAGAAAAACCCTTCGTCCCCGTAGATCATCGCGGACAGGATTTGCGCCACCTGATCCTTGGCCTCCTGATCGTCGGGGGCTGCGGAGCCGTAGATAAAGTAGAACCCGTTGCGCGCTTGGGTCACGTAATTCCGCAATTCGCGCTTTTTCGCTTCGATCAACTGCGCCTCAAGCGTCTGGATCTCGCGTTCGGCCAGCGCGCGGGACTGGTTGGCCACCAGCACGGCAATCGCCGCCACCGCGAGGATCAGCGGAACGGCTGCCACCAATGACAGCTTTTGCGCATAAGACAGGCGCAGGACGGGCAGGGCACGCAGCATAAGATGATTCGATACGACGATTACGCGCCGAATCAAAGTGCGGTTGGTTCAAGTTGTAGCGCTAACAGCGCGACACACCTGCGAATCCCTGTCTGTTTTCACGGAACAAACGCGCAAAAACCGTCGAACTGGAAGCGGGACTACGCAGTACTAGGTATTTCCTTTGCGCACCTCATACGTATGGTGTGCCACACTCGAAACGATCCGCCCGTCCATTCGACAGGGCAGGGCATCATATCTGGGAGGATTACTTTCATGGATCGTCGCTCTTTTCTGAAAACTTCTGCGCTTGGTGGTACAGCCGCCGCCGCAACCACGCTGGCCGCACCGGCCTATGCCCAAGGCAAGCGCACCCTGACCATGGTCACATCGTGGCCCCGCGGCTTTGCCGTGCTGGACGACGCTGCAAGCTATCTTGAGCAGTTCGTGGGCGCGATGTCCGACGGTCAGCTGACCATCGACAAGAAAGCCCCTGGTGAACTGGTTGGCGCGTTCGAAGTGTTTGACGCCGTGTCGTCGGGCCAGGCGGACATGTATCACTCGGCTGACTACTACTTTATCGGTCAGCACCCGGCTTACGCTTACTACACCGCCGTTCCTTTTGGCGGCACAGCGCAGGAAGTCACCAACTGGTACGAGCATGGCGGCGGTCAGGAACTGCACGACGAGCTGGGCCAGATCTTCAACCTCAAAGGTCTGCTGGCCGGGAACTCCGGTTCGCAGTCCGGTGGCTGGTTCCGCAACGAGATCAACTCGGCGGCCGACTTCAACGGTCTGAAGTTCCGTATGCCCGGTCTGGGCGGCAAGGTGCTGGGCAAACTGGGCGCCTCCGTTCAGAACATCCCCGGCGGTGAACTGTATCAGGCGCTGTCTTCGGGCGCGCTGGACGGTCTGGAGTGGGTTGGCCCGATGGCTGACGAACGCGCCGGTTTCCAAGAGGTGGCCAAGGTGTACTACACCGCTGGTTTCCACGAGCCGGGTTCGGCTCTGGCCGCCAATGTCAACCTTGACGTGTGGAACGACCTGACGCCGCAGCATCAGGCGATCCTGCAGAACGCAAGCCGCGCCACCACCTATTTCCAGCTGTCCGAGACGCTGGCAAACAACGGTGCGGCACTGGCCCGTCTGCAACAGCAAGGCGTGAAAACCCTGCAGTTCTCCGACGACGTCTGGGATGCGTTTGGCGCGGCGTCGGCCGAAGTCATGGACGAAAACATGGGCGACGAGCTGTTTGCGAAAACACGCAAATCGTTCGAGGAAAGCCTCGCCACATCGGCCAGCTGGATCAACAAATCCGACGGCTACTATGTGGCACAGCGCGTGCGCGTGCTGGGCGGCTAAGCCAAGATCTGACAGTCTGCCCAAGGGCTCCGGGGTTTCCCCGGGGCCCTTGGGTCTGCACACAACAGGCAGAACCCGCTGAGAACCGGCGGACAAGGGGGGCACATCATGGGCGATGAGACCGAAGGCAGAGGCGTCTTTCTGACGCTACTGGACGGGATTATCTGGTTTTTTCAAAACCTTGCAGCCGGGTTTTATGACCTCTTGTGGGCGATCCTGCATCCGGCCTACTGGCTGGACTGGATCACGTGGAACAACACGCCCGAAGACAAGCTGTCCCTGATGCACGTCGTCTACTACGGCGGTTCGGTCGAGTTTTTCTTTGCAATTCTTGCCCTCATACTCGTGTTGACGGGTGTGGGCCTTTGGCGCAACGAGTTCATGTGGGGCTGTGTCCGCCTGTTCGAAGGCATTGCCAACACGGTTGGCCGATTTGCCGCGTGGGCGGGGCTTTTGATGGTGATCCAACAGATCGTCATTGTCTTTATGCAGCGCATCTTTACCCGGCCCGACATTTCCATCGGATTCGGTATTCCGCTGCAATTCGACATTTCGTGGTTTGCCGAAGAACTGAAACTTTACAACGCGTTGGTCGTCTGTCTTTGCGTGACCTACACGTTTGTGCAGGGCGGGCATGTGCGCGTCGACCTGATCTATTCCGCCGTATCGCACCGGACCAAACGCATCATCGACATGGTGGGTTCTCTGATCTTTATGGCGCCGTCGGCCATTCTCATCTGGATGTATGGCTGGTACTTCCTGTGGCGCCACCTCGTGACGCCGAAACCGGCGGCCAGCTGGACAATTGAACGCGCCGAACGCTCGGCTGCGGCGGTCCGCTGGAATGTGGAAACCATCGGCTTTAGCCCCAACGGGTTCAACGGGTATTTCCTGTTCAAAATCCTGCTGGTTGCCTTTGCCGGGCTCGTCTTTTTGCACGCAATCGCCTTCTTCTACCGCTCGTATCTTGAGTGGAAAGAGGGCGAAGCGTCCGAAGGCAAATATCTCGACCGCGACACCTTGGGCGAAGGTGAAGAAGCCTATGAGGGGACGCACTGATGCTGTTTGGTCTTGATGGGGTCGAAATCGGCCTGATTATCGTGTTTGTCTGCCTGTTCGGCGGCATCCTTTCGGGATTTCCGGTGGCCTTTGCCATTGCGGGCGCCGGGGTCATCTCCTTTGCGATTATCGCGGCGCTGGACAGCGCGGGTCTGCTGATCCATCAGGCCATCGACGAAAGCGCGCAAGCCTATCGCGATCTGGTCAACTCCGGGGTCAAACCCGATACGATATCCCTGTTCCGATACCCGGACTTGCCGCGCATTGGTGAGCCTGTGTTCCCGCGCGGCTGGGAAGTGGCGCTGGACCGGAACGTATCCTTTGTCGTGAACCGGATGAACGAACGGGTCCTCGCGGGTCAGTCGATCGAGACGCTGCTGGCGGTGCTGATGTTCGTTCTGATGGGGATCACGCTGGAACGCTCCAAGATCGCCAATGATCTGCTGACCACCATGGCGCGCGTCTTTGGTCCGCTGCCGGGCGGTCTGGCTGTGTCCATCGTTGTGGTGGGCGCGTTCCTTGCGGCCTCCACCGGGATTGTGGGGGCGACCGTGGTGACCATGGGCCTTTTGGCCCTGCCCACGATGCTGCGCAACAACTATTCACCCGAGATTGCCACCGGGGTGATCGCGGCCTCCGGCACGCTGGGGCAGATCATTCCGCCCTCCATCGTGATCGTGCTGCTGGGCACGCTGGCGGGTGATTTGTATTCGGCCGCGCAGGAAAGCCGGGCGCAGGTCGCGGGCTGTACCGACGCGCTGACCTATCTGGGTGAGCCTGCGGTGCTGTCCGTGGGCACATTGTTTCAGGCGGCGCTGTTGCCGGGGATCATGCTGGCGCTGCTCTATGCGCTTTATGCCTTTGGGTATGCGCTGCTGAACCCGGAAAAGGCGCCCGCGGTGGAAATGGGGGCAACCAATGCCGAACCAATCACCCGTAACGAAGCCTTCACATGGTTCCTTGGCGCACCAGTCCTGATCATCGTGGGCACCATCTTGCTGGGTAACCTGAACGTGGTGGGCAGCCAGTCGACGACGGTCTCGTCCTTCTCGGATGTGGGCGCGTCGGCCAGCCTGCGTACGAACGTGGGGGATGAGTGCAAGGCGTCCATGATCGAACTGCACGGGCAAGAGGCTTGGGACGCGGCACTGACCCAACAGGCCGAGATTGACGCGGCAGGTGTGTCCACACAAAGCGAGGCGCTGACCGAAGAAGAGATCGCCGCCGCCATCCAGACCAAGGTGGATGAAGCCGCACCGATCGGCACAGGCACCGCCATCCTGCTGATCCTGCTGGGCCTGATCCTGACCACAGCCAAGGGCATCGCGCCCAGCCGCGAAAGCCAGCCGCTGATCGTCGGGGGCATTGGCGTGGTTCTGGCACTGCTTGCCGATATCGTGCTGATCGGCCCACTCAACAGTGCGGGCTACTACGTGTTTGTGATGTTCATCCCATTTGCGCTGATCCTGTATGGCGTGGTCGAGGGCGTGAAGCGCTGTGCACAGAACGAACTGGTGCGGGTTGTCTTCCCGCCGCTGGTGCTGATCGTGGCTGTGTTGGGGTCGATCCTGGGCGGTATCACCAATCCGACGCCTGCGGCCGCGCTTGGCGCGGGTGGTGCGATCATGCTGGCGGCCTACCGCAAGCTGACCGACATGGACCGCAGTCCCAAGGTGATCATCTGGTCCACACTGGCCATCGTGGTCTGTATCCTTGTGGGCATCAACTTTGACCTGCGGATCAACCAGGACGACGTATCGGCGCAAAGCTGGTTCGGGTTTGTGGTGGCCTATGGCGCGTATCTCTATGCGCTCTTTGGCTTGCTGTTCTCGTGCTATATCCTGTGGACAAGCGGCGTGCTGGCGCCAGTGGTGCGCGAAACGGCCAAGGTCACGTCGATGGTGTTCACCATTCTGATCGGCTCGCAGCTCCTGAACCTTGTGGTCATCTCGTTCGGTGGGGAACACTACATCCAGCAGTTCCTCAAGTCGTTCGACAATGAGTTCACGGTGTTCCTGATTGTGATGCTGGTGCTGTTTGTGCTGGGCTTTGTGCTCGACTTCCTCGAGATCATCTACATCGTAATCCCGATTGTGGGGCCGGTCATTTACGGTGGGACGTTCGACCCGAAATGGGTGACCATCATGATCGCCGTGAACCTGCAAACCTCGTTCCTGACGCCGCCCTTTGGCTTTGCGCTCTTCTATCTGCGCGGGGTGGCACCGAAGGAGGTTACGACCGGTCATATCTATCGCGGGATCATACCGTTTGTGTTGATCCAGGTGGCGGGGCTGGCGTTGTTGTGGTCGTTCCCGGGGATCGTGACGCTGATCCCGGATTTGATCCCGAACTGATCCGATCCGCCGTTCGCGGCGTGATCCAAAGGAAAGGGCGGCCCGGTGGGCCGCCCTTACGCCTATTTATGGATAAAGGCGCTGCGCGCGTAGGGGGCTTTGCCCCCGCCTTCGGCTCCCCCAGGATTTTTTGGGACAGAGACGGGGGCGCGTTGGAGCGTTGGACCGGAGTTAGCGTGTGGGGCGCGTGTCGGGCAGGGAGATATTGGCCACCTGTTCCGCAATCGGGTCAGTGGACAGGGGATGGGTGTCCGGGCTGAAGCTGTCGGGGTCCGACATCTTTTGCCAGCGCCCGCCCAGATAAACTTCGAGGCCGGAAAACTTGGACTTGTACCCCATCTTCTGGCTGCCGGGGACCCAATAACCGAGATACACATAAGGCAGGCCCGCTTCGCGCGCGATCTCGACGTGATCGAGGATCATATAGGTCCCCATGGAGCGCCGTTCGTGACCGGGGGCGTAGAAGCTGTAAACCATGCTTAGCCCGTCGGTCAGAACGTCCGTGAGGCTGACCCCCATCAGCGTCTTGCCTCGGTCCGTTGTGTATTCAACCACCCGGCTGCGGATCGGGGTTTCTTCGATCATGGCGGCAAATTCGAACACGTCCATGTCGGCCATGCCACCATCGGCGTGCCGGCTGTCCAGGTAGTCGCGAAAGAGTGCGTATTGATCTTCGGTGGCCCAAGGAGATGTGGCCCTCCGGTCCAGATCAGTGTTGCGTTTGGAGGTGCGCCGCTGGCTTTTGGTCGGGGCAAAGGCGCTGACGTCGATCCGGGCCGACAGGCAGGCCGAGCAATCGGCGCAGGACGGACGGTAGAGCACGTTTTGCGACCGGCGAAAGCCCTGTTGGCTGAGGCTGTCGTTCAGTTTTTCCGCGTTCTCGCCCTGCAAGGCCGTGAACAGCTTACGCTCCATACGGCCCTCAAGATAAGGGCACGGCTGGGGCGCAGTTACGTAAAACTGCGGAGCAAGGGGAAGCGTGTGGCGCATGGACGACCTGATTGGGTTGCGCGTGATGATAGCAAGACGCCCCGGTCACGCAACCCTGCATTCTGTCCGGTCACCCGGTTATGCGCGTCGGTTCAGTGCCGCGGTGCCCAAGAGCATGTCCGTCAGCCCCTGTCCCCGGCCAGAGGTCGCCATGAGAACGATCGAGATGAGTTGCAGCGGGGCGACGGCCCAGCTGACCGTGTAGCCGACCGTGTGCAGGAACGCGGTGCCCAGATCAAAGCGGGCACCGTGCCGATCCCGAAATTCGATGGCAAAGAGGCGCATACCCAAGGTGGCAGAACCACCTGCGAGGGTCAGCACCCGGTAGACAAAACTGACAACCGCCATCAGCCCGAGAAAAAAGAACAGCGCGATGAACGCGGTGAACGGCAGGATAAGCAGGCAGATCAGAGTGATCAAAACGGTGTCAACGATCCAGGCGAGCAGACGCTTGCCCGCGACGTCGCGGTAGAATTGAGGTTGGGTAACAGGATCGGCGAGGTGCATCGAGGTCTCCGGAACGGGACGGGCCCCGGTTGTGCCGGGGCCTGTCGGTTTGTGTGTTACTCTTCGGACTTCGCGGCGGTTGCGCGTTCTTCCATGAATTGGTCGAATTCCGACTTGTCCTTGGCTTCGCGCAGACGCTCGAGGAAGGCCTCGAAATTGTGCTGCTCTTCTTCGAGACGGCGCAGGGTGTCGGCCTTGTATGCGTCAAAGGCCGAATTGCCGGTCGAGCGCATTGTGGTCATGGTGCGCCCCATGCGGCGGGTCGTGCAGGACTTGGAAAACATGCGTTTGCTCCAGATCATATAGGCCAGAAGGGCAAGGCCCACAGGCCAGAAGAGGATGAACCCGAGGACCATGGCAGCGATCCAGGCGCCCTTGCCACGGTCGTCAAGCCACCGCTCTGTGCGGGTAAACCAGCCCTCCGAGCTGCGCGGGGCGGGTGCGGAGGTGGACATGGACGTCATTTCGTTACCTTTCTTAAGGGGGCGTGGCCCGTTGGGGTGTGTATGTGAATGTCTTTCACATCAAATAAATGGGCACCCGGGGCCGCATTGCAAGAGAAAATGTGAACGTTTTTTACATATGGGCGTTTTACTGCGTAAAATCAGTAAGTTCCGCGCCCGAAATTTGAATAAGATCAGCCGGGCTGGCGCGAAAAACATGATGGGGTGTGCCTGCGGCGGCCCAAATCACATTGAAATCGGAAAGCCGCCTGTCGGCAAAGGCGCGGATCGGGTTCACATGTCCGACAGGTGCCACACCGCCAATGGCAAACCCGGTTTGAGCACGCACCAGCGCCGCATCGGCCTTGTCCAGCGGCTCACCCGCGAGGGCGGCGGCGCGATCCGGGTCCACCCGATTGCCGCCCGCGGTCAGGAACAGAATTGCCTCACCACTGTGCGCGCCGCGAAAGATGATGGATTTGGCGATCTGGTCGATCTCGCAACCGATGGCGCTGGCCGCATCGGCGGCGGTGCGCGCAAGCGGCGTTTCCATGATTTCCGTTTCGATACCAGCAGCTTCGATGGCCGCGCGGACACGTTTCAGGCTCTTGCTCATTCGTGGCAGCCTAGCGCGCGCGGCAGGGGGCACAAGGGGCATTGACGCGCGCCGACCTGCGCGAAAGGGTGCGGATATGTCACTGATGTCTGCACTCACATCCATGCCGCGTCCGTTCCAACCTGACCGGGGGCAGGAGGTGGCCGATGCGGTTGGTGTCACGGACCCGGTGGCGCGGGATCTGTTGGCTGGCACGGCAGGGTGCAGCCCGTATCTCGCCGCATTGATCGAGAAAGAGGCCGATTGGGTGCCCGGCGCGCTGGACGCGCCCGACATGGCACTGGCCGATGCCTTGCGCCCGCCGGGGCCCGAGGTGGATGTGAAATCCGCCTTGCGGCAGTCCAAACGGCGTGTGGCATTGCTGACGGCCTTGGCGGACCTTGGCGGTGCATGGCCGTTGGAAAAGGTGACGGGCGCGCTGACCGATCTGGCGGACATGGCCTGTGACGTTGCACTGACCGCCGCCTTGGAGGTGCAGCGCAAGCGGGGAAAGCTGCCCGCAGGTGACGTGGGTCTGTTCGTGCTGGCCATGGGCAAAATGGGTGCGGGCGAGTTGAACTACTCTTCCGATGTGGACCTGATCTGCCTCTTTGACGAGACGCGCCACGTGCCCGAAGACTATCCGACCATCCGCAGTGCCTGCATCAAGGCGGTGCAACAGATGTGCGCCACGCTGAGCGATCTGACCGATGCCGGCTATGTGTTTCGGACCGATCTGCGGCTGCGGCCCGATCCGGCTGTCACGCCGGTGGTGCTGTCTGCGGGGGCGGCAGAGCGATATTACGAAAGCCTTGGGCGCACTTGGGAGCGTGCGGCCTATATCAAGGCGCGTCCGTGCGCGGGGGACATCGCGGCGGGGCAAGCTTTTCTTGACGATCTGCGCCCCTTTGTCTGGCGGCGACATCTCGATTTTGCAGCGGTGCAGGATGCCCATGACATGCGCCTTGCCATCCGCGCGCATAAGGGGACGGGCGGGCCGATCACCTTGCCTGGACACAACATGAAACTCGGGCGCGGTGGTATTCGCGAGATCGAATTTTTCACCCAGACACGCCAATTGATTGCCGGTGGGCGCGATGCCGATCTGCGCGTGCGGGGCACGGTCGATGCGTTGGCGCGGCTTGCGGACAAGGGCTGGATCACCTCCGGACAGGCGACGCGGCTGACCGATCATTACCGCTTTGCCCGCACCATCGAACATCGGGTCCAGATGGTGCAGGATGCCCAGACCCATAATTTGCCGCGCAATGACGAAGGGTTCGACCGGCTGGCCGCGATGATGGACATGGAGGTGGGCGCGCTCAAGGATACGCTGCGGTCACGTCTGTCAGAGGTGCACGGCGAGACCGAAGGGTTTTTTGCCCCCGATCCAAACGCGGCGGCCACGCCTGAACCGATTGACGCGGCCGTGCAAGCGCGCTGGCGCAACTATCCTGCGCTGCGGTCTGAACGAGGTGCCGCGCTCTTCGACCGTATCGAGCCCATGTTGCTGGCGCGTCTGGGCGAGGCTGCGCGCCCGCACGAGGCACTGCTGGCCTTTGACGGGTTCCTTGCCGGGTTGCCCGCAGGCGTCCAGCTGTTTTCGCTGTTCGAAGCGAACCCGTCGCTGGTCGATCTGTTGGTGGATATCGTCAGCACGTCGCCTGCGCTTGCGCAGTACCTTGCCCGCAACGCGCAGGTATTGGACGCGGTTCTGGGGGGCGGCTTCTTTGCGCCGTGGCCGGGGTTTGATGCGTTGCGTGCGGACGCAGCGACGCAGTTGGCGGCCACCACGGATTACGAGGCCAAGCTGGACGCCATCCGCGTGTGGGCCAAGGAATGGCACTTTCGCATCGGTGTCCACATGCTGCGGTCGCTCGTCACCGCCGAGGAAGCGGGACAGCATTACGCCGATCTGGCTGCGGCCTGCGTCGCAGCGCTTTGGCCCGAAGTGGTGGCGCAGTTTGCCAAACGGCACGGCGACCCGCCGGGTCGCGGGGCGGTGGTGCTGGGCATGGGGTCACTGGGGGCAGGGCGGTTGACGCCGCAATCGGACCTCGACCTGATTGTCATCTACGATGCAGAAGGGGTCGAGGCGTCAGACGGCCCCCGACCGCTGCCGTCGCGCACCTACTATGCCCGCCTGACCCAAGCCATGATCACAGCCGTGACCGCGCAGACAGCGCAGGGGCGGCTGTACGAGGCGGATATGCGTTTGCGTCCCTCTGGCAATCAGGGGCCAGTTGCGACCAGTTGGTCCGCGTTCCACAGCTATCAGCGCAGCGACGCGTGGTTCTGGGAGCACCTCGCCCTGACCCGAGCACGGCCCATCGCGGGGCCGGACACGCTGGCCGAGGATATCGAGGTGTTCCGCTGCGATACTCTGGCCACCCCGCGCGACGCCCCCGCATTGCTGCGCGACCTGTCCGAGATGCGCACCCGGATCGCGACGGCCAAGGCGGCGGGATCGCTCTGGGACGTCAAGGTCGGGCCGGGCCGGTTGCAGGATATCGAACTTTTATCGCAAACGGGCGCGCTGTTGCAGGGCACTGCGTCGCGCGACATTGCGGATGGCTTGCGTGCCTGCGCCGCCGCAGGTGTCCTGCGTGCGGCAGAGGCCGACAGGCTGGCCGAGGCGCACCAACTGATGAGCCGGGTGCAGATGGCGACACGGCTGCTCAGCGCCGGTGCGTTTGCCGTCGAAGACATTGGTGCGGGCGGCCAATCCATTCTGTTGCGTGTCACCGAAACCGAGCGCATAGAGGCAAGCGAGGCCAAGCTGGCCGAACTCTATGACAACAGCGCTGGGATCATCGACGCAGCGCTAGAGAGAGGACAGGCGACATGAGCAAGTCAGGCGACGCCAATGACCCCAAGGGTCTGATCTATGAGGCGTACCGGATCGAGGGCATCACCAAACCGGATTGCCGCACGATCTTTCTTGACTGGGCACTGAGCCTGCCGGTGGACCGGGCGCAGGATCAGGCGTTGGCCGCGTTGCTGGACACCTACGGTGCCGCACATACCGATCACCCGATGACCGAAGTGCTGCGCGAAGGCCGTCAGGGCATTGCCACGCCGCGTCGTCGGGGGGGCTGGCGTGCGCGCAACGGGCGTGCGTCTTCCTGATCGCGCCGCGAAACAATCGCGCAATTCGCCCAAATTTGTCCCAAATTCGCCGCAATTCGCGCGCATGATCCTGTCCATAACGAGAGGTGGCATGAGACCACCGCACCGATTGGAGAGTGGATATGAAACGCATCAAGATCACCTTGCTGCTGATGATGGGGGGCCTAGTGTCGGCCTGTGGCGCACCGATTGTGCCCACAAACACGGCCCCGTTTGAGGCAACTCCTTTGTCATCGGCCAATGCGCCGGTCGAAGCTGCAGCGCAGGCAATTCCAGCCGCTGCGCCGCTGACGGACGTGCAGGTCAAAGCCATCACCATCACCGTGCCCCGCAGCCTGACTGTGTCCGAGGCGAACCGGTATTTGCCCAAAGGTGACATCGTGTGGCGGGGCGACCCCATCGGTGATCGCCACCAACAGGTCGCTGACATTTTTGACACGGCGATGACCCGCGGTGCGCAATCGGTCAACGGCACATTGCCTGTGTCGCTGGATATCACCGTCAAACGCTTTCACGCTCTGACGGAAAAGGCCCGCTACAGCGTGGGCGGCGTGCACAACATCACCTTTGAACTGACATTGCGTGATCCCGAAACCGGTGCCGCATTGGCCGAAACGCGCGAGGTCCATGCCGATCTTGACGGGTTTGGCGGTCAGCAGGCAATCAATGCGGACGCGCAGGGACAAACGCAAAAGGTGCGCATCACCGATCATCTCGCCGAGGTGATCCGGCAAGAGTTGACCCGCGCCGAAGGGTTCCAGAATCCACGGCTTGGGTTTGTTCAGGCGATGAACCACCAGCAAAAGTGATCTTTCGCATCTGATCGCAAAGACGTAGAGGAGGGCGCTATGACAGCGCCCTCTTTTTCCGCCTCCGACCGTCCGCGCGTGCGCCTGCGCCCCAAGGTCGACGCCCGCCGCATCCGCCATGGCCATCCATGGGCCTATGCCAATGAGGTCGTAACCGACCGGCGGACCAAGGCGCTGACCCCCGGCACGTTGGCCGTTCTTGAGGATGACGCGCGCAGCCCGATGGGGCTGGTTGCGGTCAATCCGGCCTCGCGCATCTTTGCCCGTATGCTGGACCGTGACCCCGCAGCGCAGATTGATGCGGCGTGGCTTGAGGCGCGATTGTCGCGGGCGTTGGATCTGCGCACTCGGCTCTACGATGCGCCGTTCTACCGCCTGATCCATGCCGAGGCGGACGGGTTGCCCGGTGTGATCATTGACCGGTTTGGCGATACGCTGGTGGTGCAACCAAATGCAGCATGGGCCGAAGTCTTGCTGGATGTGCTGGTGGATGCTGCCATGGCAGTGACCGGCGCGCAGGTGGTGATCAAAAACGCCTCGGGCCGGACGCGCACGCTCGAAGGGCTGGATGACAGTTCGGGCGTGGTGCGGGGACAGGCGCCGGACGCCCCTTTGCCGGTGCCGATGAACGGCGCCACCTATCTGGCGGATGTCATGGGCGGACAAAAGACGGGGTTGTTCTTTGATCAGCGGCCCAATCATACTTTTGCCCAACGTTTGGCGCAGGGAGCGAAGGTGCTTGATGTGTTTTCCCATGTGGGCGGTTTTGGCTTGGCCGCGCTTGCGGGCGGTGCGGCGCACGTAACCTGTGTTGACGGTGCGGCACCCGCGCTGCGCCTCGCGGCAGAGGGGGCCGCACTTATGCAGGCAGACGCACGTTTTGCCACGCGGCAGAGCGATGCGTTTGACGTGCTGGCGGCGCTGGCAGAGGACGGTGCTCTATTCGATATGGTCATCTGCGACCCGCCCGCCTTTGCCCCGTCAAAACAGGCGTTGGAGGCGGGATTGCGCGCCTATGAACGCATTGCACGGCTGGGTGCGGCCCGTGTGGCCGACGGTGGCGTGTTGGGGCTGTGCAGTTGTTCGCACGCGGCGGACCTTGGCAAATTTTATGCCGCGTCCGCACGTGGGATCGGGCGGGCAGGGCGGCAGGCTGCGTTGATCCACACCGGCTTTGCCGGGCCGGACCATCCGCAATTGCCGCAACTGGCCGAAACCGGCTATCTCAAGGCGCTGTTTTTCCGGCTATGAAAATCCTGATCGACGCCAACGTGCTCTTTCCGACGGTCATGCGTGAGGTGGTGTTGGGCGTTGCGCGCCAAGGTCTGTTCACGCCGCAATGGTCGCCGCGCATTCTGGAGGAATGGGCCCGCGCGGCGGCGCGTCTGGGGCCTGTGGCCGAGGCGCAGGCAAGGGGTGAGATCGCGCAACTGGCTGTGGCGTGGCCCAAGGCTGTGATCCGCCACCCGCCCGAGTTGGAGGCGCGGCTGTGGTTGCCGGATCCCGGTGACATTCATGTGCTGGCAGCCGCCATTCAGGGGTCATCCGACATCATTATGACCATGAACGCCAAGGATTTCCCGCGCAACATTCTGGCCGAAGAAGGATTGTCCCGCGTCGATCCGGACGGATATTTGCAACGCTGTGCACAAACGCAGCCGGGGCCGGTGGCAGAGGTTGCGCACTCCGTGCTGGATCAGGCCCGGCATCTGTCGGGCGAAGACTGGACGCTGCGCGCGCTGATGAAAAAGGCGCGTCTGCCGCGTCTGGGCAAAACGCTTGCGGCGGCACAGGCGCCGGACCGCTAACCGATATATCCGTCCACCGCCTGATCCAGTTGCTTGAGTACGGATTTGTTGAGCTTCAGCATCTTTTGCACCGTCAGCGCATCCGGCATAGTATCGGACTGCACTGCCACGATTGTGGGGCGCATCTTGCTCCAGAAGAGATGCGCGGTGCGCAGGTTCCGCGACACGCGGGCGCTGGGGGGCGGCGCAATGTCGGTGCCGCCTTCACTGAGCAGCGCGAAACTCTGATCGATATCACTGAGCGTTTCCAACAAGCGGCTGCGCATCGGCGCGCCGCCCAGATCGAACAGCACAAAACACATCTCGCCCAAGGCGCGTTGGGTCAGCATCCTGTAATGCGCGGCCAATTGCGCCGCCTGCCGGATATGCGGGCCTGATGCTGGCATGTCCAGCGTGTCAAAGAAATGTCCGGAAAGGCGCGTGGCGCTGTCCACAGTTGGGTCCGCGTCGCGCATGATCTGGCGCATGACAACGCTGTGCAGATCGCCGGCGATAATCTGATCGACCGCAGGACGGAAGTCACGCCAGACCGTTTCAGCAGTGGCAACGGCAGCCACGTCGTCCGCATTTCGGGCGGGCGACAGGCCCAGCCAATCGTGCCCATCGCGCAGGGCCGCAAGCGTTGTGCCGTAGCTGTCCGCGTGTTCCAGCGCTAGCGCGCCCTGCCGGTCCTGATCAATGCCGCCCATGGCAAAACATGTGGATGCGCGCATACTTTGCACCAGTGTCGCCTGCCGCAGCGCAAGGGTCAGGCGCGTGCTTGTGTCCGGCTCATCCGCACGCGCCGCGGATACCAGCGGCAGGCACAGCAAAAGCGTAAACACAAAGGCCCCTAACGATTTCACAGCGCGTCCACCAAGTCTGCCAATCTGAGAGTGGAGCTATACCTGCCGAGGGTTACCGGAGTGCTAAGATGGTTCGCTGATCTGCCAGCGGCTTTCCAGTTTGCGCAGGGCCGCGATGCGGTCGTCCGTTTTGGGATGGCTCATCAACCATGCGGGTGCGGCACCCTTGCGCGCCTGTGTCAGGCTTTCGAGCTTCTCAAACAGGGTGATCTGCGGCGTCACGCCAATCCCCGCCTTGGTCAGCAACGCAGCGGCATAGGCGTCCGCTTCGTATTCGTCATTGCGCGACAGTCGCGCCGCCAACAGTCTGGTGAGCACATTGGCGATCCAGACCCCCACACCGGGAATGAAACGTGACAGCACCAATGCCAGCGCGGTGCGCAGCGCGTTCTGGCCGGAAAAGTCGATCATCCGGCGGCGGCTGTGCCCCAACGCCACATGCCCCAGTTCATGCGCAATCACACTGGCCATTTCGTCAGCGGAAACAGCACCTTGGCGAAACTTGTTGTAGAACCCACGGGTGATAAAGATGCGCCCGTCAGGGGCAGCCAGCCCGTTGATCGGGTCGATCTCGTAGATATGCACCTTGATGCGCGGCAGATCGAGCGCTGCGGCCATTTGGTCGCACATCTGGCGCAGCATCGGATCGGCCAGTTCGGTCGATTGCGCATCCAGCTCGCGCGAGGTGCGCCAGACTGAAAAGCGGTACATGACAAGGCCATAGAGCAGTGCCAGCAGGATCGGGGTCAGCTTGAGCATAGATAGCATATGGGGCGCGGGACGGGCGCAGGCAAGCGCTCAGACATCCCAAGCCACCGGCAGTTGCACAGGTCCGCGAAACGCCCAACCGGCAAACGGAACATCCCCCGCAATCCGCAGTCCGGGCAAAGCGTCAAAAAGGGCGGGAAGCGCGTGATCCGCGATCAACGCTCGCGAGGCCGCAGCACCGGCACAAAAATGTGGCCCGGCACCGAAAGGGATCGCGGGGCGCGTGTTACGGCGGATGTCAAAGCGGTCCGGATCGTCGAAATGTGCCGGGTCGCGGCACGCTGCACCAAACATGAAAAAGATGAGCTCGTTTTCCTCGAACGCCACGCCGCAGGCGCTGTCATTGTGCGCGACCCGTCGTGGCGACATCCCGATGGGGGCGACAAGTCGTACGTATTCGTCAAACGCGTCCCCCCACGTGGCCGCGCCTTGCCGGATCTGGGCGTGCTGGTCGGGATGGCGCAGCAGCGCCCAGACTGTGCCGGCAATGGCGTCCCGCGGCTCGTTCTGGCCGCCGCCGATGATGACGCGCACATTGCCTGCAATCGCGTCAAGCGACAGTCCGGCCTGATCCAGTACCGAAATAATCGACAGATCGGGCGCGGCGCGCAATTCGGGCAGGCGTGCCTTGATCAGCGCCAGCACCTGTTCGGCTGCGGCATAGCCTTTGTGATCAACATCCGGGTCGCGCTGGTAGTTTGCCGCGGCATCCAGCATCGCCTGACTGGCCGCGTCCATGTCGGCGGCGGCCATATTGGTGAGGCCGGTCATAACCCGCAGCGCGTCGGCGGCCACGGGCATGGCATAGTCCGTCACCAGATCGCAGGATCCTCGCGGCGTGATCCGCTTCAACTGACGGGCGACGATGTCGGCGAATTGTGGTGCCAGCACGTCGCGCACCGTGCGCGGGCTGAGCGCCGGAAACAGCGCGCGCCGTTCAGCCATATGCGCCTCGCCGTCCTTGCGCATCATGTTGGCCCCCATGACCTTTGTCAGCAGCCCCTCCGGTTGGTGGCTGGAGAACAGCGCAATGCGCTTTTCCTCACGAAAGATGTCATCGCGACGGGTGAACAGGCTCGCGCCCAATTCGGGCACGTAGCAGACAGGACTGTGCGCGCGCATTGCGGCAAGATCGGGGTAGGGGTCGGCGTGAAAGGCCGTCGGATCAATGTGGTAGACAGGGGCGTTCGACATGGAGCGCAGCCTAGGTCAGACGCTCGCCCGCGCAAAGTGTTAACGCGTGAGCGCGCGCATCCCCCGGCTCAACCCTTCGAGGGTCATGGGCACCATGGTATCCGCACCAAAAATCTCCTGCACCATGGCGATGGATTGGGTGTAGGGCCAGTATTTCTCGGGCACCGGGTTAATCCACAGGTTCGACGCCCATTGGTCCCGCGCCCGTTGCAGCCAGACCTGACCCGCCTCAGCGTTCCAGTGTTCGTTGGCCCCACCGGGATAGGCGATCTCGTAGGGAGACATGCTGGCATCGCCCACAAAGATGCATTTGTAGTCCGGACCATAGGTGCGCAGCACCTCGTGGGTCAACGTTTGTGCGTCCCAACGGCGGCGGTTGTCACGCCACACCCCCTCGTAGAGACAATTGTGAAAGTAGAAGTGTTCGAGGTGTTTGAACTCGGACTTTGCCGCCGAGAACAACTCTTCCACGATTTTGATATGGGGGTCCATGCTGCCGCCTACATCGAGGAACAGCAGCACCTTGACCGCGTTGCGCCGTTCGGGCCGGGTCTGCACATCCAGATACCCGTGTTCGGCGGTGGCGCGGATCGTGCCGTTCAGGTCCAGTTCTTCTGCCGCGCCATCCCGCGCCCAGCGGCGCAGGCGTTTGAGCGCCACTTTGATGTTACGCGTGCCCAATTCGACCGAGTCGTCGAGGTTCCTGAATTCGCGCTTGTCCCAGACCTTGACCGCGCGCTGGTGGCGGCTGTCCTTCTGGCCCACACGCACACCTTCGGGGTTGTAGCCATAGGCACCAAAGGGCGACGTACCTGCCGTGCCGATCCACTTGTTGCCGCCCTGATGCCGTCCCTTTTGCTCTTTAAGGCGTTTCTTGAGCGTTTCCATTAGCTTGTCGAAACCACCTAATGCTTCGATTTCGGCGCGTTCTTCTGCGCTCAGGTGCTTTTCGGCCATCTTTTCGAGCCAGTCGGCGGGAATGTCGACGGCCTCAAGCACCTCTTCGATGCTGATGCCTTCCAACCCTTCGAATGCGGCGGCAAAGGCGCGGTCGAACTTGTCTATATTGCGTTCGTCTTTGACCAGACTGATGCGCGCGAGATAATAGAACGCCTTGATGTCATATGTGGCAAGACCGGCTTTCAACCCTTTGAGAAAGCTCAGAAATTCGCGCAATGAGACGGGGATACCCGCGCGCCTCAAATGCTCGAAGAATGGCAGGAACATCAGCCAAACACACCGTTGCGGTCGAGAATGATTGTCACGATCAAACCCAGCAGAGCAAAGGCGATGCCGTAAACGGCGGCGTATTGCGCAATGTCCAGACCCTTGCCACCGCGCCGTTTGGCGTTCAGGCCGCCGATCACGGCGCCGATCAGTGCTGCAGGTAGATAGATCATATCGCGCCTTTCGTGTTCCCTGTCAGGGACTTAGCGGCGCGACTTAACCTTTCAACGGACTCAGAGAAGAGATTTCCCGCAGCTTGGCCCGCACCGCCCAATCCGAGCCAAAGCCGTAGCGCGCCCAGCCAAGGCTGTCCAGCCTGACGGTACGTGCCTCGGCGGTGCGTCCCTGAAGGTCGAGCGCCTCGGCGCGCAACAGCAGGAGCGTGGACAAAAGGGCTGCATTTTCGTTCTGCGCGGCCTCGTCAATATGGCGCGACAGGATGAGCATTGCGGCATCGCCGTCACCGCGGGTGATCGCATAGGCGGCCAGCTGTGTCGCGACATAGGCGCGGTGCAGCGTGGCACCGGGGGTCGCGGCGTAATACTGGTCGGCGGCGCGGAAATGGGTCTGTGCGGCCTTGGGATCGGAGGACAGCAGCAGACGGCCATTGGCGTAATGCGCAAAGGCGCGGCGGTGATCCTGCCATCCCATGGCTTGCGAAATTTCCAGCGCGCGGGCGGCGGCGGCACGGCGCTGGTTGGCGTTGGCCCCGGGGCCAAGCGCCGTTTGGACCGCATCGCTCCAGGCGCGGGGGGTGCGGGTTGCGAATTTGGCGGGCAACGCCTCACCACGCGGATTGATGCGGCCAAAGATCTTGGGCAGCATCAGTGCCACCTGTCCGCGCGTCATGCCAGAGCGCAGTTCGGGTGCGTAATACGCCTTGAGCATCAGCATGTCGAAACCGGTCAGCACCGTGTGCACGTTGTCGTCGTTGAACACGCTGTCAGGCAGGCGATAAAGATCGTTGAGCGGGCCGATGGCCTGCGCCAGTTCCTCGTGCAAACAGTCGCGCACCTCTTGGGGGCTTGCGTCATTGGGCAGGAAGATCGCCAACTTTTCCCGCTTGCGCAGGGCCGACCAACTGGTGCGGGTGCTGCGGCGGTTGGGCTTGTATTCGCGGATGGTTGTGATGTTGGGCACCACGAAACAGGCGGCATGGGGCAGGGCGCGGCGGATCTCGGCGCGGCTGACGGCCTCGATCGTGATGTTGGCGCTGTTGCCCGGCGCTGCCTCGTAGATGTCGATGCCTGCTTCGGTGCGCAGACGGTGCATCAGGCGGCGCAGATCACCACCCAGCGAGGCGGGTGGCGCGCCGGTGACGCGGACCGAGATAGGTCCTTCGAACCGGGTAAAGACGGGCAGGTCACGGCCCGATTCCAGTTGGAAGCTCAACTCGATAAAGTCGAGCGCCAGATCATTGTTGGATTTGACCGGTGCCTCGGGGCGCGGCGCGCCAAAGGTCTTCATCGGCGGCAGGTCGGAGGTTTGCGGCAGCGCACGCGACGGCGTATCGCCGGGGGTCACGGGCACACAGGCATTGAGCAACAGCACGAAGGGGAGAACAAAGCGGCGCATGGTGATTATCCCCGATCGTATTTGATGAAAGGGGACAGGGCGCCGACGCGGTCATAGAGCTTGCGCGCTTGCGCGTTGGTATCCTGCGTCAGCCAGTAGACCGACGGATTTCCTGCGGCGTCGGCGGCGGCATATACCGCCTCGATCAGGCGCCGCCCGATGCCCTGACCACGCACCGACGGATCCGCATAGAGATCCTGAAGGTAGCAGACATTTTCGACGCGCCAGCAGTGGCGGTGAAACAGGAAATGAACCAGCCCGACCAGCTTGCCGGCCTGTTCGGCGACCAGCGCAGAAAAATCCTGCGGGTCGGTGCCAATCAGGCGTTGGAAGGTCGTGTCAAAGACTTCCTTGGGGCGGGACGTGCCATAGAATTCAAGATAGGCCGCCCACAGACCGTCCCATTGCGGGCGATCCGACAAAGTCAGAGGGCGCACGTTGAGTGCGTCGTTCGGGGTCATTTATACTGCCTGCCTGCTTTTTAGCATATTGGATGCGGGCGTTTTCGCCTCTCATCACGGTCAAGATATGGAGCATTTCAGGCAAAAGAAAGACATTTTATCCACAGGCCCTGCGGCAAGAGGGCTCAGCGCTCCGTTGTGGCCCAAAAGACTCGCTTGGTGCGATGAAATTTTGGCAATTCAGGCAGATGCGTGCAGGCGCGCAGCGCGGAGGGCGCGCGCGATCCTTTGGAGTTGGGTACCAGAGGGGGCGTGCGGCTATCGCTGTCCACGCGCCATAAAGGCCAGCCGTTCGAACAGGTGCACATCCTGTTCGTTTTTCAGCAATGCGCCGTGCAGCTTGGGCAGGGCACTTGCACCGTCGGCCTTGAGGTCTTCGGCGTCCATGTCTTCGGCCAAGAGCAGCTTGAGCCAGTCGAGCACCTCGGATGTTGACGGTTTTTTCTTCAGCCCCTGCTGGTCGCGGATTTCGAAAAACTGGGTCAGCGCCGTGGTCAGCAGGTTTTGCTTAATTCCGGGATGGTGCACTTCGACGATGGCTTTGAGCGTCTCCATGTCCGGAAACTGGATGTAGTGAAAGAAACAGCGGCGCAAAAACGCGTCGGGCAGTTCTTTTTCATTGTTCGAGGTGATGATGACAACGGGACGCTGACGGGCCTGAATCGTCTCGCCGGTCTCGTACACAAAGAACTCCATTTTATCGAGTTCTTGCAGCAGATCGTTCGGAAATTCGATATCCGCCTTGTCTATTTCGTCGATCAACAGAACGACTTTCTCGTCCGCCTCAAAGGCTTCCCAGAGCTTGCCCTTTTTGATGTAATTGGACACGTCATGCACGCGGTCCTCACCCAGTTGGCTGTCGCGCAGGCGGCTGACGGCGTCATATTCGTAAAGGCCCTGCTGCGCGCGGGTAGTGGATTTGACGTTCCATTCGATCAGGCGCAGGCCCAGGCTGCGCGACACCTGTTTGGCCAGCTCTGTCTTGCCAGTGCCGGGCTCGCCCTTGACCAGCAGGGGGCGTTCCAGCGTGACGGCGGCATTGACGGCAATCGTCAGGTCGTCAGTGGCGATATAGGCGTCGGTGCCTTGAAATTTCATGTGGGATCACCTTGTTGCGGGCCTCAGTTCATGGAGAGGCTTTTAGCCAATGTGGCGCATGATTGTGTAGTGACAATCCCATATACGTCCGGTAGACGCTGCGGCAGGGAGCCGGTGGGGGCGATGCACGAGGAGCCAACAGACCGTTCATGGCCAACGCAAGTCGTATTGAGGGGAAGCAAATGAAGCAGGAAATGTTCTTGCCGGACGATTATCGCCCGGCCGAAGACGAGCCGTTCATGAACGATCGGCAGATCGAGTACTTTCGCCGGAAGTTGCTGACGTGGAAGGGCGAGTTGATGGCGGGCAGCCGCGACACCATTGAGGGGTTGCAGGACGGCACACGCAATATTCCTGACGTGGCAGACCGCGCCTCCGAAGAGACCGACCGCGCGTTGGAACTGCGCACCCGGGATCGTCAGCGCAAACTGGTCGCCAAGATCGACGCAGCGCTGCGCCGGATCGACGAAGGTGAATACGGTTATTGCATCGTGACGGGCGAACCGATTTCGCTGAAACGGCTGGATGCGCGTCCCATCGCGACCATGAGCCTTGAGGCGCAGGAGCGTCACGAGCGGCGTGAGAAGGTTCATCGCGACGACTGAATGCGCCAGCACATTGGCTCCGCGGATCAGGCCGCATTGAAAATGCGGTTTGGTGCAGGGGTGGATGCAGTGTTTGGGAAGGCGTGCCATTGGCGCGCCTTTTTCTTTTTTGTTGGTGGGGTGGTCTGTTTGCTGCGCAAAGGCGCCCACCCACCAACCCAGCATAGGGTGCGCCGAGGGCGCACCCACGATGGGATCAGGTTTGAGCGCGGGTGAGCATTCCGTAGAGGTCGCGCGGATCGTCGGGATCGGCGAGCAGGTCGAGCGGATGGTAAAAGGGCGTGCCAGCAATCCGGTCACGCACAAAGCGCAAGGCGGAAAAGTCTTCGATGGCAAAACCCACACTGTCAAAGATCGTGATCTGCTTGTCGGATGTCCGGCCTGGTTTGCGACCCTTGAGAACCTCCCAGATTTCGGTGACGGGGTGGTCTGGGTCGAGTTGTTGGATGTCGCCTTCGATCCGGGTTTGGGGCGGGTATTCCACAAATATTTCGCCGCGTTCGAGGATCGCGGGTGCGATTTCGGTCTTGCCGGGGCAATCGCCGCCGATGGCGTTGATGTGCACACCCGCGCCGACCATGTTGTCTGTCAGGATCGTCGCATAGGCTTTGTCGGCGGTGCAGGTGGTCAGGATTTGCGCATCGATCATTGCGTCTTCGGCGCTCGTGCAGGTGGTCACGTGCAGCCCCGATCCTTGGAGATTGGCCGCGCATTTCGCGGTTGCATCAGGGTCGATGTCAAAGAGCCGCACATGGGTGATGCCTGCAATGGCCTGCATGGCACGGCTTTGGAATTCCGATTGCGCGCCGTTGCCGATCATCGCCATGGTGGTCGCACCTTTGGGCGCGAGGGTGCGGGCCACCAACGCCGAAGTGGCGGCAGTGCGCAAGGCGGTGAGCAGGGTCATCTCTGTCAGCAGCACCGGGTAACCGGTGTCCACATCGGCGAGCAGGCCAAAGGCGGTGACGGTTTGCAGGCCCTGACCCATGTTCTTGGGGTGGCCATTCACATATTTGAAGCCGTAGCTGATTCCGTCCGACGTGGGCATCAGTTCGATCACACCCTCGGGCGAGTGGGCGGCAACGCGCGGCGTCTTGTCGAATTGTTCCCACCGGCTGAAGTCGTCGGCGATATAATCGGCGAGACCGCACAGCATGTTGTCCAGTCCCACATAATGGATGAGATGCATCATGTGTTCGACAGACACGAACGGCACGAGGGCTTTGTCAGACGGCTCCATTCCGGATCCTTTCAATAGGCGCGTGTGGGGCGGTCGAAAACGCGGCGGCCAAAAGCCGAGGCCACGAGATCAACCATGACCTGCGCCGTGCGGCCGCGTTCGTCGAGAAACGGGTTTAGTTCCACAAGGTCAAGCGAGGTGAGGCGACCGCTGTCGCAGATCATTTCCATCACCAGATGCGCTTCACGCAGGGTTGCGCCACCGGGGACCGTCGTGCCCACGGCAGGCGCGATGCTGGGATCGAGAAAATCGACGTCAAGCGAGACGTGCAACATTCCGTCCGCGGCCTGAACCCGGTCGAGGAAAGCCGCCAGCGGTTTGGCTATGCCGTGCTCATCAATGTGACGCATGTCGATGTAAGTCACATCCGTGGCCTGCACTGCGGCGCGTTCGGGCGCGTCCACAGACCGCAGGCCCAGCATCGCGATGCGGTCATGGGGCACCGGGTGGACAACAGCGGGAAAACCATCAAATCCGTCGCGTCCCGTGGCATAGCCCATCGGCGTGCCGTGCAGATTGCCCGACGCGGTGGTGGCGGGGGTGTGATAATCGGTGTGCGCATCAAGCCATAGGACAAACAGCGCGCGATCAACCGATGCGGCATGGGCCGCAACGCCGTGCACTGTGCCAAGGGCCAGCGCGTGATCGCCGCCCATGAAAATGGGCAGGCCGGTTGCCGCAGCCTTTGCCGCTGTGCGGGACAGCGCAGTGGTCCAGGCGACGGTCTCGTCGCGGGCGTGCAAGTGGGCATCGGGTGTTTCGGAATAGGGATCGGGTGCGACATTGCCGCGATCGTCGACGCTGTGGCCCAGATCTGCGAGTGCCGCTTGCAGACCGGCTGTGCGGTAGGCATCAGGGCCCATCAGGCACCCTTGGCGGCGCTTGCCGCAATCCATCGGCACGCCGATCAGGTGTATGGGAGGGACGGACATGGTTGGATTCTCCGGCGGGTGACGTTGTGGGAGACATGCGTGCGTTTTGTGGCATCGACAAGCGTGTGGATCGACGGTATTGCACGATGATTGTACAAATTGGACAGTATGAATGGACAAAGTGGACAATCAATTGCTGGCGGCCTTGCGCGCGGATGCGCGGGCGTCGCATTCGACCCTTGCCGCAACGCTGGGCCTGTCGCGGGCAACGGTGCGGGCGCGGATCGACAAGATGGTGGCGCGCGGTGACATCGTCGGCTTTTCCGTCGTCACGCAGGCGGATGTGCAGCGCGATCCGGTCCGCGGCTTAATGATGATCGGGATCGAGGGGCGGGGCACTGAAAAGATCATGCGCAGCCTGCAAGGGATGCCGGAGATGCGTGCCGTGCATTCGACCAATGGGCGCTGGGATGTGATTGTGGAGATCGGCACTGAAACGCTGGATGCGTTTGACGCGGTTCTGTTTCGTATCCGGCGGCTCGACGGTGTGGTCGCGAGCGAGACGTCGCTGTTGCTGTCGACTAGGCTGTCAGTTTGATCCGCAGGGCCGCGATCCAAAGGGCGGCCAGACCAAGTGAGATCACCATATTCCAGCCTGCCATACTCAGCCCCGCGAATTGCCATGCGATGTCATCGCATCGCACAATCGGCGCGGCCATGATCTGATCAAAAAGCGCCCCGGCGTCTACGCCACTGACACCTTGCGCGGAGCAGGATGTCGGGCCTTCCCACCACCCCTGTTCGACACCCACGTGATAACCGCCGACCCCTGCGGTTGCGAGCGCCGCAAGCGCGCCAGCCGCCAAAAGGATCGGGGCAGGGATCAAAACGGCGACCGCACCCAGCACAATCGCGACCGCGTGCGGGTAGCGTTGCCAGATGCACAATTTGCATGGCGGCAGGCCACCCAGATGTTGAAAGGCAAATGCGCCCAGCAACAGCGCAAGCGAGCCACCCGCGGCCAGCGCAGTCAGTCCGCGTCGCGTCATAGCACGGTCACCGCATAAAACCCGCCCACCAGAATGACGATGAACAGCGTGAACATCAGGCCCAAACGGCGTTCGATAAAGTCCCGGATCGGGTGGCCGAATTTCCACAACAGCCCCGCGACGATGAAAAAGCGCAGGCCGCGGGCAAGGATGGATGTGGCGATAAATGTGGCCAGCGGCATTCCGGTCCAACCCGACATGATGGTGATGACCTTATAGGGAAAGGGCGTGATCCCTGCCGTCAGCACGGCCCAGAACCCGAAATCGTTGAACCGCGTGTTGAACGCCTCCATCGTGTCGCCCTTGCCAAGCGCTTCGAGGATGGGCTGACCGATGGTCTCGAACGCGAACGCCCCGATGGCATATCCCAACGCGCCGCCCAGCACCGACGCCACAAGGCAGACCCCCGCGATCAGCCACGCCCTGTGCGGGGCGGCAAGGATCATCGGGATCATCAGGACATCCGGGGGAATCGGAAAGACCGAGCTTTCGATGAAGGCGACAAAAGCCAGAACCCACAAAGCGCGAGGATGGTCGGCCCAACCCATCGTCCAGTCATACAGTCTGCGTATCATGGGGCGGGGCAGACCATGCAGGTGGCGCGCCGTCAAGACGGATTGCGCTTGCCCCGCCGCATCCGCTTCGCTAATTCAGGGCGCGAAGCCGATGTGGCGGAATGGTAGACGCAGGGGATTCAAAATCCCCCGCCTTCACGGGCGTGCCGGTTCGAGTCCGGCCATCGGTACCAAGGCTTCCGACTTTTTCCCTTTCGTGCGGCGCATGGCCGCTTTTGGTGTCACGTTTCGACGAACGTGCCGTTTTGATAGGCGATGTCCTTGCTCGTCTGCGATCCCATGCTGACCGTCAGTGCAGGGCCGAACATCTGCTGTGGCACTGCGCCGGGCAGCACATTCGACGCAATGACAAGCCTCACTGTGTTGTCCGGCCGAAAGCTTGCTTGGGCGTTGAACATGACAGATTCGGCGCAGAACGGGTTGGCCGTGTTCTGGCCGTTGAAGGTGTAGGCTTGGGCCAGACCGGTTGTGATCATCATGGAGCCGCGCACATTTGTATTAGAATCATCATTGGTGACCTGAATTTGGCCCGGCGCGCCCCGGCCAGCATTTGTCAAAAGGCCCGAGGATTGCGCACTGTAAACCTCGCCTGTCTGAGCGGGCGTTTCTGACGTGGGGGTGATGACCGCACCAACCTGCACCGGGGTGTTGGAGGTGTAGACAAGAAGGTTGTCGGTCCAGGTCAGCGTGTTTTGCTGTTGCGGGGTGCCCTCAACCCAAACCAGATCGGTGCCGCCGCTGCCGGGTTTAAGCACGACAATGTCGAGGGCCTGTTGGCGAAGCTGCATGAGATCCGAGGAATCAATGGAAATGTTCAGGGAAAATGTTGTCATAAACGGTACTTTCTAAGGTTCGGTGCCTGCTGCGCGGTTGCGCGGTTGGTATACAGTCGGTTCAATCGAAGCGCTTTGGAAATGGCCGCATCGAGGCTTACCCGGCACAAGCAGCGTTCCGCTGACCGAAATAAGGCAAACGATTCGTTAAATGTGGCGCCTCACAGCACCAATCTGAACCAATTTCGCGCTTGCGGTACAATTGATTACAAAATGTGAACGCAGTGCAGCGCCGTTTGTGGCGCACGGTTCTCCAAACGGCGGGGTCAGACTGTTTCCAAATTGGAAACCAGAAGTTGAAGGCGCGTGTCGGTCAAATCCCGCCGAAACCCCTTTTTCATAAGGCCATGAGCGCTTTTCCGCCGATCGCTTCGCAAGTCCGACAGCGCGGAAATCGCTACCCTCGGTTGCGTATTGTTCACAAACTGTCCCGTTTGGTGAAACATGGTTACCAAAATGCTGCCGTTTTTCGGACATTTTTCCCTTTGTTTGCCTCAAACCGGGCCGTACAACCACCTTGCCCAACTGGGGGGCTTTGTCTGTGGTCATGGGGGCGACCGCACATTTTGCGTCATTGCAGACGCAGGAGGTGTGCCGTCGCGTCGGTTGTTTCGTGCAACCATGTGATCTGCATGTGGCACCGGCCTAAACCTGCCGGGCCGATGCGCATAATGCGCTCTCCTGTTTTGGTGACGTTCGATGGGGCGGTCGCGTGTGACGCGGACAAGCCTACGGGGTGTTTTTTTGGTGGTCGCGGTGGTGCGGCATGGCGTGCCGACGCCTGTGAATGGAGACGATTACAATGGCTGATAACTTCAACGATCCCTTTGCGACGAACCTCATTGGCCTGTGGGACTTTTTGAACGGTAACGAAAACGGGGACACCGGAAACGCGGACGGTCTCACACAGAATGGCACGCCCGAAAACGGCGCAAACATTTCGGGCGGACGCCTGCACCTCGATGGTCACAATGACCGCTTCGATGTCGAAGGTGACAACGGCGGACCCAACGAATCTGCATTTGACCTGAACGAAGGCACCATCTCGGTTCAGTTCACCCAAGAGGAACACATCGGCACGTCACACGATACGCTGGTCAACCGCGGCGAATACGCAGATCGCAGCAGCGAAGGCTGGTTTGGCATCCAAGTGAGCCAGGACGGCGAAGTCAAAGTCTTGCATTACGTCGATGGAGACGTAGCCGTGCTCAAGACCAGCACGAACTTCTTTGATCAGGGTGACAACGTCAAAGCGACCTATTCCTGGGACGCAAGCAGTGGACTGACCTTTACGGTCGAGAACCTGACGACGGGCGAAACGCAGGTGGTCGAAAGCGACAAAACCGGTTTCTCCATGGATATCGGCGACAACGACGACGAAATTTTCACTTTTGGAGCGCGCGAAGCGGACGACGGCAGCTACGACCAGTTCTTCAAGGGGTCCATCGACTATGTCGCCGTCTATGACCGCGATATTCAGGCTGTCGAACCTGATGGCGTGGTGGACGGCGAAGCGTCAGGTGAGCTCATGGAGCTTGGCTATGACGATGCCAACGCACCAACCAATCAGGGTGGCGACCAGATCACCGAAGGCGACGATGTCATTTTTGGCAACGGTGGTGACGATACCATCGACGGTGCGGGCGGCGACGACACAATTTATGGCGACAGCGGCACGAGCGGTGTAACCCGCGAAGTGTTCCAGTGGGACGAACAGTCTGACTTTGCCAACAACGCGGCTGTGTCCGGCTTTACGCAGGACACCGGCACTGCAAACATCACATTCTCCATTGATGCGTTCACGGGCGATCATAACGAATACGAGACAAACACCCAGAACATCACCGGTCTCGATGATCCGGAGGTCAGCGCCAGCTCGTCCTTTGAGAGCCTGCTCAATAATGCGGGTGACAGCGGCCGTTACAGCTGGGAATCCGACACGCCGTTGCAGAACGTGGAATTCCGCGTCAACGACATTGATGGTGACGGTGTCATCCGTGTGCGCGCCTTTGACGAGAACGACAACCCGATTGAGGTTATCCTGTCCGATGCCGGATCCGGTCTGACCCTGTCCGACAGCAACGGCGTACCGGGCAATGATACGGCCACAAGCAACGACAGCGACTACACCTCCGACGACAGCGCCGAACATTCGGTTCTGGTGACCATCCCCGGTCCGGTCAGCCGTTGGGAAATCATCCACGAACAGGATGGTGGCAACGATTCCGGTATCAACGTCACGGATATCGCATTTGACGCCAATGCGCCCTTTGGTGAGGCCGGCGATGATGTGATCACCGGCGGTGCCGGGTCCGACCTGATGTTTGGCGAGGACGGCGACGATACCTTCATCGTGGACGATGTGGCTGATGCAGACGGCGACACCGTTGTGGGCGGCAATGGCCCCGACGACACCAGCGACAATGATGTGCTCGACCTGCGTGGCACCGGTCAGGTGACCATTAACGCCACAACCGACGGCTCCGACAGCGGCGCCCAGTCGGGTACGGTCACATTCGAAGACGGCTCGGTCCTGACGTTCAGCCAGATCGAAACGATCCTGACCGACCCGCAGAACGAAGCACCAACCGCGAATGATGATGACATCGAGGTGGACGAGGATGGCGAGGTCACTTTTGACCCAACCGCCAACGACTTGGACCCCGATGGCGATCCGCTCGAGGTCGACAGCTTTACCCAGCCTGACAACGGCACTGTCACTCAGAACCCTGACGGCACGCTGACTTACACGCCGGACCCCGACTACAACGGTCCCGACAGCTTTGAGGTGACAATCACCGACCCAAGCGGTGAGACCAGCACTTCGACCGTCAATGTCAATGTGGCCCCCGTCAACGACGCGCCCGATGCGGTCAACGACGTGGCCGAAACGGACGAAGAAACGCCCGTCATCATCGACGTGCTTGCCAACGACACCGACGTGGACGGCGATGATCTGACGATCACAGCCGCCTCCGTGCCGACCGAACAGGGCACCGTCGACATCGTCGGCAACCAGCTGGTGTTCACGCCTGCCGAAGACTTCTTTGGCGAAGCGACGATCTCCTACTCGATCGAGGACGGCAATGGCGGCACCGACGTGGCCGAAGTCACCGTCACCGTGAACAATGTGAACGACGATCCCGTCGCCGTGGATGATATCGCGGAAACGGACGAAGACACGCCCGTCACCATCGACGTGCTCGACAATGACGAGGATGCGGATGGCGATGACCTGACGATCCTCAACGCCACGGTCCCTGCGGACCAAGGCACGGTTGAGATTGTGAACAACGAATTGGTGTTCACGCCTGCGGAGAACTTCAACGGTCCTGCGACCATCACCTACACGGTGGACGACGGCAATGGCGGCACGGATGAAGGCACCGCAACTGTTAACGTGAACCCGGTCAACGATGGTCCCACGGCCGTCGATGACAGCGCCGAAACGGACGAAGACACGCCGGTCACCATCGACGTTCTGGACAATGACACCGATCCGGACGGCGACAGCCTGACGATCACAGAAGCCAGCGTGCCCGCCGATCAGGGCACTGTGGATATCGTCAACAACGAGTTGGTGTTCACACCTGCGCCTGACTTCAACGGCGACGTGACGATCACCTACACGGTCAAAGATCCGTCGGGCGAGGAATCCACCGCCCAGGTGGCCGTCACGGTGAACCCGGTCGATGACGCGCCAGTCACCGTGGACGACGTGGCCGAAACGGACGAGGACACGCCTGTCACCATCGACCCGCTGGCCAATGACAGCGATCCCGATGGCGATCCGCTGGAGATTTCCGGCACACCCACGGCAGACAACGGCACCGTCACGGTCAACCCCGATGGCACGATCGAATACACGCCCGATCCCGATTTCAACGGCACGGACACGATCACCTACATCGCGACCGATCCCAACGGGAACGAAACCGAAGGCACGATCACGGTCACCGTGGCCCCCGTCAACGACGCACCCGATGCGGTCGATGACAGCGACACGACAGACGAAGATGTGGCAATCACTGTTGATCTGCTGGCCAATGACACGGACGTGGATGGCGACGATCTGACCGTGACCGAAGCGACGCTGGCCGATCCGTCGACGGGTACGCTGGACGACAATGGCGACGGCACCGTCACCTTCACACCTGCGCCGAACTTCAACGGTCCTGTGGTGATCAACTACACGATCTCCGACGGCAATGGCGGCACCGACAGCGCGATCCACACGATCAATGTGGCGCCGCAAGGTGACGCGCCGGTCACCGTGGACGACACGGCGGAAACCGATGAAGACACGCCTGTCACCATCGATCCGCTGGCCAACGACTCTGATCCTGATGGCGACCCGCTGGAAATTTCCGGCACGCCGGTGGCAGAGAATGGCACCGTCACGGTCAACCCCGATGGCACGATCGAATACACGCCGGATCCCGATTTCAACGGCACCGACACGATCACCTACATCGCCGAGGACCCCGAAGGGAACCAGACCGAAGGCACGATCACGGTCACGGTGGCCCCCGTCAACGACGCGCCCGATGCGGTCAACGACGTGGCCGAGACGGACGAAGAAACGCCCGTCACCATCGACGTGCTTGCCAACGACACCGACGTGGACGGCGACGATCTGACGATCACAGCCGCCTCCGTGCCGACCGAACAGGGCACCGTCGACATCGTCGGCAACCAGCTGGTGTTCACGCCTGCCGAAGACTTCTTTGGCGAAGCGACGATCTCCTACTCGATCGAGGACGGCAATGGCGGCACCGACGTCGCCGAAGTCACCGTCACCGTGAACAATGTGAACGACGATCCCGTCGCTGTGGATGACATCGCGGAAACGGACGAAGACACGCCCGTCACCATCGACGTGCTCGACAATGACGAGGATGCGGATGGCGATGACCTGACGATTCTCAACGCCACGGTCCCTGCGGACCAAGGCACGGTCGAGATTGTGAACAACGAATTGGTGTTCACGCCTGCGGAGAACTTCAACGGTCCTGCGACCATCACCTACACGGTGGACGACGGCAATGGCGGCACGGATGAAGGTCAGGCGCTGGTCAATGTGGGTGCTGTGAACGATGGCCCGACGGCCAACGACGACACCGAGACCACGGATGAGGACACGCCTGTCACCATCGATGTGATTGGCAATGACGAAGACCCCGATGGCGATGATCTGACGATCACAGCCGCCTCCGTGCCTGCCGATCAGGGCACCGTGGATATCGTCAATAACGAGCTGGTGTTCACCCCCGCCGAGAACTTCAACGGCGAAGCAACGATCAGCTACTCGATCACCGACGGCAATGGCGGCACAGACAGCGCTGAAGTGCTGGTTACTGTGAACCCGGTCAATGATGATCCGGTCGCCGTGGATGATATCGAAACCACGGACGAAGACGTGGCCGTTGTCGTGGACCTGCTGGGCAATGACAGTGATGTGGATGGCGACGATCTGACCATCGCGTCGCTGAGTGTCGATCCAGCCGAGGGCACTGTTGTTGACAATGGTGACGGCACCGTCACCTTTACGCCGGCACTGAATTTCAACGGTCCGGCGACAATCACCTACACTGTGTCTGACGGCAATGGTGGCACAGACGAAGGCGAAGCCGTTATCTCGGTGGGCGCGGTCAACGACAGCCCCGTCGCCGAAGACGACACCGCCGAGACGGATGAAGACACGCCAGTCACCATTTCCGTCCTCGACAACGATAGTGATCCCGATGGCGACCCGCTCAGCGTGGTCTCTGCCACTGTTCCGCCGGAGCAGGGCACGGTCGAGATTGTGAACGACGAACTGGTGTTCACCCCCGCTGACGATTTCAACGGCGAGGCGACGATCACCTACACCATCACCGATGGGAACGGGCTCAACGACACGGCGGATGTGGTTGTCACGGTGAACCCGGTCAACGATGCACCTGTCACCGTGGACGACGTGGCCGAAACGGACGAGGACACACCTGTCACCATCGACCCGCTGGCCAATGACAGCGATCCCGATGGCGATCCGCTGGAGATTTCCGGCACACCCACGGCCGATAACGGCACCGTGACGGTCAATCCGGACGGCACCATTGAATACACGCCCGATGCCGATTTCAACGGCACGGACACGATCACCTATATCGCGACCGATCCCAACGGGAACGAAACCGAAGGCACGATCACGGTCACGGTGACCCCGGTCAACGACGCACCCGATGCGGTCGATGACAGCGACACCACCGACGAAGACACCCCCGTGATCGTTGACCTGCTGGCCAATGACACGGATGTGGATGGCGACGACATCTCGGTGGTGGAGGCGACCGTGCCTGCCGATCAGGGCACGCTGGAGGAGAACCCCGACGGGACCTTTACCTTTACCCCAGCGCCCGATTTCAACGGCACGGCCACGATCACCTACACGATCGAGGACGAGGAAGGCCTGCAAGATACGGCCATCCACACGGTCGAGGTGACACCGGTCGATGACGCGCCTGTGGCCGAGGATGATGTTGCGGAAACCGATGAAGACACGCCGGTGACCATTGACGTTCTTGCCAATGACGAAGACCCCGATGGCGACGATCTGACGGTCACCGAAGCGACGTCTCCGAACGGGACCGTGGACATCAATCCCGATGGCACGATCACCTTCACACCGGACGAGAACTTTAACGGCCCGACCACCATCACCTACACCGTGCAGGACCCGGACGGGAACGAAGACACGGCGACGGTTGATGTGAATGTGGTGCCGGTGAATGACGCACCCGAAGCGGTCGATGACAGTGACACGACACCCTTCAACACGCCGGTCACCGTTGCCGTTCTCGACAACGACTTCGACGTGGATGGCGACGACATCACCGTGGTCGACGCGACCTCGCCGGACGGGACTGTGGACGTCAACCCCGATGGCACGATCACCTTTACCCCCAATGACGGGTTCGAAGGTGTTGCGACAATCGCCTATACGATCGAGGATGAGGAAGGTCTGCAAGACACGGCCGAAGTTCTGATCACGGTCCAAGACGATCCGCGTGACGGCATCGTGTCGGGCACCGATGATGGTGAGCTGATCGACGAGGACTATGACGGCGATCCCGAGGGTGACTTTGTCGACAATGCCGACAACATCTTTGACCCGAACAACCCGCTGACCGAAGACGACGACATCATCGAAGCGGGTGGTGGCAACGACACCATCCTTGCAGGCGAAGGCGCGGATTCGGTCAACGCAGGCGAGGGTGACGATCAGGTCCATGGTGGGCCCGGCAACGACACCATCAACGGCGAAGAGGGCAATGACACCATCGCAGGTGGTGCCGGAGATGATGTGGTCGACGGCGGTGCCGACGATGACGACATCCGAACCGGTGACGGCAGTGACACTGTCGAAGGTGGCACAGGCAATGATGTCATCGACACCAGCAACGGTGAATTTGCGCCTGACCTCGGCTTCCCGAATGACGATGGCACGCCGGCCCCCGGCTTCCCCTTCGGCTTTGCGGCAGATGACGCTCCGGACGACGATCGCGATTTTGTCGACGGTGGCGAAGGTGACGACACCATTTCCACCGGCGACGATGCCGACACCATCATCGGTGGCGACGGCAATGACGTGATCGACGGTGGCATTGACGATGACATCATCGACGGTGACGACACGACCAACCCCGACGTTGGCGGCGATGACCGCATTGTCGGCGGCGAGGGCAATGACCTCATCACTGGTGGCGTCGGTGACGACACTATCTATGCCGGCAATGACCCCGATCTGGGCCTTGACCAGCTGAACATCGAGGATGACGGGACCAACCCGCTCTTCCCGGCGGATCCGGTGCCGAACAATGGCATGGACACGGTGTTTGGTGGCGAAGGCAACGACGTGATCTTTGGTGCCGACGATGACGATGAACTTTTTGGTGACGAAGGCAACGACACCATCGACGGCGGCATCGACGACGACCTTATCGGTGGCGGTGAAGACGAAGACTTGCTGATCGGCGGGCAGGGCGAAGACACCCTGATCGGCGGCACGGGCAACGATACGCTTGATGGCGGCGACGGCGACGATGACCTGCTTGGCGGCGATGACCGCGATCTGTTCATCAACGTCAATGCGGGTGATGTGGTTGACGGGAACGAGGGCGGCGACGACTTTGACACGCTCGACCTGACCGACTCCGCGCCTGAAAACGGCTCGCTCCAGGTGGTGTTCGACCCGAGCAACGTTGAAAACGGTGTGGTCAATTACTTTGACGAGAACGGGGATCAGGTTGGTTCGCTGACCTTCTCCAACATCGAAAACGTCATTCCCTGCTTTACCCCCGGCACGCTGATTGCGACGCCGAAGGGTGAGCGCCGTGTGGAAGACCTGAAGGTCGGCGACCGGGTGATCACCCGCGACAACGGCATTCAGGAAATCCGCTGGGTGGGTCAACGCGAGATGACCGGGGCCGATCTGGAGGCTGCGCCGAACTTCAAGCCGGTGTTGATCCAACAAGGTGCCTTGGGCAAAGGTCTGCCTGAGCGTGACATGCTTGTGTCGCCGCAGCACCGCGTGCTGATGTCAGGCGAAAAGACAGAGCTGTATTTCGACGAAAGCGAAGTGCTTGTGGCGGCCAAACACCTGACCGGCATGGATGGCATCGACGTGGTGGACGTGTCGGGAACGACCTACATCCATGTGATGTTTGACCAGCACGAAGTGATCCTGTCTGACGGCGCATGGACCGAAAGTTTCCAACCGGGTGATATGACACTTGGGGCGATGGGGGATGCGCAACGCGCGGAAATCATCGCGCTCTTCCCCGAGCTGGAAACAGCCGATGGCGTCGAGGCCTACAGTGCCGCACGGCGCAGCCTGAAAAAGCACGAGGCACGCCTGCTGACCCAATAAACCGGGTCCATCCCGTTCACCTGATATGCAGCACCCCGCGCGTGATTCGCGCGGGGCGCGAAAAACGGGGCGCGGGGGCGCACCCGTTTTTCGTGTTCAATCGGCGGGATTTCGCAGGATTGTTTCCGCTGTGACAGGGTGCGGGTCTGCGATGCGGCGCCAAAGCGCCTGAATTTTACGCGAGTCAACTATCACGGAAAGTTTCCCCCTGAATTCGAACCAACTTCGAATTAAATCTGAAGCAGACACGTTGTGTACGTGTCGGGCCCTGTCCGACACGCGCGATTGAGTATCAGATGGGGGCTGCTGCCATGCCGGTTATAAATGGAACGCCGAACGACGACACGATTCCGGGCACGAACGAAGACGATACGATCAACGCCGGAAACGGTCAGGATTTGGTTTCCGGCGAAGGCGGCGATGACAGCATCCTTGGCGGCGACGGCAACGATACGCTGTTTGGGGACGTGGGCGAGGGGACGGCCCCCGGTCAGGATGCATCACCGCTTGTCATCGACATCGGCAATCTGGTGACGGCGGACAATGCGGACAACAACGTAAGCGCCGGTGATTCAGCCGTCTATCGCAATGTCACGCAACTGGAGGACGGCACCCAGGTTTCGGCACGGATCGTTCTTGTTTCAAAATCGGATCCGAACCTGCGCGTTGATCTGTCGGGGGGCGACGGATCCGAAATCCTGATGAACGGGAACGGCACCGGCGACACGGCGGCGTTCCGTATGGAGTTTTTCATTCCCAGTGCGGGCGATCCCACAACCGGCACACCGGTGGCGATCAACTCGGTCGCGACGATCAACGACCTTGACCGGAACAGCCCCGGCGACCGCGAGGCGGTGATCCTGAACGAAAGCAGCTTCACCGCTTTTGCGACGTCCAGTGATACGTCGCTGGATGTGACGCAAAGCGGCGGCACCGTCACGGCGGCGGGCACCGAGGGGAACAATCCTTCTGATCAGGATGCGTGGTTCAGTGCGTCCTTCGAGAACCGCGAATTCATCGAGTTTTCGCTGGAGGCACGAACGACAAATTCCGGGTTTTCCTTTTCGGGTGATCTGATTGACGATGCGGTTGTGACGCCCATTGACGCAGGCGATGACACAATCGACGGCGGCGGCGGTCAGGATCAGATTTTTGGGCAAGGTGGTGACGATAGCCTCACAGGGGGCAGCGGAAATGACACATTAGATGGCGGCGAAGGCAGCGACATCCTCGACGGTGGCACGGGGCAGGATCTTGTCGAAGGGGGCGCGGGCGCAGACACGCTGACTGGCGGGCAGGGTGACGACACGCTGCGTGGCGGCGATGGCGAAGACGCAATCACACTGGGCCCCGACAACGATCTGGCCGAAGGTGGACAGGGGTCGGACCGGTTCACCTTTGACGGGCTGGGCAATCACAATATCATTGGCGGCGAAGACGCGGACGGGCTCGACGTCGATGTGCTGGACCTGACAGGCGTGCGCGCCAACGTCATCCCGGACGGGCCAGATTCCGAATCCGGTCTGGTCGAGTTGCTGGACGACAATGGCAATGTGGCCCGCCGCGTGACCTATTCCGAGATCGAACAGATTATCATCTGTTTCACGCCGGGCACCCGCATTGCGACCCAGAAAGGCGAAGTGGCGGTCGAGGATCTGCGCTCGGGCGACAAGGTCTTTACCCGCGACAACGGATTGCAGCCCTTGCGCTGGGTCGGGCGTCGCGATCTGACTGCGGCGGAGTTGCACATCGTGCCGGACTTTCAGCCGGTGCTGATCCGCCAAGGTGCCTTGGGCAAGGGGCTGCCGGAGCGTGATATGCTGGTGTCACCGCAACACCGAATGCTGATCACCTCTGATCTGGCAGAGTTAATGTTCGAAGAGCGCGAGGTGCTGGTGCCTGCAAAACACCTGACGGGTCTCGACGGTGTTGACGTGGTGCGCGCGCAGCAGGTCAGCTATCTGCACCTGATGTTTGATCACCACGAAGTGGTGCTGGCCGACGGCGCGTGGTCCGAAAGTTTCCAACCGGCGGATCGCACGTTGAAGGGGATCGGCGACACGCAACGGGCTGAAATCATGTCTCTTTTCCCTGAGCTGGAGACGTTGGCGGGCTTGGACGTATATGGCGCGGCGCGGCTGTCGCTCAAGCGGCACGAGGCGGAGTTGCTGGTCAATCGCCTGCGGTAGACGCCCGCCACGCGGCCCAATCCTCGGGCGTGTCGAGGTCGAGCCGCGCGCGCTGGCCTGCCAGCGGAACGAGACATGTGTCGGCCTTGCACTGAGCGAGAATATGCTGCCCGCCGGTATCCCCGGTGAGGGTGGCAAAATCTGAAAACAGGTCCGCGCGGATGATCAGCGGATGGCCCGGTTTGCCGTCTTGGGTCGCGCCGCGCCAGATGCGCGCGTTTGGGTGGGTCTGGACCGCGCCCATGACGGCTTTCAAATCGCTGACGGTGATGTCCGGCAAATCGGCAAGCAGGATCATTGCGGTTGGCGTGTCCGGCCCAAGGGTTGCGATGAGCCGTCGCAGACTTGCGGCCATCCCTTCGTCCGCATCAGGCACATCAATCGCCCGTGCCGGTGGGGCCACGCAGGCGTAGCGCGGATGCGGTGCGGCTGGCAGGGCAACGCGTACGTCTTCACTGACAGACAGCGCCCGGCGCACCTGACGCGCCAGCAACGGAACACCGTCTATATCCATCAGCAATTTGTCTTGGCCCCGCATCCGAAAGGAAGCACCGGCGGCGAGGATAAGGACAGGCATCATGGCCCGACACTACTGTGCGCAACGCAGTGCAGCAACGTGGCCGTGATCCAACGGACGCGCTGACGCGCGACGACATTGTGAAAACACCACGCCACCGGTTTGCGCGTTGGATGGCGTCATCCCCGCATCGCGGTGCCGTCCGGGTCAAAGAGCGGCGTGGTGATGCGGCGGGCAGAACGCATCTGGCCGAGGATTTCGATGTCGACCCGCTCCGTGTTGGTGCAGCGGTCCGTCGGGAGAAAGCCAAGGGCGACAGACGCGCCCGCATGGTGCGAATACCCGCCCGAGGTGCAAAACCCAACGACCTGACCCTCCAGCCATATGGGTTCATATCCGTGCACATCCGCATCGTCCGCATCCACGATAAAGGCACAAAGCGTCCGGGACGGCGCGGTCTGTGCCAGTTCCGCATAGGCTGTGCGCCCGATAAAGTCGGGTTTTTTGTCGAAGGGAATGAACCGGTCGAGGCCGGTTTCAAACGGGGTGTAATCTGGAGAAAACTCCGAAAGCCATGAGCCAAAGAACCGGTCAAGCCGCAGAGACATCATCGCCCGCATCCCAAAAGGCGTGATACCATGTGGCTGCCCGGCGGCCCACAAGGTCCACCACAAGGCGCGGTGCTGGGTTGCGTCGCAATACACCTCGAACCCCAGATCACCGGTATAGGACAAACGCTGCACGATGCAGTCCACCTGTCCAACGGACATACGCACGACGTCCATGAACCGGATATGCCCAAGATCTTGGCCGCACGCCGCCTCAAGCACTTTGCGGGCATTCGGACCTGCGATCTGGAACCCGGTGCGGCAGTCGGAGATATTGTCAATCTGCACCCCGTCCTGATGGGCGAGGAACCAGCGCATGTGGACAGCTTGAGCGCCGTAGGACCCGGTAATCTGGAACGCGTCTTCGCTCAGGCAGGACAGCGTGAAATCCCCGATGATGCGGGCATTGGGTGACAACATGGGCGACAGGCTGACCCGGCCCGGTTGCGGCACGCGACCGGCAAAGATGCGGTCCATCCAAGCGCGGGCCGTGGGGCCGGTGACTTGGTACTTTCCGAAATTCTGCAATTCGTTGATGCCGACGCTGCCGCGCACCGCCTTGACCTCGCGGGCGGTGGCCGCAAAGGCGTCGGACCGGCGAAAAGACGGGGTTTCATAGCCGGGCTCACCGTCTTGGGCGAAGTAGTTGGGCACTTCGAGCCCAAATTGGTGGCCCCAGACAGCGCCCAGATCGCTGAAGATGTCGTACATGGCGGTCGTGGCATGGGGCCGGGCGGCTGGCAGTTCCTCGTTTGGATAGGCGACCGAAAACCGCTTTTGGTAGTTTTCTACGACTTTGGGGCGCGTGTAACCGGGGCCGATCCAATCGCCATAGCGGGCGACGTCCATCGCGGTCACATCCCGGTCGCATTCGCCTTGGATCATCCATTGCGCCAGCATAAGGCCCACACCGCCACCTTGGCTGAACCCGGCCATAACACCGCAGGCAGACCACAGCCCATGACGGCCGGGGATTGGCCCCACCAGCGGATTGCCATCGGGTGCAAAGGTGAAGGGGCCGTGGATCACCGATTTGACACCCGCCCGTTCCAGCACGGGGAACCGTTTGTAAGCAAAATCAACGCTGTCAGCGATTTTGTCAAAGTCATCTGGCAAAAGTTCATGGCCAAAGGTCCACGGCGTGCCATCAACGGCCCAAGGTTTACAAGGTTGTTCATAAAATCCGATGCACAGCCCGCGCCCCTCTTGCCGGAGGTAGCTTTCACCGGCGGGGTCCATCACATGCGGATGCTCTGAGTCGCGTTCATAGATGTCTGCGATGTCGTCGGTGACAAGGTACTGATGCTCCATCGGGTGAAGCGGCAGGTAGGTGCCCATCATCGCGCCTACCTCGCGGGCCCACAGCCCTGCGGCATTGACCACGTGTTCGGTCTGAATGGTGCCCTTGTCGGTCACCACGTCCCAGCCATCCGCGCCTCTGTTGACCTCAAGCACCTTGCACTGTGTTTCAATCGTCGCACCGCCCATGCGCGCGGCCTTGGCATAGGCGTGGGTGGTGCCGGACGGATCGAGGTGGCCGTCCAGCGGATCATAGAGCGCGCCGATAATACCGTCGGTGTTGGTGATCGGGGCGATTTCCCGGATCTCGTCGGGGCCGATGATCTCGGTTTCGAGCCCCATAAAACGGTGCTTGGCCCGTTCGGCCAGCAGCATGTCAAAGCGGTCGCGGTTGTCGGCCAGCGTGATGCCGCCCACATGGTGCAGACCGCAGGACATGCCTGTGATCTCTTCCAGCTCCTTGTACAGCTTGATCGTGTAGCCTTGCAGGGCGGCCATGTTCGTGTCGCCGTTAAGCGTGTGGAACCCGCCCGCCGCGTGCCAGGTCGAACCGGACGTCAACTCGGACCGTTCCACCAGCATGACGTCGGACCAGCCCAGCTTGGTCAGGTGATACAGAACAGAAGCGCCGACGACGCCGCCACCGATGACAACGACACGAGAGGTGGATTTCATGATGCAAGCCTTTCAGGGGCGGATCAGCCCTTGGCGCAGAGTGTATGGGGCGAGTCATGGCAAGGAAATGGCGCTTGCGACATGTGGTGTCGCGAATTGTCTATGCCGACCGCTTGGCCGCGGCACGCCACGTGGCCAGCTTGCGCCGTACCCTGAGGATCAGAAAACGTCGCAGCCAATAGGGCACGTCCAGACGTTTGAGAAGCCGCAGGCGTTGCAGGACCTGCTTGCGATACGAGCGTTGCAGGCTCCGATGCGTGACCGATTCCGGCGGAAAGTGGTCGAGATGTCGCTGAATGTCGCCGATCAGATCATCAACGTCGTGCCCCGCCGCAGCAAGCTTGCGCGCAAACTGCAATTCGCGCCGGATACAGACCTTTTCCACACGAACACGCAACGCTTCATCATATCCGATGCCACGGGTGAACAGACGCGCGTGGCACATCTCGTGCAGGATACACAGCGCAATTTCGGTCACGTCGGCCTGTAAGATCGTGCTGGCGCCGATAAAGCATGTGCGGGTGGGATGGTTGTACCACGCGGCAGCATAGCTTGTCGCCTCGGCTGCAATGCCGCCGGGCAGGTACGTGGGCAAATGCGCACGGCTCACCGGGTCAACCTGCGCAACAAGGTCCACCGCCTTTTGCAGAACACCGAGGGCACCGTCAGGCGCGGCGGAGTGTATGCGCTACACAATCGCTCGATGCTGATGGTGATCGAACAGCAGCGCGTGCGCGCGGCGCACAAAGCGCGCGCGCACCCGGCGCGGTATCTGAGCGATCTGAGACAGTCGGGCAATCATGCGAAACGGGCTTTTCCCTCGTGGTGCGGGCTGTAACGTGACGGACGAAACGGGCATCAATGTGGGCGCGGTTCGGCGTTTTCTGGAATTCACGCGGGCAACTGCGACATATTTTCGAAATTGCGACACCTGATGTCGGGAACTTGCAACTGCGCAGCCCACTGGCGTTCCAGCGTGGCACCAAGATCAGGGAGACAATCATGCGAACCCATGCACAGGCGGTGGTCATCGGAGGCGGGGTGATCGGGTGTTCGATCCTGTATCACCTGACCAAGCTGGGCTGGACGGATGTTGTCCTGCTGGAGCGGGATGAACTGACCTCAGGCTCCACTTGGCACGCTGCGGCCAACATCCACGGGCTGCATGACAGCACCAATATCAGCCGGATTCAGCATTATACGATGGGTTTGTATAAAGAGCTTGAGCAGGAGACGGGGCAGGGCTGTGGCGTGTTTCAGCCCGGATCGCTCTATCTGGCACAGACAGAGGCGCGGGTGCATCAACTGCGGCTGCAAGCGGCCAAGGCCAAGCTCTACGGTATGAACTTTCACGAGATCGACCGGGCAGAGGCGGAGCGGCTGCACCCGATGGTCGATTTCGACGGCATCCGCTGCATCATGTGGGAACCCGATGGCGGCAATGTGGACCCCTCCGGCGTGACAAATGCCTATGCCGCAGGCGCGCGCCGGAACGGGGCAGAGATCATCCGGTTTTGCCCGGTCACAGGGACCGAAGCGCAGGCGGACGGCACGTGGATTGTGCGCACCGAAAAAGGGGATATCGCGACACCGTGGGTGGTGAACGCAGCCGGTCTTTGGGGACGTGAGGTTGCTGCGATGGCTGGTGTATCGCTGCCGCTGTTGCCGACGGAACATCAGTATTTTGTAACCGAAACCATCGCCGAGATCGCAGGGATGGATCGCCGCCTGCCATCGGTCGCGGACCGCGATGGCGAGTATTACCTGCGTCAGGAGGGGCAGGGGCTGTTGGTGGGGGCCTATGAAAAGGACGTGCGGTTCTGGGCTGAGGACGGCACGCCGCAGGGCTTTGGCCACGAGCTTTTTGCCGATGATCTGGAGCGGATCGAAGACAACATGATGCGCGCCATCGACCGGGTTCCGGCGGTGGGTACGGCGGGGATCAAACGGGTGATCAACGGTCCGATGATCTGGTCACCGGATTCAAACGTCCTTTTTGGACCCGTGCCGGAACTGACTGGTTATTTCTGCTGCAACGGGATCATTCCGGGCTTTTCGCAGTCGGGCGGCATGGGGCTGTTGGCAGCGCAGTGGATGGTCGAGGGCGAGACGCACTACGATATGTTCGCGTGGGACGTGGCACGCTTTGGCACATGGGCTGGCAAGGATTTCACCAAGGCGCGTGTGGGTGACCAATACGCGCACCGGTTCAAAATCCACTTTCCGGGCGAGGAACGCGATGCCGGGCGGCCCGTACGCACACGGCCCGCCTACGACCTCCAGCGCGAAATGGGTGCGCAGATGGGATTGAACTACGGGTGGGAGCATCCGCTTTACTTTGGCGATGTGCCAGACACCGCGGGTTTCACGCGCCAGCCGTGGTGGGATGTGGTCGGGGCCGAATGCCGTATGCTGCGCGACCGGGCCGGGATCATAGATATTTCGAACTTTGCAAAGTACCGCGTGGCGGGTCCGGGTGCCGAACACTGGTTGAACGCCGTCTTTGCCAATCGGATGCCGCAGACCGTCGGGCGGTCGTGCCTGACCCCGCTGATCGGAAAACGGGGCGGGATCGCCGGTGATTTCACGGTTACGCGGCTGGCCGAGGACGTATTCTGGGTTATCGGATCGGGCATGGCGGAACGCTATCACCAGCGCTTTTTTAATGCTGTGCCACTGCCCGATCGCACCGTCTTTGAAAGCCTGACAGATACGTGGTGTGGGTTCAATGTTGCGGGACCGCAAAGCCGGGCGTTGCTGTCACGGCTGACCAACACATCGCTGGAGACGGCGGATTTTCCGTTTATGCGCTCGGCGGTAATTGAACTTGCCGGGGTCGAAGTCCTTGCGCTGCGCGTGTCGTTTACCGGAGATTTGGGATGGGAACTGCACTGCGCGCAGGCCGATCAGGCGCGGTTGTACCAGTCGCTTATCGCGGCGGGGCAACCCTTGGGCGCGGGGCCAGTGGGCAGCCGTGCATTGATGAGCCTGCGGGTCGAAAAGGGGTATGGTTCGTGGAGCCGGGAATACAGTCCAGAATATTGGCCCCACGAGGTCGGTCTGGACCGGCTGATCAAACGGGACAAAGATTTTCTCAACAAGGCAGCGGTGGAGCGTGTGTTGTCCCAACCGCCGCGCGAATCACTCGTCATACTGGCGTTGGACGGAGCGCAAACAGACGCCTCCCAAGCAGATGTGAGCGGCGGTGAGCCTATCTTTTTGAACGGGCGCGGTGTCGGTCGGGTCACGTCGGGGGCCTATGGTTACACCGTCAATCAAAGCCTCGCACTGGGATATGTGAGCGGAATTGAGCCGGGCACAGAGGTCGAGGTCATGTTGCTCGGAGAGCCGCATCGCGCAACTATACTTGACCTTCCGCCGTTCGACCCGGACGGGAAAAGATTGCGCGCATAACGGGTTACACGGAATGCGGGAGGCGGGAACCGATATGGCGCAACTGGTAAACCAGGCCTGTTACTCGCACCAAAACCTGTCCGGCCCCGCCTCCATCTCAGGCCGTTATCAGGACGTTTACTCTAAATAGCGTCACATGGTAAGACGAGGTTATGTTGGGGGTGCGCATTGATCATGAAATGCGGATTTTTGTCTCGAATGGGACAAGAACGCATTTCACGTTACGCGAATTGTTGGGGCTGTATCAGTCCTGGCAACTGTGGTTGCTGATTGCCGTCGGCTTTTTGATCATGTCCACGGGCCATCCCGTTACCTTGCCGCAGTTCGAAGGGTTCTGGGTGCGCATGGCGTTTTGGGTCATCGCGCTGTTTGTGTACCTGTTGCTGTCGGTTCCGTATGGTGTGGTGTTCGACCGGGCGTGGCGACGGTTTGTGGGCACACCCATTCCGCTGATCATCCTGACCGGGCCACTGATCGTGTTTGCCTCCGTCGTGACGGTGCTGGGGCTGGCCGCGATATTTGAACCGGACCGGCCATTGGGCAGCATGATCACGTGGCAGATGCTCGTCCGGAATGTCTTTGTGGCGCATGTGTTCGAGACGGTGACACTGCTGTGGCTACTGCCTGCGCAACGTGCGCGCAACGACAGCGCGCGGGCGGTGACGCTTGCCGGTCGGCGGATTGCGGTCAAGGATATTGGCCGGGTCAAAGCCGCCGAACACTACCTAGAGATACATCTGGATGACCGGGTGGAAATCCTGCGTGAGCGGATGAGCACGTTTCTGGAGCAGGTCACGCCCGAGGACGGCGTGCAAACGCACCGGTCCCACTGGATCGCGCGGGAACATGCGCGGTTGCTTCGGGGGTCCGTGCTGGAACTGGACTGCGGCAGGACCGTGCCGGTGGCCCGGGGACGGCAAAAGGATGTGCAGGACTGGATCGACAAATTCCCGCCGCCGTACGTGGCCGATTGCAGCGAGATCAGTCCAGCGCGGCAATCCGCAGGGCGGTGATCCGGTTGCCCTCACGTTCGGTCACCTCGAACCGGAACCCGTGAAAGCTGAACACTTGCCCCACCGTCGGGATCGTCTGTGCTTCGTGAATTACGAGGCCCGCAACGGTGTTTGCCTCGTCATCCGGCAGGTTCCAGTCGGTGGCCCGATTCAGATCGCGGATGGTCATGGCGCCATCGACGGCAAAGTACCCATCTGCATCCCGCTCCAGCGTCGGTTCGTCGTCGGGGTCGAATTCGTCCGTGATCTCGCCCACGATCTCTTCGAGGATGTCTTCGAGCGTGATCAACCCCTGAAGTGAGCCGTATTCGTCCACCACAAGCGCAAAATGGGTGCGCAGGCGGAGGAATTCGCGCATCTGGTGGTCCAGCGTGGTGGTTTCAGGCACAAAATACGGATCGGTGGTCACCGCGCGCATGTCGAAGGTTTGCAGGTTCGCGGTGCCGCCCGTACCTGCGATTTCTTTGTAGATCGCGCGGCTGAGGTCCTTGGCGTGGATCACGCCGGTGATATTTTCCGGCTCGTCCGCATAGATCGGCAGGCGGGTGTGGTTGGATTGCAGGCATTGTTCAAGAATGTCCTGCGGGCTGTTGGCCCCGTCAATCATCTCAATCCCGGACCGGTGCAACATGATCTCTTCGACCGTGCGATCACCAAGGTCCAGCGCGCCCAGAATGCGGTCGCGGTCTTCTTTTTCGACCACACCTTCGGAATGGCCCAATTGCAGCGCTCCGGCGATCTCTTCGCGGACGGCCATGATGTGACTGTCCGGGTCGATCTGCACACCAAAAATGCGCAACACGCCACGCACCAGCAACCGCACTGCCGACACGATTGGGGCAAAGACGGTCACAACAAAACCGATGGGCCGTGACACCATTGATGCGGCGGTTTCAGCGTTCGAAATGGCGTATGTCTTGGGCAAGACTTCGGCAAAGATCAGGACCAGCAGGGTCATCACCAGCGTCGCCAGCGCCACGCCGCTTTCGCCAAACGCGCGGGTAAAGATTGCGGTGGCCAGAGACGTGGCAAGGATATTCACGAGGTTGTTGCCCAGCAGGACCGAACCAATCAGGCGCTCGTTGTCTTCGGTGATGTTAAGCGCCCGCTGCGCACCAACCGACCCGCGGTCTGCCTGTGCGCGCAGCTTGCCCCGTGACGCCGCGGTCAGCGCCGTTTCGGAGCCGGAGAAAAAGCCCGACAACACCAATAGGCCAAGGATCACCCCAGCGGTGATCCAGAAGGCTGCGTCGAGGGTCGTGCTTGGGTCGTCCATTCGTGATTTATCCTTTGTCTGCCTTCGGGTTATGGGGGGCAGAGCCGGTGCAATCAAGGGATGTAGGCCATGCAGGTTACGGATTTGGGCAATGTGACGGGTCCGGTGCTGGCATTTGGCGGGCCCTATTCCAATGTGCAGGCAACGCGCGCTGTTCTGGCATTGGCAAAGCGTCACGGTGCTTTGCCGCTTTGTACGGGTGACGCGGTGGCGTATTGCGGCGCGCCAGAGGCGACGGTCGCGGCGTTGCGTGCCGCCGATGTGTCCATGATCGCGGGCAATTGCGAACGCCAGTTGGCAGCAGGGGCACCGGACTGCGGTTGCGGTTTTGATGCAGGAAGTGTGTGCGATGTGATGTCTGCGGGATGGTACGGGTTCGCCGCACACCATGTCGGCCAAAAGACCCGGCTCTGGATGGGGACATTGCCGGATTTCATCACCTTTACCCATCATGGGTTGCGGTGGGGCGTTTTGCACGGTGGGGCGACGGACATTGCGCGGTTCCTCTGGCCCACGACGGACGCGGCGGAGTATGAGGCGGAAAGGGACGCGCTTGCGGCTTGGACCGGCCCGCTCGACCGCGTGGTCGCGGGCCATGCGGGGATACCGTTTGAGCGGTCCACCGCGCGGGGCCAATGGATCAATGCCGGGGTGATCGGGATGCCGCCACATGACGGGCATCCGCAGACCCGTTACGCCCTCATCCAAAGCGGCGCGGTCACGTTACACAGGCTCGATTATGATGTGGCGGGCGCTGTCGCGGATATGCGCGCGGCGGGCCTGACCCAAGGCTACGAGCGCGGGCTGGAGAGCGGCTATTGGCCGTCCGAGGATGTTTTGCCGCCTGATTTGCGGGTGTCCTTGGCCAACGGGTGATGTTCCAGCACCAGTTCTGTCAGGCGTTCGTCGACCACGTGGGTGTAGATTTCGGTTGTGGCCACGTCGGCATGGCCCAGCATTGTCTGGATGGCGCGCAGATCAGCACCGCCCGCCAGCAGATGCGTGGCAAAGGCATGGCGCAACGTGTGTGGTGTAACCTTGTCCGGCGACACACCGCCAAAGACCGACAGCGCTTTGATGCGCGCATAGAACCAATGGCGCGTGAGGTGGCCGGACACGCCACGCGACGGGAACAAAAAGCGCGAAGGCGCAGCCCCTTTTTCCACCTGTTCCTTGTCGCGGGTGTCCCGCATCTTGATCCACGCGGCCAGCGCCACGCGCGCCGGGTCGGACAGGGGCACCATGCGTTCCTTGCCGCCCTTGCCAAGGATCAGCAGCATCTGCGGGTTCCCGCGTGCCGCACTGACCGGCAGTCCGACCAGTTCGCTGACGCGCATCCCCGTCGCATAGAGCAATTGCATCAGACAGGTGTCGCGCAGCCGGTCATGATCACCACGCCCATAGTTTTCGGCTGCGGTGAGCAGCCGGTCGACCTCGGCCTCGTCAAGCGTTTTGGGCAGCCGTTTCTGCTGTGCAGGTGTGGCGATCTGGATGGCAGGATTGTCATTGCGCCAGCCTTCTTCGAAGGCAAAGCGGTAAAGCTGTTTGATGGCGGACAGGCGGCGTGCCCGCGTGGCGCGGGCCAGACCTTGGGCATCACAGTGGATCAGATAGGCTTCAAACATCTCCTGTTCCGCCGTCTCAAAATCCTGCCCTTGGTCGGTCAGCCATTCTGCGGCGTCCTTGAGGTCGCGGCCATAGGCCAGCAAAGTGTTGTGGGCGGCCCCCAGTTCCGCGGCCTGCGCCTCCAGAAAAGTAGAGATCCAGCGATGGCTCATCAGCGTGCATCCAGCAGCAATGTCTGCAACGCGGTGCGGCGTGCCACGTCTTCGAGACCAAGAGCGCGTAAGGTCGCCAGAGCGGTCGCGAGCTGTGCGGCGTCGCCGGTACTGCCCTGATGGGCCAGCGCAATCGTGTCGAGCATGGCCGCCCCCAAAGCCCCGTCACGCGCCTGTGCAAGAATGTCGGCATCGGCAGGCGTGTCACGGAACCCGGCAAGCGCGGCACCTGCAACACCATCCGCTGTCAGTCCTGCGGGCACTTCACCGGCGGCGAGCGCCGCAAGGACCGGGCGCCCCAGCGCGCGGGTGGGAAAGACCTGTGCCGCCGCTTCGTACCGGGGCGACAGCAGCAACAGTTCATAGGCGATGTCCGCCGCCTGACCGCTTAGCACAAACCCTTCAAGCTGTTCGGCAAAGAGTTGGGCAAACGGCACGCGCAGGCGTTGTGCGCCCATCACGCGCCAAACCGTGGGCAATGTCTTGGAAATCGCAGCGGCGTTGCCTGTGCCTATGGCTGTCTCGAACCGTTGCAGGGCCGATACACGGTCCCATACACCACCTGACGCCGCCGGGCTGCGCTGGGTATACAGTCCCAACAGCCGGTTGCCGGGCACCGCCCCATTGCGCGCCAAACGTTCCGCTGCTTCGATCTGAGTTTTCCACCCGGCGGTGTCGCTCAGGCCCGCATTGGCATAGACCACCGGCCAGCCCCGCGTGGGGATCGGCTCTCCGATGGCGGCATGGGTCCGAAACAAAAGCGCGTTGGGCACAGACGGCACGGGCAGGGGCGGCTCGCCTTCATAAAGATCGGGATCAAGGAACCGTTCCAGTGCGGCCACCTGCGCCTCCGGCAGCAACTCCAATGCACGCGCGGTGCCAAGCTGAAGTGCGGCCATGCGCCAGTCGCCGTTGCGCGCCGCACAGAACACGTCGTGACCCTTGCCCGGCGACAGGTCCGGCTGCGCGCGCAGAATGGCGCAGGCCTGTGCCTCCCGCCCGGCAATCAGGGCCATGTCCATCGCGCGCCGGAAATGCGCGGGCGACGCATCTGCACCGGCCTGCTCCATCAGGGCAATTGCGGGATCAAGCGCGCCATAGGCCAGCAGCGTATCAATGCGTGCCAGATCGAATGCGCCCGCATCGCTCGTGGGCGGCACCGCCTCTGCCAGCAACAGCGTAAACGTGAGCTGTTGCAGGGCGGGCAGACGCAAGTTGGGCAACTGGTTCAGCTGTGCGGCAAGCGTCTGGCCGGTGCTGCCGGACCACAGCGTATCGGGCAGGCCCGTCACATTGGGCGGCACCAACCCAACACGCCGCGCGGCAGGCCCGTCGAGCGGGGTCACCGTGACATCCGGGACCGTTGCCGATTGCGCGGTTGACGGCTCGTCGGTGGCCGTGGGCTGGGGCAGGGCGGCGGGTGTCGTCTGCGCGCCCAGCCAGTCAATGGCACTCAGCGGTGCTGCGTCCTGCGCGTGCACCATCTGTCCCAGCACAGCACTCAGGCACAGCGCAGGGATCAGCGACCTATTCAGCATCCAGTGTGACCGGCATCCGCGTTTCCTCTTGCGGCGGCGAAAAATTCGCCCCGAAGAACTCGCCCACATAGGCGTAGCCCACGAGCCCAATGAAGCCGATGATCAACAGAAAGATCAACAGTTTGAATATGCGACCCATGATGTGCTGCCTTACGTGCCCCGGGGATTTCTTTGTTTTGTGAACAGCATATATGGCCTTTTTGCCAAAATCACGTCATTGACAAGCCAATGAGCGAATTTCAGCAAAATCGTGAAGACGCGGTGCGCTACCATCTGAAGAAGACGGTGGTGATGGTCGGCATGATGGGGGCGGGCAAAACCGCCGTGGGCCGGGCTCTTGCGGCGCGCCTGTCCGTGCCGTTTCTTGACAGCGACGCCGAGATTGAGGCTGCCGCAAATATGACAGTGCCTGAAATATTTGCGCGCGATGGCGAGCCGTTTTTTCGACAGAAAGAAGCGCAGGTGATCGCGCGCCTGCTTGACGAGGAACGTGGGGTCCTGTCCACGGGTGGCGGCGCATTCCTGCAGGATGAAAACCGAAAGATGATCAGTGCGCGCGGCGTGTCACTGTGGCTGAATGCCGACCTTGATCTGTTGTGGCAGCGGGTGCGTCACAAGGATACGCGGCCCTTGCTGCGCACCGCCGATCCCCGCGCCACATTGGCCGAAATTTTTGCGCAGCGCGCGCCGGTTTATGCGCTGGCGGATGTCTCTGTGCGCTCGGCGCCCGATCTGTCGATCGAAGCAATGGTGGACCGTGTGATCGAAACGCTGGCGCTCGCGCGCCCGGATGTGTTGGAGGTGAACCATGCGTGAGATTGTGCATGTGCCCTTGGGGACCCGTGCCTATGACGTGGTGATCGGGCCGGGTCTGCTGGCGGAGGCAGGTGCGATGATTGCACCGCTTCTGCCGCGTCCTCGCGTGGTGGTGGTGACCGAAACACGTGTGGCAGCCGCCCATTTGGACGGCCTGCGCGCGGGTCTTGCGAGCGAAGGCATCGCAATGGAGGCGCTGCATCTGCCGCCGGGTGAGGCGACGAAAGGGTGGCCGCATCTGCAAGAGGTCGTGGAATGGCTGCTGGCCCAAAAGGTCGAGCGCAACGATGTCGTCATCGCTTTGGGTGGTGGTGTGATCGGTGATCTTGTGGGGTTTGCAGCGGCAATTCTGCGGCGCGGGGTGCGATATGTACAAGTGCCCACGACGCTGCTGGCGCAGGTCGACAGTTCCGTAGGTGGCAAGACGGCCATCAACTCGGGCCATGGCAAGAACCTTGTCGGGGCGTTCCATCAACCGGCGCTTGTTCTGGCGGACACGGCGGTTCTGGACACGCTGAGCCTGCGCGATTTCCGCGCCGGTTACGGCGAGGTGATGAAATACGGCCTGTTGGGGGACGCAGCCTTTTTTGAATGGCTTGAGACCAACGCGCCGGCCATGGCCGCGGGAGACATGGAACTGCGCGTGGCAGCCGTCAAACGGTCGGTCGAGATGAAGGCCGACATTGTGACCCGTGACGAAACGGAGCAGGGCGACCGGGCGCTTTTGAACCTCGGTCACACGTTCTGCCACGCGCTTGAGGCCGCCACGGGCTATTCGGATCGGCTGCTGCACGGGGAAGGGGTCGCGATTGGCTGCGGGTTGGCCTTTGCCCTCTCTGCGCGTCTGGGCCTGTGTCCGCAAGAGGACCCAAGCCGCGTTTTTGCACATCTTCAGGCGATGGGAATGAAAAGCACGCTGTCCGACATTCCCGGCGATCTCGCCGGACCCGAGGCGCTGCTGGAGATGATGGGGCAGGACAAGAAGGTTGTCGCGGGCACGCTGAACTTTGTCCTTGCGCGCCGCATTGGCGAGGCCTTTGTGACGTCAGACGTCCCGCCAGAGGCCGTGATCGAGGTGCTGACCGGAAAATGATGTCATTTTCCGGCCCGCCGTTTTTCTAGGAAATCGCTTCGGCTCAGAACGGGATTTCGTCGTCCAGATCGCGGCTTGGGGCCGGAGCACTGCCACCGCCGCCGCTGCTGCCACCGTAGTCACCGCCACGGTCGTCATAGCCCATGCTGCCGCCGCCGCTGTCGCCACCAAAGCTGCCGCCGCCGCCACCGCCGCCATCGCGACCATCCAGAAACGTCATCTCGCCCGCATAGGGCCGCAGAACGACCTCGGTTGAATAGCGGTCCTGACCGGACTGGTCCTGCCATTTGCGCGTCTCCAGCTTGCCCTCGAGATATACTTTCGATCCCTTGCGCAAATATTGCTCTGCCAGACGGGCGAGATTTTCATTGAAGATCGCGACCGTGTGCCATTCCGTGCGTTCGCGCCGCTCGCCGGTGTTGCGGTCCTTCCACGTTTCTGACGTGGCGATGCGCAGGTTGCACACCTTGCCGCCGTTCTGGAATGTCCGCACCTCTGGGTCACGCCCCAGATTGCCGATCAGGATCACCTTATTGACCGAGCCTGCCATGTTCTTTCCCCTCGCTGTCTTTCGTGCGCGCGCCATCGCTGATTCCGGCGCGGAATGATTGGCGGTCAGACTAGCGCGCGCAGTGTTGGACCACCAGAGCAACACTGCGTGGATCATGGTTAAAGACCGGTGAACCCAGAAGGCTGGCCAGCGTGCAAAAAATCGCCTATCGTCCGCGGAAATGGCGGAAACCGGCGCTGGGAGCTTGGGGCAAAATGCGGGCAGTATGGGTAGCCGCGGCTTTGGCCGCCTTGGTGGCTGACAGTGCGTCGGCTGATCTGTTCTCGAAAAAGAACCGCACCAACCTGTTCAAATCCCAGACCAAGATCCTCGATACCCGCGCCAAGAGCCAATACAACAGTTCGGTCCGGCTACAGCCGCCAAAAGTGGTGACACCGACAAAATGGGACACCGGAACCTCACCGAAATATCGTGGGCGGTACAAGGGCCAATACTTGAACGTGGCCAAGGCCGCAGCGCGCCGCCACGGCGTGCCTGAGGATTTGTTCCTGCGCCTTGTACAGCAGGAATCGGGCTGGAACCCCACGGCCAAATCGCACAAAGGTGCCTACGGTCTGGCGCAACTGATGCCCGGCACCGCCCGTTATCTGGGTGTTGACCCACGTGATCCAGCCGAGAACCTTGATGGCGGCGCCAAGTACCTCAAGGAACAGTACCGCGAATTTGGCAGTTGGCGGCTGGCGCTTGCCGCCTATAATGCGGGTCCCGGCGCGGTCAAAAAGTACAAGGGCGTGCCGCCTTTCCGCGAAACCCGCAACTACGTGAAGATCATCTGGGGCAGCTGACGCGCGCCCCGTCTTTGGTCCGATTTCGCCTTAAACGTGCCATCTCTGGCCGCTACCCCGTCGTTTAAACAACAGCGACGTGAGGCAGCGCGATGATGAAAGCCGGTCAATCCACATTCGAAGAGCGCCTGTCGCGCATCAACACCGGCAAACCGATGAATGCCGTCGATGTCGTGTCGCCGCAGCAGCGCGAAAAGCTCATGCACAGCGCCAAAGGCCGCCGCCGCGTCCATCTGGACATGCTGGTCGCAGGTGGCATCGCCGGAGGTATCGCAGGCACGCTGTTTCTACAGAATATCGGCCTGTTGTTCCTGATGTCGCTGGACTGGATCACGATCCAGGGGCTTGTGCTGTCCGATTACAAGATCGCCGCCTATATGGGCGTTTGCGCCTTGGGGCCGCTAGGTTTTGTCTGGAGCGTGATCCTCAGCCGCAAATCCAAACGTGCCGTCCAGTTCTGGTTCGCCTATATGGTCGGAGTTTTGGCCGCCAACCATAACGAAGTCCGGTACGTGGTCGAATTCATCGTCATCCCGGGGTTCTGGGAATACGTCGGTACCTACACCTCAGCCAAGGACGTCGTGAACGACGCCGTCGCTACTCAGCCGCAATTTTGATCACAGGCTCCATCCGGGCAAGGATATCGTCCGCGAGGTGGCACTTGACCTGATGCCCTTCGGCTAGGTGACGGACGGGCGGCACCTCACGCTCGCACAGCCCATCCGGGACTTCGGTCTTCCAGCGGCACCGGGTCTGGAACGGGCATCCCGGTGGTGGGTTCATCGCCGACGGGATGTCGCCTTCGAGCACGATGTGCTGCTTTTCCACGCTTGTATCCGCAATCGGCACAGCGCTTAGCAATGCTTCGGTATAGGGGTGGTAGGGCGGCGAAAACACCTGTTCGGTGTCGCCCAATTCGACCACGTGGCCCAGATACATGACCATAACCCGGTCGCTCAGGTAGCGCACGATGGACAGGTCGTGGCTGATGAACAACAGCGTGGTCTTATGTTCGCGCTGGATCTCCATCAGCAGGTCCGTGACCGCCGCCTGTACGGACACGTCCAGCGCCGATACGGGTTCGTCCGCGACCACGATGCGCGCATCCCCGGCAAAGGCGCGGGCGATGCCCACGCGCTGTTTTTGACCGCCGGACAATTGCCGCGGCATCCGTTCGGCAAAAGCACGCGGCAGTTTCACGAGGTCCAGCAATTCCAGCATCCGCTGGTGCCGCTCCGCCTCGTTCTTGCCGACCTTAAAGATTTCCAGCGCCCGGATGATCTGGCGGCCAACCGTCATCGACGGGTTGAGCGTGTCAAAGGGATTCTGGAACACCATCTGAATATCCGCAACAGTCTTGGTGTCACGCGCTTCGATCGGCACGTCCTCAATGGATTTATTGCCGAGCAGGATCGTTCCTTCGGTCGCCGTCTCCAGCCCCATCAACACCTTTGCAAACGTGGATTTGCCACACCCGGACTCGCCCACAATGGCCAGCGTTTCAGATTCGTGCGCCTCGAAACTAAGCGTCTCGTTCGCCTTCACCACCTTCTTTTCGCCGGATGAGAACAAGGCGGATGCGGCAACCTCGTAATATTTTTTGAGGTTGTCCATCTTGAGAACAACATCCCCGATCTTGCCCTTTTCCTTGGTCACGACATTGGCCAGCGGTGCGTTCCAGTCAATCTCTTGGAATTTCACGCAGCGCGTCTCGTGGCTGCCATCCGCATTGGCCGGGGACATCGGGATGGATTGGTCGACATCACAGCGCCCCGCTTCAAAATAGTCGCAGCGCGGACCAAAATTGCAGCCGGGCGGGCGTTCATGGGGCAGGGGAAAGTTGCCCGGGATCGCCACCAGCGGACGCGCGTTCTTGTCCGCGCCGGGCAAGGGGATCGACCGGAACAGCGCCTGCGTATAGGGGTGCTGCATCTCGTCAAAGACCTGCTTGATGCTGCCGCGCTCGACCGCTTCGCCGGAATACATCACGCAAATGCGGTCGCAGGTTTCCAGCACCAGCCCAAGGTTGTGACTGATGAACAGCATGGAAGTGCCGTATTTCTTGCCGAGGTCCTTGACCAGTTCGACCACAGCGGCCTCCACCGTGACATCCAACGCGGTTGTCGGCTCATCAAGAATCAACAGGGACGGCTCCGACATCAGCGCCATCGCGATCACGATCCGCTGCTGTTGCCCGCCAGACAGCTGGTGGGGAAATGCGTTTAGGATGCGCTTGGGGTCAGGCAGTTTCACATCCGTGACCACCTGAAGCGCGCGGTCATAAGCGTCCTTTTCGCTCATCCCGGCATGGATCATCGGCACTTCCATCAACTGCTTGCCGATCTTCATGGCCGGGTTCAACGAGGCCATGGGCTCCTGATAGATCATCGCGATCTCGGACCCACGAATGTCGCGCAACTCTTCGGCGCTCATCTCCTGCAAATCGCGCCCTTTGAACTTGATCGACCCGCCAACGATGCGCCCATTTTTGCCCAGATCCTGCATGACACCCAGCGCCACGGTGGACTTGCCACAACCCGACTCGCCTACCAAGCCGACGGCTTCGCCCGGCTGCACGGTCACCGAAAAATCCATCACCGCCGGAATTTCCCGCAACCGCGTAAAGAAGGAAATGCTCAGCTTGTCGATCTCAAGGATCGGACCGTCATATTCTTGCTTCGCCATCCGTCTCACTCCCCGACAGGTCGTTGCGACCCGTTCTTCTTCTCTTGTGAAATACTCCGGGGGTCCGGGGGCTGGCCCCCGGTCCCGCGTTATTCATCAGTCCTTGAGGCTCTCTTCGCGCAGACCATCCGCCAAGAGGTTCAGACCCAGCACCAGCGTCATCAGTGAAATCGCGGGCGGCAGCAGCGGATGCACATAGGCGCGGATCAACTGACGACCGGTGTTGATGGTTGTACCCCAGTCCGGGCTCTCGCTTTCCAGCCCCAAGCCGAAAAAGCCGAGCGTGCCCAAAAGGATGGTGGTGTAGCCGATGCGCAGGCAGAAATCGACGATCAGCGGCCCGCGCGCATTGGGCAGGATTTCCCACAGCATGATGTACCAGGGGCCTTCGCCGCGGGTCTGTGCCGCCGCCACATAGTCGCGGGTTTTGATATCGAGTGCGAGGCCCCGCACGATCCGGAACACGGTGGGCGCGTTCACAAACACCACCGACACGAACACCAGCAGGACCGACGGGTCAGGGTTGATCCCGTCAAGCCATGTGGGCAGGCCCGGCAGTTTGAAGTTCTCGGAATTGATCAGGTAGCCGTTTTCCGTGTTCAGCGACAGATAGCCCCACAACATCACGCCCAGCACAACAATCAGCAGTGGCGTGCGCACCGATGGCTGTGTCCGATAGCGCGAGTTCAGCAGGACGCAGAAAAAGATCACCGGGAACAGGAACAGCACAAGGCCCATGATCGCCGGGATACCAGCGGCTTTGATCTCGGGTGTGACCAGCAGGTAGAACAGCAGGATAACCGGAAAGGCGAGGATCAGGTTGGCGATAAAGGACAGCACCGTGTCCAGCCGACCGCCGTAATAACCCGCAGGCAGGCCCAGCGTGACACCCGCGAGGAAGGCAAAAAGCGTCGCCAGCGGCGCGATCTGCACCACAACCCACGCGCCCTTGAACAGACGGCTAAAGACGTCGCGCGCAAGGTTGTCGCCACCCAGCAGGTACCAGGCGTATTCGCCCTCTTCGGCGCCAAACAGTGGCGTGCCGGGGGACTTGTTCTTCATCCCCGACACTTGGCTCAGGCTGTCATGGGTGGTGATCCAGTCGAACACTCCCGCCATGATCCCGGCATAGACCCAGAACATCACAAGGCCAAAACCGATCATGCCGACGGTTGAATCAAACAGCTTGCCGTATAGACCCAGCTTGCGTTTGTAGACAATCGAAAGGGCGTAGGTCGCGATCAGCGCGATCCAAACCGGCAGCAATTGTTGGCTCATCCCGCCAACAATCCCCGCCAATCCGGGCCCGCCGACGGCACCCAGGGCAATATAGGCCGCCAGCAGCGCGACAAGGGCCAGCCCGGTCCACTTCGTGGCCATCCGGGACATGCCATAAGCGCCGCCCGAGGAACTGAGCGTGCCGTCAGGGTTTGTCACAACCCGCTCTCCGGCCGAGGCCACGCTCATCACGATCTGCACAAGCACCGCAAGCGCAAAAACGGGTGCAATCACACTCAGCGCGGGGTCAAGGATTTGGCCAAGCGGCCCGGTCCATGTCAAAGGGTCCATGTCTCTTGCTCCCTATGAGATGCGAATGCGCGGGTTGAGGAAGATATAGCCGACATCCGAAATCAGCTGCGTGATCAGGACGACGACCACTGACACGACCGACACGGCCAGCAGCAATTCAATGTCGTTGTTGCCCGCCGCCTGTACCAGCAGCCAACCAAAGCCCTTGTAGTTGAATAGGGTCTCAACAATCACCACCCCGTTCAACAACCACGGAATTTGCAGCATGATCACCGTAAAGGGCGCGATGAGCGCATTGCGAAGAGCGTGCTTCATTACGATATTGCCAAAGCTCACGCCCTTGAGCCGCGCCGTACGGATATATTGCGCGGTCATGACCTCGGTCATGCTGGCCCGCGTCATCCGCGCGATGTATCCCATGCCGTACAGTGCGATGGTCAACACTGGCAGGGTGAAGTTGGCAAATGTCGCGTCTTCCACAGCCTTGGTGGCGGACCCCGAAAACAGCGTCTTGCTTTCGATCCAGCCTGCCTCGGCCAGCACCGGCGACAGCCCGAACTTGGATGAGGCAAGCAAGGCGATAAAGACGACCCCCGACACGTATTCCGGCGTGGCTGTTGTCGCGATCGAAAAGGTGGACAGCGACCGGTCCAGCCCCGATCCCTCGCGCATCCCGGCCAGCACACCCACAATCAACGCCATCGGCACCATGACCAGCAGGACAAAGCCCATCAGCTTGCCCGTCGCGGCCAAGCGCACGGCAACGACATTGGCCACATCATCCTTGAAGACCAACGAAAATCCCCAATCGCCCTGCAACACCCCGCAGAATGTCGGACGGTCCTCGACGGGAGTGTCAACGCCGTAGCATTGCGCGATCTCCTTGCCTTCGGTGGTGGTGCCGGTCCAGCCCGGCGCAACGCCCAGCCAACGCCCGTATTTCACGAACATGTTGTCCGTGTATCCCCGCGCAGAAAGCCAGGTGTCGACCTGCTCTTCGCTCATGCGGAAATTGCCTTGGGTTTTGGCGAGCTTTTCCAGATTTGGATAAAGGTTCGTCAGAAAGAAGACGACAAAGGTCAGGCAAAGTGCTGTCAACAGCATCACGCCCAGTCGTCTGAGGATGAAAAGTCCCATTTGGTGCCCCTGTTGGGTGGCTGTCGGTCGTTTTTGATCAACCGGTTGTTCTTGCGGGCAACGTTGGCTGTGCCTCGCCTTGTGACGTGCCCGTGCAGCGCGTCATTTTGGAATTTGGTCAGTTGCCCTTGGTGGTTGCCCGCGTATTGCCGCCCATGAGGCAACACAAACGGGGCAGCCGTCAACAGGGCCAATGGGAAAAACTGGGTCTGAAACCGACCAATGATTAGTCTGTTTGCGACATGCGCGGATGTTGTGCCGGTGCTTAACCTGTTCGTGCGGGTCCCGGCGCGGATGTCGCGGCCTGCCGCAGAGCCGTCGGCGTTTTGCCCGTATGCTGCTGAATGAAGCGGGTGAAATAGGCGGCTGATCCAAAGCCCAGATGCCGGGCGATATCCTGAATGGGCACCTTGGATTCGATCAGGCTGATCCGCGCGGCGTATAGCGTGCGCTCGGTGAGGACCTCCGCGGCGGTACGTCCGGTGGACGCTTTGCAGGCGCGTGACAGATGTGTGGGCGTGACACCAAGTGCGCGGGCATGGTCAGCCATTGTCATGGGCTGGGCATAGTTTTCGACGATGCCCTCGCAGAACGCCGCTGTCAGGCGTGCGGCGGCGTCCATCTGCACTGGCAGGTGATCGGGCATCGCGATCTGGCGACGGACCCAGACCGAAATCAGCGCGACATGCGCGTCCAGCGCATCCTGCGCCAGCGGGCGCGCTTGCGTGGCCTCGCGCTGTGCCGCTTCGAACAGGCTGTTGATCTCGTTGATTGCGGCCACGTCGCGCAAACGTAGTTGGCGTGGTGTCTGCGGCAGGCGCACATCGGTGCCCTCTGGCACCAGCGCCACCTGACCCATGCCTTGCCGTCCCAACTCCAGTGAAAACAAGGTGCGCGCCGGAATCACGATGGCGTTGTGGGTGCCCACGCCGCGGCGTGTCCCGTTCATCAGTAGCCGCCCCTGTCCGCGGGTGATCCAGATGATCAGATGTTCGGCCCGCTCATGTGCCAGCGCCAGCCGCCACTCCTGCGGGCCGGTCATCTGGGCAAGTGTGGTAATCTGAACCGGGGGCAGGGCCATAAAAGTCGCATATTGACGCGTGTGCGCCCCTTTTGCCCCCAGCCACGGGCATTTCCAAGCGGTTTTTGTCAACTCCCGGACAATGACGCGGATGCAATCCACTGCCACGCCGCGAACCGGGCGCGAAACCAGGTGCGCTGGCGCTTGGCATATTGGCGTGTCGTGATGGTGGCCGCTTTGACCGCCTGTGCGTGGTCGATGTCGCCGCGCAGCAGCGCAATGGCCTCGGCCACGCCAATGGCACGGCACGCGGGCAGCGCGGGGTCGAACCGATCCGCCATGGCACGCGCCTCCTCCAGCGCGCCACCGCGCAGCATGGAGTCAAAGCGGTGCGCGATGCGCGGTTCAAGCCACGTCTTCGGACTGTCCAGCACAATGCCCTGATATGTGCCCGGCCGAAGAATGGGCGGGGGCGTGTTGTCCTGCCAATCGGCAAGGGACCGGCCCGTGGCGCGCGCCACTTCCCACGCCCGCTGCACCCGTGCGCGGTTGGCCAGATCCAGACGGGCTGCCGTCTCGGACGTCAGATCGGCGATCATCGTCTCAAGCGACAAACCATCTGCCGCGGCGCGAACCTCGGGCGGGGTTGCGGGAATGTCGGCCAAGCCTTCGACGAGCGCCGAAAAATACAGACCCGTTCCGCCGACGATAATTGGCCTTGGTCCGGTCAGCAGCGGTTTGACGTCGCGCACCCAATGCCCGGTGGAATAGGGCGCGTCATAGGGCAAGTGACCATAGAGCGCGTGCGGCGCGCGCGCCTCTTCCGCGACCGAGGGGCGGGCCGTGATCACGCGCCAGCAATCGTATACCTGACTTGCGTCCGCGTTAACGATCACGCCGCCCTGCGCCTCGGCCAGCGCCAGCGCCAACGCGGATTTGCCCGACGCCGTCGGGCCTGCGATCAGAACCGGCAGGTCAGGGTCCAGAGATGCGACAAGGTCGCGGATCATGCGCGTTTGCTCCATTGAAAACCGTGCCGATTTACGACAGGTTGCGCGCAAATTCCAAGAGCGGGGACAAACGATGACGGAGACGGCAGTGGCAACAGAGCCAGCGGCCACCTTCAACCGTGTCATGTTGAAGATTTCGGGCGAGGCCCTCATGGGCGATCAGGGTTTTGGCCTGCACCCCCCAACGGTCGAGCGTGTGGCGCGCGAGGTCAAGGCGGTGCACGATCTCGGGGTCGAAATTTGCATGGTGATCGGCGGCGGCAACGTGTTTCGCGGATTGCAGGGGTCCGCGCAGGGAATGGAGCGGACAACCGCCGACTATATGGGGATGCTCGCCACAGTGATGAACGCGCTGGCCATGCAATCCGCGCTGGAAGGGCTGGGTGTGTTCACCCGCGTGATCAGCGCGATCACCATGAACGAGGTGGCAGAACCCTACATCCGCCGCCGCGCGGTGCGCCACCTTGAGAAAAAGCGTGTCTGCATTTTTGCAGCCGGTACGGGTAACCCGTATTTCACCACTGACACAGCGGCCACCCTGCGCGCCAATGAGATGTCCTGCGAGGCGATCTTTATGGGCAAAAACGGCGTGGACGGCGTCTACGACAAGGACCCAAAGACAAACCCGGACGCCAAACGCTATGACATCGTGACCTATGACGAGGTGCTGCAAAAGAACCTCAAGGTTATGGATGCCTCGGCCATCGCGCTGGCGCGCGACAACAACCTGCCTCTGATTGTGTTCCCGCTGGACACACCCGGCGGGTTCAAGAGCATCCTCGAGGGCAAGGGCACATTCACGCGCGTGCAGGGCTAGGCACAACTCCTGCTGGCCATCTGCACGTGGCTTGAATTATACCCAGACGAAAGGTGGTGCGCGGGCAACGACCCGCCGCCCAAGAACAAGACGGGGAAAGCGATGTCTGACGACTTTATGCTGGACACAGACGACCTTGAGCGCCGGATGGACGGCGCCATGGCCAATCTCAAAACCGAATTTGCCTCGCTGCGCACTGGCCGTGCCTCGGCTTCTATGCTGGAGCCGGTGATGGTCGACGCCTACGGGTCGATGACACCGATCAATCAGGTGGGCACCGTGAACGTGCCCGAACCGCGGATGGTCACAGTGAACGTCTGGGACAAGGGGCTGGTGGGCAAGGTTGAAAAGGCCATCCGCGAAAGCGGGCTGGGCATCAACCCGCAGCTCAATGGGACGATCATCATGCTGCCGATCCCCGAATTGAACGAGGAACGCCGCCGCGAACTGACCAAGGTGGCGGGCAGCTATGCCGAAAATGCCCGCGTCAGCATTCGCAACGTGCGCCGGGACGGTATGGACCAGATCAAGAAAGCCAAGAGTGACGGCGACCTGTCCGAGGACGACCAGAAAATCTGGGAAGACGAGGTGCAGGAGATGACGGACAAGGCGATCAAATCCGTGGATGCCGCGCTGGAGACCAAGCAAACCGAGATCATGCAAGTGTGACGCCCGCACCTGCGCCCTTGGGGTGCAGGACGACGTGCCGGTGGTGCGTTGGGGCCTTTAATGGCCCGCCCCGACATACCGGGGGCGCATTGCAAAACAGATTTAAGGACGACGCCATTTCAGACCCTGCCCATACCGGCCCGCGCCACGTCGCCATCATAATGGACGGCAATGGACGCTGGGCCACGCAACGCGGGCGGCCACGTCTGTTTGGCCATCACGCAGGCGCCCGGCGTGTGCGCGAGGTGGTCGAAACCTGTCCGGACATCGGGGTCGAATACCTGACCATCTTTGCCTTCAGCACCGAAAACTGGAAGCGGACGCAAGTTGAGGTGGCCGGGTTGATGAGCCTCTTTCGCCGCTACATCGCCAAAGAGGCGCGTGCGCTTGATGATTTTGGCGTGCGGGTCCGGTTTATCGGCGACCGGGTGCGGCTCGACAAAAAGCTGATCAAGCTGATGGACGAACTGGAGGTGCTAACCTCGGGCAACACGCGGGTGAACCTGACCATCGCGCTGAATTACGGGGGCCGTGACGAAGTGGCCCGCGCCACCAAGCGGCTGGCGCTTGAGGTTGCGGCGGGCAATATCGACCCGGAAACAGTGGACGAGGCCGCATTGGTCAAATTTCTCGACACCCAAGTGCTGCCCGATCCCGATCTGGTGATCCGCACCAGCGGCGAGGCGCGTATTTCCAACTTCCTGCTGTGGCAATCGGCCTATGCGGAATACGAATTTGTCGACACGCTCTGGCCTGATTTTTCCCGCGAAGAGTTCACCCGGCTGTGTGCCAAATATGGCAGTCGGGAGCGACGGTTTGGCGGGGTCAAGACGTGAACGGCAACGCGGAACGCTGGTCTGATCTGGGCACTCGCCTTGGGTCCGGCGCCGCGATGGTCGCCATTGGCATCGCGGGCATCTGGTTTGGTGGACACGTGTTTCACGGGCTTGTCGCGGTGATCTGCGGGCTGATGGTTTGGGAGCTTGTGCGGATGCTGTCGCCGGATCAGCCGTCGCTGGCGCTGCAATTGGGCGGTGTGTCGGCATTCGCCGTGCTGCTGGCCACCTATCTGCCGCCGCTCTATGCGGTGCCGCTGCTGGCGGCTGCGGTTTTGGTGGGGCTGGGCCGAGTCAAACGATATGCGCCTGTTTACCTTGTGTTTTCCGGCCTTCTGTTGCTGGCAGGCTGGGGCATGGCACATGTGCGCGACGATCTGGGGTTTGGCTGGATGGTGTGGCTTGTTCTGGTCGTTGTTGTCACGGATGTGGCGGGCTATTTCGCGGGCCGCATGATCGGCGGGCCGAAATTCTGGCCTGCGGTCAGTCCCAAGAAAACATGGGCGGGCACCTCTGCCGGTTGGGTCGCGGCGGCGTTGGTCGGGCTTGGCTTTGGGATTGGGTCCGGCGCGTTGGGTGCCTTGGTTCTGGCCTCTGTTTTGCTGAGTTTTGCATCGCAACTGGGCGACATCGCGGAAAGCGCGATCAAGCGCAAGGTCGGGGTCAAGGACAGTTCGACCCTGATCCCCGGCCATGGTGGCCTGCTGGACCGGTTTGACGGAATGCTGGGGGCCGCACTGGCGCTTCTCGTGCTTGAAGTGGCCTTTGGATTTCCGTGGAGCGTGCTGTGACGCGGCGTGTGTCGATCTTTGGCGCGACCGGGTCTATCGGGCAGAATACCATTGATCTGATTTCGCGCGATCCGGATGCCTATGACGTTGTGGCCCTCACTGGCGCACGCAATATCGCGCAACTGGCACAGGACGCGATCCGCCTGAATGCTGATTTGGCCGTGACCGCCGATGACAGCCTGCTGGAGCCGCTGCGCGATGCGCTTGCCGGATCAGGGGTCGCGGCGGCGGCAGGGCAGGCGGCGTTGATCGAAGCTGCTGCACGGCCTGCCGATTGGGTCATGTCCGCCATCGTGGGCGCGGCGGGGCTTGAGCCGGGCCTGACCGCACTGCAACAGGGGGCAACGCTGGCGCTGGCAAACAAGGAATCGCTGGTGTGCGCCGGTGCCCTGATCCTTGAGACGGCTGCCAAACACGATGCGCGTCTATTGCCGGTGGACAGTGAGCATTCCGCAGTCTTTCAAGCGCTCGTGGGCGAGGACATGAACGCGGTGGAGCGGGTGATAATCACTGCCTCAGGCGGGGCATTCCGGGACTGGCCGCTTGAGGATCTGGCCAATGCCACGCTGGCGCAGGCCTCGGCCCATCCGAACTGGGATATGGGCCAGCGGATCACCATCGACAGCGCCTCAATGTTTAACAAGGCGCTGGAACTGATTGAAACACGGGAATATTTCGGTGTCGCACCCAGCAAGATCGAGGTGTTAGTACATCCCGAATCCATGGTGCACGCTTTGGTCGGCTTTCACGATGGCGCGTTGATGGCCCATGTGGGGCCGCCCGATATGCGCCACGCGATCGGATATGCGCTGACTTGGCCTGACCGGACTAACCTGCCCGTAGACCGCCTTGATCTGGCGCAGATCGGGGCATTGACGTTCCGTGCGCCCGACGATGCCCGCTGGCCCGCCTTGCGGCTGGCGCGCGAAGTCATGGACCGGCGCGGGCTTGCGGGGGCCGTGTTCAACGCAGCCAAGGAAACGGCGCTGGATGGGTTTATCGCGGGCGCGCTGCGCTTTCCGCAGATGGCAGAAGTGGTCGAAGAGGTGCTCAACACCTTTGATCCTGACCTTATTGATGCCGCAATGACCCTTGATAATGTGCGCCAAGCGGACCAAATGGCACGGCACGCAGCAGAGCAGATAATCAGGCAACAGTAAGGGTGAACCTTTGGACATAGCGGCGCTTCTCTCGGGCTTTGGCGGCCTGACCTGGACGATTGTGGCCTTTATCGTTGCCCTCAGTGTTATCGTGGCGATCCATGAATACGGCCACTACATCGTAGGCCGTTGGTCCGGCATCCATGCGGATGTGTTTTCCATTGGGTTTGGCCCGGTGTTGTGGAGCCGCCATGACAAGCGCGGCACCAAATGGCAGATCGCGGCCCTTCCCTTTGGCGGCTATGTAAAATTTGCCGGTGACGCGAATGCCGCATCGGGCAAAGACGCGGACGCCATGCAAGCCGCCGCCGCCGATCCAAACGCGCTGCGCCGCACCATGCACGGCGCGCCGCTCTGGGCCCGTGCGGCCACGGTTGCAGCCGGCCCGGTGTTCAACTTTGTTCTATCCATCATTGTCTTTGCGTCCGTCGGGTATTCCACGGGCGTTCCGCGCGACCCGCTCACCGTGGGTGAGCTGCGCCCGTTGCCTGCCGAAGTGCAGGAGCTACAGGCTGGCGACGTCGTGCTTGAGATCAACGGCGCCCCGGTGCCCAGCATCGAAGACGGCGCATACGCAGCATTCATGCAAAATCTGCCACAGGCACCCATCCTCGATTACACGGTCGAACGCGGGGGAGAGCGTATGGTGGTTCAAGCGCCGTATTTGCGGCCACCTCTGGTCAATTCCGTCACCCCGCAAAGCGCGGCAATCTCGGCAGGCCTGGAGCGCGGGGACGTCATCACGTCAATCGACGGCACGCCGATTTTTGCGTTCAACCAGTTGAAAACGGCGGTGGAAAGCTCGGATGGTGCCGGGTTGACCCTCGGGGTCTGGCGTGATGGCAAAATGCTGGAAAAGGTCCTGACACCGAAACGCACCGATGAGCCGCAGGCTGACGGCGGCTTTGCCACCGTGTGGCGGATCGGTATTGCCAGCGGCAACGCGTTTGAGAGAGCAACCGAAGCGCCGGGACTGGGACAAGCGGTCGTCGGCGGCGTGAACCAGACATGGTCCATCATTACCGGCTCAATCTCTGGCCTTGGCCATATGATCACCGGGGCAATCAGCACCTGTAATTTGTCGGGGCCTATCGGAATCGCGCAGGTGTCGGGCACCATGGCCAGCCAAGGGGCGGTCAGCTTTATCTGGTTCATTGCCGTGCTGTCCACGGCGGTTGGATTGTTGAACCTGTTTCCGATCCCCGCGCTTGATGGCGGTCATCTCGTGTTTTACGCCTATGAGGCGGTCACGGGCCGTCCACCCAGCGATGGGGCCTTGCGCATTCTGATGGCGGCCGGGCTTGCGATTGTGCTGTCGCTGATGGTTTTTGCGCTTGGCAACGACCTCTTCTGTCCCTGAGCCGCGCCACAATACTGCCACATTTGTTCCAAGTTGCTGCCGGAATCAGTCGCTAGTGTGATTATCAGCCAAAGGATGAGCACATGCAGACCCTTCACAGTGGATATCGCGGCCTGAGCCTGTTAATGATGCTGAACGCCGACCGCGTTCTTTATGCTGTCACGCTTGCGGCGGCTTTGGGCGCTGGCGCGTGGCTTGGCAGCCTGTAGACGCGACCACGGGCACCGTTTCCTCAATCAATACAATCCATGAACGTTCTGGGGTTTTGACAAGCCTCGGCAATCCCGATACTCACTTCTCAGTGAATGTCTGAACACGTGGGAATACACCATGGGACTGGGGTTGAGGGGCGCGGGCCCACAGGTGCTGTCACACCTGATCCGCGCGCAGAGCATTATTAGATTTTTCGTTTTTGTTTCAGCGATTTGGCTGAGCGTCGGCGCAAGCGTCGAGGCGCAAACATTTCGGTTTGGATCAATCCAGATCGAAGGCAACACGCGGATCGGCGATGCAGCCATTCTGCAACAAGCCGGAATCGCCACCGGACAGACGTTGTCAGCCGGTCAGGTGAACGATGTCGTGCAGAACCTGCAGAACAGCGGCCTGTTTGAAACCGTTTCGGTTGAGCCGCGCGGCAACACGCTGCTGATTACGGTTGTCGAACTGCCGACGGTCAACCGCATCGCGTTTGAGGGCAACCGGCGCGTGGACGACGACGCGCTTGGTGCAATTGTCCAACTACAGGAGCGCCGTGTGTTCAACCCGGCGCAGGCCGAACGTGACGCGGCAGCAATTTCCGAAGCCTATGTACAACAAGGCCGTGTGGCGGCCCGTGTCACGCCGCGCATCATCCGGCGCAACGACAACCGCGTCGACGTGATCTACGAAGTCTTCGAAGGCGGCGTGATCGAGATTGAGCGGATCACCTTTGTCGGCAACCGCAACTACTCCGACCGGCGCCTGCGTCGCATCTTGGAGACCAAGCAAGCAGGCGTGTTTCGCACCCTGATCCGTAGCGACACATTGGTCGAAGACCGGATCGCGTTCGACGAACAGCTTTTGCGGGATTTCTACAGCTCGCGGGGCTATGTCGATTTCCGGGTTCTCGGGTCGAATGCCGAACTGACCGAAGAGCGCGATGGCTTCTTCCTCGTCTTCAATATCGAAGAGGGGCAGCAGTTCAGCTTTGGCGAAATCACGGTGAGCAGCGAACGGGCAGACGTCGATCCTGACGCATATACCGACGTGCTCAAACTGCGACCGGGTGCAACCTATTCGCCGACGCTGGTCGAAGCAGAGCTGAGCCGGTTGGAGCGCAAAGGCCAGCGAGAAGGTATCAATTTTCTGCGTGTCGAACCGCGCGTCAGCCGCAACGACCGCGACCTGACGCTGGACGTCGAATTTGTGCTGACCCGCGGTCCGCGTGTGTTCGTCGAGCGCATCGATATCGAAGGCAACACAACGACATTGGATCAGGTGATCCGCCGTCAATTCCGCATCGCCGAAGGTGACCCGTTCAATCCGCGCGAAATCCGCGATGCGGCCGAACGGATCAGGGCGCTGGGGTATTTCTCCAATTCAGATGTGAACGCGCGCGAAGGGTCGTCCTCGGATCAAGTGGTGATTGATGTCGATGTCGAAGAGCAGCCCACAGGCGCACTGAATTTCGGCGCAACCTTTTCCAACAATGACGGATTTGGCGTGGCTGTCGGTTTCACGGAACGCAATTTCCTTGGCCGGGGCCAGACCCTTGGGCTGACGTTGTCGACAGCCGAAGAATCCGAGCGGTATGGCATTAGCTTTGTAGAACCCTCGCTGTTGGGTCGTGATGTCGCCTTGGGGATCGATCTGCAATACAGCGAAGCGGACAGCAGCTTTGCGAACTATGACAGCTCCACATTTCGGTTTTCGCCAAGCCTGACCTTCCGGACCGGTGAAAACAGCACGCTGTCTCTGCGCTACACGGGGCGTCAGGACGAGCTTTTGCAACGTGACAGCATCGTGCCCGGCAATGTCGTGCTGACGGAGATTGCAGCAGGGCAGCAGTTCTCGTCTTCGATCGGATACACGTATCGGTACGACACACGCAGTGGTGGACTCGACCCGAATGCCGGCGTTTTACTTGAGTTTAGTCAGGACTTTTCCGGCATCGGCGGCGATTCCGAATACATACGCACTGTGGGCAAGATCATTGGTCAGCGTCGCGTGTTCAACGAAGAAGTCACATTGCGCGCGACCCTCGAAGGTGGATTGCTCGCTTGGTCTTCGGGCACGAACCGGACCATTGACCGCTTTTTTGTTGGCCCGCAAATCCTGCGCGGCTTTGAACCCGGCGGCATCGGTCCACGCGATCTGTCCAGCCCGGGCGATCCTGATCCGTTGGGCGGCAACATTTACGTGGCGGCACGGTTCGACATGGAATTCCCGCTGGGTCTGCCCGAGGAAATCGGGCTGCGCGGCGGCCTGTTCTACGACATTGGCAACCTGTACAATCTCGACGATGTCGACCTGTCAGGTGGCAACGTTGTCGGACAGGACGGTTCTTTCCGGCATGTCATCGGGTTCTCGCTGTTCTGGGACACGGCCATTGGCCCGCTCCGGTTCAACTTCTCGAATGCTCTCAAGAAAGAGGATTTCGACGAAGAGCAGACCTTTGACCTGACCTTGTCTACTCAGTTCTAACCCATGTTCCGGCGCTATCTTGTCGCGCTGGTCTTGATCATCGGGCTTGCACCCTTTGCCAGCGCGCAGGTGGTGCAAAGCCCGATCCTTACCATCGACAGTGAGCGGCTGTATCGCGACAGCGATTTCGGCCAACGGGTCCTGCGCGAAATAGAAGAACGTACACAAGCGCTGACCAATGAAAACATCGCGTTGGAAGCCGAGCTCGAAGCCGAAGAGAAAGCGCTGACAGAACAGCGCGACACCCTGACTCCAGAGGAATTTCGCGCGCTGGCCGACGCGTTCGATGCGCGGGTGCAGGCGATCCGCCGCGACCGCGAGGCGCGCAACAAGGAAAACCTTGCCCTGCTGGATGACAATCAGGCGCGTTTTCTGCGTGCGGCCCTGCCGGTGCTGGAAGCGATCATGCGCGATGTGGGCGCTGCCGTCGTGCTTGAGGTGCGCAGCGTTTTTGTCAGCTCGAACGCAATCGACATCACCGACCGCGCCATAGCCGAGATCAACGCGGCTGTCGGCGACGGCACCACGCCGGTTCCCAACGACTGACACCCCCGCGCTTGCGGCGCGCCGCCCCCCTTGCTAGGCAGGAGGGAACCAGAACAAACGCAACGAGGTTTGTGCGCCGTGTCGTCAGAGCAGCAGTTGAAAACAGCAGATATTGACTTGATCCAGCGGCTGATTCCGCACCGTTATCCGTTCCTTTTGATCGACAAGGTTGTCGATATTGACGGCTTCCAATCCGCGACGGGCATCAAGAACGTCACCATGAACGAACCGCATTTTCAGGGTCACTTTCCTGGAAAGCCGATCATGCCGGGTGTGACAATTGTCGAGGCGATGGCACAGACCGCCGCCGTGATGGTGGGCACCGAACTGGGCATGGAAGACCAGAACATGCTTGTCTATTTCATGGCAATCGACAAATGCAAATTCCGCCGGATGGTGGTGCCCGGCGATCAGCTCGCGCTCAAGCTGCGCACGACGCGGGGCAAACCCGGTGGCAAGGTGTGGAAGTTTTCGGGAACCGCCGAGGTGGATGGCGACATGGCCTGTGAGGCCGAATTCACCGCCATGATGGACCTGCCAAGCTGATGGCCGGGATACACCCGTCTGCGGTGATTGAACCGGGCGCACAGATCGATGCCAGCGCCACGGTTGGTCCGTTTTGTGTGGTGGGGGCCGATGCGGTCATCGGGCCTGACGTCACGTTGAAATCCCATGTGGTCGTCACCGGCCAGACCACGATTGGCCAAGGCACCACCGTCTTTCCGTTCGCGGTAATCGGCGAGGTGCCGCAGGACCTGAAATTCAAGGGCGAACAGAGCCGCCTTGAGATCGGGGCGCGCAACCGCATCCGCGAGCATGTGACGATGAACTGCGGCACCGAAGGGGGCGGCGGTGTGACCCGCATCGGCGATGATGGGCTGTTCATGGCCGGATGCCATATCGCTCATGACGCGCTGATCGGTGACCGGGTGATTGTGGTGAATTCCGCCGCCATTGCGGGGCACTGCGTGCTTGAGGACGATGTGATCATCGGTGGTTTGTCCGGGGTGCACCAATTCGTGCGGGTGGGCCGTGGTGCCATCATCGGTGCCGTGACGATGGTGACGAATGATGTGATCCCCTACGGTCTGGTGCAGGCGCCGCGTGGCGAGTTGGACGGTCTGAACCTCGTCGGGCTAAAGCGGCGTGGCGTGGCCCGGTCCGACATCACGGCGCTGCGCGCCGCATTCCAGATGCTGGCGCAAGGGGAGGGAACGTTCCACTCTCGTGCTGAACGTCTGGGGGCGGAAACGGACAGTGAATACGTGCGCGAAATCGTCGATTTCGTCATGGGCGAAAGCGACCGGCATTTCCTGACACCCCGATGAGCCTTGCCCTGATCACCGGCCGGGGCGCGCTGCCCGCTGCCGTGGCTGCGGCACAAGACACGCGCCCGTTGATCTGTACGCTCGACGGGCACCTGCCTGACGGTCTGACGCCTGATCTGAGTTTTCGCATCGAAAAACTGGGCGGTCTTCTGCGCGAATTGGGCAAGCGTGGTGTGACCGAGGTGTGTTTTTGCGGGGCAATCGACCGCCCCAACATCTCGCTGACCCGTCTGGATGCGCGTACTGTGCCGCTGTTGCCCGCGTTGTCCAAGGCCGTGGGCGGGGGTGAGGACAGCGCCTTGCGCACTGTGCTGGGCATTTTTCAGGACAAGGGCTTTGCTGTGCGCGGCGCGCATGATCTGGCCCCGGGGCTGCTGCCGCCGTCGGGCGTCCTGACGCTGGCACAGCCCCTTGAGACGACCGAGCGTGACCTTTCTATTGCCGAGGGCGTCCACCGGGAACAGGGGCGCAAGGACGAGGGGCAATCCTGTGTTATCCGCGACGGTGTGGTCATCGCGACCGAAGACCGAAGGGGCACGGATGCTATGCTGGCGGATCTCGTCTCCGGTCCGGCTGCGCCACCGCAGCCTCTGGGGGATGATGATCCGTTTGGCATGACGCTGGACATGGTGGGTGGAATGCTCGACGGGGCGGCGGATTGGTTGTCCGGCCCCGTGGCCGAGGCACGTGCCAAGGGGCATGGCGGTGTGTTCTTCAAAGCGCCCAAGCCGGGGCAGGACATGCGTGTTGATCTGCCGACGATTGGTCCGGGGACGGCGGAGCGTGCGATTGCGGCCAAGCTGGACGGGATCGTTCTGGCCAAGGGCGGCGTGATGGTGTTGGACCGGGACCGTGTTATCGACATGCTGGACGACAAAGGGTTGTTTCTGTGGGTGCGCTAAGGGTCTTTTTGCTGGCGGGCGAGCCGTCCGGAGACGCTTTGGGGGCGGCCTTGATGGCAGGTCTCAAGACACTTGCGCCGGATGTGCAATTCGATGGTATCGGCGGGCCGTTGATGCAGGCAGAAGGGTTGACCAGCCGTTTTGACATGTCGGAACTGACCGTCATGGGCATCGCCGAAGTGCTGCCCAAATACGTCCACCTCAAACGTCGGATCGCTGAAACCGCACGCGCCGTCGTTGACACGCGACCCGACGTCCTGATTACCATTGATGCGCCCGATTTTTCGTTTCGCGTGGCCAAGCTGGTCAAGGCGCAAGGCGCCGTGCGCACCGTGCACTACGTCGCCCCAACCGTCTGGGCATGGCGTCCGGGGCGCGCCAAGAAAATGGCGCAGTATATTGACCACGTCCTCGCGCTTTTTCCGTTCGAGCCGCCATATATGGAAGCCGAAGGCATGGCCTGCGACTTCGTCGGGCATCCGGCGGCGAACGTGCCCCGCGCATCAGAGGCGGAGTGTGCCGCGTTTCGTGCCGCGCATGGGCTGGACGCGGCTGACCCGCTGATGCTGGTTCTGCCGGGGTCGCGCAAAGGGGAAGTGGCGCGCATGGGGCCGGTCTTTGGCGCGGCGCTGGGTCGGTTGCAGGACACACATCCGGACATGCGCATGATCCTGCCCGCAGCGCCGTCCGTGGCCGAAGCGGTGCTGGAAGAGGTGGCACGCTGGCCGGTTGCGCCGCTGGTGCTGGACCCGCGCGGCAAGTCCGTGGAAGCGATCAAGGCGAAGAAATCCGTGGCCTTTGCCGCCGCAGATGTGGCGCTGGCCACATCCGGCACAGTGTCGCTGGAGCTCGCCGCAGCGGGCACGCCGATGGTCAGCGCCTTTGACCTGCACTGGCTGAGCCGCGCGATCATCAGTCGGATGGTCACCACGGACACGGGCAGTCTGATCAATCATGTCACTGACAGCCGCGTGGTGCCCGAAGTGGTGGGCCGCGAGATGAATGTGGATAACACCGTTGCCGCTATGGAGACGCTGTTGCAGGACCCCGAGCCGCAGCGCGCGGCCATGGCACTGACAATGGAGCGGTTGGGGCAGGGCGGCGAAGACCCCGGCCTGCGCGCGGCCCGCGCCGTGCTGGATCGGATGTAAGCCAATTGCGCGCCTGCGGCGCATTACAGTGTTGATTTGGCGCTTCTGGACCCACCAAAACCAAGGTGTTCAGGCCGCCGACACATGATCTCTGGCGTGACAGGGGCCAGTCTGCCGTTCAAGCAGAAATACGGTTTCCTCTGGCAGGGACCCTCCGGATTTCCGCTGGACCGTCAGCCTGCCCCCTGTCTCTTGGAGATCAAGCGACGGCGGCTCCGAAACCAAGGTTCAGGTCAGTTGCACCAGCGCGTGGCGCTTTTTGCCCGCAGACAGCTTGATCGGGCTGGTCAGTGCGTCGGCGTCGATCATCGTACCTGCGTCGGTCAGGGGCGCGTCGTTGAGGCGCGCGCCGCCCTCGGCGATCAGGCGCTTGGCCTCCTTGCCCGACCCGGCAAGGCCCGATTTCACGATCAGTTGCACGATGGAGATGCCGTCGCCCACATCTGTTGCGCTCAATGTCAGTGTGGGCAGGTCATCACCCACGCCACCCTTTTCGAACACGTCGCGCGCGGTCTGGGCCGCGGCGGCGGCCGCATCAGCGCCGTGCAGCAGCGTCGTAACCTCGGTGGCAAGCCGCACCTTGGCCTCATTGATCTCGGATCCTTGGAGCGCACCCATGCGGTCGCATTCGTCCACTGGCAATTCGGTGTAGAGTTTGAGGAAGCGGCCCACATCGGCGTCCGTGGTGTTGCGCCAGAACTGCCAGAATTCATAGGGCGACAGCATTTCGGCATTCAGCCAGACGGCACCGGATTGCGATTTGCCCATCTTCTTGCCGTCCGAGGTGGTGAGCAGGGGTGAGGTGAGGCCATAGACCTCGCCCTCGATCACGCGGCGCGTGAGGTCGATCCCGTTGACGATATTGCCCCACTGATCGCTGCCGCCCATTTGCAGGATGCAGCCGTAGCGGCGGTGCAGTTCCATGAAATCATAGGCTTGCAGGATCATGTAGTTGAATTCGAGAAAGCTCAGGGACTGTTCGCGGTCCAGCCGCGACTTGACGCTTTCAAATGACAGCATCCGGTTGATCGAAAAATGCCGCCCGATGTCGCGCAGGAAATCGAGATAGTTCAGATCGTCCAGCCATTCGGCATTGTTCAGCATCTGCGCGCCCGCATCATAGTCGATATAGGCGGCAAACACCTGGCGGATGCCTTCGATATTGTCGTCAATGGCCGCCGCATCGAGCAGGGGCCGTTCATCGGCCCGAAACGACGGATCGCCCACTTTGGTCGTGCCGCCGCCCATCAACGTAATGGGCCTGTGCCCGGTCTGCTGGAACCAGCGCAGCATCATGATCTGGATCAGCGAGCCCACATGTAGCGACCGCGCAGTGGCGTCAAACCCGATATAGCCCGACTGACCGGGCGTAAGCAGCGCCTCGTCCAGCGCCTGCATATCCGTGCAGTCGGCCAAAAAGCCGCGGGACTGCATCACATGCAGAAAATCGGAGCGGGGCGTGTACGTCATGGGCTTGTCCTTGGGTGGGGCTGCGTGCTGTCTATAGTTGGGCAAGGGGCGAAGGAAAAGACCATGGATAAGGTCCGGGCCAAGGGGACGGTGATCAGGGCGCTGGGGGCGATGTCAGGCACATCGCTCGATGGGGTCGACGCCGCCATGATCGAGACGGATGGCGTTGCCATTCATGGTTTTGGTCGGTCTGGGTACCGTGCATATTCCGATGACGAACGGGCTGTGTTGCGGCGCGCCTTGGGGCAGTGGTCCGGACCCACGCTGGGTCCGGCGACGGACGTGACGATGCGGGCGCATCAGGAATTGCTCGCGGACTTCCCCGACGCGGATGTGATCGGCTTTCACGGTCAGACGGTGGCACATGCGCCGCGTTTGCACGGAACGCTGCAATTGGGCGATGGCACCGTTCTGGCACAGGCATTGCGCCGTCCGGTTGTGTGGGATTTTCGCAGCTCTGATGTGGCGTTGGGGGGCGAGGGCGCGCCCCTTGCTCCGTTCTTTCACTTTGCCTGTGCCAAATGGATCGGGGCAGAGGCCCCTGTGGCCTTTCTGAACTTGGGCGGTGTGGGCAACATCACATGGGTCGATCCACGCTTTGACGCGCAGCAAGAGGCGGGGGCGCTGCTGGCCTTTGACACGGGGCCAGCGAATGCGCCGGTCAACGACCTGATGCAGGAACGGCTGGGCTTGGCCTATGACAAAGGCGGCTGTGTCGCGGCGGGGGGGACAGTGGAGACCGGTGCGTTGGAGCTATTTTTGGCCGAACCGTTCTTTGCCAAGATGCCCCCCAAGTCGCTGGACCGGAACGACTTTGCCGAAATGGTAAATCTGGTGCGCGAACTCAGCGATGCGGATGCGGCCGCCACGCTGACGGCCATGTGCGCCGCCGGTGTGGCGCAAGCCATGGAACACTGTCCGACATTGCCGACGCGGATGCTGGTCACTGGCGGCGGGCGTCACAACCCGGTTTTGATGGAAATGTTGGAAGTGTCACTGGACTGCCCGGTGGAGCCGGTTGAGGCGGTGGGATTGGACGGTGATATGCTTGAGGCGCAGGCCTTTGCCTATCTGGCGGTGCGTGTGGCGCGGGGGTTGCCAACGTCGTGCCCCGGCACGACAGGTGTCCGCGCTGCGGTTGGCGGGGGCGTCGTGTCCGTGCCCTGACGCGCCGACCAGAGCAGCAACAGGATCAGGCGCGGGGAATGGTGAACCTCGGTGGTGCAAGCGTAAAGCCGTCGAACTGAAACCCCGGTGACACGGTGCAACTGACCAATGTCCATGCGCCCGTGCTGCGCGCGGCTTGCCAATGATGTTTGGGGACGATGATCTGCGGCGCGCCGCGATCCAGATCGGGGGTCAACAGATGCTCCTGCGCAGGACCGGCTTCTGTCGCGCTCAGGCTCAGGATCAAGGGCGCGCCTGCGTGATACAGCCAGATTTCGGTGGCGTCGACTGTGTGCCAATGGCTTGTCTCACCTTCGGCCAGCAGGAAATAGATGCAGGTGCCCGTGGGCCTGCCGTCATTCGCGGCCATCCAGGTTTGACGGAAATGCCCCCCTTCGGGATGCGGCGCGAGATCCAGCCGCGCGATCACCTCGTCCGCCGTCATGCGGGGGCCTGCAAGGCGATGTCGAAGAACCGCAGATGCGGCACATAGGCAGGCTCAGGCTCGTAATATGGCGCGCAAGGCCGGAACCCCAGCGCCTCGTAGAGCGATACCGCTTCGTGCAGCGGCGCAATCGTGTCGAGCACCATGCGGCGGTATCCGTCGGCGCTCGCGCGTCTGATCCCCTCCTGCATCAGAGCGCGACCGGCCCCCAGACCGCGCGCGTCGGGGTCCACGAACACGCGCTTGATCTCTGTCACGCCGTTAGGACCCAAAGGGTAATACATTGCACAGCCAATCACTGCACCGTCATGCTCTGCCAGAATGATATCGCCCTTGGGACGGGCATGTGTCTGCGGCAAAGCGGCAATCATTTGCGCGTAGCTGTCCGCCGAATAGTAGCGCTCCACGATGCCGGGGATATGCGTCGACCGTTCCGCCAGCAACGCGCGGTAGGCCCAGCACAGCCGCGCCACTGCGTCCATATCGGCGGCGGTTGCGCTGCGCAGTCTCACATTGCTCATCTGTCCGTCCTTCGGGTCATCAGCGCCCGGCGCAAGACGCCGCAGCCTTGCGCAAACAGTGAGGTGTGGCGCGCAAGGTTTCAAGCCTGCGCGCCAGTGTTGGCCCAAGGGCGTCAGCGCAGAATGCTGCGGCCCGCATATTCGGCGGTTTCGCCCAACAACTCTTCGATCCGGATCAGTTGGTTGTATTTCGCCAACCGGTCAGAGCGGGCCAGCGATCCGGTTTTGATTTGTCCGCAATTCGTGGCCACGGCAAGATCGGCAATGGTCGCATCTTCGGTTTCACCTGACCGATGCGACATGACGTTGGTGTAACGGGCGCGGTGGGCCATATCGACTGCTTTAAGTGTTTCGGACAAGCTGCCGATTTGGTTCACTTTTACCAGCATCGAATTTGCACAGCCACGCTTAATCCCTTCGGCGAGACGCGCCGGGTTCGTCACAAACAGGTCGTCACCCACCAATTGCACACGGTCCCCGATGGCGTCGGTCAGGGCCTTCCAGCCGTCCCAGTCATCTTCCCCCATTCCATCCTCGATGGAGATGATGGGATAGTCGTTCACCAACGCTTCGAGATAGGCGGCGTTCTCTTCGGAGCTCAGCGATTTGCCTTCGCCGGCCAGCACGTATTTGCCGTCCTTGAAGTATTCTGTCGCCGCGCAGTCCAATGCGAGATAAATTTCCTCCCCAGGCTTATACCCAGCCTTCTCAATAGACTTGAGAATGAAATCAAGAGCATCGCGGGTGGAGTTGATGTTGGGCGCAAAGCCACCCTCATCCCCGATCCCGGTGGACAGACCCGCATCTGTCAGTTCTTTCTTCAGTGTGTGGAAGACTTCGGACCCCATGCGCACCGCCTCGCGGATATTGCTGGCCGACACCGGCATGATCATGAATTCCTGGATGTCGATAGGGTTATCGGCATGTTCGCCGCCGTTGATGATGTTCATCATCGGCACCGGCAGCATCCGCGCCGAGGTGCCGCCGACATAGCGATAGAGCGGTTGCGACGTCCAATCCGCTGCCGCCTTTGCGGCTGCCAAGGACACGCCGAGGATTGCGTTCGCACCCAACCGCGCCTTGTTGTCGGTGCCGTCCAGTTCGATCATCGTTGCGTCGACCTCTTCCTGCTCGGTCGCGTCGATGCCCAGCAGAGCTTCGGCAATCTCGCCGTTCACGGCGGCGACGGCCTCCAGCACACCCTTGCCCTTGTACCGCGCCTTGTCGCCGTCCCGCTTTTCTACGGCCTCATAGGCGCCCGTGGATGCGCCCGACGGGACAGCGGCCCGGCCCATGGTCCCGTCTTCGAGGGTCACGTCCACTTCGACCGTGGGATTGCCGCGACTGTCGAGGATTTCGCGGGCGTGGATGTCGATAATGGTGCTCATGGGATGTCCTTTCGAAAGGCAGGTTTACGCAGCGTCTAACGTTATGTTGGCGCTAACACAAAGGGGTTTTCATGTCGCAGGGGCCGATTTGTGCCTGTGTTCGCGCCACAGGGTGTACAGGCCGGAGCCAATGATGATCGCCACGCCGACCAGTGTGACAGTGTCCGGCACTTCGGCAAAGACGGCGATACCGATGATCAGGGCAAAGACCATGCGGGTGTAGCGGAACGGCGTGACAAAGCTGACCTCTCCGACGCGCATCGCGGACACGATGAATCGGTAGGAGAATGCGCCGATGACCGCTGCCACACCCAGCAGGCCCCATTCGCGCAGGGTCGGTGTGACATAGTCGCTGCCCTGCACCCACATCATCGCCGCACCCGCAGGCACCAGCAGCCCAAATGCAACGAAGCTCAGCTGCAAAGCGGATAGGGATGCGGGCGCGCGACGGGTGGCCAGATCGCGGATCGACAGGCCAATCATGCCCTGCACGGCAAAAAGCACGTTCCAGTCGAACCCGTCCAACCCCGGACGCAGGATCAACAGGACGCCGATCAGACCGATGGATATAGCGGCCCAGCGGCGCCAGCCGACCTGTTCGCCCAAAAACAGGGCCGCCCCAAGTGTGACCATCAGCGGCGTGGTCTGTAGAATTGCCGACGCCGTTGCCAGCGGGATAAGCACAAGCGCCGATACAAAACCCAGCGTGCCGATCAATTCGCCCGCATTGCGGATCAGAACCGGAGTGCTGAGCAATTCGGCACTGAACAGCGGCTGCCGCTTGATGGTGCAGGCGACACCCATAATCAGCGCACCGCCAGCCCCCAGTAAGGCCAGCAACTGACCGACAGGGATCGCGCCGCCCAGAAATTTGATAAACATGTCCTCGATGGCAAAGCACAGCATGGCCAGCACCATCAGGCCTGCGCCGGTCAGGTTGTCGCGGGGGGTGCTCACGTGCGTTTCTTTGGCACGCCATACAGCTCAAGCCGGTGTCCGCGCAGCTCGTACCCGAGCTTGTCGGCAATTTTTTCCTGAAGTGCTTCGATCTCGGCATCGACGAATTCGATCACCTCGCCGGAATTGAGGTCGATGAGATGGTCGTGGTGTTCGCGTTCGGCGTCCTCGTATCGGGCGCGGCCGTCGCCAAATTCCAGCTTGTCGAGAATGCCCGCCTCTTCGAACAGTTTGACCGTGCGGTAGACGGTTGCAATCGAAATGCCCGCGTCAACAGCGCTGGCGCGGTTGTAAAGCTCTTCGACATCCGGATGGTCGTCTGACGCTTCCAATACGCGGGCAATCACCCTGCGGGGATGGGTCATGCGCAGCCCCTTGGCTTCGCAGCGGTCGATGATTGTAGGGCGTGCGCGCGTCATGGCGCCGTCTTAGCGAAGCGGTGCGGCGGGGGCAATTGGGCATTGCCCCGGGACGGTTTGCAAAGGGATGGGTTCGGGTTTGCAAAGTCACATTGCAAATTGTGAAGGCGGAATATGCAAACTGCGCCCGTGCAAACAGCCAAATCCGGTTGACGCCATGCGTTGTTGGGGCCACTGGGACACATGAGCGATTTTGACATGATGGCCCTCCCGCCGCAACTGGCGGCGAAAGTGGCCGAAGCCGGGCTGACAACGCCCACCCCGATCCAGGCCCAAGCCATTCCACATGCCATGAACGGGCGTGACGTGATGGGGCTTGCCCAGACAGGCACCGGCAAGACCGCTGCATTCGGCATCCCGCTGATTGCGCGCCTGATGGAAGAGGGCGGGCGGCCTGCGCCCAAGACGGCGCGCGGCCTTGTTCTGGCACCCACGCGCGAGTTGGCCGCGCAAATTGCCAAAGTGCTGCGCGACCTGACAGACCTGCGCGTGCAAATTGTGGTGGGTGGTGTGTCCATCAATCCGCAAATCCAGCGTCTGACCAAGGGCGCGGACATCATGGTGGCCACACCGGGCCGCCTGCTGGATTTGGTCGAGCGGCGGGCGATCCGGCTGGACGAAACCGGGTTTCTGGTGCTGGACGAAGCGGATCAGATGCTGGACCTCGGGTTTGTGCACGCGTTGCGCAAGATTGCCAGCATGATGGGCGACAACCGCCAAACCATGCTATTTTCGGCGACCATGCCCAAGCAGATGGCCGAGATTGCGCAAAGCTATTTGCGCGAGCCGATCCGGGTTGAGGTGTCTCCTCCCGGCAAAGCGGCTGACAAGGTCGAGCAATCCGTGCATTTCATCGCCAAGGCCGAGAAATCCGCGCTGCTCATTGAGTTGATGGACAAGCACCGTGAGAACCGGGCGCTGGTGTTTACCCGCACCAAACATGGCGCGGACAAACTGGCGCGCAATCTGGGGCGTGCAGGCTTTGCGGTGGCGGCGATCCATGGCGACAAACGGCAGGGGCAGCGCGAACGCGCGCTTGAGGCGTTCAAATCGCGCGACATCCGCGTGCTGGTGGCAACGGATGTTGCGGCGCGCGGTCTCGACATTCCCGACGTGCTTTACGTCTACAATTACGAACTGCCGAACGTGCCGGAGGCTTATGTACACCGCATCGGGCGGACCGCACGGGCGGGCAAGGAAGGGCAGGCGGTCGCACTATGTGCCCCGGACGAGATGCCGTATCTCAAAGACATCCAGAAGGTGATGAAGATCAGCATTCCCATTGCATCGGGCCGACCGTGGGAAGAGATGCCAGACCCCAATGCGCCCCAAAAATCGACGCGCGGGCGCGGCCGTGGACGACCCGGCGGGCGTCCGGGCGCCAAGCCTGGCGGTGCGCCCGGTACGTCGAAGCCCAGCAACCGGCGGCGGCGCAAGCCGAAACCCAAGGCATAAGAGTTGGCGTCGGAGGGGGCGCTGCCCCCGCGCTGCGCGCCCCCCGTGGTATTTTCAGTCAGAAGAAACGGCTGATTTTTCGGCGTGTTTGGCCTGATCCCACAGGGCATCCATATCTTCGAGCGTGCTGTCCTCGGGACGCTTGCCATTCTGCGCCAACGCGGTCTCGATCGCGGCAAAGCGGCGCGTGAACTTGGCGTTGGTTTTGCGCAAGGCCTCTTCGGGATCAACGTCGAGGTGGCGGGCAAGATTGGCCATGACAAAGAGAATATCACCCATTTCCTCGACCACTTGCGTGTGGGTGAGCGTGTCGCGCGCCTCGACCAGTTCGGCGGCCTCTTCGGTCAGTTTGGCGAGCACCTGACCGGTTTCGGGCCAGTCAAACCCCACGCGGGCGGCGCGTTTTTGAAGTTTCACCGCGCGCAGGAGGGCGGGCAGGTTCATGGCAACCCCGTCCAGTGCGCCCTTTTGCGCCTTTTGGCTGCGTTCGGCGGCTTTGATCGCCTCCCAATCGCGGGTTTGCTGCTCTGCGGATTTGTCACGGCTTTCGTCGCCGAACACATGCGGGTGCCGGGCAACCATCTTGTCCGAAATGGCAGTCACGACGGATTGGAAGGTGAAGTGCCCGGCCTCTTCGCCCATGGCGGTGTGATAGACGGTTTGCAGCAGCAGGTCGCCCAGTTCGCCTTCCAATTCGGGCCAATCCGCGCGTTCGATGGCATCGGCCACTTCGTAGGCCTCTTCGATCGTGTAGGGGGCGATGGTATCAAAGGTCTGTTCAATGTCCCAAGGGCAGCCCGTTGCGGGATCCCGCAGGCGCCGCATGATGTGCAAGAGCCGTTCGATGCCCGCGCTGGAATCGTGGATCAGGGTGTCGCCCATTGCAGCCTCCGTCGCTTTGCGATTGACTGACATGTGACGCATGTCGTGCAAGAGGAGTCCAGCCATGGCGATCATCAACCGCATCGGGGAGTTCGGACCGGATATGGCCGCGTGGCGCCAGCATCTGCACACCATCCCCGAGTTGAACTTCGACTGCCCCAAGACAGCCGCCTATATTCAGGAACGGCTGGCCGAGATTGGCGTGGATGAGGTGCATCCGGGCATCGCGCAAACCGGGATCGTGGCAATCATCGAAGGGCAGGGCGACGGCCCCACAATTGGTTTGCGCGCCGATTTCGATGCGCTGCCGATGTCCGAGGAGACCGGGCTGCCCTACGCGTCGACACATGCGGGCAAGATGCACGCCTGTGGCCATGACGGGCACACGGCGATGTTGCTGGGGGCCGCGAAATACATGGTCGAGACGCGGAATTTTTCGGGCCGCGTCGCGCTGATTTTTCAACCTGCCGAAGAAGACGGGGGCGGCGGAGAGGTCATGGTGCAGGAGGGCATCATGGAACGGTTTGGCATCGGCGAGGTCTATGCCATTCACAACGCGCCGGGGCTTGAGGCCGGTTCCATCCACACCCGGGGCGGTCCGATCATGGCGGCGGCGGATGTGTTCCACATTCATGTGACCGGGCGCGGTGGCCACGCCGCCGAGCCGCATACCAGCATCGACTCGATTGTGGCGGCATCCAGCATCGTCAGCGGCCTGCAGACAATCGCCAGCCGCAACCACGACACCTTGGGCACGCTGGTTCTGTCGGTGACACAGTTTCATGCAGGCACAACCGACAACGTGATCCCCGAAACGGCCTATATCAACGGAACAATCCGAACCTTTGACACGGCTGTGCGCGACATGGCGGTGCGCCGTCTAACGGAGATCGCGGAGGCGCAGGCAAAGAGTTTTGGGTGCAGCGCGGCGGTCAAGATCGACTATGGCTATCCACCCACGGTGAACCACGACAAACAGGCCGCATTCGCCGCCACTGTTGCCGCCGAAGTGGTGGGCGAAAGCGCCGTGTCCGAAGCGACACCGATCATGGCGAGCGAGGATTTTTCCTACATGCTCGAAGCGCGCCCCGGTGCTTACCTGATGTTGGGGCAGGGGGACAGCGCGGGCGTGCACCATCCGAAATACGACTTTAATGACGATGTGGCCCCGATCGGGGCATCCTTTTTTGCGCGGCTGGTGGAGACGGCGCAGCCGGTGGACCGCTGATGGCGCTCGAAGATGCCAAGACGCAGATCGACCACGCCTTTACCCGCGAAGACCCGCGCGGACCGTCCTTTGAGCTGACATTTGCCGGGGCGACGTCGTTCCTGCGGCGGCGGTACACAAAGGATCTGACCGGTGTGGACATCGCCGTGACCGGTGTGCCCTTTGATCAGGCGGTGACAAACCGGCCCGGTACGCGGTTGGGGCCGCGCGCGATCCGCGAAGCATCGACCCTGCAAGCACCCGACGCACCCTATGGCTGGCCCTTCGACGTGCTGAGCGAGCGGGTGATCGTGGACTATGGCGACGTGGCGTTTGACTATGCCAATATCCCTGCCTTTCCCGACACGCTGACCACACATATTCGGGGCATCCTACACGCCGGTGCGGCGAGTGTGGTGTTGGGGGGGGATCACTATATCTCGTTTCCGATCCTCAAGGCCTATGCCGAGATGTATGGACCAGTGTCGCTGATTCAGGTGGATGCGCACACGGACACGTGGCCCGATGATGACATGGCGCGCGTCGATCATGGCACGATGTTCTACAAGGCCGTGAAATCCGGGATCGTCGATGCGGCCACAAGCGTGCAGATCGGCATTCGCACGACAAACGAGGACACGCTGGGCGTCAACATCATCGACGCGCCCACCTTTCACCGCATTGGGCCAGAGGCGGCGGCAGAACGCGCCCGGGAAATTGTCGGGGACAGGCCTGTCTATCTGAGTTTTGACATCGACGGGCTGGACCCGGCCTTTGCCCCCGGCACGGGAACACCTGTCTGGGGTGGGTTGTCGTCGGCGCAGGCGGCCGCACTGCTGCGCGCATTGGCGGGTATCAACATTCGGGGCGGCGACGTGGTCGAGGTCTCCCCCCCCTTTGACACCAGTGGAGCGACGGCGATTGCGGGCGCGCATGTCGCCACGGAAATCTGCCAGCTCTTGGGATGGAGGATGCGCGAGAATGGCTAAGAACCAGCCGATCAGCGGCAATGATCTGGCCCGGTTTTCAGGGCCGGGGACGTTTATGCGGCTGCCATCGGCGGCGGACCTGAGCGGGCTGGATGTGGCCGTGCTGGGCGTTCCGATGGATATCGGCACCTCGTGGCGGTCGGGCACCCGCTTTGGGCCCAAGCAGGTGCGCAACGAATCCGCGATGATCCGGCCCTACAATATCCAGACCGGGGCCGCGCCATTTGACTCGCTTCAGGTGGCGGATATCGGTGATCTGGCTATCAACACATTTTCGCTGAGCGACAGTTTACGCATTATAACGGAGAGTTACGGTGCGATATTAAACCATCCTGTTGTGCCTGTTGCCATTGGTGGCGATCATTCCATCACCTTGCCAATTCTGCGGGCCGTGGCGGCCAAGCATGGGCCGCTAGCGCTGGTGCATGTGGACGCCCACGCAGACGTGAACGACGAGATGTTTGGCGAGCGGGAAACACATGGCACTGTGTTTCGGCGCGCTTATGAGGAAGGGCTGATAAACCCCTCAAAAACCTACCAAATTGGGTTGCGCGGCACCGGATACAGCGCCGAAGATTTTACCGAGGCCGCGGGATGGGGCTTTCAACAGTTTCTGGCACCGGAGTTGTGGGGGCGCGACCTTGGCCAGATCGGTGCCGAGATCCGGCGCGACATTGGCGATCTGCCGACTTATATCTCGTATGACATCGACAGCCTTGACCCCGCCTTTGCCCCCGGCACAGGCACGCCCGAGATTGGCGGCTTGACCACGGCGCAGGCGATGCAACTGATCCGGTCGTTGCGGGGGCTGAATGTTGTGGGGTGCGACATGGTTGAAGTGTCGCCGCCCTATGATACATCCGGCAACACGGGCTTGGTCGCGGCGAACCTGATGTTCGAAATGCTGTGCATTCTGCCCGGAGTGGCCTATCGCTGAGCCTGCGGGATGTGACCCGTCGGTCAGAAGAATGGAATCAGGATGAAGTTTGCGATGTATATTATTGTGATCATTATTATTCTGTTCGTTGCAGCGCTTGCCTATGTGCGCCTTGCCCCGTCCGCACCAGACCGCTGGCACAAGCCCGTCGACGCAACCACGAGCAGTGACCGCATGGGCGGTGCCATCCGAGTGCTCAGCACCGATGAAGGGGCATTGGCGCGAGTGGATGCAGCGGCGCGTGCGCTGCCGCGAACGACAGTGCTGGCCGGATCGGTGGAAGAGGGTCGGATCACCTATGTCACACGGTCCAAAGTGATCGGGTTCCCGGACTACACCACAGTTGAATACAATGACGGCTTGCTGCGCATGTACGCCCGTTTGCGGTTTGGCCGATCAGATTTCGGGGTAAACGCCGACCGATTGCAACGGCTTCTCACCGCTGCGGAGCGATGAGCTAAGGCACCCTTCCTGCACTTCGCGCCACATGGGCGAATTCAGGGACATCTGACATTGCGCCATAAACATACGGCCATCGACTTGCATACAGACGGTCTGGCCCAGTTCGATGCGCGCACCACCCCGGTCCGTACAGTAACACTCAACCGTTTTGCCGGAGGGTGAGGTGACATCCGCAAGCGCAGGGCCAGCAACCAAAAGCGAAAGAAAAAACATCCGTTTCATGCGAAATAAGATAACATGGGGCGGCTCTTGACCAAAGCGGCAGCTTGCCGCACACCGACGCCATGATCCCCGCAGACCGTCTTCATCAGATCACACAGCGCTTTCAGTACCTTGAAGCAGCGATGGCCGATGGGTCCGGCGATATCGCCCTGCTGGCCAAGGAATACTCCGATCTGCGCCCCGTGGTCGAACACATCGCCGCATACACCAAGATCGTGGATGATCTGGCCGAGGCCGAGGCGATGATGGACGATCCCGAAATGGCAGAACTCGCCGCCGAAGAACTGCCACGGCTGCGCGCCGCTTTGCCCGATGCCGAAGCCGCGCTTCAACTGGCGCTTTTGCCCAAGGATGCCGCAGATGCACGCCCGGCCATGCTCGAAATCCGGCCCGGTACCGGCGGGGACGAGGCGGCCCTGTTTGCCGGTGATCTGCTGCGCATGTACCAGCGCTATGCCGAGGCGCAGGGCTGGAAAGTCGACGTGGTCGAAGAGGCCGCCACCGAATTGGGCGGGATCAAGGAGGTCGTGGCCCACATCACCGGCGAAAACGTCTTTGCCCGACTGAAATTCGAATCTGGCGTGCACCGGGTCCAGCGTGTTCCCACAACGGAAAGCGGCGGGCGCATCCACACATCGGCTGCAACAGTCGCGGTTCTGCCCGAAGCCGAGGACGTTGATATCGACATCAACCCACAAGACATTCGCATCGACACGATGCGGTCCTCCGGCGCTGGCGGTCAGCATGTGAATACAACCGACTCGGCGGTGCGCATCACGCACCTGCCCACCGGGATTGTCGTCACCAGCTCGGAAAAATCGCAACACCGCAACCGCGACAAGGCAATGCAGGTGCTGCGCGCGCGGCTCTACGATCTGGAACGGTCGCGGGTGGACAGCGAACGCGCGTCCGATCGGGCCTCGCAGGTCGGATCGGGCGACCGCTCCGAACGGATCCGAACCTATAATTTCCCGCAAGGGCGTATGACCGATCACCGCATCAATCTGACGCTCTACAAGCTGGATCAGGTTATGCAGGGAGATCTTGATGAGGTTATCGACGCGCTGACTGCGGACGCACAGGCCCGCTTGATGGCGGAGATGGAAGGATGACGGCAGCCGAAGCCATGGCGAATGCCGCCGCCCGACTGCGCGCCGCCGGTGTGCCTGACCCGGCACGCGACGCGCGCCTGTTGCTGGCCCATGCCGCACAGGTGGACGCCGCCCGCGTCACTCTGATCGCACCCGAAGACATCGCGCCAGAGATCGCAGAGCGCTATGACAATCTTGTTGCTTTGCGCGCTGTGCGCGTGCCCGTCAGCCACCTTGTAGGACGGCGCGCGTTTTATGGTCGTGACTTCCGGGTCAGCGACGCCGTGCTCGACCCGCGCCCAGAGACCGAAACGCTGATCGAGGCCGCCCTGTCCGCTCCGTTCAACCGCGTGCTGGACCTAGGGACCGGCTCCGGTTGCATCCTCGTGACGCTGCTGGCCGAACGGGAACACGCCACCGGCGTGGGGGTGGACCTGAGCGAAGCGGCCTGCCTCGAAGCCAGCGCCAATGCGGTGGCCCAACACGTGGCCGACCGGGCAGAGATTATCTGTAGCAACTGGTTCGACGGGGTCGACGGCCGCTATGACCTGATCGTGGCCAACCCGCCCTATATCGCCGCAGCCGAGATGTCTGGCCTCGCCCCCGAAGTCACCCGCCACGAACCGCGCATGGCCCTCACGGATGAAGGCGACGGGCTCAGCGCTTACCGCACCATCGCCGCACAGGCCGGCGCCTATCTGGAGGCGGACGGACGGGTGATTTGCGAGATCGGCCACAGCCAAGGACCGGCTGTGGCAGCCCTGTTCAAAGACCACGGTTGGGGCGATGTGGATGTGCTGCCGGATCTCGATGGCCGCGACCGCTGTGTGATCGCGCGGAATCCTGCGTGATTGCGCGAAAAACGTACCGAATATGATCTTTCTTGTGTTTAGCCCTTGTCGAACAGGGGCTGGCGTGCTTATTCCTGTGTCAGTCGCCGGGCGCTCAAGCGCTTGCTAGGCCCCGCGTCCCATCCCGCTGATCGCCGGTTCCGCCATTGAGGCCATGACCGTGCATGCGCTTTGCGCCACAAGCGATCCCCAACACCACGCCAGAGAGCTGAGCAGACGACATGAAATCATCGAGATCACGGTCCCGGTCCAAGAACAACCGCAATCGCGGCGGTAACAGCGGCGGCAACGTCGTCAACCGGGTCTTTGACAGCTCCGGCCCCGAAGGCAAAGTGCGCGGCACGCCGCAGCAAATCATCGACAAGTACAATCAGCTTGCCCGCGATGCACAGCTCAGCGGTGACCGCGTGGCCACCGAAAACTTCCAGCAACACGCCGAACATTACCTGCGGATGCTCAGTGAGGCGCAGCGCGAAATGGACGCCCGCCGCGAAGAGCAAGAGCGCCAGAACCGCGAGCGTCAGGCCGAACGGGACCGCGAACGCGCCCAGCGTCAGGAACAAGAGGCCAACGCCGACCCGGCAGAGGCCCCGCAACCGGATGTGGTGGACAGCGATGGCGACACCGGTCTGGTGGAAACACCAGAAAGCCAGCCAAAGCCCAAGCCAAAACAGCGCAGCCGCAGCCGTAAACCCAAGCCGCAAACAGATGCCACATCGTCCCAAGACGCGGCACCGGACAGTGGCTCTGCGCCCGAAGCGGCAGAATAGGCCCTTCTTCTCTTTTCAAATACTCGGGGGCGTTTGAGGGGCACAGCCCCTCATTCACCCTAAAAATCGTGTCGCCGCAGGCGTCCGTGTGATCACGGCTGACCGTCTACGATCGCGCGGGCGAGGGCGCAGAACCCTTCCAGCGGAACCTGTTCGGCTCGGTCCGTGGGCGCAATGCCAGCCGCACGCAGACGATCTTCAATATCGGGCGACACGCCCTTCAACGCCGCCCGAAGCATCTTGCGCCGCTGGTTGAACGCGGCCGCGACCACCCGGCTCAGCACAGCGGCGTCGGCTTCGAACCGTGGGGCGGGCAGGGCTGTCAGATGCACCACCGCGCTTGATACTTTCGGGGCTGGCGTGAACGCTTCGGGTGGCAGGCTCATCGCGATCCGTGCATCCGCCCGCCACTGCGCCAGCACCGCGAGACGTCCGTACGTCTTGGACCCGGGCTGAGCGACGATCCGTTCCGCCACTTCACGCTGAAACATCAGCGTCAGGGTGTCCCAAAAGGGCGGCCAGACAGGCGGTGTCAGCCAGCGCACCAGCAATTCGGTGCCCACATTATAGGGCAGGTTCGCAGCCACCCGGATGGGTGGCGTCAGGTGGTCCAGCGGATTGATCCGCAACGCGTCGCCTTCGATCACCGTCAACCTTCCGGGATAGGCGTCCGCTATCTCTGCCAGCGCGGGCAGGCAGCGCGCGTCCTTTTCAATCGCCAGAACATGCCGCGCCCCTTCGGCCAAAAGGCCACGGGTCAACCCGCCCGGGCCCGGCCCGATCTCAAGCACGTCCGTGCCGGTCAAATCACCTGCTTGTCGTGCAATTTTTGCCGTCAGATTCAGATCCAGAAGGAAGTTTTGCCCAAGCGCCTTTTTGGCACGCAGATCGTGGGTCGCGATGACCGCGCGCAGCGGCGGCAATGTATCGATAGCACTCATGCGCCGCCGCCCATCTGCCACGCAAGGCGCAAGGCCTCGATCATGCTGGTGGGGTTTGCGCGCCCGGTGCCCGCGATGTCAAAGGCGGTGCCGTGATCCGGTGAGGTGCGCACAATCGGCAGTCCAAGGGTTACATTCACGCCCCGGTCAAAATCCAGCGTCTTGATCGGGATGAGCGCCTGATCGTGATACATGCAGACCGCCACATCATAGCGCTGGCGGGCGGCCGCGTGAAACAGCGTGTCACCGGGCCAGGGGCCGGTTATGTCCAGACCGTCCGCCGCCATCTGCGCCACCAGATCCGCGATCCAATCCACCTCCGCCCGTCCCATCGTCCCGCCTTCACCCGCATGGGGGTTCAGGCCTGCGACAGCGATACGCGGGTGCGGCAGGCCAAAACGGGTGCGCAAATCACGCGCGGTGATCTCAATTGTGTGCCGTAACAGGGTTGGCGTCAGCGCCTCGGCCACATCCCGAAGCGGAATGTGGATGGTCGTCGGCACAACGCGCAATTCAGGCGAGGCGAGCATCATCACCGCCTGTGGCGCACCGGTCAGGGCTTCCAGATACTCAGTATGGCCGGGATAGGGGAAACCGGCCCCGTCTTTCAGTACCTTTTTATGGATGGGCGCTGTGCACAGGGCCGAAGCCGCACCTTCGGTCACCAATGCCACTGCGCGGGCAATCACCGCCATCACATCCGCAGCATTGCCCAGTTCCGGGAGACCGGGTGTGACCGGCTTGGCAAAGGGATGCTGCAGCACGGGCAGGACCGGCGCCGCCACATCCGCCGCAGCCGCAGGGGCGTCAATCGCCTGCCACTCTGTGTCCGCAGGCAAATGTGACGGATCGCCGATCCAGAACAGCGGCACGTCAGCACCCAAGGCCCGCCGGGCGTGCGCCATGATCTCCGGTCCGATCCCAGCCGGTTCACCACAGGTGACGGCGACCGGGCGCGGAGTCCTGCCGGTCATTCGAAAATGACGATGTTCGCTTCGGCCTCAAGCTCGGCCAGCAGATTGTCGGAAAAGGCTGTCAGACGCTGGTTGCGCAATTGCGCGGCCACGGATTCGCGGTCGATCACCTGATCGTCCTCCAGCGCCGGGGTGCGCCCGCACAGCATCAGGAACACGAGTGTTTCGCCATTGGCGCGGGTCAGGGCCGTCGACACTTCACCCGGGTCGAGCTTGGCCAGTTCGATGGCGATGTCATCGGGAATCTCTTCGGGAGGCAGGCTGCCACGGTCCAGTACATTCTCCGGCTTGCCCTTGGCGATGCCATAGAGGTCGTCACACCGATCCACATTTGCCCGGATTGTATTTGCGATTGCCAGCGCTTCGGGCGTGCGCCCGCCGCTGATGTAATAGGCTGCGTACTCCACGGCGTCATATTCCTGCGTGGGCGCACCGGTTTCACGGATATCGCGCAATTGGAACAGCGCAACGGCGTTGGGGATCGGCAGCGGTTGCGTGACCTCGCCGGGGCCAAGCGCCAGCAGGAGCGGGCGCAGGGTTGCGGGCAGATCGGTGATCGGCAACCAGTCAAGGCGCCCACCGCGTCCGCGCGACGCGGTGGCTGAAAACCGGCGGGCAAAGCTGGAAAACTCGGCTTCGGTCGTGGATTGTGAAATCTGCTCGGCCTGCGCCAACACGGCTTGTGCGCGGTTGGGCGGGGCGGGAATGATGATCTCGGAGACCAGCACTTCGATACCGCTGGCCGTGTTCACCTGATTGACTGCGCGGTCAATCTCGTCCTCGGAAATCTGCACCCGAGAGCCAAAGCGCGCCCGGATATAGTCGCGCCACACCAGAGACACGGCGACAAAGTCACGGAAGGTTTCGCGCGCGACGCCCGCGCTTTCTAGACCGCCGACAAATTCTTCGACGGTCAGATTGGCCCGCGCCGCGAAATCGGCCAACCCCTGTTGCAACGCGCCTTCGCTCACCGCAGCGCCGCGTTGGCGGGTTTCGGCCACACGCAGACGGTCACGGATCAGTTCCTGCAACACGGATGAACGATCACTGCCCGGTGAATTCAAAACCTGCAAAAAGCGGCTGCGCTGCTGGATTTCGAATTCGGTGATGACGGCTTCGTCCACCTGTGCCACCGGGGCAAACAGGTTTTGTGCCCAACTGGCCGGGGCCGTCAGGCCCGCCGTGATGAGGGTTGCTGCCCCCAGAAATCGTGTCAGTCTACCGCTCATTTCGCCTGCTTTCCGCATGATCGTACCTGTGATTGCCCCCCCGCCTCGGTGGCGAAGCCTCTGAGGGACACTGTAAAGCCCAGATTTGTCGAGGGCTCAACCGTTGTCGAGTCCGCAAAGCGCCGTGTGACCGACGCCGCAACCCGCACACATTCGTTGCTGTACGCGATCCCGGCCCGGGCGGTGGCCGCGCGCCCTTCGGTCAGATCGTAGCGCCAGTCAAGGTCGGCCGTCCAGAACCGGTCGATCTTGTACGAGCCGTCAAAGCTCAGTTCCGAGATCGGGTCAGGCCGGTCTTCGTCGATATCCTCATCGAGCCAGACATAGCTACTGCCCAGATCAAGCCGGTCATTGCGCCAGCTGCCCCGGAATTCGGCCTTGGCCACGTCGAACTGATCGTCGAACAGCCCGCGGCCCGTGATGGCAAGACCGCCGTCAAATTTCAATTGGCCCGCCAAAAGGTAATCCGATTGCAGCCCCCCCAATCCCGACGACCGGGTGATATCGACCTGCGCCTCTTCGCGGAGGATTTGGCCGATGGTCAGGTTGGCCGACCACCCGTCCGGGTCAAACCGCGCCCACGTGGCGCCAATGGCCGCGGACCAGCCCCGTTCGCGCCGGTCCGGCGCGGGAAAGCGGGACAGGGTCAGCAGATTGCCCTCGTCGAATTCGACAAATGTGCTTTCGTCATTGGGGATGTCCAGCCCATTGCCACCCACCCATGCCAGTTGCACCATCGGTTCGATCACCTGCGTAACGCCGCCTGCATCGCGCCGCACCATGGGATAGCGCAGCGTGACCGACGCGCGCGGGCTGATCTCGCTGTCGGAGCCGTCAAAAGCGGCGTCCTCCTTGATGTCGAACGCGTCCGCTGCGAACCCCAGTTGCGAGGTGACTTGCAGGCCGCCAACAAACCCGGTCCGCATCCAGTCGGCCTCAAGGTTCAGGCGGGTGACATCGCGGCCATCAGCGACGCCGTCACCATCGGTGTCACCGGGATTGCTGGATTGGCGCAAATGGGTGCGAGCGGTGGCCGCGATGCGGAATTCCCCGCCCGTTGCGATCGGGAAAAAGCGGCGTTCGTACAACGCCTCGACGATGTCCGACGGCAGAAAATCGTCATTCTCGTCATCGCGCAGCGTTTTGACATTGATGTAGGACAGTCGAATGTATTCATCGCGCCGGGCGCGGCTGACGCGCACCTCGCTGTCCAGTCGGTCCTTGCCGGAATAGCCATAATCCGCCAGATACGCGTCGTCCGAGATGACCTCGACATCGAATTGCAGCCGGAAATCGCGCCCCAGATCAAACTCGCCCACACCAAACAAATAGCCGCGCTGGTCGTCGGGTTGCAGGTCGTCACGGGACAAAGCCCCCTCGAACGCGATGCGGCCCCGGCGAAACGCCTGGCGGTAGCGGAATTCCAGCGTCTTGGTCTTGTTGGACAGGTACGGCGTCAGCGTCAGATCGCGGTGATCACCAAGTTTAATGAAATAGGGAACCTTTGCACCTGTGCCCAACAGCGTGCTGGAGCGGATTTCAGGGAACAAAAAGCCGTTGGCGCGATCAAGGCTCGGGTCCGGCATCCGCAGGCGCGGCAGGTAAAAAATCGGGATATTGCGCCAGTACAGCAGCGCCTCGTCGAAATAGAGTTGCCGTTCCAATTCGTCGTGGACCACCCGTTTGGCCCGGATTTGCCACAGGGGCGGGCGAGGGTCATCCTCGCACACCCGGCACGAGGTTGCGGCGGTTTTGTACAGCTGGGTGTAGCGGCCTCCGACCCGGTTCATCTGCACCGCCGCCAGTTGCAATTGTTCGTTCAGCACCAGCCGCGCCCCGGTCAGCAGACCGTTTTGTAAATCGCGGCTCAGCTCGGCCTGACTGGCAAGAATGACGATGCCGTCGCCGCTGTCGATGGTGATCGGGCCAGTGATGGTGAGGGTTTCGGTTTCGGCGTTGTATTCGATGGCCTGCGCGGTCATGCGGGTCTGGCCCTGAAACGCCTCAACGCTGCCGCTGGCGATCAGACGGCGGTCTGGCGTCACAATGATTTCGTCCGCCACCAGAACCGCCGGGGGCGCAGCCGTCTGGGCCAATACGGCACCGCCGCACAGCACCCAGAGCATGGCGGCCCAGAGTGTGATCCACCCGGGCCTAGCCATCTTCGGCCTGCAACAACAAACCCAAAGCCAGCAGGATTGACGCAAGCGGTGGCGCCCATGCGGCCAGAAGCACCGGAATCTGCCCGTTTTCACCCAGTATTTGCGCGAAGCTGCGGATAAAATACAAACCGAACCCCAGTAGCACTGCGGCCAGCACTGCCGTGCCGGTCCCCCCAAATCGGGTATGGCGCATCGTGAAGGCTGCGGCAACCAGAACCATGCCCATCAAAAAGATGGGTCGGGCCAGTTCCGATTGCAGCCAGACATGGTGACGGCGCGCCGAAAAACCGGCTTGTTCCAGCTGCGCGATAAAGTCCTGCATGTCCCAGATCGACACGCCCGCAGGCGTGCCCAGAGTTTCGCGGATGCGGTCAAGTGTGAGGTTCGAGGGCAGGGCAAGGATCTCATGCGCGACGGCGTTGGCCTCTGGGTTGATGCCGGTGGCTAGCGGCCAGACTTTTGCGCTGCGCAGGGACCACACACCGTCCTGCAACGCCGCGCTGGCGGCTTCGATCCGCCGCACAGGACCGCCATCGCGCGCATAGGCGACAAAGGTCACGTCATAAAGAACCGAGGCGTCCGCATTGGACCGGGCCGCCCGGATCACTGTTTGCCCTTGGGTGCCGCCCTGACGCAGCCACAGCCCGTCCTCACTGACCGCGAGGGCGGATGCGCCGCCTGAACGATAGGTCTCAGCGAGGACGGCGTAGCGTTTCGACGTTGCCGCCACGATCGGCCCCAGCGTGGTGGTGGCAAAGATGCCAAGCGCCAGCGCCACCGTGACCGGCGCGACCAGCGCGCGCAGGGCTGACCGACCCGCCGCACGGGTCACCACCAGCTCTGACGTGCGGGCAAGATTGACGAAGAGGCCAACCGTGGCAAGGATCAGGATCAATGGCAGGATCTGGTTCAGCGTTTCGGGCACGTTCAGCACCGTCAGGCCCAACCGCTGGGCAAATCCAACGCCAAGATCGCTGAACTTGCGGGTCTGATCGATCAGATCGACAAGCGCCACGACCGCCAGCAAAACCGCCGCCACAACCCCGATGCTTTGCGCAAAGCGGCGCGCGAAATAGAGGTGCAGAATCATGCCACACCCCGCAGTCGCCGCCGGACCCAACCGGGATGCGACGCGCTCCACAGCATACCCGTTACAATGACAGCGCCGACCACCGACGGCGCATAGAGTATCCACCACTTCGACGCGTCGTCCAGAACCGGGTCAGTCAGCGTCGACCGTGTGCCATCGAGTGCCAGCAACAGCAAAAAGGCTATGACGATCTCACGCCAGACGCCAAACCGCGAATATCCACCCACCAGCAGCGTCGCAAAGCCGATCAGGGCGGTCACCACGCAAAACGTGGCACGGGCGAACCGGCTGTGGGTCTCTTCGGCGAGGGCACCTGCAGAGGTGCCTTCGGCCAACAAGGCGTCCCGATCCTGTAACAACCGCCATGTGCTCATGTTGCTGATCCGCTCGGCCACAGTGGCGTCAGATCGCATGAGGCCTGAAATATCAAAGGAAAAGTCCTGAAATTTTGCTGTCGACAGGCGCAATCCATCGGGCAGCAGCCGCTGTGCAAGACCGTCCACCATGATCAGCGAGGTGCCGGTGTCGTTGCGCACCAGATATGCCTCTGCCGCAGTATAGATCATCCGGGTGGAAGGATCGCGCCGGTCCGCAACAAACACATCGCGCAGCACCCCATCCTCCCCAATTTCGCGGGTGTAAAAGGTGACGCCACGCACCGGGCTGAGAAAGGTGCCTTCGGTCAGGATGCGCGCGGTGATGTTTTGCGAAATCTCCACCTCGCGCTCGCTCAGCTGGGCGCTGGCGCGGGGCACAAGGTCATGGCTCAGCACGGTCATCATCACCGCTGAGATAAGGCCAAACAGAAATACGGGCCGCGCCAACCGCCATGGCGAAGAACCGGTGGAGGCCATCACCGTCAATTCGCTTTCGTTGTTGAGCCTGTTGGTGACATAGATGGTCGCGGCAAATGTCGCGATGGGCAACACGGTTGTGACCAACCGCGGCAGGCCAAGGACGGTGAATTCAAGAAACACCAGCGCCGTCTGGCCATCTCCGATCAGCCGGTCAAACAGTTGGACCGCACGGTTGATCCAGAATACGGCGACCAAAACGAGGGAGAAAAAGCCAAACAGCACAAGCAGTTGCGACAGCAGATAGCGGTCGAACCTGGCCACATTGTCCCCCTTGGTCATTGGCGATTGAGTCTGTCACGCGGCAGCGCATTCCGCGTGAGGCTATCCCATGTGCGCGGGCGCGAAAACCGCTAAACCGACCCAAGCACTGGTCAGCGCGGGCATGGCGCGTTACCTCTGGCCAAACCCCTCATTGCGGAGACCACCATGCCAACGACACTCACGCCCGTTTCCTTTACCGCCACCGACATTGACGCGATTGCGCAGGCCACCGGGCGTGTGGCTGTTGTGGTCGATCCAGAGGGCCGCATGGGCCAATCTGCGCGCCGCGTGAACCGGCTGACCAAAGGCGCGGTCAAACGTTTTGTGGACAGCGACGGCTTTGCCAAGGTCAAGGCGGGGCAGGTGACAACACTGGCGTGGCCCGTCGGGATGGAGGCGCAGGCCGTCGACATTCTGTGCCTGCCGCGCGCCCATTCGGTCGAAGAGGCACGCAAAGGCGGGGCGGCATTGGCCAAGCTGCGCGGGTCCAAGGACCTGCTGCTGGCGGCGGACGGCACACGGCGCGTGGCGGAGATCGCCTTTGGCCTCGTGGCGCGGGACTACACCTTTGACGATCACAAATCCGGCGATGATGAGAACGCGGCATCCGGCGCGGTCACCATCACCTGTTCGCAACCCGAAGCGGCGCAGGAGACCGCTGCCCCTTTGATGGCGGTGGCCGAAGGCATGTTCTTTACCCGCGATCTTGTGAACGCACCCGCCAACGTGCTGACCACTACCGAGTTTGCCGCACAGCTCAAGGCGCTGAGCAGCCTCGGCCTCAAGGTCGAGGTTCTGGATGAGGATGATCTTGCAAAGCTCGGAATGCGAACGCTTTTGTCTGTAGGTCAAGGGTCGGACAGCCCCTCAAAGGTTGTGGTCATGCAGTGGAACGGCGGCGGGGATGAGGCCCCGCTTGCGCTGGTCGGCAAAGGCGTCGTCTTTGACACGGGCGGGATCAGCCTGAAACCTGCGGGCGGCATGGAGGACATGACCATGGACATGGGCGGTGCCGGTGTCGTGGCGGGCGTGATGAAAACGTTGGCCACACGCAAGGCAAAGGCCAATGTCGTGGGCCTTGTCGGATTGGTGGAAAACATGCCCTCGGGCAATGCGACACGCCCCGGCGACGTGGTCAAATCCATGAAGGGCGACACGGTTGAGATCATCAACACCGACGCCGAAGGACGGCTCGTCCTGTGTGATGTGATGTGGTACGCGCAGGACCGATTTGCGCCTGCTGGAATGATCGATCTGGCCACTCTTACGGGTGCGATCATCATCGGTCTGGGACACGAAAATGCGGGCGCGTTTTCCAACAACGACGCATTGTGCAACGGGTTTCTCAAGGCGGCCGCCGCTGAAAACGAGGGCGCGTGGCGGATGCCGTTGGGACAGGCCTATGACGATATGTTGAAATCGCGCATCGCGGACATGAAGAACATCGGCGGGCGCGCCGCAGGTTCCGTCACGGCGGCGCAGTTCCTGCAACGGTTTGTGAAAGACGAGACGCCGTGGATTCACTTGGACATCGCGGGTGTCGCATTTGTGAAATCCGATACACCCCTTGCCCCCAAGGGCGCGACGGGCTGGGGTGTGATGGCGCTCAACCGGCTGGTGGCCGACAAGTTCGAGGCGGAGTGAGCGATTGGGGGCCGCCTATTTCTATCACCTGACGCGCCGCCCGCTGGAGGTGGCGCTGACCGAATTGCTGAATGCCGCGCGCGGCAGGGAAATGCGTGTGGCGGTGCGTGGTCAGGACGTGAGCCGTCTGGCGTGGCTGGACGAAAAGCTGTGGCTCTCGCCAGAGGACGGGTTTCTGCCGCATGGGTTGGCGGGCGGCGATCACGACGCAGAGCAGCCTGTTCTTCTGACGACGGGTGCGACTACGAATGGGGCGACATGCCTGATGTCGGTGGACGGCGCAGAAGTATCCGCAGATGAGGTGCAGGCACTGGAGCGTGTCTGCGTTCTGTTCGATGGCAACGACGCAGCCGCGCTTGAGACCGCGCGGGGCCAGTGGAAGGCCCTGACCGGCGCGGGCGCGTCGGCGCAGTACTGGTCAGAGGAAAGCGGCAAGTGGGAGAAAAAGGCGGAAAGCGGTTAGCGCGTCAGCGTCAACTCGCCGCCGGTGATCTCGATCCGGCCCCAGCGTTGCAGATACCCCATGCCGAGCAACGATTGATCCATCTCACCGCCGTTCACAACCGCATAGACATCGCGATCCTCGTAGGGGCCGATGGTCACGGTGTCGAGACGGACAGGCGCGGTGCGCACCTCGCCATTCGCGGTGTTGGCGCGCCCCAGAAAATTCAGGGTGTCCGGGTCAAGGCCCGCGGCTGTCGCGGCCTCGGTGGTCAGAACGATGTCGGTGGCACCGGTATCCACCACGAAACCAATGGGCGCGCCGTTGATGTCGAGCGTGAGGTAGTAGTGCCCGTCCCGGCTGCGCGGGACAACCACCGATTCCTCATCGAACCGCGTTTGATTGGGATAGAGATCGTCCTGAATATCGCCCCAAAGCCCAACAGCTGCGATCACACCGATGAAAATCAGCACCCAGGTTGCGGCCATTTGCAGGGTCTGGCCCAACTTGAGTTTGTTGGTCAGCAAGAACCCCGCGCCAAGGAGCAGTCCAAAGGCACCGAGATAGATCAGTTGGGCGATGTTGTCTGAACTCATGCGGTCAATATAGGGTGGGACCGGGCAATGTCAGCCAGTGACAAAACCGAAATCCCGAAGACCGTCGAGAACGAATTGGACGGAAAGTGCGGCCAGCAACATCCCGAGGAGCCGGGTGACGACGGTGATCCCGGTCTTGCCCAAAGCCTGCTCCAACATGCCTGCGGCCAGAAAGAGACCAAGACAGACACACAGCACAAGCGCAGTGATCGCCAGCACGAGCGCCAGCCCTTCCGCGCCGGGTGCCTGACCGGTCAGCAGGATCACCGACGCGATGGAGCCGGGCCCTGCGATCAACGGAATGGCAAGCGGGAAGACGGAGGGATCATCCTCTGCCTCGGCACTGTCGCTTTGATCCTCGCGCCGCTTGGTGCGGCGTTCAAAGAGCATGTCGAGCGCGGTGAGAAACAGCAGGATGCCACCCGCGACGCGAAATGCGGGCATAGAAATGCCGATGAAGCCCAGCACCGCCTCGCCAAAAAGTGCGAAGACGACGAGGATGAGCATTCCAATGGCACAGGCGCGCAGCGCGATGGCGCGCCGCGCGCGGGGCGGGATGCCTTGGGTCAGCGCGACGAACAGCGGTGCCAGACCAATTGGGTCGATCACGACGAACATCGTGACAAAGGCGGTGATCAAAAAGGCCGTATCGATCATGCGGTGTCCAAAATGAGCGCCTGCGGCGCGCGCTATCTGTTTTTGTGAATGGGGGCGCTGCCCCCAAACCCCCGTGGTATTTTTGGTCAGAAGAAGTTCAGGCGCGTTCGGCGGTTTCCAGTTTTTCCATGTCCTGCATCCACAGGGTTTCGGCGCGGTTCAGGGCGTTCATCACCTCGGCATATTTCTTTTGCCAGACCTCCATTTCGCCGATGTTGGCGTCCTCGTAGAGATCAGGATCGGCGAGTTTGTCGGCGAGTTTGTCGCGCATCTGATTGAGTTTTTCGAGCCGCGCTTCGGATTTGCGGACCTCGGAGCGCAGGGCGAGGATGGCGTCGCGGGACGGTTTTTTGGGTTTGGGTGCGTCCGTTTTGGCCTGTTTTGGCGGTTTGCCATCGCTCAGCAGCAGTTGGCGGTAGCTTTCGAGGTCATCCTCGTACGGGGTGACGGTGCCGTCTGAGACCAGCCACAGCCGGTCAGCCACCAGTTCCAACAGGTGCATGTCGTGGCTGACGAGGATCACGGCGCCGGTGTAGTTGGTCAGTGCTTCGACCAGCGCCTCGCGGCTTTCTATGTCGAGGTGGTTGGTGGGCTCGTCGAGGATCAGCATGTGCGGCGCGTCCAACGTGGCCAGCAACAGCGACAGGCGCGCCTTTTGTCCGCCTGAAAGCTTGCCCACGTTGGTGTCGGCCTGATCCGCCATCAGGCCGAAGCCCGACAGGCGCGCACGCCATTTGGCCGGGCTTTCGGTCGGGCGTTCGCGGCGCAGATGGTCCAGCGGGGTTTCGTCGATATGCAGTTCGTCCACCTGATGCTGGGCGAAATAGCCGATCCGCAGTTTGGACGAACGGGTGATTTTGCCGGACAGTTTCGGCAGCCGGTCGCTGAGCAGTTTCGACAGGGTGGATTTGCCCATACCATTGCGGCCCAAAAGTGCGATCCGGTCGTCCTGATCAATGCGCAGGGACAGGCGGCTGAGCACGGTGGTGTCGCCGTAGCCGGTGGATGCGCCGTCAAGGTGGACAATGGGCGGCGACAGTTCCTCGGGGTTGGGGAAATCAAAGCGTTTCAGCCCCGCCTCTTGCGGCGAGGTGATCGGTTGCATCTTGGACAGTGCCTTGAGGCGCGACTGGGCCTGTTTCGCCTTGTCCGCCTTGTACCGGAACCGGTCCACATAGGATTGCAGGTGGGCGCGGCGGGCCTCTTGCTTTTTGGCCATGGATGCGGCCAGCGCCAGTTTTTCGGCGCGCTGGCGGGCGAATTGATCATAGGGGCCGGAATAGTAGGTCAGCTTGCGGTCTTCGAGGTGCAGGATGCTGCCGACGGCACGGTTCAGGAGGCCGCGGTCGTGGCTGATGATGATGACCGTGTGGGGATATTTGGCAAGATAGGCTTCGAGCCAGAGCGCGCCTTCGAGGTCGAGATAGTTGGTCGGTTCATCAAGCAGCAGCAGGTCGGGTTGTGAAAACAGAACCGCCGCGAGCGCCACGCGCATCCGCCAGCCACCGGAAAAGTCGGAACAGGGCCGTGCCTGATCGGGCGTGTCGAAACCGAGACCCTTGAGGATCGTGGCAGCGCGCGCCTCGGCGGACCACGCGTCGATATCGGCAAGCCGCGTTTGTATTTCTGCGATGCGGGCGGGGTCATCGCTGTCTTCGGCCAGCAGGGCCGCGCGTTCGGTGTCGGCGGCCAGCACCGTGTCGAGCAGGCTGATGTCGCTGGACGGTGCTTCCTGAGAGACGCCGCCGATACGCGCGCGGGAGGGCAGGCCGATGCTGCCCGATTCCAGCGCCAGTTCGCCTCGGATCAGGCGGAAGAGCGTCGTTTTGCCTGTCCCGTTGCGCCCGACAAGGCCGACCTTGTGACCTTCGGGGATGACGGCGCTGGCGCCCTCGAACAGAGGGCGGCCCGCGATGGCGTAGGTGATATCGTTGATGCGCAGCATGGCTGCCCATGTGCCGCAGTGCGGCGCTTGCGTCAATCGCCGCTTTCCAAGCGGTTGGCCCCATGGTAGGCGGGCCGCGATTCAGGCACCTGACCGCCAGGTGCTGTCCAGACAGGAGACACCCCATGGCCCTTGAGCGCACATTCTCGATCATCAAGCCCGATGCAACCCGCCGCAACCTCACCGGTGCGATCAACGCCAAGTTCGAAGAGGCTGGCCTGCGTATCGTCGCGCAAAAGCGCATCCACCTGACCAAAGCGCAGGCAGGCGTGTTTTACGCCGTGCACGCAGAACGTCCGTTTTATGACGAACTGTGCGAATTCATGGCCTCCGCACCGATCGTGGCGCAGGTTCTCGAGGGTGAAGGCGCCATCGCCAAGAACCGCGAAGTCATGGGTGCCACAAACCCTGCCGATGCAGCGCCCGGCACAATCCGTGCCGAGTTTGCCGAAAGCGTTGGCGAAAACTCCGTCCACGGGTCGGACGCGCCCGAGACGGCGGCGGTCGAGATTGCCTATTTCTTCTCCGGTCTGGAACTGGTCGGTTAAGCCTTTTTGACACCTGATGTCTTGTATGGCCGCGCCCGGGCTTTCGGGCGCGGCCATTTTTTTGCGCCGTGTTGGCCGGGATCAGTCGAGGACGGATTTCACCGCGCGGGATAGCTTGGCCACCAATTCGTCAATCTGGTCGTCGTCGATGATAAAGGGCGGGGCCAGCAGCACGTGATCGCCGTGTTTGCCGTCCCGTGTGCCTGCCATTGGATAGCAGATCAGCCCGGCGTCGAACGCGGCGGCCTTGATGCGCGGGGCAACCTTGAGGTCGGGGGCAAAGGGCGATTTTGTGGCGCGGTCAGCCACCAGTTCGACGCCCTGAAACAGCCCGCGCCCCCGGATGTCACCCACATGCGGGTGCTGGCCGAACGTGTCCTGCAACGCCTTGCACAGCCGATCGCCACGTGCGGCCACACCAGCCGCCAGACCACCGGTTGTCAGTTTGGTCAGAACGGTGCGGGCGGCGGCGGCGGCGACGGGGTGACCCAGATAGGTGTGACCATGCTGGAAAAAGCCGCTGCCGTTTTCGATGGCGGCATAGATGGTGGCACTGCAGAGCATTGCGCCGATGGGCTGATAACCCGCGCCCAGCCCTTTGGCGATACACAGGATGTCGGGCGCGATGCCGTCAGCGTCACAGGCAAAAAGGTGTCCCGTCCGCCCCATGCCGCACATCACCTCGTCGAGGATCAGGAGCACGCCGTAGCGGTCGCAAATCTCGCGGATGCGCTTGTAATACCCCTCGACCGCAGGCACGGCGCCCATCGTCGCGCCGACCACGGGCTCGGCCATGAATGCCATAACGGTATCCGGCCCCAGCCGCAGTATCTCGTCCTCAAGGTCCTGTGCAGCGCGCTGACCGTAGTCAAAGGCCGTCTCGTCCGCGCGCCGGTCAATGTATTCGTAACAGGGCGCAATATGGCTCACGTCGATCAGCAGCGGCGCGAATTGTTCGCGTCGCCACGCATTGCCACCCGCCGCCAGCGCCCCCAGCGTGTTGCCGTGATAGCTTTGGCGGCGTGCAATCAGGTGCCGCCGCTGGGGCTGGCCCGTTTCGACAAAGTATTGGCGGGCGAGCTTGACGGCGGCCTCGGTCGCCTCGGACCCGCCCGAGACGAGGTAGACGCGGTCCAGACCCTGCGGCGCATGTGCAATCAGCAAATCGGCCAGCGCCTCGGCGGGTTCAGAGGTAAAAAACCCGGTATGGGCAAAGGACATTTCCGCCGCCTGCGCCTGCACGGCTGCGATGACATCCGCATCGCCGTGGCCAAGGCAGGACACAGCGGCCCCGCCGGAGCCATCGAGATACGCTTTGCCGGTTTCGTCATAAAGATACACACCTGCGCCGCGCACGGCGCGGGGCGGGGTGGATTTGGTATGGCGGGGAAAGATGTGGGACATGGGTCAGGCTCCTTGGAGCGGGGTCAGGGGCGCATCCGTGCGCCGTCAGGATCAAACAGGGGGCCAATGGTGACGGTTGCGTCATAGAGCGTGCGGGCAATGTCGACCTGCACGCGCTGTCCGTCGGCAAGGCCCGGTGCATGGCCAAGGGCAACCGGTGCGTTCACACGGAACCCGTAGGTGGCTGTCGTCGTCTGGCCAACGATGCTGCCATCCGCGTGGATCGGTTCATGGCCAAGGGGCACGGCGTCTTGATCGTCAAAGCGCAGCGACACGACATGCGACAGCGCACCGTCACTGCGCCGCTGGGCCAGCGCATCCGCGCCGATGAAACCACCCCGTTTGCGGGTCGCAAAATCCAGCCCCGCCTCGACCGGGGACACGTCGCTGTCCAATTCGTGGCCCATGGCGCAGAACCCCTTTTCCACGCGCATGGATGTCTGGGCATAAAGGCCTGCGGGCCGTGCGCCGGCTGCAGTGAGTGCGGCGTAGATCGCCGCCGCATTTTCGGCCTTCATCGTGATCTCCCATCCGGCCTCTCCGACATAGGACATGCGCGCGGCGCGCACATGTTTGCCCGCGATATGGGCAGGGCCAACCTTGAAATAGCCCAGATCGTTCAGTTCTGACGCGCCTGTTTCGGTGACGATCCGTGCCGCGTCTGGCCCCATAAGGGCAAGGACGGCGTAGGCTTCGGTGGTGTCCTGAAGGGTCACGTTGAACCCGTCGCTGTGCCGCGCAAGCCACGCAAGGTCGCGCTTGATCGCTGTGGTGCCGACAATCAGGCGGTAGTGATCGGGCGCGATGCGCTGTGCGGTCAAATCGCTTTCAAAAGTGCCGCGGTGGTTCAGCATCGCGGTGTAGATCACGGAGCCGGGCGCGCGTGCCATGTGACCCGCACAGACATGCAACAAGAAGGCTTCGGCGTCCGGGCCGGTTACGTCGATCTTGCCAAAGGATGAGGCGTCAAAGATCGCGGCAGCCTCGTGCGCGGCCTGCACCTCGCGCGCAACCGCGTCGTGCCACGCGGGGCGGTCAAAGGTCAGTCGCTTTGGTGCATCCCCAAAGTAAAGCGGGCGTTCCCAGCCGTAGAACTGTCCATTGACCGCGCCCGCAGCCGCATACCGGTCGTGCAACGGCAGTTTACGCAGATTGCGTGCTGTCTGTAGCTGGCGTCCGGGAAAAGGCACCTCGTAATGCGTGCCAAGAATTTCAGGCGCGCGGGCCATCAGGTGGTCGACCGAGTTGAACACGGGCGCGAACCGTTTGGCATCGGCTTCGCTCAGGTCATAGGCGGTGTGCCCGTGCACGATCTGGTGGGCGAGGTTCATGCCCGCGCCACCACCTGCCGCCACACCCATTGAATTCATGCCGCAGCCCAGAAACAGCCCGCGCGTTTCCGCGGTTTCACCCAGCATAAAGGACCCGTCGGGAGTAAAGCTCTCTGGACCGTTCAGCAGCATCTTGACCTCCGCTGTTTCCAGCCCCGGCAATCGGTGCAGGGCCTTGTGCATCATCGGCTCGAAATGGTCCCAATCCTCGGGCAGCAGGCCAAAGGCAAAGCTGTCGTCCAGCACGCCGGGCGCGATGGGTTTGCCCATGGGTTCAAAACACCCCACCAGCAGCCCGCCGGAATCGTCGCGGATATAAAGGTAATTGTCATGATCGCTGAGCGTGGGCAGATTGCCGGTGATCCCGTCGATGGGCTTGGTCAGCAGGTAGAAATGTTCACAGGCGAGCAGCGGCACTTCGGCCCCGGCCATGGCGCCCACCTCCCGCGACCACAGGCCCGTGCACAGCGCGATGGCATCGCACATCACAGTGCCTTGCGTGGTCTCGACCCCTTTGATGCGGCCATTTTCTGTAAGGATACCGGTGACACCTGTATCTTCGAACAGCTTTGCCCCTAGCGCTTTGGCCCCTTTGACCAGCGCCGCGCACACATCCGAGGGCGACACGCGCCCATCCTCGGGCGACCAGACTGCACCGATCACGTCGTTGGCGTTCATCAGGGGCCAACGTGCTTTGGCTTCGTCCGGTGTGATGGACGTGGCAGCGATGCCATAGGCGTGGGCCAGCGCCTCTTGTCGCCGGATCAGGGTCAGGCGGTCGGAATTGGTGGCGAGCGACAGCGACCCTTCCTGTATCCACCCCACGGACTGTCCCGTCTCGGCCTCAAGCTGGCTGTAAAGGTCCACGGAATACTGGATCATGCGGGTGAGATTTCGCGACGAGCGCAGCGCGCGCACCTGAGCGGCGGAATGCCACGTGGTGCCGGATGTCAGCTTGTTCCGCTCCAGCAGGATCGCGTCGGCACCGAACTTGGCCAAATGGTACAGGGTCGAGCAGCCCATAATACCGCCACCGATGACAACAACCGACGCATGAGAGGGCAGGGACATGGCGCAAATCCGTATTTTCAATCTCTCCTTTTGAAACACGCGTTTCACGCGTTGACAACTCTCAAAACAGTTGAAACAGTCCGTTTCACCAAAAAGGGGGACGCGCGTGACCGAAACGGCCACGATCGAAGAGCGGATCAGTCGCAATTATGCCGGGCTGAGCGACAAGTTGCAGGTTGCAGCCGATTTCGTCGCGGACAATCCCATCGACATTGCCACCCGGTCCCTGCGGTCCCTTGCCAGCACCAGCGGCGTATCGCCCGCAACATTTTCGCGTTTGGCGCGTGCGCTGGGGTATCACGACTATGAACAAATGCGCGAAGATGGTCGCGTCGCGATGGGACGCAAGATGGCGTCCTTTTCCGAACGGGCCCACGCGCTGCGCGCCAAGGCGACGCCTCCGGATGCGGATGTGTTCCTGCACCGGCAGGCCGCGGCCTGCATCGCCAATATCGAATATCTCGACCGCGACATTACCAATGACAGCCTCGAAGCGGCGGTGGAGACATTGCACGCTGCGGGCCATGTCCTGCTTGTCGGATCGCAGGGGTCGTCGGGCTTTGTCGACTACTTTGGTTATCTGGCTCACTGGTTCAGCCCCAACTGGTCCGTTGCGGGGCGCAACGGCACGACGCTGGCGGCGACGATGGCGCGGCTGGGGCCGGGCGACGCTGTCTTGGCGATTTCCAAGGCACCCTATGCGCGCCGCACCATTTCGGCACTGCAAGCGGCGCGGGATCTGGGTGTGCCGTCCATCGTAATCACCGACAGCCACACCTCACCGGCGCTGGCTTTTGCATCACAGAGCTTTGTGGTGCCCACCGAAAGCCCGCAATTCTTTTCGTCCTATGCTGCCACGCTTGTGTTGATCGAAACGATCATCACAATGCTACTTGCGCGGGCAGGCGACAATGCCGAGGACATGATCCGCGACGCGGAGAACCAAATTCACGCTCTGGGAGAGACCTGGACCCCGTGATGACACCCGCAAACCAATGAACAGGGAGACACTCATGTTTGCTAAACTGAAACTGACGGCTGCGGCCGTCGCAATGGTCACAATGGGCGGTGCCGCACTGGCGGACGGCCATGGCCAGTTCATCACCATCGGCACCGGTGGCGTAACGGGCGTGTACTATCCCACCGGTGGTGCGATCTGCCGTCTGGTGAACAAGGACCGCAAGGAACATGGCGTGCGCTGCTCGGTCGAATCGACGGGCGGATCGGTCTACAACACCCGCACCATCCGCGAGGGTGAGCTGGATTTCGGCGTTGTGCAGTCAGACGTGCAGTCGGCGGCAATGGAAGCCGTCCGCGCATTTGAAAGCGACGAACCTTATGGCGACCTGCGCGCCGTCTTCTCGGTACACCCCGAGCCGATGCACGTGATGGTCCGCGCCGACAGCGGCATCAACTCTGTGGCGGACATGAAGGGCAAGCGCGTCAACATCGGCAACCCCGGTTCGGGCACGCGGGTGCTGGCGGGTGTTCTGATGGACGCGGCTGGCGTCACGCCTGACGACTTCTCGCTCGCGGCTGAACTGAAATCGTCTGAGCAATCCGCCGCCCTGTGCGATGGCAAGCTGGACGCGGCGATCTGGGCCGCTGGCCTGCCCAACGGCTCGTCCATGGAAGCGACATCGACCTGCGACATCAAATTGCTGGACCTGACCACATCGGGAACAGACAAGGTGCTGGCCGCAAACTCCGCCTATGCTGCGGCAACCATTCCGGGCGGCATGTATCCCGGCAATGACGTGGACGTGGCCTCGTGGGGTCCAAAGGCGACCTTTGTCACCGATGCTGCCACTTCCGACGACGTGGTTTATGTGCTGGTCAAGGCAGTGTTCGAAAACTTTGACGACTTCAAAAAGCTGCACCCGGCCTTTGGCAACCTGACCAAGGAACAGATGGTCAAAGACGGGCTGAGCGCGCCGCTGCACCCCGGTGCCGAGAAGTACTACAAAGAAGCGGGCCTGCTCTAAGCGCGCCTGCCGCCCCCGCGGGGGTATGAACATAGCCCGAGGCGTCCGCGCCTCGGGCCCATAATAATTCCGACGGGGGACCCCATGACAGACGCGCGCACCAATGCCGGATCCGATCCGGCGCTTGAGGATATCGTCGCCGACGCAGACACAGGGGGCCGCCAGCCAAAAGATACCTTTGGCCGCCGCGCATTGTGGGTGCTGCCGCTGTGCTGGGCGCTGTACCAGCTTTGGATTGCGTCGCCGTTGCCCTTTGTCGTGGGCTTTGTCTGGAACGACACGCAGACGCGGGCCATTCACCTTGGCTTTGCCGTGCTGCTCGCGTTTCTCGCCTTTCCCGGTCACAAATCCGCCCCCCGCGACCGCATCCCTGCGTTGACGTGGGTGGTTGCGCTGATTGCGGCGGCGGCCGCGTCCTATCTGTGGTGGGATTATCGCGGGGTCGCCAACCGCACCGGTGCGCCCAACATGACGGATATTGTCATTGCGGGCATCGGGCTGGTCCTGCTGATGGAGGCCGCGCGCCGGTCGCTGGGCATTCCGCTGATGGCCGTGGCGCTGTTTTTCCTGTCTTATGTCTTCTTTGGCTCGTGGTCCGGCCTGCCCGAAGTTGTCCAGTGGAAAGGCGCGTCGTTCGAAAAGGCGATGAGCCACATGTGGCTGACGACCGAAGGGGTGTTTGGCGTGGCCCTTGGCGTGTCGTCGGGCTTTGTCTTTCTGTTTGTGCTGTTTGGCGCGCTGCTGAATCAAGCCGGTGCGGGCAACTATTTCCTGCAACTGGCTTTTGCGGCCCTTGGCCACCTGCGCGGCGGCCCCGCAAAGGCTGCCGTGATTGCATCTGCTGCCACCGGCCTGATCTCAGGCTCGTCCATCGCCAACGTGGTCACCACCGGCACCTTTACCATTCCGCTGATGAAAAAGGTCGGCTTTCCCGCGACCAAAGCGGGCGCGGTTGAGGTGTCATCGTCGATCAACGGCGTGCTGACGCCCCCGGTGATGGGGGCCGTCGCGTTCCTGATGACGGAATATGTAGGCATTTCCTATGTCGAGGTCGTCAAGACCGCTATTGTGCCTGCCGCGATTTCCTATGTCGCGCTGGTCTACATCGTCCACCTTGAGGCGCTGAAATCGGGCATGAAAGGCTCCAGCCGGATGCACCCGGTCAAATTCATGCTGGGCGCGATTTTCATCATCGCGATCTCCATCGTGATTGCGGGTGGGTTGCTGTTTCTGACCGGTGTCGTTGTCGACACGATCTATGGCGTGTTCGGCGGTGCGGCGATGTCGGTGCTGCTGGCGCTGATGTTCGTGGCATATCTTGCTGCGGTGCGGTTCGCCGCCAAAGGCCCCGATCTCGACACCAGCCTTGACAGTATGCAGAACCTGCCGCCGGTGCGTGAAATCTTCAAGACCGGCATCCACTACATCATGCCGATCCTGCTGCTGATGTATTTGCTGATGATCGAACGCAAATCGCCCGGTCTGTCCGCCTTTTGGTCAACCATCGCGATGCTGTTCATCCTGTTGACGCAGAACCCGCTCAAGGCGTTTTTCCGGGGGCAGGGCGGTGTGGTCCAACGCTTTGCCGACGGGATCAGCGACATTGCCGAAGGCATGATCGCAGGCGCGCGCAACATGATCGGCCTTGCCGCCGCCATGGGTGTGGCGGGTATCATTGTGGGTGCTGTGACGCTCACCGGGATCGGGCAGGTGATGGCGGAGTTCGTGGAATTTCTGGCGCTTGGTCTTGATGGTCTGGTGCCGTTTATGAACATCAAGCTGCTGGCGATGCTGTTCTTTGTCGCCGTGATCTCGATCGTGCTTGGGATGGGGCTGCCCACCACTGCCAACTATATCGTGGTGTCGTCGCTGATGGCGGGTGTTGTCGTCGAACTGGGTGCGCAAGAAGGGCTGATTGTGCCGCTGGTGGCGGTGCACATGTTCGTCTTTTACTTTGGCATCATGGCGGATGTGACTCCGCCCGTGGGACTTGCGAGTTTTGCGGCGGCCGCAATTTCGAAGGGTGATCCGCTCAAGACGGGGTTCCAGGCGTTTTTCTATTCGATCCGCACGGCGCTGTTGCCGTTTTTGTTCATCTTCAACACCGATCTGCTGTTGATTGACGTGGGGCCAGTGCAGGCGGTGTTCGTCTTTATCGTGGCGCTCATCGCGATGCTGCTCTTTGCCGCCGCCACGATGAGCTATTTCATCGTACCATCGCGGTTCTACGAAAGCATTGCGCTGTTGGTGGCTGCGTTCGTGCTGTTTCAACCGGGCTACATCCTTAACCAGTTCGCGCCCGAGTTCGAAACACGACCCGGATCGGAACTGTTTTCCATGGCCCAAGCAGCGCCGGACAACGCATCACTGCGCGTGCGCTTGATGGGTGAAAATCTGAACGGCGAGGTGGTGGACGCGCGCTATTTGCTGCCTGTCGGAGATGCGGGCGAGGACGGCGCGGCGCGCCTGCTGAACGGCGCGGGGATCGAATTCCGGGACGAGGATGGCAAGATATTTGTCGACAATCTCAGCTTTGGCGGACCTGCCGAACAGCTGGGCATCGACTGGGACTGGGAACTGGTCGAACTGGACGTGCCCGCCGACCGCCCCCCCAAGGAAATCTTCTATCTGCCGGCGTTGCTTTTGGTGCTTGCCGTGTTCCTGCTCCAACGTCGCCGCCAACCCAAGGAGGAGGCCCTGGCATGAAACATGTCCTTTGCGCCATTGACCTGACCCATCCCGAAGATGCCCGCGCGCTGCTGACCGAGGCGCGCCGCATCGCAGAGCCGCAGGGCGCGCAGTTCAGCGTCGTGACGGTGCTGCCCGATTACGGCACGTCCTTTGTCGGCTCGTTCTTCAAGGAGGGCACGCTGAAAGAGGCAGCACTGGCCGCACAGGTGGCCTTGCACGAGATGGTGGACGAGGTGCTGCCCGACATGGGGGCGGTGCAATGCATCGTCGAGATCGGAGTGGTCTACGAACACATCCTGCGCGCAGCAGAGAAATGCGGCGCGGATTTCATCATCGTGGGTGCGCACAAGCCGGACCTATCGGATCGGATCACCGGGCCGAACGCCTCGCGCGTGGCGCGGCACGCAAAAGTGTCCGTTCTGGTCGCGCGGTTCTGAATGGTCAGGTGCTGTGATCCTGCCGCAGGACGTTTTTCTGCACCTTGCCCATCGTATTGCGTGGCAACGCATCAAGGATGATGTAGCGGCGCGGATGCTTGAACCGGGCCAGTTGCGCCTCGACCTTGGCCCTGATGCTGTCAGGATCGGGTGACGCGCCGGGGGCGGGAACCACAGCGGCAATGACGCTTTCGCCGAAATCCGGATGCGGGACACCGAACACGGCGCTTTCGGTCACACCGTCCGCGTCATTGATCACGTCCTCAATCTCTTTGGGGTAGATGTTGTAGCCACCCGAGATGATCAGATCCTTGGCACGGCCCACAATTGCGATGCGGCCATCCGGTTCCATGACCGCCAGATCACCGGTAAGAAAGAAGCCGTCTGCACGCAACTCCTCCGCCGTTTTTTCGGGCATGTTCCAGTAGCCCTGAAACACGTTGTCGCCGCGGACTTCGATCATGCCGATCTCTCCGTAAGGCAGGGTGTCTCCGGTTTCGGGATTGGTGATCCTGACCTCGGTGCCGGGCAGGGCATGTCCAACCGTCCCGGCGACACGCGGACCATCATAGGGGTTCGAGGTGATCATGTTCGTTTCGGTCATGCCGTAGCGTTCGAGAATGCGGTGCCCGGTGCGCGCCTCAAACGCCTTGTGCGTCTCGGCCAGCAGCGGCGCGGACCCGGAGACAAAGAGCCGCATCTTGTCACACAGACCATCGGCAAAGCGCGCATCTCCCAACAGGCGGGTGTAAAAGGTCGGTACGCCCATCATCAGCGTGGAGCGGGGCAGTTCGTCCAGAATGGTATCGACGTCAAACCCCGCCATCAGCCGCACGCAGGACCCGGCCATCAGTGCCGTGTTCAGCGCAACAAACAGCCCATGCGTGTGAAAGATGGGCAGCGCATGGATCAGCCTGTCCTGCGCAGTGATTTGCCAAAGGTCAGTCAGAACCGTGGCATTGGACAGCAGGTTCTTGTGGCTGAGCATTGCGCCTTTGGACCGTCCGGTCGTGCCAGACGTGTATAGCAGCGCCGCCAGATCATCGGGGCCACGCGGCACCGTCTCAAACTGCGTCGGCCTGTCGTTCGCTGCGACGCTCAAACTGCCTGCGTCGCCCGCAAGCGTCAGCACTTTTGCCCCGACATCCGCGGCGATCTCGGCGATTTGAGGCGCGTCACCGTCATCACACACGATCAGAGCGGGTGTCGCATCGCTGATGAAGTAGTGTAGTTCCGACAGGGTATAGGCCGTGTTGAGTGGCAGATAGACCGCGCCTGCCTGCACCGCAGCCGCATAAAGCGCGACCGTATCGCTCAACTTGGGGGCTTGCACGACGATGCGGTCGCCGGGTGTCACGCCTGTCTCGATCAACACATGCGCGATCTGTGCGGCCCGCTTTACGAAATCCGCATAGCTAAGCGTGACACCATCGTCGCGTTCAAGGAATGGGTCGGCAGTATTGGCGTGCGGCGCGATCAGCGCGTCATAAAGAGTGTTGGTCACGCAGGTTCTTCCTTGGAGGTCTGGGTCAGCGGTGCGTTGGCCAGCGTCCGCATTGCCTTGGTGGCCGCCACATCCCCGTGCAGCGCAAAGCGTGCGTGGTTGGGACCCGTCTGCGCCAGATCGTAGAGGTAGTTGACCATGACACCGCTTGACTGTGCGTGTCCGTTTGCGGACGTGTCGGCATTGGCGTGCAGGTCATGGATTTCCGCACCATTGCCCAGATGGAACCGTGCGACGGGATCAAATGGCGTGCCATCGGCGCGTTTTGCCGTCATCAGGTAACGCGCGGCCATCGCACGCAGCACGGCTTCGGAGGCGGTGCCGCCCAGCACATCCTGCGCGGCTTGCCCGTGCTCCGGGTCATCGGTTTGCGTGGCCAGCCATTGGTTCAGGCGGGGGATGGGTGACAGGGTCACGAAACGCTCCAACCCCGGCACATCGCGCGCCAGTTCTGCGGCCACCTGCTTGATCAGTAGATTGCCAAAGCTGATGCCGGTCAGCCCGCTTTGACAGTTCGAGATGGAGTAAAACACCGCCACCCGCGCGGCCTCTGTCGCCAGCGGCGTCCGCCCATCCAGCAGCAGCGCATCAATAGAGCCGGGAATGTCCGCCGTCAGCGCAACCTCGACAAAGATCAACGGCTCGTCAGGCATTGACGGATGAAAGAACGCGAAACACCGGCGATCTTCGGGATAAAGCCTGCGGCGCAGATCATCCAGATCACCGATCCGGTGCACGGCCTCATAGGCGACAATCTTGTCCAGAATGCGTGCTGGCGTGTCCCAGTTGATGGCCTTGAGCACCAGAAAGCCCGGATTGAACCAACTGCGCAACAGATGGACAAAGTCAAAATCCGTCCGCGCAAGGTCCGGGTGATCCCGCACGAACCGCAGCAGATCCACACGCATGGCCACCAGTGCCGCCGTCGCACCAACGGGCTGGTTCAGGCGCCGCAGCAATTCCTGACGCCGCGGCTCTGCGGCGCGGCTGAGGTCTCGAAACAGGTCCGTCCGGGGCGCTTCGGCATAGGTGCGCGCAAGGGCGGCCAGATGCGCGGCGTCAATCTCCAACGCGGTGTTGAGGTATTCGAAAAACGCCAGTTTGTCAGCGTCATTTGCGCTGGCATAGCGGTCAAGGAGCGTGGCGGCCAGTTGGACACCGGACAGTTCGCCTTCGGTGGACAGCAATGCGTCGCACAAGGCGGGCAGGGGACGCGTATCGTCCTTGCCCCGCGCCCGGTCACGGCGTTCAAACAATTGCGTCAGCAGATCGCCCAGAAACCAGTTCCGTTGCACCTTACGCCTCCATCTGACGGCTCAGATATTCGCCGGTTCGGCGGTAGTGGCTGATCAGCAAATCTGTGGCCGCGTCCGCATCGTGGTCCAATGCCGCATCAAGGATTTCCTGATGTTCCGTGGCGATACTGCGTTTGCGATAGCTGGCACCACCGGCGGCAAGGTTCCGGTAGCGGATGTTCAGATCATAAAGCTGCGCGCAGTAGCGTTCGAGCATCGGCAGGCCTGCATTGTCGAGCAGCGCCATGTGAAACGCCTTGTGCGCAACTTCGAAATCCGTCGCATCGCGCTGGCTGGCCTTTTTCATATGGTGATGCCGCAGCACCAGACGTTCTTCCCAATCGGCGGCACCGTTGGCGATGGAGGCGCGCAGCGCCATCGGCTCCAGCGTGCAGCGCAGGGTCAGGATTTCTTCGAAATTGGCCTTGCCCACGGGGGCCGCACGGAATCCGCGCTGGTCGATCCGCTCGACCAGCATGTCAGAGGTCAGCAAGCTCAGCGCTTCGCGTACGGGGCTTGCCCCGGTGTTCAGCAATCCGCGCAACTGTTCAATTTTCAGCTTTTCGCCGGGGGGCAGCGCGCCCGTCAGGATCATCTCGCGCAATGTCAGATACGCGCCATGGGTGGCGGAGGTTTCCTTGCCCGCAATGTCGCGTGTGACGTTCATGTCGTGCCTTTCCGGCTCAGCTGAGGGCGGCGCCGCCCGTCGAGAGGCCAACAGACAGCGTCAGCGACCCTTCGTTTATCATCCAGCGCCGCAAGGTGAACGTGCGTGCGCCGGTCTTGTGCATCGGGTCGTTCTCGGCCAGTGCGCGCGCCGCCTCAAAGCTGTCGGCGCGGTAGATGACAAGACCCATGCCCTGCATGTGTTCGCCCGTTTCATCGGACATTGGACCGGCAAAAGCAAGCTGGCCCGCCCGTTCCAGATCAGCCTGATATGCAAGGTGATCGGGCAGCGCAGCCTTGACGTCATCTGGTGTTTTGGCGGGCGTGCTCATCACCACATAAAGCTCCAGCGCCAACGCGCCCCGATCTCTGGCTGTCGCTTTGTAGTCGGCCCAGGCCACCATGACTGCCCCTCCAAAATATCGATATTATTTGACACTTGATCATATTGTAGGCAGAAATTGCGTGAACTGACAAGGATTGCGACGATGAAATATCTGGTGGGCGAGGTGCCGGGTGGCACGGCTGTTTTTGCTGTAACCGGCGAGAATGCCGTGAATTTGACGGCCCTGGACGCACATCTCGGCGCTGATCTGATGGGGGTGATCGCGGCGCCGGACCGAGTCGCGGCGTTGGCCGGGCAGCTTGCCGATGCGCCGCAGGTGCCCGTCAGTTCCATCACGCCGGCGCTTCCTGTCACGACCCCCGGCACGATCATTTGCCTCGGGCTGAACTATGTCGAACACATCAAAGAAGGCGGCTACGACATTCCCGACTACCCGGCGCTGTTCATGCGGGGCCGGAATTCGATCATGGCGGCAGGGCAACCGATGGTTCGGCCCGCCTGTTCGGACAAGTTGGACTACGAGGCCGAACTGATGCTGATCGTCGGCAAACGCGGGCGGCACGTCTCCGAAGCGGACGCGCTGGATCATGTGTTTGGCTACACCGTGTTCAACGACGGCTCGGTCCGGGACTACCAGCGCAAGACGCACCAGTGGACGCCGGGAAAAAATTTCGACAGCACCGGCGCGGTTGGCCCGTTTACGGTGACGCCGGATGATCTGCCCGAAGCGGCATCGGGCTTAAAAATCGAAAGCCGCGTGGGCGACGAGATTCTGCAAAGCTCCAACACGGCCAACATGATCTGGGGCGTGCGGCAGGTGATTGCCACGATCTCGGAATATACCACGCTGGAACCCGGCGACCTGATCGCGCTTGGCACGCCGCCGGGCGTGGGCCATGCCAAGAAACCCAACCCCCGTTGGTTGATCCCAGGTGAAACGGTCGAGATCGAGATTGAGGGGATCGGCATTTGCGCCAGCCCCGTCATCGATGAAAAAGACGCGGGCACACAGGTGGCAGCCGAATGAACGCCCCCGCCAAAGAGGCGCTGGACGCCGCGCGCGCCAAGGCGCAGGCCGATCACCGCGACCTGCGGTTCCGCATCGACCGGCTGTCGGATGACGCCATCGACCTGATCCTGCGCCGTGCGCGGTCGCATTACGCGTGGCGGGACGAACCCGTGCCCGATGCGCTGCTCGAAGAGATCTATGACATTACCATAAATGGCGCGACCAGCATGAACACGCTGCCTGCACGGTTCGTGTTCGTGAAATCGCCCGAGGGCAAGGACCGGCTGGCCAAGGCACTGAAGCCCGCCAATGTGGCCAAGATGATGGGTGCGCCCGTAACCGTAATTGTCGCCCATGATCTCGAGTTTTGGAAAGAGTTGACCTTCACCTTTCCGCATGAAGACCGGCGGCATTTCTTTGAGGGCAAGGACCAGCACATCGCCGACACCGCGTTCCGCAATGGCACGTTGCAGGGCGCGTATTTGATGATCGCAGCCCGGGCTGTTGGCCTTGATGTCGGTGCCATGTCGGGCTTTTTCAACGATGTCGTGGATGCAGAGTTCTTTGCCGGAACCACGCTGAAATCGAATTTCCTGTGCAACATCGGGTACGCGGACGAGACGGCATTGTTCCAGAAATTGCCGCGCTTTCCGTTCGACAAGGCGTGCAGCTACGCCTGAGGAGGGGCCATGGCCGTCAAGATGAAAACCTTCGTGACATACCGCACCACCGCGGCCTGTCCGACACATGCGCGCACCGAAATCCCCGTGCGCGACCTCAACGTGGTGATTGACGAACCGGTTGCGCGGGGTGGCACGAACATGGGCCCCAGCCCGACCGAGGCGGCGATGACGGCCCTGATCGCCTGCACAAATGTGATCGGCCACAAGAACGCAGCAAGGCTGGGGGTGGACCTTGGCACAGTCACGATTGACGCAAACTGCAAGTTCGATCGGCGCGGCGTTCTCATGGAGGAAGAGATCGACCTGCCGTTTCCCGAAATCACGCTGACCGTGAATTGCGACACACCCGCCAGTCAAAACGATCTGACCCGCGTGGGCCAAGAGACGTCAAAATACTGCGCCATCGCCAAGCTGTTCGAGGCCGCAGGCACGGATCTGACGGTGAATTGGGTCAAGACCAACTGAGACAAAAGAGGCCGCACATGGCCGCGCATTCTGGGAGGAAAACCATATGACATTTTGGATGAAAAAGGGCCTGATCGGCGCGGCACTTGCCACCGCGATGGCATTGTCGGTCGCAGCCGAGACCACAATCAACGCAGTGGTCATCGACGGCTATCCGGACCGCGCATTGTGGGTCAAAGAATTCACCAATTTCTTTATCCCCGAGGTCGACAAACGTCTGGCCGAGGCTGGCGAATTCAAGATGAACTGGCAGGAGAATTACGGCGGTTCCATCGTAAAGCCCAAGGGCGTGCTGGAAGGCGTGCAACTGGGGCTGGGTGATATCGGCATCGTCACCACGATCTTCCATTCCTCGAAACTGCCCAGTCAGGGCATTTCCGGCTCCACCCCCTTTGTGGCTTCTGACGCCCGTGCAGTGGCGCAGGCCGTGGACGAGATTGCCCGCGAATTCCCGGCCATGAACAACGAGTTTGCGGCGCAAAATCAGGTCTATCTGGCCACGGGCGTCGTGCTCGACACATATCAGGTGTTCTGCACCGAACCGGTGTCGTCTGTGGCGGACCTCGAGGGCAAGAAGATTGCCGGCGCCGGTCTGAACCTGCGTTACCTCGAAGGGATCAAGGATGCAGCAGGCGTGCGCGGCGGGCTGACCGATTTCTACAACATGCTCCAGACCGGTCTGGTGGATTGCGGAATGCTGTGGCCGGAGGCGGCCAAAACCTTCAAGATCGCCGAAGTGGCGCCCTATATGCTCAGGGCGGACCTTGGCGCTGTGAATTCCAAAACGATCACGGTGAACGCCGACTATTGGGCGGGTCTGCCCGATCCGGTCAAGGACGTGCTCAAGGAGGTGGCGATTGCCTATCGTGACCACGTGGCAGGCATCGCCATGGACCGGGCTCAAGCCTCGCGCGACGCCTATGTGGCCGACGGTGGCACCATCGTCGACGTATCTGCCGAAGACCGCGCCGCGTGGGCCAACGCCATGCCGAATATCGCACAGGAATGGGCTGCGACGCTGAATGACAAGGGCGAGGCCGGTACAGAGATGCTGGCGGCCTATTTGGGCAAGCTTGACGCGGCAGGCTACACCGGCGTGCGCGACTGGACGGCGAACTGATCGCGGGTCCGGGGAGGGGCCGGAACATGCTGAAGTCCGCCGTTGCTGGCCTGTCTTCGGTCGCCAATACGCTGGCCATTGCCGCCAACGCCTTGGGCACGCTGGTCGTGTTGGCGTTGGTGGTGGTGCTGAATGTGGACGTGGTCGCGCGTGGGTTTTTTGCGTCGCCGCTGCGGGGCACCTACGAGATGGTGCAGTTTTCTGTTGTTTTGATCGTGTTTCTTCAATTGGCGGATGTGGTGCGGGTGGACCGGCTGACACGGTCTGACGGTTTTCTGACATTCCTCTCGGCACGGCGTCCCGCTGCGGCCAGCAATATGCGGCGCATTATCAATGCGCTATCGGCCATTTTCATGGGTCTGATCGCCTACATCACCTGGCCCGAATTCCTAAAGATGTGGGCCACCAATGACTATTTTGGCGTGCCGGGCCTGTTCACGCTGCCTTGGTGGCCGGTCAAACTGGTGATCACGCTGGGGACGGCGCTGTCTTGCCTGATCTTTGTGATCAAGGTCATCACGGGCCGCGACCGCCCCGCAGGCACCCCATGACACCGATCGAGATTGGCCTGATCTCGGTCGTCGCGATTGTCTTTCTGATCTATTCAGGCGTCTACATTCCGGTCGCCCTTGGCATGGTGTCCTTTGTGTCGATCTGGTTGATGCGGGACAATTTCACGCTGGCGCTGAACCTGCTGAAGGTCGCCGTGGGCGACAGTGCGATGGAGTACAGTTTTGCCACCATCCCGCTGTTCACCTTTATGGGGCTGATCGTTTCCAAGGCGGGGTTGGGCCGAGACATCTACGAAGTCATGACCATGCGGTTTCGCAAGGTCAAAGGTGGGATTGGCATGGCGACTGTGGGGGCCAATGCCGTGTTCGCCGCCGTAACCGGGTCGTCCATTGCATCTGCGTCGGTGTTCACCAAGGTTTCCGTTCCGCAAATGATGGCGCAGGATTACAACCCGCGGTTCGCCGTGGGGGTCGTGGCAGGCAGTTCCGTTCTGGGCATGATCATCCCGCCATCCGCGATGCTGATCATCTATTCCTTTGTGGCCGAGCAATCGGTGGGCGACATGTTCCTTGCGGGCGTGATTCCCGGCATCCTGCTGGCCATCGCCTATGTGGGTGCCATCTGGGTCATGGGCCGGTTTACGCCGGGATTTGTCGGGGGCAGGGTGGTCGAGGACACCGAATGGATGTCGGGTCGCGAGGTTGCGTCCAAAACCCTGCCGACGTTGTTCCTGATCACCATCGTGCTGGGCGGCATCTACACCGGCTGGCTCACAGCGGTCGAGGCCGGGGCGGCGGGCGCATTGGTGGCGCTGATCATCGCGGTGATCCGCAAATCCATGACCGCGCGCAGTTTTTGGGACGCGCTGCTAGAGACGGGGCACATCACCGCCGCCATCCTGTTCCTGATCACGGCGGCCTCGATCTACAGCCGGATGCTGGGGCTCGCCGGGTTGCCAAACCAGTTGCAGGACCTTCTGGCGGGCAACGCCGCGTCGTTCTGGTCGATCATGCTGCTTTATGTGCTGCTGATGCTGTTTCTGGGCACGCTGCTCGACACAGCCTCTATCATCCTGATCGTGGTGCCCCTGTTTCTGCCGCTGGCCGAGGCGCTGGATATGTCGCTGATCTGGTTCGGCATCATCACTGTAGTGGGTGCGGAAATCGGCCTGCTTACGCCTCCGCTTGGCATATCCTGTTTTGTGATCAAATCGACGATCAACGACGATCGCATTAGCCTCAAGGATGTGTTCATGGGCGCGCTGCCCTTTGCATTCGTGATGCTGATCGTGCTCTTTATCCTTATCGAATTCCCGATCCTCAGCCTTGCCCTGATCTAAGGAGACCCCTCATGCGCACTGTCACCAAGGACAACATCACGGATGTCTTTTTGGGCTACATGTCCGACGATATGGACCCGCGGATGCGCGAGGTGCTGGGCGCGCTGGTCCGGCATATGCACGACTTTGCCAAAGAGGTGGACCTGACCCACGAGGAATGGCAGGCCGGCATCGCCTTTCTCGAAGGGTGCGCGGCCATCGAAAGCGAGGACCGGCACGAATTCATCCTTGCCTCGGATGTGCTGGGCATGTCGTCGCTGGTGGACATGATCAATTCGAGCCCGGATGCGACCAGTTCGTCCGTTCTGGGCCCGTTTCACGTGTCAGGCGCGCCGCCTTTGGAAGTGGGCGGCGATATGAAGCGCGATTTTGGCGGGCCGGTGCTGTTGGCCGAAGGGGTCATCAAGGATACGGATGGCAACCCCATTCCGGGCGCGGAACTGGATATCTGGCAAACCGCACCCAACGGGCTTTATGCCAGTCAGGACGCCGATCAGGACATGTATTCGTTTCATGCGCTGATGACGGTGGGTGCCGACGGGCGCTATGGCTTTACCACTGTTAAACCTGTGGAATACACCGTGCCGTCGGACGGGCCGGTGGGCGACATCCTCAATGCGTGTGGACGTCATCCGTGGCGTCCGTCGCATCTGCACTACATCGTCAAGGCACCCGGGTTCAAACCGCTGGTGACCGAGATTTTTCCCGACGATGACCCGTATCTGGATCAGGACACCGTCTTTGGCGTGCGGGAGGATCTGGTGATGACCTATGTCGAACGACCCGCGTCGACTTTCCCAAGCGGCATGGCTTTGTCCGGTAAGATCACGGAACCCTATCTGCACGTGACATTCGACGTGACCCTCGCCCCCGAAGGATAAGGCAATGCCGCACTCTGTTGCGCGTCGATTGGGTTAGTCAGCCATGTGAAAGCGCACGCAGAATGATCATTCTTGTCGCGGGAACAGGGCAAGCATCGCGGCGCATTCCGCATCGCTGGGATTTTCCGACATCACCTCGGCTTGGGCGCTGGCGTTGCTGACCGTCTCGCCGGATTTCTCTGCCAGCACGATGAAAAGCGCTATCAACTCCTCACAGGCGGGCTTGTTCTCCAACGTGTCCGCAAAAGTTGGGGTCGCGACCAGAATAGCAAGCCCCGCACCACACAATAGAATTTTCATAAACGTCCCCCTTGTGTTGGCCCAAACGCCCCGATCGGTTTCAGTTGAAATCGGATTGCAGGCCGCAGGTCACATCGCCTGTGGCATAGATGTGGACTTCGCCCATCTTTTCGTTGTTCAGGCGGATCACCTGTTCCGGGGCGTCCCCGCCCACGACAAGGATTTCGCCACGGCCCTCGACCACGCAGACTTGCCGCGTGTTCTTGGCGTCCTCGTTACAGCGGATTTTGCCATCGGTCGCCCGCACCACGATGTCCTTGTATTGCATAAGCAGGATCGCCTCGTTCAGGCGGTCCGCGTAGATTGCAGGGTCGGTGATGACCGTGCACGGCGTATCGGCATGGGCGGGTGGTCCGGCAATATATGCGCAAACCGATACCGCGCAGACCCATCTGCAAATACTTGTTCCGTTCCATCCGGTTTTGCCAATCATCCCGCACCCTTTCCCTATATGCGCAAACGCAACTGTGACGGGCCCAGCATTGAAGAACCGCAGAGGCTGATCCATACTCCGATGAGGGTACGGGTGGCGGGGAACGCGGATTTTGACAGGAAAAAATCGCGAAACGGACCACCTGCGCAGCCTGATATTCGAGTCGATTGCCCGCAACGAGACATTCGGCACGCTGATCGAACAGACGGACACGGCCATGCAGCTTGAACCGGGGGCGGGGTTGCGCCACCTCGTGCCCGAATTCGAATCCGCAGCCGACGCGGTCATGCAGACCGGTGCCGTTGGTCAGGGCACGGGCGAGTTGAGTTTCACCTTTGACCGGAAGGGCCGCATGGTGACCGGTACGGCGTCGGCCATCTCGGTCTTTGGCCTCGACCCCGGCAAAAGCCTGATGGATCAGCTGGGCGAAAGCGGCCAGTCCGTGCTGGAGGATCTGCTGCGGGGGCGGCGGTCGCAGGCGACATTCACGCTGTTCACCCGGCCACAGTTGCGCCCGGTTCCGGTTTTTGCCCAATCCAATGGCACGGGCGGGTTCGATGCCATCGCAATTGTGGTGGGATGGAACAGCGCCGTGGCTCCCTTGCTCAAAAGCGGGTTCCAGTTGACCGACACCGAGGTCGACGTGGTCGAGATGCTGTTTCGTGGGCACCAGCCCAAGGATATTGCGCAGCGCCGCAACCGGGCGCTGGAAACGGTGCGCACGCAGGTCCGCACCATTTGCCGCAAGACGGACACCCACGGGCATGTGGATATCGTTCATCTCGTCTACGGCCTGATTGCTACAACGCAGTTCATGCGGGCCGAGCGTGCGGTGGATGCACATGGCAACTACATGCTTAGCCTGCCCAGCGGGCGGCGCATGGATGTCGAAGTCACCGGGCCGGATCAGGGCAAGCCGCTGCTGTTTCTGCACGGCTGTCTCGCGGGGCGCAGATTGCCGGAACCGGCGCTTGCACGGTTCCGGTCCCGCCGGATCATAGCGCCCGGACGGCCCGGTCACGGGCAGACGCCCGGTGATGCCGACGCGCAGGTGCAGGATATCGCGCAGGACCTGCTGCACATGCTCGACACGTTCAGCGTTGGCCAGATTGACGTCGTCACCTACGATCTGGGCGCGCCCTTTGCGTTGTGGATGGCGGCGCTGGCCCCGGATCGCATTCAGTCGCTGACCTGTCTGGCACCGGTCCCGTCGCTGGCGAACTGGTCTGACCTGTGGTCGCTGCCCGCCGAAACGCGGGTTTTTTCGGCCCTGTCACGGGTGAACCCAAAAGCCGCGCGGTATCTGGCCTTGCTGGGCGGCCAGCGTATCCTGCGGCAGGGACCGGCGGGCTTTGCCAAGATTGTCTTTGCAAATGCCCGCTTTGACCAGCGTGCCGTAGCCGGATCAGAGACGGTGCAACGGCTGTTCTGGCACGGACATGCATGGCACGTGGAACGTGGCCCTGACGGATTTTTGGCGGATGCTGCGCTGTCGTCACGGCACTGGGACGAGGGCTTGCCCACGCTTGCGATGCAGCCGTGTTTCGTCGTGGGTGCCAAGGACAAGAACGCCCCGATCGCCGCGGTCCGACGGCTTGCGGCGCGTGTGGGGGCCCGTGTTGTGACCCTTCCGGATGCGGGTCACAGCCTGCTGCACGCCAGCGCTGAGGCGTGGCTGGACCACGTACCGGAATGAAACATCCTTGGGCGGATTTGCGCCCGGTGCAAAAATTCGGGGCCACGGTACGAAACACCGATTGTGGCCGGGCAACGGGGTCCATAAAACAAAATAACTTGAACCCGCGCGACTTTGCACGACATGGCGTTCAAGGACAGGAACGCCAATGATCCGTACATCACCTCCTCTACGTGGCACAGGCCCATTGGCAACCCGTTTGGGGCGCATCGGGGGCGGTGTACTGGCCGTGTTGTTGATGGTGGGCGCGCCCGCGTGGTCCTTTGACGCCACCTTGTCGGCCCCCGGTGTGTCACAGGACACGCTCGACAGTCTGCAAGGCGCATCGTTAAGCTACCAATTGGCCACCACCGGCGACGCAGAGCCGACCGCGCAGGACATCGTGGCCGCCGCACGGGCGGATTATGAACGCATCGTTGGCGTGCTCTATGACAACGGATATTTCGGTTCGGCGGTGTCGATCCGCATTGACGGACGCGAGGCGTCCGGCATCCCCGTTCTGTCCGGTCCGCGCAGCGTGCAGCGCGTGGATGTGGTGGTGCAGCCCGGTCCCGTCTTTCGCTTTGGCACGGCGCGTCTCGCGCCCTTGCCACCCGGCGCGCAACCACCTGACGGGTTTGCCCCGGATGCGGTCGCAACCACGCGCGTGATGCGCGACGCCGTGGATGACGGCGTTGCCGCGTGGCGCAATGCGGGCCACGCCAAGGCCCGTCTGGCCGGGCAATCCATCACCGCCCGCCATCCGGCCAACATCATTGACGCGGACATCGCCCTCGATCCCGGACCACAACTGCGGTTTGGCACTTTGCGCGTCTCAGGCGCGCAGGATGTGCGTGTGGATCGCATCATTGACATTGCAGGCCTGCCCACAGGCAGAGTCTTTCACCCCGACGAACTGGACCGTGCCGCAACGCGGCTGCGGCGCGCGGGCGCATTCCGGGGGGTGTCCCTGACCGAAGCCGAGACCATCGGCCCGAACCAGACACTCGACATCGACCTCCAAGTGACCGAGGCCCAGCCCCGCCGCTTTGGCTTTGGGGCCGAGATTTCCACCGAAGAGGGGATCACGCTGTCGGCCTTCTGGCTGCACCGCAACCTGTTTGGTGGTGCCGAACGGCTGCGTGTGGAGGGTGAGATCAGCGGGATCGAAGGTGACACCGGCGGCGAGGATTACGAGCTGGGCTTTCGCTTTATGCGCCCCGCGACCTTCAATGAGGACACCGATTATTATGTGACCGGCACGCTCGAAAGCCGCAATGAACCCAATCTGTCCTTTGACCGGCTGGCGCTGGAAACGGGGATTGTGCGCTATGCCGCGCCGGAACGGGAATACGAATTCGGCATCGGGTTCGAGACCGCAGAAACCACTGATGTGTTTGGGGCGCGCAGCTACAGTATCCTGACCCTGCCGCTAAAGGCGACATTCGACTACCGTGACAACACGCTGAACGCAAAATCCGGCTATTACTTTAGCGCCGAATTGATCCCGTTTGTGGGGCTGGACGAGGCAGGCAATGGACTGCGCAGCTTTGTGGACGCGCGGGTTTACCGCAGCTTTGGCGAAGGCGAGCGGGTGACATTGGCCCTGCGCGGTCAGTTGGGGTCAGTGGTGGGCGCATCCCTTGTGGATCTGCCGTCCGATTTTCTGTTTTTTTCCGGCGGTGGCGGCACCGTGCGCGGGCACAGTTTTCAATCGCTTGGAGTCCAACAGGGCACCGCCCAAAGCGGTGGGCGGTCCTTTATCGGTCTGACGTCGGAATTGCGCGTGCGCACCGGTGAACGCCTGAGCGTGGTGGGGTTTGTCGATGCCGGTTACATCGGAGCAGAGAGTTTTCCCGACGGCACATCTGGGCGCTGGCACAGCGGGGCAGGGGCAGGCATCCGCTATGACACCGGGTTGGGCCCGATCCGCGTCGATCTTGCCGTGCCGGTGTCCGGGCCCGACGATCCATCCGGCTTTCAGGCTTATATTGGCATCGGACAGGCGTTTTGATGGCCCTGTTGCACATTCTCCGCGCCAGTGTCGTGGCGCTGGTCCTGATCTGGGCTGCGGTCGCGCAGGCGCAAGAACGGGCACAGGACGGCCCGGCATTGTCCGAAGACTTGGCCGAAGAAAGCGATCAGGGCTTTCTCGCCGGTCTGCTGGAGCAAAGCCTTGGGGGCGAGGGGCGCACGGTGCGTATCACGGGATTTCGTGGCGCGCTTAGCAGCACGGCAGAGATTGACCGCATCACCATTGCCGACCCGCAGGGCGTCTGGCTGACGATGGATGGCCTGACAATGGAGTGGAGCCGGTCCGCCCTGTTGCGCGGGCGGATCGACATCACCGCGTTGCGGGCGGATCGCATTGATCTGGAGCGTACACCCGAAACACAGGACGACGGGCTGCCCGAGGCCGAGGCGTCGGGTTTCGCCCTTCCTGATTTGCCGGTGGCCATTGATATCAAGGCGTTGGAAGTGGCGCGCTTTACCCTTGGTGCGCCAATCCTTGGCGCACCGGCGGCCCTGTCGCTGTCTGCCGCTGGTCTGTTCGACGACACCACGCTGGCACTGCAATTCAACGCAAACCGGATTGATGGCAGTGACGGCGCATTTGTCATCGACGGTCGCTATGTGCGCGGGCAAGAGCGCCTTGCCCTGACCCTATCGCTGCGCGAAGGCGAGGGCGGCATCGCCGCACGCCTGCTGAACCTGCCCGATATGCCGTCGGTCGCGCTGCGTGTGGACGGAACCGGCCCTCTCAGTGACTACGAGATGGAAATCGACCTTGATACGTCCGGAACAGACCGTGTGGATGGCAGCGTTCGCCTATCCGGCGATGATGCGTCCACACGGGTGTTTGACGTCGATTTGACGGGCGATCTGGCGCCGCTGGTCGCTGCCGAGTTCCGCCCGTTTTTCGGAGCATCCACGAGCCTCGCCGCGCGGGGAAACCGTGCGGACAACGGCGTGCTGGACCTTGAGGCGCTGTCGCTGCAAACCGGCACGCTGGCCTTGTCGGGCACCCTGCGCCTTGGCGCGGATGGCTGGCCCGAACAGGCGACGCTGGAAACAGTGCTGCGCGACGAAACAGGTGCCCCTGTAATCTTGCCCATTCCCGGTGCTGCAACGCGCGTGGATCGCGCTGATCTGACGTTGGCCTATGACGCCGCGACGGATGATGCGTGGCGCATCGGCGGCGTGGTCGAGGGGTTCACATCAGAACATCTGTCGGCTGCGCGGCTCACCTTGGATGGCGCTGGCCGGATCGAGGACCGCAAGACAATTGATGGGCGGATCGAAGTGGATGCCGAAGCGCTCGCCTTTGTGTCTGACGCGCTGCAACGCGCGGCAGGTGATACGCTGAGTGCCGGTGTCGATCTGCGCGTCGCGCAAGGCGTTCCCGTGACCCTGTCAAACCTTGCGATTGCAGGCGAAGACTATCGCCTGACCGGCGATATCGACCTCACCGGACTGGATAGCGGATTTGAAACGGACATCAATCTACGGCTGGAAGCGGATCGGCTGGCCCGGTTTGACCAGTTGGCAGGCGCGGATCTGCGCGGTGCCGCTGATGTGGCGGTGACGGGCACGTTTGATCTGGGCGGTGCGGCGGACATCCGGCTTGATGGCAGCGCCCGCGATTTGGCGGTTGGTGTGGCACAGGTGGATGGGCTGTTGGCGGGCGACACCCGACTGACCATCCGCGCCGAACGTGACGGCGATGGCACGCGGTTGCCGCAGGTGGACCTTCGCAATGCGCAGCTGTCGCTGTCTGCGCAGGCCACTTTGCAGACCGAAGCGTCGGACGTGGCGTTCGACCTGTCGATACCGGATGGCACCCGCGTTGATCCCACGCTGACCGGCGCGTTAACGCTGAACGGAACAGCCACGCAACGTGGCGCGGTATGGCGGGTCGCGGCCCGTGCCACTGCACCCTTTGATGCGGTGGCCAATCTGGATGGCGCAGTGACCGGACCCGCGCCGTCGCTGACCTTTGATCTGTCTTTGCCTGACATGGCCGCCCTCGTGCCCGAGATCAGCGGCCCGCTGCGCATGGAGGGCACCGCGCGCCCCACGCCTGACGGCTGGCTGCTGGACGCCGCAGCCTCGGGGCCCTTTGCCAGCCGCGCCACTGTGAACGGGCGTGTGACAGGCACTGCGGCACCGGATGTGACCTTTGATCTGAATGTGCCAAACATCCGCCCATTGGTGGCAAGTGTCTCCGGCCCAGTCGCCCTTCAAGGTCGCGCGCGTCAAGGTGCCGACGGGCTGTCTGTCAACTCGACGTTCCGCGGGCCCTATGAGTCCAGCGGCACTGTTGCAGGTCAGCTCACCGGTGCCGCCCCCAGTGTGACCTATGACTTGCGGTTGCCGAACATCGCCGCACTTGGCAGCCCGGTGGGCGGGCCGCTTTCGGTTTCGGGACGTGCCGATCAGGTGGCGGGCGCGTGGCGCGTGACCACGGATCTGACCGGTCCGGGCGGCGCGACCGCCGCAATCAGGGGCACGGTCGCCAGCGCGGATGCGGTTGATATCAACGCGCAAGGCACCTTGCCCTTGGCATTGGCCACGCCTCTCATTGCGCCGCGCAGCCTGCAAGGCACGGCACAGTTCAACCTTACGCATTCTGGTGCTGCGTCGCTGGCCAATCTCAGCGGCAGGATCACCACGCGCGGCGCACGCCTGTCCGCACCGACCGTCGCCGTTGCGTTGAACGCGCTTGACGCCGACATCACACTGGGCGGCGGGCAGGCACAGATTGTCGCCGACGGCGCCGTGTCCAGCGGGGGACAAGTGTCTGTGCGCGGACAGGTGGCCCTTGCCGGGGCGCTGAACAGCGACATTACCGCCACGCTGAACGATGTGCGTTTGACCGACGCCAACCTCTATGACACGCGGCTCAATGGCGGGCTGAGCCTGCGCGGCCCGCTGAGCGGCGGTGCCCTCATCGCAGGTCAGATCGACGTGGGCGAGACGCAGGTACAGGTGCCCAACGCCACTGGTGGCGGGTTCAGTATTATCCCGGAGATCACCCATGTCGGCGCACCACGGGATGTCCGTCAGACCATCGCCCGCGCCGGACTGAACCAACAAACCAGTGAGACCGCCTCGGGTGCGGGGCCGGGCTTTGGCCTCAACCTGACCATGAGTGCGCCATCGCGCGTGTTTGTGCGGGGCCGGGGGCTGGACGCGGAACTGGGTGGGCGCGTGACCCTGCGCGGCACCACCAACAACGTCATATCCCTTGGACGGTTCGAATTGATCCGCGGGCGTCTCGACGTTCTTGGCAAGCGGTTCGTGTTGGATGAAGGCAGCGTGAGCCTGCAAGGCCAGCTTGACCCTTTCATACGCTTTGTCGCCTCGACCTCGACCACGACCGGCTCGGCCAGCGTCATCATTCAGGGGCCAGCCACCTCACCGCAAGTCACCTTTGAAGCCACCCCAGAAGCGCCACAGGACGAGGTGCTGGCGCAGATATTCTTTGGGCGGTCGCTTGGGACATTGTCGCCATTTCAGGCGCTGCAACTGGCGGGGGCCGTCGCCCAACTGGCCGGGCAGGGCGGCGAGGGGATCGTGTCGCGGCTGCGCCGCAACTTTGGTCTGGATGACCTCGACATCACCACCGATGACGAAGGCCGAACCGGATTGCGGTTTGGCAAGTACCTGTCGGAGAACGTGTATACAGACGTTACTGTAGGTGACAACGAAAGCGCCGGGGTGTCGCTGAACGTGGACCTGACACCCAACCTGACCGCCCGCGGGACGCAAAAGGCGGATGGGAACAGCTCGATCGGGATCTTCTTTGAGCGGGACTACTAGGCGCAAGCCACGCAGAAACAGGTGAGATATGGCGGAGAGACAGTCGGGCGCTAGTGGACCTTCTACGTTTTTCACCATGTTTCTAGCCGTCGCTTAGACTCTGATTTTTTCTTGTGTTTCCATTCGGTTACCGTAGGTGGCCCGTAAGTCGTTGGATTTGTTCGACGGAGTGTTTCGGACCGCAACGGCGAAAAAAGTGGACCTCAAGTGGACCTTGAAAGAAAAAATCATGCTGAGAAACGTCACAAAAGACACCCAACTTCGTGCCCTGCCGAAGGGCGTTCACGGGATTGTCGTCGGGCTGCGGTTCAAGGCCAACGGCGACGGCACCGGTAGCTGGCAAGGCCGGTATCGTGTCGGGCCGCGCACCGTGACCATGTCGCTCGGAACCTACCCGTTGAACAAACTTTCGGCGGTGCGCGACGAACACCTGCAAAACCAACTCGACGCAAAGAAGGGGATCAACCCGAAGGCCGAACAAGAGGCCGAAGTGCAAGCGAACCTGAACGCTTCGACGTCGTTCCGTACGATCCTGCCGATGGCGTACGAGGACATTCGCGCCGGTTGGAAAAACGGCGGCAAAGGGTACGGGTTTCAGACGAAGATGGACGACGTCGTTCTGCCCGCAATTGGCGACATGCCCGTGGATCAGATCAAGCCCCGCGACCTCGCCAACATGTGCCGCAAGCTGTGGCACGACAAGTACCCGACGGTCGACAAGGCGCTGTTGTTCACCGGTCAGGTTCTCGCATGGGCCGAAGACAACGACTACGGCGCAGACGGCGGTGCAGCCCGAAGAGCGCGCAAAATTCTCGGAAAGACCCGGTACGAACAGGTCAACGTGAAATCCATGTCCTACGAAGTCGTCCCGGCCTTCTATGCGTCTCTTGGCGAAAGCCTGAGCGACCTTGCGCTGCGGTTCTTGATCCTGACCGTCGTGCGCCCCGACAATGCTGCGTCGGCCCGCTATGACCAACTAGAAGGCGACGTTTGGCACTTACAACCGTCCGACATGAAACGTCACGCCGACCACTGGGTGCCGCTGTCCGACGAAGCCCTGCGCGTTCTCGAACTTGCTGAACCGCAGGCGGCAAAACACCGTGAAGTCGCGGGCTTGCCACACAAGTACCTGTTCCCGTCGGCACAAGCGTACAAGACGGGCAAGGTGTCTGCGAACGACTGGACGCAATCACTACGCCGCAACAAAATGAACGCTACCGCGCATGGGTTTCGCAGTTCGTTCAAGATGTGGGCCGAACTGACGACCCCGTTTGAAAGTGTCCTGATCGAAGAAGCGTTGCACCATCGTGCACGCGGCGACGTCGAACAGGCGTACATTCGCGGCACCCTGTGCGAACTGCGTCGTCCGCTCATGCAGCAGTGGGCCAATTTTGTAGTTGGCAAAGAGAAGGCCAACGTACTTGACCTCGACGAAATGCGCCGTTTGCGGGCGGCGTGACGCTCACGAATTGTTTCAAGCCACAGCGAAAACGTGTCCCATAATGTGCCATTGAATTGCAGTCGTATGCACACGTTTCGCTGTGGATAAATAACTGGTTGTATTGCCGATTTTGTTCGCCTTTCTGAGGGTCACAGACCGTCAGAAAGGAGTTCATTATAGCCAAAAAGTATCTCGACATTCACAAGTTGTCGGAAAAACTTTCAGGCCGTTCAATTTCTGCACTCGAACGCGACATGCGTAACGACCCCAAATTTCCCCACGCGATCAAACTAGGGCGCATTCGGTTTTGGGATGAAGACGCGATCGACGAGTACATGGAACAACGCGGCAAAGATCAAGCCGGATAAAACGCGAAACCCCCGGCCTCACACGCGACCGGGGGTTTCATTTGTTCGCACCCTAACTCCACAAAGAGCAACACATGCACGATACCCCTACGCCCGCTGCCCAGCAAGCCATTGGCCCGTTTTCGGCGCTAAAATCAGACGAACAACGTGTGGTCGCTGAGGCGGCAAAAATCGTCGTTGCGGAAATCGACCGTCACGTCGACCGCCGCGAACGTAAAGTTGTGAAGCTGTTCGACGATCAAGCGACATTTCAAGTCGACCAGACAGCCCTAGACGCAATCGCAGTCATGTTCATGTCAATGGACGGTCTGACCGCCGAAGCGCGACGCAAGCTGATTGCCGACCTGCGCCGCGTCCAAAAACAGGCCTGTAATGACGTAGCGTTCAGTACCGCGATTTCGCTGGCTGCATTGCCCGAGAACGCCGAACACGTGACCTTGTTTGCGGGCAAAGCCCTGCCTGACCTAGACGCCGGGTTCGACCGCTACATCGCCCGCATTCAGGACAAGGCAAAGAAGGGGCCGCACGAAGCCGCGTACCACCTCGCAAGTCTGTTTGCCCAGTTTGGTATGCCCGTGTCGGCAAGCCGCCGGTCGCGGTTCGTGCACGTTCTGGGCGACGTTTTCCGCGCGTGGGGTGTCAGTTTTGACCCCAAAAACGCGGCGCAATCACTAACGCGTTCAAAATAAACAACCTTTTGCACCTCAAAATGGACCGAAAAATCGCACGATTTGAGGCGCAGACATGGGGCCGGATCGGTGAATAATTGCGGTCGATCTGTTTTTTGCGACCGACAGCACAGTCGACCGCACCACGAAAAGAGCCGAGGCCACCCAACACGGCCCCGGCTCAACGACACAATCAGGTTCATGCGACTGGTTCCCTGACGTGTCCCCGGAATAGCAAGACCGCCGTTCCCAGTCAAAGCCAGTCGCCACGGTTCAGCCGGGTTCCCGTGACAAACCCGCCCAAAGTGATCTGGCCCCGCCTATCGGAAATCAGGGGCAACGAAAAATCGCAGGCGCTGTCGGCCCCTGACAACTTGCGGCCTTGGAAACAGGGAAACCCCCGAAAGGGTCAAAGTCGGGATCGGAATGACTGACCGGGTGACCGCCGAAGCATTTCAGGACCGTGGCGCAGCCCAAAATGCGCCAGCGAGGGACGGTAGAAATACCGTCAGGGCGAGCGAAAGCGACCCCAAAGGACAACCAAGTATCGGGGCAGGTCGTGAGCCTGTCCGGGGCTGGTCACCCCCCTTGGACGCCCCTACGGCCTTATCCAAGGCGAGAAAGGGGCGAAGCTATGGGAGAAAGTGAATTTTGACAGACATTTATACGACTTTACACCATCGCGCCTTTCACCTGCGCTCACGCCGTGCGTCAGAGGCCGAATGGGTCGACCTGTTGCACGATCAGGCGGTGACGGACTCGGCGCGTGCGGTGCGGGATTTCATCGAACAGCGAAACCGTGTCGTCGAACAGGCGGATCGTCGGGGCCGCAAGCCTTTGCCGCGTTTGGTGCGGATCGAAGAAAACGGCCAGATCTACATTCAACCGGAGGGGTTCAAACCGTGACGTCGATCTATCAAACGCACTTGTCGCGTCGTCGCCTCGACCTAATCCCCAGCAAATGCGCCGACGGGGTTGTCACATTCCGGTCCGGTCGGATCACTGTTGGCTGGGACGGGGCGGATTTCACACCGGGCGAAATATACTCTCTGCACACACACAGACCCGATGTTTTCGATAACCTGCGTGCCTTTTTTGCTGACGTATTGGCCGGTCGAACGGGTCGAGGCAATCGCGGGACGTCGTCCGAGGATCGTATTCGGCGGCTGACCCCTCAAAAATCGCCCACGTGGGGCCATCTCGCCTTTTCGGCAGGGGTAGGCCCAGATTGAGACTACCGGCCCTGTGTGTGTCAGAAATTCAGGGGGTCGTCATGACCGTAATCGACGAAATCGAACGGATACCACTCGACCGCGCATTTGTGCGCCGAGATATCCCCGCGATTGACTTCCTGCGTCAGCGAATGCCGTTCGCGAGTGAAGCGCAGTACGTCGCGGGCCTCGAACGCGCGGTCGACGCTGTCGAAGACCTCACATGGCGAAACACGCCTGAAGGTCAGGTTCGGTGTGACCACGTGTGGCGCTGGTTGTCGGCGCACCTCGACGACGTCGAACGCAAGCGCCGTGTGCGGGCGTCTATGCGGGTCGTCGAGTGAGAAATACCGACAAAAATCGCGAAGGACCGCGACAAACCGCGAAGGACCGACAAGGGGTCTTTTGACCGGTCGTCAAAGTTCCGATCAATGGGTGGCCAAGCGTTCAAAACCCTTGGTAACCCATGGCCACCACTCGCATTTCTGTCGCAACGACTTGGACCAGCTTAGGGTCGGGACCGATGGCCGTCGGGCTGAACCGGGGCCGAATGTTCTTCGCCGCGCAGACGACAGCGCCCACGGACGACCGCACGGGCTATTTGCACGCCGCGCAGGGCCAGACCCGGCTGGTGTCCTTCGCAAGCACTGACACCGTCTGGGCGCGCGCTGTCGAGGCCACGACGACTATCCTGCGGGTCACCGGCGTTCTGACCTCGACCACTCGCGACCCCGCGACCGTCACAAGCTATTCCCTCTACGCCGAATTGCCTGACCCGACGACGGTCGAGGCGGGGACCATCGCGACAGTTCTTGCCGATCCGGTCGACGTCCTGCGCGGGCTGCATATCGCAATCGGACCCGTCGGCGGGAACGCTGAATATTGGACGGCGGCGTCATGATCCGCGAAGTGTCCGTTCCCGAAGGTCAGTGGACCGCAATCGGCACGGGTCCGCACGCGCTACACTGGGCGTGCGGTCGCTTGCGGATTTGTATCGCGGATACCCCGCCGACCGATCCCCAGGATAGTTTGCTACTGTCCGCGCAGGGTCAGGTAAAATCGTTCGCATACAATGGTCTAGAAACCGTCTTTGTCATGCCACTTGAGGCTGACGTGACACTGCACGCGGTTCAGGTGAGTTCGTCCGAACTGTTCCTTGTCGACAGCGACGGCAACGTTCTCGTGGACGGTGCGTCATGATCTGGCCGTTTACCCGATCCGTTGAAACCAAGGACGCGACGCGTGGCGTTTGGGAAGCCTTGTGGCCGTCGACACCGGCGAAAACCGGTCAGGTGGTCACGCCCGAAGTCGCATTGCGTCAGACAACCGTTCTCGCGTGCGTGCGGATCATTTCGGAAACCGTCGGTCAGCTTCCCTTGCACGCGTACACCCGTGCACCTGACGGGACGACCGAACGGGATCGCATCAGCGTTTTTCACCGAATGTTTTCGCGCGGCCCGAACCCGTGGACCACGGCGTTCGATTTCCGTCTGGCCATGCAGGCCGACGTTCTGTTGCACGGGAGCGCCTTCGCCGTCATTCAGCGCGACCGTCAGGGCGAACCGCGCTTTCTGCGTAAGCTACCGGCCCGGTCGGTTCATATCGACGAAAACCGGTTGACCGACGAACCGACGTACCGCGTGACCCTGTCCGAAGGCGGTTCGAAGAACTTCAGCCATCGCGATATTCTGCACATTCGCGCGTTGCACAGGAAAGCCGTCACCGACCTGTGCAAAGAGGCCATCGCGGTTGCGCTTGCGCAAGAGGCTGAGCTGGCCGCGTCCTTGTCACACGGTCAGAAACCGTCGGGCATTCTCATGTTCGAGAACGCCATGACCGACGCGGCAATCGACCGCGCGCAGCAACAGTTCCGCGCACTGGGCGAACGCAAGGGGACTGCGGTTCTCGACGGGTCGGCAAAGTATCAGCCGCTGGGCGTCATGAACGCCGACGCGCAGTTTTTGGAATTGCGCCGCCATCAGGTCGCGGAAATCGCGCGGGCGTTTCGGGTGCCTTTGCACATGTTGCAAGAACTCGAACGGATCACGCACCAGAACGCCGAACAGATGGGTCGGCAATTCCTGCAATTCACGATGATGCCGCACCTGAAATCGTGGGAACAGGAATGCAATCTGAAACTGGGGGCTGACGACGGTTCCCGGTATTTCGAATTCCTGACCGACGATATCGCAAAGGCCGATCTGGCCGCACGAATGCAGTCGTATTCGCAGGCGGTCACGAACGGAATTCTTTCACCCAACGAAGCACGCGCAATGGAAAATCGCGCCCCCTATCCGGGCGGCGACGAATTCCTGCGTCCGCTCAATATGCAGGGGTCAACCGATGGCTAAAGACTTTCTTGAAACGCACGAATTTGCGCCTGTACAGGTCAAGTTCGCCAATCCCGAAAACGGCGTCGTCAAAGGCATTGCCGCCACCTACGACAGCAATCCCGACCGCGTCGGTGACACGATCAAACAGGGTGCTTTCACGAATACGCTGAACCAGATCGACACCGAAGGTCGGTCGGTCGTGATGCTCGACAACCATGACCCGTCAAAGCCCATCGGGCGCTGGACGAAGTTCGAAGACGGACCCGACGGCCTGAAGGTCGAAGGGCGTTTGAGCATCAACAGCGACGCGGGCCGCAACGTCTGGGCACTCATGAAAGACGGCGTTCTTGACGCTCTGAGCATCGGTTACCGCACCGTCTCTGCCGATCCGCGCGCAGGCGGCGGTCGCGTGCTGACCGAAATCGACCTTGTCGAAATTTCCGTTGTGACCTTCCCCGCCAATCGCGCGGCGGTCGTCACGGATGTGAAGGGGGACGACCCCACAACCAAGGCCCAAAAGGCCGCAACAGGAGGGGCCAACGACATGGCACTTGACGCGTCCGAATTGGACACCGAATTGAAAAAAGCAAACGAACGGATTGCGGATCTGGAGGCGAAATTCGACGCCGTCCCCGCAAAGGCGAAGGCGGACGAAACCCCCGTCGAGGTCAAGGCGTTCGAGAACTTCGCCCGTCACGGCAAAGAGGGCATGGCGGCGGATGAAATCAAGGCGCTGAATTCCGGCACCGACGCGCAGGGCGGGTTCCTTGTTCCCGAAGATTTCCGCGCCGAACTGATCCGTGACCTGACCGAAGTTTCGCCGATGCGCCAAGTCGCACGCGTGACCACGACCGGTCGCGACGAATTGGTTTTGCCGAAGCGTCTGACGAAACTCGCCGGGGGCTGGACCGCTGAACTGGCTGACCGCACCGAAAGCGAACCCACCTACGGTCAGATCAAAATCCCGGTGCACGAAATCGGTGTGTTCACGGCCATCTCGAACATGAACCTCGAAGACAGCGCGTTCGACATGCAAGCCGAACTGACCGCTGATTTCGCGGAAAGTTTCGGGGAAATCGAAAGCAACGCGTTTATCGTCGGTGACGGTGTCGGCAAGCCGAAGGGCATTCTCGACAGCGCCGACATTCCGACGGTCAACACCGCAGCGGCGGGCGTGATCGACGGCGATGATCTGATCGGGCTGTTCTATTCGCTGAAGGCGTCTTACCGGAATTCCGGTGCGTGGATGATGAATTCGCAGACCCTTGCGGCTGTGCGCAAGCTGAAGACGGCGGGCGGCGACTACATCTGGCGCGAAAGCCTTGCCGACGGTCAGCCCGCCACGATCCTTGGTCGACCGGTGTATGAGGCCCCCGACATGCCCGATCCCATCGCCAACGCAAAGGCCGTCGCCTTCGGTGATTTCAGCCGGGCTTACCGGATCGTGACGCGCCTCGATATCAGCGTTCTGCGCGACCCGTATTCCCTCGCGACAAAGTCGATGGTGCGGTTCCACGCCCGTGCACGCGTCGGCGGCGACGTGGTCCAGGGTGAGGCCGCACGGACGCTTACGCAGGCGTAACCCATGCGAACTAAACTCTTGGGGGGCGGTAGGGGCAACCTTGCCGCCCTGTTGTCTTAGCACGGATACGTCATGACGCGTTCAACTGTTGCATCGCCGTGACGGCCATCAGCCCCAAGCAGACAATCACCGAACAAACCGTACACTCTGCGTCGTGACTGCCGCTCGTCCAGACTTTGCAATACACCTGATCTGCGGTATAGGCACGTCAGCCAAAAGGAGGACACACTTTGACCAAACTTTTGGAAGCGCGGTAAACACCTTGATGCAGGAAGGATAACCACAGCTCCGCGGCATGTGTTGGTGGTCAAACGGAGCGAAACGGATGTGGGACGTCAATGTCAATGTCATGCTGATTGCGTACGCCGCTGCATAGGCGTGCGACAACAGCGCCTTCGACGGAACGACTGATGAGAGGACCCCGGAACCACCGGAGGGGAAACCTGGTCGAATGTCGGAGGCATCACCCTACTGCAGAACTCTGTTTGAGCGGTGCCTCAGAAAAGCTGTGCGCAGCCCAATACGGACATTCATCTAGCGACCACAGGCGGCCTGGATGCGGACGTTGCTGACGTTCGCTGCTGTTGCGCCAAGGTCCGCTTTGGCTGCCTACTTATCATAGACAAACCTGAATTTGGGCTACCTAGCAAGGAAGCCTTTGACACCGTTTCGAATTGAATCAAACCCAGTAAGATCGTTGGAGTAAACGATATGCCGAAGGTGACGAGTGTCAAATGGGATATCACCTGTGCTTTGAGTTAGTAGTAGAATCTTCTTTCCAAGTGTGTGGCCAATACCAAGCTCGTAGTACACATTTGGGTTCTTACCCGTCACGTCTGCTATCATGAATTCTGACTTCACGATAGCATTCCAAACGTCCTCCATTACGTTCTCGCCATGCATTTCATCTGCTCGAATCGTAGATATGCCTTCGTCTGCGAGAACTTCTTTGAGAATTTTGGATACAGTGTCTGACCAGTTTTCGCCAAACGGCATTATTACGAAACAGGTGGACTTGTTAATTCCCGTGTCGCGTCCAGAGAAAATGGGGTCAACTATCATACTGTTTATCCTTCGCTGGTGAAGATATCGAGCCAGTGGCGAGAAGTTTCGACACGCTCGAGAGACAAGCGTTGCCCCATAACCGAAGCTAGAGTGGGATACCGAGTCGAAGACAAATACAAGTACCCCAAGAACTTCGTTGTCATAAACTACCGGGGAAAGCGTTATCCGATCATACTCCCCGAACCCTATCGATGAAATCGAAGATAGTGCGTTGCAAAAGGCGCTGTGCAGTTCTGAGTTTTGCTCGATGTGTTTATGTCCGCTGTGCCTGATATCACCGAAGTACCGCTCGAACTCATCCTCTCGCGAGAACTTTAGCCTTTTGCCTCCAATAATGTATGGGCGCTCTCGTTTTTTCGGAGCGTTCAGCGTCGCATACTCTAGAAACACAGAATCCGTGTCGATCACCGCAAAAGCACATAGCTTTGCCCCCAAAGACTTCGCGAGTATCCTAGTTAGTTTGATGGCAAAAGTTCCCGGAAGGATCGATTGGTCCCGCGCCATCTGATACAAGCTTTCCACATCCGACAGGCCGCGCTCGACAGACTTGGAAACCATTTCCTTCTTCGAAGATATAAAGTCGTTCACTAAAAAGTCGCAGAATGCCTTTACGGCAAAAGCTTCGGTCTCATCGGCAGGTTCAATATAAGCTACAACTTGGGCCTTGTAGCCATCGCTGGTGGATGTCAAAAATCCGGGATCGAGTTGCGTAGCTTTGGAGTGGATTGCGACAAGATTGTCCATCGACTGAAGGTCGCTTATCGGCCTCGGAATGTGTCCTCCGCCATCCGTCAAGCTATAGAAAACGTCACCCTCCCCACTTCGAGTTCGGATAATGATCTTTTCAATGCCAAGCCTATCTACAACGTTCTTATTGTAGCGATGAAAGTTTAATACGGCAGAACTAAGCGGATCGCCATGAACAGCAGCAGAACTGCTTCGACTAAGACGAGTTCTGTCACGTGCCAAAAAATGTAATAGGTTTGTGACTTCTATTGGCACTTTGGCGCATCCAAGCTTCATAGTTTCTGGAGTCAGTGTATCTTCTGCGCTTTGGTTGGCAATCGCTGGTTGCCGATTGCAGTAGAAATACCTCAACGGTGACTGGCACGTTTGGTTCGCAAAACCCGCAACGCAGACATCTGTAAGTGACGCAGCATCCAGAAGTATGGGCTCTGTCCCGACATTGGCTGCATACCGCGCCAAGGTCGGCGCGCAGCCCGAAGCGGACTTTGCGAGGAGAGCAGAGTCGGCATGTGTTGCAGAGGGCCGTGTGGGAGCCGGTCATTCGCCGCATGTGCGATAGCGCTCTAAAACGCATACGGAAGCGGACGTTCAGTTTCCATAGAACTCGCACAGCACTCTATACGGGAGCAAGTCGGCTTCGAACTCATGGTTACGAGGCTGCAAAGAACACGTATCGCGTAGAACCTGCATTGGCTGGAAACGGCCATCCGTAAGGACTGTCGTCAATCGCGACTATTTCCAAGCGTCTTACAATAGCGTGCAACCTGTGAGTACACAATTGCTAAGCCTGTAAAATTCGACGCGCAAATTTTGGGCTCGGACTTTCCAAAAAGCGTCTGACCTCGGCCGATTTCCCCGAAACGGACTTCCAGATAGTATCGTTTGCCACACCTGGAACTTGAACAATAAAGCCTGTTTTTTCAAGGGTCCTAATTACTGACTTGACCTCATCATGTAGATGAGGCGCATTACCACTTAGTAAGGCCTTCTCAACACGAGGGCCAGACTGCTCATATGTCTTCCTTAGGACATCATAAACAATCTGTTCAGCAACGTTCTTAAAAGTCATTTTTTGCTCAACTAGGTCAGACTCCCGATTAACTGCTAACTCTACTTCACAACCGCTCATAGACCCAAACTTGAGAGCTTGACTTCCTACCGCTAAAATCTGCTCACATACACATTCAGAAAATACTGGCAGTAGGCTGTCATCCTCGACATAGTCAAAAATGATTTTTTCAAAATAACAATTATGAAATTGAATCCGTGAATAGTTTTCTCTAACTTTTTCCAAAATAAGAGTGCTTACATCACAGTTGGAAATCTCAATGTGTGCACCCTTGTAGGGAGTGCCAAAATAGATCATCGAGTGTAAGAGGTCGAGTTGTGAGTGATTGTCTTGAGATTTATTGTTAATGAACGATAGAAAAGGAGAGCATTTGTCGGCGTCAAAAACGACTTCACTAAGCGTTTCAATTCCGGCAATGCCAAGCGGGTTTTTAATGCCAACATACGCGTTAAGTCGAAAATCTGCATAGTCTTGGAATAAGTTACTTAAATAGGTGGCTGAACAAACGTCCACGAAGTCAGGAGACATAAAATTCTTGGACTCGATTGATACCTGCGGCGAGTTGCGCGTGCTAGCTTCAAATCTCATCGACTCAGCTTGAACAAGGCCGGGAAGTCGCATCAACTCACCGAGTACAACGCCTTCTGGTTCATCGCCAAAAACATTCCGATAGGTTTCTGTAAGATCTGTAGTCGTGATAGGGCCAACTCCACTCCCACGCTTTCTAGCCACTGTAGCCAATTCACCATAAATCTCCAGAAGGTCCTTTTTTATCAACGGCAACATATCGATTTGATCGACTTCCCGTTGACAAAATCTGTCAAGTAACAGTTTCCAACCAACGGAAGCATCAAGTGTAGATATTTCGCCTAGACTTTTTCTGGAATCCAAAACGGCCAGATAGCCAAGCAACAAGGGGCGTCTAGGTAACCAGTCAGGCGGTTGAAAGTTTGCATTATACTTTTGAAGAAAACGGGTCAGTTCTACTTCAGTTGCAATGTCGCTGAGCTCCAGTTGTTCCCAACTTTCATTCACGCCCAAGCAAGCCTTGGCCTCTTCAAAGGTCGGGAAGAAGTGCGATCTTCCAGCAATTACTATTACTGCATTTTCAGGGCTTTCAGAAACAAGTCTTCTAACTACCAATAGCGCTTGCCGTCGAATATCAAAGTACTTTTCATCTCTTCGCAGTGAGAGGCGGGGGACCATCTCATCGAAACCATCAATCAAAAGCGTGACATAACCTGCTCGCCAGGCACGTATCAGCGGTTCCCCAAGATCTCTGACACCAATCCTATCAGCATGCCTTCGCAACGCTTCGTCTGGTGACTCCAGGTTTGCGAAATCTCTTAGGTTAAGTGCAACAGGAAACGTCTCTTTTCGTCCAGAGGTGTGTGCCTTTGCGAGATGAAGGAATAACTCCCTCATGTGCATGCTCTTGCCAGTGCCAAAATCACCCAATAAGAGAACGCGATTTACAGACCCTTTATCAATCCACGATTTCAGAACATCGAGCTGAATTGGTTTTTTCTTCTTTCCGTTGCCAATTCTTGATAAACTTGTTTGGACAAAGAAATCGGTTTCAAAATCCTGGCTTTCACGAAATAAATCTACGGCACTTCCAAAGCGATAGTGTGATCGCGCAGATAGATATTTTGCGCTATCGATGACACGCGAAACAAACTGTCTATAGCTTTGATGCCTGATATTGCTTGGGTAAGTTCGTAGTAGCTCTCTCTGCTCAGGTGCAAGATCGAATTTAGTGATGAACCATCCTGTAATTGGTTTTGATCCCCGAAATTCCCTTTGCAACTCAGAGATACGTTTCCGAAGCTTGTCAAGGTCATGGGCAGCTTTCGACTTTTTCTGTGAGACGGTAACCTCAACGACGTGTACAACTAGATCAGTTTCATAGTACCCATCGTGTTCGATCCCGTCGATAATGTAATTGATCCTCCGGTCTGAATATGGGCTAAAAATCTGATCACAGATTCTGATGATCTGAGCTTCGAAGTTCTTTTCATCGAGTAGTGCTTTGTCCACGTTTCTCTCATTGGCATCTACAGGTTCAGTTGGCGTTATGCTCAGTCGACATGCTTGTCGGACAATTGTCTTGAGTCAAACTGTTTAGGTCGACTTCCAGTCTACTTTTTTGATCGCTGTGCTAGCGCTCTAGAGAAGTTGGCTCTTCGATGAATAGTAGAATGTACCTTGCGACTGCGTCCTTGGAGTTGTTGTGCTTCGCGAGCAAAGCGCAGGAGCTGCCGTTCGTTTTCATTGAACGAATGACCGTATAGGAGACGCAGCGACATTCCCTGCAGAGAGGCGGCGAGTTTCCGCAACCGGGTGCGCTCGCCTCAAGTCAATCCCAAAGTTCGCAACTTTGCAAAGCCCGCTTTCTGCGCAAAACGCATTGCGGGATTGTTGTGGAATTTGCGCACTGGAACGATATCCCGTCTTCGCTGAGGTAAACTTACGCAACCCTAGAAAGCTGACCTAATACGCTGGTTTTATTGCTGAATTTTGGTACGGTGACCCCGACAATCCAAAGGGGGTTTGCACATGCTTTCGATCACACAAGCCACCCAGCTTTTGGCTGAGATTTATGACGTCCCTGAAAGCGGTCTCATGACGACAAAGGACGCGCTGCGCCGATCCGGCATGTTCCCGACCGCACAAGGTCGGTCGATCCCGCCTACAACGCCTGTACGCATTGCCCTGTTGATTATTGGTCTGGGCGTCACCTATCCCGAACGTATCGCCGAACTCGCGGACCTGCGCCGCTTCGTTTACCGGCCCGGTGACATGACCGCGCAAGTGACACTGGGTGACGTGTTGTCTGAAATCGTCAAAGGTCTGTTCGAGAACCCCGGCAAGGCCGTCGACATGCACCTGATTATGACCGCCACAGAGGCCCCGTGGGCGACGCTACAGGGGCCGTCAGGCGTCGTGATGCAGTTCGGGGAGGTCGGCAACGGCGGAGGCTTTGTGACGCGTCAGGCAACCGTTTCCTTGGCCCCCTTGGCGTTGTTCTGCGAAGCCGCGCGCAACTTATCGCACCCGTACAGTGTCACCGGATGATCCCGCCGCGCCTTCATATCTTGCCGGAAAGTCTCGACGTCCTGCGCGGGGCAAAGGCGATTGCCGGGTTTCTGAACACGACCCCGTCGCGTGTGTACCGTTTGCACCGTGCGAAACAGCTACCGTTGTTCACTGAAGGGGCAACGCTGTGTGGGCGCAAGACGACGCTCACGGCATGGATTGAACGGCAAGAGGTTGGGTGAAATGACTGTTGCGGAAAGCCTTGGTTTACACGAAAACCTTGCGGGCCTTTTGATGCGGATCGGAATAGCCCTGTCGAACCCTGCGTCGGATCGTAACGCCGCTGGGGCGGTCCTGCGCGACGAACAGTGCCGTGCAGCCCTTGCAACGCTTCAGGGGACGAGCGACGCGTTCTGTGACGCTCTAATCGAAACGTCGGACGCGATTGCAGCGGTCAACGCGGACCGTCGCAAGCTGAACTGATCACCAGTTACACGTCTCGCGCAGTTCAGCCACGGCGTTTTCGACGCCCTGAATATTGAATGTCGCTGTGATCGGGTTTTCGTTGTAGGGCGTAAATCGCAGTGTCAGCTTCTCGCCGTCGAACATAGACTTAATCACCGGTATCGAACGCCGTCCGTTCCAAAGGCCCAGAGCACGATTGTCGGTGCTGCCGATCATGTTCAGCCTCTGCGCTTTCTTGTCGTCCACTCGAAAGTCGACGCGTCCGAAGCCCTGTGTATCTGACATAAATTCACTTGTGTTTAGGATCAGTGAAGTCGTGTTCTCCATGCACCGGAGCAATACACTAGCGGTGATGCTGTTGCCGTAATTGTCCGATCCGACAACGCTGCGGTTTGTTGAAACAAGCACAATTTTGCTGTCGTCAATTGCGTTGGTACTCGTTCTGATCGACCAGCGACCCGTGTTTTTTCCGTTCTTCGCGTCATTTGCTTTTGCGGCGCTCTCTGCAACCTTGCGAACGCACATAGCGTGCGTCTCGCCTTTGTTCGGAAACTGAACGTCACAGATTTCGGCACCGGCTATAGGTTCAGGTGCAGGTTTCGGTGTAGGCGACAGGGCTGTGTAACAGGTTAGCTTGTCAGCGTCGGTTTCTTTCGCAGCACATGCGTTCAACTGCGCGTCAGTCGCCCCGGCCAAGCCGGCACCGGCAACAGTACACAAGGCAATAGCTGCAATTGTCGTTCTCATGACGTTTGTTCCCTTCCGTACAACTCTTTATGGTTGCATTTCTGGCCGTGCACACGAACAGGATCAAGGTACTTGCGAGCAATACCGTTTGAACATGTGCTGCGTATCCAGTGATCCGAACAACCCATCAGCCATCTGCTGAAATACGTCTTCGATCATATCGAGCTTGGGCTTCAGCGTAGAATGCGAGCGGCGTTTGGTTTGCGCGAACGATCAGGGGAGGGGGGCAAATAATCGCAGACCCTTGCGGTCAACGACCGGCCCCCACTAGCAACGCGAATTTTTGTAAAAAATCGTCTTATCACGCTTTGTGATGAAAATCGTCGATACATCACGCGTGGTGAATTGCAGTTCCGGGGGTGTTTCTCACTTTCAGTTCCGATGGCTGATTTTTCACCGATTGTCGCGGTCCTGATCGACGCGGGACAATGCAGGTCGATCTATCAACAAAGGACCAACGGACATGGACCATATCGACCTCGACCGACTGCGCCGCGAAGTGAACGAACACATAGACGACGCCGACTTTGAACCTGTCGTCACTTCAATTTTGACAAACTCACCCGATGTGGCGCGAATGCTGATCGACTTTGCGATACGTGTTCTCGTGAAGTGATCGACAAGGGCGTGTAAACGCGCCTACAGAGGCCCTTGCGCTGATTGCCTTCCCGTATCCCCTGAAGCCGCGTGTGGCCGCTTCAGGGGGCGTGTGGTCGAACTAGACCGGGTCGCACAAGACCCAAGCTATGCACTCGACAACGCATCCGATTTCATCGCGCTTGTCTTGCACGCGTTCAATCAGACCCATCGGGGTCGACAGCTCGCCGGTCGCATGTGCGTCGTGAAAGCGCCGCGCGTCAGCGCCGAAAAACACCACTTGTTTCATTTCGATTTTCCTTGTGTTGCGGCGCGACATTGCGCCTGCAAAAGGGATTGCAGACGGCGGGGCACTTGTGCGGCGAAAGTTGTTTAGTCTCGATCCGGCGGTGGTATCTCGCGTCGTTCGGCCCAGTCTTTTACGACGCTGTAAATGTCCTGCGCGGTCGGGGTCGAACGCCATCTTTCGAGTTCAGCCAACGCGTCGCGCAAGTCGTCAGGGACGAAGGTGGGCCATTTCGGTCCGTTCAACTGATTTGCCTCTAACCGTTACGCGACGTCACTAAACGTCGCTCGCAATGGGTACAAAAGTGGACCTCAGGTGGACCTCGATCCATTTGGAAAAATATTTTCTATGATTTTCAATGTCTTAATGAAGTCTTTGGCGGAGAGACAGGGATTCGAACCCTGGGTGGGCTTGCACCCACAACGGTTTTCGAGACCGCCCCGTTCGACCACTCCGGCACCTCTCCGCGGGGGTCTGTCCGGTGCGTTTAGAGCCAAGACCGACCAGAGGCAAGGCGGTTTTTGCCTGTTAACGCTTTCACGAGGATTTTGATGGACGCGGGCACTTTTTCGCATAGGCTTTTACCAATCGTTAACGAACCTCTGTCCCGAAAGGATGCCCATGCACGCCGTGCGTTTTGTCACAGTTTCTTTGGTCTTTGCCCTCGCTCTTGTTCTGATGCCGCGCCTCGCGGATGCAGCGGACCGGGCCAAGCTGGAAGCGTTTCTCGAAGTGACCGGTTTCGATGTCGCGTTGGAAAGCATTCGGCTGTCTGCGGAATCCGCACCGGACATGCTGGGGATGCAGGCGGAAGATTTCGGCTCTGAATGGACACGGCTCACCAATGAGGTTTTTGACACCAAAGTGATGCATGATCTGGCACTCGATATCCTTGAAAAGACGCTGAGTGACGACCTGCTGACCCATGCCGCCGACTTCTATGCCACTGATCTTGGCAAGCGGCTGGTTGTGGCGGAAAACGCCTCGCATCTCAAGGAAGAGGGTGAAGTAAAGGATGAAAGCGGCGCCGCGATCATCGCAGGCCTGACCAGCATCAAGAGCCCGCGGCTCGATTATCTGGCGCGGATGAACGCCGCATCGGATTCCGCCGGTGTTGCCGTGCGCGCCATTCAGGAGGTGCAGGTGCGTTTTCTCATGGCCGCCGCGGGGGCGGGCGTGATCGAATTGCAACTGGAAGAGGGCGACCTGCGCGAATTGCTGAGCAACGACAAGGAAATACTCGAAGAGAGCATCGCCGAGGGTGCAATGACCGGGGCGGCCTATACCTACCAGTCGTTTTCGGACCAAGAGGTGCTTGAATACGCCAAAGCGCTGGAACACCCCAAGATGCGCGAAGTCTATGACCTGATGAACGCGGTCCAATACGAGATTATGGCCAATCGGTTCGAAGCGCTGGCCATCGAAATGCAGGACCTGCAACCCAGTCAGGAGTTGTAGGGGATGCGCGCGGCGGCTCTCGCAACTGCACTTTGGCTGACAGCATTGGCCGCGCAGGCGGACAGCGCCAGTGACCAGTTGTTCGATGCGATGGGCATTCCGGGACTGATTGCGGCCTTTGCCAAGGATGGGCAACAGACGATCCCCGATCTGAATGCCGGATTTCTTGATGGACAGGGCGGCGATGTGTTCGTCGAGACGGCACAGCGGCTATACGATCCGGCGCGGCTGGAAACCGAACTGCGCGCGCAATTTGGCGAACGGCTGGACCCGCAGGACGCACGTCAGGCGGTTGTCTTCTTTGACAGCGATCAGGGTCAGCGGATCGTCGCCATCGAGGTCGAAGCGCGCAGGGCGATGGTCGATGACGTGCTGGAGGAGGCGGCAAAGGCGGCCAGCGATACGGCAAGCGCTGACGTTCTGCGCCTGATCTCGGTGCGCGATCTGGTGGAGGTGAACACAGACATCGCAATCGCGGCACGGTTTGCGTTCTATGACGGACTGTCGGTCGCCGCACCGGGGATCGACACCCCCGAGATAGAAGGCCAGCGCGGTATCGTGGCCGAGGACACCCGTGCGTGGATCACAGGCTATTACATGCTGGTGGCGTCAGCGTTGCAGGAGGACGACCTCGACACCTATGCCGCATTCTGGGAAACGGATGTCGGGCAGGGGGTGGATGCCGCGCTGTCGCAGGCCTTTGAACAAAGCTATGTGACCTTGTCCCATGGCTTGGGTCAGTTGGTCGGGCGGATGCTACCGCAGAATGATCTCTAGGCCCCTTGACTTGCTGTGATGATGCGCGGATAAGCCCGCATCCCTGCCAGTGCTATGCGCTGGCGGTTTTTGATTCAACTCTGCCCCCTGCGGGGCACGCTGTTCGAGGCGGCTGATGCCGAAACGCCGGGGGACCCCGGGGCCACAGGACGCGGCAGACAAAGGAACGAAATATGTTCGCGGTTCTTAAAACCGGCGGCAAACAGTACAAAGTTCAATCGGGCGACACGCTCCGCGTTGAAAAACTGGCCGCAAATGCAGGTGATACCGTCCAATTCAACCATGTGCTCATGATCGGTGGCGATGCGCCGCAGGTCGGCAGCCCCGTGGTCGAGGACGCAGGCGTTCAGGCCGAAGTCATCGAACAGATCAAAGGCCCAAAGACGATCAACTTCGTCAAGCGCCGCCGGAAGCACAGCTCCAAGCGCACCAAGGGCCACCGCCAGCAACTGACGCTGGTGCGGATCACCGACATCCTCGCCAAGGGCGCAGGTAAATCCGGTGTGATGGCTGCCGAAAACGGCGCAGGTTTTGGCGTTGCCGCTGCAACCCCTGCCGCCGCTCCGAAGAAAGCCAAAAAGGCAGAGGCACCCAAAGCCGACGCCCCGAAGGCCGAAGAAAAGAAAGCCGCCCCCAAGAAAGCCGCCAAGGCGGACGCGGGCGCGGACGATCTCAAGCAACTGTCGGGCGTTGGCCCCGCGCTTGAGAAGAAACTGCACGAAGCTGGCGTGACCACCTTTGCGCAGATCGCAGCATGGACGCCCGAGGATGTGGCTGCTATGGACGAGATACTGTCTTTCAAAGGCCGGATCGAGCGTGAAGGCTGGATCGAACAGGCCAAAGAAAAGACACAAGGCTAAGGAGAGAGACGCATGGCACATAAAAAAGCAGGCGGTTCATCCCGGAACGGTCGCGACTCCGCGGGCCGCCGTCTTGGCGTGAAACTCTACGGTGGCCAAGCGGCCATTCCCGGCAATATCATCGTGCGTCAGCGCGGGACCAAGTTCTGGCCCGGCGAAGGCGTTGGTATGGGCAAAGATCACACAATCTTTGCAACAGTCGATGGCGCCGTAACCTTCCACAAAGGCCTCAAGGGTCGCACATTTATTTCCGTGCTCCCGGCAGCGGAGGCTGCAGAATAAGCCGTACCCAGAGGGTTTTGACAAAATCAGGGATCGGCGGAAACGCCGGTCCCTTTTTCGTTTCCGCCATTTCCCGCAAAAAGCGAGGACGGTCTGATGACAGACCACATGACAACCGAACGCCTGACCCTGCGCCATCCCCGGATGCAGGATGCGGCGACGATTGCGGCATTGGTGGGCGATCTGGAGGTCTCGCGCTGGCTGACGCGCGTGCCGCACCCGTACACATTGCAGGATGCGCAGGACTTTGTCGGTCGCGTCGCGGTGGGCGGCAGCAACACCTTTGTCATTTGTGTGGGCGATCAGGTCGTGGGGTGCATCGGCACGCAGGCGCAGTTGGGTTATTGGCTGGGCCAGAACCATTGGGGCCGTGGATATGCGTCCGAGGCGGCGCGGGCCATGGTCGCCCGCCACTTTGGCTTGGGCCATTCAGAATTGGACAGCGGCCATTTCGCTGAAAACGTCGCGTCGCGCCGCGTGCTGGAAAAGCTCGGCTTTGTCCGCACGTCGCAGGAGCAGGCCAAATGCCCTGCAACCGGCGACCGGCATGTGTTGCAACGCATGGTTCTGACCCAAGATATGTGGGAGGCGCAGACATGAACACAGCATCCAAACCGATCCTACAGGGCCCCCGCGTCACCTTGCGCGATGTGGCCGATGGCGATGTCGATGGGCGGTTTGCCCTTGGCAACACACCCGACATTGTCCGCATGTTCGGCGGCGATCCTGCACAGGTGCGCGACATCACCCGCGACGCGGCACAGGCTTGGGTCGACGCTCAGCGGGCAGAGATGCACGCGTGGGTGATCGAGGCGCATGGCGCACTGATTGGTGCGATCCGCCTGCACAGTGTGAACCCGGTGGACAAGCGCGCCCAGATTGCCATTGGCATTCTGGACCCGGCGGCCTTGGGCAAGGGCCTTGGCACCGAAGCCATGCAACTGTTGGCGGCACACGCGTTTGACGACATGGGCCTGCACCGGCTGGGATGTCGCGTGCTGGACTTCAACACCCGCGCCATTGCGGCATATGAAAAGGTGGGTTTTGTCGTAGAGGGGCGCGAACGCGAATCCGCCATCATCGGTTCGGACTGGCATGATGACCTGATCATGGGCCTGCTCGACCGCGATCTGGCGCGGCTGTCATGAGCGTCGCGGCCCTGTCCTTTGCCGTGTTCGCGGCCAGTCAGGTGGGCACGCCGGGACCGGCCAACATGGCGTTGCTGGCCACCGGGGCGCGGTTCGGATTTCGCACCGCGTTGCCCTTTGTGGCCGGTGTCGCTTTGGGCAAGCAATTCGTGATCTGGCCTGTGGGCTTTGGCTTGATGGAACTGGCCGACCGCGCGCCGTGGATCTTCGAAACACTCAAATGGGTGTCAGCGGCCTACATTATCTGGCTCGCTTGGAAAGTGGCCAATCTGCGCCTGAACACCAAAGCCGAGGCACGCGCGCCGGGCTTTGCCGCAGGGCTGATCGTACACCCGCTCAATCCCAAGGCATGGGCCATGATCGTCGCAGGGTTCACCGGATTTGTGGCGCCGGGCACAGACCCTCTTATCGCGACGGCAACCATTGGCGGCATATTGCTCGCCTGTCAGGTGCTTTTGCACCCGATTTGGACACTTGCCGGAGACCGCATCGCGCGCACCCTCGCGGGGACGCGCAGCGAACCCTATCTGATGTATACCCTTGCGGCCCTGACGGTCGCATCGGTCCTGTTTGTTTTGTTCGGAGGAGGGACATAGCAATGGAGATGGAAAAGATCGTGGCACAAACGGTGATCGAGACGGAGCGGTTCGATCTGCGCCCCGTGCGCAAGTCCGACATGGGCCTGATCGAAATGTATACGAGTGATCTGCGTGTCGCGCGCATGACCACGTCGATCCCACACCCGATCCCGCCGGGCAGCACCGAAGCCTTTGTGTCCCGCGCCATGGCCGACGACCGCGAAGAGGACGTGTGGATAATGGACGGGCTGAAATCAGACCGGGCCGAAGTGATGGGGCTGATCTCGCTCAGCCGTCTGGATCGGAACCAGTCCGAAGTGGTCTACTGGGTCGCGCCCCATTTCTGGAACACGGGTCTGGCCTCCGACGCGGTCGAGGCGCTGGTGCAGACCAATCCAATGCAGAACGACACCATGTTCGCCAGTGTCTTTCAGGACAACCCGGCCTCGGCCCGTGTCCTGACCCATTGCGGGTTCAAGTACCTTGGCGACGCCGAAAACTACTCGGTCGCGCGGGATGCCAATGTGCCCACGTGGACCTATAGCCGTAAACTGTGATTGCGGGGGCGGTGCCCCCACGTTAGGACGCCGTCCATGAAGTTTCTTGACCTGACCAAAGTCTACATCCGCTCCGGCGCGGGCGGAAACGGGTGTATCTCGTTCCGCCGTGAAAAGTACATCGAATATGGCGGCCCCGACGGCGGTGATGGTGGTAAGGGCGGGTCGGTCATCGCAGAGGCGGTGGACGGGCTCAACACCCTGATTGATTTCCGCTACCAGCAGCACTTTTTCGCCAAGAACGGCCAGCCCGGCATGGGCCGTCAGCGCACCGGCAAGGATGGCGATGACATCGTGCTGCGCGTGCCTGCGGGGACCGAGATCCTCGACGAGGATCAGGAAACGGTGATCGCCGATCTGGTCAATGTGGGCGACACGGTCGAACTGGCGCGCGGCGGCAATGGCGGCTGGGGCAACCTGCATTTCAAATCCGCCACCAATCAGGCCCCGCGCCGGTCCAATCCGGGGCAGGAGGGGGTGGAGCGCACGCTGTGGCTGCGGCTCAAGCTGATTGCCGACGTGGGTCTGCTGGGCCTGCCCAATGCGGGCAAGTCGACATTCCTGGCCACCACCTCCAATGCACGGCCCAAGATTGCGGATTATCCTTTCACCACGCTGCACCCCAATCTGGGCGTTGTGGGCGTCGACAACACGGAATTTGTCGTGGCCGACATCCCCGGCCTGATCGAAGGTGCGTCCGAAGGGCGCGGCTTGGGCGATCTGTTCCTTGGCCATGTGGAACGTTGTGCGGTGCTGTTGCATCTGCTGGACGGCACCTCCGACACGGTGGCAGAGGATTACGCCACCATCATCGGAGAGCTTGAGGCCTACGGCGGCGATCTGGCCGACAAGCCACGCGTGACGGTGCTCAACAAGATCGACGCACTGGATGAAGAAGAGCGTGCAAGCGCCCGTTCTAAATTGGAAACAGCAAGCGGCGGACCCGTAATGATGATGTCTTCTGTCGCGCGCGAAGGTGTGACAGAGGTGCTGCGCACCGTGCGCAACCAGATCGACGACGACCGCCTGCGCCACCGTCCCGCAGAAGAGGCTGAACCGTGGCGTCCCTGACCGATGCCCGGCGGCTCGTGGTCAAGATCGGGTCGGCCTTGCTGGTCGACCGCCACACCGGCGCGCTGCGGCAGGATTGGTTGGCCGGGCTGGCCGAGGATGTGGCATGGCTCACCGGGCAGGGGTGTCAGGTTGTGCTGGTGTCTTCCGGCTCCATCGCCTTGGGTCGTGGCGTTCTGAACCTGCCTGCGAGCGATCTGGCACTGGAACAGTCGCAAGCCGCCGCAGCCGTGGGTCAAATCCGCCTCGCCCGCGCCTACGAAGAGGCGCTGGCACCCCACGGGATCACAACTGCACAGGTGCTTATGACGCTTGAGGACAGCCGCGACCGCCGCCGGTATCTCAACTCGCGGGCCACGCTGGAACAGTTGCTCAGCCTGCGCGCCGTGCCCATCGTCAATGAAAACGACACTGTGGCGACCGACGAAATCCGCTTTGGTGACAATGACCGGTTGGCGGCCCAAATCGCGGCGACCATCGGCGCCGATCAACTTGTGCTGCTGTCGGACGTGGACGGATTTTACAGCGCCAACCCCGCAGATGATCCATCCGCACACCGCTACGACATCATCGACCAGATCACACCCGAGATCGAGGATCAGGCGGGCGACGCCGGTTCGGGCCTGTCCAAAGGCGGGATGAAAACCAAGCTGATGGCGGCCAAGACCGCCACAGCGGCGGGTTGCGCCATGGCCATTTGCCACGGCGCTGCGACGCGTCCACTGCACGCGCTGGCCAACGGGGCCAACGCCACATGGTTCACCGCAACGCTCGACCCGGCCTCGGCCCGCAAACGCTGGATCGCCGCGATGAAACCGCAGGGTACATTGACTCTCGATGCTGGCGCAATCAAGGCTTTGTCTTGTGGAAACAGTCTGTTGCCCGCCGGTGTTCATGCGGTCTCCGGCACCTTTGGGCGCGGCGAACCGGTGGCATTGATTGATGGTGACGGCCATCAACTGGGTCTTGGCCTGACACGGTACACCGCCGAAGAGGCCCATAAAATCAAAGGCCACCACAGTGCTGAAATCGAAACGCTGCTGGGCTATCCCGGCAGGGCCGCGCTGATCCACCGGGATGATATGGCGCTTTGATCTTCTTCTGACTAAAAATACCATCGCCGAAGGCATAAAATCCTCCGGCGCACCGCCTGCAAAGGACGCTCCGCATGAAAGATCTCGACAACATCCCCGCCGTCATGGCCGACATCGGTGCGCGCGCCAAGGCGGCCGCCGCCGTGCTGGCCTGTGCCAGTGCCGAACGCAAGCACGCGGCCCTGATCGGTGCAGCCGAACATGTCTGGGCCAACCGCACCGCGATCATCGCAGCCAATGACAAGGATATGGCCTTTGGCGCCGACAAGGGATTGTCGGACGCGATGATGGACCGGCTGCGCCTTGATGAAGACCGCATTCGCGGCATGGTCGACGGGTTGCGCGCCGTGGCCGAGCAGGCCGATCCTGTGGGCGAAGTGCTCGCCGCGTGGGATCAGCCATCCGGCCTGAACATCAAACGCGTGCGTACACCTTTGGGGGTCGTGGGCGTGATCTACGAAAGCCGTCCAAACGTGACGGCGGATGCAGGTGCCTTGTGTCTCAAGGCGGGCAATGCCGTGATCCTGCGCGGCGGTTCCGAAGGGTTCAATTCATCGCAGGCCATTCATGCCGCGCTCCAAGCCGGTCTGCGCGATGCCAACCTGCCCGAAGACGCAATCCAATTGGTGCCGACGCGCGACCGCGCCGCCGTCAGCGAGATGCTGACCATGACCGATACGATTGACGTGATTGTACCGCGCGGCGGCAAGGGGTTGGTGGGCTTGGTCCAGCGCGAAGCGCGCGTGCCCGTCTTTGCCCATTTGGAGGGTATTGTGCACATCTATGTCGACAAGGACGCGGACCCTGAAAAAACGCTCAAAGTCGTGCTCAACGCCAAGACACGCCGCACGGGCATTTGCGGCGCGGCCGAATGCCTGCTGATCCATGCCGATGTGGCATCAACCATCGGGCAGGGCGTGGTGCGCGCGTTGATGGATGCGGGTGTGCGGGTCCACGCCGATGTGGCGTTGCAGAGTATTGATGGCGTACTCGCGGCGTCAGATGCGGATTGGGGGCGCGAATACCTTGATATGGATATTGCCGCGCGCATCGTTCCTGACATTGATGCGGCGATTGCGCATATCCGTACGTACGGATCGAACCACACGGATTGCATTCTGACCGAAGATTCCGATGCGGTCGCCAAGTTCTTTCGAGAGCTCGACAGCGCGATCCTGATGCACAACGCTTCGACCCAATTTGCCGATGGGGGCGAGTTTGGGATGGGTGCGGAAATTGGCATCGCGACCGGCAAGATGCACGCACGCGGACCCGTGGGCGCAGCACAACTGACCAGTTTCAAATATCTGGTGACCGGCGACGGGACTGTGCGCAGTTAGAACGACAGCGACAGCGCGCCGTTTTCATCGTGGGTGACGCGGATCTTGCGGTCGATGTCGCGGGTGTGGTGGTGCAGCAACCCGAACTGCACATGCGCCGGTGCCAGATCGTCCACAATGCCCGTGCTCAGCGTTTCCCACAGGGCTGGATCCACGCTGAACTTGTCGGCATGGCCCGTGATGGTCCATGTACTGTCCGTCAGCGACACTTCGATCCGTCCGCCATATGGCATCGCGGTTTCCATACATTGCAGCGCCAGAAACACCAGACGAACGGCCCAACGGGGCTGCGCGTCGAGCGGACCATAGGCCATGGTCAGGCGGCTGCCGCGCGTGTTGTCCTGCAGGATCGACACAACTTCGGCCCGGCCGACGGGTTGCGCACTTGCCGCCCCATACGCCATGCGGAAAAAGCGGATGCGCGCGCTCGCATTTTCCACGCTTTCGGAAATCAGTTCCATCTCGGGGCCGTCACTGCTGCCCGCCATGTTGAGCAGTTCCAGTCCGTTGTTGATCGCGCCAATTGGCGATATCAGGTCATGGCAAATGCGGCTGCCGATCAATGCCGCGAGATTCACGTTATTCTGGCCCATGCGGCGCTCCAACGGACAAAGGTTTCATGGAAGATTTGAACGCCATTCTCGCTCCCGGCATGTTGGTCCGACACCCTGATCACGCGGAGTGGGGCGTGGGGCAGGTGCAAAGCAACATCGCGGGAAAAGTGACCGTAAATTTCCCGGACACCGGAAAAATTGTGATCGATGGCACGCGCATTGCTCTTGTTCCCATATTCGATGCCTGAACATCCTTTCCGAATAGTTAACGATTTGCAACCATGCCGGGAACATCGCAAATATCTTTACCTTTCGCGCGCGCTCACCGATAGAGCACCGCGATGAGCCTGACACACGAGCCCGAATTTCGCGTCGCGATGGCGCGCGGTGATGACGATCTGACAGCGGCCTTTCGGCTGCGCTATGATGTGTTCGTGCGTGAATTGGGCGGCGGTGGTCCGCTTGTCGATCACGCGGCAGGTCTTGAGCGCGACGCGTTTGACGCGCATTTCGACCACATGTTGCTGTGGGACGATGCGGTGGGCACGCTGGTGGGTGTCTACCGGATGCTGCGCGCCGAGCAGGCCGAGGCGGCGGGGCAATTCTATTCCGAGGATGAATACGATCTGGGGCCGCTGCGCGCCACTGGCCGCCGTTTGCTTGAGCTTGGGCGGTCCTGCGTTCATGCCGATTATCGGGGCGGCGCCGCGATGTATCACCTTTGGGGCGGGTTGGCGGATTACGTGGCCCGGAATGCGGTTGATATCCTGTTCGGAGTTGCGTCCTTTCATGGCACGGATGTTGACACGCTGGCGGCGCCGCTGTCGCTGCTTCACCATCGCCACCTTGCGCCAGAGCCGTTGCGGGTGCAGGCCCGTGCGCCGCACGGTGTCGATATGGATATCGTGCCCGAAGACCGGATTGACCGCCGTGTGGCCATGGTTCAGGTGCCCGCACTGATCAAGGCCTATCTGCGTCTGGGCGGGGTTGTGGGGCAGGGGGCCTATGTGGACCACGGGTTTAACACGACGGATGTGTGCCTGATCATGGACACGGCGGCGATGTCGGCACGCCAACAGCGTATCTATGGGGCCGCGCAATGACCGTGACATGGGACGGCGCGCCACCACCGTCAGCCACACCACCCGGCGTACTGGGTTGGATGCGGATCATCCGACGGGGTCTGCCGATCCTCCTGACGATTCTGCTGGGCCTTGTGGTGCTGCTGCCCCTGCGGCTGATCGAACGCCCGCTCTTTGGACTGCACCGCCCGTGGACGCCGTGGATCACGCAAGCCGTGTGTCGATTGAGCCTGCTCTGGATGGGATTGGGATTTCACCGCACCGGGCGCCCAATGGACGCGCGCGGCGCAATCGTCGCCAATCATTCCAGTTGGCTGGATATCTTTGTGCTGAACGCGTCGGACAGGATATATTTCGTGTCGAAATCCGAAGTGGCGGGTTGGCCGGGCATTGGTGCATTGGCGCGCGCCACGGGGACATTGTTCATTGCGCGCGATCCCCGTCAGGCCAAGGTGCAGGCGCATCTGTTCGAAGAACGTCTGATGGCGGGACAACGGCTGTTGTTTTTCCCAGAGGGCACCAGCACAGACGGCCTCCGGGTGCTGCCGTTCAAGACAACCCTCTTTGCGCCGTTTTTCGCAGACGGCTTGCATGAGGTGTTGCATGTGCAACCGGTCACAGCGGTATATCATGCGCCCGCCGGCGCACCCGATCTGCGCACCTATGGATGGTGGGGCGATATGAGTTTTGGTGCGCATCTGCTGTCCACGCTTGCCTTGCCGCGGCAGGGACATGTCGAGGTGATCTATCATCCGGCGTTGCGCGCAGCGGATGCGCCAAACCGCAAAGCATTGGCGGCAGCGGCCGAGGCGGCGGTGCGAGGTGGGCATACGCTGGAGGCGTCAGAACACACCTGATCCAGCGGACGCTGCGCGACGACAGTATTGGGGGGCTCTGCCCCCGGCGCTGGCGTGCCTCCCCCGGGATTTTTTTTGGGGGACAGAGACGTTTCACAAGAGCTTTCATGGCCTTCGCAATTGTTGCTGAGCCGGTTGTGCTGACTGGTGTTTTGTTGGAATTTGAGAGGCCACGCTGGGCCTGCGCTCTTTTTCGGCATACCGGGGGCGGGCAGGGCTTGCCATTGGGATCGCAATCCCATAAAGCGCGGCCATTCAATCCGCAGTTCGGGGCGGGCAGATGGGGGAGACATCCCCAGATGTCCACCGGTTGGTGCATCCGCACTGATACCCCGGACGAGGCGAAAACCGGAAAAAGGATAGACACATGGCTCTTCCCGAGTTCTCCATGCGTCAGCTGCTTGAAGCTGGCGTTCACTTTGGCCACCAAACACAGCGCTGGAACCCCCGCATGTCGCAGTTCATCTACGGCGCGCGCAATGGCATTCACATCATGGACCTGACACAAACGGTTCCGATGCTGGATCAGGCCTTGCAAGCGGTGCGTGACACCGTTGCCAAAGGCGGCCGCGTTCTGTTCGTGGGCACCAAGCGTCAGGCGGCACAGCCTGTGGCCGAAGCCGCCGAGAAATGCGCGCAATACTACATGAACCACCGCTGGCTCGGTGGCACGCTGACCAACTGGCAGACCGTGTCCCAGTCGATCAACCGTCTGAAGTCGATCGACGAGCAGTCCGCGCAAGGCTTCGAGGGTCTGACCAAGAAAGAGCGTCTGGGCATGGAACGTGACCAGGGCAAGTTGCAGGCCTCGCTTGGCGGTATTCGCGAAATGGGCGGTCGTCCTGACCTTCTGTTCGTCATCGACGTCAAGAAAGAAGCACTGGCCGTGGCCGAAGCCAACAAGCTGGGCATCCCGGTTGTGGCGGTGGTGGACACCAACTGTTCGCCCGATGGTGTGGATTACATCATCCCCGGCAATGACGACGCGGCCCGCGCCATCTCGCTTTATTGCGATCTGGCTGCGCGCGCGGCTCTGGACGGCATGAGTGCCCAACTGGGTGCGGCAGGCGTTGATCTGGGTGAAATGGAAGAAGCCCCGGTTGAAGAAGCGGTTGCCGAAGAGGCCCCTGCTGAGGCGGCTGCCGAGACGCCAGCAGAGAGCTAAGCCCGTCGAACTTCTGACATATGCGGCGGGCCGTGGTCTGCCGCATCCCACACCTATTTGAGGAGAGCCGAGAGATGGCAATCACAGCAGCATTGGTGAAAGAACTGCGCGACAGCACGGGCGCAGGCATGATGGACGCGAAAAAAGCGCTGACCGAAACGGATGGCGACATGGAAGCCGCCGTGGACTGGCTGCGCACCAAAGGTCTGGCCAAGGCCGCCAAGAAGTCGGGCCGCACTGCGGCTGAGGGCCTTGTGGCCGTCGTCGTGGACGGTGGCACTGGTGTCGCGGTCGAGGTGAACTCGGAAACCGACTTTGTCGGCAAGAACGCCGAATTCCAAGAGATGGTCGCAGGCATCGCCAAAGCCGCACTGGGTGTCGATGATGTGGACGCGCTGGTGGCTGCCGATATGGGCGGCAAAACCGTCGCTGATGTCGTGACCGACAAGATCGCCACCATTGGCGAGAATATGTCCGTGCGCCGCATGGCCAAGCTGTCGGGCGGTACGGTCGTCTCTTACGTCCACAACGCGGCGACCGCAGGCATGGGTAAGATCGGCGTTCTGGTTGCCATGGATGGCGGAGATGAGGCGTTTGGCAAGCAGGTGGCGATGCATATCGCCGCTGTGAACCCCGCCGCCCTGTCCGAGGCGGACATGGATCCTGCCGTGGTCGAAAAGGAAAAGCAGGTCCAGATGGATATCGCCCGTGAAAGCGGCAAGCCCGAGCAGGTGATCGAGAAGATGATTGTGGGCCGGATGAAGAAGTTTGTCGCCGAATCGACCCTATTGAACCAGCAATTCGTGGTGAACCCCGACCTGACCGTCGAAGCCGCAGCCAAAGAAGCGGGTGCCACCATCACTGGTTTTGCCCGTCTCGAAGTGGGCGAAGGTATCGAGGTCGAAAAAGAAGACTTTGCCGCCGAAGTTGCGAAAGCAGCGCAAGGCTGACATCTTCCCCTTGTTCGACTATCTAACGGCGTGCCTTGCGGGGCACGCCGTTTTTCGTGGCGATGAGGGGTTTGGGCCGGTGCTGGATGTCGGGGACGGGCATACGCTGTGGTTCGAGCAGCGCGGGCAGGGGCGCGATGCGCTGGTCCTCCACGGTGGTCCGGGATCGGGATGCGTGCCGGGACACTACGATCTGTTCGATCTGAGCCGTTACCGGGTGACATTGCTGGACCAGCGCGGATGTGGGCGCAGCCGTCCGTGGGCGGGGCACGATCTGGCAGCGCTTGAGTTTAACACAACCGCGCATCTCATTGATGATATTGAAAGATTACGTAATCATCTGTCCGTGGATCGCTGGGTGATCTTTGGTGGATCATGGGGCACGACCCTCGCCATGGCATATGCGCAGGCGCACCCCGGTCGGGTATCCGCGATGATCCTGGCCGGGGTTGCGACAACAGCGCCACGCGATTTGCAATGGCTGTACGGAGATATCGGAAATGTTTTCCCCGAAGCCTATGCCGATTTTGCAGACCATGTCCCGGTGGACGCGGACCCTGTCCATACACCGGACCGCATTGCTGCTTACGCCGCGCTTTTGCGCGATCCGGCAACGGCACAAGCGGCAGCGGATGCATGGTGCGCGTGGGAGGTGGGCATTTTTGGGGGCGATATTGATAGGCCCGGGTCGCGATTCGCCGATCCTGCATTTCGCTTAGGCTTTGCGCGGGTGGTCACGCACTATTTCGCGCATGGGGCGTGGCTGGCGCCGGATGCGCTTTTGCAAAAGGTCGGTCGTATTGCACATATACCGTGTCACATGATTCACAGCCGGTTTGACCCATCCTGCCCTTTGCGTGCGGCATGGATGTTGAACGCGGCTTGGCCTGCCGCCCGCTTGCAGATCCTTGACGGCACAACACATTCGGCACTGGAAGCAGAGATGACCACAGCCATTCGCGCCGCAACAGACCAAATGCTTTTGGTTGGGTGAGGTCGGCGGGATCACGTTTGGGGTCGCGATCCCGCCTTAGTCGGCGTCCTTGCCACGGGGATGAGACAGACGGACGCTAGGTCCGACCCACTTGCGGATCAATACACAAGTAGGCCGGTTCGGGTAAAACCCGGAACAGATCCCGAGAGCCACCGAAATCACGGCAGGTCGGGCTCTATGTTCCCTGGCCAAAGCCACCACTCACGGAACTGTTACAGGTTCGCTTTTTTGGCCGGATTTCGAAAGTCCGGGATTCCTTACCCGTTGGACAAAAAATGCCATCTGACACGGGTCGGGTGACACAATTGCGGTCATCCGCGTTGCGGAATCAGAGGCCGCTAGGCCGGATCTGGAAATGAAACCAAAGGCTTACGCCTCAAGAATGAACATCTGGTTGGCAAAGGCCGCCTTGAGCACCGCTTGCGCAGTTGTTTCCACCGCCAACGCCTCGCGCGCGAGGCGCAGATGCTTTTCAACCGTGGCGGAGGTCAGCCCCATAAGCACTGCAATATCCTGCATCGTCTTGCCATCCCCCACCCATTCCAGCGCTTCGCGCTGACGCCGGGTGAGTACCCGTTTGGGCGACACGTAGGGCAGGGTGAGGATCTTGAGATGTGCGATATTGTTCATCAACTGGATGTCATTGCCATGTTCTTCCCACATGGCATCCACCTCTTCCTGACTCATGCCTTCGCGGGCGGTCAGGGCAATCGCCCCTTTGGACCGGGCAGAGATGGCCTTGAAGCTGATCGTGTAACCGGCTTTGACGCCCATCGAGACATTAAAGGCCAGAACGCGCAACTCTTGCGGGGTAAGTGTCTCGGCTTGGCGCATCTCGCCCAGCACGCTCCAGCTTCCCGCTCCTTCATTGTTGAGCGCCCAATTCACCATAGGCGCATGAAGATAGTGCTGTTCACCTATGAAAACATTCATATAATCCTGATCGTGATTGGTCAGGATCACAAAGTCTTCGGGATCTCCGAGCGAAACGCCGGACCGGTAATGGGTAAAGCCGTAGATGAGCCGGTCAAAGCCATACTCCGCCATTTTGGCTGTGTGCGCTTCCCAAAGGTCCTGAACCGTTTGGTAATTCGCCAGCCTGTGCAGATAGCTTTTCATCCAGTCTCCCCCAAGTGACCAATGATGGCGTCCAGTGCCAGACTATACCCGGCTGCGCCAAAGCCGCAAATCATACCCACCGCCACAGGCGCGATCATGCTGTGATGCCGAAAGCTCTCGCGGGCGTGGATATTGCTGAGATGCAGTTCGACCGTGGGCACTTGCGTGCCCGCGATGGCGTCGCGCAGTGCAATTGACGTGTGCGTGTAGGCGCCCGCATTCAGGATGATGCCGTCATGGGTGCCGCGTGCTGCGTGAATGGCATCGACCAGTGCGCCCTCTTGGTTGGACTGTTGGCAGGTCACGTTGACCCCTTTGCCTGCGCCATAAGCGATCACGTCCGCCTCGACCTCGGCCAATGTGGTGGCCCCGTAGATGTCCGGCTCGCGCAGGCCAAGCAGGTTCAGGTTGGGACCGTTCAGGACGAGGATCGAAGGCATGGTGATAATTCCTTTTGTCTCTCGTCTGTTAGCGGGCGGGGGCAGGGTCTGTCCAGCATTGCGTGAGGCCTGTTCAAAACAGGATCAAAGCGTGCCAATCGGCAACAAGCGCCGGTTTATCCGCACCGTCAATCTCGATCTCGAGCGTCACAGTGCGCATCAACCCATCTTCACCTCGCGCCTCGGCACGTTTGAGGGTGAACTGCCCGCGCACTCGCTGGCCCGGCCGCACCGGGGCCAGAAACCGCAGCCGGTCAAAGCCGTAGTTGATGCCCATGCTTTGTCCCGGCAGGTCCTCGAAACAGTCATAGTCAAAACGGCTGGCGAGGCTGAGTGTCAGGAAACCATGTGCAATGGTGCCGCCCAGAGGCGTCTGCGCTGCGCGTTCCGGGTCGATATGAATGAACTGATCGTCTTTCGTCACCTCGGCAAAGCGGTCGATCATCGTCTGATCCACCTCTATCCATGCGGACGGTCCAAAACGCGTCCCGATGCGCGCCTGCAAATCGGCAAGTGCCGCGTCGCGTGGCGTCATGGATCGGGGCCCACACGCACCATGCGCTTGCCGGTATTATCACCGGCCAACAGACCGATCAGCGCGGCAGGAGCGCTTTCCAAACCGTCCATCACATCCTCAGTCACCTTGATCTGGCCGCTGGCGACCCAAGTTTGCAGAGCGCGCTGTGCCTTGGCATCATCCCGCGCAAAATCCATGACGATGAACCCCTCCATCCGCAGCCGCTTGACCACGACCACGCCAGGCAGATTGCGCGGACCGGTGGGGGTGGTGGTGTCGTACTGGCTGATCGCGCCGCAGCACACAACGCGGCCGCGTTCGTTCATCAGGTTCAGCGTCGCCTCAAGAATGCCGCCGCCCACATTGTCGAAATAGACGTCAACGCCTTCGGGGCAGGCGGCGCGCAGCGCTTTGAACACGCCGCCCGCGCGGTAGTCGACACAGGCGTCAAAGCCCAGTTCGCCCGTCACATGAGCGCATTTCTCAGGCCCGCCCGCAATGCCCACGACACGGCACCCCAGCGCCTTGCCGATCTGTCCCACATAGCCGCCCACCGATCCGGCGGCGGCAGACACAACGATGGTTTCGCCCGCCAGAGGCTGACCGATCTGCATCAGCCCGTGAAACGCCGTCTTGCCCGCGATACCGTAAACGCTCAGCAGGTGGGTCAGGGGCTGAACCTTGGGCAGCTTCTGGAGCTTGTGGGCCGGGCGCACCACATGGTCGGCCCAGACCGCCTCAGCGGCGACCAGATCACCCGCGCTCAGGCGCGGCGATTGGCTCTCGACCACTTCGCATATGGCGTAGGTCGGCATGGCATCCCCAGCCTTGACCGCATCGCGGTAGGTTGCGCCCTGCAACCAGCTGCGGTTGGCCGCATCGATGCTCATCACAATCACGCGCAACAGCGCCTCGCCGGGTCCGGGGACAGGCCGGGCGACGTCCTGTAGCTCAAAATGTTCAGACCCCAGCGCGCCTTCGGGCAGGTGGGTGACGACGATCTGGCGGTTCATGCGGTGTCTCCTACGATCAGGACAATCTTGCCCATGGCTTTGCGCGCGGCCACAAGGTCAAGCGCCTGTGCGGCGTCCTGCATGGGGAAGCGCGCGGATATGTGGGGGGCGATGGCACCTTTGGCGTAGAGGGCAAAAAGTTCCTGCACATTTTGCGCATGTGCCGCAGGGTCCCGATAGATGGACGCCCCCCAGAACACGCCCACGATCTGGCACGATTTCAGCAGGGCGAGATTCAGCGGGATTGACGGAATGCCAGCGGGGAATCCGACAACCAGATAGCGCCCGCCCCACGCCATGGAGCGTATCACAGGCTCTGCATAGGCGCCGCCCACGGCGTCATAGGCGACGTTGACACCGTCCGGGCCTGCCAGCCGCTTGATCTCTGCGCTCAGCGTCTTTTGCGCGGCGCGGTCCATCTCGCGCGGGTAGATCAGAGTTTCATCCGCACCCAGATCGCGGCAGAACGCGGCTTTGTCTTCGGAACTGACGGCGGCAATGACCCGCGCGCCCGCAGCCTTGCCCAGCTCGATCGCCGCAGCGCCGACACCGCCCGCTGCCCCAAGGATCAGCAGCGTTTCTCCGGGCGCAATCTGACCACGGTCCTTGAGCGCATAGTGGGACGTGCCGTAGGTGAACAGAAAACAGGCGGCGGTGTCGAAGGGCATGTGATCGGGCAGCGGAACGCAGGCACTGGCCTGCGCGCACAGGTGGGTGGCAAAGCCGCCAAAGCCGGTCATGGCCAGCACCCGATCACCAATGGCAAGTGCGTCGACACCGGCACCCACAGCCTCCACAACGCCCGCCACTTCGCCGCCGGGGGCAAAGGGGCGCGGTGGTTTGATCTGGTAGAGGTCGCGAATGATCAGCGTGTCGGGAAAATTCACACCCGCCGCGTGAATCGCTATCCGCACCTCACCTGATTTGGGTTCAGGCGTCGGACCTTCGGTCCATTCCAGCGTATCCGGCCCGCCGGGGTCCGTGCTCAGCATGGCGTGCATTGCGTCCCTCCCTTGTCATGACGTCACGGGAACGGGGTGTACGTCCCGCACCTTTGGTTGCATCCTGCGCCCCAGCGGGCAGGGCTGTAAAGCGGGTCGCTTGGCGACGTGACGGCAGCAGGCACATCAGGGAGGATGAACTATGGACCCCAACACACTGTTTTCACTTGAGGGTAAAGTGGCATTGGTCACAGGTGGCGCCACTGGAATAGGGCGGATGGCGGCCACGGGGCTTGTGGCGGCGGGCGCGCGCGTGCTCATCGCCAGCCGCAACGGGGCGGCCTGCAGCGAGGCTGCGGATGCGCTGAACGCCATGGATGCGCAGGGAAGCGCAGAGGGCTTTGCCGCCGATCTCAGCACCGAAGACGGCATCGCGACACTGGTGACCGAAGTGCAGGGCCGCACGGACGCGCTGCACATCCTGATGAACAATTCCGGCGTCACCTGGGGCGCGCCCTTGGGTCAGTTTCCGCACGCAGCGTGGGAAAAGGTGATGAACGTGAATGTCGCGGCGCTCTTTCACCTGACCCAGGCGCTGCTGCCGACCCTGATCGCCTCCAGCACATCCGACGACCCGGCGCGCGTTGTGAATGTGGGCTCCGTGATGGGTGAAGCGCCTTTGGGTGACGGTGCGTACAGCTACGCGGCATCGAAGGCGGCCGTTTTGCATCTGACGAAAATCATGGCCAAGGAACTGGCCCCGCACCACGTCACCGTCAATGCGCTGGCGCCCGGACCCTTTGTCAGCAAGATGACCGCCTTTGCGACCGCCGACGCGGACACCCGCGCCAAGGTGGGGGCGGATGTGCCCTTGGGCCGCGTGGGCCGGGACGAGGACATCGCAGGCTGCGTGCAGTTCCTGTGTGGCATGGGAGGTGCCTATCTTACTGGTGCGGTCCTGCCCGTCTCTGGCGGCGTGCAGGTGATGTCGGGCCCAAACCTCTTTCGTGCCGCTTTCGAGAGTTGACGCCGCCCCCGATCCCCCTTCTTCTTTTGTAAAATACTCCGGGGTCTGGGGCAGCGCCCCAGTCCTGCCCGCACCACCAAAAAAGGACATATCTCATGCGCGACGCCGTCATCGTCTCCACCGTTCGCACGCCTATCGGCAAAGCCTATCGCGGCGCGTTTCAGGCCATGCCACCGCAAACGCTGGCCGCGCATGTGATTGCCCATGCGGTGGACAGGGCCGGGCTGGAGCCCGCCGAGGTTGAGGATGTGATCTTGGGCGCGGCGCTCCAGCAAGGGCATCAGGCGAGCAATATTGCGCGGCAGGCGGCGGTGCGGGGCGGGATGCCGGTGACCACGGCAGGGATGAGCGTTGACCGGCAATGCGCCAGCGGGATGATGGCCATTGCCACCGCCTGCAAACAGGTGGCCCATGATGGTGTCGACATCATGGTGGCGGGCGGGGTGGAATCCGTGTCGCTTGTGCAGACGCCCGAGATGCGCGCAGCAGCAGATCCCATGCTCAAGGACCGCAAGCCCGAGATCTATATGTCAATGCTTGAAACGGCCGAGACCGTGGCCGCGCGCTATGGCATCACCCGCGAGGCGATGGACGCGTATGCGGTTCAGTCGCAGGACCGCACTGCCGCCGCCCAACAGGCGGGCAAGTTCGCAGATGAAATCGAGCCGATGCCCTCCGTCGTTATGGCCAAAAACCCCGACACCGGTGAGGTCGAACAGCAGATGGTCATGCTGACCGAAGATGAAGGCAACCGGCCCGGCACCACGCTGGAAAGCCTCGCCGGGCTGAAGCCGGTCTTTGCCGACGGAATCCACATCGCGGAGGGCCAGTTCATTACAGCCGGAAACGCATCCCAGCTGTCCGACGGCGCGTCAGCTTGCGTTGTCATGGAGGCCGCAACCGCCGCGCGCAAAGGGCTGAGCCCGCTGGGGCGCTGCAAGGGCGTTGTGGCAGTGGGCTGCGAGCCCGACGAGATGGGGATCGGTCCGGTCTTTGCCGTACCAAAACTGCTCAAGGCGCATGGGCTGACCATGGATGACATCGACCTGTGGGAACTGAACGAGGCCTTTGCGGTGCAGGTGCTGTATTGTCGCGACAGGCTGGGCATCCCGGATGATCTTTTGAATGTGAACGGGGGCGCCATCTCGATCGGTCACCCCTATGGCATGTCCGGCGCGCGGATGGTTGGCCATGCATTGATCGAAGGGAAACGGCGGGGCGCGAAATATGTTGTTTGCACAATGTGCGTGGGCGGTGGCATGGGGGCTGCGGGGCTGTTCGAGGTATTGTGAGCGTGATCCCGGTGGAAATGTCCAGAGATGAGTATTTGAAAAGAGAAGAAGCAGGGGAACGGCACGTATGAGAGATGACAGCCATCTGCCGCAGGCCTTGCGCGGGCTGCGCTTGCCCATGATTGCAGCCCCCCTGTTCATCATTTCGGTGCCCGAACTGGTCATTGCGCAATGCAAGGCCGGTATCATCGGGTCATTTCCGGCGTTGAATGCGCGTGAACCCGAAGGGGCGCCGCCCTTGCTGGATGCGTGGCTGACGCAGATCACGGAGGAACTGGACCGGCACAATCAGGCGCACCCGGACCGGCCTGCCGCGCCCTTTGCGGTGAACCAAATCGTGCACCGGTCCAACGCGCGGCTGAAACGGGATCTGGAGATTTGCGTGCGTCACAAAGTGCCTTTGTGGATCACCAGCCTTGGCGCGCGGGTCGAGGTGAATGAGGCCGCGCACAGTTGCGGCGGTGTGGTCCTGCATGACGTCATCAACGACACCTTTGCCCGCAAGGCCATTGCCAAGGGCGCGGATGGCCTTGTGGCCGTCGCGGCCGGAGCGGGGGGACACGCTGGCCAGCAATCGCCGTTTGCCCTGGTTCAGGAGATCCGAAGCTGGTTCGACGGCCCGCTGGCCTTGTCGGGGGCAATCGCCACCGGCCAATCCCTGCTTGCCGCACGCGCGATGGGGGCTGATTTCGGCTATGTCGGCTCACCCTTTATTGCGACGGACGAGGCCAATGCTGATGCGGGGTACAAGGACATGATCGTCGACAGCGGTGCCGAGGATATCGTTTATTCTTCGCTCTTTACTGGCGTGTGGGGTAACTATCTGCGCGGCTCGGTAGAGGCTGCGGGCATGGACCCGGACAATCTGCCCACCGCCGATGCAGCGTCGATGGATTTCGCTTCGGGGTCCTCCAAACCCAAGGCGTGGAAGACAATCTGGGGCGCAGGGCAGGGCATTGGCGTGGTCAAAGCGCGCGCACCGGTGGCCGCTCTGGTCGACCGGATTGCGGAGGAATACGCCGCTGCCGGGGATGCGTTGTGCCGCACATTCGGAGAAACGCCATGAGTGACGCACAGATGTTGGATACGGACGCTGTGCGCGCTTACCTCCGTGACCAGTTGCCAGGCTTTGACGGGCCGGTGACGGCGACCAAGTTCGCGGGAGGGCAATCAAACCCGACATTCCGGCTGCACACCGCTGCGGGTGATTATGTGCTGCGGCGCAAGCCGCCCGGCCAGCTTTTGAAATCCGCCCACGCGGTCGAGCGGGAATACCGCGTGCAAAAGGCACTGGCCGGGACGGACGTGCCCGTTGCGCATATGCATTTGCTTTGCGAGGACAGATCGGTCATCGGGTCCGCGTTTTACGTGATGGATCACGTCGTGGGGCGAAACTTTAACGAACCGACGCTGGACGGGCTGGAGCCATCGGACCGCGGTGCCGTGATCGATGATATGAACCGGGTTCTGGCCGCTTTGCACGAAGTGGACATCGACGCGGTTGGCCTTAGCGATTACGGCCCCCCCGGTCACTATCTGGCCCGGCAGGTGGGACGCTGGACCAAGCAGTACCGCGCCTCGGAAACCCAGGACATTGGGGATATGAATGCGCTGATCGACCGGCTGGATGCAGAGATGCCCGAGGATGATGGGCAACGCACGCTGGTGCATGGCGACTACCGGATCGACAACATGATTTTTGCCGCAACCGGAACGCGCTGTCTGGCGGTTCTGGATTGGGAGTTGAGCACGATCGGCCACCCATACGCAGACCTCGCATCCGTCATCATGCAATGGCAGTTGCCACCCGGGCGTGAAGGGCGTGGTCTGGCGGGTGTGGACCGGGCATCATTGGGGCTGCCGTCGGATGGCGCATTCCTCAAAGCCTATTGCGCGCGCAGGGGCATCGAACGGATCGACAATTTCGGCTACTACGTCGCGTTCTGCTTTTTCCGTATGGGGGCCATCATTCAGGGGGTTCTGAAACGTGCGCTGGACGGCAATGCGTCCAACCCCGAACGGGCGATGCAGCTTGGGGCATATGTGCCGCTGTTTGCGTCCAGCGGATTGCGCGCATTGGACGGCTGACGCCTGCTACCACAGCTTGGCCACGGCCCGGCGGAGCCTTTCGCGCAGGGTGCGGCGTTGGCGTGCGTGGCTGATGCCGCGCCATGTCGCGTAGTCCCCGCGGAGCAATGAATTTGGCATGACGTCGATGCCCGAGGGTGGAAACGGGTCGTTCATATCAAGAGCTACGACATCATCCGCTGAAAACCCGCTGTGTTTGAGATGAAAATCAATGAGGTGTTCGCCTGCCACGTGGTCCCCGCTTGCCACGAAGGCGCGGGCTGACGTTATGGCGGACATGTAGACCTGCATCACCTTTGGTGAGCCGATGGCGAACTGGTCGTTCCCGGAAATCGCACCCGCGCGTTTCTCCGAATTTGGTTGATAGATCTTGCCACGCTCCATGGTGCCAAAGTCAAAGGACCGGTTCAGCGCAAAGTCTGTTCGCGCCCGGATCACAAAATCATACGGCTTTTGCACCAGCCCCCAGGATGCAGACAGGCATTGCAGCATGAACAGCGCGTTCTCAGCGGGAAAATGTGCGCTATGTGTTTTTGAATAATATGCCAGAATTCCCGCGTGTTCTGCAGCAAACGGGGCCGGATCAAGCCATTCTAAGGTGTCGAACGTCCAATCGCCGAAATCAACAGGTGTGTCTGACCGCCAAAAGCATCCCAGCACATCCACATCATGGTCGTTCAACAGATTGCGCGCATAAAACTCATAAGACAGATGCGCAGATCGCGGCTGGCCGGAGAAAACGAGGGCTATTTTCGAGCGTGTCATGAGGCTGGGTTTAATCACTGCCGCGCTTATTGAACAGGGCAGAGCATGGCGCATCTGTTTGTCGCGCGAGGCCGGGCTTGGCACGCGCATCAACTGGCGTAATGTGGCGGATATGGCAAATACACTTGATCCCGCGCGGCTGGGCCGCATCACCGATTGGGCAGCGCGCTGCGTGGACACGCGCCGCTTTGCCGGATTGTCGGTTCTCATCTACCAGCACAGTCGCGAAGTGTATTATGACGACGCCGGTGTGCGTGATCTGGACAGCGGCGCGCACTTTGCCCGTGATACGGTGGCACGCATCTATTCGATGACCAAGCCGATCACGTCTTTGATCCTGATGATGCTGGTCGAGGAGGGCAGGGTGCATCTGGATGCGCCTGTGTCCCGTGTCTTGCCCGCCTTTGGCAACCCGCGCGCCTTGCGACCCGGTGCCACGAGCGTCGAGGACACAGAACCCTGTGCGGTGCCGACATTGCATCAGGTGCTGACGCATCAATCGGGCCTGAGCTACCCGTTCAACCCCGGTGTGCTAGGCCGGGAGATGGAGGCGCGCGACCTGCTGTTCAAGCCACAGGCGGGCACATTGGCGGCACAGTGCGATCTGTTGGCCACGCTTCCGTTGGCCTTTGCGCCGGGCGCGCGCTGGGAATACTCCGTCGGCATCGACGTGATCGGGCGGGTGATCGAAAGTGTCACAGGTCAGTCGTTGGACACAGTGTTTCAGGACCGTGTGTTAGGTCCGCTGGGCATGTCGGAGACTGGATTTGCCGTCAGCGATGCGCTGCTCGACCGTTTTGCGACGCTGTATACACCGCTTGCAGGCAACGCGATGGACCTGAACGCCGCAGCACCCGTTCCAGGCACATTGCGCGTGGTTGACGAGGCCGCAGCGTCGCCCTTTCGCCGCACGACCTGTTTCAGCGGCGGTGGCGGGCTGACAGGTACAATTGACGATTACATGCGCTTTGCCGAATGCCTGCGACAAGGCGGGCAGGGGCTGGTGTCACCCTCGACCGTCCGCTTTATGCTGTCGAACCATCTGCCCGGTGACATCGCCAGCCTCGGACCGTCCAGCTTTGCCGAACAGCCCATGGACGGCGTCGGGTTCGGCATTGGTGGCGCGGTGGTTCTGGACCCTGCGCGCAGCCGCGTGCCGTCGTCCGTGGGCGATTTCAGTTGGGGTGGCATGGCGTCCACATTCTTCTGGATTGATCCGGTACACGACATATCGGCCGTCCTGTTCACCCAGCTCAGCCCATCATCGGCCACTCCGGCGCGTGCAGAACTCAAGGCGCTGGTGCATGGCGCGCTGATGTGACAGGCAAGGGCCATGACAGACGCACATCAGACATTGCTGGACCTGCTGGCCGTTGAACGGCTCGAGGTGGACCTGTTTCGCGGCACCGGGCAGGGGGGCGAGACATCGACCCGTATTTTTGGCGGGCAGGTGATCGGTCAGGCGCTGGCCGCCGCCTATCGCACGGTCGAAGACCGGCTATGCCATTCGCTGCACGCCTATTTCATCCGCCCCGGCGATCCCGAAGTGCCGGTGGTCTATCAGGTGGACCGCGCGCGTGACGGGGGCAGTTTCACAACACGGCGCGTTGTGGCGATCCAGCACGGGCGGCAAATTCTGAACATGTCCGCATCGTTCCACGTGCAGGAAAGCGGCTGGGCGCATCAGCATCCCATGCCCGAGGTCGAGGGACCGGATGGGTTGGCGGACCGGGGCACACTACGGGCCGCCGTGGTGGAGCATATTCCCGAAAAGTATCACGAAGAATTCCTGCGTCCGCGCCCCATCGACATTCGCGAAGTGGCGCCCCGCGATTTCTTTACACCGCCGCCAGCGGATGATGTGTCACATCTTTGGTTTCGCATGGCCGCAGCACAGGGCATCGCCCCTGAATTGCAGCATTGCCTGCTGGCCTATGCGTCTGATCTGAACCTGCTGGGGACTGCGCTGCGCCCGCATGGGCAGACCTGGTTCACCGGCAAAGTCATGGCGGCCAGCCTTGATCACGCGATGTGGTTCCATGCGCCTGCCGCGTTCAGCGACTGGCATCTGTACACCATGGACAGCCCATGGGCCGGCAACGGACGCGGGTTTAATCGTGGCAAGATTTACGACCGAGACGGGCGGCTGATTGCGTCCGTCGCCCAAGAGGGTCTGATGCGTCCGGCGGAGCCACGCGGGCAGGGTGCCTAGTCGTGATATCCGCGGTTCAGTTTGCGCATCCCACCCAGCCATCTTTCGTAATCATTGGCCTTTAGAGCCATGTAATCACGCACTTTTTCGTGCGGCAGAATCAAGAAAACGCCGTCCTTGATGCCTTGGATGGCGGCTTCGGCCACCTCCTCGGGCTCAAGGATACCATCAGCGGCAGCTGCGTGGTCCTCGTGACCTTTGATCATCGGGGTGCGCACGCCTTGGGGGCACAGGCAGGACACGCCGATCCCGTCATCGCCATGGGTCATCGCCAACCATTCCGCCAATCCCACAGCGGCGTGTTTGGTCACACCGTAGGGTGCCGAGCCGATCTGATTCAGCACCCCCGCAGCGGACGCCGTGTTGAGCAGATGACCGCCGCCACGTTCGATCATGCCGGGGATAAGGCGGCGCGCGGCCCAGACATGGGACATGACATTGATGCGCCACATGCGGTCCCATGTGTCATCGGGCAACGCAACACCGCCTGACGTCAGAACGCCCGCGTTTGAACAGAACAGGTCAATGGGTCCCAGCTGCGCCTCGACTGTGTCGATGGCGCGTGTCAGATCAGCCTCGTCGCCGACATCAACTTTAACGGCTAGGCCGTTGATTCGGTGTGCGACTTGCTGTGCCTTTGTGTCGTCGACATCAAGGCAGGCGACGGATTTGGCGCCATGGTGATGGGCCGCGCGCGCCAAAGCTGCGCCGATGCCTTGTGCCGCGCCGGTTATTGCGACGGTCTTGCCTGATACATCCATGCTGCGCGCGCTCCTCTGGTCTACGCAGCATGGCGCTGGTGTCCGGTGGGGGCAATGATTCCACTGTACGGACATGGCCGGAGAATCTATCGAGATTTCTTATAATCCACATTATGTAATATTTTATACAGTGCGCCGCACAAAGCAGGTGCATCGTAGAAACCCATTGCAATTCCGGCTGGCGCTCCCATTTGTTACGATATTCGTACAATAAGGAGCCGAACATGAACCGACCAACAGGATTGATCGCAATTGCCTTGGCATTGGGACTGGCACAGATCACATGGGCCAATGAGCTCACCAATCTACCGCAACCCCCTGAGCTTGCAACGCAAAGCACATATCTCACCAACGAAGAAGTGCTGTTCCTGCCAACAGATACCGGGACCGCATGGGCGTTCTTTCGCGCAAAACCGATCACAGACTATCTGGAACCGACGGACCGAATCCCAGCCATTGAATCCGTTGAAGTGCTCAAGGAGCCTTGGGGGGAACCCGGCAGCGTCCGGCGTGTGTCCCTGGACGGTGGTGGCGCGGTATTAGAGCGTGTTCTGACCAGCACAGATACGGAATTCACCTATCGAATCTGGGACGTACAGACCGGTTCTGGTCGCTTTATCAATCACATATACGGCGAGTTTCATGTCAGGCCAGTAAACGACGGCGCCGAGATCGTCTGGCGCTACAATATCGCGCCCAATGCCTTCTTTGCCCGGCCATTCATCCGACGGTTCCTGAACAACGATTTCGAACCGTTCATGGAAGGTGGACTGGCCGGTCTGGACGCCGCGTTTCAAGCGCAACAGTGATCAGCCCAACGCGTACCCTGCCCCACGCACTGTCCGCACCGGATCGCCACCACCGAATTGCGTCAACGCCTTGCGCAGCCGTCCAATATGCACGTCAACGGTCCGCGTATCGACATAAATATCGCGGCCCCAGACACGATCCAAAAGCTGTTCGCGGCTCCAGACCCGGCCCGGTTTTTCCATGAATGTGCTCAGCAGTCGAAACTCTGTCGGGCCCAGTTTGAGGATGTCCGGTCCGCGCGTGACCTTGTGGCTTTCGGCATCAAGGACAATATCGTCAAACTCCAGCCGCTGTCCGACCGTCGATGGGCGCACGCGCCGCAGTTGCGACCGCACGCGCGCCATCAATTCGATAACAGAGTATGGTTTGACCACGTAATCATCCGCGCCGGTTTCCAGCCCGCGCACTTTGTCGACTTCTTCGGAGCGCGCGGAAAGCATGATGACGGGGATATTGCGCGTCTCGGGCCGTATTTTCAGCCTGCGGCACACTTCGATCCCGCTCAGATGCGGCATCATCCAATCAAGGACAATGATGTCCGGCAGATCCTCATCCACCAGCAACAACGCTTCTTCACCGTTTTGCGCACGGCTGACGGCGAACCCTTCGGCTTCGAGATTGTAGGCCAGCACTTCGCGTTGTGCGGGCTCGTCTTCGACAACCAGAACACGGGGCTGATCGGCGGACATTGCATCTACTCCGGCGTGATGTTGGTAACGGAGGTTTTGTCCGCCTTTTGGCGGCTTTCATCCGGAATGGACCCGGTCACCAGGTAGACAACCTGTTCTGCGATGGACGTCACATGATCGCCCATCCGTTCGATGTTTTTTGCGATGAAATGCAAATGCATACAGGCGGTGATGTTGCGCGGGTCTTCCATCATAAAGGTCAGGAATTCGCGGAAAAGCGCATTGTACATCTGATCGACCTCTTCGTCCCGGTCAATCACGTCCTGCGCCAGTTCGGCGTCACGAGCGATATAGGCATCCAGCGCGTCCTTGAGCATCCGCTCGACCTCGCGGGCCATGCGGCGCAGCGCACCGGCACTGTCGTTTACAGGTGCCATCTGGGCCAGAACGGATGTCCGCTTGCCCATATTTTTTGCATAGTCTCCAATGCGTTCGAGGTTGGCGCTCACCTTCATGATGGACAGCACCAAACGCAGGTCGATCGCCGTGGGGGCACGCAGCGCAATGACGCGCGCGGCCTCTTCGTTGATCTGCTCTTCGAGCGCGTCAATGGTCTTGTCGGCGCGCCGCACAGCTTCGGCGCGTTCCTCGTCACGGGTCTCGAGGCTGATTGCAGCCTCCATGATCGCGTTTTCGACGAGGCCGCCCATTTTCATAATCTGTGCCTGAATGGCCTCAAGGTCCCGATCAAAGGCCGAGGCGATGTGTTGGTCTTGCATGTCTCTGCCCCCTACCCGATCCGGCCCGTGATGTAGCTTTCGGTGCGCGGGTCCACCGGGTTGGTAAAGATTTGTCCGGTCTCGCCATATTCAACGAGGTTACCGAGGTGGAAGAACGCGGTTTTCTGACTGACACGCGCGGCTTGCTGCATGGAATGCGTGACGATCACAACCGAGTAGTTCTGTTTCAACTCGTCAATCAACTCTTCGACCTGCGCCGTGGCAATAGGATCAAGCGCCGAACAGGGTTCGTCCATCAACAACACTTCGGGTTCGGTCGCGACGGCACGCGCAATGCAGAGGCGCTGCTGCTGACCACCAGAAAGCCCCGTGCCGGGGGCATCAAGCCGGTCTTTCACCTCGTCCCAGATGGCACCGCGCCGCAATGCGTTTTCAACGATCTGGTCAAGGTCGGCCTTGTTCCTGGCCAGACCGTGGATCTTGGGGCCGTAGGCCACGTTATCGTAGATCGACTTGGGGAACGGGTTGGGTTTCTGAAACACCATGCCGACCTTGGCGCGCAGCTGCACCGGATCAATGCGCTTGTCATAGATGTCTTCACCGTCGATCAGGATGTCCCCCTCGACCCGGCAAATGTCAATTGTGTCGTTCATCCTGTTGAGACAACGCAGAAAAGTTGACTTACCACAGCCTGACGGGCCAATGAATGCGGTCACGGTTTTGTCCGCGATGTCCACATCCACATCCTTGATGGCGTGGTTGTCGCCGTAATAGACCTGCACCTTGCGCGCAGCGATCTTGGTTTCGCTCGACTCCACGTCTCTCTCCACAATTCTCATGTCGTTCATGGGCTTGCCCCTACCAGCGGCGTTCAAAGCGGCGCCGCAGGATCACGGCAATGGTATTCATCGTTATCAGGAACAGCAGCAGGATGATGATGCCACCCCACGCCTTTTCGGTAAACACGGCGTCGGAACGGGCCGCCCAGTTGTAGATTTGCGCAGGCACAGCCGAGTTTGGTTCCAGAAACCCGTCAATCAGCGCCTCCGGATAGCGCGCGACAAACCCCACCATGCCGATCAGCAAGAGCGGCGCGGTTTCACCCAGAGCCTGCGCCAGACCGATGATTGTACCCGTCAGAATGCCGGGCGCGGCGAGCGGCAGCACGTGGTGAAACACCGCCTGCATTTTCGAGGCCCCGACACCAAGGGCCGCATCGCGGATCGACGGCGGCACCGCCTTCAATGACGCGCGGGTCGAGATAATGATCGTCGGAAGCGTCATCAGGGTCAGCACAAGCCCGCCCACCAGCGGCGCTGATTGCGGCAGGTGCGCAAATTGGATGAAGACGGCAAGGCCCAGAATACCAAACACAATCGACGGCACCGCGGCGAGGTTCGAGATGTTGACCTCAATCAGGTCCGTGAACCGGTTTTTGGGTGCGAATTCCTCAAGGTAGATGGACGCGGCAACGCCGATAGGCAGCGCCAGCACCAGCACCACAAGCATCATAAAGAACGACCCCAGCACTGATGCACCAATCCCGGCCCCGCCGGGGTTGTCGACGCCTGTGTCCACCCCTGTGATAAAGGTCCAGTTGAACACCTGTTTCACGATCCCTGCATCGCGCATAGCGTCGATCAGGTCAAAATCCTCGGGCATAAAGAAACGGTTGCCCTCGACCAGATCACCGCGCGTGAACGTGCCTTTGAGGTAGCGGTCCACGCGGCTGGAGGCAGCAACCTCGAAGCCGATGGGCTGGCCCAACTGGTCTTCGTTGTCGCGGTAATAGGCGCGCAGCTGACCGCCAACCTTGCCCAAAAGACGGTCGACAGCGGCCTTGTCAAATTCAATGTCAACGCCGCGTTCCTTCATTTCCGCAGACAGACCGTCGATGAAATAGCCGGTATATATGCCCGTCTTGAGCATGGCCGCCTCGGCCTCGTCATATTGCTCTTGCGTCATGGTAAACGGAATTTCGACCACCGCCTGTCGGAAGGCAGGGATGCCAGCCGTCAGGATGGCGGTCAGCAGGGCAATCAGGAAAAAGAGGCCCGTGCCGATTGCGGCAATGCCGTAGTAGCGGAACCGCCGTTCGGAGGCATTGCGTTTCTTGGTACGCGCATCCTCGGTCATCAGGGATTTCGTGGGCTGCGGCGCGGCGCCGGAGGTGTCCATGGCTGCATCAGACATCAGTCATATTGCTCCCTGTATTTGCGCACGATGTAGAGGGCGAAGACATTGAGGCAGAGTGTCATTAGGAACAGCGTCATGCCCAAGGCAAACGCCACAAGCGCCTCGGGCGAGGCAAAGTCGCTGTCACCGGTCAACTGGCTCACGATTTTGGCGGTAACGGTGGTCATCGCCTCGAACGGGTTAAGCGACAGGCGCGCGGCGGCCCCTGCCCCCAGCACCACGATCATGGTCTCGCCGATGGCGCGGGACGCGGCCAGCAGGATGGCCCCTACGATGCCCGGCAAGGCTGCGGGCAGCACAACCTGCTTGATCGTTTCGGATTTGGTGGCACCCAGACCGTATGATCCGTCGCGCATTGCTTGCGGTACGGCGTTGATAATGTCGTCGCTGAGAGAACTGACAAAGGGGATCAACATAATGCCCATGGCGATGCCCGCTGTCAGAACGGCGCGCTGGCCTTGCATCCAGCCCAGACCAGTGCTGTCGCCAAACACGCTCAGCAAAAGCGGGCCAATGGTGAGCAGGGCAAAGAGGCCGTAAACAATCGTGGGGATGCCCGCGAGGATTTCCAGCAGCGGCTTGGCGATGCCACGCACGCGCGGTGTGGCGTATTCCGACAGATAGATCGCTGCGAACAGCCCCACGGGGACAGCAACCAGCAGCGCCACGAGCGAGATATAGAACGTGCCCCACAGCAGCGGAATAATCCCAAGGCTTGATGCGCCGCCACGCCCCGAAAAGCTCGGCGCCCATTCGAGCAAGGTAAAAAAGTCGGATGCGGGATAAAGGCGGAAAAACTCTACCGTATTAAAGACCAACGACAAAACGATGCCGATAGTGGTCAGAATCGCGACCGAGGCCGCAGCGATCAGCAGGGCCAGCACGCCCTGCTCCACCACATTGCGCGCACGGAAGGTTCCGCTGCTTTGCATGACACCCCATGCCCCGCCTGCAATCGCAACAGCGATGGCAGCAATGGTCATCAGCACGTTCGACCGTTCAATCATGCTGCGATAGGCCTGTGCTGCGTTCAACACAGGCTGGGTGATGTTGCTGGTGACGACCTGCCCCGCCTCTTTGAGCGTGGCTGTCATGTCTTCGGCATTTGCGCCCGGATCGCGCGCCAGATCATCGTCGAGCACACCGGCCCGCACGGCGTTGCCAATCCCGTCCGCCGTGCGGCGCACCTCGGACATCAGCAGGCCGCGCGATGATCCTTCGCGGATTTCGCTGTCGGGGATCATTTGCGAGACACGGTTGTCAACAAAGAGCGGTTGCGCCAGCAACCACACAAGGACAACACCCGCCGCAGGCACGATCGCTTTCAAAAACGCGTTGGCCCCGTAATAGACCGGCAAGGAATGCAGCGCACGCCCGTCATGGCCCACACTCGCCAGCGCCCGCCTGCGTCCGACAACGTATCCCACGGCCGAAATGGCCAGAACGATCAGCAACAGCCATAAGATCGGCATATTTCCCCCAAGGTCTCTCGACGCGCCTCTGCGTGCGGGTCGGAACGTAAAACCGGGCGACCCTTTGATGTGCCGCCCAGTTTCGTATCATCGTTTCATGGGAAGGGCTTAGCTGCCGCCGCCCATGACCTTTTCGTCAGCAACAGCCGCCTGTGTCACGGCCAGTTCGGGGTCGGACACCAGACCATACGCGGCCAAAGGACCGTCGGGACCGGCCAGTTCATCTGCAACGAAGAACTGTGCAAATTCCTTGAGGCCCGGGATCACGCCGATATGCGCCTTCTTCACATAGAAGTAGAGCGGACGGGACACCGGGTATTCGCCGGTCGAGATGGTTTCGGTGGACGGTGTCACACCCGCCATTGTCGCCACTTTGAGCTTGTCGGTGTTGTTCTCATAGAACGCGAGGCCGAACACGCCGATGGCGTTTGCGTTGGCGTCGATGGAGGCCAGCGTTTCGGTATAGTCGCCGTCGATGTCAACCGAACGGCCATCCGTGCGCACTTCGAGACAGGCGTCTTCGGCGTCGTCCTCGGACATGCCCGCTTCGATCATCGCGGCCATGGCACCGGTTTCTTCGCAGCCGACGGCAACGACTTTTTCCTCGAACACTTCACGTGTGCCGTGCTTGGTGCCGGGGATAAAGGCGAGGATTTCCGCGTCAGGCAGGTCGGCATTGAAGTCGGACCATTTGGTGTGCGGGTTGTCCACCAGCGCGCCGTCCACCATCACCTTGGGGGCCAGAGCGTTGAAAATGTCAGATTGCGTAAATGCGGTATAGGCGGGGCCGTCGATCTGGCTGGCAAACACGATGCCGTCATACCCGATGCGCACTTCGATGATGTCGGTCACGCCGTTTTCGGCACATGCCTTGATCTCTTTGTCGCGGATGGCGCGAGACGCGTTTGCGATGTCCGTGTGTTCGGTGCCCACACCCTGGCAAAAGCGCTTGAGACCCGCCGAAGAGCCGCCCGATTCCACAACCGGTGTCGGGAAGTCGGTGTTTTCGCCAAAGGCTTCGGCCACAATCGATGCGTAGGGCAGAACGGTGGACGAACCTGCGACCTGAACCTGGTCACGCGCCACAGCGGATGTGGCAGCCATTGCTGTCAGTGCCAACGCCGATGTGGTGAGTTTCACAAAGGACATGAATGTCTCCTGTACGATTTTTAAGTGATCCCCCCCATGAGGATCTTGATGCACCGTCTAGGCGACGCACGCTGAGCTTTTGTGACAGGTTTGTAACAGCTGTATGACAATGGGCTGGCGTGGTTCAGATCATGGAAAAGGTCAGAGATTTGTCCGGTAAGTCATTGAAATGAATTCGCTCCCCTTATTCGGGCTTGCTGGCGTCCGTGCGCAAAACGCGGCCCCCTTCCCGCTCCAAGGCCACAAAACCATGACAATCGAAGAATCAATTGGGCGGTTTGGACTTAATCGGCGCGTTCGGACAGGCTGTGCGCGGGCAGGATCACCGTAAATGTCGCGCCCTGTCCCAGATCACTTTCCACCCGCAGACGGCCACGGTGCCGGTTGATGATATGCTTGACGATGGCCAGCCCAAGGCCCGTTCCACCCAAGGCCCGACTGCGGTGATCATCCCCGCGATAGAACCGTTCCGTCAGGCGCGGCAGGTGGACCGGATCAATGCCCGGCCCATAATCCACCACCTGCACCCGCACGCCCGGCGCGCGCAACGCAGGCTCGCGATCAGTATATGTCATGCGCAGGGTCACGCGCCCCCCTGCCCCGCCATATTTGATCGCGTTTTCGACCAAGTTGGTGAAAACCTGCTTGAGCTGATCCGCGTCGCCAGACAACCGCACCTGTTGGTCTCCGAACTGCGGCTCAAGCGTGACGCTTGCCTCGTCGGCCAGTTGTTTGAGCGTGCGTAGCGTCGAATCCAGCACATCGTTGAGGACCACCGTTTCTGTGGGCCGTACGCGTTCGTCGCTTTCCACACGGTTGAGGGACATCAGGTCGCCGACCAAACGGTTCATCCGCTCCGCCTCGACCTGCATGATATCCAGAAACCGTTCTGCGGCGGCCTTGTCTTCGCGTGCGGGTCCGCGCAGCGTTTCGATGAACCCCATGAGCGCGGTCAGCGGCGTCCGCAGTTCATGGCTGACATTGGCGACAAAATCGCGGCGCATCTGGCTGGCCTGTTCGACATGGGTGATATCCTCGAACGTGGCGATGACGGCACCTGCGCCGGGTACGGCCCGGCAACTGACTTTGTATGTAGTGTCCTGTGCACCGTCATTGCCCAGATACCGTGCGGTGCGGGACTGGCCGTCGGACAGCGTCGCCTCGATCACATCCAGCAGCATGGGCTGGCGCAGCATCGTGACATAGTTCATGCCGCGTGCCTGATGGCCGATCAGGGTCAGCGCGTCGGCATTGGCGGCGACGATCCGTTCCGTACTGTTGATGGCGAGGCTGGGCAACGGGATCGCCGCGAGGATGGGATCAAGCAGCGGATCAGCCATGGGTCAGCCGGTGCGCGCGGCGGCAACCGCTTGGCTGAAGACCGCGCAAAGCGCTTCTGCATCCTCAAGGCCAACGGACACGCGGAACACCCCTTCGGTCATGCCAAGGGCGGCTTGATCCTCCGGTGCGACGGCGCGGTGGGACGACGACAACGGGTGCGAGATCGTCGTGCCCACGTCGCCCAATGTCGGCGCAAAGCTGAGGCCTTGGGCCCCGCGCGCAAAAGCATTGGCCTCGGCCCGCCCGCCGTCCAGTTCGAAGGTGACCATAGTGCAATACCGGCCCTTAAGCAGCGCCTCGGCCAGATGGTGGTCAGGGTGATCGCGCCGACCGGGATAAAGGACGCGTGTCACGCCATCCAACGTCGACAGGTGATCTGCCAACTGCGCCGCAGTGGCCTGCGCCCGGTCAAAGCGCAAATCAAAGCTCAGCAATCCCCGTTCCGCCAGCCAGCAATCGAACGGGCTGCCGGTTGTGCCTGCGGTCACCGAAAACACCCGCAGTCTGTCGCTGATCGCCTCATCCTTGGCCGACACGTAGCCCAGCATGACGTCTGAATGCCCCGAAAGCAGTTTGGTCACGGAATGGATCACGATGTCCGCACCGTGGTCATAGGCCTTGAAGGCGCGCGGCGTGGTGAACGTGTTGTCAATGACCAGAAGCACGCCCTTTTCCCGCGCCAGCGCCGCGATGCCCAGAATATCGGCCACGCGCAGGGTCGGGTTCGATACGACCTCGACCATGATCAGCCGCGTCTCGGGCCGGAGTGCCGCGCGCACGGCATCCACATTGCCGGGGTCCACAAGGCTGGTTTCGATCCCAAGGCGCGGCAAATCTTCGGTCATCATGCGCAGTGACCGACCATAAAGCGTGTTGCCCCCGATCACATGATCGCCCGCCTTTGTCAGCCCAAGCAGAACCGCCGTAACCGCCCCCATGCCGGATGACGTGATGATGCCCGGATGAGGTGCCCCTTCGAGCGCGTCAATACGGGCAGCGACGACATCCGCGTTTGGGTGCCCTTCGCGGCTATAGGTGTAGCCCGACAACGCGCCATCATATTGCGCGTCCAGCATGTCCGGCGTGTCGGAGGCATAGACCACCGCCGGAGACAATGGCGTGACCACCGGGCGCGAGGCGCTGTCCGGCAGGCCAAAGGGGCGGATGAGCGTGCCCTTGTCATTGCGGCTCATGTCAGCAGCTCCGTGTGGTAGTTCGGCGTGCTAAAGGTGATGTCGATGCTCAGCCAGCAGGGGCGTGGCAGGTCGCGGCCCAAATCAGTGCGCAAGGCGTCCTGCAAGGCGGCCACAAAGGCAGCTCCGCGATGCGGCTTGGACAACAACGACACCGTGACCTTCAGATGTGTGTGGTGAAAGACGGATGCCGGATAGGCGCGCCCTTTGGTCTCGCCCGCGCCAGGATCGTGGCGCAGGATGACCGCCTCCACACGCGCCAGCATGGCGACTGCGTCAATCTCAAGGTCGTCAGAGTACTGCAGATCGCAATGAGGCATTAGCGACGCACCGGCTCAAGCGTCGTGCGGAACCGGCGCATGTTGTCCTGATAGTGCAGCGCCGAGGCGCGCAGACCCTGAATCGCTGCCTCGTCCAGCGCACGCACCACCTTGCCCGGGACCCCCATGACCAGAGAGCCGTCCGGGATCTCCTTCCCCTCTGTGATCAGGGCCCCCGCGCCAATCAGACAGTTTTTGCCGATCTTTGCGCCGTTCAGCACAGTGGCGCCCATCCCGATCAGGCTGTTGTCACCGATGGTGCAGCCGTGCAGCATAGCCTTGTGCCCGATCGTACAGCCTGCGCCGATTGTCAGGGGCAAGCCGGGGTCGGTGTGCATCACGGTGTTTTCCTGCACGTTTGAGCCTGCACCGATGGTGATCGTCTCATTATCGCCGCGCAACGTGCAGCAGAACCAGACGCTTGCGCCCGTCTCGACCACCACATCGCCAATCACGTTGGCGTCCGGTGCAATCCATGTGTCGTCGGCGATTTGCGGGCGCGTGTCACCCAATGCATAAAGTGTCATGTCATTCCCTCGAACTCGGTTTGCAACGCGCGGACCTGATCGGTCAGTTGCGGCTGTTGCAACCGGCGCAGGCGCGTGGCGGTGATGATGGTTTTCAGCTTGGCCTCGGTCTGGTCGAGATCATCGTTGACCAGTACATAATCATAGCCCCCCCAGTGGCTGATTTCGTCCCAGCTTTTCTGCATCCGGCGCGCGATGGTTTCGGCATCGTCCTGCGCGCGCGCCTCCAGCCTGCGGCGCAGTTCGGCGATGGAGGGCGGCAGGATAAAGATCGACAGCGTGTGCTGACCCAGCGACGAATTGGTGATCTGCTGCGCGCCCTGCCAGTCGATATCGAACAGGACGTCGCAGCCAGCGTTGATCGCGTCCTCCACCGGGCCTTTGGGCGAGCCGTAAAAATGACCAAAGACGTGGGCGTGTTCCAGCATCTCACCATCGGCGACGTGTGCTTTGAAATCCGCCTCGCTGATGAAATTGTAATGCTCGCCGTCAACCTCACCCGGACGCGGGGCGCGGGTTGTGGCGGAAACGGAGAAGCGCAAGTTGGGGTCCCAGTCGCGCATTCGACGCGCCAGCGTGCTTTTGCCCGCGCCAGAGGGTGAACTGAGGATGATCAAAAGGCCGCGGCGTGTGTCTGGCATCGGTTATTCCACGTTTTGCACTTGCTCGCGCATCTGGTCGATCAGCGCCTTGAGCGCCAGCCCCACCCGCGTCAGGTCAGCATTCTGCGCCTTGGAACACAGCGTATTGGCCTCGCGGTTGAACTCCTGCATCAGAAAGTCGAGCTTGCGGCCCACCGGGCCACCCTCGTCCAGATGCCCACGGGCCGCGCCCACGTGGGTGCGCAGGCGGTCCAGTTCTTCGGTGATGTCGGCCTTGACGGCCAGCAGGGCCAGTTCCTGCGCCACCCGGTCCGGGTCGGCCCCGTCCGCATTGTCCAGTACACGGGCGAGGTTGCGTTTCAGCGTCGCGGCCACCTCGTCCTTGCGCGCCTCGGCCAACGCTTCGGCTTCGGTTACCAGACCGTCGACCTTTGCCAGTTGTGCCGAAAGGATATCACTGAGTGCGGCGCCTTCGGTCAGGCGCATGGCGTCAAAGGCGTCCAGCAATCCGGTGACGTCCGACAGCAACGCCGCGCGCAGCGGGGCCGGATCGTCCTGCGTGGCGTTCTGTTCCATCACCCCGCGCATCATTGCGATGTCGCTGGCGCGTGTCGGGGCCAGTTCAAGCCCTTGGGCGGCAGCTTCGCCTGCGATCTCGCGCAGAGCAGCAATGGCCGCGCTTGCCTGCGCCATATTGACAGAGGTAGAGACCGCCGCATCCTCGCGCGCGATGCGCAGTGACACGGTGACGTTGCCGCGTTTGGCATGGGCGGCGATCAGCGGGCGCAAAGCCGCCTCCAACCCGTCGATCCAATCCGGCACACGCAGCCGGATATCGAGCCCCTTTCCGTTGACGCTGCGCATTTCCCATGCCCAACGATGTGCTTCGAACGCGCCGGATTGGGCCGCAAACCCGGTCATGGACCGCAAACGGGGATCTGGGGAGGTGGTCGTCATGCCTCTTGCTTTAGGCGCATACGCGCGGGCAGACAAGCCAAAGCGCCGCGCCGCATTGCGGACATATGGGTTAACCAATCGTTAGGATTTCCCAACAAGGTCTCTAAAATCCTTGCTATCACAACCGTGGATTTGATGAGTGTGTTGCCGTGCTGCGCAACACGAAACGGTGAGTGACACGAACGATGGACAAAACAAACCCAAATGCCCACAATATCGTTGCTATGACAGAGTTCCGTGCAGACGTTGGATATACCGCCCTTTCCCAGGTTGAGGCCTATTGGGAAGGGCTGCGTGGTATGCGCCTGATGCCCAAGCGGTCCGAGATTGATCCGCGTGGGATCGAGTCGGCGCTGGAATACACGTTCGTTCTGGAACGGATTGCACCGGGGATGGCGCGTATCCGTATCGCTGGCAGCCATCTGAGCGACCTGATGGGTATGGAAGTGCGCGGGATGCCGCTCACGTCGCTGATCACGCCGCCCTGCCGACGCCAGATTTCAGATGCGCTGGAGGAAGTGTTCCAGCGGCCCGCCGTGTGCGAACTGCGCCTCGTGACCGAAGGCGGCGCCGGACGCCCGCATATGGACGCGCGTCTGTTGCTGTTGCCCCTCAAAAGCGATTTGGGTGATGTCAGCCGCATTCTGGGCTGCATGGTGTCGCATGGCGATATCGGCCTTAGCCCGCGCCGGTTCGATGTCGTGGGCGCAAAGATCCGCCCGATCACGGCGCCGTCAACGGTACCGCTCCCGACGCCTGCGGACGCCGCATCAAAGACAATGGCCCGCCCCGAAACAGCCCAAGGCTTCGCAGCGCCCGAAACACCGTTCGAGGCGAACACGCCGCGTGCGGACGTGCCTTACCTGCGCCTTGTTAAGAATGACGACTAATCATTTGAAATAATGAAAAAACATGCGCCGTTTAGCGCATGTTTTTCTCGTTTGGATTACCCGGCTGCGCGTGCGCCCGCGCGGCGGGCACGCAGGTCTGACAACTCTTCAGCCACGAGGAACGCCAGTTCCAGCGACTGAGACGCGTTCAGGCGGGGATCGCAGGCGGTGTGATACCGGTCGCTCAGATCCTCTTCGGTCACGGCACGGACACCGCCCGTGCATTCTGTCACGTCCTGTCCGGTCATCTCGAAATGCACACCGCCGGGGATCGTGCCCTCGGCCTGATGCACGCCAAAGAATTCACGCACCTCGCGCAGAACGGAATCGAACGGGCGCGTCTTGTAACCCGTCGAGGATTTGATCGTGTTGCCGTGCATCGCGTCGCAGACCCAGACAACCTCCGCCCCCTCTTCGCGCACGGTGTTGATCAGGCGTGGCAGATGTTCCGCGACGCTGCCCGCACCAAAGCGCGCGATCAGCGACAAGCGGCCCGCTTCGTTTTCGGGGTTCAGCTTGGCCATCAGCACCTTGAGATCATCAGCCGTCATGGACGGCCCGCACTTCAGGCCAATCGGGTTTTGTACACCGCGCGCAAATTCGACATGTGCGCCGTCGGGCTGCCGCGTGCGGTCGCCGATCCAGATCATGTGACCGGACCCCGCCAGCCATTTGCCCGTGGTGCTGTCGATCCGTGTCAGCGCCTCTTCGTATTCCAGCAGCAGGGATTCGTGGCTGGTGTAAAACTCCACTGACGAAAACTCATGCGTGGTGTCGGCGGTGATCCCGGCGGCAGACATAAAGTCGATCGTGTCTTGAATACGGCTGGCAATCTCGCGGTACTTTTCGGCCTCGGGTCCGTCGGTGAACCCAAGCGTCCACGAATGCACACGGTTCATGTCGGCAAAACCGCCGGTGGAAAACGCGCGCAGCAGGTTCAGTGTTGCGGCGGCCTGCGTGTAGGCTTGCAGCATCTTGGCCGGGTCGGGAATACGCGCCTCTGCGGTAAAGGGCAGATCATTGATGATGTCGCCACGGTAGCTGGGCAGTTCCACGCCATCCACCGTCTCGGTCGGGGCTGAGCGCGGCTTGGCGAACTGGCCAGCCATGCGGCCCAGCTTGATCACCGGCACCTTGGCACCATAGGTCAGCACCATCGACATTTGCAGCATCACCTTGAACGTGTCGCGAATGCTGTCGGCGCTGAACTGGTCGAATGCCTCGGCGCAATCGCCCCCCTGCAACAAGAACGCCTCGCCGCGTGCGGCATCGCCCAGATGCGCCTTGAGCCGACGTGCTTCACCGGCAAAAACCAGCGGCGGATATTTGGACAGCTGCGCCTCAACCGCGTTCAGGGCCGCAGCATCGGTATAATCGGGCATCTGGATCCGGGGCTTGGCGCGCCAGTCAGATTTATTCCAATCGCTCATCTCTTTCACTCCGCTGGTGTTAGCGATCTCAGGATCGCGGACCCTCTATACAAAAGCCTGTGCCGCAGTGCCATATGCCAAATGACGCCTCTTGACGTGGGCATTGGCCCGTGGTCAGGGTTTTTTAATGCCGAAGGAATACACCTTCGCACCAGTTCAGGATGACTGCCGCGATGTCCACGATGCGACCGGTTCAACCGACCCGCGAAGAGGTCGACAAGCCCAAGCGCTATGTCTTTGTTCTTTTGGACAATTTCACGCTTTTGTGCTTTTCCGCTGCGGTGGAAAGCCTGCGTATTGCCAATCGTATGGCGGGCCGTCAGTTGTATGAATGGCGCACGGTCGGTGAAGGGGGCGATGTCGCCTATTGCTCTGCCGGTACGGGGTTTAAACTGGATGGTGATCTGGACGAACTGACACGCGACGACGTTGTGATGATCTGTGGAGGGATCGACGTTCAAGCCGCCACAACCAAACGCCTGCTCAGCTGGATGCGCCGCGAGGCGCGCAAGGGCGTGACCATGGCGGGCCTGTGCACAGCCGCATTTTCGCTGGCCAAGGCGGGGTTGCTCGATGGCAAACGGGCGACGATCCATTGGGAAAATCAGGACAGTTTTTCCGAAGAGTTTCAAGAAGTTGAGCTGACGAAATCAGTGTTTGTCGTGGATGAAAAGCGGATGACGACCGCTGGCGGCACGTCGTCTATCGACCTGATGCTTAAGCTGATTGCGGATGACCACGGCGAAGAATTGGCCAATTCCGTCGCGGATCAGTTGATTTATTCTGCAATCCGCACCGATCAGGACACGCAGCGCCTGTCGGTGCCCACACGCATCGGCGTGCGGCACCCCAAGCTGAGCCTCGTGATCCAGATCATGGAACAGAACATCGAAGAGCCGATCAGCCCGTCGATCCTCGCCAAGGATGTGGGCATGTCCACGCGGCAATTAGAGCGGCTGTTTCGCCGGTATCTCAACCGCTCGCCCAAGCGCTATTACATGGAATTGCGCCTGCAAAAGGCGCGCAATCTGCTGATGCAAACGGATATGAGTGTCATCAACGTGGCGCTGGCCTGCGGCTTTGCCTCGCCATCGCATTTTTCCAAGTGCTACCGGGCGCATTACGACACGACCCCCTACCGCGAACGGGGCACTCACGCAGCACGCCTGTCGGTCTGACATCGTCACAGTTGCGCCCTGACCGGGCCTCAACCATGCCGGTTTTGCCGACTAAGCCAGCGGCATGTCACTTCTATCGTCTCACATTTCGGCCCGCGCCCGCCTGTTCGAATTCATCCGCCAAGAGGACCTAGCGGAGCGTCGCCAGATATCGGGTCGGTCCTACACCACATCACAGGATGTATCAGCGGATGCGCTGGCCGCCTTTCAACGGGTCGCCCTGAAATCATTGCACCGTAGCGCCTGACATCACGAGGTCAGTCGCTTTGGGCACCGCGAAAGCCCATGGCCACCACAAACTTTTCCGAACTGTCGGCGCGGGATGCTGGTGGTTTGACGTTGGCAACCTTATCAAAGCGTTGTTTGAGCAGCTTTTGCAGCTCACCCTCCGCCCCGCCGGCCAGCACCTTGGCGACAAAGGTGCCGCCCTCGTCCAGCACGTCAAAGGCAAAATACGCCGCCGCCTCGCAGAGTGAAATGATACGCAGGTGATCCGTCTGTTTATGCCCCGAGGACGCGGCAGCCATATCGGACATCACAACGTCCGCCTTGCCGCCCAGCCAGTCTTTGACCTGTTGATCCGCATCGTCTGCCATGAAGTCCAACTGATGCAATTCGCAGCCCGCAATCGGCTCCATCTCTTGCAGGTCGATACCGAGAATGGTGCCCACGGCCTTGCCCGATTTCTCAGCCAGCGCATTCACGCGTTTGACCGCAACCTGACACCAGCCTCCCGGCGCTGCCCCAAGGTCAACCACCCGTGCGCCCGGCACCAAAAAGCGATACTTGTCATCCAACTCCATGATCTTGTAGGCGGCGCGCCCGCGGTATCCTTCGGCTGTGGCGCGTTTGACGTAAGGGTCGTTCAACTGGCGTTGCAGCCAGCGTGTCGAGGACAGCTTGCGCCCCCGCGCCGTCTTGACCTTGACCTTCAGCTCGCGCTGACCGCGGCCTGACGTGTTCTTGCCCGTTGGTGTCTTGGCCATAGCCCTGTCCCTTTACGTCAGCGCGCCAGTGTCGAGCACGCCATCCGCGCTCATCTGTGCATATAGCAACCCCTCGCGCAGGCCGCGATCCGCCACGGAGAGCCGATTGGTCGGCCAGCAGCGCATGAGCGCCTGCAAGATAGCCGCCCCCGACATGATCAGCGCGTGCCGGTCCGCCCCGATGCGCGGGTCCGCGCGGCGCCCCCCGGGGCCCATGGTGAGATAGGACCGGATCACGCTGTCGATCTGATCCGAAGTCATGCGCAGACCGTCCACCTTGGTCCGGTCATAACGCTTCAGCCCGAGATGCGAGGCCGCCACGGTCGTGACGGTGCCGGACGTGCCCACGATCTGAAACCGCTCTGTCGGTTCGGTCGCATGATAGGGCGAGAAATCGGCGAGGTTTTCCTCGAAAAACCAACTCATCAGGGCGAAACGGGCCGCGTCGTCTTCGACATCGCTGAACTGTTCGCGCAGGGTGGCGACACCAAGGGGGACACTGATCCAGTCCACGACGCGGGCGTCTTCGTGGGTGCCGTCCTCGCGCTCCAGCCCTTCGCGCAGGCGCATAATGGCGCGCGGACGCTCTGCCCGCGGGACCTTGGCCAGATCCAGCCACACCAGTTCGGTCGATCCACCACCGATGTCCACCACCAGCAGGTTTTCCGTCTTGGGACTGACCAGCGGCGCGCAGGAGATCACCGCCAGCCGCGCCTCTTCCTCGGGTGCGATGATATCCAGCCGCAGGCCCGTCTCGCGGTGGACACGGTCGATAAACTCGCCCGCGTTGACCGCACGGCGGCAGGCCTCGGTCGCGACCAGCCGCATTCGCCGGACCTTGTTCCGCTTGAGCTTTTGCTGACAGATGCGCAACGCCTGAATGGTGCGCGACATGGACCCGCGCGACAGCTTGCCAGAGCTTTCCAGCCCGGTGCCCAACTGCACAGATTTCGAGAAACTGTCGACAACGTGAAAGCCCGCGCCTCGCGGCTCGGCAATCAGCATTCGACAACTGTTCGTGCCCAGATCCAGCGCGGCATAAAGCTCGGGCGATCCGGGGGCACGCGGCACGGGACTAGGCCCCCGCCTGGGGCCTCTCTTTTCGAGCGCGCCCGCACCTTGGGGACGCTTTGGCGCCATAGTTCGCGCCTTTCATATCGGGTTACCAAAAGGATAGGCTGCGCACCCGCCCGGCGCAAGGGCTTTGCGCGGCGGCTTATTGGTCAAACGGATTGTCGAAATAGGCTGACAGGTGCGCATATTCGCCCGCCAGCCTTTGGGCAATAGCGGCCCGCGTCTTGCGGGCAAGATCGTCGATGCGCAAAGGCGTGCCGCTGGAATTGACGTGCGGGATGGTGACATCCTGCCCTGAAATCTCGCTTAGGTCAGCGGCAAGATCGGCAAGGTCCGACGTGCGATAGACCTTTGAATACAATCCAAAATCCTCTCCCGTGAACACGGATGTAGGTAAGGCATGATGTTTTATCGTCGAGGCCCCTTTGATGTAGGCACCAAGGTTCTGGAAAAAGAAATCCGGGTCCGGGTCAGGCGGCAGATCAACAAGACCACGACGGAAATTGCGCGCGGTGAACAATTCGCGCAACGCAACAACGCGGTTGGTGTAGACGCCCAGCAGCCGCTTGAGCGGGTCGCGCACGACCGTAAAGCGAAAGCAGTGATCGTAGCCTTGCCAGCGGTGGATGCGAAATCGGCGCGTCTGAAATTGATCGTGGAGCGTGTCCATGGAAAACGCGGTGGGATCACTGATCGGGTTGTCGGGATCCAGCGCACCCAGCGTCGCTTTGACCGATGAACAGGCCGCCTTGGGCACCGCCATGTAAGCCACGTTCAATGCGTCGATATGGATGACCATGTGAAACGGACCCGATGTTTTTTATGAACATTTCGAGGTTTACCACGGCCCCTGCGCAGGCCAAGTCTGACGCATAGTGATTGGCGACGAATGTTGCCGATGCGACTCACCGAACCCGCCATGCGTCGCTGTAGTGAGACGCTTTGTCGAAAATGGCCCGCGCAAGGGCGCACGCCTGCAGTATGACGGGCCAACCGAGAGAGAGGAATCAGATGCCTGACGTCACCGTGGTCTTCTGGCGCGATATCCCGGCCCAAGTGATCGTGGGCAAGGGTCGTCGCGGTGCAAAACGCCAGCTCGAAGAGCGGTTCGAGCAGGCCATTGACCGCGCCGCGATGAAGGTTGGCGCAAAAGATGCCGATGCCTATCTGGCAGAGTGGCGCAAGGCGGCCCCCTACCCTGTGGACGGCGATCCCGCCGCGGTGGCCGAAGCAGAGGCTGTCCGCCTCGAGGCAGAATATGACACGGCGCGGCTCAAGGCGCTGATCGACAACGAAGGTCGCGCGTGAGCGCCTGAGGAGTGACCGCTATGGCATTGTTGAACTTCAAAAAACCCGAAGGACCCGTCGCGGGAACCCTGTCCCCTGAGGTGGAGGCATTCCTGCAAGGCTACTCCATCGAGGTGATGCCGCGCACCGCCCAAAAGGTCGAGGATTTCCGCAGCATTCTGCCCGCTGGCACGCGCGTCTACATCGCCCACATCGAAGGCACGCCAATTGACGAGATGGTCGCCACTGCCAAGCGCATTGCGGGCGAAGGGTTCGATGTGATGCCCCATTTCCCGGCCCGTATCATCAAGGATCAGGCGACGTTGGAAAACTGGATCGCCATGTATCAGGGCGAGGCCGGTGTGGATCAGGCCTTGTTGCTGGCTGGCGGCGTGGACCAGCCCCACGGTGCGTTCCACAGCTCCATGCAACTGATGGAAAGCGGCGCGTTTGACCGCGCCGGGTTCAAACGGCTGCACGTGGCGGGTCACCCCGAGGGGAACAAGGATATCGACCCGGATGGCGGCATGAAGAACGTCGAAGAGGCTGTTGTTTGGAAACAGAAATTCGACGAACGGACGGACGCGGACATGGCGATCGCCACGCAGTTCGCGTTCGAAGCGGGTCCGATTATCGCCTGGGCCGACGCATTGCGCGAGGCTGGCATCACTCTGCCCATCCATATCGGCATCGCGGGCCCGGCAAAGCTGCAGACGATGATCAAATTCGCCATCGCCTGCGGCGTGGGTCCATCCCTGCGCGTGCTGCAACGCCGCGCCAAGGATGTGACCAAGCTGTTGATGCCATTTGAGCCGACCGAAGTGATCTCAGAGCTTGCGGCGCACAAGGCGGCGCATCCGGAGTTCAATATTGAACAGGTCCACTTTTTCCCCTTGGGCGGTATCAAGACCAACGCCCACTGGGCCATCGAAAACGGTGGAAGCGCCGCAGTCCCCGCCGCCTGACACCTACCGTAGGGCGGGCTTCAGCCCGCCCCTCTCATTGTTGTTGCGTCGTGAGCGCGATACAGTGCGCCGTCGCTCCCTGCACGACAACGTCCTTGTCCACCAGCCCAAGACATTCCGCACCGTAAAGCGCGACAAGCCCGGCATAAGCAACACGGTCGCACCAGAAGGGCGAAGCTTTGGTGCAGAATTCGTCAAACAGGTCTTTCATAGATCAATCCTCATTGCATTGGGTTGACCTGCGCGGGACGTGATCCGACCATCGCAAAGAAGCGGCGACATGGCGCGACATCTTGGATGTCACGCGTTACATCGCAAAGGTAACCTGCGTTGCGAGTGTCTGGGGGTATGTCGGGATCATGACCATTCAACAGCCCATCTCCCCTACCCTCATGGCCTTTGGCGCTGCGATCAAAGCAGAACGCGACGCGCGGTCCTGAAGCCTGACGACCCTTGCGGACAAGGCGCCCCGGAACCCAGACCGCAAAGGGTACTGCTCTTAGTTGGAAAAACGGGCTGCGTAACCTGTCTGAATGGACCATCCACAGCTTTGCCCGCGTGCTCGACCTGCCCGCAAGCGTCATTGACCGGCTGACCGGCCACTACTTGCCCGACAGGGACGACGCGACGGCCCAAGACGCCACTGCAAGCGCGATGCCGAAAGAAGCCGAAGCCTTGCGCGAAAAACTCAAACTGTCTAAAACTTTGGCCGTCGCTATGGCCTACAAATACGCGGACGGGAACCCAACCGATATCGAAGCCGCGCTCAACGGCTTGGAGGCTGCGTTGGAACTGGCCGCACAGGAACAGGAACGGGGCCGCCTGCCCTCACACTTTGAGGATGCGGCCGAAACCCTCATCAAACGTATCAACGCGTTAAACAAGGATGGTCAGATCGACGAAGCCTATCCGGATCTACAAGCCGAAGCGCCCATCGCGCCGCTGCTCGCGAGGCGCAAGTGGCCGAAGACACGCGCATCTTCGACCTGCTCATCACGCAAGCCACCCTCGCCAATGATGCGGACGGATACGCACAGGCGCATTATGACCGCGTGCGTCATGGGACACCGTTCGCCTTGACGGCGGGCATCGGCCTTGCCCGCAAATGCACCAGCATTGCACCAACACCTCATCTGACAGCGATGGCGCAGAACGACCTCGCCATTGCGCTGCAAGAACAAAGCACCCGCACTGCCGGGCCGGAGGGGGCGGACCTGCTGGCCGAAGCGGTGGAGAGCTACCGCGCTGCCCTGTGCGTCTTCACCGACGCGGACCATCCGGTGGACTGGGCGATGATACAAGGAAACCTTGCCAACGTGGAAAAGGCGCGCGCGGCCCATGACTCAGCCCCCGATCCGCGTCCGCATCTGGAGGCGGCGCTGGCGCATGTTCAAAACGCCCTGCGCGTCTACGACCCCGCACACATGTCATACGACCACGGCAGTGCCACACAACTGCGCAACAACATCCAAGCCGCCCTTGACGCCCTATCCTCATCATCTTCATGAGCACAATCCCGGGTGACGTCGCGCCTGCATCCGCCTATGTCGCAAGTGCGCCGCCCTGCCCCGCTGCCTGTGCGTAGGGTCCGGCGAAACAGGCCCAGAGGAGTGCCCGCCCCATGACCCGCACCGTCATCGAATCCAAGACCAAGACCGCGATCATCGGCTTTGACCAGCCCTTTTGCGTCATTGGCGAGCGCATCAACCCCACAGGCCGCAAGGTCCTGAACGAAGAGCTGGAGCGCGGCGATTTCTCGCGCGTGGAGGCCGATGCCATCGCGCAAGTGGCCGCTGGTGCCAATGTGCTCGACATCAACTCGGGCGCTGTGTTTTCCAACAAAATGGCCGAAGACCCGCGCTATGCGGACAACAATTTTGTCGAGCCGACGCTGATGAAAGAACTGGTGGAACGCGTGCAGGCCGTGACCGATTGCCCGCTCTGCATCGACAGTTCGGTGCCCGGCGCGCTGGAAAACGGGCTGGCCGCTGCCGAAGGCCGCCCGCTGCTCAACTCCGTCACCGGAGAGGAAGAGCGGCTGGAGATGGTGCTGCCGCTGGTCAAGAAATACAACGTACCCGTGGTTGCGATTTCCAACGACGACACAGGCATTTCCGAAGACCCCGACGTGCGTTTTGCCGTCGCCAAGAAGATCGTTGAACGTGCAGCCGATTTTGGCATCCCCGCCCATGACATTGTTGTTGACCCTCTGGTCATGCCAATCGGTGCGATGGCGACAGCGGGGCATCAGGTGTTTACCCTGGTGCGGCGTCTGCGTGAAGAACTGGGCGTGAACACGACCTGCGGTGCTTCGAACATCTCGTTTGGTCTGCCCAACCGGCACGGCATCAACAATGCGTTCCTGCCCATGGCGATGGGTGCCGGGATGACCTCCGCGATTATGAACCCGGTTGCCCTGCCCGTCGGACCGACCAAGATCGCGGAAAAGCGCGCCGAGGTCGAAGCCAGCGGTGTGATCCTGCCCGAAGGCATGGATGATGAGACCTTTGTCCAGCTGTTTGGCTTGGGGTCTACCCTGCCGCGGGCCGGCAAGGAGATGGAGGCCATTCGCGCGGCGAATTTCCTGACGAACAACGATGATGGTGGTGCGGCATGGATCAAGTTTAACCGTGTGCCTGCCGCGCCCGGCACCGAAGCACGGGGGCGCGGTGGACGTGCCGGAGGCCGCCGTCGCCGCGCCTGAGTGTCAGCCAGTCCTGTATGAGCAAGCCGTCGCTGGACATCTAGCGGCGGCTTTTTCTTTGTGGCCGGTACGGAAGGTCCGTGCCGATCCGGAATTCTGACCGGAGATTGATGGGGAGTAACCCGGTCTTAACGCACCGTCCGCTAGTGCTCATGACGTTCGAGCAAGATGCGGAGGCATGGAGATGCACAGACGATTTCACACCGTGAGCGGACGCTGCGATGGCTGAGCGGGTTGTGTTGGTTGACCGTCTGGATACAGCCGCGGCGGCGGCGCTTGCGTCCGAATTGATGCAGAAGCCCGCGGACGGGCACGTAACCCTCGACGGTGGTGCGGTGACACATTTCGGCGCGCAGGCCGTGCAGGTCATTGTGAGCGCGGCCAAAACGTGGTCGGCAAGCGGCGGCACGCTTGAATGCACCGACATCAGTGCGCGCGCTGCCACACATCTTGCCGCCATGGGTCTCACGTTCGCCGAATTGACGGAGGTGTCGCAATGACGCTTGAAGTACTGGCTGTCGATGACAGCCGCACCATGCGCAACATGATCAAGCTGGCCCTCGAACCGGAGGGGTTTACGGTACACACTGCCGATGACGGCGTGCATGGGACCGAAGTGCTGGATGGCATCGCCCCGGACGTCATCATCACGGATATCAACATGCCACGAATGGATGGGCTGGCATTTATCGATGTCGTGCGCGGACAGGCGCCGCACCGGACCACCCCGATCCTCGTGCTGACAACGGAATCCGGAAATGACCTGAAACAACGCGCCCGCAAGGCCGGTGCCACCGGCTGGATCGTGAAGCCGTTTGATCCTGCCAAGTTGATCAAAGCCCTGCGCATGGTCGCCGGTTAGGGAGCAATACAATGACATCTCCCGATCCGATGGCAGAGATCAAGGCGTCGTTCTTCATCGAATGCGAAGAGTTGCTCGAAGCGATGCAAGATGGCTTGCAACGACTGGACGATGGCGATGATGATCCAGAGACGATCAATGTGGTGTTCCGTGCCGTGCATTCGATCAAAGGTGGCGCAGGGGCCTTTGGTCTGGAGCCGATGGTCCGTTTCGCCCACCGGTTTGAAACCGTGCTGGATGGTGTGCGCGCAGGCGCGCAGCCGGTCACGCCAGACCTGACCAAGCTGTTCTTCCGCGCGGGCGATCACCTGTCAGACATTGTGCGCGCCTGCCGGGACGACGTTGATTTCCCGCCCAGTCAAAGTGACGCGATCCTGTCCGATCTGGACAGCTACATTTCGCGCGACGCGGCAGACACTGCTGAGGACGAGATTGAGTTCCAACCCATGGCGCTCAGCCTTGATCTCGATCTGCCGTCTCTGGATACACCGCCTGAGCCCCCGCGCTGGCGCATCACCTTCACTCCCGAAGCGGACATGTACGAAAGCGGGAACGAGGTTTTCCCGATCCTTTCGGCGCTGGCGGATCTCGGTCAGGCAGACATCCGTTGTGACACGTCCAAAGTGCCCGGATTGACCGAACTTGCCCCGGAAAGTGCCTATTTGTCTTGGAGCATTGACCTGAATACCACGGTGGAAGAGGCTGAGATCCGCTCCGTTTTTGAGTTTGTGGAAGGTCTGTGTGATATAACCGTCGCGCGCGCGGATACCGCCCCGCAAACATCATTGCCGGATCTGCCGCCTCTGGTGTCCGACCCCCCAGGCGCGCCGCCCGAAAGAGAAGCGGTTGCGCCAACGGAGGTGTCCAAGCCAGCCGCGAAACCTGCATCGCAACCCGCGCAGGCAAACGCGGCAAAAACCGTCGTCCGCGTTGATCTCGACCGGATCGAACGGCTGGTCAATCTCGTGGGCGAATTGGTGATCAACCAAGCCATGCTGGCACAAAGCCTCGAAAGTGAAGGCTTGTCGCCCCATTCCGACGCCATGAATGGTCTTGAGGAATTTCAGCGATTGACGCGCGACATTCAGGACAGTGTGATGATGATCCGCGCACAGCCGGTCAAACCACTGTTTCAACGTATGTCCCGCATCGTCAGAGAAGCCTCGGCCGCTGTGGACAAGGACGTTCATCTGATCACCGATGGCGAAACCACCGAAGTTGACAAGACGGTGATTGAACGGCTGGCTGATCCGCTGACCCACATGATCCGAAATGCCGTCGATCACGGTCTTGAATCAACCGAAGACCGGGTCAAGGCAGGCAAGTCCCCGGAAGGATCCGTAAAGTTGAGCGCCGCGCACCGGTCTGGCCGTGTGGTGATCGAAGTGTCTGATGATGGGTCCGGGATCAACCGCCCCAAAGTGCACCAGATCGCGATCGACAAGGGGTTGGTCGCCGAAGACGCTGTGTTAAGCGACACCGAAATCGACAACCTGTTGTTCCTGCCGGGCTTTTCGACGGCCAGCTGTGTTTCCGATCTGTCAGGTCGCGGCGTTGGCATGGATGTGGTCAAAACCGCGATACAGTCGCTTGGCGGGCGCATCACGATCACCTCTGCAGCCGGCGAGGGAACCACGTTCTCGATTTCGCTGCCGCTGACCTTGGCCGTACTCGATGGTATGGTGGTCGATGTGGCACAGGAGACGTTGGTCGTGCCGCTTAATGTTGTGTCGGAGACGTTGACCATCCGCGACGACACCGTCGACGAGGTCGAGCCCGGCACCCGTGTTGTGCGGGTGCGCGGCGGTTTCGTGCCACTGTTTGATCTTGGCAGCGCTCTTGGATACCGCGCCGAACCCAGCAATTTGGCAGGCTCCGTTGCCTTGCTGATCGTTCAGGAAGACGGCAGTCGCGCGGCCCTGATCGTCGACGAAATACAGGATCAACGTCAGGTCGTGATCAAGGGGCTCGACGACGCGTTTTGCAGCGCGCCCGGAATTGCAGCCGCAACCATCCTCGGGGATGGTCAGATCGCATTGATCATCGACCCATCTGACATCATCGCTCACACGCCAAAACACAGCGGCTCTCATGCCGCACCCCTGCGTATGGAGGCTTGAAATGACCGAAACCGCCGAAGCGTCAAAACCCGTTGAATTGCTGACGTTCAAGTTGAGCGATCAGGAATATTCGCTCGACATCATGTCCGTGCGGGAAATCCGCGGATGGACGCAGGCCACCCCCCTGCCCCACACGCCGAGCTACATGAAGGGCGTGATAAATCTGCGCGGCACCGTGCTACCCGTGATGGATCTTGGACAACGGCTGGGCTTGCCGGTGACGGAACATACCGACCGGAACGTGATCATCGTCGTCAAGCATGGCGAGACGCTTGCGGGTCTTTTGGTGGATGCCGTGTCGGACATCATTGCATTGACCGACGAGGATATGCAGCCGCCTCCCGACGTCTCCTCCGGGGCGCATCCGGGCGTGATCAAATCCCTGACCTTGATCGACGAACGCATGATCCGCGTGCTGGATCTGTCGCATCTGGTCACATCGCTGCAAAGTGATGCTGCCTGATGGCCATGCTGTCAGATCCTTCGACCTTGGCGTCAGACACGTTCGACGCACTTGCTGCAATCGCGCAGGATGAAAGCGGGCTGCAACTGGTCCCGGAAAAGCGACTGATGGTGCAATCGCGTCTCAAACCGCGGCTGCGCGCACTGCGACTGCCCAGTTTCGAGTCGTATGTCTCACATGTCCGTTCAGAGACTGGGCAACCGGAATTGCGGCATATGATATCTGCCTTGACGACGAATGTGACGCAGTTCTTTCGCGAAAAACACCACTTTGACCTGCTGACCGACCGGCTGCTGCCAATCCTTGAACGCAAGGTCGCCCAAGGGGAACGCGTGCGCATCTGGTCCGCGGGATGTTCGCGCGGGCAAGAACCCTATTCGATTGCGATGCATTTGCTGAACGCCCTGCCCGCGCTGGCGGACACAGATTTCCGCATTCTCGCCACCGACATTGATCCGCGCGTCGTCAGTTTTGCCCGGACGGGGCAATATGATGCAAAAGAAGTTTCGGCCGTCCCCAAGGTTTTGGCCGACGCGTTTCTGCGGCCCGTCGCCGATTCCGATCAGTTTGAAATGGACGACTTGGTCAAGCGCCACATCACGTTCAAGGAACTGAACCTGATGCACCCATGGCCAATGCGCGGTCGTTTCGACGCCATCTTTTGCAGAAATGTGGTGATCTACTTCAAAAGTGAAACGCAAGACGTGCTGTGGCCCCGATTTGCGAGTGCCTTGCAGCCCGAAGGCCTTCTGTTTCTCGGCCACTCTGAACGCATTGGCGAAGCGGCGCAGTTTGGATTGAAGAACATCGGCACCACCACTTACGCACTTGAAACCGGCTGCATGACCCGCAGCAATCACAGCTAGGAGCGCTCGAATGGCCCTCAGGGATCAGATCAGGATTATGGTGGTGGATGACATGTCCACCAGCCGCGGACTGATTACACAGGCGCTGGATGCCCTCGGCGTGCAGCATGTGTCGACAGCAGAGGATGGGGCCGACGCTCTGACGACTTTGTCCAGAGCGCCAGTTCACCTTGTGATATCGGATTACAACATGCCCAATATGGACGGGCTGAAACTGCTGCATCACTTGCGAAGCGGGGAAAAAACCAGAGGCGTCGGGTTTATCCTGATCACGGGGCGGGCCGAACAGCAGATCATCGACTACGGTCGCAAACTGGGCATGAACAACTATCTAAAAAAACCCTTTGAACCCGCGCAGCTGCGCAAGTGCATCGAATCGGTTGTCGGACCCCTCTGATGACCTCGCAATTCGACCCAGGTGGACGGGCATTCTACGCCAGTCTCGCCCGCCATCTGGGCGCGATTTCGTCGGACGTTGCCGAAATTGAGCGTCTGATCGCGACGTTAAGTCCGGAGGCAGATACGGGTCTCGCGCATGAGACACTCGTCACATTGCAAAAGATCGACCATATCCGTCAGCGCATTGCCGATCTTGCGACGTTGTTTGAATCCGTCGGCCAAGATGATGTGTGCGAGACCACAGTGATCGACCGGATCACCTTGGCTGAGACGCGTGGGCTGTTGAATGGGGTTGCGACCAAGCCGCAGATTGAAGCTGGCGATTTGGACCTGTTTTAATCAGCGCAGCGATGGCAAGACGCACCCGAGGACGCGGTACGCGCGCGATCATGTGTACGGGTCACCGACCCCTCTTGGGTTAACGCGCTGATTGACTGCGCAGTCGACCCGGTCATCAACGGCTTCACCAAACCCGGCACGCGCACTCAGACCAGGTATTCGTTCGCGCCTGTTTCAAAAAGTCACGCGCCCTAGAACAACTCCAAATCGTTGCCTTCCCTGCGCGGCACACGCGTTTCCACTTCGCGCACCTTGGTGCTGCTCACCCGTTGCATCACTCGTCCCGAGCCAGGCCAAAACCGGATATTGCGCGCATGTGAACCGCCCAGCGACTGGGTCACAACCTCGATCCCTTCGCGGGCCAGATAGCGCAATGTGAAATCCGAGTTTTGCTGACCGATGTCTGACAACCCCGACACCATCCGCGCGCCGCCAAAGGCCTTGGCCTTTAGCCGGGATCGGTCTGCCCCCAGCCGTGTCAACGCATTGATCAATGTTTCAATTTCGTTGATATCGGCGAGCGCATCGACCGTGGACTGCGCGCGCCCCGCCGCCAAGAGCATGTGGTTCATCCCGCCAATACCCGTTGCATCATCCCACATGCAGCACGCCACACAGGATCCCAAAAGCGTTGTGATGACAGTATTTTCGCCCATGCCGACGGCGTGCTCACCCTGAACGATGTGGATGCGTTCGGCGTTCATACCGTATGCTCCATCATCCGCAGGAGCGTGGTGCCAGCGACACGCAAGTCGACCTCGCTTTCGACGGCCCCCAAGGCGCGCGCAGCGCCGGGCATTCCGTAGACCACACAGCTGTCCCGAGACTGACCCACCGTTCGGCTGCCCGCGTGGAACAGCGACAACATGCCTTGTGCGCCGTCATTGCCCAGCCCAGTCAGCAATACCGCCCCAACGCGCGGCGCCCATGGAACGGCAGAAGTGAACAGCCGGTCAACCGATGGGCAAAACGCCTCGTCCGGGAGGCGGTCTTGAAACTCGATCCGCCAGCCTTTCTCGTCCCACGCAACACAGGTCTGGCGCTCCAACGCAGGGGCGAGATGAACGCTGCCGGGTCGCAGAACCTCGCCTTCTTGGGCCAGTTGTACATGCAGCGGCACAATGCGGCTCAGGCGATCGACGAAACTTTTGAGGAAACGCTGCGGCATGTGCTGCGCGATCACAATGGGGGGACTGTCGCTGGAAAACTGAGCCAAAAGGGTTTCAATGGCGGCAACGCCGCCCGTCGATGCGCCAGCGAGCATGATGTGACGTGCCAGCAGCGGCACGGTGTCTGCCGGGGTATTCTTGCGAACCTTGGCCGCGGCGACAAGCGTTTTGCACAGGTCCTTCAGCACTCTGGGGTCCGGGCGATCAGGCTTGGCGATACACGCGACGGCCCCCTGTTTCATCGCAGCCGCAACAACCCTGCTTTCACTGGCGACAAGGCTGGAATAAACGATCACCGGCATCGGTCGCAAACGCATCAAATGCGTCAGGAAGTCGAGGCCGTTCATCTGCGGCATTTCAAGATCAAGCGTCAGGACATCCGGTTCGGTGATCTTGATCAAATCGCGCGCTTCATGCGCCGTGGCAGCCTGCGCCACGACGCAAAGACGCGGATCGCGGTCAATAATAACGGACAACCAGCCGCGCATGGTTGGGGAATCGTCAACCACCATGACCCTGATCACGCCAGAGCGTGTGGTGGGCGTACCGACACGTTCCCTTATGTCAGACATGGCGGCACCGACAACTAGGCCGCCAGCGACACCGGCAGCGCGTGACAACAGCGGCAAATGTGCCGGATCGGCAATGCGTGGCGACAAACATCAGGGAACCGGTCCTGTATTTGGGTTCCCTTGGTCTTAGCCGGCAGCCATGAAGGACCGATTAACCTGCCCCTCCCCTCACCCCGCGACGGCCTTCATGAACCGGTCGCGGATCACCACCGGGTCCATGGTGATCACCGGCAGC
>NZ_CANNDO010000007.1 GCF_947503385.1 uncultured Tateyamaria sp.
CCAGAGCTCTTCGGTGTCTTTCTCATCGTCCACTCCTTGGTGGTGACGATGAGCAACAAACCCTCTCTTATCAAATCGACCTAGTTGGACCCATAGGCGCTGACGTCAGACATCCGGCAGGCCCACTTTCCTTGGGCGCACTGCAGCAAAGTAAGACAGAGCTTGTCCCAGTCGCTTCCATTGCTGGTCCGAAAGACAGCTGGCGGTCAACTGGATGCGCAGGAAGGGGAAGTTGCAAAGTTCGACCCGATGGCCGCTTTGAGCCCTTTGTACATGTCCAGACGGGTGGCTTGCCAACTCGATTTCCATCGTCGGGTTGAATTCTTATTTGAGCAAAACGATGTACTATGTGTGGAATACGTCATCTCGCCAGTCATACTTGTGCTTCTCGTACGTTTCGCATTTCCAGCATTAATCACTTGGTTTTTTGAGCGTTTTGTTGAACCAAGAGCTGTCATGGCAAGGCAGCAGAGTAGGTCCAACTCCTTCGCTCCAATAGAAGTATCCAACGCTTAAAGAATTGAGATCGCACGGAAGGACTTGGACGAACTCAAGCGCAAACTAAAAAAGACAGAGCAGTAGCTTTGTCCGCACAGCCGACGGGTGCGTCCAAAAATCGGAGAGCTCCTACGCGGCTTTGAGACGAGGTCGATGGCCACAATGGACTTCCAACTTCTATTGACACCCACCTGCCTTCTCAATTGTCCGAAGCGCCTGTTTTCTAGGGGTTTATCGCTAAGCTGGAAGAGCGAAGCCAAAGTTGGAAGAGCTATTCCCGGTACAGCTTCCATGTTTGGGGTCAAACCGGGCCATTCTTGGGATGGAAAGCACGCCGTTGAAAGCTGTTTTAATAGGGTTTGGCGCGTTTCGGGCCATTGCAGTCGATCTTGTCACTGACGCGGTCTAAGCCCGCCCGCAAGCCCGATTACACTCCTCTTTGAAAAACACGCCTGACAAACCGCCAATCCGTTGTCCTCCCTTCAAACACCCCTTTATTTACTGCTCCGTCCGGGTTCTTGCGAGATCCTCCGGCCTCTTCCGGTTACTGCAGTATTTGATGTCTCCCTACAGTCAGCCTGCATCCTCTTGGCTTGGCCCGCGCGGCGCGATAAGAGGGGCGCGAAAATGGGGTCGAGAACGGCCCTTTGGCCGGGGAGCAGGGCGTGAGCAATACCGACAGTTTCATTGATGAGGTGACCGAAGAAGTTCGCCGGGATCGGCTCTTTGGTTACTTGCGCCGCTATGGCTGGATCGCGGTGCTTTTCATTCTGGTCATCGTGGGCGGGGCGGCCTTTAACGAATACCGCAAGGCGCAGGAAGAGGCCAAGGCGCAGGCACTGGGCGATGCCATGCTGGCCGCGCTCAGCAACGATGACCCATCCGCGCGTGCCACCGCGCTGGCCGAGGTCAGCGCCGAGACCCCGGAAAGCATGGCCGTGCTGGCGCTGCTGCAGGCGGGTGCCTTTGCCGATGCAGGCGACACAGACGCAGCAATTGCGGCTCTGGGCCGGGTCGAAACCGCTGCGGATGCGCCTTTGATCTACCGCCAGATCGCGACCTTCCGCAGCTTGCTGCTGCAAACGGGTACACTGGATGCGGAGGCGCGCCGCGCAGGCTTTGAAGCATTGGCCGTTCCGGGCGTGTCATTCCGCCTTTTGGCCGAAGAACAACTGGCGCTGATCGACATCGAAACCGGCAATGTGGACGCGGCCCTTGCCCGTCTGCGGCCCATGTTGGATGACGCCGAGGCGAGCGCGGGCTTGCAACGGCGCGCCCTACAGGCAATTGTGGCCCTAGGTGGAACGCTCGACGACGAAAGCGCGGACGACGCGGCAGAAAATTAAGGGGCGGGGGAGATGAGCATGACCCGTGGAGCACGCGCCGGCACAGTCCGGAACATAGGTCTGGCGCCGCTTGGACTGGGCGTCATTGCCTTGTTCCTCAGCGCCTGCGCCGAGCGAGAGGTCATTCTCGCGGGCAAGCGCGAACCTATTGACGCGGTTTTGTCCAATGCCGCAGCCGCTGAACCGCAAGCCGAGGCGGTGACAGAGGCGGCACGCGCCATCACGTTGCCCGCACAGGTGACCAACGCCGAAGCGCCCCAAGGCCTTGGCACGCAGGCGTTTCGCACCGATCACCCAAGTCTGGGATCCGCGCTGACCCCGGTCTGGAGCGTCGGTATTGGCAAGGGCGACAGCCGCAAGCATCGTATCGTGGCCGATCCGGTTGTGGCGGGTGGCCGTGTCTTTACGCTCGACAGTCTCAGCACCGTGTCGGCGGTATCGACGGGCGGCCAATTGCTGTGGCAGCGCGACGTGCTGCCAGCCGGGGCGAACGAAGGCGACGGGACCGGCGGTGGGCTCGCTGCTGATGGAGATCTTCTGTATGTGACCACAGGCTACGGCGCGCTGACCGCACTGGATGCGGACACGGGCGCAGTTGTCTGGACGCAGGACCTGAATGCACCCGCATCGGGTCGGCCTACGGTCTTTGGTGATCTGGTCTACGTGGTGTCGGGCGACGACACCGGCTGGGCCGTCAACAAGGCAACGGGTCGCGTGGCGTGGCAGATATCCTCGTCAGAGAGCCGGACAAACGTCCTTGGCGCACCGGCACCGGTGGTGGCAGACGGTTTGACTGTGTTTGCCTTTGGGTCGGGCGAAATGCAGGCCGTATTCAGTCAGGGCGGCCTGCGCCGCTGGGATGCGACGGTGCTGGGCGGGCGAACGGGACGGGCGCTGGCACGGATCGACGATGTGACCGGGCGGCCCGTAGCCGCAAACGGCGTGATCTATGCCGCCAACCAAGCGGGGCGGACCATTGCGATCAACGCAGGCAGCGGAGCACGTCTGTGGACTGCACCGGAGGGTGCGTTTGGCACTGTGCTGCCGGTGGCCGACAGCGTTTTTCTGGTGAGCGACCGCAACGAGTTGCTGCGGCTCAGCGCCGAAGACGGCAGCCGCATCTGGGGCACCGAGCTTCCGCAATTCGTCAAGAACCGTCCCACGCAGCGCTATGAAATCTTTGCCCATCACGGGCCGGTGCTGGCCGGTGGTCGGTTGCTGGTCGCCTCGTCCGACGGCAGCCTGCGCAGCTATGACCCAGCAAGCGGTGGTTTGGTCGGCGTGACGGAGATCCCCGCTGGCGCCACCACGGCACCGGTGGTGGCGGGGCGGACCCTTTATGTGGTGAACCGCAAGGGTGTTCTGATCGCCTATCGCTAAGCCCCCCTTTCGCGGCGGGGCAAGATGGTCTAAGGGCTGCGTCTGTTTTCCTGTCCGGGGGCTGTCATGAGCTTCACACTCGCCATTGTCGGACGGCCCAATGTGGGCAAGTCGACCCTGTTCAACCGTCTGGTGGGCAAGCGCCTTGCGCTGGTCGACGACCAGCCGGGTGTGACGCGCGACCTGCGCGAGGGCGAGGGGCGACTGGCGGACCTGCGGTTCACCGTGATCGACACCGCAGGCCTCGAAGAGGCAGAGGATGATAGCCTGCAAGGCCGGATGCGTCGCCTGACCGAACGGGCCGTGGACATGGCGGATGTGTGCCTTTTTATGATTGACGCGCGCACTGGCGTGACACCCACGGATGAGGTTTTTGCCGACATCCTGCGCAAGCGCGCCGACCATGTGCTGCTTGCCGCCAACAAGGGCGAGGGGTCGGCCGCCGATGCCGGTGTGATAGAGGCCTATTCCCTAGGATTGGGTGAGCCGATCCGCCTGTCGGCGGAGCATGGCGAGGGGCTGAACGATCTTTATGCCCAGTTGCAACCATTGGCAGACGGGTTTGCCGAACGGGCGGTGGACACAGGCCCAGAGATTGACGTGGACGTAGACGACGATGACGACGACGGCCCGCGCACCCCGACCCAAGCCCGCCCGCTGCAAGTGGCCGTTGTTGGCCGCCCCAACGCGGGCAAATCGACCCTGATCAACCGCATTGTGGGCGAGGACCGCCTGCTGACCGGGCCCGAAGCGGGGATCACCCGCGACGCCATTTCCCTGCGGACCGTGTGGGAGGGGACGCCCATGCGCATCTTCGACACGGCCGGGATGCGCAAACGGGCCAAGGTGCAGGAAAAGCTGGAGAAATTGTCGGTGAGCGACGGCCTGCGCGCGGTGAAGTTCGCTGAAGTGGTCGTGGTACTGCTTGACGCCGCGATCCCCTTTGAACAGCAGGACTTGCGCATCGCCGATCTGGCCGAGCGCGAAGGGCGCGCAGTGGTCGTCGCGGTCAACAAATGGGATGTCGAAGAGGACAAACAGGCCAAGCTGCGCGACCTGCGCGAAAGCTTCGAGCGGCTGTTGCCGCAGCTCAAAGGGGCGCCGCTGGTCACTGTTTCGGCCAAGACGGGGCGGGGTCTGGACCGGTTGCACAGCGCCATCCTCCGCGCGCACGAAGTCTGGAACCGGCGCGTGCCCACCGCTGCGTTGAACCGCTGGCTGGCAGGCATGATCGAAGCGCATCCGCCACCCGCACCCCAAGGCAAACGCATCAAGCTGCGCTACATGACCCAAGCCAAGACACGGCCCCCCGCCTTTGTGGTGATGTGCAGCCATCCTGACAAGGTGCCGGAGAGCTATAATCGCTATCTTGTCAATGCGTTGCGGCTCGACTTTGACATGCCCGGCACGCCGATTCGCATCTATATGCGCGGTCAGAATCAGGACAACCCGTTCAAGGGCCGGAAGAAAGCGCCGCCATCAAAGCTGCGCAAACACACCGATGGTCGGCGCAAATAGACGTCTGTGCGCCGCACAGGTAACGCGCGGTCAGTGCCCGCGTGCAGCGCGCAGCGTGGGCGAGATCAAAACGATTGCTGCGGCAGCCGCCGCCAAACCGGCAGATGCAGCGACGCCGTTTTGCACGAGAATTGCGATCAGGGCCCAGATGGCCGCGATCCCATAGGTCGGTGTGCGTCCCAGCCGGGTCTGCACCCCAAAGGCGAGCAGCGCCGCAATGCCGATCATCACCAGAGCGGCCATGTCTTCGGACAGAAATCCGTATCCGCCAAGCAACAACCCGATGGCCACGCAGGACGCCGCACTCAACCACCCGGCATAAAGGCCCACGGGCCACGCGGCGGTCCATATGTCGTCTTGCGGCGCGCGAAACAAGGCGACCAACGCAGGCAGCAGCATCGCCCAGATCAGGATCGTGGCCCAGACGGGGCTGAGCACTGCAACGGGCAACCAGATGGCCCCGACCGCCAGTGACAGCGCCAATGGCAAGCGCATGGCATCCCATGCCGGATCAGTGCCCCGTTTAAGCAACCCAAAGGCCGAGCCTGCGATCAGCCACAGATAGATTAACCCCCAGATTGCAAAGGCATAGCCCTTGGGCTGGACCGGCGGATCGTTCTGCGGGATGGGGAAGCTGTCGGGATCAAACCCGCCGAAATCCGGCACCCACAGGGGCGACGCGCCAAAAGCCAGCGCCAGAACCAGCACCAGAGCGGCGCGCCACGCGGTCATGCGAGCGCGCCGTCGGCTGCAAGCGTGGTTTTACCACCCAGATAGGGGGCAAGCACGGCGGGCAATCTTACGGAGCCGTCCGCCTGCTGGCCGTTTTCCAGCACCGCGATCAGGCAGCGTCCGACCGCAAGGCCAGAGCCGTTGAGCGTGTGCACGAACGCTGGCTTGCCGCCCCCTGCGGGCTTGAACCGCGCATTCATGCGGCGGGCCTGAAAATCGCCCGTGGTCGAGACGGAACTGATCTCGCGATAGGCGTCCTGACCGGGCAACCACGCCTCGATGTCGTATGTGCGCCGCGCCCCAAAGCCCATGTCGCCGGTGCAAAGAACAACCGTTCGGTAAGGGATTTCAAGGGCTTCCAGCAGGCCTTCGGCACAGCGCAGCATCCGCTTCTGTTCGGCTTCGGAGGTGTCGGGATGGGTGATGGACACCATTTCTACTTTTTCGAACTGGTGTTGTCGGAGCATTCCGGCCGTGTCACGGCCAGCGCTGCCCGCCTCGGAGCGGAAACAGAGCGTGTGCGCGGTCAGTCGGATGGGCAGGACGGCTTCGTCGAGGATGTCGCCCGCGACCGTGTAGGTCAGCGGCACTTCGGACGTGGGCACAAGCCACATCCCGTCCTCGGTGCGGTAGCTTTCTTCGCCGAATTTCGGCAATTTATCAGTACCATACATGGCGTCGTTGCGCACGAGAACGGGCGAGTTTACCTCCAGCAGACCGTTTTGATCGACATGGGTGTCGATCATGTACTGGGCCAGCGCACGGTGGATGCGGGCAACGGCGCCCCTGAGCATGACAAAGCGGCTGCCCGAGGTTTTGGCGGCGGTTTCGAAGTCCATATGCGCTGCGACGCCGGCGATCTCGAAATGCTCTTTCGGTTCGAAATCAAAGGTTCGCGGCGTGCCCCAACGGTTGGTCTCGACATTGGCGGCCTCGTCCGCGCCATCTGGCACGTCCTCGGCGGGCAGGTTCGGGATGCGGGCCAGTGCGTCGGTTAGCTGAGCGTCGAGCGCCTTGGCTTCGTCCTGCATCTTGCCGATTTCGTTCTTCTTTTCAGAAACCAGCGCGCGGAGCCGTTCGAACGCGGCCTCGTCGCCGCGGCCCTTGGCGGCACCGACCTCCTTGCTGGCTTTGTTCTGTTCGGCCTGCGCGGTTTCGGCGGCGAGGATGCAGGCGCGGCGTTTTTCGTCCAGTTCCAAGAGCCTGGACGACATTCCTGCGTCCCCACGGCGCGCAAGGGCTGCGTCGAAAGCGTCGGGATTGGCGCGGATGGCGCGAATGTCGTGCATGGGTCTGGTCCTTTGGGACGTGTTGCGGTGCGGGTCATATGCCCCATCGCGCGGCGCGGGAAAAGGGGGGGAAGTGGCGGGGTGCGCCCGGTGGGAAATGTGCGCACGGGCGCGCGGTCCTACGCCCCGTCCTTATGTTTGTCCCAGCTGCGCATGTAGGCATGATCGTGCAGCACCTCCGTGGCCCAGTGTTCGGGCCATTCGGCGTCGCCCGGTGTGCTGTGGGGCAAAGAAACGGACGCATCGCCAAACACCTTGCTCAGGTTTAATCCTTCGAGGTTGGTTGGGGTGAGTGTAACGTCCCGCAGCGACGCGCGTTCAAGATCGCCGTCGCTCAGGCGCAGATCAGGACACGGGCGCACCGACCAGATCATCGCGCCGAAAAAGCTGGTTGCGTCCATCTTCACAGCGTCCAGCGTCGCACGAATGAGAAATGCGTTTGCAAACACCGCCAGCGTCAGGTTGGCATGGTCCAGAACGGCCTCATGCAACAGCGCATTGCTGAAATTGCCGTGTACGCAATTTGCATACGTCAGCGTGGCGCCGCCCAAATCCGCCCCTTGCAGATCGGCCCGCCGCATCACCGCACGGTCCAGATCGGCATGAGGCAGGTGCGCCGCAATCAGGCTGGCATTTGACAGATCGGCTTGTTGGAACCGAGCGTTGCGCAGGTTGGCCCCTTCGAGCTGCGCGCCGTCCAGCCGCGCACGATTGAAATCCGCGCCTTGCAGGTCAAACCCCTGTAGGTTCGCGCCGCGCAGATCAATCTCGTTCCCGAGATTGTCGCGGTCCACCGGGTTGAGGCGCCCGATTGTCTGGGCTGCCTTTTCCATGTCTGACCGGGCAGGGGTCAGTGCATTGGCCCAACTTGCGACGCCCGTCGCCGGGCGCGCTTGCGGCGGGTGGTCCTTGCTGAGTTCGCGCACATACACGCTGAGCAGGCGGGCGATGCGCGGACTTTCGTCCGGGTTTTCGGCGGCCAGACCATCCAGCCGGTCTATGGCGGCATTGCGCTGGACAATGTCGTCCTCCCACAGATTGGCATAAGTGCCGTCATCCTGTCGGACACTCACCTGCCTGCGGGCATAGAGCCCTTCGGTGGCGGCGTTGATCTTTTCGTTGAACAGCGCGTTTTCCGTGTTTTCGTTGGCCTTGTCCGTCACCCGGATGCGGCGCATCGAAATGGGCAACGCAAAAAGGGCACCGACCACGGTGGTGAGCGCCGTGATCTGCACAAGGCGAAAGCGGAAATCCCAGACAGTTGTTTGATCGTCACGCCTGGGCAGGGCGGCACTGATCACGTCGATGATAAGTGCAAAGAGCCCAAAGGCCAGTACTGCCGTGATGACAAGCCAAGACAGCGCGCCTGCCAGAAACAGGGTCGGGGGCAGGGATTTGAGCCCGAACTGATGCTGGATTTTGGGTACACCGCGCCGCGTTTTGCGGTGCGCGGGCAGCGTGACGTAGACGAGAAAGCCCGCCAGCGCGATGCCCAGCACCGCAACCGGGCCAGTGACCAGCCATTGCGGTATGGAAAGCTCGATCATGTCCATCTTCACCACCCTGACGCGAAGGGCCGTCTTTGGGAAGGGGGCGCACCCCCCGTATCGCCGCGCAAAAGCGCCTTTTGCGCCTTGCGCAGCACGGTCCCCGGCCATAGGTTCTGCCAAACGCGCGTGCAGGGCCAACCTGTGCCCGAAACAGCCCAGAATAACAGGACGTCTCTATGGAAGCCTTTGGCCAGTTTATCCCCCTGATCCTGATCTTTGCGATCATGTATTTCCTGCTGATCCGACCGCAGCAGAAAAAGGTCAAGGAACACGCCGCCATGGTCGAAGCGCTGCGCCGCGGCGATCAGGTGGTCACGCAAGGTGGTCTGATCGGCAAGGTGTCCAAGGTCAAGGAAGACAACGAAGTTGAGGTGGAACTGGCTGAGGGCGTCAAGGTGCGCGTGGTCAAATCCACCATCGCACAGGTTCTGACAAAGACTGAGCCTGCGAAGTAATGCTCCAGATCGAAGGCTGGAAACGGGTATTGATCTGGGCGCTTGTGGCGCTTGGGCTGATGCTGGCACTGCCCAACGGGTTCTACACTCGCGTGGAGCAGCACAATGATGCGGTTCAGGCGATTGAACTGGGCGCGGACACCGCCGAGAACCAAGCGCTGCGCGCGCTGTGGCCCGACTGGATGCCGTCGAGCCTTGTGAACCTCGGGCTTGACCTGCGGGGCGGTGCGCATTTGCTGGCCGAAGTGCAGGTTGAGGATGTCTATGCAAGCCGGATGGAGGCCAGCTGGCCCGAGATCCGCGATTTGCTGCGGCAGGAGCGGTCCACCATCGGCACCATCCGTTTGCAACCTTCGGAGCCGGATGAGTTGCGCATTCGCATTGGCGAACCTGCGGGGATGCCGCGGGCGCTGGAGCGGGTGCGGTCGCTGGCGCGGCCTGTGCAGACGCTGACCGGGGTCGGCGCAAATGATATCGTCGTCTCATCGGACGGGGCGGACGTGATTGTCGTGACGCTGAGCGAAGAGGAACGTCTGGCCTCGGACGAGCGCACAGTGCAGCAAAGCCTCGAAATCGTGCGGCGGCGCATTGACGAGGTGGGTACACGCGAGCCGACCATTCAGCGGCAGGGCACGCAGCGTATCCTGATCCAGGTGCCGGGCATCGGCTCGGCTGCGGAATTGAAGGAGATCATCGGCACAACGGCGCAGCTGACCTTTAACCCGGTGGTGAACCGGACAACGGATGAAAACGCGACGCCCGGCATCGGCAACAAGCTGGTGCCCAGCTTGGACGAACCCGGCACGTTCTACGTGATCGAAAGCGCCCCGGTGGTCACCGGCGAGGACCTTGTGGATGCGCAGCCCGCCTTTGACCAGAACGGCAGCCCGGCGGTGAACTTCCGGTTCAACACGTCCGGCGCGCGACGGTTCGGGGATTATACGGCGGACAATATCGGTTCGCCCTTTGCGATTGTACTGGATGACGAGGTGGTCAGCGCGCCTGTGATCCAGAGCCATATTCCCGGCGGGTCTGGCATCATCACCGGCAATTTCAACGTCGAGGAATCGACCAACCTCGCGGTGTTGCTGCGTGCGGGTGCCTTGCCTGCGGAGCTGACCTTTCTCGAAGAGCGGACCATCGGCCCCGAACTGGGACAGGACAGCATCGACGCGGGCAAGATCGCGACCATGGTCGCCTTTGCGGCCGTGCTTGTGTTCATGGCGCTGAGCTATGGTCTGTTCGGCCTTTTTGCCAATGTTGCATTGATTGTGAATATCGGGCTGATCTTTGGCCTGCTGAGCATGATCGGGGCGACGCTGACGCTGCCGGGCATTGCGGGGATTGTGCTGACGGTTGGCATGGCGGTGGATGCCAACGTGTTGATCTTTGAACGTATCCGCGAAGAGCTGAAATCGGCGCGGGGTCCAGCGCGGGCCATCGAGTTGGGGTACGAAAAGGCGCTGAGTGCCATTCTGGATGCCAACATCACCACATTCATCACCGCCGTGATCCTGTTCGCCATGGGCTCCGGCCCGGTGCGCGGCTTTGCCATCACGCTGGGCCTCGGCATTCTGACATCGGTGTTCACGGCGATCTTTGTCACCCGGCTGCTGATTGTCATGTGGTTCGAACGCCGCCGTCCGAAAACGATTGAGGTCTGAGATGCGACTGAAGCTTGTCCCCAAAGAGACCTCGTTTGATTTCTTCAGCCGCTGGAAACTGTGGCTTGGCATATCGGCGCTGATGATGGTCATCGGCTTTGCCAGCTTTGCGCTGCAAGGTCTGAATTTCGGTATCGATTTCCGCGGTGGCACCACAGTGCGGACGGAAAGCACGCAACCGGTGGACATCGGCCTCTACCGGGATGCGCTGACGCCGTTGGGCTTGGGTGACATTTCGATAACGGAGGTGTTCGACCCGACATTCGACGCCGATCAGAACGTGGCAATGATCCGTATTCAGGCGCAAGAAGGCCAAGAGGCCGTGACGCCGGATACAATCCGCGAGGTGCAGGGCGCACTGACCGCTGCTGTCCCGGATATGACCTTTCCGTCTGTGGAATCGGTGGGCCCGAAAGTGTCGGGCGAGTTGATCCAAACGGCTGCTATCGCGGTGGTTTTGGCCATCGGGGCAGTGCTGATCTATATCTGGCTGCGCTTTGAATGGCAGTTTGCACTGGGGGCCGTGGCGGCGCTTGTGCATGACGTGATCCTGACCATCGGCATATTCTCGGAACTACAGATCAAGTTTGACCTCGCCATCATCGCAGCCCTGCTGACCATCGTGGGCTATTCGCTGAACGACACGGTGGTTGTCTTTGACCGGGTGCGGGAGAACCTGCGCAAGTACAAGAAAAAGCCGCTGAATGAAGTGCTGAATATCTCGATCAACGAGACACTCAGCCGGACGGTCATGACATCGGTTACCACGCTGCTGGCTCTGATATCGCTCTATATCCTTGGTGGGGACGTGATCCGCGGGTTCGTCTTTGCGATGATCTGGGGTGTGATCGTGGGGACGTATAGCTCGGTCTTTGTGGCATCGACCATTCTGCTGTGGCTTGGCGTCAAGCGGAACTGGGACAAGACAGACCCCAACACAACCGGAAACCAATTCGCCAACGTGGATGCCTGAGGCGTTCACCACGGCTCTGGCCTTGCCGGGGTTGTGGTGGCTGGTCGGGGCGATTGTCGCCGCCGGGCTTGTGCGCGGGTTCACCGGCTTTGGTTCTGCGCTGATCATCATGCCTGCGGCATCCTCGGTGCTGGACCCGTTTGCTGCACTTGTGTTTCTGACAGTTGTCGAGTTTTGGGGGCCGCTGCCGAACCTGCCTGCCGCATTGCGCACCGGACAGCGGGCCGAGGCGTTGCGCCTGTTGGCGGGGGCTGCGGTTGGGCTGCCACTGGGGCTGTGGGCCCTGTCTTATCTGGCGCCGGGCGTGTTCGGGTGGCTGGTCTCTTGCGTGGTGCTGGTGCTTTTGATGCTGGTCATGACCGGCTGGCGTTACCGGGGCACCTTGCGCAGCGGGGCCATCGCAGCCGTGGGCGGGGTGGGTGGTTTCCTAGGGGGGATCGCCGGGGTGCCCGGCCCTCCGGTCATCATGCTTTATATGGCCAGCGCGCTGCCCATCGCGACAATCCGGGCAAATTTTCTCCTGTATCTGCTGGGCATCGACCTGATGATGATTGCGGTGATTGTCGGGATCGGACTGTTGGACATGACGGCACTGGCGGCCGGGTTGCTCTGCGTGCCGGTCTATATGCTGGCCAATGTTGCAGGTGCGTGGCTGTTTGATCCGGACAAGGAGCGACTTTTTCGCGCGGTGGCCTACCTCACGATCGCGGCCTCCGCTATTCTGGGCCTGCCTGTCTGGGAGTGAACCATGCGCCTCAATGAGATCGAGTTTACCGAAGCCAAACCCGTCGAAGGATACGGTCCGGGCTTTTTCCGCATCGGTGGCACAGTGATCGAGGGACCAGCGCTGACTGGCCCGCTTGGGACCGCGCTGTGGGGCGGATATGAGGACAGCGCAGCCCTGCTGGCCTTGGCCGATCACGTTGATGTGCTGTTTCTGGGCACAGGCGCGGAAATCGCCCATATCCCCGAAGCCTGCCGCACCGCGCTGGACGAGGCCGGGATTGGGGTCGAAGTGATGTCGTCGCCATCGGCGGCGCGCACGTACAACGTGCTGCTTAGCGAAGGACGGCGCATTGCGCTGGCAATGATGCCTGTGTGAACGGGCGGAGGGGGGGCAGCCCCCCGGCTGCGCCTCCCCCCGGAGTATTTTGAAAGAGAAGAAGCAAGGGGGCTTTTGGCAGGCGTTCCAATCCGTTAGCCATGTCTTATGGATGTGACAGTCACCGATCTGGCCGTGGGACGGGGGGGCGTGCCGCTTTTGGCGGGCGTGTCCTTTGTGTTGTCGCCGGGGCGTGCGCTGGTGCTGCGCGGGCCAAACGGGTCGGGAAAGACGACGCTGCTGCGTACGGTTGCGGGATTGCAGCCTGCTTTGGCGGGAACGGTCAGCGGGGCGGAGGAGCGGATTGCCTATGCCGCCCATGCCGACGGGTTGAAGGCGGCGCTTACGGTGTCGGAAAACCTGACCTTCTGGGCGGCGGTCTTTGGACAGTCGCAGATCACACCGGCGCTTGCGGCCTTTGATCTGGAGGGGTTGGCCACGCGGCGCGCTGGTGCGCTGTCGGCGGGGCAAAAGCGGCGGCTGGGTCTGGCGCGGTTGATGGTGACGGGGCGGGCCGTGTGGGTGCTGGACGAGCCGACAGTGTCGCTGGATGCCGCATCAGTGACGCGGTTCGCAGATGCCGTGCGCGCGCATCTGGCCGCAGGCGGCATGGCGCTGATCGCAACGCATATTGACCTTGGCATTGAGGCGGATGTGCTGGATGTGACTGGCTTTCAGACGCAGGCGGCAGCGCTCGGCCATGCAGATGAGGCGTTTTTGTGAGGGCGCTGTTTTTCCGGGACCTCGCGCTTGCGCTGCGGGCGGGGGGCGGATTTGGCCTTGGGCTTGCGTTTTTCCTGATCGTCGTCGTGCTGGTGCCGTTCAGCGTCGGGGCTGACGTCACGCTTTTGGCGCGCATCGCACCCGGGGTGCTGTGGCTGGGAGCGCTGTTGGCGTGCCTGTTGTCGCTGGACCGGTTGCTGGCGGTGGACTGGGAGGACGGCGCGCTGGACCTGCTGGCGACCTCGCCCTTGCCGCTCGAAGGGGTTGTGGCAGTGAAGGCGGCAGCGCATTGGGTGACAACGGGTTTGCCACTGGTCGTGGCGGCACCGCTGTTCGGGGTGCTGCTGAACCTCGCGCCCGCAGGCTATGGCACGCTGGTGCTGAGCCTGTGTCTGGGCACGCCCGCGCTGTCGATGATTGGCGCTTTTGGGGCGGCGCTGACGGTGGGGATCAAGCGGGGCGGGTTGCTGTTGTCCCTGCTGGTGCTGCCGCTCTATGTGCCGACGCTGATTTTTGGCGCGGAGGCCGCGCGGCGGGCGGCGGAGGGGCTGGATGCCACCACGCCGCTGATGCTGCTGGCGGGGGTCAGCGGGGCGGTTCTGGCTCTCATGCCATTTGCCGCAGGGGCGGTTTTGCGGGTGAATTTGCGGTAACGCGGATTTACATTGTCGAAGCGGAGGAGGGGGCTTAGAACCACGCCATGTCACTTTGGGAATATGCAAATCCTGTCCGGTTTCTGGGGCTGAGCGAACGGGTTATGCCGTGGCTGTGGGCGGGCGCCGCGCTGTGCCTTGTTGTGGGGCTGGTGTGGGGGTTCTTTTTCACGCCGGATGATTTCCGGCAGGGCTCTACCGTCAAGATCATTTACCTGCATGTGCCCTCGGCGCTGATGGCGATCAATGCATGGTTCATGATGCTGGTCGCCTCGCTGATCTGGATTGTCCGGCGGCACCACGTGTCGGCGCTGGCGGCGCGGGCGGCAGCGCCCGTGGGCATCGTGATGACGCTGATTGCGCTGGTCACCGGGGCGATCTGGGGCCAGCCGATGTGGGGCACGTGGTGGGCATGGGACCCGCGGCTGACATCGTTCCTGATTCTGTTTCTGTTTTACCTAGGCTACGTCGCGCTGTGGGAGGCGGTCGAAGACCCCGATACGGCTGCGGACCTGACGTCGATCCTGTGCCTCGTGGGGACGGTGTTTGCCGTGCTCAGCCGCTATGCGGTGAACTTCTGGAACCAAGGGCTGCATCAGGGTGCGTCGCTGAGCCTCGACACGGAAGAGAACGTGGCCGACGTATTCTATGTCCCGTTGCTGGTGTGCATCGCGGGTTTTGTGCTGCTGTTTTTGGCGCTGGTACTCTACCGAACGGGCACGGAAATCCGGGTGCGGCGCACCCGCGCCCTGATCGCGCGCGAGGCGCGCGGCGGGCAGGCGGAGCGCGCATGACGCCCGATCTGGGAAAATATGCCGAGGCTGTGTTGTCGGCCTACGCGGTGTCAATTGCGCTGCTGGTTGCCATCGTTGTGCTGAGCCTTTGGCGTGGCCGCAGGGTGCGCGCCGAGATGGAAGATGTGGAGCGGCGGCAGGATGGCTAAAGTGCCGCCGTTGATGTTGGCCCCAATCGGGATTTTTGCCGCCTTTGTCGTTTTGGCGGCGGTGGGCATGTTTCGCGACAACCCCAATGCCTTGCCGTCCACCCGCGTGGGTGGGCCGGCGCCTGCACTGACGGACGCGACGCTCGCCGACTATCCGGGCGTTGGCGACGGAGATCTGGCGCGTGGGGAGGTGACGCTGGTGAATTTCTGGGCGTCGTGGTGTCCGCCGTGCCGTGCAGAACATCCTAAGCTGCTGGAAATGGCCGCTGACGGTTTGCCGATCATTGGCGTGAATTTTCGCGACACGGAAGGGCCGGCGTCCAGCTACCTTGAGGATGACGGAAACCCGTTTGTGGCCATCGCCTTTGACCCCGCCGCCCGGTCGGCCATTGACTGGGGTGTGACCGCCCCGCCAGAGACGTTTATTCTGGACGCGGACGGCACGGTGCTTTTTCGATTTCAGGGCCCGCTGGTCGGGTCGGACTATGAACAGCGGTTCCTGCCAGAGCTTGAAAAAGCGCTGTCAAATTGAGCGCCTTACGGCGCACGCTATTTCTGGCGCTTTGTTTCTTCTGACCGGAAATACCACCGCCGGAGGCTCCGACATTGATGACGGGAGCCTCCGGCGGGGATTTATTTGGGGACAGAGACGGGGACCTCGTAGCGCTATGGCCGCAGGGTCCGTGTTCTTGTCAGGCGGCGCTGGCGAGGTTGCGCAGCACGTAGTGCAGAACGCCGCCATGTTCGATGTACTCGATCTCGATCGCGGTATCGATCCGGCACTTCAACGTGATCTCCTTGGTCGAGCCGTCACCCATGGTGATGGTGCAGGGCACCTCTTGCAGCGGTTGGATCGTGTCGAGGCCGGAGATGCTGACCGTCTCATCGCCGGTGAGGCCCAGCGATTTGCGGGTGTCGCCGCTGGTGAATTCGAACGGAATTACCCCCATGCCAACGAGGTTCGAGCGGTGGATGCGTTCGAAGCTTTCGGCGATGACCGCCTTGACGCCCAGCAGGGCTGTGCCTTTGGCTGCCCAGTCGCGGGACGATCCGGCACCGTATTGCTCACCACCGAAGATGACCAGCGGCGTATCTGCCTCTTGATGCGCCATCGCGGCATCAAAGATCGACATTTGCTCGCCGTCCGGGCCTTTGGTGTAGCCCCCTTCGACACCGTCCAGCATCTCGTTCTTGATGCGGATGTTGGCGAATGTGCCGCGCATCATAACTTCGTGGTTGCCGCGGCGGGAGCCGTAGGAGTTGAACTCGCGCGGGGCGACCTGACGTTCGGTCAGATAGCGGCCGGCGGGGGTCGATTCCTTGAAGGACCCCGCGGGCGAGATGTGGTCGGTGGTGATCATATCGCCGAGGATGGCCAGCACCTTGGCCCCTTCGATGTTGGTAATCACGCCCGGCTCCGGCGACATGCCCTGAAAGTAGGGCGGGTTCTGGACATAGGTGGAGGTCGGTGGCCAGTCATATGTCTTCTGATCCGTTGTTTCCACGCTCTGCCATTTTTCGTCACCAGTGAAGACTTCGGCGTATTTCTCCTGAAACGCTTCGCGGGTCACGGTTGCTTCGACCAGTTCCGCAACTTCCTGCGACGAGGGCCAGATGTCTTTGAGGTAGACGTCGTTGCCGTCCTTGTCGGTGCCGATCACGTCTTCGGCAAGGTTGATGTCGAGCGTGCCAGCCAGCGCGTAGGCCACCACGAGCGGGGGCGAGGCGAGGTAGTTGGCGCGCACATCGGGGCTGATCCGCCCTTCGAAGTTGCGGTTGCCCGACAGCACGGAGGTCGCCACCAGATCACCGTCGGCGATGGCTTGGCTGATTTCGGGCTGCAATGGGCCGGAGTTGCCGATGCACGTCGTGCAGCCGTAGCCAACGAGGTTGAAACCGATGGCGTCCAGATCCTCTTGCAGGTCGGCGGCCTCGAGATAGGCGGACACGACCTGAGAGCCGGGTGCGAGCGATGTCTTGACCCACGGTTTGCGGTTCAGGCCGAGCGCGCGCGCCTTGCGCGCAACGAGGCCCGCGCCGATCATCACATAAGGATTCGAGGTGTTGGTGCAGGAGGTGATCGAGGCAATCACGACTTTGCCCGATTCCATGGTGTAGTCTTCGCCCTCAACGGAAACTTCCTTGCCCATGGGACGTTTGAACGTCTCTTCCATTTCCTTGCGGAAGGCTTTCTGGCCGTCGGTGAGGGCCACGAAATCCTGCGGGCGTTTCGGGCCGGAGATGGCAGGCACGATGGTGCCCATATCAAGGTGCAGCGTGTCGGTGTAGATCGGCGCATAGTCCGCGCCGCGCCAAAAGCCGTTTTCCTTGGCGTAGGCTTCGACCAGTGCGATGCGGTCCTCGTCCCGGCCTGTGTTGCGCAGGTAGCGCAGGGTTTCGCCGTCGATCGGGAAGAAGCCGCAGGTGGCGCCGTATTCAGGCGCCATGTTGGCAATTGTCGCGCGGTCGGCCAGCGGCAAACGGTCGAGCCCTTCGCCATAGAATTCGACGAATTTGCCCACAACGCCTTTGGCGCGGAGCATCTCGACCACTTTCAGCACAAGGTCAGTTCCTGTTGTGCCCTCGACCATGGAGCCTGTCAGCTCGAACCCGATCACTTCGGGGATCAGCATCGAAATGGGCTGACCCAGCATCGCGGCCTCGGCCTCGATCCCGCCAACACCCCAGCCCAGCACGGCCGCGCCGTTGACCATGGTTGTGTGACTGTCAGTGCCCACGAGCGTGTCGGGGTAGGCCACCTGTTCGCCGTTCTGGTCCGCGTCGGTCCAGACGGTTTGCGCGAGGTACTCCAGGTTCACCTGGTGGCAGATGCCGGTGCCGGGCGGCACCACGCGGAAGTTGTTAAACGCGGATTGGCCCCATTTGAGGAAGGTGTAGCGCTCCATGTTGCGCTCGTATTCGCGGTCTACGTTCATCTGGAACGCGCGCGGGTTGCCAAATTCATCGATCATGACCGAATGGTCGATCACAAGGTCAACGGGGTTCAGCGGGTTGATCTTTTCCGGATCACCTCCCAAAGCGACAAGCCCGTCGCGCATAGCCGCCAAGTCCACGACCGCAGGCACGCCGGTGAAATCCTGCATCAGCACGCGGGCCGGACGATAGGCGATTTCCCGCGGGTTCTTGCCGCCCTGTGCGCCCCATGTCGCAAATGCCTTGATGTCGTCCACGGTCACCGTCTTGTCATCTTCGAAGCGCAGCATGTTTTCCAGCACCACCTTGAGCGCCGCAGGCAGGTTCGAAAAATCGCCCAGACCCGCTTCGGTCGCGGCGGGGATGGAGTAATAGGCAATGGATTGATCGCCAACGGTCAGCGTCTTGCGCGTTTTGGCAGTATCGTGTCCGACGGTAATGGGCATGGGAATTCCTTTCCTAAGGCGGATGGGGCATCAAGTTTGGGGGCGTCTTGCCCGATGAACAGCATCTGATCAACCGCAATTGGGGGGCTGCGACGATTTTGTATACCATAGCATACAGATTTTTCAGCAAATGCGCAGTAACGTGATGCAGCTGACACAAATGCTCAACAAACCTTGATTGGTCAAACGCCATACCGTTCCATAGATCAGGGGAGTGCCCACGCTGCGGCGCCCCCGGACAAACACAAGTGCGTGCAGATGAAAAACCTGATCTCATTGGCCTTTGCGGCCGCCACCACCCTGATGGTCGCGCCTGCGTCCGCAGACTCGCCCGTTGTGGTAGAGTTGTTCACGTCGCAAGGCTGTTCGTCCTGCCCGCCTGCGGATGCGCTGATGCACGAACTGGCCACGCGTGACGATGTGATCGCGCTGGCGCTGCATGTCGACTATTGGGACTATATCGGGTGGAAGGACGAATTTGCCGATCCGCGCTATGCCAAGCGGCAGCGCGGTTACGCGGTCGAGGCGGGGCGGCGGTCGGTCTACACGCCCCAGATGATCATCAACGGCGAAACGGATATCGTGGGTGCCCGCCCCATGGAGTTGTCCAAAGTTATTGCGCAACACGCGGCGCGGCCAGAAACGGTGTCGCTGGACGTGGTGCGCGAGGGCGACGATCTGATCATCGCGGCAGAGGCCAAGCACGCGTCGGGGCCGTATGTGGTGCATATGGTGCGCTACACGCCGGAGCGCACGGCGCGGATCACACGCGGCGAGAATGCCGGGCACACGCTGACCTATGCCAACGTCACCGAAGACTGGAAAATCCTGACCCAGTGGGACGGGGCCACAGCGCTGCATCTGACGGCGGATGTCACGGGTGACAAACCTGTGGTCGTGGTGATCCAGCAGGGCGCGCATGGCCCAATCGAGGCGGCGGCGCTTCTGCGCTAGGTCATATCCGCGTCGGACCGCCAGCGCCGTGGCACCCAAAACCATTGTTCCGGATGGGCCCGGATACGCGCGCCCAGACTGTCATTCATCGCTTGGGTCATGGTTTCGGGGGTGGTGTGGTCAATCGGCGCTTCCATCACGCAGTCAAAGTTGATGCCGTCCTTGGCCCGAATGCCGTAGAAGGGGATCAGCAGCGCGGCATAGCGCAGCGCCAGTTCCGCCGCCGAGATCGCCGTTTGCGCGTCATGCCCCAGAAATTGCAGCGCAGGCTGGCCCTGTGCGTGTTGATCAAACAGCAACACAAGCTGGCCGCCGCCCTTGAGGTGACGCACGAAACCGGCGGTGCCGCGACGGCCCTGAGGGAACACAGGCCCGCCAAAAGATTGCATTGTCCGCACGTAATGATCGTTGAAATAGGGGTTCTTCATCTCGCGATAAAGCCCGCCCACGGCATAGCCGCGTGCAACCAGCGCGGCGCGCACCGCCTCGTAATTGCCGAAATGGCCGGTGACGAGGATGACGGGCTTGCCAGACCGGGCCGCCGCCTCCATCGCGGCAAAGCCGGGGCCTGAAATGTCGGCCCTAGCCTGACGGGCCAGCAGCGCGCGGGTGGAGTAATTTTCGATCAACGTGCGCCCGGCATTGGTCAGGCTCGCCCGCGCGATGCGGTCCTTTTCGGCGTCCGGCAGATGCGGCAGGGCAAAGTCCACATGCACGCGCGCACGTTTGAGATAGCCCGCGCCAGGTCCCACCACATGGGCCATGGCCCAGCCCATGAACCGGACGCGGGCCGTATAGGGCAGGGCCAGCGCCAGCCCGATCAACCCACGGGCAAGCAGATCGGTCGCCCGATAGGCCGCGCGGGCGGGCAGGGACAAGGTGGCTGTGTCTTGGGGCATCGGTTGGCTCAGGTTGTGGCGCGGGCGCGCGTTTCGCGATGCCAGACATAAATCCCGGCCCCCGCGATCACAAGCGCGCCCAGCACTGTCGGTGCGTCAGGCACTTCGGCAAAAAGCACCAGACCGATCACGATGGCATAGATCAGACCGGCATAGTTGAACGGTGCAAGCAGCCCGGCCTCTGCCATGGACAGCGCGCGCACCAGCATCAATTGGCCCGCCGTGCCAAAAACCGCGATGAGCGCAAGCAGCGTGATATCGCGCGCAGTCAGCGCGGGCATCACAAACGGCATGAACGTGCTGAGGATGACCGCACCCACAAGGCCCGTGTAAAACAGCGAGGTCCAAACATCTTCGGACGGGCCAACACGGCGGGTGATAAGCGTATATCCGGCGAAACAGGTGGCCGCCACCAGCGGCAAAAGTGCAGCAGGCTGGAACAGCTCGGATCCGGGCCGGATGACGATGAGCGCGCCGATCAAGGCAATAACGACGGCGGCGATACGGCGCGGGCCAAGTGCTTCGCGCAGGAAAAGTGCGCCGCCAAGGGTGATCAGGATGGGGTTGGTGGCCATGACAGCGGTCGCCTCGGCAAGTTCGATCCGTGACAGGGCCTGAAAGAAAAAGAACGTGGCAAGCATCAGCAGCACAGAGCGGGCAATCTGTAGTTTGGGATAGGCGGTGCGGACCACGGATTTGAGGCGCGGCGCCACAAGGATCACGACGATCAGCATTTGACCGGCATACCGCGCCCAAAGCGCGGTGACCGGGCCGGTCGTTGGTGCCGCGGCCTTGACCGTGGCATCCATCAGACTGAAGCACAGGATGGCCGCGAGCGTCAGCAGGATCGCGGTGCGGGGCAATGAGGGCGTCGCGGGCATCCCCGCCGCATACGCGCGCGCCGCGCGTGTGTCGAGTGTTGCAACGCCTCACAAAGCCCGTGCCCCCAAGTCTTGATCCCGCGCTGCACCGTGACCGGCTACGGCGCGCGGTTGTGCAAGGCCGACGGCTAGGCGTCTTCCTCCTCTTCCTCGACCATCAGCATCAGGTCGCCACGCGCTTCCATATCGCGGATGGTGGCGACGATGCTGCCCATCGCCTCTTCGACATCGGCGGGTTTGGGCGTTCCGGCTTCGGTGATTTCCTCGCGCAACTGATCCGCCATGCGGGCCGACATGTTGTCGAGGATGTAGTCGACGCTCGCCTGCATATTCATGGCCGGGGCACCTGCCATGGCAATGACCAGCGCCTCTTGATCGATATCGCGCAGGATGCGGGGGATGTCGCGGTCAGCGATGCGGGCAGGGATATTGGCAAAGGTAAAGATCGCCTTGCGCACCGCATTTGCGAACCCTTCATCCTTTTCATCAAGACCGGCAAGCACGTCGTCGCGTGTCGTTGCCTTGGACGAGTTGAGGATCGCGCCCACCCGTTCCACCGGCCCGTTATCAAAGGCGCTGATCGGTCGTGCACCCAATTGGCTGGCCAGCGACAGGCCGATACGATCCACCGCAGCCGGGGTCACAGCGCTTGTCTGGGACACCGCATAGGTGATTTGCCGGGCGCGGGGGCCGGGCAGCATTCCAAGCAACTCGGCGGCCTTGGGCACATCCAGCTTTGACAGCATGACGGCGGCGACCTCGATGCTTTCGGATTCGAGGACGCCCGCCAAAAGGTCATTGTCCATCTCGCGGATACGCGCCCACGGATCGCCTGCCTCGCGTACCCCGGCCTCCTTGCGCAGGCGCGCGGCCGTCTGGGGGCTGATCTTGCCATCAAGCGCTTCGAGCGCGCCGGCCATGCCGTTGGAAAAGGTCAGGCCAATCCGCTCAACCTCTTCGGCGAACTCGGCCACAACCTCTTGCAATGTTTCACGGTCAACGGTGCGCATCTGGCCCATCGCCTTGGTCAGCTGGGCCTGCAATTCCTCTGGCAATTCTTCGAGCGGGATATCGGCCCCCTCATTGATCAGCAGGCGCACGACGATGGCGGCCTTGGCCTTGCGGCTGAGCGTGCCGCCCTTGATCAAGGAACCGCCGCCCGAGAGTGCAACAGCACGGGCGGCGGGGGATGGTAAAAGCTCTGTCATGTCCTGCCTCTGACCCCTTTTGCAAAGGGTTCTGGCAGGCAAAGGTTGAGAAACATTCAATCCTGTCCCTCAACCTTTCGAAAAAGCGTCAGTAGCTGTAGGTGGTGCCCGTCTGGATCGCGTTGCGCAGCGATACTTCGGACCAAGTGCCGGTGCCGCCGCGGTTCTGGATTTCGCGCAGCTGCTCAAGGGCGGCCACTTTGTTACCCGCGTCGACCAGTCCCTGACCCATGTAAGAGCGCGCAAGGATGTTGTCGGGGTTCACGTCGATGGCTTGTGTGTAATAGGCATTGGCCAGCTCGGCCCGGCCCAATTTGCGGGCGGTAAAACCGCGATAGGTCAGCACGCGGTCGCTGAGCTGTTCGGGCATCTGGTCCAGCACCTTGATCGCGTCCTGATAGCGACCCGCATAGGCCAGTTCACGCACGGCCTTGTACAACGTATCGCTGTCCATGTAGCCGGTCCGGTCGGGGCGGACGCATTTGTTGATGCTGACGTCGAAAACACCATTCACCGGCTGCGAGAATTTCACCCATTTGCCGATCTCGGGATCCCACTGGCGGGCCTGAAAGCAGTTCTTGGTGGTTTCGGTCTTTTTCGGGGGCTCTTCGCTGTCCTTGGCCAGCACGATTGTGGGCGCAAGGGTGGGCAGGGCGAGGGCGGTGGTGAGGATCAGGGCACGCAGCATCTTGGGTCTCCGTTCGGGATGCGTTTGGGATATGTACGAGATCAACCCCAAACGCGGATGCTTTATGCGATCACGAAGCCGTGATAATAGTTACGAACGCGGTCAGCCCGTGGTCGTCACGCAGGAATTTGTCGCGGCATCAAAGGTGGTGCCGGGTGCGCAAGACATGGCCTGCTGTTCGTGTTTGCCGTAATTGCAGCCCGCAGCGAAGCTGAGCGTGGGGGCGAGGGTGAGGGCCAGCGCGACGGCGAGGGTCTTGGTCTTCATCTTTCGTCTCCTTTTCATCGGGTGACGTAAGGGTAGGCCAGAACAGGGCGCGGACCAAAGAAAAACTGCGCAATGCGCAGTCCTCTGCCCGGAACTCGGGCGCAGGAGGGGGCGCTGCCCCCGCGCGTGCCGCGCCCCCCGTGGTATTTCCGGTCAGAAGAAACGATCAGTCGCCAAAGACGCGGGCAAAGATCGTGTCGACATGTTTGGTGTGATAGCCCATGTCGAATTTTTCCTCGATCCCGTCGGTGCTAAGAGCCGCAACGACATCCGCATCGGCCAGCAACTCCGCTTTGAAATCGGTGCGTTCTTCCCAGACCTTGAGGGCGTTGCGCTGGACCATGGTATAGGCGTCCTCGCGGCTGACACCCGCTTGGGTCAGGGCCAAAAGGACGCGCTGCGACATAACGAGGCCGGGAAACTTGTTCATGTTGTCCAGCATATTCTCGGGGAAGATCAGCATCTTGTCGACGACGCCGGTCAGGCGGGCCAGCGCAAAGTCGAGGGTGATTGTGGCATCGGGGCCGATCATCCGTTCGACGCTGGAGTGGCTGATATCGCGTTCGTGCCAAAGCGCCACATTCTCCATCGCGGGGATCACGGCGGCGCGCACCATGCGGGCGAGACCGGTGAGGTTTTCCGTCAGCACCGGGTTTTTCTTGTGCGGCATGGCGGAGGAGCCTTTTTGGCCCATGGAAAAGAATTCGGCACCCTCCAGCACTTCGGTGCGCTGCATGTGGCGGATTTCTATAGCGATGTTTTCAATCGAACTGGCGATGACCCCCAGCGTCGCAAAGAACGCCGCATGGCGATCCCGTGGGATCACTTGTGTGCTGATCGGTTCGGGCACCAGACCCAACTTGTCGCAGACATGTTCCTCGACCGCAGGGTCGATATTGGCGAAGGTGCCCACCGCACCGGAGATAGCGCCGGTCGCAATTTCGGCGCGGGCGTCGCGCATCCGGCTGAGGTTGCGGTCCATCTCGGCATAAAAGCGGGCAAAGGTCAGGCCCATGGTTGTGGGTTCGGCGTGGATGCCGTGGCTGCGGCCCACGCGGAGTGTGTCCTTGTGCTCAAGGGCGCGCTTTTTGAGGGCGGAGAGCAGTGCTTCGAGATCGGTGATGAGGATGTCGGCGGCGCGGGTGAGCTGCACGTTGAAACAGGTGTCGAGCACGTCCGAAGATGTCATTCCCTGATGCACAAAGCGGGCCTCGTCGCTGCCCACATGTTCGGCCAGATGCGTCAGAAAGGCGATGACGTCATGTTTTGTGACGGCTTCGATCTCGTCGATGCGCGCCACGTCGAATTCTACATCCTTGGCTTTCCAGACGGCCTCGGCATTCTCTCGCGGGATCACGCCCAGATCGGCCATGGCGTCGCAGGCATGTGCCTCGATCTCGTACCAGATGCGGAATTTCGTGGCTGGGTCCCAGATGGCAACCATGTCAGGGCGGGAATAACGGGGGATCATGGGGCACCTTTTTGTGACTGTCGCATCATGTGCCGCGTCCTTAGACTGCGGTCCGATGAACGACAAGATGAAGGCACGCAGATGAGACGCTTTGCCCTGATGATTGCCCTCTTGGCCTCGCCCGCTGGGGCGGAGCCTTGGGTGACGCTGGATGGTGCCGGCGTGCGGGCCGCGCTGGAAGGGCGCGTGATCGCCTTTGAGACCGCGCGGCAGGACTTTCGGTCTTCGGGGCGCACGCTTTATGTTTTTGGCGGGCGTGACAGCTGGGGGTATTGGCGGGTTCAGGGCGATCAGTATTGCAGCCAGTGGCCCCCGTCGGACCTGTGGGCCTGCTATGACATCGCGGTGTCGGGGGCGATGGTGCGCTTTGTCGGAACGGGAAACGATGTGACGGATGGTGTTTATGCCGACTAACCGGGTGTTGCAGGATTTCGTCGGTGTCTGGCAGATCAGTCGTAAGATCCACCATGCCGACGGCACCTGTGCGACATTTGACGGACAGGCGGTGTTTGCGCCCGAGGCGGATGGTTTGCGCCACGACGAGACGGGCACGCTGCGCATCGGCGCAGGCCCGCCATTAAGTGCAACGCAACGCTACTGCTGGGACGCGGATCTGGCCGTATATTTCGAGGATGGGCGGTTTTTTCACCATGTGCCGCCACTGGGCGGCGATACCGCGCATTGGTGCGATCCCGATCAATATGACGGGCGGTACGGGTTTGAAGACTGGCCCAGCTTTACCGTGCAGTGGCGGGTCAGGGGCCCGCGCAAGGATTACCGGATGCTGTCGCGCTATGACCGTGCTGGCAGCATCTGAAAGGCGGCCTTGTTCGGGCAAATATCCGGCGGCTCCGGCAGGGTCAGCGACATTGCCTGCACGGCGGCGCAGCCGGGTTGATCCGGGCAGGCAACGCAGCGCAGGACCATTTCGCGCAGGCGGCGGGCGTGGGCTTGGGTTGCGTGTTCGCGTGGGCCAATTGGTGATTTGCGCAGGCGTGACATCATGCCGGACATGAGGTCGGCGCTTGTGGCGGTCTTGGTGAAAAGGGGCATGGCAGCCTCCTGAGTGGCATTCAATCAGACAGTGTCACAGTTTGGTTTGGCCTGTCCTTGATGTGCATCAACTGTCTTTCGCACTTGCAGAAACAGGGGCGGCTTGGCACAAGACGGGCAGCAAAAACACGGATCGGTGAGGGCCAATCATGGAAAACACGTGGAATAACAAAGTGCTGAGCGATGTGCTTGGTGCCGATAGCGGGACGGCGTTGCGCGTCAAGCAGGTTGCACTGGTGGTGCTGGGTGTCGTGGCGCTGGCGATTGCGGCGAAAATCAAGGTGCCAATGTGGCCCGTGCCGGTGACGATGGGGACCTTTGCGGTGCTGACAATCGGCGCGGCCTATGGTGCGCGTTTGGGGTTGGTGACGATCCTGGCCTACATGATCGTGGGTGCGTTGGGCTTTGACATTTTTGCGGGATCTTCGGCCGAGACATTCGGCCTGACTTACATGATGGGCGGCACAGGCGGCTATCTGGTGGGCTACGTGCTGGCCACGGTAGCGCTGGGTGCGCTGGCGCAGCGCGGCTGGGACCGGTCGGTGGTCTGGATGGCGCTGGCGATGGGGATCGGCACCGTGCTGATCTATGTGCCGGGCTTGCTGTGGCTGGGTCAGCTTTATGGTTGGGACAAGCCGATCCTTGCATGGGGTCTGACGCCGTTCCTGCTGGGTGATGCGCTGAAACTGGCACTGGCCGCGGCGGTTCTGCCGGCGGCGTGGAAACTGGTTGGCCGCGCGCGCGGCTAAGTGCAGACTTGATCCAAAGGAAAGGCGCGGACCCCTGACGGGGCCCGCGTCTTACTTCATTCTGGGACATGCGTTGACCTGAGCCCTTTTGCGATCAGGTGGTCGCGGGCGTTTGGGTTGTCGCCGGGGTCAGTTCGGTGATCACGGTCGAGCTGCGTTCCAGCGTGCGGTGCACGGGGCATTTGTCCGCGATTTCCATTAGGCGGGCGCGTTGCGTGTCATCCAGCGCGCCGGTCAGGGTGATGCGGCGTTTCCATTCATCCACTTTGTCACCAATCGCGGCGTCCGCGTCCTGTGCGTGGACCTTGTTGTGGCTCACATCCACTGAAACATGATCCAGCGGCCACTCCTTTCGGCGGGCATACATGCGGATTGTCATCGACGTACAGGCCGCAAGACCCGCGCTGACAAGGCCATAGGGCGACAGCCCCTTGTTTGTGCCGCCGTAAGCGCGTGGCTCATCGGCGAGGATGTGGTGACGGGTGCCATGCGTAATGTCTTGCAGGAACCCTTTTGGGTCCGCCTCGGCGCTGCGCACAACCCCTTCGGGCGCACCGATGGGTGGGGCGGGCGGTGTGAGTGACAGGTATCGTTTCGCCCATGTGGCGATGATGTCGGCGGCGTATTCGGCATGTTCGCTGCTGGTGATCAGGTGGTCGGCGTCGTCGAGGGTGACAAAGCTTTTGGGGTGTTTTGCGGCCAGGAAAATCTGGCTGGCGTTGTCGATGCTGACGATGCTGTCGCGCGGCGCGTGCAGGATCAGAAGCGCAGCATCCAGTTTGCCGATGGCGGGGGTGAGCGCGCCTTGGGCCACATCGTCGATAAACTGCTTGCCGATGCGGAAGGGGCGACCACCCAGCGACACTTCTGCGACACCTTTGGAGATAATCTCGGGCAGGGCGTCGGCGAAGTTGTGAGTGACGTGTTCGGGATCGAAGGGCGCGCCGAGCGTGGCGACCGCCTTGATCTGGGGCAGATCGGCTGTGGCTTTGAGCACGGCGGCGCCGCCCAGCGAGTGGCCGATTAGCAGGGTGGGCGGCATGTCCCGGTCGTTGAGGTATTCCACCGCTTTTTCAAGGTCTTCGACGTTGGACGTAAAGCTGGTGTTCGAAAACTCCCCCTCCGAATGCCCCAGCCCGGTGAAATCAAAACGCAGCACGGCGATGCCCATCGTGCTGAGACGCGCAGCGATGCGGCGGGCGGCGGGGATGTCCTTGCCGCAGGTAAAGCAGTGGGCAAACACAGCAGTGGCAAGATGCGGCCCTTCGGGCAAATCAAGCCGCGCGTCGAGCGGGCCGGCGTGGCCCGGAAAGGTGATGCGTTCCGTTGGCATTTGGTATCTCCTGTTGCTGACAGGATGGGGGTTTGCGCGCCTTTGGGGAAGGGGGTGAAATATGCCCTCACGCGGAGGTGTTGAGTCTCACCATGGTGGAGACGCGACGCTACCCGGCCATCTGGCTGTCGGGCCGCGTGGCCGACCAGTTCGCCCACGGCTCACCTGCCCAGACAATCGCCGCTTCCAGCGGCATGGGGCGGGCAATGCCGTAGCCCTGAAAACAACGTCCGCCCGCCGCCATGATGGTGGTGATCTGTTCGGCGGTTTCGGCCCCTTCGGCAACCACGTCGACACCCAGCTTGCCCGCCAGATCAATCGTGGCGGTGACGACGTGATGCGCTTTTTCATCGCGGTCCACGGCAGATGTCAGTTGGCGGTCAATCTTGATCCCGTGCACGGCGAGAGAGGCCAAGTGCGCCAGCCCAGCGTGACCGATGCCGAAATCGTCCAGCAGCAAGGTGAATCCGGCGGCGCGGAGCCGTTCCAATTGGCGCGCCACAGCATCATTTGACGCAAGGGTGACCACGGTTGTCTCCAGCACCTCAATCGACAGGCGCGACGGCATGAAACTGGCCTGCGCGGTGCGGGCAATCAGTTCGTCCGGGATGGTGGCGTTGCGCATGGCACCGGTGGACAGGTTGATTGAAATCCCGACATCCTGCAGCCCGGCCTCATCCAGCACGCGCAGGCTTTCGGCGGCGTGTTCGATCACCATGAAGTCCAGTTCCGAGATCAGGCCAAGCCGTTCGACATGGGGCAGGAATTCGCCCGGCGGGATCATGCCCCGTTCCGGATGCTCCCAGCGGGCCAGCATTTCGAACCGGACCACCCGGTGAGAATACGTGTCCACAATCGGTTGAAAATGAAAGGTAAAAGCATCCTCTTCAATCGCTTTGGCAACCTCGCGCTGCATCTGTTGCTGTTGAACAAAGCTGCGGTGGAGCGCAGTGTCATAGCCTGCGACGCGGTCCGGTTTTTGATGCTTGGCCGTGTACAGCGCCACGTCACCACGGTTCAGGATTTCATCCGCTGCATCAATGTCGCCTGCGGCCAGAACCGCACCAACCGAGATTGACGCCTGTATCTCGCCGGATTGCCACGGCATCGGCTTGCGCGCCGCTTTGCGCAACTGGCGCGCCAGATCAAGCGCAGTGCTGAGGTCGGTGATGCCGGGGATCAGCAATGTGAATTCGTCGCCACCTGCGCGTGCGACCGTCCAACTGTCCTGTGCGAGGCCGCGCAGGATGTCGGCAAAATGGCGCAGAATGTTGTCGCCCGCGATATGACCATATGTGTCGTTAATCGCCTTAAAGTCATTCATGTCGATCTGAAGAACTGCGAACGGGTCCCCCTTGGCAATCAGCGCCTCGAGAGTGGCCCAAAGCCGGGCGCGGTTTTCCAGCCCGGTGAGGGTGTCGACATTGGCCAATTGTTCAAGGCCCTCTTGCGCGGCAATCAGCGCCGTTTCCCGTTCCAATCGTTCGGTAATGTCACGCCCGGCCACGAGGTAACGCGTATGCGATCCGTCCTGAACCACCGCGTGGCTGAATTCATGGATAAATCGGGTGCCGTCACCGCGCATATTGGTCCGCTGCGTGAGCTTGCTGAACCGTTCCTCGGTCGGGTCAAAACGGAAGGCGGCGACATCTTCGGGTGCCATCGCATCCTCGGGTGGCAACGCGAACTCAAGCCCGTAGCGGCCCAACATCTCTTCGGCATCGCGGCCCATGATCTGACAATAAGCGTCGTTGACCCAAATCACCGTGCCGTCCCGTTCCATCAGCACAAGGCCGTCACTGGCGCTCTCGGCGATGGCGCGAAAGGTGCGCGCGGCGCGTTGGTTGGCGTGGATCTGTCGGAACGCATAGGCAAACAGGCCAGACAGGATCGTGGCCAGCACAAGGTAAATCGCTATCCTAGGTTCCATAAGCTGTCTCCGGCGCGTGCAGCGACGCTAGCCGTTGACGGCAAATGAAGGGTTTAGGAACCGGGTTTTACGAAAATGCGAGACACTTTCTTTACATGATGTGACCGCGCGCCCGCGTCCCGGCCTTAGGGGGTGGCACCGGTTGTTGTTCCGCCCGTCGTGGGCGGGGTGGGATCGCCGTATTTCTCCTGAATTTCCCGTTCGATCTCTTCTTTCAACATGCGCATCTGCTCGGTGACGGTTGTGGATTCCGAAATGGCTTCGGATGCCTTGCGCAGCCGTTCGATGATCTCTTCCTTGGCCTTTTTGTGGGCTTCCATCTCTTCGACGCGCTTTTTCTCCTCTGCTATGCGACGCTTGCGTTGTGCCTTGCGCTGTGCGGCCTCGCGCGCGCGGCGGGCCTTTGCTTCGGCGGCCCTGCGTTCTGCCTCGGTTTCCTGCTCTTTGCGGTCGGCTTCGGCGTCGGCTTTGTCCTTGGCGGCGTCGGCCTTTTTGCGGTCGTCATCGGCCTTGTTGCCTGCGTCCCGCACATTGGCATCCACCTTGGCCTCGGCGGCATCGCGGTCAATCTCGGCCTTGCGCCGTGCTTCTTCGGCTTCCAGCCGGGCCTTCTCGGCCTCCAGCTTGGCCTTCTCCTCGGACTCTTCAGCCTCTTCGAGAGCCTTTTCCTCTTCTTCCTCGATCTCGGCCAACCGCTCTTCGTGTTTGAGCTCGGCTTCCATGATCTTTCGGCGCTCTTCCTCTTTGATCAGTTCCATCTCGATTGTGGACCGCACCGTGCGCAACAGCGCGCTGGTGCTGGCCTGCGAGATGAACGAGGTCTTGAGTTCGATATTGGCGCGGAACAGCGGGTCGTCAGGTGCGTTTTCCTCTGCCGGGCCGGTGGCCTCTTCGATCTTGCCCTTGATCTTTTCAAGCTCGTCTTCAAGCTCCGCGCGGGTGCCTTCGGTCTTGTCCACATAGGACGTTAAATTATCGCTCATCTGGTCCCCCCAGAGTATCTATGCCCTTGTCAAAACAACACGTGTGAAATCATACGGGGCCCAATGCAAAACGAACGGCACGCAGTGGCGCAATCCGGGTGGCCCTGCGTGTATGATAACACATATGCGCGCATTTTGCGCGGGCGGGCCGTTGATCTGCGCCCACAGGGGCTGCGTGACCAACGCCTATGGGCCGATTGCTGCCGCCATGATCGTGATATGGAACACCAATTGAACGCGCCGGTCGGGGAACAAGGCCTGCGGCGGGGCGTACATTTGGCGGCGCTCAGGCACGCGGTGGGGTCCGGGCGCGTTCAGACCAATGGCCGGCGCCTCACTGGCCCATCAGCGCGGGATCATAGGGATAGCTGATCAGGTTTTCGAAGCCGTTTTCGGTCACCAAAACCTGATCTTCGAGCTTGATGGTGAAATCACCGCCAACCTCGCCCACCGCCGCCTCGACACACAGCACCATACCGGGCTCAAGCGCATAGTCGAACGACCCGGGCACCGCCTTGTCGGGATAGGCCACGAGGGGCCATTCGTCACACAGACCGACACCGTGCATGAGGCAGCCGTATTTCTGCGCCTGAAACTTGTCGTCCAGCACATGCGTGTTTGCCGTCAGTTCGGGGATGGTCACGCCGGGTTTGATCATCTCCATATTCTGCATGATGTGTTCGTGGGCGTGCTGCATCGCATAGACCATGTCGGGGCGCGGTTTTTCGTCCCCGATCCACCAACTGCGAGAGATGTCCACGCAGATGCCATAGGAGCCGACAAGATCCGTGTCGAAGCTGATGATCTCGTTGCGCTGGCAAATGCGCGGGCCGCATTCCTGAAACCACGGGTTGGTGCGCGGCCCGGAACTGAGCAGGCGCGTCTCGATCCACTCGCCGCCGCGCTTGATGTTTTCGGCGTGCAGCACAGCCCAGATATCATCCTCGCATGTGGTGCCATCACCCACATTGGCGCGGGCGAAATCCTCCATTGCCTGCACAGCGGCCTCGCATGAATGGACCGCGCAGCGCATGGCAAGGATTTCGTCCATTCCTTTGACGGAACGGGATTTTTCGGTGACCTCTTCGCCATCCATAACAGTCAGACCTTGGGCTTCGAGCGCGCGCAATCCGTGGACCATGGGTTTGTCGACGGCCAGCCGTGTCAGGCCCGGCGCGTGTTCGGCCAGCAATATGCGCACCTCGTTGGCAAAGGCGTCGGCGGCCACGTCAATCTTGTCGCCCCGGTCGAAATAGAACAGGTCCGCACCGGACCGCACCTCTTTGACCAGGGGATTAAAGGAGCTGAGGAAGGGTGCGTTTTTGTAGTCCCAGATGACCATATGCCCGTCGGCACAGATCAGCACGGCACGAAACGGATTATGCGTGTTCCAAAGCTGCATATTGGTCGAGTCGGTGGCGTAGCGGATGTTGAGCGGGTCAAACATCAACAGCCCGGCATAGTCACGGTCCACGATATGGCGGGTCAGCCGCCGCCAGCGATGCGCGCGCATCGCGGCCAGATTGGGCAGGGTCAGGCCCGCCGCCTGCCAGGCGCGCTGGGTCTGCAGGGGTGGGCCGATCTCGATCCGGTCGGCATCGTTTGGCGTGCCATCGGGCAGGGTCGCACCACGGGCCGGGTCGATCTTGCGGGTGTCGCGATAATGCTGGTTCATGGAAGCCTCCCTTGGCGGTAGAGTGGCGGGGCGTGCAGGGGCCGTGTTGCCGGAATGCGACCATGCGCTGCGTCGTTTTTTGGAGGTGTGATGCGGTTTTCAAGGGATTGTGCGGTGGTGCGCGAGGCGGTGGGGCGGGACCCGTCCTGTGCCGGACATGACCTGTCGGCGCCGCTTGCCGAGATGGAGGCCGCGACGGACCCGGACCTGTTTCTATGCGCCGCGATGCGGGTGCTGGCCCCGGCAGGGAACGGGCACACGCGCATCATCCCGAACGCAGCCATACGGGTCTGGCCGGTGCGGATTGTGGCGCGGCAACAGGGATTTGGCATGGTGCAGGGGGCGGCTGTGCGCAAGCTGGAGACGGTGAACGGCGTGCCCGTCGCCGACGCGTTGGATCGGTTTCGGCCCATGCTGGCCGGAACGCCCGCCCGGCAGTCTGTCATTGGCGCGATGCTGCTGGCTTGGCCAACGGCACTGGGCGCAGCTTCGGTGACATATGGGCTGGATGGCGACAGCGTGCAGTTTGGCCCTGACAGGTTGGTGCCTGCATTGCCGCTTTATCCGATGTCTGACACAGGACGGGCCAGCCCCGACGAAGAGGGCGGGGCGCTGCCAGCGCCGGTGGTCTGGGACGATCCGGTCTGGCATGTGCGCATCGCCCGCTTTTCAACGCCCTTGCCGCCCGGACTGGCGGAGAGGATCCTGACCCGGCCACATGCAAATATCGTGGTGGACTTGCGGGGCAATACGGGCGGGGATTTCACCCGCATCCTTCCGGTGATTGACGCGCTGCGCACGCACTGGCACGGCACGCGCCTGTCGGTCCGGGTGGACCGGTTTACCTTTTCCGCGGCCATTGTCGCGGCGGTGCTGTTCCAGCACCATCTGGGCGCGCGCCTGTTTGGCGAAGCGATGGGGGACGGGCTGCGGTTCTGGGCCGAAGGGGACACGATGGAGATGCCTGACACCGGCGCGCATCTGCGCTGGTCCAGCGCGTGGCACGACTGGGAGACCGGGCAGCCCGACGCCACCACACCGCCTGAAATTGCGCGCCATATGGTGGCGACGGGACCGTTGCGGATCACGCCGTGTACGGATGGCGCTGCGGCACATGACTGGGCCGCAGGGTGATCTGGTCATAGGGCGCCAACCGTGACAAAACTCTGATATGACGGCGATTTTGCAGACAACGCTGCCCGAGGATATGCGCTGTGCGCGGGCACTGCCGGGCATTCAGCCCGAGACCGGGCCATGGCTGCGGGTCGACGAAGCCTACGGCGCACAGATGGCGCGCCGCGAGGTGCTGTTGGCGGAACGTGCGGGGGAAGTGCTGTATCTGGACCCCGCTGCGCGGCCTGCGGCACAAGAACTTCTGGACATGGTGCTGGACGTTTTGCCCGATCTTGGTTTTGACGTGGACGGTACACAGGTCCGCCGCCCGGACGGGCGTGTGATCGGTATACGGCGCACGCACCCGATGGAGACGCTGGGGCGGCTCTGCCAATGCGACTTTGTCCTGATGGAGAAGCGCGGGAATGAGCACGTATTGACTGCGGCTGTGCTGTGTTTCCCGGCGTCGTGGCGGCTGCGGGAAAAGGCGGGCCGGCCCCTTACGGACATTCACGTGCCGGTGGACGAATATGATGGTGACGTCGCGCGGCGGGTGCAGCGCCTGTTTGACGGCATTCAGGTGGGCCGTCCGCTGTGGCGGTTCAATCAGCTTTGGTATCAAAACCCGGAGCTGTTCCAGCCCCGGTCCGCGCAAGAACCGCGTCGCGTGGGATCACGGTCAGACACGGGACCATACTACCGGACCGAGCGGCAGACGCTGCTGCGCCTGCCGCAAAGCCGGGCGGTGGTCTTTGCCATTCACACGCTGGTGCTGGCGCGCAATGACCTGCCCGCGCTGGGTTAGGCCGTTCGCGTGCGCACAACCGACCCGCAGCGCCGGGTGTTAGGCCAGCGCTGCAATAGCGTGCCCGTTAGCCGCCCGCCCAAGCGTCGAAGATCACCACATGGGGCTGGCCGTTGGACGTCGCACGGTTTGACCGTCCGTTTGGATTGACCACGCAGTTCACCTGTTGCCGCAGACAGGAAAAATGCTGCGACTCGACGACATCGACCGGCTGATCAAAGCGCAAGGTCAGCGCGTAATGCCCTTGGGGCATACTGCGCGCGGCCTTGATCCGGCCCGCAAACCGATGCCCGAGATAGCGGCCCGACACGCGCTGGCCGGGGCGATAGCATGGCTGGCCGTGGTCGCGCGCCCGCGCGCTCAGGGTGTTCCAGTCGCGGGCGCCCCATTGGTGCGCCACGGCCTCGAGCGCCTGGGCGTGGGTGCAGGGGCGGCCCGCAGCCAAAAGCGATGCGCGCAGCCGTTTGGCCTGCGCCTTGAGCGCATCGCGCGAAGGTAGGGGGATATCCATATCCGTCTCCTTGTACTGAGGTCGCAAAGGGGGACGTTCGGGGCTCCGCATTGCCGAAAGACGCGACCGTAGGACAGATCGGATCATCAGGGCTTTACCACGTGGCGGAGGGCAGGGGCCTGAACCCTATGGCGCGCTCATAAGGGGATGTGCGGCTTTTGGCAAGCCGGCCCTTCGGGGAGGATTTTTGGGGGACAGAGACGGGGACGGGGCGTGCCTTGATGCCAGAAAGGCACGCGCACGGGCGATGGGGTCGTGCAAGTATTGATCCGGGCCGCGCATCTTGCGGGCATTGAGGGCGCGCGTGTCCAGCAAGTCAAATCGCACCAGCGCGACAGTGCCGCGCCAACCGGGAATGCGCTGCGTCATCCGGGTCGCGTTCCAGGCCAGAAGGCGGTCGCGGGACGTTGTGCCGCGATAATCGAGACAGAGTGTTCCGTCGGTGACATAGATGTGGTTGCGGGGATTGGGCCCATTGGGGATGATGCGCTCGGCCCACAGACCGCCGTGTTGCCAGTCGTGCAAACACACACCGGCAAGGATGTGGCAGGCCCCGTGTGCGAAAAAGGCGCGGTCGGACAAGGCCCAGCGTCTGGCCGGGTCGGCTTTGGTGCCCGGTTTGGGTTGGAACATCTTAGCCGTCGATGCGCGCGCCCATGATCGCGATCGCCTGCTGATAGACCGTCGCGGCATTCCACTGCTTGATCACTTTGAAATTGGGCTGGCCTTCCTGATAGCCCTTGCCGGGTTTCCAGCCCTTTTGGCGCAGGAAATTGGCCGTGGAGGCCAGCGCGTCGGTCTGGTTGTAGAGATCCACGCGCCCGTCGCCATTGCCGTCCACCCCGTAGGTCAGCGCATTGCCCGGCAGGAACTGCGTGTGGCCCAGCTCACCATGTTTGGCCCCTTTGGTGGAGCCGGTGATGGAACCTTGGTCCACCAGCTTTAGCGCGCCAATGGCGTGCGGTTTGAAGAAATCGGACCGGCGGCAATCATAGGTCAGCGTCACGATGGCGGACACGACCGAACTGTCGCCCATGAAGTTGCCAAAGGCCGTCTCCATCCCGTGGATGGCGATCAGAACACCTGCGGGCACGCCGTAATTACGCTCCAGCGCGGCAAAGTAGTCGGGATTGCGTGCCTTGCGCTTACGGCCCTGTGCCACGATCGTGTCCGCGCCGCGGATCTGCATGAATTTGGGCAGGGAATAGCGAAAGCTCTTTTGGTTGCGGTCGGCGGCGATGGTGCGGGTGGCATAGGTCGCGTTCTGTAACGCCTGAAGGCCCGGACCCTTGACGCCAGCGCGTTGTGCATCCTGTGCAAACCCAGCTTTCCACGCGTCGAACCCGGCACCGGTATTGCCGCAGGGCGCGGCCTCGACCGTGCCCGCCAAAGCCAGAGAAAGACCAAGACCCAATGCTATTTTCTGCAGCATACCCGTGCTCCGTCACATTACGATAGGGGCAGGGTAGCGGATTGGGCGGAGGTTAGGCAAAGACAAACGCCCGCCCGCGCGTTTTGGCGCCGGCGATCCGAGCGCGGGGCCTACCAGGTCGGCGTGGACTTGCGCAATTGCTTGAGCTGCGTGTCGTATTGGGTTTTGAGCGTGGATCGGCATTTCAGCGTCTCGCACGCGCCCATCTCGCGCGCGATCTCTTTGGCGAGGAACGGCTGTCCGAGGTCGTTGGCGCGTTTGATCAGCGCCCGCATCTCCCATTCCGATTCGTCCTGCGCAAAGGCGTTCATGCGCTTGAGCGCGAGCCGGTTGGCGTTGAACGGCGTGACCTTCGTGCCGCTCTCGTAGCGGTCCGACGCGGCCGCCTCGTCGGACGCCACCTGGCCAAATTCGGGAATGAACACGGAGATGACGCTGATCTTGGTGTCTGGGCTGGCGTTCCAGAAAAAGGCGGACGCGCCCAGGGCGATCATGACGAAGACGATATACAGGGTCCGGGCCGCGGAAAAGATATGCCCGACCGCGTCCAGTATCGATATGCCCTGCGGTTGCACGTGGCGGCGCACCGGGTCAGCCGACCGGGACGTTTGGGGCGGCACATCCTGTGCCGCGCTTTGCTGTGCGATCCGGGCGAGCCGGTCTTCGAACGAGGTCTGTTCTGGCATCAGAAGGGTCCGGGGTCTGTGATCAATCCACCCAATTATGCACGCGCAATGTGGCTCATAGTTTGGAGCCTTTACGACATAAAAAAGGCGCGCCCGAAGGCGCGCCCGTAGATTCAACTGCTTAGTAGAGAGGAGTCAGCAGCTGTAATACATGCCGAACTCGACCGGGTGAGGCGTGTGTTCGTATGTTTCGATCTCTTCCATCTTAAGCGCGATATAGCCTTCGATCTGGTCCTTGGTGAACACGTCACCGGCCAGCAAAAAGTCCATGTCGGCTTCCAGCTCTTGCATCGCTTCGCGAAGCGACCCGCAGACTGTCGGGATGCCCGCAAGCTCTTCGGGCGGCAGATCATAGAGGTCCTTGTCCGACGGATCGCCGGGATGGATCTTGTTCTTGATCCCGTCAAGGCCCGCCATCAGCAAGGCGGCAAAGCACAGGTAGGGGTTTGCCGACGGGTCGGGGAACCGGGCCTCAACCCGTTTCGCCTTGGGCGACTCCGTCCATGGGATCCGCACGCAGCCCGAGCGGTTGCGGGCCGAATAGGCACGCAGCACAGGGGCCTCGAAACCGGGGATCAGACGCTTGTAGCTGTTGGTCGACGGGTTGGTAAAGGCGTTGAGCGCCTTGGCGTGTTTCAGCACACCACCGATGAAATACAGCGCCTCATCGCTGAGGTCGGCATATTTGTCGCCTGCAAACAAGGGCTTGCCGTCTTTCCAGATCGACATGTTCACGTGCATTCCGGTGCCGTTGTCGCCCGCGATGGGCTTGGGCATGAATGTGGCCGACTTGCCATAAGCGGCGGCGACGTTGTGGATGACGTATTTATACTTTTGCAGCTCGTCGGCCTGCTTGGTCAGGCTGTCAAAGATCAGGCCCAGCTCGTGCTGGCAGGACGCCACCTCGTGGTGGTGCTTGTCGACCTTCATGCCCAGACGTTTCATGGTGCTGAGCATTTCAGAGCGCAGGTCCTGGCTTTCGTCCGTGGGGTTCACGGGGAAGTAGCCGCCCTTGACGCCCGGACGGTGGCCCATGTTGCCCATCTCGTATTCGGTGTCGGTGTTCCACGACGCGTCCGTTGCATCAACTTCGTAGGATACCTTGTTGATGCTATTGGAAAACCGCACATCGTCAAAAAGGAAGAACTCCGCTTCGGGGCCCATATAGGCCACGTCGCCAATGCCGGTGGATTTCAGATAGGCTTCGGCCTTTTCGGCGGTGCCGCGCGGGTCACGTTCATAGGCTTCGCCGGTGTCCGGCTCTACGATGGAGCAATGCACGCAGATCGTCTTTTCCGCATAGAACGGGTCAACATAGGCGCTGTCCTGATCGGGCATCAGCTTCATGTCGGAGGCTTCGATCGACTTCCAGCCCGCAATGGACGAGCCGTCAAACATAAAGCCTTCTTCGAGGAAATCCTCGTCGACCTGATCGGCCATGACCGTCACGTGCTGCAGCTTGCCGCGCGGGTCCGTGAAACGGATGTCGACATATGCCGCATCTTCTTCTTTGATAAGATCAAGAACAGGGTTTGCCATGTCCCGAAAATCCTTCCTGAGTTGGTTTAGTGTTTAAAGCGCGTCCGAGCCGGTTTCACCGGTCCGAATGCGGATGGTCTGTTCGACGGAGGAAACAAAGATTTTGCCGTCGCCGATTTTCTCGGTCTTGGCGGCGTCCACGATGGCCTGAATCGCGCCATCCACCTGATCGTCATCGAGGATCACCTCGACCTTCACCTTGGGCAGGAAATCCACGACATATTCGGCACCGCGGTATAGCTCCGTGTGACCCTTCTGGCGGCCAAAGCCCTTGACCTCGATCACGGACAACCCCTGAACACCAACCTCTTGCAAGGCCTCTTTGACTTCATCAAGCTTGAAGGGCTTGATGATGGCTTCGATCTTTTTCATGGGGTGCCTCCCTCTGGCATTTCTCGGTAAGGGGTGGACCATCTGCGCCTAGGGTCGTCCATCGCAGGCGGCTTAGAATGGCTGATTGACAAGGTGATTTGATAGGGTGTGGTGCAAAAACATGCAATGCGCACAAAAAACGGGCAGAATGAAAACTTTGGGGATTTGATGTGACCGAACTGCTGACCGCCGCCCAGATGCGGGCCATTGAACAGGCCGCAATCGAGTCGGGTGCTGTGACCGGGCTGGAGTTGATGGAGCGTGCGGGGCAGGGCGTCGTGGAGGCCGTGTTCGAGGAATGGCCGGAACTGTCCGAGGGCGCACACCGTGCCGTGGTCCTGTGCGGGCCGGGCAACAATGGCGGTGACGGTTTTGTCGTGGCGCGGTTGCTGCACGCGCGCGGGTGGGATGTGCAGGTGTTTCTGTATGGGGATGCAGACAAGCTGCCGCCGGATGCAAAGACAAACTATGAGCGATGGCGTGAAGCGGGTGACGTCGCACCGGTCTCTGGCCTCGACGACGTGTCGAGCAGATCACCGGAGTTGGTTGTGGATGGCCTCTTTGGGACTGGTTTGACCCGCCCGGTTGAGGATCTCTGTGATCTATTTCTGGATCTGAACGAAGAAACCCTGCGTGCCCATCGCTTCCAATTCGCGAATTGCAGACTCACATCGGTCGATATTCCAAGCGGTCTTTGCAGCGATAGCGGACGCGTTCTTGGGCCGTCGCATTGGACAGAAGGCGCGCAGTGGTGGCGTCCAACCCATCTTCAAAGCCAACTGACGGTGACGTTTCATCGCATGAAGGTCGGCCATATGCTGGCAGAAGGTCTCCACGCGTGCGGTAAGGTCGTGGTGAAGGACATTGGCCTTGAGCGATAGCAAACCAAACACCCCCCCAAGCGGGGAGCGCGCCGGAGTGGCCGAGACAACCACAGGGCCCGATTTCGTTCGGCTGGTGAACAGGCCGGATGGGCTGGCCAAACCCTCCGGCAACAAGTTCGATCACGGACATGCCTTGATCCTGTCGGGTGGTCCGGGGCGCACGGGGGCTGCACGTCTGGCCGCGCGCGCGGCGCTGCGGATTGGCGCGGGGCTGGTGACGCTGGGCGTGCCGCCCGGGACACAGATGGAGGTCGCCGCACAAATCACGGCGCTGATGCTGACCCGTGTGGCGGATGCCGATGGGCTCTGCGCTGTTTTGGGTGACGACCGCATCAACGCGCTTTGTCTGGGCCCCGGCCTTGGCCTGCACGATCATGCCGCGTCGCTTGTGGATGTCGTGCTGAGCGCAGCGCATCTGAGTGCCGAACGCCTCATGGTGTTTGACGCAGACGCGCTGACCCTGATTGCGCAGGACACCCGGCGGATGGAGGCGTTGAACGAACACGCTGTCTTGACCCCGCATGGCGGCGAGTTTGCCCGCTTGTTCCCCGATATCGCAGAAAAGCTGGCAGCGGCGTCGGACCGGGGGCCGGCCTACTCCAAGGTGGATGCCACGCGGGAGGCTGCGGCGCGGTGCGGGGCCGTCGTCTTGTTCAAGGGGCCGGACACAGTGATTGCGCACCCGGATGGCCGTTGTTCTGTCCATGCGGCAGCGTATGACCGCGAAGCGCCGTGGCTGGCCACTGCCGGGGCAGGGGACGTGCTGGCCGGTTTCATCACCGGGCTGCTGGCGCGCGGCTTTGACCCGATGGCGGCCTGCGAGACCGCTGTTTGGCTGCACGTGGAATGCGCGCGCGCCTTTGGGCCCGGACTGATCGCAGAGGACCTGCCCGAGATGTTGCCGCAAGTCCTGCGCGCGTTGGAAAGCTAGGCGGCCACCACCGCCTCTTCGGCGACCATGGCGGGCACAGATAACTCCAGCCCGTCGGCATAGATCACGTATGGCGCGTCAAAGCCCAAGCGGACCAGCACCATCTGGCGTGGGCCCAGCGACGTGATGTGTTCGTCATCCACCAGACAGCCAGCGGGCATCACCGCCTGCGTTGTGCCCCCCAATGCCTTGGCCCGCCAGTCGCGCACCAGCACGGTCTGTGCTGCGGGCAGCATCACGGTGTGGGGTGGCTTAATATGGCCCAGAGCGCCCGCATTGATGCGCACCGCTTCGATCTTGACCTTTTCGGTCTCGATTGCCTGCAATGGGACCATGCCCGCATTGCGCGTGATGATCCGGTCGCCGGGCGACAGGAACTCCACTGGAATTTCACCGTCACTTGTCAGGACGATGGTGCCGGCCACTAGGCCCACATGGGAAATACACGTGCGTTGTTGCGGGATAATCCCGCCCGATGCACGCCCGACCGTTTTCGGTTTCATGGCGTTTCTCACTTTGTATACCTGCCTCAGGTAACGCAAAGATAACTGAACTTTCCCTTAATGTCGTGCAATTTCTGCACGCTGGCGGATCGAATGGGTCTCGCTTCGGGGCGCGGGACTTGCTAGAGGGGCGTCAGAGCGGGCGTGGCGGAATTGGTAGACGCACCAGATTTAGGTTCTGGCGCCGCAAGGTGTGGGAGTTCGAGTCTCCCCGCCCGCACCATTTTTTACCGGCCGACCGACTACGGCGACTTGAGGCCGTGCACGTTCTAAAGTTCTCCACTCACCGGCACCACAACAGATACACGCCACCGGTGTGCGCAATCCGGGATGCAGCGGGCGCACTTGGGCCACCGCCGGGCCGGATCACCTCCAGTCACCAAAATGCAAAACCGCCCCGGCGGGCGGGGCGGTTTCATCTTATGGCTCGCGTAATCTTCCGCGCGCGCTTACCGCCAGGGCGAACCGGAGACAGCCGCCAGCGACGCCGCCGGAGGGGCGGGCAGCATCTGGCCACGGCGGCCATGACTGCCCGCTTTCATAGCACGCCCACCAAAGGCCATAGCTTTGGCCTTGGACACGGCCCCGCGTGCATATGCCGGAACAAGAACGTGCCCGATATACTTGATATTGCTGATTTTCAGGACATGGCCGGGAACACTGTCATCCGGATCGACGGAACTGGCGGTCTTCTTGCCTGAAATCATAAGCGGCTTGCCGATGCTCTTGTAGGCGGCAAAGACCAACTCCGAGCAGTACCACGCATTCGGGTCCTCTGCCGCGACATAGATCAGGTGGTCAATGACCCCCCAATTGTCAAACGGCTTGCCAACCTGCGCGCGCATGAACTTGACCAGACCTTTTCGGTCCGCATCCGTCAGATCGGGCACGCGGTAGGCAGCGGCGTAATAGTCATTGTCGAGCGCGTCGGAAAGCGAATGCTCCGATACGGTGCCATCGGCTTCGATCACCATGCCGCCCCCGATATACATAAAGGCGTGGCTGACCGGGGCCTTGGTATGGTCCTTGATCGTCTTGCTGAGCAACTCGGTGCCGGTGGAAACAAGAATGTCGCCGACCTCAAGGTGCCGCGCTTCGATCTGGATGGGCGTCGCTCCGCCAATCGCCAGCTTTTTGTAGCTGTCCTTGGGCGGGAAGTGTTCCTTGCCGTCGTCCACATAGCGTCGCATGACCGCATCGGTGATGCCGCCCAGTTCGGTGGCGCGCATGGCGTCCACCATCGTTTCGCGGTGATCGCTGGGCGTGGCCCCCCAAAGCGCCATTTCCTCGGCCATCGACTTGGCCTTGGACACGGTGCTGCGCGCGTAGGCGGGAACAAGAACGTGCCCGATATACTTGATATTGTTGATCTTTAGCACATGGCCCGGCACGCTGTCATCCGGGTCAACGGCGCTTGCCACCTTTTTGCCCGAGGTCATCAGCGGCTTGCCGATGCTTTTGTAGGCGGCAAAGACAAGCTCTGAACAGTACCACGCATTCGGGTCCTCGGAGACGACGTAAATCAGGTGGTCAATGACCCCCCAATTGTCAAAGGGCTTGCCGATCTGGGCACGCATGAACTTGACCAGCCCGGCGCGGTCCGCATCCGTAAGATCAGGCACGCGGTAAGCGGCGGCGTAATAGTCATTGGCCAGCGCATCCGCGAGCGAGCGTTCGGCGACCTTGCCATCCGCCTCGATGATCTTGCCGCCGCCCACATACATGAACGCGTGGCTCACCGGGGCCTTTGTGTGGTCCTTGATCGTCTTGCTCAGCAATTCGGTGCCGGTGGAAACAAGGATGTCACCGACCTCCAGATGCCGCGCCTCGATCTGGGTGGGGGTTGCCCCGCCTATGGCCAGCTTTTTGTACGTGTCCTTGGGCGGGAAATGCTCCTTGCCGTCATCCACGTACCGCCGCATGAGCGCGTCGGTGATCCCGCCCATCTCTGTGGCGCGCAAGGCGTCCACCATCGTTTCGCGGTCCTGTGGATGGCCTTCGTACTCATCCAGCTCGTGCTGCAATACGTCGTTGTTATCCATGGGAAAATCTCCTTCTCGATAAAGTCAAATGATCAGCCGCCAGTCCCGGTGTTGGGCGGCGCTGCGGATGGGTTGGCGGAATTGGCCTGAATGTTGGCGATCATGCCCGGATCGGCGAACCGTTCGAGCGGGAACATGTCGGATTTGAATTGCAGATCGACCTCTCCGGTGAGGTTGGCGCTGACGTCAATCTCGTTCTCGCTGTCTTTCTGGGAGCTGGACACATAGGCCACCGAGGTCTTTTGCGATCCGCTGACCGGCGACAGAAAGCTGCTGTATTTCAACTGGTTCTCATGCTTCATGTCGAACTTCTTGGAGGCCGAAGCGGTGGCGGCATCGCGGGTATCGATGCGAAAGCCCATCTGCGCCTTGATCCGGCCCCGTGTCACGTTGATCCGGTTGATCCCCATCAGCATCATCGACGACAGCATCTGCTGGCGCGATTGCGCGAGATGTCGGCGCGCAGCGGGGACCACCACCTCTTCGACATCGCTGAGATCGGCATCGTCGGTCAGACCCATGGTACGGCGCATCCGCGAGGCATCCGCGTCGCTCAGGTCCTTGACCGTGCGCAGCGCGCCCTGATTGCCGCTGGTGTCCACCTGATAGGAGGCGGGAAAGGCCGAAGCGACCCAGTCACGCGCAGCGTTATCGGAGATGTTGTCAGACATGAAATCATCCACCGTTTTGGCCACGTTCGACAACAGCTCGCCAAAGGCTTCCATCTGTTGAATGGACGCGTCCACAATGGCGTTGAACGTGCCCTTGATCAGATCCGCCACAAAGGTGGGGAATGCGATAGCGTTCAGTGTGTTTTCAGTGACTTGCGCGACGTTGTTGGCAGCGGCTGGGTTAAAGGATGGCTCGTTCATGGGCCGGGCCGTGGCCTGCGCGGCGATCGGCGCGTCGGCGGGCAGCGCCGACTTGTCAAATTCCATCGTGCGGGTCTTGCGCACCATCGGTGTCTGGCCCAGCTTCAGGCTTTGCTGCCAGTCATCGCGGATCAGTTCGGCGGTATAGGCCGAAATCTTGTGCATGTTCGCCTGCATCTCGTCCTGCGTCTCGGGCGGCAATTGAGCGTAGGACGGGCTGGAGATCAGAAGAGCCGCGACCTGACTTTCCACCAGATCGTTGACAGCACGGATGGGCTTGGGACCGTCCGGGTTGGGGGTGGCGAAATGGCCGGGCAGGATGTCGTGATCCATCACGCGGCCCTCCCTTCGGTGTGTGTGTCCAGTGATTTGGACTTGGCGGGCGTGACTGCCGATTTGACCGTATCGGCGGCTGCCTTTTTGGGGTCGGGGGCCTTGGGCACTGCGTTGGGTTTGCGGGTCTTCATATGGGCATCAAGGGCGTCGCCTGCGGATGTCTTGGGCGGGGCCGCGCCGGTCTTCTTGGACGGCGTGTTTTGCTCGGGCACGGGCGTGTTCTTGCGGATGCGTTCCAGCCGTTCGGCAGAGGCGAGGCGATTGAGGGGCATGTAGTCGGTCGAGAAATGCAGATCGACTTCGCCGGTCAGGTCCGCGCTGACGTCCAGTTCCGCATTTGAATCCTTTTTGCTGGAGGACACATAGGTGACCGAACTCGACACCGACGCGCCCCAGCCAAAGGCACCAAAGCTGCCCGAGGCTCCGACGCTCACATCCGTCAGGTTCGCCTTGCTGGCGCTGGCGCTGTCGCTGGCGTCGATCTGAAAGCCCATAGTGGCGCGGATGCGGCCATGGTTGATCACCACCCGTTGCAGCCCGATCATCACCAGAGACGACAGCATTTCGAGCCGCGATTGCGCCAGCTTGCGGCGTGCGGCAGGCAGCAGGACCTCTTCGATGGTGATGTCGTCGATGCTGTCGACCTTGGTTGACAGGGCCAGCCGTTCCTTGATGCCCTTGGGCGGATCGGTGGCGTCCGTGGGGGCGGCGGTCACGCCGCCTTGGCCGGGGACCAACTGGATATGTTTGGGATATTGCTGGGCGAGCCATTGTGCGGCCTGCACGTCCGACACGTTCTCATTCTCAAATTGCTCAACGGTTTTGGACACGTTTTCAAGCAGTTCCATAAAGCTGTCCATTTGCGACGTGGTCGCATCGAGGATCGCGCCGAACGTGCCTTTGATCAGATCGGAGACAAAGACCGGAAACGAGATCGCCTTGAGCGTGGACTGGGTGACCGACCCGACACGTGCGGTTGCGGCCTGCTCAAAGCCTGACCCGGATTGCGCCGTGGAAAGGGTATCGGGGGGCAGCATGTCGGGGTCGATGCCGACAGTTTCGCGGGTCTCCACCGCCGGGCGCTGGCCCAGCTTGTCCGACAATTGCCAATCCTCCAGCGCGAGGGTCGCTGCGTGCCGCGCGATGCGCCCGATCATGGCCTTGACCGGTCCGTGGCGCGGCTCCGGCGCACCGGCAAAGGCGGGAGAGGCGGCAACCAGCGCGTCCACCTGTGCGTCGACCAGCGCGTCCAGTTGCGCGGGCCGGGAAGGTCCGTCGGGGCCGGGCAGCCCCTTGAACGGGCCGGGCAGGGCGTCGGGCCAGTCGTCTTGCGTGTCTGTCATGCCCAACCTCCGCCCGGGGGTCTGTAGCTGGGGGTGGGCGCTGCCGGATAGGGCTGCGGGTTCTGCGGTGCGGGACTTTGCCGGGTCAGGGACGCCGCTGCCACCAGCCACATATCCGCATGGTTGAACAGCGCAGGCGTCGCCGCCGCCAGATCACCGGCCTTGGTCGGTTGCGCGCGCAGCGTCGCCAGATGTTCTGCCAGCCAGCGCAGCATGAACTGGCCGGTTTGCGCACGCCGCACGATATCGCTCACCTTTGGGGGCACGCCGCCGGGCGACACGGCCAGCTTTTCGATCAGCGACCACATGTCCCGCGCCTGATACAGCTGGTGCAGGCCGGGGTGCCCCAGCACCGCCACGGCAGAGCGCAATTGCCGGTTCAGGATTTGTGCTGTGTGCCCGACGGACGCGATCTGGCGGCGGTCCATGTCCGTCAGCACCGCCTCGACCACCATGCCAACGCCGCGCGCGGCGTATTGGCGGTCGCCATTTGTGCGTGCTTGCGCCATCTGGCTCAACTGCGTGCTCAACAGCCGCAACAGCTTGCGGAAATCCCGCGCGCCGCTAAAGCCGAAAAGCTGTTGGAACACCTGCGCCCGACGACTGTCGTCGTACCAGCCGCCCCGCTGCGCGGTCGCGAAATCCTCAAGCAGTTTCGACAATTCGCGGTCGCGGATGGGCAGCGTCACACGCTGTTCGACCACCAGTTCGGCCAGCTGCATCAGGCCCGATGTCTCAAGCTCCGCATACATATAGAGCGCCGCGATGCTTTCCAGCTTGGTGCGGTCGAGCCCGCCGGGGCCCGTGGCGTGCAGGGGTGGCAACTGGACCGGCTCGACCGAAAGTGCGGCGGCGGCGACCGGCGCGCCGTAGCGCTGCAAGGTGCGCGCCTGATGCTCCAGAATGGAGCCGAATGTCAGGGCACTTTGGCAGAGCGAAACCATGACCTAGCCCCCCGGCATCGGCGGGATGGGCACGGTGGGTGCGGGTGCGCCGCCTTGCTGCGAAGGGGCCTTGGCCTTGGCGGCGACCTCTTCCTGATTGACGCCCAGCAACTCAGTCATGCGCTCCAGCGGGAAATAGTCGGTCTTGAATTGCAGATCGACATTGCCTGTCAGCTTGACCTTGGTTTCCGAGCTTTGCTCGTCATCGTTCTCGGTGTTGGTGTCGGTGGTGATGTTCAGGGTCGAATCGCGCTCGTAGCTGCGCTTGGGTTTGAGGAACCAGAACCCTTTGTGCTTGGACTTGTACTTGGTCTCGCGGTTGTATTCGAACCCCGTCTGCTTGTCGAAATGGCGCTTGGACAGTGTCTCGACGTTCAGGTCGAACTGCACGCCTGCCTTGATCTGGCCCTTGGTCACAACGATGCGGGTCAGGCCCATGGTCATCATCGTGGCCAGCATCTGCTGGCGGTCCATCGACATCTTCTTGCGGGCGGCGGTCACCAGTTCCTTTTCGGTGTCCTCGTCGTCCATATCGTCAAAGTTGAAGGGCAGGCCCAGATCGGCCATGAAGTCGGGTGCATTGTCCGGGTTGGCGTCATCCTTGGGCACCACCCGGTTGTTTTGCAAATCCGCCTGCAGGTGGTCGGGATACTGATCCAAAAGGAAGTCGCGGCCCTGTTCTTCGGACACGTTGTCCTTCATGTACTGGTCCACGGATTTGGCGACATTCGACACCAACTCGCCATAGGCTTCCATTTGCTGGATATTGCTGTCCACCACGGCCTGAAACACGCCTTGGATCAGTTCAGCGACAAAGCCGGGGAAATCCACCTGCTTGATCGTATTGGTGAATGCCTCGCTCATCTGGCCGGTAAATTCGGCATCCGAGGGTTGGTCGCCCGTGGCCATCTGGCGCGCGGGCATCCCGCCACCGCCGGGCATGAGGCCAAGCGCATCCGCGCCGCCCACATCGGCGATATAGCCGATCACCTTGTCCGTATCGGCCAGCACCTTGGCCTGTTGCTCTGGCGGCAGTTGCCGGAACGAGTTTGAGTTTTGCAGGACAGAGGCGGCGCGGGCGCGGGCCTGTTGCGTGGCGGCGGACATCACATGACCCCCATATGCGGCATCTGTTCAGGGCCCCATTCCTGTGCCCATGCGGCCTCTTGCGCGGCGGCATCTGTGGGCTGCGGGGCAGGGGTGTCGGCGCTTGTATTGGGTTTTTCAAAGGCGACGGGGCGCAGGAATACCGCCATGCGCGCGGGCATATCGTGGCGGGTGCGAATGCTCAGCACGGTGACGGAGCCGGGCCCGGTATAGCCATCGGGCGTCAGCGCGGTCAGCCAGCGGTCAAAACTGCTGAGCGATGCGGGCCGTTCCGCCATGGGCAGCCGCAACAGCGGCAGCATCACCGTGGGCGCGTCGGGCAGCGCATCCAGATTGATGTCCAGCCGCATCTCGACCGACTGGCCCGAGCGCAAGAGCGTGATTGTCGCCGATCCCGCGGGCAGGTGATAGCGCGCGCCGAGGGCAAAGGCGCCCACGGTCATCAGGCCCGCGTGCCGGTGTTCAAGTCCAAAGGCCTTCATCAGCGGCTCAAGCGCGGCAAAGCTGGTGTCTTGCGTGATCTCAAATGTGATCTGCTGACCACCGGCGCGGCGTCCGCAGCTGATCGTGGTGTAAAACGGTGACAGCCCCGGCAGGGCGGCCAGCGCGATCTGCGCCATTTGTCCGATGGACTGGGGAAATTCGTTGGTCATGTCATAGGACCAGCCAAAGGTCGCGGCGGCTTCCATCACTCCGTGGCGGTCCACGGCTGTGGCAAAGTTGGCGCCATAATTGCTGTGCCCGGGCATCCGGGCGGCGCGAAACGGCTCGCTGCGCTCATCGAACCAGTGCAACGCCTGACTGCCCAGATCGGCGCCGATGACGGCACGGGCGGCATGGGTGGCAATCTGCGCCTGATCGTGGGGGGCGAACTGGTCGGTCGGGTCCAGCTTGAAGGCGAGCGCCGAGGCGTTGGATTCCGAATAAGTGGGGCCAAACGCGTCGCGTTTCTGTACGGCGGCGGGCGGCTGATCGAGCCACCAGTCCAGCGAGGTGTCCAGCGCCGAGCCGACCGCAGGCAGGTCCAGCGGGTTGGGCGTCAGCAGGTGGTGCGAGGCATTGCTTAGCAGCGACTTGGCCGCATCGGAGGCACGACGGTGAGCCATGATGGCACTCCTTCCGGGTTGGGTGTGACGGGATGGGGGCGGCGGGTGCGCCGCCTCACATCCCGATCATCGAACGGATCTGGTCAGGCGACGGCGTCTGACCGGCGGCCAGCATGTCACGCAGTTGGCCGGACACATCATTGCCGCCGCCCATCGCGGGCATGTCCTGCCCGCCAAAGCTGCCGAAACCGGGGATGGTCGGCGTGGCTGGCGTGTCGGCGGGCTGGCTCATCTTGGCGACGTGGTCGTCCTGCACACCGTTGACGGCAAGGTAATACTGCGACGCTTGGAACATCCGCATACTGTCGGCGTAGGACAGATCGGCGGTGTCGTCCTCATGTTCGGCAAACAGCTTGTTGCCCGAGGACAGCGACCAGATAGTGCTGCGCCGTGCCACTATGTCGAGGATGGTGCGCACCTCTTCGGCCAATGTGCGGTGCTTGACGATGTTGACGGTGGTGCCGAACTCGCTTTGGGCGACGCGTTCGATCACCTGCCACATGCTGTTGACGCCGTAGACCTGTTTGATCCGCGGCAGGCTGAGGATTTCCATAGCCCGCTTGAGCTGGGTGCCCATGCGTTCGGCGGCAAACTGCGTCCCGGCATAGCCGTAAAGCGTGCAATTGGCCGCCAGATCGCGCACGGCCTTGCGGACTTGTTCGCCCGTGGTGGCCTTGGCACGGCGACCGCGGGTCTCGAACATCTCGCTGACGGTTTGTTGGCGATTGTATTCCGAGGTGGAGAAAATCACCCGCTCCAACAGCTCGTTGAACTCGACATTCGCGGTCACGTCCCGGCCCACATTGCCGCCGCCCGCGTTGAGCGCGCGGGTGTATTGCGCGGCCCGGCCATTGGGGCTGACCCGGTCGTCCTTGTCCCAGTAGTAATCGTCGAGCTTGCGGGCGAGGTTGTCGCCGGACATGGGCAAAAGGCCCGCCATGAACAATTCCACGATCCGGTCCACCACCGGGAACAGCATCATCTGCTCGCACTGATAGACCACGTAGATGGCGGACATGGCCCGGATGTTGTCGGGCACAATCTGCTGATCCTCCATGCCCCCGCCAGACAGGGGCGGCAGGTCGAGAAAGGCGATGCCCGATCCGCCCCCGTCGCCACCGGCCCCGGCCAGCGTGACGTCGTTGTACTTGGCGGTTGTGGCGGCGGCGAACCCGGCGCTGCCGGGCGGGCGCGTGTCATAGAGGTCGACCATCGCGCGGCCAACCTTGCCAAAAGCATCGGCAAAGATCGGGCGCATCGGCTCAAGAACACCGTAGGCGGCGGCGAACACGTCCGAGCGCAGGCTAAAGCTGGCCTCAAACGCGTCATTGCCCACGACAATGCCTTCGCCAGAGGAGGAGGCCGCCGATTTCAGTTCGTCCACGGCCTTGCGCACATTGTCATAAAACGCCCGGTCGTCCGGGTCATAGGTGCCGTCGGCCAACAAAAGGCCGATGACGGCGTGGCGCATCCCGGGCTTGTTGCCCATGCCCAGCTTGACCAGCGCATCCTCGACCCCGCGGATGTAATTCCGCTGGCCAGAGGACAATGTCTCGGTCGTGCCGGAGGTGTCGTATTGCAGGTTCCGCGGCAGTTTGGCCGCGTCAAAGGCGAAATTGGCTGTGAATGCGTCGAAAATATTTTGGGGTGGCTGGTCAGGCATGGTGTCGGCCTCGTTGGAAGTGTCAGAATTGGAATTGGTATCGCTTGAATCTGTGCCGGTGTCGGGCGTGTCGCCCGCGCCGCCGACGACAACGACCTCGTCTTCGGTCACGAACGGGTCGGGCATGTCGCCGCCTTCGTCGGCCCCCAGATCTTCGGTGTCGGCCTCGGCCAGCATCTCGATCCCGGTGGCCTCAAGAAAGGCATCGCGGACCTTGTCGTCTGCGGCGTCACCGCGCCCGGCAAAGGCGCGGGCCAGCGATGCGAGCCTCGCATCGCTTTCGCCTACGAAATCGGACAGGGCGATCAGTGCCGCGCGGTAGCGCGGCGTGTCCCAGTTGGCGGCAAAGCGGGCCACGTGGCTGGTGATGATCAACCCGATGATGCCACGCAGAATGTTGCGGGTGGGCACAAGGTCAGGGCCGATCCTGTCTGCGACACGCGCCAGCCGGGGACGGACGAGGGGACCGGCCAGAGACAGGAAATCGTCCAGTGCGGCGCGTTGCGCCTGCGGCGTGGCGATGCCCGGAAACAGGATGTCTTCCAGTTCCTTGCGGATGTTGCGTTCCAGTTTGGGGGTATCAGGCATTTTGGCCTCCTCCTTGTTTCTGCAGCACGTCCCGTGTGGCGGCCAATGCGGCGCCCGCGTTCAGGCATCCCGCGCCGATCTCGTCTGCGGGGCTCAACCCCCGTGTGGCGGTCGATGTCAGAATGGACGTGATGGTTTCGGTGCTAAGCGTGCCGCCCAAACGGTCGCTCAGCGACAGCATCAGCGCCACGGTGCCCGACACGAACGGGGCGGCGTGGCTGGTGCCGGTGGATGGTTTGTAGCCCTGCAATCCGGCGCTGATCACGTCGGTGCCGGGCGCGCATAGCGTCACATGTGCGCCGATAGTCGAAAACCGCGCACGGTAGCCCGACGCGTTCATGGCCCCCACAGCGATCACCCCGGGCAGGGCGGCGGGGTAGAACACCTCGCGCCTGCCGGAATTGCCCATGGCCGCGACGCAGACTGCGCCCCTTTTCTGAGCGTAGGCGATGCTGTCACTGTGGACCGCCGGAACGCCCACGGGCACGTCATGTTCGGATGTGCCCAGCGACAGGTTCAGCACCCGCGCACCCATATCGGTGGCGGATTTGATCGCGGCATCAATGTCGATGGTGCCACCGATGCCAACGACCCGGCCTCCGGCGCCGCGGGCTGCGGCAAGCGCGCGGATCGGGATCAGACCGCAGGTGCCGGCTAGACCGGGCAAAATGCTCAGCCCGCGTGCGCCGATAATGCCCGCCACATGACTGCCGTGACCGGTTTCGTCCCGCGCGCAGAAATCGCGCCCTTTGCTGTCGCCCAGCAGTTCAACACCGCTCGCCAGTGTGCCCATGCCCAGATCGACTGTGTCCAACCCGCCCTGAATGCGCCCGTCAAATTCCGGGTGATCCAGCGCCACACCGGTGTCGATCACCGCCACGCGTACGCTGGTCTGACCCGGCTCAATGGCGAGCGCTTGGGCGGCCTGCACGCGTTTGTGCGGCGCCTCGACCAGCGCGCGGTCCGGTGTGGATACGGATGGGTCGGCCCCGGCCAGCAGCGGGGCGTGCGCCAGCGGTTCCGGCATCGCCCATTCCACGCCCGGATCGGCAGACATTTCCTGTGCCACGGCTTCGGCAGCACATTTGTCCGACAGTTCGACCGCAACCACGCGGTCAAGGCCCATGGATATCTCCAGATCGTCGAAACCCTGTGCCCGCTCGCCTGCCTTGTTCACGCCAAAGGCTGACCCAAAGACCCGCGAACAGCGCATTCCCGACACGCAGCAATGCACCGAATGGTCGATGCTGCCGCCATCATCCAGCGTGTTCATCGCGCGCGCCGCCCCTTGGGCCACGTCCAGATGCGCCGGCAGATGGACCGGCGCCGTGCGCAGCTTGGCCATCACGCGGCCCGTGGTGTTGGGGCGGGTCATGGGTCTGACCCCTCGGGCTCATCCGGGGCGGGGGCGTCCCAGCCTTCGGCCTCTTCGGGCACCAGATCAATCCGTTGCAGCGATCCATCCGGCAGGGACAGTTCCAGCGCGCCGGTGTTTTCATCTTCGGGCAGTTCAAGATCGATATGGCTGGCGGATGCAGCACGGATGGGCACCATCCGGTTGTTGAGCCGCGCCTGAACCGGGCGCTGCGGGTCGACAAGACCAGCGCCACGCAGCCGCATCTGACGCTGTTTCTGGCGGATGGGCACCATGTTTTCGGTCGCGTCGGGGTCCACCGGCACGGGCGCGCCGGGGCCGATGTTGACGTAGTTGATCCGGGGCCGCGACAGCTTGAGCGCTTCTTGCAACCGGTTCGGATCAACGCCGGAGAACCGCGATATCCCGTCCTGACCCGAGCGCTGATTGAGACGGTTGAGCTGCGCGGTATTGCGCACCCCAAGCCTCTGAAGTCGCACGGTTTCTTCGGGTGCCAGCCCGGCCTCTTCCAGCGTTGGGGCCTGTGTCAGTTCCATCGAGATCGTGTTTTCCTCGATCATGGCGCGGGTGATGGTGGCAAAGCCGAGATGAATCTGGCTTGCGCCTTCCTCGTTCGGGGCCGAGGGGCGCAGGCGCACCACGCCGTCCTGATCCATTTCGACAAAGACGGACAGGTCGATGGCAAAATCCTTGAGCGCAAAGGTCAGCGGGCGGTTCACCGCCTTGAGCCGCAGCGCATCCTGCGTCTTGTCCAGCTGTGCCGTGATCGCCTCAAGGAAATCTTCGATGGGGGCGGCGAGGGTCATGGCGCCTCTCCCGTTGGCGCGCGCACCATACTAAAGCGCATTGTGGACAGGGGGGCTTCGAACCCGGTGCGCATCTGCGTGCTGGCGGGCCGTGAACCTGCGACCAAACCGGCCTCGGTGTCGTCAAAACCAACCTCCATCGGCAATGTCAGCCGCGCCGCGGTCACTTTGACGACATCCTGCCCCGTGTCGGCGGCAAAGGCGTCGATCAGCCCGATCAGCGCTGTCTGAAGCTCGGGCATACTCATTTCAACTCCTCCGGTGCAGGCACCGACCACGCGTTTTCCGCGACGGGATGCGCCTCCAGCGCCTGACCGGTGCTGACCGGAGTTGTGGGCGCGGCAGGATCGACAGGCGCGGGGGCCTGTTCTGCGGGGAAAGGTTTGGCGTGGTTGTTGATCAGCTGGATCGCCTGACTGTCGGCAAACCGTTCCATGGGGAAGTAATCGGTCTTGAACTTGATCCGCACTTCGCCGGTCAGTTCGGCCCGAGCCGTGATCTCCGACTGGGTGTTGAGATTGGTTGTGGTGACCTTGACGCCCGCAGCCCCAAAAGGATTGCGCCCGGCGGTGCCCTGCATCGACCAATTGGTGGTGGAGGTGTCGTTGAATGTGACATCCGCAGACTGCGTGGCATCCACGGTAAAAATCATCTTGGCGTTGATCTCACCGTCTTCGACCACCGTGCGCTGAAGGCCCATCATCACGATGGTGGCCAGCGATTGGTGCCGCGTTTCGGCCAGCGTGCGGCGCACCTGCGGAATGACGGTCTCGTTCAGCGCGGGCTCATCAATGTCGCCCAGATCGCCAAAGCCAAGGTCCTGCAAAAAACTGGGCAGTTGGGTGCCGCCGGACGCCTCGGGCGGCGCGACTTTGAGCGTGGGCGAGCCGCCCGCCAGATCGCGCTGGAACACGCCGCCGTAATTGTCGGCAAGGTGGTCGCGCGCCATGTCGTCGGTGACATGCTCGTCCATGAACTGATCGACCGTCTTGGACACCGAGGCCAGCAACTGGCTATAGGCTTCCATCTGCTGGATCGAACTGTCGACGATGGCCTGAAACGTGCCTTGGATCAGCGACGCGACAAAGCTGGGGAAATCAATGGCGTTCAGCGTGTCCGCCGCCACTTCACCCATGTTGCGCACCGGGTCGTTGACCGCTGTGCCGCCGCCGCCGCCACCTGCTGTGCCGCCTTGGGTGCCCTGCATGGGCCGCGCCATAGCCCCGTTTGGCCCCTGTTCGAGATAGCCAAACACTTTTTGCGCCTGACCCAACATCTCTTGCTGTTGCGCCGGGGGCAGCGACCGGAAGGCAGGGCTGGATTGCAGCGCCGTGCTCATTTCGCGGGCCGATGGGGGCAGGCCTGCGGGGGTCATGTCGCGGCCCCCATGTCAGGTGCAGAGACGTCCAAGCCATCCAGCGACAGGTCCGCGTTTTTGGCGATGGGCGCAACCAGACCCGACTGGGCGCTGTCGCGGCCAAAAAAGTCGGCGATCTGTTCGACCATGATCTGTGGCGTCGGCATTTGAACCGGAGCCCCTTTGTCCGCGCGCAGCAGCGCCAGCACGCGGGCGTGGGTTTCCACGCCAAAGAGGCCGGGCGTGTCGCCCAGACCCTGTTCCTTTTGAAAGGTCTCGATCGTTTTGCCCGGTGCGACATGGGCCAGAGCGGCGGTGCGCATCGCGTCGGATTTTAGCGGGCTGATGGCCGCCAGCAGGGCGGGCAGGGCGCGGTCAGCGCCCATCTGGATCACCCGCTCGACCACGAGGGCCAGGCCTTTTTCACTGTTCAGACCCAACTGATGCGCCAGCGACAGGATGGGCAGCAGATAGACCTGCGCCGTGATCTTGAACTGCACGGCCTGAAAGGCGGGCACCTTGGCCGCCGCCTTGAACCGGGCCACCCATTCCTTGGACCAGACCAGCTTGCCTGAGACGGGCTGCAATTGCGGCAGATCGGCACCGACCCCGCCCGAAGCGGCGGGCAGGGTGTTGGTGACGGTGAGCAGCGCCTGTGGATCAGCTTCGGGGAAATCATCGGCGGGACCGAACGCTGTGGCAAAGGCCGCGGCATCGGCGGCGTGCATCTCTTTGAGAAGGCGACCCAGATCGCCGCTGGCCTGCGTAAACCGGCCCAGCCCATAGCGCAGCCCGTGCCCGTCCAGATTGGCCTGACAGCGGCCATAGGCCGGTTCCTGACCCGCCGGGGTGGTCGCAAGGTAAAGAATGCGCCGCATCAGCGCGGGCGTGAGCGTGGCCGTGCCCGAGGGGGCCGGCTGTGGCGCAGGGGCAGGGGCAGGGGCAGAGGCAGGGGCAGACGGGACAGGGGCGGCCTGCTGTGTCGCCATGCCGGCCAGTTCCAAAGGGCTGGCATCAAGATCGACAAAGTCACTTGGCCGGTCCACAGTCAGCGGCTCTGGCATAGGGGTAGGGATCGGGGCAGGGGCAGACCGGCAAAGATCACCGGTGTCGTTGTCGCGGTATCCCATGCTTTGCGCCTGCACGGCGGGGGCAAGAATACGGGCGCGGCTGGCGGCAATGTCGAGGGCGGGCATCATCGTGCCGCCTCGCTGCCGTCAATCGACCGTTCGATGATACCGCCCACTTCGGACGGGTCCGCGAACCAGTGTTTGACGGCCTTGTCGGAATTGGCGGGGTGGATTTGTTCAACCCAGCCGCGCCACACCTCTTCGCCCTTGCCGGGGTCCTGACGTTCGCTGCGATACGCGACGATGAAACGGAATGACTGCACTGCTCAGCCCCATGATTCGATCTGTTGGATCAGCAGACACGGGGCCGGTCCCAAAGCTCTCACAGGGCTCTCACAAGTCTACCACGCCGCGTGAGACATGAAAAAGCCCGCGCTAGTGGCGGGCTTGAAACACGTTTGTTTGCAGGGGCTTATTTGGTCGATGCACCATCAGTGCGCAGGGCGTGATCCACATGTTCCACAAGGCTGCGGGCCTGATTGAGGTTGCCAAGCGCCTTGGCCAGATGATCGGTGAGCGCGCCGGACCGGCCCTTTTGCAGCGGTGCCGCAGGCAGCGCGGGATCGCGGCGCAGCACCCGTTCGGCTGGCGGCTGGATCGCCACGGACAACAATCCGCGATACATTTGCTGGGTCTCAAAACTGGGTTCCACCCCAAGCTCATCCTGCAAAAGAGCGGCACAGTCGGTGTACTGGCGGATCGCCATACCCCGATTGCCCGACAGCAGGTAACAGCGCATCAGCGCCCGGTGCGCATGTTCCCACAAAGGGTCCTGCTGCACGAGGACCTGCGCCCATGAAATCGCCTCGGTCCATTCGGCTTCGGCCATGAAATGCTGCATCAGCCGGTCCGCGATGTCAGTGTAGCAGGACCGGGCCTGCTCGCGCGCGACCATACACCAATCCCAAGACTGCCCTTCGAACAGGTCACCGCGATAGAGCGTCGCCGCCTCTTGGAGCATTGCGAGATCATCCGCACCGACGGTACCGTATGGCAGATCCGAGATGCGCGTGACCAGCAAATCAAAATGCATGTGGTCGATGTGCAGATATTTGGACGGTTTCAGTGCGACATCCCGCGGTGTCGTTTCAAGATACCAGTCGGGATCAAGCCCGGCTTGGGTAAAGCCTTGTCGAATGCGCCACAAATCGGTGGACAGCGCGCGCCGCGCCTGCGTGTCGGTACAATCCATGCGCAGGGTTGAGGCGGCTTCGATCCGGCCCAGCCCGCGGCCCAGATGAAAGGCACTGAGAAAGAACAATTCGCGCGACTTTTGCGTCTCAAATTCCACGCGCGCGCCCGATCCTCCCGTAATGCACACACGTCCGAACATCGTCACCCGAAGGTTCTTCATAATCGTGCTCCCGAAATAAAATCTCTTAAACTACAGGCAAATCGTACCCGCCTCGCGGGAACCTGCCAAGTGTGGGGATCACGAAAACTTTATCACCGGCGGCGGGACGCCTATCGGTGTTTTGACGCGGACGCGCGTCAGGCGCTTGCTGTTTTGGCGGTGGGTGTGGCCGGGCAGATATGGGAAACAAGGTCGGTCAATTCCTGCAAATCGACAGGTTTCCGCAGGATCAGCCGGGCGTTCCGGCACATGTCAAACAATTCACCCTTTGGAAACAGACCGCTTCCCGTGACATAGATCACATGCGCATCGGGCACGGCAAAGGCCGCGTAATTGGCGACATCGGTCGAATAGGAATTGCCGATCATAAGGTCCAGCAATAGGACATCCGGCACCTGACGCTTGAGATGGGCAATGGCGCTGTCCGGGTCGCCCGCGGGCAAAACCGAATGCCCTGCGTTTTCCAATGCTTCACTGAATGCAAACCGCAAACCTGCGTCGTCTTCTAGGACCAGTACCTGCGCCATCTTGAACCTCGCTCAGCGTATCGGCAGCCATATGCGCGAGACGTTAAATTATGGCTAATGTAACTGGCAAGGCGTTCGGAACGGTTTCTTTTTGTTAACTCAGGTTGACAGGTCCTAAACCTTTAGAATTGTCGGAAATGTGATCTTAAATGTTGCACCGGACTGCCCGTCCGACACCGCCGATATGTCCCAATTGTGCCTGCGACAGATCTCGGCGCAGGTGGCCAATCCCAGACCGGAGCCCTGCACATTTGATTTGAGTCGGGTGAACGGCGTGAAAATGGCGCGGTTTTGATCCGGCGCAAAGCCGGTGCCCGTGTCGGATATCCGCAGCACCGCGCTGGTGCCAGTCACTTCGGTGGTCAGTGTGATGCGCAGCGGGCGGTCGGCATGACCGTGTTTCAGTGCATTTGACACGATATTGCCCAGCAGAATGTGCAGCATCGTCGGTTCGGCCATCAGATCGAATTTCGGGCCGGACAGCGCGATGTCCTCTGCATTGTCGCGCAAGGCGGGGTCGAGCAGATCAAGAACGCTTTGTACCGTATCGTTCAGGTGGATTTGGCGCATTTCCATCGGGGCCGCCGAAGATTGCGCATGGGCCATCAGCTTGGTTGTCAGCGCATCCATCTGAACCACCGCACCCTGCATATGTTTCAGGTAGGGTTCTGCTTCGGGCGGCAAATCGTTTTCAAACTTGGCACAGAACAGCTCAAGCAGCCCGCTCAGCGCGTTGATCGGGGTTTTCAGGTCATGGCTGGCGGCATTGGCAAAGGTTTCCATCGACATGACGGAATTCTGCAAGGTGCTGATATGCGCCTCAAGGTGGAGACCCCGGTTCGATTCCTGTTCCCGCATCATGTTCGCGGTCTGCAATGCGGTGGCGCTGGCGCGCAAATGGTCCTGAGACAACATATAGAGTTGTCGGCGCACCCCCTTGATCCGCATCAGCGACAGGTGAAAGGTCACGTCCTTGGGCACGTCGACCCGGTGGGGGTTGTTCATCGGCAGCGTGATCAGTCCGGAGGAAATCGCATTGCGCAACGCGCGCCGCAGGTCGGGTTCGTCCAGATGGGTCAACTGCCAAAAGGCGATCCCTTCGAGGCCTGTGTCGTGCTGCGCGTCCTGATGCGGATAAAGCCGCCCGGCACGCCGCGTGTGCAGCACGATCCGGGCCGCGTCATCCAAAAGAAACGCGGCACTGGGCATCGCCACAAAAGCCGCGCGCGCGACCTTTGCTTCGTAGAGCAACGAGTGTTCGGGCGCCTCCTCGGCGGCGCCGACACCGGAGCGGGCCGTGTCAGGCGACACTGGCTTTGGCACCGTTCAGAATGCGCAGGCTGCCGAACACATGGCTGACCTTTCCATTTGCGCCGTGCCGGGCCTGTCCGCGACACTCGCAGTGAATGCTGCTGCCGTCTCGCCGCGTGACCTCGGTTTTGGTCACAAATGCCTTGCCATGCTCCAATGTGCCCTGGATCAGTTCCTGAATGCGCTGGCGATCCCCATCCGCGATCCGGCGCAACAGGTGTTCGACCGACGGCGTGGCAGAGTTGGTGCTGTCCCCAAGGATGTCATACATCACACTGTTCCAGCTTGGGTCGTAATTTTCGACATCAATGGAATAGACGCCGATCCCCATATCTTCCTGAAGCGCCTCGATGCTTTCGCGCAGGTTCTGGTTGCGCAACTGCGTCGCCACATCCCAGACAACGCCGATCATCTGGATCGGCTCATTGAGCGAATCCCGCACCAGCGTGATCATTCCGCGCACCCGCGTGATATGGCCGCCCTCGCCAAAGACCCGGCACTCGTAGTCGAGCGTGCCGCCGTCCTGCAACAGATCCTCCATCTCGGCCAGATGCGTGACGCGGTCCTCGGGGTGTAGCCGTGCGTGCGCCTCGTCCCAAGAGGGGGCAGGCCCGTCGGCGGGCATCCCGTGCAGCTTGTACATCCCCGGCGACCAGAACAGCTCTTTGCTGTCGAGGTTGTAGGTCCAGTGCGCCACATGGCTGAGTTCGCTGATCATCGACACAATCCGCGCCAGCGGTTCATTGTCGTATTGGGTGATCGTGATCGACAGGCCGATGAGCTTTTTGTGGTGATCGTGCACAGGCGACAACATCATCGTATAATGCTTGCCCTCCGACAGGATCGGCACCCGGCGCGTTTCCTGCACCCGCAGCACCGTATTGGCCAGCGGCGCCAGCGCAGGGAAGCCTGCGGGCAGGCTGCACTGGCTGAGGTGCACGCCGGTGGGCGGCAGGTCGACCAGCCCAAAGAAGTCGAGCGCAACGCGGCTCATCCGGCGCAGCATCAACGCCTGATCCGCCAATGCGATGGCATAAGGCGCCGAAGACAATGTCGCCTCAAGCTCGGAGGCCAGTGCCTGACGTTCGGCAGAACTGATCTGTAGCTCTTCGTTGACGGTCAGCAATTCCTCGTTGGTGGATTGCAGTTCTTCGTTCGAGGTTTCCAGCTCTTCGTTGGTGGCCTGGAATTCCTCGTTGGTGGATTGCAGTTCTTCGTTGGCGGACTGCATCTCTTCGTTGGCGGTCTGTAGTTCTTCGATGGTCTGTTGCAACGCCTCTTGGGTGGACCGAATCTCAAGCTCCATCCGTTCGATATAGGCGCGCTGTTCTTCGTCGGTGATGTCGCCGAGATTGGTTTCGACCTGTTCTTCGAACTTGGTATCGACGGAGACAAGGCAGTGCATCTCACCGCCTTTGAAATTGTGGAACGGATACACGTTCAGCTGGATACGGTTGCCCACCGGGGTCGCCACCGAATGCCAGCGGCCCATGCGTCGTTCTTCGTTGCGCATGGCCACCGCGATGAGGCTGGTGGCCTCTGATCGCAACGGTTCGATCAACATCTTGAGGTTCAGCGAGGTCGACATGCCCGCGCGGATTTCCATGAACGGGCTCAGGTCGCCCAGCACCTCGATGATGGTGCCGTTGCGGGTGGTGATAAAACCATTGGGCGCCACCACGCGCGCCAGCGACAGATCGGCCTGCGCGTTGGGATCATTGGCAGAGGTCGTTTTGCCGCCCAGACCGGATTTGCGCCGCGTGCGGTGGAACATGCCTGTGCCGGGCTCGATCGACAACTCTCCCGAGATGCCGCGCCGTTTGCCAAACACTTTGTCCGCGCCCTGCCGCGCCTCAAAGAATACGGCCATCTCGCCCACGGTTTCGGACGTGCCCAGAAACAGCAGCCCGGTCGAGCTCAGCGCATAGTGCAACCGGCTCAGAACGCGCTCTTGCAGCGACAGGTTGAAGTAGATCAGCAGGTTGCGGATGCTCACCAGATCCACGTTGATAAAGGGCGGGTCCTGGAACACGTTGTGATGCGAAAACAGCGTCACGGCGCGCAACTCGGGGCGCACTGTGATGTCGGTTTCACCCATCACAAAGTAATCGGGCAGCAATTCCGGCGGGATATCCTGCGCCGCCGTGATCGGATAGACCCCGCGCCGTGCCACTTCGATGGCGTTCTGGTCGATATCCGTGGCAAAGATTTGCACGTTACGCTTGGCCAGTGCGCTGATACCGCCAAGGATTTCGGCAATGATAATCGCGACGGAATAGGCCTCTTCTCCGGTGGCGCAGCCCACAATCCAGATGCGGATGGGGCCGGTGGTCCGGTTGTCGAACGTTTCTTTCAGTTCGGATTTCAGATGCTCGAACTGGTAGGGATCGCGGAAGAAACGGGTGACCGAAATCAGAAGGTCCCGGTGCAGCGCGTCCACTTCGTCGGCATTGGCGCGGCAGTAGTCCACATAGGCATCGTATGTGTCGATCCCCAGCGCTGTCATACGCCGTGCCACGCGGCGGTTCAGGGTGTTTTCCTTGTAGTCCCGGAAATCCACCTGCGTGCGGGCCAGCAGGATGCCAAACAGATCGCCCAGCGGGCTGGGCGTGTCCATCAGGTCGCGCAGCCCGTCGAAATTGCGGGGCCGGGCGAGGATTTTTTCCAGATGCGTGCCGATTTGCTCGGGCGACAGGGTCAGGTCGATGCAACCGGTTTCAATGGCCGAGGTGGGCATACCATCATACTTGGCCGTTGCCGGTTCTTGCGCGATGGTGATGCCGCCCGCCTCGCGGATGGATTGCGAGCCATAGCTGCCGTCCGAACCCGTCCCGGACAACACAATGCCCACACAGTTTTCACCGCACACTTCGGCGATGCTTTTGAACAGGCGGTCGGCAGAGGGTTTGGGCGTGGCCGGGTGGCCGGACGGGTTGCGCAGGCGCAACATGCCACGCTCATAGACGACGTCCGTGTTGGGCGGCGTCACGTAAATTGCATTTGGCTCCGCCACCGTTTCGCTTTTGAGCTCGAACACCGGCAGCTTTGTCTCGCGCGAGATCAGCGTGGACAGAACGCTCTTGTGCGTGGGCGACATGTGCAGTGCGATTACGTATACGGCGGATGCGTTCGCGGGCAGGTTCTGCGCCAAGAGCGAGACTGCCTCCAACCCGCCTGCCGAGGCGGCAATCCCTACGATATATGGGTCCCTGAGTGTTTCAGACGTCTTTTCGGTCTGGTCTTCTTCAGCGTCGATCGGTTTCTCCGATCCTGACTCTTCCGTCATATTTTGAATTACCTGTTAGGCGGCGCAATATTGGTCGATGAGGGATAACAAGGTCCCCGGCGATACAGGTTTGGGCGTGAAACCATTCATGCCCAGTTCAGCAACGCGGGACGAATTGTGATAGGTGACATCCGCGGTGACGGCAATGATGGGCACCTTGCTTGGAGGATCCTGAACCTCGTTGCGGATTTTCAGAGTTGCGTCGATGCCGGACATGACCGGCATGTGCAAGTCCATCAACACCAGTCCGAACTCGCCCGGTTGCTTTTCCAGCAACTTGCACCCTTCGTCGCCGTTTGATGCGATTTCGACCTCAACGCCCAGACCAGAGATGATCTCGCGCATCATAAAGCGCGTAAACTCATCATCCTCGATCAGCAGCACTTTGTGCATATACGTCATGTCGGGAGGTCCACCAAGGCCACGTTTTCCAACCTTAACAAGAAAACGGTGGTAAAACCATCCCTGATCCGGTCATCGAGAGTGAGTGTCGCACCCATCAGTCGGGCCAGCTCGCTACAGATGGCAAGGCCAAGACCAGACCCGCCATGGGCGCGCAGCATTCCGGAATCCGCTTGGGTAAATCGTTCGAAAATGCGCGCACGGGCGTCCTCCGGAATGCCGTTTCCTGTGTCACTGACACGTATGTCAATTGCGGGATTGCCATCTGAGGTAGCATTTTTTATCGCAATGTCCACCTCTCCGGCATCGGTAAACTTGATTGCGTTGTCCACGAGGTTCGAAACGATCTGCGTGACGTGCGAGGCATCCATGTTGATCAGGGGCGGCAGGTCGCGCGCCACGTCCAGCGTGATCTTGATGTTCTTGTCGCGCATGTGGCGCATACCCTCGGCGCTTTGATGCCAGTCCTTGGCAAGGCTGTGGATATCGGTTGGCGTCATTTTGATTTCAACCGCGTCAGCTTCGATGCGCGACATATCCAGCGAGTTGTTCATCAGGCTCATCAGTTGATGCGACGCCTTGGTCGCCGTTTCGGCATAGACGCGCGGTTTGTCGTCAATATCCTTGTAGGTCGCGATCAGGTGCAGGAACCCCATGATCGCGTTCAGCGGCGTGCGGATCTCATGGCTCATTGTGGCGAGGAATTGCGAGCGTATGGACAGCGCCTGCCGCGCCTCCGCCTCTGCCTGTTTGCGGTCGATGATTTCGTTGCCAAGCGCATCCATCTGCTCGCGGGTGCGGCATTCAAAGCGGTCAATCGCGTCCACAATACGGTCAAGATCATCGGTCTTTTCGCTGCCTGCACGGTCCAGCCGCAACGCGTTGGTGTTGTCGGCGTTGGTATTGTCCACGTGATCCGCGATCTTGCGCAGATGCCGCGACACCATGTGACCGACCAGAAACAGCAGGGCGATTGCCGCGATATAGGCCTTGGCCAGATTGGTGAGGAACGTGGTCCAGAATTCGGCCCAGACCCGTGCACGCACCGCATCCAGCGACAGCCGCACATCCAGCACGCCGACCAGTTCGCTGCGGTTGTTGTCGAGCTTGTGCACCAGTTCGTAGACACGCTGATCGTCGGGCGTTGCGGCTTGCTCGTCAGGGTCGCCGCGCGTCCAGCTTTGCCCGGTGGAGGATTGCAACTCCACAAACGCGATATTGGGATCCGCCGCCAATCCGTCCAGAATGACATCGACCTGATCAAAGTTGAACGTCCACACCGCCTGTTCGAGCGGGCTGGCAAGCGTGTCTTCGATCCGGCTCAGCACGAGCGTCGCGTCCGTACGCTGCCGGAAGTAGCTCGCGCCCAACTGGGCGCTGGTGCTCAGCACGGACAGCACCGATCCGACAATCAGGGATGCGATCACAAGCCGCAGCCCAAGGCGATTGTCGAAGCCGATGGCGCGCAGCGTCGCAATCATCTTTGGACATGCCTCATCAACAGGGTTTCAAGACGACCATCCCGCCGCATCTTGGCAAGCGTGGCGTTGAACGCATCGACTATCTCTTGGCTGCCTTCGACATCGCGGCGGATGGCCATATGGATGTCTTGCCGGGCGAGGACACCATCAGCGAATGTCACGCGATCCTTTAGGTTGGGGTCGTCATGTGTGATCGTGTGGCGGACCACATCCACACTGTCCAGCGTCAGATCGACCCGTCCTGCGGCGACCATCTGAATGGCCTGAAGTGTCGTCGTCACAACGTGTTTTTCCAGATATGTCGCGCGGTCGAATTCATCCTCGTACAAAAACCCGTCGCCCACCGCGATGCTAAAGGGGCGCAGGTCGGCGACGGTCGTGAACGCATAGGTTTCGCCCACAGGCTGCACCAGCCTGACCTCGGTGAGAAAGAAGGGATCGGAATAAATAAGGTATTCCTCAAGCTCGGGATCAGCAAACAGCGACCCGATAATGTCGAACTGACCAATGTCCGCATCGCCCATCAGGCGCGCCCAAGGCACCACCCTCGTGGTCACATCATATCCTGCCTCGGTCAGCACCGTATGGATCACGTCCAGCGACATGCCCTGACCGGGCAAGTCGACGCCTGAAAAGGGGGGCCATTCATCCGCCGCCGCCAGCAAAGGCGCGGTCTGCGCTGTCGCCGTCACGCCACAGAGCGTGACCCACAGCGCCACAAACATACGGCGCAACGCTCCGAATCTGTGATGTCTCATCGTCTTTAATCCCACTGTGGCCAATTTGATCTGACCGTTCGCAGAGTTCAGTATGATTTCATTCTTATTTATCTCCTCTTAACGCGGGGACACGTTTTCACGCAACTTATGGTAGGTTTGCCCCCGATCTTCGCCTGACGGTGCCGAAATACCCTTTGCCATTGCGACCAAGCCCCTTGCACCCGCCCCGCGCCGTGCCTAGAAGGGCGCGATTTCTGATGCGCCCCTGGCCAATTCCGGGGGCAATGACGCTATGGGAGCACACATGCAGGTCACCGAGACGCTGAACGAAGGTCTGAAACGCGGCTACGCGATTACCGTGACGGCGGCCGAACTGGACGCCAAGGTCAATGAAAAGCTGGCCGAAGCCCAGCCCGAAGTCGAAATGAAGGGCTTTCGCAAAGGCAAGGTGCCGATGGCGCTGCTGAAAAAGCAGTTTGGTCAGCGCCTGCTGGGCGAGGCGATGCAGGAAAGCGTCGACGGCGCGATGGCAGAGCATTTCGAGGCCAGCGGCGATCGTCCCGCGATGCAGCCCGACGTCAAGATGACCAACGAAGACTGGAAAGAGGGCGACGACGTAAACGTCGAGATGTCCTATGAGGCGCTTCCCGAAATCCCCGAGGTCGACATGGGCGCGCTGAAACTTGAGCGTCTGGTGGTCAAGGCCGACGAGGCCGCGATCGAAGAGACGCTGGGCTCGCTCGCCGAGAACGCGCAGGACTTCAAGGCACGCAAGAAAGGTTCCAAAGCCAAGGACGGCGATCAGGTTGTTTTCGACTTCTTGGGTCGTGTGGATGGCGAAGCGTTTGACGGTGGTGCCGCCGAGGATTTCCCGCTGGTGCTGGGCTCCGGTCAGTTCATCCCCGGTTTCGAGGAACAGCTTGTCGGCTCGAAGGCCGGTGAAGAGAAAGACGTGACCGTCACCTTCCCCGAGGACTACCAAGCCGAAAACCTCAAGGGCAAAGAAGCCGTCTTTGAGTGCAAGATCAAAGAGGTCAAGGAACCCGTCGCCGCCGAGATCGACGACGAACTGGCCAAGAAATACGGCGCGGATGATCTGGACGGTCTCAAGGCCCGCATTGGCGAGCAGCTTGAAGGTGAATATGCCGGTGCGGCCCGTCAGGTGATGAAGCGCGGTCTGCTCGACGCGCTGGACAAGGTGGTCAGCTTTGAACTGCCGCCGAGCCTTGTCGAGGCCGAAGCCAAGCAGATTGCGCATCAGCTGTGGCACGAGGAAAACCCCGAGGTCGAGGGCCATGACCACCCCGAGGTCGAGCCCACGGATGAGCACAAGACACTTGCCGAGCGCCGCGTGCGTCTGGGCCTGCTTCTGGCAGAGATCGGCCAAAAGGCCGAGGTCGAAGTCACCGATGCCGAGATGAGCCAAGCCGTGATGGCGCAAGCGCGTCAATATCCCGGTCAGGAACGCCAGTTCTTTGAATTCGTGCAGCAAAATCCGCAAATGCAACAGCAACTGCGCGCGCCGCTGTTCGAAGACAAGGTTGTGGACCACATCGTCGAAAATGCTGACGTCTCCGAAAAGGAAATCAGCAAGGACGATCTGCAAAAGGCTGTTGAGGCGCTCGAGGACGATTGATCGCCACGCAGCTGTCAGACTGACAATCAGGCCGCCTTCGGGCGGCCTTTTTTGTGCTGACGGATGCGGCAGGCGAAAATCACTACCTAGGGTAGTTGACTTGACTGGCGAACTGTCCGACCGTTGGCCTATGGGGGCAGCCTATTACCCTATTGTTTTAACATTTTTCAAACCGCCCCCGCATTTTGATTGAGCGCGCGTTCTGCGCGATTTGGAGGGCTCTATGAGACGGAAAACACTTACACTTTCGACCTGTGCATGTCTGCTGGCATCAACTCCGGCTTGGGCACAGATGACCATGCCCACGGATGCAGAGGCCACGTGCACAGCCGATATTGCCTCGTGGTTCGGCGGCACGGTCACTCCCAATGGCGTAGTAAGTCCACCCAGTTCCGTGACCTTCACCGATGACAATCCCAATGGCGGCGCGGGGCCGCAAATCTGCAATTTTTACCAGTGGGGCTCGCAGATGTTCCTGTGGCTGACCTCGCCCGAAGGCGACGGTATCGTCCTGGACGGCGCGGCGATTTACAATGTTCTGCCCGAAGTCGACGGCGTGCGCAGGTTCCAGAAAGCCACCGCGACGCCTGCGCTGAACGTTGCGCTGCGTGCGGAAAAGGCGGTGGATTCGCTTGGCGAAGTGACGCAAGCTGGTGGCGGCACGCTTATGAGTCAGGGCAAATCGCTGGTTTACTATGGTGTGCATTCCAACGACGTCTACGCCGATTTCCTGACCCTGCAAAAGAACACCAAGGCCGAGGACCTGAAGGACTTTCCGATCAGCGCGGACGAATTGAAGCTGATCGAGGCTTATGTGGAAAAGGTCGGTCTGGACGCGCCTGTCGCGCCTGAAACACTGGCCATGGAGCTCAAGACGTCGTGGGTCGATGCCGCGACCTTGCCGGATGCGTCTGCTTACGTGACCATGCCCGCGGTGGTTCCAGCCTACACGCCCAATGCGAACAACACCGTGTGGACGCCAAACGGCACGCAGGATCTGACGCTGGCGCTGGTGGGCATTCACGTGGTGGGCACGGTGCAGGACCACCCGGAATTCGTCTGGGCCACGTTCGAGCACATCAACAACGCGCCGGATGTCGGTTATTACTACTCCAACGGGGGGACAGAGCCGGTGCAGTGGCCCTACGATTCCAGTGGCAGCTATACGTTCCTCGCCACAGACAGCACGGCCACTGGTAAAAACGTCGAATGCATGACGACCACGGCCAACAAGGACAATCCGAACGTGATTGAGATCGTGGCCGAAATGAAGGACGGCGGTCCGGTCTGTGCCGGTGGCATCGTGCCCTCGGATACTGTGCGTGTCCGGCCATGGGGCAGCCTGCCGTATACGCCCGACGACGTGAACAGCGGTAAGATCACGCAGGATGTGTTCGACAAGGCGGTCAAGAACAACACCGAACTGGTGTCACTCAACACAAACGTTCTGTCGCAGATCGCGGCGGGTGATCCGCGCAAGAACTACGTGCAGACCGGTGGCATCTGGACGACAACACCGCAAGGTGGCGGTCCCGCACCGATCCCGAACCAGAATGGCGATGAAACAGCGCAGATGCGCGGGTCTCTGGATCTCTACAATGCGACGATGGAGACCTATTCGCAGACCTTCGCCAACAGCTGTTTCTTTTGTCACAACGTGACACAGGGGGAGACCAACAGCTTTGGCAAGTTTCAGCTGTCGCACATCTATTACCAGCTCAAGCCGCTCGTCGACGAGTGAGGGTGGGGCAGGGGCGGCGTTCGCGCCGCCTCAGAACGCGCGCAGATCGTCCAGCGTGTAGGTTGCGCTGACCGGGTCGTCCGGGTCTGACCGGTAGGCGGGATCGGCGATCAGGCAGCCGCGCCCACAGACTTGCCGCGCAATCTGATTGCGCGCATCCACATACCAGAACCGCCCGCCGGGTGTGGCGATGTATCCGTCTGTGCCGTCCTCGATATCGGTGCGCATGTCGTCAAAGGAGGGCACTTCGGTGTAATAGTCGGGATCCCATGCCCCGTGCGTGTGATACGAGGCCAGCACCTGAAAATCGGCAAAACGCGGATCGGGCGGCAGGCAGGATGACACCCGCCCGCGCACGGGCTCGGTCGCGACAAAACTGCCGCCCGCATCGACACCGATCAGCCCGCAATATTCGCGTCGGTCCGTGATGGAGGTCGGCTGTATATCGTTAAACAGGCGCGACATGAACGCGATTTCGCCTTGGCTTTGCGGCTGGGCGCGGGGCGCCATTTCGATGGAGGCAGGGTCCTGCGCGAGACAGGCCCCGAGGAGCAGGGCAAAGGCGAGGAACATCATGCGTTTCATGTGCCGCACCGTGCCGCCGCGCGGCGGCACTGTCCAGCCTTGGAGGCCGGTTTCTGCGACATGATCGGGCAACCGCGCATCAGACCGACGCATGTCCGCGCAAACGCAGCGCCAAGGGCATCATGGCAAGGACCAGCAGCGCGGCAAAGAGGAAGGGTGCGCCGGGCAGATAAATGCCGTCTGCGTCGACAGAGGCCTGAAACAGGGCTGTCATCACGATGGGTGACAGAATGGCCGCCACGGAGGACAGCGAGGCGATGACACCTTGCACGACACCCTGCCGGTCTGCGTCCACCTGATTGGATGCCATCGCCGTCATCAACGCGGGCACAAGGTCCGAGAGCGCGGCCAGCAGCAGGAAAATGATCAGCGCCGTGACCGTTCCGGTGAAACCAAAGCCGATCAATCCGATCAGCGCTGCAATCATACCCAGCACAAGTGTGCGGAAATCTCCGATCCACCCGATCAGGACGGGCATCAACCCGCCTTGCACCAGTGCCAGCAGCACCCCATAGGCCGCCAGTGACAACCCGATATAGAGGGTCGGCCAATCGAACACCTCGCGGGTCCAGAAAGCCCAGATGCTGGGATAGACCATGTTCGCAAACTCGAAGATCAGGATACACAGCAGCGGCACGGCAAGGCCGGGCAGGCGGAAGGCGTCGAGGATCGACCTGAACGGGTTGAGGTCACGCTTGCCAAAAGGGCGGCGCTTGTCCGGGGCGAGGCTTTCGGGCAGCACAAACAGACCAAAGAGGGCATTGGCCGCCGACAGGGCTGCCGCGATCCAGAAGGGCGCGGTCAGGCTGAGTTCGGCGGCCACCCCGCCGATGGCAGGCCCAAGCACAAAGCCGATACCAAAGGCCGCGCCGATCAGGCCAAAATTGGCGGCCTTTTCCGCGGGTGCCGAGATGTCGGCGATATAGGCTGTTGCGGTGATATATGTCGCCCCCGCAAGCCCGGCGAGCGTGCGCCCCAGCAACAGCAGCCAGAACGTGTCCGCCAGCGCCATGATCACATAGTCCAGGGCCAGCATGACCAACGCGGCGATCAGAATCGGCCTGCGGCCTACTGCGTCCGAGACGCTGCCCACGATGGGCCCGCACAAAAACAGTGCGCCTGCATAGGCCGCCATCAGCAGCCCACCCCAAAGCGCGCCCTGTCCTGTGTCGCCTGCGCCCACGCGGTCCATCAGATCCGGCATTATCGGGAACACGATGCCAATGCCGATGGCGTCGATCATCAACGTGATCAGGATAAAGGTGATGGAGCGGCTTTTGAACATGAGGTCGTGTCCAACGCCCGCGCGGGCATGGCAAGTCAAAAGACAAAAGCCTGTGCGGCAACGCAGGCGCCAACCCGGCACACCCGCACGCATGGGCCTTGTGTCGGGGTGTCCGGGACGGGATCAGGTGCCGACAAAAAAACCGCGCCGGGATGCGGCGCGGTTGTCTTGGGTGTGAATGGACCGGGCCTTTAGGCCTTGGGCTCATCAGCCTCTTCCGAGGCCTCTTCGCCTTCGGTTGGGGCGATGCCCGCAGCTTCGGCCAGATCGTCGTCATCGGATGCCGCGGCACCGATATCGTCGAACAGTTCCTGAATTTCGAACTCGGCAGCGGCCTCTTCTTCGGCGGCCAATTCCTGGATCGATTTGCCGGACGCCTGCAACTCGGCCTCTTCGGCAGAGCGGGCCACGTTCAGTTGAACCACCACATCGACCTCGGGGTGCAGGGACACGTGCACATCGTGCAGGCCCAGTTCCTTGATCGGGGCAGGGATCACGATCTGCTTGCGATCCACCGTGAAGCCTTCTTCGGTGGCGACGTCAGCCACGTCACGGGGGGTGACGGAGCCATAGAGGTTGCCGCCATCGGAGGCCTGACGGATCACGATGAACTGCTGGCCATCCAGCTTTTCACCCAGCGCTTCGGCCTCTTTCTTGGTTTCGAGGTTGCGCGCCTCAAGCTGTGCTTTCTGTGCCTCGAAATCCGCGATGTTCGACTTGGACGCCGTCAGCGCCTTTTTCTGGGGCAGCAGGAAGTTGCGGGCGTAGCCAGGTTTGACGTCGACGACGTCACCCATCTGGCCCAGCTTGGCCACACGTTCGAGAAGGATAACTTGCATGTCAGTCGCTCCTTATTTCACGGCGTAGGGCAGCAGGGCGAGAAAGCGCGCGCGTTTGATGGCACGGGCCAGTTCGCGTTGCTTTTTGGCCGATACGGCGGTGATGCGGCTTGGCACGATCTTGCCGCGCTCGGACACGTAGCGTTGCAGCAGGCGTGTATCTTTGTAGTCGATCTTGGGCGCGTTCTCGCCAGAGAACGGGCAAACCTTGCGACGGCGGAAAAACGGTTTTGCAGCCATTGTGCGTGCTCCTTCTTACCGGCGTTCGCGACGGGTGTCGCGTTCGTCGCGTTTCTGCATCTGGATCGATGGACCCTCGGCATGTTCGTCGACCTTGATGGACAGAACGCGCATGACGTCTTCGTGCAGGCGCATCAGGCGCTCCATCTCTTGCACGGCGCCAGCGGGGGCATCGGTGCGCAGATAGGCGTAGTGGCCCTTGCGGTTCTTGTTGATCTTGTAGGCCATCGTCTTCACACCCCAGTATTCGTTATCCACGAGGGTGCCGCCGTTGTCGGCGAGGACGGTGCCAAAATGTTCGATGAGACCCTCGGCCTGAGTGTTGCTCAGGTCCTGACGGGCAATCATCACATGCTCATAAAGAGGCATGGACGTATCTCCACTTCTATCAAGGCGCATTTCAAAGACCGGTCCATGATCCCCTGCGGATCGGTCACGAGAGACTGCGCGGCAAAAAGGTGCTGCAGGGATGCGCCCGTATACACCGCGCGCGCGCCTGTGCAAGGGAAAAAGCCGGGCCCCTCGGTGCCGCAAAGGCGGCACTGCAATACCTTGCGCACGCCCCAATCTGGTCACGATTACCCCCGACAGTTGTGGTTAACAAAAAACACCTGACGTGGAACGAGGGATGGGAACCATGGTGGCAACAACAGACGCAATGTTTTCGGACACATACCCGCACGGGTCGGTCTTTGCACCGGTGCGGACGGTCGACGGCAGACGGTGGCTGGCGCGTGGCGCGCAGCGGTTTTCCGGGATCGTGATGGTGATGGCGGTTGTCGGATTGTGGTTGCAGCCCGGTGGTGCCTTTGAACAGGACGTCATGCTGTTCAAACTGGCGCTGTCGGCCTTCATGGGCATGGCCGGTGTGGCGTTGATCCAAGGTGCGCGGCGCAAGCGCAGCCTTGAGGTGGAAATTGACCTTGAGCGCGATGTGCTGCGTCTGGTGCGCCCGGCCGCGTCAATGTTTTCGTCGCCGGTGGTTGTGCGTCGCTGCGCGTTTTCGAACCTCGGCACGGTCGACGTGGTTTCGCATATGGTGCGGATGTGGGACAAACGCGGCGAGCTTCTGGCCGAAGTGCCGCTGGCCGATCCCGAGACACGGTACGCCCTGCTCTGTGCCCTGAGCGCGCACGGAAAAATCTGATCTGACATCCAATTGGGACAGACCGTGTTCGCTGCCGCGCACGGTCTGTTGATCTGTGTGGAGTTGCTTCGGGGCCGGGATGCATCACATTTTGCGTCATGCGTAACCAACCCTACGGAGCACCCACGATGAAATCTCTCCTTCTGGCCACAGCCCTGACAGCAGCGGCAGGCACCGCCTTTGCCGCCGAGCGTTACACGCTCGACAGCAGCCACAGCCAGGTCGTGTTTTCCTACAACCACCTCGGATACTCGACCACATTCGGCATGTTCTCTGGCTTTGAAGGTGAGATCATGTTTGATCAGGACAATCCTGCGAACTCGAGTGTGACCGTGTCGATGCCGACAAAATCGATGTTCACAGGCTGGGAGGCCCGTGATGGCCATTTCATGTCCGACGATTTTTTCGGGGCCGAAGACGGAGATCTGATCACTTTTACTTCGACCGCGATTGAAGTGACCGGCGACAACACCGCCAAGATCACCGGCGATCTGACCATGAACGACACCACGCAGTCGGTGGTGCTGGACGCCACGCTGAACCAGTCCGGCGCGTTTCCCTTTGGCCCCAATCAGGGCACGCCCTGGGCTGGCTTTGATGCAACGACGACGCTGAAGCGGTCGGATTTTGGCCTTGGCGCCTTTGCCCCGGCGGTCGGTGATGAGGTCGAGGTGATGATCTCGATCGAGGCGCAGAAGGCTGGCTGATACAAGCACCGCAGTTGAGACAGGGCCACGCAACGGACATTGCGTGGCCCTTTTGCGTCGACGGTGCTGCCAAAACGACGCGCTGCCGCGCGACACTATTTTATACAAGACGGCCTTTTCAGGCCGCCTTGCGTTGCTGCCGCTATCCGGTTTGATCTGATCCGCGTGAGGCGATGAGGTCCACGTCCACCTCCACCGCAAATTTGAGCGAGCTTTCGTCGGCCATGTTGTCGCCGATGCCATAATTGCGCCTGTCCAGCGTGATGCCCCCAACCATGGACGCCTCGTCCCCGTTGACCGACAGGCCAAAGGGCAGGGTGATCGGTACGCTTTGGTCGCGGATCGTCAACGTTCCGACGGCCTCGTGACCATCGACCACCCGCATGATGTCGGCTGCAAACGTGGCCGTGGGGAATGTTGTGGCATCGAAGTAATCCGGTCCCATGGCCTGTCCGGTGACGCTGCCGAGGGTGAGAGAGGCGATTGCGATGGTGACCTCGACCGTGCCTGCGATCCCGTTTTCCACGGTTTCGTCATAGGTGATTGCAGCGGTCCAGTCCGAGAACGTGCCCGACACCTCTGATCCAAGCTGCGTCACGGTGATGGACAGGGTCCCGTCCTGCACTTGCCAGTCTGAGGCGACCTTTTGGAGGGCTGTGCCGTCATGTCCTGCACCGTGGGGCGCATAGACGCCCATGGCCGCGCCGCCCGACAGTGCCAGCGCCCAAAAGGCAAGAGCGGCGATAACAGGCATGGCGTGTTTGTGGCTGCTGTCAGCCTGCGGCAGGTCGGGCGCGCCGAACCACATGCGGCGCAGGGTCATGTCACGGTCGACGAAATGGTGCTTGAGCGCGCCAGCAATATGCAGAAGAAGCGAAACCGCCAGAACTTTGGTCAGCACCCAATGCGCGCCGCCCATGGCGGCTGCAACCGTTTCGGATTTTGGGACCAGCGGCAGATTTTGACCAAAGGGCCACCAGATGGGCGCAAAGCCGCTTGCTGCGGCGTGGTGGATCCAGCCCGACAAGGGCACCAGCACCAAAGAGCCGTAGAGCAGCCAATGCACTGTCTCGGCGGCAAAGCTTTCGGCTTTGCGGTCAGGGTGCAGCAGGCCGGGTTTGGGTTGGCGCAGGGCCCATGCGATCCGGATCAGCGCCACAAAGAACACCGTGACACCCAGCGTCTTGTGCAGCGAGAACAGCCATGCGGTCCGCGCCAGCAGGTCGTCAGACGGGGCTGCGGCGGTGCGCAGTTCATACGCCATGTTGTTGGCGACGATCCCAAGCGGGAACAGGGTCAGGATCAGCAGGGCGGTCAGCCAATGCAGGGTCTTGGCGACCGAGCCATAGCTGGAGGCGGTGTTGGCGAGGGACATCATACTTCTCCATCAGGGACGATAGGACAACACGTCTGGTCCTAATGTTATGCGACCGTGCTGCGTGACAACCGCAAATTGCTGCACAGGTGCCGTGCAGCGCTGTCAGGGCTGGCTTGTTTCGTGCAGCCGCGCCCATTACACCCGGGATCAGCAAAGAACACATCGAGGGGCCGCGCATGAGCATTGCATTTGTTTTTCCTGGGCAGGGGGCACAGACCATTGGCATGGGCCGTGATCTGGCCGAGGCCTATCCGGCGGCCCGCGCGGTGTTCGAAGAGGTGGACGACGCACTGGGTGAAAAGCTGAGCGCGCTGATCTGGGACGGAGAGCAGGACAGGCTGACGCTGACGCAGAATGCGCAACCGGCGCTGATGGCCACGTCCATGGCGGTGATGCGTGCGCTGGACGCCGAAGGGGTGACGGTCGAAAAGGCTGCGTTTGTCGCTGGCCATTCGCTGGGCGAATATTCGGCGCTATGTGCGGCGGGATCGTTGAGTGTGGCAGATGCCGCGCGACTGTTGCGCACCCGCGGGCAGGCCATGCAAGAGGCCGTGCCCGTTGGCGTGGGTGCGATGGCGGCGCTGCTGGGTCTGGATTTCGAGGCGGCCAGCGCTGTAGCCGCGGAGGCGGCAAAGGGCGAAGTGTGTCAGGCGGCAAATGACAACGATCCAAGTCAGGTGGTTGTATCGGGCCATATCGGTGCGGTCGAGCGTGCGGTGGAACTGGCCAAGGAGCGTGGGGCCAAGCGCGCGGTGATGCTGCCTGTGTCTGCACCTTTCCATTGCAGCCTGATGGAACCCGCAGCGGGTGTGATGGCCGAAGCACTGAGCCATGTGGATATCGAGACGCCCAAGGTCACCGTTGTCCCGAACGTGCTGGCGCATGGCTGCACATCCGCCACGCTTTTGCGCAACCATCTGGTGGATCAGGTAACGGCCTCCGTACGCTGGCGCGAGAGTGTGCTGTGGATGGCAGGCGAAGGTGTGACGGAGATCTGGGAGATCGGCGCGGGCAAGGCGCTGTCGGGTATGGTGCGGCGCATCGACCGGTCCATCGCCACGCGTGCGGTGGGAACGCCCGACGATGTGAAGGCCGCTGTAGATGGCTGAGCTTGTCACGCTTGACCCTGTGACCCTTGGCGGCCTGCGCCGCCGGTTCGCCTTTGACGAACGATTGTCGAAAATCCCCAGTGCGTTCGATGCGCTTGGCGGGTTGCAGCGCGAGGCGGGGCTTTTGGCCTGCGGACCGGAGACCGCGCTTTACCGGGTGGAGGGCGACGAGATCGAGGTGACTGTGGGCGTGCCCATGGACGTGATGCTGCCGGGGTTCGAGGCGATTGAGGTGCCGGGCAGTCGCGCATTGATGCACCGGCTGCGTGGCCCGTTTTCAGGTCTGCCGCAGGTGTACCCGGCGCTGCACGCGGCGGCGGCGGAACAGGGCCTGACGCCCACAGGATTGGCGCGCGAGGTCTACAGGATCATCGCGCGGAACGATGCACACAATGTCTGTGACGTGTATCTGGACGTAGAATAGCTTGAGAAAAGGGGCATGAATGTTTGATCTGACAGGTAAGTCAGCGCTGGTGACGGGCGCGTCGGGCGGGATCGGCGCAGAAATCGCGCGCACGCTGCACGCTGCGGGCGCGACCGTGGGGCTGAGCGGCACGCGGACCGAACCGCTGGAGGCTCTGGCGGGCGAATTGGGCGAACGGGCATTTGTGCTGCCCTGCAACCTCAGCGATATGGAGGCGGTCGAGGCACTGCCGAAACAGGCGACAGAGGCGATGGGCGGCCTTGATATTCTGGTCAACAATGCGGGCATCACGCGGGACAACCTGTTCATGCGCATGTCGGACGAGGAATGGCAAAGCGTTCTGGATGTGAACCTGACCGCCACGTTCAAGCTGTGCAAAGGCGTCATGCGCGGCATGATGAAGGCGCGCTGGGGCCGGATCGTAAACATCTCGTCGGTGGTGGGGGCCACCGGCAATCCCGGTCAGGCAAACTATGCCGCGTCCAAGGCAGGCATGATCGGCATGTCCAAAAGCCTTGCCTACGAGGTGGCGAGCCGTGGGATCACGGTAAACGCGGTTGCGCCGGGCTTTATCGCGACGGCCATGACGGACAAGCTGACGGATGACCAAAAGGCTGGAATCATGGGGCAAATTCCCGCTGGCCGTATGGGGGAAGCCCACGAGATCGCAGCGGCCACGCTGTACCTTGCCAGCCCCGAGGCGGCCTATGTGACGGGCACCACCTTGCACGTCAATGGTGGCATGGCCATGTTGTAGCGGCACCGCGCCACGGCCTTGCTATCAACCAAAGATATGCTATAGGCGGCGCAGATTCCGGTTTGGGGCCCTTGTCAAAGGGCCCGATACTTCACCGCCCCAAGGGGGCAAGACCAGAGCCCTGACAAGATCGGGGACACCACTTGGGGGCGCGAAATTAGCCCCGGTAAAATGAGGACAGTCATATGAGCGACATCGCGGACCGCGTGAAAAAGATCGTTGTGGAACACCTGGGCGTGGATGAGGAGAAAGTCTCCGATAACGCATCCTTTATCGACGATCTGGGCGCAGACAGCCTGGACACCGTGGAGCTGGTGATGGCCTTCGAAGAAGAGTTTGGCATCGAGATTCCCGATGACGCCGCCGAGACCATCCAGACGTTCGGCGACGCTGTGGGCTTTATCACCAAAGCCTCCTGAGCCAGTTCGGGCCACGGCCCTTTTGAAACGGCGCTTCTTGCATATGCAAAGAAGCGCCGTTTTTCTTTTTGCGGTTCGCTAGTTCTTGTCTTTTGCCCGGCATGGGCGCAGATTTGGGCAAAACAAAAGGTGATCGGGCAGGACACCAGACATGAATCGCAATGTGCCGACAATCAACACGGCGCGCATCACGCTGCGCGCCATGCGTCCGGGAGACTTCGACCGGTTTGCCGAAATCTGGGCGATGCCGGACGTCGTGCGCCATGTGGGTGGTGAGCCTTGGGGACGTGACGAGGCATGGCAATCCTTTGTCTTTCAGGCCGGCCACTGGCAGGTGAGCGGGTTTGGACAATGGGCCATCGAACTGCATCAGGGTAAAAAGATGCTGGGTCAAACCGGATTTTTCTTTGGCGCGCGCGGCTTGGGCGAGGATTACGATGCCCACCCCGAAGCCGCGTGGTTTTTAGACCCGGAATTTGCCGGTCGGGGGTTGGGTCGCGAGGCGGCAGGCGCTGCGCATGACTGGTTTGACCGGGTCATTACGGGACCGCTGGTGTGCCGTGTGGCACCGGGCAATGATGCATCACACCGCTTGGCGGGCATTCTGGGATACAAGGTGCTGCGCGAGGCGGTATCCGACGGGCGTGATTACGTCCTGTATATTCGCAAGTCGGTGCCGCAGGGCTAGGCGCGCATGGGCTTGAACAGCGCCACCCCTAGCGGGTAAGAGGCAGGCCAGAACGAAGATTTGGGGGCAGAGCAGATGCGCAGAGTCGTTGTGACCGGATTGGGGTTGGTAACGCCGTTGGCCGATGGGGTCGAGGCAAGCTGGAGCCGCATTCTTGACGGGCAATCGGGCGCTGGTCCGATCACGCAGTTTGACCCCGAGGGCCTCGCCACCACATATGCGTGCGAAGTGCCATTGGGCGACGGCAGCGACGGGACGTTCAACGCGGACGCCTACATGGCGCCAAAGGAACAGCGCAAGGTCGACAATTTCATCATGTTCGGACTGGCGGCGGCACAACAGGCCATCGAAGACGCTGGTTGGGCCCCCGAGGACCGCGAAAGCCTTGAACGTACGGGCGTTCTGATCGGCTCGGGCATCGGTGGTCTGAATTCCATCGCGAATACGGCTGTGATGATGGAAGAAAAGGGGCCGCGCCGCGTGTCCCCGTTTTTTGTGCCGGGCGCGCTGATCAACCTGATCTCGGGTCAGGTGTCGATCAAATACGGGTTCAAGGGGCCGAACCATTCGGTGGTGACCGCCTGTTCGACGGGGGCGCACGCCATTGGCGACGCCAGCCGCCTGATCCAGCATGGCGACGCCGACGTGATGATCGCAGGCGGGGCCGAGGCGGCGATCTGCAAGATTGGCATCGCGGGTTTCAACGCCTGCAAGGCGCTGTCGACGAAACGTGCGGACGATCCGCAAGCGGCCAGCCGTCCATATGACGCCGACCGCGACGGGTTTGTGATGGGTGAAGGCGCGGGCATCGTGGTGCTTGAGGATTACGACCATGCCGTGGCGCGCGGCGCCAAGATCTATGCCGAGGTGCGCGGCTACGGTCTGTCGGGCGATGCCTATCACATCACCGCCCCGTCAGAGGACGGCGAAGGTGGGGAACGCTCGATGCGCGCGGCCTTGCGCAACGCGGGCCTTGAGCCGTCGGACATCGACTATATCAACGCACACGGCACCTCGACCATGGCGGACACGATCGAGTTGGGGGCGGTGGAGCGGCTCTTGGGCGATCACGCGGGCAATGTGACAATGTCCTCGACCAAATCGGCGACCGGGCACCTTTTGGGGGCAGCGGGCGCGATCGAGGCGATTTTCTCGATCCTTGCGATCCGCGATCAGGTCTGCCCGCCGACCATCAATCTGGACAACATGGCCGTTGAGACGCCGGTTGATCTGGCGCCGAACGCCAAGCGGGAACGCAAGGTGGAGGTCGCCTTGTCCAACAGCTTTGGGTTTGGCGGCACCAACGCCAGCGTGATCTTTGGAAAGGTCAGCTGATGTGGCGCGGGATCGCCTCTAACGCGATCACTTTTCTTATCGTGTCCCTCTTTGTGCTGGGCGGCGTGATCCTTTGGGGGCGCGCACAATATGAAGCCGCCGGGCCGTTGGATCAGGCGATGTGCCTACAGGTGGATCGGGGGTCGAATTTTCGCCGGGTGAGCCGCGAGCTGGAAGCCGATGGCGCGGTGACACATGGCTGGATTTTTCGCGCGGGCGCTGATTATGCCGACAAGACCTCGCAACTGAAGGCGGGGAGCTATCTGGTTGAGCCGGGCGCGTCGATGGAGGAGATCGTCGACATCGTGACCCGCGGCGGTGCCAGCACCTGCGGGACCGAGGTGGTTTACCGCATCGGCGTGAACCGGTTGAGCGCACAGGTCCGCGAACTGGACCCGAACACCAACCGCTTTGTCGAGAAGGCTGCGTTTGAGCCTGCCGTCGAAGACGCGCCTGCCGCCTATACCGAGGTGAAGGCTGATCAGGACACGCGGTACCGCGTGGCGCTGGCCGAGGGCGTGACAAGTTGGCAGATTGTGGACGCCCTGAAGGCTATTGATGTCCTTGCGGGTGACGTTGCGGAGGTGCCGCCCGAAGGTGCCTTGGCACCGGACAGCTACGAGGTGACACGCGGGCAGGATCGCAACGCGATTCTGACGCAGATGCAGGAACAGCAGGAACTGCTTGTTTCAGCCGCATGGGAAGCGCGGGACCCGGACGTGCCGCTGGACAGCCCGGAGGAGTTGTTGATCCTTGCGTCGATCATCGAAAAGGAAACCGCCGTGGCAGAAGAGCGCGGGCGGGTGTCGTCAGTGTTCGTGAACCGCTTGAACCAAGGGATGCGCCTGCAGACGGACCCCACCGTGATCTACGGGGTCACGCGGGGGCAGGGTGTGCTGGGGCGTGGCTTGCGCCGGTCCGAGCTGCGTGCCGCCACGCCGTGGAACACATATGTCATCGAAGGGCTGCCGCCGACACCAATTGCAAATCCCGGACGGGCGAGCCTGATGGCGGCGGGACAGCCCGATGATACGTCGTTCATCTTCTTTGTTGCGGATGGCACCGGTGGGCACGCCTTTGCCGAGACGCTGGACGAACACAATCGCAACGTTGCGCGCTGGCGTGAGATCGAAGCGGAGCGGGCGGAAGAAAGCGACGGCGGCTGAACGGTTGGTGTACCCACGTCAGGGTTGTATCAACGTTTTCAGGCGCTTGTCTATTTTCGTAATGATTTGTTAAGCTTAGCGCGCGGTGTGTGTGCAGGGCCACTTGCGAATTGGCTTGACAGATCGAACGGTCACACGTATAACTTGTGACAAGCTAGAAGAAGTGGGCAAGCGGCCTCGGAGTGATCCGATGGTCGCTTTTCTATTTCTCTCGTGCGGAGATCATCCCAACGCATGAGAGGTCAGAGCAAACATGACACTTATCACCCCGGACGCCGAAGAGGCCCGGACCGACGAGCTTTTGCTGTCGGTTCAGGCGTCGCTTGCAGAAATGCGTCGGCACTTCCAAGCCCTCACAGAAAGGGCCGATGCCGGGGAGGAAATCAAGGAAACCGAAGTGAACGGCCACCTCGCGTCCCTGACGAAGGCGGTCTTTAGCGTACAGAAGGCGGAGGCGCAGCTTGGAGAAGTTCGAAAAGCACGCACCGGCATTGTCCAAAACGGATATGCCATCGACCATGACGCAGCCCGAGCTGAAATTCGGTGCGCGCTTGGTCGCTTGCGCGCCTGTTGCGGCGCAGGAGCGGTTTCTGGATGAGTTGGGTGAGGGCGCCTTGGGCGCCCTCCCTTTTCTGTTTGAATTCTGGGCGATGGAGCATCAACTGCCACCCGCAGGGGATTGGCGGACGTGGGTCATCATGGGCGGCCGTGGGGCCGGGAAAACGCGGGCCGGTGCGGAATGGGTGCGCGACATGGTCGAGGGGCCGATGCCGCTGGACCCGGGCCGTGCGCGCCGTGTGGCGCTGGTGGGCGAGACCATCGAACAGGTCCGCGAAGTGATGATTTTTGGTGAGAGTGGCATTCTGGCCTGCTCGCCGCCGGATCGCCGCCCGGCGTGGCAGGCCGGGCGCAAGCGGCTGGAATGGCCCAATGGCGCGGTGGCGACGGTGCACACGGCCTTTGACCCCGAAGGGTTGAGGGGGCCACAATTTGACGCGGCGTGGGTCGATGAGCTGGCCAAGTGGAAAAAGGGGCAGGAGACCTGGGACATGTTGCAGTTTGCCCTGCGGCTGGGTGACGATCCCCGGGTCTGCGTGACGACAACGCCGCGCAATGTCGAGGTGCTGAAAACGCTGTTGGAGATGCCGTCAACCGTTGTGACCCATGCGCCGACCGAGGCCAATGCGGCCAATCTGGCGGCCTCGTTCCTCGAAGAGGTAAGGGCGCGCTATGAAGGAACCCGGCTGGGTCGGCAGGAGCTTGACGGTGTGCTGCTGAGCGACGCCGAGGGCGCGCTTTGGACGACGGAGATGCTGGAGGCGTCACGGCGCACGCCGCCGCGCCATTTCGACCGTGTGGTGGTCGCCGTCGATCCTTGTGTGACGTCAAAAAGCACCTCGGATGCCTGTGGCATCGTGGTTGCGGGCGCAACGCTGGACGGTCCACCGCAGGAGTGGCGGGCCTATGTGCTGGCCGATTGCACGGTGCAGGGGGCAAGCCCGATGGAATGGGCGCGGGCGGCGGTTGCCGCGGTCGAGACCTTTGGGGCCGACCGAATGGTGGTTGAGGTCAATCAGGGCGGCGATGCCCTGCGTGATGTGGTCCGGCAGGTGGACCCGATGGTGCCTTACAAGGCGGTACGGGCCAAGGACGGCAAGTCGTTGCGCGCCGAACCTGCGGCCGCTCTTTATGAGCAGGGCCGGGTGGCGCATGTGCCGGGGCTGGACGCGTTGGAGGACGAGATGGTGCGGATCACACGGCGCGGGTTCGAGGGCACGGGTTCACCCGACCGGGTGGATGCGCTGGTCTGGGCGCTGCATGAGTTGATGATCGAGCCCGCGCGGGAGTATCGGCGGCCCGGCGTGCGCAGCTTGGGCGCCTGACGGCGGGCCGGCCCTGCGGGGCGAGTATTTTGCAAAGAGAAGAAGCAAGGCGGTTGCAGTGAGCGGCCGCCTTTTTCGTTGGATGGACGGGCCACAGGCCCCTTGGGATCACGTGAAGGAGACCCCCCTTGTTTGATTTCTTTCGGAACCGGGCTGTGGCGGATGTACCAGAGCAGAAGGCAAGCGCGACGGGCAAGGTGGTGGCCTTTCAATCAGGTGGCCGCGTGGCGTGGTCGCCGCGGGATGCGGTGTCGCTGACCAAGTCGGGATTTTCGGGCAATCCGGTCGGGTTTCGGTCGGTGCGGTTGATTTCCGAGGCGGCGGCGGCATTGCCGCTGGTGTTGCAGGATGCGGCACAACGATTTGAGACGCACCCCATTCTGGCGCTGCTGAAGTCGCCCAACCCCGGACAGGGGCGTGCGGAGTTGTTCGAGGCGCTTTATGCGCAGCTTTTGCTGTCGGGCAATGCTTATGTCGAGGCTGTGGCGGGCGAAAGTGGCGCGCCGCTGGAGTTGCATGTGCTGCGGTCGGACCGGATGTCGGTGGTGCCGGGGCCAGATGGCTGGCCCATTGCTTATGAGTACCGCGTGGGGGGCAAAGTGCATCGGTTCGATGCGTCCGGCCCCATTTCGCCCATTTGCCATATCAAAAGCTTTCATCCGCAGGATGATCATTACGGGTTGAGCCCGATGCAGGCGGCGGCGATGGCGCTGGACGTCCATACGGCGGCGTCGCGCTGGTCGAAATCGCTGCTGGACAATGCAGCACGGCCTTCGGGCGCGATTGTTTACCGGGGCACGGACGGGCAGTCGCAACTGTCGGGCGACCAGTACGAGCGGCTGGTGAGCGAGATCGAGACAAACCATTCCGGCGCGCGCAATGCCGGGCGTCCGATGTTGCTGGAAGGTGGGCTCGACTGGAAACCCATGGGCTTTTCCCCGTCGGACATGGAATTCCAGAAGACCAAGGAGGCCGCGGCGCGGGAGATCGCGCTGGCCTTTGGTGTGCCGCCGATGCTGCTGGGCCTTCAGGGCGACGCGACATATGCCAATTACCAAGAGGCGAACCGGGCCTTCTATCGCCTGACGGTGTTGCCACTGGCCACGCGGGTGGCAGCGGCGCTGGCGGAGTGGCTGGGCGCGCATACGGGCGAGGATGTGGTTCTGAGTCCGGATCTTGATCAGGTGCCGGCCCTGTCCGCCGAACGCGACGCGCAGTGGGCGCGGGTGGCGGCTGCTGATTTCCTGACGCAGGCCGAAAAGCGGCGTTTGCTGGGACTGCCTGCGTTGGCGGAGGATGCGGCGCATGGATGATGCGAAGCTATTTGAACGCTTTGCCTGTGCGCCGGGTCTGAAACTGGAGGCGCATGAGCGGCTCACGGAGGTGCATCTGGACAATATCTCGGCCCGGTTGGACCGGCTCGAAGAGTTGATGGAGCGGCTGGAAAAGCGGCTTTGGCTGACGGTTTACGGGGTTGTGGCCGCCGTTCTGGCGACGGGGCTTCAATCCATCATGGCGGCAATCCCGCAGTAATCGAGGAGTTGAGCAGATGCAGGTAGAGACCGGTCTGGAGACGAAATTTGCCCGGTTTGGCGCGGCTGTCGCGGTCCAGGACGGCCATGTGATCGAGGGTTATGCGAGCCTGTTTGGCGCGTGTGATCAGGGCGGTGACGTGGTTGCAAAGGGGGCGTATGCCGCCTCTTTGGGGCAGATCACGGCCGAAGGGCGCCGCGTCAAGATGCTGTGGCAGCACGACCCGGCCCAACCCATCGGGGTGTGGGACGAGGTGCGTGAGGACGCCAAGGGCCTGTGGGTCAAGGGGCGTCTGTTGCCGGAAGTGGCCAAGGGGCGCGAAGCGGTAGAATTGATCGCCGCGGGTGCGATAGACGGGCTGTCTATCGGCTACCGGACGCTGAAGGCGGCAAAGAACGACAAGGGCCAGCGGGTCCTTACGGAACTGGAACTTTGGGAAGTGTCGCTGGTGACCTTCCCGATGTTGCCCAGTGCGCGGGTGGCGGGCAAATCGGAGGCGGTGGCCTCGGACGCGGACGACACTTTGCGTGACATGGCGGCGGCCCTGCGGGCTGCGCGCGCGGAGCTGGCGCAGCGCTGATCGCGCGGCCTTTTTCTACAACAATCGAGGATTTGCGAATGAGCAAGACCGCACGTGAGGCGCGGGCCGGGGAAGGTTTGTCCCCCGCCCAGGAGGTTGCGGAAGCCATGACGGGTTTCGTGACTGAGTTCAAAGGCTTCCAAGCCGAATTTCAAACCAAACTTCAACAAACGGAAGAGCGACTGACCATGCTGGATCGGAAAAATATGACGGCTGCGCGCACCCCTCTGGCAGGTGCCGTGGATATGGGTGCCCCCCACCAGAAGGCGTTTAACGCCTACCTGCGTTCGGGTGAAGATGATGGCTTGCGGGGTCTTGAGCTGGAAGGCAAATCGCTGTCCACCGCCGTGAATTCGGATGGCGGATACCTTGTTGATCCGGCCACCTCTGCGACAGTGCAGTCGGTTCTGAACGCAACCGCGTCGATCCGTTCGATTGCGTCTGTCGTCAACGTCGAAGCGACGTCCTATGACGTGCTTGTGGACCACGGCGAAGTCGGCACGGGTTGGGCAACCGAAACCGCCAACCTGACCGAAACGGACACCCCGTCCATCGACCGCATCACCATTCCGCTGCACGAACTGTCGGCGCTGCCGAAAGCATCGCAGCGTCTGTTGGACGACAGCGCGTTCGACATCGAAGGGTGGCTGGCCGGTCGCATTGCCGACAAGTTTGCCCGCGCCGAAGCTGCCGCGTTCATCAATGGCGATGGTGTGGACAAACCCAAGGGGTTCCTGACGCACTCGGATGTGGATGACAGCATCTGGAGCTGGGGCACGCTGGGTTACGTTCCCACGGGTGTTGACGGCGGCGTGACAGCCGAGACCATCATCGACGTGGTCTATGCGCTGGGTGCGGAGTACCGCGCCAATGCCAGCTTCGTGATGAACTCCAAGACGGCGGGTCTCGTCCGCAAGATGAAGGACAATGATGGTCGTTTCCTGTGGACCGACGGTCTGGCCGCAGGTCAGCCTGCGACGCTGATGGGCTATCCCGTTCTGATCGCAGAAGACATGCCTGACGCCACCACAGGTGCCAACGCCATCGCCTTTGGCGATTTTGCCGCTGGTTACACGGTTGCCGAACGTCCTGATCTGCGCGTGTTGCGTGACCCCTTCAGCGCGAAACCGCACGTCCTGTTCTATGCCACCAAGCGTGTGGGCGGCGACGTGAGCGACTTTGCCGCGATCAAACTGCTGAAATTCGCGACGTCCTGAACGGGATGATCGTGAACAGCCGGGGGCGGGTTGAAGCCTGCCCCCGGTGCCGGGCGTGCGCGACGTGCGCCGTGTTGTCTAGCTGCTCCCCTCCGTCCGAGCAATGCGGACTGGCGCACGCCCGGTTTTCGGGGAGGCAAGGACGGAATTGCGGTGGAGAAGGTCCATGATGTTGAGCGAAGTGACCACGGTGCCCGATGCGGCGCTGCCGGTTGAAGAATTCAAGGCGCATCTGCGCCTGGGCAGCGGGTTTGGCACGGGCAGCGTGCAGGACGTGGTGCTGGTGAGTTTCCTGCGGGCCGCCGTCACGGCGGTTGAGGCACGCACAAGCAAGGTGTTGTTCGAGCGGGAGTTCATGGCGGGATTTACCGTGTGGCGCGAGAGTGCCGCGCAAGCCTTGCCGATTGCCCCGGTGAGCGCGGTGTCCAACGTCGTTCTGGTGGATCGCACTGGCGTGCGCACCGATGTCGGAGCTGACACCTACTGGCTGGAACGGGACATGCATTGTCCGCGGTTGCGGGCTGTCGGCACCTGTTTGCCGCCTGTGCCGCAAGCGGGCATGGTCGAAGTGGTCTTGACGGCGGGGTACGGTCCGGCGTGGACGGACATTCCTGCCGATCTGCGGCAGGCCGTTCTGCTGCTGGCCGCGCATTACTATGAGTACCGTGATGAAACCGCGCTGAGTGAGGGGTGTATGCCGTTTGGCGTGGCCTCGCTTATCGAGCGTTACAAGGTTGTACGGCTGTACGGTGGGGGTGCCAGATGAGTGCGCCACGACTGAACCGTCGCCTGACCCTTGAGACGCCGCAGCGTGTGTCGGACGGCGCGGGCGGGTTTGAGGAAGTCTGGGTGCCGCTTGGGGTGCTTTGGGCCGAACTCACCGCCCGCGCAGGTCGCGAAAGCCAGAATGCGGGGGTACCGGTGTCGATGGTGCCCTACACGATTGTTGTCCGGGGTGCGCCGCATGGCCATCCCGAGCGCCCCGTGGCGCGTCAGCGCCTGCGGGACGGCGCGCGGGTGTTTCATATCCGCAGCGTGGCGGAGCGCGACCCGGAGGCGCGTTACCTTGTATGCGCGGCGGATGAGGAGGTGGCGGTATGAGCTATGCAATGTCCGCCGCCTTGCAGGAGGCCGTGTTCACCGCGCTGTCGGCGCATGGGGACCTGCACGGCGCTGTCGGCACCGCTATCTTTGATGCGATGCCCAGCGGTGCTGTCCCGACACTTTATGTGGCTTTGGGTCCAGAGCAGGTGCGCATCGCTGATGACAAGACGGGATCCGGTGCAGAGCATGTTTTCGTCGTGTCGGTTGTGACCGAGGCACCAGGTTTTGCGTCGGCCAAGACGGCGGCGGGTCTGGTCTGTGACGCGCTGCACGAAGCGCCACTGGTTTTGTCGCGGGGACGTCTGGTGTCGCTGCGGTTTCGGTCGGCCAAGGCGGCCAAGATCGAAAAGGGCACGGGCCGCAAGATCGACCTGACATTCCGCGCGCGCGTGGAAGACGACTGAAGCGCCCGTTTGGACGCTAACTTACTCACTTCAAATGGAGAATTCTAATGGGTGCTCAAAACGGCAAGGACCTTTTGATCAAGGTCGACATGTCCACGGACGGCCAGTTCGAGACAATTGCAGGGCTGCGTGCCACGCGCGTCAGCTTTAATGCCGAGACGGTGGATGTGACCAGTCTGGAAAGCCAAGGTGGCTGGCGCGAGTTGCTGTCCGGTGCCGGGGTCCGGTCGGCGGCGATTTCGGGCGCGGGCGTGTTCAAGGACGAGGGCACGGACGAACGGGCGCGGCAGATCTTCTTTGACGGCGAAACGCCGAATTTCCAGATCATCGTGCCGGATTTCGGCGTGATCGAAGGCCCGTTTCAGGTGACGTCGATCGAATACAGCGGCAGCCATAATGGCGAGGCGACTTACGAGATGGCGATGGCCTCGGCGGGTGCGCTGATCTTTACGGCGCTGGTCTGATCCATGGCCAATCCTTGGAGGGGAGAGGTGGCGCTGGTGATCGATGGGGAGCGGCAGGTGATGCGGCTTACCCTTGGGGCCTTGGCCGCGCTTGAGACGGAACTGGCGGAGCCGTCACTGGTGGCGCTGGTGGAACGGTTCGAGCAGGGCCGGTTTTCCAGTGCGGATGTTCTGGCGCTGTTGCGGGCGGGTCTGGGCGGCGGCGGGTCAGAATTTGATCCCGCGCGGCTGGATCATGCCGAGATCGAAGGCGGACCGATGGCCGCGGCGCGCGCTGCGGCAGAGCTGATCGCGCGGGCCTTTGTGGCGCCGGGCGCATGAGTGGCGGGCTGGAGTGGCCCGCGCTGATCCGTGCGGGACTGGTGGGATTGCGGCTGGAGCCGGATGTGTTCTGGTCGCTGACCCCGGCGGAATTGCAGCTGATGCTTGGCCCACCGTCCCATGCGGCGCCTCTGCTCAGCGACGGGCTGGATGCGCTGATGGCGGCATGGCCCGATGACATCAAAGGGGATCCCGAATGACGGATTACAAGGACGAGATCGAGGGCCTTGAGGCCGACACGGATGGCTTGCGCCAGACGCTTGATGCCACATCAAACATGGTGACGAGTTTCGACAGCGAATTGCGTCGGATGCGCGAGAGCCTTGCCGCGACAGGCAAGGATGTGGCGACGCTGGAGAAGGGCCTGTCCAAGGGATTGCGCAAGGCGTTCGACGGTGTGGTGTTTGATGGCCAGAGCCTTTCGGATGCGCTGGAGACCTTGGCCAGTTCGATGTCGCGGTCGACCTACAACGCGGCCATGAAGCCGATCACCGATCACTTTGGTGGGATGATTGCGACGGGCGTCGGCGGGTTTATGCAAAACATTCTGCCTTTCGCGGACGGTGCGCCGTTCAGTCAGGGCCGGGTGATGCCGTTTGCAAGCGGCGGCGTGGTCAGCGGAACCACGCCTTTTGGAATGCGCGGTGGCATGGGAATCATGGGTGAAGCGGGGCCGGAGGCGATCATGCCACTGGCGCGCGGCCCGGATGGCAAGCTGGGCGTCAAGGGCGCGGGCGGGGGCAGCACCACGGTGGTGATGAACATCACGACGCCGGATGTGCAGGGCTTTGCCCGCAGCCAGAACCAGATCGCAGCACAAATGAACCGGGCCTTGGCACGGTCAAACCGGAACCGTTGAGACGGGCAGGGGAGCCAGATATGAACTTTCACGACGTACGATTTCCAGCCAGCCTGAGCTTTGGTTCTGTTGGCGGTCCCGAACGGCGCACCGAGGTGGTGACGCTGGCCAACGGGTTCGAAGAGCGCAACACGCCTTGGGCGCATTCGCGCCGCCGTTACGATGCGGGGCTGGGAATGCGGTCGCTGGACGATATCGAAACCTTGATCGCGTTTTTCGAGGCGCGCATGGGACAGATGTACGGCTTTCGCTGGAAAGACTGGTCCGATTTCAAATCGGCTTCGGCCAGCGCCGTGCCCACCTTCCGTGATCAGGATATTGGTTTGGGTGACGGGGAGCAGCAAAGTTTTCAGCTGCTCAAGACCTATCGCAGTGGCGACCAAAGCTATGCGCGGCCCATCGCAAAACCGGTGTCGGGCACTGTTCGTGTGGGTCTCGAAAATGATGAGATGCAGGAGGGCGTCGACTATGAGGTCGATCTGACCACCGGTTTCGTGACCTTTGCACATCCGCCGGATGTGGACGTGATTGTGAAAGCTGGTTTCGAGTTCGACGTACCGGTTCGGTTCGAGACGGACCGTATTCAGACATCTGTGGCAAGTTTTCAGGCGGGCGAAGTGCCCAATGTACCTGTGATTGAGGTGCGTGTCTGATGGCGGGGCAGAGCGAAGCGTTTCTGGATCATGCCGCGACTGGCCTGACCACCTTGTGTCGCGCTTGGGCGATTGCGCGGCCTGATGGTCAATCCTTCGGTTTTACCGATCACGACCGTGATCTGAGTTTTGATGGGATCACCTTTCGCGCAGATACCGGCCTGACTGCGGCTGCATTGGCGCAAAGCACGGGTCTGAGTGTCGACAACACCGAAGCGCTGGGGGCGTTGTCGGACGTTTCTGTGCGGGAAGACGAGATCGAAGCGGGCCGGTTCGATGGGGCGGAGGTGCAGGCTTGGCTCGTGAACTGGGCAGATGTCGATGTGCGGTGGTTGCAGTTCCGCGGAACCATTGGTGAGATCCGTCGGTCCGGAGGTGCGTTTCACGCGGAGTTGCGCGGGTTGACCGAAGCGTTGAACCGCCCGTTGGGGCGCATCTACCAAAAACCGTGTACGGCTGTTTTGGGGGATGGCCAGTGCCGGTTTGCCTTGGGTACGCCCGGCTATGTGTTTGAGGGTCAGCCTGATCGCGTGATTGACGGGCGGATTTTCGAGTGGGACAGCTTGTCCGGTTTCGAGGCGGCGTGGTTTCAGCGCGGTCGTTTGGACGTGTTGGACGGCGGCGGCGCCGGCTTGTGGGGATCCATCAAGTCTGACCGGTTCGTCGACGGTGCCCGCCAGATCGAACTGTGGGAGCCGATCCGCTATGAGATTGAGGCATCGGCCACGGTCCGGTTGGTGGCTGGATGTGACAAACGCCTTGAGACATGTCGGCTGAAATTCAACAACATTCTGAATTTCCAGGGCTTTCCCGATCTTCCGAATGAGGATTGGGTCATGGCCTATCCCACGCAATCGGGTGCAAACTCCGGGGGAAGTCTCAGATGAGCGCGTTTCAGACCGGGTTGGTGGCGGAGGCGCGTGCGTGGCTGGGCACGCCTTATGTGCATCAGATGGCGTGCCGCGGGGCAGGATGTGATTGCCTTGGCCTCGTGCGCGGCGTTTGGCGCGGCGTCCATGGGGCGGAGCCCGAAGTGCCGCCAGCCTACAGTATGGACTGGTCGGAGCCTCAGGGTGAAGAGCGCCTTTGGGCCGCTGCCTTGCTACATCTCGTGCCAAAGCCGCGCGATGATGCCGCTGTGGGTGACGTTATCTTGTTCCGCATGAAGTCAGGCGCCGTGGCCAAGCATCTTGGTATCCAGTCGGAGATCGGTGCAACCGCAAGGTTCATCCACGCCTATAGCGGGCACGGGGTCGTCGAAAGCCCGCTGAGCGCCCCATGGGCGCGCCGGATTGTGGCGCGTTTTGAATTTCCCGCGAAGGAGGCCAGCTGATGGCGACGGTTGTATTATCTGCGGCAGGTGCGGCCATTGGCGGGTCCATTGGCGGAACCCTTGCAGGCTTGTCGAGCGTTGCGATTGGACGCGCTGTCGGGGCGACCCTTGGGCGTGTGATTGATCAGCGTTTGATGGGTCAGGGTTCATCCGTTGTCGAACATGGCAAAATAGACCGGTTCCGCCTGACGAACTCGGGCGAAGGCAACGCCATCTCGCAGCTTTATGGTCGCATGAGGATGGCGGGGCAGGTGATCTGGGCTTCGGACTTTCTTGAGACGACGAACACAACGACCACTGGGGGCGGCGGCAAAGGTGCGCCTGCGACGCCCAAGACGACAACCACCAGCTACAGCTATTCTGTCAGCGTCGCACTTGCGGTGTGCGAAGGCGAGATTGTGCGTATCGGTCGCGTTTGGGCAGATGGCGAAGAACTGGCGCGCGACGATCTGAACATGCGGGTCTACACCGGGACAAAAGATCAGTTGCCCGACCCGTTGATGGAAGCCGTCGAAGGTCAGGGATTGGTGCCTGCCTATCGCGGGACGGCCTATGTCGTCATCGAAGACCTAAATCTGGAGCGATTTGGCAATCGCGTGCCGCAGTTTTCTTTTGAAGTTGTGCGTCCTGAGCAACCTGAGCAGGCGGATGCGGACCAAGAGTTGACCCGCGCGTTGCAGGGCGTCGCACTGATGCCGGGGTCGGGTGAGTACGCTTTGGCGACGACAACGGTCAATTACGCTGACAACAACCGGGGCCGTTGGAGCGCCAATGTGAATACCCCCGCAGGCGTGGCTGACTTCAAGGTGTCGTTGGATGCGCTGAACGACGAGTTGCCGAATTGCGAAGCGGCCTCTTTGATTGTGTCTTGGTTTGGGGATGATCTGCGCTGTGGGGATTGCACCCTGCGTCCCAAAGTCGTGCACAAAGACGCCTATGGCGAAAACATGGCATGGACCAGCGGCGGGATTGATCGCGCGCAGGCGTTGCAGGTCGAGCGGGTCGATGACCGCCCCATCTATGGGGGTACTCCGGCCGATCTGTCGATCATAGAGGCGATCGAAGCGCTGCAAGAGGCTGGCAAGGCGGTCATGTTCTATCCGTTCATCCTGATGGACCAGATGGATGGCAACGCACTGCCTGATCCGTTTTCTGATGCGCTGACCCAGCCGCGCTTGCCGTGGCGCGGGCGTATCACGTTGTCAAAGGCCGCGGGCGTGGATGGATCGCCAGACGGCACCGCAGTGGCCGAAGCCGAAGTCGACGCATTTTTTGGCACCGTTACCGCCGCAGACTTTAGCGCGACCGCGATGCCAAATCAGGGTGGATACTATACGGGACCCGCAGAGGAATGGTCCTTTTCGCGGTTCATCCTGCACTATGCTGCGCTGTGTCGTGCAGCCGGTGGTGTCGAGGCGTTTTGTATCGGTTCGGAAATGCGGGGAATGACGCAAATCCGTGCAGAGGCAAACCGCTTTGTGTTCGTGGAGAAGCTGGTTGCGCTTGCCGCCGAAGTGCGCGCGATTTTGCCGGATGCAAAGATCAGCTACGCCGCTGATTGGTCCGAGTATTTCGGGTTTCAGCCGCAGGATGGGACCGGTGATCGGTTTTTTCACCTCGATCCGCTGTGGGCCGATGACAACATCGATTTTATCGCTATCGACAATTACATGCCGCTGTCGGATTGGCGCGACGGCGAAGATCATCTGGATGCCGTCTGGGACGATATCTACAATTTGGAATACCTTCAGGCGAATGTGGCCGGTGGCGAGGGCTACGACTGGTTCTATCACTCGCCTGAGGCCGCTGCGGCGCAAATCCGCACACCGATCACGGATGACGTTCATGGCGAGCCTTGGGTGTGGCGGTACAAGGATATTCGTAATTGGTGGGACAACCCGCATCACGAGCGGGTATCGGGCGTCCGGGCGGACCTGCCCACAGCATGGGAGCCGCGTTCGAAACCTGTCTGGTTCACAGAATACGGTTGTGCCGCTGTCGACAAGGCGACGAACCAGCCGAACAAGTTCCTTGATCAGAAATCATCGGAAAGCAGCCTGCCGAGTTATTCAAATGGAGCACGGGACGATCTGATCCAGCGCCAGTATCTGCGTGCGATGAACATGTTCTGGAAGGATACGGACAACAATCCGCAGTCCGACCTTTACGATGGGCCAATGGTGGATATGTCCCGCGCCTTTGTCTGGGCGTGGGATGCGCGGCCGTATCCGTTTTTTCCCAATGCGGTTGAAACATGGTCAGACGGTGAGAACTATCCGCGCGGCCATTGGATCAACGGGCGCACCTCGTCGCGCAGCCTTGCATCTGTCGTGCGCGAAGTTTGCGCGCGTGCCGGGCTGACAGATTTGGATACATCGGAGCTTTACGGTACGGTCCGGGGTTACGTCATAGACGATGTCAGCGATGCACGCAGTGCGTTGCAGCCGCTCATGTTACGCTACGGCTTTGACGCGATTGAACGGGACGGCCTGCTGCGGTTTGTCATGCGGTCGGGCCGTGATGCTATTGCGGTTGACCCGGAGGCGCTTGCCATCAGCCCCGATCTGGACGGACGGACCGAACAAGCCCGCGAGTCGGAGGCCGAGTTGGCCGGACGTGTGCGCCTGCGCTTTGTCGAGACTGACGGAAACTTTGATGTGTTGTCCGAGGAAGCCGTCCTGCCCGATGATGCAACGCACGCGGTAAGCGCGTCGGAACTGCCGTTGGCACTGACCCGACCCGAAGGGCGGCAGGTGGTCGAGCGGTGGTTGGCCGAAGCACGTATTGCGCGTGACACGGTTCGATTGGCTTTGCCGCCCTCACAGATTGGGGTAGGCGCGGGCGATGTCATCCAATTGCCAGCGGATCAGTTCGAGGGCTCTGCCCTTTTTCGGGTTGATCGGGTTGAGATGGGTGAGATGCAATTGCTGGAAGGGGTGCGGATCGAACCGGATGTCTACACGCCGGCCGAGCTTTCGGACGAGTTGGCGTCGGTCAATGCGTTTGTACCGCCGGTGCCTTTGACTTCCGCATTCCTGGATTTGCCTCTGCTAACCGGTGATGAGGTGCCACACGCGCCGCATCTGGCTGTGACGGGCACGCCGTGGCCGGGCAGTGTAGCTGTGTATCAATCCAGCACCGACTCGGATTTTGCGTTGAACACGGTGTTGGCCGCGCGTGCCTCTGTCGGATTCACGCAAACGGAGTTGTTCAAGGCGCGCGCTGGGCTTGTCGATCGCGGTGCACATTTGGAGGTACAGATGATGCATGGAACGCTCGCGTCCGTGTCGGATGCGGCCTTGTTGAACGGCGCAAATCTGGTCGCGATCGGAGACGGATCACCTGATGGCTGGGAACTGGTCCAGTTCCGCGATGCAGAACTGCTTGCGCCGGGTCGCTACATACTGCTCCATCGTTTGCGTGGACAGCTTGGGACAGACGCGCTGGTGCCGGATGTCTGGCCGGTGGGGTCGTGGGTTGTTTCCCTGAACGGAGCGCCACAGCAGATTGACCTTTTGTCGAGCTTGCGGCGTGTCGCCCAAACCTATCGCATTGGTCCCGCGCGCAGATCGCTGGATGACCCGAGCTATGAACAGGTGACTTATGCCTTTGATGGCAATGGCTTGCGCCCCTATGCCCCTGTGCACCTTTCTCATGCTAGTACGGCAAATGGTCTGAAATTCTCGTGGATCCGGCGAACCCGGATTGATGGGGACAGTTGGGACTTGCCGGACGTGCCGCTGGGCGAAGAAAGCGAGACTTACACTGTCCGCGTCACGACCGGTGCAGGGACCTTGCGCGAAGAGACGGTGACACAGGCGGAGTGGGTATACGAGGATGCCGCGCGTGCCGCTGACGGGGTGGGCGATATCTTTGATGTGTCCGTTGCCCAAAATTCCGCACGCTACGGCATCGGTCCGTTCCGCAGCTTGTCGGTTGATCTGACGTGAGGGCGGTTTTGACAGCGGACTTGGTCTGTGCCGCACGCGTGGTGATGACGGCACCGCGGTTGCGGCAGGCATCGGTTGCGCACAGCTTGATCGTCGAAGCGGAAACCGCGGATTGGCATCGCCGGACTTATGGAGAGCTGCACCCGCATTTCGGGGATGGCACATTGGCCGGAGCCGCACGCAACGGCGACATGGCCGAAGAGCGTACGGTTTGCGATGCCGAGTTTGCGTCCGCCCTGATGGTCGTATTGCAAACCATCCTGCGGCGCAGCACCCGGCAAGGATCGCGAGAGTGAATGAGGTCCATCACGGGTTTGCGTTTGGCGAATAGCTCTTATGTAGGGTAAGAGAGCCGCGAAAGGACCTGTCATGGCTGATCTCAGAACGAACATCACATCGGTAGATCCCGTTTGGGACCAAATCACCGAAGAAGCGCGTCAGGCTGTCACTGACGAGCCGCTGGTTGGCGGGTTTGTCCACGCCTGCATTCTGCATCACAAATCCTTGGACAAGGCTTTGTCGTATCGGGTGTCTGCCAAACTGGCATCGAACGAAATGTCGATGGTGGTTGTGCGAGAGATTGTTGAGGAAGCCTATGCGGCCGATCCGCGTCTGATCGAGGCGGCGCGCGCCGACCTTGTGGCGGTGTATGAGCGTGATCCTGCGTGCCACAGGCTGTTGCAGCCGGTGCTGTACTTCAAAGGGTATCAGGCGATGCAGGCATACCGCATCGCGCATTACCTTTGGTCGAACGGGCACAAGGATCTTGCCTATTTCTTCCAGATGCGGGCGTCGGAGATCTTTGGGATCGACATCCACCCGGCTGCAAAAATCGGCAAAGGGATAATGATCGACCACGCCCATTCCATCGTCATCGGCGAAACGGCTGTGGTGGGTGACAATGTGTCGATGCTGCATTCTGTGACGCTGGGCGGCACGGGCAAGGAGGATGAGGACAGGCATCCTAAGATCGGCGATGGTGTCCTGATCGGTGCGGGCGCGAAGGTGCTGGGCAACATCAAGGTTGGCAATTGCAGCCGCATCGCCGCAGGGTCCGTGGTACTTGAAGAGGTGCCGCCATGCAAAACAGTTGCGGGCATCCCCGCACGGATCGTCGGAGAAGCGGGGTGTGATCAGCCGTCGGTATCGATGAACCACATGCTGGGCAAAGACGTCTAAAATCCTATTTCATAAATAAACAAGGCCGGAGCACCGCTCCGGCCTTTTTTGTGTTTGTAGCGTCTGAATCAGGCCAGCATGGACATCGGGTTTTCCAGATTGTCCTTGATGGCATTCAGCAGGTTCGCGCCGAGCGCGCCGTCGATCACGCGGTGGTCGACGGACAGGGTGGTCGACATGACGGTGGCCACCGTAACCTCGCCATCCGCGCCCACCACGGGTTTTTTCACACCGGCGCCGACCGCAAGGATGGCTGCATGGGGCGGGTTTATGATGGCGTCGAAATTGTCGATGCCAAACATGCCGAGGTTCGAGATGGCAAAGCTGCCCCCCTGATACTCGTGCGGCGCAAGTTTGCGGTCGCGGGCTCGGGTGGCAAGGTCCTTCATCTCGGTCGACAGCGCTGAGAGCGACTTCATCTCGGCATCCTTGAGCACTGGCGTGAACAGTCCGCCCTCAATGGCCACGGCGACAGCCACGTCGGAGGCTTTCATCGACAGCATTTTGTCGCCGGCCCAAACGGCGTTGGCATCTGGCACTTGTTGCAGCGCAAGTGCGCAGGCCTTGATGATGAAGTCGTTGACCGACAGTTTTACGCTCCGGGCCTCGAGCGTTTTGTTTAGCTGTGCGCGGAAGGCGAGCAAGGCGTCAAGCTGGATATCCTTGCGCAGGTAGAAATGCGGGACAGACTGTTTTGCTTCGGTAAGACGTGCGGCAATGGTTTTGCGCATCCCGTCAAGGCTGACCTCTTCGTAATCGCGGCCTTCGTACATCTTGGCAACCATGTCGCTGGATGGGCCGGCGGCCATGGCTGCGGCCTTTGGGGCCTCGGCAGTGGCGGCTGCGGGTTTGGCGGCTGGTGCGGCTTCGGCCTTTTCGACGTCCGCCTTGACAATACGGCCATGGGGACCAGAGCCCTTGATGGCCGCAAGGTCGAGACCCTTTTGTGCGGCGATGCGGCGGGCAAGGGGAGAAGCAAAGATGCGTTGGCCGTCCTTGGCAGGGGCGGCCTGAGCGGGTGCCGGCGCGTCTTCGGACGCTTTTGCTTCCTCATCCGCCGAAGACGGCGCGGGAGCGGCGGATGAGGCACCTATGTCATCGGCGCTTTCGCCGTCTTCGAGCAGCACGGCGATGGCAGTGTTGACCTTTACGCCTTCGGTGCCCTCGGCAATCAGGATCTTGCCGACGACGCCTTCATCCACGGCTTCGAATTCCATGGTGGCCTTGTCGGTCTCGATCTCGGCCAGCAGGTCGCCGGAGGTGACGGTGTCGCCTTCTTTGACCAGCCATTTGGCGAGCGTGCCTTCTTCCATCGTCGGAGAGAGCGCGGGCATGAGAATTTCGATGGGCATGTCTCGGGCTCCTTACCGATAGGTGACTTGTTTCACGGCTTCGACCACTTCGGCGGTGGTGATCAGGGCGTGTTTTTCGAGGTTGGCGGCGTAGGGCATCGGCACGTCCTTGCCGGTGCAGTTGATCACGGGTGCGTCGAGATAATCGAACGCCTCTTGCATGATGACCGTGCTGAGATAGCCGCCGACCGACCCCTGGGGCCAACCTTCTTCGACGGTCACGCAGCGGTTTGTCTTCATGACAGAGTTGATCACGGTGCCGGTGTCCATGGGGCGGATCGTACGCAGGTCGATGACCTCAGCGCTGATCCCGTCCTCCGCCAGCTTATCCGCCGCTTCAAGCGCGTATTGCATCCCGATGCCAAAGGAGACGATCGTCACATCCGTGCCTTCGCGCCAGATACGCGCTTTGCCGAAGGGAATTGTGAAATCGTCCATGTCCGGCACGTCGAACGTGCGGCCATAGAGGATCTCGTTTTCCAGAAAACAGACCGGGTTGTTGTCGCGGATCGCCGTTTTCATCAGACCTTTGGCGTCGGCCGCCGAATAGGGCATCACGACCTTGAGGCCCGGCACCTGCATGTACCAAGCGGCGTAGTCCTGAGAGTGCTGGGCACCGACGCGGGCGGCAGCACCGTTGGGGCCACGGAAAACCATGGGCGCGCCCATCTGGCCACCGGACATATAAAGCGTTTTGGCCGCCGAATTGATGATGTGGTCAATCGCCTGCATGGCAAAGTTCCACGTCATAAACTCAACGATCGGGCGCAGGCCACCGAAGGCTGCACCAACACCGATCCCGGCAAAGCCGTGTTCCGTAATGGGCGTGTCAATCACCCGGCGGGACCCGAACTCGTCCAGCAAGCCCTGGGACACTTTGTAGGCACCCTGATATTCGGCAACCTCTTCGCCCATCAGGAACACGGTGTCGTCGGCGCGCATCTCTTCGGCCATGGCATCGCGGATCGCTTCGCGCACGGTCTGTTCTTTCATTGCCGTGCCCTCTGGGTAGTCGGGGCTGAGATCGACGGATGGCGCCACGGGTGGCTCGGAGGGTGTGGCTGCGGTGGCGGGTGCGGACGCCTTGCCTTCTTCGCCGGACAGGGCCGCGGGGGCAGGGGCGCTGGATGTTTCGATATCATCCGCGCTTTCGCCTTCCTCGATCAGGACGGCGATGGGCGTGTTGACCTTGACCCCTTCGGTGCCTTCGGAGACGAGGATTTTGCCGACCACGCCTTCGTCCACGGCTTCGAATTCCATGGTGGCCTTGTCGGTTTCGATCTCGGCCATGATGTCACCAGACGATACCGTGTCGCCCTCTTTCACCAGCCATTTTGCAAGCGTACCTTCCTCCATCGTCGGGGAAAGCGCGGGCATCAGAATTTCAATTGCCATTGGTTGGTCTCCCCCTTCAAGCGTTCTGCGGCGCGGTGTCGCCAGCGTAAATGTCGGTCCAAAGCTCTTCGAGCGCGGGCTCGGGGCTTTCCTTGGCGAACTCGGCTGAGGCGTTCACGATATCCTTAATTTCCTTGTCGATGGCCTTGAGATCATCTTCGGTTGCGTGCTTGCCGGTGAGCAGCATGGAACGGACCGCCTCGATCGGGTCACGTTCGTCGCGCATCTTCTGCACTTCCTCGCGGGTCCGGTATTTGGCCGGGTCGGACATGGAGTGGCCGCGGTAGCGATAGGTTTTGATTTCCAGAATATAAGGCCCTTTGCCCGCGCGGCAGTGGGCGACGGCCTTTTGACCGGCTTCCTTGACCGCCAGCACGTCCATGCCGTCCACCTCTTCGCCCGGAATGCCGTAGGCGGCGCCGCGTTCCCAATAGGAGGGCGATTTGGTCGAGCGTTTGGTCGAGGTGCCCATGGCGTATTGGTTGTTCTCGATCACAAAGATCACCGGCAGCATCCACAGCTCGGCCATGTTGTAGGCCTCGTAAACCTGACCCTGGTTGGCCGCACCGTCCCCGAAATAGGTAAAGGTCACGCGGTCATTGCCCTTGTACATGTCGGAAAACGCAAGGCCCGCGCCCAGCGGCACCTGTGCGGCAACGATCCCGTGGCCACCATAAAAATGTTTCTCCTTGGAGAACATATGCATGGAGCCGCCTTTGCCTTTGGAATATCCGCCCTCGCGGCCCGTCAGCTCGGCCATCACACCATTGGCGTCCATGCCGCACGCCAGCATGTGGCCGTGATCGCGGTAGGAGGTGATGCGCTTGTCGCCGTCTTCGGCCGCGGCCTCGAGACCGACAACCACAGCTTCCTGTCCGATGTAGAGGTGACAAAAGCCACCGATCAGGCCCATGCCATAAAGCTGGCCCGCCTTTTCTTCGAAACGGCGGATGAGCAGCATGTCACGGTAATAGCCCTTGAGCTCATCCGCGGACACGTTCGGTTTCTTGGTGGCTTTGCGCGCGGCCATGTCAGCGCCTCCTCCTGATAAGTAGTTTAGCGTTAAACTATCTGTTACAGGATTCTTGCAATCCATGCGAGTGGCAATCTGCCGCAAGGTCATCCGGGCACAAGCGCACTCTGTTCGAATGCCATTCGTATCTGATTTATGCGTTGGAAATCAGCACTTTGGCCCAGCCACGCTGGGATGCATGTCTGCTATGACGGGGAATGAATTGGGATGAGGGGAGGTGTATCAGCCGCTTTGAATACGTAGGCGTATCGGCACCTGCCGCGCAAGCTGTTCAGCGGATCACGATTTCGTCGCTGCGCAACATGCCAAGGATGCTGCGGGCCTGCTCGTCCAGCAGATCCAGATCGAGATAGGCGTCAGACAGCCGCTGGGTGAGGTTTTCCATCTGTGCGACATCGGCCTGCACGCGCGCCAGCTGTTCGGTCATCACGCGCGCTTCGGCTTCGATTTCGGCGCGGCGGAACAGGCCGTAATCCCCCTGCACCGCAGCAAAAGTGAAATAGATGCCAAGCGCGAAGGAGATTGCGAAAAATACAAGTGTGCCGACGGGGGCGCGTTTGGTGCGGGTCATATGCTCTGCCTGTGTGGGGCCTCTGACGGGCCGCCTTTGGCAGAGTATGACATAAGTGATTCGTTTTGTGAATCCCCATTGATCCAAAAAGCGCAGGTTTTTCAGTGTTTTCCCATCATTTGCGCTGCAATCCGCGTGGTGATGCCACGGGGCGAGATGCGGGGCAGAAAGGCAAAGACTTTGTTCAACGCGCCCGGCACCACGATCCGCTGCCCGATACGTGCCTGCAACCAGCCCAGTTCGGCCACCTGTGCGGCGTCCATGGGCTTGGCCATTTTGAGCAGGCGCACGCCGTCCATATCCGCCTCGTCAAAGAAGTTGGTGGCCGTGGCGCCGGGGCACAAGGCGGTGATGGTGACGTTTGTGCCGCGCAGTTCTTCGGCGACAGCTTCGGACAGCGACAGCACATATGCCTTGGTCGCGTGATACACCGCCATGTTGGGGCCGGGCGTAAAGCTGGCGACAGAAGCGACGTTCAGGATGCGCGCCTTGGGCAGGGCGGTCATATGGGGGACCGCCAGCTTCATCAGCCGGGTCAAGGCCAGCATATTGACGTTGATCGAACTGAGTTCACGCGTCCAACCCTGTCCGTCCGCGAACGGGCCGTTGTAGCCAAGGCCCGAATTGTTGACGAGCACGTCAATCTCACGCCCGTCGCTGGCCTCGGACCACAGGCGTTCGACCTCGTCCATCTGGGACAGGTCGGCGGGGATGACGATAACGTCGACGGCGTCCGAACGCAATTCGGTCGCGACGGCGTCCAGCTTGTCCTTGGAGCGCGCGGCAAGGATCAGGTTGCGGCCTTCCTTGGCAGCGATCCGCGCAAATTCGACGCCCAAACCTTCGGATGCTCCTGTGATCAACGTATATGCGGCCATGTCTTTCCCCCCATCAGTGTTCGGTCACATATGGGGCGTTTGCCGCGCCATCCAACAGGGCAGGTGATTATTGCGACAGTGCCGCGACGCCGGGCAGTTCCTTGCCTTCCATCCACTCAAGGAACGCGCCCCCTGCGGTGGAGATGTAGGTAAAGTCATCGGCGACGCCCGCCTGATTGAGCGCGGCAACCGTATCGCCGCCACCCGCGACCGTGATCAATGTACCGCTTTTTGTGGCCTGTGCCGCGGCTTGTGCTGCGGTGACGGTGGCCATGTCGAATGGCGGGATTTCAAATGCGCCCAGCGGGCCATTCCAGATCAGCGTGGCCAGACCCGCGATGATTTGAGCGATTTCGGATGCCGCAGCGTCCCCGGCATCCAGCACCATCTGGTCATCCTCCAATACGGTGTCTGGACCCAATGCCACAGTGTCGTGGTCCGCACCGGCGGCGAATTCTCGCGCGACGCGTCCGTCTTTTGGCAACACCACGCGACACCCCGCCGTCTCTGCCGCGGCAAGGATGTCGCGCGCGGTGTCATGCAGGTCCGCCTCTTGCAGCGATGCGCCCAGTTGCGCGCCTTGGGCGGCAAGGAAGGTGTTGGCCATGCCTCCGCCAATGATCAGCACGTCGAGTTTGCGAACGAGGTTTTGCAGCAGGTCGAGCTTGGTCGACACTTTGGCCCCGCCCACCACCGCACCCACGGGGCGTTTGGGGTTGGACAGCGCTGCCTCAAGAGCGGACAGTTCGGCCTGCATGAGCCGTCCTGCGCAGGATGGCAGCACATGCGCCACGCCCGTGGTCGAGGCATGGGCCCGGTGCGCGGCGGAAAACGCGTCGTTGCAATAGATGTCGCCCAAAGAGGCTAGGAATTGCGCCATTTGCGGATCGTTTGCCTCTTCCATCGGGGAAAAGCGGGTGTTTTCCACAAGGATGATTGCGTCGCCGGGCTGCGCGTCGATCCAGTCGCGGCTGGGCCGTTCAACAAAGGTGACGGGCGCGCCAAAGGCAGCCTCCAGTGCAGGCACCAGACGGCTGAGCGACAGGTCGGGGTTCGGTTGTCCCTTGGGACGTCCGAAATGGGCCAGCAGCACCGGGCTGCCACCGCTTGCGCGGATGTCGCGGACGGTGGGCACGATGCGGTCAATGCGGGTGGCGTCCGTCACGGTATCGCCGTCCATGGGCACGTTGATGTCGACACGGGTCAGCACGCGTTTGCCCGCCAGATCCATATCATCCAGTGTTTTCCAACCCATGTTCCCGCGTCCTCTTTGCTGATGATGCGCCTTGCATTGCGCCAAACGGCTTGCGCGTCAATGCGTGACTTGTCCCATGCGCGGCATCCGCTTAGGAAGGGGGTCAAAGAGACTGACAAGGATGGCAGACATGGCCGACATCAAAGACCCCGAAAACACGATCCTGATGGAGCTCAAGGCGGGCACTGTCACCATCGAATTGCTGCCCGACGTGGCGCCCAAACATGTGGAGCGCATGAAGGAACTGGCGCGCGGGGGCGAGTATGACAACGTGGCCTTTCACCGTGTGATCGACGGCTTCATGGCGCAAACCGGCGACGTGCAGCATGGCGACATGGAAGACGGATTCAACATTCGCATGGCGGGCACAGGCGGATCGGACAAGCCCGATCTGCCCGCCGAGTTTTCCAAACTGCCCCACGACCGGGGCACCATTGGCGCAGCCCGGTCGGCCAATCCCGACAGTGCCAACAGCCAGTTTTTCATCAACTTTTCCGACAACAATTTCCTGAACGGTCAATACACGGTCTATGGCCGGGTGACCTCAGGGATGGAGCATGTCGATGCGATCACGCGCGGCGAGCCACCTGCCGAACCGGACCGGATGATCAGCGTCAAGGTGGCTGCGGATGTGGTGTAAACTTGCCGCTGCTCTGGTGATCGCGGCGGGACCCGCCGCGGCCACCGGGATCGAGATTACGGTCGCGGGCGAGGGGGCCAATGGCGTTATCGCCATCGACCTGTTCGAAGACGTGGCCCCCGGACATGCGCGTCAGATCACGTCGCTGGCGGCAGCTGGCGCGTATGACAATGTCGCGTTTCACCGGGTGATCCCCGGCTTTATGGCTCAGACCGGCGATGTCCAATTCGGTGTTGTCGGTGACGGGTACACCGCCCGGCGGGTGGGAACCGGCAAATCCGATTTGCCGAACCTGACGCAGGAGTTCTCGGCCATCCCCTTTGATGCCGGTGTTGTTGGCATGGCGCGGTCGTCACAGGTGGACAGCGCCAACAGTCAGTTCTTTATCATGTTCGAGCCGGGCTATTTTCTGAACAACCAATACACTGTTGTCGGACGGGTCACTGCCGGTCAGGACGTCGTGAACGCGATCAAAAAGGGCAACCGCGATTCCGGTGCCATCACGGGCGCGCCGGACCGCATGGTGACGGTCTCTGTGACGGAATAGCGCGCAATCAGGATTGCGGGTCCGCCCCGTTTGGGGCTGGCCCGGACCGTGTCAGCCAACCAAGGCCCGCGCTGATCAGTGCAAGTGCCGCCGCGACCCATGCCAATCCGCTGAACGCTGACGTCATGGCTGCGGGGTGTCCGGCTGTGTCGCTTTCGATGCCAAAGCTCGCCGTGCCGCCCGCCGCCGAATAGAGCGCCGCGGCAAGGCCGCCCGCAGCCGCGACAGAAATCAGTCCCGCCATCCGCGTCACCGCATTGTTGACCCCGGACGCGGTGCCGGATTGTTGTTCGTCAACCGCGCCCATCACCGCCGTCGACAGCGGTGCGGCCACCGCCGCCATGCCAAGGCCCACCAGACACATTGCGGGCAGGATGTGGCCCCAGAAATTCTGCTCTGGCGCAAGGATCGCCATCATCGCGTAGCCAGCCGCCACCACCAGTGAGCCCGCGCACAACAGCGGCGCGGGGCCGATCCTGTCTGCCAGTTTTCCTGCCGATGCCGAAAATGCCGCGATGAACACGGACATTGGTGCAAAGGCAGCCGCAGCCTCAATCTCACGGAGCCCCCATCCAGCGATGAACGTCATCGGCATAAAAAAGAACATGAGCGACAATGCGGAATACAGTGTAAAGCTCATGGCGTTGGCGGCCCAGAACGGGCGCACGGCAAAAAGCGTCAGGGGCATCATGGGCTGGGCGCTGCGCGCTTGGGTCCACAAAAACAGAACCAGCATCCCGCTCCCCGCCGCCAGCCAACCCACTGCTGCCGATCCGTGATGAAGGCTCGTCAGGCCCCACGCAATCGCCAGCAGGGCCAGCGTTGCCGTCACTGCGCCCGGCACATCTACGCGCGCGTCGGCTTTGGTCGGGTCGTCGCCCAGATTGCGAAACAACAGGATCAGCGCCAGCCCGCCCAGCGGCAGGTTGATTGCAAAAATCCAGCGCCACATCTCGGGTCCGCCAACGGTCAGCACAAGCCCGCCAATGATCGGCCCGGCGGCGGTCGTCACCGCAGAGGCAGCGGCCCAGATGCCAATGGCCCGTCCGCGGCTGTCGCGCGGGTATGCCCGCGCAATGAGGGCCAGCGATCCCGGCACCATGATGGCCGCCCCGATGCCCTGCACAGCGCGGGACACAATCATGAAAAGCGGTGTAGGGGCCAACGCGCAAAACAGCGATGCCACCACAAACAGCGCGATGCCGAGGCAAAAGACACGGCCCAACCCGAACCGATCCCCCATTGCGCCACCGACGAGGATCAGGGCTGACAAGGTGAGCATGTAGGCGTTGTGGATCCACTGCGCCTCAACCAGATCCGCGCCAAGGCTGTTGCGCATCGCGGGCAAGGCGATGGCAACGACATGGCCGTCAATCAAGCCGATCGACGTGGCCAGAACGGCGGCCAGCATGATGAAGGGGCGCGCGCCTTCGGTGCAAAAGCCGGAATGAAAAACGGGCGCCGCAGAGGTCTGGGGCGCCCGTTGATCGGTCATATCCGGGATTGGATTATTCGGGTTTGGGTGCGCCGGGCGCGCCCTTGTTGCCAGAGTTCAGCGGATCGTCCTGACGCTGGACAGAGCCTTCGAAATGGGCGCCGCTTTCGATGGCGATGGTCTTATGGATGATGTCGCCTTCGACGCGGGCGGTCGAGGTCAGGCGCACCTTGAGGCCGCGCACGCGGCCCACGATGCGGCCATTGATCACGACGTCATCTGCGATGACTTCGCCCTTGATCGTGGCGCTTTCGCCGATGGTCAGCAGGTGGGCGCGAATGTCGCCTTCCACGGTCCCTTCGACCTGAACGTCGCCGGTGGTTTTCATATTGCCCGTGACATGCAGGTCCGCAGACAGGATCGAGGCGGGCGGCTTGGCTTTGGGCGCGCTGGCCTTGAATTCGCTTTGCGGTGCCGGTTTGGACGACGGGGCAGGGGCCGAAGACGCAGGCGCGGCTGGCTTGCCACCCTCTGTTGCGGGCCCGGGTTCGTTGATTTTGCTCTTAGAAAACATCGTTTGCTGCCTTGATATAGATCATCGGGTTGACGGCTTTGCCACCGACACGGACTTCGTAGTGCAGATGCACGCCGGTCACCCGTCCGGAGGCTCCCATATCACCAATCCGATCCCCGCGCGAGACCTTTTGCCCAACTTTCACGCGCAGGCGCGACAGGTGGGCGTAGCGGGTTTCGATGCCGAATTCGTGCTGGATCTTGACCAGACGACCATAGCCGGATTGCCAGCCCGCGTGGGTCACAACACCGTCAGCGGTGGCATAAAGCGGTGTGCCGAGGCTGGCGGCGAAATCGACGCCCTTGTGCATCCGCCGCCCGCCTGTCTTGGGGTCACGCCGGAAGCCGAACGAGGAGGTGAAGCGGAACGCATCCTTGACTGGGGTCGCAAACGGCGCCTTTTGCGCGGCGATCCGGTAGAGGTTCAGCTTGTCCATCTGGTTCAGAATGCGGTTGGCGCGCAGCGTGTCGGGGCTGGGCTCTTCGCCGCGGGTCGAGAAGCTGAGCGGGGTCAGCGGGCCACCCTGACCGGAATAGCCACGGCGCACCTGTTCGATGATCCGGTCTGTGGGCATTCCTGCGGCGCGGAACATCTTGTCCAGTGGCGCGACGGAGACGGTCATCGCCTCTTCAAGCTGGCGGAAAATCTGGTCGTTCTGCTCTTTCATCAGGGCGATTTGTGTCGCCATCTCATCGGCGGCCAGAAGGGCAGTCTGAGCGTCCTCGACCACCTGATCGCGTTCCGCGGCAGTCTGTGCCAGCGCTTCGGCCACGAAATCCATCGGTGCGCCACCGCCAGCGGCGGCCAGTGCCGTTTCGCCGTCGCCCTGCTGTTCGAGGGCTGCGACCTGCGACCGGGCCGCCTCGCGTTCCTGCATGGTGTCGCGCAGCGTGGTCTGAATCACTTCGATCCCGGTTTCCAGTTCGCGGCGGCGGGTCTCGGAGGCCAGCAGTTCAGACTGCATGACCGAGATTTGTTCCAGCGCCGCGTTAAAGCGTTGCTGTGCGGCCAGCGCCTCTTCGGCGCGGGCGTCGCGTTGACCGGCCAGATCGTTCAGGCGCGCCTGATAGGTGCGCTGGTCCCGCTTCGCCTGTTCGCGAAAGTTGCCGGCACCGATGCTGTCCATCAACAAAATAGCGGTCGCGACAATGGCCCAGGCCACCACAAACGAGCTGCCCGCAAAGGCGATCAGCTGCGTTGCAGGGCGCAATCGAATGAATCGGGTGTCATTGTCGGACTTCAGAAAAACACGGCGTTCTGGAAAGTATTTTTCCAGCAACGCATGTATTTTGATCTCTAGGCGTGTGCGCAACAGCCTGATCCCCTGTCTCGTCCCAGTTTTGGCGCGCCCGTCCCCCAACACGACGCCTTGAGGCGTGTGTCTAAGGTGCCTGCAAGATGGGGGCAACCCTCCTGGGGATAAGTGTGCACCAGAGGTGCAGAAAAGACTCACATCGGCGGGACTTTGCTTACATCTCAATACGGTGACGGATGGCGTTAGTCCGCAACCGCAAGCGGCCAGTAGAAATCCGGCGGCAGTCCGGCCTCGGCCCGCTTTTCCTCGTTAAACGGAGGTTTGAGGGGGCTGTGGAAATAGGTCTGCACCAATGCGTGAAACGCCTCTTTGGGGTCGCGATTCTCGCGGCCGCACAGAAAGTGGAACCATTTGGAGCCGTAGGCGACATGCGCCACTTCTTCGGCATAGATCGTTTCAAGCGCTTCGACGGCCTGATCGGCACCGGCCTTGCGAAACACCGCGATCATGCCGGGTGTCACGTCAAGGCCGCGCGCCTCAAGTACCATGGGCACAACGGCGAGACGCCCCATGAAATCGGTTGCCGTGTCTTCGGCGGCGCGCCACATGCCCGCATGGGCGGGCATTGCGCCATAGTGGCTGTCCATTGCTTCAAGACAGTCGCACATCAGGTTGAAATGTTTGGATTCTTCGTCAGCCGCCTTGACCCAGTCGTCGTAAAATCCGGTGGGCATGGGCACGTGCGCAAAGCGCGCGATGATGTCCCAGTGCAGGTCCACCGCGTTCAGTTCGATATGCGCCACCGCGTGCAGCAACGCGGTGCGCCCCTGCGGTGAGCCGGGCCGGCGGCGCGGCACGTCACGCGGGCTGAGCAGTTCTGGCGCTGCGGGGCGCGCGGGATGATCCGGCGGGCGGGCAGCGCCCACCTCCGGCGTCTCGCCTGCGGCGCGCGCGGCCTGCCATTCGGCGGCATAGCGCCGCGACAGGGCTGTTTTTTCCCGGCCATCGGCGGTGCGCAGCACCGCGTCGGCCATCTGCGCCAGTGGCAGCACCTAGAGCGCCTGCACGGCGGCCAGCACCGCCTCGGCATGGCCGGGCACCTTGACCTTGGGCCAGACCATGGCGATGTCGCCATTGGCGTCGATCAGAAATGTCGTGCGTTCGATCCCCATGTACTTTTTGCCGTACATGTTTTTTTCCTTCCACACGCCGTAGTCTTCGCAGACCGTCCCGTTTTCGTCCGACAGCAACGGCACGGTCAGGTTCTTTTTGGTGGCGAACTTGGCGTGGCTGGCCACGGAATCCTTGGACACGCCGAACACTTTTGCGCCCGCCGCTTCGAACGCGGAGAGGTGTTCGGAAAAGGCGATTGATTCCTTCGTGCAGCCGGGGGTGTCGTCGCGTGGGTAAAAATACAGCACGACCGGACCACCTTTGAGCGCGGACAAGGTCACCTCTGTGCCGTCGCCCTGCGGCAGGGTGAAATCGGGGGCGGGGCTGGCGATATCAAGCATGTCTGGGCCTTTTCGTCCTACTGTGAAAGTTGTGACTGGCATGATAGGGCTGGGCGGACAAGAATAAAGGTATGAGCAGCGCGGATCCCCCCTCTGACGTCCCAAAGCGGCGGCGCAAAGGCCTGTGGCGACGTCACGGGTTGCCCAGCCTGTTGTTCTCGCTGTTTTTCGCTGCTGTGATCGGTCTGGCGCTTTATGTCCTGATGGGGCGGCCCATCGCGGCGCCGGAATGGCTGCGCGACCGGATCGAGGCGGAGGTGGCCGCCGGGATCGACGATGCGACGCTCACCTTTGATACGCTGAATTTCGTGGTTGAGGATGCGCGGTATCCGCGCGTGCGCATGACGAATGTGCGGGTTCTGTCGCCCAGCGGGGCCGAGATCGTCGGATTTGCCGAAATGCGCGCGGGCCTGTCGATGACGGCCTTGCTGTCGGGGCGTATTCTGGTGAACGAGATCGATCTGAGCGGGGTGTTTGCGAACCTGCGCCGACAAGAGGACGGGTCGGTTGTGCTGTCGGGCGGCTATGACCTGACCGCCCCCGCAGAGCAGGCGGCGAATCTGGGTGCGTTGATCGAACGGATCGACACGCTGATCGAACGGCCCGCGCTCGCGGCGCTGCGCGACGCAGAGGTGCAGGCCCTGACCCTGCGGCTGGAAGATGCGCGCACCGGGCGTGCCTGGACCGTGGACGGGGGCCGGTTGCGGGCCGTCCGCGCGGGCGACACGCTGCGGCTGACCTCGGACCTTGCGCTGCTCAGCGGCGGGCAGGGGGTCGCCACGTTGCAGGCCAATTACGAAAGTCTGATCGGGTCGACCGCCGCCCAATTCGGCGTGACGCTCAGCGATGTGGCGGCAGGTGACATCGCCACGATCGCGACTCCGTTTGCGTGGCTGGACGTGCTGCGCGCGCCCATTTCGGGCGCGATGCGGGGGGGGGTGGGCGAAGACGGTGCGCTGGCACCGCTATCGGTGACATTTTCCATAGGTGAGGGGGTCATTCAGCCCACGGATGCCACGCGGCCTGTGCCCTTTTCTGCGGCGCGGTCCTATTTCAATTACGACCCGGCCACCGGCGTGATGCGCTTTGACGAACTGTCTGTGGAGAGCGACTGGATCACGGCGCGGATCGACGGGCAAGCGGCGCTGAATGTGACCGACGCGGGCACGCTCGACGATCTGGTGGGGCAATTTTCGGCCACGACGCTGACGGCGAACCCGGCGGAGTTATATGCCGCGCCGATATCCATGGATGCGGCAGACATGGATTTCCGCCTGTCGCTGGCGCCCTTTACGCTCGAAATCGGGCAGGCCCTGTTTGTGGATCAGGGGCAGGCGCTGCTGGCCCGTGGTATGCTGGTCGCAGAGGAGGACGGCTGGCGCTACAGTCTTGATGCGCAGATGGACGGGCTGGCCCCGGACCGGCTGTTCAGCCTCTGGCCCAAAGCCTTTGCCCCCAAAGTGCGCGACTGGGTTGTGGACAATCTCATCGCGGGCGAGATGCGGGATATCGACGTGGTTCTGCGCGATGGTCCGAATGCGGCGCCTGACGTCTATTTCAGCTTTGCCTATGACGCAGCCGAGGTGCGGTATGTGAAGACCCTGCCGCCCGTCACCGGGGCGCAAGGCACTGCAAACATGCTCAACAACCGGTTTGTCGTGTCGGTGGATCAGGGGCAGGTCATCGCCCCCGAGGGCGGGGCCATTGATGTGGCGGGGTCGTCCTTCATCATTCCGGATGTGACGGTCAAAGGTGGCGCGCCAGCGGTGATCCGGCTCCAGACGCGTGGCAGTGTCACGGCGGCGCTGTCGATGCTGGACCAACCGCCATTCGAGGTGATGACACGTGCGGGCCTCGCACCCGGCCTTGCCGATGGTCAGTTGCAGGCGGCGGGCACTCTTTCGCTGCCGCTGCAAAAGGGGATTACGACGGCTGACGTGCTCTATTCTGCGACGGGCACGGCCCGTGCGGTGCGCAGCACATCACTGATCGAGGGGCGCACAATCTTGGCGGATGTGCTGCGCGTGACCGCCGATCCGTCCTTGGTGGAGGTGTCGGGGCCGGGGACCCTCGACGGGGTGCCGTTTGACGTGGTTTGGGCGCAACCGCTGGGCGACGGGCCGCAGGCCAGCACGGTGCGCGGCCAGATTGAGCTTTCGGCGGCGGCGGTGGACGCCTTTGACATCGGATTGCCGCCGGGCATGGTCAGCGGGCGCGGTACCGGAGATTTGTCTGTGGACCTGCCTGCGGGGGGCGGCACACCCGCCTTTGCGCTGGCCACGGATTTGCGCGGGGTTGGACTGTCATCGCCGCCATTGGGGTGGCGCAAGGCACCCGGCACACCGGGTACGTTGCGGCTGAGCGGCGCGCTGGGACCCACGCCGCGGGTGGACGAACTGGTTCTGGACGCGCCGGGTCTCAGCGCGCGGGGCAACATCACGCTCACCCCGGCGGGCGGGTTGGACCGCGCCCGCTTTTCCGAAGTGCGCGTGGGCAATTGGCTGCGTGCCCCGGTTGATCTGGTCGGGCGCGGGGCGAACCGCCCGCCATCGGTGGCAGTGCGCGGCGGCACGCTCGATCTCAGAGAGGCGGATTTCGGCGGCTCGGACAGTGGCGGCGCGCAGGGGGGCGGGCCACTGGCGTTGTCGCTGGATCGGCTTCAGATCACGGATGCCATCGCGCTCGACAATATGCGCGGGGAATTCAGCATGGCGCAGGGCATTGATGGGCGGTTCACCGCGCGCGTCAACGGCGGCGCACCGGTCGAAGGACAGATCCTGCCGCAGAACGGGCGCAGTGCCATCCGGGTCCGGGCCTCAGATGCGGGGGCGGTGTTTGCCTCTGCCGGGCTTTTGAAACAGGCGCGGGGCGGGGACATGTCGCTGACCCTGCTGCCCGTTGGCGCGGCCAGCTTTGATGGCACGCTGGAGGTGCGCAACACGCGGGTGCAGGACGCGCCCGCCATCGCAGCACTGCTCAATGCGCTGAGTATTGTAGGCCTGCTGGAACAGGCAGGCGGTAATGGCATTCATTTTCAGGAGGTCGATGCCGCCTTTCGCATCACGCCCACGACCATGGCGCTGACACGCGCCAGTGCTGTGGGACCGTCCATGGGGCTGTCGATGGACGGCATATATGATGTGTCCAATTCGCGGCTGGACATGCAGGGCGTGATTTCACCGATTTATCTGCTAAATGGCATCGGAAGTATCTTTACCCGCCGGGGCGAGGGGCTGATCGGCTTTAACTATCGCCTGCGCGGTCCCGTTGCCGACCCGCAGGTCAGTGTGAACCCGCTGTCGGCCTTTACCCCCGGCATGTTCCGCGAGATTTTCCGCGCCCCTGCGCCCGATCTGCCGGAGGTCGAAGGCACAGCCCCCCCCGCCACCACGCCCGAAGCCTTTGTCGCCGAACCTCAAGAGACCGGCGAGACTGCGGCGGAACGTCGCCTGCGCGAACGGAACGATGCCCGTGACGAGCGGTGATTGGACCGCTAGAGGCGGCACATGCATCTGACTGATTTTGATTTCGACCTGCCCGAAGACCTGATCGCAACGCGGCCTGCGGTGCCACGGTCCTCGGCGCGGCTGCTGGTGGGGGCGGGCGACGCGATCCATGACCAGCGGGTCACGGATTTGGTGGAGTGGCTGAACCCCGGCGATCTTCTGGTCCTGAACGACACCCGCGTGATCCCGGCGCGCCTGTCAGGCACGCGGACGCGGCGCAGCGCGCAAGGTGAGACTGCCGCACGGATCGAGGCCACGCTGCTGGAGCCGCGCGCCGACGGCACATGGGGCGCGCTGCTGAAGCCGCTCAAGAAGGTAAAGCTGGGGGAGTCCGTTGTCTTTTCAGACGACCTCAATGCCGTGCTCGAAGGTATCGCGGACGGTCAGGGGCATTTGCGGTTCAATCTGGCGGGCGAGGATTTTGATGCGGCACTGGCGCAGGCAGGGGCGATGCCGCTGCCGCCCTATATTGCCGCCAAACGTCCTGCGGATGCGCAGGACAAGACGGATTACCAGACCGTCTGGGCCCGCAACAGCGGCGCCGTGGCGGCGCCGACGGCCTCGCTACATTTTGACGATGCGCTTCTGACCGCGCTGGAGGCGCGCGGTGTGCAGCGCACGTTCGTGACGTTGCACGTGGGGGCGGGAACGTTCCTGCCGGTCAAGGTGGATGACGTCACACAGCACAAGATGCACGCCGAATGGGGCCGCGTGAGCGCGGATGCCGCGCAGGCCATCGCCGGTGCCAAGGCCGCCGGTCACCGCGTCATCCCCGTTGGCACCACTGCGCTGCGCCTGATCGAAACGATGGGCCGTGATGTCGGGCTGGCCCCGTGGGAGGGGGACACGGATATCTTTATCTATCCGGGGTTCGAATTCACCGTGGCGGACGGGCTGATGACCAATTTCCACTTGCCCAAGTCAACGCTGATGATGCTGGTGGCCGCCCTGATGGGGCAGGAGCGCATCGCGCGCATATATGATCACGCTGTTGCACAGCGCTACCGGTTCTTTTCTTACGGGGATGCATCGCTCTTGCTGCCGTGACACGCGTGCGTCGAAATCGACATGTGCCGTCGCATTTCCTTGCGACTCACCATTTGATGTGTGCAACCGCAGGCATATCCCGCCGCTCAAGGAGCCCGCACCATGTTCCAAGTCCTGACCAGCGCCTGGGCGCTACTTTTTGGCATGTTCCTGCTGATGATCGGCAACGGGATGCAGGGCACGCTGCTGGGTATCCGTGGCGAGATCGAAGGGTTCTCGACCCTAGAGATGTCGATCGTGATGTCGGCCTATTTCGCCGGGTTTCTGGGGGGCAGCCGGATGGCGCCGCATATGATCCGGCGGGTGGGCCATGTGCGTGTCTTTGCGGCACTTGCATCGCTGATTTCGGCGGTGATGATCCTGTATCCGACCTTTGCCGATCCGTGGGTCTGGACGCTGGGGCGGGTGCTGATCGGGTTTTGCTTTTCGGCGGTGTATGTCACGGCGGAAAGCTGGCTCAACGATGCGGCAGACAATTCCAACCGGGGCAAGGCGCTGTCGCTCTATATGGTGGTGATGACCGTGGGCATTGTGGTCAGCCAATACCTGCTGCTGACCGCTGATCCGTCGGGCTTTGTGCTCTTTGTGATCCCCTCTGTGCTGGTGTCACTGGCGATCACGCCGATCCTGTTGTCGATCAGCCCGGTGCCCGCCTTTGATACGACCAAGCCGATGACCCTGCGCGCGCTTTACAATGTATCGCCGCTGGGCTGCGTGGGCATGTTTCTTTTGGGTGGCGTCTTTGCCGCTCAGTTCGGCATGGCGCCGGTTTATGGTACCCTCGCAGGGCTGAGTGTCGCGCAAATCTCGTCCTTTGTGTCGACGTTCTTTATCGGCGCGGTGCTGCTGCAATATCCCATCGGCTGGCTTTCGGACCGGTTTGACCGGCGGCTGCTGATCCTCGCCGTGGCGGTGATCGGCACGATTGGATCGATTCTCGGGCTGATGCTGGGCGGGACCTTTGCGCTGCTGCTGGTGTCCGCCTTTGTGGTCGGGGGCATGTCGAACCCACTTTATTCGCTGCTTCTGGCGCATACGAACGACTTTCTCGATCACGATGATATGGCCGCAGCCTCTGGTGGGCTGGTGTTCATCAACGGTCTGGGCGCGGTTGCGGGGCCGTTGATCGTGGGTGCGTTGATGGAGCGTGTGGGGCCGGGCGGTTTTTACATGTTCACCGGCGTATTGTTTGCCGTTCTGGTGGGCTATGCCGCGTATCGTATGACGCAACGCTCCTCCATCGCGGTTGAGGATACGGGGGCGTACGTGCCGATGGCGCAGGCCTCCATGACACCTGTCGCTATGGAAATCGCCCAAGAATACGCCATCGACGTCGAATTGGAGTCGGAAAATCCGGCAGAGGCCACATGACACCGCGACCTTTCGTCCCGACATGGTTGCAGCTTTGTGTCGGCGTTGTTGTATTTCGTGATTAGCGCGGCGCAAGCGTGCTGTGTAACGGTTTTATGTAGGGGGCCATGGTGTGAGGAGAATGGGTGTGGTTGGACCTGATGAGATACTGGCGTTTTGGCTGGATGAATGCAGCCCGGACCAATGGTATAACAATGATCCCGATTTCGACGCTGAGATACGTGCACGGTTTCTGACAACGTGGGAAGCGGCACGCGAGGGCAGCTTTTCCATGTGGCTGACATATCCCAACGGCGCGCTGGCCTACATCATCCTGACCGATCAACTGTCGCGCAACATGTTCCGTGACGACGCGCGCGCCTTTGCACTGGACCGGGCGGCTCTGACGGCGGCAAAATCCGCGATCAACAAGGGCTGGGACACGCGCATCGACGCACCCGCGCGCCAATTCTTTTACATGCCGCTCGAGCATTCGGAAAACCTGTGCGATCAGGACCGCGCTGTGCGGCTGATCTGTGAACGGTTGACTGATCCCAAAGGGCTCTTGCACGCGCGCGCGCACCGCGAAGTGATCCGGCAGTTTGGCCGGTTCCCGCATCGCAATGCCGCACTGAACCGCAAGAGCACGGCGCTGGAACAGGCACATCTGGATGCGGGTGGTTACGGTGCTGTTGTGCGGTCGCTTGAACAGGCCCACGCCGCCTGACCCTGCGTCAGTCGATTTGTCGCGCCCAGCTTGCGTTGAGGCATTCCGGAAATTAGTTTAACACTAAACTAGTTTTGGGATGCTATCGACGAGGACACGCAAATGGCGGCAAAATCATTCGATGTTGTGGTGATCGGGTCCGGACCCGGCGGATATGTTGCGGCCATCCGCGCGGCACAACTGGGTCTGAGCACCTGTGTGGTCGAACGTGAGCATCTGGGCGGCATCTGCCTGAACTGGGGCTGCATCCCGACCAAGGCAATGCTGCGCTCGTCCGAAGTGTTCCACTTGATGCACCGGGCCAAGGAATTTGGCCTCAAGGCGGACAATGTTGGCTATGATCTGGACGCAGTGGTCAAACGCTCGCGTCAGGTCGCGGGGCAATTGTCAGGTGGCATCGGCCACCTTATGAAAAAGAACAAAGTTACCGTGATCATGGGCGAAGGGACAATCCCCGCCAAAGGCAAAGTGTCGGTCAAGACTGACAAGGGCACCGAAGAGCTAACGGCCAAAAACATCATCCTCGCCACCGGCGCGCGTGCCCGTGAATTGCCGGGGCTTGAGGCGGATGGCGAACTGGTCTGGACCTACAAGGCCGCCCTCACGCCGAAACGGATGCCGAAAAAGTTGCTGGTGATCGGTTCGGGCGCCATCGGGATCGAATTTGCCAGCTTTTACAACACGCTGGGGGCCGACACGACCGTGGTCGAGGTCATGGACCGCGTGCTGCCCGTGGAAGATGCGGAAATCAGCGCCTTTGCCAAGAAGTCGTTCGAAAAGCAGGGCATGAAAATCATGCAAAAGGCGATGGTCAAACAGCTGGACCGCGCCAAGGGCAAAGTGACTGCGCATATCGAAGTGGGCGGCAAGGTCGAAAAACACGACTTTGACACCGTGATCTCTGCTGTGGGCATCGTCGGAAATGTCGAAAACCTCGGCCTCGAAGGGATGGGGGTCAAAATTGACCGTACCCATGTGGTAACGGATGAATTCTGCCGCACGGGTGTCGAAGGGCTTTATGCCATTGGTGATATCGCCGGCGCGCCATGGCTTGCGCACAAGGCCAGCCACGAAGGCGTTATGGTGGCCGAACTGATCGCGGGCAAAAATGACGTGCACCCGATCAAACCCAACTCCATCGCGGGCTGCACCTATTGCCACCCGCAGGTGGCCAGCGTCGGCCTGACCGAAGCGGCGGCCAAAGAGGCGGGTTACGAGATCAAAGTGGGCCGCTTCCCCTTTATCGGCAACGGCAAGGCGATTGCACTGGGCGAACCCGAGGGCATGATCAAAACGGTCTTCGACAAAAAGACTGGCGAGCTTTTGGGCGCGCACATGGTCGGCGCCGAGGTGACGGAACTGATTCAGGGCTACGTGGTGGGCCAAGCGCTCGAAACCACCGAAGAGGACCTGATGCACACCGTCTTCCCGCACCCGACGCTGTCCGAGATGATGCACGAAAGCGTGCTGGACGCGTATGACCGCGTTATTCATATGTAAGATACGGATATTTCTACAGTGACGAACCGGTGGCCGCTATCGTGCGTCCATCGGTTTGTTGATTCTGGGGTATTCAATGCAACGCATTTCTCATGTGATGGCGGGGGGCCTGTGCGCCGTTTGGCTGTTGGGCGCGCCTGCTGCGGCGCAGCAGCTTATGTTCGAGTATTTCACCATGCTCACCCCTCAGGACACGTACAACTCTCGTGGGGCACCGCTGAATGATGTCTGCGCTATCGTCCAGCAGGACCGCGCAAACTTTCACAAATTTGGCAAGCGAGACGCCGCAGACGGACCTGATCCGTTCTTTACCACGGCTGAGCGACGGGCAATGATCACCGGACGCTGCGCCTATGACCCGTCCTATCACACGGTTGGCCGGATCCGGTCCCAGACCATTGGCTTTGTTCTGGTGCGGGTTTACGGCAATGGCAGTTCGGTGAGCCGTGTCCAGATTTTCGAGGCCGCTGGCTGACAAGGCTTGCGCCTGACAGGCACCTGTGGTGAGCGTCGGGCATGTCAGACCGCACCAACTTCCCCCTCGTCTTTGCCCTTTGGGGGGCGGGGCTGGGGGCTGCCGGACAATATGCCAAGATTTCGGTCATCTTTGGCCAATTGCCTGCGGTCTATCCCGATGCAGGCACGGCGCTGGGATTCATCGTGTCGCTTGTGGGGTTTGTCGGCATCGTGTTGGGCGTGGCGGCCGGTCTGGTTGTCGCGCGCATCCGCTACCGCCGTGCGATGCTGTGGGCGCTGTGGGCCGGGGCACTGGTGTCAGCCTATCAGGCCACATTGCCCAGCTTGCCGCTCATGCTCGCGTCCCGTGTGGTCGAAGGGGTGTCGCATCTTGCTATGGTGGTCGCCGCGCCGACACTGATCGCGGGGCTAAGTGCGGCGCGGCATCGCGGGTTCACCCTCACGCTGTGGAGCACGTTTTTCAGCGTCGCGTTTTCCCTGCTTGTTGCTGTGGGCCTGCCGTTGGTGGCATGGGGCGGGATCGAGGCGCTGTTTCTGGCACACGCCATTTGGCTTGCGGTGTTTGCGGTGATCCTGACACTGTTCCTGCGCCCGATCGAGGCGCCGCCGCCGGGCGCGCTGAGCCTGTCCGGCGTCCTTTCGGACCATGTGGCCATATACCGCTCGCCCCATATATCCGCACCCGCGGCGGGATGGTTGTTTTACACCTTCTGTTTCCTTGCCATCCTCACGGTGCTGCCTCCTTATATCGCACCTGAATTGCGGGCGTGGGTGATGGGGGCCATGCCGCTGGTGTCCATCGCTGTGTCGTTGACGTTTGGCGTGTTCGCATTGCGTTTTATAACGGCCGTTGCCCTGATCCAGATCGGCTTTGGCGCCTGTGTCGTGGCACTGCTTTGGCTGTGGGTGGCACCGGGTTTGCCCGTGGCCTGTCTCGCGCTTGCCGGGGCTTTGGGGCTGGTGCAGGGGGCCAGTTTTGCCGCCGTCCCGCAACTCAACACCACGCCCGACTCGCAGGCGCAGGCTTATGGCGCGCTGGCGCAAACCGGCAATCTTGGCAACACGATGGGCACACCCGCATTGCTGGCCGTGTTGGGCGTTGCAGGATATCCCGGCCTTGTCTGGACGGCGATTGCGGTGCTGTCCGGTGGTGCGCTGGTGCATTGGTGGATGGCAGCCCGGCGCAAGGCGCTGGCGTAAGTTGGCGAAATCGGCTCAACTGCGCCCATGCCCAGCCTGAACCGCATCATCATGCACCGAAAAAGCCGTAAGATGATCGAAGGGCTGGACCCCCCAAACCTGCGGGTGGCCGAGATCAGCGGGAAATGGGGGGAGCAGTTCGATTTCGCGGTGTACGACCAGTATCGCTACCCGGAGTTTGACATCTGCGAGGGACCCATCCGTGACGGCGAGGGCAAGCCGCGCAAATACGATTTGGTCATGGCCAATCAGGTCTGGGAACATCTTGACCGGCCCTATGCGGCCACGCGCCACGTGCGCCAGATGCTCAAGAAGGGCGGGCATTTCTGGGTGGCTGTCCCGTTTTTCATTCCTTTCCACGCGGCCCCAAACGATTGCTCGCGTTGGTCGGCGCGGGGATTAAAAAATCTGCTGATCGAGGCCGGTTTCGCGGCGGATGCTGTCACATCCTGGCAGTGGGGTAATAGACAAGCGGCCCTGAGGAACATGGAAGAGGTCTGGCCGCCTGAATATGATGCAGATAGTGACCCATTGGACGACGATCCCGAGATGCCGATCTGCGCATGGGCTCTGGCCCGGCGCACATAAGCCTGTTCGCGTTCCGTTCTCACTTTTCCATTGGAGACTCAGGTCGCCTGATCTATATGCAAATCGTTAATGGGGGCGATTATGGCCGAGCAGAAAAATATCGAAGTCCGCGGCGCGCGCGAGCATAACCTGAAATCCATCGATGTGGACATCCCGCGCGACCAACTGGTGGTGATCACGGGCCTGTCGGGGTCAGGCAAATCGTCGCTCGCCTTCGACACGATCTATGCCGAAGGGCAGCGGCGATACGTGGAATCGCTGTCGGCCTATGCGCGCCAGTTCCTCGACATGATGCAAAAACCGGATGTGGACCACATTAGCGGCCTCAGCCCCGCGATTTCCATTGAGCAAAAGACAACGTCCAAGAACCCGCGCTCGACCGTTGGTACGGTCACCGAGATCTATGACTACATGCGTCTGCTTTATGCCCGCGCGGGCACGCCGTACTCGCCCGCCACCGGCAAGCCCATTGAGGCGCAGCAGGTGCAGGACATGGTCGACCGCATCATGGCGATGGAGGAGGGGACCCGCGCCTATCTGCTCGCCCCCATAATACGAGACCGCAAGGGCGAGTATCGCAAGGAGTTTCTGGAACTGCGCAAGCAGGGGTTTCAGCGGGTCAAAGTGGACGGCGAATTTTACGAATTGGACGAACCGCCGACGCTGGACAAGAAGTTCCGCCATGACATCGACGTGGTGGTGGACCGGATCGTGGTCCGGGACGGGTTGGAAACGCGGCTTGCGGATTCGCTGCGTACGGCGCTGGACCTCGCAGATGGGATTGCGATCCTTGAAACGGCGCCCTCTTCGGGGGTTGCCACCCCCTCATCGGGCGAAGAGGGCGCGGAGGCGTCCGATGAGCCCACGCGCATCACATTCTCCGAAAACTTTGCCTGTCCCGAAAGCGGGTTCACAATCCCCGAGATTGAACCGCGCCTGTTTTCGTTTAACGCGCCCTTTGGGGCGTGCCCGACCTGCGACGGGCTGGGACAAGAACTGTTCTTTGATGAACGGCTTGTCGTGCCGGACCAAACCCTCAAGGTCTATGACGGGGCGCTGGCCCCATGGCGCAAAGGGAAATCACCGTACTTCCTGCAAACCATCGAAGCCATCGCCAAGCATTACGAATTCGATCCCCAAACGAAGTGGAAGGACCTGCCGGCACATGTCAAACAGGTCTTTCTCTATGGTTCCGGCGACGAAGAAATTCCGTTCCGCTATGATGAGGGCGGGCGCGTCTACCAGGTCACGCGCGTGTTCGAGGGGGTGATCCCCAACATGGAACGCCGCTATCGCGAGACCGACAGCAACTGGATTCGCGAAGAATTCGAGCGTTACCAGAACAACCGTCCCTGTGGCGATTGCGGCGGCTACCGTCTGCGTCCCGAGGCACTGGCGGTCAAGATCGGCCCGGCGGGCGGCGCGCCGCAGGATCGCCTGCACGTGGGTCAGATCGTCCAGATGTCAATCCGCGAGGCCTTCGACTGGTGCGAACGGGTGCCGGAACATCTGACTCAGCAGAAAAACGAAATCGCGCGCGCCATTCTCAAAGAAATCCGCGAACGACTTGGGTTCCTGAATAATGTGGGACTTGAGTACCTTACACTGTCACGTTCAAGCGGAACACTGTCGGGCGGGGAAAGCCAGCGCATCCGGCTGGCCAGCCAGATCGGCAGCGGTCTGACTGGTGTCCTCTATGTGCTGGACGAGCCGTCCATCGGCCTGCACCAGCGCGACAATGACCGCCTCTTGGGCACGCTCAAGAACCTGCGGGATCAGGGCAACACGGTGATCGTCGTGGAACATGATGAAGAGGCCATTCGCGAGGCGGATTACGTGTTCGACATCGGCCCCGGCGCCGGTGTGCATGGCGGCGAAGTGGTGGCCCACGGCCTGCCGCAAGAGATTGCGGCGAACCCCAATTCGATCACCGGTGACTACCTGTCCGGCAAACGCGAGATTGCCGTGCCTGCCGAGCGCCGCAAGGGCAAGAAGGGCAAAAAGAAGGTGTCGGTGGTCAAGGCCAACGGCAACAATCTGCAAAATGTTACGGTGGATTTCCCACTGGGTAAATTTGTCTGCGTCACTGGCGTGTCGGGCGGGGGCAAGTCCACGCTGACCATCGAAACGCTGTTCAAAACTGCATCCATGGCTCTGAATGGCGCGCGCCAAACGCCTGCACCGTGCGAAACGATCAAGGGGTTGGAGCATCTGGACAAGGTGATCGACATCGACCAGCGCCCCATCGGGCGCACGCCGCGTTCGAACCCGGCCACCTATACCGGAGCCTTCACCCCGATCCGCGACTGGTTTGCCGGGTTGCCGGAATCAAAGGCGCGTGGCTACAAGCCGGGCCGTTTTAGCTTCAACGTCAAAGGCGGGCGCTGTGAGGCGTGTCAGGGCGACGGTGTGATCAAGATCGAAATGCACTTTCTTCCGGATGTCTACGTGGAGTGTGAGACCTGCAAGGGCGCGCGCTACAACCGCGAAACACTTGAGATCAAGTTCAAGGGCAAGTCTATCGCCGATGTCCTCGACATGACTGTCGAGGACGCGCAGGCGTTTTTTCAAGCGGTGCCCAGCATCCGGGAAAAGATGGACGCGCTGATGCGCGTCGGCCTCGGCTATATCAAAGTGGGCCAACAGGCGACGACACTGTCAGGCGGCGAGGCACAGCGGGTGAAACTGTCAAAGGAGTTGTCGAAACGCTCTACGGGTCGCACGCTTTACATCCTCGATGAACCAACCACCGGTCTGCACTTTGAAGATGTGCGCAAGTTGTTGGAAGTGCTGCACGAACTGGTGGATCAGGGCAATACGGTCGTGGTCATTGAACACAACCTCGACGTGGTAAAAACCGCCGACCACATTATCGACATCGGCCCCGAGGGCGGCGATGGCGGCGGCAAAGTTGTGGCCACAGGCACACCCGAAGAGGTGGCAGAGGTCGCCGACAGCCACACCGGCCACTACCTCAAGCCGATGCTGAACCCGCGCCGCGTGGCGGCAGAGTAGCGGTCAGGCGGCGCGCAACGCCTGCGCTTCGTACCCTTTGATCATGCTGCGCGCCGCCGGGCCGTAGCTTGACCACGACCGCGCGAGGTCTGGAAACAGCGACAGGATTTCGTCTTGGGTGTCCGCATCAAAGCCGGGCATCGTCTGGGGGCCGGGCAGATAGCTCTCGCAGGCCACGCCACCCGCTTCGACGATTTGGTGCGCTTCAAACAACATATGCAGATAGGTCACCACCTCCCAACCGGTTTCAATCTGCACGCGCGTTCCGTCCACCAGATCGCGCGCTTTGACCAGCACTTCGTCCTCACCAAAAAGCAGTTGCGCCTTGTAACCACCCACCACAATCCGGTGCTGCTGTGACACCCACAGGTCCTGGGCTGCACCATACGCGCCGCGCTGGATGCGCACGGGGCGATGGCGGTCGCGTGCGGCGACCGTGCGCTGCCCGATCCAACGCAGCGGCAGCGGGCCATGATCCGCCGTATCGACCAGATCGCCCGCCCGCAGGCTTTCGATGGGCCGCAGGCCGTGGGGCGTGCGGATCATTGTGCCGCGGACAAAGCAGGGGACTTGCGTCACTTCGACCAGTGCCGTGTCACTGGCACCGTTCTGGTCGGTGACGGTGTAGTTGAAATAAACAGTTTCCGGGTCGCTGTCGCCCGCGACCGTCAATGTGCCGTTGGCGTTGAGCGTGATGATCTGACCGGTTGCCAGCGTCACGGACTGGCCCGCCACCACCGGAGTGCCCTGAATGGCCGTGATCGTCAGCGTACCGCCGGTGGAGCTGTCATTGTCCAGCACATTGACGACATTGGTGTCGGCATTGCCCAAAGTGACCGCGTCGTCCTGCGCGACGATGGTCGATTGGACCGACCCGCCCGCGATCAGCAGATTGGTGTCATATTGGCTATCGGCCACGTCCGCGACGCCGATCTTGAGCGTGTTGGGCACACCGGAGTTGACCGGGGCAACAAAGGTCAGCGTGATGGTGAACCCGTCCATCTCGGTGTTGAACTGGTCGCCTGTGTTGTCCTGATACAGGTTCTGCGTGGAATTTCCGTTGATGTTTCCAATGGATGCACTGCCGTCACCCACGGTCACGGTTGCCTCGACCCCGTTGACCCACACACCGACCACGTCGTTGAACTGCGAATTGGCGTATTCGGGGTATTCTTCCGAACTCAGGACAAAATCGATGGTGATGAAATCGCCTTGCGGGGTGAAATTCACCTCCATGAACGCGGCGTCAGACGTGCTGCTTGTGGTCAGCGTCTCAAAGTCGGCATCGCCGTCCACACCGGCCGTGTTGGTTGAGGTGCCCGCGTTCTGGTTGGTGTTGAGCGTGCCGTCCGAGTTGGTGAAGTCCGCTACGTGACCCGTCGACAGGATAACGCCGGTGTCACCGGGGGTCACGCCGGGTGATACGGTATCGCCGTCGGTATACACACCCGAGCTGAGCGGATCGCCGGAATAGCTGGCCGAATTGACGGTCACCCCATCGCCAAAGATGGTGTTTGCCATCGTCTCAGCAGTGGCAGTGCTGTCGATCGGCAGCTCTGTGGCGGTGGGCATACATCTCGTCCTTCAGGCGCCTCTCTTACGGCGAGGCTTGCGCCCGATCCTGACGTGGAAGTGCAGCGGAAATGAGAGCAGTTTCAGCTAATTTGATGACAATTGGCCATAGTTCAGCATTGGCGCAGCAATGCCTGCTGCCTGCGCGAAAGTGTATGTTTTACTCGGGTTTACGAGAGGTGGGCCGACGCAGGTCCTGCGCCGTTTCCCGGTTTTGCCACATTTTGGTGCGCGTGCCGCGGATCAGCTTTGCCCGTGGCCGCGCGCCATCAGCCGGGGCAACATGGCGCTGAAATCCTGCCCGCGCCCGTCCTCATCCTCGACAAAGCGGCGATAAAGTTCGGCGGCCATAGCCCCCATGGTCGTGTCCGCGTCGACCGCTGCGGCGGCCTGCTGGCTAAGCCCGAGGTCTTTCAGCATCAGTTCCGCCGCAAATCCCGGTTGATAGTCGTTGTCGGCGGGGCTCTGCGGGCCAACGCTGGGGGCAGGGCAGTAGGCGTTCATGCTCCAGCTGTATCCCGAGGATGTGCTGACTACATCGAACATCTTTTGCCGGTCAAGCCCCAGCTTGTCGGCCAGTGCAAACGCCTCGCAGGTGGCAATCATCGTGACGCCAAGGATCATGTTGTTGCAGATTTTGGCCGCTTGGCCTGCGCCCGCATCCCCACAATGGACGGCTTTTTGACCCATGATGTCAAAAAGCGGTTCAGCCTTTGCAAAGGCCGCTGCGCTGCCGCCTGCCATGAAGGTCAACGTGCCTCCCGCTGCGCCACCGATCCCGCCCGATACGGGCGCGTCTACCGACAAAAGTCCGGCCGCCTCCGCTTGTGCTGCAACCGCGCGGGCGCTTTCGACATCGACGGTAGAACAATCAATGAGCACGGCGCCGGCTGCCATGGCGGGGATCACGTCGCCCGCGACACGGCGCAGAATATCGCCATTGGGCAGCATGGTGATCACGGCATCCGCATCCTGTACGGCTTGGACCGCACTGTCCGCCTGTGCCACGCCCGGGGCCGTTGTGCCCGCCACGTCAAATCCGGTGACAGCATGGCCCGCTTTGGCCAGATTGGCGGCCATCGGCGCACCCATATTGCCCAGACCCACAAATCCGATTTTCATCCCCGTTCCTCCCAGTTTGAGCGCCATATCTCCCAGCGGCATCAGCATCTTGCTTACGGCTGTGGCGGGCACGTTCTGATCCGCGAATTGCCATTTTGGCGCGCGGTCCTTGTCGATGATCGCGGCGCGGATGCCTTCGAGAAAATCGCCGTGCTCCATGCTGCGCGCGGTAAAGCGGTATTCGAGGTCCAGCGCCTTTTCCAGCGTCAGGGACGGCCCGCGCAGCCGGTGCAGCGCCTCGATGGTGCAAGCCATGGACAGGGGGCTGTTCCGGCCCAAGCGTTTGAGCGTGTCGCGGGCAAAGTCACTGTCCTCGCCGCGCAAGGTGGTGAGGATGTCTGACAAGGCGGCACCATGGAAATGCCGGTCAATGTCCGGCTGTGCCGTTTGCAAGGGGCCGGGAACGGTGGCGACGCTGCGCGCCGCGACCCTCTGGACGTCTGCGGTGGCCTCAAGCTCAGCGATCAGCGCGGGCCAACCTGCCTCGGGGATGTAGTGATCCGCAAAGCCTGCGTATATTGCGTCGCTTGCGTTCATGCGTGCAGCGGTCGTGCCCAGATACTCGCCCAAGCGACCGGGGGCGAGAGCGAGCATCAGTGACCCGCCCACATCCGGCACCAGACCAATGCCGCATTCGGGCATCGCGATCTGGGACGTGTCGCCCACGATCCGGTGCGAGCCGTGGCAACCAATGCCCACGCCCCCGCCCATGGTAAAACCTTGGAGAAAGCTGACGACCGGTTTGGGGTAGTGAAATATCTTGTGATTCAGGCGGTATTCGTCGGCCCAGAATTTTTGACCGTAGGTGTAATTGCCCTTGGTGCCTGTGGCGTAAAGCTCGGCGATGTCACCGCCCGAGCAAAAAGCCCGGTCACCTTCCGCATCGAGGATCACAAGGGCGACGGCGTCATCGTGTGTCCAGGCGTTGAGGGCAGCCTCGATGGCCAGACACATGTCGTAGGTCATGGCGTTGAGCGCCTCTGGCCGCTGGAGTGTGATGCGGCCCGCGCGTCCGGTGATACGGATGGAGATGTCGGTCATGGCAAGGCCGCCGTGCAAATGATTTCGATGTCATAGCCGCTGCCGCCGATTTGAACCTCGCCGCAAGACCGGGCCGGCGCATGGCCAACTGGCAACCACGCATCCCAGACTTGGTTAATCGCGTCATAATCGGCGATAGATGACAGCCAGATTGTGACGGACAGCAACCTGTCTTTGGACGTGCCGACTTGCGCCAGATAGCTGTCCACCTTGGCCAGCGCCGTGCGGGTCTGATCCGCGATCGGATCGTGGGCGGTGCCACATTGTCCCGCCAAATACACGGTATCGCCATGCACAACGGCTTGGCTCATGCGGGGGGTGGTGTCGAAGCGGGTAATGTCGGTCATCGGTTCTTCAGCATGTCGCGCGCCACGATCACGCGCATGATTTCGTTCGTGCCTTCGAGGATCTGATGAACACGCAGGTCGCGCACCAGTTTTTCGATCCCGTAGTCGGCGAGGTAGCCGTAGCCGCCGTGCAGTTGAAGGCACTGATCGACGACTTTGGACCCGGCCTCGGTCACGAATTTCTTGGCCATGGCGCAGAATTTCGTGGCATCCGGCGCACCCTGATCCAGCTTCCATGCCGCTTGGCGCAAAAACGTACGCGCCGCCTGTAGTTCAATCTCCATATCCGCGAGGCGGAATTGCAGGCCCTGAAACTGGTCAATGGGGTGGCCGAACGCCTTGCGTTCGCCCATGTAATCCAGCGTGGCGGTCAGCGCAGTCTGCGCAGCCCCCAGCGAACAGGCGGCGATGTTCAAACGGCCCCCATCCAGCCCCATCATCGCATATTTGAAACCCTGACCCTCTTCTCCCACCAGATTGCCGCTGGAAATGTTGCAATTGTCGAACTGGACCTGTGCCGTAGGTTGGCTGCGCCAGCCCATCTTATCCTCCAGTCCACCAAAACTGAGCCCGTCGGTGCCGTCCTCAACATACACGGTCGACACGCCCTTGGGGCCGTCTTCGCCGGTGCGCACCATGCACACATAGGCATCCGAATAGCCGCCACCCGAGATGAACGCCTTGGTCCCGTTCAGGACATAGCCCTCGTTGGTGCGGTCAGCGCGGGTGCGCAGGGCGGCGGCGTCCGATCCGCTGCCCGGCTCGGTCAAGCAATAGCTCAGCACGGTTTCCATGCTCAGCACGCCGGGCATGACCCGCGTCTTGAGGTCCTCTGACCCGAAACTGTCGAGCATCTTGGCGCACATATTGTGGATCGACAGGAACGCCGCCACGGACGGGCAGGCCATCGACAGCGCCTCGAACACCAGCGTCGCGTCCAGCCGGGACAGACCTGCGCCGCCTGCGTCTTCGGACACGTATAGCGAGGCAAAACCCAGTTCGCCCACCTTGGGCCACAGGTCTTTGGGGATCGTTCCCGCCGCTTCCCAATCGCGCGCATGTGGCGCGATCTGGTCCTGTCCAAAGGCATATGCCATGTCGAAAATGGCCCCCTGTTCCTCGGTCAGCGCGAAATCCATGACACCCCCCTGCGGCGATAATTGAACATACGTTAAATTCCGCTCTTTGCGGGATGTTTGCAACCACTCTTTGGCGCCCGCACCGGATGGTTCGGCATAGGCGCAACATGTGTTAAGCTCTTTGCATTTAGACATAGGGATTTTGACCGATGAAAGACATTGGCGTTCTGGTCATTCATGGCATGGGCAGTCAGGGGCGCGTTGCGCCGCCCCGCACGGACACGTTGTCCTATTCAAAGGACATGCATGGGCGGGTGGGCGCCTTTCTCGGTGCCACGATGGACCGCATTGCATGGCGCGAGGTGTTTTGGGCGGATGTGCTGCAATCGCGGCAGGAGGCGTATCTGAAAGCGATCAAGCGGCGCACGGATTTTGACGCCCTGCGCGGATTTGTGATGTGCAACTTGTCGGATGCGGCGTCCTACCGGCCCACATCGGACCAGAACGACAAGACCTACGAACTGATCCATCAACGTGTTGACCAGACGCTTGCCGACCTCGCTGATGATGTCGGCCCCGATGCGCCTATCCTGATCGTTGCGCATTCGCTGGGCGGGCACATCATGTCGAATTTTATCTACGATCAACAGGCGCATCACCGGCGCATGGGGCAGGGCCGGTTTGCGGCAGCGGTGCAGAACACGCAAACGGTTGCGGGCCTGATCACCTTTGGCTGCAACATTCCTGTCTTTGTCTTTGCCTATCCGGCCAAAGACGTGATGCCCATCGCCTTTCCCGGCACGGCACTGGCGCCTGCGCTGCGGTTCAAGACGTGGTGGTACAACCTTTATGATCGCGATGATGTGCTGGGCTTCCCGCTCAAGAATATCGGACCGAAATACGAGGCGCTGCACGATGCCAAAGGCCTGCGGGACGTGCCCGTCAACGCGGGCGGGTTCCTGACCTCGTGGAATCCGGCCTCGCACAATGCCTATTGGAAGGACGAGGACGTTTACAAACCTGTGGGCCGGTTCATCCAGAACTTGGGGCACGGCGTGGATGCAACCGGGTAAGGCGCCACGCTGTGACGTCTCTGCGACGGGCCGCCCGGTGCGCTAGCGCTTGATCGACCAGATCATCGCGGTCTCAAAGCCTGCCGCTGTCAGGACGTCGATCTTTGACTGCCACCCCGCCGGGCACACCACAAAGGCCGCGCGCACATCGCGCGCAGCAAAGGCCCCTTCGGCAGCACGCAGAAGCGTGGTCGCACCATGGCCCACGTTCGCAAGACGCGTGGGGTCAGCCATGTCCGGATGGTAGTAATCGTCAATGACCCCAACTTTGCCAATGTCATGCGCGGGCGGAAAATGAAGCCGTGACGCGGGCTGTGCGATCACATAGCCGTCAAGCCTGTCAGCAGGGCCCGAAACAAACATGTCACGGTCGCGCAGCGTCAGGCTTCGGGTCATCCAACGGCTGAACCGTGCATCCGCGTCCGGATGGATGTCCCAGAACGTATCAATATCGAACAGGACCTGTCTGTTTTCCGCACTTCGGCGAACGATGCCCGGCACATCCTCCGCCGCCGCCAATCGGATGGCGGGGGGTGTCGCAGTCGCACTCAGGTCTGTTCGGGACAGATAAAGCGTCAGCGGGTCATAACCGCGTCGCTGAAACGCGTGCCGCCAGTCCGCGCCCGTCACATAGGACGACAGGGTGATCTGCGCACCGGCGTCCCGCAACGCATCCTCGGCTGCGGCCAGCAGCGCGTCCACGGTGCCGTCCGGCGCGTCCGGGACGACGACGCTGTCTGGCAGGATCAGCCCCGGGTCGCCAAACTGGCCTGCATAGATTGGCGGAACCGGCAGCAGCATCGAATGGATGACACCGGTTACCCGGCCCGCATCCTCCGCCACCTGCCAGAATTGGCGAAAGGGCTGCGCGTCGGCGGTCAGTGCAAAGGTCAACGCCTGTTTGATCTGCTCTGGCGCGTCGTCGGCCATGGTCCACAGGATCCGGTCCACGGCAAAACGCTCTTGAGCGTCCACAAGCAACAGGTCGATCAGCCGCGGAATATCCTGTGGTGTTGCGGGGCGGATGGTTTGGGGCATTTTCGTCTTTCCGAATGCAGGTGTCGGGGTGGTCAACCCGACTATCGACCGGTTCTACAGGTTTGACAAAGCAGGAGATTGCAGCGAGCGTTCAGAAAAACTAACGGCTGGAGCGGGAGATATGAAGCATGTGAACCTCAATGCGCTCCGGGTGTTTGCGTTGGCCGCATCGCACGGCAATCTGCAACGCGCGGCGGATGCGCTGAACCTGTCGCGCGGGGCCGTCTCGCAACGGATCAAGCAGCTTGAAATCGACCTTGGCGTTGTGTTGCTGGTGCGAGGCGCACGGGGCGTGTCGCTGACACCCGAGGGCGAGCGCTGCCGCGCCGCCGTGGACGAAGCGCTGGCCATATTGGAGACCGCGTTTGTTGATATGACTGAGGGCAGCGACCGCATTGTCCTGCATCTTGGGTCGTCCACGGCCACCAAATGGTTGATGCCGCGCATGGATGCGTTTGCGGCGGCCTTTCCCAAGATCGCGCTGACCACCGAAGTCCATGTGCATGTGTTGCCGCGCAGTCTGGGGCGCAACGAAATCGCGCTGTGGCCGGGACGCGCGCCGGACACGAACCCGGCGCATCATTGCCGCCGGTTGACCGACATCCGGCTGGTCGCGGTGTGCAGCCCTGATCTGGACAGGCCGGAAGGGCCGATGGGCCTCGACGACCTGCTGGCCATGCCGTTGCTTCAGGATGCGCACCGCCGTTGGGAAACGCTCATGGACACCACGGGACACACCCATGCGACGGCGCTGCTCAACTTTGATCGGTCAGCGCTTGCGCTGGATGCCGCGATGGGCGGCCACGGTGTTGCGATTGCCCCGAGTTACATGATCGAACACGACCTGCGCGCCAACCGGCTGATCGCGCTCTGGACCCTTCCGGAGCCGTCCGGCGATCACCTGTTCATGTCGTGGTCGCGGGATCATCGCGGGCAGCGGGGCATCCATCGGATCGTGTCCTGGATCGAAGCGGAGTTCGCAGCGCAGCAGAAGTGACCGCGCTGAGCCGTGCGCGGGGGGGGGTGCGCCTTTGCGGGCCGGGTGGGGGTTACTCTGCGGCGGCGAAAAGGTCGTCCAGCGACCGTTCGGGTTGGCCCAGCAGACCAAGCGCCTCGGCCTCGGTCCGCTGTATCATTGGGACCACGGCATCCACATCGTCCCACGAACGCAGGAACAGCCCGGCCACCTCGCGGCTGACGGGGGAGGGCGCGATATAGACGACCAGCGATTGAATGCCTGCGTTGCTGAACCGTTCGGCCTTGCCTGCCTGCATTTCCATAAAGCGGACATAGTCCTTTTCGTAGCCGGTCAGCGCGGTCATATCGACCAGTTGCTTTTGCCCCGGTGCATAATGCGGGTCGGCCACATACGCAGCCGACGCCGACAGCGTGTCGTCGATGGTCGCGAACCCGCTGTACCGAACCACGACAAGGCCGCGTTCGGGAAGTATGCGAAAATTGAGAGGCAATGTTACTCCATGACGGGGATCGAAAATTCTCCGCCTTCCTTGATGCCCGAAGGCCAGCGGGCTGTCACGGTCTTCGTGCGCGTATAGAATTTAAACGCGTCCGGGCCATGCTGGTTCAGATCGCCGAACACCGACTTCTTCCAGCCGCCAAACGTATGGTAGGCCAGCGGCACGGGGATGGGCACGTTGATACCCACCATGCCGATGTTGATCCGGTTGGCAAAATCGCGGGCCGTATCGCCGTCGCGTGTGAAAATTGCGGTGCCGTTGCCGTATTCGTGGTCCATGGCGAGGCCAATCGCCTCTTCGTAGGTCTGGGCGCGTACGGTGGTCAGGACGGGGCCAAAGATTTCCTGCTGGTAGATGTCCATGTCCGGCGTTGCCCGGTCAAAGAGATGCGGCCCGACAAAGAACCCGTCCTCGTAGCCCTGCAATTTGAAGTTACGCCCGTCCACGACCAACTCCGCGCCTTGGTCGATGCCGGTCTGCACCAGCCGTTCGATATTGGCTTTGGCCGCCGCCGTCACGATAGGCCCGTAATCCACGTCATTGCCAGCGGTGTAGGGGCCGACTTTGAGCTTTTCGATGCGCGGCACCAGCTTTTCAATCAGCCGGTCGGCGGTCTCGTCGCCCACGGGGACGGCCACGGAAATGGCCATGCAGCGTTCGCCCGCAGCACCGTATCCAGCCCCGACCAGCGCGTCGGCGGCCTGATCCATGTCCGCATCCGGCATGATAATCATGTGGTTTTTTGCACCGCCGAAACATTGCACGCGTTTGCCGTTCGCGCAGCCGGTGCTGTAGATGTATTCCGCAATCGGCGTGGAGCCGACAAAGCCGATGCTCTGCACAACAGGATGGTGCAACAGCGCATCCACCGCCTCTTTGTCGCCGTTCACCACCTGAAGGATGCCCGGCGGCAAGCCTGCCTCTTCCATCAGTTCGTTCAGCATCAGGGGCACCGATGGGTCACGTTCGGACGGCTTGAGGATAAAGGCGTTGCCGCAGGCAATGGCGGGCGCAAACATCCACATCGGGATCATGGCGGGAAAGTTGAACGGCGTGATGCCCGCCGTCACACCCAAGGCCTGACGCATGGAATACATGTCGATGCCGGGGCCCGCGCTGTCGGTGAATTCACCTTTTAGCAGGTGCGGCGCGCCGATGCAGTATTCCACCACCTCAAGCCCACGTTGCACGTCGCCTTTGGCATCCGGCAACGTCTTGCCATGTTCACGGCTCAGCGCCTCGGCCAGTTTGTCCATATCTCGGTTGAGCAGGTCGACGAATTTCATCAGCACCCGCGCCCGCCGCTGCGGGTTCGTCGCAGCCCATGCCGGTTGCGCGGCTGCGGCCAACTCGACCGCCTTGTCGACCTCGGCGGTAGAGGCCAGCGGCACCTGTGCCTGCACCTCGCCCGTGGCGGGGTTCATCACATCAGCGAAACGCCCCGATGTGCCGTTGACATGGGCGCCGTTCAGGTAATGGGTCAGCTGTTGCATCGCGTCCTCTTGATATCCGTATGATGGTTTGCGCCAAGTATAGTCTTGCAAAAAACCGGGCAAAAGGGACAATTCGGCAAAATTGTTTTGCAAAAATGCAGGATGCGCGCCGTGGACCTCAATTGGGACGATATCCGCCTTTTTCTCTCGGTGGCGCGCGCGCAGACTTTGTCCAAGGCCGGGGCCGATCTGCGCCTTGATCCTGCAACAGTGGGGCGCCGGGTGGCCCGCCTTGAGGCGACCTTGGGGGCCGCATTGTTCGTGAAATCACCGCAAGGTTACGCTCTGACCGTCCGGGGGCAGGAGTTGCTGACGCGCGCCAGCACGGCCGAGGCGGCGATGCGCGCCGCAACCGAAGGGATATCGGCGGGGCAGGGTGATGATGATGACGCGGTGTCAGGGCAGGTGCGGATCGGTGCGCCCGATGGCTGTGCCAATCACCTGTTGCCGCAGGTCTGCGGACGTTTGGCCGCACAGTTCCCCAATCTCGACATTCAGATCGTGGCATTGCCGCGCGTGTTTAACCTATCCCGGCGCGAGGCGGACATGGCCATTGGCGTGAGCGCGCCGACAGCCGGTCAGCTTGCTGTGCAGCGCGTCACCGATTACCGCCTGCATTTCGCGGCCAGTGCCGACTATCTGGACAGCGCGCCACCGCTTGCCACGCTGGACGATCTGCAACGGCACCGCATCGTGGGTTACATCCCCGACATGATCTTTGACCGCGAACTGGACTATTTGGCGGATGCGGGGCTGGCGCGTGTGGCGCTGGCCTCGAACTCGGTGGCCGTACAACTCAATATGTTGCGGCAGGCGGGTGGCGTTGGGGTTGTGCACGATTTTTCACTGGCCGACGAACCGGGCCTGCAGCGCGTGCTCACGGACATGTTCTCACTGCGGCGCAGCTATTACCTTATCCGACACAGCACCGATCAAAGCCAGCCCATGCTGACCCGCTTTGCACAGATGCTGGTGCAGGAATTGCGCACCGAAGTGCAACGGCTTGAGGTGCGGGTGGAGCGTGCCGATATCGCAGGCAACCGCCCGCACAAAGCCGCCGGTCCTTCCACGGGGCTTGACAGGGCACCCCCCGCAAGCGGACGCTGAGATACCCAAGCCACGCCGAGGAGGGCGAGATCATGCAGGTACACCAGATCCTCAAATCCAAATCCGACGATGCGGTTGTCACGGTAAAACCCGGCTCCACAATCGCCGCAGCGGCCAAAATGCTGGCAGAACGCAGGATCGGGACTGTCGTTGTGTCCATGGACGGGCAAAAGGCGGATGGAATCCTGTCTGAACGGGACATCGTGCGCGAATTGGCCAAGCGCGGTGGCGCCATACTCAACGATCCGGTCGAAAAGTACATGACGGCCAAGCTGGTGACCTGTGGGCGCGACGACAAGGCCGATGCCGTGTTGCAGATGATGACCGAAGGCCGGTTCCGTCACATGCCAGTGCTTCAAGACGGGCAGCTTGTCGGGTTGATAACTTTGGGCGACGTGGTCAAAGCGCGCCTGACCGAACTGGCGATGGAAAAGGACGCGCTCGAAGGAATGATCATGGGGCACTAAAGCGCCTTGCACTCGCAAGGGGTTAATGCTGCACTGCGCCCAAGACAGAACGACGGAGCCGCCCCATGCGCATCGGCCTATACCCCGGTACTTTCGACCCGATCACGCTGGGGCATATCGACATTATCCGACGCGCAAGCCCCATGGTGGACCGTCTGGTCATCGGCGTGGCGATCAACCGCGACAAGGGTCCGCTGTTTTCGCTCGAGGAACGCGTCGCCATGATCGAGGCGGAATGCGCCAAATTGAGCGCACAGACCGGCACCGAAATCGTGGCACACCCGTTTGAAAACCTGCTTATTGATTGTGCCCGCGACGTGGGCGCACAGGTGATCATCCGCGGTCTGCGCGCGGTGGCCGACTTTGAGTATGAATTCCAGATGGTTGGCATGAACCGCCAGCTTGATGACAGCATCGAAACGGTGTTCCTGATGGCAGAGGCGGAACATCAGGCCATTGCATCGAAACTGGTCAAGGAAATTGCCCGCCTTGGGGGCGATGTCAGCAAATTCGTAACCCCGCTGGTGAACGACGCGCTGAAAGCGCAATTTAGCTGATCGGACGAACATCGTGGCGCAGGGATTGAGTGTCGGGCGGGCGTGGCGCACGCGATGTCTTTGCCCATCGGTACGCGACCGTCTGTCGCCAATCCGGTCTCTTCGGGTTGGACAGGGCACCGCTATCAGGACCATCGCCCATGCGCAGTGAAAGCCCGCACTGCACCGATGCGGTGGTACTGGGGGCCGGGCTTGCGGGATGTGTTGCCGCGCTGGAGCTTGCCCATAATGGCCAGCCCGTTACGCTGATCGACCGAACCCGACGTCCGATGATGGGCGCCAGCCGCCATAACGAAGGCAAGCTGCATTTCGGATACGTCTACGCCGCAGACAAGCGCTTGGAAACGCACGGTATTTTGGCGTGTGGCTCCCTGGGGTTCCTGGCAGAGCTGGAGCGGCTCACCGGGTTTCCGCGCGACCGCTTTGCTGTGTCTGACCTGTTTACCTACATCGTGCCTCGGGATTCCGCGCTGCGCTGCGATGACATCTGCACGTATTTCGACACAGTGGATGATACGCTCGCGCGGCTGGCGTCCGAAATGGCGCTGCCGTCCCTCGGACGGGTGCGTCAAACCACGCAAGCGTTTCGCGCCGCGCATTACGACGACAGCGTTCAAATGGCGCTGCACACGCCTGAAATCGCCGTGGATCCCGGTCAAGTCTCCGACGTGGTTGCAGCGGCTGTCTATGCGCACCCGCTGATCCATTTTCTGGGACAGCATTCGGTGCAGGAGGTGGCAGAGACGTCCCCCGGACGCTACCGTATCACGCTGGACGCAGGCGAGGACCGGGTCCATGTTGCGGCGCGGGGTGTGATCAACGCGCTGTGGGAGGACCGGTTGCATATGGACGCGATGGTGGGGTTGCCGCCACAGGGCGTCTGGTCCCAGCGGTGGAAGGCGACCGTGATGATCGAACCGCCGTCGGGCGCTGTGCAATTGCCCAGCACGACCGCGCTTGTCGGGCCATATGGCGATTTCGTGCAGTACGGGAACACGCGAATCTACGTGTCGTGGTATCCGGTGTGCAGACTGTCCATGTCCACGACAGGCACACCCGAAGAGGCCCGTGCGCTGGTGCGCGCATCCGATCACGCCCAAATCCGCGCAAACGCCCTTGAGGGGTTGTCGCACCTGATCCCCGGGGTGCGGGACCTCGCGCAATACGCAGACAACACGATCATCGGCGGTGGCTTTATCATGGCGGCGGGGGACCGCGACATCGACGACCGCCAAAGCGGTCTGCACGCACGTCACGACATTGGTGTAGAACGTCACGGCAGCTGGGTTTCGCTGTCGACCGGTAAATTCTGCACCGCACCCATGTTCGGTGTCAAGGCGGCGCGCGCGCTGCAAGAGGTGTTGGGATGAACCTGCATGACGTGACATGCCTGATCCCGCTTTATCGTTCTGTGCCGCAACTGCCGCGGGTCTTTGAAAACATCGACGACCATATCGCGTTGGGCGGCAAGGTGCTGTGCTCTGACGAGCACGGGCTGGATGATGCGCCACAGCAAATCCTCGACCGCTATGCGGGGCATCAGAACGTGCGCGTGCTGATGTCTGATCAGGGCGGCAATTGGGTAAGCAATTGCAACCGTCTGATTTCCACATGCGACACGCCGTTTTTTCGGATCACGCCCCATGATGACACCTTTCCGGCTGAGGGCACCGCGAGACTGGTCGAATCGCTGCGCCGCGATCCCGATGTCGTGCTGGCGCATGGGCGGGTGCTGGCCGAGACGGATGGCGGTACACGATTGCCCGAACGTGACGAACCGACGATCTGGCCCGAAACGGTGAACGATCCGATGCGCTTTTCTGCCGAATTGTTTTGGAAAGGGCACTACAACGGCGCGTTCAAGGCTGTGATGCGGCGCGCGGTGGACGGCGGTGCGCCGCTGCTGATCCGGCCCACCGTCTCCTTGCGCCATTCCGAACGGGCTTGGATTTTTGCCTATTCGCTGCTTGGCCGATTTGCCTTTGACCCCGAGGCCTACATTCGCAAGCGCTATTGGCCGGGCAGCCTCACGGACGGGTGGCAACGGGAGCCGCAAGATATGATCGAAACCGCAGACATTATGGCCAGCTATGCGGATGATTTTGTGGCGGATCCTGCGGTTTTGGCCGCGCTGCGGTTCAACCTCTATCTCAACGCGGTGCGGCGCGCGGGTCGGGCCGAAGGGTACTATACCCGGCATCCGGGCTACGACGACGCGCAACTGCCCTGACGATGTAGACCGGACAGGCCGCACGGCGGCGACCCGTCTGGGGACAGTGTTGGCTGTTGCCTCAAGTGCGGGTTAAACCGTTCAGGGGCAAAGCGGCCTTTTTTCGGTGCAAACCGCGTGTCAGAGGTACTTGCCCATCTCGACAGCTGTGTCGCCCATCCGGTTGGAAAAGCCCCATTCATTGTCGTACCAGCTCAGGATACGCAGCATGTTGCCGTCCATCACTTTGGTCTGGTCGGTGGCAAAGATCGACGAATGCGGGTCGTGGTTGAAATCCATGCTGACCAGCTTGGCATCCGTCACGCCCAACACACCCTGAAGCGGCCCAGAGGCGGCAGCGGCGCGCATTGCGTCATTCACCTCGTCGGCGGTCACGTCGCGCGATGTCTCGACCGTGAGGTCCACGCAGGACACATTTGGCGTTGGCACCCGGATGGCGACGCCGTCCAGCTTGCCGTTGAGTTCCGGCATCACCAGACCCACGGCCTTGGCCGCGCCGGTTGAGGTGGGGATCATGCTCATCGCTGCGGCGCGGGCGCGGTAGAGATCCTTGTGCATCGTGTCGAGCGTCGGCTGGTCGCCGGTATAGCTGTGCACAGTGGTCATGAAACCGCGATTGATGCCAAAGCTGTCGTGCAGCACCTTGGCCACCGGCGTCAGGCAGTTCGTCGTGCAAGATGCGTTTGACACAATCAGGTCATCGCCGGTCAGCGCGTCATGGTTCACACCATACACGATGGTCTTGTCCGCGTCCTTGCCGGGGGCCGAGATCAGCACGCGGCTGGAGCCATTTTCAAGGTGCGCCTGACAGGCGTCCTTGGAGGTGAAGATGCCGGTGCATTCCATCACGACGTCCACATCCGCCCACGGCAGGTCGGCGGGGTTCCGCTCGGCCGTGACCTTGATCGGGCCAAAGCCCACGTCGATGCTGTCCGCGCCCGTTGTAACGTTCACGGGGAACCGGCCATGTACGCTGTCATATTGCAAAAGGTGGGCGTTGGTCTCGACGGGCCCCAGATCGTTGATGGCGATCACCTCGATATCGGTGCGCCCGCTTTCCACGATTGACCGCAGGACATTCCGGCCGATGCGGCCAAACCCGTTGATTGCGACTTTGATGTCCATGATATCCCCCATGTGTGGCAAAGGATGCGCGGGACCAGAAGGCCCGTCACGCCGTTACCGCTAACAAAGGCATGTGCGCAGATTTGTCAACCGGGCCGTTGCAGAAGGCAGGGGGGGGCGGTCAGCGCCAGAAGGCCAGCCACTCGATCAGTTCATAGAGTTTTTTGCCCAGAAACACCAAGGAGTCACCGCCATTTGCAATGGCGTCAAAGGCGATTGCTCCGACCAGCAACGTGCCGAGGATGATGGACAAGGAATTGGTCATGGGGCCACTGCTGGAAACATGCTGCGCCGTTGTGACAGCCCACGGATGGTCTTGCAAGGCAGACGAATTTTTAGCGGAGGCGGCCCATCGCCACGGCGACATCCGCCATGCGCACCGAGAACGCCCATTCGTTGTCGTACCATGCCAGCACGCGCACCATGCGCCCGCCCACAACCTTGGTCTGATCGGGGGCAAAGATCGAAGAGTGTTCGGTGTGGTTGAAATCGACCGACACTTTTTGCTCGTCGTCATAGGCGAGGACCCGGCCCATCGGGCCGCGGGCGGCCTCTGCCATGGCGGCGTTGACCTCTTTGACTGTCACGTCGCGCCCGGCCTCAAAGGTCAGGTCCACCGCCGAGACGTTGGGCGTGGGCACCCGCATGGCGGTGCCATCGAGCTTGCCCGCCAGTTGCGGCAGCACTTCGCCCAGGGCCTTGGCCGCACCGGTCGAGGTGGGGATCATCGCCATGGCGGCTGCGCGCGCGCGGTATAGGTCATCATGGCGGCGGTCCAGCGTTGGCTGGTCGCCGGTATAGCTGTGGATCGTTGTCATCACGCCGCGCTCGATGCCAAACGCGTCGTCCAGCGCCTTGGCCAGCGGAGCGAGGCAATTGGTGGTGCAGGAGCCGTTCGAGATCATGCGGTCATTGGCGGCCAGCAGATCGTCGTTGACGCCAAACACGATGGTCTTGTCGACATTCTTGCCCGGTGCGGACAGCAGCACCTTGCCCGCGCCACGGTCCAGATGCGCCTTGGCTTTTTCGCCATCATTGAATTTGCCGGTGCATTCGAGCACCACATCGCAATCCGTCCAGTCCAGCGCGTTGAGATCATAGGTGGACATCATCCGCATCGGACCGCGGCCAATATCCATCGTGTCGTTGGAAATGCGGACCTCATTCGGGAACCGGCCATGCACGCTGTCGTATTTCAGCAAATGCGCCGTGGTTTCCAGCGGGCCGGTCGCGTTGACCGCGACAACCTGTATGTCATTGCGCAGAGAGGTCGCGATGTGGTTGAGCGTGCAGCGGCCAATGCGGCCAAATCCGTTGATACCTACTTTGATCGTCATAACAATTCCTCTGCGCAGCGCCCATCCGTCTTGCGCCTCTGTACCCGCTGCGACGCAGCACGCCTAGCCGGAAAAAAGCAATAAAACAGTATGTTAGCGATAAAAGTGTACAATTGAATGCCGTTCGCGCTAACGGTTTGCCACTGGTCAGCGACATGTTATGCGCTAACGTATCGGGATACGGCGCACGGAGGACGCGATGAGCGGATTGCTAGCCCTTTTGGATGATGTGGCGGGAATCGCCAAGGTGGCCGCCGCGTCGGTCGACGATGTGATCGGGCAGGCGGCCAAGGCGGGGGCCAAGGCCGCAGGTGCCGTGATCGATGACGCAGCGGTGACGCCAAAATATGTGCACGGGTTTTCCGCTGACCGCGAATTGCCAATCATCTGGCGCATCGCCAAGGGGTCATTCCGCAACAAGCTGCTGTTTCTGCTGCCCATCGGACTGGCGCTTTCGAATTTTGCCCCGTGGATGATACCGCCGCTTCTGATGCTGGGGGGCGCTTATCTGTGCTTTGAGGGGGCGGAGAAGGTGGCGCATGTGATGGGCTTTGGCGGTCACGGGCATGACGACTATCCGGGCAAGGAGCTAGAAGTGCAGGACCCTGCGCATCTGGAAGAGCAAAAGGCCCAAGGTGCGATCAAGACGGATTTTATCCTGTCGGCAGAGATTATGACAATTGCGTTGGCCGCGATCCCGGAGAGCAATTTTTGGTTCGAAGCGGCCACTCTGGCTGCGGTGGCGGTGATGATTACGGTGGCGGTCTACGGTGCTGTGGCCATCATCGTGAAGGCGGATGATGTGGGCCTTGCCATGGCCGCACGCGGGCGGCTGGGCCTGACGCGGGCATTGGGGCGGGGCATCGTCAAGGTGATGCCGCATTTTATGACGGTGCTAACGGTTGTGGGCACGGCAGCGATGTTGTGGGTCGGCGGGTCCATCATCGTACACGCGCTGGCGGAAATGGGCTGGCACGGGCCCGAAGACATCATCTATGGCGCGGGCAAGGCCGTGGGTACTGCGCTGAACTCCGGCTTTGCCGAATGGCTGACCAAGGCGGGGCTCGACGGCATTCTGGGCCTTGGATTGGGCTTTTTGTTGATCCCGTTGGGCGAGCGGGTGATCACGCCGGTCTGGCGCAGTGCCGCGGGTGTCTTGAAGTAAGCAATGCGGTCCGGTGGACGACGCGCGTTGGGGGCTGCGCCCCAACGACGCCCCGCCCACCGTCCCTTTTGCGTCGCTCTACCCGTTTTAGCTGTGCGTGGCGGCATGTGCTGCTAAGTTGCGACGGGACAAGCGGGAGGGGGACATGGCCGTCATCCATGCAGCGCCGTCGATGCGCCATTACCAGCGGTCCGCCACAGGTGGCGGCTGGGCCTATGATTTGCAAACCGCAGTCAACAAGGCGCGCCCGGGCGATACGGTTTTGCTGTTGCCGGGCCGCTATCACCTGCCGGTGACCATCGCCCTGTCCGGGCGGGACGGCGCGCCCATCACGTTGCGCGCCGAAGCGCCGGGCAGTGCGATCCTTGAAGGCGGTGCGCGCGCCGATGCGGGGCGGCAGGGCGAATTGACCCCGCTCGACAATGACTTTGCCATGATCCGCATCTTTTTCGCCGATCACATCGTGCTGGAGGGTTTGGCGTTTGAGAATTGCTGGCCCACGGCGATCTACATGCGCGCGGCCCGTCACATTACCGTGCGCAGGTGTACCGGCGTCAAGAGCCGGTTCTTTGCCTATGCACGACAGCAGGCTCCGGATCATCTGACCCACCACCTGACCTTTGAGGGTTGCACATGGGTGCAGGACGCAGATCATCTGATGTGGACGGGGCAGTTTGACTGGGACGAGATCAAAGGCAATCATCAAAAGACCGGCCCGGTAAAGGGGCGTGTAGCATTCGATGCCAGCTATTTCAACGGGGCCTTCTTTGGCTGCTTTGACATCGCGGGCAAGGTGATCATCCGCGACTGTCATATCAGCCACGCATTCAACGCCATCCGCATGGATATGCGGCGCGGCGGCATTGGGGATGGCCCCAATATGGACCGCAATCGCGACGTCGCGATCTATGACAACACATTTTCTTTCATCCGCGACAATGCGATCGAGCCGGAAAAGGGGGCGCAGAATTGGCGCGTGTTCAACAACCGGTTCTACGCGGTACATGCGACCATTTCCCTCGACCGGGTGGCCTCGCGGGACGTGTTTATCATCGGCAATACGATCCTCAACGATCACCGTCCCGGCTTTCTCAATGGGGCGGCAGAAGCGCAGGCCGGGCAGGGCGGTCGGATCTTCAAATTCGTGCGCAAAAGCGATGCCGCGCCATCGCCGCGCCAAGGGCTGTGGTCGCTGTACAATTCGGTCCAGACCCGCACGAGCTATGCCAAGGCATCCATTACCGCGCAGTGGGATGACGGATACACAATGCTGGGCCTCTTTGCAGCGGACCACCCCGAACAGCCCGGGCCACCGCGCGCAGCTTTCCCGAAATTCAACTGGACCGAAGGCGTGCGGGTGTTTGGCATGGTGACGGATGATCCGACCTTTGACACCTATCCGGCGGGCAATGTGTCGGGCCATGGTGTTGATCAGGTCTTTGCCGTGCCGGTATTTGCGCAAGGCGCGCGCGATCTGAGCAAGCCATTGGGCGGGTGGGATGGTGCGCTGGTCCCTGTGAGCGCGGTCCCTTTGTCAGACCCGGTATCGCTGTCAATCGACGCTGATAAGCACGACCTGCCCGGCGGGCTGAAGCCCGGCGCGCAGGATGTCGCGGCGTTGGGATTGGGGCATTGGCGGGGGGACTGGCCTGACCCGGACGCCCCCGCCGGGGTCTAGCCCGCTTTTTCCTCGATCTCTGCGGCCACCGCCTCGGCACGTGCGGCCAATTCGGCCAGCGTTTCGGTCACGCTGTCTGGGACAACCGGCACCTCGATCCGCTCCGGTTCGGGCGCACCCATGTTGCGCAGCCCTTCGAGTTCGGCATCCCGTTCGGCCAATGTGGATTCAACGGCACGCACGCGGTCTTCGACGCTGGCCGTCTTGTCCGCCAGCATCAGACCGGCCATCAGCAACATACGCGCCTCGGGCAGACGACCGACCTGATCGGCCAGCACTTGCGCTTCGTCGTCCAGCATTTTGGCGGCAGTGTGCAGGTAATGCTCTTCACCGTCCTGACACGCCACGGCAAACTGCCGCCCGCCGATTGTGATTGTGACCTCAGGCATGGGTGTCATCCTCCGGCTGTGCGGGATCAAGAAGCGGGGTCAGCGCGCCGATGATGCTCGACGCTTCGGCGATGTCGGCGGCACGGGCGGCCCGCAGCGCCTCCAGTTCGGCCAGCATCGCCTTGTTGATCAGATGGGGCTCACCCACGCCGTCTTCGTTGGCCCGGCGCAATGCCTCGTTTGAACTGCGCAACTGGTCGCTGGCCTGCCGCATCCGCTGGAGTTCGAGATCAAGCGCGGCGGTGCGCGCCTCGGCCGCCTGCGCGGCCGCCTTTGCCTCGGCCAGCGCGCTTTCCTGCTGTTCGGACAGTTTGCGCACCCGTTCGGTCAGCTGCGCATTGGCCAGCTTTTCATCCTCAAGTGCCGTTTGCAGGGCTGCGGTGTCATCTGCGCCTGCACTTTCCAAAGTGCTGGCCGCGTTTGCGATGCGGTCCATCGCTGCTGCGAGGCGTCCTTGCAACGCATCGATATCGCTCATGGTTTTGCCTGTCCCCTCACGTTTCGGGCCTGCCGTTCGGCTGTGCCCGCGCCTTCCATTGTCACAGTGCCCGCGCTGTCCGAATCGGCGCGCGGCATATCCTGTCAAAGTCTATCCAATCGCTGAGGAAATTGCGCCCCCTTTACGATCAACCGTTTAAGCGACGGCGTTGAAGTGCTGCCTGCACTGCGCGGACCCCCGCCCATGAGCCAGACCCAACGCCGCCTTGATCTTTGGGCCTCGACTGATATGCAGCGCGCGATTGTCACGCTTTTGTCAAAGGATGCTTACCCCGTGGATCTGACCCCTCTGCGCACCGCCAATCCCGATCACTGGGCTAAGGCCGCTGCCATTCGCGCGCTGACGCTGGACGCTGTTGCCGCCGCCAATTCCGGGCATTCCGGTATGCCGATGGGCATGGCCGACGTGGCGACCGTGCTGTTTGAAAAGCACCTGAAATTCGACGCCTCCGCCCCCAACTGGCCCGACCGCGACCGGTTCATCCTGTCGGCGGGCCATGGCTCGATGCTGCTTTATGCGCTGCTGCACCTGACGGGTTATGCCGATATGACGCTGGAGCAGATCAAGAACTTTCGCCAATGGGGTGCGATCACCGCCGGTCACCCGGAATACGGCCACGCCGGCGGGATCGAGACAACAACAGGCCCGTTGGGGCAGGGCATCTCCAACGCCGTCGGTTTCGCCATGGCCGAGGAAATCCTGCGTGCCCGCTTCGGCAAGAAGGTGATGGACCACCACACCTATTGCATCGCAGGTGACGGCTGCCTGATGGAAGGGGTGAGCCAAGAGGCGATCACTCTGGCGGGCCGCCATCAACTGTCCAGGCTGATCGTGCTGTGGGACAACAACAACATCACCATCGACGGTCCTGTGACCCTGTCCGACACCACCGACCAACCTGCCCGGTTCAAGGCGGCAGGCTGGGCCGTGATCGAAATTGACGGCCACGACCCCGACGCTATTGATGCGGCCCTGACCAAGGCCAAGAAGCAATCCAAGCCCACCATGATTGCCTGCAAAACGCATATCGCTCTGGGCCACGCCGCACAGGACACCTCCAAAGGTCACGGCGCGCTGACAGATGCCGCGCAATTGCAGGCGGCCAAGGAGGCCTATGGCTGGAAATACGGCCCCTTCGAAGTGCCCTCGGACGTCAAAGGCCAGTGGGAGGCCATCGGGTCTCGCGGTGCCGGGACACGCGCCGACTGGGAGGCTCGCGTCGCAACTCTGTCCGGGGCCAAGCAAAAAGAACTGACCCGCGTCTTTGCCCGCGAGGTGCCCAAAAAGCTCGCCTCCACCGTGCGCGCGTTCAAAAAGCAGATGACGGACACCGCACCGAAACTGGCCACCCGCGCCGCCTCCGAAAAGGCGCTCGAGGTGCTCAATCCCGTGCTGCCCGAAACCGTGGGCGGCTCGGCGGACCTGACAGGGTCCAACAACACCAAAACGGGTGATCTGGGTGTGTTCGACACCAACAACCGCAGCGGGCGCTATGTCTATTGGGGCATTCGCGAACACGGCATGGCAGCGGCAATGAACGGCATGGCGCTGCATGGCGGCATCCGTCCCTATGGCGGCACGTTCATGTGTTTCACCGACTACGCGCGCCCCGCCATGCGGCTGGCCGCCCTGATGAAAATCCCCACGGTGTTCGTGATGACCCATGACAGCATCGGTCTGGGCGAGGACGGCCCGACCCACCAACCCGTGGAACATCTGGCCATCAGCCGCGCCACGCCCAACACGATGGTGTTCCGCCCGGCAGATGCCGTGGAAACCGCCGAGGCATGGGAACTGGCGTTTTCCTCCACCCAGACGCCGTCCGTGTTGTCGCTGACGCGTCAGGGGCTGCCAACGGTCCGGACCGAGCACAAGACCAAGAACCTGACCGCCCAGGGGGCTTATGTTTTGGCCGAAGCGACGGGCAAACGTCAGGTCATCCTCATCGCCACCGGGTCCGAAGTCTCCGTGGCGCTGGCCGCCCGTGAGGCGTTGCAGGCCCAAGGCATTGGCACGCGCGTGGTCTCGATGCCCTGCATGGAGCTTTTTGCCCAGCAGGACGAGGGCTACCGCCGCCGCATCCTGCCACCCGGACCCGTGCGGGTCGGCGTCGAAGCGGCAGTGCAGCAGGGCTGGGACCGTTGGCTGAACGGCGAGCGCGGCAAGGCAAACAAGGCCGGATTTGTCGGCATGAACGATTTCGGCGCATCGGCTCCGGCCAATGTCCTGTTCGAAAAATTCGGCATCACCGCCCAGGCGGTCGCCGAAACGGCCAAATCGCTGCTGTAACAGCAATTCGGGGCGGCCCACCGGTCCGCCCCGTCTCTGTCCCCGAAAAATCCCGGGGTGTTTGAGGGGCAGCGCCCCTCATCCCAAAACATGAATCGCGCCGCGCGTCAGCGCGTCCTTTGGATCATGCCCGATCAGCCGTTCGCTTCGCGGATCTTTTCAGCGGCATCCTTGTCATAGCCCACGCCGTTTTCTTCAAACAACGTGTCCAACTCGCCCGACAGGGTCATCTCAGTGATGATGTCGCAGCCGCCGACAAATTCGCCCTTCACATACAGTTGCGGGATTGTCGGCCAGTCCGAAAATTCCTTGATGCCCTGCCGGATGTCCTCATCCGCCAGCACATTCACATCGGCATAATCGACGCCCATGTAATTCAGCACCCCCGCCACGCGGCTGGAAAAGCCGCATTGCGGCATGGATTTCGTGCCTTTCATGTACAGAACCACATCGTTGCCTTGAATGGTCTCGGTGATCCGTGCGCTTGCGTCACTCATCTCGTGTTGCCTTTCTCTTTGAACACGCGGTGGTACCGCGTTGCATATGTTTCGTCTTCGGGCATCGGTTTGACATCTGTGCTGGCCGCTGCGGTCCAATGGCCGGGTGAGTCCGTGCGCACCTGATTGACACGTTCCAGCGCATCGTTGCGTCGGCTCACCTTGTCGATCAGGTCGAGATTTGTGGCTTCCATCCCAAGGGGCGCATCCGCCCGTTCGTGCCGCTCGGGCCGCCGGGCCGCCAGCGGGCGGCGCGGTGCGCGCCGGAACGGCGCGGATATGATATGCCACAGGCTCACATCAAGGCGCTTTCGTCGTCAGCGCCAGTGCGTGCAACTCACCATGGCTGCCATCCATCTTCCCCTTGAGCGCTTTTGTCACAGCCCGGTGCTGCTGCACCCGGTTCATACCCGCAAAGGACGCGTCAATCACTTCAGCCGCGTAATGGTTCCCGTCGCCGGCCAGATCGGTGATGGTGATCTGCGCATCCGGAAACGCGGCGCGGATCAACTCTTCGATCTCGTGGGCTTGCATGGGCATGAGGCGTCTCCAAATCCTGTTGCAGCAGATGTAGGACGCACGGCCAATGCGCGCAAGCACAAGCGGATGTGCACGTTGGTAGGGTTGCCTCGCCCCCGGCGTGCTGCGAACCTGTTGCCAAGCCAAGTTGGGAAACCCGATGAAAGAAACCGAAACCGCACCGGAACAGGCGCTGGCCTGGGCGCAGGCCGGGCAGGGCGCGGCCCTCGCCACTGTGATCGAAACATGGGGCAGCGCGCCGCGCCGCGCAGGCGCGCAGATGGTGGTGTCGGGTGCGGGTGAGATGATGGGATCGGTCTCGGGGGGCTGCGTTGAGGGCGCCGTGGTGGTCGAGGCGATAGAGGCGCTCGAGGACGGCGCGCCACGAGTGCTCGAATACGGTGTCAGCGACGGCGACGCCTTTGCCGTGGGATTGGCCTGTGGCGGCACCATCCGGGTGCTGGTGGAACCGGTGGGCAAGGCCATGCCGGTGGACATGCTTGGCGATCTGGTTGCGGCACGCGCAGCGCGGCAACCGGCGGCCTACGTTGTCGATCTGCAAAGCTGGGAGCGGCGGCTGGATCACGACGGCCACACCAAACGTTTTGCCACCGACCGCACCGGGGTCGAGGAGGATGGCCGCACATTTGTGGCGATCCACAACCCGCCCCTCCGTCTGGCCATCGTGGGGGGGGTCCACATTGCACAGGCGCTTGTCCCCATGGCGCGGATTGCAGGCTATGACCCGGTGATCATCGACCCGCGTGAGGCGTTCGGCTCTGCCGCCCGCTTTCCCGGCGAACGGCTGATCAACGACTGGCCGGATGAGGCTTTGGCAGAGGTGGGGCTCGACACGCGCACAGCGCTGGTGCTGCTGACCCATGATCCCAAGCTGGACGATCCTGCGCTGCATCTGGCGTTGCGGTCACAGGCGTTCTATATCGGCGCGCTCGGCTCGACCCGCACCCATGCCAAACGTGTGGCCCGTCTCGAAGAGGCCGGGTTCAGCGGCGCGGACATCGCGCGTATCCATGGCCCGATCGGCCTCGACATCGGGGCGGCCAGCCCGGCAGAGATCGCCGTGTCGATCCTTGGCCAGATGGTGCAGACGCTCAGGACACCCACATGATCTTTGGCCCCGTTCCGGTCGGGCAGGCCCAAGGGACCGTGCTGGCGCACGCCATGGTGGGCGCGCGCGGCAAGATCACCAAGGGCACCGTTCTGGATGCGGCGCAGGTCGCGGCATTGGCCGAGGCGGGCCATGACACGCTGATCGTTGCCCGGCTGGAGCCCGGTGACGTCAACGAGGACGCGGCTGCGGCCGCATTGGCGGCAACCCTCGTGCCTGACCCTGACGCCCAAAGGTTGCGCATCAGTGGGGCCGGTGCGGGGCGGGTGAACCTGTACGCCACGGGCCCCGGCATTGTGGCGCTGGACCGGGCCGCCATCACGGCGCTGAACGCCGTCGACCCAATGATCACATTGGCCACCGTGCCGCCATGGCACCGGGTGGATGCGGGCACGATGGTCGCGACGATCAAGATCATTTCCTATGCCGTACCGCAAGCCGCGCTGACCCGCGCGCAGTCCGCATCTCCGCGCGCGCTGTCGGTCCTGCCGCCGCGATATGCGACCGCCACGCTGATCGAGACGCGGGTGGGCCCCACCGCGCCGACCGGCAAGGGCCGCGCGGCGCTCACTGGACGGCTGGACCGGCTGGGCCTCGCACTGGGCCCGCGCATCATGGTGGCCCATGACACGAATGCCATTGCAGAGGCGTTGCGCGATGCGCCGGGGGAGGTTTTGTTTGTTCTGACCGCCTCTGCCACGTCGGACCCGCATGATGTGGCTCCGGCAGCCCTGCGGGCGGCGGGCGGGCACGTGGAGGCGTACGGAATGCCGGTCGATCCGGGCAACCTGCTGTTTCTGGGCCATCTGGGCGACAAGCCCGTGATCGGTCTGCCTGGCTGCGCCCGGTCCCCCGCGCTCAACGGTGCCGACTGGGTGATGGAACGGCTGATTTGCGGCCTCGCGCTGACCCGCGCGGACATCGCGGACATGGGCGTGGGCGGGCTGCTCAAGGAGATCCCGACGCGGCCCCGCCCCCGCGAAGGCTGAGCGGCGCTGCCATTGCAATATCCTGCGCCAAGCCGGGGTGCGGGATTTTTCAGGTTCTCAAGTCGCGCCCCCCATGCTTAACTCGTGCCAAACAAACACGTCATAGGGGAGGAAGACCATGACACAGGTCACAATGACCGTGAATGGCAAAGCCGCGTCCGGCACAGTCGAAGGACGCACCTTGCTGTCGGGGTTTCTGCGCGAAGAACTGGGCCTGACGGGCACCCATGTGGGCTGCGACACATCGCAATGCGGCGCCTGCGTCGTGCATGTGGATGGCGCGGCGGTCAAGGCCTGCACCATGCTCGCCGCCGAAGCCGATGGCGCAGAGGTCACCACGATCGAAGGGATGGCCAATGCCGACGGTTCGCTCAACGTGATCCAGCAGGCGTTTCAGGACCATCACGGCCTGCAATGCGGGTTCTGCACGCCCGGCATGGTGATGTCGGCGGCGGCGCTGCTCAAGGACAACCCGAAACCCAGCGAGCAGGAGGTGCGCGACTACCTCGAAGGCAATATCTGCCGTTGCACGGGCTACCATAATATCGTCAAGGCGATCCTGGCCGCGTCCGGTCAGGATGTGCCGGCGATGGCGGCGGAATAAGACAAACGTCCCGGGGGCGCTGCCCCCGGACCCCCGTGGTATTTTCAGTCAGAAGAAACAGCGGGGCAGTGCGCAATCGGCCCAACGGGTCGTCAGATTTCAGGGAGGAAGAACATGCCGAAAGACAGTGGCATCGGCGCCAGCACCAAGCGGCGCGAAGACATGCGGTTTTTGACCGGGGCCGGAAATTATACGGACGATATCAACCTTGCGGGTCAGGCCTATGTGCATTTTCTGCGCTCGGATGTGGCGCATGGGACGCTGAAGAACGTGGACACCTCTGCGGCGGCAGCGATGCCGGGTGTGGTGCGCATCTTTACCAGTTCTGATTTTGACGGGGTGGGCGGCATTCCCTGCGGCTGGCAAGTGACCAGCAAGGACGGCAACGTCATGCAGGAACCGACGCATCCGATCCTCGCCACCGGCAAGGTCCGCCATGTGGGCGAGATGATCGCCGCCGTGGTCGCGGACACGCCCGAACAGGCGCGCGATGCGGCCGAGGCCATCGTGCTCGACATCGACGAATTGCCCGCGATGGTGGACATGAAGGCGGCGCTGGCCGATGGGGCCACGAAGGTGCATGACGATCTCAACGATAACCTTTGCTATGACTGGGGGTTTGTCGAAGAGAACCGCGAGGCGGTCGACAAGGCCATGTCGGAGGCGGCGCATGTGACCAGCCTCGAACTGGTGAACAACCGGCTGGTGGCCAACCCGATGGAGCCGCGTGTGGCGGTGGGCGACTATGCCCGCCATTCGGACGAGTCGACGCTATATACCACCAGCCAGAACCCGCATGTGATCCGCCTGCTGATGGGTGCATTTGTGCTGGGCATTCCGGAACATAAGCTGCGGGTTGTGGCACCCGATGTGGGCGGTGGTTTTGGCACCAAGATCTTTCATTATGCCGAGGAGGCGTTTTGCACCTTTGCGGCCAAGGCATGTAACCGTCCGGTCAAATGGACGTCGTCGCGGTCGGAGGCGTTTATCTCGGACGCCCATGGGCGCGATCACGTGACCAAGATCGAACTGGCGCTGGATGCGGACAACAACTTTACCGCGCTCCGCTGCCTGACCCACGCAAACATGGGCGCGTATCTGTCGACCTTTGCACCGTCTGTGCCCACATGGCTGCACGGAACGCTGCTGGCGGGCAATTATCGCACGCCGCTGATCTACACCAACGTCAAGGCGGTGTTCACCAACACAGTGCCGGTTGACGCCTATCGCGGGGCCGGTCGCCCGGAGGCGACATTCCAGTTGGAGCGCGTCATCGACAAGGCCGCGCGCGAGTTGGGTGTGGACCCGGTGGACCTGCGGCGGCAGAACTTTATCCGGGAGTTCCCCTATGCCACGCCGGTGGCGGTGGAATACGATACCGGTGACTATGACGCGACCATGGACAAGATGCTGGAACTGGCCGACCGCGACGGGTTCGACGCGCGGCGCAAGGCGTCCGAGGCCAAGGGCAAGCTGCGCGGCTTTGGCGTGAACTGCTTTATTGAGGCCTGCGGTATCGCGCCGTCGAACCTTGTGGGGCAATTGGGCGCGCGTGCGGGGCTGTATGAAAGCGCCACTGTGCGGGTCAATGCCACGGGCGGTCTGGTTGTTATGACGGGATCGCATAGCCACGGGCAGGGACATGAGACGACGTTCCCGCAGGTCGTGGCCGAGATGATCGGTATCGATGCCGATCAGGTCGAGATCGTGCATGGCGACACCGCACGCACACCGATGGGCATGGGCACCTATGGCTCACGTTCGATCGCGGTGGGCGGCTCTGCCATGGTGCGGGCCACCGAGAAGATCATCAACAAGACCAAGAAGATCGCGGCCCACCTGCTGGAAGCGGCTGAAGCCGATATCGAGTTGAAAGACGGCGCGTTCAGCGTGGCAGGCACCGACAAGTCGGTGACATGGGGTGAGGTGACACTGGCGGCCTACGTGCCGCACAATTACCCGCTTGAGGACATCGAACCGGGGCTGGAGGAGACGGCATTCTACGACCCGTCGAACTTTACCTATCCGGCGGGGGCTTATGCCTGTGAGGTGGAAGTGGACCCCGATACCGGCACCGTGACCATCGAGCGGTTTGTGTCGGCAGATGATTTCGGCAACGTCATCAACCCGATGATCGTCGAAGGCCAGGTGCATGGCGGCATCGCGCAGGGGATCGGTCAGGCGCTGCTGGAGAATTGTTCCTATGATGAGAACGGCCAGCTTCTGTCGGCATCCTACATGGATTACACCATGCCGCGCGCCGATAATCTGCCGCATATGGAGCACTATACGGTGGATCATTCCTGCCAGACGCCCTGCACGCATAACCCGCTTGGGGTGAAGGGGTGTGGCGAGGCCGGGGCCATCGGCTCGCCCCCGACGGTGATCAACGCGATCATCGACGCGTTGCAGTCGGGTGGTCACAAGGTGGATCACATCGACATGCCCGCGACACCGGATCGCGTCTGGGCGGCCATGCAGTGAGTTGAGAGGACAGGACCGGGGGGCCGTCTGCCCCCCGGACCCCCCGAGGATTTTTTTGGGACAGAGACAGGGACGCCCTGAACCGGCCCGAAGGAAAGGACTAAGAGATGTATAACTTTGGATTTGAAAAGCCGGGCACGGTGGCGGATGCGGTTGCGGCCCTTGGGGCCGAGGACGCGCAGGCGCTGGGGGGCGGTCAGACGCTGATCCCCACGCTGAAACAGCGCCTTGCGAGCCCCACCACATTGGTGAGCCTGACCGGCATCGCCGAGATGCGGGGCGTGTGCACCGGCGACGACGGCGCGCTGTGCGTGGGCGGTGCGACGACGCACGCGACCGTGGCGGCAGAGGCCGGAGCCTATCCGGCACTGGCGGCAACAGCGGCGCATATCGGGGACCCGGCAGTGCGCAACCGGGGCACCATTGGTGGCAGCCTTGCCAACAATGACCCATCGGCCTGCTATCCGGCGGCAGCACTTGCATCCGGTGCCACAATCGTAACCAACACGCGCGAGATTGCGGCGGACGACTATTTTCAGGGCATGTTCACCACTGCGCTGGACGAAGGTGAGATCATCACCGAGGTGCGCTTTCCCGTGCCGGAGGCCGCGCATTACGAAAAATTCGTGCAGCCCGCCTCGCGCTTTGCGCTGGTTGGGGTGTTCGTGGCCAAATACGCCGATGGCGTGCGGGTGGCGATCACCGGGGCCAGCAATGACGGTGTGTTCCGCTGGAGCGAAGCCGAAGCAGCGCTGTCGTCAAATTTCAGCGCAGATGCGCTTGACGGGCTGAGCCTGCCCAGTGACGACATGATCAGTGACCTGCATGGCACCGCCGCATATCGCGCCCATCTGTGTGGCGTGATGACAAAACGGGCGGTTGCACAGGCCAGCTAGGCCCGCAATCCCAATGATGCGCAAAGGCCCGCCGACGCGCCGGCGGGCCTTTGTGTTTCTGGCGCGTGATTTGATCGGGATCAGACTGGACCGGGGCCGACCGTGATAGGCTGACATCATCACGGAGGACAGAGCCCATGACAGATACGACAGACGCAACGCCTGTGCCCGGTTCCGTTGCCCCCGCAATGGCCCCGCTGTTGCTGGCCTGGCAAGCGGCGGGCCTTGGCCCGCTGGTCTGGCTTGCCCCCACAGTGGTCGAGCGGATGAGCGATATGGGCAGCGCATGGCTGACGTTTGTAGCCGACCGCGTACAGCAGGACGTGGCCCTGCAACACGGTCTGCTGCACGCACAATCCCCTGCGGATGTGCAGGCGCTGCAACTGGATTTCCTGCGCAAGGCGGTGGCGCAATACAGCGCCGAGACCGACAAGATGCTGGAGCTTGGCACGCACCTGTTTGACCCGGCCATCCCTGACACGGGCACGGGCACGAGCACGGATATCGACAACGTGAACGTCTAGCGGCGGCAGGGCGGGGGGCCAAGGGCGCAGCGTCGCGCTGCACCAAAAGGCAAGGGCGCTGCATCCGCAACGCCCTGTCATCGTCATTCCGCGCCTGCCTACTTTTGCGGCAGCGGGCCGATCATCATCACCATCTGGCGACCTTCCATCTTGGGGAAGTTCTCGATCTTGCCGATCTCCTTGGTGTCCTCGGCCACGCGTTCCAACAGCTCGCGCCCCAGGTTCTGGTGCGCCATCTCCCGTCCGCGGAACCGCAGCGTCACTTTCACCTTGTCGCCGTTCTCAAGGAACTTGAAGACATTGCGCATCTTGACGTCATAGTCGTTGGTGTCCGTGTTGGGACGGAACTTGACCTCTTTGACCTCAATGATCTTTTGCTTCTTGCGAGCCTCGGCTTCGCGCTTCTGGGTCTCGTACTTAAATTTGCCGAAATCCATGATCTTGCAGACCGGGGGCGTGGCATTGGGCGAAATTTCAACAAGGTCCAGCCCGGCTTCGTCTGCCATATCCATGGCGCGGGCAGGGGTCACGACCCCGACATTCTCGCCATCGGCGCCGATCAGGCGGATTTCAGGGGCACGGATCTTGTCGTTGACGCGCGGGCCGGTATCCCGTTGCGGCGGCGCGTTGTGTGGTCTGCGAGCGATGATGGTCGTCCTTTGGTCGTTTCGACAAATTGAGGCCAGAAAGTACCCATTGCCGCCGATCTCTTCAACCCCGCAAATCGGCTAACCTGCGCCCAAAACCCCGATTTTCCCCCTTGCACCTTGCGGTTGCCGGGCGCATCTGGAACTCAGACCCGGGGGCGCGCGTTTCTGCGCTTTGGGGACCGTACAAACGAGGACTGGGACATGAGAAACCTGATTTGGATTGCAGTTGCGGTGGTGATCGCCGGGGGGGCATACCTGCTTTACTCCGGGCAAACCCCACAAGAGGCCCTGAACGAAGCGGCAGAAGCCGTGAACGCGCCCGAGGCGCTGGACAGCGCCAGCGAGGCAGTGGGCGACGCGGTTGAGGCGACCGAAGGTGCCGTCGAAGGTGCGGTCGACGCCGCAACCGAGGCCGCCGATGCCGTCGCCGAAGAGGTGACCGAAGCAGCCGAAGCGGCCACCGACGCCGCCGAAGGCGCGGTGGATGCGACCGTTGAAGCAGCAGAAGGTGCCGCAGATGCGGCAAGCGAAGCGGCCTCAGACGCGGTGAACGCGGTTGAGGACGCAGCAGCCGGAGCGGTTGATGCCGCATCCGACACCGTGGACAGCGCCGTTGACGCCGTCACAGACACTGCAACCGAGGCAGCCGATGCCGCAACCGACGCCACAAACGAGGCCGTCGATGCCGCAACAGAGACTGCGACGGACGCAGCGGATGCAGCAGCAGATGCCACCGCAGATGCTGTAAACGCAGCAGAAAGCACCGCAGACGCAGCAGCCGACGCCACGGCTGACGCGGTTGATGCGGCGACGGACGCCACCGAAAATGCCGTGGACGCGGCAACCGACACCGCAGCAGATGCAGCCGACGCCACCGCCGACACCGCAACTGACGCAGCGGACGCAACAGCCGACGCGGCCACCGACGCCGCCGACGCCGCGACAGAGACTGCTGCCGAAGCGGTCGAAGGTGCCACAGACGCAACAGAAAGCGCCGCCGACGCCGTCGAAAGTGCGGCAGATGCGGCAACGGACGCGACCGAAGACGCCGCAGTCGGTGCAACGGACGCGACCGAAACGACAGCCGCCGACGCTGTGGACGACGCAGCGGAGGCCGCGACCGAAGGCACCGAAGCTGCCGCAGATGCAGGCGAAAATGCCGGTATGGCAGACCTGCTGACCGCGGACGGGTTCGACTTTGACAAGGTGATCGAGATGATTGACGGCTCCGACATGGGGTCCCTGCAAAAGACCGCGCTCAAGGGCGGTCTGGAGCAAGCGCGCGACAATCCTGAAATGCTCCAAGGCATTCTGGACCAGGTCAAAAGCGCCATGGGTCTCTAAGGTCAAAACCTCACAACATCGCAAAAGGCCGCGCCACTTTGGCGCGGCCTTTTTTGTTGCTGGACGCCCGACCTGTCAGCGCGAAGTGAGCGTTCAGTGTCCGCAAGGATGCCCGCCCGCACAGCCCCGATGATTAAAGAATCGGTGCGCAGCTGGTGTCTTTTGAAATGGGCACCGTCTTGACGACGACGACATTGTTTGACCCGCACATCCAGCCACCACAGCACAGCGCACCCTGCGATCTTTCGGGCAAAGGATGCGCGTCAGATAAGGCCGCCACCAGCCTTGCCATAGCAGATTGTCGGGTGCGGCGGGTGACATCTGGATATCTCATGCGCGGACGGCACCGCTCACACCGCCCTTGCAATCATCCACCACGCCGAACGCAGCGAGGTGGCCACAGGGGCATCCGTCGCCGATCCAATCGGTGCCTATAGGGCGCGCTTCTAGTCGAGGAACGCCTTTTCCACCACGTAATGCGCCGGTTTCGAGTTCGCGCCTTCTTCCAGCCCATAGTCTTCGAACATGGCCTTGAGTTCGAGATTGAACGCAAGGTTGCCGCAAATCATCGCCCGGTCACTGTCCGGGTTCAGCGGGGCTACGCCCAAATCGGTAAAGGCCGCGCCCGACTTCATCAGGTCAGTGATGCGGCCCATCTTGGGGCTCTCTTCGCGGGTGGTGGTGGGGTAATATTTGATCTTTTTCCAGAACCCGTCGCCGATCAGTTCGTTCAGCAGCGCGTCAGTTTTGAGGCTCTCGATCAGGTCGCGGCCATAGGTCAGTTCACCCACTTCGCGGCAGGTGTGGGTGATGATGACCTCGTCATAATCCTCGTAGGTCTGCGGTTCACGCAGGAGGCTGGCAAAAGGCGCAAATCCGGTGCCAGTGGCAAAGAACCACAGCCGCTTGCCCGGCAACAGCGCATCATGGACCAGCGTGCCGACAGGCTTGGGGCGCAGGATGATCTGTTCGCCCGGCTGGATGTGTTGCAGCCGCGAGGTGAGCGGGCCGTCCTGCACCTTAATCGAGTAGAATTCCAACTCGTCATCCCATGACGGCGAGGCAATCGAATAGGCGCGCAACAGCGGCTTTTGTTTGCCCGTGTCGGGGTGCGGATCGCCCATCAGGCCGATCATCACAAATTCGCCCGACCGAAACCGCAGCGAAGCGGGGCGCGTGCAGCGAAAGCTGAACAGCCGGTCAGTGTAATGCTTGACCTCGGTCACCGTCTGGGCGTCGGGCAGGGTGGGGGTCGCCTTGACGGCGGTGGTCTCGTTCACGGGTGTTTGCTCGGTCATCGTGGCTGTCAACACAGGTTTACACCTGCGCCTCTTAATCTAGGAAGCGATTTTTGTCCCCGCGATAGGGCGGAATGCCGCGCGGGTCCTTGATCTGGGTCAGTGGGGCGGCGGTCAGTGGTTGGACGCACCACGCAGGCGGGCCTGATAATCATGCGCCTGCCAGTCGGCGCGGGCCTGCCATTCGCCTTCGGGCTGGCGCGCGGCGAGAGCCTGACTGATCTCGACCTCGTCAAAACCGGACCGCCGTGCCATGGCATACTGGTCGCTGATCACGTGCCCCTTTGCGCGCAACCGGCCCCGGTAGCCGCGCAGGCGCAACATCCGCGCGATGGTGAACCCGCGCCCGTCGGCAAAGCTGGGAAAATCCACGCGGATGATCTCGGCGCTGAGAGGGATGATGTCGGGGTCCGCGTCGCTGGGCACATCCAGTGCCACGGCATCATTGGCGCATTCGCCCAAAGGCGTATAGCCGCGATCCCAAGTGTCGCGGCCAAAGCCCTGATCTGTCACGAGAATTGTCATATTGTTGCTCCTGTTCGGATCATTTTGCCGTCGACAAAATGAATGCCGCATTCGTCCTTGTCCTGATCCCGCCAGCGCCCGGCGCGCGGGTCCTCGCCCGCGGCCACCGGCGAGGTGCAGGGGGCGCAGCCGATGCTGGGATAGCCGGCGGCCACAAGCGGGTGCCGGGGCAGGCGGTTTTCGGTCATGTATTCGGCGACATCATCGGGAGACCAGCGTGCCAGCGGGTTGACCTTGATCCGGCCCGTCGCGCCCTCCAATTCGAAAAACGCGAGCGTTGCGCGGCGCCCGGATTGATAGCGTTTGCGCCCGGTGATCCAGCCGCCATGCGACGCCAGCGCCCGCTGTAACGGGGCGGTCTTGCGCAGAGCGCAGCAGGCGTCGGTGTCCCGTGTGTGCAACGTGCCATCGGCGTCCCCTGCGTCGAGGTCGTCGGCGCGGATGATGCGGACATTGGTAAGGCGCAACCGTTCCGCCACCTCCTGCTGATAGACGAGCGTTTCGGCAAACAGCATCTCGGTGTCGATAAAAATCACCGGCACGTCACGCCGCACCATCGCCGCAAGATGCAAAAGCACCACCGATTCCGCCCCGAAACTGGACACCAGCGCAAGGTCCGGCACCGCGTAAAAGGCCGCGTTCAACACATCCCACGCCCCGTGATGGGTGAGACGCGCGTTGAGCGCGCCAACCCTTTCGGCGGGCGCAGGGTCGACCCGGTCGCCGTGAGTATTTTCCAAGAGAAGAAGCATGAACGCCTACTCTGCTGCGACCTTTGTCTCGGGATAGAGCGCGGCCTTGAACGGGGCCATGCCGGTGCGTTTGTACGTATCGATGAACGGCTCGTTTTCGTCTGTGCGCAGGTCCAGATAGGTGTCCACGATGCGCTCTACTGCGGGCACGATGTCGGCGGCGGAAAAGCCGGGACCGACGCGGTCGCCCACCTTGGCCGTTTCCGTGTGATCACCGCCCAGCGTGATCTGGTAGTTTTCGACGCCAGCGCGGTCGAGGCCAAGGATACCGATATGGCCCACATGGTGGTGACCGCAGGCGTTGATGCAGCCCGATATTTTGATCTTGAGCGGGCCGATCTCGTGTTCGCGCTTGAGATCGTCAAAGGCGGTCGCGATCTCTTGGGCGATGGGGATCGACCGGGCCGTGGCCAGCGCGCAGTAGTCCATGCCGGGGCAGGCGATGATGTCCGAGATCAGGCCAACATTGGCCGTGGCCAGACCTTCGACCCGCAGGGCGGAGTAGATCGAGGGCAGCGACGCCTTGTGCACATGGGGCAGGATCACGTTTTGCTCGTGGCTGATGCGAATTTCATCATAGCCATAGGTTTCGGCAAGTTCGGCAATCAGCCGCATCTGCGCGGCCGAAGCGTCACCGGGTGTTGCCCCGTGTTTCTTGAGGCTGATCGTGACAATGGCGTGGTCGGGGTCGCGGTGCGGGGTGACGTTGGTGTCGGTCCAGGCGCGAAATGCGGGGTAGTGCTGCAACGCGTCGGTATAGGGGCGCGTGTCGGCCTGCACAAAGGCGGGCGGGGCAAAATGACCCTCGATCTCGCGCAGCATGTGCTGGTCGACGCCGGTGAACGTCTTGCGCGTCTCGATGAACCGTTCCGCGACGAGACGGCGGATTTCGTCGATACCGTGTTCGTGCACGGTGATCTTGATCCGTGCCTTGTATTTATTGTCGCGCCGCCCGATCTGGTTCCAGACCGACACCACGGCCTCAAGATAAGGCAGCAGGTCCGCTTCGGGCAGGAAGTCATTGATAACTTTGCCGATCATGGGGGTTCGGCCCAGACCGCCGCCCACGATGATCTCGTAGCCGCGCTGTCCGTCACGCTCTACCATACGGATGCCGATGTCGTGCGCCTTGGTCACGGCGCGGTCATTGGGGGACCCGGTGATGGCGATCTTGAATTTGCGGGGCATGAACTGGAATTCGGGGTGATCCGTGGACCACTGGCGCAGCAGTTCCGCCACGGGGCGCGGGTCGGCAATCTCGTCCGCGGCGGCCCCGGCAAAGTGGTCCGCCGTCACGTTGCGGATCGTGTTGCCGGAGGTCTGGATGGCGTGCATCCCCACCTCTGCCAGCGCGTCCAGCATGTCGGGGACATCCCGAAGCTCGGGCCAGTTGTACTGGATGTTCTGGCGCGTGGTGAAGTGGCCATACCCCTTGTCCCAGCGTTCGGCGATCTCGGCCAGCTTGCGCATCTTGGCACCGTTCAGCGTGCCATAGGGAATGGCCACGCGCAGCATATAGGCGTGCAGTTGCAGGTAGAGGCCATTCATCAGGCGCAGGGGTTTGAATTCATCTTCGGTCAGGTTGCCGGCGATGCGGCGCTCGACCTGCGCGCGGAACTGGGCGTTGCGTTCGGCGAGAAAGGCGGTGTCGAACTCGGAATAGCTATACATCAGTGCAGCTCCACTTGCTTGCCATGGGCATAATTGCTGGGCCCGGTGGCGCGGAAGGTTTCGCGGAAATGGGTGGGTCTGGCTGTGCCGCCATCTGTGGCGACATCCATGAGGTACGCGCCCACGACCACATCCGTTTGCTGGCTCGCTTCGATCAGGCGCAGGTCGGCGTCGGCCTCGTCGGTAAGCATTTCGGCCTCGTCCAGACGGCGGGTCCAGCCGGTGGCGGTCTGGTAGATCACGTCGCCCTTGAGCAGGTCGTTGGCGGTGACGACTTTGGGAGTAAAGGCTTTGGGCATCACAGGGCCTCTTGGGCTTGGAGGGGCAGGTCGGTGAGAGCGGTCTGGGCCGCGCGCGGTGTCAGGCCGATAAAGGTCAGGGCCGGACCGCCAAGACCAGCTTGGGTCAGGGTCGGCTCCATCTCGGCCACGGTTGTCGCCAGAACCTGTTGGTCGGCGCGGCTTGCGTTTTCGATGAATGTCACGGGCGTGTCGGGGTCGATCCCGTGCATCATCAGCCGTCCCTGAATGAAACGGGCGGATTTCTTGCCCATGTAGATGGCGCTGACCTCGCCGGGCGCGGCGAGCGCCTTCCAATCGTGATCGGCAAAGCCTTTGGTGTCGTGCCCGGTCAGGAAGCGGACGGAGGCGTTGCGGCCCCGTTTCGTCAGCGACTGACCGATAGAGGCAACAGCGGCAGAGGCGGCGGTGATGCCCGGCACGATGTGCCAGTCGATGCCCGCAGACGTAACGGCGTCCAGTTCCTCGTCCAGACGGCCAAACACGGTGGCATCGCCGGATTTCAGGCGCACGACTTGGGCGCCGGTTGCGCCATGTTCCACCAGCAAGGCGTTGATGGTGTCCTGCGGCGTGGAGGGGCCAAACGCCTCCTTGCCCACGTCGATCATGGTGGCCTCGCGGCGGGCCAGTTCGAGGATTTCAGGCGAAATCAGGCGGTCATAGATGACCACATCGGCCTCATCCAGCGCCTTGCGCGCCTTGAGGGTCAGCAGTTCGGGATCACCGGGACCTGCGCCGACAAAGGCGATGTGACCCTTGCGGGTATCGCGCATCAGGTGGTCGGCAAGCAGGTCGTCGAGGGCAGGCTGAATGGCGTCCTCACCGGCGGCGAATGCCTTGGGACCCGCGTTGAAGTAATAGTCGCGCCAGAAATCGCGGCGGGCCCGGCCAAAGGGCAGGGCGTCGGCGGCCTTGCGGAAGGCCTTGCCGATGCGCGCCAGGGTACCAAGGGAGGTGGGCAGGCGTTCTTCGAGATCGGCCTTGATCGCGCGGGCGAGCACAGGGGCGGCCCCTTCGGTGCCGATGGCCACGGTGACGGGGTCGCGGTCGACGATGGCGGGGGTGATGAACTGACTGTCCGCGAGGTTGTCCACGATATTGACCAGCGCGCCGTCGGCATGGGCAATGGCGGCGGCGCGCTTGTCTTCGGCTGCGTCTTCGTCCGCGGCATAGAACAGCGCGGCGCACATTGCGTCGCCGGGTGCCATCGGGCGGGGGATCAATGTCAGCTTGCCCGCATCGGCCCATGCCTTGATCTGGTCATCGGCATGGGGCGCGAAGACGCTGATATGAGCCGTGGTCTTCATCAAAAGCCGCAGCTTGGCCAAAGCGGCATCGCCGCCGCCCGACAAAACGATGCGCCGTCCGCTGGTGTTCAGGAAGATGGGAAAATGGTTCATCGCGTGCCTCGATCCCGCAAAACTGACCCTCAATATAGGAAATTTTCCCGGTTTAACGCTAGACAGCTGCGCAGATAAGGATAAACGTTCTGCTTGAGTGCGGGGAGAGAACGCCTGTTTCCCGAAACGAAGGGGATTGGAATGTCTGTTCGGATAGACGATGTGGATCGGAAAATTCTGGCGGAGCTGCAACGCGACGCGAGCCAGTCACTGGACGATATCGCCCGTGCCGTGGGCTCTTCGAAGACGCCGGTGTGGAACCGGATCCGCAAGCTGCGCGAGGCCGGTGTGGTCGGACAGCAGACGGTTGTGCTGGATGCCGAGGCGCTGGGGTTCGAGGCCTGTTTCTTTGTGCTGATCCGCACGTCCGAACATGAGGCGGAGTGGCAGGCGCGCTTCCTTCAGGCGCTGCGGGACCGGGCAGAGGTGCAGGAGGCGCACCGGCTGGCAGGGGATATCGACTATATCCTGAAGGTGCGGGTGCGCAACGCGCGGGCTTATGACGCGTTTTATCAGGCGCTGATTTCCGAGGTGCGGGTACATAATGTGACAGCGCTTTTGTCGATGGAAGAGATCAAATCGACCACGATGCTCCCGCTGGGAACGTGATCCAAAGGCGCGCTACCGCGCATTTCAAATTCAGGCAGTGGTGAGGCGACGCTCTGTTGCGGGTGCGGCGCGGTTTGGCGTGTGGGTGGGACGCGTTTTGCTGAGATGTCGTTCAGGGCGCGATGCGTCCTGACCAGACCTGATCCAGCGTGATGTGACGCGCGCCCGCGTCAAGATCACGCCGCGCAACGCGCGGGGCCTGCGGCCATCTTGACCCGGTCGCGACTCACGGTGTGACGATCAGGTGATCCAGTTTGTGGAAATGGTAGCTGTCGGCGTAGCGCGGTGGCGCGGCGATGCGGAGCGTGGGGTGGGCCGCGAACAATGCGGGCAGGGCTATCTGCATCTCGAGCCGGGCCAATGGCGCGCCCACGCAGAAATGCAGACCACCGCCAAAGGCGAGATGCGCCAGGGCCTTGCGCGCGGGATCAAAGCGGTTCGGATCGGTATAGATGTCGGGATCGCGCCCCGCAGCCCCCAGCATCAGCGCAACCTCGTCCCCTTGGCGCAGGGTGATGTCGCCCAGCGTGACGTCTTCGTAGACATGGCGGGTGAACATGTGCAGAGGCGGGTCAAACCGCAGCAGCTCTTCGACCGTGCCTGCGATCTGATCGGGACCTAGGGCGTCCGTCTGGTTGTGTTCAATGAGGCATTTCACGGCGTTGCCCAGCGAATGCACTGTCGCCTCGTGCCCGGCGTTCAGGAGCAGGACACAGGTACCGATCATCTCGTCGTGGCTGAGGGTCTCGCCGCCGTCCTCTGCGGCGATCAGCCGGGTGATCAGGTCGTCGCGCGGGTCGTTTCGCCGCTCGTCAATGTAGCTGCGCAAGAAGGTGGCGAATTCGGCGGCGGCGGCATTGGCGGCGTCCTCGATGGCGCGGGTGCGGCCCGCCTGATACATCGCGACCATGGCTGCGGACCAGCGCAACAGGTCTGGTCCCATCGCCTCGGGCACGCCCAGCAGGCGGGCGATCACGCGGACGGGCACTTGCTGGCAATAGGCCGGGATCAGGTCGAACGGATCACGCGGCAGGGCACCGATCAGGTCCGCGCAGATGTCGTGAATATCACCTTCCAGTGCTGCGATCCGGCGGGACGTGAATGCATGGAGGATCAGGCGGCGCAGGCGGGTGTGACCGGGTGGCTCAAGCTCCAGCAGCGAATGCTGCTCAACCGCGTCAAAGGCTGTCAGGTGGTCCGGCACGCTGGCTGCATCCCGCCCCGGCACAGCGCGCCCCAGCCGCCTGTCGCGCAGCAGGGCATGGACCGTCGCGTGATCAAAGGCCGCGTGCATCCCGTATTCCTCCCACCAGAGCAGCGGGCCACGGGCACGTGCCGCATCATAGGCGGGGTAGGGATTCTGGACAAAATCGGGGTCGTGGGGGGACAGCTGCAACATATGTCTTCCCTTGCCGCCTCGCGATCCGCTTGGCAAGGCTTGGGTCGCCGCATACCCTGTGCGCCATGGGCGGAGGTGTTCTGAGACGGATCAGCGTTGTGCTGGGGTTTGTGCTGGTGGTCGCGGCGGCGGCTGCTGGCGTGTGGCGCTATGGCTATTTTCAGGCGTTGGACCAGATGGCGCGGCAGGGCGAGGCGGACCTCGCGCTGGCAAGCGACCGGCTGACGGGGCAATTGCAACGTTACCGCGAGCTTGCCGTGCTGGTGGCGGATCACCCGCAGGTGCAGGCAGCGCTGGCGGGTGGCAGCGGCAGCGGCGCGGAGCACCTGTTCCTCGATATCGCGGACAAGACGGCGGCGCAGGACATCCTGTTGACCACGCCCAATGGTGGCATCCTTGCGCAGGCGCGCAGCGGCGTGGCCCCGATCGACATCGGCCCGCTGGTGAGCCGCGCGGCACAGGGTGCGCTGGGGTGGGGCAACGGGCGCACCGGTCAGGGCACGCGCATCTTTGCCTTTGCTGCGCCGGTGTTTGACGCCCGGTCCGAGATTCGGGGGGCCATTGTGGTCACAGCGGATTTGGCGGGCATCGAGTGGGATTGGGTCGGATCGAACCCGGCGGTGTTCTTTACGGATGCAACCGACCGTGTGTTCATCACCAACCGCTCCGAGATCGTGTTCTGGCAGCGGCGCGAAGACGGGCCGGGGCTGGCCCCTGCGGACGGGACGCGGGTGCCATTTGACAGCTACCGGCTGGGGCGGCACGAGGTCTGGCAGATGGGCTGGGGGCCGTATCTGCCACAGAACGCGCTGCATCTGGTGCGCCCGCTGCCGGTGATTGGTATGACCGGCGAGGCGCTGGTGGACGTGGCCCCGGCGCGCCGTCTGGCGACGCTGCAAGCGGCGGCTGTGGCGGGGCTCTGTCTGGCTTTTGGCGCGCTGCTGTTTCTCGCAACCGAACGGCGGCGCACATTGGCGCAGGCCAACGCGCAGCTTGAGGCGCGGGTGGCGGAACGCACGGCGGCCCTGTCGGACACGAATGCGCGCCTCACCCGCGAGGCCGAAGAGCGCGAGGAGGCGCAGCGCGCGCTGGCGCAGGCGCAGGCCGACCTTGTCCAAGCGGGCAAGCTGAGCGCGCTGGGACAGATGAGCGCGGGCCTCAGCCATGAATTGAACCAGCCACTCATGGCGATCCAAAGCTATGCCGAGAACGGCGTGCAATTTCTGGGCCGGGGCAAAACCGACCGCGCGGGCGACAACCTGTCCCGCATCTCGGACCTTGCCCGTCGCATGGGCCGCATCATCAAGAACCTGCGCGCCTTTGCCCGGCAGGAAAGCGAACCGGTGGTGCGGGTGGATGTGGTGGCGGTGCTGGCCAGCGCGATTGAACTCACCATGCCCCGGATCCGGCAGGCGGAGGTGGCGCTGTACTACGATGCGCCCGGCACGCCGATATTTGTGCGCGGTGGCGAGGTGCGGCTGGGGCAGGTGTTCGTCAACCTCATCTCCAACGCCGTTGACGCCATGGCCGCGCAGGACACGCGGCACCTCAGCATCGCGATCCGTGCGGGCACGGGCATAACGGTCACCTTTCGCGACAGCGGACCGGGCATCGACAGTCCGGACAAGGTGTTCGACCCGTTTTATTCCACCAAGGACGTGGGCGAGACCGAGGGCATGGGGCTGGGCCTGTCCATTTCCTACGGGATCGTGCAGAGCTTTGGTGGCGAAATCAAAGGGCGCAATGCCAATGACGGTGGTGCGCTGTTCAGCGTCGAATTGCAGCGGTGGGACAGCATGGCGGAGGCGGCAGAGTGACCAATCGGGTGCTGTTGGTGGATGATGACGCCGCCGTGCGCGACGCGCTGTGCCAGACGCTGGAACTGGCGGATATGGAACCGGTGCCCGCGGGGTCCTTTGTGGTGGCCAAGGATCACATTGCGCGCGAGTTTGACGGGGTGATCCTGTCGGATATCCGAATGCCCGGGCGCGACGGGTTTTACCTGCTGGCCCATGCCCAAAAGGTCGACCCGGATTTGCCCGTGGTGCTGCTGACCGGCGAGGGCGACATTCCAATGGCGGTGCAGGCGATGCGCGACGGGGCCTTTGGGTTTCTGGAAAAACCCTGTGCGCCCAGTGACTTGATGGCCGTCCTTGAACGCGCTTTGAAAACCCGCGCACTGGTGCTTGAAAACCGGCGCCTGCGCGCGCTGGTGGAAAGCGGTGATCCGGCGGCGCGGATGCTTTTTGGCACCAGCGCGCTGGCCGATGGGCTGCGGGCGCGGGTGCGGCGCGTGGCCCCGCTCGAGACGGAGGTGCTGGTCACAGGTGCCCCCGGCACCGGCATTTCCAAAGTGGCAGAGGTTATTCACCTAAGTTCGCTCCGGTCCAAGGCGGCCTTTGTCAAACGCGCGGCCTCTGATCTGTCGCCCGAGGCGCTGGCCGACGCTATGGAAAGTGCCGCAGCAGGCAGTCTGTTCATTGACGAGATCACGCGATTGCCCGCCTCCAGCCAGCTGACATTGCTGGAAACGCTGGAAACCGGCAGCACTGCGCGCCTGATTGCGGGCAGCACCCGCGATCTGTCCGCCGCTGTGGAAGAGGGCGCGCTGAACGCCGATCTTTACTACCGGCTAGAGGTGATGCCTGTGCGCGTGCCCAGCGTGGGCGAGCGGCCCGAGGATATTCCGGTGCTCTTTCGCCACTATGTCGCGCAGGCGGCAGAACAGGCGGGGCTGACCGCGCCAGAGATTGCGCCGGACTATATGGCCGGCCTGATGGCGCAGGAATGGCCCGGCAATGCGCGGTCACTGATGAGTGCCGCCATGCGCTTTGTCCTTGGGATGCCAGAGGATGTCGCAGAGGCCACGGACCTCGGGCTGGCAGAGCAGTTGGCGCGCGTGGAACGGTCGCTGTTGATCGCGGCGCTCAGGCGGCAGAACGGACACGCCAGCGCCGCCGCCGAAGCGCTGCAACTGCCGCGCAAGACCTTTTACGACAAGCTCAAACGCTACGGGATTCGCGCCGAGGATTACCGGCGCTAACACTGTGCGGATTTCCACACAGTGGCGCGGGGTGGTGGGCGAAAATCCGCACGCAGGTTGCGTGGGTCGGGTGAAATAAGTCTCACAAGCCGTTGAATTCGAGATAAAAATGGCAAGTCCGTAAGGTCGCACAACTTCCGCTTTCCACCGGGAGGCCGCATTTGGTCTTCTCCTCTCATCGCACATGTCCAAATGGGCGCGTGATAATATTGCTCTGGGAGGAGACACCATGAAATTTTTGACCGCGGCCGCACTGGCCCTGACCGTAAGCGCTGGCGCTGTTGCCGCCGCATGTGATGATGGCGAGATCGTCATCAAGTTCAGCCATGTGACCAATACCGACAAGCACCCCAAAGGCATCGCCGCCACGCTGCTGCAAAACCGCGTGAACGAAGAGATGAACGGCAAGGCGTGCATGGAAGTGTTCCCGAACTCCACGCTTTACAACGACGACCAAGTGCTCGAGGCGCTGCTGCAAGGCGATGTCCAGCTGGCCGCACCGTCGCTGTCCAAGTTCGAACAGTTCACCAAGCAGTTCCGCATCTTTGACCTGCCGTTCATGTTCAAGGACATCAACGCCGTGGACGCCTTCCAAGCCTCCGAGACCGGTCAGGCGATGAAGGAAAGCATGACACGCCGCGGCCTGCTGGGTCTGGCCTTCTGGCACAACGGCATGAAGCAGATGTCGGCCAACGTGCCGCTGAATTCGCCCGCCGATGCCAATGGCCTCAAGTTCCGCGTGCAGAACTCCGACGTGCTCAAGGCACAGATGGCCGCCTTGGGTGGTTCGCCCCAGCCGATGGCCTTCAAAGAGGTCTATGGCGCGTTGCAAACCGGCGTTGTGGACGGGCAAGAGAACACATGGTCCAACATCTACGGCCAGAAGTTCTTTGAGGTGCAGGACGGCATCACCGAGACCAACCACGGCATCATCGACTACCTCGTGGTGACCGGCACCGACTTCTGGGACAGCCTCGACGATGATGTGCGTGACCAGTTGTCGACCATTCTGGCCGAAGTGACGCAGATGCGGAACGGCGAGTCGACCAAGGTGAACGAAGAGGCCAAGGCCGCGATCATCGCCGCAGGTGGCGAAGTCCGCAGCCTGACGCCCGAACAGCGCGAAGAGTGGGTTGCCGTGATGAAGCCCGTCTGGGACCAGTTCAAGGACGACGTGGGCCAGGAAAATATCGACGCGGCCCAAGCGATCAACGCCGCGGTGAACTAAGGCCACAGGCCTGAACAACGGCGCGCCCCGAGGATGCCCTCGGGGCGCGCCGATCCTGCACCTTCTCACAAACGAGGAAGACGTCATGTCCGGGGCATACGTACCCAAGGGGCCTGTGGGCCGCTTTGTCCATGAACTCGAAGAGACGATGATTGCCCTGCTGCTGGCGGGCATGACCATCGTGACCTTTATCAACGTGGTCCTGCGCTACGGGTTCAACACCGGCCTGATCTGGGGCCTCGAGATGGTGACGTTCCTGTTTTCATGGCTGATCCTGTTCGGCATTTCCTATGCCGTCAAAATCACTGCCAATCTTGGCGTGGACGCGGTCACGAACCTGTTTTCCCCGCCTGTGCGCCGGGTGCTGGCGCTGATCGCCGGGGCGATCTGCATCATTTACGCCTTTCTGCTGATGAAGGGGGCGTGGGACTACTGGGCGAATTTCGCCAACCTGCCGCAGACCACGGGGCGCTGGTTCCCCACCGGGTTCGAAGAGATGAAGCGCACCAGCTATCGGGGCTGGTACGAGGTTGTGGACATTCCCATGCCCGAGATGTTGCGGTGGATCGAACCCATCATGAATGAAGGCGAGGAATACGAGAAAATCCCGCGCTTCATTCCCTATTTCATTCTGCCTTTTGGCATGGCGTTGCTGCTGTTCCGTTTTGTGCAGGCCTTTGTCCGTGTGTGGACCGGCCAGAGCACCTCGCTGATTGTCAGCCACGAAGCCGAGGACGCCATCGAAGACGTCCGCCACATGAACGCCGGAGACTGATCCCATGGAAGTCGCAATCCTTTTCGCGCTCGTCATCGGGCTGATGCTGATCGGCGTGCCGATTGCCGTGTCCTTGGGCATTTCGTCGATCATCTTTCTGCTGGCGCTGAGCGACACGTCGCTGGCCTCTATTGCGCAGACGCTGTTTCAGGCGATGGCGGGGCATTACACGCTGCTGGCGATCCCGTTCTTCATCCTTGCTTCGACGTTTATGTCGACGGGCGGGGTGGCCAAGCGGATCATCCGGTTTTCAATCGCCATCGTGGGGCACTTTCCCGGCGGTCTGGCTATTGCGGGCGTGTTTGCCTGTATGCTCTTCGCCGCTCTCAGCGGCTCATCGCCCGCCACCGTGGTCGCCATCGGGTCCATCGTGATCGCGGGGATGCGGCAGGTGGGGTACACCAAGGACTTTGCCGCCGGTGTGATCGCCAATGCGGGCACGCTGGGCATCCTGATCCCACCCTCTATCGTGATGGTGGTCTATGCGGCTGCCACGGACGTGTCGGTGGGGCGCATGTTTCTGGCGGGTGTGATCCCGGGGCTCATGGCGGGCTCTATGCTGATGATCACCATCTACATCATGGCCAAGGTCAAGAACCTGCCCAAAGGCGAATGGATGGGCTGGGGCGAGGTCTGGCAATCGGGTCTGCACGCGAGCGGAGGCCTGTTCCTGATCGTCATCATTCTGGGTGGCATCTACGGCGGTATCTTTACGCCGACCGAGGCGGCGGCGGTGGCTGCGGTTTATGCCTTCCTGATTGCGGTTTTTGTCTATCGCGACATGGGGCCGCTGGCCACACCGGAAGGCGAGCGCAACCATTCTTTGTTCTCGAAACCGTGGGCCATTGTGACCGCCCTTGTGCACCGCGACACCAAGAATGCGCTCTTTGAGGCGGGCAAGCTGACAGTCACGCTGATGTTCATCATCGCCAATGCGTTGATCCTGAAACATGTTCTCACGGATGAGCAGATCCCGCAGCAGATTGCGGCGGCGATGCTGGATGCGGGTTTTGGCCCTGTCGTGTTCCTGATCATCGTGAACGTGATCCTGCTGATTGGCGGGCAGTTCATGGAGCCGTCGGGCCTGCTTGTGATCGTGGCGCCGCTGGTGTTCCCGATTGCGATTGAGCTGGGGATCGACCCCATTCACCTTGGCATCATCATGGTGGTGAACATGGAGATCGGGATGATCACGCCGCCTGTGGGCCTGAACCTGTTTGTGACCTCCGGCGTGGCCGGAATGCCGATGATGCGGGTTGTGCGGGCTGCATTGCCGTTTCTGGCCGTGCTCTTTGTGTTTTTGATCATGGTGACCTACATCCCGGCGATTTCCACCTGGTTGCCGACCCTGATGATGGGGCCGGAGACGATCATTCAGTGATCCACTGGACGCCTGCGGCGACGCGATTCATTTTTGGGAATGGGGGCCAGCCCCCAAACCCCCGGAGTATTTGGCAAAGAGAAGAAGTCAGGACGCGGCGAGGGCGTCGATAATCGGTTGGAAATCTGCCGCCGCAAGTGACGCCCCGCCCACCAGAGCGCCGTCCACATTGTCGGCGGTGAATATGTCGGCGGCGTTGTTCGGCTTGACCGAGCCGCCGTAAAGCAGGCGGATGGTCATAGCCTCGGGGCCAAAGCGACCGACCAATTCGTCGCGCAGCATGTCGTGCGTCTCGATGATCTGTTCGAGCGTCGGCACGCGACCGGTGCCGATGGCCCAGATCGGTTCGTATGCGATCACGGTATTGTCGCCAGTGGTGCCGTCCGGGGCCGAGGCGTGCAATTGATCCGCGATGATTTCCAGCGTGCTGTCGCCCATCCGCTCGTCTTCGCTTTCGCCGATGCAGAGGATGGCGGTGAGGCCCGCGGCCCAGGCCGCTTTGACCTTGGCGCGGACATCTGCATTGGTTTCGTGATGGTCTGTGCGGCGCTCCGAATGGCCGACGATGACCGCTTGCGCCCCTGTGGCAGCAATCATCGGGGCGGATACATCGCCCGTATGCGCGCCTGTTTCGGCGGCATGGCAGTCTTGACCGCCGATGCCGACAGGGCTGCCATCGGTGACGGAGACGGCATGTGCCAGCAGCGTGTGGGGCGGGCAGATCAGGATTTCGGGGCCTGTGTCGCTTTGCTGGCCTGCAAGCTGCGCCAACTCGCCCAGAAGGCTTGCGTCACCGTTCATCTTCCAGTTGCCTGCTGCCAGTTTGCGTCGCATGGATCTGCCCCTTTTGGTCCGTCTCTCGATGGGTCCTAGCATCCGCTGGATCACTGCGCTAGGGCTGCGCCAAAGAGGCAACCGGGAGCAAGGGCATGATCCCACGATTGGACGCGGCCGCACTGGCCGCAGGGGATGCACAGAGCATCGCAGCCTTGGGCAAGGCGGCGACAGGCGTGGGATTTGCCACGGTCTACAACACCGCGTTGCCTGCGGCGCGGGTCGAAGAGGTGATCGAGACCTATCGCGCCTTTTTCCATCTGCCGGAGGCGGCCAAACGGGATCTGGACATGGCACGCACCGGGGCCAACCGGGGCTGGGGCGCGCCGGGCTCTGAACAGGTCGATCCGGACGCCAACCCGGATTACAAGCAGTTCTTCGACGTGGGATTCGTGCCGCCAGCGGGTCATCCATTGGCGGACAAGACGTTTTATGCGCCGAACCTGTGGCCGGAAGACCCGGCGTTTCATCGCGTGATCGCGGCCTATTACGATGATGCGCGGGCGGTCGCGCTGGACCTGTTGCGGGCGATTGCGCGCAGTATTGGGGCGGATGCGGATCATTTTGAGGGCGCGTTTGACACGCCCATGGCGCTGCTCCGGGGCAATTTTTACCCGGCGCGCCCGGATTGGGCAGGGGCCAAGGATTTCGGGATCGCAACGCATACCGATTACGGCTGTTTGACGCTGCTGGCCACCGATGGCTCGCCGGGGCTTGAGGTGCGCAAGCGCGGCGGCGGCTGGCTTCCGGTCAGTGCGCCGCCGGGGGAGTTTATCATCAACTTTGGCGAGATGCTGGAATTCTGGACGGCTGGCAAGGTCAAGGCGACGCCGCACCGGGTGGTCGGCGGGCTGGCCGAACGCATCTCGGTGCCGCTGTTTTTCAACCCGACCTACGATACAAATGTGGCACCGCCCGGTTCGGATGAGGTGATCCTTGCCGGGGATCATCTGAGCGCGCGGTTCCGCGAAACATATGTGCATTTGCAAGCAAAAACATGAGCCTGCTGGACGACCTTGAGGCTGAGGTGGCGCAGCACTGGGCGGGTCAGTCCGACGGTGCGCATGACATCTGGCACATCCGGCGGGTCTGGGCGTCCTGCCAGCGGATTGCCGACGGATTGGACGCACCGCTCGACATGCAGGTCTTGGTGATTGCGGCCTATCTGCACGACATCGTCAATATCCCCAAGGGCGATCCGCGCAGCAAAGATGCCGCGCAGTTGTCGGCGGATCACGCCGTGGCGTGGATGGCGGCCCGCGATCTGCCGGGGCAAGAGGCTGTGGCTCACGCCATTCGCGGGCACAGTTATTCGGCGGGCCATCCCTGCGAGACGCTGGAGGCGCAGGTGTTGCAGGATGCCGACCGGCTTGAAGCGCTGGGGGCCATTGGCATCGCGCGCTGTTTCACCGTGGCGGGGCAGATGGGGGCCGCGCTTGCGCATGGGCACGACCCGCTGGCGCAGGGGCGCGCGTTGGACGACAAGCGCTTTGCCCTCGATCACTTTGAGACCAAGCTGTTTGATGTGGCGCAGACGCTGAACACAGCGCCAGCACGGGCAATGGCCGCGCCACGGGTGGCGCTGATGCGTGCCTTTCAGGTGGCGCTGGCGGATGAGGCGCGGATCTAGGCCGCCAGGATCACATCCATCCGCGGTTGCAGCGCCTTGTGGACCGCCTCGCGCACCCGCGCGGCACCACCGCGTTCCTCATATTCCTCGGCAATGATGTCGCTGAGGACAAAAAGCGCGTCGTCATCGGTGTCGTCATCCATTTGCGTGTCGATCATCTGGTGATAGTCCGAAGCGGCAAAGACCGGGTCGACCATGTCACGCAGCCCAAGCGATTGCAGGCCCGAGACGAGGTTCTGAAAATCCGCTTCGGTGCCGTGGGCGGCGAACCAGTCGACCGAATTGTAGTGAAAGATCGTATCCGACAGATGTGCGGTGTGCAGCAACGCATCCAGCGCCGCCCGGTCCGGCAACTCGCATTTTGGATCCAGCGCGCGCAGGTAGGCGTCGATATACATATAGTATTCGTCCGTGCCTTGCGCGGCCAGAAGGTCGGTTTTCTTCTGGGCAAGCGTCTCCAGCCGTTTGCGCAGGGCGGCGCGGGCGCGCCGCATCCGCATCAGGACGGGCGCCAGCACCAGTGCCGCCAGCACGAGGCTCAAGACCAGCCATAGCGCCGGATGGGCCTCAAGGAATTTCATCAGGGAAAAGCTGCCCTTCATACCGTGCCTCCAACATGTCGTTGGCGGCGTGGTTAATGGGCCATTCAGGCTGCTTTGTGATCCAAAGACGGCAAGACCGCGCAAACTTAGAGGTGTTCAAGTGCCGCACGGGCCAGCGCTGTGGCTTCTTCGGCATCGTCCAGCGCGCTTTCGGGCAAATACCAGTAAGGCATGTTGGTGGGGCTGCCGTCCTTGCGCACGTAATCCCAACGGTCGAAGCCCATCGCCTCAAACTGGTCCTGCATCGCACCCTGACCCTTGAGAAGGACACGCCCATCCGCCATCACAATGGCAAAGATCACGCCGTCACAATAGATCGACAGGCCGCCAAACATCTTGCGGGTGCTGAGCGGACCCATATCGGCGAAGAGATCCATTGCAAACGCAATCTCTTCGTCCGACAGCGCCATTTCAGCCCGCGTTCTGCTCGGCGCTGAGCGTTTCGACATCCTTGAACGAGATGCTTTCGCCGCAGCCGCAGGCATCCGTCACGTTGGGATTGTTGAACTTGAACCCCGATTCCAACAGCGACGTTTCATAGTCGATCTCGGTGCCAAACAGGAACATCTGCGCCATCGGCGCGATCATCACCCGCGCGCCGTCCTGTTCAACAGCCTCGTCGTTGGGGTCGGCCTCGTCCACATATTCCATGGTGTATTCCATGCCCGCACAGCCGCCCTTTTTGACGCCGATGCGCAGGCCGGCATGGCCGTCCTTCTGCATCAGCTTCACGATCTGCGCGGCTGCGCGGTCGGTGATAGTGACGGCCTGTTTTCCGGGGATCGCGAACATGATCTAGCCTCGTTTATCCGAGTGTTAAGGTAGGGCTTTGACCGCCCGCCTGCAAGAGCGCGGCGCGATCCCGCGACAGCATTCCCGCCAGCGCGTCCAGTGCGGCCCGGATCGGGGGGTCGTGTCGCGTGTCCTGATGGCAGACCAGCCACTCCTCGGCGGTGAGTTCGTCGATGATGCCCGACACGCGGGTCAGACCGGGCATCGCATCACCGGCAAAGGTGGGCAAAACCACGCGCCCCACACCGGCGGTGGCCATGGCGCCACGCACCTGCGGATCATTGGAAAAGGCCACGATATCCGCACCATGATGCGCCAATGTCCACGCTTCGGAAGGCAGGGTAGAGGTGTCGTCGCTCGGACCGATCCAGCCGGTGACACCCTCGTCACGGGCAAAGACCGCATGTTCAACCGCACCGGTGCGACGCCCGGCCAGCCATGGATGTGTCGGGCGGCGGTTGCGCACGCCGATATCGACCTCGCGCCGCTCGATATCCATGTCCTGATTGCAATTGACGAATTCCGGCTGCCACGGCGCACCGGGGTCCCAATACAGCGGCACGTGCCGGGCCAGATAGTCGGTGGTCCATGTGCCCGCCGACACCCGCACACGCGGCGGCCCGGCGCGGCCCGCGTTCCATTGCGATATGTCGCGTGCGGCGGCCTCCATCTTCTTGGCGCGCTCCAGCAGATCGCGCCCTTCGGTGGTGGCGGTGTAGCCCGCCGATCCATGCACAAACAGCCGCCGTCCCAGCCGCTGTTCCAGCGCGGTCATGCGCCGCGACAGCGTTGCTTGGCTCAGCCCGGTTTCGCGTGCGGCACCAGACAACGCGCCGTGGCGGGCCACGGCGGCGAATAGGCCGAAATCTGTCCAATCGGTGATTTGCATGTTTGCAAATCTAGCTGCGAATTCGGGGCCTGACAATGCGTCCGCACCGTTGCCATCTTGGGATCAGCAAAAGGAGAAATGTCATGTTACATCCCTACAATGACCTTCACACACAGTCGATTTACGCGCAGGAGCAAGAGGCATTTGCAAAAATGCAAGAGGCGGACCGTTTTCGCAAGCGCCGCAAATGGCGGCGGCAGGCGCTGAAATGGGTGCTCCGGCGGCTCTGATCACACACCGGGAAAAGGGGGCCGCCCGGACAGGGCGGCCCGCAAGGCGGTGCCGGACCTGCGGGGGGATGCGATATGCGGTGCAGTCCGGGATATCGCTGTGGCGGGCGTTTGGGGCGCGCTGCACGTCAGCGATTGGCACGCTCTGTCTGACCGCCGACTGTAACAGTCGGCAGACACTGCCGTGACAGTTTTGCGAAAACCAGCCTGCGCTACATAAAGCCCAGTTCGAGCCGCGCCTCGTCAGACATCATTTCCATGCCCCAGGGCGGCTCCCATGTCAGGTGGACGTCCACCTGCTTGACGCCCGCAACCGGTTCGACCGCATCCGCGACCCAGCCCGGCATTTCACCGGCCACGGGACAGCCCGGCGCGGTCAGCGTCATGATGATGTTCACTTCGTTCTGGTCGTTGATGTCGATGGTATAGATCAGACCCAGTTCAAAAATATTGACCGGAATTTCCGGGTCATAAACCGTCCGGCAGGCCTCGACGATGGCCTCGTGCAGCGGGTGATCGGTGGAAGACGGCGCAATCAGTGGCGCGCCTTCAAGCATCTCGTTGCGTTGGTCCATGTGGGCTTGGCTCCGGCTTTTCCTGACCATTTATATAGGGAACCACGCCGGGGCGGTAAAGGGTGCTGAACGTATCGTTTGAGGTGTCGCGCCTCCGGGCACAGGCCCGATGGCGCGACGGGATCCCGGGTGATCAGCCCGAGGTGAAGGGCAGCGATGAATGGTGCAACACGATCTTCAACTCGCCGTCCTCCATCTCCTGAATGCCGAATGTGTATTCGACCTTGATCTCGTCGCCTGACATCGTGGTGAAGTAATAATTGCCCATGGCCAGCGCGATATCGCCGGTGATGCTTGTGCCTTCGTTCTCCCAGCGGACGTCGGTGTAAGGCGCAATGGCAAAGCCGCCATCTTCGGCGATGCTGCCGCCCACGAAATAGGACAGGGCCTCGTCAAAGGTGCCGCGGAACTGGTCGTCGCTGGCCAAGGTCGGTTTGAACAGCACGATATCCTTACCATAGGCGTAAAAGTCGAGCAGATGCTGGCGGGCCGCCGCCTCGTAATCGCCGCCTGCGGTGTGCACCTCGCCGATATGTACGATGCCTTCGCCCCATGCGGTCTTAAAGGCCGTGACCCGGTCTGGGGTCAGTGTCGGGTCCTGTGCGGCTGATGCGATCCCGGCGGATGCGGCAAGGGCGATGGCGGCTGCGGCTGCGGCGGTGAATGTCTTGGTCATCATTGTGTTTCCTCGTGTTGCGTTGGTGATGACTGGGATGTGGGGCAGGGCCGTCCATATAACCAATTGAAAGAAACGTAAGGAACGATAGCTAAAGGGCATGGATGACACCACACCCCCCCGACCGACCCTGCGCCAGTTGCAATATTTCGTTGCGGTGGCGGAACATGGTGCCTTTGGCCTTGCGGCACAGGCGCTGGCGGTCAGTCAGCCCAGCCTGTCCAAACAGCTGGCCACGATGGAGGCGGCGCTGGACGTGGTGCTGTTCGAACGCACGTCCCGCCGGGTGCATCTGACAGCGATAGGGGCGGCCCTGCTGCCGCGTGCGCGCGCCATCCTGCAAGAGGTGCGCGAATTTCGCGCCGTCGCCCGCGGCGCGCGCGGGCCCTTTGGTGATCGGTTGTCCATTGGTGTGCTGCCCTCGGTCGGGGCGTATTTCATGCCCATCGCCAACCGCCGTCTGCACCGGCAGTACCCGCAACTGCGCCTCGCCGTGCAGGAGGGGGCAACGGTCGAATTGCTGGACCGGTTGCGCGCCGGACAATTGGACGTGGTGATCGGCTCGCCCGGTCGTGATCCGGACATCGTCAGCCACCCGTTGTTCTCCGAGACGCTGTGGGCCTGTGCCGCGGCGGACGATCCGCTGTCCGCCGACGGCGGCCCGATCCCGGTAACGGCGCTGGCGGGCAAGCCGCTCCTGTCGCTCAGCGCAGAGTTCCGCCTTGCGGCTATAGTCGAGCGGTTGGCGGAATATGCAGGCACCCACGTGGCCCGCGACTATCAGGGCGGCAGCCTCGATGCAGTGCGCCAGATGGCAGTGATGGGGGCAGGGGTGGCGGTGCTGCCCTCGCTCTATGCGCTGGCCGAAGCGGTGCGTGATCCGGAATTCGTCGTCCGCCGCATCGACCACCCCGATGCGGTCCACGACATTGCGCTGCTCTGGCGCCGTGCCTCACCGCTGGAGGAGGATTGCCGCGCGCTGGCCGCTGACCTCATCGCGGTCAAGCGCGACATCCGCGCCGCACGCGGCGACCGGTTCGACTAACGGCGGCGGCGCGCCGGGCGCGGTTTCACGCGCGCCTCGATCATGTCGTAGACCTTGCCGACAATATCCTTGCCCGTCGCGTTCTCGATCCCCTCAAATCCGGGCGAAGAGTTCACTTCGAGCACCTTCGGCCCCGTCTCGGACCGCAGCAGGTCCACACCCGCCTTGCCCAGTCCAAAGGCCCGCGCCGCGCGCACCGCCGTTTCACGCTCTTCCTTGCTGATGCGCACCGATTTGGCCGACCCGCCCCGGTGCAGGTTCGACCGGAAATCGCCCTCTGCCCCCGTCCGTTTCATCGACGCAACCACCCGGCCATCCACCACAAGACAGCGGATGTCCTCGCCCGCCGCCTCCTTGACGAAATCCTGCACGAGGAAGTTGGCGCGCAACCCCCGGAAGGCGTCAATCACGGATTCCGCCGCCTTTTTGGTCTCGGCCAGCACCACGCCCTTGCCTTGGGTCGATTCCAGCAATTTGACGATCACAGGGGCCGTGCCCACCAGCCCCATGATGTTGGCCGTGTCCAATGGTGAGGCGGCAAAGGCCGTCGTCGGCATCCCGATCCGTTTGGCGGCAAGGATCTGGTGCGCGTGCAGCTTGTCCCGGCTGGCCGTGATCCCGTCCGCGCCGTTCACGCAATAGGTCCCGATCGTCTCGAACTGTCGGATCACCGCCGTCCCATAGGCGGTGACGGATGCACCGATGCGCGGGATCACCGCGTCGTAGCGGGGCAAGCGTTTGCCGTCGTAATGCACTTCGGGTGCCATCGCGTTAATCGCCATATAACAACGGGTTGTATTGATAACCTCAACCGTGTGCCCGCGCGCCTCGCCGACCGAAACCAGACGGCGGGTGGAATAATTGTCCTCCCGGCTCAGCACCGCGATGCGCAGCGACCGGGACGGGGCCGCCTTGCGCATGGCCGACGAATGGTAGACGTCGAAATTCAGATCGGGCTGCAACCGCTTTTCCGACGCGGTGATCGAAATGTGGTCCTGCAACGCCTGCCGCCCCAGCAGCATCCGCGAATTCATCGACGACCGGTCCGTCAGCGTCACCTCGATCGGCCATGACTGGCCCGCCACCTCCAGCCGCGTCTCGATCACATAGCGCAACTCGCTCTCGCCATTGGACGATGTGACTTCGCGTCGGTCGAGAATGGGGGCCGAACAGGTGATCGAGATGTGGTCCTTGCCCGGCACGGGATGCACATTGAACCGCACCTTGGGGGCCTTGTCAGAACCAAAGACTTCGATGTCATAGGCGTGCAATGCAGATGTCCGCGCGCCCGTGTCCACCTTGGCCTTGAGCGCGGGCAAACCCAGTTCGGGCAAGCTGATCCACTCTTCCCAACCGAAATTCAACGTCTCCATCCTGACCTCCTTGTGATCAAGCGACCGGCGTAACATGACAGGCGGGTGATGGCTAGCGCCTGTCAGGGGGCGTCATACATCGCCAGCATCTGTAGGTCCGTGGGGTCCGGCGATAGGCCTGCGCTGGTCAGCATGGCGTGAACCTGCCCGCGGTGATGGGTCTGGTGATTGAACAGATGTGCGACATTGAATCCGCAACCTGTCTCGACCGTGTCCGGTCCGCGCTGCCACGGCACCGCACGGTCCAGATCGGCGTGCCGCAGCGCATCCGCCCACGCGACGATGTCATCATCCAGCGCGGCCCGTTCGGACCGGTAGGTGCCCCAATCGCGCGGCGCATCCGTGTAGGGGTGGCGCGCGCCGATCCGCTCTGCCGCGGCCCGGTCGCCGGTCAACCGGGCCAGCCAGACGCGGTCATCCCACAGAATGTGGTTCAACGTCCCGGCGATGGAGCCAAAGAAAGCCCCGCGATCCTGCCAGCGCGCCGCATCCGTCAGCCTGTCCGCAGCCGCCACAAGCGACCGGTTCTGCCACCGATTGTACCGCGCCATCATGCGCGCAAATTCCAGCGTGACCATGGGGTGCCTTTCGTCCCGTTCCTGCATCCCATAGCCGAAACCGCGCCTGCGCGGCCAGTGCCATGGGGCGGTGCCGCGGGGCGCGCCCGCAGCACCGCCGCTTGCGTCACACGACGTTGAAGTCCGGCCCATAGGGATAGCCGGTGATGTTTTCAGCCCCGTCCTCGGTGATGATCAGGATGTCATGCTCGCGGTAGCCGCCCGCGCCGGGCTGGCCTTCGGGAATCGTCAGCATCGGCTCCATCGAGATGACCATGCCGGGCGCCAGCACCGTGTCGATATCCTCGCGCAACTCCAGCCCCGCCTCTCGCCCGTAATAATGCGACAGCACCCCGAACGAATGACCATAGCCAAAGCTGCGATATTGCAGCAGGCCACGTTCGGCAAAGAATGCGTTGATGCTTTCGGTGATATCTGCGCAGCGCGCGCCGGGCCGCAGCAGGCGCATCCCGTGTTCATGGGCGGCCACATTCGCCTCCCAGATGGTCAGGCTGGCCGGGTCCACGGTTTCGACAAACATCGTGCGTTCCAGTGCCGTGTAGTAGCCGCTGATCATCGGAAAGGTGTTGAGGCTCAGGATATCGCCCCGCGCCAGCACGCGGGCCGTGACCGGGTTATGTGCGCCGTCGGTGTTGATCCCGGATTGGAACCAGACCCATGTGTCGCGGTATTCGGCATCGGGAAAGCGTTTGGCGATTTCCAGCTCCATTGCGTCGCGGCCCGCCATGGCCACGTCAATCTCGCGCGTGCCTGCGCGCACGGCCTCGCGCACCGCGTAGCCGCCCACATCCGCCACCTGCGCACCCGCCCGGATCAGGGCGATTTCGGCGTCGGATTTGTGCATCCGCTGGCGCATCGTGGCCGGGGCCATATCCACCGTGGCGGCCGGGCACAGAACATCGTCCAGCAGCGCCTTCTGGGCCAGCGTCATGTGATCGGCCTCGTAGCCGATGGTACAACCGGGCCCGGTCACCGACAGGATGGCGCGCCAGTAGTTGTGCCGCCGCCAGTCGGTATAGGTGATGGTGTCACCATAGGCGCGCCGCCACGGCTGTGCGGCGTCAATGCCCGCGCCAAAGGTGACGGCATCCGTGGCGGTGACGACCATCCCATAGGGCCGCCCGAACGCGCAGTAGAGAAAGCCGCTGTAATAGGCCACGCACTGCATCGAGGTCAGCAGGCAGGCGTCAACGCCGCGCGCGGCCATCGCTGCGCGCAGCCCCGTCAGCCGCGTTTCATATTCCGCGTCGGCAAAGGGGAGGGTCTTGGACCCTTGGTGAAATCGGTAAAAGTCTGGACGATCCATCGCGTGGCTCCTTCGGTCCAAAGCCGCGGTCGCCACCTGAAGGGAAACGGTCCCTTCCCGTACCGCACACGGCAAAGAAAAGTCCCGGCGTTCAGGAATGTGGATACGGGCTTTGCACGCAACCCGCGTGCCGGCGACGCCATCGCCCGCCCGTGGCACCGGTGTATCCGCTTTTGGCCACCGATCAAGACCGAAGTGATGAGGTGCTGATATGGCCGCGCGCGTCGCTGCGGCACCGGCGCGGGTCATCGCGCGCTTTCTGCGCTTGCCCTTTGTTGCTGCGGCCCCGTGCGGGGCACTGTCCGTCCCCGTCTCTGTCCCCAAAAAATCCCCGCCGGAGGCTCCCGTCCGTGCGGCACGCCATCCGCCCGGGCCCTTGTGGTCCGCAGGCCCGCCAAAGGCCGCCCGATTGGGTGCAAACCTTACCAAAGGGTTAATCCGCCTCTGTAACCCATTGATATGCGGTGCGTGGACCAATGTCCCAGCGTGGGACATCGCCGGGACTTGGCACGGGGCAAGGGGGGCGATATGTGGGGGGCCTTGCAGGCTGAAAGGGCGGATATGGCAGGCTTTTCCTTTGATCTGAAGGCGACGGATGGCCGGGCGCGGACCGGCGTGATCTCGACCCCGCGGGGCCAGATCCGGACACCTGCCTTTATGCCCGTCGGCACGGCGGCCACGGTCAAGGCGATGCTGCCCGAAAGCGTGGCGGCCACGGGGGCCGACATCCTGCTGGGCAACACCTACCACCTGATGCTGCGCCCCACCGCCGAGCGGATCGACGCTCTGGGCGGGCTGCACACATTTATGAACTGGGACAAGCCGATCCTCACAGATTCCGGCGGCTTTCAAGTGATGAGCCTCGCGGGCCTGCGCAAGCTGACCGAAGAGGGCGTGACCTTCAAATCCCATATCGACGGCTCCAAACACGCCCTGACACCGGAACGCTCGATGGAAATCCAGCGCCTGCTCGGCTCGGACATCGTGATGTGTTTTGACGAGTGCCCCGCATTGCCCGCCGACCGCGACCGGATCGCCGCCTCGATGCGCCTGTCGATGCGATGGGCGCAGCGGTCGCGGGACGCTTTTGGCGACCGGCCCGGCCATGCGCTTTTTGGCATCCAGCAGGGCGGGCTGGAGAAAGACCTGCGCGCCGAAAGCGCCGAGGCGCTGACAGGCATCGGCTTCGAAGGATACGCCGTGGGCGGCCTCGCCGTGGGCGAGGGCCAAGAGGCGATGTTCGGCTGCCTCGATTACGCCCCCGAACAGCTGCCCCGCGACAAGCCGCGCTATCTGATGGGCGTGGGCAAGCCCGACGACATCGTGGGCGCCGTGGCGCGTGGCATCGACATGATGGACTGCGTGCTGCCCAGCCGGTCAGGGCGCACCGGTCAGGTCTTTACCCGCCGGGGCGTGGTCAACATCAAGAACGCCCGCCACGCGGATGACCCGCGCCCGCTCGACGAAAATTGCACCTGTCCCGCCTGCCGTAGCTACAGCCGCGCCTATCTGCACCACGTTTTCCGCGCCCAAGAGATGATCTCGGGGATGCTGCTGACATGGCATAACCTGCACTATTATCAGGATCTGATGGCCGGACTGCGCGACGCCATTGCCGACGCGCGCTTTGATGCCTTTCAGGCCGATTTCCACGCGGGCCGGGCGATGGGGGATATTGAACCGCTCTGAGCCTGTCAGGGCGCGGGCAAGCCCAGCTGATTGACGCAGGCGCGGAAGGCGGGCAACCGCAGAACGGCGTCAAAGGCGATGCCGTGCAGCGATGCGGCGTCCGTCTCTATATCGGTGTGCGTTATCCCATCCAGCGCGCCGACAAAGCGCGCGGTGTCGGTCGCAAACCGGATGTCGATATCACGCGCAATGTCTGGCGTGAGCAGGCCAAGGGTCGGGTCCGGATCAAAAGCCTGCGCCGTTCTTATGATCTCGCCCAAGGCCGGGCGCGCGGACCCGTGGCCGGGATGTTGCGCATAGGCCAGCGCCACCAGCACAAAGGCGGAAGGCGCGCGGTTCTGTCGGGGCGCTGTGTCAGAGGGTATCATACCGTCCGGCACAATGGACCGCATCACCGTGTCGACAATCGGCGGGCCGTGTGGGCGGATAAAGTGAAGCCGCACGGCGTTCGTGCCGACGCGGCTCTGCCAGTGTTCCAGAATGTCTGCGAACGCTCCGCCATTTTGGATCAGCGGGCTGTCCAAAAAAGACGCCAGATCATCATAAAGTCCCGCCGCACGGACCATCTGCGCATAGACCGCCACGAACAGCGCCGCACGCGGGCGCAGGATCAGATGGACTGTCACCGTCGCGCAGGCATCAAACACCCAATCCAGATCAGTCTTGTGCTCGGGATGCGTCAACGCCTCGCTCGACAACAGCACGCGGGGGGCGCCGGGTGCGGCGAGGGCCGCGCGCAGGCGGTCCGCGGCACCCTCAAAGTCGAATTGCCGCGCGCCCCAGCGGGCCGCGTCGGGCCGCTGGCTGAGTGCGAAAGGTGTCAAATTGCCTGCCGCGCCGGATCCGAGGTCCGGATAGTCCAGCCCCTGTGCCAACAGCGCGTCGCGATGCGTCGCCAGATAAGTCTGCAACGAGGTCGAGGCGCATTTGCCAAGGCCGACATGCAGGTGCAAATGCGGTTTCATACATCCGTTCCGCAAGACTGTCCCGGCACCAGCGCCGGGGGAGGTCCGGGGGGCTTAGCACTGTTTGACCATGAGTTCGAGAACTCACCGCCATGTGGCGCACCCCCGCATCCCGAGGGGCGCAATGGTCAGGAATTCCACCATGCACGGATGGCCGCGCACCCCCTATATTCAACGCAGTCACAAGCCCTGGGGAGGGATGTCATGCAGTTTACAATTGTTGCCTTTAGCTGGTTTGCCGTGTCGATGCTTGCAGTGCTGACGCTCGTCTGATCACTGTTTAGCGGCGGTTCGGGGCTGTCACGCCCTCCCCATCAATCTTCTTTCAATAGCAGTCGGTCCAACAGGCGCACCAGCCACGGGCGCGGTCGGATAACAAAGGCGTAGCGGTTGCGGCCTGTGCGCGGCGGTCCTTTTGCGGGCGCGCTTGCTGGTGTGCGCAGCGGAGCCGGGGCGTCCACATCACCGGCCACTTGAACGCCGACATCCGTCAAAACGTCCAGACAATCACCCGGTATCGGTCCCGGTGGCACCCAGTCTTCGTTCGCCAATGCCGCGCGCCACGCGTTCATATCCGGCGCATAGCCGCGTGCGGCGCAAAAATCATCGCTTCGTTCCGCAAAATCGGCCACGATTTCTGCGCGTCGGTCCGGGGACAGCAGGCTGTGCCGTGTGCCGCCCACAGGCGGCGCGGCAAAATATGTGTCAAGCAGGGTGCGTCGCCGCGCTTGATTGGCAACGAGCACATTCACCATCTGGAGCAGACGCACGCTGTCGCGGTCCGGTGTCGGGTATTGCGGCGCGTCTGTTGTCGGCAAGGCGGGCAGGCCCGCCGCGCTGGCAAAGCTGGCCCAGACGCCGTCATCCCGGCGGGCCGCATCAAAATCATAAAGGGTCACGGGGTGGCCCGTGGCGGCCTCGAACGGGGCAAAGAGGGCAGGCATATCTGTCAGCCTGTCCGCGTGATCCACCAGCATCTCGGGCAGACTGCGTGCGCCGCCGGGATGGGCTGAGGCGACCCATTCGGCGTGGAACGCCTCGATATAGGCATGGGGCGCGCGCAGGGCGGCAATCACATCGATATTCGCCCATGTGCCCAACCGCTGAAACAGTTGCGCGATCCGTGCATCGCGGTCCGGTTCGGTGGGAAAGGACAGGTTTTCGGCAGACAGCACGACGGTGCGCGCGGGGCTCGCGGACACCTCGTCATGGAACGCGCGCCACAGTGCGTCGTCCCCATCGCGCAGGGCGCGTACCAGCCCCTGATGCCCGGACAGTGCCCCGCGGCGCCCCGGGACGGCACGGTCGAACCCGGTTTCAGGCACCAGCACACCCGCGCGGGCGAGGGCGTCGCGGTGATGCAGCAGGTGGTGCTGCACAAAGGTTGTTCCAGTCTTGTGCAGGCCGATATGCAGGACCAGCCGCCGTTGCGGTTGGTCGCGCGCGGGCAGGGGGGCAGGCCGCGGCGCACATTCATCCATCAGGCGCTGTGCCTTGACATAGTCGCCCGTGCGCCACGCCTTGTGCAGCGCGAAAAACCGCGCGCGATTGATCAGGCCATGCCGTGTCCGCATCCCGACACGGGATGTGGCGGACACCATGGGATCGGCAAAAATGTCGTGACCAAAGCTGTCATCGCCGAGCAGCGCAGGGATGCGCGCCGCCATATCGGCATAGTCCACGTCACCCGCTGCCAGATACGGCAGGATGTCCATATCCCAGATCAGGCGCGACACAGTGTTGAACAATTCCCGTTTTTCGAACCGTAGCGGCAGGTCTTGGGCGCGCATGTGGTCCATGCATTTTTCCAGCAACTGCACTTGCAGCAGATGTGTCTCGGCTGTGGTGGCCTGCGACGAAATAGAACCCGCCCGCCGCCGCCAGACCCGCACAGGCTGTCCCAGAAACGCGATCCGCCGCGCAGCGGTCACGGCGTGCAAGACAAACAGCCGGTCTTCGAATTTGCGCTGTTCAGGGTCAAACCACAGGTCATTGTCCGCAAGGAATTCCGCGCGGTAGACGCTGGACCACGACGACACGATGAACTGCGCCTCTTGCGCGGTCATGCGCCCATCCACCACACGGCGGCTCAGGTGCAGGCGCGCATCGCGGTGCAGCACCTTGGTATGGACAGAGCTTTCGGCTCCGAGATAGCAGGCGGCATGGGTGATATCGGCGCCGGTCTCATGGGCATAGGCCAGCTGTGCGGCCAAACCGCCGGGCGTGTAGTAATCGTCGGCATCCAGAAAGGCGATATGCGTGCCGTTGGCAGCCGTGATGCCCGTGTTGCGCGCCGCAGACAGCCCACGGTTTTCGAGGTGATGAATGACCCGCGCGCCGAACCCGTCGGTCAGAGCGGCAAGGTCATCCCGTCCAAACGCATCCGGATTGTCGTTCACGACAATCAGTTCAACATCATCCAGGCCCTGATTGCGCACAGACCGGAGAGCCGCGCGCAGAAATGCGGTTTCGTTGTAAAAGGGGACAATTACGCTCAGCACTGTGGGACGCCTTGGACCGGCTTACATGCTGACCGGATCCTCGTCACCCGTCCCATCGTCGGTCGGTGCATCCGTGTCGCTGTCCACTGAAAACGCAGACAGCAACGCAAACAGTGCCAAAAGTATAATCGTCGGGTCCATACAAACACCCCCCCAGGCGTTACAGGACCACAGATATCAGACGAAGCGGTCGCGATAAATTGATTCGAATGCGAGTGAACGGATTTCTTTAGGTTTTTTCGGCACGCTTGACGGGAATTTAAGGATTGCGCAGTGATTGTTTCGACATGGCGAACAATCGCGACCGCATGTCACCGCGCGTCGAATGGCAGCATTTGTTATAAAAATCTGGGGACAGTTTGGCTGATGGCATTGCGCCGCTGCGTCTGCCCGGTCATGGTGCGCCTTGAAACAACAGGGCGCGCACCACAGGTATAAGCGTCCGATGCAAGGAGCCAGCCAATGGTCGCCGCCAAGCGGGGCCGCGCTGTCTTGCCAATGATAAGGAAATGAGCATGCAAGAGCCTCTCAACGCCTCTTACCCCGTCCTGCCTCTGCGCGATATCGTGGTGTTCCCGCATATGATCGTGCCACTGTTTGTGGGACGCGAAAAATCTGTCAAAGCGCTCGAGGAGGTCATGGCCGACGACAAGCAGATTCTGCTGTCGAGCCAGATTGACCCTGCCGAGGACGATCCGGAATCCTCCGGCATCTTCAAGGCTGGCGTGCTGGCCAACGTGCTGCAACTGCTGAAATTGCCCGATGGCACCGTCAAGGTGCTGGTCGAGGGGCAGGCGCGGGTGCGCATCACCGAATATCTGGAAAACGACGTGTTTTTCGAGGCGCGCGCCGAATACCTCACCGAAATGCCCGGTGACATGGCCACGACCGAGGCGCTGCTGCGGTCGGTCGCCGAGGAATTCGAGCGTTACGCCAAAGTGAAAAAGAACATCCCCGAAGAGGCGCTGGCCGCCGTTGGGGAAACCACCGAACCTGCGAAACTGGCCGACCTTGTGGCCGGGCATCTGGGCATCGAAGTGGACCAGAAACAGGATCTGCTTGAGACGCTGAGCGTGAGCGAGCGGCTGGAAAAGGTCTATGGTCTGATGCAGGGCGAGTTGTCCGTCTTGCAGGTCGAGAAAAAGATCAAGACCCGCGTCAAATCCCAGATGGAGCGGACGCAGCGCGAATATTACCTCAACGAACAGATGAAGGCGATCCAGCAAGAGCTGGGCGACGGTGAGGACGGCAAGAATGAAGTCGCCGAACTTGAGGCGAAAATCGCGGAAACCAAACTGTCCAAAGAGGCGCGCGAAAAGGCCGACGCTGAGCTGAAAAAGCTCAAGAACATGTCGCCCATGAGCGCCGAGGCGACCGTGGTGCGCAACTATCTCGACTGGATGCTGTCGATCCCGTGGGGCGTGAAATCCCGCGTGAAAAAGGACCTTGGTCGCGCCGAGAAAATCCTCGACAACGACCACTATGGCCTTGAAAAGGTGAAAGAACGTATCGTCGAGTACCTCGCCGTTCAACAACGCTCGAAGAAGATGAAGGGGCCGATCATGTGCCTCGTCGGACCTCCGGGCGTGGGCAAGACGTCGCTGGGCAAATCGGTGGCAAAGGCTACGGGGCGCGAGTTTATCCGCATCTCGCTGGGCGGTGTGCGCGACGAAAGCGAAATTCGGGGCCACCGCCGGACCTATATCGGCTCCATGCCCGGCAAGATCATTCAGGCGCTGAAAAAGGCCAAGACGACCAACCCGCTGATCCTGCTCGATGAAATCGACAAGATGGGGCAGGATTTCCGGGGTGACCCGGCGTCGGCCATGCTCGAAGTGCTGGACCCGGAACAAAACTCGACCTTTGTCGATCATTATCTGGAGGTCGAATATGACCTCTCGAACGTGATGTTCCTGACCACGTCGAACAGCTACAACATGCCTGGGCCGCTCTTGGACCGGATGGAGATTATTCCGCTGGCAGGCTACACCGAGGATGAAAAGCGCGAGATCGCCAAACAGCATCTCATCGCCAAGCAGGTCAAAAACCATGGGCTCAAAGGTAAGGAGTTCGAACTGACCGACGGCGCGCTGAGCGATATCATCCGCTACTACACCCGCGAGGCGGGCGTGCGGAACCTTGAACGTGAAATCGCCAAGGTGGCGCGGAAATCGCTGACCAAGATCATCAAGAAAGAGGTTGAAGAGGTCGTTGTAACCTCCGAAAATCTCGATGATTTTCTGGGTGTGCGCAAGCATCGCTATGGGTTGGCTGAACAAGACGACCAGATTGGCGTCGTGACCGGGCTGGCCTGGACATCCGTTGGTGGCGATCTTTTGCACATTGAGGCGCTCAAACTGCCGGGCAAGGGCCGGATGAAGACCACCGGTAAACTGGGCGACGTGATGAAGGAATCCATCGACGCCGCCTCGAGCTACGTGCGGTCGATCAGTCCGGATATCGGAGTGAAGCCGCCCAAATTCGACTCGCTCGACATCCACGTACACGTGCCTGATGGTGCCACACCCAAAGACGGGCCAAGTGCCGGTCTCGCCATGGTGACCTCCATCGTGTCGGTGCTGACGGGCATTCCGGTGCGCAAGGACATCGCCATGACGGGCGAGGTTAGCCTGCGCGGCAACGCGATGCCCATTGGCGGGCTCAAGGAGAAACTGCTTGCGGCCCTGCGCGGCGGGATCAAGACCGTTCTCATCCCCGAAGAGAACGAGAAAGACCTCGCCGACATCCCCGATAACGTGAAGGAAGGGCTGGAGATCATACCCGTCACACATGTGCGCGAAGTGCTGGAGCGGGCCTTGGTCGCCCAACCCGACGCAATTGAATGGGATGAGGCGGCCGAAGAAGCGGCTGCGGCGGCTGCGTCGGCATCTTCGGGATCGGGCGTAAGCCCCACGGCGCACTAAGCCGAACCCATTTGGGTACAAAACTATCGGGCGCGATCACATGATCGCGCCCTTTTGCTGTTCTACACAGATGCTTAGGGGCGTTCCGGCAAACCTTCGATCGGTGCCCCATCCGTGGGCAGGCCCGTGCGTTCGTCGCCAGATCCATCGGGAAAGGCCATCACGCCTCCGGCTTTCCTTCTCAGCTTTTTTAACTGCCGTTTGACGATGCGATTTGCGTGTTTCTCATTGCGTGCAATGCCTTGAAAGACAACTTTGAGTGTGCCGTCTGCTGTGCGATCTCTTGAATAGATCGTCACCAGAAGCTTGCCTTTTTTCTTGCCGGACAGGATTGGATTCATCGCGGCGCCAAAGTCGGAGTCGCCAGTTTCAATTCCTTTGGTTTTGCCTAAAAGCGTCTTTTGGAAGCTGTTGTACAACTCCACATCGGTCATGACGTCCTTGAAATCATATCCATTCTCTTTGGCCCAATCCGTCATTTCAGATCCGAAAATTTCCGATACACCGGTTTCAAAGTGAAACCAGGACCGGAGTCCGTCGGGCCAAGTGCTGATCAGAGTGATATCGTCTTCTTCCGGGTCAAATGTGAAAAACGGCCTGCCGGGGTCGGTGTCATTGCTTTGCACCTGAACGACGTCATTGTCATAAGTGTGCGGAGCCATGACTTGCGCCTGAGCAGGGAGGGCAAGGCCCACAACTATGGCCACTGCGACGCCAAAAAATCGGTACTTCATAAATAATCTTTCATTTCAAAGTTTACACAGGTGAATGAAGCATGGCTGCGGTTGCATTTGCAATGCCGTTGGGCTGCTTTGATGGTCGGTGGCTGTGATGCTGGAAATTGAACACGTTTGCCGATAATGTGTTGTTGATAACAATGAGGAGGCCTTTGATGCCAACCCGATCGAGCACAACCAAATCCACGACCAAGACGACCGCAGCCAAAAAACCGGCGGCAAAACGGACAACCGCGTCCAGCACCAAGGTGCCCGCCACCAAGACGGCGGCGGCCAAGGCACCGGCCAGCATGACCGCAGCGGCAAAGGCTGCAACGGGCAAGGCAGCGCCTGCAAAACCGACCCCGATCAAGCCCGCAACCGTGACCAAACTGGAGCCGGTGGTCGCAGGCCCCGCGCTGCGCAAAAAGGAATTGCTGGACACCGTTGCGCTCAAGACCGGGATGAAACGGTCGGAGGTTAAAAAAGTGGTTGAGGCGACGCTGGCCACGATGGGCCTCGCATTGCAGGACAGCCGCGATCTGAACCTGCAACCTTTTGGCACCGTCAAGATCAACCGCGAGCGCAAATTGCCCGACGGCAAGGTTGTGGCGGCACGTATCCGACAGGCCCGCGATCTGCCTGCGGACGATATGGCCACCGACGGTCCCGCGCCCGCCCCTGTGACCGAGGCGAAAACCGCCGCCGAATAGGTGCGATTTTGCCCTTCGGGGCCTTGCAAGCCCGCGCGTGCTTTTGTAAGACGCGCGGACTTTGGGTGATTAGCTCAGTGGTAGAGCGCTTCGTTCACATCGAAGATGTCAGGAGTTCAAATCTCTTATCACCCACCATCGAAAGCGCACTCTGATCGAGTGCGCTTTCGTGTTTTCAGGGCCGACAGCGTGATGCGGACAGGGGGCATGGGCCGATGATGCCAATCTATGTGATGCGCCACGGCGAGACGGAATGGAACGCCGAAGGCCGGTTTCAGGGCGCGCTGAATTCACCGCTGACGGATTTGGGGCGACAGCAGGCCGCGCGGATCGGTGACATGCTGGCGGCTGTTGATATCAGCGGGTTTGACGTGCGTGTCAGCCCGCAGGGCCGCGCGTTCGAGACGGCGGCCATTGCGTTGGCGCGGCAGGTGGCCTTTCTGCGCACCGATGACCGCCTGCGCGAAATCGAAGTGGGCGACTGGTCTGGCAAACGCCGCGCGGAGGTTGCGGCAACGGGTGAGACGCTTGAGGAAACGCCCGACGGGCCGCTGGCGCTGTACGAACATGCGCCGGGTGGCGAGGGGTTTGCCCGCTTGCACGCGCGCTGCACCGAATTTCTGGCGGGTCTCACCGCTCCGACGCTGTGTGTGACCCATGGCATTACGTCGCGCATGTTGCGCACTGTGGCATTGGGGCGTCCACCGGCAACACTGGGCGATTTGCCCGGTGGCCAAGGCGTTGTTTACGTTGTGGAAAACGGCGTTCACCGACAGCTGTAACTGAGGGGTTGCGAAGCCTGCGCCGCTTGGCATAAAACCCACGCATCGGGTCGTTAGCTCAGTTGGTAGAGCGCTTCGTTTACACCGAAGATGTCGGGAGTTCGAGCCTCTCACGACCCACCACTCTGTCTGTATGACTGTCGCCATCCGCCGATTGTCCGGTGTCGCAAACCGCACGGATGCCCTTGTTCCATCGCAAGAACTTGCACCAGATCAATGACAGGACCGCATTGCGCCGTTAAGACTTTGCTGAGCCTTCCGGCAGAACCACCGGTTGAAAGGCTGGCGTGTACGTGAGGGTAACATGACCGAGGCGGTGTTTGACGCCATTGTCAACGAAGGCGAAGTGAGCGCGCTTTGGTCCCTTGTCACGTTGTATTTCCGTGACCACGGCGTTTCAAAGATCAGCTATCATCACATCAGATCCGATCTGCAACACAGCCAGTCCGTCAACATCAATGCGACCGGGTTCTCCAGCGAATGGACCTGCCACTACATCAAGCAAAAGCTCTATCTGATCGACCCGATCACCGAATTGGCGCACAGCACGGTTTCGCCGTTTCGCTGGTCGCAGATCAGGGAACTGGTGCGGCTGACCCCGGAACAGCGCGCATATCTGGGGCAGATGCGCGAGGCGGGGGTCGGCGACGGTCTCGCCTTTCAGGTTTTTGGTCCGGGTTTGCGGAACGGGTATGTCGGATTGGGATTTGAGCATCCGGACCAGTTTCCGGACCCTGCCGCCATTCTCGAATTTCAGATGATCGCCCAGGCCGCACATGTCCGTTATTGCGCGTTGCGACCTGCGCTGGCGCCGGGTGGCGAGTTGTCGCCCCGCGAGCGTCAGATCCTGCGCTGGATCGCGCGCGGCAAATCGAACAGCGTGATTGCCGAAATCCTGTCCGTGTCGCCCCACACCGTCGACACGTTGGTGCGGCGCATCTTTTCCAAGTTGGGCGTGGCAGACCGGACCACCGCTGCGATCCAAGGGGTCGGCGCAGGTCTGATCGTTCCTTAGATGTGGCGCAAGTCCGTGACATGACCGGATTCGCGCCATCGCCTAGACCTCCAGCATAAGTCATGCCGAGGGAGCGGGTGATGCTGAAGGACATGAAAAACACGCAGAGTTTCACGCAAAACCGCATTGCCGCGTTGCTCGAAGACTTGAATGCCTTGCCGGCGGCAGCGCGACCGGGGGTGGCGCTTGCCATCGCGGCGGCCATGGCGGAATACGCGGCTTACGAATCCGCGCAAACGGATGAAGCACGGCAGGTGGCGCGCCTGATCCTCGTAGCTGCAGATCTTGAGAGATTATCGAGTGCCTTTCGGGGCATGGATTTCCCCCGCGCCTGACATATGTGTAATTGCGCACCATTGACCTGAGAAAATACGCGTTGTGTGCGGCGCATCCTGGCCTATCATCAAACTGTCCCTGAACAGTGGAGCACAAGATGAGCTGGAACCCCGCCCTTGATCCTGACTGTCCCATCGGCGATGCCGTCGATGCCATCGACACCGTGATCGTGCCGCGTGCGCGCGATCTGGGCGGCTTTGAGGTGCGCCGCGCCTTGCCCGCGCCCAAGCGGCAGATGGTGGGGCCGTTTATCTTTTTCGACCAGATGGGCCCGGCCGAGTTCGTGACGGGCAAGGGCATCGACGTGCGCCCGCATCCGCATATCGGGCTGGCCACGGTCACGTATCTCTACAAGGGCAAAATCCACCATCGTGACAGCCTTGGCACCGATCAGTGGATCGAACCGGGGGCGGTGAACTGGATGGTGGCCGGGCATGGGATCACCCATTCGGAACGCACAGATGGTGAGATCCGGGCCAAGCCGCACAATCTGTTTGGCATCCAGACATGGGTGGCGCTGCCCAAGGACGCCGAAGATGACCCGGCGGATTTCCAGCACGCGCCCAAGGACACGCTGCCGTTCCTCGAAGGGGAGGGCAAGGAGGTGCGCCTGATCCTTGGGGATGCATGGGGGGAGACCGCACCGGTCCAGACCTTTTCCGAGATGTTCTATGCCGACGCCGTGCTGGAGGCGGAGGCCCGCATCCCGTTGCCCGACAATCACGAAGACCGTGGCGTCTATGTGGTTGAGGGTGAGGTGAGCGTGGGCGGCGAGACCTTTGCCGCGGGACAGATGATGGTGTTTCGCCCCGGCGATCAGCTTGGCCTGACAGCGGGTGCGCAAGGCGCGCGGCTGATGTTGCTTGGGGGGGCGACCCTTGAGGGGTCGCGCTACATCTGGTGGAACTTCGTGGCCTCGTCGCGCGATCGGATCGACGCGGCCAAAGAGGCGTGGCGCGCCGGTGACTGGGCCCATGGACGGTTTCAGTTGCCGCCCGGCGATGAGGATGAATTCATACCGCTGCCTGACAAATGACGCTGCATATCCGCGCCGCCACTCCTGCGGACGCGCCCGCGCTTATGGCACTGCACGGTGCAAGCTGGCGGGCCGCCTACGGCCCATATGTGCCGCCCGGCGCCTTGGGTACGCCGCTTGATGCAAACATGCGCGCGCGGTGGGACAGGTGGCCCGCAGACCGTATGATCCGGCTTGCAGAACGGGACGGTGCTGTCGTGGGCTTTGGCGCCGTGGAATGGGGCAATGTTCCACTGCTCGACAATTTGCATGTGAGCCCGGATGCGCGCGGCGGCGGCGTAGGCGGCAGGTTGTTCCGCGCGATCTGTGCCGATGTTGCGACGCAAGGGGCAACGGCGCTGCGCCTTTTTGTGATCGAACCGCACGCGGGCGCGCGCCGGTTCTATCGCCGCATGGGTGGTGTCGAAGGGGCGGCCGTGGACGATATGTTGCTGGGCGCGCCGGTGCGGATGGTGCCTGTACTGTTCGAGGGCGCGGTTTTCGCGGCGCTTCGCCAAGAATTGTGAATATCGGCGGGAAAAGACGCTTGACCCGTCCGGGGGCTGGTCATAAACCCGGCAAACGCAGCGGGCGGTTGTAGCTCAGTTGGTTAGAGTACCGGCCTGTCACGCCGGGGGTCGCGGGTTCGAGCCCCGTCAACCGCGCCACTGCTTACCCTTGGTCTTGGGGATACGGGACCACTATGCGCGGTTGTAGCTCAGTTGGTTAGAGTACCGGCCTGTCACGCCGGGGGTCGCGGGTTCGAGCCCCGTCAACCGCGCCA
>NZ_CANNDO010000008.1 GCF_947503385.1 uncultured Tateyamaria sp.
GCCGTAAGGGACTTGGTTTGCGGAACCCATCAGGGCCAGCGGTCAAAACCGCGCAAACAGGCCGGACACACGACTGCGTCTGACAAATGCACAAATCAGATCAAAAAAGTCTTGCTATGCAGGAGCCATCCACACATGACATTCGCTGCAGCCGCATTGATAAGAAGTCGGCATAGCCAAAGCAGACAGTCAGGATCCATTGTCAAAGCCACCTTCAGGAGCGGAAGTGATGCAAAAGCATCAACTGCCTGATCTGTTGCACTATCTCAGACATACACGTTTAATGATCGCAGCGTTTTAATTTTCTATGTTTGGAATCAGGAAGATGACTGAAGGACTCCCGGAATTTCTTAAACAAGGCGAAGCTGCGAGGCTCTTCCCAGTATTATCCACGACTTCAAAAGAAGGGAGGACAACGTCGATAGTCCTTGCCTGCCTTTCTGTTGTTCGCGAGCTTGGAAGTGACCTATTGAAGTCTATCGGGCAAAACGTTGGTGTTCGAACGAAGGTCGAATGCTACACGGAAATTGTTTTCCGCAATTCTACGGCCCCACATGAAGATCGGCCAGATGGTCTAATTGTTGTCAGCAATGGAAACCGACAATGGCGTGCCTTAGTCGAAGCGAAAATCGGCTCTGCAACACATAGTGTTGAACAGATTGAAAAGTATCGAAAATTGGCACAGGAGCAGTCCGTTGACTGTGTGATCACTCTTTCCAATCAGTTCGCGGCACAACCCCAAACACATCCACTTGAACAAGTTAGAAAGAGCCGTTCGCGGATACCGGTATATCATTGGTCATGGATGCATATCTTGACGACCAGCGATCTTCTTTTGACAAACGAAGCTATTGCAGATGACGACCAGAAGCAGGTTTTGTCCGAACTTCGGAGATTTCTGACGCACGAGAGTGCAGGAGTACGTGGCTTCGAAAGAATGCCACCCGAATGGTCTGAGCTAAACAAACTGGTATCAAGTGGCGGTTCGATACCGGCTAAATCACCGCTTTTGTTGCCCGTTATCTTGGCATGGCATCAAGAAACACGCGATCTTTCGCTAATTCTTTCTCGAATGACAGGCGCGCGTGTTTCTGAACGATTGCCCAGAAAACACCAAAAAGACGCAGCATGTAGGGTCAACGATGACAGTCAGAAGTTGAGGGACGAAGCTTGCCTTGAAAGCCAGCTTATGGTTCCGGACGCGGCAGCTCCTATCGAAATCTCCGCTGATTTGCGTCGAAGGTCCATCGATGTTGGGATGACACTCCGTGCGCCAGACGACCGAAAATCTACTTCCGCTCGCATTAATTGGTTACTTAGACAAATCAAACACGAACAGGTCGACGATTTTCATGTCAGGTTGCAGTGGCCTGGAACAAGTGGGCCTACGCAATTTCAGCTTTCGGAGCTGAGGGAAAACGTTCAAATTGCCGAGGTCGACAAATCACACCTGAGCCCGAACGGCTTTCACATCTTCCTGTCAAAGCGGTTGGGTGGTCGTTTCACTCAGCAAAGCAATTTCATTTCTGATCTAGAGCAAATCGTACCCGATTTCTATGGATCCGTCGGCTCGGCACTTCGGCAACATCAAAAGAAAGCGCCTACACTTAGACCTGATCGCAAACAGAGTGATGATGTAACGCCTGAAGCTATTCATGAGGAGTCTGATGAGACAAAAGAAAATGGCCCCGGTGATACTTAGTGTTTGATTTCCAGGAAGGCAGCCAAGACGTCGTCGATGCGGTTCTTACCGTCGCGGCGCTCCTTACGGACGAGTGGGTTCCGGGGCTGGTTGCTCTAGCAATGATCGGAGCGGCGGCGCTGCTATTCTTGGTTATGTTGAAAGTGACTGACGCGCAGTTGCGGTCACTTCGCTCGGCGACAAAACTAGTGACCAATACGACTTCGGAGCTCGAGTTCGCTGGAAAATTCTCAGAGATAAGTGCGGCTCTCGGTGTCGGTAGTCCAAAGATCAATGGACCTAAAAGACGCATCGCTGATGTTTGGCGTGAGTATCGCGAAACTCTGATCGAGCCGACTGAAGAGGGGCGGCCAATTCAAAACTCTATACGGCCATCTGCCTTCTTCAACATTGGGAATCTTGGTTTTGGTCTTAGAAGCTGGCGATTTTGGCCAGGTTTGTTTGTCTCGATAGGTTTGCTTTTGACCTTTCTTGGTCTTGTGGCGGCTTTGCAGCAAACCGGTGGGGTGCTCGATGCAGCCGATGGAGGCTCACGTAACAATGCGATGGGCGACGCGCTGAACGACTTGCTTACTGTCGCATCTGCGAAATTCATCATGTCGTTGTCTGGACTATTTGTTTCGATCTTGCTCATCGGTGCAATTCGGTGGCGGGATTCCAGTGTCGATCGAGCAGTGAGCCACCTTGCTCATTCGCTCGAAGATCGATTGCAGTTTGTTAGTCTGGAGCGGCTGTCACAACAGCAGTTGGAGGAAGCCAAAGAAACGCGCACACATATGGCCAAGCTCAACATGGAGCTAATCACAGCCCTGGCGAAACCTCTTCAGGACGCCGCAGAAGCTGGCGGAAATGCTGCTGTTGGCGCGATGAAAGGTGTCGCTGAAAAAATTTCAGCAACGTTGTCGGACACGGTCACAGAGGCAAGCGAGAAGATGGAAGCGGCTGCGACGAGTATGTCAGAGACAACCGTCGGGTTGGACAGCGTTTCACGCCGTATCGAAATGGTTGTTGGAGAGCTCAATTCTGCGGCCGAGGCTCTCTCGAGCGCGGCAACACCCGTTGCAGACAGCATTTCGCAGACCGAACAAATGACACGCACTATCGCGAAGTCGAGCGTTGAGCTGGTGGAAAACGCTTCAGCAGCACTAAAGAGTCAAACAGAAGCGGTGGTAGTGGCAGCAGAGGCCATCAGCCAACAAGTTCGAGCCTTTGAAGAGCGCGCGAAGGCGTATGATGGTGACATGGCGAGAGCTCTTGAAGGTTATCGAAAGAACTTGGATGCCGCCGTTGAGAAGGTCTCTAGGTTCTCCGGTGACGTTCACGCAGATTACTCTGATGCGCTTCAGCGCTTACGTGCAGTCATTGATAGCGCTCGCTCCTTTGAACCTACAACTGATGATGTCGCTGTGCAGGCGAGTGATGTAGATCAGGAGACACTATCGTGAGAGGTGCCGACTACTACCACGCAGAGGAAGTCGAAGAGGAAGAAACAGCATTTGTCACGATGACAGATATGACTGTCAGTATTTTGTTCATACTATTGATTCTTCTTGCTTTTTTTGCAAGCCAATTGCGTCCCGAAGGCGTCAAATCCGAAGAGATCATCGAAGGACTAAATGCACAGCTTGATGTGCTCCAAGATGAGAACACCGAACTCAAGGCACTTCTGTCAGACCAGGACATCGATTTTTCTACGTTGTCGGAAACAAAATCCAGTTTGGAGGCTGCAAACCGGCGATTAGCGGAACTGGAAAGTATCCTGTCAGAACAAGAAGATATTGAGACGCAGCTTCTTCAAGCCATGGCAAAAGCTGACCTGCTTAAGAAACAACTGGAAGAGTTCAGCGAAAACCGCCTAGATCGTCTCGAAATTTATAATTCAGCCGTCCGCGACACGCGAGTTGGATTGTTACAAACCCTAAAATACCAGATTGACGCGGAGTACCCTGAACTACGGGTGCGACTGAGTGCAACGGAAGACGCGCTTCAATTTGTTGGAGAGGGCTTGTTCGCGTCCGGCAGTCGCAGCCTTTCGGTGTCAAGCACGGACAAAGTCCGTAGAATCGCTGAAATATTAGAAAATTCACTGTCATGTTACACTATTGGTTCCCGCTCAGCATTCGCCGAGGAGTGCAACGAAGGTTACGCGCTGATCGACGCCCTGCAAATTGAAGGTCATACTGACAGTGATGGAACGCTCAGCTTCAATACCAGACTTGGCGCAGACAGAGCGGCGGCGACCTACGGCGCAATGGTCGAGCATCTCCCAGGGTTGACGGACCACCGCAACTTCGCAAGCCAACCGGTGCTGTCTGTAGCTGGATACGGAGAAGACCGTCCTGTCGCACCAAATGACACAAACGACAACAAAAGCCTAAATCGCAGGATAGACTTACGCTTCATAATGTTGCGGCCATCTAGCGTCGAGGAAATCGACGAGATTAAGAGCGTTCTGCGAACCTATGCGCCGGGACTGATCGATCCATGAGTTTAGCAAGCGCCATTGTTAGCCTGTCTGCCCCCGTTCCAGGCCGCACTACATTGTCTGCGGCGCGGCTCGAAGAGGAATGCCGTTCAATTCGGGACAAATATCCAGCGCCAACACTTGTAACAGACAGCGCATTGAGCGCATTGGTTGAGCTGTGCCTATCTCGCGTAACAAGTGGCAATTGGAGGGGTGTTACAGAAGCAAACGTACTACCGCTAGTACATGCACTTTGCCGCGGAAGTATAAGTGAGCCTACAAAACTAGTTGAATTCCTTAGCCGCGAAGTCAGTCTGACGCGCCGTACGTCGTTCTTGGCAGCCGCCATGGAAGGTTATTTGGAAGGTTGGTGCGGAGGCTCGACACATACACGTCGTGCAGCAATACTGCTTCAAGAGCGCCAGCGCGACTTACCGGAACCTTATTCAGATTGTGTTTCCCAGGCTCCAGAGTGCCTCGATCCCGAGTCCGGCGCTCGAAGCATTGCGGCTCGAATCTTGGAAAGCGATGAGCCTTTGGAAGCAATGTCCGACCTTGGGTTTGGAGAGCCGTTTTCTCCGGGTTTTGCAACCGAAGTCGGCAACAGCTTCGTCCAGGATTATCCGTCGCCAGAGTCTCTTGCGCTTGCTCAACGCCTAGCTCGTTGGGCGCGGCCAGAAGACGGCGGCGGGATCGGAGGCGAGGGACTGATTGGTGCGCTCGATAAGCTTCTGTCGCCATGGCATCAACGTGTGCCAACCGAGGAAATTCAGGCATGGCTACTTGATTGGGTTCTCAAGCATATTGGCGACCCCCGAAAGCCTGGAGAAAGCGGGCGCTGGCTAACGGCATCGGAGACGAGCAAGCGCACCGTTCTTACTTGGTTAGCAGGTCAGAGCATAGAAGCTTTCATGAACGTCATTTCCGCGGTTGAAATTGAGCGCCCCGACATGTGGAGTGAGCGCAGAAATTTCTGGATGTCTCTATACAAAGAAGGGGTAATCACCGAAGCTTGGGTGGCCCTACATCCAGCTGCGCAACGAGAGGCAAAACGTCGATTTGACGAGACGAAGGAGCCCGCGTTCGAAGCCTTTGCGCAACAACTGGGAGGTCGCAAAGACACGTCCCTTCTCATAATGAGAGCTGGCGATCACATTTTAGTCGAAGGTTCAAAAAACTATCGAATACATGTTTTTGATCGCGACTTTCCGGGCCGTCCCGAGCTGTATCGGGATTCCTATCGTGATCAAGACATAACGCTTTCGCCAAGCAATCATCCGGCCACGAAGTACCATCGTGGAGGGATCAACAACTGGGGCAGCTGGGTTCGGAGACAGTTACGATGAGCGGTCTTCAGGTCAGGGAGATTTTTGAGAACGGAGTCATTCTGGAACCTACGCGCGGGAATCGCGGCGCTTGGAACAGGTTGCGCCGTTCTCCCGTCATCGACCTTCGAAATCCGCTCCAAGAGGACAAGGATCTTTCCTTTGCTCTGGCCCGCATTCGAACGCTTGATCATTCCGGCAAGGACGCGGTTATTCGGCCAGACAGCCTGACCTTGTCGCACGGTATTGTTGCCAAGATCGAAGACGTTTTCGCGCCCGCACTCGGACTGCCAAAATTAGAGGATCAATTAACCTTCGCAACGAAATTCTTGGGCACGCTTGGCAGTTCGGACGCGCGCCTAGAATGGCACTGGGAGAGGCTGGGCAAGCCAGAAATGGTGCCACGCCGAGGAGCCTTTCTTTTCCCAGATACACCAGGTTCGCGACGACGGATACCGGCCACCATTTTGCAAGCCATTGAGCTATCGGAGACATTTGACCCTACTTCTCCTTTGCCTGCACACTGGCGCGCTTTGGCTGCATTTCGCGACTGCCTGGGAAGCGCAGGCAAACGCGCATCTCCGGACAGATTTCTTTCGGACTTGAGGATTACTTCCGTTGCTAGGATTGGCATTGAAGTGGACACACAGGATGAGGCCGCGTTTGCTGCTGTACCAGTCGGTGCTAAGGCGGAAATTGGCGAAACCGATGAACCACTGTTTTCTAAGGCTGTGCGAAAAAGCTTTTCGGATGCGGTCGCAGACCATGGTGCGCTTCCAGCGTACCGCTTGTCGGATGGTACATTTGCAGTCGTTGATCAGAGTGCTGCCCCAGTGCTCGAACTCGTTGCAAAGGCCATGAGGGGAGACAGAGCGCAACGCAAAGCCTTTATTCTGGATGCTCCCAGACTGATCGAAGAAGCCCTGGAACGTCATTTCTTAGAAACTGGTCAGATCAATGAGGATACTACGCCTGAGCAATCGGCTGAATTGGTTGCGACCGCGCTTGAAGACGGCTGGGCGGAAACCAATGGCTGGTCGGAGCGGGTCATTGGCATAGGTGCCGTCGCCAGACTTGAAATGGAAATTTCGGTGGGTTCAGGGTTGCCTTGGCTCCCAGATACTCTTGAGCAGTCACTAGGTGAACTGCTGGGATCAATTGCGGATGATAAGCTAGAGGCGGCTATTCAGGCTCTTCAGAGAGCCATTTTGAATGGCGAAGTGAGCATAGAGTTTGACGAGGTCAGTGTACCAGTCCACCCCGACGTAATTGAGGCACTCAGACGTCGCTTGGCCATGCGCGCAGATACGACCGAGGTTCGCGGTGAGCCAGATGAAGCGCTCTTGCCATTGGTGCACGCTAACCTTCACGATCTTGACTATTTCGCGCACAAGTCTCCTAGAGGCCGTGCTGAGGAGGGCCTACCTTCTTCAGTCATATCCGTGTTGCGCCCATATCAGTTAAAAGCGTTCGACTGGCAGCTAGCCGCGTGGACAAAGGGTATGCCCGGACTCCTCAATGCCGACGAACAAGGCCTAGGTAAGACTCTTCAAACACTGTCATTTCTTGCTTGGCTTACTCGCGAGATGCGCAATGGCAAAGTCGCGCCGAGGCCGATACTGGTGGTTGCTCCCACGTCGTTGTTACGCAATTGGCAAGACGAAATCGAGCAACACCTAGATGCCGGAGCTTTGGGGCCGATTCACCGTCTGTACGGAACTGAACTGTCAAAATTCCGAGGCACGCGTGGACGCGACATAGTAGACGGTGAGACCCATCTGGATTTGTCGGATTTGGTCGGAACAGTTGGTGTAGTTGTCACAACTTACCAAACACTCGCAAACTACGCAGTCAGCCTGAATCAACTGCATTTTGGCGCATCCGTCTTTGACGAGATTCAGTTCATAAAGAACCCAAGAACACAAAGAGCAACAGCCGTCAAAGGCGTCAACTCCGATTTTCATATCGGTTTGACTGGGACACCTATAGAGAACCGAACTCAAGATCTTTGGTCGATAGTAGATACTATAGCACCAGGCTCACTGGGCGCTCTGGCGGGCTTTAATCGCATTTTTGAGAAACCGGACGGGGCACGCTTAGAACAATTAAGAACGGCACTGTTTGACTCTGCGGGAGGCGGAACACCGCTTTGCCTCCGGCGTACAAAAGAGGAAGCGGATCCTTCCATTCCACCGAAAGTGAGACTGCTCTATTCGCGAGACATGCCTCGCCCACAGATGTTGAGGTACGACGAAGCGAGGGCGAAAGGCGGTGGTATCTTGCAAGTTTTGCAACACATTCGACGCGTTTCAGCACACCCCGGAATGCTGGAGGGTGAACTTACAGACGATTTTATTGGTGCTTCGGCGCGAACCGAAGCAACCCTTGATATTTTGCGCTACATTGCGTCGAAAGGTGAGCGCGCCTTGGTCTTTGTCGAGAACCTTGATCTGCAAGCCTGGCTCGCTGAATTCCTAAAGATCGAATTCGGTCTTCGTGAGGTCATGGTGATTAATGGTGGAACTTCGATAAACGACAGGCGCGAAATCACGAGAAGGTTTCAACGGCACCTGAAAGAGGACGAAGGCTTTGATGTACTTCTGCTTGGTCCAAGAGCCGCTGGTACTGGCTTAACCTTGACGGCTGCTAACCATGTAATCCATCTCACAAGGTGGTGGAATCCAGCAGTCGAAGAGCAGTGCAACGACCGAACTCTCAGGATTGGTCAGACGAAACAGGTTACCATCCACTTGCCAATGGCAATTCACCCGGGTCTTGGACCTGCTTCGTTCGACTGCCTTCTTCATCGCTTGATCTCAGGCAAAAGAGCATTGGCCTCTAACGTGATGCAGCCTTCGCTTGTTTCTGAAGGTGATCTGCGACTTCTCCACAATGCTGTAATATCTGGAGAAATCACAGACGACCTACCAAAATCAAACGCGGAAATAAACTTACCTGATCGCAATGATCTGTCGGTTGAAAACCTTGCTGAGAACGTAATTCAAATTTCGGGAAGCAGTTGGAAAGGCACAATTTTGGTTGGTTTTGGTGACGCGATCAATGACTTAGCCCAGTACCAGACCAAAGATACGCTGTGCGCAATTATGGTTTCGCCGCAGGCTATCGAATGGGATTTAGATATTCCACTTAGCAAGGTTACTGACCAGCGTCTTTGGCCTGACCTCGCACTTCCATTCTAGATCATGAACAGGCGCTAGACTGCCAATTTGTGCCAATCTGAGCTTGGTTCATTCCGGTTACAACCGATACGAGTTGATTGCTACATGATCGACGAACTGCTGCTTTGGGGAATGCCGCATTGCGGCCAAAGGGCCTTGACCAATGTCGAATCTAGGTCGCCCCAGTAAAAATTCGGGTACCTCCTCCATGACGTGGAACCGCCAACCAATGCTCCGTAACTCAGCCTCACTATTAGACCCAATATTGGCATTACCGACCAAAGGGCTTGGAAATGTCCAAGTTCTTTTCCTTTGATTGAGCTCTGGCCTGCGGCACAATGAGGAAATTGAATCACTAGAGCCGCCGATGCAAATTTCCAAAACAGATTTCATCCAATTCCTGCATTGCCCGAAGTCTCTTTGGCTGCTGAAACATAAACCTGAGGCTTACCCACATGGCGAGTTTTCCGACTATGCCGAGAAACTCGCAGCTGAGGGTTATGAGCTGGAAGCCTATGTGCGCGAGTTGATCGAGGCTGGTGTGGATGCAGCGCAGTTCTCCTTCCAAACGGTCTTCCAGACGGAACGCGGCCTCTACGCCAAAACGGACATAGTTCGAGAGAACGAAGACGGTACCTTCAATCTCTACGAAGTTAAGTCTTCAACTAGGGTGAAGGCGGACGCGAAGCACAATCAGATTAAGGATGCCTGCTTTCAGATGATCGCCGCTGAGGAGGTTAGAAAAGACGTCCGCGACGTCTTCATCGTTCATCTGAATGGAGACTATGTACGTGATGGTGAGATCAATCCCGACGCCCTTTTGACCTTTGCCAAAGTCACGTCCAAGGTGCGCGAAATCGAAGCTGAAACGCGAATTGAAATCAATAAAGCCCTGGACCTTCTGCAGACTGCGGAAATCGACGAAAGCTGTTGCTCATGCCTGACGCTGAGCAAGGCCAACCATTGCGACAGTTTCGAGCATTTCAACCCAGGCATCCCCAAACCATCGATCTACAATCTGCCGCGAATCTCCAAGGCCAAACTTGAGACCTTCGCTGGCGAAGGACGCTTTGATCTAGAGGATATCGGTCTCGACGAAGTCACGGAAAAGCAAGCGTATGTTTTACGCTCAGCACAGCTAAGGGAGCCGGTGGTTGACCAAGGCGCTTTGGCGCGCTGGTTCAGCAGAGCGAAGTATCCGCTCTACTTCCTGGACTACGAAACCTATTCCTCCGCCATCCCGATTGTGGACGGTGCCCGCCCTCAGTCTCCAATCCCCTTTCAATACTCGCTGCACATCAAGCGTACGCCTGACGATCTGGAGTTGGTTCACGTCGAGTATTTGGCTGAAGAGGCGACATTACCGCGCGCCATGGTCGATCACATGCAGCGGCACATCGGGCCAAAAGGCAGTGTCATCTCTTGGCATGCCTCGTTCGAGAATACCCAGAACAAGACAATGGCAAAGCAGTTTCCTGATAAGGCGGAGTTCCTACAAAGCCTGATGGACCGGACGCTCGATCTCGAAGACCTATTCGCAGCGCCCTATGTCGACATCGCATTTGGCGGGTCGACATCAATCAAGAAGGTGTTGCCGGTGCTAGCTGGCGATCTTGACTATGCAGGTATGGACGTTGCAAACGGGACGGATGCGATGAATGCATGGAAGCATCTCATCTCAATGCCCGACGGTGACGTGCGTAATCGCCTCAAAGAGTCCATGCTCGAATATTGCAAGCTCGACACTTACGCCATGGTTCGGATTTTCGAAGAGATGGAACGCGTTTGATAAGATTCTGTCGGCAGTTTGCGAACAAGTGGCTTTCCTTTCAGAACAGGGCAGCCTGTCCAAGCTAACAGACAGTTTTGTCCGTTGTTATCAGGCTCGGGTTCGGAAGCTTGCTAGTAACCTGTCTGAGCCAGGAACGATGGGGTATTGTCCCTTTGTCGCCGCTTAAGGCCTGGCGGACAGCCGCCACAGCTCCATTCTCGCAAATGCAGCGAACGGCGGCTATACGGGCTGCGATCGCAGCGATCGAGCGCCGTGTTCAAGGTTGCCTTTGGGCCGGGCCATCTCCACCATTTTCAGCTAAGAGTTCCTGATGACAGACACTTTGGATGCATGGTGCGACCGTCTGGGAACAGCACTGAGCCGGCTCGCGGAGGTTCAAGCACCCTTTCTTGAGAAATATTGGCAGGCGAAGTCATACCCGACACGAGTGTCATCCAATGGAGTGGATGAAACACCCTTTCCAAAAGATGACTTGGCTGACCTCTATGATCTCGCGCGCTTGGCCTCGCGACCCGTCGAAATGAAGTACTACAAGCCACTTCGTGATGCCATAGACCCAGTGAGGGGCATCCTGCGGTCGCACCCATCACTCGCTAGGGCGCTTGGAAACCGTATTGGAAATGATGAATTTCACGTCGGAATATTGAACGGGACATCGCTGACTTGGCTGACACGGATCGTAGCCGGTCTATTTGAACGTGCCGATGCCCACGGTGATGGTGGATTCAAGAATGCTGCGAATGAACTTGGATCGATCCTTGATCGGAGCTCGACGACTTTACAAGTTGGTGTCCCGAATGGTCTCGATGTGGCCTACGACGTTCTGCTCTTCCATGGTCCCGAAATTCGCAAAGAATTTGAGATTCAGGAGGGTTTAATCGTCAAACCTGCTGCCATGCTCTCAGGCTATCTGGAGCGCGAATGGATCCGGGATTCTGTGCCTAAGGAGATGGACCGGCGTGATTGGCGACAGATTGGAGCGGTGGTGCGACCGTTCCACTGGCGACCGGTTTTTCGGAGGAAGACTGCCTATCGGGAGGAACCGGCTAGCCGGCCACCGAGGTTTGAGGATGACGCTCTCACGTTTCTTGAAATCTTATCCGTTGCGAACCAAACGCCGATTTTACCGTTCAGGTTGATGAGCGGATGTGTGCATCGTTCCGCAAATGGCTTGCTGGGTTTAACTCATAGCCACGGTGGCTCGCAGCCGATCCGTCAAGTTGGACCTCGTTACGATTCTTTTCGATCCCCTCCAAAGCTTCAGTCCCGCTCGATCGACTTGGCTAAACAGGCCTATAACAGCCGAGGCGACGGTGAGTTCGAACGCCTTGAGCCAGTTATTCATCGACTTTCAGAAGCTCTGGCGCGATTGGGTCGCTTTGGGGCCAACGACCGCATTCTCGATGTTTCGCAATCGTTAGAATTGATGTTCAGGCCGAAGAGCGGTGGGATCAGTCGACAGCTCCAGGATGGGATGGCCGAACTGCTCGGCGTCGATGAAGGCCACAAGGAAGTTATACGAGCTGCAATCAAGCAGTTCTATGACGTTCGCTCAGCAATCGTTCATGGCGCAACCGACGCAAGGCGCAAACGCAATTTGGAAGATCGGCAAAGCGCATTCATCAAGGGCTTCAATCTAACTCAACAAGCGCTATTCAAGATGCTATTGAGCAAACCAAGCGCCCGTGACTAATTCTGCGCAGCTACGATTTCCGCGTGTCGTGAGTTCGAAAACATCCGGATTGTGCCCCTGCAGTCAATGTCCGCTAAGCGGGCTGCGGACGCAGCGATAAGAACGTTGCGCCAATGTCTGAAATGGGCCGCCCGTGAAGGCGGCCCATTTTGCTAGATTTCGATCGCTTCAGCGATGGCGAGTGCATCCTCAAGCTCGACGCCAAGATACCTGACCGTGCTGTCCATCTTGGTATGGCCGAGCAGAAGCTGAACAGCGCGCAAGTTACCTGTCTTCTTGTAAATCTGCGTCACCTTGGTTCGGCGCATCGAATGAGTTCCGTATGCTGTCGCTTCGAGGCCAATCGAAGTCACCCAATCACGAACGATCCGCGCATACTGGCGTGTTGAGATGTGGAGACGCTCATGAAATCGTCCAGGCCAAAGATACTCAGACCCGACCATCAGCTCATCCTCCATCCACTTCTCGACTGATGTACGCGTCCCCTCCGTTATCTCAAAACGAACCGGCTTCTGCGTCTTGCTTTGTAAAACAGACGCGCGTTCTTTGACCTGACCAGATGCCATAATGTCGACCACTTGCATGCGGACCAGGTCGCAGCCTCGTAACTTGCTATCGATAGCCATATTGAACAGGGCGAGATCGCGGTGATTTTCTGCGAGTTCCAGTCGGACGCGGATCGCCCAGACATGCTTTGGTTTCAGGGGTCGCTTCTGACCCACGATACGTCCTTTGTTCCATGCAGGGCGAAGTGCTCGAATGGCAGGTAAGTTTGGTGTTTCCATGACAGATCCTCCTATCCGCCATGCCCTCCACAACGACAACCCGACGTTGACGGACGCAGCATATCACAGGATTGCTGCGCCGCCTCTGAGGTCGGCAACGAGTCCGAATTGCGGAATGCTGCGGACTGCACGAATGGCTGTTTCCGGCATGCGTTCATCCCGCTCTGGTCTAGGCATTTCGGGAATTTGCAGGCAAGTCTGCTCAAATGGAACAAGAGCAGATAGGAAAACTCCTTAGGATTGGAGGAGCGGCAGCGACAGTCGGCGTCGTTTCGTGTGTGCATGCTGCAGCAGAGCTCATGCCATTGGGTCAAATCATGGCCTTCCGAGCGATGATCTCTGGGCTTTTGATCCTGCTGTACGGCCTCTGTTTCAACAACCCTGCCGACTTGCTTCCAAAGAGCTGGAAACCTCACCTCATTCGGGGACTGTTGGCCTGTTGCGCCATGGTTTTGAGTTACATCGCATTCGCTCGACTTCCCGTCACTCAAGCACAAACTCTATCGTTTCTCGCGCCACTAATCGTTTTGCCAATTGCAATAGTTCGCCTTGGGGAGCCTTTGACCGCGCGGCTAGCCGTGGGGCTTCTAACTGGGTTTGCCGGGGTCCTGTTGATTTTAGGGTTGTCGTTTGAAACTGGACCTTTCGCATTCTGGGGAGCTGTCGCAGGGATCGCAGGTGCCGTCTTCGTAGCGATCATTCAGGTCAAAATCCGCGCAATGACCATGACTGAGACTGCCATTTCGATTTCACTCTCTTTCACGGTGATCGTTGCTTGTGTCACTGGACCGAGTGTTTTTCTGGGGAATTGGGTTTGGCCCGATAGTGTTGGTATCCTGCTCCTTATCGCAGCTGGCATTTTTGGTGCCCTCAACTTGGTTCTTTTTGCAGAAAGCCTTGCCAGAGCACCGGCCTCTGCTGTCGCGCCGCTGGACTACACAGGTCTTATTTGGGCTCTTTTGGCGGATTTCTGGATTTTTTCACAGGTGCCTGGCCCAACGGGCGTACTCGGTAGCGTGCTGATAACAGTTGCCGCGCTCATTGTTGTTTTGAAACCACGTGGTAAGCATGGCCGATAGCCAAACACAGTCGAAAACATAGAAGCAGACCTTCGTAAAGGCGCAGCGAAAGAGCGTTCTATCCGCGACTCCCGCCATAGCTCTTACAGGGATGCTGCCCAAGTATTTAACGTCCGGTTTGGGAAAGCTGCGGTGCGGCGTCAACATTATGAGTGGATGTCTTCTTTGGGCCGTCCTCATCGATGCGATCCGACGTTGGGCACAGGATGCTGGGTTCGCTCCGATGGCCGCGAACAGCGAAATTTGTGAATTTGCTTTTTTCGCCGCATGCGCTCGTAGCACAAAAACAGCTGCTCAACTTGGTTCATAACGCCGCTGTGCGGCGGCGAAACCGCTCACTCACACATGCCGCAACACAGATGGTATGGGCAAGGATCAAGTCGCGGACAAGGCAGTGCTTTGCCGCAAGTTCGCCGAAGCCCGGTTCGGCGCAACTTGCAACAAACGTTGGTTTTTGAACGCCATACCGTTGTGGTATTTTGATTCCGGAGAGTAAATTTGGCGAAATTCTAGATGGATGGAGCAGAGAATGAGGAAATCTTGGAAGCGAAAGAATAGTCTTGGCAGATTACAAGTTCATAGCCAGTATCCCCTCAGTCGTATTCAGGGCGGTTCATAGTGTCACGCGAAGAGAAAGGCTTCTGGGCGGAGATCAAACTTCATGCTGCGAAGTCTGCAGTGGGAGCAGTCATTGTGGCTGCAATAGCACTTTTACTCGCGTATTTTGGAGGAGTATTTGAGAATGTTAGATGTGCGATTTTGGGCTGGCTTGATATTGTTGGTTGTCTGTAGTGCAAGTGCGCTCGCTCAAAGCGTAACCGTGGTGGATTGCGCAGCGTCCGCTACGACTAGCGGGACTGAAACCTTTAATCAAAGGGAGTGTCTTCTCAGCGAGCTGAAAAAGACCGTGCAAAGAGTTGATGTGGCAGAAGCTGAACTTGAGCAACTTGCTAAAGAGTTGGAACGTATTGAAGAAGTTGAAGGATCAACCGAAGTCATCGAGAATAAATTGGAAGAGCTGTCGAATTCTTTGGAGCGAGCAAGAGCCGATCTTTTTCAGCTACAGCAGCAGATCAGAGATCGAGGGAATAACGTGGATGACCTCATTGCTCGTGTTCAACGTCTTGAAACAAGCACTCTAAACAAGGAAGACACGGTACTAACTGCAACACATGCTGCAGCCGGAGGGGCATGTCTCGCGTTGGCTCCTCCCGTTTCTGGCGCAGCCCATATTACTATCCCGCGGCGCGCCCGCGAGACTTGTGCAAATGCTTGCGGGACTCACCCAGGCAACTACCCGAACTGCCGTGGCATGGTGGCGATTGGTAGAATTTTGACGGGGCGTTCCACAAGCCACACTGAAGCAGTAAATATCAACTATCGCTATAAGTGCAATGATACCCAAGATGCATATGATGAAGTAAGGGGCGATGACAAACGAGGCCAATATACAGCCTATTGTTGTTGTTATCGTTGACTTTGTCCGCAGGCAAGACGGCGGCGTCTGGCATCGTGCGTGCTTGCATTGAATGCTGAAGTTTGTACGGGCCTCGTTTTGAGCGTTCCGTAACCAAACACAACTCTCGTGTGATAGACCAGAAAGCAGACACTCGCCTAACCGAAGCGAATGCCCGCGCGGTCCGCATCTCGAAGGTCTAAACTACTAGCAGCAAAAGCGCGGTATCGGTCGGGGCCAGATCGACGTCAGCGAATGACTGGTCCGGCGACCTGCGCCGCAATGCAACGAACGTTGTGCCGAAATTGCGAAACTATGTTGCGTCAGCGAAGGAATGATATGCAAGGTCGGTTTTGTCCCGCGATGCAGTCATCGAGCAATCCTTAGACCTCGCTGCCGCAGCGAACGGCGGCTATGCGGGCTGCTGCCCCAGCATCGAGATCTGGTGTTGGATGTCTCCTTTGGGCTGTCATTGACAAGGCATCTGGTGTTTCACCGCACGCGTACCCTGATGCTTTCCCCGGCGACGTTGATTGTCTCGCGGCCTTTCTTGCTCGCCGTGAAGATGATTTCGACTGCAGGGGTCCAGCCGCCACAGCGCCTGCTCTTTGTTACACCCCATTTGCCATTGCTCAACACCCCCAGCTTGGTGGCACGGGTTCGCTTGGGATCGACATTTTGTGGACGCTTACCGCACTCTCCACGAAAACCGTGCACAACCATGGATTGCCCCACTGTGAGCTCAACTGAACGGTGAAAGGGGATCTGGTTGTCAGGATCTGCCAAAGCGCCGTTGGCGGCCATCATGCTAACCACTAAAATGATACGGAGCATAAAAACCTCATCTAAAAATTCACATTTGAACATATCCGGAAATTGGCGCCGATCAATTAGAGGGAAGCCGGGGTGGGGCTTCCCGTCACAGACCGGACCTTCGTCACAAGTTATCGAAGTTTGAAATAGTCCCGCGGACGGTTGGCTCGACCACTTCGAGACCGAGCAGATTCAGCGAACGTCCGAAAAGCGGGCTGCAACCGTAGCATCAAAGTCCACGGTCGAGTGACCGCTTTGGGCAGTCCAAATGCGGACCTTGGATTTAATGTGTTCACTTTACTTGCAAAAGAACATCGATCTCGGATCACGATTACTCCAACCCCAAAAGGCAACTACACGTTTCCAGTCCGAATGGTTATCGATGTTTGCATCAGAAAGCGTGTGGCTTGTTTCAGATAAGTCAGAAAAGCCCAAGCAGGCTTCGATGTCGAGATCAACAAGCTCAAAGCTAAGTTGAATGTGACGAAGGACAGAAATTGCTCCGAAGACAACCATCAGGGCGGCCCCACCCACTTGATAGTGCCAAGAAAAAAACTCCGGAAAATCAACGGTACTGCTCAAGCTTACGTATAGGAAAAGCCCTGCGTACGCTATGAAATAGCAGAACCATTTTCGGTTCTCGTCTATCGATAGGAGAATTGCTTCTCTAGCGTGACGATATTGGTGACCGCTCTCAACTTTTCCATCGAGGATGGCTTGAATTCGTGTCCAAAGCTCGTGCCTACAAACCTGGCGCGAGCCCTTCTTGAATTTTCCGGTTTTGGGATCGCGCACTCGATGATCGACATTCAAGAGCTGCATAATTTTCTCGAACCCGTCGCTATAGCGAGTGTGGTGAACTAACTCTCGTTCTTTGGTTCGCAGGCGAATTGGTAGCAAAAGCGCAAAGCCGCGGAGACCCCAATCAAGAATGAACGCTAGGACGAGCAGTGAGATAAGACTGGTGATGACGGCAACATACGCAGCTGAACCGATGCCAGAAAAGATATTGCCACCGATTGCGTTTAAGGTAGGCCAACTGACTTCTGCCTTTGATAGCTGCATTGCGACTGCTTCAAGGGCGGCTGCCAGTGCAGACCAAACTTGTTCTACGTCTTCAGGGTTTGAACGCTCCGGCATTTCCTCTGGGACGGACTGCCGAAGAGATGCAGCAAGTGTTGTTGATATAGCCCCCCACATCCAGTTGAGCGCGCCTGATACTGCATTATTAAATACTATCAATAAGATAATAAAATTTACTAGAGGAGGAGCAAATACTCGCAACGCGCGGCGGGCGAAGGTATCAAAGTTGTCCCAATGAAAATGCATAAGTATAGCCAAAATGCGAAGAGTTTTGCAATCGTTCAGCACAGTGGCATCGCTGTCAACTTTCAATACAAGTCAAGCAGGTTTGCTTGTACCGAAAGTTCGCAATCGCAGCGAACGGCTGGTTCGACGGGCTGCATCGCAGCAAGCCGCGTTGGGCACCAAGGTCCGGGATGGCCGTCCCTATAATCAGTTGTTAGCGGGGTCCCGGGCTTTGCTGCATCGGCACCGGGGTCCGCTGTGAGCCCATTGTGTCTCAAGGACATGGCGCGTTCTAAACGCCCTTTTGGTTGCTTGGTCCGTGGTCTTTAACGCGTCGCTGCAACTCACGCTCCGGCTTGTGCGGACGCACTGCAACTACTCTTTTGGCCTCAAATTCACGACCATTGTCGGCTTTGATTTTGAGAACACAATCCAATTGCGAAGATGATTGAGATACAACCGTTACAACAGCACGATCCACCCATGCGTCGGATAGATTTCGAACTTTCAAGTGTCGTTGGAATGAAAGCCGATAGTAATCAAGCGTCTGTTGAAAAACACTTACTATTCCCTTTTCGCGCGTCAAATGAAACTGCAACTGCTTTTCATGCGTCGCCTGGAGGAACGACTGAAATTTTCCCAAGGCCCAATAGCCATCAATATCGTTGTATCGACTTACAAAGCTATCCAGCAGATCGTTGCATATGCCTTTAAATTCTTTTCGCCGCCCCATAGTTAGCTCCGAATATCTGGGAAATGGCTAAAACCTACCAGTTCGCGCCCCGGCATTCTCATACGCAGGGCGTGTTCGTACAAGGTATCGTTCCCAATGGCAACTTCGTCCCGCGTTGCGGAATTCGATTGCAGCCCAAATCGAGCACGTGCAGCGAATGGCGGCAAAGCGGTCTCGACCGCAGAATCTCAAACGGGTGCAGAACGGCAGGAATGGGCCGGAATTACTTCATGATCCTAAAAAACGCATTTCGAACGAAGGTTTTGGCATGACCTATGCGCACAGGTTCGGCATCAAATTGACTGCCCAAGAAGGCCTGCCTCATAGCGCATCCGCAACCCTAAGACATTTGTCATTCCTTCTTTTGCGACAGGATCATCAGGGTTAATCCGTAACGTTTCGGCATAAATCTTCTCCGCAAGATCTAGCCTTTCAGTCAGGTCTGCCCCATCTTGCCCGGTTTCCGCCCTCAGCCTCACATAGCTGAGCGTTATGCTTGCCAGGTTCACGGCAGCTTCGCGACTGTAGGGCATCAGGTGCGCCGCCCATTCCGTCCAGTCCATGGTTTTTTCGAGCGTTTCGACAGAGGAAACCTGCCGATGGAGAAACAGGGCGCTGTTTACGACCGTATTGGCGAAGAAAAGCCGCGCCTCCAGGGCCTGACTGGGCGTCAAATCAGTGCGGCCCACGTCCCCGATGCTGGCCCATGCCATGTTGTAAATTCTTTGCAACGGCTGCCACAATTTTTCGGACGCTGCGTGCGTGTGGCCTTGCATATCCTTTCCAGCAACCTCGTTTTCGTCCTCGATAACCTCTTCCAGTCGCTTGCCGACGGCTACCACGTCGTTCGGGCGCAGCAGATCCCTAATGGGGCGCGCCTCAGTCCGCAGCGCCAAGGCACCCACAAAAAGTGGCGCCGCAAAGCTTGATCCAATTGCGCCCGCCGGTTGCAACACAGAAAAGTCGAGGAAGGGACTTTGCGCGAAATCCGGTCCCGCCCAATACGCTTCTTCGTGCCCATTTTGGAAACGGCGATCTTCTGTCTGAAACCCAATGGACAACACGCTCGGCGTTCGCGCCGGACAGGAACCGATGTCTTTCGCGTTGCCACAGGCCGCAACGACAACGGATTTTTTGCCTTGGCACATCGCCTCAACCTTGTCGCAAAAGCATGGCTCCAGCGGGCATGAACCGGCATGAGGCGGAGCAAGCTCTTCGGACATCATGTGTCCCGCCGCGTCGACGAAATCGAACGCGTTCAGGGCATCTTTTATCGTTGGGCTCAGAGCGCGGCTCATTTCGGTCTCGGAACCAAGGCTCATGCAGATGTAGTCAACATCCATTTCGAGCGCCATTTTGAGGGCTCTTCGCACGTAGATCGCGTTGACCTCTCCATTTTCCATGATTGAAAAATGGTGGAGCTCGCAGGCAGGAGCGACAGTTTTCACCAGCAGCGATACCAAGCTGCCGTGAACATCGGGAGTGTCGGACCCAATGACATGGGTTGTGATGTCCGAAAGCGCCGGAATGGTTGTGTCAGGATGCGAGTCGATGACGGCAATCCGCGAACCTTGCCCATTCAAGCCGTCCTTGTGCGCCCAAGCCACCGCTTTCCAGAACGGGCCCTCCAGCGGCACTTTCCATTTTTGGGAAGCCCGATCGTATTTCCTAAGGAAAGCCTCGTCGTCCTCGGACCCGAACAGCGACAGTCCCATGGCTATGGTTCCTCGCTTTCCAGTTCTTCGAACAAATCTACACGACCGAATTTCGGCTCACCGTCGGTCTCACTGTCCTCCACGCCGAGCCGCCTAATCCCGCTCCGATCGTACCAGCGGGTGCCGTAAACCTCGAAGGCGACAGTTGCCACCGTCCCGTCCTCGCTGGGCTCGGGAACACGTGTGATACTGCCAGAGCCGCTTGTCTTGGTCAGCGACACGCCCACATGAGCAAGTCGCCCAAGGTTCAGCACCGCGTCCGAGCCGCTCGCTTCAAGTTTCCATTCAGAGCTTTCAGAGACCAAAAGAATCCCGGATGCCGCGCGTTTCACCAAGAATATGACGTCAAACTCTTTGGCACCTTTGAACCGCTTCAGTTCTTCAATCACCTTTTGCTTGTGCTTGAAGACTTCGTTTTGAGTTCCATCCAATTGCAGCAGGCATCCGCCTTGTTGGTCGAACCCGAAACTGATTTTACCCTGGGCAACTGGTCCAATATTGCCATTCGCGCTGACACTGGTACCACTTTTGTGGAAGGAGGCAAAGCCTGAGGCGGCTTCTGTCATCCCAAACTCAGTCTCGAAAATCTCGGGCCGTTCGCTCCACTCGCTCACATGCCCCCGCTTTTCAAACTTACCGTTCTTGAATATCCCGTAGTCCCCCACCCTCAGCAGCGATGTGAAACGGGTCAGGGGATAAGTCCCGTCATAGTCGAAGTGCTTTCGGTAACTGCGCAGAAACTCTCTCATAAAATCGTCCTAAATGATAACGTCGCGCGCATAGGTTGAATGCATTAATTCTGTTTATCAAGCCTCTCGTCTCCGACAGTGACAAACCTGTTTCCTAGAAGTCCGCTATCCAGGCTGCTCGTGCTGAAATCAGATCATAAGACCAATGACCGCTTTGGGCCGTGCGCAAAGGTGCCTTAGGGCATTTCGTTTGCGCTAGCCGCTACCTATGTGAACAGTATGCGTTTCGCTATGTTTGATAATGCCAAGATTGAGGCAAGCCCGGGCGTTACTGGAACTTGTCCTGGTTGCAAGTCTCCATTGGTTGCCAAGTGTGGTACTAGAAAGGTCTGGCACTGGGCGCACCATGGAAAACGCCATTGCGACAATTGGTGGGAACCCGAGACGCAGTGGCATCGCTCTTGGAAGGATCGTTTTCCCAAGAACTGGCAGGAGTACCCTCTGCGCAGCAACGAGGGAGATTTGCATTTTGCAGATGTCAGGACGCCGAGTGGCCTGATTATCGAAATTCAACACTCGCATATTAGTGATCAAGAGATACGCGTCAGAGAAAAGTTCTACGGCGATTTAGTTTGGGTTGTTGACGGAACTCGGCTTAAGCGTGATCGTTCCACTTTTCTTTGCGGCATGAACGAAAATCGCGGACTGCGAGGAAATCCAGGTGAGTATATGTTCAATGGAAATGGGCGCCAGATCACCCGGAGGTGGGCAGTCAGCGAAAGACCAGTATACCTAGACTTTGGCGATACGGGACTGTTGCATTATTTTTGTAGGTTCACAGTAACCCGGCAGGACGTCAGGGTCATGCGGAGGTTTCGAACAGTCCGCGGATGAACTCGATCTCGCCTCTGATGCCTGGTTGTTTGTGATGGATGTGGCCACGTTTTATCGTTCGGATTGTTTCGAGGCCGCTTAGTGTCACTTTGGCTGATCGAAGGGACCGAAAGCTCTGCCGATACCCAAGCAGCCGCTTCATGGCCGCGTGATCGCTTTCGATCAGGTTGTTCCGCCACTTGCGATCGATATGTCGGATGCTGTCGAAATGCGGATCATATCGGTGATTGATATCGCGGATGACGCGCCGGTAGGCGTGCGCTTTATCAGTACAGATGGTGACCGGTCGATGCAGCCGTACGCGTTCGATTGCCTTGTTGAGAAAGGCTTTGGCCGCCTTTGCATCTCGGGGCGCGGTGAGCCGAAAATCGACCATCTGGCCGTTGGCATCGATGGCGCGCCACAGGTAGCGCCATTTCCCGCCGACCCTAATGTACGTCTCGTCAACATGCCAATCGAGGCTCGCCCGGCGCAGACGCGTCTCGGTTCGTTTTGTCAGTTCCGGCGCGAACTTCTGAACCCAGCGATAGACGGTCGACCGATCCACAAAGATACCGCGCTCTTCCAGAAGATCGACGACATCCTGATAGGACAGGGGAAACCGCAGATACCAGCGCACAGCGCAAAGGATGATATCGCACGGAAAGCGGTGATGTTTGAACGGTGACGGGTGCGGCATGTTCAACCTCAAAACTCCAAACTTGTCCGCACAAGCCGAATAACGCAACAGTCCCTTTGAAAAGGAGCTTCTATTAATTGCTTTGACGTTCTGATTATACTCAACAGTGATTTTTTGGGCGATGCAAAAGGAAGATTTTTATGACGCAGCATTACGAACCGTGGGCACGGGCCCGCATACGATATTTTTATAGTCGTTTTGGAAGTCAAATTCGCGAACGGTTCGAACAAACACCGTTCCCCGTGTCGATGATAGTTGGCGTAGCAATCGAGGAAACAGGTTATATTTGGAACGCGTTCGAAAAACGTAATCTTTCAGACGAGCAGTTTCTTGGCCTAATTGTTGGCGATAGCTATGGCTTTGGGGTTCGTACCCGCTGGCCTACTTCGAAGGCACAACTCCTTTCAGAGACGGGTGGCAAAGATGTCTTCGACGCTATGCGTCAAGCGCTAGAGGAAAGAGCCGCATTGGTTGGTGGCCATGCCGCACAATATGTGCGAAACCCCAACAACATAATGATGGCTTGTGGGCCGTGGCAGTATGATCTGGGCTTTGTAAGATGGGCGGGCCCTGAGTTCTTTGCTGAAAGAAAGTGGCGCTCTTTAGAGCAATGCATGGCCGTCTTTCACAAAGAGATCGAAAACCGGAGGAACGCACTTAGGATGCCGGTTCGCAACCTAAGTCGATACCAAATGGCGTTAATAGCCACGGCCTATAATACAGGTGCAACAGGTTTTAAGCCTGCTAGGGGTTTGAACCAGGGAAACCGTACGCAAGGAAGATGGTACGGCCAACGCGTGCATGACTTCATAGGTTATGCGCGCAATATCATCGGAGATTCATACCCTGATCGGTAGCTTTGGGTTCTTGACTGGCCTTCGCGGCTTACCCGGATGAATGTCCGCTTTGACGGACAGCGTTGCAGCGACCAAGTTTCAGGAAGAACGGCAGCTATGGGCCGTCCTCGACGTTGGGAGCAGTGTCAGTCGCTGAGACGCTGCCCTAAGCAGATTCATTCGATGCAGCCTGGCATCAAAGTTTCGGATATTCCCGTAGCGGATCTCATTCGACTCTATAACCGTATGTCTTACAGTGACATCAGATTTGCGAGCCTGAATGCGACGTGAAGAGGACAATGGGTAAGAAGTTTCTTTTTGTTTTGGTGCTCGCAGGCGCTGCGATTGCGATCTTCGTAACGAATGGGCCAGGCTTGCCTACATCGAGGCAATCGACACCTTTCCTCCCGGTTGTTCACCCTGACGGGACGAAGGAATTTCGACTTGTCAATGCGGGTGTTGATCAGCGGAAAGGCACATTAGACGACGAAGAGTGGGTTCTTCGCATGCCGGAAGGTCTTTGGGCCAAATCCCGAGACGAGGGTCGTACAGCGCGGCAAATAGAGGAAAACCCCAACTATCCATATAATCTGAACTTTTCGTTCGTCCTCAAGCTGCCGGGGCTTGATTTCATGCCATCCCCTTTCGAAGAGGTTCGGTATGATCGCGCGATGATTACCGTGCACGCGGGCCAGGAACCATATGGGTCTGGCGCATTCGAAGGAGGGCTGGAGAACCCGTTTTCGGTTAAACATGACCTCCGTGCCAACTACAATTGTCGACGTGACGCCATGGTCGGGCCGGGAGTATACGCTCTCCGAAGCACGACAGAGGCAGAGGCAGCGGAAATGGTACTACGGTTCAAAGATCGGATACAGCCAGCGGTCCTGCGCCGGTTCTCACCGCCCGAATGCAACCGGCCGCTCTCAGGAGCACTCCGCCAAGAATACGCGATTTACGATAAACGAGGGCACGGCGTTGGCTTTGGCACTTGCGTGGCGTTGAAAAGCTCCGATCTACAAATTGGTCCGAAAGGCACCTGTAATTTCAGGTTTTGGCTACCTATCGATAGAGAGTTTTCAGTAGGCCTGCGCTCTGAGTATGTGCCGGTTGTTCAGAGCCTTTACCTCCGGGTGGTCGACATTCTCAAAGATGCAACTGATACGACTGAGTCCAAAAATGCTGGCACGTGGGGAAACCGGCTGTGATCGACCGCATAGTGCGATAGAGGACTTTCATTCCGAATTTGCCAATGGCAGTTCTGTCCGCTCTTGAGACGTCGACCACGACCAATATCGCGCAGGCGCAGCGAATGACCGCTAAGCGGGCAGCGACTGCAGAATCTCAAAGCTAGGTCGAAGGTGCGCAAAGGGCCGCCTTTGCCAGGGACAGCAATTCTTTAAGTCACGGCTTTGGCGCATTGGTAAAAAGAGCTTTGAACAGTTCTTCTGACCGACGTAAGCCGTCGTTTGTAAGCACGACAGACTTTGCTTTGCCGACCGGATCCAAAATGAGTCCCTTTTGGCGCAGCCGACCGAGCACGTTCCAGTCATAGCCCTTCCAAGCGCGTCGCCGGTCGTGGAGCGTCAGCCAGAGCAGCGCCAGAACCGCGTCGTCAACACTGTCCTCATTGATCTCCATATTCATAGGGAACGGCAACAACTTGGGTTTCGTCAAGCTTCAATGCAGCTTATGGCCTGAGAGATCAGAGACTGCTTTGGGTCCGTGAGCTACGACATCTTCTGAAACCGTCGGTTGGCCACAGATCGAACAATGCTGTCATACTGTCTCAAGACGGAATTTTAGGAACTTCTCCCCTTCGTACTCGATCTGGCCAACCGGCTTTGCGCCCAGTCTGCCAAGCGCTCCTAGGTTATTGCGAGACGGTGGCAACAGGAAGGTCACAAATGGAATGCGGTCGTCTGCTATGGCGAATTCAACCGCCTTCATCGCGATGCGCCGTCCTAGGCCGAACGCGTTAGGCTTCAGAACCAAACCGAAGTCCCACTCTTCGCCTTCTTTCTGGAAACCGCCCCACCCGACATAGACGTCGTCGACCAGAAACGCCCAGTGCCCAAGCCCGTCGCGCGCCCAGTATTCCTCCTTTTTGGAGACAAACCCGGCCGCAACCTTGCTGTCCCACGCAAAGGTCAAAAGCGGCATGTGTTCAGCGACACGTGGGTCGGACATGTGAGCTACGATTTCAGATGGCTCAATTTCTGTGAGCCGGACAAATGAGATGTCATCTTTCAAGTTACTGTCCTTCAGCGTCCATATTCGGCCTGCGCGTATCGCAGGCGCCCCGTTCATTTGAGATTGGGGTAAGGCCCGGGTATCCGGGCCTTCCAGTTGCGGGAGACATAGCCGAGCGTCCTTAGTGCTTGGACTTTTGCACCCTGTTCCAAAGATTGATCATGCTGATGTCTGCCGTGATGACAGAGATCTCCTGATCAGAATAATGCGCTCGCAGATCTCGCCGAAGGTCTGACAAGTCCATGTCCCTATCAAGGTACGTCAGCGCTTCGGTCCAGGCGAGGACCGCCTGTTCGGCTGGCGAGAAATGGTCCGCCTCTCGCCAGACAACGAGCGTATCGAGCTTTGCCTGCGAAACACCTGCTTTGCGTGCCTGGTTGAGGTGCATGGCCACACAATAGGCGCATTGATTGATTTGAGACGCCCGAAGCTCGATCAGCACAGACAGAGCATGATCCAGGCCATGATTTGCCATCAGTGCATGGGTATTGCCGAGATGCCCGAATATCTCGGGCTGGTTCTTCTCGTGCATCAGAGGTGGGTTGGTATCAGTCATGGATGTGTCCGTTTTGGTTGGGGTTAAGTGTAGTGCACGTCAGCGACGATCGGCGCCGGCTTCCACCGCCACGCCATCACAACGATGGCCGCCATCGCGATCAGTTGAAGAGCAAGATGGTAGGCGTCATCCAGGTCGATGGGCGCAGGCGGGGTCATGGTGACCGTCGTTATGAGTGCCGCGACGAATGTGAGCGGGCGGGCGAAACGACGCTCCAGTACAAGTGATAGCGGCACCATGGAAATTGGCACCGAGACGACCATGCCACCGATCAACATCAATTCTGCTGTGATCTCCATGCCGTTGAACTGGCCCGTCATGATGGTTTCGAGGAAACCCGGCATCACGAATTGATGGAGATCGCGAAAGATGATGTTGAGCAGGATGAAAAGCCAAAGGGCCGCGAGTTTTATGTGAGTTTCTGCTGGACGCATTTCTGTGTTCTTTCCTTTGCTTGTAGGGTGTTGATCGTGGTTTCGGCCCCGAGATTTTCGGCGTGCACTGGCGCGCTTTTCTTGCTGCACCAGCGAACGGTCGATTGCCCAAAAATGGACACCAGCAATACGCAAACGCATGGCTGGGAATGCGGTACCCGTTACCGAAGCGAAGGGCGGGTCGGCTTGCTACTTGGACAACAAAGGGTGGATGGCGGCAGTTGGGCTAAGCGCTGCCCAGATGAGAAACAGGCCAACCGTCCCAAAAATAGTGGCATAACCCCGTGAAGATGCAGTTGGAGCAAACACCAGAACTCCCGCAGCCCCGACATTGGAGACGATGCCCATCAGCACAGCCGCCCAAGGAAACACGCCGTTCATGCTTTGCCAAAGACCCACACTGTAGCCCACGAGCAAAGCTGTAGCAGCCATTCCGTAGAGCCGGAAAAGGGTCGAGGAAGCTGCGGCGACGCCGGTCATGGTCTCGAGCTTGTGTCTCGGCAAGAACAAGAACGGTCCCGTCACCAGAACAACTGTCACCACAATCTTCGCACCAAGTATCAATGATATTGCAGACATGATCTGAAACCTTATTGTGAACTCAGACGCCTCGTAATGGAGCTAAAACCGAATGTCAAACCCAGATACTACATTTCGTCGGCAATCCCCTGTTCCCATAGACAAGTGCGGGGCAGCCCTCGCGACCGACATCATGTCAGATCGCTGGACAATTCTGATTATGCGCGAGGCATTTTACGGTGTGATGAGGTATGATGACTTCCGCGCCGACATCGGCATACCGCGATCAGTTTTGACGGACCGCCTCAAGCGTCTGGTCGACGCCAAGATGCTCGAGCGCGTACCCTACCGAGAAGGCACATCCAGAACCAGATACGGATATGCGCTTACAGACGTTGGTATGAGCTTTGGTCTGACCCTACTTGCTTTAATGGCCTGGGGGGACGCGCACTTTGCGGAAAACGGAAGTGCGATAACGATCGTCGATCGGTCAACCGGAAAGAAATTGAAGGTCGCCATAGTGCCCGAAGAAACGCCGGAAGTCAGCATAACCGGCGTGAGGATTGTTACGAACTAGGTCGGACGAGGAGCGTTGATCCGTCGCGGAACGAGCCGCAGGTCTGACGCATTTTTGTGCGCCAGCACGCCCCATCACGACACGACTAGGGCGCACATCCGCCAAACGCCTTTCCGCGTGAGTGTTTGCTCTGTCCCGGGGGTTTCCCGTTCAACTATTCTTAGATCGCGCGCCCGCCGCGAAAGTCCTATCTGGCGGCCGCAACGCAGCGGTGTGAACACCTGGCCAATGGCAGGTGAGGGCCGCTCATGGCGGTAACGATAATGGGACCCATTATCGTTGCCTTTAACTGATGCGATTTGGCCTAAGTGGTGGGCGTCAGCATTGAGGAAGCTGCGCAGCACCATTTGACCTCAACTTCAGCGTCAGCTCCGCGAAACAGGTAGCAGGGGGATGTCGACCGTTCTCTGGAACAGTTCGCTAAAGCTCGAAGAGCGATCTTGCAGAACCGGTTATCTGGGCGGCGTGTTTTCTTAGTCTGTTTGGTCCCCGTGATCAGAGTCCGAAGCAATCTCAGGGGAATGCGTCATCAGACGGATGTTGAAGCTGTTGTAATACCAGCGACGCAAGGTGTCCCATGCACCGGGCATGCCTTTTCGCCCCTCGACCGAATCGAACAGCTCAAAATAGCGACTATCGCCGCAATGACTGTCGAGAATACGCATAGTTGTCTCTTCTCTACTTTGAATGGTCTCGTCCCACGCATGAGTGCGCGCGGCAAAATAGGGTTCGAAAAATCCATAGTACTTCTGGGTATCCTGCCAGAACGTCTGACAAATGGTGGCCTGATCACATTGTCCACGGACTAGGCACAGGCTTGCCTCAGACGAGATTGCCCAAACCGCGAACAAGGCGTCAACTACCTCGCGCTTCTTGGTCATATGCAAGGCCAGATCTTCCAGCGCCTCATAGATCAGGCTGCCGTCCGCTTTATGCCGTTCGATCAGTTTCTTCCAAAATGCTGGTGCGTTCCACTCTCGATCTAGCACAAGGCGGGCGACGAGGACATCCTCGGTCTGATAGCGTTCATAGATATTCAAACTGCGCTGGATCCGGGTATCTTGCTGGCGCTGCAGGTATTCGTTCAAAGTCACAAGCAAACCAAGGATCGCCAGAACAGCCTTGACGGTCGTATCATGACGTTTGAACCAGCCTTCGGATTGCGATGCCTTGCGACGTGACACACGCCGATAGACTGCCTGCTTCACGATACCCCGTCTTAGGCGCCTCACTGACGTCTCCAGTCCTCAAACGCGCGATTGAGACGTTCTCCGTTTTGATCCCAAAAGTCCTCATCAAGTTCGAAGTGGCCGAAGACGCCTTCCATCTCACGACAGCACGCTTTCCGGCAGCCCCCACTTAATCCAACGCAAGGGCAGGTTCCCGCAGAGCAGGCTTGGACAAACTGATCGTTATCTGGCGGTTGACCGTTCAACTCGTCCACCGGGACGGAGTATCTGCCGTCTGTACCCTTGATGAAGGTTTCAAACCCTTTCGGACTGGTGGCGTATTCCAAGAACGATGCTGCCGCGTCGTTGTCTGCTGCCTGGGTTGGCATGGCGAGATAGTCGTGCTGCACTAGCATGAAGTCGCGCGTTGCCCCCAGCGCCGCACCGCTCTGCATGGCGCTGTTGAGCGTCCCGGCCCACAGGATTGCAAATGTTGCGTTGCCTGAGTTCAGGCTTTCGACCGCTTTTGCGCTGTTTTGGGTCCAGAGCGCATGCGGCACAAGCTGGTTGAGCTTGCCAAAAGCACGGCGAATTCCATCATCTGTTGCCAGGACGTCATAGATGACACTGTGATCAACACCATCAGCTAGCAGTGCCATTTCCAGTAGTCCTTTGGGAGACTCCTGCAGAGCACGGCCACCAGGCCGGTTGTCGACGTCGAAGAAATCAGCGGGACTCATCTGCCCGTCAACAAGGTCGGTGCGATAGCCAATGGTTCGCCCGTAAGTGACGAAAGGCACGCCGCAGTTTGTCGGGCTTGTCAGATGGCTAAGGTCAAGGTTTATATCCGCACCCGCATTTGCCAGCTCCCCCGCCGCGCAGAGTGCGCTTTCCTCCTGCCCAGAGAGCATCAGCACATCAAGGTCATGCGCCATAGCCTGTGCGGCACCAATGGGCACCTCGCGTATCCCTACGGACTTGGACGATTCCGCGCGCCATGCATCGACCACACTGCTTTCGTATTGCTCGCTGAACGGGCTTGCAGGCAGGCCGATGTTGACCTCCTGCGCGAACGCGACGCTAGCCACGAACATCGTAGCCAAGGCAATCAGACTAGAGAATTTTGATCTCAGCATATTGGAACCTCGTGGGTGATCAGTTGACGGGTGTTGGGGCTGCGGGGTTTACGCACCCAGCCGCAGCCCCGCCAAGGTGCCGACAGAGGGAAGCGCTATCGGCACCTATCCGTGCTTGCGCTTGAACAGGCACGGATAAAGGCCCAGACAAAATCGGTCTGCATGCGGGTGGTAACATCGCCAGTGAAGAACCAGTTCGGATTGGGGCTTCCGACTGGGCCGGTGCGTCGGGGTGTCGGAAGGAAGATGGGGTTCATCTGTCCCGCAGAATCGTAGGCAGCGCGCGAATGGCAAGTGATGCAGCTTGATGTCCGCTGAAAACCGCGCTCAATGATGGAATTTGCCAGAACCTTTGGTCTGCCGCGGCCATCCGTGAAGTCTATCTGTGTGCCGCGAAGTATGTAGTTTTCCCACTTGGTTCCGGACACCACCGCTGGCGATTTGTCGCATCCCGTCGGTTGCGTCGGGCAGGTGTAGGCATCAATCGACGGATCGAGCCACCCTTCATGTCCGGCGATTCCTCCGGCAACCTCGCTTTCGCGATTGTCGATATGTTCGAAGGTTGCCCAGAACCAGTTCGGCAAATCCTTCGTCGTGATGTGCAAAGCTGTCAGGCCATAAGTTTTCTGCGCACCATCTGCAGTGATCGTCGTCCAGTGATAGCGGGGCTTCTCCGCCTCGGTGATCTCGCGCCAGCGCGCCTTGATCTCCTTTGCATTGCCGGGGAAGTTCATCACACCGCTCGTCGGATCAAAGGCGGACTGCAAGCCTTCGAGGCTATAAAGCCCGTTTTGCCGGACGAAAGTATAGGTGGACTCGTTCATGCGTGTTTCATTCACACCAACAGGAAACACTTCGTCGATCTGCGGCACGGCCAGTCCATCGAAGAACGCTAGCTGCTGTATGGGTTGAGTATCAACATCTGAACTGCTCCGGGCAACAAGAGGGGCGCCGGCAAGCAACCATGGCCCGGGATCACTGCCCGCAATGTTGAAAACCTCACCGGCGGAACCCGTGCGCACATTTCGCCACAGCTCCCACGTCGCGGATCCCTCACCGCCTAGAACGGCGGAAGGGTCAGCAGCCTGGTTGGCCGGGTCTCCGGGCCAGTTAAGCCCCACAAACAACTGCCAGGCGTAACAGTCTGGTTCAAGAATGGCGGCAATTGTATCGTTTGGCTCTTGCCACAGGTCCACCCCCGCAGCGAGGTCATCGGCACAGCTGGCGTAAGCGGTTGAGCAGGCGAAGAACGCCGCGACCGCCGCAAGCGGCCTGAGTAGTCTCTGTCTCATGTCGGCTCCTTTCATGGAGTTTTTCCTTCACTAATCCAGCGCTCAAACAGGTCGACATCGGTGGCAGGCCAGGCACCATCGCAGGGCATGGAACCGTCACGTAGCCGCGCCAGAATGACATCTGCGTGGTCGGTGACTGCATCATGCGATCCCAGATCGAGGTTTCGCACAGCGATCATCATGTCGATGTCCACGGGTCGAAAGAGAGGGCGGATGTCGATTGCAAAAGACAGCTCACCGCCCTCAGGCAACACCTCTGCACAACCCGGCATTCCGATGGGTGCGTGAAAGAGCGTTGTCTTGGCATTTGATTGGGCGTGGCAGCGGACCCCTGCCAAGGGCCTGTCCGCCCCCCAGTAGTTCTCAATGTCGATTTCAGGGATCACGGCGCTTGCCGTGACCGGTGCCAGCACCTGCGGCACAATAACGTCCTGAGGGGGCGGCGTTGCGACAAAGTCGAAGTCCTGTACGCCATCTTGGGGTTCGGTCACATAGACATGCGCAACCAGGCGGGGGTCTGACCAGAGAGGCGTTCTTGTCCGGCCCATGGCCGTGATCACCAGATTGGGCGGGTTGGACTTCTGCAGCGCCATAGTCACGCTGTCGACAGCATAAATGCGGGTGGTCATTTCAATCTCCTTCGTTTCAGAATTTGATCCCCAGCGACACCTTGAAACTCTCAACCTTGGTAAGGTTGTCGCGGGTGCGCCCGTGTGTGTAGGTCAGGTCGAAACTCGCAATCTCCTTATCATCGAGCGGGAAGGACAGGTTCGCGATGCCCTGCGTGGCCTCAACACCTGATTCCAGATCGCGGTAGTGGGAAATTTCCAGCCCGGCTTCGGCCACCGTGCGCTTGGCATTGCGAAACTTGACTTTCGCACCCAGGTCGGCCCCGACCCAGAGGTAATCCTGGCCGTTGCCAAGCCCGGTGTTTCCGCCCGTGTCGCTGTGATAGGCATCCAGCCGAAATACAGAGCTGGTGGAAAAGATAACTTTGTCCTGCCGATTGTCCACCAACGCGTTGTGGTTGAGCGGCCCGAAGACCGGGACATAAGCCACTTCCAGTCCATGGCCCTTTGCATCGCCATCTAGCCCGAACCGATAGTATGGCACCACATCGAGAACGCCGTAGGAAAAGACCGGGTTGCCAGGCAGGAACATGGCTTCATAGATCAACCCGACCCGGCCCGTGCCCGACGTGACGCCCGCAGAGGTGCGTTCGCCGTCGATTTCCGCAAAGGCAATCAGAGATGAAGACACCAGCGACGGGAAGAGACCTGCAAGCGCGCTTGGGGAGCGGGTTTCCTTCAGCACGTAGCCAAAGGCGGCATCCGTCGAAACCGTCCAGCTGTCGGCAATCCCGTCGCGAGTATAAGAAAACTTGGCGGCACGCCCGCCGGTGAAGGTGCGGCATGTGCCAAGCTCCTGCCCGATCTGCGTGCGCACCATGTCGTTGCGCAAGAAAAAGCGCTGGCTGTCCACGCAGGTGCGTTTCGGGATCTCCTTGCCGCCGGTCAGGTCAGTGTCCTGCGCGGCCACCGTCAGCGGCAAGGCTGCAAAAGCCAGAGCACAAAGCAGATGATTTCGCATGTGGTATCTCCTTCAGGCGATCACGACAAAGCCGTTCGCGCGGTAACGTTTTCCAATTTCGATGCAGACCCCGCGAAAGATCAGCTCATCAGCGAGATCGCCATAGGCGGGGATCACGTCATCCCTCTGGAACACCGCAGAATTGGCAATGATCTGAAGCGCCAGCGCAGGTGCATTGCCCTGCTGGAAAAAGAGAGACATCTTGTCGTCAATCTCGATCCCGGCGACGCGCAGATGCGGGTAAAGCCGGAACATGGTGCGCTTGAACTCAGCCCAGATGTTGCCTGATACGCTTTGAACCGGCCCGGTTTCGGGGGTGGCAAAGGGCGGCCAGGGCGGAAACGGACCACCTGGCACCGGCGGCACGGGAGGCCAGCCTGGCGCCGGGGGCCACTGGGGAGGATCAGGGCACCAGGGATGAGGGGTCAGGCCCTGTGGTTGGTACGAGAGCCATCCGCTAGCACCAAACGCCCCGCCCCGTGCGGCTTCGGGGAATGCGCCTGGCGGCATCGCACCGCGTTCCAGCAGGTCATCAAGCGTTGCAAGGCGCAGGTCCAGCTGATCCAGCACAGTTGGCATGTCACAGGCAAGCGCATATTCGCCTTCCGGCAGGCTTTCGCCCTCTCCAGCCATGTGCAGGCCAACAACCGTGCCGGAGCCGGGGCTGACCCAGCAAGCCCCGCTGTCACCCAGCGTTGAGATCTCGGTCTCAGGGTCAGCGTCATCCTCCGGAACAAGGCGGAAGCCCTGGATTTCGAAGGCCTCGTAAGTACCCGGGCCAACTCGGTGCAGGACACGGTATGTCCCCTCACCATCCACGCGTGCGCGGGTCAGTCCGCTCCCGCGGCCGTATTTGCACAAGACATGGCCCAGTGTGGAACTGCGGACCCCGGCGAGACTGATGTTGAGCTGCCTGAGCGCTGGATACCAGGGGCGATGGCCGGTTAGCGTGGCAAAGGCTGCGTCGCCGTGGCGCGACAGCATCGACTTTTGCAAGGTGGCAATTGGGACCCGATCACTGCCTTCGCCATAAATTGGGTCCCCCGCCTGCCCAGCATAGGTGGAAAGGACGTGCCAGTTAGAGAGAATGCCCGTCGCACCGGTTTCGTTGTCAATCGCGATCGCGCCGATGGTCCCTGACCCGGTCTGGGGCCGATGACACGCGCTGCCGGATAGCAGGGCCTGGTCACTGCGCTGCTGACCAAAGCCAAGCTCGCGCCGCGCGCGGTAGGGACCAGTGATCACATCAATGGGTACGCCATCGACGTCTTTGGCGATCTTCTGCGCATCTGATATCGTTTCTAGCGGCAATTTGGCCGTAACGTGCACGCGCAAACACAGCTCCTCCGTGCGCTGGCCCCCGACCCACCGATACCCGACATCAAATCCAGTGACGTTATCGATGTGCTGATGCATGCCACGCAGCTTGTCCAGCTTTTTGCGGCACTCCTCGGCCGTGAAGGTTTTGTTCGCCTTTGGCATTTCGGGCTCCTGTTAGTCCTGGTTGAACCCAGCATGCCTAGCATCCGTTATTGTTGCGTGATTCAACTCTTTAGCGATAGTCTCGGACGCATGCCGTCCGCGCCGCTGGGGTTCTGCGGCGAAGTGTGCTGTGGGAAATGAAGTGATGTTTGCCAGTCTGAAAGAATACGAGGCGCCGGATATCACGCGCGCTCTTGGATCTGGTGCGCCATTGATGGCACCGCAGGCCTGTCTGCCGGTTTTGCAAGAACTTGACTATCTGTTTGTCGGGACACCGGCCAAAATACGCGCCCTCACTGTGGCAGGCGGGGTCATGCGGGATGGCACATCAGTTTCAGGCGCGGGACGCAACCCATTTGCAGCACTGACACGCCTTGCCGGAGAAACTGCCGAACAGTTGGGCCTTCGTGGTGCGATGCCGGAGCCGCACAGTGAAGCGCGGAGAATGTGGGAGGATCATCCCTTCGCCAATGGTGCGGGATGGGTTGCCGCATCAGACTGGACCGGCGAAAGGAACCTTTGTGTGCCCTCAGCACTGTTGCCGCATGACGCCGACCAGACGGCGGGTTTTTCTGAAGGATTGGCCGCTCACCCGGATCAGGTAGCGGCGCGCGCGCATGGCGCGATGGAACTGCTGGAACGTCATGCCGTGGCGCTGTGGTGGGCTGGAGCGCAAATGGCTGTATCACTTGTTGGCGCGCAGGTCTACTCCACAGCACGGCTGGGTCCGCGGCTGGGCCGCGCTACGCTCCTACTTGATGTGAGTTGTGAAAGCGCCGTGCCAGTCGTTGTGGCCGCGTCTTTTGATAGTGACGGAGGCTCGTTCTGTTTTGGCGCGGCAGCTGGCTGGGCCTTGGATCATGCCGCCAATGCCGCGTTGCGGGAACTGGGGGCGGCGGAATTTGGCCTGACACTGGAACGCAGCCGCGACCAACCCGGGGGTGGGGGCGATAGCAAATGGTCCGATATTGTCGATCGCCAGACCTTTGAGACACGGCTGGTGGGCCAAGAGGCGGGCATTGAACAACAAATCACCCGATATGGGACGATCACGCCCCATGACTGGAAGGACCTCATGGCAGAGCTGGAAATCAGTTTTGTGCCGCTAGGTCAGGTCGGCGGGCATTTTCAGGTTGCCAAAGCAGTCTGTCCGAACCTGCAATCGGGCCGCGAGACCTACGTCACGGCTCAACTTGCCCAAGCGACAAAGGGCAATCATCGCGCTTTCGAGGGGGCGCTCTATTGACTGTCGCGACTGACAACACTCTCCATCTCCCGCCAGGACAGCAATCGAGGCTGTCCATTCAGCTGATCGGCGGCCTACAGGTCGCATCCGGCGCGCAGCGCGTCGTGGTGAAGAAACAAAAGGCTGCTGCTTTGCTGGTGCTGCTGGCCCTGTCGTCTGATCTGCGGCTGAGCCGGGAACACTTGCGCGGACTGCTGTGGCCTGATAGCGACGAAAACGCCGCCCAGACCAGCCTGCGCAATGCGCTTTGGGCGCTTAAAACCACGCTGTCGCGTGCCGGATTCGAGGGCCTGCAATCGGACCGGACCGCAATCTGGCTTGACCCGCAGGATGTTGTCGTTGACGTCGATCACCTGCTTGAGCGGCTAGAGGAAGGCGACCTGTCGCCGTTACGAGACATGGATCCGCAGGCGCTGGTCTGTCTCGACCGTGATCAGGTGATCATCAACGACATCACGACAGCGCGTTTGCGGGAAACCTCGGCCCATCTGGCAAGACTGGTGCGCCACCGGCTGGATGCCGTGGCATCGGACGCCTCTTCGGATGACCAGCAAACTCTGTTTGCCTTGCAATTCATCGCCGATATGACCCCCGAGGACGAAGGCGCTGCCCGCAAGCTGATCCACTGTTACTGGCAGAAGGGTCAAATGGCCAACGCATTGGCCGCTTATCAATCGCTTTGGAACTTGCTCGATGAGGAATTTGGTGAAGAACCGTCGCCCGAAACCCAAGACCTTATTGTCAAGATCAAGGCAAGCGATCGCCGCACACAGGCCCTTCAGACCCGCCCTCGGATCATCGTAGCTGAGGCGTCTGTCGATCATCTGCCCGACAGACTTGCCGCACAGGCGGGTCTGCTGCGCGACACACTGTGTGCGAACCTGGCACGGTTTCGCGAATGGCAGGTCTTTGACGCACGTTTAGTGACTCAGCAAACTCCGACCGAAAACGCGGCCCGCACCTATCTTCTGAGCCTTCAGGCTCAGCCATTGGAGCAGCAATTGGCCTGTCGTGCGGTGCTGTCGGACAGCCAGACAGGCGAACTACTGTGGTCCGAAAACATGGGCGACCCGGTGCCAGAGGTGCAGCAAGACCGTTCCGGGGCTGCCGACCGGCTGGCTGTTGCGCTCAACCTGCATCTGTCGGCTTATCGCGGGCGTCAGCCCGATACGAACCCGACCAAGACCAACGCGTATGAACGCTGGGTCGAGGCACAGGGCTTGGTCCTGCAGTTCACGCTTCGAAGCTGGCAACAAGCGGAGCGACTTTTGGACTCTCTGATAGCGGACTATCCGAACTTCAGCCGTGGTTATTCCAGTCGAGCGTCGATCGAGAACATGCGGCAGATATCCTTCCCCGGGCTTTACAGTGTTCCGGCCATGCATGTGGAGGGCCTGCGCTTTGCCCGCCGGGCGATTGAGCTTGACCCCATGGACAGCAGAGGTCAGCTGGCGATGGGGTGGTCAGCCGCGATGTCGCGGCAGTTCGACCGGGCGGAGCTCGCCTTTGATCTCGCGTTTCAGTACAATCAGAACGATCCTTGGACCATCACCTCAGCCGCCGTTGGCCTGGCCTTTTGTGATCACTACAATGTTGCTTCTCGGATGCTTGATCTTTTGTTCCGACTGAATTTCCGGCTTGAGGCTGCGCATTGGTCCTATGTCGCCGCGACTCATTTTCTTGGCGGCAATTTTGAAGCTTGCGTCAAGGCTTCGGAACGCTCAAAGGAGATTTCTCATGATGTCCCTGCCTGGCATGCAGCTGCGCTCGCCCTGCTGGATCGGCGGGAAGAGGCCGCTGAGGTTGCAGCCAGGTTCGAGCAGATCGCCCGCGCCAATTGGGTCGCGAAAGGGCCTGTAGAACGCGCAGAAATTACCCGCTGGCTGATCAGCGGATTTCCCATCCGCAACCGTGATACCTGGCTCAAGTTGCGTGACGGCTTGCGGCTGGCCGGGATGCCGGTGCCCACGCTGGTGCAAAGCAACGAGATCGCGCTTGGCTATCAGATGGACACCAGCGACGTCAGACCTCGTTAAACGCACTTGCGCATTGCGTAGTCCGCTATGCGTTCGGAGCGGAAATTCTTGCTATTAACAATATTCGGCTCTGAATTGTAGACCCGATTATAAAAGTCGGGCAGTTCGTATTCGTCTTCAGTAGGTGGATCTTTCGCCAGATCTTCTGGATGGGGCAGTAGAACGCTTATCGATTCCGACGGCGTCGCACGGAGATACGAAATATTCTCGTCCTGCTTGTCGGCCTCATGGAACCCCGCGCCAAGCGCCATCACATTGCGCAGACCACCATCATCGAACGCTACATCAAGGAGAGCGATGAGGTCCTTGATCCGGGCGGGCCGTGGCTTTTCGCCAGTGGCCCAATCGGCAACGCGTTCCCCCAGCTGTTGGAAGTTCAAAATTCTGATCTCGTACGGGTCGTCAGCCATGGAATTCTCCTTTTTGTGAGTTGTGGCTTTACGTCAGGAAGCGGGCAGCTGGGAAGTTAGCGCTGCCATCGAGCAGATCGGATCGCCAGGAAATGTCATGTCTTCCAGTGCCTGCGCGGCCTGATTATCCGGCGTTCGAGTGCTGCTGTCCGTCAGCAGAGGGATGAAACAATCACCGATGATGGCTGATCCCAACAGCCCGAACGTGCGACCGCGCGTCCCAGAGTCCTGGGCCTCGAACAACAGGTACATGAAAAGTGGTGGGGTGCGGCGCAGCGGACTCAAATCAACCGGATTGCCCGAACCGTCGCGAGCGCCGAGTTCATCGATCCTCAGTGTTTCGAACCCATCGGTGATGATGCGGTCAAGCGTTGCTTGGGGATCGCCGCTCAGTACAGCGGGCAGATGGCGAGCCAACTGCTCCACAAGCGCCTCTACAGGTCGCAACCGGATGTGAAAGTCGGCAAGCAGATCGCGGATCGGCGTGCCCGCTGGCAGGGAGGGATCGACTTTGGCAGCGGCGACGTCACCGCTCATTTGGTGTGCAAAATGGGGGCCGAGTTTAATTGCCCAATTGATGGTGTCGTCGACCACTCCGGGTTCGGGAAAGAACAACTTCCAATCGATCCGCCAACTGCGCGGTGTTGGAAGAAGATGAGGCGAATGCAGCGAGGACATTCGCAGGAAACGATTAAGCTCACCTCTGAATGATCCGTTCAGCCGATACCTGTCGCGAACCATCGAATGCCCGACGCGGGCGGCGAAGGCGAAATGCTCGAAAGCCTCGTCCTGGCGAAGGTTCAATAACTTTTGGGGTGCTTCAAAGTCATAGAGCGCCAGCACGTCAGGGTGCATGAGCTTTGGCAGCAGGTCATACCGCAGAATGCGGTGATAGATGCGCAGCGTTGCAAGCCGTGCGATCCGGTTGCGGTGACGTTCAGGGAGAGCGCCAGTTCCAGTCCCATTCGGCGCTTGGAAGCTATGACGCGCCAGCATGTTATAGAGCTTGTGAAACAGCACCGAAAGCTGCGCGAGTATGTTGTTATCGTCGTTGCGCGCGTCAGCGATCAGAACCTCGGTATAGGGGGCATTCTCACCCTCTGGGCCATCGGGATCAAAGCGTCCGCGGGGCAGGTCTTCAGCAGGGGGGTGTCGCCGTTTGGTATTAGGGTCTTGATCTCTGAATTGACCAAGCCGCAACAGATGGACGCCAGAGCCATTTGATGGCTGGTCATAGGCATATGGACATCCAGCTGGCCCGCCGCCGAACACCGTTTCAAGTGCCAGTGGAGCCCGCCGCAGGTTTGATGGCTGCGGCGCATCGTCCTTAAAAGGATGCACGTGGCGTGATGACTGCAGGACGTCATGTGCAGCAAGCTGCAGCAGGTACGTGTACCCTGCGGCAACACCATTGAATCGTCCGTCCGGGGCATTCAGATAATGTTCGTGTGCAAAGGTCTTGGACTGGGACTCATTCAGTTTGATCCCAAGGTAGGTCAGCGCCGCTGCTAGCCTTTGTCCTTCTGTTGGAGACTGCGCTTTCGATGTGAAGCGCAGTTTCCCCCCTTCAAAGAACCCACCAAACCCCAAGTCACGATGCGACACGTCTTCTTCACCTTCTTGCATTTACGGAATATTAACAGCCGAATTCTCGTTTCGTTAAGCAAAATGGCGTTGCGAAGGGCCGCTGTTCGCCTTTGATTTTAAAGGTTTTCTCCAAAGCGCTTAAGGGATCTCCTAAAGAGTGTGACCGGAATCACGTAGAAATCACGAACGTGGCAGCGCCAGAGTACCGATCTTTGCAGTCTTTGACTGATTTTCCATCATCGAAAAGAGGTGGCCTGAAAACTAATCAATTGCGGCACGTAGAATCTTTGCCCTTTATCCGCCGACGTGCCAGTACGACAACGCTGCGATGGTGATCTCCAGTCTCAATCCTAAATCTCAGCGTTATTCAAAGATATGATAAGTCTAAAATTTATTTCCCGTTACCGCAAATCTGCCCGCCAGATGGGTGATCCAGTGGTCAAGCATGAGCGGTGTCTAGCCAACTGTTATAGCCCCATTGATTTGGTTTTTCTCTACTAGGCCTTCAGGCAGTTGTCGGTGCCTGCTAACAATAACATGACAATCAACAAAAGATAACAATTGCGTTTGGCAGTGAAATCGCTGGATCCGGTCTTGATTGCTCGTGCCAGCTCAGCAACGTTGATCCGAATACAGAAGTAACGATAACTAGGAATTATCAGTTTTCGAGCTCTGATGACGGTTGATTGCATCAGTACCTTTGTTATTTTTGCATTCTGCACTTACCATATTCGTTGATTAGGTGTTCGAGTACCGAGCACAACTCCATGTCTGACATTTGCAGGCCATGCTTGGTGTGTAGCTTTCGATCATTGAAGTCATCGAATAAGTACTGCATTCTTGAAATTGAATTTCGAAAATGCCTCCCCATTGTATAGCTTTCTCGGCTTGCGCGCAGCGCGTTGGTTGCAACCTTCAAAATCTCGTCTACCCGGCTTTGCTTGGCATAGCTGGCAAATGTTGTTTCATTGCCAAAACGGGTTTCTCTCAAAACCCAAAAGGCGGCAGAGCGACCGATCTCTATTGGTGTAACATGCATCGGAGCTTCAAGTTGTTCGGCTAGCCGGTTTATTTCTCGAATATAGTCGTAAACCTGCCTAGAAGCGTCATTTGTCCAAGTTCTCGGATCAGTCTGTTTTTGGTTGGGATTAGGCTCGCTTAAGAGAGCATCATCAATTAGTACCTGCAGACCATAGACTTGGTTAAGTACTGGGAATGGATGGCGAATAAGCAAGTAGTTCAAGATCGATCTAACGCGCAGCATTCGCTCATCTGAATAGTTTAGCTCAGCTGCGTCGAATTTGGACAAGTGAGCTTCACGACCAGCAACGCATGCTGCGTCGTAGCTGTCTTTGAGCCAGTCTTCGAGAAAACGCTCGAGTCCGTTCACGGTTTCATCAATCGCAGCTACGATAGGGAGTTGTGGTCCGATGAGATCAAACTCATGCTTTAACAGGTCGTTTGTACACAGAATTAGATCACAAACTGTCGTAACTGCACTTTCAAGGACGACACCACCCACGAGGTAGTCGGTGTCTTGCCGAGCAGAAGCTAGTTTCTTTAGTCGCCCATACTCCCCACAACAATAGTATGCGAAGTCAACAAGTACCTTGACTGTATCTAGTCTATGCTGTTTGCGGCCTTCTCCGCAAATAGTCAACTTAAGCATTTCCAGAAGGTCCAACTTGGCCGTCTGGAATTCACTCATGTTCTGTGAGGGGTTTGTATCGTCTGTTTCATTCTCTGTGACTTCTTGTCCGAGCGCATAACTCGCGGCTTCGAATGTCCGTAGTCGCTGCAGCTGAGAGGCCGCATACTGAGCTGCCATAAGGTACTCTGAAGCAGCATCGTCAAGGAAGCCTGCACGTTCATTCAATCGCGCTCCGCATGCGATGAAGTTCAAGCCAGCAACGACTCGGGCGATTGATGGCGATGGCTCACCGAAAAGAACTAATTGTGGATAGTTCGTCTCGTCGTTCCCTTGCCAAGTGCCGAAAAACTTGTCGGTCAAAATGGAGTAGGGATCGTCAGAAGTGGAGATATCGTCGCCCTCAAAAAAGGCATCAGTCGCCTTGGTGAACGCTTCATGCATTTCGTCCGGCGGACCTACGATTTTCTCAACGCTACTGAAGTCGTCATATAGTGAAAGTATTGACGTTCGCGCGAGCACCGCGTCAGCCATGTCCGCCAAGTTTGACGCAGCGGAAAGATAAACGAAATCAGCCCAACCACCTCTTTCAAACGTTTGGTGCCGCTGGGTTCCTACGTTAAATTTCCACTCTGATGATTTCCGACGATAGGTAACGAAACGACGCACTTCGTGAAGGCCAACAGCATAGTGATAGTGCGCTTTCAGGACTGTCCCTTCAGCTCCCGTTCCGATCCCTTTCTCTGCAACCTCTTTTAGGCGATTGAAGACAAGGAACGACCGGCCTTTGAAGAAGTAGAGATCGCCAGCCTTATTGTGCATCTCTGAACCGATTAGGGCCAAGTGCGCATGTGTGACACCGCCAACTGCGTCTGACGTTTCAGTTGATTTCGCAGTGTTTTCACCTTCTTCGGCAAGTTCGTATCCAGTCTGTGGATCACTTAGAATTGGTAGTGATTTTCGAAGCCGGTGCAACGCATCCTCTACGATAGATATTGAACCGTCTACGCTCGATGGCAGTTTCTGTGACACCCATGCTTCCGCGAATATTGCTTGATACACCACATTCATGTGTTTCAAAGTAGTCATGTCGTTACCCGTTGGGCTCTTGCTAGAAACACTCTTTTGCAGCAGATCAATTAGCTCTAGAGATGTCTTCGTGGCATCTCGGTAGTGGAGCTGAGCCATTTCAAGGTCATTTACTTGCTCATAGGTCAATCCTATTTTTAGCATCAAGCGAAGGCGTCGAACTGCCCAGGGCGCATAGACAAGGAAGTTGTGCTTTATTTCCCTGTCCGGTCCTAGGAATGCCGCTAGTGTGGCCACTTCAGACGCGGCCTGCCCTGGGGCATAGAGAATTGGAAGATCGTGGAAATCCTGTAATGGTTCTCCTTGTTTGGGAAGCCTTGCCTCGGCGGCGGTTGCAAAGGGGTCGGTGCTATCTAGTCGACTACCGACGTGGTAGAATAGCGTTTCGTCATTGATCCGGATCGCGTGGCGGTAATGATGACGAGCTGAATCGAAGTCCTGATCATACTCGTAGAGTTCTCCAAGAGCAGTTACCAGATCGATGTTCGCGGCAGGCGATTTTTCCAGAAGTGCAATGTAGGTAGCCTTCAGGCTTTGTGACTCGTCTAGCGTGAAGTTGAAGGCTGCTTGCTCAGTTTCAAACAGCCGTGATAGCCGCCGCATCTCAACCGAAAAGTCGGAACGAAAGCGAAATGCATACATGCCATTCAGGATTTTGTGCAGAAAGCGTTCAGAGGAGCTATCAAGAACCTCGTGCATCAGTGACCTGAGCTCTGGAGCTCGGTGCATGTGTGCCATTTCCTCAATCCGCTCGAGACTACCCCAGGAGAAACCTCGCCCATGAAATTTAAAAAGAAACTCATACATGTAGAACATAGACAATAGTCGTTTGTCGTCGCCCGGAACAACCGAACGCGCAAATGTTTCTCGGGCATGCCGAAACAACGTGCCAACGAGTTGAATCCGGTAGATGTCATGATCTTCAAAATGTAGAACGTCGTCTTCACAAAATACATTTCGCACCCGCCTTAGCGCTTCAAGATCTCTCGCAATCATTCCTCGTCTGTCTTTGAACATGTCTGCAGGGGGTGGAGCGACACGTGCGGCAGGTGCAATGAATTCCCCAAGTTGTTGTTGCAGCTTCTTGGGGTTACCCATGCTGCGAAGCGTCAGAAACCTTACGAAGTCCGTTATGATAGCCCGTCTCCAAGTACGGTCCTCTATTGGCTCTCCTTCAGAATTCGTACTGCCCGGGTAGTCAATCTGCTGACCGTCCACTGAGCGATACAACTTCAACCAAACATCGCCAAATTCCGGTTCTGGTTTCTTGTCGAACCTCCAAGCGCCCCGAATCTCCTGTACTCGCACGTGAGTGTCCGAGTACGCCTGACGCGACAGAGGTTCATTGGTTTGCCACATAAACGGGGATGTACGCATTTGAAGAGCCCGCCGATAGTTCCTCTCAGATTGCTTGTGTACCCGATGCAGATACTCGAAAGTACGGTCCCAAAGTGGATTTTGAGGTGGTGCCCTTTCGGTAACGGAGCCAGTGTCCAAGAGAAGCGAGGGTAGGTAGATCTCTTCGTCAAAGATACTTGTAAGTAGAGGAGTGCGACGGGTTGCATCTGCGATCCACTCATCATGAAGCAACCGGTTTCCTACAAAAATGAAGCGAGCAGGCGCTGCAGAAATCACGCGCTTCATATCAGAAAGGAGGCCTCGCAGAGCATATGCCCGCTGGCGTTCCGCGTCGAGGGCTTCGATATCCTCAATCTGTCGCCGGTCGGGCTTATCCGTCCCTACGAGTCCCGTAATCTTGTCGAGTTCGTCAAAGACGAAAGTGATTTCTGGACGAGGAATTGATACCGAAAAAACAGTCTCGAAGGGAAGTTGCAATCTGCGGCGCTGCATATCCTCCAGTATGCCGAAGAGTTGGTATTCGACCATCCGTGGGTCAAGGTTATCCTTCCGGACCTCTGAATATTTCTCACGTGAGAATACACTGCTCAGCCAGCCGCTGCCTCCGTTCCACCCGTGCCGCTCTCCATGCATTTGATGGGCAACTAGCATGTTGATCAACTCATCTATGCGGGCAGCCGTACGGGAGTAGGGAACTATCGGGTAAATACGGATAACACCATTTATCGCCCCCATCACTAACAACAGTAGGATTAGATGATAAAGGCGAAAGCTCGGATCCTCTGGGTTCTCAAGTTCAAAGTTATCGGTCTTTCCGTCCCGCAGTACCAGTTCCGGGCGAACCCTTTCAATTCTATCTTTTCCAACAATCTCCGGAAGGCCATTGTTCTTGTGAAGGACATGGAAAATGAACTTGTCGGATAAGTGTTGTGTTTCGAGTTCTACGCTTAACAACGGAAGAAACATAACCGGCAGAATGGCTTCAGCAATGGCTGGGAACGCGCGACAGAACGCAAGAGGAACAGCTGCTGAGTTGCTCGTAAACTGTGATGATGCCGAGAAACCATTTATGTCATGCCACTTCAAGTATTCGCAGTATTCAACTCGCAAACGAGTCAACCCGGTGGTTCTACTCTGATCGTCTGATGTGTCGGTCGCGTCGATCAATGGTGCAGAAATAAAGGCCTGCTGGTGCGTTTCTGGCATGGCGTCGACGGCTGGAAAATCAATCAAACTCCGTGCGATGTATGTCGTCACCAACGAAGCGATAAGCAACTTCGTTAACCAGCCACTCATTGCAATTTCGGATCTGAAACCCAAGAATTTTTTGCGATACTCCGAACGTAACCCAGTCAACATAGCCAGAGTCACCCCGCGGTGATTGAGCTCATCAAATCCTAGATTTACCCTTACGACAGTGGATTGCATCATCGAGCGATAGACTGCATAGCCCATCGTTGTGCTTTCGATGAGATGAATTACTTCGCGTCGACGTTCTTCCAGTGCCTCGAAGTTAGTACGCGACATGCTTTCGAGGACCTTGGAGGATGTTTGTCCGCCGTGACCTTTATTCAGTCGTACGGTTCGTGCCTGAGCGACCCAAATTGCAATGGGATCAAACTCAAATCCAGGACGCCACTTGCGTCGCATGGCCGGGTTGATCGCTCTTGCGTCTTGGACAGAAACACCCGGGCGATTAATCCATTCGTAATCCAAGAAAAATGCCAGGAGAACAATCAGTACAAAGAAACAAAGCCAAGCCGTTTCTTCCCACGGTCCTGCAAAAAGAGAGAATGCAAGGGTTTCGGGCTCTAGGTATTTGCCGTCGGCATCTTTGGGAAAATTGATGGTTATGGGAGGATTGCCGAGTTTGTTTGCATTGCCTTGCAGTGAAACGAAGAACTCGTTCGCTAGGATTTTTGACGTACACATTGGCGGCTCGAGCGCAGGACGCGGAGTATCTGGGGCTCGCACCGGCGTTGGCCAGCCTTTGAACGAGGATTCGTCGCTATAGTTGCTAAAGACGAATCCACCAGCTTCTGCGGTTCCTGGCATCGTGTTGCCTGAGTCTAGAACAATGTCACAGTAGTCGGTCAAGGAGTCTGGTAGCTTCGGGTCAACAACGAGACCGAGGGCGCCGTAAACGATCTGGGTAGAAACCGTTGCCAAGATAACGGCCTTAAATACCAAGAACTCGCTAATTGGATGCCAGATCTGAGCGTGGCCGTTATCACGAACTCCCGTGAATCCAGTTCTAAACAGCCGCCACTGAGTGATCGCAACAAAAGTAACGACCAATGCGGCCAATACCCCCAAGCTGAGCCAGTTAACTCTTATGAGGCCGCTTGCGTCAGTTCCAGATTGAACTGCAATCACGTACTCGATGAACCAAAATGCGAGAACTGTCCCTACTGTAACCAATAGGATTAGGCCACCGAGCTTACCAAGCTTCCTTTCGAACTCTGCAAACTCAAGGCTTTCTGGGGACGGAAAACCTCTTCTAGCTCTTGCGTACTTGGCTACTAACATCCCGCCGGTTGCGACTGCAGCGAGGCCAAAATTGTTTAGGATTTCGTCCGTTGGTTGAAGTGTGGCCCCGCGTGTATCCCCAACTGAAACAGGGAATAGAGACACCCAATCCAGTATCGGCAGTAGATTCAACATACTTGGGATGCCGAAGATCATGATAAAGAATGGGATTCCGAAGCGTATTGTGGTGCGGACTAGGCGGGATAAGTTCTGCTTGAACCGCGACCAAGTCCATTCCCATCCGAGTGGGCGAAGAAAACCAAAATTCGTTGTTTCACCCAGAAAACCAAGGACTGCTAGTCCCAGAAGTGCTCGGGACATAAAAAGTGCTGGGGCGTTTTGACTGAACCAGATACAAATTGCTCCGGTTCCAGCAAAAGACAAAAAAGATACCCAGGGAAGAGGTGTACCAACGCCATGTATCCGTGAAGCTGCTTTCGCCATGTGAATGGACAAGATCAAAGGCAAGATCGCGACCAGACCTGCCGGAAGAATGCCGATAATCAGCAATGGTGAGTTTGAAAGTTGCGGTGAAAACAGTTCTAATAGATCAGCCGCAACTAGCAACAGAAACCCGATTAGTGTGGCGATTGCGATCAGCACAAAGTGATCAAGCCAAGACTTTCCGTGATCAGATCGCAGGAAGCGTCGGAAAACAAGGCGTTCGTAGTCGTCAATACATGCGTCTACAAAGGTGGTTTTGCCGATACCGCGACGCCCTGTGACGAGCACTGCCGTACGCGCACGTGCGTCGAGCAGGATGCGTGTCAGTCTGCCGCGTTGTTTCTCCCGACCTACTAAAGTCTCATCAGAACCAGACGCGCCAACAAAGCGAAACCTACCAAAGGGAGCCGAATATGATTGGCCCCGCTTGTTCAAATTTTCCAAAAAAATTCCTCTCTCAGCTAGCAGAAACTAGACAAACACACCTCTGGGAGGTCAAGCCGTAAGTTGGCGGAATTGGACCGGCGGGTGCTGTTCTTGACTAATCACGCCTGACTTTGATGAAGGTGACTTTCAAGAATTGGTCGAGTCAGCTGCAGAATGCTTCCCTCAGACTACTTTAGCATGAAGTCAAATGGCCCTGCGCAACTCCGTTTAGTTGCCAACAGCGCGAGTAGAACCAGTACCTGGGGTAAGGGGGTTGATAATTCTCGGTTATCGTTACTCCGAGATCCGAGGCTGCCAAGCGGGCAGGGCGGTAGCGACACAGGGAGCCGTTATCGTCGAAGCTGCCGCTCAGTGCGTGCCGCTACGGAGCCACTCTTTGGACCGAACTGATCTTTCACTGCGGCTGCGCCAATCGCGGCTATGGATAAATTGACCTAGTCACACATGGCGGTTCTTAGACTCATCTTCGCTCAATGCGGTTGTCAATCATCGACACAGAAAATTAGGAGACTGTTTTAGTAGAGTGCAGGATGCACGACCGGTAGCTCTTTCAACGCAGTTGCGCCCGTGAAGCGAAAGTCGCACCCTAAGGCAAGTATGTCGGAACACTTGATGAAACCCTTACCCTCATTTGGCCGCCGGTTGCGGCAGCAGCGGCGGGTGCTCGGATTGAAGCAGTTGATCATCGCACAAGAGTTGGGCGTTGACCAAGCGACTGTGTCTCGGTGGGAAAGTGGCAAACAGGTGCCGCAAACAAAGGTCCAACATGCTGTGTTCGATCTGCTGGCCCAATCCAGAACAGATGACCATGCGTTACGCCGACTTGTCGAAAACTCAGGCGATTGCCTCCATCTGGTCGACGAGACCAATCATATCTGTCTGGCGTATTCGCGTAGCCGAGCACAAGACTGGTTGGTGTCGCAAAGAGCGATGCTTGGAGCGTCGCTTTGGCGGTTCTCAACGGATGAGATCCGCCACGCAGAGACCGAACTCGCGGATTCCGACTGGTGGTCTGTAAAAGAACCAAAAGCAAAGCTGTTTAGCACGTCCGAAGCTACTCATAACGCAATCCGGATCAGCGCAGGTGCTATCCTTTGGGAAAGGCTTTATCTGGCAGATGGCACGCCGGTCAGACTGGTTTCAGGCGTCTGATCCTCACATTTTTTATGCGTGGATCAAAGATCGCGCCCCCAGTATCCGGACAGTATGTTACGGACTTCATTCGGCAGTGGTCTTCTTGTGCTGGTCTTATGGCTGGCGGGCCTTGGCGCTGCGGCGCAATTTGCCAAGTTTGCCGTCCCGTTCGGCACCGTTCGTTTGCTCTATCCTGAAGCCGGAACCGAAATCGGCTGGCTCCTGACCCTTATCAGCGCTTTGGGTGCGGTTTTTGGAATGACAGCTGGCGTCCTGATCGCGCGCATCGGACTCGCGCGTGCTGTCATCACGGCCCTTGTGCTTGGTGGCGTTGTTTCCTTTTGGCAAGCGACACTGCCGGGGTTTGCGATCATGTTGGTAAGCCGCGTGATTGAAGGTGTGTCCCATCTGATGATTGTCGTCGCTGCACCAACGCTCATTGCGCAAATCACGTCAGGGCGTTTTCGCGGGATCGGTATGACTCTTTGGAGCACGTTCTTTGGTGTCTCATTTGCGGTGATGGTCTGGATTGGATTGCCATTTGTCGGAAATCGGGGGCTCGACGGGTTACTGGTGGCGCATGGGGTGTACATGCTATCGGTGGCCCTCTTTCTGGGCTTTTTGCTTAGCAATGTCAGGCGTCCTGAAACCGCTGCCGCTGTTCAACGCGACCAAACCCCGATGATCCAGAAGCACATTGATGCCTACCGATCACCCGATGTGGCTGCGCCAGCTATTGGCTGGCTGTTCTATACCATGACTTTCGTTGCATTGCTGGCCGTGCTCCCAGAGCTGTTGCCATTATCTAGCCGCACCTTGATTGTTGGCTTCATGCCGGTTGTCAGTATCGCGGTGTCCCTCATCATCGTATCGGCATTGCTCGCAAAAGCGACTGCGGTGGCAATTACAATCGTGGGGTTTCTCGTGTCTGGAAGTGTCGTGATGCTTTTCTTCGCAGGCCTTCCTTTGCCGCATCTTTCCATCGGCTTGTTCGCAGCGTTGGGGCTTGTCCAAGGCGCGAGTTTTGCCGCTGTGCCAGAGTTAAATGCCACTGCTGAAAGCTGCGCTTTGGCCAATGGCGCTATGGCGCAGATGGGTAATCTCGGAAACCTTATCGGAACGCCTATCTTGCTTTCAATTCTTGGGTACGCTGGTCACGCTGCCATGTTTTTGACGGTTGTGCTTCTGTATCTTTTCGCCGTGATAGCGCATGTTGTTATGGCTCGTGCTCGGGCCTGATTGTCAGTTTTTGCAATGACGATTTTTAGATGATGATCGAGGCCCGTCATCCGGACCGTTTGTGTGGCCCGCCGCATCGGGTAATTGGGGCTCAGCGCGGTCATATGAGACCACGCGGCCTTTTCTCTTGCCCAAACTCAAAAAGACCTTGCGGCCGGCCCGTTGCCGACCTTCCTGCTTTTTGAGGTTGATCATGGCGCGTCAGTCACCGTTCAAGCCTCACCGCTTTCCGCGTGACATCATCCTTTGCGCGGTGCGGTGGTATCTGCGCTACCCGCTGTCCTACCAGGACGTGGTGGATTTGCCCGCAGAGCGCGGGATCGGCATTGATTGGTCGACCGCGTATCGTTGGGTTCAGAAGTTCAGTCCGGAACTGACGAAACGGACCGAAAAGTATCTCCGGCGGGCCAACTTCGATTGGCACGTCGATGAGACCTACATTCGTGTCGGCGGCAAACGGCGTTATCTGTGGCGTGCGATCGATGCGAACGGTCAGATGGTCGACTTCCGCCTGACAGCCAGAGGGGATGCGAAAGCCGCCAGAGCCTTTCTGAACAAGGCAATTGAGCGTGTCAGGCTACGCAGACCGGTCACAACCGTAACGGACAAGGCCCATTCATATCGACGGGTCATCCGTGAGATCAATCATCGCTACGACCCACATTTCGACGGCATCCGGCATATTGACAAGAAGTGGCGGAACAATCTGATCGAGAGCGATCATGCGGCTATGAAGCGGCTGCTCGGTTATCGCCAGAGCTTCCGCTCCCTGCGAACGGCCAAAGCGACCTTGAGCGGGATCGAGACGATTAGAACAATCAAACGCGGCCACATCCATCACAAACAACTAGGCGTTCTGGGCGAAATCCAGTTCAGCAGCAAACTCTTCGCGGCCGCATGATCCAGTGCATCAACCCACACCACCGATCAGCGCACATCAATTAATGCAACGGCCCCATTCAAACACAGACTCTTCTGATTTTGAACTTTGCTCAGAACAGAGCAAGGCGGAGACCGATACACCCCATGATCAAGACATCGGGAAAACGGCAACGGGGCAGGGTACGCCTACGCTCCCCTTGGCGCTTGTCACCAAAGCCTGTCCCGATCTGGCGCTGTTTTAAGGAACAGAGATCGGGCAGTGGCGACATCTGGTGAATGCGGCGGACAAGGTGCGCCCAATGATCGGGATCAGCGCGGATGCATGGCACAGGGCCTGCGCCACAATGGGGCCAGAGCAGGCGGCGACCACGGTGGCGGACATCCTGCAACGCGGCCCCGACATCCAGAGCCCGGGCGGCTATCTGCGCGCCCTGACACGCCGTGCCGAAGCACCGGCATTTTCGCCGGGACCGATGGTTATGGCGCTGCTCAGGGCCGCGTGACTGCGGCGTTGACAGCTGTCAACTGTGCGCGACCTTGTGTCTTTCTGGCCGCAGAGCCGAAGCAATTGGCAATCGGAAAAAACCCGTTTTGCGTTTGCGCGGAAATCGGGCACGGTAGGCGGTAAATTGCTTACACGAACGCGTTATTGATTCCCGTTTAAAGTGTAAGTGCCGAGCGAGGATTTTGAATTGCGATATTTCTGTCAGTGGCGCTTGTTTGGAACAGTTCTTTTTGCAGCGGTCGCCGCCATGGTTCAGGCCGCATCAGCGCAGTCCCTTAACGCATCATTGTCGCCCACCACCATCTCCTCGGGCGGGGTGACGTCGCTGACACTCAGCATCAACAACTCGGGCGGGCCGATCGTCAACCAACCGACAATCAGCTATTCCTTGCCGGGCAATGTCACGCTTGTCGGGACGCCGACGACAGACTGTTTTGGCGGCACGATTTCATCCAGCAGTGCCGCGCAATTTGCATTCGCCTCTGACGCGCTGCCGGGCAACAGCACCTGCACAATCAGCGCGACGCTGACATCCTCGACCCCCGGAACGGTCGTCTTTCCGGATGTTGAGCTGTTCACCGAAGGCGCGTTGACCAGCACAGACAACGTGTCGTCGCTCTCCGTTGACGGGGCGCGGGCGATTGTGACGCAGCAGTTCACACCGGCGTCCGTAACCGCGGGCGCGGCGGTAACGCTGACGTACACGTTCGATTTCAGCAATGTCTCCGACACCCAAGTGGCGGGGTTGAGCGTGACGGACACCTTGCCGGCCAATGTTGAAATCGACACGCCGGTCACGGTTGCGCAGACCTGTTCGGGTGTGGATGTGCTGGTGTCCGCAGACACCGGCGCAAACGAAATCACGGTGTCGTCGACGCAGGTCAACTTTGGCCCTGTGCCGTCGCCGGACCCAAGAATTGCGACACCGTTCACATGCGATATCACCGTGCCCCTGCGCGCCACGACGTCCGGGACCGCGATCAACACAGTCGAAACGGCCAGTTATCAGAACGTCTTAGACTTTGGATCGTCGGTGTTCCCACAGGTCCAAACACTGGACGCAGGTGCCGCAGAGTTCACCGTGGTGGCAGCGCCCGCGGGCGCGCCGCGGCTGGCCAAGGCGTTTTCGCCAAACCCCGTAGATGGCACAGGCGCGGTCACGGCCACGTTCACAATCACCTACACCGTGCGCGATACCGCGCTCACCGACATCGCCTTTACCGACACGTTGCGCGACACCGGGCTGGAGGATCTGACTTTTGACCAGATCACCGGCGACAGTTGCGGATTTACCGCCAGCCAAAGCACGGCCTCCGATGTCACCTTTTCGGCGGGTTCAATCCCGGCCTCGACCAATACATGTACGCTTGAGGCGCGCTATACATACAGTGCGGGAACTGTGGCGCCGGGCCGGTTCGACTATCCGACAAACGCGCTGACCGGCACAATCAGCGGCAACCCGGTGACGGGCAACAGCACATCCGCCAGCCTTGTGATACCCACGACGACCGCACCCACCTTTGGATTGCAGATCGTCGATGCGGCGTCGGGCGGGTCGGTTGTCACCAATGCAGCACCCGGCGACACGGTATTTGCCGAGTTCACGCTGACCAATACATCCACGCAGACGCTCAGAAACGGTTCTTTCACTTTTGATGGCAGCATGGTGCCGGGCACAGTGTCGCCGAGCCCGTCAACCGGGTTCTGTGGCGCGTCAAGCCAAGCGGCATTGGACGTCAGCTTTGCCGAAATCACGTATAGTGCGCTTGAATTGGCGGGATCGGCCTCTTGCTCCTTTGTGGTGCAGCTGAATATCGACACCAGCGCATCGGGATCGACCGTGTCGTTGCAGTCGTCAGACCTGTTGGCATTGGTGTCGGGCACAGGGTTTACCGTGAGTGGTGCCAGCGCATCCTTCACCGTGTCCGGTGCGCTTGGCCTGACGGCGACGCAGACGGTGCCCAGCGTGACGGTCGGCGCCGCAACGACACTGACCACGACGCTGACGGCAGGGGCAGAGAACGCCACCGACCTGACGGACATCACCTTTTCCCAAGATGTGGCGAGCATTGGTTTGCTGGGCTTCGTGTCGGCGCAAAGCAACACATGCGGCGGCATGGTCAGCGATGCGGCGGGCACCTATACCTTTGCGGGTGGCACATTGGCTGCCGGCGAAAGCTGTGAGGTTGTGGTCAACGTGACGGTGCCCAACTCGGCAACGCCGGGCGCGTCAGAGAGTATTTCGACATCCGGTATCACCGCCAATGGCGGTGGCCAGACCTTTGCCGCAGCGGTGGGCAATGTCACCGTCCTGTCGGGTCTTGATTTCGCGTTGGAGATTCTGAACGGACCAGCGCTGCCCGGCGGCACGGTGCGGGCGCGGTACACAATCGACAACACCGGCAGCGCTGATGCGACCAACCTGCAATTCACCCACAGTATCAACAGCGGCTTTCCCGGCCTGACCTATAACGCAACACCGGTGTCCAACACCTGCGGAGGCACGCCATCCGTCTCGGGGACGACATTCCTAATCTTTGCCAGCGGAACACTGCCAGGTGGTTCGTCCTGCCAGATCGAGTTTGATTTGAATGTACCGACATCCCTGCCGACGGGCGACACGGTGCCCACAACGACAAGCGCATTGTCGGCAACGCTTGGCGGGGCCAGCGTGACGTCACCGGCGGCAACGGGTTCGATCGAGATCGAAACGGTCGGGTTCGAGGTGGCCAAATCCTTTGGTCAGTCCAGCGTGACGGCGGGCAATACGGTGCCGATGACCATCACCTTTACACCGTCCATCTCGGAAACGCTGTCCAATGTGTCCCTGACGGACGACCTTGATGCCTTTGTTTCGGGCGCGACGCTCGACAGTGAGGTGTCTGATAGCTGCGGCGCGGCGGCCCTGACATCCGGCGCGTCCCTGATTTCGCTGAGTGGTATCGTGTTGACCGGCGGCGCGGCCTGTTCGGTGACGGTCAATGTGGCGATCCCGTCTGGCGCGGCAGCGGGGACGTTCGAAAATACCACGAGCACCGCGGCAGCGACCCTGTTCAGCACTACAGTGACGGCTCCTGCCGCCAGCGCGTCGCTGTCCGTGATCTCGCCCACGGCGTCGGCCACGCTGGCCAAGAGTTTCACGCCCAGCACCGCAAACGCGGGTGGCACCACCACGGTGTCCTACACCATCGACAACCCCGCAGGCGGGGCCAGCCTGACGCGGCTGGGGCTGAGCGATCCGATCGGGACGGACATTCCGGGTGCGACCCTGTCCGGCCTGAGCGGCAGTTGCGGCACCGGATCGTCCATTTCGGGGACAACCACACTGGATCTGACGGGCGGCATTCTGGCACCGGGCGAAAGCTGCACCTTCTCGGCGACAGTGAACGTGCCCAGCGTGACACCCGCCACGTTCACCAGCACCACCAGCGCGCTCACGGATGTGGGTCTGACGGTGGCGGCGGGGCAGGCGGCGTCGCTGACGGTTGTGTCGCCTCCGCCGATCGTGACGGTGGCGACCTCGGCCAGTTCCATCATCGCAGGCACCGATGTGCAGGTCGTCTACACGATCGACAACAGTGCCAGCGCCGTGGGGATCACCAACCTGAGCTTTGCGCAGGCATTTGGCGCGTTCCTGCCCGGACCGGGCGGTACGGCGTCCAACACCTGTGGCGGCACCTTTTTGCCCACGCCGACCGGGGCCACGCTGGTGGGCGGGTCGATTGCGGCGGGGGGCAGCTGTGCGCTGACCGCCGACCTGACATCGCTGACGCTGGGCACCCAGAGCCTGCCCGCACCCACCGTAGGCGCGACCGAATTCCCCAGCATCGCAAACACCGCCGCATTCAGCGTCGAGGTGGTGACACCGCCGCCGCCGCCGCTTGCGCTTGCCTTTGCGCCAGCCACGATTGAGCAGGGCACCACGTCGACCGCGACGCTCACCATCACCAACGCAACCGGCGCGATCCCGGCCACGTCGCTGGACCTGTCGAACACGTTGCCTGCGGGGCTGGTGGTTGCGACCCCGGCCAATGCGTCAACCACCTGTACCGGCGGAACGCTGACTGCGACCAGCGGGGCAGGGGGCGTTTCTTATACCGGCGGCACTGTGAATGCGTTGACCAATTGCACTATCACCTATGACGTGCTGGGCGCATCTGCTGGCAGTTTCACCAACACAACCGGCGCTTTGACGTCTAGCTTTGGCAGCAGTGGCACGGCGGCGGCCACGTTGACGGTGGATGCACCGTCCACGGTCACCGCTGCGTTGGCCTTTGCGCCCACATCCGTCGCCCAAGGTGCAACATCCACCTACACGCTGACCCTGACCAGCGCGGCGGCAGCGCTCGACACCGTGAACATCGCGGCGAGCCAGACCTTGCCCGCGGGCCTGGTTGTGGCCGATGTGCCCAATGCCAGCACCACCTGTACCTCTGCAACGCTGGGGGCCACTGCCGGTGGCAGCAGCATCACCCTGACCGGTGGGACGCTGACGGCGGGGGCCAATTGTGCGGTGACCGTCGATGTGGTGTCGGTTCTGACCGCGTCCTATCCCACGACGCTGTCGTCGCTCGGCTCGGATTTCGGGGTGCAGGCCGTCCTGCCGTCGGCCACGCTGACCGTGGTGCAGGCACCCGCAGCAACGGTGACATCCGCCTTTGCCCCGACAAGCGTCGCGCAGGGCGGAGTGGCCACCCTCACAGTGACACTGGACAACGCGGCGGCGGCTGTACCCACGACACTGGGCGCGTTGCAGGATGCGCTGCCCACGGGTCTGAACATCGCATCACCCGACAATGCGGCCACGACCTGTGTGGGATCGACGGTCTCTGCATCCGGCACGTCCGGCTTTGCGACGGGCGGGGCAGGGGTCATTCCTGCGGGCGGCAGCTGTACCGTTTCCATTGACGTGACCAGCGATCAGGCCACCACATTCTCGAACCCGATTGATCAGGTGCCGCTGACCACGGGCCTGCTGACCGGCGTGGGGTCGGCTGACATCACCTTTACCCCCGCGCCCGCGCCCACGGCGGCGATGGCCTTTGCGCCGGACAATATCCCGCAAGGCAGCACCTCGGCGCTGACGGTCACATTTGACAACAGCGCCGCACTGGTTGCCGCAGGCACGGTGAGCAGCGGATTTGCCCTGCCCCCCGGTGTCAGCCTTGTGGCGCCGGTCGCTGACACCGGCACCTGTGGTGCGGACGTGACCCAAGGCCCCGGCGGCGTTGGTCTGAGCCTAACCAGCCTTGCGGCAAGCACAACCTGCACCACAACCGTGACGGTCACAGCCGTGACCGCAGGCACGGCCAGTTTCACGCTGAACAGCGTGGCCTCGACCCTTGGGGCGGGGGCGGCCACAGGGGCCGACCTGAACGTGACGGCGGCGGATGCGCCAACCTTTACCAAGGTCTTTGCACCTGACAGCGTTGAACTGGGCGGCGAGACCCGCATGACCCTGACCATCGACAACAGCGGCGCGTTGGTGCCCGCGACCGCAGGCAGCATCACCGACACCTTCCCGGCGGGACTGGAACTGGCGGCCACGCCAAATGTCGTCAGCAGTTGTACATCGGGCGCGTCCACCGTTGGCACAGTCAGCGCGGCGGCGGGATCATTTGGGGTCGCGGGCATAACCGTGGCCGCCCAAGAGAGTTGCACCTATGCGGTCTCTGTCCGCGCAACCCAAGGGCCAAGCCTGACAAACACCACGGACGCTTTGTCCACGTCGCTGGGCAATTCCGGCACCGCGTCGGCCACGCTGACCGTTTCGGATGCGCCACGTCCCACGCTGTCGGCGGCCTTTACACCTGCGACGACAGTGCAGGGCGGGACAAGCCGCCTCTCTGTCAGCTTCACCAACTCTTCCACGTTGATTGACGCGACTGGTGCGGCGTTCTCTGCGCCATTGCCTGCGGGTATGGTGGTGGCCGCTGTGCCGAATGCGAGCCTGACCTGCGCCTCCGGCACGGTGACTGCCGTGGCGGGTGCAAGCACGGTGTCCTTCCTTGGCGCGACGATCCCGCTGGGCGGGACATGTGCGTTCGCGGTGGATGTGCTGACCACATCGCTGGAGACCAGCCAGACCGTGACCACCGGCGCGGTCGAGACGGATATCGGCAATTCTGCGGCAGGGGCAGAGGCGACACTGACGCTCACACCCGCGCCGCTGCCCACCATCGCCAAGGTTTTTGCCCCCAACAGTGTGACGCAGGGCGAGGTCAGCACGCTGACTTACACGATCAGCAACAGCGCGTTGCTGGCGGCGGATATTGTCACACTGGGCGAGACTTTTGCGGGCGGCCCGGTGCTGGCGGATCCACTCAATTTCGGCGGCACCTGTGGTGCGACGCCGACCGGGACGGCAGGTGACGCGACATTGAGTTTTAGCGGCGGCACGATTGCCGCCGGGGCCAGCTGTGATCTGACCGTAGATGTCGCGTCCGCGACGGTTGGCACGTTCGACACGGTGTCGGGTGATCTGGTCACGACGCTGGGCAACAGCGGCACCGCATCGGCGACGTTGACGGTGACTGAAGCCCCGCTGCCGGTGCTGACGGTTGATTTCGACCAGACAACCGTTGCGCAGGGTGGGGCGGCCACGCTGACCTATACGCTGGTCAACAGCGCATCGATTGCAGCCGAGCAGATCAGCTTTGCCAACACGCTGCCCGATGGGATGAGCGCGGATGCGGCAGGCACCCCCGCCAACAGCTGTGGCGGGACGTTCTCGTCCACGGCACAGGGGCCGGACGTGTCACTGACCGGCGGCATCGTCGCCGCAGGGGACACCTGCACCATCACCCTGCCGGTGATCGCAACAACCGTCGGCACCAACGCCTATGCGGTGGCGTTCGCCACGTCGCTGGGCGACACGGTCGAGGCATCCGACAGCCTCAACGTAACAGCCGCGCCGGTGCCCGTCATTTCCGCCACCCTGACCCCCGACACGGTGGTCGAAGGCGGTGTGACCACCTTTGAGGTCACGTTTGACAACTCTGCGTCTCTCATTGATGCCGACGATCTGAACCTGAGCCTTGAGACCGGCGCATTGCTGACCGTTGCACCGACACCCAACGCGACGAGCACATGTGTGAACCCCACCATCGCGCTGACGCCCGGCGACGACGATGTCAGCCTGACGGCGGACGCGATTCCGGCTGGCAGCACGTGTACGTTCTCCTTTGACATTCGGGCCTTGCAGGACGGGCCTGCGGCGCAGGCGACCGGTCTGATTTCGACCGCGCTGGGGGACAGCGTGGGCGTCTCTGTGCCGTTGACGATCACACCGGCGGGCGCGCCGCTGTTCTCGGGTGCGCTTGCGCCCGCCACGGTCACCCAAGGCAACGCCAGCACGCTGACCTATACGATCGACAACACCGCCAACCTGATTGCGGCGACGGGGGCCACGTTCAGCGTGACCCTTGGCGGGACGATGCAGGTGGCGACACCACCGACTGCGGCCAGCACCTGTGCGGCAGGTGCGGTGACGGCGGCGGCGGGCGATAGCACGTTCTCGTTCAGCGGCGGCACTGTGGCCGAAGGCACAAGCTGTACCGTGTCGGTCAATGTGACCAGTCTGGACACCGGCACGTTCAGTGCGACGGCGGGTGATCTGACCACATCGCTGGGCACGTCGAGCGCGGCGGCGGTGTCGCTGAATGTGGGCACCGCACCCGCGCCGGAGTTCCGTCAGACCTTTACACCGCCCAGCATCGGGCAGGGCCAGACATCGCGGCTGGAACTGGTCGTGGACAATTCGTCCTCGGGACTGCCGGCTGCGCAGGTCGGGCGGACGGGGCAGACCGGGCGCAGCATGATGGCCGGATCGCTGGGCTTTGACGCCAATTTGCCCGCCGGTTTGACGCTGGCCTCGGTGCCGAATGCGTCGAACTCGTGCGGCGGCACCGTTTCGGCAGACCCCAATGGGGGGCAGGTGACACTGACCGGCGGCGCGGTCGCTGGGGGGTCCACCTGTACGGTGGGGGTCGATGTGACCTCGATCATCGAGGGGGTCGTGCCCACCATCACCGGATCGCTCAGTTCGAGCCTTGGGGGCGCCACGCTTGCGGCACCGTCCACGCCGCTGGTGGTGACGAACAACCCGTTCGGATCGGTGACGTTTGTGCAGAACAGCGTGGCCGATGGCACTTTTGCCTTTTCCTCGACGCAGGCGGCGTTCAACTTCTCGATTGCGACCGCTGGTGGGTCGGGCAGTTTCGGCCCTGTGTCGGTCAGCACGGGCACCTACACTGTGACCCAGACCCGGCCCGCAGGGATCGGGAATGAGACGCTCGTTTGTTCCGACATGAATTCCACCGTGGATGTCACGGCGGGGACCGTCACGCTGGCCGTGGATCTGGGTGACGACATCACCTGTACGTGGGGCGCGGTGAATTCGCGACAGGAGACGGTGGACCAGATCAACACCTTCCTGAACCGGCGCAACAACCTGATCCTGTCGACCGGCCCGTCTTCGGCGCGGCGTATGGCGCGGCTCAATCAGGGGGTCGGGCGGTCGGAAACGCTGCGCTTCCAGCAGGGCGATCTGGCATCGGCCACACCGTTCAGCTTTGACCTGCTGTCGCTCGGCTCCAACAACTACAAGTTCTCGACCTCCTTGCAGCAGATCGAGCGGTCGCGCCGGATGTTCCGGCTGGCCGTGGACGGTGTCGAGGACAATGAACAGGTCTGGACGCCGCCGCGCTGGGATGTGTGGTTCGAGGCGAGCTATACCCGCTATGAGGCATCCGGCGGGTCAGATGGCCATTTCGGCATAGCCTATCTGGGGGCTGACTATCTGGTGTCCGAGGACATCCTTGCCGGGTTCCTGCTGCAATATGACAGTCTGGACGACGGCGACGATGGCGGGGCCACGATTGACGGCACCGGCTGGATGGCCGGGCCCTATGTCACCGCGCGGATCGCACCCAACCTGATCTTTGACGGGCGCATCGCCTATGGTCAGTCCAGCAACTCGATCAGCCCGTTCGGCACCTATACGGACGAATTTGAGACCGACCGTTTTCTTGTCGATGCCACGTTGTCGGGCAATTTCGACTGGGACAACTGGGTGGTCACGCCAAACCTGAGCCTGAGCTACATCGAGGACCGGGCCGAAAGCTATGTGGACAGCCTTGGCGTGACGATCCCCGAACAGAAAGTGTCGCTGGGCCAGATCCGGCTTGGGCCGACTTTCTCGACTGTGTTCGAGGGGCGCAACCAGACGGTGATCCGCCCGACCTTCACGGTCAACGGCATTTACAACTTCAGCGACACGGACGGCGTGACGATCGTGAACGACACATCCGGCGAAACGGACGGGTTTCGGGGCCGGGTCGAGGCGTCGGTGCAGATCAGCGGGCGCAGCGGGATCGATCTGACCTTTGGTATGCACTATGACGGGATCGGGGCGAGCGATTTCGAAGCCTATGGCGCGCGGCTGCAACTGAGCATTCCACTGAACTAGGGGTCTTGATGAACGGCGCGTTATGACCTACATTATGGTCATAACGCGAGGTATCCTATGAAGATCGCAATTGCCGAAGCCAAGGCCCAATTTGCCGAACTGATCCGCCGCGCCGAGGCTGGCGAGCCGGTGGAACTGACCCGTTACGGCAAATCCGTTGCGCAGATCGTGGCGGTCGAGCGTCCGGCAGCACGTCCGTTGCGCGGGGCGATGGCCGGTGCGTTTCAGGCTCCAGAGATCGGGGCAGGGGACGCCGAGGCCGAAGCGCTGTTTGCCGCCTCTGAATGAAGTATCTTCTGGACACGCATGTGCTGTTGTGCGCGCTGGTGGATGACCCGCGCCTGAGTGCTGCGCAGCGCGAGGTGCTGGATACGGGCGAATTGTATGTTTCTGCCGCGAGCGTCTGGGAAGTCGGGATCAAGCGTGCCCTTGGCAAGCTCGCCGTGCCCGGTGACGTGTTCGAGGTGGCCCATGCCTCCGGTGTGCGACCGCTGCCGATCACGTGGGCGCACGCCGATGCGGCGGCGGCGCTTCCGGCGCACCATTCCGACCCGTTCGACAGGATGCTGATCGCGCAGGCGGTGGCCGAGGGCATGGCCCTCGTCAGCGGTGACGGCAAGGTGGGGCGGTATGACGTTGCACTGGTGACCTGACCGTGCGGTGCGGTAATGTTTCAACCAAGTAGAAATGTCTACTGGGTTTGCAAAGCAGAAGTGTCACCAACAGCGCTGACGGGAGCAAGGCTTAGCAGCCCGGAGACCTCAAATATCGCAGGGCTGAAAAGCCTTGCGGGACTGGTCGTCCGGAGATCAGGGTGGCGTATTCTTCGCGAACGTCATCATCAATCTGTACACCGCTATTGCCGCCGTACAGACGATCATTCTGGTCTTTCCGAGGCCCTGAAATCCAGTAGTGACCACCGGTCTCAGTCTCGAAATAGTTCGCTTTGAAACCTGCGCCCTTCAGGCTCTGGAATTTGAGACCCTTGTAGTACAGCGTCTTCCCCGACTTCGAGAAATATACACGCCCAATCACAGCAGGGCCTTCAAGCCCGTCTGCCTTGCTTTCGATGTACATGATCTTTGAACGTGACAGCCGGAACTGCGAGGGTAATTCCTCGTCGAGCTGTAGCTTGTCCATCCAATGATCGGCGTGTCTCATGCCGTCCTGATAGTTACATTGCTCTCTAAAGTCATCCCTCGGCGGCGGCTCGCTCGGCGCGTCTGCGCTGTTAGTACGCTTCCATCTTTGACGGGCGTCCTCTGGGTCGGCGTCCGGTCTTCTTGTAGCCGTTCCTCGCACTCTCGGGTTTGACCTTTGGCGGCGGTGTGGCCTTCTCCTGTTCTTCCTTGATGTGGGCCAGAACGGCGCTTAGGTGCTTGTTCTCTGTGATCGCCGCATGGGTCACCCGCTGCTGATGTGGATCGAAGATGCTGCAGGGCAGGGCGACGCCTTTGGCGCGGACTTGGATGCGCCCGTCCGGCATCTCATAAACATCCACGTATTTACCGGCGAGACCGCGCGTCAGATCGTTAACCTCCAGCCGTATGCGCTTGCGGTCGTACGTGAGCGTCAAATCCTTAGTGACATAGCGTTTATCGCGCAGACAGAATACTTCCGCCAGCCGATCCGGCTCAATGTTCAAAGCACGATGCAGATTGTCTGTCTTTACCGGGGCCTTTGCGAACTTGGCGTTGTAGCGTTTGACGAAGCCCGCAAGGAAAGCGTTGCCGTCTTCCATGTTTGAGATGCCTGCGATGCGCAGCTCTTTGACCAACCGATCTTGCAGTGTCCGGTTGGCCCGTTCAACACGGCCTTTGGCCTGAGAGCTGTTCGCACAGATGATCTCAATGTTCAGCTCCGCGAGAGCACGCCCGAATTGGGTCATGCCCGTCATATGTTCATTGGGTTTTGGAACTCGGAACACTGTGTGCTTGTCACTGTAGAAAGCAACAGGGCGTCCATGCTTCAGCAGATAGCTTTCCACTGCCTCGAAATAGCTGAACGTGCTCTCGGACGTGACGAAGCGCAGCTCCATCAACGTGCTGGTGGCATCGTCGATGAAGACGAGCAGGGTGCAAGGATCGCCCCGATCCTCGAACCAACGGTGGTCTGATCCGTCAATCTGGATCAGCGCGCCGAAGCATTCCCGGCGCAAACGCGGCTGGTGGGACGTGCGGCGTTGTTTGCGAGAGAGCCAGATGCCATCTTCCTGCATCCACTTACGAACCGTCTCGCGCGAGACTTTGAAGCCGTGATGCTCGGCCAGCATCTCAGCCGCCAAGGTCGGCCCGAAGTCGGCGTAGCGCTCCTTGATGAGGCTGAGCGCATAGTCGCGTTTGGCATGGTGAATGCGATTGTTCGGAGGTTTGCCACGCGCTTTGTGCCGGATCGCCGATGCGCCATCCTGACAATACCGCTTCAACAGTCGGAAAATCTGTCGCCGTGTCAGGCACAACATGTTCGCCGCAGTATCGACCGTCAGCCGACCATCATCGACCTGCGCCAAAACCTCCACGCGGTTCAACTCGCGCTCGCTCATAATTACCCATCCCATGTCTGCTCACCCTCAGTAATTTTTGAGGGCAGAGTGACATTCCTGAATTGCTCATGGGTGACATTATCGCTTTGCGGCTACATGCAAAGCGACGAATAATCATACTTATGTAAATTATCCGACCTGCACCCGCTGGTCCGCGCCGAACCCTTCGCTCAGGAAATCGCAGACACGTTGGGCGTTTACCGGTTTCGCCAGCAATTTGATGTGCAGGCGTTTGCAGTGGGATCGCAACTCCATCGTGCGATCGGCAGAGATAATGGCCGCCGGAACGCGCCCGTAGCGGTGCAGGATACTTTCGTACAGTTCGACGCCGTTCATCCCGTCGCCCAGTTGGAAATCCAGCAGGAACACATCCGGCACCAGATCAATCTCGGAAATGGTGGCCAGCGCCTCTTCGGCGGATTCGGCGACGATTACCTCGCCGCCGCAGCTTTCGATCAGGTGGCTGATGGCTTGCGCAACGCTGCGGTTGTTTTCCACCAGCATGACCAGCAGCCCATTCAGATCGCGCAGCGCGTGTGACGGCGCAGGCGCGCGCGTGTTGAGCAGCCGGGCGGCCGGGGCCGACACGGGCACCATCACGGAAAAGCAGCTGCCCGTGCCCGGTTTCGACCACAGTTCAAGCGGGTGGCGCAGCCCTTTGCAGGCGCGTTCGACAATCGCCAGCCCAAGGCCGAGCCCGGTGTTGGCGGCCCCCGGCCCAAGCTGTTTGAATTCCTGAAAAATCGTGTCCTGATCCTGTTCGGCGATGCCGCAGCCGGTGTCCCAGACCTCGATCCGGGCAAAGTCACCCACCTGCCGCACCCCGGCCAGCACGCGGCCCGTTTCGGTATAGCGAATGGCGTTCGACAGCAGGTTCTGCACGATCCGCCGCAGGTAACCGGGGTCGCTGACAACGGTCAGCCCGCTGTGAACGAGGGTGAATTTCAGCCCTTTGGCGCGGGCGCTTGGGGCCAGTTCATCACGCAGAGGGTTGAACACTTCGCTCAGCGAAATGGGTTGCACGTCGAACACCGCATGGCCCGCATCCAGTTTCGAAATGGCCGACAGCGCCTCGATGATTTGTTCGACGCCTTGCAGGGCGGTTTCGGTCTTGTCCACCACGCGCTGGATATCGGGGTTGTCGGTCTGGTCGGCGATGGAGGACACAAAGAGTTTCGCCGCCGACAGCGGCTGCAACAGATCGTGGCTCGCGGCGGCGACAAAGCGGGATTTGGACGCGTTGGCGCGCTCGGCTTCGGCCAGCGCCTCTTCCAGTTCGGCGGTGCGTTCTTCGACCCAGCCTTCGAGCTTTTCGTTCACCTCGGCCAGCGCCCGTGTGGCGGCGCGTTCGGATGTCACGTCCGTCAGGCTGATTACGAACCCACGATCCGGCATTTCCTGCGCAAAGATGCTGTAGATTTGGTCACCCTTGCGCGTCACTTCGAAAGCGATGGGTTCGCGCGGGCGCGCGCGTTTGGTCCAGTCTATCAGGCGCTGCGCGCTGAACGTGGCGTTAAAGGTCAGTTCCTCGCGGAACTGATCCATCAGATCGTCAAAGGTCAGCTTGCGGCGCGTTTTGATCGGGGCCACGTCCAGCAGCCGGTCCATGCGTTTGTTCCAGCCCACCAGCGTTTTGTCGTGGTCAAAGATGCAGACGCCCTGATTGAGGTGGTCCAGCGTGGCTTGCAGCTTGCGCGCCTCCTGATGTCGCATCTTGTCGCGTTCCTGCCGCTCCATCCGGATGATGTCGGTCACGTCCGTTTGCAGGATCACGGTCCCGTTGCGCGAAGTGCGGTGTTCTGAGGCCTGTAGCCAGCGGTCCCAGATCAGGCTGACATTAAACACCACATGTTCTTCGCGGTGCCGTTCAAGGCGCAGTTGCGCCCAGTCATCCGCCGTCTGGCCGTCCGGCAGCGCGAGAAAGCGGCTGTTGGACAGGGAGGTGACGTAGTCGTGAAAGGTCAGCCCTTCTTGCAGGTGCGGTTCGACGTCTTGCAGGTCGCGGCAGAACCGGCTGTTGAACAGCACCAGCCGGTCGTCCTGATCAAAGAGCGCAAAGCCTTCGTTGATGGTCTCGATCGCCTCGGTCAGGTTGGCCTGCGCCGTTTCGGTTTCGAGATTGGCCTGTTCGAGCCGCGCGTTGGAGTCCTGCAACAGGTCCAACGTGCGTTCCAGATCGCGGGTGCGTTGGCGCACCTCTGATTCCAGCAGTGCGGCGCGTTCAAACTGCTGATAGGCAAAGCCGGATTGTTCGGTCTTTTGTTCGACCCGGCGCATGAGCGCCTGCGAGATTTGCAGCAGTTTTTGGTTCTGCCGCTCAAGCGAATCCTGTGGGTTGATCAGCGACATGGCGTGCCCGCCTTGTCATGGGGCGCGGGATGGTAGAAGGCCACGCCGCTCATCGTGTGGTTTACGTGCAGGGGGCCAATCTGTTCGCCATAGGTGGAAAACCCGGTGACGTGATTGGCGCTGAGCACGTCGGAGATCTGGCGGGTTTGCTGGGTCTGCTCCGCCTCGATCCGGCGCAGAATGCAATCGCAGCCGATGATATTGGCCGGTTTCTGCGCGTGGCCCAGGTCAGACAGCTTGTCTTGCAGGTGGGTCGACAGGTTTTCCTGTGACGCGACAGTCAGCACCATTCCTTCGTCGATGGCGGAAAAGAACACCAGTTCGCCATGTTCATTCACCTGCTGGATGGCGCGCACGTGGTGGGTGTCGCCGATGCGCACAACAACCGGGTGCGAGGCAAAGGTAAAGCGGTCCAGCTGATCCGGGTCCTTGCCCACGAGGCGTGCATATTCCCGCGCGGCGGGTTCGGCGTTGATCTCCTTGACGATGCGGCGGGCCGGATCGGCCCCGGTCACGACCATCTGGGTGTCGCCGGGCACAAGGTGGTTGAGGCTGAACACCCGTGTCTGGAAGCGGCTGCGCGCAAGGGTCAGGATCGCCGCGTTGCTGGCGACCTTGCCGTTCAGTGCGACAAAGGTCTGGGCAAAGCTGGTCCCGTCCCCCGCAGAGCCGCCAAAGATCGGAAAGTCGCGCAGGGCGGGCGCAATGGTGGCGGCCAGCGTATCCTCGCTGAGCGACAGACCGTCCACGACCAGAAAGGCAAAGCTGTCGTCAAGGTCGGGCGTCCGGTCCCGCAGGGCGATCCGTTCCAGCGTCACACGGTCGATGGTCGCCTGCATGTCGAGCGCGCTGATATCCTCGATCATCAGCGATTTGGTGACAAACCCGTCCGAGGGGAAGCCAATGGCCACCACCAGCCCTTCCTCGTATCCGGTTGTGCCGATCTCGCCCGCTGTGGTGCAGGCCAATACGTCGGTGTCTGGAAACAGCGCGGCCGCCTCTGCGACGACGGTATGAAAGTCGATCGTGGGCGTGACAAACAGTGCGACCAGCGCGAACGGGCCTTCGCCCAGTTCACGTTTCAGATGTTTGACGGGTGACGTCGTTGAAGCGCGCACTTCACCGGTGCAAAGAATGTCACACTGGTCTGCCACGGCACGTCCTTCAAGCCTGTCGGCCTTGGACTGCAATGTCATTTGATTTCTCCCTGACCCTCACGATACGGGGGTCAGTCCGAGCTTGGCAAGACCTTAGAGTACTTGGCTTCCTGTGCGACAAGAACCGCTTGTGTCCGGCTTTGCACACTGAGCTTGCGCATGATCGCCGTCACGTGCGCCTTGACCGTGGTTTCCGCGATGGACAGGTCAAAGGCGATCTGTTTGTTCAGCTTGCCCTCACAGATGAGGTCTAGGATGCGCGCCTGCTGATTGGTCAGCGAACACAAGCGGGTCAGGTGGTCTTCCTTGCCTTCGGCGCCGTTGCCTTCGACGTACCCTGCGGGTTTGTAGATGTCGCCCGCCGCGATGGTCTGGATCGCTTCGCGGAACACCGACCGGTGCGAATGTTTCGGGACAAAGCCCTGCGCGCCCGCGGTGATGGAATTGGCGATGATGGAATTATCGGTCATCGACGACACGATGATCACCGGCGTGTTTTCCGCCGTACGCTTGAGACGCATCAGCCCGTCCAGCCCGTCCACATCCGGCAGGTTCAGGTCCAGCAGGATCAGCGAGGGCGGCACGTCTTGGTTCAGCCGGTCAAGGGCGCGTTCGAGGCTGTCGGCTGTCACCACGTTGGCAAAATTGGCCACCGACCTCAGGGTCAGTTCAAGCGCGTCGCAGAACAGCGGGTGATCGTCGATCACCAGCGCCCAGCCTTGCGGCATTTTGGTTTCGGAAGGATCGGATACGGGCACAGGATGAAGCGACATGACATCAGCTTAGCCCACGGTGCGGCGTGCGGTCACTTGCCAAAAGGTACTAGACCCTAACGTAAAGCGCCCCCGCAGATGCAGGGGCGCCAGAGCGTGCTTTGTGTTGGATCAGTTGGCGGAGGCCAGCTGTTTGGGCAGGCGGAAGGTCCAGAGCGTACCACCTTGGTTCAGGTAGTTGACCTTCTTGGCCACCTCACCACCCCAGAGCGGAACCGCGCCACCCCAGCCGGAGATCACGGTGACGTATTGTTCGCCGTCCTGTTCCCATGTCACGGGCTGACCCACGATGCCGGACCCGGTCTGGAACGACCACAGCACGTCGCCGGTGTCGTCGTCAAAGGCGATAAAGCGACCGTCCGGCGTGCCGGTGAACACAAGGCCACCCGCCGTTGTCATCACGCCACCCCAAAGCGGTGCGTCGTTCTTGAATTCCCACTTCACGTCGCCGGTGTCGGGGTCGATCGCCTTGAGGCTGCCGATGTGGTCTTCGTAGTTGGGCTTGATGGTAAAGCCCGAGCCCAGATAGGCGGCACCTTTCTTGTAGGTGATCGGCTCGTTCCAGATGTCCATGCCCCATTCGTTCGAGGGCACGTAGAAGTTGCCGGTGCGCTGGCTGAACGCCATCGGCATCCAGTTCTTGCCCCCGAGGAAGGACGGCGAGGCAAAGACGACTTCGCCCTTTTTGCCATCGGCAGCCGCAGCCGGATCACCGGGGCGGTTTTCCTCGTTGTAGATCGGGCGGCCATTCTCATCGAGACCTGCGGCCCACGAGATGTCCTTGACGAAGGGCACGCCACGGACGAATGCGCCGTCGTCGCGGTTCAGCACGTAGAAAAAGCCGTTGCGGTCCGCCGTGGCAAAGCGTTTTTCGCCTGCCCGGTTTTCATAGGCCACAACTTCGTTGACGCCGTCATAGTCCCAGCCCTCGCGCGGTGTGGTCTGGAAGTGCCACTTGATTTCACCGGTTGCAGGGTCGATGCCGATCCGCGAGGCGGCATAAAGGTTGTCGCCCGAGCCGTCATTGTTCTGGCCCGCATCCCGCAGCCAAGAATTCCAAGGCGCAGGGTTGCCGGTGCCAAAGACCAGCGTGTCGGTGTCCGCGTCATAGGACCCGCCCAGCCACGTGGCGCCGCCGCCGGTTTTCCACATGTCGCCCGGCCATGTCGCGTTCAGCGTGCCGGTCATGGTGCTTTCTTCGCCGTTGAGCATCCCCATGTGACCTTCGATCACGGGGCGGTCCCAGACGAGTTCGCCGGTTTCGGCGTCACGCGCCTGCACGGCACCGACGATGCCAAACTCACCACCCGAATTGCCGGTGATGATCAGGCCGTTCACGATCAGCGGTGCAGCAGTATAGCTGTAGCCCGCCTTGTAGTCGGCGATTTTCTTGTTCCAGACGGTGTCGCCCGTCTTGGCATTCAGCGCCACGATGCGCGCGTCCAGCGTGCCGAAATAGATATTGTCGCCATAGATGGCCGCGCCGCGGTTGACCACGTCACAGCAGGGCAGGATGCCTTCGGGCAGGCGGGCGTCATATTGCCAAATCTCCTGACCGGTTTTCACGTCGATGGCGTACATCCGGCTGTAGGAGCCGGTGATATACATGACACCGTCATGCACGATGGGCTGTGTTTCCTGCCCGCGCTGTTTCTCACCGCCCAGCGAAAAGGCCCACGCCGGAACCAGATTGTCCACGTTGTCCTTGTTCAGTATGTCGAGCGGCGAATACCGTTGCAGGTGGCGGCCCATGCCGTTGGTCAGAACGTCCCCGGTGCTTGCCGTGTCGTTTGCCAGCATCTCTTCGGTGACGCCTTCTGCGAATGCAGACGTCGCCGCAAGGATGCCCGCGACGGTAAGCGCAATAAATCTGTTCATATCTTTTCCTCCCAAGACCCGTTGGTGGGCAGTTCTCGCAAAGGCGTGCCGTGCGCACTGCGCAGCCTTCGCCCTGCTGATGATTATTCGTGCAAAAGGGGTGCACAGGTATTGCACAATGGTCGTAAGACCCCAAAGACCTTGACAGGAACCCCGCGACTTTGGTCGCAGAGCGACTCGATCCGGCACGTCATATCCTGCGCATGGGAGGACGGTGCCATGAAATTCGCAGCACCTATCGTGCTGGCATTTGTGGCCGCTGCCGCCGCAGCGGAGCCACAGGGCGTCTATCTTGAGTCGCAGGATGGGACGCGGGTAAAGATTGCCACAGTAGAGGTGTCGGGCAGTGGCGACTACACGGTCGAGATGGCTGAGGCCCCCTTTGCCGATCACTTCCTGTCGATGCGCCCGTTTCGCTGTCTCGAAGGGCCGGCCAAGCATTGGTGCCACGTCCCCTACCCTTACGAGATCGCGCGCAATATCGGCGCGGACCTGACCGATCTGGAATATGACTTTCTCTTTCTGTGGAAGGGCGCCACGGAATACGGGATCAACATGTGGAACGGGGTCTACTACAAACTCGACCGCGCGGACGGGCGTCTGATCGGCACCCTGCACGAAATGGACATGGACCTGCTGTCCGCCCCGCCGGGGGCGGGGGACCTGCGCCCCTTGCGGGCCAGTGACCTGCACGAAAGTGACCCGGACAGCCATTGGCTGCCACGCATGATCATCGAATGAACCTGCGGCTTTGGTCGCATTCCGGCGCGGGGCGAACCTGCTAGGCTGGACCGATACGGGGAGGATCGCATGACGTTTTTCAAAGCAGTGACCGGGGCGGTGATCGCCGCTGTTGTGGCCACGGTTGGCTGGGCCGACACACCGACGCTGCGCGCGTCTGTGCTCAAGTTCGGGACCGTCAATTGGGAACTGAACACGATCCGGCACCACGGCTTCGACGCCGCGCATGGGTTCAACTTGCAGGTACAGGGTGTCGCCGGTGGATCAGCGGCCAAGGTCGCGTTTCAAGGCGGCGAGGCGGATGTGATCGTGTCGGACTGGCTGTGGGTCGCACGTCGGCGCGCGGCGGGCAAGGACTACGTGTTCATCCCGTATTCCAAGGCGGTGGGCGGTGTGATGGTGCCCGCTGACAGCCCCGCACAGTCGCTGGCCGACCTTGCCGGGGCCAAGATCGGCATCGCCGGTGGACCATTGGACAAAAGCTGGCTGATTTTGCAGGCCTATGCGGAACAGGCCCACGGCCTCGATCTCAAGGCAGACACCGAACAGGTGTTTGCCGCGCCGCCGCTGATCTTCAAATCCGCCCTGTCGGGCGAGGTGGGGGCGGCCATCAACTTTTGGCACTTCCTCGCTAAGATGGAGGCGTCGGGGATGCGCAAGCTGGTCGATGTGGCCGATGCCGCCACGGCGCTGGGGTTGGACCCGGATACGCCACTGCTGGGCTACGTGATCAAGGGCGAGATGCTGCGCGACAATCCCGACCTTGTACACGGCCTTGCAGCCGCCTCGCGCGATGCCAAGGATCTGTTGGCCGCGAATGATGCCGAATGGGACCGCTTGCGCGACAAGATGAACGCCAAGACGGATGCGCAGTTTGCCGCCCTCAAGGCCGGGTTCCGTGCAGGCATTCCCGCGCCGGGCCCGGTGGACGAGGATGCCGCCGCCCGGATGCTGGCGCTGATGGTCGCGCTTGGCGGTGACGATCTTGTGGGCGAGGCGCGCACGTTGCCCGCAGGTACATTCCTCCAACCGGGCAGCTAGGTGGCGGCACCGCTTCTTGATCTGCGACTGCGCGCGCTGGACCATCAGGGCACGCCCGTGCTGCGGGACGTGGCGCTGCAAATGGCGCGGGGCGAGACTTTGGCGCTGGTGGGGCCGTCAGGTATTGGCAAGTCGTCCTTGCTGCGTGTGATCGCGGGGATCGACGCAGGACAGGATGCAATCTGCACGCTGCGCGGCACCTGTGCGATGGTGTTTCAGGAGCCCACCCTGCTGCCGTGGCGGTCCGTGGCCGACAACATCCGCGTGACGACTGGCGTGTCGGACAAAGTGGTCGACGCCGCGCTGCGTGACGTCGGGCTGGATGGGCGTGGCGCGGATTATCCGAGCCAATTGTCCCTCGGCCAGCAGCGCCGGTTGTCGCTGGCCCGCGCCTTTGCGGTGACGCCCGACCTGCTGTTGTTGGATGAGCCGTTTGTGTCGCTGGACCCCGAACTGGCGCAGGAGATGATGGCGCTGTTTGCGCAGCTGCGGGCGCAGCACGACGTGGCCACGATCCTTGTGACCCACGTGGCGGACGAGGCGCAAAAGCTGGCGAGCCGCATCGTGACACTGGGCGGCAGCCCCGCGACGATCACCGACGACGTTCAGAACGACGGGGCGTATTTCCAGTTGTCGGCATCCGGCGTGACCTCGTCGAGGTCGTAGCCCGCGCGTTGCAGCCGTTGCGCGATCACCAGCCCTTCGCCCGCCGCTTCGTCGACCAACGCACGCCCGCGGGCCTCGTCCCGTGCCACACCGTGGCCACGCATCAGGGCAATGCCATAATTGAACTTGCCCACTGGGTCGCCAGCGTCAGCTGCGCGGCGGTCCCATGTGGCGGCGGCATCCGGGTCGTAGTCGCCGCCCAAACCATTGTTGTCCAACTGACCCATCCACGTCATGGCACCGGTGTACCCGGCCTCTGCGCAGTTCTCGAACAGGGTGCGGGCGGCGGCGTGATCGCCCGATTTGGTCAGCATGTAGCCGCTGGCACACAGGGCAAGGCCGGTCTCGCCCCGCTCCGCCTCGTTTAGGAAATGCTGCCACGACATCTCGTCGGGATTGAGGGTGCCGAACTCTTCGGCGAGCGCTGGCGTGGCGCAGAGGGCAAGGGCAATCAGATAACGCATGGCCCACATATAGCACAAAGGACAGGCCCCGTCGAAGCCTCAGCCACGCCGCCCGATCCGCGTGCGCGCCGGGTCATAGCCGATGAGCGCGGCAGCAGCGAAGAGGCCCGCCGCCAGCACCGTCCAAAGCAGCGCCATTCCGCTCCATTCGACATAAAGCGCAAAGCGGATCAGCTCGACCGCGTGGGTAAACGGGTTGAGCGCGCAAATGTCGTGCAGCAGTTCCGAGCTTTCGGCCATTTTCCACAGCGGGTAGAGTGCGGAAGACAGAAAGAACATCGGAAAGATGACAAAGTTCATCACCCCCGCAAAATTCTCCAACTGCTTGATAAAACTCGACAGGACCAGCCCCAGAGCCCCAAGCATCAGCCCCGCCACGACCAGCGCGGGTAGCACAGTGACGTATCCCCAGCCCGGCATTGTGATGCCAAAAAGTGCGGCAATTGCCAGAAACGCATAGACTTGCAGGATCGAGATCGCGGTGGACCCCAACAGCTTGCAAAACAGCAACCATCCACGCGGCAAGGGTGAGGTCAGCAACAGCTTCATCGACCCCATTTCGCGGTCGTAAACAAGGCTCAGAGACGACTGCATCCCGTTGAACAGCAGGATCATGCCGCAGAGGCCGGGCACGATATAGGTCTCGTAGGTGATATAGGTCTGGTAGGGCGGAATGATGCTGAGGCCGAGGGCCGCGCGGAACCCGGCGGCAAACACCAACAGCCAGACCAAGGGCCGCACAAGGGCCGCCACAAACCGCTCGCGCTGGTGGATGAACCGCAGGGCCTCGCGCGTCACAATCGCGTGCAGGGAGGTGAGATAGGCGGTCATGCCGCCGCTCCGGTCAGCGTCAGGAACCGATCCTGCAAAGTCGTATCGCCCGCAATGTCACGCGCCGTGCCAGTGGCCAGTATCCGCGCGCGGTGCAGGATGATCAGGGCATCGTCGGGCTGTACCTCGTCCGTCAGATGCGTCGCCCAGAGGATCGTCTTGCCCTGCCCCGCCAGCCCATGGGCATAGTCTGTGATCGACGCGCGCGCCGCAGCATCCAGACCCACGGTTGGCTCATCCAGCAGCAGGACGCTCGGGTCATGCAGCAATGCGCGGGCAATCTCGGTCCGGCGACGGTGGCCGCCATTGAGGCTGCGCGCTTTCTCCCCTGCCCGCTCGCGCATGTCGAGTTGTTCAAGGGCCGCATCAATGCGGCTGCGCGCGGTGCGACCCGACAGCCCGTGCAGCGCCGCAAAGTAGCTGAGGTTCTGCAGCACCGTCAGATCCAGGTCCAGCGTGGTCTGCTGAAACACGATCCCCAGTTCGGCCAAGGCTGCACGCGGTGCAGCGCGCAGGTCGTGACCGGCGATGCGGATCGTGCCCGAGGGCGCCACAAACAGCCGGGTCAGCAAATTGAACAGGGTCGATTTGCCCGCGCCGTTTGGACCCAGCAGCGCACAGAACGTGCCTGCGGCAACGCTGAACGACACATCGTCCAGCGCCTGCTTTGGTCCGTAAGCATAGCTGAGGCCCTGCGCCTCAAGTCCGGTCATTTGATGGTGATGTCCAACCGTTGCGTTTCGCCGGTCGTGCCGGGGATCTTGATGTAATATGCACCGGGTTTGATCGCGACGAAACCAATCTCCATCTCGCCCGCCTCGTCGAACTCGATACTGTCAAGACCAAGGGGGCGGATCTCAAGCCCTTCCACCACGATCTCGTCGATCCAGATCGCACGAAAAAACTCAGGTCCCACCAGCGCCAGTTCCTGACTGCCATCGCCCTGAATTTCGAACTCGTAATAGGTGCCCGATTGCAGCACCCACGGGCCGTCGGGCGCGATGGGTTCACCTGCGGACAGGATGATGGGGGGCAGGACTTTCTTGTTCTTGCCGCCCAACAGGCCTGCGGCGCCGTAGCTGGGGCCGTCATCATCGTTGTCGGCAAATGCGGTGCTGGGCATGGTAAGCGCCAGCGCGGCGATCAGGGCGAGGGTCTTCATCTGTGTCCTCCTGAAAATCTGGATTAGGATCCGGTGGGCCGGAACGCGGCCCCCCAGGGAAAGCGGCCCACCTTGATCGACTTGATCGCCGTGCGTTTGGCCACGTCGATCACCGTGACGTCGCCGGAAACACCATTGGTGGTGAACAGCAGCGACCGGTCCGCGTTAAAATCCATGTGCCAGACGCGACGCCCGACAAGGATGTAATCCTCCACCTCATAGGTGTCGGCATTGACAACAGCCACGTGGTTCGAGGGGCCAAGCGCCACATAGGCGTGCGTGTCCCCAGCCGTAAATTCGAACCCAACGGGCTGCACCCGGTCGGGGTGTACGCCCTGCACTTCAAACTCGATCTTGGCCTTTTCGCCTTGGGTGGCCACGTCAAAAACGGTGAGCGTGCCGCCAATCTCTGAACTCACCCACATCTCGGTCCCGTCTTTGACGAATTCGGCGTGGCGCGGGCGGCTGTCGACAAGCGTGTTGGCAAACAGTTCCTGCGTTTCGGTGTCAATCCAGTGGGCCATGTTGGTGGTCTCGGACGTGGTAATCGCGATTCTGCCATCGGGGCTGACGGCCATCCCTTCGGGTTCCACGCCCACGTCGATCTGGGCGATAACCTTGCGGGTTTCGGTGTCCACCACGGTGGTGATCGCGTCGTCCTCATTCGCGATGTAAAGGTGGCGGTCATTGGGGTGCAGCACGAACTGTTCCGGGTCATCGCCCGAGGGCAATTCATGCAGGATCTCGCCCGAATTGGGGTCCATCACCTGCACCGCGTTGCTGTCGGAGGCGCAGATATAGACCCGGCTGTAATCCTTGGAAAAGATGATGCCGCGCGGGCGTTCGCCCGTTTCATAGGTGCGCACCACCTCCAGTGTCTCGGTGGAGATGACCGAAATGGTATCGTCCTTTTCATTCGTCACCCAAATCTCACCCGCCATCGCGGTGGTGGACAGGAGCGTCAGCAGTGCAGTCAGTCGGATCATTGGAACGCCTCGCATTTGCTTTCGGGACGGTCGAGCCCCAGGCTGTCTAGTTCATTGATCTGGTGCAGGAACCCATCCAGCGGGGCCTGCGCCACCAGCGCACGGGGGTGCGCCACGGCAATGGGCTGGCGCAACTGCCCGTTCCAGTCGCGATAGGTCAGCGGACGCCCCTTGAAACCGGCCAGTTCAAACGCGTCGGACAGGATATAGGCGCGCAGCGTCTCGGGGTCGGTGGCATTTGTCCGCGTCAGCGCCTCGCCCAATGTGCGCAGGGCGGCCCACGCGGCATAGTCCTGCGCCGTCATTTCGCGCTGGTGCTGTTCCTCGAACCGGGATTGTAACTGCGCTGCCCCCCATTGTTCGATCACCGGGGACCAGCCCACGGCGGTTAACCCTTCGGACCCCACCACGGGTCGTGCTTCCCACGTGTTATATAGCACATAACGCCCGAAATCATGCACCTCATCGGCAATGATCAGTGCGTCGTAGTCGCCAAAGTCTTGGGTGAACAGCGGCACCTCCTGACTGGCGGTGCGGCGCATATCGGCGTCAAACGCCCATTCCTTTTCCGCCTCAAGCGACAGGCCGAACTTGGTCAGGGATCGGCGCATCGCCTGCGCATAGCTGATATCGGCGGGATGTGTGCCGGTGATCATCACCAGATCGTCCCAGCGCCGCTTGACCAGCACCTGCGCCAGCGCATCCGTGCGCATCGCGTCTGACGCGAGCGTGTGAAACAGGTTGGCCCGGCAGGCCGTATCACGCAGGTCCAGATCACCCGCGGATGTGTTGAACAGCATCGCACCCGCTGCCTCGGGCAAATCCGCAATGGCCAGCAGATCGGATGCGGCGGCATCAAGCACGAGGTAGGGTGAGGCCGCCAGAAGGTCGCGCGCCGCAGCCAGCGGGTCGTCCCCTTCGGCCACGTCGACGCGCGTCATCTCATAGGTCTGTCCCAGAAACTTGCCCGTGGTCAGGTTGTCCGCCAGCCCCGTTTCCGCACCTGCGAGACCGTTTTTGTCCGGGATGGGATCGAGGTTCGACAGCGTGGGCGGCAGGGGCTGGGCCACCCGCAGATATCCAATGCGCAACACCGTCTCCGCCATGGCGGGTGCGGCCAGCGCAAGACTGGCGCACGCCGCCAAAACGAGATGTCTGAAGCTGGAATTTCCCATGTCTGCAACGCTAACGTGCCGGTCTGATCGCCCGTAATAGGACCTTGGTACTACTCCCCCTGAATCGCAACCAAAGTCCAATACCACCACCCTTTCCCGTGGCGTAGGACAGGACCAACACGAACGCTCATGTCAGGGAGGCATGTGATGCCCAGCACTACGAACAAGAGACTTCTGATCGCCGGCGCGCTGACCGTGGCCGCCACATTCGCTGTTGCCCACGGGGATGTCGCCCCGCAGGCGGTGGACACCACCGGCCTGCCCGCCATCGAAGGCGACTGGTTGACCGAAAACCCCTATCGCGCCGACAAGGTGGGCGAAGAGACGTGGATGCGCGCCATCGAAATTGGCGCCTCTGGCTATAACCAGAACTGCGCACGGTGCCACGGGCTTGAGGTCGTGTCGGGCGGTCTCGCCCCCGACCTGCGGTTCCTTGAGGCCGAGGAATACGGCGACGAATGGTATGTGGAGCGGTTCCGCACCGGTTACACTCAGAACGGCACCACCAAGATGCCCGCCTTTGGCGAATTGCTGGGCCAAGAGGCCGCATGGGCCATCCGCACCTACATCGAGGCGCGCCCGGATGACGTCGCGATGGAAGAGATCGCCGAAGAGCTCAAGACACTCCGCGACGAACTTGCGGGCTATGCCACGGATGCCAGCGGCGCAGACGCTGATGCGCTCAAGGGGCGGTTGAACGAGATTGCGGGTGAAATCCCGACCCTGTCAGGCGCACCTGTTGCCGACAGTGTCGCCTTTCGCGCGGCAAACCTGATCGACGGAACACCGGATGCCTACAAGTCCGCTTCCGAAGCCTTGACCATCGGACTGTCTGCCGCAAACTGACGGCATGACATTCCGTACCACGTTCTTCTCCCTGGTGGTGGCGGGTCTGTCCCTGAGCGGACAGGCCCACGCTGCTGATCCCTGTGCCGACCACGTCCCGCAGGCCAAACCCCAGAATGTGGGGCGTGACATTGTCGGGCAGGAACTGGACCAGATCCAGGACCAGGGCCACATGCTCTTTGCCGTCTACGAGGATTATCCGCCCTATTCGTGGGAAGAGAACGGAGAGGCCCGCGGCGTCGACATCGAGATTGCGCGCATCATTGCCGAAGACATCGGCGTCGAGGCGCGGTTTAACTTTGTCGCAGCGGGTGAAAACCTTGATGCGGACTTGCGCAACAACATCTGGCGCGGCGCGCTGATTGGCGGACGCATTGCCAACGTGATGATGCGCATCCCCTATGACAGCGCGTTCAAATGCCGGGTGGAACAGGTCGTGTTCACGGGCCAATACGCGGGCGAAAGTATCGCGATTGCCTATGACAAGGCGTCCTATCCGGACGAAAAACCTGTGCCCGCCTATTTCCGGTTCGACACGGTGGGGGTCGAGAATGACTCGATCTCTGACTTTTACCTGTCGGGCTTTGTCGGTGGGCAATTACAGAAGAACATCCGCCGTTTTCCCACCACCGTAGACGCCATGGCGGCGCTGAACGCGGGCGAGGTGATGGCGGTGATGGGTCCTTTGGGCGCGCTGGAACACGGGCTGACCGACCGGACAGCTGTCCATCAACCGCCGCTCGCCGGATTTGCGGTGAGCGAATGGACCCTCGGTGTGGCGGTGAATTTCCGCTATCGGCCCCTGTCCTATTTCGTCGATGACGCGATCAATTACGCGCTTCAGGACGGGCGGATTCCGGCGATCTACGAGAAATACAGACTGACCCACCAAACGCCGGAAAGATAAGGCCGACTTTGGTCGTACACACTTGGTCGAATGGTGCCCTGCCCCATGGCCCCATAGGCTTTCGGCCAAGCAAAGGGGGCATTCCATGAATCTCAGCGACTCACGTGTCATCAACGCCGACCGCGCAACCGTCTGGGCCGCGATCCTTGACCCTGATGTGCTCAAGGCGTGCGTGCCCGGTTGTCAGGAGATGGACGGCACGCCCGAAGACGGCTTTACCGCCACGGTTGTGCAAAAGGTCGGCCCGGTAAAGGCGACCTTCAAAGGGGCGGTCAGCCTGTCCGACATGCAGCCGCCGCAAAGCGTCACAATCTCGGGCGAGGGCAAGGGCGGCGCGGCTGGTTTCGCGAAAGGCGGCGCGCAGGTGCGCCTTGAGGAACAAGGCGCGCAGACCGTGCTGCACTATGACGTGGAGGCCAAGGTGGGCGGCAAGCTGGCACAGCTGGGCAGCCGCATCATCGACGGGTTCGCCAAGAAAATGGCGGACCAGTTCTTTAACAACTTTCAGGACCATGTGGGCGCGCCTGCGCCTGACGCGGAGCAAGAGCCGGAGACGTCCAACGAGACCCCCAAAAAGGGCTGGCTCAAGCGCCTCGTGACCTGAGCGCGCAGAACAGAAAACGACATTCCAAGGGAGGAACGCATGACAAAGGTAACCATGACGGTGAACGGCAAGGCCGTCTCCGGGGACGTGGAAGGGCGCACATTGTTGTCGTCCTTTCTGCGTGAGGATCAAGGCCTGACAGGCACTCATGTGGGCTGCGACACATCGCAATGCGGCGCTTGCGTGGTGCATGTAGACGGTGCCGCGGTCAAAGCCTGCACCATGCTCGCCGCCGAAGCCGACGGCGCAGAGGTCAATACGATCGAAGGGCAGGCCAATGCTGACGGTTCGCTCAACGTGATCCAGCAGGCGTTTCAGGACCATCACGGCCTGCAATGCGGGTTCTGCACCCCCGGCATGGTGATGTCGGCTGCGGCGCTGCTCAAGGACAACCCGAAACCCAGCGAGCAGGAGGTGCGTGACTACCTCGAAGGCAACATCTGCCGCTGCACCGGGTATCACAACATCGTCAAGGCCATCATGGCTGCGTCCGGGCAGGACGTGCCTGCCATGGCCGCCGAATAAGAAGAGGAGCATCAGACAATGCCCAAAGACACAGGGATAGGCGCCTCGACCGTGCGCCGCGAAGACGTTCGCTTCCTCACCGGAACCGGCGAATATACCGATGACATCGTGTTGGCGAAACAGACCTACGCGGTCTTTGCCCGCTCGACCGTGGCGCATGGCACGATCAAATCCATCGACACGTCCGCCGCCGAGGCGATGCCCGGCGTGCTGGCGGTGTTCACCGGCGAGGACTTCGTCGAGGTCGGCGGCAACCCCGCTGGCTGGCTGATCAACTCGCGCGATGGCGAACCGATGAAGGAACCCAAACGTCCCGTGCTGGCGCACGGCAAGGTGCGCCATGTGGGCGACGCCTATGCCGCCGTCATCGCGGAAACGATTGAACAGGCCCGCGACGCGGTCGAAGCCATTGAGGCGGATATCGACGAACTGCCCGCTGTTGTGGACATGAATGATGCCCTGTCGGGGTCCAATTTCGTCCATGACGAGATCGAGACGAACCAGTGCTTTGACTGGGGCTGGATCGAGGACAACCGCGAGGCGACAGACAACGCGATCAAGAACGCGCATCACGTCACCACGCTGGAACTGGTGAACAACCGTCTGGTGCCCAACGCGATGGAACCGCGCGCCTCGATCGGCAGCTACAAGGCCAGCACCGGTGAATACACCCTGCACACCACGTCGCAGAACCCGCACCTGACGCGGCTGCTGATCTCGGCCTTTGTGCTGGGCATCCCGGAAAACATGCTGACCGTGATTGCACCGGATGTGGGCGGCGGCTTTGGCTCCAAGATCTACCACTACGGCGAAGAGGCGCTGGTGCTGGCGGCGGCCAAGAAACTGGGCCGCCCGGTGAAATGGACGGCGGACCGGACGGAATCCTTCCTGACCGACGCCCATGGCCGCGACCACGTGACCAAAATTGAACTGGCGCTGGATGCCGAGGGGAATTTCCTCGCCTTCCGTACCGACACCAAGGCGAATGTGGGCGCCTATCTGTCGAACTTCTCGACCGCGACGCCGACATTCCTGCATGGGACGCTGATGGCCGGGAACTATACCGTTCCGCTGGTCTACGTGAACGTAAAGGCGGTGTTCACCAACACCGCCCCCGTGGACGCCTATCGCGGCGCGGGTCGGCCCGAGGCGACCTATTCGCTGGAACGTGTGATCGACAAGGCCGCACGCGAACTGGGCATGGACCCGATTGAACTGCGCCGCAAGAACTTCATCAAGCCGGATCAGTACCCCTACGCCTCGGCGGCGGGTCTGGAATATGACGCGGGCAATTACGACGCGCTCATGGACAAGATGGAAGAGGTCGCGGACGTGGCCGGTTTCGAGGCCCGGCGCCAAGCGTCGGAGGCCAAGGGCCTGCTGCGCGGCTTTGGCGTAAACGCCTATATCGAGGCGTGTGGTATTGCGCCGTCAAACCTTGTCGGTGTGCTGGGGTCCCGCGTGGGTCTCTATGATGCGGCGACGGTGCGTGTGAATGCCACTGGCAACCTCAGCGTTATGGTCGGTGCGCACAGTCACGGTCAGGGTCACGAGACGGCCTTTCCCCAAGTGGTGGCCGAAATGCTGGGCATTGATCCCGCCGTCATCGACATCGTGCACGGTGATACCTCCAAGATCCCATTTGGCATGGGCACCTATGGCTCGCGCAGCCTCGCGGTCTGCGGATCAGCAGTGGTGCGCGCGACCGAAAAGATTATCAACAAGGCCAAGAAGATCGCAGGCCACATGCTGGAAGCGTCCGAACATGACATCACCCTGTCGGACGGTGTGTTCTCGGTCGATGGGACGGACAAATCCGTGACCTTCGGCGAGGTTGCGCTCAAGGCCTACATCCCGCACGAATACCCGCTCGAAGATATCGAACCGGGGCTGGAGGAAACGGCGTTCTACGATCCGGCGAACTTTACCTACCCTTCGGGCGCCTATGCCTGCGAGGTCGAGGTGGACCCGGACACCGGCAAGGTGCGGGTGGACCGGATGACGGCGGTGGACGATTTTGGCAACGTGATCAACCCGATGATCGTGACCGGTCAGGTCCATGGTGGTCTGGCCCAAGGTATCGGGCAGGCACTGGTCGAAAACACGTCCTATGACGAAAACGGCCAACTGCTCAGCGCGTCCTACATGGATTATACCATGCCCCGCGCTGACGACATGCCGATGTTTGCGGTGGACCACAGCCAAGGCACGCTCTGCACCCACAACCCGCTTGGGGTCAAAGGCTGCGGCGAGGCGGGGGCAATTGGCTCACCTCCGACAGTTGTGAACGCGGTGATCGACGCGCTGCAATCGGGGGGCCGGAATGTCACCCATATCGACATGCCTGTCACGCCCGCGCGGGTGTGGGACGCCATGCAGAACGCCAAGTAAGGGAGGCTTCAGATGTATAATTTCGACGTTGAAAAACCGGGCACAATTGCCGAAGCCGCCGCTGCCATGGGCGCCGACGAGGCGCAGGCTTTGGGTGGGGGTCAGACGCTGATCCCCACGCTGAAACAGCGCCTTGCCAGCCCGTCCACTCTGGTCTCGCTCAGGGGCGTGGCCGAGATGCAGGGCATCACCCGCGATGGTGACAGCCTGCGCATCGGTGGGGCCACAACCCACGCGGCGGTCGCCGCTGACGGCAGCTATCCGGCGCTGTCGGCGCTGGCCGCACATATCGGGGACCCGGCAGTGCGCAACCGCGGCACCATCGGCGGGTCGCTGGCCAATAACGACCCCGCAGCCTGCTATCCGGCGGCGGCACTGGCGTCAGGCGCAACCATCGTGACGAACACGCGCGAGATCGCGGCGGACGACTATTTTCAGGGCATGTTCGAAACGGCTCTGGACGAAGGTGAGATCATCACCGCCGTCCGCTTTCCGATCCCGCAGGCCGCGCATTACGAGAAGTTCGTGCAGCCCGCGTCGCGCTTTGCGCTCGTTGGGGTGTTTGTGGCCAAGTTTGCGGACGGCGTGCGTGTCGCAGTGACAGGCGCGTCGAACGAGGGGGTCCACCGCTGGGCCGAGGCCGAAGCGGCGCTGAGCGCGGATTTCTCCGCCGGTGCCATCGACGGGCTGAGCGTATCCGCCGACAACCTGATCGCGGACCTGCACGGCTCTGCCGCGTATCGCGCGCATTTGGTCAAGGTGATGACGGGCCGCGCGGTGTCCGCCGCCAGCTGACACAAGCGCCACAGCCAATGACAAAGGGCGGGGAATTCCCCGCCCTTTTGCCGTTTACACTGTGGTCAGGTCCCCGCCCGGATCAACCAAGGTGATCCGGTGGACCCCTTTGGCCCTGCGTACCCGCGCCACCAGATCGAGGTCTGCAAGAACCAGCCCGGTCGACAGCGCATCGGCCATCGCCGCCGTCTCTGCCTCGACCGACACGGTGGACCAGCGCGGGTGTTCGGCGGCGTGTACGATATGGCCCTGCGCCCCGATCGGCGTTGCCATGGGACTGGATGTGGCAATGGCCATGTCACCAATTGTCCGCGTCCCCAGCAGGCCATGCACCGGATCCTCCAGACCCAGTCGCCATGGCCCGCCTGCCCCGCGATGCTCTCCGATATTGACCAATGTGCGTTCGAACCCGTGGGCGCGCAGCATGTCCGCGACCAAATCCGTGGCAAAACCCTGCGCAATCCCGTTGAAGGTCAGCGCCTGACCGGCCCCCAGACGCACGCGGTTGCCACGCATTTCCACCCGGTCCCATCCGACACGCTTGCGCGCTGCATCCACATCCGCGCCCTCGGCCACAGCACGCCAAAGCGGCTGGACCGTTGGATCGAACAGCCCCTCCGTCAGGTCGTGTGCGCGCGCCGCGATCCGCATCAGCGCCTCGAACCGCACCGGGACCGTGTGTGTGCCTTGCGCGTTCAACCGCGACAGATCGGACGCCGGGTCGTACAGGGAAAACATCGCCTCGACCTCTGCAATCAACGTCTGCGCCGCAGCCAGTGCCGGGCGTGCCGCATCGGCAGGCCCGTCGAGGTCAATCGACACCTCCGCCCCAAAGGCGCGCCCGGTCCAGGCGTGGCGCTGCGCGACCGCCGGGGTTGCGGCAAAACTTGCCGCAATGGCAAGAAAACGTCGGCGCGTCACTGTCATTCCGCAGCCACCTGTAATTTGCGCCCCTTCGCGGCAAGGATCAGCGGCACGCACTGCGCCTTGTCATCGTGGATTGTCACGCAGTCGAGGCACTGGAAACATTCGGAATACTGAATCTCACCCGTTTTCTTGATCGCGCCATAGCTGCATTTGACCTTGCACAGTTGGCAGGGCGACCCGCATTCGGCCCGTCGCGCAATCCAGTCGCGGCCCCGCACCAGCCCGCCAATCGCCATGACGGCGCCCAGCGGGCACAGGTAGCGGCAGAATCCCTTGAACAGCACCATCGACACCAGCAGCAGACCCACCGCATAGGCCACATAATACCACTCGCGGACAAAGAACGTGGTGATCGCCGTCTTGAACGGCTCCACTTCGATCGCCTTGTCCAACGCGGCAGGCACCGTGAACAACAACGCCACAAGCCCGGCCAACACGACATATTTCAGCCCCTTCAACCGCGCATCCCAGAACGCATTGGGCTCGATCTGCGGCAGGTGTAAAAGGCGGCCCAGATGGTGCGCGAACTCCTGCAAGGCCCCAAACGGACACAGCCAGCCGCAAAACAGCCCCCGCCCCCACAGCACAAACCCGAGGATCGACACACCCCAGACCACCAGCGAAAACGGATCATAGAGCAGGAAGGCATAGCTGCCGCCCTCAAGCGCTGCGCGCGCCACCGCCAGCGGCGTGGCAATCGACAATTGCCCCTGCCCCCACCAGCCGATGAACACCGTGACAAAGGCCAGAATGCCCAGCCGCAGCGGCGTGAACAACGGATGCCCCGCCAGCCGGTTCATCCCGAACAACAGCAGCACAACCAAGCCCGCCAGAAACCCCCCAAGCACGATCAGATCCGTCGCCCGGTTGCGCAGCGCATCGACCCAAGGCGGCGCGGGCTTGATGATCTCGGGCCGGGAATAGAACCGCTCTGGCGTGACATGGGGCACGTCCAGCGTCACCGATCCGATTTCGGGCTGGAAGGATCCGTGTTCGCGCAGCGCCTTGACCTTGAGCGTCCATTCCGCCGTTGGATCAAAGCCAAGCCGCCGGTCCGTCCGCAAGATCAGAGCGGCACCATCGTAAACCGCGTTGTGCAGATCATTGGGCAGCGCATCGTTCAGTTCCACGTAGATATCACTGTCGCGGAACGCGATGGGAAAGCCGCCCTGTTCCGCGCTGATCAGATCGGGTGCGGTGTTGCGCACAAATTCTTCGGTCACCAGCCCGTGCCGCGCCGTCTCGATCAGCAGCACGGGTTCGTCCGTGTCCGCAATCTCCATAAAGTCCCGTAACTCTTCGAACCCGCTCTTGCTGAGCACCGCGCGGGCCACGGACGGCGCGCCGATATCCACCACCCACAGGTCAAGGAAGGTGCCATCGGGATCGTCCTTGGCCTCCGGGTCGTCATCCTCCCACAAGGTGCCGTCAAAATGCGCGTCCATCTCGGCGTTGGTCACGATCTTGCGGGTCACGATACCCTGCGCGACCAGATCGTCCCATGTCAGGTCCTCGTCATAGCCCGTGTTGGGATAGGCGGGCGGGCCGGACGATATGCCGCCCATCTTTTCGCGCGCGACCTGCAAGGCGGCGGCCAGAATGCTTTCATGGGCGATGCGCACCGACGCGGTGCCCTTGGTCACCCCGTCGAGGTAAACCAGCGCCGAGCCTTCGCTGCCCGCGCCATAGGGCGAGCCAACCACCAGCGAATCCGAAATGGAATGGCCCCGGTATTGCTTGAAAAAGTCGTAAAACAGCTTCTCCGGCAGGCCCGAGACAAAGATCGGCTCGTTATGCGAGATCAACTGCACATCCAGAAACCGACCCTCCAGATCGAGCACCACCAGCATGTTGATCGACGCACCGGAAAAGCCGGGCAGCGGCGCCATCGGCTCGGTCTCGAACACGTATCCCGCCTCGGCCCCGCCGGAGTTCAGCAGTTGCCAGACTCCCTTGTCATTGATCGGCTCGCCCAGCGACATGGGCGGCACGATATAGGGTGCCAGCACCTCGCGCTGGAGCGGTTCGGCCACTGCCGAAACGACACCCATACACCACAGTATGGATGCCAGCAGCACAGCCCTTATGGAATTGATCAACCACATCTGGCCCAGCCTATTCCGCTGCGCCCCGCGCCCCTATGCGACTAAGGTATGACCGGCGGCCAACAACGCTTTGGACGCGATCACAAATGTGACAGGTTCGGGACATGACCGACACGCGTTTCGACTTTACGGCGGTGGCTCTGTCGCTGCTTGGCCTGCTGGCCCTGTGGTGGGCGGCGGCGTGGTTGGGCGATGACCCCAGCGTCCTGCCCACCCCGGCAGAGGTCTGGGTGATTTTTCGGGCTGAAATGGCCAGTGGCGAAATGCAGCTGCATTTTTTCGCGACATTGCTGCGCGTGGCGGCGGCCTTTGCGCTGGCGATGGGCATCGGCTGTGTCATCGGGTTGATCATGGGGCTGAACGCCACGATCAACCGGTGGTTTTCAACGTGGCTTGTGGTGCTGCTGAACGTGCCAGCGCTGGTGGTCATCGTGCTGTGTTACCTGTGGATCGGCCTGAACGAGGTGGCCGCCATTACCGCGGTGGCGCTGAACAAGACCGCGATGGTCGCCGTGGCCATCCGCGAAGGGGTCCACGCGCTCGACCCCCGATTGCGCGACATGGCGCAGGTGTTCGGGATGCGCCCCTCAGCGCGGCTGCGCCACGTGATCCTGCCGCAACTCTGGCCCTATATCGCGACCTCCACCCGCAACGGGCTCGCCATCATCTGGAAGATCGTGCTGGTGGTCGAATTTCTGGGCCGATCCAATGGGATCGGCTTCCAGATCCACCTCTACTTTCAACTTTTTGAAACAGGCTACGTGCTGGCCTATGCGCTCAGCTTTGTGGCGTTCATGCTGCTGATCGAATTCACCCTGCTGCGCGCTCTGGAAACCCGCGCAACACAGTGGCGGCAGGTCAGCGCCTAGAACAGCAGCTTGCACCCCAACGTCCGGTTCATCGCCGCCACCAGTTGATCCACCGTTTCGGTGTTCACATATTCCCCGCCCGTCAGATCAGCGAGGCATTTGGCCACGCTGACCGTCACGTTGTACCCCATGGCGTCGTCCGACTGCCAACCAAAGTGTTCGCCGCGCACCTTGAACCCGATCACATGCACGGTCAGCCCCGTGCCGGACAGGTCCGCCGCCAGCGCGCAGGTCTGGCCGCCGCAGGTCTCCTTGCCATCGGTGACCAGCACGACGGTGCCGGGCCGGTCGGGGTATCCCAGCGTGTCGGCGGCCAGCGATACGGCTTCGGTCAGCGCGGTGCGGCCTTCGGGCTCCAGCCCATCGACGGCAGCAATCACGTCCAACGCCGCATCCGCCCGCGGGGCAAAGCGCAGTTCGATCCCCGAACACTCGCCCACGCCCCCTGCCCCGCCGGGACCATAGACAACCAGCCCGATGCGCCGGAACGGGGCAACCTGCGGCATGGCGGTGCGCACGGCGCGGCGCGCTTCGAAAATGCGCGGCTCGTCAATCTGGTTGAACCCCATTTCCGCCATGGACCCCGATCCGTCAAAGACGATCATCGCGTCCTCGGTACAACTGGCGCGCACAGGCGTGGACAGGAGGATCGCCGCGATGCTCGCGGCCGCTGCTGCCTTGTGTCCCCTGCGTCCCATGACCATCTCCTAGCGTCGGTATACAAACTCCGGCGGCGCGACCTCTCGCACTTCTTCGGTCAAAAGCGCATCCAGCGCCGCGCGACCGGCAGATTTGCGGCACACCGGGTCGGGCGCCGATGCGTCCCCCAGCACTGCCATCGCCTGACAGCGGCATCCGCCAAAATCAATGTCGCGCCGTTCGCATCCCTGACACAGGTCCGGCAACCAATCCGTCCCGCGATAGGCGTTGAACGCCGACCCGTCATACCAGATATCCGCCAGTTTGCGCGCGGTCACGTTGTCAAAGGTCAGATGCGGGATGGTTTCAGCGGCATGGCAGGGCAGCACCGTGCCATCCGGCGTGACGTTCAGTCCGGTGGACCCCCAGCCATTCATGCACGCCTTGGGGAAATCCGAGTAGTAGTCCGGCGGCACGAAATCGATAACCAACTGCCCCCTGAGCGATTCCACCGCCCGCGCAACGGTCTTTTTCGCCGTCTCCACCTGCGCCCGACTGGGTTGCAGCGCGGCACGGTTGACCAGCGCCCAGCCCTGAAACTGCACGCAGGCAATCTCGATCCGCCGCGCACCAAGGCGCAGCGCCATGTCGATGGTCGCAGGCAGGTCGTCGAGGTTCTCGCGGTGCATCACCGCGTTCAGCGTCAGCGGAAAGCCGATGTCGGATATGATCTCGGCCACGTGCATCTTGCGGTCAAACCCACCGTCATAACCGCCGATGCGGTCCGCCATCGCCGCCGTGACGCCTTGCAGGGACAGCTGCACATGGTCCAGCCCCGCATCGTCCAGCGCGCGCAGGCGGCGTTCATTCAGCCCGACGCCCGAGGTGATAAGGTTGGTGTATAACCCCGCCTCCCGCGCCGCCGCCACAAGTGCCTCCAGATCACGCCGCGACGCAGGCTCACCCCCCGAAAGGTGCAGCTGCAACACGCCCAGCTTGGCCGCCTGTACAAAGACATCCGCCCACGCCTCGGTGCTCAATTCGGCATCGCGCGCCAGCAACTCGGTCGGGTTCGAGCAATAGGGGCAGGCCAGCGGACAACGGTGCGTCAGCTCGGCCAGCATCGCCATGGGGGGATCAATGCGGACGGACATGCACCATCCCCCGATCCCGCAGGTCTTCGACAAACGCCACCACATCCGGCGCGATCACGTCCAACGGCGCGTCATAGACCTGCGCCAGCGCCTCCGAAATCTCCGACAGGCTCGCCTCTCCGTCCAGTTGCCCCAACACCGCCGTGCCCACCTGATCCAGCACCAGCACCCGCTCGGGTCCCAGCAGCACATCCACCTTGCGCACCGCATCGAACTGCGTCCGCACGCCGCGCGGCAGGAATGGCACGTCCTCAGGGCTCATGCGGCGAGCCCCTCACCCGGTTGCCAGCCGCCGGGCGGAATGCGACCGGGTTCCACATAAGCCGACCACAGCGCGTCCAACTGTGCCCACAGCACCTCGGTCTTGAAAGTCAGCGCGCGCACGGCTGCGTCCTGATCGGGCCGCGTTACGGCGTGATCCATCACCCATTTCAGGCCAAAGGCCACGTCTTTGGGCGCCTCGTTCAGACGGTTCTGGAAATAGGACAGCGTGTCGGCATTGGCGAACTCGTAATGCTCCAGCAGGCCCGCGATACGGTTCTTGTGGATGGCCGGTGCGAACAGTTCGGTCAGCGACGATGCCACGGCGGGCAACAGCGGCTCGTCCCGCACAAACCGCACATAGGCGTCAACGGCAAAGCGTGTGGCAGGCAGAATGCCCGCTTCGGACGCGACATAATCAGGGTCCAGCCCCACGCCCTCGGCCAGTTTCAGCCAACGGGCAATGCCGCCCTCGCCCGGGGCCGACCCATCGTGATCCTCGATCCGCGACCGCCACGCGCGGCGCAGGGCCGGATCGCTCACACGGGACATGAAAGCGGCGTCCTTCATCGGAATGCGCGTCTGGTAATAATACCGGTTGATCACCCACGCCCGCACCTGATCCGGCGTGCAATCGCCCGCGTGCAGCTTGTGGTGAAACGGGTGCTTGTCGTGATAGCGCGCGTCGCCAACGGCGCGCAACCGCGCCTCGAAGGCCTCGGCACTGTCAGGCTGATCGGTCACAGCGTGATCTCCATCCCGTCAAAGGCAATTTCCCACCCGCGCGCCAGCACCTCCGCCCGCTCGGGCGCGTCCGGTTGCAGGATGGGGTTTGTGTTGTTGATGTGGATGAACAGCTTGCGCCCGCCCACATTGTCCAGCCGCGCCAGCGACCCCAGGTCCCCGTTCAACGGCACATGGCCCATGCGCGCGCCGGTTTTCTCGCCCGTGCCGGTGCGCTGCATGTCGTCATTGTTCCAAACCGTGCCATCAAACAGCAGCAGGTCCACGGCACCGAGCCGGTCCAGCAACCAGTCGGGAATGGCGGCGCATCCCGGCACATAGGCCGCCCGCGTCGTGCCGTCCTCCAGCATCAGGCCCACGGTCTGCTCTCCCACTTCTTCAAGGTTCAGCGTCTCCCCTTCGAGAAACAGCGCCACCTTTCCCGGCACGGCAAAGGGGGTGACTGTCAGGCCGGGCACCGGTTCAAACGGCACATCCAGCGTGATCCGGTGCTGCGCCACCAGTGCAGCGTCCAGCACCCCAAACACCGAATTGCTCTGCAAAATTTCCAGCCCCGCCGCCGTGGCAAAGACATCGAACGGCGTCTTTTCCCGCAAGGTCAGCAGGCCCGCGATATGGTCAATATCGCCGTTGGTCAGCACCACCGACGCAATGGGCGAGCCGCGCAATCCCGGCGGGTGCATCTGCGCACAGGCATCCACCTGCGCCCGGATGTCGGGCGAGGCGTTCAGCACCGCCCACGCAGCCCCGTCCACCGACACGGCGACCGACGATTGCGTCATGCGCGGGATCACACCCTTGCGCGCGTCCGTGCAGTTGCGGCAGCCACAATTCCATTGGGGCAGCCCCCCGCCGGCGGCTGCCCCAAGAACAATCAATCTCATGTAAGTCTGTGTGGCTTAGATCACGTCGCGCTCGGCGCCGCGGTCATCGTCCTCACCGGGGCCATACATGTTGATCTCCATGCCGCACTTCACTTCGCGCGCTTTGGGTTTTGTCCATGCCATAACGAATTCCTCCTCTTTTGCCTGATCACGATAACGGGGCAGCGGCGCGGGACATATGCGACTTTAGCCCTAGCCTCACTCGGACCAGACCGCCATCTTGCGGTCGATGGTCTTGCGCGAGACGCCCAGACGGCGGGCCGCCTCGGCCCGGTTGCCGTCACACAGGTCGAGCATCCGCAGGATGTGCCGCTGCACCACCAGATCAAGGTTTTCGATCGCCTGCGCCCCTGTCACACTGCCCCCGCCGGAAAACTCCTCCGGGAAAGCGCCCAGAATGACCGACCGTTCAATAAGGTTGCGCAATTCCCGCACATTGCCTGGCCATGCGTAGCGCCGCAGCTTCAGCAATGTTTCCTCGTCCAGTTCCAGCGACGGCATGGCAAGCGAGGCGGAAAACTGCGCCATGAAATGCGCGGCCAATTCAACGATATCGTCCATCCGGTCCCTGAGCGGCGGCATGTCGATCTTGACCACGTGGATGCGGTGATACAGGTCCGCCCGGAACCGCCCCGCCGCCACTGACGCCTCGATGTCGTCATTGGTGGCAAAGAGGAACCGCACGTTCAGCGGGATCTCCCGCTCGGCACCGACGGGCCGCACTTTCTTGTCCTCCAGCACGCGCAGCAGCGCGGCCTGCACCGTCTCGGGCATCTGCGCAATCTCGTCGAGCAGCAGCGTGCCGCCATCAGCCAGCAGCAACAGCCCCGGTTTCAGCCGGTCCTCCGCCTCGACCACGCCAAAAAGTTCATCGGCGAAACGGTCCGGCTGGATCGTGGCGCAGTTCACGGGAACAAAGGGCGCATCGGCCCGGTCCGACGCGTCGTGCAGGTGGCGCGCGGCCATCTCCTTGCCCGTGCCGCTGGCGCCGGTGAACAGCACCGGCGTGGGCAGCGGGGCCAGCCGTGCCAGCATCCCGCGCACATCCTCCATCGGTTCGGAATTGCCCAAAAGCTTGCCATGCCCTTGCCCCGACGACAGTTCGCGCCGCAGCAGCGTGTTGTCCCGTTGCAGGTATTTGCGGTCCAGCGTGCGGGCCACGGCGCTGAGAATTTGATTGGCGCGGAATGGTTTGAGGACAAAATCGCTGACCCCTGCCCGCAGGGCTGCAATCGCTGTCTCAAGGTCCGCATAAGCGGTAATCAGGATCGCGTCAGCAAACAGGCCCTTGCGCTTTTGTTCCGTCAGCCAGTCAAGGCCCGTCCCCCCCGGCATCAGATTGTCGAAAATCACCAGATCATATTGCGCGTCATCCAGCGCCTTGGTCGCCTGCGCAGGCGATCCCACGGCCTCCACACGCTTGACCCGCGGCTCCAGCGTCTTGGTCAGAAAATGCCGCATCCCCGGCTCGTCATCAATCACGAGGATCGACGCGCCAGCCAGCGACTTGCCGTAGATATCCGGGGTGGAGCGCGGCGCGTTCATCGGCTCAGTCCAGCCGCACAGCGTCGCCTGACTGTACCGCGTCAGACGAAAACCCCATCTCGTGCAGCACAAAATACGATGCCACGGAAATCACGATCATCGCGGCAAATCCCATCATCATGGCCTTCATCGGTCTCTCCTATTCGGTTGCGTCGCGCAAAAAGGCGATCAAATCGGCGCGGTCCTGCGGTGCCGCGATCACCTGCATCGGCATCTTTGATCCCGGAATGTAGTGGTCCGGGCCTTCGTCAAACAGGGCGTCAATCGTGGTGTCATCCCAGACAATCGCAGACCCGTCCAGCGTTGGCGAGTAGCGATAGCCCGGCACCACACCCGCCTTGCGCCCGAAGACCCCGTGCAGCGTCGGCCCCGCCTTGCGCGACGGTCCGTCCTCAAGGCTGTGGCAGATCGAACATTTGCGCATGAACTGCCGTTCACCATTGCTCATCGTCGCTGCGTCGCGCAGGAAACTGCGGGTGTCGCCGCCCGCCGGGTCGTAGGTATCCAAAAGCGCCACAGGCCAGGCATAAATCACGTCGTCGATCCCACCCGCATGGATCACCGTCCCGTCCGTGGAAAAGGCCAGCGCCCAGACCGGCCCTTGCCGCATGGCGCGAAAGTCGCGGGCAATCCGCCAGTCGTTTGTGTCCACCATCATGATGTGCCCCTCACCATCCCCGATGGCGAGTTGCCCGGTGGGCGCGTGAAAATCCATCGACAGGATGGGGCGGCGGTCGAGGGTGAAATCTGCAATCTCTTCACCCGTCTCCCGGTTGATCACCCGCGTGGTGCCGTCGACAGCGCCATAGGCGAGCCAGTCGCCGTGAACGACAATCCGGTTGATGCCAAACCCCTGATTGGCAATGATCCGCGATCCCATCCCGCCCCAAACGCGCACTGTCCCGTCGGACGATGCCGAATAAAGCGCACCGTCAGGATCAAAGGCGACATCCGTCACGTTCGACCGGTGATCGGTCAGGTCGCCGCCGATCTTGGCAGATGGCTGCGCACCATCCGACAGCAGCGAGGAAAACAGGCTCATTATCCGAATGGAGCCGTCCCAACTGGCTATCGCCGCGCTCCGCCGATCCGGTGCAATGGCAATGGCACTGATCTTGCCCTTCATCCGGGTCACTTCAAAAGGCTCCGGGTCATCGGGACGCCACATCAGAACGCGGAAATCGTCACCGCCCGAAAACGCCACGGACGCGCTATATGTCACTGCCGTTACCGCCGCATCATGGCCTTCGCGCCATTCCGGCCCCGGCCACAGACCGACCGAGTTGTCGAAACTCGCAGACGCCAGTGCCCCGTCCGGCGACACATCCAGCGCCATGACAGGGCCGCCATGGCCCTTGTAGGTCGTGAATTCCTGCGCGGCGGCGGGCAGCGCGAGGCACAGCAAAAGACTACTCAGCAGGTGTCGCATCTTTAGGTGCTGCCTTGCCCTTTGCCTCCAACTCTTCGAGCCACAGCGAATGGTGCTGGCGCGCCCACGCCTCGTCCACCTCGCCCGTGCCCATCGCGTCATAGGCGCCTTCCATGCCCACCGACCCGATGTAGATATGCGCGATGATGATCGCCATCAGAACAAAGGCCACAATGGCGTGCCACGCTTGGGCGTATTGCATCTCTTCGTGCGGGGCGAGGCCCTCGGGCAACGGCCCGTAAATCGGCAGGCTTTCGATCCCCACGGACCGCATCAAATCAAACGTCTTCATGAACATCGGGAACTCAAAGGGGAACAGCAACGACACACCCGAAAGCGAAATTGAACCGCCCAGCAGGATCACCGACCAAAAGATGATCTTTTGCCCGCCGTTGAACTTTTTCGCTGGCGGGTGTTTCGATCCAATGATGCCGCCCGCTTGGGCAAACCACGTGATGTCGGTGCGGTTCGGGATATTGTGCCAGACCCACAGCACAAAAATGGCGACCAGCGCCACGATAAACGCCCACGCCACATTGTTGTGGATGTATTTCGACGCCATCAGCAGCGTCGCGTTGAACTCTTTGGAGATGTAAGGCGCGATGAACATGCGCCCGAACAGGGTCAGCAACCCGGTGATCCCCAGCAGGATGAACGACCCGGCCAGCAACCAGTGCGATGCCCGCTCAAAGCTCTTGAAGCGGGTGACCGTGCGGCCCGTTTTCTCGTAATCCAGCTTGACCCGGCCCCGCAGGACAAAGAACACGACAAGCAAGGCGATGGTGCCCAGCAGCAGATAGCCCCCGTATTTCGCCAAAGGTCCCTGCCGGAATTGCAGCCACGCCATGCCGCCATCCTGCACCAGAACGGTGGCCACCTCACCGCCCGACGACACGGTGATGTCAGCCGATCCGTAGCGCAGCGCACGCCACAGGTCCGGGTCGGACGCGCCGCCCAATGTGCCAAGTTGCCCCGAAAGGTCGCGCGCAGCCCCCGCCGCATCGCCGGTTTTGGGCGCGACCTCTTCGCCGCGCTGGCGGGCCATGATGTCCTCAAGCGTCTGTGCGCCGCCCGTTGCGGCGCGGTCGCCCGCCGCGTCCTGCGCATCCGCCAACGCAGGCCACATCCCCAGGCACAACACAAAAACCAGAATGGCACGTAGCATATCTTGTCTCTCCTCATGCCGCGCCCGGGCGCGGCGTTATCCTTCGATGCTGATCAGCTCGATCGTGAAATTCAGCACTTCGTTTGGCCCAATGGCCTGCCCTGCACCATTGGCCCCATAGGCCAGGTCGGATGGAATCCAGACGTCCCATTTGGCGCCGGGTGACATCAGTTGCAGCACCTCCTGCCAGCCGGGAATGACACCGCCCACAGGGAACGTCGCAGGTTCGCCACGCGCGATCGAACTGTCGAAAACGCTGCCATCCAGCAGGCGGCCCTCGTAATGCACCGTGACCGTCTGATCCGCCGACGGGCTGTCACCACTGCCCGCCGCGCGGACCTCGTATTGCAGACCACTGTCAGTCGTGACCACCCCGCTGCGTGTGGCGTTGGCTTCGAGATAGGCGGCATTGTCCGTCAGCTTCTGTTCCGCACTGGCGGCAGCTTCGGCTTGCTGGCGCTGCTGGACAACAGCCTGCATCGCGCCCACTGCGGCCTGCATCTCTTCGGAGGTCAGCCGGGGTTCCTTGCCGTCCACGGCGTCCTGAATGGCGAGGGCCAGTGCGGCCACGTCGACTTCGGCAAAACCCTGATCGCGAATGTTCAGCCCGACCTGCAATCCAATGGCATAGCTGGCGCGGGCGATATCGGTGTCCAGCGGGGGTGCGTCCTGCGCCACCACGGGCAGTGGGGACAGACACAAGGCGCTGACAGTGAGCGCGGGTACGAGACGATGCATGGTAAGCCTTTCAAAAATCGGAAACATCATGACTCCGTAGCTATCGCCCCCGGCGACCCATGCCAAATGAACTGAAAGGGAGCGCGGATATCCGCCGCGCTGCCAGATTGCCCGGGCAGCCTTGCCGCTGCCCGGGCGTGCTGGAATCGCCGGTGCACGTGTTGCGCACACTGACCGGCGATCCCGTCGCTTAGCCGTCCTGACGACCGTAGGCCGAACCCCAGCCCCACGCGCCCGAACCAAAGCCGCGCGCCACGACGCGCTCGCGGTAGATGGCGGACACAACGTCACCATCACCCGCCAACAGCGCCTTGGTGGAACACATCTCGGCGCAGATGGGCAGCTTGCCCTCGGCGATCCGGTTGCGCCCGTACTTGGCGAATTCGGCGGTCGAGTGGGTTTCTTCGGGACCACCGGCGCAGAAGGTACATTTGTCCATCTTGCCGCGGCTGCCAAAGTTGCCGGCCTGCGGGAATTGCGGCGCGCCAAAGGGGCACGCGTAAAAGCAATAACCACACCCGATGCAGAGGTCCTTGGAGTGCAGAACCACCCCTTCCTCGTTTTGGTAAAAGCAGTCCACAGGGCAGACCGCCATACAAGGCGCATCGGAACAGTGCATACACGCCACAGAGATCGACCGTTCGCCGGGATCACCATCATTGATGGTGACCACGCGGCGGCGGTTGATGCCCCAAGGCACTTCATGCTCGTTCTTACAGGCCGTGACGCAGGCGTTGCATTCAATGCAGCGCTCGGCGTCGCACAGGAACTTGGCTCTCGCCTGTCCTCCTAATGCCATGTCGTAATCCTCCTTACGCTGTCCAGATTTTGCAGAGAGTCGCTTTGGTCTCTTGCATCTGGGTTACTGAATCATAGCCATAGGTCTGGGCCGTGTTGGTGGATTCACCAAGCACGTATGGATCGGCACCCTCGGGATATTTCGAGCGTTGATCCTCACCCTGGAAATGACCGCCAAAGTGGAAGGGCATAAAGGCCACGCCTTCGCCCACCCGGTTGGTGACCATCGCCATAACCTTGACCTTGCCGCCTTCGGGCCCTTCGACCCAGACCTGTGTGCCGTCCCGCACGCCCAAATTGTTGGCGTCACGCGGGTTGATCTCGACAAACATGTCCTGTTGCAGTTCGGCCAGCCACGGGTTGGACCGGGTTTCGTCCCCGCCGCCCTCATATTCGACCAGACGGCCAGAGGTGAGGATGATCGGGTAGTCCTTCGAAAAGTCCTGCTTTTGGATCGACGCATACATCGTCGGCAGGCGATAGAACTTCCGGTCTTCGTAGGTGGGGTAGTCAGCCACAAGGTCCCTGCGATTGGTATACAGGGGCTCGCGGTGGACAGGCACCGGATCAGGGAAGGTCCACACAACCGCGCGGGCCTTGGCGTTCCCGAAGGGCGCACAGCCATGCTTGATCGCGACCCGCTGGATGCCGCCCGACAGGTCGGTCTTCCAGTTGGTCTTGGGACCCGCAACCGCATCAATCGCGGCGCGTTCGTCGTCCGTCAGATCACCGTCCCAGCCCAGATCCATCAGCATCTGCATCGTGAATTCAGGGTATCCATCCTGAATTTCCGATCCGACACTGTAGACCCCTTCGGCCAGCAGGTTGTCGCCGTCCCGTTCCACGCCGAAACGCGCGCGGAAGGTCAGACCACCCTCGGCCACGGGTTTCGACATGTCATAAAGGTTCGGCGTGCCCGGGTGGTTCATCTCGGGCGTGCCCCAGCTGGGCCATGGCAGACCGTAATAATCGCCATCTGCGGGGCCACCAATGGCCTGCAACGTGGTGCGATCAAACGTGTGCTGGTTCGCCATGTGCTTCTTGATCCGCTCAGGGCTCTGGCCGGTGTAACCCACCGTCCACATGCCCCGGTTGATCTCGCGCAGCGTGTCCTCCGGCTCGGGCGTCAGGCCGTCTTCTTCCAGCTTGATGTTGCGGAAGATACGGTCGTGGAACCCGAACTTTTGGGCGAACAGGGCAATGATCTCTTCGTCCCGCTTGGATTCAAACAGGGGATCAATGACCTTTTCGCGCCACTGGATCGACCGGTTCGACGCCGTGACAGAACCACGCGTTTCGAACTGGGTACAGGCCGGCAGCAGGTACACACCGTCCGTGCGGTCATGCAGCACGGCAGACACGGTCGGGAAGGGGTCGATGACAACCAGCATATCCAGCTGTTCCATCGCCTTCTTCATTTCGACCATGCGGGTTTGCGAGTTGGGCGCGTGGCCCCACAGAACCATGGCGCGGACCTTGTTGGGCTGATCCGTGTTCTCCGGGTCTTCCAACACACCGTCGATCCAGCGCGACACCGGAATACCGGTGAGGTTCTGAAGCGACTTTTCCTTGCCATCAGTGCCGGTGACCTTGTCAAACTGACCGGCCAGCCATTCGGAGTCCTCACCCCAAACGCGACCCCAGTGGCCCCATGCGCCTGCCGACAGACCGTAGTAGCCGGGCAGCGTGTGGGACAGAACACCAAGGTCCGTCGCGCCTTGTACGTTGTCGTGGCCGCGGAAGATGTTGGTGCCGCCACCGCTGGTGCCCATGTTGCCAAGGGCAAGCTGAAGCACACAATAGGCACGGGTGTTGTTGTTGCCGTTGGTGTGCTGCGTGCCACCCATGCACCAGATCACGGTGCCGGGGCGGTTGTTGGCCAGCGTCCGCGCAACCCGCTTGAGTTGGCTTCCGGGGGCACCGGTGACGCGCTCCACCTCTTCGGGTGTCCACTTGGCCACTTCTTCCTTGATCTGGTCCATGCCCCAGACGCGGGTGCGGATGAATTCCTGATCCTCCCACCCGTTGTCGAAGATGTGCCACAGGATACCCCAGACCAGCGCCACGTCGGAACCGGGACGGAACCGCACATATTCGTCCGCGTGGGCCGCCGTGCGGGTAAAGCGCGGGTCACACACGATGACGGGGGCGTTGTTCTGCTCTTTGGCGCGCAGCAGGTGCAGCAGGGACACGGGGTGTGCCTCAGCCGGGTTGCCGCCGATGATAAAGATCGCCTTGGAGTTATGGATGTCATTGTAGCTGTTGGTCATGGCGCCGTAGCCCCATGTGTTCGCAACACCCGCAACAGTGGTCGAGTGACAGATCCGCGCCTGATGATCCACGTTGTTCGTGCCCCAATAGGCGGCGAACTTGCGGAACAGGTAGGCCTGTTCGTTGTTGTGCTTGGCCGAACCCAGCCAATAGACGCTGTCCGGGCCGCTTTCGTCCCGGATGTTCATCATGCCGCCGCCGATCTCGTCGATCGCCTGCTCCCATGAGACGCGCTTCCACTCACCACCCTCTTTCTTCATCGGGTATTTGAGGCGGCGTTCCCCATGGGCGTGCTCGCGAACAGCGGCCCCCTTGGCGCAATGCGCACCCAGGTTGAACGGGCTGTCCCAGCCGGGTTCCTGACCCGTCCAGACACCGTCCTGCACCTCGGCCACGACCGTACAGCCGACCGAGCAGTGCGTGCACACCGTCTTTTTCAAATCCACTTTGCCCGCTGCTGCCGTGGCAGCATTGGCCTGGGTGACGGTTCCGCCCGTGGCGGCAATGGCCGACAGGCCCCCAATCACCAGTCCCGATCCGCGCAGGAATGCGCGCCGGTCTACCGAAGCGTTTGCCGCCTCGGTCAGGATACTTGTCCGCTGGGGGCGTCGCGCAACCCCGTTGGTCTTTTTCCTAAGCATGTTTGCTTCCTCTCCCTTGCTTGCCATCGTTCCCGAATGGCTCGCTTGGTCTCTCATGGTTCTCAGCAGTCGGGCGTCACGCAACCAGTCGCTGATCCCCTGCCCCGTCCGGGGTCATTCCCGGGCGTTGCATCCTTTGTGTGCACCTCAGAACTTGGCGCTTTCAAAATACGCGCGGGTGTGCGCGGTATCCTGCATCTTCTCCGAGGTCAGGTCCGGCTCTGCCGCGGCCTGCGCCCCGCCTGCCGTTGCAACCGCCACCGCTGCTGCGGGGGCTGCCGTTCCGGCCAGCTTCAGAAAGTCGCGGCGCGATGCACCATCTTCTTTCCTGCTCATGCGATCGTCTCCTCTCGCTGCTCAAGGCCGGGTTGCCCCGACCGGTTTGACGCCTCAGTCGGCGCCGCTCATCCGGAAGGCTTCCGCCTCCACGGACATGAAGATTTTGCCGACCGTGCCCACGGGGCTGTAAAAGACGGATGTCTTTGCCTCCTCCAGATCGGTAAAGAAATGCCCGGCCCACGGGCCGATATGCTTGTTGAAGAACGTCTTTTGCGCCGTCACATCCGCAGGGGTACCGAACCGGCCCACGATCATCGCGGCCATCATCTCCATCAGGCTGGCAATGCTGTCTTCGGGCTCGAACACGGTCTCTGACCGCTGCATCCCGATCCGGCCCATGTCCTGCCGCAGGACCGCCAGCGGCTTTTCGTTCAGGAACCCGGTCAGGTAGTAGCTGGCAAAGGGCAGCAGCTCGCCCCGGCCCAAACCGATGAACAGCTTGTTGAACTCCGATTCCGCCGCCTTGGGCTTGGTCACCTTGGCCAGTCTGGCCAGCGTGCCAATGGCCTGTCCCAGCTCGGTGTCGTCACCTGACAGCCCTGCCGTCTGCGCCAGAAGCATCTCGTCCGGCGGCCCGGCCAGCAACGCACCAAGGAAGTTGTAAAGATCGGCGCGGGCGCGATCCATATCGGTGATCGTGGTGTCTTCGGCGGCTGTCACTGTCTTGTCTTCCATTAGCTCATGTCGAATGCGAACCGCATCCGGCGCTGCGGCATTGCGGGCGCTTCGGGTTCCGGTTCCGGCAAGGGGGTCGGTTCGGCAGCCGCGATCAGCGGGGCCTCTTCTTCTTCGTCTGCGAATTCTTCGGCGGGGGCCTCTTCGGTATCCTCATCGGCCTCTTCATCCTCAAGGAACGCTGTCACCATGCCTTTGCCGACCTGATAGACGGTCTGCATGTTCTCGATCACCGTGGCCGCATCGGTGTAATCCTCACCGTAATCCACCAGCCCATCCAGATTGGCGAGCATCGGGTTCAGCCGCCACATCCGGCGCAGCGCGCGGGTCTTGAGCCGTTGCGGCAACTCTTGCCTGAGAAAGTCCCGGATGGCCTCCGGGCTGTCCAGCGCCTCCGGCTCGGGCAGGTTCAACTCGGCCAGAATCTCGTCATCGGGCCGCTCGTCGCGCCTGGCCAATTCGGCCTCGGCCACGCGCGCCTCCACGGCCTGCGCTTCGGCTTCAACCCCGGCACGCCGCCGGGACCAGAAATCACGCCCCTCGCTCAATGCACCCGCCTCCGCTGCCGCGCAGGCGACGCATAGATATCCGCCGCCGATGAAATCCGCGGATCGCCAATCCCGTCTTGCGTCAGATCGATGCGCTTCTTGTCGCGCTTGCGCTTGATGAACACTTCGTCCTCGTGAAAGGCGCTGACAAAGCCCTGCACCCACGCCATCAGCCCGGGCGGCATCGGGACCTTTTCCACGATCTCCTCGCCGCTGTCGGTGTAATCCTGCGCCTCATAGGGCGACGCGGTGACCAGCAGAACATCCAGCGGCTGATCCCCCTCGCCGTCCCGCATGATCACGTAGATCGACGGAACCTCGGCGGACAACCCATGCAGATACGCCTCCGTCTCGGCCCCGTGCAGGTCCAGCGGCAACGTGGCGGCGTGGTATTCCACGGCCTCCCCCTCGCGGCGCAGCTCCTGCCAATCGGCAAGCCCTGCACCCGGCAGCACGGCAACCGCCTTCCAGCTGTGCGTGGCCCAACGGGTCACGCCCGGCAGGCGCCGCAACACGACGCCCAAAGGCATTGTTTGATACTGGTCGGGGTTACGGATCACCCTATGTCCTCCCTTGGTGTTATCAAACTGCCAAAAATTTCATCCTCAAAGCGGCTTGTTCAGGATTTGTCGCTTCGCACCTACCCAAAGGCAATTTGGCCAGCCTGTCTGAGGCCGCAGGTCATGTAGGGACGAAATGTCCATCACGACTATTTCAGTCGGGAATACATCCGCATACCGAATCGCGAATCACCACATGCCCACCCGGGCAATTCCAGCCCGCAACCGAACCGTAAAACGGTTTGTGAAGCGGTCCGAATCATGTCTAGGCTGCCGCAGCTACACGGGCGACGAAGGACCAAGAAAGGCCCTTCAGACGGGGGAGACGAACGTGGTCAAATCATTGATAACATGCGATTGTTTGGGAACCCAGACCATCGACGCCGAAGGGCTGTCCAACGCCACCGGACTGGACGTCCGCCCCCCCTGCTCTGCCCTCTGCACCACGCAGATCAACATCGCGCAGGCCGCCCTCGCCGACCCCGATGCCGTTTTTTGCTGCACCCAAGAAGCCCGCCTGTTCGAAGAGCTGGCAGAGGGTCTGGACCGCCCCGCACCCCCTACGCTGGACCTGCGCGACCGCGCCGGGTGGAGCGCGGATGACACCCTAAAACTGCCCAAAATGTCCGCACTCATCGCAGACGCCATGCTGCCCGCCGATGCGGAAAAGACGCTGGATGTGGTCAGTGAGGGGCTGTGCCTGATCCTTGGGCCTGCCGCTGTGGCGCTCGACGCCGCCGAACAGCTCAAGGATCATTTGGGTGTCACCGTCCTGCTGTCCGACGCCGCCGACATCCCCGACACCCGCGCCTATGACGTGGTGGTTGGGCGCTTGCGCCGCGCCGCCGGTGCGTTTGGCCAGTTCGACGTGGTGATCGACGCCCTGCAACAGATTGAACCGGGCGGGCGCGGCGCGTTTACGCTCACCGATCCGCGCGACGGGGCACTGTCGCAATGCGACATCATCCTTGATCTGCGGGGCGACACGGCGCTGTTTCCCGCGCCGGAAAAACGCGACGGCTATCTGCGGGCCGACCCCGGCCATGCGCCCGGTGTCGCGGCTGCGATCATGGCCGCGTCGCACCTGACCGGCACGTTCGAAAAGACGCTCTATGTCAAAACCGCGCCCCTGCTCTGCGCCCATTCGCGCGCCGAACAGACCGGCTGCACCAACTGCCTCGACCTGTGTCCGACGGGGGCGATTACTTCTGCGGGCGAACATGTGAGCACCGACCCGATGATCTGCGCGGGTTGCGGGGCGTGCTCTGCCGCCTGCCCATCGGGTGCTATCACCTATGATGCACCCGCGGTGGACCTGACCATGCGGCGCGTCCAGACGATGGCCAAAGCGTTCCTCGACGCGGGCGGCACCGCGCCCCGCCTGCTGGTCCACAACGCCCACGGAGCCGAGATGGTGCGCCTGAGCGCGCGCCACGGGCGCGGGTTGCCCGCTGACGTGATCCCGCTTGAGATGTCGGCCATCGGCGCCTTTGGCCATGCCGAGGCGGTCGCCGCCCTTGCCGCCGGGTTTGCACATGTCACCCTTTTGCCCGGCCCGACATCGGATATCCCCGCGTTAGAGACGCAGATTGCCCTCGCCAATGCCATCGCAGGGGCGGGCAAGGTTGCGCTGCTCGACACACCCGACCCCGACGCGATGAGCGATGCGCTCTTTGCGGGCGAGGCCCCTGCCCCCGTTGCCCAGCCCGTTCGCCCCATGGGCACCCGCCGCCAGATCGCCCGCCAAGCCGCCAAAGCACTGCATCCAGACACCGACAGGATCGCGCTGCCGGACGGTGCGCCATACGGTGCGGTGGTCGTCGACACGGACGCCTGCACGCTTTGCCTGAGCTGCGTGTCGCTTTGCCCCTCCGGTGCGCTTGGCGACAACTCCGACAAACCGCAACTGCGGTTTCAGGAGGACGCCTGCCTGCAATGCGGTCTGTGCGCCAATATCTGCCCCGAGGATGCCATCACCTACGCGCCCCGCCTTGACCTGACCGACGCGGCGCTGACCCAGACCATCCTCAACGAGGAAGAGCCGTTTCCCTGCATCGAATGCGGGTCACTCTTTGGCTCCAAATCCGCCATCGACCGGATCACCGACAAGCTCAAGGACCACGCCATGTTTGCCGGTGACAAACTGCGCATGATCCAGATGTGCGACAACTGCCGGGTAACGGCGCAGTTCCACGCGGACGACAACCCGTTTCAGGGCGGCGAGCGCCCGCGCGTGCGCACCACCGACGACTACCTGTCAAAGCGGCGCGATCACTGATGCTCCAGCGGTTTGCCCAGATCGGCCGGGGCCAGCGCGGCCACGTAGGCCAGAATCGCCTCAAGATCGTCGAGCGTCAGTTCGATCGGGGCGATGGGCGACGGGCGGTCGATGGGAAACGGGTCCGTGACCCCTTCGAGCTGGGTAAAGGCCGCGTGCGGTTTCAGGAAATAGAACCCGGCAAAGCGCGATTCCCAATCCTCGAACCCGCGCATCACGAAAAAGCTGGGGGTGGAGCCGATGCCAAAACCGCCCCTGCCCCGCTCGGTCACGTGGCAGCGCCCGCATTTGGCCCAGGACGCCTCTTGTCCCGCCACCGCATCGCCGGTCATCTCGACCTTGGCCACGACAACCTTTTGCACCTTGGGTTCGGTAAACAGCGCGTCGCCGTCCGGCGCAAAGCTCTGGATGGTGCGGCTGCCCACCTGCGAGGTCAGCCACTCGGCAAAGCGTTGCGCCCCCTTGGTGTCACTGCGCAGGTCCAGATGCCACGTCTCGCCCAGCCCCGAAAACAGCGCGCGCCCCTCAGGCCCCAGCACCAGCTCGGCCTGTGCCGGGTCGTCGACAATTTCGACCCTAACTTGGGTTTTCAGCGAGAAACGCGGCGCGATATGCTTGATCAGACCGCTTTCGACAAGGGCGGGCGCGGCATAGAATGCCACCCGCTTGTCATCGGCCATTGCCAAACCGGGCAACAGGGCCAAGATCAACACCAACACGCGCATGACCGCAGCCTACGGCCCGTCCATGCGCCCCGTCAACGATAGGGAGGGCACAGGCCCAATGAGCGACGATTTCAACATGTCCATGCGCAAGTTCCTGAAACAGGTCGGCGTCACCTCGCAACAGGCCATCGAAGAGGCTGTGCGCAACGCCGGACCCGGCGGCAAGACCTATGCGGTCAAGGCCGTCGTGACCATCGAAGAGCTCGACATGACCCACGAGGTCACGGGCACCATCACCGGTCAGGACTAGGGCGTGAGCAGAGAACAGGTACTTGAGGTCCTCAAGGGGATCGACGCGCCCGGCGGCGACATCGTGTCGACGGGCGTCATGCGGGCGCTGAATGTGGACGGCGGCAGCGTCCGCTTTGTGATGGAGATCAACCCGGCGCAGGCGTCAGCCTACGAAGGGGTCAAGGCGCAAGCCGAAACGGCATTGACCGCGCTGGACGGGATCGAGAACGTGGCGATTGTGCTGACCGGTCACACGGAAAAGGCACCCCCGCCCGACCTGAAACCGCAACGTCCCGCAGATCCGAAAGGGCCACAGAAGGTCCCCGGCATCGACCGCATTCTGGCGATTGCCTCCGGCAAAGGCGGCGTGGGCAAATCCACCGTGTCCGCAAATCTCGCCTGCGCGCTTGCGCAACAGGGGCGGCGCGTGGGGCTGCTTGATGCGGATGTCTATGGACCGTCGCAGCCGCGGATGCTGGGCGTGTCCGGGCGGCCCGCCTCACCCGATGGCAAAACCATCCTGCCCATGCGCAATCATGGCGTCACGATGATGTCCATCGGCCTGATGATGAACGACGATCAGGCCGTTGTGTGGCGCGGGCCGATGCTGATGGGCGCGCTGCAACAGATGATGACCCAAGTGCAGTGGGGCGCGCTGGATGTGTTGATCGTCGACCTGCCGCCGGGCACCGGTGACGTGCAGATGACGCTGGCGCAGAAATTCGTGGTGGACGGGGCCATTGTCGTCTCTACACCGCAGGATGTGGCCCTGTTGGACGCGCGTAAGGGTGTGGACATGTTCCAGCAATTGCACGTGCCCATCGTCGGCATGATCGAAAACATGAGCACGCATATCTGCTCCAATTGCGGGCACGAAGAGCACGTGTTTGGCCATGGCGGCGTCAAGGCCGAGGCCGAGAAACTGGGTGTACCCCTGCTGGCCGAAGTGCCGCTGGACCTGCAAATCCGGCTCGCCGCGGACGGCGGTGCCCCCATTGCCGTCAGCCAACCCGACAGCCCGCAGGCCAAAGCGTTCCAAGACGTGGCCGCCGGTCTGGTCGCACAGGGCGCGGCATGAGCGACACGGCAGAGGTCACATTCCCACCCCTGATGTGGGGTGAGGCGGCACCGGACAACGCCTTGGATCACGCCGTGATGCGCGCGACGCTGGGTTGTGACGCCGGGTTGATCTCTTACAAATTGGGTGCAGCAGAGATGGAGGCCGCGCTGGTCTTTGCCCCCGAAGTGCCCTTGCGGGACGCCATGGCGATGCTGCCGCTCTGCGGTGTGGGGTTTCAGAACGCGCTCGGCGCATTGGCCCCGCCCGAAGTGGCCGTGCATCTCGATTGGTGGGGCGGCATCCGGGTGAATGGCGCGCGCTGTGGCGGGTTCCGGGTGGTGGCGTCGGACACGGACCCCGAGGCTGTGCCCGATTGGCTGGTTGTGGGTTTCACCCTGCCCCTGATGCCCCCGTCCGAGGATATGGGCCTGACCCCGGACCGAACCGCGCTTTTTGCCGAAGGCTGTGCCGATGTTGCACCGCCGACCCTGCTCGAAGCATGGGCGCGGCATACGCTCAACTGGCTGAACCGCTGGGAAGACGACGGCAACGCGCCGCTGCATTCCGAATGGCGCGGCTTGGCCCATGGGATTGGGGAACGTGCGACGCATCAGTCTCTAACCGGGACATTTTTGGGCATAGATGAGGGGTTTGGTATGCTGCTGCGCGATGAGGACACGACACATCTGATCCCGCTGACATCCCTGCTGGAGGCACAGACATGAAGCTCGCCCGCGCAATCCATTTTGACGAAAGCGACATGAACGTCTTTGCCTCACCCGCCCGCACGGGCGAATGGTGCATCTCGGGCGGGTTCGAATTTTCGAACTGGGGCGAAGGCGATCTGACCGGCAAAGCGCGTCAGGCCTTTGCCAATGGATGGTTTGGGCTGGAGACCGGTGGCCGCGTGACCTTTGTCGCCGTGACGCAACTGGAAGCGGCCGAACTGGAGACACTGACCGCCCTATTGGCGCAGCATTTCGTGACCTACTACGGCGCGCCCTCTGTCGAGGCTGCGCGGCCTGTGGCAGCCGAAGAACTCGCGCAGATGATCGAGATGTGCGAAGACCACGACCCCAACACCTTGCTGACGGTTGCGCGTGAGTTAACGGAGGCAGGGGTGCGGGAGGCGTATCGGTCGATCCAGCCGCAGGATGCGGGGTTGGATCAGTTTGCAGTCCACGGCGATATGGACCACGGCCACGATCATTGATGTCGCATTGGCTGCGCCAATCCGACGTCTGCGAGGGGCGCTGCCCCTCGCGCTCCCCGGAGTATTTTCAAAGAGAAGAAGCCAAAAAGGGCTGATTAGAGCCTATCTTGCATTGAAGACGAACAGCGTTTCGCTATCAATCGTGTAGCTGTCGATCAGAGATTTCGCGCGCTCGGATGTGAGCCAGGTTTCGAGTTTGGCGGTCAGGTCCGATTTGACATGCGAGTGCAGCGCCGGGTTCACAGGCAGGTAGGCGTATTGGTTGAACAGCACGGGATCGCCAGCAAACAGCAGGGCCAGATCGCCCTTGTTGCCGAAGTTCAGCCAGCTGGCGCGGTCCGACAGGACATAGGCGTTGAGACCGGACGCCGTGTTGAGCGCCGCGCCCATGCCCGCACCCACCGCGCGATACCAGTCGCCCGACGGATCAATACCATCACCGGCGGCCTCCCATAGCTCCAGTTCCTTTTTGTGCGTACCGCTGTTGTCACCGCGGCTGACGAACAGCGCTTGCTGTCGTTTGATCCGCTGAAAGGCGTCAAGGACAGTCTCGGCACCCGACACCTGCGCGGGATCCGCAGACGGGCCAATCACGACAAAATCATTATACATAATCTCGCGCCGGTGGGTGCCGTAGCCATCTGCCACAAACGCCTCCTCCGCCGCGCGGGAATGGACGAGGATCGCGTCGACATCCCCCGCCTGCCCCAATTTGAGCGCCTGACCCGTGCCGACGACCAGCAATTGCACCTCCAGATCCAGATCATGTGCGATTTCCGGCAGCAGCACATCCGCAAGGCCCGAATTGTGGAAGGATGTGGTGACAGCCATGCGCATCTGATCGGCAGCCTGCGCCAGTCCGGCTGTCATCAGGGTCACAAAGGCCAGTATCAGTGTCTGTTTCATTCCACGATATCTCCGTTCAGAAAGGCGCGGGCCTGCGGTGTTTTGGGCCCGTCGAAAAACGCGGCGGCGGGCCCGGTTTCCTGCACCGTGCCACCCAGAATGAAAACAACCTCATCCGCGATACGCCGCGCTTGACCCATGTCATGGGTCGACAGGATCAGGCGCGTGCCGTCCGCCTTGGCCCGGAGCAGGATCGCTTCGATTTCGCGCATGGCACGCCCGTCAAGCGACGCAGTGGGTTCGTCTAGAAACACCAGCGCAGGTTCGGTGATCAGGGCGCGTGCGATGGCCAGTTTCTGTTGCTCACCGCCCGACAGGACCATGGCACGGCGGGTCAGGTGCGGGCCCAGCCCCACCCGTTCCGCCCAGTCGCGCGCGGCCACCTGCGCCACCTTGCGCGAGGTGCCGCGCAGGCGCAGCGGGTAGGTCAGGTTTTCCTCGACCGTGCGGCGCAGGACCACGGGCCGCTGAAAGACAAAGGCCTGATGATGGCGCGCCACATCCGTGTCGCAGGCCCATGTCACGGACCCGCCTGTCAGCCGAGCGGTGCCGTGCATCAGCCGCAAGAGCGTTGTCTTGCCAGACCCGTTGGGGCCCATCACAACGCACAGCCCCTGCCCGTCCAGCGACAGATCAACGGGGCCAACCAGACGTTTGCCACGGCGCGATGTCTCAGCGCCTTTGAGGGTCAGCGGGAACAATTCGGTCACCATCGGCTGTCCCGCTCGGTCTGGCCGATCCAGTGGATCATCAGGTTCACCCCAAGGGCCAGCGCAATCAGGATAAATCCAAGCGCCAGCGCCAGCGCGAACTGCCCCTTGCCGGTCTCCAGTGCGATGGCCGTGGTCAGCACGCGGGTCGCGTTGTCGATATTGCCGCCGACGATCATGATGGCACCAACCTCACCGATGCCACGGCCAAAGCCCGCCAGCGCGGCTGTCAGCAACGCCCGCCGCGCGTCCCACAGCAGGGTGCGCATCTTTTGCATCTGCGTGACGTTCATCGAAATCAGCAGGTCGTGGTATTCCGCCCACAACTCGCGCAGGGACTGATGCGCAATGGAGGCGATGAGGGGCACAATTATGATGACCTGCGCGATGATCATGGCCGTGGGCGTGAACAGCAGGCCAAGCGCGCCCAGAGGGCCGGACCGCGACAGAAAGATGTAGACGATCAGGCCCACGACCACTGGCGGCAGGCCCATTAGCGCGTTCAGCATTGCAATTGTGGCGCGTCGCCAGCGGAACCGGCGCACAGCCAGCATCGCGGCGAGGGGCAGGGCGATCAGGCAGGCAATGACCAATGCGGAGAGGGTCACGCGGAGCGAGCGCAGCGCAATCTCCGCCAGCGCGGCGTCAAACGTGACGACCAGCCAAAAGGCGTGGCGCAGACCCTCCCACAGATCGACGATGGCCGATCCTCCCATTGCTTGTTTTGCCTGAAATTGGACGGTTTTGCGGGGGGATACCAGCCCTGTTCTGTGGCGGTGTCAGTCTGTCTTGGTCCGTATGCGTTGTGGGGTGGACCGGGGTCAGATTGTCCGCCCAGCCTTGAATTGCCCACGGGCAATTTCCGCATCAGCCACAGGAATTGCCCATGGGCAATTTCTTGGGTTCATCCGTCGAAGGTCGCCTTGAGGTAGGCGGCGAACGCCCCTTCGAGCTGGGTCCGGGACATGTCCTTGTCAAACTCCATGCGCATCTTGCGGCCCTTCTGGACCACTGCGACACCTTTGTCATGCGGGGTGCGGCGATAGATGCGCCCTTCGGTTTCGGCTTTGGGTTGCAGCGGTTTGCCCGCCCGTGACAACCGCCGCATGACGGTTGCGGCATCCACAAAGGACCCGCGCCCGCTGCGGGCCTGTGCCTGTGTGCGGCCTATGGCATTTGCTTCGTCCAATACAGCGCGCGCGGTCTCTGGCTGCGCCAAAAGCGGCTTTAGCTCGCGCGCGTTGCGTTCGCGAATCTCGCGGATGTTGGGAAAGGCATCAACGATGGCTTGGGGCAGCTTGGCCAGTTGCAAATAGCGCGACAGCCATGGCTGGCTGACCTCGAGCCGTTCGGCCATCGCCTTTTGCTTGCCGCCATAGTAGCGCGCAACCGCATCAGCATAGTCCAGCGCCCGTTCATAATCCGAGATATCTTCGCGGTCGCGGTTTTCGATATCGGCGAGGCGGAACGCCTCTTCGTCGCTCAGTTGGCGGGCCTCAATCAGATATTTGAACTGCGTGTAATTGTTGGCGCGCAGCCATGACACGGCGAAATGGCGGCGCGCACCGCAGATCACTTCGAAGTCGTAATCGGGGTCGTCCACGGGGCGCACAATGGCCGGGAATTCCTGTTGGCCTTGGCTGCGGATACCGTCGATCAGGTCGCGGCAATTGTCTTCGGTCAGCAGGGCGTAATCGCGGTTGTGCCGGTCCCACATGCGGCAACGGGCGGGATCGACCCACCGCAGGGTCTTTTCCTCAACCTCTCCGGCCAGCCTGTCGCTGATTGCCGTCGACCGCTTCAGGAACCGCGCGCCGGCGCGGTCGCTGGCATCCGGCGCGCTGTCCAGATCGCTGAGCACATCGTCAAAGATCGCATCGTGTTTGCGGGTCATAGCAGTCCCTCCTTGCGCAGGCCCGCATGGTGGCTGGGCCATGTTTTGCGGATCAGCACCTCGATCTCGCGGCACACGGCATCGAGATAGGCGCGGCAGCGCTTGTGGGTTTCGGTCCGGGTGGCGGGGCCGGTGAGTTCGTAGACCGTGCTGAGGTTCGCCGCGGCATTGTCGATTTCGGCGCTGTCCTTGAGCACCGCTTGCAACATGTCGAGGGGGAACACCGCGTCCATCATCCGTTTGATCGCCATATGCGCTGATTTCGAGTCGTTCATTTTGGTTGCGAGGATCTTAACGAAAGCATAATCGCGCGTACCCCCGTGGCGGGCGAGTTCGTTGAGCGTGGCACCCAACATCTTGAGAAAGTGCGCGGTAGAGCCGAAATCAATGTTGTTGGGCGGGGCAGGGATCACCAGCGCGTCGGCGGCACGCAACACAGACAGGGACAACATGCCCAAGGCCGGGGGCGGGTCGAGCAGGATGACGTCAAAGCGGTCCTTTATGGTCTCCAGCCCGTTGCGCAGCCGGTCCAGCACAAACACCTGCTCGCGGGCCATGCGGGCGGCGAATTCATATTCCGCATCATAGAGACCCAGATTGGCGGGGATGAGCGCGATATTCGGCCAGTAGGTGGCGCGCAGGGCATAGCTGAGGTCTTGCGGCCCGCCATGGCGAAAAAAGGGGTAAAGCGTGTCCTCCTCCTCATCGACATCCACATCCGGGTTGAGGCCAAAAACAGAGGTCGTGCTGGCCTGACTGTCGCAATCCACGACGCAGACGCGGTAGCCGCGCAGGGCGAGGTGTTGAGCAAAATGGCAGACCATCGTGGATTTGCCGACGCCGCCTTTGAAGTTCTGGATCGCCAGCACCATTGCCGGGTCGCTGTCGGCGCGGTGGGGCAGGGTGCCGAACACCTGCCGCATCCGGTTGACGTCCGACAGGGAATAGCCAGTGCGACGGCCCGTGTTAGGGTCTTTTTCCGGCATGGGCAGGCGGCCATCGGCCTCGGCATCGCGGATCAGCTTGTCACTGCGCCCGACCATGTCTGCGGCGCGTTTCACGTTGAACCGCAGGTCCAGCATTTTCTGTGCGCCGGGCGCATAAAGCCGGTCGCGCAGACGGTCGATTACAGTCGAGGCGCGTGTGGCCAGCTTGTCCAACTCCTCAAGGGAGACGGGGGGTAGGGCGGACTGCTCCATAGGGACCTCTTGTGGGTGCGTTGGCGCGAATCATGACGGGTGCTGGCCTTTGCCTCAAGTGCAAACTTTTGGACAGAGGCCTGAAAAAAGCGGAAATTGGCGAAGGGGCTGCGAAAGGATGGAAATCAGACGCGGACCAACCCTTGTGTGGACGTGTAGCCGGTATTCTGGGCAACAGAACCCATTATGTACGACTGTGCAGGCAGAGAGCAGCGATATGCAACCGGAACCCCCAAAACATCTAAATACAAATCACCCCTCTATTCAAAATTCTTAGAGTTCAGTGTTCCCAAAGGCCAAGACATTGAAACCTTTGTATAAAGTCGCTCGAAACCTTACATATAGGGGTTGATCCGCTTACATGCGGGGATGCAAAAACCTACATGCGGGGACGGCAAACCTTACGTCTTGGGTGGGGTCTAATCCTTACGTTTTGGGTGACTCCGTGCGGCGACTCAGCCCTTTGATTTTTGGGTGTATTTCGAATCGCTTGCGCGGTGCGTTGAGTCCCGGCCTTTGTCTTATCCTTACAAATTGGGTGCCCTCGTTTTCGTGGACGGCTGTGGGCGCGGCTGTTATTCTTACGTCACACTGCCCGTCAGAGGTAAGAGAAGAGCAGCATGGCGCAGCGCCCATCGCAAACATACCGGACCATCGACGCGCGGCCAAATGCGCAGAGCCTGGTCAAACCCGGAGAGTTGGTGGACCTTGTGGAGGTCACGCCGCTGACGCTGGCCGACCGGCGCATTTACAACCAGCTTCTGGAAAATGCGTGGGACGCGATCGAAAAGCCGGTGACCCACGTGATTGCCAAGGCGGACCTGCGTGGCTCGCACAATTCCAACGACCGCGTGGGGGATTCTGTCGAGCGGTTGATGGGGGCCATCGTCAAGGTGAAGGTCACCCATGAGGGTGAAGACGCCATTGAGCGGGTGCAATTGCTGGGCGGCAATATCGAGACGACGCGGCGCGATGGGGTGCTGGAATACGAGATCCCGCAGCGGCTGCGCAAGATCATCAAGGACAGCACCGTGTTTGCGCGGCTGCAACGGGAGGTGATGTTCGCGCTGAGTTCGAAATACGCGCTGACGCTCTATGAAATGATCCAGAAACGCGGGAACCTGCGCTATCGCTCGTCCGAGAAATTTGCGCTGGACGATCTGCGCGGGGTGCTGGGTGTGCCCAAGGGCAAACTGACCTCGTGGTCGAACCTGAAACTGCGGGCGATTGAGCCTGCGGTGGCGGAGGTGAATATGCTGTCGGATTACGTGGTCGAGGTGTCGCCGATTAAAACGGGGCGGCGGGTGACCCATATCGAGCTGAAATGGTGGCGCAAGGACGGGGCAGGGACCGCAGAGACGGAGCGCGAATTGTCCTTTTCCAAAGTTGGGCGCCGCGCGCGTATGGAAGGCACGACCGAAGACCTCAAGCCGCGCCCGGCGTGGCTGGAGGCGGCAGGCCCCGCGCTGCGCACCGAAACTTACGAGACGGCGCGTCTGCGCCATCCCGGCTATGACATCTACCATGTGGAAAAGGAGTGGCGCGCGTGGGCCGCTGGCAAGGACGCGCCGCGCGATGCCGACCGCGCCTATCTCGCCTTTTTCCGGAGTTTTGCGGAAAACAACCCGCTGTTGTAGCGTGATGCCATGAATTCCGTTCGTCTCCGTCTGCTGATCCTCGCGCTTGCGCCGATGGTCGTGCTGATGCCGCTGCTTTTGTTTCTGGGCATGACGCGGTGGACGGCGGATTACGACGAGGTGCTGATTGCCAATGTAGAGAGCGATTTGCGCATCGCGGAGCAGTATCTGTCGCGGCTGATGGTCGAGACCGGCGACGAATTGCAGGCGGTTGCGGGATCGGTCGAATTTGCGCAAACGCCGCCCGAAGGTTTCGACGCCTTTTTTGAGGACAAGCGCGCGGCGCTTGAGCTGGATTTCCTTTACTACCTGCCGCGCCGTGATGTCACGGACACGTGGCCGGTTATTGTCAGCGCAGGCCAAGGGCAGGGGCGGACAGAGATCGACATATTCTCGGGCGCGGCGCTGGTGGCCATCTCACCCGACCTCGCGACCCGCGCGCGCCTGCCCCTGATCGAGACGGAGGCCGCGGTGCCCACCGACCGCACGGCGGAAGATCGGGGGATGGTGATCCATTCGGCCATTCCGGTGACCTTGCCGGGACGTGACGGGGTGCTGGTGGGCGGCATCCTGCTGAACCGCAATCTGGGTTTCATCGATACGATCAACGCGCTGGTCTATCAGGACGGCGCGACAGGCGGGTCGCGGCAGGGCACCGCGACGCTATTTCTGGAAGATGTGCGCGTTTCGACCAATGTGCGCCTGTTCGAGGATGTGCGCGCGCTTGGCACCCGCGTATCGGCGGCGGTGCGCGGCAAGGTGCTGGGCGAGGGGCTGACATGGCTGGACCGCGCGTTTGTGGTGAACGACTGGTACATCTCGGGCTATCTGCCGCTGACCGACAGTTTCGGAACCTCTGTCGGAATGCTTTATGTCGGGTTTCTGGAAGAGCCGTTTACAACCGCCAAACGGAATGCCTTTCTTGCCATCCTTGGCGCGTTTGTCGTGGTGCTGCTGATTTCGGCGCCGGTGTTTCTGCGGTTGGCCAAAGGTATCTTTGCCCCGCTGGAACGCATGACCCACACCATGTTTCTGGTCCGGCGCGGCAACCTGTCGGCGCGCAACGGGGACATGGGCGGCACGGGCGAGATTGGCGAAGTGGCGGGCCACCTTGATGACCTGCTGGATCAGGTGCAGGAGCGGGACGAAGAGTTGAACGTCCGGGTTGAGCAGCGCACCGATGAACTCAAGCGCGCCAACGAAAAGTTGGAAGAGACGTTCCGCCAGCTTGTGATGAGCGAAAAGCTCGCCTCGATCGGTGAGATTACGGCAGGGGTCGCGCATGAGATCAACAACCCCGTGGCGGTCATTCAGGGCAATATGGACGTGATCCGGGAATCTCTGGGGGACGAGGGCGACAGTATCCAGACGGAACTGGCGCTGGTCGACCGGCAGATTGCACGCATTCAGACCATCGTTGGCAAGCTGTTGCAGTTTGCCCGTCCGGGGGAGTTTGCGGATCTGGAACAGACCGTGCCGCTGGGACCGGTGATCACCGATTGTCTGGTGTTGGTCAATCACGTGATTTCCCAGTCCGATATCAAGGTGGAAACGCGGCTGGACGCCCTGCACGCGGTGCGCGTCGATCCCGGTGAGATACAGCAGGTGATGATCAACCTGATTGTGAACGCGGTGCAGGCCATGGGCGCGCAGGGCACGTTGACCCTGACAACTGAAGACGAGGATCGCGACGGAGTGCCGGGGGTTTGCGTGACGGTTCAGGACACAGGGCCGGGGATCAGCCCGGCGCGGGTCGATGATGTCTTTGCCCCGTTCTACACCACCAAGCAGGCCGAGGGCACGGGGCTGGGCCTGTCGATTTCCCAGACGCTGATCCAGCGGGCCGGTGGTCTGATCCGGGCGCGCAACCGCGACACGGGCGGGGCCAGTTTCGAGATATGGTTGCCCGCTGCGGAACTGGACGAAACGCGGCTGCCGCACAGCGCCTGAGGGGCGACTCAACACGGTGGCGCGCTGCGTGATTCTGGGTAGACAGTCGATACGTCACCGTCGGTTGACAATTTGTCACATCTTGGGCGCGCGACATGTCATTCGCTAACAGTATGCAAACGGATACCGTTCCCGTTTTGGTGGAAAATGCTACGGTGCAGAAAACCTTGGGAAAATTGCGCTGCAAATAAACAGATTTACAAGATGCGTGCCGGGGCAGAACAAAAATTTACAAAAAAACTGTGCAAAGCCAGCATCCAACGCACGTTTTTACACAAACGTGTATGGTCCCCTCAAACAGGCGAGTGATGCACGCCCCGGGCCGGAAAGCCGATGCAAAGCGGACAAAGGCCCAAACCGGAGGAGACACAGATGAATATGCAAGGTGCGCCCAACGCGGCGAAATTCCCCCCATCCAAAGAGACAAAGGCCCGCGCCCATCTGGACGCTGCAGGCTATGCTGACATGTACGCGGCATCCGTTCGCGACCCCGAGGCGTTCTGGGGTGAACACGGCAAGCGGCTGGACTGGATCACGCCCTACACAACGGTCAAGAACACGTCGTTTGCGCCGGGCAATATCGACATCCGCTGGTTCGAGGATGGCACGCTGAACGTGGCGGCCAACTGCATCGACCGGCATTTGGACACGCGCGGCGATCAGACGGCGATCATCTGGGAACCCGATGACGTGTCCAAGGACGCGCCGAAACATATTACCTATCGCGACCTGCACAGCTCTGTTTGCAAAATGGCAAATATCCTCGAAACGCTGGGCGTTCGCAAAGGCGACCGGGTTGTCATCTACCTCCCCATGATCCCGGAAGCCGCTTATGCGATGCTGGCCTGTGCCCGCATCGGTGCCATCCATTCGATTGTGTTTGCCGGTTTCTCCCCGGACGCGCTTGGGGCGCGGATCAACGGTTGTGACGCAAAGGTTGTCATCACCGCCGATTACGCGCCCCGGGGCGGACGTGAGACCCCGCTGAAATCCAACACGGATGCCGCGCTGCTGCATTGCAAGGACAGTGTGAAATGTCTGGTGGTCAAGCGGACGGGCGGTCAGACGACGTGGACGGACCGCGACTATGATTACAACGAGATGGCGCTGGAGGCGTCGGACTATGCCGCCCCTGCCGAGATGAACGCCGAAGACCCGCTGTTCATCCTCTACACCTCCGGTTCGACCGGTCAGCCCAAGGGTGTGGTGCATACTTCGGGTGGGTATCTGGCCTATGCGGCGATGACCCACCAGTACACGTTCGACTATCACGACGGCGATGTGTTCTGGTGTACGGCGGATGTCGGCTGGGTCACGGGCCACAGCTATATCGTCTATGGTCCGCTCGCCAATGGTGCGACGACGATCATGTTCGAGGGTGTGCCGACCTTTCCCGATGCAGGCCGGTTCTGGGACGTGTGCGAGCGCCATAAGGTGACGCAGTTTTACACCGCGCCCACGGCGATCCGCGCCCTGATGGGGGCGGGAAATGAATGGGTCGAAAAGTACGACCTGTCGTCGCTGCGCTTGCTTGGGTCGGTTGGTGAGCCGATCAATCCCGAGGCGTGGACATGGTATCACGAGGTGGTGGGCAAAGGCGCGTGTCCCATCGTTGACACGTTCTGGCAGACCGAGACGGGGGGCCACATGCTGACCCCGCTGCCGGGCGCCACGGATCTGAAACCCGGATCGGCGCAGCAGCCGTTCTTTGGCGTCCAGCCGGTGGTTCTCGACCCGCAAAGCGGGGTAGAGATCAAGGGCAACGATGTCGAGGGCGTGCTGTGCATCGCGGACAGTTGGCCCGGTCAGATGCGCACGGTCTGGGGCGACCACGAGCGGTTCGAAAAGACCTATTTTGGCGATTACAAAGGCTACTATTTCTCGGGCGACGGCTGTCGCCGGGATGCCGATGGGGATTACTGGATCACGGGCCGCGTCGATGACGTGATCAACGTGTCCGGGCACCGCATGGGCACCGCCGAAGTGGAAAGCGCGCTGGTCGCGCACGCCAAGGTCGCCGAAGCGGCGGTCGTGGGGTATCCGCATGAGGTGAAAGGGCAGGGGATCTACGCTTATGTGACCCTGATGAATGGCGAAGAGCCCAGCGATGAGCTGCGCAAAGAGCTTGAGACCTGGGTGCGGACCGAGATCGGCCCGATTGCCAAACCTGACCTGATCCAGTGGGCCCCGGGCCTGCCCAAGACCCGGTCCGGCAAGATCATGCGGCGCATCCTGCGCAAGATCGCCGAGGATGACTTTGGCGCGCTTGGCGACACCTCGACGCTGGCCGATCCGTCGGTGGTCGATGACCTGATCGAGAACCGCATGAACCGGAGTGCTGACTGATGGATGGTGCGCAAGTGACGGCGACGGCGCCTGTGTTTATCCTGCTTGGCCCCCCCGGCGCCGGCAAGGGCACGCAGGCCCGCATGTTGCAGGACGCCCACGGGCTGGTGCAACTGTCGACCGGTGATCTGCTGCGCGCGGCGGTGGCTGCGGGCACGGAAGCGGGCAAGGCCGCCAAGGCGGTGATGGAGTCGGGCGGGCTGGTGAGCGACGAGATCGTGATTGCCATCCTCAAGGACCGGCTGGCCGATGCGGATTGCGCCGCTGGCGTGATCCTTGACGGCTTTCCCCGGACCACGGGGCAGGCGGCGGCGCTGGACGCCTTGCTGGCGGATAGCGGTCAGCACATCAACGCGGCGATCAGCCTAGAGGTGGACGACACGGCGATGGTCGCGCGCATCTCGGGCCGGTTCACCTGCGGTGGTTGCGGTGAGGGCTATCACGACGTGCACAAGCCCACGGCGGTGCAAGGCACCTGTGACAAATGTGGCAGCACCAACATGAAGCGCCGCGCGGATGACAATGCCGAAACCGTGGCGCAGCGGCTGAAGGAATACCATGCGCAGACCGCCCCTCTGATTGCCTATTACGGGGACAAGGGTGTGCTGCAATCCCTCGACGCGATGGGAGAGATCGACGCAATCGCGGCGACCCTGTCGGGGATGGTGAAGGACGCCACGGGCTAACCCCGGCGGTCCAGACGACAAAACGGAACGCGGCTGTGTGTGTGGCCGCGCCTGTGCCCGCACCCCGCGTGGCACGGGAGGGTCCCGGCATGTCCGGGGCTGCGTATCTCGGTGCGCGATATCGCTTGATTTGGGTCAACGCCCGGCGGGTCGGATCGCAGCACTATAAGAGAAACCAAAGGAGGAGCCGCAATGGCGGATGAATCTACGAATGCTGCCCGTGTGGCAGAACAGGACAAGGGCTATTGGGCCGCGAATGTCCGCATGATCTTAATTTCGCTGGTGATCTGGGCCGTTGTGTCCTTTGGCTTTGGCATCATCCTGCGACCTTTGCTGAGCGGTATTCCCGTGGGCGGCACCGACCTTGGATTTTGGTTCGCCCAACAGGGGTCGATCCTCGTCTTTCTGGCGCTGATCTTCTTCTACGCCTGGCGGATGAACAAGCTCGATAAGCAATACGGCGTGGAAGAGGAATAGGACGATGGACCAGTTTACCCTTAACCTGCTGTTTGTGGGCGCGTCCTTTGCGCTGTACATCGGCATCGCCGTTTGGGCCCGTGCGGGTTCGACCAGCGAGTTTTACGCCGCCGGGCGCGGCGTGCACCCGGTCACCAACGGCATGGCCACGGCGGCTGACTGGATGTCGGCGGCCTCCTTCATCTCCATGGCGGGGCTGATTGCGTTTACGGGCTATGACAACTCGTCCTTCCTGATGGGCTGGACGGGCGGCTATGTGCTCCTCGCGCTGCTCCTCGCCCCTTACCTGCGCAAGTTCGGCAAGTTCACGGTGTCCGAATTCATCGGCGACCGGTTCTATAGTTCGACCGCGCGTCTGGTGGCCGTGATCTGCCTGCTGGTGGCGTCGATCACCTATGTGATCGGTCAGATGCAGGGCGTGGGCATTGCCTTTGGCCGCTTCCTTGAGATCGACACCACATGGGGTCTGCTGATCGGGTCCTGCGTCGTGTTTGCCTATGCCGTGTTTGGCGGCATGAAAGGCGTGACGTACACACAGGTGGCGCAATATTGCGTGCTGATCACCGCCTATACCATTCCGGCGGTCTTTATCTCGCTACAGCTGACGGGCAATCCGATCCCGGCGCTGGGTCTGTTCGGCACGGTGGAAAGCGGTGAGCCGCTGCTGGCCAAGCTGGACGCCATTGTGACCGATCTGGGCTTTGCCGAATACACGGCGGCGCATGGATCGACCATCAATATGGTGCTCTTTACCCTGTCGCTGATGATCGGCACCGCGGGTCTGCCCCATGTCATCATGCGCTTTTTCACCGTGCCGCGCGTGTCTGATGCGCGCTGGTCTGCGGGCTGGACACTGGTGTTTATCGCGCTGCTTTACCTGACCGCCCCTGCGGTGGGTGCCATGGCGCGCCTCAACATTTCCGAGCTGATGTGGCCCAACGGGACGAGCGGCGAGGCGGTGAGCGTCGAGGCGATCGACAGCGATCCTGACTATGCGTGGATGGCGACATGGCAGAAGACCGGTCTTCTGGATTGGGAAGACAAGAACGGCGACGGCAAAATCCAGTACTACAACGACGCCAATGCCGATCTGCAAGCCAAGGCGGCGGAAAACGGTTGGGAAGGCAATGAGCTGACCAACTTTAACCGCGACATCCTTGTGCTGGCCAACCCCGAGATTGCGTCCCTTCCGGGCTGGGTGATCGGCCTTGTGGCGGCGGGTGGCCTTGCGGCGGCCCTGTCCACGGCGGCGGGTCTGTTGCTCGCGATCTCGTCGGCGGTGAGCCACGACCTGCTCAAAGGTCAGTTGACGCCCAACATGTCCGAGAAATCCGAGCTGCTGGCAGCGCGTATTTCGATGGCGGCGGCAATTGTGGTGGCTGTGATCCTCGGCCTGAACCCGCCGGGATTTGCGGCGCAGACAGTGGCGCTGGCCTTTGGTCTGGCGGCGGCGTCGATCTTCCCCGCGCTGATGATGGGCATCTTCTCGACCCGGATCAACAATGTGGGTGCCGTGGCAGGGATGCTGGCCGGTCTGGTCGTGACCTTGCTGTACATCTTCCTGCACAAGGGCTGGTTCTTTGTTCCGGGGACAAACATGTTCACGGATGCTGACCCGCTGCTGGGGCCGATCAAGTCGACATCGTTTGGCGCGATCGGGGCCATGGTCAACTTTGCCACCGCGTATGTGGTGTCGGGCATGACCAAGGAGACCCCGCAGGAGATCAAGGACCTTGTGGAAAGCGTGCGCATCCCGCGTGGAGCGGGTGCGGCAGCGGCTGACCACTGAGGCCTCGGGGCGCGTCGCAGCCTCTCCCCCTGCGATGCGCCTGATGATCATCGGCCCGCCTGCGCGCATATGCGTGGGCGGGCCTGCCCCTTTTCAAGGACAAGGCCCGACATGTCTGCCCCAACCCCACAGGACCTGACCGCCTTGCCGGTTGCGCGGTTGATGACGCGTGACCCGGTGACCTGCGCGCCGGACACGTCGATCCGTGAGGCGGCGCAAATGATGGCGGCGCGGCGCATCTCGTCCATTTGCGTGGCGGATGCGGATGGCTTTCGCGGCATCGCCACGGTGCGCGACATGAATGCCAAGGTGGTGGCGGGCGATCTGGGCCGTGACCTGCCCGTGGCGCAGGTGATGACGGCGGACCCGTTGACATTGGGGCCGGATGCGCTTGGCCTTGATGTGCTGCACATGATGATGGAGCGATGCATTGGCCACGTGCCGATTGTCGAGGGCGGGCGGTTGCTGGGCATTGTGACCCAGACGGATTTGACGCGGTTTCAGGCGCTGTCGTCGGCGGAACTGGTGCGCCGTGTGGCCGAAGCAGGCGACGTGGCGACCATGGCCGAGGCGACGGCGGGCATTCCGACGCTGCTGGCGCAGTTGGTGGGCACGGGCACGCGGCACGATAGTGTCACGCGTCTGATTACGGATGTTGCCGACACAGTCACCCGCCGATTGCTGAACATGGCAGAAGCGACGCTGGGCGCGCCGCCAGTGCCGTATCTGTGGCTGGCCTGCGGCAGCCAAGGGCGGCGGGAACAAACGGGCGTGTCGGATCAGGACAATTGCCTGATCCTGTCGGACGCAGTGACCGAGGCCGACATGCCCTATTTTGCGCAGCTTGCACAGATTGTGAGCGATGGGCTCAACGCCTGTGGCTACGTCTATTGCCCCGGCGACATGATGGCGACAAACCCGCGCTGGTGTCAGCCGCTGGCGGTCTGGCGCAGCTATTTCGAGGGCTGGATTGCCAAGCCAAATCCCGAGGCGCAGATGCTGGCGTCGGTCATGTTTGATCTGCGGCCCATCGGCGGCGACGAAGATCTGTTCGCCGGTCTGCAAACCGACACATTGGCCCGTGCCGCGCGCAATTCGATCTTTGTGGCGCACATGATTTCCAACGCGCTCAAGCACGCGCCGCCCTTGGGCATGTTCAACCGGCTGTCGCGGGGCACGCTCGACCTCAAGCACAGCGGGGTGGTGCCGGTGGTCGATCTGGGTCGCGTCTATGCGCTGCGTGGGCAGTTGGTTGAGGTCAACACCCGCGCGCGGTTCGAGGCGGCAATGGGGGCAGGGGCCTTGTCCGCGACAGGGGGGGCGGACCTGCTGGACGCCTATGACCTGATCGCCACCACGCGACTGGCGCATCAGGCGGCACAGGTGCGCGCGGGGCAAGGGCCGGACAACCACTTGCCGCCCGCGACCCTGTCGGGTCTGGAGCGTGCCCACCTGCGGGACGCTTTTGTCGTCGTCAAGACCATGCAATCGGCCATAGGGTCGGGCACGGGAACGTTGGGATGAGCTATGTTTGTTGAATTGATCGCGACCCTATTTGCCGGGATTGGCTGCGCCGGTATTGTGATGCTGCTGAATATCGCGCTGGCCCGGCGCCTGCCCAAATGGCTGATGCCTGTGGCGGCGGGGGCCGGGATGATCGGCATGACCATTTCGAACGAATACACGTGGTTCGGGCGCACAGCCGACCGGCTGCCCGAGGGGGTCGAGATTGCGCTGACCGTGGACGAACAAAGCTGGTTGCGCCCGTGGACGCAGGCGGTGCCTTACACCAAACGCTTTGTGGCGGTGGATGTGGCCGGACAGCGCCGGAATGCGGCGCAACCGGATCAACGGCTGGTCGATGTGTATTTCTTTGGCCGCTGGTCGCCGGTGAACCTGACGCCCATGCTGCTGGATTGCGCAGGCGCGCGGTCTGCGGTGCTGATCGACGGTGCCGCCTTTGCGGATGACGGATCGGTGGCGGATGCGGATTGGCAGGCGATGCCCGCCGGTGATCCGATCCTGAAAACGGTGTGCGAGACCTGAGATGCTGACCCGCCTGTCCCTGCGCCTGCGCATTTTTCTGTTCTTCTGCCTGCTGGCGGCGGGTGGGGCGGCGCTGGCGGCGGGTGCTTTGTATTTCGGCTGGTCGCGGGCGGACCCGGCGCTGCCCGCTGCGCCTTTCATGTCGGCCTTTGTCCTGTTTACCTTTGCCAATATGGGGCTCGCGGCGGTGGTGTGGTTCCTCTTTGACGAGAATGTCGCCAAGCCGATCAACGCCTTGGCGGCACAGTTGCGGTTGCGGGCGCATTCGGGTGTGGATGCCGATCTGGATGCGGATGCGGCGCGCTATCTGGGTGATCTGGCCCCGGCGGCGCGGGCGGTGTCGCATTGCCTGAGCGCCAGCGTCATGGACACCGCGTCAGCCGTGGCACATGAAACCGCGCGCCTGCAAGCCGAGGCGGAGCGGCTGACCGCCCTGCTGACCGAAATTCCCGTGGCCACGATCATGCTGAACGAACGGATGTGCATTGTTCTTTATGACGGGCAGGCGGCGGACATCCTGTCGGGCATCGCGCCGCCGCGGCTCAAGGCGCCGCTGGTCGATTACTTTTACGCGGCTGATCTGGGGCGGGCAAAGTCGGCGCTGAACCAGACCGGGGCCGAGGTGGCTTTTGACCTGCGGGACAGGGACGGGGCGATGACGTTCCTTGCCAAGCTGAAGCCGCTGGATGGTGCGGGCTATATGCTGTTGATCGACATGCCAGACATCCCGCTGACCCCGGAGGCGGCGCGTCCGCTGGTGTATGATTTCGACCTGCTGAACGCGGGCGACGATGCGGATACGCTGGACACAGCCCTGTCGGAGTTGTGCTGTGTCGCCTTTGATTCCGAAACCACGGGGCTGTCGACCGAACGGGACGACGTGGTGCAATTGGGGGCCGTGCGTATACTCAATGGCCGGATTGTCGAGGGTGAGGTTCTGGACAGTTATGTTGATCCGGGGCGCCGCATCCCGCCTGCGTCCACGGCGGTGCATCACGTGTCGGACGCGGATGTGCGCGGTGCGCCGGATTTCGCAACGGCGGGTCGCGCCCTGCACGGGTTTTGCCGCGATGCGGTTCTGGTGGCGCACAACGCGCCTTTCGACCTTGCCTTTTTGCGCCGGGCCGAAGGTGAAATGGGGGTCGTCTGGGACCATCCGGTACTGGATACCGTGTTGTTGTCGGCCATCGTCTTTGGCACGACCGAGGTGCATACGCTTGACGCGCTGTGCGACCGGCTGGGCATCACCATTCCCCCCGAGCACCGGCACACGGCACTGGGAGACGCGCAGGTGACGGCGGCGGCGCTGGTCAAGCTGATGCCACTGCTTGAGGCCAAGGGGCTGCGCACCCTGCGGGATGTGATTTCCGAGAGCAAGAAACATGGGCGCCTTTTGCAGGATCTGAACTAAGCGCCCCTCTTGCGCGGGCAGTCATCGCCTCTTTATACTACTCAGTAGCAACAGGAGTATGCGCATGTCCGTCAAAGCCTCCGTTTCGATTACGGATCAACAAGACGAGTTTGCCCGGCAGTTGGTGGCCGACGGCCAGTATTCCAGCGTCAGCGCGGTTGTGCAGCGGGGCCTTGAACTGGTCCGCACCGAGAAAGAGCGTGAAGCGGCGGAACTGGCGGCCTTGCAGGCGTTTTTCGCCGAGCGAGCGGCCGGGTCGTTTGTGTCGGCGGAGGAAGGACGCCGCCGGACCGATGACATGATCGCGGCCAAGATCCGTGCCCACGGACTATAAGGTATTGCGCAGCGCGGCCTGCGACGCGGATATCGAGATCATTTTTGACCACCTGTTCGGGGCCTATCGCGACCTTGGCGAACCAATTGCGGATGCGCTGACCCGCGCCGCAGCCCGTGTGCGCGGGATCGAGGACGCGCTGGCGCGGTTGGGCGATGTGCCGTTTCAGGGCACGCTAGTGCCACACATTATGGACGGGCTGCGCCACGTGACCAAGGACAGTGCCGTGTTCTATTTTGTCACCGACGAGGCGCGGGCAGAGGTGCGCGTGCTTGGCGTGTTCTTTGGCGGTCAGGATCACCGGCGGCATATCTTGCAGCGCATCCTGCATGTTTCAACCAAGTAGAAATGTCTACTGGGTTTGCAAAGCAGAAGTGTCACCAACAGCGCTGACGGTAGCAAGGCTTAGCAGCCCGGAGACCTCAAATATCGCAGGGCTGAAAAGCCTTGCGGGACTGGTCGTCCGGAGATCAGGGTGGCGTATTCTTCGCGAACGTCATCATCAATCTGTACACCGCTATTGCCGCCGTACAGACGATCATTCTGGTCTTTCCGAGGCCCTGAAATCCAGTAGTGACCACCGGTCTCAGTCTCGAAATAGTTCGCTTTGAAACCTGCGCCCTTCAGGCTCTGGAATTTGAGACCCTTGTAGTACAGCGTCTTCCCCGACTTCGAGAAATATACACGCCCAATCACAGCAGGGCCTTCAAGCCCGTCTGCCTTGCTTTCGATGTACATGATCTTTGAACGTGACAGCCGGAACTGCGAGGGTAATTCCTCGTCGAGCTGTAGCTTGTCCATCCAATGATCGGCGTGTCTCATGCCGTCCTGATAGTTACATTGCTCTCTAAAGTCATCCCTCGGCGGCGGCTCGCTCGGCGCGTCTGCGCTGTTAGTACGCTTCCATCTTTGACGGGCGTCCTCTGGGTCGGCGTCCGGTCTTCTTGTAGCCGTTCCTCGCACTCTCGGGTTTGACCTTTGGCGGCGGTGTGGCCTTCTCCTGTTCTTCCTTGATGTGGGCCAGAACGGCGCTTAGGTGCTTGTTCTCTGTGATCGCCGCATGGGTCACCCGCTGCTGATGTGGATCGAAGATGCTGCAGGGCAGGGCGACGCCTTTGGCGCGGACTTGGATGCGCCCGTCCGGCATCTCATAAACATCCACGTATTTACCGGCGAGACCGCGCGTCAGATCGTTAACCTCCAGCCGTATGCGCTTGCGGTCGTACGTGAGCGTCAAATCCTTAGTGACATAGCGTTTATCGCGCAGACAGAATACTTCCGCCAGCCGATCCGGCTCAATGTTCAAAGCACGATGCAGATTGTCTGTCTTTACCGGGGCCTTTGCGAACTTGGCGTTGTAGCGTTTGACGAAGCCCGCAAGGAAAGCGTTGCCGTCTTCCATGTTTGAGATGCCTGCGATGCGCAGCTCTTTGACCAACCGATCTTGCAGTGTCCGGTTGGCCCGTTCAACACGGCCTTTGGCCTGAGAGCTGTTCGCACAGATGATCTCAATGTTCAGCTCCGCGAGAGCACGCCCGAATTGGGTCATGCCCGTCATATGTTCATTGGGTTTTGGAACTCGGAACACTGTGTGCTTGTCACTGTAGAAAGCAACAGGGCGTCCATGCTTCAGCAGATAGCTTTCCACTGCCTCGAAATAGCTGAACGTGCTCTCGGACGTGACGAAGCGCAGCTCCATCAACGTGCTGGTGGCATCGTCGATGAAGACGAGCAGGGTGCAAGGATCGCCCCGATCCTCGAACCAACGGTGGTCTGATCCGTCAATCTGGATCAGCGCGCCGAAGCATTCCCGGCGCAAACGCGGCTGGTGGGACGTGCGGCGTTGTTTGCGAGAGAGCCAGATGCCATCTTCCTGCATCCACTTACGAACCGTCTCGCGCGAGACTTTGAAGCCGTGATGCTCGGCCAGCATCTCAGCCGCCAAGGTCGGCCCGAAGTCGGCGTAGCGCTCCTTGATGAGGCTGAGCGCATAGTCGCGTTTGGCATGGTGAATGCGATTGTTCGGAGGTTTGCCACGCGCTTTGTGCCGGATCGCCGATGCGCCATCCTGACAATACCGCTTCAACAGTCGGAAAATCTGTCGCCGTGTCAGGCACAACATGTTCGCCGCAGTATCGACCGTCAGCCGACCATCATCGACCTGCGCCAAAACCTCCACGCGGTTCAACTCGCGCTCGCTCATAATTACCCATCCCATGTCTGCTCACCCTCAGTAATTTTTGAGGGCAGAGTGACATTCCTGAATTGCTCATGGGTGACATTATCGCTTTGCGGCTACAGGTAATACTCCGTTTAAGGTTAGTTATGTTAAAGTACGCCGCAATTTGTGGGCAAATTTCACCCGGCCTCGTTTGCGTCACGTGAGACGTCGATGAGATCGGCGAAATCATCGTCTGAAAACTGTAGTGTATATGGCGTGATATCGGCTTCGGTCCCGTCCGCATAAAGCGCGCGGGCACGGATTTCGAACGCGCCCCATGTCCAGAACGTGATGGAAAAGTCGTTGCCGCGGTTGCGGGACTGGCGTTCGGCATTGGCGAAGGTGTGGTGCAGTCTGTATTTCACCCCCGCGATCGCTTCCAATTCCCGCGGATTATCCGCATCCAGCCAGACACCCACGTGAAAATGGCGTTTGCCCCCGGCGCGCAGGACCTTGTATTTGGTGCGGCCTGCGCGGTCCTTGATCAGGCTGTTTTTCAGTCTGAGTGCCATGGTTCAGCCCTCCTGTCCGATTGCACGCATGGAGGTGTCCGCCTCTTCGGTGGTGGGGCTGTCGTCGCCGATATACTGCCCGCGCCATGTTTCATCCCGGAACCTGCAATTGGCAGCGTAGGTCTGTGCCGCCTCCAGCCGCCCGGCGCCGGGCACGTCGTGCTGGTCCAGCACTTCGTTGGTCTTGTCCCATACGGCACGGTAGGTTTCGTAATCGGTGCCCCGCACGGTGCGTTGGCGCACTTCGTCCACAAGGGTTTCCAGCGCGCGCTGCTTGGTGCCTAGCAGGATTGATGCCTCCTTGGCCTTGGCGGATTTCTGGCGTGGATCTATGGTCGACAGGACGATGCCCATGATCGCGATGGCGATGCCGACGGCAGTTGCGAACTCGCGCACCGGGACGTGAATGAGGTTGGCCATGAACTGCGAGGCGTCCGGCGTTCCGATTGCGCCGAGGACACCAACGAGTATCCCCAACGACACACCGAAATACGCATAGCCGTCTTTGCGGGGTTCCAGCTTGGAACGGCCCAGTTCTGCAATGGCCCACGCCTCGACACAACGGTCGCGGAAGTCTTCGAAATCTGCAGCAGACATAATCGTGCTCAAAAGATATGGATCAGAGGATATTGCGGGAATTTTGGGCCACTCGGAATGCGTGCGCAACGTCTTATTGCAAAAAGATCAAAGCGGCCCGCTCAGCCCACCACGGCCTGAAGGTCAAAGATCGGCAGGAGAACAGCCAGAACGATGACCAGCACCATCGCCCCCACAACCATCATCAGGACCGGCTCCAGCACGGCGGCGATGCGTTTGCGTTCGGTGACCAGCCCGTGTTCGACCATTTGCGCGGCCCGGTCGGTCATAGGCGCAAGGCGGGCCGACGCCTCACCCGCCTGAATGAGTTGATGCGCGACGGGCGGGATGATTGGCAGATGTTGCAGCGCCTGCCCCAGACTTTCGCCCCGGGTGAGGGCCGCGCGCACGTCGGCCCCGCCCCGCTGGAACGCGGCCACGGTCAGCACACCGGCGGCGCTGTCCACCGCGTTGGGGACAGTGTTGCGGCTGGCCAGCACCAGCGCGAGCGTCCGCAGGTATTGCACTGCCGCGCCCAGACGCATGAAGCGGCCCACCAGCGGCAGGCGCAGCCCGATGCGCGCACGCATGGCCCGCAAGGACGGCACGATGCCAGAGGCAATGGCGAGGGTCACAAGCGCGGCGGCTGCGATGCAAAGGGCCAGCATGTTGGCCTGTATCCAGTTCGACGCGGCAAGGACCACTTGCGTGATCTGCGGCAATGGCCGGTCAGACAGCGCGAACATGCGCACAATCTCGGGGGCGACGTTGACCATCAGGATACCGCAGACCAGCAGCGACACCGCCGCGACAAAGGCCGGATAGATCAGGGCGGTGCCGATGACCGCCTTGTCCTCTCCCTGCCGTTCGAGAAAGTCCGCGAGTTCCGAGAAAACGCCGCCAAGGTCCCCGGCCCGCTCGCCCGCCTCGATCGAAGCGATGCAGTAGGCCGGAAAACCCGCATTGCTGGTCGCAAGGCTTTCGGACAGGCTGGCACCGTCCATCAGCTGCGCACGGGCGCGCGCGGCGGCGGTTTCCAACGCGCGGTGACCACCTTGGCGCACAGCCTCCAGCGCCGCTTCGACCGGCATGTCCGCGCCCAGCAAAACCGCCATCTGGCGGGTGAAGACCGCCTGTAGGTCGGGGCTGAGCAGGGCGCGGGCAGGCAGCCACGCACGAGGCGTGGCCTTGGCCGTCAGGTCGGACACGTAGAGCCCTTGCGCCTGTAGCTGATCGGCTGCTGCCGTCTCCGTCTCGGCCACGACAGAGCCGGTGCGTTTGGCCCCGTCGGCGGTAAAGGCGACATAGGCGAAAGCCCTCATGCCACATCACCCACGACGCGCAGGATTTCGGTCAGGCTGGTGCGCCCGGCGGCGACCTCTTGCAGGCCCTGACCAAACAGCGTCTCGGCCTCGGTCATCGCCTGCGCGCGCATTTCCGCCTCGCTCGCCCCTGCGTCAATGGCAGCGCGCAGGGCCTCGCCGACCTCAATCATCTCAAAGATACCGATACGGCCCGCATAGCCTGACCCGCCACAGGCCGCGCAGCCGCGCGCGTCGCGAACCGTGTCCGGCACGGTGAGGTTGTGCCGCTGGAAATGGGCCGCTTCGGCGGGGGTGGGCGGGTGCGCCTCGGCGCAGTCGGCACACAGGCGGCGCAGCAGCCGCTGCGCGATGACGCCGCGCAGGGTGGCCGCAATCAGAAAATTGTCGAGGCCAAGATCGCGCAGGCGCACCACCGCACCCACAGAGCCATTGGCGTGGAGAGAAGAAAATACGAGGTGACCGGTCAGGGCCGCCTGCGCCGCTACGCTGGCGGTTTCACCGTCGCGCACCTCGCCCACGAGGATCACATCGGGGTCTTGCCGCAGCGTGGCGCGCAGGCCGTTGGCAAAGGTCATACCGATTTCAGCGTTGATCTGGCTTTGGCTGACACCCGGCAGGTCGTATTCAATCGGGTCCTCGACCGTGACGATGTTGCGTTCATCGCGGTTGGCCAGTTGCAGAAGGGAATAGAGCGTGGTGGTCTTGCCCGCCCCCGTGGGTCCGGTGGCAAGGATAATGCCGTTGGGCAGGGTGGACAGACGGGTGAGCAATGACACTTGCGTTGCGCTGAGACCCAGATCGGACAGCGCCATCAGCCCCGAGGATCGGTCGAGGATCCGCAACACGATCCGCTCACCATAATGTCCGGGCAACGAACTGACGCGCGTGTCGATCATGCGTCCACCCAGCGACAGCGGGATGCGCCCGTCCTGCGGCAGCCGGGTTTCGGCGATGTCGAGACCCGCCATCACCTTGAGCCGCGACACCACGCGGCGGGTGGGCACGTCGCTGCGGTCCATGATCTTTTGCAGAAAGCCGTCCACACGCATCCGGGCCCGCAGGCCGCCCTCGTAGGGTTCGATATGCAGGTCCGACGCGCCGGAGGTGACCGCCTGCCGCAAAAGCTGGTTGACCAGTTGGATCACCGGGGCGTCGTCATCAGCCTCAAGCAGATCGCGCTGGCGTGTGGGGCCGGTGGTCGTTTCCAGATCGAACAGCACGCCGTCGCCTGTCGCCACCTCTGCCGCGCCGTCTTCGTAGGTGCGGGTCATGGCTGCATCAAAGGCGGCGGCATCCATCCGTTCGATCACCACATCCGGGTGCCCGGCCAGCAGCGCGCGGCGCTGCCCTTCGCGCATTCCGTTGGCGGTGGGTGCAGGCCCAAGGATCAGCCGCGGCCCGTCCCAGATCACCTGTGCATCGCGGGCAAAGCTGTAGGGAAACCGCGCAGGGCCCTCAGCCGCCAAAGCGGATGCGGCTGGGGAGCGGGGGGAGGTTTCGGCTTTGGGCGACGTCATCCACGAATCCGGCGTCAAAAGGTTGGTTCAGGTCCGCCCCGTCAAAGGGCAGCGTGCCTTGCGGCGTGCGTGGATACTGTCCATCATCCGGTGGCGTGATGGCAAGGCTTGCCGTCTTGGCCTTGCGCGCCAGTTGGCGGGTCAGCTTCTTGGCCTCGGCGTCGGATTTCACCACACGCGGGCGCAGCAGGACCAGCAGCACGCGCTGATTTTCCGAGGCGTTTTTGCCCCGGAACAGTCCGCCCACGATGGGCAGTTTGGAAATCCCCGGCACCCGTTGCGACACGGACCCCGACCCATCCTCAAGCAGACCGCCCAGCATGATCACGTTGCCATCGCGCACCAGCACAGTGGTGGACAGCGCGCGCCGCGCCGTGATCTCGCCCCCGGAATTGGCGCTTGCGGCGGTGAGGCTTGAGACTTCCTGTTCGATCTCCATCCGCACGGTGCGGTCGGCGTTGATTTGCGGGGTCACGTTCAGCGTGAGACCGACATCGCGCCGCTCAATCGTCTGGAACGGGTTGTCGGGCTGGTTGCTTTCGCCCACTTGGCTGAACGATCCGGTGACAAAAGGCACGTTCTGCGCCACGACGATCTCTGCCTCTTCGTTGTTGAGGGTCATGATCGACGGGGTGGACAACAGGCGCGTGGAGTTTGTGGACGCAATCGCCGTCAACAGGCCCGCGATGCCCGCGTCGGCATCGCCCGCAGCACCACCAACAAAGCCGCCGTTCCCGGCGCTCGGCGTGCTGTCGCTGTCAAGGACCGACGACACAAGGCTCGACAGGCTGGGACGCCCTTCGAGGCTGAATTCCACCCCGCCAACAACAGCGCTGTTGAGCACCGCGCCAAACTGTGCCGACAGGTCCGAGAACCCTTCGACAGACATTTCGAATATCACCGCCTCGACGAGCACCTGTGTGGGGCGGCGATCAAGAAAGTGGATCATGTTGACGATATTGTGCAGGTCATCCTCGGACGCGGTGATCAGCAGGGCGTTGGTCTGGGTGTCAGCCACGATGCGCGCCTGCACGGCACCCGGCTGCTGGTCATCCGACTGGATCGCGCGCAGCACCACGTCCGCAAGGGTCGCGGCATCGGCATAGTTCAGTTCGACCGCGTGGGACACCACACTGTCGCGTTGCGTGTCGAGCCGTCCGGCCAGCACGCGCAACTGGCGGCGCAGGTCGTCATCGCCCGAAACGACGATGGCGTTTGACCGGCGATCCACCGAGACGGCGGCACTTTCCGGCACAATCCCCATCGCCTCGATCACTTGCAGGACTTCGGCGGCATTGGCATTGCGCAGGCGGATCAACTCGATGGGCTGTTCCTGTGGCTGGTCCAGACGGGCGACAAGCGCCTCGATCCGGTTTATGTTGGCGGCGCGGTCCGACAGCAGGATCAGGCGCGACCGGGGCACTGCCGTCAGCACCGCCTCGGCGGGCAGCAACGGGCGGATCACTTCGATGATTTCGGCCACGGGGGTGTTGCGGACTTCGATCACGCGGGTCTCATAGCCCGCTCGGGTGATGTCCACCGGCCCGCTTGTTTGTTCGCGCGCGACATTCATTGGCACAACTCGGGCGATGGCGCCGCTTTCGATCAGGGTCAGGCGGTTCAGTTCCAGCACGGTGAGGAACACCTCGTACAGCTCATCCGAGCTTAGCGGTTCGGGCGCCAGCACCGTCACCGTGCCCCGCACACCGGGATCAAGCACAAAGCTGCGGCCTGACGCCTCCGCCACAATCTCGACAAAGCTGCGCAGGTCGGCGTCGCGCAGTTGCAGTTCAACCTCGCCTTGGGCGCGCACCGCACCCGGAAGGGACATAACGACCAGACACAGGACCACGCAAAGGGCCCTCAGAAGGGGGAAATGGGTCATACCGCTCTCTGCCTCGACGCCCTGCCCCGGTCATGGATGCCAGTGATTTTTGGGCGTGTTTTGCTCAATTGCGTGCAGCATAGACCAAATGCGCGCACCGCGCATGTAAAATGGCAGGGAAAGCTGCGATCTGTGGCCTGCACGCCATGGCTCAGCCTTCGGGGAACCCCATCAGCACAGGTGTGTCGCCGCCATTGTCGAGCCACAGGCCCTGTTCGTCGATCCGGTGCACCGTAAAGCCGTGTGCCATCTCGTCGCCCACCCGCAGAATCCGCTCGCCCGTGGGATGTGAAACAAGGCCCCAGACAGCGTCACCGGCACGCACCACGCCCTTGAGCGCAAAGCCCAAGGAATCGAGCGGTGGCGCGGGGGGTTTTGGCGGCTGCGGTTCGGCCACGGGTTCCGGTGCGGGCGGGGCCGGTGGCGCAGGCGGCTGCAACTCGCCAAACAGCGCGGGCCACTGCGTCGCAGCAAGCGGCGGGGTGGGTTCGGCGGATGTCGCGGCGTCGGTCGCGCGCGCCGTCACGGCGGCAGCAGGCAGGTTGTCATCTGACCAGATGCGCAGCGCGCGTTCGCCAGCAACGCCGGCGCCCACCAACGCAACAAGTGTCAAAAGAAACGCAACCAGCCGCATAATTGCCGCTATCCCCCTACATACCCACGACAATTGTGGACGAATTGGCGGCATCATGGTAGGTATGCCGTGCTAAAAACGATAAAAATCGAGCAGGCAGATGCAGGTTTCACACCAAATCCGGGCAGGAATGGCCGGAATTCTCGTCATGGTGGTTTTCGGGTGCGGACCCGAAGGCGGATTGGGCCCGTCGTCCTTCCAGTCACAGTATAACGCCGCCCGCACCGCGCTTGAGTCGGGGCGGTATGCGCGGGCCATCGGCGGCTACACGCGCCTGTTGGAACAAGCCGGACCGCTTGCCGCGCGGGTCCGCCTTGAGTTGGCGCACAGCTATCTTCGGGACAACCAGTTTGCCGCCGCATCGCAACAGGCACGCAGGCTGGCCACGACGCTGGACGGCCCGGACAAGGCCGCCGCATTGGCAGTACAGGCGACGGCGGATCACGAATTGGGTCTGGCCGCGCTGGCCGCAGGGGACCGGGCCAAAGGGGCGTCGTTCCTGCGTCAGGCCGATGCCGCAATGAAAACGGTTGTGGACAATCATCCCGATCTGGACCCGCTTGGCGCATTGGCCGCCCGCCGCGCAAGCATCGCCGTCCGGTTGCGCGGGCTCTAGCAGTCAAAAAACCCCCGGTGGTCCTGACCCTATGGTGTCAGCACCAGCGTGGCCGACACCTTGCCCGGCGCGTCCGTTGCAAGGATGCGGAACGTGCCAAGCGCATACCCCCAGTGCGGGGCCTCCTCTGACAGCCAATTTGCCAGCCGCGTAAACGTCACGGAGTCAAAGCGCAGTTCGATCACACCATTTTCGCGCAGCCCGAGGTCTGAGACGTCTCCGCGCAACTGTGCCGCGATCAATGTTTCCTCGATACCGGTCGAACCGATGGGCGCGGGGGCGGTGCGCACCACCTGTGGCGTCAGGGCCGGTGCTTCGGCGGCGCGGGCGGCGACCCATGCGTTCAGGGCCAGTGCTTCGTCACGGGCGCGCAGGGCATCGGCACGGGCGGACCATGCCGGTTCCAGCACAGCCACATAAATCAGCGCGGGCAGGCCCAGCACCACAAGGGCGGCCAACAGCATCCGCTCGCGCCCGGTGCGCGCCGCCAGCATATCGACCAGCGCATTCATTCGCGGGCCTCGCTGCGCAACTGCAAGGCCGCGCGCACGCCGCCACCCTGTTCGGTCACGCGCGCCTCGACCAATGTTACCTGCATCTCGCCTGCGGCCAGCGCGTCCTGCAGCGCATCGGCCGCCGCAAAATCCGCGACCTGCACCTCAAGGTCGAGCCGCAGGCCATCAGCGCTCGAGACCTGTTCAAGAACGCTGCCGCTGGCCTGTAACACCGGGCTGGCGCGGGCAAAGAGGTCAAGCGCCGTCTCGGTCGGTTGTGACGGCGATGCGGCTGCGGTCATGCGCTCCATGGCTTGGCTCACCTGCGCGCGCACGTCGAGGATCGGGCCTTCGGGCACAAATCGGGCGCGCACGATGCCCTCGGTGGCTTGGGCGATGCTGCGCCGCTCTTCGATGAGGCTTTGTGTTTCGACGGTGTCCGCAGCGACCCAAAGGCCCGCCGTGAGCGCGCCCAGCACAACGGGCAATGCCCATGCGCGGATCGTCCGGCGCAGCCGGGTGCGGGTCAGCGCCGGGTCGCGCATCAGGTCGCAGGTCATCTCGCCAAAGCCCAGCACTTTGGGGGCCGCGATACCGCCTGCCCTCGCGACGTCGCCCGGTTTGGACACCACAGGGATATCATGCGTCCGGGCCCGTTCGGCCAACGTGTCGAGCGGTGGGCCAAGCTGTAATATGACCTTGGGACGGGCCGCCGCGTCCTGTAGGCGCGCGCCGATCTGCGCCAGCGCCAGCGGGGCAGGCGCACTGAACCCGTCTTCGGGACCAAAGCGGACACAGATGCTGTCGCCACTGCGCGCGATGGTCCAAAGCCCGACACTGGTCGGCAGCGCCAGATAGTCGGGCAACAGGCCCCGCACCTGCCCGGCCTGCGACCGCCACCCGGCGACCTGACCGGGGTCCGAGATCAGCGCCGTCTGCCACCCGCCTGCCCCCGCATGGGTCAGCGGGCGCATGTCGACGGCCTTGGCCGTGAGGCCCATCCTGTCCTGCAACTGGCGTCGCGCGATCTGTTCGCGCGCGTGCCCCGCAACACCGGCAGGCAGGTCCAGCGCGAGGGTCGGCACAGCAGCGCCGGGCACAAGCGCGATCTGCTTTGACCGCGCGCGCGCCGCATCGCCCAACCGCACAAAGCGGCGGTCAAACGGCCCGTCCTGTCCTGCGCGCGATTGCGCCATACCGATGCCCCTCTCAGATGGCCACAGTGCCGAGATCACGACCCAAGATCAACGGCCTAGCGGAATTGCGTGACGCGCCAGCGCACCAGCGGCCTGCGGCTCTCTCCGCGACGTTCGAGCAGCAGGGTGCGCACGGCACTGCGCGGACCCAGCGCGGCGCGGATATCAACTGAGAACCACCATGTGTTCACCGCAAAGCGGCCCCTGTCGAAACCGTCCCCCAAGCCAGTGCCCTGGGCAAGCTCCACCGCTTCGAAAAAGCTGTTCACTGACAGGATCGGTGCAACCTGCCGTGCGGCCAGCGCGCCGGCGATATCGGATGTCGCGGCATCGGGGAAAAAGCTTGCCACCACGGCAACGGGCGCCGTGTTGATATTCAGCTGGCTGTCGCCGGGCAGAATGGCGATGTAGGGGATCAGCCGCGCGCGGTCTTCGGGGGTGAGTGCGGGAATGTCGTCCAGCTGCCGCTGTAGCGTCAGCGCGCCACCGGGCGGGCGCAGCGGCGGGTCCAACCGGCGATACCCGTCCGGCGCAGCGGGTGCAAAGGACAGAGCATCCAAGAGATCCTTGGTGATCCCCTGCCGCAGCCCGATATCGCGGGCCAACCGGGCAAAGGCCGCATGGGCGGCGGTGTCGGCAGGGTTGGCCAGCCAGTTGATGTTGAACCGGCCAGCGGCGTCGGTGACATGCCCGGTGACGGTCCCCCGATCCAGCGCAAATGGGGTCGCGGCACCGGCCCATAAATCCGACGGGTGATCCACATTGATGCTGTCCCGGGTCAGCGCAACCATGGCGTGGGATTCAAACGCATCAAGATAGGCGGCGAGCTGATCGGCGTCCTGCGATGCGGCCAGTTGCGCGCGCCCCGTCTCGGCCTGCGCCAGCACAAAGACGGCGGCGGCAGCCATGGCGGCCACCAGAACGAGGGCGTTCACCAGCACGAACCCCGCCTGCCCTGCCCGCCTCATTGCAACGTCTCCAGAACCGGGATTTCGCCGCCATTTTCTAGGATCAGCGTGACTTCGATCGCATCCGGCAGCGTATCCTTGAGCATCACCAGCCCCGTGCTTGCATCGCTGTCCCCGCCCTGTGGTTCAATCGGGTCCGACGGGCTGACACCCGGTTGCCAGCCCTGACGGGGCCAGTAACTGCGCACCCGCAGCCCGGCGATCCCGGACATCACGGCGACCTCCGGCATTTGCGCGTCGGCATTGGCCGGGGTCAGCGCGCGCCAGCCGCCACGGTAAAGGGTGCGCGTATCGCCATCCAAACGCCACACAGCCCGTTGCAGCGTGTTCATCCGCAAGGTGCCGCGCGTGTCCAGATCGACCTGCCCGGCCAGCGACAGGGCCAGCGTGGTGCCGTCCCTGCTGTGCCACAAGGACGACCGAGGCGGCGCATCGCCCGGCCCGTGGAACAACAGCGGCACAAGCGCCGACAGGTCGTTGCGCAACAGGGCCACGGGACGGGTCAGCGCGGTGACATCTTGGTGAGCGCTGCTCAGCGCATCGCGGGCGCGGAGCGTCCCGCTCAGGCTTTGCAGTCCCATGATCGCGACAAGAGCGAAAATGGCCATCGCGGCGACCAGTTCGATCAGGGTGATGCCGCGTGTGGTCATCCCCGCGGCCCGGGGTCGAGATACACAACCAGTTGCGCGCCCGCCGCGCCCGGCACGCGGGCAGTGAGGGTCAGGCGGACCAATCCGCCTGCCGTGACAGTCCGGTCCTCGTCCAGCGTGACCGCGCGCCCGTCCAGTGTCACGGTCTCGGGCAGGCTGGCGTCCGGCCCCAGCAGCCGCAACTCCTCGGCCCGGTTGCGCACGGCAATTTGCGCCAGCGCCCGCGCCTCTGCCCCGGCAGCGGTGCGTGTGGCGTGGTCCAGTCCGCGCATCGCCGCGATTGTGCCGATGGACAGCACAAGAATGGCAATCGCCAGTTCCACCAGCGTCAGGCCACGGTCCCGCGTTATGGGTCGCATTGCGGTGGCCCCCAGCCAGCGCCGCGACAGGTGCGACGGCCAAAGGTGATGGCAAACGCGCTGGCGCGCCCGTTTGGCAACAGCAGGATGTCCGGCGCGTCACCAAGGCCACGGGTCACCTGCACCGTGACCGGTCCACCCCAAAGCTCTGCCGGACCGATGTCGCGCCAGCCGCCGGTGCCCCGTTCGACCGGCTGCATGTCCCGCGCAGTGATCCGCAGGCCCAGCACCGCGCGCCCCTGCACCGCCCGGTCCGACAGCGCCGCCATGCGCGCTTGGAACCGGGCCGCGTCCTTGTCTGCCCCGCCGCCGCCGGACCCCGCCGGAACCAGCGAAATGCCCACGGCGAACACTGCCAGCACCGCGACCACAACCACCAGTTCAATCAGGCTGACGCCCGCGTCACGCGCATGGGTCAGCTGTCGGTCCACGAGCCGATATCCGCGTCGGCGCCGGTGCCGCCCGCCACCCCGTCCGCGCCAAAGGTGAACACGTCGAAATCGCCATGCACGCCGGGAAAGAGGTACTGGTAGGGCTGGCCCCACGGGTCAATCGGCAACCGGTCGATATAGCCCGCCTGCGCCCAGTTCGTCGGCACCGGATCAGTCGTCGGGGCCGTGCGCAGCGCCTCAAGGCCCTGTTCGGTCGTGGGATAGCGGAAATTGTCCAACCGGTAGAGCTGTACCGCGTTCGCAATCGCCGCGATGTCAGATTGGGCGCGCGCCGCGCGGGCCTGATCGGGCCGGTCGATCACCCGTGGCACAATGACCAGCGCGAGGATCGACAGGATCACCACAACAACCATCAACTCCAACAGCGAAAACCCGGCATCCGCCTTGTTCCCGTGGCGCGTGTGGTGCTGCATTTTCTGCTCTCCCTGACCCTTCGGGACGCATGATACGAGCCTGCTGCGCATTGTCTATGCCTGTGTATCGCTTTGCCTTTTTCGGCTCAGCGCGTAGGGTCGCGGCGCAATGGCTGTCACTTTCTTTGTCCTCGCGCTTGGCCCTTTTGTCGGCTCCTTTGTCGGGGTGCTGGTGGACCGTCTGCCGCTGGGGCGTGACGTGGTTGTCGACCCGTCGGCCTGCGGCAGTTGCGGCACGCGCCTGCGCTGGCGCGACCTGATCCCGGTGCTGTCCTTTGCGCTGGCGCGGGGGCGATGCAGACACTGCGGCGCGCCAATTGCCCCGCATCTTCTCTATCTCGAAATACTGGCCGCAGGGCTTGGGTTGCTGGCCGTGCTGGCGGGCGGTGCGCCAGCCTATGTGCTGCTGACGGCGGTGATGCTGTGGCTTTTGCTTGCGCTGGCGGCTTGCGATCTGGCGATGTTCCGGCTGCCCGACGTGCTGACTGCAGCGCTGGCGGGTGTTGTGCTGCTGCGGGCACCGGACCTTGGGGCGGCGCTGTGGGGCGGTGCAGCTGGCATGGCCGCCTTTTTCGCCCTGCGCCACGTCTATGCCCGCGCGCGCGGGCGCGAGGGGCTGGGCCTTGGTGACGTCAAGCTGATGGCGGGACTGGGGGCGTTGACGGGTGTTGCGCTGCTGCCGCATCTGGTGCTGGGTGCGGCGCTGCTGGCGCTGGCGGGCGCGCTTGTGATGCACCGCAGCCCGCAAAGGTTGAGCGGGCGGACCCCCCTGCCCTTTGGCACGGCGCTTTGTGCCAGTGCGGCGGGCCTGTGGCTGTGGGGCGTGGTGTGACCGGATTGCAATTTGCAGGCGGAGCGGCTCAAGTGGCCACGATGCCATTGCAGATGTGAAATTGATGCACCGCCTGATTGCCTGTCTGATCGCCCTGAGCCTGGCCCATGTACCGCTCGCCGCGCGGTCTCAACCCATGACCATGGACCAGATCGAAGCGGCCTTTGCCGCCGGAGATCACGACACCGCCCGCGCCGGGCTGGCCAGTCTGATCTCGGACGCGCCCTCACCGCAGGCGCAGTTCCGCTATGGTCGTATGCTGCTCGAAGGGTTGGGGGGCGCGGCGGATCCGGTCGAAGGGTTGCGCCTGCTGCGTGCCGCAGCCGATGCCGGGCAGTTGGGCGCGGTCACCTATCTGGGCCGTGTACATCTGACAGCCGGACCCACCCGCGACCCCGAACGCGCCGCGCGCTATTTTCATCATGCAGCCGCGCGCGGCGTGGCGGAGGCGAAATACTACCTTGGCATCCTGACCCGCGATGGGGTGGGCGTGCCGCAGGACGCTGCAAGCGCGCTGACATGGATGCAGGCGGCGGCAGAGGACGGCTATGGGCCTGCGCAATTCGAGCTGAGCAAGCACCTGGCGGACGCCACGCCCCCCGATCTGGCACAGGCCGCGCGCTGGCTGACCGAAGCGGCCAATGCCGGGGTGCCCGACGCGCAATTCGCACTCGCCCGCGAGGTGCAGGCGCAGGGCGGCCCCATTGCGCAGGTCATCGCGCTATTCACCGACGCCGCCACAGACGGCCACGTGCCGTCGCAGCGCGCGCTTGGCACGCTGTATCTGACCGGTGCGGAGGGACAAGCGCCGGACGGCGTGCAGGCCGAGGCGTGGCTGCGCCGTGCCGTGCAGGGCCGCGATCTGGTGGCGCTGCACAATCTGGGCATGGGCTACCTGCAAGGCACCGTCCTGCCATCGGCACCGGAACAGGCGGTGGAATTGCTGACGCTGGCCTCTGACAACGGCTTTGCCCGGTCTAGCCTCGCGCTGGCCCGCGCCTACGAGGACGGCACCGCGTCCGCGCCGGACATGGCGACGGCCCTGCAACATTACCGGCTCGCTGTAGATCAGGGATCGGACGCGGCGGCGCGGCGCCTTGGCGCGCTGATCCTTGACGGTGCGACAAAGCCACGGGTGCCGCCGCATGACGCGGTGCCATGGGTGCTGGCCCGGTTGCAGGCGGATGGTGAGGCGCGGGCCCGCGACTGGCTGGTCGCACGCGCCGCCGAAGGGGTGCGCCCGGCACAGGCCGGGCTTGGCGCATGGTTGCTGACCCAACCGGACGGTGCCGTCACGGCCCGCCCGCTGTTGCAGGCGGCAGCGGATCGCGGCCATGTCCCGTCGCAGTTCCGGCTCGGTGAGGCGTACACAACCGGTCTCTTTGGCGATGTCGATTATGTGGCCGCACATGGCTGGCTGAACATCGCCGCCGCCAGCGGGCACATACGGGCCACACAGATGCGCGATACGATCACCGATCTGATGACCCCCGATGATATTGCCGCCGCCCAAAGCGTCACGCGGGCGTTCTTCGAAGCGGCCCGGACACAACCACCGGTGCCCACGGTGTCCGAATGACGGCGCGCCGTGTGGCTATTGCCGCTGTGCTGCTGGTCGCGCAGGCGACCGCGCCGCTGGCACAGGACACCGGTGCCGACCGCTTCGCCCAAGGCATGGCGCATCACAGCGGCGATGGTGTGTTGCAGGACTACCGCGCGGCAGCAGGGCATATCCGCGCCGCCGCTGAGCAGGGGTATGCCCCGGCGGCGAACATGCTGGGCCGGTACCATTTCGAAGGTCTGGGAGTGGCGCGGGACCGGGCGCAGGCGCTGCGCTGGCTCGAAGTGGCAGCAGACACCGGTGAGCCGAATTTCGTCTTTGATCTGGCACAGGTGCTCGAGACGGACCCGGCCACCACGCCCCGCGCCGCGACGCTCTATGCCACGGCGGCGCAGGCGGGGCTGGCCGATGCGGCGGTCAACCTTGGCGTCCTGTATCAGCAGGGGCGGGGCGTCGCGCAGGATTACGACCGCGCCCGCAGCCTTTATGACGGGCCCGCCGCGAACGGTCATCCCCGCGCATTGAACAATCTTGGGCTTTTATATGTGCGCGCCAACGGCGTGCCGCAGGATTATGCCCGTGCCGCTGACCTCTTTGCCCAAGCCGCAGAACAGGGCCTTGCGCAGGCGATGACCAACCTTGCCGTGCTGTATGAAAACGGGTTTGGCGTGCCGCTGGACGAGGCGCGCGCCGCAGAGCTTTATCGGGCCGCCGGGCAGGGAACGGCGCGCCCGCCCGACTATGTCTATGATCCGCGACTTGTTCCGCTGACGCTAGAGGTGGAGGCAGCGGCCCTAGTGGCACTGGTCCAGACGGGCGACCCGGTGGCGCAGTTCCAATGGGCGTGGCTGGTGCTGACCGATGCGGGCAGTGACCTTGCCAATCGCACTGACGCGGCCCGCCTGTTGCAGCGCACGGCGCATCAGGGGCACGGGCCATCAATGTTCAACCTCGGACTGCTTTATATGCGTGGGATCGGGGTTCCGCAGGACTATGTGCTGGGCCATCAGTGGCTATTGCTGGCACAGGTCGCAGGCGTGGCAGAGGCGGGCGCGGCACTGGATGCCACCGCATCCCGGTTGACCGTCGATCAGGTCAACGAAGCGCAGCGCCGGGCGCACACATACACGCAGTAATGTCGGATTTCCCCTGCAATACAGTATTTCTTTTGGTCATCCGCGAAATTGTGCTAGCGTTGTAAGCGCATTTTGAGTGTTACTTTGATTTGAGTGGGTTTGCGTCCCGGAACGTCAGCCCGAATTGATTTGAAAAGAAATAGAAGGTCGGGAACATGTTTCGTTCGCTTATTGCCGCAACCCTCTGTGTTGCGATCCACACCAGCGGTGCCGCGCTTGCATCGGACACACCGCAACCCGTTCAGCAACACAATTCCAACGCTGTCTGGTTCGAAAACTGGACCGGGCTGCGCAACGCCTCCATGGTGATCAGCTATCCTGACGGTACGCTGGAAACAATCGAAGCACGCAGCGGCACACCGGTGTTCAAACTGGTGGGGGCGCAGGTGCTGGACGGCGTTTACCGCTACGAGCTGCGCGCAGCCACGGACAAGACCGAAAAGATCAAGAACCCGATCAACAACGGGCGCGGGGACGCCGCGCGCTCGGAACTGGCGGTGCCCTTTCTGCTGAACGGGCATTTCACCGTGTCGCGCGGGGTCATCGTGACACCCAAAGACCTCAAGGAAGAATGAAGGCGTGAGACCGGGCAAACCGGCAGCCTCGAATATCAGAAGGACAAGGATATGAAGAAGACAACACACCGCTGGCTTGCCACCTGTGCAACCGCGACGCTGGGTGCTGCGGCCCTGCCTGCACTGGCCGACAATGTGATCGCGGATGACCTGATCGTTCAGTTCTCTGCCTGTGTCGGCAACGACTGTGTGAACGGCGAAAGCTTTGGCTTTGATACGCTGCGGCTCAAGGAAAACAACCTGCGCATCCACGCCAATGACACATCCAACAGCGCAAGTTTCCCGACCAATGACTGGCGGATCGTGTTCAACGAGACCGGCAATGGCGGGGCCAACTACTTTGCGGTCGAAGATAGCGACGCGGGCCGCATTCCCTTCCGCGTCGAAGCCGGGGCCCCGGCCCATGCGCTTGTCGTAGAAGACAGCGGTGACATCGGCATGGGCACCCTGACGCCGGTCGTCAATATGCACGTGGTCGACGGCGACAGCCCGACCCTGCGGCTTGAACAGGACGGCTCTTCCGGCTTTACGCCGCAGACCTTTGACATCGTCTCGAACGAGGCGAACTTCTTTGTCCGTGACGTCACCAATGGCAGCCAGCTGCCGTTGCGGATTCAGCCGGGCGCAGACACCAACGCGCTGTATATCGCGTCGGACAATGACATCGGTCTGGGCACCAACACCCCCGACGACGCCCTGAATATCGAACGCGCCTCGGGCGCGGTGGCGATCCGGTTTACGTCGGGCGCGTCAACGGCCCCCAACCCGCTGCGGCTGAACTTCAACACCAACCAGAACGAATTCCGCATCACCTATGACGGTCTCGGCGTGAACCAGTTTCGCCTGAACTCCGACGGTCATCTGCGGGTGTCGGGCCTGTTGGGCGTGGCAGACGGCATCACGGCCCCCGGTGCCGAAGTCGGCTTTGCCCAGATTTACGTGGACAGCGCCGATGGCGACCTCAAGGTCGTGTTCCCCGGTGGCACCGTTCGGACCATCGCCAACGATTGATCCCTGCGACAGATGCACGGGCTGAACGGGTGCTTTCGGGCGCCCGTTTTTATGTGTGCCTACCCGTCGCGCCGATAGGCGGGGTTCAGGAAATTCTCCGCAAAGGCGGCCAGTTCGGGGATCGTCGCGATCACGGTGTTCGCCTCGCGCACACACAGATTGTAGCGCGCAATCGGATCGGCCAGCGCGGGGTTGATTGCGTCGGCCTTCAGGGTGCCATCGGCGGCAAACCATTGCGGATACTGCGGAATGTGACCGCTGGTCAGGTGCAAGGCATGGAGGTCGGTGATCTCGGGCAGGATTTGCAGCACCGCGTTGGCCTGCGGCGGCAGAAACTGGAACCGCACGTCCGTCTCCTGCATGGCCAGCGCAAAGGACACCTGATCCACATGTACCGCAAACCGGCCCAGCATCTCTGTCCGCTCCACGAGCCAGAGCGCCCATTTGTGCCAGACATGCGCAAGGTCGCGATGCGCGGCGGGGATTGCAATCACACCCGCCGACACATTGCCCCCAAAGGTCTCGCGCTGGCCGTCCACGCGGGTGAACAGAGCCACACCCGGTTCGGGCGGGCGCAGGCCAGCGGCGGCGAACACCTCGCGGAAAATGGCCAGCGGCGGGTTGCCATGGTTGTTTGGCGGCAGCCGCACCCGGTCGGGTCGAAGGAACGGTTGCAGGTCCCCGGTCAGGAACACATCCGAATCCGTCACAATCTGGTCGCCCGGCGCGGTCGGGTCCAGAAACGGGATCAGCTTGTTGCAATGGGGCGATGCCGCGATCAGCCGGTCGGCCCGGCGGATGTCACAGCCCCGTGCATTGGCAAACGCCACCAGCCCGGCAGGCGGCGTGCAGGTGAAATAGACCCGCTTGGCCATGGCGGTCCGGGCGTTTGCACACAGCAGCCACAGGACAAATTCGCACCAGAACCGGGGATGATCGTCGACAACGGTTGTCAGGGTAATTGGCATTGACCGGGTTCCATTGCCGCAAATTCTGTCGCACCAAGGGTCCGATGGGCACGCGGTCTAAGATGAAAACGAGGGGAACGCCATGAAAAAGCGTCGTCTGGTGCTGCATGTGGGTCTGCCCAAGGCCGCATCATCCAGTCTGCAATGGCTCATGCACAATCAGAGCGCGCGGGCACGGGCGGACGGTGTGGACTATCCCGCGCTCGGTGCCGACGTGGTCGTGCCCAAGCATCAGGCCCTTGTGCCTGCTCTGATGTCCGGTGACCTGAACCCGCTGGCGCCGCTGCTGGCAGACAGCAGCGCCGACACCGTGATGCTCAGCACCGAAGGGCTGACCAATCACTTCTACGATTTCGACCCGGCGGCGCTGGCCCGCTTCCGCGAGATGGTGGCGCATTGGGATGTGACCCTGTTTATGATCCTGCGCGACCCCGACGCGTGGACGCGGTCCTACTACGCACAGGCCGTCATCAATCCGGCCATCCGCGCGGTGTCTTTCTACGCGACCCCCACCACGCTCGAGGCGTTTGCCCGGCTCGAGCGCGTCCGCCAATTGTGCGACCACGACCGGCTGGCGCAGGACCTGCACGCGGGCTTTGGTGCGGCGCAGGTGGTCACGGCGCGGCTCGAGGACAACTGGCAGGCCGCGCTGGCGCAATGCCTTGGTCTGCCGTGGCTGGCACATTGCCCCGATCAAAGCCAGAACATCACCCCCGCGCCTTGGGTCATCGCCCTGATGCGGCAGGTCAACGCGTTTCGCCTCCCCGAACCGCGTCGGCTCGCATGGAAGGCGGCGCTGCAACAGGTCAGCGGGTCTGGGCACACCCTGTTGTCACAAGCCGGAGACAGCCGGGCAGAGGCGAAATTTGACCTCGAACCGCATGTGGTGGCGGCACTCGTGCCGTCGGTCCATCCGGTCTTTCCCCTAAGCGCGGCCCAGATTGCGGCGTTCAAGGCGCAAGTCACCTGAAAACAAGCGCAAACGGTGCTTGTCCATGGTGCGGCCATGGGCGATGCTTTGCCCAATATGTCGCTTGTTTTGCCGCAAAACCGCATTCATTTTCTGCTGGCCCTGACGTTGATCGGGGGGATTGCCGTGCTGTTCTGGACCGGCTCGCGCTATCCCGCGCTTGATGAAAAGGCGATGATGTCCGGCGCGATCCAGCTTGAGGATTCCCTGAGCTTCGAGGCGCTGGTCCCCCTCACCCCTGAAATGTCCCTGCCCCAACGCATGTTCTGGAGCACCGTCAACTGGATCGACACCAACAAAAAGGGGATGACCTTTGGCATTCTCTTTGCCGCCGCGTTCCTGACGCTGACGCCCTATCTGCGCCGCCGCAGCTTTGTCGGGTCGCTGCCCAACGCGGCGCTCGGGATGGTGATCGGCACGCCCTTGGGGGTGTGCGTGAACTGTGCGGCCCCCATCGCGCGGGGCATGTATTCTGCGGGGCTGCGGGCGGAAACGACGCTGGCCGCCATGATCGCCTCGCCCACGCTGAATGTCGTGGTGCTGACCATGGCGTTTTCCATCCTCCCCTTTTACATCGCCGCGGCCAAGATTGCGCTGAGCGTGGTGATGATCCTTGTTGTTGTGCCCCTCATCTGCCGCGTTCTGCCACAGGTCGAACTGGCCGAAGACCAGATCACCTGCCCCCTGCCCGCCCCCGTGCCCGGTGCTGGTGTCGGTGTGCCCGGTGCGCTGTGGGCCGTGCTGAAATCCTTTGCGGCGAACCTGTGGTACATCGTGAAAATGACCGTGCCGCTGATGCTGCTGGCCGGAGCGCTGGGGGCGATCGTCGCCACGCTGCTCCCGGCGGAACTGCTGACCGGCCTGCCCTTCTCTCTCTTGGTGCTGGTGGCCGTGTGCGTGATTGGGGTGTTCCTGCCCGTGCCCATCGCCTTTGACGTGGTGGTGACCGGTGCCTTGCTGGCGGCCGGTCTCGCCCATGGCTACGTGCTGGCGTTGCTGTTCACGCTGGGCACGTTCTCGGTCTACTCGTTCTTCATTATCTGGCAATCGGTGGGGCGGCGCGCGGCGTGGCTGATGGGGGTGGCGGTGGTTGTCCTTGGCCTTGTTGGCGGGCTGGGGGCGCAGCGCTACTACACGTGGCAATCGGACCGCGCGCTAAAGATGCTCTTGGGCGCTGACCGCCCTGCCCCGCTGTGGTCCGCGCAGGCCAGCACGCTTGACGCCGTGACCGTCACCGAAACCCGGCTCGCCCCGCCCTCGCCCGCGAGCGCCACAGTGTTCGAACGGCTGGAGGCCAGCGCGGTCGGCATCGACAAACCGGTCGAATTCACCATGCGCGACATGTGGCCCCCCTTTTGGGAAGGGCGTAGCCTCAGCAGCGGCGACTATGACCGCGACGGCGACATCGACCTTGCCATCGCTTCGACCGAAGTCGGCCTCTACCTCTATGCCAATGACGGCGGGGGTCAGTTCACGCGGGTCGCTGTCGACATTGGCCCCCTCGCCGATATGCCGGTGTTTCATGCCGTTTTGGTGGATGTGGACAATGACGGCTGGCTTGATCTTATGTTCGCGACGTATCTGCAGGGCATGTACCTGCTGCCCAACGTGCAGGGCCGCTTTGACGCCAGCGCGCTTCGGCCCATCGCCAACCGCGCAGACGCCCCGCTTGCCATGGCGCTCAGCTTTGCCGATGTGGATGGTGATGCCGATCTGGACATGGCCGTGGGCAATTGGGCCGCGGGCTGGTATCGCCGCATTCCGGGTGAGGAATCCCGTAACCGTCTGATCCTGAACGACAACGGCCAACTGTCCGGCAAGGTCTTTGCCGACATGCCCGGCATTCCGGGCGAGACGCTCAGTATCCTGTTCAGCGATTTTGACCGGGACGGGCACACCGACCTGATCGTCGGCAACGATTTTGACATCCCCGACTATTTCTATCGCGGCGATGGTGCGGGCGGTCTCACCATGCTGACCGCGCAGGACGGTCTGATCCCGCACACCACCACCACGACCATGGCTGTCAAAACCGCTGACCTGATGAATGACGGCAGCCCGGAAATCTACCTTGCCCAGATCGCGGGCCGGTCCTCCGGCGTGTCCGATACGCTCAAGATGCAGCCCCTGCGCCAGTATTGCGACGGGATCCAGGATGCGCAGGCCCGCACCACCTGCGCCGAGAATATGGGGATCAAATCTTGGTATCGGTCGGGCAACAGCTTTGATGCCACCTATGCCAGCCGTTGCCAGACCCTGTCCGGACGGCAGGCCGAGGAATGCCGCGCCATGCTGGTCAAAGATCTGGCCATCCAGCGCCGCGATCCTGACGTTTGTGCCCTGATCCCGGTGAACCAACCGATCCCGCGCGCCTATTGCGACCTGCATTTCAAACCGGCGCGCCAGCCCACCGCCGCCGAGATCGAGGTGACGCATCGGCAAATCCTGCGCTCTAATGTTCTGCTCGAAGGGCCGGGGCCATATGACGATACGGCGGACCGCCGGGGCTTGGACGTTGGCGGCTGGAGCTGGGACACCAAGATTGCCGATTTCGACAATGATGGCCTTCAGGACGTCTATATTGTCAACGGCACGTGGGTCCCGAACGAAGTGTCGCCGTCCAACCTGTTTTTTCACCATCAGGGCAGTGGTTTTGTTGAGGCCTCCGGTCCCTTCGGGCTTGAGGACTATTTGATGACTGCCGCCGCGACACGGTTCGACATGGATGGCGACGGCGACCTTGATCTGATCACACACCCGGTCAACGGCCCCATCACCCTGTTCCGCAACGGGACGCAGACCCAAGGCGTGGTGTTCTCGCTCACCGATATGGTCGGCAACCGCGACGGGGTCGGCGCGGTGCTGACGCTGACAGATGATGCCGGTGTCGCGCGGTCGCGCGAGGTGCAGTTGGGTGGCGGGTTCATGTCTTACGACGCGCCGCAGGTGCATTTCGGTCTGGGCGATTCTATCGGTCAGACCTTGCGGATTGCGTGGGCGGGGGGCGAAAGCACCGAACTTGCAGGGCCGTTTCGGCCCGGTATGCATTACCGGATTGTCCGAAACAGACCCTAACTCGACCTGTTAGAGCCTGTTTTTCTTCATCCATTGGGAAAAGCACAGGCGCTAAGGTCTTCCCCCAGTGAAATGGTCCTCCGCTATGGTTTAGGAAAACGGAGGAAGACCATGGCAAACAAGCGCCCGAAGCCCGAAGAGATTGTCACGAAGTTACGGCAAGTTGAGGTCCTGACGGGGCAAGGAATGCCGCGTCTGGATGCGATCCGGCAGATCGGAGTGACTGAGCAAACTTTTGTTGTTGGAAGAAGAAATACCGCGGAATGGGCACGGATCAATGGAAGGAACTGAAACGGCTACAGAAAGAAAACGAACGACTGAGAAAGGCCGTATCTGATCTAACTTTGGATAAGCTCATCCTGGCCGAAGCAGCAAAGGGAAACTTCTAAGCCCCGCTCGTCGCGTGCCTGCATTGAGCGTGTGCGTAGCGAACTGAATGTGTCGGAACGCCGCGCATGTCGCGTTCTGGGGCAACACCGATCCACGCAACGCAAAGTGCCCGTGGGCTGTGTCGATGAAGAACGATTGGTGGCCGATATGATCCAACTGACCCGGCAGTATGGCGGTTACGGCTATCGGCGGATCGCGGCACTACTGAGAGACGCTGGCTGGCATGTGAATGACAAGCGCGTGGAACGTTTACGGCTGCGAGAGGGGCTGAAGGTGCCAATGAAACAACCAAAGAAAGGGCGGCTCTGGCTCAATGATGGTCGTGCGTTCGGTTGCGGCCTGAACACCGTGATCATGTTTGGTCCTACGACATCGTGCATTGCCGTCTGTCTGACGTCAGCGCCTATGGGTCCAACTAGGTTGATTTGATAAGCGAGGGTGTGTTGCTCATCCTAACCACCAAGGAGTGGACGATGAGAAAGACAACGAAGAGCCCTGGCGAGAAGATCGTCAAAGATATTAAGCGCGCAACCCGCAAGCAAAATTCCAGCGAAGAGAAGATCAGGATCGTTCTGGATGGGCTGCGTGGTGAAGATAGCATCGCAGAGTTGTGCCGTCGCGAGGGCATCTCCCAGGGCCTTTACTACAAGTGGTCGAAAGATTTCATGGAAGCGGGCAAGAAGCGTCTGGCTGCCGATGAGTTCCAGCACAAGACGACTGGGATCAACCAACTCTGGCAAACCGACTTCACCTATCTCAAAGTGATCGGCTGGGGCTGGTTCTATCTCAGCACAACCCGAGACGACGA
>NZ_CANNDO010000009.1:0-105000 GCF_947503385.1 uncultured Tateyamaria sp.
TGCTTGCACGGCACCGTCGTGACAAACGAAACGCCGTTCGCCACAAGATCGTCGGTGATCTTCTTGTCTATGTTCATCTCTCGGAGGGACCTTTCATGAATGGGGAGGGGCGCGGCGTCACGACGACGCGCGGTGTACATGGACGGCACATCCCGCGTGCCGCACGACACGGGCAGCGGTTGAGCCAAGGAAATAATCGCTGAGGCCGGGTTTATGCGAGCCGATCACAATACAATCAATGCCGTGAGCGTCGGCATAGTCGATGATGGTACGCGCCGAATGCCCCTTGACGATGACGGGCGTCACGTCCGCATGACCGGACAGCTTTTCCGCCAGATCGGCACGGGCCTTTTCAAACCCGGCTGCCACAGTCTCTGCGTCGAGATAGGCGCTGACCGACCCTTGGGGGGCCTCGTGAACGTGCAGAGCGATGACCTCACCGCCCGGTGCACGCAGCGCGTTGGCGATCTCAAGTGTGTGCATCGACACACCATGGTCGAGCGCCATCGGAACGAGGATTTTACTGTACATGCTTTGTCTCCATCCGGGTGTGGGGGCGCTGGATCAGGCCCATGGATCAAGGATGATCTTTGGGGCCGCAACCGTGCCAGCCCGTAGCGCGGCAAAGGCCTGCGGCCCGTCATCCAGACTGCGCCGCTCGGTCCAGTCAAGCGGGCCAAGCGCGCCGTCATAGATCGCGACACAGGTGTCCCGGAAATCCTGCGGCGTGTAGGTATAGGTGCCGATAAACGTGATCTCTTGCAGGGTCATGCGGCGGATATCAAGACCGCCAAGGTCTTCGCCCAAACCGATGTGTACAATCACGCCGCCGGGGCGGCAGAGGTCCGATGCAATGGCCCGCGTGGCGGCATATCCCACTGCGTCAACAACCATACCGTAGTCTCCGCTGCCCGCCGCCACGGCCTGCTGGCCACAACGCTCTGTCAGAAACGTGCGCCTCACGTCGTTGGGTTCGGCGATGGTTACATCTGTCACGCCCTGAGCCTTGAGTGCCAGAGCGGCGGCCAATCCGATGGCGCCGCCCCCGATCACCAGCGCATTTTCTCCCAGCGCCCAATCCATCGCCTCCAGCCCCAGACGCGCCGAATGCCAGCTAACCGCCAGGGGTTCGGCCAGCGCCGCCTTGTCCAGCGGAACGTGGTCGGGGACCACGATCAGGTTGTCGTCATGCATCGCCACGTATTGGGCAAAAGCGCCTTCGCGCGGCGGCATGGAGATGATCTTGCGATCCGGGCACAGATTGTTGCGCCCGGCCCGACAGGCCGCGCAGGTGCCGCAACTGACCAATGGGTTGATTGTGACCCGCGTGCCGTCTCGTGCACCGCCCTCGATGACACCTGCGGCCTCATGGCCAAGGATCAGCGGTGCGGGCCGCCGATCATCATGCCCCAGATAAGCGTGCATGTCGGACCCACAGATACCGGACGCCGCAACCCGCACCAGCGATTGGCCAGCACCCAGTTGAGGCATCGGCAAGTCCTGAATGCCCAGCGTTTCGACGCCCTCGTAAACCAGCGCTTTCATTTTGCGGTGAACCCCCCGTCGACCATCAGTGTTTGTCCGGTCACATAACCCGACGCGTCCGAACAAAGGAACAGCATCGGTCCGTCAATATCCTCCAGCCGCCCGTTGCGCTGAAGGCAGGTCTGGGCCGCATTGCGCTGCGCCCGTTCGGGATCGGAAAACACCGCCTCGGTCAGTTCTGTCGGAAAAAAGCCCGGACCAATGGCGTTGGCGGTGATGCCGTGCGCCGACCATGCTTCGGCCATGGCGCGGGTCATCTGTGCGATGCCCGCCTTGGTCGTGCCGTAGGCAATGCCACCCGGAAAGGCGCGCGTCGTCTGGAGCGAGGCAAAGTTGACGATGCGCCCCCAGCCCTTGGCCTTCATCGCGGGCACCAGCGCTTGGGTCAAAAAGAACGGGGCCGAGATGTTCAGCGCCACGGTTGCGTCCCAACCTTCGGGCGTGACATCGTCCGCAGCTTGGCGCGTGTTGATACCCGCCGCGTGCACAATGATGTCGGGCGCACCAAAGGACGCGCTGATGGCCTGCGCGAGGGTGGGAATGCCAGCCCGGTCCGCAACATCCGCTGCCACATAATCGGACTGTGCCCCAATCTCGTCCTTGAGGCTGGACAGGGCGTCAGCGCGGCGGGCGACGCCCACCACACGCGCCCCTGCCCCGGCCAATGCGATGGCGGCACGCCGTCCAAGGCCGGAACTGGCCCCGGTGACACAGGCCACACGACCCGTCAGGTCAAACAATGCGCGCGGGTCAGCCATTGGCGGTCAGGTCGAATGTCTCGTCCGGGAAGTATTTGGCCAGCCGGACATCGGCGGCGCGGGCGTGCCCCTCCATCCCTTCAAGGCGCGAGATGCGTGCGGTCGCCTCGGCCACCTGCTTGGCACCTTCACGGGTGGCGCGCTGCCACGTCACGATCTTCATGTACTTGTGGACCGACAGGCCGCCCGTGTAGTTCGCAGCGCCCGATGTTGGCAGCACATGGTTCGTACCGGTTGCCTTGTCACCGTAGGACACGGTGGTTTCTTCACCCAAGAACAACGACCCGTAGCAAGTCAACCGTTCGAGCCACCAATCCAGATCCTCCGCCTGCACTGTCAAGTGCTCGGGCGCGTAATCGTCGGAACAGGCGGCCATTTCCTCGCGGTCGGAACAGACAATCACCTCGGCATAGTCGCGCCACGCAGCGGCCGCGTTTTCGCGGTTCACCTCCGGCAGATCATCGATCAGGCCGGGCACCAGCGCCATCACCTGCTCGGCCAGCGCACGGTCATCCGTCACCAGCCAGACGGGTGAGTTATACCCGTGTTCGGCCTGACTGACCAAATCGGTCGCCACGATATGCGCGTCCGCCGTGGCATCCGCCAGAATGAGGCTGTCGGTCGGGCCTGCGATCATGTCGATACCGACACGGCCAAAAAGGATTCGCTTGGCTTCGGCCACGAACTGGTTGCCGGGGCCCACAAGGATATTCGCCTTGGGCAGACCAAACAGGCCAAAGGTCATTGCCGCGACGCCCTGTACCCCACCCAGCGCCATGATCTTGTCCGCGCCGCACAGGTTTGCGGCGTAGATGATGGCCGGGGCCACGCCCACGCCCGGGCGCGGCGGTGAACAGGCGGTGATGTGACCGCACCCCGCAACCTTGGCCGTGGTGACCGTCATGATGGCAGATGCAATGTGGCTGTACCGCCCGCCGGGCACATAGCAGCCCGCCGCATCCACCGGGATTGCCTTTTGGCCCGCAATCATACCCGGCACGATCTCGACCTCGACATCGGACACCGTTGCCTTTTGCGCCTCGGCAAACCGACGCACGTTGTCATGGGCGAACCGGATATCGGCCTTGAGCTTTTCCGGGACCAGCGCCGCCGCGGCCTCGATCTCTTCGGGTGTCAGCAGCACGTTGCCCTCGTAGCGGTCGAACTTGGCGGCGTATTCCATCGCCTTGGCATCGCCACCCGCCTCGATATCGGCGAGGATCGTCTTGACCGTTTCGTGGACTTCGGACGCATCGGATTTGGCCGTCAGCGTCGCTTTCTTGAGGTATTCGCGTGTCATATCAGTCGGAGTCCTACTTGTAGATGTCGGGCAAGAACGTGGTCGAAATCGCTGGGATATAGGCAATCAGCAGCACGACAACGAACATGCACAGAACGAAAGGTACGGCGCGCACGGCGATCTTGAGGATGGATTCCCCGGTGATGCCAGACACGACAAACAGGTTAAGCCCAAGAGGCGGCGTGATGAACCCCACGCCCAGCGCTGTGATCATCATGATACAGAACTGGATCTCGTTCATACCGATATTCTCGGCCAGCGGCATCAGGATCGGCGCAAGGATCACGATGTTCGGCGTGGTTTCCATCACGCAACCTGCGGCGATCAGAATACCGATCATCAACAGGATCAGGATCCAGGGCTCGTTCGTCAGACCGGTGACAGAGGCCACAAAGCCCTGCGGCACACCCATGATTGCCAACGCTTCGGCCAGCGGGGCGGAAAAGGCGATAATGGGCAGGATCACGCCGTTCACCTTGGCCGAACTGACCAGCATGGCCGGAAAATCCGCAAGGCTGAGCGTGCGCAGGATGAACCCCATGATGATGGTCACAACCACCGCCGTGGCACCCGCCTCTGTCGGCGTCAGGCGCCCCGAAAAGATGCCATAAAAGATGATGCCGGGCACGATGAACGCGTACCAGCCGGATTTCAGCGCCCGGCCCAGACTGCCCAGCCATTCCGACAGAGTCATCTGGCCGCCACCCTCGTAGCCATAGATGCGGTTCACGATCAGGTTGGTGATCAGGATCGCCAGCAGGATGGCCACACCGGGGATCAGTGCCGCCAGAAACAGGGTCGATGCAGATATGCCCAGCACAAGGCCGATGATGATATAGGCGATGGATGGCGGGATCAGGATGCCCGTGCAGGCCCCCGCCGCAACCAAGGCGCAGGCATATGGCCGGGGATATCCAGATTCCACCAGCCGCGCGATGGTCATCCGCCCCACGGCGGCAGCCCCCGCCGCGTCCGAGCCTGAGATGGCCGCAAACATGCCGCAGACCAGCACCGTGGCCGACCCGAACCCACCCTTGGTAAAGCAGGTCAGCGCCTCGGCCACATCAAGGAATTTCCGACTGAGCCCGGTGCGCACCAGAACGTCGCCCGTCAGGATGAAAAGCGGCACAGCCGTCAGGGCAAAGGCGTCGATGCCGGTAAATAGCTTTTCGCCCACAAGGCTCAGCGGCAGGTCGCCGGACATCACCAGCATCAGGATCGCAGAGGTCCCGATGGCCGCCCATACGGGCACGGCCAACGCAATCAGGGCGACAAAGACGATAACCGGCAGATAAAAGTCCCAGCCCAGGATGACGGTTTGATCAAAGGTTTGCCAAAGCATTTCAGGTCATCCCTCAATCAAAAAGCGTATCGCCCTCGAAAACGGGCTTGCCCGTTCTGAGGGAGTGAATGTCGCGCAGCAGGGATTGGATCAGGCGCACGATGATCAGCGCAAAGCCCAGCGGAACCGCCATCAGGAACCACACTTTGGACACGCGCAGACCGTCCGTGACCGAACCGAACTTGGCCGAGATATGGACAGACTCGTAGGACCAGTACAGCGCGATAATCGCGACACCGAACATGACCAGATCGCCAAAGATATAGAGCAGCGCCTTGGGCCGTGGCCCGAGGTAATGCATGATCACATCGATGCGGATATGCGCCCGTTCCTTGACAGCGGCGGCAGCGCCGATCCACGCCAGATAGATAAAGGAATAGCGGACAATCTCTTCGCCCCAGATGGACGAGTAGGAAAAGATTTCGCGGCGCAACACTTCAATCGCCATCGTGATGACCAGCATCACATAGAAGACGAGAAGCAGCCACCGTTCGGCATCGCGATCAATTCGGCGCAAAAAATCCATGTCGGAACCTGCTGATTGGCCAAGCCGAATGGGCGCACGGGTTGCGCGTCGGTCATTCAGTGGCGGGAACGGGGTGGCGGGCGCGCTCATCAGCGCGCCCGCTCTGGCAGTTACGCGTCGTGCACGTAGTACTTGCCTTGGGTGCCTGCGGCTTCTTCCATCTTGGCAAACGCCTCCATGGAACCGGCCAGTTCGACCTTGAACTCGTCCCATTCGGACCGCTGGTAGCCGCCTGCGGCTTTCCACTCGGCCAGTTGGTCTTCGCTCAGCGAATGGAACTGGACACCCGCCTTGACCAGTTCGGCCATGGCATAGGCGCGGGCCGACGGCACTTTGGCGAGGTTCTGGTGCGCCGTCATCTCGGAGCCCCACATGATGCCTTCCTGTACGTCGGCGGGCATCGATTTGAACCATTCGAGATTGCAGGAATAGACTTGGCTGTCCGGCACCGCCTGCGTGAAGGTCACGTGGCTCAGGATGTCCTTGAAGCCAAACACCTCAAGCGCGCCCACGGATGGATCCAGCGCGTCTGCGACGCCCTGTTTGATCGCCGAGGGTGTTTCGCCCCACGCGACCGGCGTCGGGTTGGCGCCGACCATGCGGTAGTATTGTTGCAGCATCTTGGAACCCGGCACGCGGAACTTGACCCCTTCGAGGTCGGCTGGCGTCAGCACAGGACCGGAACCGCCTTTGCGCATGGCAACGACGCGGGGGTCAATGTTGACGTAGAACAGCGCCTTGAACCCGTTTTCCTCGACCTTGGGTTCGACTGTGGTCTTCCAGAACTCGGAATTCACCAGATTGGTGAAGCGTTGGTTTGAGCCGCACAGATACGGCATGTTGATCAGGTCAACCGTCGACGCAAAGGGCGCGAAATTCGACAGTGAATGCTGTGCCGCCTGAATCGTGCCGCCTTGCACGGCCTGCACCAGCGCGCCACCGGCGCCCAACTGACCGCCGGGGGCGAGTTTCACGTAGACCTTGCCGTTGGTGGCGTTCTGGATGTTCTCCTTGAGGTCCAGTTGCATGATCGGATAGCCGCGCGACGCACCCACCGGGTAAGCCGTGGCCAGCACCATCACGTGATCGGCTGCGGCTTCGCGTGTGCGCTCTTCGTTCGCGCTTTGGGCTGCGGCCTCGGACGACCACAGCATACCACCCGCCCCGACGACCATAGCAGCGGTAAAGCTGCCCGCCGCCGTCAATTTCAGAAAATTCCGGCGCTCAGCCGACGCAAGTGCCTTGCGATCTTTGTCCATGAAGGATCCTCCCAGAGGTCTTTAACTGCCGTCTTTGTTTTTTCGGTCAGCTTCTTTTTGAAGAATGGCGACGACAAACAGGATCGACGCGGCAAACAGAACCAGCATTTCGCCGACATCCCCAAGAAATGCGCTTGCCGCAAAAGCACCCAGAGCGACGTTGGCGAAATAGACGACAAAGACGATCAGAGAGGCAGCAAGGAACATGAACGGGTTTCCCGAAACGATTATGGTTCTACCCGCATTGTAAGCGCTTACATTTGATTCGTGCAAGCGCTTACATTCTTGCCGATCTCTTTGACTTTCTGGAATATTCCGTTCAAGGAATTTGAAAGACAGTACAGGTTGACCAGATGCCGCGTGCCCGATCCGCCCCAACGCTTGACGACGTCGCCCGACAGGCAGGCGTGTCGACGGCCACGGTGTCGCGCTGCCTCAATTCGCCCGAACGGGTCGTGGAACGCACCCGCACCCGTGTCCTGTCCGCGGTAGAAGAGCTGGGGTACACGCCCAATTTCGGCGCGCGCGTCATGGCGGCCCGGCGCACCTTCACCATCGGCGCGATCATTCCCACCATGGAAAACGCCATCTTTGCCCGTGGCTTGCAGGCGTTTCAGGAAGAGCTGCACACACGCGGCTATACGTTGCTGGTCGCCAGCTCCGCCTACCGCCCCGAGATCGAAGAAGAGCAGATCAAATCGCTTGTTGCGCGCGGTGCCGACGGCCTGCTGCTGATCGGCTACGCCCGGGACGCGGGCATCTATGACTATTTGCGCCAACGTGCGATCCCCACGCTGGTCGCATGGGCCTTTGCGCCCGACAGCACGCAACCTTGCATCGGTTTTGACAACCGCGCCTCCATGCAGGCCCTGACCGATAAGGTTATTGCGATGGGTCACAGCCGGATCGCTGCGATATCCGGTATCCTCGAAGGCAATGACCGCGCCCAGGGCCGCCTGCAGGGGATCAAGGACGGGTTGCGCCACAATGGCCTCGACCCCGACAGCCTGATTGTTGTCGAAACGCCTTATGAGATCGAAGGCGGTGCACAAGCGTTCGATCAGGCCATCGCTGGCAAAGAGCGCCCCACAGTGGTGATGTGCGGCAACGACGTGCTGGCCGCTGGCGCAATGCGCCGCGCGCGCGAGTTGAACCTGTCTGTACCGGATGACATTTCGGTCACCGGGTTTGATGACATTGAATTGGCGCGCATCCTGACGCCGCCGCTGACCACAGTCCACGTGCCCCACCGCAAAATGGGGCGCCGTGCGGCTGTGGAATTGGTAAAGATGGTGGAACAGGACAGCGTCGGTCTGTCGGAACAGCTGCAAAGCTCGCTCAAGCTGCGTGGATCGCTGAAACCGCTGACCTGATCGCATGACGTCGGAAATGACACATCCGCACCGCCATCTGTCAGGGGACGTGACGCGCACGCTCGTGCCATCGCCGGGGTCGGTGGGCGGGCGCCTTTGCGCAGCAAACAGAACCGCCCGGCGGCGCCCCTAACGGCCCAGCGTCGCCGCGTCGCGCGCCAATGCCTCAATCCCGGCCCAGTCGCCAGACTGCACCTTGTCCTTGGGCGCAACCCAGCTGCCACCGGCACACACCACATTGGGCAGGCTCAGATAGCTTTCTGCGTTGCCGGGGCTCACGCCCCCTGTCGGACAAAACGCGATCTGTGGCAGTGGTGCACCGATCGCCTTGAGCGCCGGAGCGCCCCCCGACGCCTCGGCGGGAAAGAATTTCAGCATGTCATATCCGCGCTCGAACAGCGCCATGGCCTCGGATGCGGTTGCGGCACCGGGCAGCAATGGCAAGCCTTCGGCCTCACATGCAGCGATCAGTGCATCCGTTGCGCCCGGCGACACACCGAAATGCGCACCCGCCTCCTTGGCGTCACAGACATCTTGCGGGGTGACCAGCGTGCCAGCCCCGACGACGCCCCCTTTGACCGCCGTCATGGCCGCAATGACCTCCAGCGCGGCGGTCGTCCGCAGCGTCACCTCCAGCGCAGGCAGTCCGCCTGCCACCAGTGCTTCGGCCAACGGCTTGGCGTGCGCCACATCATCGACCACCAGCACCGGCACGATCGGTGCCAGTTCGCAGATTTCCCGGGCCCGGACGGAGGCAGCTTTTGCCGTAATCATTTAAAAATCTCCAAATACAGTGGCGCCTGTATCCGCCGAACCCACCGTGTTGCGGAAGGCATGGAACATATCGCGCCCGACCCCCCAGTGATTATCCGACAGATCCGCAGTGGCAAGGGGGCGTTCCAGCGCACCTTCTGTCAGCACCTCCAAAATACCGGCATCGCCATCGACCCGGATCAGGTCACCGTCCTTGATACGTCCGATGGGGCCGCCGTCCAGCGCTTCGGGGCTGACGTGGATCGCGGCGGGCACTTTGCCCGACGCGCCCGACATGCGCCCATCGGTGACCAGTGCCACCTTTTGCCCGCGTCCCTGCAAGATACCCAGCAGCGGTGTCAAACTGTGCAACTCGGGCATCCCGTTGGCCTTGGGCCCTTGGAACCGCACGACGATGACAACATCGCCTGTCGCGAACTCTCCGGCCTTGAACGCCGCCTTGACGGCATCCTGATCGTGGAACACGCGCGCCGGTGCCTCAACCACGCGGTGCTCTGGCGCCACGGCGGATACTTTCATCACACCGGTGCCCATATTGCCCGCCATCCGGCTCAGTCCGCCAGTGGGTTGGAACGGGTCGGACGCAGGGCGCACGATCTTGTCGTTCAGACTGGAGGACGCGCCGGGCGTCCATGTCAGCGCGCCGTCGATCAGCTTGGGTTCTTGGGTGTAATGCTCCAACCCTTCGCCCGCGACCGTCTGGGTGTCGTCATGCAGCAGGCCCGCGCCCAGCAATTCCCCGATCATGTAGCCAAGGCCGCCCGCCGCATGAAAATGGTTCACATCCGCCAGACCGTTGGGATAGACCCGCGCGATCAGCGGCGTCACTTCGGACAGGTCCGCGAAATCTTCCCAATCCAGAACGATACCGCCAGCCCGCGCCATCGCGATCAGGTGGATCAGCAGGTTCGTGGACCCGCCCGTGGCATTCAGCCCGACGATCCCGTTCACAAACGCCTTTTCGTCCAGAATGCTCGCAACGGGCGTATAGTGATTGCCCAAGGCACTCAGGCTCAGGGCGCGCCGCGCGCCTTCGGTGGTCAGCGCGTCGCGTAGGGGCGTGTTCGGATTGACAAAGGACGCGCCCGGCAAGTGCAGGCCCATGAACTCCATCAGCATCTGGTTGGTGTTTGCGGTGCCGTAAAACGTGCAGGTGCCCGGCCCATGGTAAGCCGCCATTTCCGAGGCCAGCAATTCCTCGCGCGTGGCCTCGCCAGCGGCGTAGCGCTGGCGCACTTTGGCCTTCTCGTCGTTGGACAGACCAGAGGTCATCGGGCCCGCTGGCAGGAACACAGCCGGCATATGTCCAAAACTTTGCGCGGCGATGATCAGGCCCGGCACGATCTTGTCGCACACCCCCAGATACACAGCCGCATCAAAGGTGTTGTGGCTCAGCGCCACGCCCGCCGCCAGTGCGATCACATCGCGCGAAAACAGGCTCAGCTCCATGCCTGCCTCGCCTTGGGTCACGCCATCGCACATGGCCGGTACACCACCTGCCACCTGCGCCGTGCCACCTGCCGCGCGCACCGCGTCACGGATCAGCGTGGGGTAGCGTTCGAATGGCTGATGGGCCGACAACATGTCATTGTAGGCCGTCACGATTCCAAGGTTCCCGGCTGACACTTCGGCCAGACGGGCCTGATCGTCGCCCGCAGCGGCAAAGGCGTGCGCCTGCCCCGAACAGCTCAGATGCGCGCGCGCAGGGCCTTGCGACTTGGCAGCCGCCATCCGGTCCAGATACCGGCGCCGCGACGGCGCGCTGCGTTCGATGATACGTTGGGTAACAGTGTTGACTGTGGCGTGCAGGGGCATGGGCTCTCCTTTGTCGCGCGAACGGGTTTGGGCGGGCTATACCATGGCCATCCTGATAGCGCTAACAGGAAATCGTGCCATGGTGCCGCAGGAAAACGCCCGCGCCTTCTAGGCAAGGGCGCTGCCACAACATATAGTATGCGCAACATCAACGACGCGGCAACGCGCGACAAGGGGACGGGCATGGCGCACATCATCGTCGTGGGCAACGAAAAGGGCGGCGCGGGCAAATCGACGGTGTCGATGCATGTGGCGACCGCACTTGCGCGCATGGGTCACAAGATCAGCGCGCTGGACCTCGACCTGCGCCAACGCACCTTTGGCAGCTATGTCGAAAACCGGCGCGCCTTTCTGGCCTCATCCGGGCTGGACCTGCCCAGCCCGGATGTACACGACCTGCCTGAAATCGACGCCAGCGCCCTGAAGCCCGGCGAAAACATCTATGACCACCGCCTGTCGGCGGCCGTGGCCACGCTGGAGCCTGACAACGACTTTATCCTGATCGACTGCCCCGGTTCGCACACGCGCCTAAGCCAAGTGGCGCATTCGCTGGCCGACACGCTGATCACCCCGCTCAACGACAGCTTTGTGGATTTCGACCTGCTGGCCAAAACCGACCCCTCTGGCGAAAAGATCCTTGGCCCCTCGGTCTACTCCGAAATGGTGTGGAATGCGCGGCAACTGCGCGCGCAAGCAGGCCTCAAACCCATCGACTGGATCGTTGTGCGCAACCGCGTCGGCGCCCAGCGCATGGTGAACAAGGAAAAGATGGAGCGCGTGCTGACCGCCTTGTCCAAGCGCATCGGCTTTCGCATCGCACCCGGATTTTCCGAACGGGTGATTTTCCGCGAACTGTTCCCACGTGGCCTGACGCTGCTGGATCTCAAGGATGTGGGGGTCAAACAGCTTAACATTTCCAACGTGGCGGCCCGGCAGGAATTGCGCGATCTGGTCAAGGCGCTTGACCTGCCGGGGGTTGAGCTGAACTTCTGACGGCAAAATTTGCCAGACTTCACGAATGTCACTACCCTTGGGTGCAGTGCGATGCGTGGAAATTGACTAATGCCAGTGCAACACGGCGATGTCACCGTTCATCTAGGACCGCAGGAACACGGCGCGGCGGATGATCTGCTCAAGCCCATCGTGGACTTTATCGGACGCGCGAAAAGGCGTCAGACCCTGATGATCGCGGTGCAGGAAATTGACAATCCCGACATCGCCGACGCCATCATCGCGGCACGGCTGCGTGGGGTCACCATCGACCTCGTGATCGAGCAAAGCTACCTTCTGGCGGCCTCGAAACCGGGCACTGTCGCAGACGCACACACGCCCGGCGGCAAGTACGAAATCAATCGCGAATTGTTCAACGCCATCCTGCGGTCCACCACCGATGTGAAGGTCGACTTCAACCCCAAGATTTTTCACCAGAAGTTCATGGTGCTCGGCAACACGGTGCTGACCGGCTCAACCAATTTCACCACCACAGGTGTGACCAAGAACCTCAACCATGTCGTCGTGGTGGAAAACGCCAGCGTCGCCACCGCCTACAAACGCGAATTCCGTGAAATCCGCGAGGGCCGGTTTGGCAAATTCTCGGTGGCGCACGGCGACCGCCCAAAGGAGGTCGCCGTATCGGGGATGCGGGTCAAACCGCTTTTTGCGCCGGACCATGGCCCCGAGATGGAGATCATGAAACAGATCCTAAAGGCGCGCGAACGGATTGATTTTGCCGCGTTCACCTTTGCCCAGTCTTCGGGCATCGACGACGCGCTGATTGCCGCGCACCAGAACGGGATCAAGGTGACCGGCGTGCTGGACCGGCGACAGGGCAACCAAAGGTGGGCGGCAAAACTCCCCCTCGAAGAGGCGGGAATTGCGGTCAAAGTGGCCGGCGGGCGCGGATCACTGGGCAAGGTTCATCACAAACTGATGGTGATCGACGACCAATTGACCATTTTCGGCAGTTTCAACTACACCCGGCCCGCCAACAAATCGAATGACGAGAATATCCTGATCGTCGGCGATCTGGAGGATACGGACGCCGCCGCGCGTGCGGCACAGGGCACAATCGCGCGGGCCTGCCGGGAGGAAATAGACCGGATCATCAGTAACTTTGCCGACTAGCTGGGCGTCGCCTCGAACCAATCCATGATCCGCGCGGCCCAGCCCTGCGGCGCGCCGTGCCCGCCTTTGTGCAGCATCAACTGGATTTCACCCGCAGCGCAATCGGTCCAGTGACGCAGCCACAGATCGGCGTCATAGCTGTTCTTTTCAGGCTGGCGCGCGTCACAGCCATTGGTTTCGCGCAGGATCTTGAGCGAGGCCCAGACATCCCCCTGCACCACAGCACCCCCACCGAATGACCGCCCTTCGAGCGGGACGGTCCGGTCATTCCAGCCATGGGTGTGAAACAGGCGCACCGGCGCCGCGCAGGATGCAGGCAGGTCATCCCAGAACGCCCCGGCCAGCGGCGCAAACGCATCGGCGAAATCGGGCACCTGACAGGCCATGTCCCACACCATCGACCCGCCACGGGAAAACCCTGCCAGCAGCACCATGCCTTCGGTGACGCCCGTGCGGGTGCGGACATCTGCCATCACATTCGCCAAAAACACCTTGTCGTCCCGGTTGTGATCGGTGCCGCGCGCGGTCACTGACCAATCGCGCTGCCAGCGGTTTTCCGGGTGCCATCCGTTCGGCGCGACAAAGACGTACCCACGTGCCAACGCGGCGCGGGCCAGACCGGATGTCAGCAGGCCGCGCCCACGCCCCCCACCGCCATGCAGGTGCATCACGATCCCCTTGGGGGTGACTGTGGGCACCGCGTAATGATAATCGCCGCCCGCAATCTCGCACGGTGTTTCGGCGTCTCCGCAGGGCGCGCCTTGTGCCGCCGCCGACAGGGCGACCCCGGTCGCAAACAGGCCCGCGGTCGCAAGGGTCAGAACGAAACGGCGCATATCAGGTCTCCGGTTGCGGCACGGCACATCGCCCGAGCCTGTGGCCATCGCCACAGCCATGCAAATCACTTTCCCCTGAGCGGGTCCGACACGCGCTGTTGCGCCAGTTGCGCCAGCAATGCGCGCAGATGCGCAGCCTCTTGCGGCGCCAGATCGGCCACCAACGCCCGGTCGTACCGTTCCGCCACCTGCCGCAAATCGTTGAACGCGGCTTGGCCCACCGCTGTCAGCGCCAGATGCTCGACCCGCCGGTCTCCGCCATCGCGCGTGCGCGTCAGGAACCGCCGCGCCTCCAGCTTGGCCACGGCGCGGCTGATCTTGGTCTTGTGCAACTGCGCCCGCGCGGCAATCTCGCGTGCGGTCATCTGCCCGTACATGCCTAGGTGGAACAGCACCCGCCACTCGTTGCGCAGCATTCCATAGCGATCCTTGTAGACCTGTTGAAACGCAAGGCTCGATGCCTCCGCCGCCTGATTCAGAAGGTAGGGCAGGAACTGTTCAAGGTTGAAACCTGACATGCGCACTCCGCTTGTTAGTTACAAACACAACTATTACGTTGACGCGACTCAACGCAACGGGGAGATGCCGGATGAACCGCCAAACCGCACCACATTCGATGGTGCAAGCCCCGTCAGGTGCCGGGATCACGGCGGGTTACATGCCCGGCTTTGGCAATGATTTCGAAACCGAGGCCCTGCCCGGCGCCCTGCCCGAAGGCATGAATTCCCCGCAAAAGGTCAATTACGGCCTCTATGGCGAACAGCTAAGCGGCACGGCCTTTACCGATGTGCGTCCCGAACGCACGTGGTGCTACCGCATCCGCCCGTCGGTCAAACATTCGCACCGTTATGAACGCATCGACCTGCCCTATTGGCGCTCGGCCCCGCATGTGATCGACGATGTGACCAGCCTTGGCCAGTACCGCTGGGACCCGGTGCCGCATTCGGACGACGCGCTGACATGGCTGACGGGGATGCGCACGATGACCACGGCGGGTGACGTGAACACCCAAGTGGGCATGGCCAGCCACATCTACCTCGTCACGCAATCCATGCAGGACGCCTATTTCTATTCCGCCGACAGCGAGATGCTGGTCGTCCCGCAAGAAGGCCGCCTGCGGTTCTGCACCGAACTGGGAATCATCGACCTTGAGCCAAAGGAAATCGCTATCCTGCCGCGCGGCCTGCTCTACCGGGTCGAGGTGCTCGACGGGCCCGCGCGCGGCTTTGTCTGCGAGAATTACGGGGCCAAGTTCGAACTGCCGGGCCGTGGTCCCATCGGGGCCAATTGCATGGCCAACCCACGCGACTTCAAGGCTCCCGTCGCCGCCTATGAGGACCGCGAAGCGCCCTCGACCGTGACCATCAAATGGTGCGGCCAGTTCCATGAAACCCGGATCGGGCACAGCCCGCTGGACGTGGTGGCATGGCACGGCAACTACGCGCCCTGCAAATACGACCTGCGCACCTATTGCCCGGTGGGTGCCGTGCTGTTCGACCACCCCGACCCGTCCATATTCACCGTGCTGACGGCACCTTCGGGTCAGCCGGGCGTGGCCAATATCGACTTTGTCCTCTTCCGCGAACGCTGGATGGTGGCCGAAGACACGTTCCGCCCGCCTTGGTATCACAAGAACATCATGTCCGAGCTGATGGGCAACATCTACGGCCAGTACGACGCCAAACCCAAAGGGTTCGTGCCCGGTGGCATGAGCCTGCACAACATGATGCTACCCCACGGACCTGACAAAAACGCGTTCGAGGGGGCCAGCAATGCCGACCTTGACGCGGTCAAGCTGGACAACACCATGTCCTTCATGTTCGAAACCCGCTTTCCCCAGCATCTGACCCGCTTTGCCGCGAACGAGGCCCCGTTGCAGGACGACTACATTGACTGCTGGGCCGACATCGAAAAGAAATTCGACGGCACACCGGGGAAAAAATGATGAACGGCGGGGTCGTCAGCCTTGTTCTGGTCCTGTGCGGTGTGCTTCTGGCGGGTGGGGTGCTCTGGCGGCTCGGGCGGGCATTTGTGGCCGGTCGGCCTGACCTCTACAGCCCCGCGCCGGACCGTGCGGACCGGCCAGACACATGATTGCTTTTCTGTCCTCAATCTCTTGGCTGGGCTGGGCGCTGATTGTGCTTCTGGCCTGCACGCTCTGGCAACTGCCCGCAATCCTGCGCATGGGTGTGGGCGGCAAAGGCTTTGCCATGCGGCGCAAACGTATGCCTGGCGAGATGTCCGGCCTGTCGGACCGGGACGAAGTGTGAGGCGATGATGAAACTCTATTCCTACTGGCGCTCCACCACATCCTACCGCGTTCGCGCGGCACTGCACCTCAAGGGGCTGACATTCGACACGGTATTGGTCGATCTGCTGGGCGGCGCACAACGCACCCCCGATTACGCCGGGATGAATCCCGGCATGGGCGTGCCGACGCTGGTGCTGGACAACGGCACGACGCTCACCCAATCGCTTGCGATCATCGACTATCTCGACGCCATCGCAAGCCCGCGCCTGCTCCCGGATAACCCGCTGGACCGGGCCCGCGTCATGGCCGCCGCCCATGCCGTCGCGCTCGACATCCACCCCGTCAACAACCTGCGCGTGGTCCAGCACCTGCAAGCGGCCCACGGTGCCAGCGCCGATGATGCCAAGGCGTGGATGCAGCACTGGATCGTCAACGGGTTCACCGCCGTCGAGGCCATGGTGTCGAACGACACCCGCTTTGCCTTTGGCGATACACCGGACCTCGCTGACATCTGCATCGTGTCTCAGGCCTACAATGCCCACCGCTGGGGCCTCGACATGTCGCCCTTCCCCCGTCTCGCCCGGATCGAGGCGGCCTGCCTCGACCACCCGGCCATCGCCGCCGCCCATCCCGACAACCAACCGGACGCACAATGACACTTTTGAAATCCTGGGTGGACAGCGCCAACAACGCCGACACCGACTTTCCCCTCAACAACCTGCCCTACGGCGTCTTTTCGGTGACCGATGGCGACGCCCGCTGCGGGGTGGCGATCGGGGACATGATCCTCGACATGTATGCCGCCGAAGAGCAGGGCGTGATCGACCTGACCGATGAACCGCTCTTCGATGTGCCGTTCTGGAACGAACTGATGGAGCAAGGCCCAGCCGTCTGGGCCGCGCTGCGGGCGCGCCTGACCGACCTGCTCGCCGAAAACGCCACCGAACGTGGATTGGTTGAACCGTTGCTGGTGCCCATGGCCGACGCGACGCTGCATATGCCGCTTGTGGTCTCCGAATTCACCGATTTCTACGCAGGCCGCCATCACGCGACCAATGTGGGCACCATGTTCCGTGGTGCCGAAAACGCCTTGCCGCCCAACTGGCTGCACATCCCGATCGGGTATAACGGGCGCGCGTCCTCTGTGGTGGTGTCCGGCACAGATGTTCGTCGCCCCTGGGGTCAGCTGAAATCGCCCGACCATGACAAGCCCGCCTTCCTGCCCTGCCGCCGCTTCGATCTCGAACTGGAATTGGGCGCGATTGTCGGCATGGCCTCTGACGGGCCGATCAGCGTGGACGAGGCGGACGCCGCCATCTTCGGCTACGTGCTGCTCAACGACTGGTCCGCGCGCGACATTCAGGCATGGGAATACCAGCCCCTCGGGCCGTTTCAGGCCAAGGCCACCGCCACCTCCGTCAGCCCGTGGATCGTGACCAAAGCAGCGCTCGAACCGTTCCGCACGAACACCCCGGAACGTGAATTCGAATTGCTCGACCACCTCAAGGACACGCGCCCGATGCTTTACGATATCGACCTCAGCGTGACCCTCGCGCCCGCTGGCAAGAAGGCCAGCACCATCGCGGAAACCAACTACAACCAGATGTACTATTCCGCCGCCCAACAACTTGCACATCACAGCACCTCGGGCTGCCCGATGAATGTGGGCGACCTGTTGGGCTCCGGCACCATCTCCGGCCCGACCAAGCCCGAACGCGGCAGTCTTCTGGAACTCAGCTGGGGCGGCAAGGAGCCACTGACCCTCGACACCGGCGACACCCGCACCTTCCTCGAAGACGGAGACACCCTCACCCTCGCGGGCCATGCCGCCGGAACGGGCTACAGGATCGGCTTCGGCACCTGCACAGGCACGATCCTTCCGGCGCTCTCAGACCCCTACGCCCGCTGACTTCTTCTCTTTCCAAATACTCCGGGGTCCGGGGCAGCGCCCCGGTCCGACAGACACCAAAAGGACCAACACATGGCCAAAGCCTTCGCCTCCCAAGGGGACATGACCGAGAAAAAGATCACCTTCGAAGAAGTGGGCCGCGATCTCTGGGCCTTCACCGCCGAAGGCGATCCCAATTCCGGCGTGATCATCGGCGATGACAGCGTGATGATCGTCGAGGCGCAGGCCACGCCGCGTCTTGCTCACAAGGTCATCGAAAAGGTCCGCGAGGTGACCGACAAACCGATTACGCATCTGGTTCTCACCCACTACCATGCGGTCCGTGTCCTTGGTGCCTCCGCCTATGGCGCGCCACAAATCATCATGTCGGAAAAAGCGCGCGGGATGGTGGCAGAGCGCGGCCAAGAGGATTGGGACAGCGAATTTCAGCGCTTCCCCCGCCTTTTCGAAGGACATGAAAGCATCCCCGGCCTCACATGGCCCACCACCACTTTCAACGGTCGGATGAGCATCTATCTGGGCAAGCGGCGGGTCGACATCATGCAGGTGGGCCGCGCCCACACGGCGGGCGACGCAGTGATCTACGTGCCCGACGCCAATGTTATGTTCACCGGTGATATCGTCGAATACCACTCCGCCTGCTATTGCGGCGACGGGCACTTTCACGACTGGCCCAAGACGCTGGAAAACATCCGCGACTTCAACCTCGACGCCATCGCACCGGGCCGCGGGGATGCCCTCCAAGGCCGCGACATGGTGAATGCCGCCATCGACAGCACCGCCGACTTTGTCCGCTCCACCTACCTGCCCGCAGCCCGCGTCGCCCTGCGCGGCGGCACACTGAAAGAGGCATGGGACGCCGTGCGCGACGAATGCGATCCCAAATTCAGCGACTACGCGATCTACGAACACTGCCTGCCCTTCAACGTCGCCCGCGCCTATGACGAGGCGCTCGACATCGACACACCCCGCATCTGGACTGCCGAACGCGACATCGCCATGTGGGAGGCACTGCAGGCATGAGCGACGCCATCGACATGCTGATCCGTATGGCCCAGAACAACGCATGGGCCAATGCGCGCCTCTACGACCGCATGTCCGACATGGACGCCGCGACCTTTGCCGCACCGCGCCCCGGTTTCTTTGGATCCATTAAGGCGACGCTGAACCACATCCATCAGGCCGATCTTTACTATATCGACGCACTGGAACAGGGCGGGCAAGGCCGCAGCGTCTATGCGACGGACGAAATCTCGGACGTGCCGCGCCTCGCCGCCGCGCAGGCGGCAACCGATGCGCGCCTCATCCGCTTTTGCACAGGTCTCAGCCCCGATATGCTGGACGACATCCGTCACACGGAACGGCGCGAGGGCATAATGACCGAAACCGTCAGGGCCCTGCTGCCGCATCTCTTCCAGCATCAGGTCCACCACCGCGGCCAAGCCCATGTGATGCTGCAGGACGCAGGCATCGCGCCGCCGCAACTGGACGAATTTCACCTCGACTACGACCGCCACCCGGCGGCTCAAGCCTACTTCACATGAGCAAATACGGCCCCACCCGCGGCGACCTGCTGTTTCGCCTCGCCTTTTCGCTGGCCGGGCTTGCCGTCCTCGTCGCGGCCATCACCTATCGCGGCTGGCCCCAAGGCCCCGGCGGCTGGGAAGCGGTCGGCATCGCTGGCCTCTTCTTTGGCGGCACCACCCTCTGGACCACCATCAAGCTGATCAAAAAGGACCACCCCGATGGCCTATGATTACGCCCCATTTCCCTACGTCGCCCCACCGGGCCTCACCAGCCCAGAACCGCGCCACCCCGTGGCAATCGTGGGCGCAGGACCGATTGGCCTCGCCATGGCCATCGATCTGGCGCAACACGGCATCAAATCCGTCGTGCTGGATGACAACAACGTCGTCTCCGTCGGCTCCCGTGCGATCTGCTGGGCCAAACGGACGCTCGAAATCTTCGACCGCCTCGGCGTTGGCACCCGGATGCGCGACAAAGGTGTCACGTGGAAAGTTGGCCGCCTGTTTCACGGCGCGGACGAGGTCTACAGTTTCGACCTGCTCCCCGAAGATGGCCACAAATATCCCGCCTTCGTGAACCTCCAGCAATACTACGTCGAACAATACCTCGTCGAACGCGCGCAAGCGCTCAGCGACCATATCGACCTGCGCTTTCTGAACAAGGTCACCGACCACAGCGATCACGGCGACCATGTGCGCCTGTCCGTCGAAACCCCCGACGGCCCCTACCAACTGGAGGCCGAATACTACATCGCCGCCGAAGGCGCTGGCTCTCCCACACGCAAGCGTATGGAGCTCCCCTTCAAAGGGCAAACCTTCGAAGAACACTTCCTGATCATCGACGTCGAATTGCCAAACAGCCCGTTCGAGACCGAAGACCCCGAACGCTGGTTCTGGTTCGCCCCGCCCTTCCACGCGGGCCAATCGGCGCTGCTGCACAAGCAACCCGACAATATATACCGCATCGATCTGCAACTGGGGCCCGACACCGACCCCAAATCCGAAGCCACCGAGGAAAAGGTCATCCCGCGTATCAAGGCCATAATCGGTGACATGCCCTTTCGCCTCGACTGGATGAGCGTGTACAAATTCCGCTGCGCCAAACTGGACCGGTTCGTGCACAACCGCGTGCTTTTCGTGGGTGACAGCGCCCATGTGGTCTCCCCCTTTGGCGCGCGCGGTGGCAATGGCGGCATTCAGGACGTGGACAACCTCGGCTGGAAACTCGCCGCCGTGCTGAACGGCGCGCCCACAACGCTCCTCGACAGCTACGATGCCGAACGCCGCCACGGGTCGGACGAAAACATCCTGAACTCGGCCCGCGCCACCAATTTCATGACCCCAAAATCTAAGATCGAGGCACTCTTTCGCAACGAAACCCTGCGCCTCGCCGCAAAACACCCGTTTGCACGCAAACTGATCAACTCCGGCAGGCTCAGCCAACCATGCGCGCTGGCGGATATGCCCCTGCAAACCGGCGACCACCCGCTTGTCGGGCGCGCATTGATCGACATGCCGCTGCCGGATGGATGGCTCGTCGAAGCTGTTCAGGGCCGCTTCTGCCTGCTCACCCTCGATGCGCAGAACTGGCAGGTGCCGGACACAATCGACACCTACGCGCTGCCCGCCACGCCCGAGCGCGCCGCCCGCTACGGCGATACCGGCGCTGTTCTGCTGCGCCCGGATGGCCACATCTGCGCCTGTTTCACGACGCCGGACGCGGCCGCCATTCAAGCGGCCTACGCACGCGCCACCGGAGCCACGCCATGATCATCAACGACAGGCTGGGCCCACAGGGCGACGACGTCTACGCCGCCCTCATCGCCGCCCATGACGGGCTCGACACAGATCAATCCCATGCGCTCAACGCCCGGCTCGTGCTTATCCTGCTGAACGAGATTGCTGACCCAAACCGCATCGCCGCCCTTTTGGCAGAGGCACGCGCCCTGTCTTCTTCTGACTGAAAATACCACGGGGGTTTGGGGGCAGCGCCCCCATTCCGCGCAGCCGCCAAAGGCGGATGCAAAACATCACGTGCCGCGTCAGCGGCGCCTGTCAGGGGGCCGCCGCCCAGGCTTCGACCTCGACCACGAACTCGGGCCGGGTGAAACCCGACACGATCATCAGGGTCGAACTTGGCAATATGTCGCGCGCCCCGATAAACGCATCGCGTGCTTGCATATAGCCCGCCATGTGGCGTCGGTCCGTCACAAAGGCACTCAGGTGAAAAACATCGTCCGGCCCCATCCCCGCTTCGCTCAGGATCGCGGCAATGTTGGCAAAACAGATGCGGGCCTGCGCCTCGGCTCCGTCCGGGACGACACCCTCAACCAGCCCCAACTGCCCGGAACTGCGCACCACGCGCTGACCGGCAGGCACCTCCACCCCATGGGAATACCGGGCAAAAGGCGGGGCGATGGATGGTGGTGCAAGTGCTTTCATGGCCTCAGACTTGCGCAATGGCGCGAAATTTGGAAGGCTCCGCGAACATCTCTGGCACAGATTCACGTCTTTAGGGCCGCACGAAATCCCCAGCGTCAAGGGAGCGATGCGTATGCGGATCCTATGTATTCGGCACGAGGCCGACCCAACCGATGACCGGATCACCACATGGTGCGCGGACAATGGCGTCACCGCCGACATCCGGCGTCCTTTTCAGGGCGACAATCTTGGCGACATCACGGATGATCTTGCGGGTGTTGGGGTCTATGGCGGTGTGTACAACGCCTATGACGCCCCGCTGCATCCGTTCCTGAACGAAGAATACCGCATGATCGACGCGGCCATGACGGCAGGCGTGCCGCTCTTGGGCTTGTGTCAGGGGGCCCAGATGATCGCCCACCACATGGGCGCATTTGCGGGCGATCCCGGTCACGGCCAGCACGAATTCGGCTATTACGAGGTCACGCCCACGGATGCCGGGCGCGCGTGGCTGCCCGCGCCGATGCATTTCACGCAAGCCCATTTCCACACCTTCGACACACCCGCCGGAGCCACCCGCCTCGCCTCCAGCGCCCTGTTCAAAAATCAGGCATTTGCGGTCGGGGACAGGGTCATGGCGCTTCAGTTCCACCCCGAGCAGACGACAGCCGGCTTTGGCCGCTGGATGGCGCGGGGCGACGATTGGGGCCGCTACGACGCACCCGGCGTGCAAAGCAAAACGGAACAGGCCCGCCTGATGGCCGAACATGACCCGGCGCAGCACACGTGGTTTATGGGCTTTCTCGACCGGTTCTTCGGACCCCGCCTGTGATCGACATTCAGGTGCCCAACAGCGTGCTGCGCGATCCCAAGCGGTTCGGCGGCATCACCCAAGGCGACATGCGGCGCGGACGCCCCGTGCTGCGCGACGGCCGCATCGTGGCCCTCACCCCGCCCCAAGGCGGCGCGGCGCATGTCGTCCTGCCCAAACTGGTAGAGGCGCATTGCCATCTCGACAAATGCCACACGCAGCACCGCTTGAGTCCGACGGGCGGCGACCTGCCCCACGCCATCGCACAGCAGCGCGCGGACAAGGCGAACTGGACGGAATCCGACCTGCGCACCCGCGCCGCACGCGGACTGGCCGAAGCACAGGCGGCAAGCTGCCACCTGATCCGCAGCCATGTCGATTGGGGCGACGCGGCGGCCCCGCCCCTGGCCTGGTCGGTGCTGGGCGAACTGGCGCAGGATCATCCGGGCCTGCAACGCGCCGCATTGACCGGCGTGCTGCAATGGACTGACGCCCGCTTTGCCGCCACCGTTGCCCGCCAGCTTGAGGCGGACAAGGGCGTTCTGGGCGCTTTTGTCTATGACCAGCCGGGTTTTGCGCAGGGCTTGCGCGCGATCTTCGACGCCGCAGTCCGGCACGCACTCCCGCTCGATTTCCACGTGGACGAGGGCTTGGGCGACATGAACGGGCTTGAGGTCATCGCGGATACCGCCATTGCCACAGGATATGACAGGCCGATCCTGTGCGGTCACGCGGTCAGCCTCATGGACCGGGCCGACGCCGATCTTGCCCGCATCATCGACAAGCTGCTGGCCGCACGCATCCACATCTGCGCCTTGCCCACGACAAACCTGTACCTTCAGGGCCGCACGGACGGCACGCCGGACCGGCGTGGCCTCACGCGGCTGCGCGAATTGCACGCGGGCGGCGTGCCCATCATCATCGGGTCAGACAATGTGGCCGATGCGTTTTGCCCAACCGGCGCACATGACCCAATGGCCGCCCTGTCGCTTGCCGGTCTTGCGGCGCATCTCGACCCGCCACTGGGCCGCTGGCTGACTGCCATCACCACCCATGCCGCAGCGGCCTTGGGCCATGCACCGGCCTATATCGATACAGCCCCGCTGGCCGCCATGTCGGTCTATGACGCGCCGACCCTCGCGGACGTGATCGCAGGCCGCGCCGCACCCGTTCCCGCCACACAGGTGTTCACATGACCTCCATCTCCGGCAAAACCGACATCGACTGGGCCGCCTTTGCCACCGCGCTGGCCCCGGTCGAAACCATCACCGACACCGTGCTGGTCAAGAAACGCAGCCGCGATTTCTTTTGGTACTCGCCCCTTCTCAATGACAGCCTGCGCAACTGTTTCGGCGACCTTGTCGCCCGCCCAAAAAACCATGCCGAGATGGTCCACACACTCGCGGTGGCCTATGCCCATGACGCGCCGGTGGTGCTGCGCGGTGGCGGCACGGGCAACTATGGGCAGGCCGTGCCGATGGACGGCGGGCTGATCATCGAAACCACCGGCCTCAACCGCGTGCTCGACGTGGGACGCGGCTTTGTCCGGGCCGAGGCCGGTGCGCTCATGGCCGACATCAACCGGGTGCTCGCGGACAGCGGACAAGAGATGGCGATGTTCCCGTCCACGCAAGACATCGCCACCATCGGTGGCTTTGTCGCGGGCGGCAGCGCAGGCATCGGCTCTATCGCCAATGGCGCGCTGCGCGATCCCGGCAACCTCATCGCCCTCAGCGCCCTGTCGGTCGAGGCCGCGCCTCAGACCCGCGTGTTCAACGGGGCAGACACGCTGCACATCCACCACGCTTGGGGTCTCAACGGGGTCATCACCGACGTGACACTGCGCACCGTGCCGCGCCGCGACTGGGTGGGGTGCATGGCGACCTTCGACAGCTACGCCGCCGCCTATGCTGCCGGATACGCGCTGGCCCGCGACGGGACCATCGCGGCCAAGCTGATCACAACTGTGGATGCCCGCATCTGCGCCTATTTCCCCAAACTCGCGGGCCACATCCGCAAGGACAAGCATCTGCTCGTGTCCCTGATCCCGCAAGAACACCGCGATCCCTTTGCGAGCCTGATACGGGACGCGGCGGGCCATGTTGACCTGATGATGACCGACACCGAACGCCAAGACCTTGGCCTGCCGCATGTGTTCGACTTCAGCTACAACCACACAACGCTGCAAGTGCTCAAGGCCGACCGCAGCGCCACCTACCAGCAGGTGGGCTGCCCCATCCCGCCGGACCCAGAGGCCATCGCCAATGTGCGCCCGAAACTGGGCGACGACGTGTGGATGCACCACGAATTTGCCCGCGTCGGCGGCGAGATCGTGACCTTTGACCTGCCGATCATCTGGTTCACCACGCCAGAGCGGCTGGCCGAGATCAACGCGACCTATACGGCAAACGGCTTTGCTGTTTACGACGCGCACACGTGGAACGTCGAAGGCGGCGGGCTCAAGGCCGATTACACGCATCTGGCATGGAAAAAGCGGATGGACCCCAAAGGATTGCTCAACAGCGCCAAATCCCGCTTTTGGGCGGACGTGGCCCACCTGAGCCCGGATGAAATCGAAGCCTTGGGACAGTCCTGACCCGCTTCCGGCACATGTCGCCTGCGTCCGGTGTGCGACCGGATCTGCGGCCAAAGGGCGGTTTTGCACCGTGGGACGCCGTGGAATCACAAAGAACCCCGAAAATTATCGAGTATTTGTGTTTCCGCGACCCCGGATCATGGGGTTGACGCCATGCGTGTGATCGTTTGAAGTCACCGCGTCCCCCAAAAGGGGTGGCGAAAAAACGCAGGTCAACTGCAACACCAAACTGGCGGACCACTCATGCCGCCACATAAGGGCGCGAGGGACACTCGCGACGCCAACAGAGAGGAAGAACATGGATTTTGTAACCCGCACCGGCAAGCCGATGCCAAAGGTGATTGTGGACCAGGCCGCCAAGGTCGGTTCCGACGCCGTCAACCGCCGCGAATTTCTGGCCATGGCCAGCACCTTCGGCGCGACGGCTGCCACCGCATACGGCATGTTGGGCATGGCCGCACCGGCCAAGGCCGCTGCACATGCCAAACAGGGCGGCACCGTCCGCATCCAGCAAGAGGTCCGCGCGCTCAAGGATCCGCGCACCTATGACTGGTCCCAAATCGCGAACGTTTCGCGCGGCTGGCTGGAATATCTGGTCGCCTACGAGAATGACGGCACCTTCTCGCCTTCGCTGCTGGAAAGCTGGGAAATCAACGAAGACGCGACCGAATACACGCTGAATGTGCGTCAGGGCGTCAAGTGGAACAACGGCGAAGACTTTACCGCCGATGACGTGGCGCGCAACATCGCGGCATGGTGCGAAAAAGAGGTCGAAGGCAACTCGATGGCGGGCCGCTTTGCGACCCTGATCGACGCCGACACCGGCAAGGCCATTGACGGCGCGATCGAGGTTGTGGACGCCAATACGGTCAAGCTGAACCTGCCTGCCTCCGACATCACGCTGATTGCGGGCATGGCAGACTACCCGGCGGCCATCACGCACAGCTCGCACAACAGCGACACGATGCTCGACAACCCCATCGGCACCGGCCCGTACCTGCCTGAATCACTCGAAGTGGGCGTCAAGGCCGTTCTGGTCCGCAACGAAGACCACACATGGTGGAACGCTGGCAACGGCGCGTTTTTGGACCGGATCGAATATATCGACTACGGCACGGACCCGTCCGCCTTTGTTGCCGCCGCCGAGGCGGACGAGATCGACATGACCTACTCCATCGAGGGTGAGTTCATCGACATCTTCGACACGCTGGATGGCTGGGTGAACAACGAGATTGCCACCGCGGCAACCATCGTGATCCGTCCCAACCAGTTGGCCGAAGTCGACGGCAAAAAGCCTTACGAAGACGCGCGCGTCCGCAAGGCGATCACCATGGCCGTGGACAACTCCGTTCTGCTGGAATTGGGTTATGCCGGTCGCGGCATTCCGGCCGAAAACCACCATGTCGGCCCGATGCACCCGGAATATGCCGAAATGGCGGAACGCACCGTCGACCCAGCCGCAGCCAAGGCGCTGATGGAAGAGGCCGGCATGGCCGATTTCGAGCACGAGCTGATCTCGATCGACGATGCGTGGCGCAAGGACACCACCGACGCGGTGGCCGCCCAACTGCGTGACGCGGGCATCAAGGTCAAGCGGACCATCCTGCCCGGCTCGACCTTCTGGAACGACTGGGCCAAGTATCCGTTCAGCTCGACCAACTGGAACCACCGCCCGCTGGGCGTCCAGATTTGGGCCCTCGCCTACCGGACCGGTGAAGCGTGGAACGAGTTCGGCTATTCGAACCCCGACTTTGACGCCAACCTCGAAGCGGCGCTGGCCACTGCGGATGTCGAGGCGCGTCGCGCCCTGATGGCCAAAGGTCAGCAGATGCTGCAAGACGACGGTGTGACGATCCAGCCCTATTGGCGGTCGCTCTACAACCACACCAAAGAAGGTCTGGAAGGCGGCGCCCACCACATCTCGTTCGAGATCCGCCCCGCGGATCTGCACTGGACCTAAGACCGGTCCAGAACGTGTTGACGAGGGGTCGCCCATCCGGGCGGCCCCTTTTTTGATGGGAGACCGGAGATGGAAACGACACTGATAGCCGCCCAGGCGCTGACCACGGGGTTGATTGCGGCATGGCTCACGCTGGGTGTGCGGGACAACCTGCTCCACCCGTCCGTGAACGAAACCTATACCGCCGAAGTCATGGAAATGCGCCGAATGCGCGATGACTACCCCGAGGCGTTCGCGCCCGTCGCGCACCGGGCCATCACCGACCGGCGGGTCCAACTGCTGGCCTTTCGTGCGGTCGTCGCCGCCGAACTCATCGCCACGCTCATCCTCTGGGCCGGGGTAATCGGGCTGCTCATGGCGCTTGCGGGCACTGCCACGGTGGACGGCGCGCGGACGGTGGCGCTGGTGGGCACGATGGCCTTCACCGCCGTGTGGGCCGGGTTCCTGATCGTCGGCAACCATTTTTGCTACTGGTTCTGCCACGAAGCCGCGCAGAACACGCATTACCAAATGACGCTCTGGGGTGTGGCCACGATGGTCCTGCTGGCGCTTGGCTAAACCGCAGCAACCTTGTCAGCGGGCAGGTGCAGCAGCCGACCGGCCTGCGCCCCCGCATCCCGCAGCACAGGCCCGACACGGGCGTGCAGCGCATCCACCAGATCACCGCCTTCCAACTCGGACCGCTCAACCTTGGCAAACCACGCCTCTTCGCGCACCAGATCGTCGATCAACGGGTCGATGACCGCCCCGCCGCCGCCGGGATAGCGGTAATACCCCCAGCCTGCCGCCTTGCCCAGACGTCCTTCGGCCACCATACGCTGCAACACCGGGCTGCCCGCACCCTGCCGTGCCGCCAGCACCCGGTCCAGACCTGCCAGATCCTGGGCTTCGCACGGCCCGATGCCGTAACCCCACCCCACCAGCGCCTCATCCAATTCCCACGGGGCGCAATGACGCCAGATCAGCGCATCACACGCCAGCCAAAACGATGTCTGAAGCGGGTCTATCCCGGTCATACAGGGCCAAGACCCGTCAGCAACCGGTGCTTTGCAATGACCGTCAGCACGTCATTGACCGAACTTTGCACCGGGCGCGATGTCGTATCCACCTGCGCAAAAGCCCGTTGATAATCCGGCGTCCGCGTGGTCAGCAGCGCCTTGAGCTGGTCCATCGCGCCGGGGTTGCCTTCCATCGGGCGCAGATCGCCCTGCGCCCGCACCCGTGCCATATGCTCGGCCGGGCTGGTGCGTATCCAGATCGTGTGAAACCGCTCCAACACCTGCGCATAGGTCGCGGGGGCCGCCACGATGCCACCTGACACCGCAAGGATCAGCTTGTTGTGCGAGGCGACAATTTCATTCAGCGCCTGCGCCTCTGCCGCGCGGTAGCCGTCCTGACCATAAAGCGCCATGACCTCTGCCGTGGGCATCCCCGACTGCGCCTCGATCAGGTCGTTCAGTTCAACAAACGGAATCTTCAGTTTTTCCGCCGCCTGCGCGCCCAAGGTGGACTTGCCCGCACCCCGCAACCCCACAAGGCAGATGCGCTGCGCCCGCAGGATCGCCGGGTTCTTTGCCGCCTGATACAGTTGCGCCACCCGAGCCGAATCCGCGTCCATCGGGTCCGTCTCACTCACCAAATCCTCGATCCGGACATCCAGCGCCGTTGCCACACGGTCCAGCAGAATGACCGATATATTGCCCTCACCCGCCTCAATCTGCGCAAGATAGCGCGGCGAGACGCCAGAGCGTTCCGACAGCGCCCGGCGCGACAGCCCAAGGGCCGCGCGCGCCGCACGCACACGGGTGGCCAGCCGATCCATGATCGCACTGCCATTGTCCTGAATTTGCGCGTTCTTATTCATCAGCATTCATGTTTTTTACATCCCGCCAGCTAATGCAAAAACAAGCGGGTTCAAGGAATTAGCGCAGCACAACATGCGACCAGATGCCCCTGTTATGGGGCCTGAGCGGGATGAATTCCGGTACACAACCGTATGCAGATGCACAGCGCACGTGCCCCCGCCGGCCAGCGGGGCGGCACGGGGAATGGCGCAGGATTTGTGAATGATCAGGCGGCCTTGTCTGCCGCAATCAGGTCCATGATGTCACGCACCCACGGCAGGGCAATGTCCTCTGGCATCTCGAAACCGGACGCATCATGCAGCCCCCGTTCGCCGACCTGCTGGGCGCCTTGGGCCACCAGCATCTCCATCAGCTTTTTGGACCCGTGATTGAACGTCTCGGCAAAGACCTGATCCCCAAGCCCGAAAATCGCAAAGCGCAGGCCGGTCAGGTCCGGTTTGCCCGTCGTCAGCGCCTCTTCAAAGGGCAGCGCGGTGGATGGCAGATCACCATTGCCATAGGTCGAGGTGACAAAGATGTAGAACCACCCGGTGTCGAGGGCAGCAGGCTCCACATCCGCAAGGCTCTGGATGTCGCAGATAAACCCGTCGCCCAGTTCCGCCGCAATATCTTCGCACAGCATCTCTGAATTGCCGGTTTCAGAGCCGTAATACAGTCCAATATTCATAGGCATGTCCTCAATGCAGCCGGGCGGACGGGCCCGCCTTGTACCGGCGGCACATCTCATCCTGTTCGTCCCGCGTCAGCATCATATAGAGCGCGAGGCACATTCCGGTACATCCATCGCATTCCAGCGCGCAGAACGGGTGTTGGCGTGCGGTGTCTGTCAGGGCCTTTCTGTCGATCTGCATCGCATTCCCTCCTCAGGCCATGTGCAGTTTGACGTATTCGAAATCGCCGGGCTTGTTGTCGATGCCGACGCGCGGCGGCGCGATCCAACTGGCGTATTTGCCCGGCTCATAGCAGGGTTTCATGAGCGATTGGATAAAGGCGCCGTCCTCTTTGGTCGGCAACCACTCATGCGCGCGCGCGTCCCAATCCGACCGGCTGATAAACGTGCCTTCGGGCGTGATGGGCTGATCCGCAAAGACGCCGATTTTACGGTGGAACCCCTCATGCGGCAGCGTCAGTTCAAAGTCGATGCCGGTGCGGGCAATCTGCTTGTTCCAGCGGCGCAAACCTCCGCTGGCATCACGCACATAATCGTCTCGCAGCCGCATGTTGATGGCCGTCAGCGCCGGTACATCCTCGGTCACGATGCGCCCGTCGACAACGCTGGCCACCTGATAGGTGTCGCCATGCAGGCGGTGATCATCCTCGATCCGCTGTTCCATATAGCGGCCCTTGATCCCTGCGTTGAACGCATTGGCGGCATTGGTGCTGACCTCCTGCCCAAACAGGTCAAGGCTGAGCGTATAGTGCAGGTTCATCTTTTTCTGGATCGTGGGCAGGTCGATGACCCCAAGGTCGCGGATTTTGTCCACGTCATAGGGATCGTCGATCCCGTTGGCTTCCATCGCCGCCAGCGTCGCCTGAATGGTCCGCGTCACGCCGGTTTCACCCACGAACATGTGGTGCGCCTCTTCGGTCAGCATGAACCGGCAGGTGCGTGACAGCGGGTCAAAGCCCGACTGCGCAAGGCTTTCCAACTGCATCTTGCCATCGCGGTCGGTGAAATAGGTGAACATGAAGAACGACAGCCAGTCCGGCGTTTCCTCGTTGAACGCGCCCAGCATCCGCGGCGCTTCTTCGGAACCGGACGAGCGGACCAGCATGTCATCCGCCTCTTCGCGCCCGTCCTTGCCGAAATATTTTTGCAGCAGGTAGACCATCGCCCACAGATGCCGCCCCTCTTCGACGTTCACCTGAAAGAGGTTGCGCATGTCGTAAAGACTGGGCGCGGTCAGGCCAAGGAAACGCTGCTGTTCCACCGACCCCGGCTCGGTGTCGCCCTGAATGACGATCAGGCGTTTGAGCATGTTGCGATACTCGCCCGGCACCTCTTGCCACGCAGGCTCGCCGAAATGCGCGCCGCACGGGATGCGGCGATCCTCGACCGCGGGCGCCAAGAGAACACCCCAGCGGTATTCCGGCATCTTCACGTAGTCGAACTTGGCCCAGCCCTTGGGGTCCACGCTGACAGCGGTGCGCAGGTAGACCATGCTTTCCTGAAAATTCTGCGGGATCAGGTCGTTCCACCAGTTGATGTAACCGGGGTGCCATTTTTCCAGCGCTTTCAACACCTTGCGATCTTCGCTCAGGCCCACATTGTTGGGGATTTGGGTGTCATAGCTGACGTTCATCACACTCATGTCTTCATCTCCTCCTTAGGCCGGAAACCGGCGTCGTGCCGTGCGGTTACACCCGCTCCATGTCGTAATTCCCGCGCACACCGGTGCCATACCGTTGCAACGCACCATCCGCTCCGACCGCATTGGGCCGGTTGAAAATCCAGTTCTGCCACGCCGTCAAACGACCGAAAATGCGCGTTTCCATCGTCTCCGGGCCTGCAAATCGCAGATTTGCCTCCATCCCCGTCATCGCATCGGGCGAAAAGCTGGCCCGCTCTTCCATGAAAATGCGGATCTCATCTTCCCAGTCGATATCGTCGAGGATCATCGTCACAAGGCCCAGATCGTCCGCCTCTTCCGCGTCCAGAGCGGTGCCGATCCGGTCGCGCAACCCATCCGCGCCGTCCGTGCCATAAAACCGCGTCTGCAACCGCGTCAGGTCATTGCCCATCGGGTAGGCGCCAAAATTGCCAGCACTCAGCGTCACGGTGGCCAAAGGCCGGTTGTCGCCCTCGAACGCGTCCTCCATCATATAGGTCCGGTCCACGGCCCACAGCAATTCCGCCAGCACCCCGGCAAAGCAGCTTCCGTGTTCGACCAGCGCCGTCAGCGACCGCGAGGTCACATCCACCCGCTTCAACACACGTTTCCAGTAATGGCGGATTTCCGTGCACAGCCAGTGGTCCGGGTGATCCAGCACAGCCGCTTCATGGGCCAAAACGGCCTCCGGGTCGCCTTGCGTGCGGAACACCCACAGGCCCAGTTCCGCCTCATTCAGGCGCAAATGCAGGATCGCGTCGTCCAGTTCGCGGGCCAGCCGCAGCAGGTAGAATTGATCGCCCTGCGCCACGATCTCATCCGGTGTCGCGGGCGCGTCGCCCGCAGGCCCCTTGATCGTGATCTCCACCCGCCGCCCGGACCGGTCCACCGCCACCTCAACCAGCGAATAGGCAACGCTTCCCTCTGCGCCAAAGGTCCGCTCCAGCGGGCCAAGCGTGATGCCCTGCGCCGCAGCCTTGTCATTCGCATCCGCGAATGCAGCGGCGCGTTCGGCCACAACTTCGTCAAACCGGGCGTTCGGCACGGCCTCGTCGACGAGATTCCACTGCACCGCGCGCTTGCCCTTCACGCCCTCTTCGGTCGAACAGAACACGTCCGCCAGATCGCGCCGCACGCGGCGCTTGTCCGTCACCCGCGTCAACCCGCCGGTGCCGGGCAACACCGCCAGCAGCGGCACCTCCGGCAGCGCCACCGACGACGTGGAATCGTCCGTCAGCATGATGTGGTTACACGCCAGCGCCAGTTCGTACCCACCCCCGGCACAGGCCCCCTGAATGGCCGCCACGTATTTTTGGCCACTGTCGGCCTCTGCGGCCTCATAGGTGTTGCGCGTCTCGTTGGTGAACTTGCAGAAATTCACCTTGTGCGCATGGGCGGCCCCCGCCAGCATCCGGATGTTGGCACCGGCGCAAAACACGCGGTCCTTGCCCGACCGCATCACCACAACCTTGACCTCCGGATGCTCGAACCGCATCCGCTGCACCACATCCGACAGTTCGATATCGACGCCCAGATCGTAGGAATTCAGCTTGAGCTGATAGCCATCGAACAGGCCGGCGTCCTCGTCCACATCCATAACCAGCGTGGCCACGGCACCATCATAGGAGACGCGCCAATGGCGGTAACGGGACGGATCAGTTTGAAAATCAATGCGGTCTGTCATGTCTGCGATTCCGAAGGATTTGCGCACTATCGTACATCGACCCGGTGGGTGAATGCACATTTACCGCCGAAATTCCGGACTTTTGCGCACTTTAATGCAAAGCTATGGGATGGGCGACGCTTCCCGCTCCAACGCAAACAGTGTCTCGCAGAACGCGGTGACAGCCGTTGTGACCGCCTCGGGCGCGTCCTGATGCGGCGCGTGCCCGGCACCTTTCAGCCACAGCGATTCCAGTGGCGCATAGATACGGTCTTCGATCTCGTCGATCTGCGCGCGGGTTCCATACGGGTCCGCGTCCCCCTGAATGGCAAGCGCGGGCACCCGCCAGTGGTCAATTGCATCCGCCACGGACCAACGGGCAAAGCGTGGATCGGTCCACGCTCCGAACCAACCGCCAAAGGCCACATCCGGATGGTCATGGTGCCGCGCCAGCCGCTGGCGCAAGTCGCCGCTGTCAAAGGCGCGCCCGGCCTCTGCAATGGCCGCCAGTCCCTGCTGTTCGGCAAAGAAATGCGGCGCGATCAGGATCAGCCCCCGCACCCGCATATCCGACACCGAACCGGCATAAATCGCCGCAATCGTGGCCCCGTCCGAATGGCCCAGCAGAACGGCAGACCGCACGCCTGCGGCATCCATCACCGGGCCCAGAACATCCTCGGCCTCGCGCGTCATATAATCCAGAGGACGTGGCAGGGACACGGTCGAAGACCGCCCATACCCGGCGCGCGCATAGACCAGCACGCCCAGTCCCGTCGCCTGTGCCAGCGCCGCAGGCCAATCGCGCCACAGGCCGACACTGCCCAACCCCTCGTGCAGCATCACCAAGGTCGGCGCGGCATCCGGTGCGGGCCCGTGACAGGCATACTCCAACCGCTGCCCTGCCACGTCCAGATGCCCAGTTCCCCAATCCATCACGTGACCTCGCGCAGCTTGAACCGCTGGATTTTGCCCGTCGCCGTCTTGGGCAGGGTGTCGACACAGTCGATCCAGCGCGGATATTTCCATTTGCCCACCCGGTCCTGCACATGCGCCTTGAGCGCCGCGTCAAATCCGTCCGGCTTCTTGCCCTGCAACACAACAAAGGCTTTGGGCTTGTCGAGGCCATCATCGTCCTGCGCGGCCACAACGGCACATTCCAGCACCGCCGGGTGGCTGACAATGGCTTGTTCCACCTCAAACGGGCTGACCCAGATACCCGACACCTTGAACATATCGTCCGTGCGCCCGCAGTAGATATACCGCCCATCGTCACGCTGTTCGTATTTGTCACCGGTATGCGTCCAAACACCTTCAAATGTGGCACGGCTTTTGTCGCGTTTGTTCCAGTAGCACGCCGCCGCCGACGCCCCGTTGACAACAAGTTCTCCGATTTCACCCAAGGGCACGTCGGCGCCGTCATCATCCACCAGCCGCATGTCATAGCCGGGCACCGGAATGCCAGAGGTGCCATAGACCACGTCGCCCGGCGCATTGCTCAGAAAGATGTGCAGCATCTCTGTCGATCCGACCCCGTCCAGAATGTCGACGCCAAAATGCGCGCGCCAGCGCAGGCCCACATCTTCGGGCAGCGCCTCTCCGGCAGAGATGCACAGGCGCAATGGCACGTCCTCCGGCACGCCATGGGCATCCAAGTGCGCCACCATCGCCGCGTATAGTGTGGGCACCCCGCAAAAGATCGTGGGCCGCTCGGCGGCCAGCGTGTCGACCATCACGTCCGGCGTGGGCCGCCCGCCATAGATCACCGACGTGGCCCCCACCGACATCGGGAAGGTCATCGAATTGCCAAGACCGTAGGCGAAAAAGAACTTGGCCGCCGAAAACACAACATCCTCCGCGCGCACGCCCAGCACCTGCGCGCCATAGGTGTCCGCCGTGGCGCGCAGCGCGCCATGCACATGCACCACGCCCTTGGGCGCGCCGGTCGACCCGGATGAATAAAGCCAAAAGGCCGCGTCGTCATCGCTTGCATCAAACGGGGCGGTGACGGGGGTGCCTTGGGCGATGAACGCGTCATAGGGTTGCGCACCATCCGGCGCGTCACCGATCACGATCACCGTTTCGATATGGGGCAACGTGTCCAGCGCCGGGGCGACCACATCCCACAGCGCATCAGACACCACCAAGGCGCGCGCGCGGCTGTCTTTGAGGATCGCGGCATAGACCGGCGTGGCCAGCAACGTGTTCAGCGGGACAGGCACCACTCCGGCCTTCAGCGCACCCCAGAACAGCACCGGAAACTCGATCTGATCCAGAACCAGCAGCGCCAGCCGTTCCTCGCGCCGCATCCCGATAGCCGCCAGTGCCCCCGCCACCTGATCGCTTTGGGTCGCAAGCGCGCCATAGCTCAGGCTGCGCCCGGTGACCGCCTCGCGAAAGGCGAGCTTGTCGCCGCGCCCTTCGGCCACGTGACGATCGACAAAGTAGATGGCTGCGTTGCTCATGCGCCCCCTCCCAAAGACTCATGATATGCTTTAAATTGCACCTTGCCCCCGCCCGCGACAAAGGTTCCGTCGCGAAATTGCACTTTAGTGCATATCCGGGGTCGGCAAAATCACCGCCGCGTCCGCATCATCATAAAGCCGTTCGACAAGTGCCGCGCGCCGGGCGCGCAGCTTGGCAAAGTTCAGATTGCCCTTGGCCGTGACCTCACCCGCGCCCATATCCGGCGGCTCTGCCAGCACCAAGGCCCGCGTCACGCGCCGGGCGGAGCCGGTCGTGCTGGCCAGATGCGCCTCCAGACGCTCCCGTATTTCTGCGGCCTGATCGCAGCGCAGCGCGCCGTCATCCGGCGTCCCGGACGCAGCGGCACCGGGCACGATCAGCATCCCCAGCGCATCGCGCCCATGGCCGCATATCACCACATCCTGCGCCAATGCCCCCAGCAGACCAAGCACCTCCAGCCGCAGGTTCGCGGCCTGCACCCACGTGCCACTCGACAGCTTGAAGTCCTCCGACAGCCGCCCGTCAAAGGCGAGGCCCTGCGCCATATCCGCGGCATCGACCAGCCGCATGGCATCCCCGGTGACGAAAAACCCCTCTGAATCAAAGGCCTCCGTCGTCTTTTCCGCGTTCCTGTGATAGCGGTCAAAGATGTTCGGCCCCCGGACGCGCACATCCATCCGGCCATCGCCCACGTCCAGCAGCTTGACCTCAACCCCCGGCAGCGGCACGCCCACGATCCCCGCACCTTGCGCGGGCTGATGCTGCAACAGCGCCGCTGGCGCCGTTTCGGTCAGTCCCCACGACGTTGTGATCAGAGGCATCCGGCCCGACGTGTCCAGCGCCATACGCTCCAGTTTGGCCCACACCTCCTGCGGCAGGGACGCACCGGCGTAAAAGATCATGTCGAGGTCGCGGAAATAGGCGCGGCGCAGCGCGTCATCCGCCTCCATCGCCTTGACCAGTTGCGCAAAGCCCACCGGCACGTTGAATGACACCGTCCCCGACACCAGAGCGAGATTTTCAACCGTGCGCGGGAACCGCGCGGGCAGCGGCTTGCCATCATCGATATAAAGCGTGCCGCCATGGGCCAGCACGATGTTGAAATTATGCGACCCTCCAAACACGTGGTTCCACGGCAGCCAATCGACCAACACCGGCGGGCGTGCCGACAGAAACGGGAGACAGGCCGCGATCTGCACCTGATTCACCGTCATCATACCATGGGTCGTCTCCACCGCCTTGGGATCAGAGGTCGAGCCGGAGGTGAGCAACAGCTTGGCCACCGTGTCGGGGCCAACAGCCGCGTGCGCCGCCGCGACATCCCCGTCGCGCTCCAGCGTGGCAAGCGATGTCAGCGCCGGACAGCCCGCGTGTTCAATGGCATCCGCATAGGCCACCGCATCCTCCGCATAGACCAGCGCGGGGCGGACCAGATCGACCACATGGCGCAACCGCGCATGGGCCGCCGGGATCAGGCTGTACTGTTCTGCCACCGGCACCGTCACCAGACCCACATATTGCGCCGCCAGCGTCAGCAGCGCGTGATCCACCGAATTGCCCGACAGGATCAGGATCGGCCCGTCCACCCCGCGGTCCAGCAGGCCCGCCGCCGCCCGCCGCACCCGTGCCTGCGCTTCGCCATAGCTGACCGTGCGCCATCCCGGCCCTGACCGCTCTGCCAGAAAAATGCGCTCCGGCGCGCGGGCCGCCCAGCGGTCCAGCCATACACCCGTAGACCGGGCAGCCGCGCCCAGCGCGTGATGCGACCGCAGATACACGGCACCGTCACGGTCCTCCCGCTCCACCAGATGCGGAACAAGGCCCAGATGCTCGGTCATGTCAGCCCTCCCTAGACGGGCAGCAGGAACAGCGTGATTGCCGGGAATGCCACCAGCAGGATCACCCGCACGATATCCGATCCGACAAAGAACAGAACCGCCTTGTACGTCTCGGTCATCGGCGTCGTGCGGTCCATCGCGTTGATGATAAACAGGTTCATGCCCACCGGCGGCGTGATCAATCCGACCTCCACCACGATCAGCACGAGGATGCCAAACCAGATCGCCACATGCTCCGCGCTCATCCCAAAATCGAGGCCCGAAATCACCGGGAAAAAGATCGGCACCGTCAGCAGGATCATCGACAGGCTGTCCATCACGCAGCCAAAGACAAGGTAGAACAGCAGGATCACACTCAGCACCAGTAAGGGCGTGAACCCCTGCCCCAGCACATAATCTGCCAGCCATTGCGGCGCGCCTGACAGGGCGAGAAAGTTGTTGTACAGCGACGCGCCCAGCACGATGAAAAAGATCATCGCCGTTGTCTTGGCCGTGCCGATCAACGCCTCGCCCAACACGCGCCATGTCAGGTTGCCGCCCACCAGCGCCACCAGACCAGTGCCCGCCGCGCCAATGGCCGCGCCTTCGGTCGGGGTGAACCACCCGGCATAGATGCCGCCCACCACAAGGCCGAAAATGGCCAGCACCGGCCATGTTTCGGCCAGCGCCCTCCACCGTTCGGCCCATGGCACTGCGGGGCGCGTGCCCGCCGCGTCGGGATAAAGGCGCACGTAGATCGAAATGGTGATGACGTAGCCAATGGCCGCCAGAATGCCGGGGATGAACGCGGCCAGAAACAGCTTGGCAATGTTCTGCTCGGTGATGATCGCATAGATGACAAGGATGACCGAAGGCGGGATCAGGATGCCCAACGTGCCGCCTGCGGCCAGTGTCGCCGTCGAAAATCCGCCCGAATAGCCATAGCGTTTCAGCTCTGGCAGGGCGGTGCGCCCCATCGTTGCCGCCGTGGCCAGCGACGATCCACAGATCGCACCGAACCCCGCGCAGGCCCCGACGGACGCCATCGCCACGCCCCCCCGCCGGTGGCCCAAGAACCCTTCGGCGGCTTTGAACAGGGCCGATGACATGCCCGACAGCGTCGCGAACTGTCCCATCAGCAGAAACATCGGGATGATCGTCAGCGAATAGTTGGAAAAGGTCGTGTACGTCTCGGATTTCAGCTTGGCCAGAATGGGCGTCGGGTTGCCGTTCATGGCAAAAATCCAGCCCAAAAGCCCCATCAGGAACATCGCGAGGCCGATGGGCGCGCGCAGGAAAATCAGGCCCAGCAGGATCGGAAACGACCAGAACCCCAGCTCCAGCCGCGTGAGGCCCGCCCACTGAATGAACTCGCGCAGCAGGTCCATGTTATCCCTCCGGCAGGATCGAACGGCCTGTCGCGGCCTCGACCAGACGCGCATAGGCGCAATACACCGCCGTCAGGCTGGCCACACAGGCGGCACCCACGCTCACCGCATAGGCCCACCAGACCGGAAATTGCAGGAACAGCGTCGTCTCTCCATTGCCCACATAGCGCAGCATCCCGTCATATAGCCGCAGCGCGATGAACACGATCACGGCGGCCAGCACCACCTCCCAAAAGGCGCGCAGCCAGCCCAGCAGGCGCGGACGCATCGCCGCCGTGAACACGTCCACGGTCGCGTGCTGGCCGTAGAACTGGCACACCGGGAAAAAAGCGAAAATGGCAAAGGCGACACCCGCCTCGGTCAGCTCATATGTGCCGCGAATCTCGTCCACGCCGGTGGACAGGATCAGCCCGCCCAGCCAGCCGTCCATCGCGTGCCCTGCCTTGGACAGTTCACGCCCGACAATGGACAGCGTGGTCAGCACGATCAGCACCAACAGCACGACGCCCCCGATCACGGCAGAAGCGCGCGCAAGCCATTTCACCAAACTGTGCATCATCATCGGTCTTTCGGGGGGGGATAAAGGGTCAGGGCCGCGGCGGTCTCACCACGGCCCTGCTCCGTCAGATGGGGCGATCAGCCGCCATAGGCGTCCATCAGCGAACGCGCCTCGTCGATCAGCGCCTGACCGTCGATGCCCTTGCTGCTCATGTCGGCGATCCATTCGTCGTAGATCGGCTGCGCCGCAGCCTTCCACGCGTCCAGATCACCACCCGAAACGGTGACGATATTGTTGCCGCGATCCACGGCAAGCTGGCGCGCGGGTCCATCGGAATCCGCCTGCGTGCCACCGGCAAAGATGCTGAATTCGAGGCCGGACTTGCTGTCGATCACCGCCCGCAGGTCTTCGGGCAGGCTGTCGTAGCGGTCCTTGTTCATCGCCAGCACAAAGGTCAGCGTATACAGCGCCGTGCCCTCGAACTCGGTGTGGTTGCCCACCAGTTCCGGCACTTTCAGCGCGGCGGTGACCTCCCACGGGATGGTTGTGCCGTCGATCACGCCCTTGCTCAGGCCCTCAGGCACCGCAGGCACCGGCATCCCCACAGGCGTCGCCCCGGTTTTCTCCAGCAACGAATTGACCAGACGCGACCCGCCCCGGATCTTCAGCCCTTCCATGTCGGCAGGGGTCGTCACGGCCTTGTTCGAATGGATCATGCCCGGCCCATGCACCCATGTGCCAAGGATGTGCACATCCTTGAATTCGGTGTCCTTCATGTGCTTTTCGAACATCTGCCAATAGGCGGACGAGGCCGCGCGCGCGTCGTTCACCATAAACGGCAGCTCAAACACTTCGGTCGACGGATAGCGCCCCGGCGTATAGCCCACCACCGTCCAGACGATGTCGGCCACGCCGTCAATCGCCTGATCCATCAGCTCTGGCGGGCGTCCACCCAACTGCATCGACGGAAAGCGGTCGATCTTGATCCGCCCGTCGCTCGCCGCTTCGACGTCATCAGCCCAGACATCCAGAATCAGCTTGGGCACATTGGCCTGCGCTGGCAGGAACTGGTGCAGGCTCAACGTGACCTCCTGCGCCTGCGCCGCCCCACCAAAGCCCACGGCCATGGCCGCAGCACCGGCAAGGTTCAGAAAAGATTTGCGTGTGAAGTTCATGGAATTCCTCCCGTTCCGGTCACGCCATGTGCAGCGTGACTCGCTCTTCCACGGGAATTGTTAAGAAAAGCAACGCGGCCTGTCACCCGCGTTTGTAACTTTCCCGGTTCCGGCTCACCCGCGGGGCAAACGCATCTGCGGATCATAGGGGCCCGGTGCAATCACCTCGACGGCCACCGAACGGCCCAGCAGATCCGCCTCCAGAACCGTGCCCGGCGCGGCAACCTCCGGCCTGACAAACGCATAAGCGAGATTCTGGCCCACCCGGTGCCCCCAATCGCCCGAGGTGACCGTGCCCACCACCGCACCTGCGCGCAGGATCGACGCGCCGGGATGCGCAGGGCCATGGTCACACTGCACCCGCAACGACACCAGCCGCGCCTTTGGCCCCGCCGCCTGCCGCGCCGCCAGCGCGGCCCGCCCGACAAAATCGCCCTTGTCCATCGCCACAAACCGATCCAGCCCGGTCTCGAACGGGTCAAATTCGGTGATCAGGTCCGCCTTCCAATGCAAAAACCCCTTTTCCATCCGCATCGATTCCACGGCGCGCGCCCCAAACAGCCGCAGGCCATGCCCCGCCCCCGCAGCCCGGAGCGCCAGATAAGCCGCATATAGCTGCGCATTGGGCACGTGAATCTCATAGGCCAGCTCACCCGAAAAGCTCACCGACATCACCACCGCAGGCGCAATCCCGACAAAGGCCCGTCGCACCGACAACCACGGAAAAGCCTGCGCCGACCAATCGCCCCGACTGCACGCGCACAGCACATCCCGCGCCCGTGGCCCGGCCAGCACGAGGATCGTATAGGCCTCCGTCAGCGACCGCAGCGACACGTCAAACCCGTCCGAATGCTGCGCCAGCCAATCCAGATCGTGCCACTCCGCCGCCGCAGCCGATCCGAACCAGACAGGCCCGTCCGGGATATTGGCAACCGTCGCTTCCGCCTTCACACAGCCCTGTGCATTCAGCAGATAGCCAAGGCCCACCTTGCCCGCGCGCGCAGGCACCCGCCCGCACATCACATGATCAAGGAACGGATGCGCATCCGGCCCGGCAATCTCGATCCGGTTGAACCCGTTGACCTCCGCCAAGCCAACCGCATTTTGCACCGCCGCCACTTCGGCGGCCACCACGTCAAACGCCGCGTCAAAGCCAAACCCGTGTGTCACCGCAAATTCGGGCGACGGTTTAAAATACTCCGCCCGCTCCCAGCCGTTGACCACGGTGAACGCCGCCCCTTCGGCGGCCAGCACAGGGGTCAGCGGCGTCGTCTTAACCGGTCGCCCCGCCGGGCGATGCTCGTGCGGGAAATGGAACCGAAACTCGTTCTGGTAATCCTCGATCGCCTTCAGCGCCGTCAGTTCCACATTGCCATGGCCGGTGAACCGTCGCGGGTCCAAGACCCACGTATCGTAACAGGCCTCGCCATGTACGATCTGTTGCGCCAACAGCCACCCATGCCCGCCGCCCTCGCCCAAACCAGCACGCAACCCTATGATACAAAACGCATTTCGCTTGCCGGGGATCGGCCCGACCAAGGGGGCGCCGTCAATCGTGTAGGTGATCGGCCCGTTGACCACGGTCTTGATACCCACGTCCATCAGGGCGGGCATCCGGGCAAACGCGCCCTCCAGAACGTCGGTGATACGGTCCAGATCATCGGGGCACAGATCGTTCGAAAAATCCGGGCTGATCCCGTCCATCCCCCATGTCCGGCAGTCCTGCTCGTAAAAGCCCAGCAGCAGCCCGTTCTTTTCCTGACGGCAATAATAGTCGCTGATCGGGCAGCGCAGCAGAGGCATCCGGTGCCCGGCTTCCACGATCCCCGGAATGTCGTCAGTGACGAAATACTGATGCTCCATGGAGGCGACGGGGTGATGCACCCCCATCATCGCGCCGACCTCGTTCACCCGGTAGCCGCAGGCGTTCACAACCACCTCACAGTCGATATCCCCCTTGGTCGTGTGAACGGTCCACGAATGATCCCTGTGCTGCGTCAGCCCGGTGACCGGCGTCTGGCGATAGACCTCCGCGCCTGCCTTGCGCGCCCGCCGCGCCAGCGCCTGACACAAGGATGCCGGGTCAATGTCCCCGTCATTGCCGTCCCACAGCCCGCCCAGCAGGTTTTCGGTTGAAATCAGCGGGTGCCGCCGCGCGCATTCCGCCGCGTCTATGACCTCGAATGTGACGCCCATGCCCCGCGCCATAGACGCAAAATGCCGGTAGCCATCCATTTGCGCCTCGGTGTTGGCCAGCCGGATACCGCCATCGCCGTGATTGTACTGCACCGGGTAATCGGGATCGTCGCGCAGGTCCTGATACAGCGCGATGGAATGCGATTTCAGGCCCACCATGGTCTGGTTCATCCCGAAATTCGTCACCTGCGCCGCCGAATGCCACGTGGTCCCGCTGGTCAGCTCGTCCCGCTCGACCAGCACCACATCGGTCCAGCCCTCCTGCGTGAGATGATAGAGGGTCGAACACCCCGCAATCCCCCCTCCGATCACAACGGCGCGCGTCTGGTTTTTCATGGCGGGTCTTTCCTTTGGCTGACTTTCGGCACAATGAAGGTTGGACCGGGGCGATCAATCGGGTCGTTGTGGTTTTGATGTCTGCAAAAGGTCCATTTGATGTTGCAAAAGGTTGCGCCATGCCGGTGAAGGACACCACAGCCATGATCGCGGGCATGGAACCCGTTTTGCAGGACGGCACGTGGGTCTATTGTGCGGTGCCTGACGGGGCGGACACGACCGCCGCCTTTGCCATGATCCGCGAGGCCGAAGGGGTGACCCTGATCCTGCCCATCGCCGTGGCGCGCGCGGCAGGCCATGACGTGTCGGTGCCAATGCGGCGGATCACGCTGAACGTGTTTTCCGATCTCGAAGGGATCGGCCTCACCGCCGCCGTCGCCACCGCGCTGGCAGGCGCGGGCATCAGTTGCAACGTCATCGCCGCCTACCATCACGACCACGTATTTGTCGGCGCAGCGGACGCGGAACGCGCCGTTGCGGTCCTGCAAAAGCTGCAACGCACGGCGTCCAAACCTTAACATTCCCTGAATCCGTCTCTGTAACCCATTGATATTTCGCGGGTCAAAGCGTGTCCCACGCTGGGACACGTCTTGGCGCACCTCTCCGCCGCCCCTGACCGGCCCCCGCAAAAATCAGCGCCCAATCCCACCCCGGCCCAGCCTGATAAAATCAGACCGAAAGGCGCGAAATCCGGTGCCGCAAGGCCGCGGCAAATCCGGCCGCACCCCCGTCAGGCCCGGCATGATCCGCCGCGTCAATTTTCAGACCCAAAGGGGGGAAGTTTGGTGGCGTGGGGGAGACTTGAACTCCCGACCTCTCGATTATGAGTCGAGCGCTCTAACCAGCTGAGCTACCGCGCCATGGGGGCGTCACCTATGCCAGCCCATCAGAGTCGTCAAGCACGAAAGCGGGGTTATCCGCCCCGCACCGTCTCGATCATCAATGTCACGTTTTCCGGGTCCGCGTCAGGCGTGATCCCATGTCCCAGATTAAAGATGTGCGGCCCCTTGGAAAACGCCTTCACGATGGCCCGCGTCTCATCGACCAGCGCCTGCCCCCCGGTCACCATGTGGGACGAAGCGAGGTTGCCCTGAACGCACCCATCCACCTGCACATGCGCCGCCGCCCAGTCCGGTGACACCGAATTGTCCAGCGCCACGCAATCCACGCCAGTGGCCTTGTGGAATCCGATATACCCGTCCCCCGCCTCACGCGGAAAGCCGATCACAGGAATATGCGGGTACCGCGCCTTGAGCGCGCCGGTGATCTCGGCGCAGGGCAGCACCGCATATTTGTGGAAGGCCTCGCCCTTGAGCGACCCGGCCCAGCTGTCAAAAATCTTGACCACCTCCGCGCCCGCCTCGATCTGCGCAGCAAGGTATTCGATCGTCGCCGCCGTGATCCGCGCCAGCAGCGCCTCGAACAGGGGCGTGTTCCCGGTCCTCAATGCATGTGCCGGGCCCTGGTCCGGCGTGCCTTGCCCCGCGATCATGTAGGTGGCCACCGTCCACGGCGCGCCGGCAAATCCGATCAGTGTCGTCTCCTCCGGCAGTTCTCGGCGCAGGAGGCGCACCGTCTCGTAAATCGGGTTGAGCGTGTCATGTATCGCGTCCACAGGCTTCAACACGTCGAAATCCGCCTGATCCGTGATCGTCGACAGCCGTGGCCCCTCGCCGGTCACAAACCACAAATCCGCCCCCAGCGCCTGTGGCACCAGCAGGATGTCAGCAAACAGGATCGCCGCATCAAACCCGTAGCGTCGGATCGGCTGCAAAGTCACCTCGGCGGCCAACTCTGGATTGTAGCACAGCGACAGAAAATCCCCCGCCTGTGCCCGCGTCGCCTTGTATTCCGGCAAATACCGCCCCGCCTGCCGCATCATCCAGGTGGGGGGTGTGGGCAGCGTCTCCCCCGCAAGGGCCCGCAATATTGTCTTGGTTTGCACACCGTCTTTCATCGCGTACGCCTCACGTGTTGGATTCTGGTTGTCAGGATAAGTTGACACTTCTAAAAGATAAACCCATGACAGTGCGACTTCCTACCCCCGCCGCCCCGCTCAAGATCGGAACGCGCGGCTCACCCCTTGCTTTGGCTCAGGCACACGAGACGCGCAAGCGTCTTGGTCAGGCGTTCGACCTGCCCGAAGACGCGTTCGAAATTTGTGTCATCAAGGTCACCGGCGACGACCGATCCATGATCGCAGCGGACCGCCCGCTCAAGGAGATCGGCAACAAGGGCCTGTTTACCCGTGAGATCGAAGACGCGCTGCTCGATGGTTCAATCGACATTGCCGTCCATTCGATGAAGGACATGCCGACAGTGCAGCCGGACGGTTTGATCCTCGAAACATACCTGCCGCGCGAGGACGTGCGCGACGCATTCATCTCGCCCAGCCTCACGTCGCTCACCGATCTGGCCGAAGGGGCAACCGTTGGCACGTCGTCACTGCGCCGCCGCGCCCAGCTGCTGAACAAGCGGCCAGACCTGAACGTGGTCGAATTTCGCGGCAATGTGCAGACACGGCTCAAAAAACTTGGCGACGGCGTGGCAGATTGCACATTTCTCGCCTGCGCCGGGCTGAACCGGCTGGGTATGGACGATGTGCCCGCGACCCCAATCGAAACCACCGCCATGATGCCCGCCGTGGCACAGGGGGCTATCGGGATCGAACGGCGCATGGACGACGCCGACACCGCCGCGCTGCTTGAGGCGATCCACGACACGCCAACCGGTCACCGGCTTGCCGCAGAAAGACGGTTCCTGTTTACCCTCGACGGCTCGTGCCAGACACCCATTGCCGCCACATCGACCGTCGATGGCGATACCTTGATCCTGCACGGCGAGGTGCTGCGGCCTGACGGATCGGATGCGCTGTCAGGCTCCCGAACCGGGGCGGTTGCAGACGGACCAGACATGGGCACCGATCTGGCCCAAGACCTGCTGAAACAGGTAGGAAAAGGCTTCTTCGACTGGCACTGATCTTCTTCTGACCGAAAATACCACGGGGGAGCGCGCAGCGCGGGGGCAGCGCCCCATCTTGACGCGCGCCCACCCCTAGGCGCACCCTTTGCCTTATGTCACACCCGCGCTCGGACATGCCAACGCACACCGTCGAAAACCAACCGCCCACGGCGGGTGACCGCGACCTGTGGGCAAGCGATCCGGTGCTGCGCGCCTGCGTGCCGGACAACACTCTTGCTCAATACGGTGCCAGCATCGGGCGCGCGCATACCCGCGCCACCGCGCACGAGGCAAACCGTCACGCACCGGAACTGGCGCTTTTCGATACGGGCGGGCGGCGGCTGGACGAGGTGCGGTTCCATCCGGCCTATCACCAGATGATGACGCTCAGCCAAGAGGCAGGCTATGCCGCCACCGCGTGGGATGGGGGCAGCCATGTCGAACACGCCGCCATGGTCTACCTCGCCAGTCAGGTGGAGCCGGGCCATTGCTGCCCGCTGACAATGACCTATGCCGCCGTGCCAGCGCTTGCCGCCCAACCCGATCTCGCCAACCTCTGGGTGCCCAAACTGACCGCCCGCGCCTATGATCCGCGCGCCCTGCCCGTGGCACAGAAACGCAGCGCCACATTGGGGATGGCCATGACGGAAAAGCAGGGCGGCTCCGACGTGCGCAGCAATACGACGATGGCGCAGCGGGACGGCGGTCACTGGCGGCTGACCGGGCACAAGTGGTTTTGCTCCGCGCCCATGTCCGACGGATTTCTGACGCTGGCGCAGACACCCGGTGGCCTCACCTGTTTTCTGGTGCCTCGTTGGCTTGAGGGCGAGCGCAACGCGATCCACCTCATGCGCCTCAAGGACAAGCTGGGCAACCGGTCCAATGCCTCCGCCGAGATCGAATACCACGGCGCACGCGCGCACCAGATGGGAACGGAAGGGCGTGGCGTGCAGACGATTATCGAAATGGTGCACCACACCCGCCTTGATACGGCCATTGCGCCCGCAGGGCTGATGCGCGGCGCTTTGGTCGAGGCCGTGCATTGGGTACGCCACCGCACCGCGTTTCAGAAGCGACTGATTGATCAACCGCTGATGCGAACCCTGCTGGCGGACCTGATGCTCGACTGGGAAGCGGCGACACGGCTCGCCCTGCATGTGGCCGAAGCCTTTGACCGCACGGAACCCAAGGACCGCGCCTATGCCCGCATCACTGTCGCTTTGGCCAAATTTCTCAACAACAAGCTGTGTCCGCGCGTCACCTACGAGGCGATGGAGGCCGTGGGCGGCATGGGTTACATCGAGGACACTGGCCTGCCGCTTTACTACCGCGAAGCGCCTTTGAACGGCATCTGGGAAGGGTCAGGCAATGTGATCTGTCTCGACATCCTGCGCACCTTGGCGCGCGAACCTGCCGCGCTTGCCGCGCTCAATGCCCAACTCGACAGCGCGCGTGGCGCAGACAGGCGCTACGACGCGGCGCTCAAGGCGCATCGCACCCGCTGGTCCGGACAGCCCGACGAAGCGGAGGCGCGCCAGTTTGCCGAACGCACGGCGCTACTGCTCACAGCGGCGGTTCTGCTTCAGGGTGCGTCAAACGCCGTGGCAGACGGGTTTGTCAGCACGCGTTTTGCAGGTGCGGGCGGACAGGTTGCCGGATCGGCCCAAGGGCTGGATGTTGACGCGATTCTGGGCGGCTTTGACAGCTAGACCCACTTGGCCAGCGGCGGCAGGCTCATCAACACGGCATTTGCGTCATGCCCGGTCTCAAGCCCGAACTTGGTGCCCCGGTCGTAAACGAGGTTGTATTCCGCATAGAGCCCGCGATGCACCAGTTGCGCATCCTTGTCGGCGTCATTCCAGTCCTGCACGCGACGCTGTTCGACCAGCGGCACATAGGCGGGCAGGAACGCGCGCCCGATGTCTTGGGTCAGGGCAAAATCCGCCTCCCAATCGCCGGTGCAGTGATCGTCCATGAAAATTCCGCCAACCCCCCGCGCCCGTTTGCGGTGCGGGATGTAGAAATACTCATCCGCCCACGCCTTCAGACGCGGGTAGAAATCGGCCCCGTGCGGGTCAAGATGCGCCTGCTGCTGGGCATGGAAATGGGCCGTATCCTCAGCATATTCGATGCAAGGGTTCAGGTCTGACCCGCCGCCAAACCACCACGCATGGGGCGTCCAGAACATGCGCGTGTTCATGTGAACCGCAGGGGCGTGCGGGTTCTGCATGTGGGCAACCAGCGAAATGCCCGACGCCCAGAACCGTGGATCGTCCTTCATGCCGGGCAGGCCCTTGCGCGCCATCATGGCCGCCTGTGCCCGTTCGCCAAGCGTGCCATAGACGGTCGACACGTTCACGCCCACCTTCTCGAACACGCGCCCGCCGCGCATGACGCTCATCAGTCCGCCGCCGGCATCCGACCCGTCCTCCGCCGTGCGCTTGGTCTCGCTCACCTCGAACCGGCCAACCGGTGCGTCCGACATCGGACCTTGCGCATGGCTGTCCTCCAGCTCTTCGAAGGCGGCGACGATATCGTCGCGCAACTGACGGAACCACGCCGCGGCGCGGGTTTTCTGAGTGTCGAACTGTTCTGTCATGCACACTGTCCTGTTTGGTTGACAGATTTTAACGCGAGTTCTCACATGACGCCAAGACCCAACACGCCGCAACCGTCGTTTCGGCCCGCTGGCAACCGTCTCTGGAACGGCCAAACCGCCGCGACTTTCCCAAAAAAGGTCTAATGTGCAGGCGCATCCACAGGGTCAAGTAGACTGCGCCCGCCGTCCACGGTCAACACTTCGCCCGTGACAAATCCGGACCCGTCGGAGGCCAGAAATTGCACCGCGTCCACCAACTCCGTGGGTGCGGCAATGCGGTGCAGGGGAGTCTGCGTCTCGATCGCTTCGCGCCATTCGGGGTGATCGCCGATGGACGATTGCAGGGACGACGACATCACGGACCCAAAGGACACGGCATTCACGCGGATGCGTTCCGGTGCCAGCGCCAGCGCCATTGACCGTGTCATCTGCTCAAGCCCGGCAGACGAAATCGAGTAAGCCAGCAACTCGGGGCGCGACTGGTGCGCCGCAATGGAACTGAGGTTGACGATGGAACCCACGCACATCGTCTCGGTATCGCCCTCGGCCTGTTTGATCATGCGGCGCGCAACCTGCTGGGTCAGGCGGATTGCCGTCATCAGGTTTTGTTCAAGCAGCACCTCAACGCTGGTATCCTCTGGGTTCAGTGCATCCGTGTGCATCACCTGCCGTGACGCATTTACCAGAATATCCACCTGATCGAAGGCGTCGATCGTTGCCGACACGAGGTTCGCGATGGTCAGCCGTTGCCGCAGATCGCCGGCGAAATAGCGGATATTGCCCTCTTCCACGACGTCACCCAGTTCTTCGACCAGCTTTTTTTCGTCCATATCGGCGCACATCACATTGGCACCCCGGTCCGCAAAGTGGCGCGCAATGGCAAGGCCGATACCGTTGGCGGAACCGGTCACAATGGCCGTCTTGCCGTTGATCGAAAATGACATGGCTATCCCCGTTTTGCGCCGGATTTCGTGCGTGGTCGTTCGGCGCGCACCAGTTTGAACCGCGCATCGCCGTCCAGATCAACCACTTTGGCAAAGCTTTGTTCCAACACGTCCTCGTAAGGCAGGTGCCGATTGGCCACCATCCACAGCGCTCCATGCGGGCGCAAGATGCGCGCCGCCGCCGCGATAAAGGCGCGGCCAAGCCCCGGTTCGGCCTTGCGCGTTTTGTGAAAGGGCGGGTTCATAACAACGGCATCGACCTTTTGTGGCGGGCTCCACGCGGTTGCATCGGCCCAATGGAACTGCGCCCGCGGGTCGGTCACATTATGCCGCGCGCATTGCAGGGCCATGTCGTGCGCTTCGACCAGATGTACGGCATCCACACCGCGCGTCAGAACATGCGCCGACAGATACCCCCACCCGGCCCCCAGATCGGCAACCGTGCCCACCATCGCCTCGGGCAGTGCATCGACCAACAGTGCGGACGCCGGATCAACCCCATCCGCCGAAAACACCCCCGGCGCGGTCCAAAAACCACCGTCGTGCAATGTGGGACCTGCGGCCCAGTCACTGAATTCCGCGCCTCCCTGAAGCCAATAAATCTTACCATGCGCCTTGGAGATCGGTCCGCCCACCTCGACCCGCTGCCGCAGGGCCTTGAGCATCGAATCCGCGCCTTCGGTCTTTTGTCCGTCCACGATCACGGGACCGTCGGTCTGCGCCACAGCTCGACTGACCAATGCACGCGCTTCGTCCCGCGCACGGGTAAGACACACGACGGAGGCGGCGAACCGGCCCTCTGGCATCTCTGCCGATGTGGCATAGCCACGCGCGGCAAACACCGCACAAACAGTGGCCAGCGGTGACACCACATGCACCCGGTCCGGTGGCAAAGCGGACAAATCGGCATCGACAGACGGGTATAAAACGGCCAATGCGCCGTCCTCCGGAAGCGTCACAGCCTCCAGAGCCAAGGGCAATCGATCCCCGATCACCTTACTCTTCTTTCTCCATGGTGCATTGCAGCGGGTGCTGATGACGGCGCGCATAGTCCATAACTTGGGCCACCTTTGTCTCTGCAATTTCGTGGCTGAACACACCCACAACCGCGAGGCCCTTCTTGTGGACCGTCAGCATCAACTCGAACGCCTGCGCGTGGTTAAGGCCAAAGAACCGCTCCAGCACATGCACAACAAATTCCATCGGCGTATAGTCATCATTCAGCAGCATCACCTTGTAGAGCGGTGGCCGCTTGGTCTTGGGCTTGGTCTCGGTGACGACTGTGGTGTCGCCATCCTCGTCCTGCTTGTCCGCCATCATGTGCCAAACGGAATGCATCATCGCCTCGTGTTCCGGGAATCCACTGGAGTGCCTTGGGCCTTGCTATATAACGCGTCTGGCCATTTAGAAAAGAGAAAGCGCACGTCATGTCGACGCTTCGCCCTTCCGCGTTTGTGCGCCCAGACGATCTGCGCTGCATTGCGTTCGATGCCGACGACACGTTGTGGCACAATGAACGCTACTTCAAACTGACCCAGACCCGCTTTGCCGAATTGCTGGCACCGCACACCGATGCCGCGGATCTGGACGCCCGGTTGATGCAAGCAGAGCGTCGCAATATCCGCCATTATGGCTTTGGCATCAAAGGCTTCGTGCTGTCGATGATCGAAACCGCCCTTGAGGTTACAGGCAACGCCGTGCCCGGCACCGTGATTTCTGAATTGATCGCTGCGGGGCAGGAAATGTTGCAGCACCCCATCGACCTGTTGCCCCACGCGGCGCAGGCCGTCGCGGCTGCGCAAGCGCAGGGGCCGGTTCTTTTAATCACCAAAGGCGACCTGCCGGATCAAGAGCGCAAGCTGGCGCAATCCGGATTGGGTGAGATGTTCGACGCGGTCGAAATCGTGTCGGACAAGGTGCCCCATGTCTACACCCGCATCTTTGCGCCCTTTGGCGGTGCTGCGCATGGCATGATGATCGGCAATTCCATGAAGTCTGATGTGCGCCCGATGATCGAGGCGGGCGGCTATGGCGTCCACGTCCCCCACGACCTGTATTGGGATTTCGAGACGGCAGACGCACCGGACGGTCATCCGCGCTATCGCGCCATCCCTGACCTTGGCGCGCTTCCGCCGCTGCTGCGCGGGCGGCGCGGCGCCACATTCTCGCCACAATCGCCTGTCTAGCGGCACCCGGTTGCGCAGCCCCAACATCTGGGATCGCTGCTGCGCAGAAAAACGGAAACGTGAGGTGCATCAAGGCTTTATCGAAAACTGTTCCTGTGCTAGCGTTGCCCCACATAAATAAGGCCAGTCGAATAATCGGCGGCCAGAGGCAGACATAGGCAGGTTTATCGTGAAGGTTCGGCGCACACAGCCGGCCCGTATTGGGCTTTTCGTATTCGCGGCACTCTGGATGTTCATCATCCTTCCGGCATCCGTCATGGCGGCACCATATGCGGCTATGGTCATGGACGCGCGGACGGGTGAGGTTCTGCATTCGCGCAACGCCGACACGCGCCTGCATCCGGCGTCCCTGACCAAGATGATGACGCTCTACGTCGCGTTTCAGGCCATCGAACGTGGCGAGATTACACTGGACACCAAGGTGAAAATCTCGCGCTTTGCTGCCTCCGAGCCGCCCTCCAAGCTGGGCCTGCAAGCCGGGCAGCGCATCGCACTGCGCTATCTCATCCGGGCAGCGGCGGTGAAGTCCGCGAACGATGCAGCCACCGCAATTGGCGAGGCCATCTCAGGTTCCGAAGCGGCCTTTGCCCGGCGCATGAACCGCACAGCCAAATCTCTGGGCATGACCCGCACAACATTCAAGAACGCCCACGGCTTGACCGAATCCGGTCACATGTCGACCGCGCGTGATATGACCCTGCTGGGGCGGCACGTGCTGTATGACTACCCGCAATATTACAATCTCTTCTCACGCCGTTCGACCCATGCGGGTGTGCGCGAGGTGGCGAACACCAACCGCCGTCTGCTTGGCGCCTACAAAGGCGCCGACGGGATCAAAACCGGTTACACCCGCGCCGCGGGCTTCAATCTCGTGGCCAGCGCCGAACGCGGCAACGAACGGATCATCGCAACGGTCTTTGGCGGTAAATCCACCGCATCGCGCAACGCCCGCGTTGCCGAATTGCTCGATATGGGGTTCCGCCGCGCACCCAGCCGCGCGCCGCTGCGCAAACCAACCAAACCGGGATACACGCCAGACGATGGCCCTGTCGTGGTTGCCGGAAACAACGCCGCACCCAAAGGCGCGGGCAAAATCATTCGCCTGACCGGTGCCGTAAAGACATCACTGCGCCCCGTGCTGCGCCCCGGTGCGGCGGCGACGCCTGTGCTGGTCGCATCCACCGAAACGCCTGACGCCGCCGTCAAGGCCGACGACATTCTGACCGCGCTCGAAGTGGCGCAAGCCGCGGCACCGGCCAAACCAACCCCGGTCGTCATCCCAATGAAACGTCCCGCAGCGCGCCCCGGTAACGTCATCCTTGCCCGGGCCGAGCCTGAAGTGGTCACGCGGTTGTCGACCTCCGGTGGCCGTCACTGGGGCGTGAACGTGGGGCGCTACCCCAGCCGCTACAAGGCCGAAAAGGTCCTGCTGCAAACCGCCCTGACCGAGATGTCATCGCTCGACGGGTCGCTGCGCAAAGTGGTTCGCAAGCCCCAAGGGTTCGATGCGAATTTCATGGGCCTGACCCGCGAAGGTGCGGATTTGGCATGTCGCAGATTGCAGGCCCGCAACGTCACCTGCTTTACCATCGGCCCGCAATCCTAGGCGTCTGCGGGACGGTGGGCGGGGCGTCTTTGGGGACGGCGGGCCTTGCCCGGCGGCACCAAAGAGCGTCCGCACAGCGTCACGGCTTGGGCCGGTCGTCCCAACTCTCATCCAGTATCCGCCGACTGTCGCCATCCGGGTCTTCGTATTGGCGGCTACGCAGCGTGTAGAGAAACCCGATCAGCCCCACGGCACCCAACATCAGGGACACCGGGATAAGATACGCCAGTACATTCACCGCCAGATCCCCCGCATCGCGTTCAGGGACACGGTAATCGACGAGGCCGACATGGCCAAGGCCGCAATCAGCGGCGTGGCGAGGCCCGCAACCGCCAGCGGCACGGCAATCACATTGTAGATCGTGGCGATGCGAAAATTCTCTGTGATCCGCCGCCGCGCCGCACCCGCACAGCGCAACACCTCAGGCAACGCGTCGAACTGCGTGCCAAGCAGCACCATATCCGACGCCACCCGCGCGGCATCCAGTGCGGACGCCGGCGACAGGCTCACATCTGCTGCCGCCAGTGCACCGGTGTCGTTCAACCCATCCCCGACCATAAGCACGCGCCGCCCCTGTGCCTGCAACGCTTCGATCCGGGCCACCTTGTCAGCGGGCAAACAGCCCGCGTGCGCCCTGTCGATCCCGGCGGCCTGCGCAGTCGCGGCCACAGCTGCGGCGCGGTCACCGGACATCATTTCGACATCCAGACCCGCTGCGCGCAGCGCTTCGACCGTGTCACGTACGCCGGGTCGCAAATTGTCCGCAAACCGAATGCGGCTCACCTGCCCCACACCCATATCCACCCATGTGCACAGGCTGGCATCGCCTGCGTCTTCCGGCCCGGCCCAGCCGGACCGGCCAAGCCGGACCCGGACACCGCGCCACAGCCCTTCTGTGCCGTATCCGGGCACTTCCCGTATGCCGTCGACCTGTGCGGCATCCCCACCCTGCGCCGAAATTGCAACGGACAGCGGGTGAACAGACCCGCGCGCCAGCGCAAGGGCCACTTGGCGCGCGTCCTTTGGCACGGCCTCCCAATTCAGCACCTGTGGCACCCCTTCGGTCAGGGTGCCGGTCTTGTCGAACAACACGGTATCGACCTCTGCCAACCGTTCCAAAGCGGTTGCACTCTTGATCAAAACTCCGCGCCGAAACAGCGCACCAGAGGCGGCCGTTGTCACCGCAGGCACCGCAAGACCCAACGCGCAGGGGCATGTGATGATCAGCACGGCTGCCGCGATGTTCAGCGCCACGCGCATATCGCCCGTCCACAGCATCCAACCCGCCCAGGCCAAAGCCGCCAAGATGTGCACGCCGGGCGCATAAAGCGCGGCCGCCCTGTCGGCCAGCGGCGTGTAGCGTGCGCGGCCTGCCTCTGCCACTGCGACCAGATCGGCCAGCCGGTGCAACGCCGTGTCACGCCCCACCGCCGTTGCCTCGATGGTCAATGGCCCGCTCACCACCGTCTCACCGGCGGCAACGACGCTGCCCACCGCAGCGGGCACCGGGATCGTCTCACCCGTCAGCATTGACCGATCAAGCTCTGCCGCGCCCTCCCGCACGCGCCCGTCCACCGGGATGCGCCCACCTACCCGGACCAGAATGACATCGCCCACGGACAGTTCGGCCACAGGGACATCCAGCGGCACCCCACCGACAATCCGCGTGGCCCGCGGCACCTCCAGCGCGGTCAGTTCCTCGGCGGCGGACCGTGCTGCGGCGCGTGTGCGAAACTCCAGATACCGACCGGCCAGCAGGAAAAAGCACAGCGTGATCGCGGCATCGAAATAGGCGTGATGCCCCGACAGTGCCGTTTCCCAAAGCGATGTTCCCAGCGCCAACAGAATCGCCAGCGCAATCGGCACGTCCATGGACAGCCGGCGGGCCGACAGCGCACGCCACGCCCCCGCAAAGAACGGCTGACCACAGAAGGCCACAGCAGGCAACGCGATGGCTGCGGAAATCCAGTGGAACATATCCCGCGTCGCGTCCGTCGCACCGGACCATACCGCCACCGACAAAAGCATCACGTTCATCGCCGCAAATCCGGCAACCGCCAGCCGCATCAGCAGCGCGCGCCCCGCAGCCTCGGTTGCCCGGCTTTGCAGTGCCGTCGGATCAAGCGGGTGCGCCAGAACCCCGGCCTCTGCCAAAGTCGTGACCAATGCGTCGGCGGGCACATCCCCCACCGGGGTCACATAGGCCCGCTTCAGCGTCAGGTTCACCCGGGCCGATGCCACGTCCGGGCGCGCCATCAACGCCGCTTCGGCGTCTCGGATGCAGTTGTGGCAGTGAATCTCGGGCAGAGACAGCAGAACGTCATCCGGCTGCGCCACCGCAACCGGCATGTCCGCAGGTGCTGCCGCACAACCGGGACAGGCCATGGGCCGGGGATCGGGAACCGCCGTCATCCTTTGTCAGCCTTTCACAAGCAACGGTATGCGATGTTCAAACAGCGTGCCATCCTCCGACATGGCCGTCAGGCGCACCAGCCAATGTCCGGCATCCAGCGCCATGGGCGCGCGCCATGCCGTACCGTCAAAGACCAGCTCTGGCGAGACATCCGCCGCCACATGCGTCGTCCGGCCCACGGTCACGTCAATCTTTGTCACGTCGGCTGGACCAAGCTGCGCATCGGTCAGCCGCACCTCGATCGTGGCCCCGTCATAGGCGGCTGTCGCCTGCCATCCCAACGCCTCTTGCGCAGTGCGCTTGGCCTCGAATTGCTGACTGGCCACGTAGGAATTTCCGACCTCCAACCCCGGAAAAGTCGCCACCGCGTTGAAAGCCAGCGTCAGGTTCACCGAAATGATGATGCCAAAGCCAAAGCAGAACATTGCCGCCACGTGCCAGCCCTTGAGTTCGCGTGTCATTGCAGGTTCCTTCCATTGAATGTGGTGTCGCGGTAGGCGCGGTCGCCCCCGCCCAAGGCCTCGACCCAGATGCGTACGTCCGTGCTGGCCCGTTCGGTTGGTGCTGCGCCGGATGGCGCCACGAGGTACACACGTTGCAGGAACGTGGCGTCCGCAGGCACGGCGATAGATTGGTACGCGGTCCCTTCCAGTTGCAGCCGGATCGACGAATCGCCCTTGACCGTCAGGCGCATGGTCTGCGCCTCGGCGGTCTTGTTGCGCAGGCGCACGTCATAGGTGTTGCGCACAGACCCGTCCGACAGGGTCACGAATGTCGGATTGCGCACCGGGGCCACTGTCAGTTCCACATCCGACCGGATGAACAGCGCAAAGACGAGACCAAAGCCCACAAGCGCCCAAAGAACCGTGTACAGAACGGTGCGCGTGCGCAGCACGTGGCTCCAGATCGGTTTCGGAGCTTTGCCGCTGCGCTCAGCCTCTTCATCGGTGAGGGCCATGTAGTCGATCAGGCCACGCGGCTTGCCGATTTTGGCCATGATGTCGTCGCAGGCATCAATGCACAGCGCGCAGGTGATACATTCAAGCTGCTGCCCGTCGCGGATGTCGATGCCCGCCGGGCACACGTTCACGCAGGCCATACAGTCGATGCAGTCGCCTTGTGTCTCGCCCTCGGGCACCCGGTGTTTGCGCGGCTCGCCGCGCCATGCGCGATAGCCCACGGTCAGCGTGTCTTCGTCCATCATCGCGGCCTGAATGCGAGGCCACGGACAGGCGTAGTTACAGATTTGTTCGCGGGCAAAACCGCCAAACAGAAAGGTCGTGCCCGTCAGGATCGCCATGGTGCTATAGGCCACGGGATGCGCGTTCAGCGTCACCAGATCGCGGGCCAATGTCGGCGCATCGGCAAAATAGAACACCCACGCCCCTCCGGTCGCGAGACCGATCAGCAACCAGAGCGTCCATTTGGTCACGCGCAGACGCGCCTTGCGGAAATCCCATTTCTTCTGGCGATGCAGGCGCAGGCGCGCGTTGCGGTCCCCCTCGATCCAGCGTTCAACAGCGATGAACAGGTCCGTCCACACAGTCTGTGGACAGGCATAGCCACACCACACCCGACCCAGGGCAGATGTGAACAGAAACAACCCCAACCCCGCCATGATCAGCAGGCCCGCGACAAAGTAGAATTCATGCGGCCAGATCTCGATCCAGAAGAAATAGAACCGCCGGTTCGCCAGATCGAGCAGCACCGCCTGATCCGGCAGCGCCTCACCCCGGTCCCAGCGAATCCACGGGACAAGGTAGTAGATGCCCAGCGTCACGAGCATGATCCACCATTTCAGCGTGCGGAATTTGCCCGATACCCGTTTGGGGAAAATCGGTTCGCGCGCGGCGTAAAGGCGAGGGGCGGGCGTGCTGTCGGACACTTTGGGGGAACCTCGGTCTGGATATCTGGCCTTCCTTCTCGCAGCCCATTGCAGTCACCGCTTTGACTCAGGTCAAGTCCCGTGCCGCGCGCGTGATCCATTTCACAAAGGCGCGCAGGGGCGGACGTTGCACACCGGCGCGGGTGACAAGGTGATATCCCGCGCCCTCCTGATCCTCTTCTTCCAGCACCACAAGGCGGCCCGCGCGAATGTCTGCCTCAACGAACAGGCGCACGGTCACCGCCAACCCCTGCCCGTCCCGCGCGCCGTCAATCAGCAGGTTGCCGGGCACTTGGGTCAGCGGGCCCTGCACCCCTTCGGCAATGCCGCGATTGCGCAGCCAGCTTGTGCTTTCGGTGATCCCGATCTCTTCGAGCCATGGCAACTTGCTGAGTGCGCGGGCACTGGATGTGTCGCGACCATCAAGTAGGCTGGGCGCGGCGATGATGACCATCGATGTGGGGATCAACAATCTGTCCTCGACACCGGGCCACCCGCCCGGGCCATAGCGAATGGTCAGGTCCACCCCACCGGGGGTCGGGTCCACCAACTCGGATGTGGGGTTCAGCATGATATTGATGTCAGGATGCGCCGCCCGAAACTCGGGCAGGCGCGGCATCAGCCACGCAGCGGCAAAGCTCGGCGTGGGCGAGATGTGCAGAGGCCGCGCAGCCTCCGCCCCAGTGATCAGCCCCACGGCACGATTGATCGCGGCAAAGCCGTCGGCGCAGCCTTGCGCCAATATCTCACCATCCGGCGTGAGGCGCATCGCACGCCCCGTGCGGTCAAAAAGCGTCACGCCCAAATGCGCCTCCAGCGCACGCAATTGCTGGCTGATGGCCGCATGACTGACCCCCAGCGCATTGCCCGCAGCCGTTACGTTGCCTTCTTTGGTAAAGGCGTGAAAGGCGCGCAGGGCGGCAAGGGGTGGCATATCGCGCCAGATCATATGTTATCTCAACTTACACAATGCCATTCCAATTGAGTCGCATGAATCGCGCAATATCGCAATATGGGTGGCAGAACACAGCGACAGGAGATCGGATCCATGTTTGACATTTATGCCAGAACTTTCATGACCGCGACGCGCAACGACCACAACAGGCGGCCCTGCATCCCGGTAAAGCCCGCAACACGGCGCGGATGGCTGGGCCGACAGACCCGCTGCATTGACCTCGACAAACTGTGAGGCGGATCGCATTTGCGGCGCCGCAGGTCGACGCCATCAAATGGGTGGCGTCAGTGGCCCAGATTGCTGGATATGCGGCCACCGCGGCGGCGGCGACGCCCTGGAACATCTACTGCTTCTTGGTGGGTATCATCGGTTGGTTCATCGTGGGTGTGCAGTGGAATGATCGGGCGATCATGCTGATCCATATCGTGGCACTCGCCGCCATGATCGGCGGATTGATCGCCACATAACAAAAAACGCGGCCGGGCAAGCCCGACCGCGTTCTCACAGCCCCCCTTGATGCGCAGTGGTTACTGCCCACCACCCCGGCTGTGTACATAGAGCGCGACCGCGCGCACTTCGGCCTCGCTCAGGCGACCCTGCCACGGTGGCATCACGCCAAAGCGGCTGTAGGTCACGGTTTCGATCAGAGTTTCGGTGTCCCCACCATAAAGCCAGATGGCGTCCGCGAGGTTCGGCGCCCCCTGAAAGACGTCGCCCAGCCCCTCTTCGCCATGGCAGGCCGAACAGTTGTCGAGATAGACCTCTTCGCCCGCAGCGGCCTGCGCCGCGTCATCCGGCGTGCCGGACAGCGATTTGACATATTGCACGACAGAAACGATTTCCTCCTCTTCGAGGATCTCGCCAAAGGCGGGCATCTCGGAATAGCGACTGTCGAGGTCTTCTTCGTTGCGGATGCCGTGGGCGATGGTCAGGTGGATATCCTCGATGGTCCCACCCCAGAGCCAGTCATCGTCCAGCAGGTTGGGATAACCCGAGGCTTGTACCCCCGCCCCGCCCGAGCCGTGACACTGTGCGCACCATGTACGGAACACGGCCCCACCTGCCGATGTGGCGTATTGCATCAAGCCTGGATCATCGCTGACCTCGGTCAGTTCCGCCGCAACGAGTTTGGCGTTGATGGGGCCATTGGCCTCTTCGACGGCGGCGATCTCTTCGGCGACTTCGGCGCGGGTGGAGTAGCCCAGCACGCCCGCTGTCGCCTCATTGATCATTGGCCAGGCCGGATAGGCGATGGTGTACCCCACACCCCAGATGATGGTCAGGTAGAAACACCACAGCCACCAGCGCGGCAGAGGGTTGTTCAGTTCCTTGATCCCATCCCATTCGTGACCGGTGTTGCCGATTTCCTTGTCATGTTCGGTTTCATTACTCATGTCTGGTCCTCCTCTGGACCTTTGGGCGCGTCATCATGCCGGAACGGGATGGCAGCGGTGTCGCGATAGGTGTCGCGCGCGCCGGGCCGCATGACCCAAAAGAACACACCCACAAAAATCGAGAACAGCAGCAGAAGCATCCAGCTGTCGGCGAATTCGCGTAGAAGGCTGTAGGTTTCCATAATCTCTCTCCTTCTTACCGGTTCGCGTCAGCAACAAAGGTCGAGAAGTCGACCAATGTGCCCAGCATTTGCATGTATGCGATCAACGCATCCGCCTCGGACACGCCGGGCTGGCTGTCAAAGTTGCGCACCTGCGCCCCCGGATACCGTTCGAGCACCCCGTCAAAGTCGCTGTCCGGGTCCGCTTGCGCCAGAAAATCGGCGCGCGCGTTCTCGATCATCTCGTCGGTGTAGGGCACACCCACCATGCGGTGTGTGGCCAGCAACTCGTCGATATACTCACCATCCATACGCGTCCGTTCGAGGAAATCGTATTTCGGCATGACCGATTCCGGCACCACCGCTTGGGGGTTGCGCAAGTGGACAAGGTGCCAGTCATCCGAATAGCGACCGCCAACGCGGGCAAGGTCCGGCCCGGTCCGCTTGGAGCCCCACTGGAACGGGTGGTCGTACATCGACTCCGCCGCGAGGCTATAGTGGCCATAGCGTTCGACCTCGTCCCGCATGGGCCGGATCATCTGGCTGTGGCACACGTAGCAGCCTTCGCGCACGTAAATGTCGCGACCCGCCAGTTCGAGCGGAGAATAGGGCCGCATCCCTTCCACCTTTTCGATGGTGTTCTCGAGGTAAAAGAGCGGGGCAATCTGTACGATCCCCCCGATCGTGACCACGAGAAAGCTGAAGACCAGCAGTAGCGTCGCGTTGCGTTCGAGGATCTTGTGTTTGTCGAGGATAGCCATTTGTCCCTCCTTCACTCGGCAGGGACGGCTGTGGCCAACGACTGCTCTTTGGCAGGCGCTGCTTTCACAGTCATCCAGAGATTATAGCACATCACGCAAGCCCCAGCGAGGAACAGGACCCCACCCAGACCACGCACCACGTACATCGGGAACTTGGCGCTCACGGTGTCGGCAAAGGCATTCACGAGGAAGCCGTTGGCGTCCACTTCGCGCCACATCAGGCCTTCCATGATGCCCGTGACCCACATCGACGCGGCGTAGAGCACGATGCCGATGGTGGCGAGCCAGAAGTGCCAGCTGACCAGCTTGAGCGAATATAGCCCCTGCCGTTTCCACAGCACCGGTGTCAGGTAGTAGAGCGCACCAAAGGTGATCAGCCCGTTCCACCCCAGCGCACCGGAATGCACGTGGCCGATGGTCCAGTCGGTGTAGTGGCTTAGCGAGTTCACGGCCCGGATCGACATCATCGGACCCTCAAAGGTCGACATGCCATAGAAGGCGAGGCTGGTGACCATCATCCGCAACACCGGGTCAGTCCGCAGCTTGTCCCACGCGCCTTGCAGCGTCATCAGACCGTTGATCATGCCACCCCACGACGGCATCCACAGGATGATCGAGAACACCATGCCGAGGGTCGAAGCCCAGTCGGGAAGAGCGGTATAGTGCAAGTGGTGCGGACCCGCCCAGATGTACAGAAAGATCAGCGCCCAAAAGTGAATGATCGACAGCTTGTAGCTGAACACCGGACGGTCGGCCTGTTTCGGCACGAAATAGTACATCATGCCCAGAAACCCGGCCGTGAGGAAGAAGCCCACTGCGTTGTGGCCATACCACCACTGCACCATCGCATCCTGAACACCTGCAAACAGCTGCACGGACTTGGAACCAAAGATGCTGACCGGGATCGAGATATTGTTGACCAGATGCAGCATTGCGACGGTGACGATAAAGCTCAGCAGGAACCAGTTGGCCACATAGATATGCGGCTCACGGCGCTTGATGATCGTGCCGAGGAACACGGCCAGATAGGCCACCCAGACAATCGTCAGCCAGATATCGATATACCATTCCGGCTCGGCATATTCCTTGGACTGGGTCCCGCCCAGCAAATAGCCGGTGGCGGCCAGCACGATGAACAGCTGAAAGCCCCAGAACACGAACCATGCAAGGTTTCCGCCCCACAGCCGCGCAGCACAGGTGCGCTGCACGATAAAGAACGAGGACGCAATCAGCGCATTGCCGCCAAAGGCAAAGATCACCGCAGATGTGTGAAGCGGCCGCAGACGACCAAAGTTGGCATAGCCTTCGGACCAGTCAAAGTTCAGAACCGGAAAGGCCAGTTGGAAGGCGATGATAACCCCCACCAAAAACCCTGCGATCCCCCAAAAGGCCGTGGCGATCACCCCGGCCCGTACTACGCTGTCCAGATATTCGTTCTGCGGTGCTGCAAGGACGGGTTCGTCCGTGCGGCGCACCTCATACAGAAACAGCGCGCCCGCGATCAGCATGATCAGGACGGCATGTACCTGATAGGACAGATCACGACCGTAATTCGCGGCGATTGCCGCGGCGAGTGTGACCAGACCCAGCGCAATCAGCTTCACATATTGTGCCATATTGCGTTCCCTCTTGTAACGAAGCGGCGCCATACGAATCCGGACGCAGCTCCGCGTTTCCATGCTGCGGTTTTGCGGCAGAGGGGCGACCGGGTCTTTGATCTGGGTCAACAGTTTTCCGAATTCGGATTGATCGGCGTCAACGCAACGCATTTCGCCATGGGACAGGGTATCGTCACGGAAACGCGCTCATAAGGAGCTGGCGCCAGATGCCATACAAAACCATCCTCACGATCCTGTCCGCCGGTCCGAACCCACTGCGCGGCCTCAACGCCGCCATTTCCAAGGCAATCAGCTGGGATGCCCATCTTGAAGTACTGTGCGTTGGGATCGACGCCGCACTCCACAGCTATTCCTATGCGGAAATCAGCCCCACGCTGATGCAAGGCACCGTGGTCGAGGCGCAGGCCGCCGCACGCGCGCTGTCCCAAGAGGCCAAGACCGAACTGAACCGGCAAGGTATGCAGCGGTTCACGATCACGCCTATCGTCACGCAAGCCGGGCTGTTGCCCGGCGTCATCCGCCGCCATGCCCGGTTCTGCGATCTGGTGGTCACACCGCGCCCCTACGGCGACGACGCCGGCCCGGATGCGCCGTCTCTGGTCGAGGCGGCGCTGTTCGAGGCGGGCGTGCCTGTGCTAATCGTGCCGGACGGCATCGACGCATGGACCACGCCGCGCCGCATTGCCGTGGCCTGGAATGAAAGCGACGAGGCACTGGCAGCAGTGAATCGCGCATTGCCGATCCTTGTGGAGGCCGAAACCACGTTCATCACGATCATCGACCCGCCCCAACACGGCCCCGACCGCAGCGACCCGGGCGGCCTGCTGGCGCAGTATCTGGCCCGGCACGGTGTGCGCTGCGAGGTTGATGTTCTGGCGCGCAGCATGAACCGAATCAGCGACCACCTGATCCGCGTCTCGACGGACCGGGATATCGACCTGATCGTGATGGGGGCGTACGGACGGGCGCGCTGGTCCGAAGCGATGTTCGGAGGAGCCACACGCGATATGCTGGAACAGTGCACTGTGCCGGTGTTTCTCGCGCGCTAGGGGATCGCCGGGGATGGTGGGCGGGGCGTCTTTGCAGGCATCGCGTGCAAAGCGCGCCGTGCCAACAGCCTCAGATCAACAATCCGCCGTCACTGTCATCGCCCGCCTGTTCCATCAGCACATCCAGATCGGGCACCACAACGGAACGTTTGCCCTGCAAAACGATAATGCCTTCACGTTTCAGCGCTGAGATTTGGCGGCTGACCGTCTCAAGCGTCAGCCCAAGATAGTCTGCCATCGCTTCGCGTGTCAGGGGCAGTTCAAACTGTACGGTCCGGGTGTGCTTTGGCCCCAGCACCGCGTCGCGATGCGCAAAAATGGCCAGCAAGGACGCGATTTTTTCCCGCGCGGTCTTGCGACCCAGCACCAGCATCCACTCGCGCGCCGCATCCAACTCGTCCAGCGTCATCTCCAGCAGGCGTTCGGCCACATGCGGCGTGGTCACCATCATCTGCTCGAACGGCTTTTTGCGGAAACAGCACATCACCAGATCGGTGACCGCGACAACATCATAGCTCGCCCCGGACCGGCCCGGCCGACCCACAAAATCCGACGCCAGCAGCAAGCCCACCATCTGGCGGCGCCCGTCTTCCATGGTCTGCGTCAGCGTGGCTGCACCAGACACAACAGAGGCCACGAAATCCATCTGGTCCCCGGCCCATGCCACAGTCTGACCCGCCTCGTAGGTGCGGTAAAACTTCATCTCTTCAAGCCGCGTCAATTCGTCCGGTTCGCACCGCGCGCACACGGCACGGTGTCGGATGGGACAGTCACTGCAGTCCTGGCGCACCAGGTCAGGCGGGAGGGTCATAGCAAATCCAAACGATGTTGATCTGCGTCAAAGCGCAGGCCGTTGACGGAAACTAACAACTTGGTCATGGAAACGAAAAGCATATTCACCCGTCTGGGTCTTTTTGACGCGAAGGTGCCGCGATACACCAGCTATCCAACCGCGCCGCATTTTTCTGACAAAGTCGGCCCGGACGAAACCAAGGCGTGGCTGCGGACAATTCCCGAAGGCGCGGACATTTCGTTTTACGTACACATCCCCTTTTGCCGCCGCCTGTGCTGGTTCTGCGCGTGCAGGACCCAAGGGACCGCAACCTCCAGCCCGGTGCAAGCGTATCTCGACACGGTCCTGACCGAATTGCGCATGGTGGCCCAGTCCCTGCCCGGCGGCGTCCGCCTCAAACGGCTGCACTGGGGCGGCGGCACGCCAACGCTGCTTGACCCGCATATGATCCGCAGTTTGGCCGGGGCCATCGCAGAGGTCGCCCCATTTGCCGATGGCTATGAATTTTCTGTCGAGATTGATCCCAACGAGATCGATATCCCCCGGCTGGACGCGCTACAGGCCGCTGGCATGACCCGCGCCTCCATCGGGGTGCAGGATTTCGACCCGGACATTCAGGCCGTTATCGGTCGTGACCAAAGCTTTGAGATCACGGCCGCAACCGTGGACATGCTCCGCTCCGCCGGCGTCCAGAGCCTGAATGCCGACATCCTGTTTGGACTGCCACACCAGTCACCGCAACGCATGACGTCCAGCGTCACGAAATTGCTGTCGCTTGGCCCGGACCGCGTGGCCCTTTATGGTTATGCGCATGTGCCTTGGATGGCACGGCGCCAGAACCTGATCCCCTCCGACGCGCTGCCCACGCCTCAGGAGCGGCTGAACCTGTTCGAAGTGGCGCGCAATCTGTTTGTCTGGGACGGCTACGCAGAGATTGGTATCGACCATTTCGCCATACCCACCGACGGGCTGGCGCAGGCGCAACGCGCAGGGACATTGCGGCGCAATTTTCAGGGCTATACCGACGATCAAAGCGAGGTGCTGATCGGCGTCGGCGCGTCATCCATCTCGCGCTTCCCGCAGGGATACGCGCAAAACCAGCCCGCCACGTCGCGCTATGCCGCCGCGATCAAGGCAGGCAGCTTGGCCACCGCGCGGGGCCACGCATTTTCTGGCGACGACCTGCTGCGCGGCCGCCTGATCGAGGCAATCATGTGCGATTTCGAAATTTCAGTGGCAGACATGCCGGGTGATCCCGACACCGTGCGCGCATTGCTGACATCCGCCAATGACGCATTCGACGGAACACTGATTTGGCAAAATGACCGCTTGAGCATTCCGCCGCAGGCACGCGCGCTCACGCGGATGGTCGCACGCCATTTCGACGCCTATTCCGTCGAAGAAGGGCGGCACGCCTCAGCGATCTAATGCGTCGCTTGCAGCAACAGCCGCGTGTAGTCCGTCTGCGGACGCTCAAAGAGGTCTTCTGATGCGCCCTGTTCGACCACGTCACCCTGTTTCATCACCAGCACCTTGTGGCTCATCGCACGCACGACTTTTAGGTCGTGGCTGATGAACAAAAAGGCCAGCCCATACTTGACCTGCAAGTCCCGCAACAAATCAACGATCTGCACCTGCACCGTCATATCCAGTGCCGATGTCGGCTCGTCCAGCACCACAAGTTTGGGTCGCAGCACCATGGCGCGCGCAATCGCAATGCGCTGGCGCTGACCGCCTGAAAATTCATGCGGGTAGCGGTCCATGGTCAGCGGATCAAGGCCCACTTCGGCCATCACCTCGGCCACCACCTGCCGTTCGGGCCGACCATCGTCGACACCATGCACCCCCAACCCTTCGGCGATGATCTGGGCTGCGGTCATTCGCGGGCTGAGCGATCCGTAAGGGTCCTGAAACACGATCTGCATGTCCTTGCGCAGCCGTCGCAACTGGCGCACCGACCACGCCCGAATGTCCTGCCCCATGTAGACAATGCGCCCTTCGGACGCGATCAGCCGCATTATGGCAAGGGCCAGCGTGGTCTTGCCGGACCCGCTTTCGCCCACAATCCCGACCGTTTCACCTGCACGGACCTGAAACGTGGCCGCGTTCACCGCCTTGATATAGCCCTTGGTGCGGCGCAGCAGCCCTGCATGGATCGGGAACCAGATCTTAAGGTTCTCGGCCTCGGCCACCACCTCGGCATTGGCGGGGATCGGCGCCGGTGTGCCGGAGGGCGCAGCGCCCAACAATTTCTGCGTATAGGGATGTTTGGGTGCGCCGAAAATTTCGTCCGTCGGACCCGTTTCCACAATCTCACCGTTCTGCATCACGCAAACCCGGTCGGCGATGCGCTGGACGATCCCAAGATCGTGGGTGATGAACAACAGGCCCATCCCCTCGCTCGCCTTCAATTCGGCCAACAGATCGAGGATTTGCGCCTGAATGGTCACATCAAGCGCTGTGGTTGGTTCATCCGCGATCAGAACATCGGGTTTGTTGGCCAGCGCCATGGCGATCATCACACGCTGACGTTGCCCGCCCGACAATTGGTGCGGATAGGCAGTCAATCGCGATTCCGCATCGCGAATACCCACCTTGTTCATCAACTCAAGGATACGGCCTCGCGCGTCCTCTCCCACCAGCCCCTGATGCAGCGACAGGCTTTCGCCTAGCTGTTTCTGGATCGTATGCAGCGGGTTAAGTGAGGTCATCGGCTCTTGAAAGATGAACGATATGTCGTTGCCGCGCACTTTGCGCAGCAGCTTGTCATCCGCGCCGATCATCTCCTGCCCATCATAGGTAACGGACCCCGACACCTCTGCGCTGTCGCCCAGCAGCGACACGGTGGACAAAGCCGAAACCGACTTGCCCGAACCGCTCTCGCCGACAAGGGCCACAGTCTCTCCGCGCCCCACGGAAAAGGACACGCCCTTGACCGCTTCGGTCAGCTGTCCGTCCTGCCGGAATGACACGCGCAGGTCTTTGACATTGAGAAGTGGCGTCACGAAAAGGTCTTTCTTGGGTCGAACGCATCGCGGATGCCTTCGAAAATAAAGATCAGCAGGCTCAGCATAACGGCAAAGACGGTAAAGGCTGTAAAGGCCAGCCACGGCGCTTGCAGGTTCTGTTTCGCCTGCAAGGTCAGCTCACCCAGCGATGGCGCAGAGGACGGCAGGCCAAAACCCAGATAGTCAAGCACCGCCAGCGATGAGATCGTTCCAGTGATGATGAACGGCAGCATAGTCAGCGTGGCCACCATCGCGTTGGGCAGCATGTGGCGGAACATGATGGTCATGTTGCCCACGCCCAACGCCCGCGCCGCCCGCACGTATTCAAGGTTGCGCGCACGCAGGAATTCCGCCCGCACAACCCCCACAAGGCCGGTCCAGCCAAACAGCACCAACAAGAACACAAGCAGCCAGAAACTTCGCCCCAGAATAGCGAACATGATGATGATGACATAGAGGCTGGGCGTTGATGACCATATTTCGATGATCCGCTGGAAAATCAGGTCCGTGCGCCCACCAAAATAACCCTGTACCGCGCCCGCGATAATCCCGATGACCGCAGAGGCGCCGGTGACGATCAGCGTAAACAGCACCGACAGCCGGAACCCATGCACAACGCGCGCCAAGACATCGCGTTTCGTACCATCGGTGCCCAGCAGGTTTTCCCCGTTGGGCGGAAGCGGCGCCGCGCCGGGCCTGTCAACAGCGGTGTCGTAGCTATAGGGGATCAGCGGCCAGATCGCCCAACCGCGGTTGATGTCCACCCCGTCCACATTGCCATCGCGACTGTCCTCGATAATCGCGTCGGGATCGTCAAAACAGGCATCCAGACCACCGGAAGCAATCAGGCACTGCACTTCCGGGTCGCGATAGGCGGCTTCGGTCTGAAAGTCGCCGCCAAATTCCGTCTCGGCATAGAAATTCCAGATGGGTGTGTAGAACGCACCCTGATACCGGATCAGGATGGGCTTGTCGTAGGCGATGAACTCGGCAAACAGGCTCAGCCCAAACAGAATACCGAAAATCCACATCGACCAATAGGCGCGGCGGTTCTTTTTAAAGTTCGACCAGCGCCTTTTGTTCAGCGGCGAAAGGGTGAACAGGCCGCGCTTGCGCTCGGGCACCACGACCGGTTCGGGCGCGGGCTGTACGTCCGGCATCGCCATCAGCCTTCCCTCCGCTCAAAGTCGATGCGGGGGTCAACCAGCACATACATCAGGTCCGACAGGATGCCGACGACCAGCCCCATCAGGCCAAAGATGTAAAGCGTGCCGAACACGATCGGATAGTCGCGGGCCACCGCCGCCTCAAACCCGAGCCGCCCCAAGCCGTCCAGCGAAAAGATCGTCTCGATGATCAGCGACCCGCCAAAAAAGACCGAGATAAAGACCGCCGGAAAGCCCGCGATCACAATCAGCATCGCGTTGCGGAACACGTGCCCATAAAGCACCTGCCGTTCCGACAGCCCCTTGGCCCGCGCAGTCATCACGTAGAGTTTCTTGATCTCGTCCAGAAAGCTGTTCTTGGTCAGCAGTGTCAGCGTGGCAAAGGCACCGATGGTGCCCGCCAGCACAGGCAAGAAGGCGTGCCACGCATAGTCCACGACCTTGCCCCATGCCGTCAGGTCGTCCCAATTGTCCGACGTCAGCCCGCGCAGCGGAAAAATCTGCCAATAGCTACCGCCCGCAAACAGCACCAACAGCAGGATCGCAAACAAAAACCCCGGAACCGCATAGGCCGCAATGATTGCTCCGGATGTCCACGTGTCGAAGGGCGTGCCATCCTGCACCGCCTTGCGGATTCCCAACGGGATCGACACCAGATAAGCGATCAGCGTGGACCATAGCCCCAGCGTAATCGACACGGGCAGCTTTTCTATGACCAGATCAATGACCCCGATAGATCGAAAATAGCTCTCACCGAAATCGAAACGCGCATAGTTCCAGACCATGTTCAGGAACCGCTGCACCGGCGGCTTGTCGAAACCGAACTCGCGCTCCAGTTCTTCGATGAACTCGGGCGGCAGGCCGCGCGCACCCACATAGGTGCTGTCGGAGGCTGTGTTCAGATCCTCATTGCTCAACTCCTGTGCGCCCGCATCATTGCTGCCTCCGGCGAACCCGCCAAAGACGTCACCGCCCCCTTGGGCGCGCGCAATCGCCTGCTCCACCGGTCCGCCGGGCACGAATTGCGTCAGCGTAAAGTTGACCAGCAGGATGCCCAGCAACGTCGGAATGATCAGCAAAAGCCGTCGAAGGATGTAGGCGCTCATGCCCGGTTTACCTCAGCGCGCCAGAGGCCTTCAAAGCGTCGGCCTTGTCCGCGTTGTACCACCAGAAATCCAGCCGACCCAAGGCAAAGGGCGGCAGCTCTTCTGGGTGTTCAAACATATCGTAGTACGCGACCCAGTGGTTCGGATTGTACCAGACCGGCACCATGATCATCTCATAGCGCAACGCTCTGTCCAGCGCCGTCACCGCGGCAACCTCTTCTTCGCGCGTTGTGGCAAGCAGCGATTTGTCGATGATCGCGTCCACCAGCGGACTGGACAGCCCGGCGGGGTTAAACAGCGAAAAAGACGACGTTTCGGACCCGTAGTACTGCGCCAGCCCCGTGCCGGTGCCAAGGAAGGCGGCGTACTGGAAATAGATCATGTCATAGTCGCGGTCGCGGCGGCGGGATGTGTATTGCGAACTGTCGACCTCCTCGATCCGAACATCAATGCCCAGCTTCTCAAGGTTGTCGGCAAAGTTTTCGATCACGCCCGTCAGCGTATCTGCCGCCGTTGACGTGTGCAGGAAATTCACCGTCAGGGTCTTGCCCTCGGCATTGCGGCGCACGCCGTCATCCCCCACGGCCCACCCTGCGTCATCCAGCAGTGCCATGGCTTTGCGCGCATTGCGCCGATCAAAAAGACGCGTTTCGCTGGACGTGTGCGGCACGCGCACCTCGGTGGTCAGCAGGTCCTCGGGCACCACGTCGCCAAGGCTTTGCAGAAACTCCAGTTCTGCGCCCTGCGGCACCCCGGTCGCCATCACCTCGGTCCCTTCGGAGAAGGACGTGCGCTGCGTGAACAAGCCGTATTGCAGCGATGCGTTGGTCCACTCGAAATTGTATCCAAGCGCAATGGCCTCGCGGACGCGGATGTCTTGCAACACCGGCGAGCCAAGGTTGAACACCATGCCGGTTGGCACAGGCGGATTGCCGTTCGGCAATTCCTTTTTCACGATAGAGCCGTTTTCGACCTTGGGACTGGTGTAGCCGGTCGCCCACTTCTTGGAATCGCCTTCGGTGCGGATGGTGTATTCGCCCGCAAGGAACCCTTGGAACGAAGCCTCTGCATCCCCGAAATACTCAAGCCTGATTTTATCGAAATTCGCGCGACCCACATTGATGGGCAGGTCCTTGCCCCAGTAATCCGGGTTGCGCTTGTAGACCACGCGGCGGTTCACGTCGATTTCGTCGATCATGTAGGGGCCCGAACCCGGCGACGTGACCAACCGTTGTTCGTCTAGACCCGCGTCGTTTTCCTCGTACCACTTCTTGGACCACGCAGGCACAAAGCCGACCTGACTGATCAGGGACCGCCGGGAAATTCCCTTGGTAAAGTGGAACTTGATCGTGTGATCATCCAGAACCTCGACCTTGGGAATCCGTTTGCGCACCGCATCCGCGTAAGATTTCAGCCCCTCGTCCAACAACAGATTGTGCGAAAAGGCGATGTCATGCGCGGTAACGGGCGAGCCGTCAGAAAACCGCGCCTCCGGGCGCATGTGGAAGATAACCCAGGTTTTGCCCTCATCATATTCAAGGCGCTCGCACAGCAGGCAGTAGTATTCCGCATACACGTCCGCTGGTGCGCCAGCGCCATTGATCCCCTCACCCAGCAGGCTTTCGAACATAACCGAAGACAGCCCCGCCGCCCGGCCCTTGCGGGAGTATGGATTGACGCTGTCGAATGTCCCCACCGCGCCCAGTACGATTTCGCCCCCTTTGGGCGCATCCGGGTTCACGTAATCGAAATGTTCGAAATCCGCCGGATAGGTCAGATTGCCATAAAACGAATATCCGTGACTGGTGATGATCGTCTCGTGCCCGTCGCTACGCACCTGACTGGCGGCCAGCGTTAAGCCCGCGATCAGCAGACCCACAGCGCCCCAGTCGGCCCATCGCTTGCGCACGGCCTTGGTGCGGGTTGCGGATCGGGCGGGGCGTTTGGTGTGGATCATCTGGGGCTCCTTCATCAGGCCAGTGGCGCGGCACGTCTCGGTCTGGGTTGAGATTTAAGCTAAATGCGCGCCGCGCCAATATGCAACGCAAGAATGCTGCTCAGATCGGGGCCCAGATTACGTGATCGTGTTCAGTGTTGCGTTTTCGGGCTGATCACCGCGCGCAAAAAAAGCCGCGCAACACCCGTCGCGCGGCCTTGTCGGGGATTCGGAACGTCAGGCGATCAGCCGTCGATGCTGTCGAGATAGGCAATCAGGTTGGCCCGGTCTTCGACTTTTTTCACACCGCGATACGCCATGGAGGTGCCGGGGGCGTATTGCGAGGGGTTCTCCAGAAATTCGTTCAGCGCGTCCACGGTCCAAACCTCGGCCACTTCGCTTAGCGCGCCGGAATAGGCACCATAGCTGTCAACGGAACCAACGGCGCGCCCAACGACACCATACAGGTGCGGGCCTGTGCCATTCACGCCGTCTTCAAGTTTGTGGCAGGCGCTGCACTGGCGGAAAATGCGGGCACCGGCACCGGCATCGGCCTGTGCAAACACATCGGCAAACGCCACTTCAACCACTTCTTCGGCCGCTTCCTCTGCGCCGGTGTCGATCACGTAGGCCTGATCGCCATGACCATCCACATGGTACAGCTCTTCCGCGGCCCACTTGCCCAGCAGTAATACAAGCAAAGCACCGCAAACGCTGGCGGCAATCTTCGTGAATGTCATCGTGTCGAACATGAGGCTTCCGATTCCATGCGTATAGTTGTTCGTTCCGGCGGGTATCTATTGCTTCCCCTACCCGCAGGCAAGGTGTAGAAGCCGCGACCAATCGCCCTGCCTCGCCGCCAAGAACAGGGCTACGGCCAAGGGGTGAAAGATGTCTCAACGGATCGCATTTCAGGGAGATTTGGGCGCATACGGTCATGAGGCCGTTCTCAAGGCGCGCCCGGACGCCGTACCAGTGCCCTGCCACGCCTTCGAGGATGTGATTGCCGCCGTGCGGTCCGGCGACGCAGACATGGCGATGCTTCCAGTGGAAAACACCACATATGGCCGCGTTGCGGACATCCACAGGCTCCTGCCCGAAAGCGGTTTGCACATCGTGGACGAGGCGTTTGTACGTGTACGCATCGCTTTGATGGCGCTGCCCGGTCAGACGCTGGACGACATCTCGCAGGTGCGGGCGCATATGGTTCTGATCCCGCAGGCGCGTGCGTTTCTCGATGCCCATAAAATTTCTGCCGTGGCCGCAGCTGACAGCGCCGGGGCGGCGCGCGCCATCGCGGAAACAGGGGAACGCGGCGTCGGCGCGCTGGCCTCTGCCGTGGCGGCAGAGATCCACGGGCTGAACATTTTGGCCCGGGACATCGAGGATCAAGGGCACAACACCACGCGTTTCCTGCTGATGTCGCCGCAGGCAGACCACCAATCGCGCGGCGACACGATGATCACGACCTTCGTGTTCGAGGTCCGCAACATCCCCGCCGCGCTTTATAAGGCCATGGGTGGTTTTGCGACCAACGGCGTCAACATGACCAAACTGGAAAGCTATATGGTCGGCGGCGCGTTCACCGCGACGCAGTTCTACGCCGATATCGAGGGCCACCCCGATGACCCGCCCGTCGCGCGTGCATTGGAAGAACTGGCCTATTTCACCAACCGGCTCGATATTCTGGGTGTGTACCCGGCAGCCGCCGGGCGCGATTAAGCGCTGCGCTTCAGCCGTTCTTCCAACTGTTTGGCGTAGTCGGCGACGCGTTGTTTATAACGCTTCGTCAGGTTCGACTTGGCCAGCTTGAGCGACTGCACAAGCAGGCGCGACGCAAGGTTCAGCGGTGTCAGTTCCAGCGCTACGGCCATCCGTGTGCGGGTCCGCGACAGCGCCAGCAACTCCACGTCGAACGCGGCATCCATGCCCGGGGATTTTGCGGTAAACCCCATCTCGTTCGGGGCATCATAACGCACAAGTTGCAGGTTCATATCCCGCCGCCGCCCGCGCATGGTAAAAGCCACGCGCCAAGACGCGCCCACGCCGGGGGTCTGAAGGTCATCGACACGCTGCACCTCGGCACCGCGCCGCATCGCCTGCCGCTCGAACGTCTCGAACTCGCTCAAAGCGGCAAAAACGTCTTCGATGGATGCTTCGATATCTTCCCGTGCCGAGAATTTCATGTGCCGTGCTCGATTGTGTCCTGTGGTGCCAGCTTCACTTTAATCGAGGGTATCCGCAAGCCAGTTTTCAATTAAAAAGTGCGCAATGGCCCCCTTGCGGGCGGGCAGGATGTCGGTGCGGTTGCCCGCGAATATGTCCGCCATGTCTTCGCGCGTCAGCCAGAGCGCGTCTTCGATTTCCACCGGGTCGATGGTGATATCTAGGCTGGTGGCGTGTCCGTGACAGCCGAACATCAGCGACGCGGGAAAGGGCCATGGCTGGCTCGCCAGATAGCTGACATCGCCCACATGCACGCCTGTTTCTTCAAAGACTTCGCGCCGCACGGCCGCTTCGAGTGTTTCGCCCGGTTCGACAAAACCGGCCAACAGCGAATACATACCCTCGGGCCAGCCCGGCGACCGGCCAACCAGCACGGCATTGCCGTGGGTGATCAACATGATGACGACCGGGTCCGTGCGCGGGAAGTGGTGCCCGCCACAATCGGGGCACGTGCGTTGCCAACCGCCTTGGGTGATGTCAGACGCGGCACCGCAGCGCGCGCAAAACCTGTGTGTCTGGTGCCAACCAATGACTGCCTTCGCAGTGGCCGCGAGTTCCGCGTCACGCGGGCTGAGCCACGTCATCACCCGCCGCAATTCTGCAAACACCTGGCCGTCCGAAAGGCCGGGATAATGCTGTTCCGTGGGATCAAGAAATGCGCCCAACGCCTCGTGATCCACATCCGACGGCGACCAAGGTGACACATCAAAGGCAAACCGCGGCGCACCCTCTTCGCGGCCAAGAAAGATCGGGGCGGCCTTTGCCTCGGACAGAACCGGGTGATCCATGGGCAGCCGCAGCAGATGCGCAGGGCGGTCCTTGTCGATCAGCGGTTTGCCCTGCCACACGGCAAGGGCGCGCGCCTCCGGGTCCGTTTGTGCCGCCGCCAACGCCACCGGATCCGTTCGCAATTCCGCCGCCCGGTCGAGGCCCGACCCGCCAAAAGTCACCGTTTCCGCGTGTCGCATTCCAACCGTTCCTGCCTTCAATTCCAAGTGCGCCAGCCATGGCACGGGTGTGGCAGCGGCGCAATGGCCCGCCCTTGGGGCGACGCAGCAGCGAAAATTCGCTTGAAAGCAAAGCATATTCGGCCACGTTGCTACCTATGCGCGAGCACCCCAAAGACAGCCCCGCGGAAACCGTTCTGCGCCTGCTGGCCACAAGTGACGTTCATATGCACCTGACCGGTTGGGACGGTCGGGTGGATGATGCCTCGGCATCGCGCGGGTTCAATCGCCTTGCTTCGGTCATTCGCGCAGCACGGGCGGACGCACCCGGCCCGGTCCTGCTCTTGGACAATGGCGACAGCCTGCAAGGCACCCCGCTGGGCGAAGTGGCGGTTGGCATGGCGGGCTGCCATCCATGGGCAGAGCTGCTGGATACGCTTGAGTATGACGCGGCGGGCCTCGGCAATCACGATTTCGATTTCGGCCTTGATGCGCTGACGGCATTCTGTGCGGCGTCCCGGACACAGGTGGTATCGGCCAGCCCCGACCGGCCTTTGCCCAACATCGTGCCCCACATCATCGTGGACCGGACGGTCACGCTGCCGTCTGGCCACACGCACCCATTGCGCGTGGGGATCACGTCGGTCCTGCCACCGCAGACGCTGGTGTGGAACCATGCGCTTCTGGCCGGAAAGGTCGGCTTTTTGGCCGGCGTCGACGCAGCACGCCAATCGGTTGCTGCCCTGCGACGCGATGGGGCGGATATCATCGTGGTTTTATGTCACAGCGGCATCTCATCCTTGTCCCCTGACGACACTGAGAATTTTGCCTGCCCGCTGGCGCATTCGGTGCCGGGGGTGGACGCCATGATCCTTGGTCACACACATGAACGGTTTCCCGACACCGGCTACGGCACCGTGACGGGCGTCGACCCGGATCAAGGCACCCTGTTTGGCGTTCCAGCCGCGATGCCGGGATTTGCCGCGGCCCTGCTGGCGCAGATTGACCTGTGTCTGGTCCACGATCACGAAGGCTGGCACGTAACGGAGCACAGCGTCCGCCTGCGCGATCTCGAAGACGCGGAACCCGACCGCGATGCCACCCGCCTTGCCGCACCCTGCATCGCGGCGACACGTGCGCGGATGCAAACGGTGGTCGGCCAGACGGGGCACGGTTTCCACAGTTACTTTGCCATGCTGCAATCGGGCACCGCCGACGCCATCGTCGCCACCGCCATGCAGCGCAGCGTCAAGGCTGCGATCAACGGCACCGATCTGGCCCACCTCCCGGTTCTGTCGGCCATCGCCCCCGCCGCCGCTGGCGGGCGCGCGGGTCCGAACAATTATGTGACCGCCTCCAAAGGCGAAATTCAGGCGCGGCACCTCGCCATGATGTGCCCGTACCAGAATACGGTCTGGGCACAGCGCATGACCGGCGCAACACTCGCCGCATATCTGGAACGTTCTGCGCAGTTCTTTGCGCCACACCCTTCGGGCCTTGGGCCGCTGCTGGCCCCCAATGCGCCCGCGTTCAACTTTGATACCGTGCACGGGCTGCACATGACGCTCGATCCGTTCGCACCGCTGGGCGCGCGCGTGACTTCACTGACGCGCAACGGGGTGCCGGTATCGGCGGATGATGCGTTTCTGGTCGCGATGACCAGCTACCGGGGCGCAGGCGGCGGCGATTTTCCGGGACTGGAAGAACCCGCGTCCCTGCAATTGGACGTGCCGGTGGTCGATGCCTTGCGGTCCTATCTCGCTGCGCACCCCATTGGCGACGTGCAATCGCCATCGGTCTGGTCCTTTGCCAGCGCTGTCCCCCGGCACGTCCTGATCGAAACCAGCCCCCGCGCCGTCAACCACCTCGAAGAGATCGCGCATTTCCGGCCCGAACCGCTGGGCCTGACCGATACCGGCTTCATGTCGATGCGCGTGACCCTGTAACCCTTGCGCCGCGCGGGGCGCTGCCATATATCGCAGCGTTGAGAGGTTGGCGCGGGCAAGCGCCTCGCCAACCCGGTCAGATCCGGAAGGAAGCAGCCGTAACGAGCCCCGCTTGGGTCGATGTCAATCTCTCACCTCGCACCAAAACCAACAGGTTTTGGCGTAACGTCCGACCCGAGGCGGTGCGCGACAGGTTCCTACCCTTCCAACAACTGCGGCCACAATGCGGCGTTGCGCCGTGCAAAGGCCGACAGGTGCCCAACCGGCCCATCAGTGGCAATCACCGTCACATTGGCCTTGCCGCCATACCCCCGCTCCGCCAGACGGTGCACACAATGCGGCGGGATGAGATCGTCGTCGGAAAACCCGATCAGGCGTACCGGAATTTCGTGGTCCCACGCGGGCTCGGGCAGGCGCGCACCCAAATCAGTGTCATAAAAGGTGCGCGACGTGCACCAGCGCCGCCACTGCCAGTAAACGCCCGCAGGCAGGTTCTCACCAAATCGCAGTCGCTTGCCGGGCAAATACCCTGTGACTGCCGTTGCAACCGGCCCTGCCCCAAACCAGAACAACAAGGCAATCGCGCGATACGGCCATGGATGGTCACTGTGATGGACGATGCCCGACGCCACGCCGATCACACGAGCAACGCCCTCGAAATTCCGCTGGTTCGGCAGCGTCATGGCCCCCAGCGAATGTCCGATCACCCACAGGGGGGTGTCCGGCACCGCCCGCGCCAACGCCTGCCGCGCCGACAGCTGATCCGTTGTGCCCCAATCCGTCATATCAGCCGTGCTTTGCCGGAGCGGGCCGGACCATGACCGCTCCACATCCCGGTAGTCGAAAGTCAGGCAGGCCAGCCCCCGCTCTGCTGCAAGCCAGCGTGCGAAATGGGCGTAGTAGCTTTGGGGGACACCGGTCGCACCATTCAGCACAACCGCAGCAAAAGGCGCGTGGGATGGCAAAAACAATCGCCCCACCAGTTCTGCCCCATCAGGGGTTTTGAACACGATTGAGCGTTCGGAAACCTGCGTCCTGTCGGTGTCGAACATGTGTCGCCTCCTTTGGGTAGCGGGACTAGACCAATCGGTCTATTCGCGACACTGGACCAATCGGTCTAATCCTGTCAAGCTTCTCACATGACCGACACGCCCATGCCCACCAAAGACCGCCTGATCCAAACCGCGGCCAACCTGTTTCGCACCCGCGGCTATCACGGTGTCGGCCTTGCCGACGTGCTGACCGAGGCCAAAGCACCCAAGGGTTCGCTCTACCATCACTTTCCCAACGGCAAATCTGACCTGGCCATGGCCTCTGCCACGTGGGCGTCGGACGAAATGCTGCGCCTGATCGCGGCCAGCTTTGACGGGGCGGACACGTTCGAGGATGGCGCCACAACGCTGTGCTACAAACTGGCCAAACTTTTTGACATCACGGGCTGGGATACATGTCCCATCGCAAACACCCTGTTCGAAGGTCCCGACAATGACGCCTTTCGCGCCCATGCCGAACACATCTACGAAGGCTGGATCAACGAAGTCCTTGATCACGCGGAACGGCTGGGACTGGCGGAAGGCGAAGCCAAGGCCAAGGCCGAAAACGTCTTTATCCTGATCCAAGGCGGCTGGATGCTTGCCCGCGCGCGGCGTAACTCGGACGTCCTGCGCAACCTACGATCTATGATTTAGCCTGCCCGGCAGGACCGTTGCGCCGCAAACATCCATCGGTCAGTACGTGCACCTAATCCGGTTGGGTGGCATCGCTCAAGGTCCCAATGGCTGTCCCTGGCCGTGTATGTCCCGACAGCACGGCGCGCGGCATCCTTTGCACCGGCAATGCACGCGGCGCACGGTCATCGCTGGACGGCCCTCACCCCGCGCCTTAGGTTGGGGCGTCATTCGAATCCCGAGGGTTGCATGAGCGAAGAACCATCCACCGCCTATCAGGTTCTGGCGCGGAAATACCGCCCCGAAACCTTTGCCGACCTTGTCGGTCAGGACGCGATGGTGCGCACCCTGAAAAACGCGTTCGAGGCAGACCGGATCGCGCAGGCCTTTGTGATGACCGGCATCCGCGGGACGGGCAAGACAACCACCGCCCGGATTATCGCCAAGGGGATGAACTGCATCGGCGCGGACGGCACGGGCGGGCCCACGACGGACCCCTGCGGGCAATGCGAACACTGTGTGGCGATCATGGAGGGCCGCCATGTAGACGTTCTCGAAATGGACGCGGCCTCCAACACATCGGTCAACGATATCCGCGAGATCATCGACAGCGTGCACTACCGCGCGGCCTCTGCCCGCTACAAAATCTACATCATCGACGAAGTGCACATGCTGTCCACCAGTGCCTTCAACGCGCTGCTGAAAACGCTCGAAGAGCCGCCAGCACATGTCAAATTCATCTTTGCCACGACAGAAATCCGCAAGGTGCCGGTCACTGTTCTGTCCCGCTGCCAGCGCTTTGACCTGCGGCGGATCGAACCGGAGGTGATGATCGGCCTGCTGCGCAAGATCGCCACCAGCGAGGCCGCCGAAATCGCGGAAGACGCACTGGCGCTGATCACCCGTGCCGCCGAAGGCTCCGCACGGGACGCCACGTCCCTGCTCGATCAGGCGATTTCCCATGGCGCGGGCGAAACCACTGCCGATCAGGTCCGTGCAATGTTGGGGCTGGCCGACCGGGGCCGCGTTCTGGACCTCTTTGACATGGTGCTCAAGGGCGATGCCGCCGGGGCGCTGACCGAACTGGGCGCGCAATATGCCGACGGGGCTGACCCGATGGCGGTGATGCGCGATCTGGCAGAGATCACACATTGGGTGTCGGTGGTCAAAATCACGCCCGAAGCTGCCGAGGACCCGACCATTTCGCCCGACGAACGCAGCAGAGGCCTGCAAATGGCCGATGCGCTTCCGATGCGCGTGCTGACCCGCATGTGGCAAATGCTGCTCAAGGTGCTGGACGAGGTCGCCGCCGCACCCAACGGCATGATGGCCGCCGAAATGGCGATCATCCGGTTGACCCATGTGGCCGATCTGCCCAGCCCCGAGGAGTTGGTCAAAAAACTGCACACCGCACCGGTGCCACCCGCCTCGGCCCCCACAGGCGGCGCAGCCCCAGCGCCAAGCACCGGCACCGGCGCACAGGCTGTGGCGCAGGCGCAAACACGCATGTCCGGCAACCCCAACGCTGCCGGGCAGACAACCGCGTTGGCCAATGATCCGGCCCTCGCCCTCGCCCGCTACCCGACCTTCAACCACGTGGTCGAGATGATCACCGCCAACCGCGACCGGCTGCTGTACGAACATGTGGTGAGCTATGTGCGCCTTGCCGCTTACCAACCCGGCCGCATCGAATTTGTGCCCGCCGACGGAGCGCCGCGCGATCTGGCCCAGCGGCTTGGCAGCGCGCTGCAACGCTGGACAGGCAACCGCTGGGCGGTAACCATCGTGTCCGAGGGCGGCGCGCCGACGATCTACGAAGTGGAACATGCCGAAGAATTGGCATTGCACGCCAAGGCCGAAAAACATCCGCTGGTCCAAGCTGTGCTGGAGCATTTCCCGGCGGCAAAGATCAAGGACATCCGCACCCCGGACCAGATCGCCCAAGAGGCCCATATCGAAGCGCTGCCAGAAGTGGACGATGAATGGGACCCCTTCGAAGAGGATTGATCCTCACGCTTGTGCCCGGCACCGCATGGGCCGAGGTCTGTGACAAGGCGCGCCCCGGATGGGACGGCACGCAAGCCAGCGCGGTGTCCGAAGCGGTCAACCTGATGACCTCACCGGCGGGGCTGATCCTGCTGTTGATCTCTGCGCTCGCCCTGCGGTTCCGATACCAGTGGGTCGGACTGGCCGCCGTCCTGATGTGGACCGCGTTCATCACCATGGTGACCATGGCCGACCCCACCGGCATCCGCGCGGATGCGATGGTCGAAGGGTGCATCGGCCCGCCCACCTTGTTCATCGCGCTTGCTGCTGCGATATGTGTTGCGATTGTGCTGTGGACCAAGCCACGCACTCCAGATGATCCACCACCGGAGGGATAAGATGCTCAAAGGACTAGGCGGCCTCGGCGATATGGCCGGGATGATGAAAAAAGCGCAGGAAATGCAGACGAAGATGGCCGAGATGCAAGATGATCTCGCCAATATCTCGGTCACCGGCGAAAGCGGCACGGGCCTCGTCAAAGCCACCGCAACGGCCAAGGGCGAGCTGACCGCGCTCGACATTGATCCGTCGATTTTCAACGGCGATGACAAGGAAGTGGTCGAAGACCTGATCCTTGCCGCGATCAAGGACGCACAGGCCAAAGCGGTCGAGCGCAGTCAGGAAGAGATGAGCAAGCTGACCGAAGGGCTTGGCCTGCCGCCCGGGATGAAGCTGCCGTTCTGAGGCCATGGTGCGACACGCGCTTTATGCCGGACTGATGGCGGCGCTTTTGGTGCCGGGGCCTGCGCTGGCACAGCACTGGATCACGCGCGAGCGCTGCACCGTCACGGATGTCCGGGTCGATCCCGCCGCCCTGCCGGACGCACAGCTGGCACAGCTGCGCGCCGCTGCTGCGGACGTGCCAAATGGCACGGGCAACTATTGGCGCATCACCGCGCCGAACGGAGCCGTATCGCATCTCTGGGGCACCTATCACAGCAATGATCCGCAGATGCTGGACCTGCCTGACATGGTCGAAGGCCACGTGCGCAGCGCCCGCGTTGCGGCGTTTGAGATCAACCCGGTGCTGCCGACCCGGCGCGCAGCGGACAATGCAAGATCCCCACGGGATTTCTGGAACACACGCGGCGGGACATTGGCCCGGCTCGATCTGCCGGATGACATCGCGGAATGGGTCAACGGGCGCCTGATCAGCATGGGCTGGGGCGACGGCACGGCAGACTATATGACACCCGGCGCGCTGACCGAAACGATGCTGGGTGATCCCTGCAACGACTTTGCTGCGGGCGTGTACCCCATTCAGGACAGTTTCCTACAGACCCTCGCCGCCGCCGAGGGCGCCGAGATCCTGGGCCTTGAAGACCTCTATGCCTTGCGTCGCAAACTGAACCAGACGCGGCACCGCGATCTCGCCCGCGATATCATCCAGCTTTATGGTCTGGCGCTGTCACCGATGGGCACGGCTGCGGAACGGGCGACTGCCTTTGCGCTTTATGAACAGGGCGAACATGCCGCAGCGCGTCTGTGGGAACGTGCGTTGATGGCGCGTGTCATAGGGGCGGACAGCGCAGCGCAGGTGCAAATATCTGTGGACAGCTACCTGCTTGATGAACGCAATGCAGGTTTTGTCCGCACGGCCCTGCCCGAATTGGCAGAGGGCGGCGTTTTCATCGGGGTGGGGGCATGGCACTTGCAGGGTCCGCTGGGGATGGTGGCACGTCTGCGGGATGCAGGACTTCAGGTGACACGTGTGCCGCTTGCCCGTGAGCGACCAGTGCCATAGCGGCCTCCCGCTCTTTGAAGAAGCGCCGGATGCCCAACAGGAACGCCAGAAACGTCATATAGATGGTAAATGTCAGGCTGAGCCGCGCCACACCCTCGCCAAAGGTCAGACCACGCCCGCCCGCACCTTCATTGCGGCCAAGCCCGTGTTCGGCGCTGGTCGCATCCTCGCCATTTCCCGACCGTTGCGCATTGTCCTGCGCGCAGGTTTGCTGAATGCCGTCCCGGACCCGCGTCACAGGCGTGCGCACATCCGGATCAACGCTCAACCCGATCCCATCCGCAAGTAACGCCGCAACTGCGATCACGTCACCAACCGCCCTGGCATCGCGCCGCGACAGTTCCGCACGGAGCGTCGCGGTCACCGCACCCGGTGCAATCTGTGCCATCGCCCGTTGCAACCGTGTGCGCTGATGATTGGACACCTTTCCGCCGCCATTCAGCACCTCCAGCAAAGTGGTGTTGATGGCCCGCACAGGCGCCGGATAGACACACGCCCACAGCATCGCCGGCCAAAGCGTCAGCACCAAAAGCGCAAAAACCAGTCTGCCCCGCCTTGCCATGTCTGTCTGCCCCATGCTGCTGCATGACGGACGCTAGTGGCCCATGGTTGAAATTCTGTGAACCCACACCGTCACCGGAACAATATGCGCTTTGCCTTTGCTGAAACGCGGGCATAGGTTGCCCGGGCATGAGCAGCACACGTGACATAGACGCCCTGATCGAGATGATGGCCAAACTGCCCGGCCTCGGCCCCCGTTCGGCCCGCCGCGCGGTCCTGCACCTGATCCGCAAGCGCGCGCTGCAACTGCAACCGCTGGCCGACCTGATGCAAACGGTCGCCGTGACTGCCCGCGAATGCCTGAATTGCGGGAACGTGGGCACGGCGGATATCTGTGACATCTGCCAGTCTGAAAAACGCGCCAATGGCGAATTGTGCGTGGTCGAGGACGTGGCCGACCTGTGGGCGATGGAACGCGCCGCTGTCTTTAAGGGCCGCTATCATGTGCTGGGCGGTACGCTGTCAGCACTGGACGCCGTGGGTCCCGAAGAATTGCGCATCCCCCGCCTGATCGACCGTGTGGAAACCGAAGGGATCACCGAGGTGATCCTCGCCCTGAATGCGACCATCGACGGCCAGACCACCGCCCATTACATCGCCGATCAACTGGACGGGCGCGTGACCCTGACCTCTCTGGCCCAAGGTGTGCCCATCGGCGGAGAACTGGACTATCTGGACGACGGAACCATCACGGCGGCACTGCGGGCGCGCAAAGCACTTTGATGTCGGCCTGATGTGATTTCAATCGACGACATACACCTCTGTCCCACAGACGCGGCCATTCCCACCAGCCGGGTGGTGCACGGGGCGCAGCGCTGGACCGTGCCCGGTGCAATGCTCGAAGGCGCGTGGGCGATTGGCACAGACATCATCACTGCGACAACAGATGACGTGCCATACGAAGAAGCGTTGCATATCGCCCTGCACACGCCGGGAGGCAACACCGAACACCTGACCCTTGGCGCTGCATACACGACGGGCGTGTTTCGCCTGACCCAAGCCACGGGCACCACGCTGACATTCGCGTTTTTCGGAGACACGTATTGGCGGGTTACCGTGCTGAACACACCTGCCTTTCGCCTGCCACTGTGGCGGGACCCAAAAGGCGTTTCACGCCCGTTGCGTCTGCGTTCGCGACTGCGGGTCGAGACGTGCCGTCAGCCCCAGTAGCGCTGGAACCCGTCAATTGCCGCCTGCAACCCGTCGTCGGTGACATCCTTGTGCACCACAAAACGCGTGGTGCCCGTGGCCCCGCTCAGCTTCACACCATGGGAGGCCATGTGCGTGGGCAGGTCGGACGTCACTCCGCCCGGCGGCGTGAAAAAGATCATGTTTGTGGCTTGTGCGACCTCCCCAAAGGGGCGCAGCGCGTCGGCCAAGGCTTCGGCCCGCGCGTGGTCCTCCCGGAGCCGAGTCACATTGTTGTCCAGCGCATACAGTCCCGCCGCCGCCAAGAGGCCTGCCTGCCGTGTGCCGCCGCCCAGCATCTTGCGCCAACGGCGCGCGCGCGCGATCAACTCCGTCGGCCCGACAAGAACGGAGCCAACCGGGGCACCCAGCCCCTTTGACAGGCAGATCGACACCGTGTCGAACATATCCGCAAGCGCCGTCTCACCACAGTTCAGCGCCGTGATCGCGTTGTAGTACCGGGCGCCGTCCAGATGCAGCGACAGCCCCGCAGCCCGGCCCGCATCCACGGCATCCGCCATGCGCGACAGCGGGATCGCCTTGCCGTTATGGGTATTCTCAAGGCTCAACAGCCGCGTGATCGGGTGATGCGAATCGTCATCCTTGACGGTGTGCGTCACCACATCCGCGTCCAGCGCACCATCGGCGGCCGGGTCCTGTGCGTCAAAGGCGATGCCCCCCAGAACCGATGCGCCCAACGCTTCGTATTTGAAGACATGATAGGGGCGCGCGGTGATGATCTCTTCACCCCGGGCGCAATGGCTGAGCATCGCGCAAAAGTTGCTTTGCGTGCCGGAATTGACGAACAGCGCCGCCTCCTTCCCCAACCGCTCGGCCATGACCGCCTCCAGCCGGTTGACGGTTGGATCATCGCCGTAAACATCGTCACCTACGTCGGCTTCGGCCATGGCCGCCCGCATCCCGGCGTCGGGCCGTGTCACCGTATCGCTGCGCAGGTCTGCAAGGATCGGCGTGGTGCCTGCGTTGGCGGCCTGGGCATAAGGGTTCGACATGTCGGCAACTCTCCAAAAGGGTGGGGACGAGCGCCACACTACGCACGCCCCGCGGCCTTACAAGCCCCCTTAGTCGAGGATGGAGGGAATGGGCGGCGTGCCTGTCAGGCCGACCGCCTGCACCACCGCTTCGGCGTCCCGGACCGTACCAAGAAACGTGTTCATCGCGACAAAACAGGTGCCTCCATGATCGCTCAGCAACAGACCGATATGCTTGCCGTTTCCTTGGCTACTCCCCGTAAGTTCGGCCAACACCGCCGCCCACGTCGTCACGATTGCGACCGCCGCGTTCAGCCGCTGCATCGTCACGTCAGTGATGTCAGAATTGAAGTCGGCACAGGCACCAAGAACCACACAGGTTTCGTATACTTCGCCTAAGCCCGAGATTGCAGGAAATGCGGCGCGCACATTCGTTGCGAGGCCCTAAATCACCAGCTTTTTCTGCCCTGTGGCATCAACAGCAACACGCGACACCTGATCCTTGCAGATATTCACGAAGGGACGGTCAATCACATCCATATAGGGAACAGCGCCCTGAGTGCGGGCATGGTCGGCCCGTTGGACCAACTGGTGCCCATGTTGACCGGCACGTCGAACGCCTTGGCCGTGCAGGCGGGGTCGGACAAATGATGCAAAATGGGTTGCAGCATCGTCGAAAATGGCCCGATCGTCAGTGACTTCGCCGATGCCCGCATTCTGGTGGCTTTCGCGGAATGCGACAGTTTTGCCTGTGCCGCGCAGGCCCTTGGCCTGCTGCCTGCCACCCCCAGCCGCCGCGATGAAGCATCCTGCGGGCCTGCGCGACATCCCTGCCGATCAGATCAGGCTCAGCGCGCCGGTGACCCGTGGGCAGGCGCTGCACGCTCCAACCGTGGCGGGGTTTTTCGACGCCTGTCCGAACTGCGATGTGACCATCGACCTGAGCGACCGGCTTGTGGATTTGATCGCCCAACGATTTGACTTGGTAGTGCGGATCGGGCCGCCGGAAGGTGATGATATCATCGTCAAACCGCTGCGGGCCGGTACACGCGTCGCTTTACCAACGTGCCAGCGCCGCGTCACAGCGCCGGACGGGCCCAACCACACAATCGAGGTATCGGCCCGGTTGGTCGCATCGAACCGCCGAATGTTGCAGAAGCCCGCGCAGCAGGCAGACCTGATCGTAGTTTTTCTGGATGGGGTGGGGTCACCGGCAGTGGCCACAGGCATCTTGGTGCCCGCGCTGCCCGGTTGGTCGGCCAGGCACGCGACCGTGCGCCTGGCCAATTCGTCGCAACGACTGAAACGGCCTCAAAGTGTTGGCCTTTGTCGACCAAATGGCGGCGGGTGTGCCGCCAGTGCTGCGGCCCGACCCTTAGGGCTGTTCGTCGTCGTCCCCGCCTTTGGGCAGGTTAAAGAAGCTATCGGCATCGACCAAAGTGGATTCGTCCATCTTGTCGTCATCGCCATCATCAGCCAGCGAAAATGTCTCGAGCCCTTCGATCGCGGTGGGGATCTTGGGTTCTTCGGGCATGTCGAGGCTCTGTTCGGTGCTGACCAGCTTTCGACGCTCGTCATCACTCATCACTTCGCCATCGGCAGCTTTCTTGGCGGCGGCCTTTTGCACGGCGGCGTCCAGTTCAGACTGCTTGGTCAGGCCCAGCGCGACCGGATCGACGGGCTGGATGTTCGAGATGTTCCAATGGGTCCGTTCCCGGATCGACTGGATCGTCGGCTTGGTCGTGCCCACCAGCTTGGAAATCTGCCCATCGGTCAGTTCCGGGTGGAACTTCACCAACCAGTAAATCGCGGCAGGGCGGTCCTGACGCTTGGACAGCGGTGTATAGCGCGGCCCGCGACGCTTTTCTTCGCCCTGAGCGGCCGCGTTGAACTTGAGCTTGAGCTTGTGCAGCGGGTCTTTTTCCGCCGCATCGATCTCTTCCTGTGTGAGCTGGTTGTTGGCAATGGGGTCAAACCCCTTGACGCCCGCGGCGACGTCGCCATCGGCAATGCCTTGCACCTCAAGCTCGTGCAGGTCCACAAAATCAGCGATCTGCTTGAAGCTGATCGTGGTGTTGTCCACCAGCCAGACGGCGGTGGCCTTGGCCATCAGCGGTTTTGCCATGTCATGCTCCTTTGCGCATATCTGTCCCGTCGCCTGAATGGCGTCCCTGGCGATCCATCTCTGGGGCCGGGGTGGGTTTCCGTTGTCGGGGAACTTCGCGCCGATATAGTGGGCCAGAATGAAAAAGGAAAGCCTAATGCGCGCACTCTTGCTTTGGTTGATGCTGGCGCTTCCCGCCATGGCGCAAGATCGCGCGGGCGTCTTTGATTACTACGTGCTGTCACTTAGCTGGTCGCCCAACTGGTGCGCCTACGAAGGCGACGCGCGCGGATCGGACCAATGCGATGCCCGCCACGATCACGGCTGGATCCTGCACGGGCTCTGGCCGCAATATCACCGTGGCTACCCGGAATACTGCAACACAACCGAACGCGCCCCTTCCCGCGCGATGACACGTGACATGGCGGACATCATGGGAACGTCCGGCCTTGCGTGGCACCAATGGAAAAAACACGGCGTATGTTCGGGCCTGTCTGCGTCCGCCTACTATGCCCTGTCGCGCGAAGCCTACGGGCGTGTGGTGCGCCCGCCTGTGTTTCGCAAACTAGACAAGGCGGTGCGCCTGCCCGCCGCCGTGGTGGAAGAGGCGTTCTTGCAGTCAAACCCTGACATGGAGGCGGACGGCGTGACCATCACCTGCCGCGACGGCCACATCCAAGAGGCCCGCATTTGCCTGAGCCGCGACCTGACCCCAGTGCCGTGCGGTCAGGATGTGGTGCGCGACTGCCGCGCGACGAACGCACTTTTTACGCCCATACGCTAGGAAATGTCGGTCTGGGACATCGGGAACAGGCTGACGACACCCCGAACCGCGTCTATTCCGGCTTGACCGTTGCCAAAGCGGGCAAAATTGTCCGCTTTTGCGTCCGTGCGCTTGCGACTTCTGACCAAACCAAGCGGATCGGCAAAAAAATTTTGCATAGTGGTGTCGGTCTCAGCCATTCTCGTTCGTCTAGCGGGTACAAGAGTATCGTGCTCTTGATCGTGAAAGGAACACATCATGCAATTTACATGCCTCATCTACTCCGCTCCAAACAGCGGTCCGCAGCCGGGTTCGCCAGCGTTCGCCGCTTACATGAAAGCCTATGGCGACTTCACCAAAAAGGTGCAGGACGACGGCAAGTTCGTATCGGGGGAGGCCTTGCAGGGCGTTGAAACGGCCACCACCGTGTCGGTTCGTGACGGCAAGACCGAGACGATAGACGGCCCATTCGCCGAGACAAAGGAACAGCTTGGCGGCTACTATCTGCTGGATTGTGCCGACATGGCCGAAGCCGTGACATATGCCGCGATGATCCCGACAGCCGATCACGGACGTATCGAGGTGCGGCCTGTCGTGGTCTGGGACAGCTAGGGACGGTCCGGCTTGGCCAATCGTCAAATGTTGCCCTCCCTCTCGCCCGAACAGATCATCGAACGCACTGTCCGGGAAGAGTGGGGGCGCATTCTTGCCTCGCTTGTTGGGGGGCTCAACGACTTTCAACTCGCCGAAGACTGCCTGCAAGATGCGGTTGTCTCGGCAATGAGGCACTGGCAAACGAACGGGCTGCCAAGATCGCCCGCAGGTTGGCTGATCACAGTGGCCCGGAGAAAAGCGCTCGACAGGCTGCGTCGCGACCAAAACTTTGCAAGAAAGCAGGACGAGATTGCCTATCTGCTCGATCTCGAAAACCGACCGCTGGATGAAACGCTGCTGGACTCGATCCCCGACCGCAGGCTGGAGATGATATTCACCTGCTGCCATCCCGCCCTTGAGAAAAAAAGCCAAGTTGCGCTCACGCTGCGCACGTTGGGCGGCCTCTCAACCAATGAAATCGCCAGTGCGTTTCTCGACAGTTCCAAAGCTATGCAACAGCGCATTACCCGGGCCAAGCACAAGATCGCAGCCCAGGCGATACCCTACGAAATCCCGGATCGGTCAGATTTATCTGACCGCCTAAACGCAGTCCTCAGCGTAATCTATCTGATCTTCAACGAGGGGTATTCCGCGACCCACCATGACAGCATTCACCGCCAAGACCTGACGGACGAGGCCATTCGCCTCGCCAGAGTGTTGACCAACCTCTTGCCACAAGATGCCGAGACTGCTGGCCTGTTGGCATTGATGCTCTTGCACGAGTCCCGTCGGGAGACACGCACAAGCCGTGACGGCGATTTCGTCCCGCTTCAGAGCCAAAACAGAAAGCGCTGGAACCGATCAAAGATTGACGAAGGCGTTGCTATACTCACTGAAACACTGCCCAAAAACATGATCGGGCCTTACCAGCTTCAGGCGGCCATAAGCGGGGTCCACGCCCAAAGCGAGACTTGGGAACAAACCGACTGGCAAGAGATTTCGATACTCTACGCGCTGCTTTATGCCAGCCAACCGTCACCGGTTGTGCGTATCAATCAGGCCGTCGCAACGTCCTATGCGCAATCGCCGCATATTGCTTTGGCTATGCTGCGTGAACTGGAAAAAGAGCCCGGAATTCAGACCTATCAACCGTTCCATGCTGCTTTGGGAGATGTATTGGAACGCGCGGGTCGCATCAGCCAAGCGCGGGACACCTATCAGAAGGCCGCAGACCTGTCTGATAACAAAGCGGAACAAAATTTCCTTATCCAAAAGGCAAACCGGTTGGTCCATCGTTCCAATCGGTAGTGTCACCACAGGTGCACGGCCGATAGCGCCGCGCAGCGGTGGGCCAATGCGGCAGCCCACACCAACTTTCACCTGTGAGACGGTCCATGCCAATCGTATCTCCGGCGGGCACATGCCAAGCGTACCCATGTGTAAAGCCACGGACCGTGCTTATGTCGGCAGAGTTGCACAATGTCGTGCGGACCGGCTTTGCACAGCGCGTTTGTATGGCATCAGATGAGCCAAGCCCATGATTTCACGTGCGCACAATCAGGTACCGTACCACAGGCGACAAGATGACCGCACGCTGTTGCGCGTACGGTTATCCGGTTGCTCCTATCTTTCGTGCGGCGTCCAACCGGGCGGGCGGGTCATGTAACGCCACGCCTCACCCCAACTGCGCGCGCGGCGCATGTCGCGCCACAGTCCCGGCACTTCGGAGAACCACACAGCAAGCGGATTGCGGCTGTCGAAATCCCGCTTGAGACCGTAGCGTGGCGTTTCCTCCTCGGCTTGGTAGGTACCGAACAGCTGATCCCAGATCACGGTGATCCCACCATAGTTCCGGTCGATATACTTGTCGTCGCAGCCATGATGTACCCGGTGGTTCGCGGGGCTGTTCATCACCTTGTCGAACCACCCGAGCTTGCCCACCAGTTCCGTATGGATCCACGTCTGATAGGCCAAGACAGTGATGATCCCAAAAAAGATCATGTCCGGCGAAAACCCCAAAAATACCAAAGGAATATGTGCAATCAGGCTCCACACTCCTTCAAGCGGACCAAAGCGGATACCTGTGATAATGTTGTACTCGCGCGATGAATGATGCACCGCGTGCTGCGTCCACAGCAGACGTACTTCGTGGGCGATCCTATGCTCCCAGTAATAGGTGAAATCAGCGGCGATCACCGCCAAAACAATGACCCACCACGTCATCGGCAATTGCCACGGCACCACCGTCTCCGCAAGGATATAGAACACCCCATAGGCGGATGTTAGGATCAACACTTCGACCACCAGATAAGGGATTTGGGTCGATGCGCTCGCCACCATCTCAAGCAGGCTGCGACCTTTGTGACGGCCCTTGAATAACACTTCTGCCAGTTCAATCAGCAGGATCGCCGCCCCGATGACAAGGAACACCTCGTCTATCTGTGTGGCCAGTGTCTGCAATGCGTCTGGTGTCATGGTTTCAGTCCTTGTGTAAACGTACGCCATGCCAGATCAGCGGCTTGGTTCGGGGTTGCCTCGCCCGCAACGACCATGGCCCAACCGGCGTAAATGAGGTTTTCATAGGTCTCGACGATCCACGTGGTGGGAATGTCAGCGGCAAAGGTTCCTTCGGCGCGCGCAGCCTCGATGTCGCGCGTCAGCGCGCGGGTCTGCGTGGCATAGGCTTCCTTGACGCGCGGATCGGTCTGAGCCGCATCCGTCGCCAGAAACATGTGCCGCGAGGCCAGCGGCAGCATCGCCCTGAGCGCCACGCGCAGCCCGTCCGTATAGGTTGTGCACCCGGCAACCGCAGTGTCGACGGCGGCATCCAGCTCTTCTGCGGCCTGCAAGGTAAGCGCCACCATCAAATCATCGCGCCCGGCAAAGTGCCGGTGCAATGTTGCGCGGCCCACGCCCGCAGCACGCGCCACATCAGACAGCGACGCACCGGGATTTTGACCAAGTACGTCAAAGGCCGCGTTCAGGATGGATACTTTTGATGATACAGATGTGTCTCGCATGAGACATATCTGTATCGCCTGATGTCAAACGTCAAGAGCCGCCGAAAATGATGATCGCAAAAATGTTGATGCAAGCGCCCACGGCATCTATCGGAGCCTCCGGCGGTGGTATTTTTGGTCAGAAGAAACAAAAAGCCCGCGCCACTCATCCTGTGAGCACCGCGGGCAACCGGGGAAGCACTCGCTTCTCCTGACACGGCCATCGGCTCCACAGCCTGTACCGTTGGTACAGATCACCGCATTAACCTTAACAAACCGTTTCTTCTGACCGAAAATACCACGAGGGTCCGGGGGCTGGCCCCCGGTCCTGCCGTTGAAATTGCGTCAGCCACCCGCCACTTTGAGGACGATTTTGCCGATATGGCCGGAGCTTTCCATGCGGGCGTGCGCGGCGGCAGCTTCGGCCAGCGCAAACTCCGAATCCATCACGGGCGCGATGCGCCCCGTATCCAACAAAGGCCACACGGCCTCGCGCAGGTCCTGAGCGATACGGGCCTTGGCCAGATCGCTTTGCGGCCGCAGGGTACTGCCTGTCATCGTCAGTCGGCGGGTCATCAACTGGGCAAAGTTCACCTCTGCCTTTGGCCCCTGCAGAAACGCGATCTGGACCAGCCGTCCATCATCCGCGAGGGCCGACAGGTTGCGGGCGATGTAAGGCCCCCCGACCATGCACAGGATCAGGTCCGCGCCGCCCTGCTCTTTCATCACCGACACGAAATCCTCGTCGCGATAGTTCAGAGCCATTTCCGACCCCAAATCGCGACAGGCGGCACATTTGTCTTCGGACCCGGCGGTCGCAAAAACACGCGCACCGAAATGCTGCGCCAACTGAATCGCAGTGGTCCCGATCCCGGATGACCCACCATGCACCAAAAACCGCTCGCCGCCCTGCAACCCGCCACGGCTGAACACGTTGGACCACACGGTAAAGTACGTCTCAGGCAGGCAAGCGGCCTCGCGTAGCCCCATGCCCGCTGGCACGGGCAGACAATGCGCCGCCGGGGTTGCCACATATTCCGCATATCCACCGCCCGGCAGCAGCGCGCACACAGCATCGCCAACCGCCCAACCACTGACGCCCTGCCCCACCTCGACAATATGCCCCGAGGCTTCGAGCCCCGGCAGATCACTTGCGGTGGGCGGCGGATTGTACAATCCCGCGCGCTGAAGCGCATCGGGACGGTTCACCCCGGCCCACGCAACCGCGATCACCACCTGCCCATGCCCTGCCACAGGACGCGGACGGTCCACCGGTTGCAACACCTCTGGCCCGCCCGGGGCGTTGATTTCCACTGCGCGCATTGTCGATGTCATATGATCCGCTCCTTTTTCGGCACCGTACCTGTAACTCCGCCGCAAAAGGAACCCGTGTTGCTGATCGCTGTAATGATCCTCAACCTGATCATCCCGGTGCGATTGGACGGTGCTTTGGTGTCTGGCTCAACCGCGATGGGCATTGCCTTTGGCCCGGATACCGATGCACGTCGCGTTCCGACGGCGATTTAGACAGCCGTCGCGTACTGTGCCTTGCCCGCTGACCCGTTCAGCCTTGTGGTGAGGACCACCGCCCCGGCATATCCGTCCGCGCCTTTGGTGCCTTGACCTGCCCCAAGACCCAATTGGGGCCCGCCAGCAGACCCGACAATAGCTTGTTGTCGCGCACCTGCGCCTTGACCTTTTCGATCTGCATAACGTCGTCGATACGGCGCTCCAGAAAATCCCAAGTGGACTGATTGTTCACAGAATCGTCCCCCAACCAGAAAAGAACGGTGGCCGAATAGACCCCGGACAGCGTCGCCCGCTTGGTGTACCAATTGATGTCGTCCGACGTGTCGCCCAATGTCGACCAAATCTGATCCGCCGTGCCCCAAATGGCCCGCGCGCCGTCGGCGGCATATATCGGCAACGCAAACAGCGTCGTTCCGCGCCGCACGGCTTCCTTGTCTTCGACTGCTTCGATGCGGAACCGGACGGCTGCGGCGATTTTGTCCCGGAATCGCTCCGGCAGGTCATTTGATTGCAACCGCGTGACCATCGCCGCGTCACCGCGCGCATGGTAGGCAAGCGCAAGGTCCACCGCGCCGCGCGGGCACACAGCCTGCGCCAGCGCGCGGTCTGCGCCTGCATCGGCAGCCGCCGCACGAAAAGTCGCCTCGGACCAGCCGTCAAAGGGCACATGCATCAGTGCGGCATCCAGCAACTGGTCGGTGATCTGTTTGGGTGTCTTTGACATAGACAAAAGACTAGGGCGGTGGGCCCATTCCGGCAAGCGTCCGCCCTGCGACCCAATGACCTGACCTCGGCGGCGGGACGCTGCGCGCGCACACCCGCCCGAACCGCGCCAATCCGCCAACACTGGCCCGACCCCCGGTCCCCACCTTGCGACACCGCGCCCGCGCGCAGACACCGGGCCTCGCACAATGAGGAGAGAGCCCATGTCCGTCGCAAACGCATTCGAACGCCAGATGCTGGACCTAATAAACGCAGAGCGTGCCGCACGCGGTATTGACCCGCTAACCTTGGAACGCCGATTGAACGACGCCAGCGAAGACCACAGCAACTGGATGGATACATCCCGCAATTTCAGTCACACCGGTGCGGGCGGGTCCAGTCCCGGCGACCGGATGCGCGACGCCGGGTTTGCGTTTTCAGGCAATTGGACATGGGGTGAAAACATCGCCTTTCAGTCCGAGCGTGGCGCGCCCGGCATTTCCGATGACGTCGTGGATCTGCATGAAGCGTTGATGAACAGCCCCGGCCACCGCGCCAACATCCTCAACCCAAATTTTGAATTGATCGGCATCGGGATCGAGGAAGGCGACGGGCGCGGCTACGACGCCGTCTATGTGACGCAAAACTTTGCGCGCACCAGCGCGCCCGTTCAACTGGATCAGCCCGGCGCGCCCACACCAACGCCAACGCCCACACCTCCCGGCCCCGACACGTCGTTGATCGGAGGGGCTGGCAACGACGCGTTGATGGGCACAGGCGCGGGTGACATAATGCGCGGAAACGGCGGTCAGGATACGGTGTCGGGCGGGGCTGGCGGCGACCGTCTGTTCGGCGGTGACGGCAATGACCGCGTCTTTGGTCAGGGCGGCAATGACCGCATGTGGGGTGGGATCGGCAATGACAGCCTCGACGGCGGCGATGGCAAGGACCGGATCAAGGGCGAAGGCGGCAATGACAGGATCTGGGGCGGCGCGGGCCGCGATGCGCTGCGAGGTGAACAGGGCGATGATGCGCTGTGGGGGCAGGCGGGGCGTGACAACCTGAGCGGCGGGCGTGGCAACGACCGTCTGGATGGCGGCGACGGCAACGACCGGCTGACCGGCGGGGCCGATGCGGACACATTCGTATTTTCGGGCGGGCGCAATATTGTCACCGACTTCGACCTTGGACAGGCAGGCGAGCGAATCGACCTGCGCGGGGTCGCAACGATCACAGGTTTTGACGATCTGATGAATGGCGGGCACATCTGGCAAGCCAATGGCAAAGCGGTCATCGGCGACCACAATGGCAACAAGATGGTCCTGATGGACGTGGCGCTAAATCAGTTGCAGGCGGATGATTTTCTGTTCTGACGCGTGCTGGACAAACAGGGGGCGGCTTGCTATACGGCCACCTCCTGCAAATCCTTGCAACTCTTATCTAGAAAGGTGGTGACAACCACATGCAGGTTAGTGTTCGCGACAACAATGTCGATCAGGCGCTCCGTGCCCTGAAAAAGAAGCTGCAGCGCGAAGGCGTTTTCCGCGAAATGAAGCTCAAGCAACATTTCGAGAAGCCGTCCGAGAAAAAAGCGCGCGAGAAAGCTGAAGCGATCCGCCGTGCCCGCAAGCTGGCACGCAAAAAAGCACAGCGCGAAGGTATGATGTAAGTCACCCTCGCGTCGCTGACGAATTCAATAACCCCGTAGCCGCCCGGCTGCGGGGTTTTTGTTTGCCTGAATGGGCGGTTCTGCGATCAGGCGGTGCGCCGATCTTCATGGCCGGACAAGGCAGCACAACCCTCGGACAATGCCTCAAGCCTGAACTGTGCGAGGCTGTCCATCATCTCTTGCAAGCCGTCCATGAGCGATGTGCACGCGGTATTGGTCTCGTCGAACATGGCAGCGTTTTCTTGGGCCACCTTGTCCATTTCGGACACTGACACGTTCACCTCGCTCAACTGATCGGATTGGGATTGCGTTGCGGCGGCGATTCTCTGAACCGAGCCGGTCATGTCAGACACGGATGACACGATTCCCTCCAGCGCTTCGCCGGCCCGTTTGACCAATGCGACACCTGATTGAACCTGATCGGTACTCGATTCGGTCAATTCAGTGATGCTGCGGGCCGCATCGGTCGCGCGGCGGGACAGGGCACGGACTTCGGATGCCACAACAGAAAACCCGCGTCCCGCCTCACCCGCGCGCGCCGCCTCAACACCGGCGTTCAAGGCAAGCAGATTGGTCTGAAACGCGATCGAATCCATGACTGCGTTGATCTTGGCGATCTTGTAGGACGAGTTCTCGATATCGCTCATCGCATCGACAACGCGGTGCACCATCTCTCCCCCTTCTTTGGCGTCGCCGCGCACCTTGTCCGCCGATGATGCAGTGGCTTGCGCGTTTTCAGTCGAAGCGCGCACAGCGCCGTGCAACGTGTCCACGGCATGGCTTGTCACCTCGAGCGAGGCGACCTGCGCCTCGGTGCGTTGCGCCAGATCGTGGGCCGATGTCTGAACAGCCGACACAAGCCCCATCAGATCCGCCGTACCGCGCGTCACGTCCGTCAGCACATTTTGCAGATTGGCAACCGTCCGGTTGAAATCCTGGCGCAAGGGTTCGTAGACATCCGGGAATTCCGCATCAATCCGGTGCGTCAGATTCCCCTGCGCGATGTTCTCCAACCCCTCACGCAGGGCGGTCACCACGTTTGTCTGAGCATCAAGGCGCGCCTGACGTTCCTGCGCCGTGCGGGCATCTTTCTCCTGTTCGGCAAGGTTCGCCTGTTCGCGCGCGGCCTGCTCCGCCTCCAGCGCCTTCAGCACATTTTCGGTCTCGGACTGCGCGGCTTGTGCCCGCGCGGTTTCCGCCTCTGCCACGGCGCGGGCGGCTTCGGCCTGCTGTCCCGCCTCATCCGCGGACGCCAGCGCCGATTCCGATGCGTTCAAAGCCGCCTGCACATCCTGCGTCATCTGCACGCGCTTGCGCACAACCATGGTCAGGATGAAGACCTGCAACGCAACGGCCGCGCCATGAAACAATGCCCGTTCAATATTCTCGATCAGGTTCACGCTGGGAAACACCAGATGTGGAAAGACAACAGCCAGCGCGAGGTGATGCAGAACAACCGTGGCCGCCGCGAACAGGAATGTTGGGACATGCACCAGCCCCACAAGCGCCGCCAGCGCCACATAGAACAGCATATGCCCATCGCTCTGCCAATCTGTGCCACTCAACGCAGCGACAAGCCCGATTGCCTGCGCCACAGCCGCCTGACCGACCAGCACGCAATAATGTTTGTGGCGCGTCCGAAAGGCCAGAAATGCCATCAGCGTCGAACCAAAGCACACCACCCCCGGCACAGGCGAACTGATCGGCAACAACAGCCCGACCACCGTGACAACCACACCAAATGCGGCGCAGCCGATAAGGATCCAATATGCCGCCAAGCGTCGCGATGTCTCAAGCGAACCGTGAATGTCGACCGTCATACATCTACTCCACAAAATGCGGCAATCGTCGCCCCGTTCAGCACCGCGAGCGCGCCCGCCCTGCGGGCTGCCACCGCAAAGGCCCGCGGATGATCAACTTGAGCAAGGACCGCAAAGGGCGCGCGTTCCGGCCCAATCACATGCCCGCCTGCGGCCACGACGACTGCATTCGCATCATCCCACGGGGGCACAACCACCAGCCGCATATCCGACCCATCGTCCGGCGCTGTGGCCAGCGCCGTTATCGGCCCCGCCACGGTCAGAAACACCATCATCAAAAGCACGCGCATACCAAACCATCCGAAATCGGTCGCGCGGTTTTAGGCCGAAACCTCTGAATATTTGGCTAAAGCAGTTTCGGCCCCGCCGTCAGACGGGCAAGGCTGTCGTCTTGAACACCGTGCGCAGGGCAAAACTGGACTGCATCTGGGCCACACCGGGCAACCGCGCCAGATGCTGGCGGTGGATACGCGCAAAATCCTCGGTGCCTTCGGCCACGACTTTGAGAATGTAATCCGCCGTGCCCGCCATCAGGTGACATTCAAGCACGTCGGGGATGCGCGCCACGGCCTTTTCGAACGCTTCCAGCACTTCATCCGCCTGACCCTGCAACGTAATTTCGACAAAAACGGTTGTCGGCATTCCCAGCTTGCGGGCATCCAGCAGCGCCACATAATCGCGAATGTATCCCGCCTCTTCCAGCCTCTGCACGCGGCGATGACAGGCCGAGGCGGACAGGTGCACCGCCTCGCTCAGGTCGGCATTGGACATACGCCCGCGTTTCTGCAACGCAGACAGGATACGGCGATCTGTTGTATCAAGGGCCATTGGCGCGATGTTCTCCCGCTTTGCTCTCCAATAGCGCAGGTTCCTTCGACTGTCATGCGCAAACACAACAAGAAATTCGCACACAATTGCGCCCGCAGAGGCGCATTCTGCGCCCAACCGCAGGAGGAGAACGCCATGATCATCGGTTGCCCAAAAGAGATCAAACCACAGGAATTCCGTGTGGGCCTGACCCCGAATGCCGCGGGCGAAGCGATTGCCCACGGCCATTCGGTTATGGTCGAAACCAATGCAGGCGCCGGTGCAGGCTTTGACGATGACGCCTACATGGCTGCCGGTGCGCAGATTGTCGGCACCGCGGCAGAGGTTTTCGCCGCCGCTGACATGATCGTCAAGGTCAAGGAACCCCAAGCAGGCGAGCGCAAGATGCTGCGTGAGGGTCAACTGCTCTTTACCTATCTCCACCTTGCACCCGACCCGGATCAGACCCGCGATCTGCTGGCCTCTGGCTGCACCGCCATCGCCTACGAGACCGTCACCGATGCTTTGGGCGGACTGCCTCTGCTGGCGCCCATGTCCGAGGTCGCCGGGCGTCTGGCGCCACAGGTTGGCGCGTGGACCCTGCAAAAGGCCAATGGCGGGCGCGGTGTGCTGATGGGCGGTGTTCCCGGCGTGGGGCCAGCGCAAGTCGTCGTGATTGGCGGCGGTGTCGTGGGCACCCACGCGGCGCGGGTTGCTGCGGGCATGGGCGCGGATGTGACCGTGCTTGACCGGTCCCTGCCCCGGATGCGTTATCTGGATGACGTCTTTGGCGGCGTGTTCAAGACCAGCTTTGCCAGCGCGGGCAACACGGCGGAACTGGTGGCACAGGCCGATATGGTTGTGGGCGCGGTGCTGATCCCCGGCGCGGCAGCCCCCAAGCTGGTCACCCGCGCACAGCTTGGTACGATGAAACCCGGTGCCGCCATTGTGGACGTGGCCATTGATCAGGGCGGCTGTTTCGAGACGTCGCGCGCCACAACGCACGAGGATCCAATCTATGACGTTGACGGCATCATGCACTACTGCGTGGCCAACATGCCCGGCGCCGTCGCACGCACATCGACCATCGCCCTTGGCAATGCAACGATGCCGTTCATGCTGGCGCTCGCGGACAAGGGGTGGCGACAAGCGTGCGAAGACGACCCCCATCTGCTGGCCGGTCTGAACGTGCACGCAGGCCAGCTCACCTACTACGCGGTGGGCAAGGCGCTGGGGATCGACGTGATCTCCCCCACCCTCGCGCTAAAGGCATAGCACGGGTCAATATGCAGGCCACGCCGGCCCGACATACCCGCCCGTAAGGGAACCCCATCGGAACCAGATATCTCATACGAAAAAGGCCCGCCATTGTGGCGGGCCTTTGGTTGCGGATGCAATGCGTCTTACTTGGCCAGCGAGTCGCGGATTTCCATCAGAATATCCAGCTCGGTCGGGCCTGCGGGTTCTTCTGCGGCGGGTTCTTCCGCAGGGGTCGCCTGATCCTTGATCTTGTTCACGTAGCGCACCAGCATGAACACCACGAACGCGATGATCAAAAAGTTGATGATCGCCATGATGAACGCGCCGTAGGCAAACACAGCAGCGCCAGACTCGCGCGCCGCTTCCAGCGACATGCCTTCGGCCACGTCGCCCGACAGAACGGCGTAGTTGTTGGTGAAATCGATCCCACCCATGAACAGGCCGATGATCGGATTGATCAGGTCGCCCACCAGCGACGTCACAATCGCGGTAAAGGCCGCGCCGATGATAATCCCCACGGCCATGTCCATGACATTGCCCTTGGCGATGAAATCTTTGAACTCGTTCAGCATATTTAGTCCCTCGTTGGCTTCGTACCGCACAGTCTTGTGTCTGCCGTGCGTGTATGAACAGGTGTTAACACAACTTCTCACAGCACAAAGCCTATTTTACCGGGGAATTCCGCCTAGGTTGGACCCGTAAACAAACGGAGACCACCCATGGCTGACCTCAGCGCCTTTCCCATCACCCAGAAATGGGTCCCGCAAAACCCCGACGTGCTGCAACTTTTCTCCTTTCCCACGCCGAACGGGGTCAAGGCCTCTATCGCGCTTGAGGAGATGGGTCTGCCCTACGAGGCGCATCTGGTCACCCTGTCGGATGCAGACGTCAAAAGCCCGGAATTCCTGTCGCTCAATCCCAACAACAAAATCCCCGCGATCATCGACCTGGACGGCCCGGACGGCGCGCCGATCGGTCTGTTCGAATCCGGGGCAATCCTGATCTATCTCGCTGAAAAGACGGGAAAACTGATCGGTGAAACCGCTGCGGACAAGGCCAAGACAATTCAATGGCTGATGTTTCAGATGGGCGGCCTTGGACCGATGCTTGGGCAGATGGGGTTCTTTGTGAAATTCGCAGGTTCCGAATGGGAAGACAAACGCCCCCAGCAGCGCTACGTGGCCGAAGGCAAGCGGTTGCTGGCGGTTCTCGACAAGCAACTTGAGGGGCAGGACTGGGTCACAGGCACATATTCCATCGCTGATATCGCCATTGCCCCGTGGCTGAACGCGCTGAACTTCTACGGAGCCAAGGAGATGGTCAATTGGGACGACCACAAGAACCTCGTCGCCTATCTTGACCGGTTCATGGCCCGCCCCGCCGTCGACAAGGCCAAGAACATCCCGCCGCGCCCCTGACGCGCAGACAGGAGGGGCCATGCCGTGGCCCCTCTGGTTTGTCGCAACCCATTGTGCACAAAAGGCAAAAGCCGCCCCAAGGGGCGGCCTTTGTTGGTTGCGGGAGTAGGATTTGAACCTACGACCTTCAGGTTATGAGCCTGACGAGCTACCGGGCTGCTCCATCCCGCGCCAGTTGGTCTGGGTGATCTACGCCGAGTCGTGCAGGACTGCAAGCCCATCCCCAGCATTTGCTGTCAGAAATCTGTTACGCCGCTACAGCGCCAGATCCAGAAGGCCCTTGATCTGACTTTCTGACGTGCCGGCCACGATCCGCCCCAGCTCCTCTTCACCCCTCAGCAGGATCAGCGTTGACCGCCGCGGCACATTGCGCGACGTCGCCACCTCGTGACGGCGGTAGTCATCCCAATCGACCCGAACAAAGGTCATCGCCGCATCATAGGCCGAGTCTTCCGCGCGCAGCGCGTTAATCACCCGTTCCTGCCGCTTACAGGTGCTGCACCAGACGGCAGCGTAGTCTACCAGCAGCGTCTTGCCTGCTGACAGTTCTGCATCAATCAGGCCGGGCGTGTAATCGACAAACCCAGTGGCCGCATGAAGCGCAAGCGGTGAGATGGCCGCGGCCCCGATGGCCACAAAAAACGTTCGACGGTTCATATCAGTCAGTCCTTCTTACAAAGCAACGGAAAGGTCTTGCAGCCAGATCGGCATCACATCCAGCGCCCAAGCCTCAATAAAATGGTGCACACCCAGCAGTAGCATCAGACCCACAGCGACAAACGTAACCCCGAGGATCGGCTTTGACCGGTCGGCAAGGCTGCGCAACGCGTGCGCCCGCGACCGGATCGCCTCGCGCGCGCCAAGCCCGAGGGCCAAGATCAACGTCGATACACCGAGCGCGAAAAATGACATGATCAGAGTGACATAGCCCAGATTGTCGCCTTGCGACGCCAATGCAATTGCCCCCCCCAATGTGGGACCAATACAGGGCGACCACACCGCGCCCAGCAGCAAACCACCCAGAAACTGCCCCTGCAACCCGCCTTGATCCACTGTGTTCATCCGCGCATCCGCGCGGCCTGCTATGCCCGCGGTTGCCATCTCGAACCGGCGGGCAAAACCGGGCACCAACAGCACCAGCCCAAAGGCGATCATCAACGTGGCGCCGATTTGCGCCAGCAAATATTGATCAAGCCCAATCGCGGCCCCAAAGGCGGTCACCAAAACACCAAAGGTGACAAATGACACGCTCATCCCCGCTGCAAGGGCCACAGGGCCCATCTGGTTCGCGTTCAGGGCGCTCACCAGAACAATGGGCAGCACCGGCAAGACGCACGGATTGATCAGGGTCAGCAGGCCGGCTGCATAGGCAAACAGAAACTCCATGCTGCGCAATGTGACCGTAGGGCCGTACAGATCAAGGCTTTCGCGGGTTCAGGTCCTCACAATGCCGTCAGACGCGCACCACCGTATGTTATGGTCGCCCGCAGGGCAGGTTTGGCGCAGGACGACACGCAACTTGGGGCGGGACAGGCATATGACATCCGGGAAGGACATCCTAGGTCTCAAGCAGGGCACGCTCAGCCTGATGGATCACGCGCCGCAATGGGCCGATCTGTACCGCCGCGAGGCGATGGAGATTGCGCAAGCCGTGGCCGGTGTCCCTTACGCGTTGGAACATATCGGCAGCACGTCCGTTCCCGGGCTGGCCGCCAAACCGATCCTCGATATCGCCATGCAGGCGCGCCACAGCGAACAGGTTGCAAGGGCGCTGGTCCAGTTGGGGTATCTCGACCGTGGAGAGCGCAGCGGGCGATTGTTTATTCGCCTGCGGGCTGGTGATGTGAGAACGCACAACCTGCATCTTTACCCGTGCGGCGATGCCGCCTTTGCGGAGCAGGTCGCGTTCCGTGACGCATTGCGTGCGGATCCTGACCTGCGCGAACGATACTCCGAGCTGAAACACACTCTGGTCCGAGCACTCGGGGATGGCGGGCGTGCGGATTATGCGGACAGAAAGACACAATTCGTAACTGCCGCGCTGCGCGCGAACCAATCCTAGCGCTATCAGGGCTGGATGACGCGTCCCAAAAACGACAGTCGTCCAGACACAAAAAAAACCGCCCCGGGGGGCGGCATTTTTTGAGTGCATCGTAAGAGAGATACACGCATTGAGCGGCTTTTTAGGTTTGGCAGTGACCTACTCTCCCACACCTTAAGATGCAGTACCATCGGCGCAACAGCACTTAACGGCCGGGTTCGGGATGGGACCGGGTGTTTTGCTTGCGCTATGACCACCAAACCGAAAAAACCGCTCAACGCGAAATCAAAATGTCCAAGTCATGTACGACTTTGTGATGTGTATGCTCTGATTGTTCGAAGTCTTGCTTCTACTGGATCAAATCAAGCCTATCGGGCAATTAGTACCAGTCAACTGAATGCATTACTGCACTTACATCTCTGGCCTATCGACGAGGTGGTCTACCTCGGCCCTCAGGGATACCTTGTTTTGAGGGGGGCTTCCCGCTTAGATGCCTTCAGCGGTTATCCTGTCCGATCATAGCTACCCAGCACTGCCGTAGTCGACAACTGGTCCACCAGTGGATCGTTCACCCCGGTCCTCTCGTACTAGGGGCAACTCCTCTCAAGTATCCTACACCCACGGAAGATAGGGACCGAACTGTCTCACGACGTTCTAAACCCAGCTCACGTACCTCTTTAAACGGCGAACAGCCGTACCCTTGGGACCTGCTCCAGCCCCAGGATGAGATGAGCCGACATCGAGGTGCCAAACACTGCCGTCGATATGGACTCTTGGGCAGTATCAGCCTGTTATCCCCGGCGTACCTTTTATCCGTTGAGCGATGGCCCTTCCACTCGGGACCACCGGATCACTATGGCCGTCTTTCGACTCTGCTCGACTTGTCAGTCTCGCAGTCAGGCTGGCTTCTGCCATTGCACTCAACGAGCGATTTCCGACCGCTCTGAGCCAACCTTCGCGCGCCTCCGTTACGCTTTAGGAGGCGACCGCCCCAGTCAAACTACCCGCCACACAGGGTCCCGGATCCGGATAACGGACCGCGGTTAGACATCAAGCAATGCAAGGGTGGTATCTCAAGGGTGGCTCCACAAAGACTAGCGTCTCTGCTTCAAAGCCCACCACCTATCCTGCACATGCATGGCCTGATGCCAGTGTGAAGCTGTAGTAAAGGTGCACGGGGTCTTTCCGTCTAACCGCGGGTAACCTGCATCTTGACAGGTAATTCAATTTCGCTGAGTCGATGTTGGAGACAGCGGGGAAGTCGTTACGCCATTCGTGCAGGTCGGAACTTACCCGACAAGGAATTTCGCTACCTTAGGACCGTTATAGTTACGGCCGCCGTTTACCTGGGCTTCAATTCAGAGCTCTCACCCCTCCTTTTAACCTTCAGGCACCGGGCAGGCGTCAGACCCTATACGTCGTCTTGCGACTTCGCAGAGCCCTGTGTTTTTAATAAACAGTCGCCACCCCCTGGTTTGTGCCCCCAGCCCCTAGTTGCCTAGGAACCGGGCCTCCTTCTCGCGAACTTACGGAGGTATTTTGCCGAGTTCCTTCAACATCGTTCTCTCAAGCGCCTTGGTATGCTCTACCAGTCCACCTGTGTCGGTTTAGGGTACGATCTCATGGAGGGCTATTTCCAGGGACCAATTAACTGCCGGGGCAACTACGCCTGATCCGACAATCTTCATGATCCGTCACATCCTCCTGGCCCAGGAATATTAACCTGGTTCCCATCGACTACGCCTTTCGGCCTCGCCTTAGGGGTCGGCTTACCCTGCTCAGATTAGCTTTAAGCAGGAACCCTTGGACTTTCGGCGAGAGTGTCTCTCACACTCTTTGTCGCTACTCATGTCATCATTCTCACTAGTGATCTCTCCACCGGATCGCTCACGCGCCGGCTTCACAGAAAACTCCGTATCCTCCGCTACACCCCGAGGGATGCAAAAGAGGATTGGAGTTATGTCACACTACGCTCTGCTACCATGCCTTACGGCATCCTAAGCTTCGGCTCATGGCTTGAGCCCCGTTACATCTTCGCCGCAGGACAACTTATTTAGACCAGTGAGCTGTTACGCTATCTTTAAAGGATGGCTGCTTCTAAGCCAACCTCCTGGTTGTTTTGGTCGTCCCACTTGCTTTCCCACTTAGCCATGAATTGGGGGCCTTAGCTGTAGGTCAGGGTTGTTTCCCTCTCCACGACGGACGTTAGCATTCGCCGTGTGTCTGCCATCTAGTACTCCCGGGTATTCGGAGTTTGGTTAGGATCAGTAAGCCTGTGGGGCCCCATTACCCATCCAGTGCTCTACCCCCCGGGGTATTCGGATGACGCTCTACCTAAATAGATTTCGCAGAGAACCAGCTATCTCCGAGTTTGATTGGCCTTTCACCCCTAGGCACAGCTCATCCCGATCTTTTTCAACAGATGTGGGTTCGGTCCTCCAGTAAGTGTTACCTTACCTTCAACCTGGCCATGCCTAGATCACTCGGTTTCGGGTCTGATCCATCTAACTCAACGCCCTATTAAGACTCGCTTTCGCTGCGCCTACACCTAACGGCTTAAGCTTGCTAGATAGACC
>NZ_CANNDO010000009.1:110000-123299 GCF_947503385.1 uncultured Tateyamaria sp.
CCGCCCCGGCTGCGCCGATCAGGCCCAGACCCAATGCACCGCCCATCAACTGGCGGCGGTTCATAAAGGCGGCGTAGGGTGTCGCGTCCGCGCGGGTCAGGTCATTCTTCCAGCGATGGGCCATTCAGGTGCTCTCCGATCATGTTCCGGTCACTCTGGCACATAGATGGGATAGCGTGTCCGGCAAAATGATATCACCTCACGGGCTTGTCACCGACTTGTAACTTGGCGCAATCGTGTTCAGCGGTTTGGACCGGCCATCGCCCTGCACAATCCGCACATGCCGCCGCCGCATCATCCGTGGCTCGGCCACGCCAACGGAATGGGCGATGGTTTCGACCTCGTGGATGATCTCGCGCGCATAGCGGGTCACACGTTTTTCCTTGTCTTCCACCACAAGGCCCTGCTGGAACCGCTTGTCATGGGTGGTGATGCCCGTGGGGCAGGTGTTCTTGTTGCATTTGAGCGCCTGAATGCAGCCAAGGCTGAACATGAAGCCCCGCGCCGAGGTGATGAAATCCGCTCCGGCTGCAATGGCCCAAGCCACATCGCCGGGGTTCACCAGCTTGCCACTGGCGATAATACGGATGCGATCCTTGAGACCCGCAGCATCCCGCAGGTCCACGGCCGCAATCAGCGCCTCGCGGATCGACATGCCCACCAGATCAATCAGCGGCATGGGGGCGGCACCGGTGCCGCCCTCGCCCCCGTCGATGGTGATAAAATCGGGCGCGCAGTCCGCCCCGCGCCGGTTGATGGTCGCGAACAGATCTTCGATCGGGGCTTCGGCCCCCATCACCGTCTTGATCCCCACCGGCTTGCCCGTGACCGTCCGCACCCGGTGGATGAGATCCAGCAGGTCGTCCCAGTCGTCGACCTCCGCGTGCCGGTTGGGCGAGATGCCCGCCTGCCCAACCCGTAGGCCGCGGATGTCTGCAATCTCCGCCGTCACCTTCTCTGCGGGCAGGATGCCGCCCTTGCCGGGCTTGGCCCCCTGCGCCAGCTTGATCTCGAACATGCGCACTTGGCTGTGCGCTGCCACCGCGCGCAGCCTGTCGTCGCTCAGATTGCCATCGGCGTCCCGCACGCCGAATTTGGCCGTCCCGATCTGAAAGACGATGTCGCAGCCCCCCTCCAGATGCATCGGGCTCAGCCCGCCCTCGCCCGTGTTCATCCAGATGCCAGCCTCTTTCGCGCCGCGGCTCAAGGCCCGCACCGCCGGTTTGGAGATCGCGCCATAGCTCATCCCCGAAATGTTGAAAAAGGATCGCGCGGTATAGGGCGCCGCTGCACCGGGTCCGATCACCATGGGGGCGGTGCGGGCATACTGATCTTCCAACGGGGGAAAGGCCGCATTGATGAATATCGGCGTCCCCGGCACCGACAGGTTCCGCGTCGATCCAAAGGCCACCGTCAGGCTGTGCCCCTCGCCCGCCCGCTTGACCCACTCGCGCTGTGCGCGGTTGAACGGCAATTCCTCCCGGTCCATCGCAAAGAAGTACTGGCGAAAGAACTCCCCCAGCTGGCTGAACAGATGCCGGAACCGCCCGATCACCGGATAATTCCGCCGGATCGCATCACCCGTCTGCACGCGGTCCACCACGAACATCACGATCAGCCCCGCAACGATCAGCCCCACCACCAGCACAAACAGATAGACAAACCCCTCCAGCACCGACATCGCAAATCCCATCACACCGTCTCCTCAACCCGCGTCGCCGCAACTGTGCAAACCCCGCGCGCCGGGCACAAGCCACCAGCGGATTTTTGCCAGACTTAACAAAGTCGTGAGTGGACGCCCGCAACAGCCCCGGCTTAGGCATTCCGGCCCCTGTTTCAAGGCCGCGTGGAAAAATTTCCCACTGATCCAGACCGGCCACCGCCACGTTTCCCCATTGATGCCACACTGGCGCATCGCTCAAACCTTGGGAGATACTTTAATGATCCGCACAACCCTTCTGGCCTCCGCCGCCACGCTTGCTTTTGCCACCGCCACACTGGCCGGCGCGAAAAAAGACATCGTGGACACCGCCGTGAACGCAGGCTCCTTTGAAACCCTCGTCGCCGCCGTGCAGGCCGCTGGCCTCGTCGACACGCTCAAGGGCGACGGCCCCTTCACCGTCTTCGCCCCCACAGACGCAGCCTTTGCCGCCCTGCCCGAAGGCACCGTCGAAAACCTGCTCAAGCCCGAGAACAAGGACATGCTGACCGCAATCCTGACCTACCACGTGGTGCCGGGCAAAGTGATGTCGACAGACCTGCAAGACGACATGGAAGCCGCCACCGTGCAGGGTGAATCCATCACCATCGACCTCGACAACGGCGTGATGGTGGAAAACGCGACCGTCACCTCCGCCGATATCGAAACCTCCAACGGCGTGATCCACGTGATCGACACCGTGATCCTGCCCGACGCGGCAAGCTGATCCCGGACCCAAGACCGGAGGGCACCGCCCGGTGCCCTCCGCCACCGCGCAACACCCCGCGCACACGCCTCATACTGCACCCCAGCAACCATGAGGCCCCCCATGACCGATCCGCTCCGCGACATTCCCGTCACCCAGATCATGCCCGACGCGCTGCCCCGCGACCGGGACATCCACGACCCCGAGGCCACCGCCGAACTTGAGATGTCCATCGCCCTCGAAGGGCTGCGCCAACCGATCGAACTGTTTGAACTGTCCGAACCGCATGAGGGCCGCCGCTATGGCCTCATCTCGGGCCACCGACGGCTTGCCGCCTGCACCGCGAACGGCTTTGACACAATCGCCGCCTTCCTCCGCCAGCCCGCCGACATCCCCGCCGCGCTCGCCAGCATGGTCGCCGAAAACGAAATCCGCGCCCAGATCAGCCCGTGGGAGAAGGGCCGCCTGATCAACCAATGCCTGCACAACGGGCTCTTCGAGACCGAAGACGACGCCATAGAAAAGATGTTCCGCGGCCTGTCGCGCCAGAAACGCACCCGCCTGCGCTCCATTGTCATGGCCGTGCAATGCTTTGACGGCCTCTTTGCCACACCCGAACGCCTCAGCATCGCCCGCATCGAACGTCTGGCGGCGGCCATGCGCGCCGGGTGGGAAGATTTGCTGAACGATGCCCTCCGCACCGCCCGCAGCGACACGCTCGCCGGTCAATGGGCGGCCCTCGAACCCGTGATTCACGAGGCCCTAAACCCAAAATACGAAGAAACCGCCCCCGACACCCCGACCGCCCCCCGCCGCTCGATCAAGATCTCCCACAAACTGCAAATCCGCCGCGAATACGCCAAATCCGGCTGGATACTCCGCTTCTCCGGCCCCGAAGCCCGCAGTCCGGGCCTGATGGATGATGTGATGGAGGTGATCGAACGCACCTTCCTGCCCGGCGATTGACCCCGCCTCAGGTCATCTTGCCCCCAACCCCACCCCCAAGCGTAGGGCGGGCTTCAGCCCGCCTTCACCCAAAGCAACAGACCGTCAATATCACCAAAAGAACCGGCAAACCCACGCAGACAGCGGACACAGCAAACCCGGACTCAAAAGCGGCGTGGTCTGGTTTGCAGTGCAGGGTTTTCCAATAGTGTCGATTGGGTCCCGCGTCGTGACAAAGACGGCCGTTCTTGATGACCTGATGCAGAACCAGGGGCGATGTGCCTTGATCGGCCCACCTGAATAGTCCCCGTGACTTGTGAGTGCGGGACCGGACGGAACTCGTCCCGTTTTCGGCAAGGGCATAATGCGGCCTCTCGGGGCCTGCGGGCGATACCCACGCTTCCGCCTCGGCTGAAAGGATGAGTCGCTCAATCTGGTAGCCGGTTGCCAAAAATCGGGTCTACGTGACCAAAATATGGGCATCGATTCAGTTAATCGGTGTCGCGCGGGATCGTTGCAGGCGGATATCAGCGCAATTATCCAAAAATTCTATCGTGAGTTGTGATTTGAAAAAACTCTGCCATGGCTAGAGGTGTTGCTTGCTTACGTTGTTCAGCGAAGTGCGCAACGTCAACTCAATAAAGGAGAACGACGATGCTTAAGTTTACAACCGAAAAAAAGCCTGCTTTCTTTGGTGCTTCTTCACCTGAGCTGTTCTTTGAAGCAGAAGCAATGGAAACCGAAACCATTGTTTCTGATCAGACCGTCGAAATCGACGTCGATGCAGAGCTTGATGAACTGCTGAACGAAGACGCCTGAGCAAATACCTGCGGGTAGCGTTCTGCGCTATCCGCACCTCAGAGTTTCAAAGAACATTAGGAGTAAGCGAGAATGCTACCGGTCAAAAATTGCTTTCATTCCTTGATGATAGATGGAACAGTCTCCGATTTTTCAGAAACTCAACAAGACCTGTTTTCCAAAACTTGTCTTGAGCAATTTTATAGCCGCCCAATTGGCCAATACGGGTATTGCCTGGGTCAGGTGTTTGAACCTTACGTTTTGGCTGAGGTTGCGCAACTCTCAAATATGCGCCGCAATACTATGGAAAAAACTCTCCCAGATTCGTCCAAATTGTTTTTGGAACTACGTACGCTTGTGGAAAACAGTGCAAGCGCAGCTATTCCCGATATCACCAATACGGCATCGGCTCTCGTCAGCCTGTCACGTTTTGAATTGGCCCAAAAACTACTGAATCGCATTCCAAATGACCAGATGTCTGTGCGCGATGCATTTGAATTGGCGATGCTGGAGTTCATTATCGCCAATCGCCTGGACGACCGGCCTATGATGGCGCGGTGCTATGACACCATGCAACAGTGCCTCATGACGGATCAAATCCCCCCGCACCGTGCGCTAAGCGCGGCATCCTCGGCCGTGGTGTGGCACATGAAAGTGCAATTCCTGAGCGACGCGGGTTATCGCTGGTTTGAGGCGCTTGGGCAGAAGCTGTCGCGCGATCCGGACAAGGTAGATGCGGGCGCGCTCTCAAGCTGGTATCGAGGCATTGCAATGGTACCCGCCGCCAGAGGCGACCGCTCCGGCACCCGGGATTACATGCTGGCGGCTTACGCCCACGCGCAAGAGGCCATCGATCTTCGTCCCACCTACTACGAGCTGAACCTGAAAAAGACCTATTTCGAGTCCACTTTGAAAGAACACATGTATGTAACGCGAGATTATGACGCTGCTCGGGATGTTGCCACCGCCCTGCTGGAGCTTGACCCGATCTGGTCGGCCAGCCACGGCGAAGTCGCAGAATGCCATGCGGCCTTCGCAAATTTCGAAGCGGCCGCGACGTCCTTTGAAACGGCTGCACGGCTCGGGCCACCTTACTTTGCGCATCATCTGTTTGCCGCGGGTCAAATGTGGGAACGCGCAGCGAACGAGGATCGCGCGATGGAAATTTACAACTTCCTGCATGACTTTGAACCGGCCAACAGTTCGGTGATCGTTGCCGGGGCGCGACTGGCGAAAAAGACGTCTGGCACTTCGGCGCGCAGCTTCATCACGGCGCTTGAAGGGCTCGGCAGTCTGTCCAACGAACAACGCGCCTATCTGGACAATGTCGCCTGATGAAGGCTGCGCCTGAACATACGAGCGCCACTCGCAAGAACTTTGTCGGATATGCGCTCGTCGATTTCTGGGCCGGTCTTATCATTGTCGGCTATGGTGCCATTGACCTGATCATGGTCGGACCGTTCGGGGCCACGCAGATCGCGGCAGTGGGGCAGGCCGACCTGTTCGTCACAACTCTGTTTGCCGGTGTCTTGGGGTTCTCCGACAGCTTTGCCGCACGTCTTGCCAAGGCAGAAGGTGCCGGGTCACTAGGGCAACGGTTCCTCCCCCTCGTCGTGGCCATCCTGTGCGTTGCAATCGGCCTGAGCGCCGCGCTGACATTGATGCATGATCTCGTCGCGCCGTTCTATCAACTGGCTGGTCAGGTCGAAGAGCTGGTCGCGCCAATGGCGGATTACTCGGTCGCGCGCCTCTTTGGGGTCGGGTTCTTCTTGGTCTATTGCGCGGCGAACCAGACCTTGCGGATTGCAGGGCACAAAAAGCTGATCCTGATCGTTCTTGCCGTTGGCATGGGCAGCAACGTCGTCTTCAACGCGCTCTATCTATACGTGCCCGGAATGCTGGCTTTGTTCCCATCGCCCAGCGGTGCAGTCGCGTGGGCAACCTTCTCAGCCGAGATCGTCATGGCGACAACGGCGGTGGCCCTGTGCCTGAGCCGCCTGCGCAAGCGTGTCGTGTGGCGGCAAGACACAGAACGTGGCTGGCTCTGGTCGGAGGTGATACCGATCCTCTCCAAGGGGCCGGGGATCGGGGTGCGGCGCCTGAATGACTACCTGTCCGCAATTGTTCCACTCATGCTTATTGGGACAATCAGTGTGGGGGCAGTGGCCGCTGCGGCCGTGGCGACGCGCATCTACATGATCTTCTGCCGCATTCCGCAGGCGTGTTTTGCATCCAGCTTTGTCCTCTATTCCTATGCCTACGGGCGCAGCGCGCAGGAGGCGACGTCGATCATTCCGCGCCTCACCAAGTATTCGGCGGTTGCGACGGTGGCCTCTCTTGTGGCCACCGCAGCCGTTCTGCCCTGGCTCGATACCATGCTCGGGGCAGAGATCGACCACAGCCTCGTCATTTGGCTTTTGGTTGCCTACCTCATCCCCCTGCCCGCGTATTTTTACGAACAGCTTTACGCGCAAATTCTGGTGGCAAAGGAAAAAAGCAGCGTTCTGTTTGTGGCATCGACCGGGACCACTTTCCTTTTGACGATTCCACTGGCGTGGTGGGTGACGGCGCAATTTGCCGATCCGTTTTGGATTCTTGCATCCCGCTGGCTTGGGGCTGCCATCATCGCCATCGTGTTCGTCGCCGCAGCAAAGCAGCCGGGCCCAAATATGGGAGAGTTGCGCAGTGTTTGACGAAGGCGCTGATTTTCGCCATCGCGCGCAAAAGCTACAGGCCATGGTCAAGGGGTCTGGCAATCAGATCGACTGGTGTCACGAGCCGGTGCTGTGCGGGCACCGCAGGATGCGATTTTACAATGCCAAGCTACAACGCGATATCGCAGCGCCCATCAGTGCAACCCCAACCATCATCCGCCGTGCGGGCGTCATCGTGGCGAGCGATGACGGCTACGTGCGCTTCTTCGATCCGATGCTGTCCAAAGCATATTGGGAACACCGTTTGAACGCAGGTGTTTATGCTTCGTTGGTTGTGGATGATGACCGGGAGGCTGTGATTGTCGTTACCACAAAGGGCGAGGCTGTCGTTTTCGGGTACAAAGGCGACATTCGCTGGCAGGCTGACGTGGGTGTGCCTGTTTTTGCGACCCCGGCCCTATCACCCGGAGCCGACGTGCTTGCCATTGCCGGGTTTCATCATCAGGCCATCGGGTTTTCGCTTGCGACCGGGGAACGCCTTTACCAATCAGACCTTCCGCCACCCTGGGGAAAGGCATTCGGCGCTCTTGCAGCCTTTCGAAACCCCTATGCCAGCCCGGTAATCACAGACGGCGGTATGGCAATCCATTGCTCCGGTCACAGTGTTGTCGCACTGGATCGCGACGGCGCGCGCTGTTGGGTCACGGAACTGCCCGCAGATATCAAGGCATCGCCGGTTCTGCTGGAAAGTCTGGCCAAGGTCTTTGTCACCGATGTCTCCGGTCGGGTAACGGCGGTGTCGCTGCACACGGGCGACGTGCTCGACCAGCGCGATCTTGGCGGCAAGGTCACGGCAAGTCCGGCGCTGTCTCAAGGCATTATCGCCTTTGGGCGCAGCAATGGGCGTGTGATTGCATTATCCGCCAAAAGCCACGAGGTCGCCTGGACCTCGGAGTTTGGCGCGCCGCGCGATTATTCATCCTTCACGACCACGCCATCGGGCGATTTCGTGGCAACGGCGCAGTCGGGTAACGCGATTTGCCTATGTGCCCAAACCGGCGCGTTTTTGTGGGAATCCTCCCAAGTTCTCGGGCTCGCGGACCACGCCCCCCCGATGAACATAACCCCCGTCGTTGGCGGCGCGCGTCACATGTTTTGCGGGTCCTATGATGGGAACCTGTATCAATTCTCTTTCCCCGACAAAATCAGAGGTCCCCATGCAGATTGATCCGCTTGCCCCCCCCGCAAGAGACAGCTTGTCATCCATGCGCACCTCTCTTGTGACCATGCGCAAGCGTCTGGATGCGCTGTTGGGTCAGCCCATGGCCGAACAGGACCTCGTCGAGATCACGGCGATCTTCAACAATGTGAGCTACATCTTTCTCTATCTCGAGGCCAATGACACGCTGATCGACTATCAGGAACTGCTGCCCCACCGCACAGATTTTTTCAAAAACGACGCGCTTGATCAGCAACTTCTCGACCGGATGCAGGCGGTCGCGTTCGACGACCCGGAAGTGGAATTGGCCCGAGAAGACTTCATTGAGCAGATCGAAGCCAAGCATCGCGAAACCTATGACTGGGCGGAAGAAGAGATTGAGGCTCACAAGCAGGCTGCAAAGGACGAGGTGGCGGCGCTTGGCCGGGATCAGAAAGAGCTGTTGGAGAAAATCTGCAAGGGCGACATCTCGCATCGTCCTTCGGTGATCTATTACCGTCTGATCAGCCGGATGGAGGACAGCACACGCCGCGACAAGCTGGGCAAACTCTGGAACCGGCTGACGGATCAACGCGGCGAGCGCATTGCGCCGCATGTCGATGCGATGATCAACGTGCGCCACAAAGTCGCCGCGCTGCGCGGTGATCGGTCACCCTTGGCCGAAACACTGAACCGTTGCCGTGTCCACGAAGACGATATCGAGGCGTTTCTGCACAGGACGCTGGCCAAGGCAGTCGAGGCCCATGGCGACGTCGTTGCCGACATTCAGCGGGTCGTGGGCCCGTGTGATGATCCGATGAACAGTTTTGGCTATTACATGCGTCGCAAATTTGTCGGGGATGCCACGCCTTTGTTTGACCTAAGCGCGTGCGTCGAATTCATCTTCAAAGTGGGCAAAGCCGTCTTCGGGGTCGACTATCATCTGTCACCGGACTCCACCGATCAGGTTTTGAAAGTGGATGTGTTTGACTGTGACCAACAGGTTGGTCGGATCAACTTTGACCTCTGGGTCATGCACGGGAAGGACCTTGGGGCAAATCATACCTTGCTGGTGCGCAACAGGGGGCAGTGGGGGCATATAGAGCAATTGCCAGAAGCCTATGTCGCCTGCCGCTTTGTCCCCACCAAGGACCGCCCCTCGCAGATCAATTTCCAGAACGTTCACAGCCTCTATCACGAGTTTGGCCATGCGATGAACCACCTGTTGCTGCGCGAGCGGATTCCCAGCAAGTCAGGGCTGGAGTATCTGCCGATCGAACGGTTGGAATTTCTGAGCATGTGGGCGGAGAAGTGGGTGTATCACCCGGCCTTTGGCCAAAGCCTCGGATTGTCCAACGCGGCCCTTGCCGGCCTTCAGCAAAGCCAGGTGGTCAAGATCACCGAATACCGGCGCACATTCGTGGAAAGGGCCGTGATTTCCGTGATGGATTTCGCGCTGCATCGATACCCGGGGGTGACCCTGTCCCAGCATTTCGACGCTCTGGACCGGGCCTTCGGCGTTGGCCAGCACGTGAGGCTGAGCGAGTTGGTCGGATACTTTACCTGGCCGATGTACATCGCCAATCCGGGTGGCAATTTCACCTATCTTTGGGGCGCCGCGCACAGTTGTGAAGTGTTCGAACACTTCATGCCCCATGACCTCAATAGGATCGCAGGTATGCCCCATCTCGCTGACCAGCTGGCATCGTGTTTCGACTTTGCGCTTCCATCGCACATCCCCGACATAGAAAGCCTCTACGCCTTTTACGCCGAACGTCCGGGCAAACCTGCCCAGACGCCTGATCTGGTGGCGGTATGAGTGCGGCCACAATCCCAACGGCCTACATCCGTTCGGTTCTGCCTCCACGCGATGAGGTGCTGGACAAGGTGCTGCGCCATTCGCTCCTCGATAAACGGATGCCGGCCATTCAGGTGGATGACAACGCAGGCCGCGTGCTGCAATTGCTCACCGCCATTCACGCCCCCCGGAAGGTCATCGAGATCGGTGCGCTGTTCGGCTATTCGACCATCCATATCGCACGCGCACTTGCGCCCGGCGCGATGCTCATTGCGCTGGAAATTGACGCGGCGGCGGCGGCGTTGGCACAGCAGAATGTCGACGCTGCGGGCTTGGGGGATCGGGTGTCCATCGAAAACTCCGATGCCATAGAATACTTGCGCAATTTGCCTGCGGAATCTGTGGACATGGTGTTCGTGGACGGCGCGAAACACGACTACCCCAATTACCTCAAACATGCGTTCCGTGCGTTAAAACCGGGTGGCTTGCTGATCGCCGATGACGCATTTGCCCAAGCCGATTTCGCTGCAGCCGAAGGCCTCGACGACAATGACGTCGAGCTGCGCGGGATAGAAACCTATAACCGCGTCGTTGGACGCAGTCCCAAATTGTTCTCCGCCTTTCTTGGCACGACAAACGGCTTTCTGGTCAGCCGCAAAAACGCTCCAGAGGACCCGTCGTGAAAAGTGTTCTGATCACAGGGGCCACAAACGGACTGGGCGCCAGCCTGACTGCCCAGTTTGCGCAAGCTGGCCTCGACGTCGTCGCGATTGGGCGCAAGCCACACGAAAGCGCGAACATGCCGGACGGCGTTCGTTACATCCGCGCCGACTTTGCCAAGGTGGACAACGTCACGGACCTCGTCGAAGAGATTGGGCACTGCCCGGATTGCATTGTGCCCGCAGCGGTCGCGTATCCAAATCAGGACATTCTGTTCACAGATGTGGCTGAGCTGGAAAGCTACTATCGCGTCAACGCCTTGATCCCCACTGCGCTCTGCGGTGCTCTGCTTGAAAGGCGCGCACCGGAACAGTTTGCCGCCGCGATCTTCATCGGGTCGGAATCGACCTTTGCAGCCCATCGCGGATCGGCGCTTTATGCCTCCACCAAGGCCGCGTTGCGCGTCCTGTATCAGGGGTTGGCAGATGCAAACCGATCCAAGAATGCCGCCATCTCAATGCTCATGCTCGGCCCCCTCGCGAATGAAAAAAAGCTGTCAGAACTAAGCACTCTGGCAAAAGAGAAAGGGGTCAGTGACAGCGACATCACCAAGTTGTTCCTGCGCAAATCGAACCGCAATCTGGTGATCGACGAGTTGATTGATTTTGAATCCTGCCGCACCTGCATCGAACATGTCTTTGCGCTGGGACCAATCGCCAATGGAATGATGTGCCGACTGGATGGCGGATCATCAGGATCCCTGATCTAGCCCGAAAAGGGGTGAACCCATGAACGTGCAAGCCAAATCCGAACACAAGTCCCGCCCGAAATCGCGCCGCGCAATCGAGGTGGCGCGACACGTCATCCCGGCTGGCGTCAACACCAACTATCGGCGAATGCGCAATTTTGAACCGATATACATTGATCGGGCCAAAGGCGCGTGGGTCACTGATATCGACGGCAATAGCTATTTGGACATGATGCTTGGCATGGGGTCGGCATTGCTTGGCCACGGCGCTGACAGCGTCACCAAGGCTGTTGCGACCCAGATGCAAAAAGCGGCGTCTCCCGGCTCAACTCTGCTTGAGGCGCGTGCCGCAGCCAGAATCGTAAAACATGTGCCTTGCGCCGAACTGGTACGCTTCACCTGTTCGGGGACCGAGGCAAATTTGGGCGCACTGCGCGTGGCGCGGGCTGCCACCGGGCGTTCGACCATCATCAGGTTCAACGGGCATTACCACGGCAGTGCCGATGAACTTCTTGGCGGGGTTCCGGGGGGGCGCGACGGAATGCACGCCCTCGCCACCGAGACACCCGGCGATGTCTACAGCAGTATGGTCAATACCGCCGGGCGGCATCCTCAGGTCTTCGAGCAGGTTTTGATGCTGCCGTGGAATGACGTCGAAAGCCTGAGACGCTGCATGGACCAGCATGGGCACTCCATTGCGGCCATCTTGATGGAACCCGTGATGCTCAACAATTCAGGTTGCCTGCCACGTCCGGGTTACCTCCAAGCTGTCCGTGACGTGTGCGACGAATACGGTTCCGTTTTGATCTTTGACGAGGTGCTGACCGGGTTTCGTATGTCGCTGGGTGGCGCGCAAAAATCGTTTGGCGTTACGCCTGATCTTACCGTTTTGGGCAAAGCCATCGGCAATGGCTTTCCAGTGTCAGCGTTTTGCGGAACCAGACAAGTGATGTCTCCACTCGTCGAGAACAGCGCCGTCATCGGGGGCACGTATAATGGTCACCCGCTGGCCATGGCTGCCGTTTGCGCGGCACTTGATACGCTCGCAGATGAGCAAAATACCATGTATCTCCGGTTCAGGGACCTAGACGCACAATTCCGAGAGGGATTGATGCAACTGGCCAAGCAGCACGGCCACAGCATCCACATTCATGGTTTTCCGGGCGCGTGCGTCGTCAACTTCTCCGACACGCCGATTTTGCGGCACGAGGAGAAAACCCAAGACAGCTTCGCGGTCGAGGCTGCATTCAACAGAAATCTCGTACGCCACGGTGTTTTGTCAAACTTTCGGCTCAGCCTCTCGGCGGCCCATACCTCTGACGACATTGATTATGCGTTGAAAATAGCCGCCAAAGCGTTCTCCGATTTGTAGTATCACAGTGCCCGTCCGTAGAACCTGATCTGCCACGTCAGTGCATCGCCCGTTACGCTGCACAAACATCATAACGCCGGTGAGGACGGGCCCAATCGAGGCGGTGCTTTCGGCTGACGGCCCGGATGTCCCGCAGTGTCGCGTTGTGGATCGCCCTTATTGTCTTGTTGTCGGCATTCGCCCGAATGTCAGGTCTCACAACCCGTAAATGACCCGTACGGCGCGTGCGGTTCTCGCCGTAACGAAAAGATCAACCGGACCTTCCTCGCATTCGCAGATGGTACAAGGTTTTGTGTTCGTACCGCCGTCGATCCGGCCAATCAAGCGTCCAGTGCGATTGATAAAGATTATTCCACTGAATACGCGTCGATCATCAACGCGAGGGTCGCCACGTGCCTTGGCGAAGAAGGGTTCGAAATGCGCCATCTGCGCATCTGACTGCCCGGACAGATCAGACATGGTCACCGCTGGTCTTGGAACCGTGCATCAGGTGCCAGGCGAAAATCGCGGGGTCCTGAGCCTGTTCCGCGCAGGTACTACTACGTTTTTTAAGTAAGGGCATGGCGGCAACCGCAGCGAATGTCATGTGTGGATGGCTCCTGCATAGCAAGACTTTTTTGATCTGATTTGTGCATTTGTCAGAAGCAGTCGTGTGTCCGGCCTGTTTGCGCGGTTTTGACCGCTGGCCCTGATGGGTTCCGCAAACCAAGTCCCTTACGGC
>NZ_CANNDO010000010.1 GCF_947503385.1 uncultured Tateyamaria sp.
TCGCAGACCTCTGCGCCCGCTTCCCTCTCTATCCAAACCTGTAACCCCAGGCACGCTGTCCCAGCATGGGACAGCAACCCAAACACCAAAAATCAACAGCTTACAGAGACAGATTCACAAAACGTTAACTTTCAGCCAACCTGTTCGCAGCCCGTCCACCCCCCGACACCACGGAGTTTGAGGAGCGAAAATGGTTGTACGCATTGAAACAGACGGATCCGTCTGGACCGTGATCCACGCACGTCCCGAGGCGCGCAACGCCATGGACCCGGACAGCGCCAAGGCGCTTTATGACGCCTTTCGGGCCTTTGATGCGGACCCTTCCGCACGGGTGGCGGTGTTCTGGGGCAGTGGCGGGGCCTTTTGCGCCGGTTGGGATTTGAAACATGCAGCCTCGCTCGCCGGGGCGGAGGCGCTTGATCCCTTTGACTTTCCCAAGGATGACGCGCCGAGCATGGCGGCGATGGGCCCCAGCCGTCTGGAGATGTCCAAACCGGTGATTGCCGCCATTTCCGGGCCAGCGGTTGCAGGCGGTATGGAACTGGCGCTGTGGTGCGATATCCGGGTGATGGAAGCGACCGCCTATATGGGCGTCTATTGCCGTCGCTGGGGCATCCCGTTGATCGACGGGGGCACAGTGCGGTTGCCGCGCTTGGTCGGAGAGGGCCGGGCGATGGACCTGATCCTGACCGGTCGCCCGGTCCACGCCGAAGAGGCGTTGCGCATTGGCTTGTGTGAATATGTGGTGCCCGAAGGGTCCGCGCGCGCACGCGCAGAGGCGCTTGCGCAGGATATCGCGCGCTTTCCGCAAAGCTGCATGTTGTCGGATCGCCGGTCAGCCCAGATGCAGCACGGCCTGCCCATGCGCGACGCGCTGCGGCAGGAATGGCAGGGCAGCAAGGCCGAGGTTACCAAGGGGATTGAAGGTGCCGCGCGGTTTGCAGGCGGCAAGGGACGCGGCGGCGATTTCAGCGACCTGTGATCCGCCGCCACCGGCCTGTCAGACCAGTCCCGCCAGCTTGGCAAAGGGGTCGGCATCGGCGTCGGTGTTCCAGTTGTATTCGCAGCCATAGGCCGTCTTGGCCGCCTTGTCGTGGCCATAGAGGCTGGCAAGCGCCGCCAGTGCCATGTCGATGCCCGCCGACACGCCTGACGAGGTAAAGAATTTGCCATCCTCGACCCAGCGGGCCTGCCGGACCCAGTTGACCTTTGGTGCCAGCGGCACGGTTTCTAGAAAGTCCAGCTTGTTGGTGGTTGCCCTGCGCCCGTCCAGCAGCCCCGTCATGCCCAGCAGGATCGTGCCCGTACAGACCGCCATAACCCGATCCGCATGGGCCGACACATCCCTGACCCACTGCAAAAGCTCCGGGTCCTTGGCCGCCGTCAGAGCCGTGTCGCCACCCGGGATCAGCAACAGGTCATAATCGGTCGTGTCGGCCAGCGTGGCGTCCACCGCGATGCGCTGGCCGTGGCGGCTTGGCACGAGGTCGCGGTTCTGCGCGACGGTCACGATCTCGATCCCGTAGGCAGGATCGCCCAGCATTTCCATCGGGCCAAAGAAGTCGAGGGTCTGGAACCCCGGAAAAACCAGTGCGGCAAGCGTTGTCATATCCTGTCCTTTGCGTTTGCGGCCCCTGCGCCGTTTGACCCTATCCTACGAGTGCCGTGTTTGGCATAAATGCCAATATGCCCCCTCATTCTGCCAAACCGCCCTTGGGCGATGCGCCCCGCGCCGTTTTGTTTGTTGTCTATCCGGACATCGTTTTGCTGGATTTGTCCGGGCCGTTGCAGGTGTTCACCCACGCGCGCGCGCCCGGCGTGCGTTCCGCGCCCTACCGGACACATGTGGCATCGCGGGCGGGTGGGGCGGTGCCCACCAACACGATCCTGCATGTCGACAGCGATCCGCTGGCGGCGTGGCTGACGCCGGAGCGGGCCGCGTCGGTGCATACGCTTGTGATCGTCGGCGGCGACGGTGTTTTTGACGCGATGGCCGATCCGGTCATGGTCGAACAGGTGGCGCGGCTTGTCCGGCAGGCTGCGCGCGTCTGTTCAGTCTGTTCCGGTGCGCTTTTGCTGGCGGCCACGGGGGTGTTGGACGGCAGGCGGGCCGTCACCCATTGGGAAGATTGCGATGCCCTTGCCACCCGCTTTCCAAAGGTGGCGGTCGAAATGGACCCGATCTTTGTCAAGGATGGTCATGTCTGGACATCGGCGGGCATCACTGCGGGCATCGACATGGCCCTTGCCATTGTCCGCGAGGACCTTGGCCCGCAGGCCGCAATCGACATGGCGCGTTCGCTTGTCACGCCGGTGATCCGGTCGGGCGGGCAATCGCAGTTCAGTGCCGATCTGACCAAACAGCTGAGCGATATCGGTGGCCAGTTCGCCCCGTTGCACGCATGGCTGACCGACAATATGGCGCAGCGGATCACGGTCGATATGATGGCCGAGGTCTGCGCGATGAGCGCCCGCACTTTTGCGCGGAAATACGCGATGACGATGGGCGTGCCCCCGGCGCGGGCGCTGGAGTTGATGCGGGTCGATGCGGCACGCGACCTGTTGGGCACAACCGGGCTGAGCATGAAGGCCATTGCGCTGCGCACCGGGTTTGGGGATCAGGAAAGGATGCGGCGCGCCTTTCACCGCCATTTGAAGACGGCGCCCTCGACCTATCGGGAGCAGTTTCAGGTGTAATGCGCGCCGTGCCGTGCCTGATTGGACGGCACGGCGCGCGCAGCTATTTGACAGCCCATGTCTGAATTGCCCCGCCTTGCCCTGTCTGTACGCCAGCCGTCGGCATGGGCCATCATCGCGGGCCACAAGCCGATCGAGAACCGGACGATGGGGTCGATCCGTGCGGGGCGCATGGGGCTGGGGCGCATTTGCATCCATGCCGCTGCGGGTCTGAAGGCCGAGGAGTTCCGTTATCTTTATTGGCGGTTTGGGCAGCATGGGGTGCAGTGCCCCGCCCCGGCGGACCTGCCACGCGGGGCAATCATTGGCACGGTGGAGGTGACGGGCATCATCACTCAAAGCGACAGTGCGTGGTTCGCGGGACCTGCGGGGTTGACCCTTGCCAACCCGGAACCGGTTGATCCGATCCCTGCGCCGGGCGCGTTGGGATATTTTGAGTGGCACCCCGGTGGCGCGCTTGCGCCGCCCGCAAAATGGATGCGGTCGTGGGGGACGGTCATGCCGGATGCCAGTGGTGGAGACCTCTTTCCTGACGCGCCTATCGCCTTTGCCCGCCCCCCGAAAAAGCCGTGGTCATAAGGTGCGACCGCACCGCTTTCATTTCCGCGCAAAACACTGTATGCGCGCGACATCTGAAGCATGGCGCCCGGACCTCAGCGCCCGCCAAAGAAGATACCGAGGTCAGGGGGAATACGCCCCCTACGCAAATGGCCCCATGAGAGACATGGGCCAACTTAGGAATTAGCATGTTCAACGAGACGAAAAAATCGATGCAGTGGGGCGAGGAAACGCTCACACTGGAAACCGGCAAGGTTGCCCGTCAGGCTGACGGTTCGGTCATTGCCACGCTGGGTGAAACCAGCGTTATGGCGAACGTGACGTTCGCAAAACAGCCCAAGCCCGGTCAGGACTTCTTTCCGCTGACCGTCCACTATCAGGAAAAATACTATGCCGCGGGCAAGATCCCGGGCGGTTTCTTTAAGCGTGAGGCACGGCCCACCGAGAAGGAAACCCTGACCGCGCGTCTGATCGACCGTCCGATCCGGCCCCTGTTTGTCCCCGGCTTCAAGAACGAAGTGCTGGTGATGTGTACGGTTTTGTCCCACGACCTGGTCAATGACCCCGACATCGTCGCGATGATCGCGGCGTCGGCTGCGCTGACCATCTCGGGCGCGCCGTTCATGGGTCCGATTGCCGGTGCGCGCGTGGGCTTTGAGGATGGCGAGTACATCCTGAACCCGACCGTGGACGATATGCAGGACCTGCGCCTGAACCCAGAACAACGTCTGGATCTGGTTGTTGCGGGCACCAAAGACGCCGTGATGATGGTCGAATCCGAAGCCTATGAGCTGACCGAAGCGGAAATGCTGGGCGCTGTGAACTTTGCGCACACGCAAATCCAGCCCGTGATCGACCTGATCATCGCGCTGGCTGAAGATGCCGCGAAAGAGCCGTTTGACTATCAGGCGCCCGACTATTCTGACCTTTATGCCGCCGTGAAAGCCGCAGGCGAAGAGCAGATGCGCGCCGCCTTTGCCATTGGTGACAAGCAAGAGCGCACCGCCGCTGTTGCCGCCGCCCGCGAGGCGATCCTCGCCGCCCTGACCGAAGAGCAGACAGAGGACGCCAACCTTGGCTCCGCCCTGAAAAAGCTCGAAGCGTCCATCCTGCGCGGTGACGTGGTCAAGACCGGCAAGCGGATCGACGGTCGCAAGACGGACGAAATCCGTGACATCGTGTGCCAGACGGGCTTCTTGCCCCGGACGCACGGCTCCGCGCTTTTCACCCGTGGTGAGACGCAGGGCCTTGTGGTCACGACACTGGGCACCGGCGACGATGAGCAGTTCATTGACGCGCTGCACGGCAACTTCAAATCGAACTTCCTGCTGCACTACAACTTCCCGCCCTATTCGGTCGGCGAAGCGGGCCGCGTGGGCCCTCCCGGACGGCGTGAGATCGGTCACGGCAAACTGGCATGGCGCGCACTGCAAGCCGTGCTGCCTGCGCCGACCGATTTCCCCTACACCGTTCGCGTTGTGTCGGAGATCACGGAATCCAACGGTTCCAGTTCCATGGCATCTGTCTGTGGTGGGTCGCTGTCGATGATGGACGCAGGCGTGCCGCTCAAAAACGCGGTGGCCGGTGTCGCTATGGGCCTGATCCTTGAGGACGACGGCGAATACGCCATCCTGTCCGACATCTTGGGTGACGAAGACCACCTTGGCGACATGGACTTCAAAGTGGCGGGCACCGAAAACGGCATCACCTCGTTGCAGATGGACATCAAGATCGCAGGCATCACGCCCGAGATCATGGAGAAAGCACTGGAACAGGCGAAAGCTGGCCGGATGCATATTCTGGGCGAGATGGGCAAATCCATCACCGGCGCTCAGGAATTCTCGGTCCATGCGCCGCGCATCGAGACAATGAACGTGCCCACCGACAAAATCCGCGAAGTGATCGGGTCGGGCGGCAAGGTCATCCGCGAGATCGTCGAAGTGTCGGGCGCCAAGGTCGACATCAACGACGATGGTGTGGTCAAGATCGCATCGCCCAACGGCGACTCGATCAAGAAAGCCTACGACATGATCTATTCGATCGTGGCAGAGCCGGAAGAAGGCGCGATTTACACCGGTACGGTCGTCAAGATCGTGGACTTTGGTGCTTTTGTGAACTTCTTTGGCAAGCGCGACGGTCTGGTGCACGTGTCCCAGATCGAAAACCGCCGCCTGAACCATCCTTCGGACGTTCTGAAGGAAGGTCAGGAAGTGAAGGTCAAACTGCTTGGCTTTGACGACCGCGGCAAGGTCCGCCTGTCGATGAAAGTCGTCGATCAGGAGACCGGCGAAGAGATCAAGAAAGAAGAATCCGCCGAGGGCTAAGGCCCGAACGCGCAAAGGGTCGGGGCGGCGCTGTCGCCCCGACCGGACCCCCGAGGGCGCGATGACACCGATCCAGCATTACATCCTGACGATCGAACCGCCCGACAGCCCGCGATACCAGATGTGCGCACAGACCTTTGCCGATGCAGGTCTGGAGCCGACTTTTATCCAAGGCATCAACGGCCTGACGCCCGAGGCCGAGGCGCTGCATTCGCCGCTGCGCGCGCGGCTGTTCCACAAATATCCGCTCACCGCCGGTGAGGTGGCCTGTACCTTTGGGCATTGGCGCATGTTGCGCCGGTTTCTGGACACGGATGACGCCGTTTGCGCGATCTACGAAGATGACGTGGTTCTGCCTGACCCGGCCCGGTTGATTGACCTGCACAGCAAGGCGTGGGCCGATCCGACCCCGCCATGGGACATTTTGCGGCTGCATGACGTTTACCCGTCCAAGGTGGCCGGGACCGAAGACTGGCAGGGCGAGGTGCTGACCCGATACCATGTGCCCCCGGCAGGATCGGCGGCCTATCTGGTCACGCGCACGGGCGCGCGCCGCATCCTGTCGCGTAAGCATATTTTCCGGCCCTATGACACCGACATTTCGCATTGCTGGGAATTGGGGTTGCGGGTCCGCTGCGTGGTGCCCAACCCGGTGCAGACGCGGCCCGAAGATGAACTGGCATCAAGCCTTGAGACCGCGCGCGACCGGATGCGCAAGCAAAAGTCGCTGTTGCGGTCGATCAAGGGTGAATTGCACGGGCTTTATGCCAAGGCGGCGGGGCGGTTGTTGTCGCGATGACCGATCTGGCTGTGCTTCTGATCAATCTGGATGACAGCCCCGGTCGGTTGGCGGCGGCCCAAACGGCCTTGGGTGTGCAGGGTGTCACCTTTACACGTGTGCCGGGGGTTGATGGTCGCCAGACGCCGCCGCGCGCGGTTGAGGCCTATGATGCGGAGGGTGCGCAGAACTATTTCGGGCGGGACCTAAACGGTGGCGAAGTGGGCGCCTTTCAGAGCCATTTGCGGGCGCTGGCGGCCTTTCTCGACAGTGGCGCGGCGTATGGTCTGATCCTTGAGGATGACATGGACCCGGACGCCAAGGCGATGGGCTTCGTGCAGGGTATTCTGACGTGGCAGAGGGGCCGGTGGCGGGAGGATTGGTATGTCGCCAACCTTGGGGCCAAGCGGCAAAAGATCACCACGCATCTGGCCACGCTGGAACTGGATGGGGCGACGCTGGATGTGCTGCGGGGCCATTACTTTCCGATGCTGGCCACGGCGCTTTTGTGGACCCGTGCGGGGGCACAGGCATTTCTGGATCAGTTCGGCGGTATTGATTGCCCATGGGACCATGCGACCCGGCGCTGGCTGACGGAAACGGACATGGGTTTGACGGTGTCGCCGCCACTGTTTCTGACCACGGGGGCGGACAGCCAGATTGACCCGGCGCGCGGCGCGCGGGGCACCGACGGGCGCAGCCGGTTTTATCGCTGGCGCCGGATAAAGCGGAACTGGGGTGACAGGCTGCGCGCGATGCGGCACAAGGCGCGGCATCGTCCTGACACCTGAAGGTTACGCCCTTGGCTTCCCGTCCCACTGTCCACAGCTTTTACCGCTACAATATCGAGCAACGCCTGTTGGACGCGCAGCGCCGCGTGTTTGACCATTTTGACGTGCCGCTGAACCAGTGGCGCGATGACAAGGCGAACCATGCGGGCTGGATTGACGCGCTGCTCGCGGATGACAGCCTTGACGATATTGTGGTGATTGCGGATATCGACGCCTTTCCGCTGTCGCATGAGGCCTATGCCGGGATGGTGGCCGCCGCTGAACGTGGGGCCATTGCGGGCCTTGCGCAGACAACCAACGACAAACGGCCCGACCGCATTTTTGCCGCGCCGATGTTCATGGCGTTTCGCCGTGATGTGTGGCGGGATTTTGGGGCGCCGTCGCTGGCCCCCTACGAGACCGGCGACGTTGCACAGATTCTGACGGACATCGCCGAGGCGCGCGGTGTCGAGGTGGCGCTGACCTATCCGTCCTTTGCGCTGCGCCCGATCTGGCCGCTGGCGGATCGGGGCGTTTACGGCACCGGGACGTTTTACGGGGATATGGACTTTTTCCACCTCTATCAGGCGCGGCACGTCAACACGGTGGACCTGTTCTGTGCGGTGGCCGACGGGGCGATTGCAGGCCGCCATGATTGGGCGGCCTACCTCGGGATGATCGAGGCTGCGCCCCCCGAAGCCAAGGGGGGGCGCTCTTTGCGGCAGATTATCCGCAAGCTGCGCGGTTAGGTGGGCGCCTTGGTTTTGCGCAGGTAGGGCAGAACCGTCTCGAATTCACCGAACTTGGCTTTGGCGTCCTCATTGGACACGGTGGGCGGGATGATCACGTCTTCGCCCGGGACCCAGTTGGCGGGTGTTGCCACGCCCTTGGCCGACATTTGCAGTCCGTCCAGCGCACGCACCACCTCGGCAAAGTTGCGGCCCACGGTCATCGGGTAGGTCATCGACAGTTTCAACTGCTTGTCCGGGCCAATGATAAAGACCGAGCGCACCGTGGCGCTGTCGGCGGGGGTGCGGCCATCAGGCAAGTACGCCTCGGCGGGGAGCATGTCGAAGGCTTTGGACACCTCCAGCCCGTCATCGGCAATGATCGGGAATCCGGCGGGCGCGCCGCCAACCTTTTCGATGTCGCCTTTCCACTTCTTGTGGTCCTCGACCCCGTCGACGGACACGCCGATCACCTTGGTGCCGCGCTTTTCCCATTCGGGCGCCAGCTGTGCCACGGCACCGAATTCGGTGGTGCACACAGGCGTAAAGTCCTTGGGGTGCGAAAAGAGAATGGCCCAGCTGTCGCCGATCCACTCGTGCAGCGAAAAGGTGCCGTGGTCGGTTGTGACCGTCAGATCGGGTATCGTGTCGTTGATGCGCAAACCCATGGTGTCCTCCGTCAGGAATATTGTCGCTGTGGTATACTTAGGCGACGCAGGCCGTACTTGCATCCCCGTTCTGCCACGGCCAGTGTCACCGGGACATTTGCACATGAGGAGAGCCGCAATGCTTGAGAAACGCGCATTCTACATCAACGGACAGTGGGTTGATCCAATTGCGGGCACAGATCACCACGTGATCGATCCGTCGACCGAAGAACCGTGCGCCGTGATTTCGCTGGGCGGAGCGGCGGATGCAGAGGCGGCCATCGCCGCGGCCAAGGCAGCGTTTCCGGCGTGGATGCAGACCGATCCCGCCGAGCGGATCGCCCTCGTCGAAAAGCTGATCGCCGTCTACGAGGCGCGGGCCGAGGATCTGGCGCAGGCCATGTCGTCCGAGATGGGCGCGCCCATCGACATGTCGCGCAGCCAGCAGGTCGGTGCGGGCACCTGGCACCTCAAGAATTTTGTGCGGGACGCCAAAGGGTTCGATTTCGTGCGCCCCTTGGGGGACCATGCGCCGTCCGACCGGATCATCTACGAACCCGTGGGTGTCGCGGCCCTGATCACGCCGTGGAACTGGCCGATGAATCAGGTGACGCTCAAGGTGGGCGCCGCCGCCATTGCGGGCTGTACCATGGTGCTGAAACCGTCCGAGGAATCGCCGCTCAACGCGATGATCTTTGCCGAGATGATGGACGAAGCGGGCTTTCCTGCCGGCGTGTTCAACCTTGTCAACGGCGACGGGCCGGGCGTGGGCACGGTGCTGTCGGGGCATCCGGATGTGGACATGGTCAGCTTTACCGGGTCGTCCCGTGCGGGCCGCCTGATTTCCAAGAACGCCGCCGACACGCTTAAGCGCGTGCATCTGGAACTGGGCGGCAAGGGCGCCAATGTGATCTTTGACGATGCGGACGAAAAGGCGGTGAAACGCGGCGTTCTGCACATGATGAACAACACCGGCCAAAGCTGTAATGCCCCCTCGCGGATGCTGGTTCAGCGCAGCCGCTATGACGCGGCGGTCGAAGAGGCCGCAGCGGTCGCCGCCAAAGTGTCAGTGGGCCCCGCGACCGAGGATGGCCGCCATATCGGCCCGGTGGTGAACGAGGTACAATGGACCAAGATTCAGGACCTGATCCAGAAGGGCATAGACGAAGGCGCGCGGCTGGTGGCCGGTGGTCCGGGTCGCCCCGAGGGGTTCAACAAAGGCTTTTACGTGCGCCCCACGGTCTTTGCTGACGTCAACAACGACATGACCATCGCCCGCGAGGAAATCTTTGGCCCCGTGTTGTCGATCCTGCCCTTCGACACCGAGGAAGAGGCGGTCGAGATCGCCAATGACACGGTTTATGGCCTAACCAATTACGTGCAGACGCAGGACGGTGCGCGGCTGAACCGGATGGCGCAGGCGCTGCGGTCGGGTATGGTCGAGATGAACGGCACCAGCCGCGCGGCAGGCTCGCCCTTTGGCGGGATGAAGCAGTCGGGCAACGGGCGCGAGGGCGGCATCTGGGGCATCGAGGATTTCCTCGAAGTCAAAGCTGTATCGGGTTGGGCGGCTGAATAGCCGTCAGCGTGCCGGGGGCAGGCTTACCCGCTTGTAAAGGTGCCATGTGGCGTGCCCCAGCACCGGCATGACAAGGAACAATCCCAGAAAGCCGGGGATCATGGCCGCAATGGTGATCGCTGCGATGAAGGCGCCCCAGCTCAGGTAGATCACCGGCGCGTCGGCCACGGCACCGATGGAGCGTGTCAGCGCGGTCATAAAGTCGACATCCCGGTCCAGCAGCATGGGCATCCCCAGCACGCTCATCGCAAAGGTGAGCGTGGCAAAAGCTGCACCCACGGCGGTGCCGAAAGCCAGCATGGTCAGCCCGTCTGCCGTCAGAAAGATGTCGAGCGATGTCGACACATTTGTCATCGGTGACAGGCCCAGAAACAGGGCAAAGATCATGTGACCGAGGAAAAACCAGAACAGAAACAGCACCACGACCATGACGGCCAGCCAAGGCAGCTGCCCGTTCTTTTCGGCCCAGACAACCGACACAACCTCGGAAAAGGGCAGGGCGTGTCCCGCCTGCCGCCTGCGGCTGACCTCGTAGAGGCCCAGTGCCGCAAACGCCCCGATCAGCGGGAAGCCCAGCACCGCGAGGATCAGCCAAAAGGTCGTGCCCGTGGTATAGGTGATCGCGGCCATGATCACGCCCACGACCACGTAGAACCCGGCAAAGAACAGGCCCAGATGCGGTGCAGCGGCAAAGTCGCCCAAGCCCGCGCACAGGCTTGCGGTCAGGTCGGCGAATGTCGGTGCCCTGAGATTGGGCGCGCCATGTGGTCGGTCAGTCATGTGTCAAAGGGTAAAGGGGCGCGCGCGGCCCTGTCAAACGTCCATCAGAACGGGGCAGGGGCGCGGAAGCGCATCATCTTGCCGCTGTCGGGGTGTTTGATCCGCAGTTCTTCGGAATGCAGCATCAGGCGGGGGTGATCCCGCGCCGCGCCTGTCGCATAGAGCGGATCGCCAAGGATCACGTGCCCCAGCGCCAGCATGTGTACGCGCAGTTGATGGCTGCGCCCGGTTTGCGGCATGAGCCGCACGCGGGTCTCTTTGGCGCTGTCGCGCAGCACGCGCCAGTCGGTGATCGCGGCTTTGCCATTCTCGTGGTCGACCCGTTGCCGCGGGCGGTTGGGCCAGTCCACGGTAAGCGGCAGGTCCACGCGCCCCATTTTCGGCGTGAGCCGTCCGTGCACCCGCGCCACGTAGGTCTTGCGCGTTGCGCGCAGTTCGAACTGTTTCGACAGGAACCGCTGTGCGTGGGGCGTCAGGCCAAAGACGATCACACCGGAGGTGTCCCGGTCCAGACGATGCACCAGCAGCGCCTGCGGCCACACCGCCTGCACCCGCGCAATGAGGCAATCGGCGAGGTGTTCGCCCTTGCCCGGCACGCTCAGCAGGCCCGCGGGTTTGTCCACCGCGAGGATTTCGGCGTCGTCGTGCAAGATCACCAGCGGGTCCTGCGGTGGGGTGTAGTCGGTGCTCATGCGCACCGCCTCTCAAATGCGCGCGGCCAGCGCAAGGGCGATCACGTTCCCGCGTGCAGCCGCAGGCTGGCTTTTCAACATGGGCGAAATGTGCAGACCTGCACGGATGAGATACATCCTTGCCCTGCTGTTGGCCCTGCCGACCCTCGCCGCTGCGCAATGCGGTCCTGACGCTGCCTGTGAGATTGATGGCGGGACCTATCACATGATTGATCCCGGTGTTGAAAGCGCACCCGCGCTTGTCTTTTTCCACGGTCACAACGCGACCGGGCAGATGATCTTTCGCGGTGGCATAAGGTCCGAGTTTGCAGAGGCCGGTTACGTCGTGATTGCGCCCAACGGTACACCCATTGAGGGGCGCGACAGCCGCCGCTGGGCGGGGCGCGAAGGCGGGTTGCGCGACGATGTGGCCTTTGTCCGTGATGTGGTGGCCGATGCGCAGACCAAAGCGTCGATCGATCCCGGTCGCATCTATGTGGCGGGCTTTTCTGCGGGCGGGTCCATGGCGTGGTTGATGGCGTGCAAAGCGGCAGAGGAGTTTGCCGCTTTTGTCTCTATCGCGGGGGCGCTACGGGAGCCCAATGACACCACGGATTGCCCGAGCGCGCCGGTGCGCTTCCTGCAAATCCACGGTTTTGCCGACAATCAGGTCCCGTTTGAAGGGCGCGCGATCCGCGACTGGCATCAGGGCAGCCTGTGGGACAGTCTGGCGCTGGCGCGCGCGGCCAACCAGTGCCGCACCCATCCCGACCGGATCGACATGGGCGATCCGTTCCGCTGCCGGGTGTGGGACAACAGCTGCGATGCGGGCACCATCACGTTCTGCGAACATGACGGTGGCCACGGGATGCCGCGGGGCTGGACCACGCTGGCACGCGACTTTTTCGAGGCGGGTTAGACCTTTACCCGGTCCGATTTCGGGTCATAAAGCGGCTTCATCGACGCGTCGGCCCGCACCCGCGTGCCCGCCACGTCAATCTCGTAGGTGGAGGCCAGCACGTCCGCCACCGCCTCGCCCTTGCAGGGCACATAGCCCATACCGACCGCAGCCCCCAGATGGTGCCCATAGCTGCCCGAGGACAGGTAGCCCACGATCTCGCCATCCCGCACAATCGGCTCGTTGTGATAGAGCAGCGGCTCGGGATCGGTCAGCTTGAACTGGATCAGACGGGTTTCCAGCCCCGTTTCCTTTTTCCGCAGCACCGCGTCGCGCCCGATGAAGTCGGGCTTGTCCGTCTTGACCGCAAAGCCCAAGCCCGCCTCAAGCACGTGATCCTCGCAGGTGATGTCGTGGCCAAAATGGCGGAAGCCTTTTTCGGTGCGGCAGGTGTCCATCATGTGCATCCCGCACAGCTTTAGCCCCATGTCCTGTCCGGCCTCGTGCAGCGCTTCGAACACGTGGCCCGCCATGTCGGAGGAGACGTACACCTCCCACCCCAGCTCGCCCACATAGGTCACACGGTGTACACGGGCTTGCCCCATGCCGATCTCGATCTGCTGGGCGGTGCCAAAGGGGTTCACATCGTTGGTGAAATCCGCAGGGCTGACCATTTGCAACAGCTTGCGGGCGTTGGGGCCCATGACGGCCAGCACGCCTTCGCCCGCGGTCACATCGGTGATCACCACGTTGAATTCGCCCTTGTGCCGCTCCATCCACGTCTGGTCCGCCAGCCGTGTGGCGGCGGGGGTCACCACGAGGTAGCAGGTCTCGGTGATGCGGGTGACAGTCACATCCGCCTCGATCCCGCCGCGGTCATTCAGGAACTGGGTGTAGACGATCTTGCCCACGGGCACGTCATATTGCCCGCCGCCTACGTGGTTCATAAAGGCGGTGGCATCCGGCCCCTCGACACGGATTTTGCCAAAGGATGACATGTCGTACATGCCGACGTTTTCGCGGATCGCCTTGTGCTCTTCGGCGACGTTGTCAAAGAACACCTGCCGCTTCCACGTGTATTCGTATTCCGCGTTTTGACCGGGCCGCGCAAACCAGTTGGCGCGTTCCCATCCAGCCAGTTCGCCCATCACCGCACCGTGTTGCAGCAGGTGCTGGTGGAACGGCGTGCGGCGCACGCCCCGCGCAGTGGCCTTTTGCCGGTAGGGGAAGTGATCCGCATAAAGCAGGCCCAGCGTCTCGGTCGAGCGCGCGGCGAGGTAAGTCTTGTTGCCCTGAAACGGCTGCATCCGGGCAATGTCCACGTCGCCAAGGTCAAACGGTTTGGCCCCGTCCTCCATCCACTGCGCCAGCGCCATGCCCGCGCCGCCCGCAGACTGAATGCCGATCGAGTTAAAGCCGCAGGCAACCCAGACGTTGTCCATCTCGGGCGCGAGGCCAAGGTGGTAGGCGTCGTCGGGGGTGAAACTCTCGGGCCCGTTGAAGAACGTGTGAATTCCGGCCTCGGCCAGCATCGGCATCCGGTTTACGGCCGCCTCTAGGATCGGCTCGAAATGGTCGAAATCCTCGGGCAACTGGTCGAACTCGAAATCCTTTGGGATGCCGTTCACGGCCCAAGGCTTGGCGTTTGGTTCGAACGCCCCCAGCAGGATTTTCCCTGCGTCCTCCTTGTAGTAGGCGCATTCGTCGGGCACCCGCAGCACGGGCAGTTGTTGCAATCCGGTGATGGCCTCGGTCACGATGTAGAAATGTTCGCAGGCTTGCAGTGGCACGTTCACGCCCGCCATTTTGCCCACCGCGTGGCCCCACATGCCCGCGCAGTTTACAACGTGGTCGCAGGCGATGTGGCCGCTGGTGCCGTCCTCGCCTTGCCAATCCACGCCGGTGATGCGGCGACCATCCTTGGTCAGGTCGGTGACTGCGGTGCGTTCCTGCACCCGCGCGCCCCGCTGCCGCGCGCCCTTGGCCAGCGCGTGGGCGATGTTGGCGGGGTCGCCTTGGCCGTCCAGCGGCAGGTAGACGCCGCCGGTCACGTCGTCGATGTTCAGGTGTTCGTAGCGCGCCTTGACCTCGGTGGGCGAGATTTCCGCGACCTCGACACCAAAGGCACGGGCCATGGCGGCCTGACGGTGCAGTTCTTCGAGACGCTCATCCGTCAGGGCGGCGGTGATCGAGCCCACGCGTTTGAAACCCGTTGCAACGCCGGTTTCGCCCTCCAGATCGCCATAAAGCTCCTGCGAGTATTTCGCGAGCTTTGTCATGTTCGCCGTCGCGCGCAGCTGTGCGATCAGGCCTGCCGCGTGCCAAGTGGTGCCCGATGTCAGCGCCTTGCGTTCCAACAGCACCACATCCGTCCACCCCAGCTTGGTCAGGTGGTAGGCAACCGAACACCCGATGACGCCGCCACCGATGATGACAACGCGGGCAGATGTGGGCAGGTCGGGCATGACAGGCTCCTTAGACGATGGTGTGGCCCGCGTCGCGCAGACGGCGGGCGATTTCGGCGATATGGGCGGGGCTGACCTCGCAACAGCCACCGACAATGGTGGCCCCTGCATCGACCCATGACATGACGTGATCGGCGTAAAGTTCCGGCGTGAAGTCACGGCGGAGGGTCAGGGCGTCGACGGTTGGTTTGTCGTCCATGAACCCTTCGGTGATCTGCTCGAACCCGTTGGCATAGGCCCCGATGGGCAGCGTGGTGCCCGCGAGACCGGCCAAGGCGGGCGGGATTGCCTCTGGGGTGGAGCAGTTGATCAGGAGTGCGCTTGCGCCGCCCGCCTCGGCCACGGGAACGGCGTCGGACACCGGCTCGCCTGACCGCAGGCGGGTGCCGTCGGTGTCGTCCACGGTCAAGGCCAGCCAAACCGGCAGGCCCAGCGGGACGCTGGCGGCCAGAATGTCACGCGCATGGGCGACCGAGGCGACCGTTTCGCAGATCAGCACATCGCAGGCGGGGGCCAAAAGGCTGGCCACTTCGGCAAACAGCGGCACGGCCTCGGAGGCGTCGGGATGCAGATCGGGCCGGTAGCTGGCCCTGAGCGGGCCAATGGCCCCGGCAATGCGGCCAGACCCGTGTTCGCGCCGCGCCGTGCGCGCCTCGTAAAGCGCGCTTTGATGCAGGGCGGAAAACGCGCCTTCGACCGGCGTGTCCGCCAGCCTGTCGTGGTGGATCGCGTAGCTGTTTGTCGTGGCGATGGTCGCCCCGGCGGCAAAGAAATCCCGGTGGACTTGTGTGACCATGCCGGGATGGTCCAGCATGATCTGCGTGGACCAGAGCGGCGTGGGTTTGTCCCCGGCGCGGTGCACCAGTTCCTGCCCCATTCCCCCGTCGAGAAGCGTGATGTCAGCCATTTCAGTTCCTTCGGACATGGTGGAAACCGATGGTCGGATTCCGTGCCGTTTCCCGTGTCGGAAAAGCGTTACGCCCGCAACCTTTCGTTCTGAGGGTCCCACAAAGGCTGATCGGGCTGCACGGTTGCGGCATAGCGCTTGCCGTACATCTCGATCTCAAGCGATGTGCCCGGCGTGGACAGGTCCGTGCGCACCACGCCAAGGGCGACGGACGCATTGATCCGGTGCCCCCACGCGCCCGACGTGGTCTCGCCCACCACGGTGTCCCCGCTCCAGATCGTGGACATGTAGGGCGCGTCCTGCGCGCCCGCGTCCACCAGCATCGTGACAAACCGTTTCTTCGATCCCTGCTGTTTCTCGTTAAGCAGCGCGGCCTTGCCGGGAAAGTCCTGTGGCTTGTCCAGCTTGACGAACCGGTCCAGCCCGCCTTCGAAAAGGGTGTAGTCGGTGGACAGATCGCCCTTCCACGCGCGGTAGCCCTTTTCGATCCGCATGGAGTTCAGTGCGTACATGCCAAAGGGTTTGGCGCCGCCGCCCACAACCGCGTCGTAGATCGCCGGGATATCATCCACAGCGGCGTGGACTTCCCAACCCAGTTCACCGGCAAAGCTGACCCGCACCAGCATCGCGTCGCAACCGGCAACCTTGGCCGGCTGATGGGTCAGCCAGCCAAGGCTCAGGTCGCCATCGCTGATGCCGGACAGCAGATCGCGGGACTTGGGACCGCTCACGATCAGCGTCGATTGCTCGGTTGTTGTGTCGATCAGTGTCAGCCCGTCGGGCAGGTTGTGGCGCAAAAGCTCTCCGTCATGCCACTGCGCACCTGCCGCCGTGATCAGCGTGAACGTATCCTCAGCGAAACGCAGCACCGACATCTCGGTCAGGATGCGCCCACGGCTGTCCGAGAAATAGGCGAGGTTCAGGCGACCGATCTTGGGCAGCGCACCAGCGATCATGCCGCGCAGCCATTCTGCCGCCCCCGGCCCCTTGAGGTCGAACCGGGAAAAACCGGGCAGGTCCAGCACGCCCACGCTGTCGCGCACGGCCTCGACCTCTTCGCGGATGCGCGGCAGCCATGGCCCTTCGCGGTCCCATGTGTGCGTTGCCTCCTCTGACGTGTCGTCGCCATCCTTGGCGAACCAGTTGGCGCGTTCCCAGCCATTATACGCGCCCATCTGGCCACCTGCCGCGCGGATGCGGTCATCGACCGGCGACAGTTTCTTGTCCCGGCCTGCGGGCCATTCGTGATGCGGGAAGTGCATCGCGTATTCGTGGCCATAGGTCTCAAGCGCCTTGGCCAGCGCATAGTCGTGATCGGCATAATCGGTGTAGCGGCGCGGGTCGGTGGCCCACATGTCCCACTCGGTCTCGCCGTGCATGATCCATTCCGACAGGACCTTGCCCGCGCCGCCACCTTGGGCGATGCCGAAGGTAAAGCAGTGGCCCTCAAATGCGTTTTTCACACCCGGCATCGGCCCGATCAGGGGCAGACCGTCGGGGGCGTAGGGAATGGGTCCGTTGATGTTGCGACCCACCCCGGCGGTGCCAAGCGCGGGCACGCGGGCCATCGCGTCCTCGATATAGAATTCAAGCCGTTCGAGGTCATCGGGGTACAGCTGGAACGAGAAATCCTCGGGCATCGGGTCGTCGGGCGTGATCCAGTGCGCCTTGCAGTTGCGCTCGTAAGGCCCAAGGTTCAGGCCGTTCTTGTCCTGCCGCAGGTAATAGCTGATGTCGACGTCGCGGATGATGGGCAGCTTGTGGCCTTTTTCCTTGGTCCACGCGGCGACTTCGGGGATTTCGTCGGTCAGGAAATACTGGTGCGACATGACCACCATGGGCACGGTGCGCCCGCCAAATGGCTTGAACATCTCGCCCACGCGCTGGGCGTAGTAACCCGCACAGTTGGCGACGTATTCGCAGCGGATGTCGCCCTTGTCCGTCTTTACGATCCATTCGTCGCCGTCGCGTTCGATCCCTGTGGCGGGGCAGAACCGTTCGATCCGCGCGCCCAGATCGCGCGCGCCCTTGGCCATGGCTTGGGTCAGCTGGGCGGGGTCGATGTCACCATCCAGCGGGTCCCACATGCCGCCCGCCAGTTCGTGGGTTTCCATGAACGGGTGGTAGTCCTGCATGTCCTGCGGTGTGAGGATCGGCATTTCGAGCCCCTGATACCGGCCCATGCCCGACACGCGCTCAAACTCCTGCATCCGCTCTTTGGAATGCGCCAGACGCAGCGACCCGGTCACGTGGTAGTTCATCGGATAATCGACATCGTCGGCCAGCGTCCGGTACATTTCCAGCCCGTAGCGCTGCATATTCAAGATCGCCCACGAGTTCGAAAAGTTCGGGCAGTTGCCTGCGGCGTGCCATGTGGACCCGGCGGTCAGTTCGTTCTTTTCCAGCAGCACGCAATCGGTCCAGCCCGCCTTGGCCAGATGGTAGAGGGTCGAGGTTCCAACGGCACCGCCGCCGATGATGACCACGCGTGCCGTTGTCGGAAAGTCGCTCATGTTCAGTTCTCCCGTTGCGGCACGTCGTCCGCGATGTCGTAGTAATCGCCCTTGAAGGCGGTAAAGATGTGCTTGGCTGTTTTCAGGCCGGTGTCGCCGTCGATGGTGCCGCTCATCACTGACACGGCGCCGCCATCATCCTCGTGACGCCAGAACAGGGACGCGCCGCAGCGGTTGCAAAATCCGCGCTCGGCCTTGGGCGATGACGGATACCACGTCAGCGTGTCTGTTCCTGTCAGGGTCAACTGACCCGGTTGCACCTGCGTCGCGGACACGTAGTGGCCGCTGGTCTTGCGGCATTGCAGGCAGTGGCAGGCCACTGAATCGCGCAATGCGCCGCTTAGTGTGAAGGTCACACCGCCGCACAGGCAGCTTCCCGTTTTCATGCCGTCCTCCCCGGTGTTGTGACGGTTCCGAGCAGGACGCCGTAGATGATGAAACACCCGGCCAGCGCGCGTTGTAGCCACATGTTGAACACAGCCCCCAACGCGGCGCGTCCCAGACCGGCGCCCAATGCGGTGAACCCGGCATAGCTGAGCGCGGTCAGCGTCAGCGCGGTTGGCATGATCACCCACATCTGGTCCCAGACCGGCACATCGGGCTGCACGAATTGCGAAAACGCGGCGAGGTAGCCCGCGATGCTCTTGGGGTTGATCGTGGCAATGGCGAGGGCGCGCAGGTAGACGGATCGGCCATTTTGTGCGCCCGCTTCGGGTATCGTCCCGGCCCGCATCCACGCGCGGATGCCCAACCAGATCAGGACCGCCGCGCCCACCACCTTGGCCACCGCAAAGGCTGTTGCCGACGCGGCGATCAGCGCCGTGACACCAAAGGCCGACAGGATCAGGAAGGCGGATGCCTGCATCAGGATCGCAAGAATGCCGGGCAAAGAGCGGCGAAACCCGAGGGTCATGCCGTTGGTGATGCAATTGACGGCGTTGGGGCCCGGCGTCGTGACGAACACGACCCAGAACAGCGCAAAGATGATCCACGCCTCGATGCTCATCAGTAGACGGGCGGTGCGATGACCCAGATCGCCACAGCGGGGCGCGGGTGCGGATTCATCCAGCGAAACGGCTCGCCCCGGATGCGGAAACTGTCGCCCGGTCCAACCGAATAGAGCCGCCCGCTGATTTCGAGGTCCAGCGCGCCGGAAATGACGTAGCCCACTTCCTGCGTGGGGCGGGTCACGGTGTCGGTGATTTCGCTGAATGGCTCGAATGTGGAATGCACCACCTCAAAGTCGTCGGTGAGGTCGGGTGACAGCAGTTCTTCGACCAGACCAGCGGCGCGGGACCCGATGGGGCGGCGGGCGTGCTGGCGTACGATGAACCCTTCTTCTTCTGCCGGGGCGGCGCCGTAGCGGAACAGGGTGGAGACGGCGATATCGAGCGTTGCCGCCATGTGCCGCAGATCGGTGATGGACGGATCGGACATGTCACGCTCGACCTGACTGACCCAGCCCACGGATCGGCCAAGCGCGTCGGCCATGTCCTGCAATGTCAGCCCACGCGCCTTGCGCAGGGCGCGCAGATCAGCGCCAAGCGAATGTGCGGTGGGTGGATGCGATTGCAACATGAGTCGTGAAAAATCCCTATGTCTTTTCATGTCGCCGCAGCGCACATGAAAAAGCAAGAGATTTTTTCACGGATGGTGTATCACCGGGAAAACACATCCGCGAGGATGCGGGCCAGATTGTCGGCGTCATCGGTTGTGAATGCATCGGGTTGGTCGCTGTCGATGTCAAAGACGGCGATCAGGTCACCCGCCGTGTTCCAGACCGGCAGCACCAGTTCGGATCGGGTGGAACTGGCGCAGGCGATGTGGCCGGGAAAGGCGTCGACATCGGCGACCCGTTGCACCTTGCCCGTGCGGGCCGCAGCCCCGCAGACGCCGCGCGAAAAGGGGATATGCAGGCAGCCGTGCCCACCCTGATATGGGCCGATCTTGAGCATTTCGGGGCCGGTGACGCGGTAAAACCCGGTCCAGTCGAAACGCGCATCGCTGTGATGCACCTCGCAGGTGACAGTGGCCATCAGGGCCACCACGTCATCCTCGCCTTCGGTCAGGCTTTGGAGTGTTGTGGCGAGTTCAGCATAGTCGGGCATGTCGTCACTCGCCGTAGGGAACCCAGATGGTTTTGACTTCGGTTGCGGCATCAAGGAACCCGCGGCCTTCGCCCGCCGTTCCCATCCAGTCGCGTGCAGCACCGTTGTTGACCCATGTCCGTTTGAGGTTCATGGCCGCGCCCCGTTCGATCTCGGCTGACAGGTCGGTGCCGGAGAAGGACCAGACCGCGTCCACGTTCATGTGCTTGGCCATATGCGGCGCAAGCTCGCCGTGGTTGCCGGTCAGGACGTTGACGACGCCACCCGGCACGTCCGAGGTTTCCAGCACTTGGTAGAAATCCGTGGCCGCCAGCGGGAACGGGTCCGAGGCCACCAGCACCGCGCGGTTGCCCATGGCGATGGCCGGGGCCATGAGGGACACAAGCCCCAGCAGGGGCGCATCGTCCGGGCAGAACGCGCCGATGATGCCAACCGGTTCGTGCATGGCCAGCGCCACGCCGCGCAACGGCACCCCCTTGGCTGCGCCATCGTATTTGTCGGCCCATGCCGCATAGGTGAAGAGGCGCCGGATCGAAGCCTCAACCTCTTTGGCGCCGCCCTTGCCGCCTTGTAACGCGTCCAGACGGGCCGCGAATTCTGTCGCCCGCGCGGACAGGTTTTCCGCGATGTAGTAGAGGATTTGCGCCCGCAGGTGGCCGGTGGTCTTGCTCCAGCTTGCCGCGCCTTGCGCGGCCTCGACCGCGTTGCGGATGTCCTTGCGGTTGGCAAGGCTCGTTTGCCCCAAGAGCGCGCCGTTCTTGGCGTAGACATTGCGGCTGTAGCCGCCGTCGGGCCGCGCCTGTTTGCCCCCGATATAGAGTTTGGCGGTGCGGTCCAGCAGGTCGGTTGGGCCCGCGTCACCGGCAAAGGCGGCGATGGCTTTGACGGCCTTGGCCTTGCCCGCAGGTTTTGTGTAGGCGCGCAGCCCTTCCCATCCGCCTTCGCGGCCAAAGCCGCTTTCGCGGACACCGCCGAACCCTGCTGCGGCGTCAAAGAGGTTGGTGGCATTCACCCAGACAACGCCAGCCGCCAGTTTGGGCGCGATATCCAGCGCAAGGTTCACATTCTCGGTCCAGACAGTTGCGGCCAGACCGTAGCGCGTGTTGTTGGCCAATTGGACCGCTTCGGCAGGCGTGCGGAAGGTGGTGGAGACAAGGACCGGGCCAAAGATCTCCTCTTGCATCAGCGTGTCGGCGGTGTTGAGCCCGGTGATCAGGGTGGGCGGGTAGTAACATCCCGTCGCAGGCAGCGCGGTCTGCGCCTGATAGGTGTCGCCCGCGCTGTTCTCGCTGACCATGCGGGTGATTGTGTCGAGTTGCACAGGGTCCACGACCGCGCCCACGTCGATGCTTTTGTCCAGCGGGTCGCCAATACGCAGCTTGTCCATGCGCGCGCGCAGCTTGGCATAGAACTGATCCGCAACCGGTTCGTGGACCAACAGGCGGGAACCTGCACAGCAAACCTGCCCCTGATTGAACCAGATGGCGTCCACCAGCCCTTCGACCGCGGAATCAAGGTCGGCGTCGTCAAAGACGATGTAGGGGGACTTGCCGCCCAGTTCGAGCGTCAGTGCCTTGCCCGTGCCTGCCGTCGCCTCGCGGATGCGGCGACCCACGGAGGTGGAGCCGGTAAAGGCGATCTTGTCCACGTCGGCATTCACGATCATCTCGCCCACGGCACCGTCGCCGGTGACGATGTTGACCACGCCCTTGGGCACGCCCGCCTGCTGGCAGATTTCCGCAAAGAGCAGCGCGGTGAGCGACGTGTATTCGGCGGGTTTCAGCACCACCGTGTTGCCCATCGCCAGCGCGGGCGCGATTTTCCAGGCCAGCATGAGCAGGGGGAAATTCCACGGAATGATCTGGCCGCATACGCCGAGGGGTTCGCGGTCGGGCAGTTCGGCCTCCATCAACTGGGCCATGCCTGCGTGATAGTAGAAATGACGCTGGGCAAGGGGGATGTCGATGTCGCGGCTTTCGCGGATGGGTTTGCCGTTGTCGAGCGTCTCAAGCACCGCAAAAAGGCGGCTGTGTTTCTGCAAGAGACGCGCAATGGCATACAGCACGCGGGCGCGCGTGTGGCCGCCCGCCTTGGCCCATTTGGGCTGTGCGGTGCGGGCCGCTTTGACGGCGGCGTCGACGTCGTCTTGCGTGGCTTGGCTGAGCGTGGCGAGCACTTCGCCCGTGGCGGGGTTTTTGCTGTCAAAGCCGTCGGCAGGGTCTGTAAAACTGCCGTCGATGAAATGACCAAACCGCGCGCCCTGATCCACAATCCATGCGAGCGCGTCGCCTGCCGCTTCGGGGGCGGGGCCGTACTCCATGGTTTCGAAGATATCTTTAACGGTCATGTTGTGACTCCTTCGTCTCGCCCCGCGATGTCCCAAGCGTCCGCCTAGCCGATGGCATGGTGGTATCCGGCGGAGTACGCTCCGGTCAGGTGGTGTTCGAGTTGGCGTTCGATATCGCCCAGCAGTGACGACGCCCCAAAGCGGAACAGGTCCGGTTGCAACCAGCGGTCGCCCAGTTCGTCTTTGATCAGCGACAGATAAATCAGCGCGTCCTTGGCCTTGGAAATGCCACCGGCAGGTTTGTAGCCGACGCGGTAGCCGGTCCGCTCATAGTAATCCCGGATGGCGCGGATCATCACAAGGCTGACGGGCAGGGTGGCATTCACGCTTTCCTTGCCGGTGGACGTCTTGATGAAATCGGCCCCGGCCATCATGCAGACCAGCGACGCCCGCGCCACATTGCGCAATGTGCCCAGTTCGCCCGTGGCGAGGATCGCCTTGACGTGGGCATCACCGCAGGCGGCGCGCATGGCCTTCATCTCGTCATACAGCGCTTGCCAGTCGCCGGTCAGCACGTGGCGACGGGAGATGACGATGTCGATCTCCTTGGCACCGGCGGCGACGCTCTCGCGGATTTCCTGTAGCCGAAGCGGGAGGGGCGACAGGCCTGCGGGAAACCCGGTCGATACAGCCGCCACCGGGATACCAGTGCCCTTGAGCGCGGCGACCGCCGCCGGGATCATCTCGTGATATACGCAGACGGCACCTGTGGTCAGGTCCGGAACGCCAAGGGCATCCAGCATCCGTGCATCGACGGGTTGGCGCGCCTTGGCGCACAGCCGTTGCACCCGGCGTTCGGTGTCATCGCCGGACAGGGTTGTCAGGTCGATACAGGCCACAGCGCGCAAAAGCCACGCCGCCTGATGGTCCTTCTTGATCGAGCGGCGGCCGGGCAGGGTCGCGCAGCGCCGTTCGATCGCAGAGGTGTTGGCCTGCACGCGCGCCACCCAGTCAAGGTCGAGCGGGATGCCGGGATTGCGCGGCTCTGTCACTTGCGGCAGCTGCGCGGTTTGGGTTGTCGTCGCTGCGTCCAGCGCGGTTGTGTCTGTCATGGGGCACCCTTTGCGGCAGTGCGGGCAGGCCATGGTGGTGGCATGACGACGGCCCTTTGGCAAGGGTCACGCCACGTGCGCGCTGCACAACCTCTGCACAAATCACACCCGTTTGGCTGCACAAGCCGTTGCGAGGAAAGGCGTCAGATCAAGGCACGGACTGAAGGGGGCAGGAGCATGGACGGATTTTCGAAACGCGGGGTGCCGCTGGCGATGCAGCGGGATGGCTGGTGGCTGAGCGCAGAGACAGAACAGGTGGCGCGCCGCTGGCGGGTGTCCGGTGGCGATGGTGTGCGGCTGGGGCTGCTGGCGGCGCTGATTGCGCTGGCGGACGTCTTGGTGTGGCAAGTGATGCCGGGGCTGAGCCTTGCGCTGTTTGCCTTTGCGGTATTTGTGTCGGGACTGGCCATTGCGTGGCCGCGTCTGGCCACGCGCACGCGCATCGGCGCGGCAAGTGGCCTTGTGCTGTGCCTGCTGCCCCTGGTCGAGTTGGTGCAGCCGCTGTCCATGCTTGTCGCCTTATGTGGGCTTTCGGTCATCACAGCGGTGCTGGCGGGGGTCCGGTCGCATGATCTGGTGCGCGCCGCATTGCGCCTGTGGTGGGTGGCACCGGGCCAGTCGCTGGGCGACGGCGCGCGCGCGATCCGGGGCATCGGCAGTCTCAAGGGGGCACGCTGGGACCTGCGGTCGCTTGTCATGGCATGGGCGCTGCCCGCTGTGGCGACGCTGGTCTTTGCGGCGCTGCTGGCGGGTGCGAACCCGGTGCTGGACCACGTACTGACCGATTTTGCACGCTGGCAACCGTCGACACCGGATATGTGGCGTTTAGGGTTCTGGGGGATCGTTGCGGCAGCTGTCTGGCCCGTGCTGGTGACGTACCGGATGCGCGAGCGGTTGCAATTCCGCCGCCCGCAGCGCGCCACCGTACGCCGTGAGGGGGTCGTAAACGCAGGTTCGGTCGCGCGCTCACTGGTGGCGTTCAATGCGCTCTTTGCTGTGCAGACCGGGATGGACGCGCTGTATCTTTATGGCGACGCGACGCTGCCCGAGGGGATCAGCCCGGCCTCCTACGCGCATCGCGGGGCCTATCCGCTGCTCGCGACGGCCCTGCTGGCGGGTGTGTTCGCCGTGGTGGCGCGCCCGCATCTGGGCCACAGACCCATTGTGCGGATGCTGATGATGCTGTGGCTGGCACAGACGCTGGCGCTGGTCTTTGCCAGCATCTGGCGTCTGGACCTGTACGTCGAGGCGTTTGGCCTGACCCGGCTGCGCCTCGCGGCCTATGTCTGGATGGGTGTCGTTGCGGTGGGCCTGGGCATCACCGCCCAGCAGATTTGGCAGGACCGGCCCGCCGCGTGGATGTTGCTGCGCAGTGGCGCGCTGGGTGCCGTTGTGCTGTATGCCTGTACCTTTGTGAACTTCGACGGGGTCGTGGCGCGCTACAACCTGACACATGACGTGCCCGAAGACCGCGAGATGCTGTGCAAACTGGGCGAAGGGGCAATGCCCGCCATTGTCACCTATTCGGGTCAGACCCCCTTTTGGTACTGCCACAAGCAATTTGCAGAACCCCTGCTGTTTCACCCCACGGACTGGCGCGAATGGGGCTTTCGCAACTGGCGGGTGCGCCGTAGCCTTGCCGCGATGACCCCGACCGAGACACCGCAGCCATGACCAAACGCCAGCTTCTCGTTATTGATGACGACCCGCAAATTCGGGCCGTGCTGCGCATCGCCTTTGATCAGGCGGGATATGCCGCGGCCGAAGCGGGTGACGGTGCCGAAGGTTTGGCCAAGGCGCGGTCGGGACGGTTCGATCTGATCGTGCTGGACATCGGCCTGCCCGAGATGGACGGGCTGGCGCTGTGCCGTGCGCTGCGGGCCAGCGATGACACACCGATCCTGTTTTTGACCGCCCGCGAGGACGAAATCGACCGCGTGCTGGGGTTCGAACTGGGGGGCGACGATTATGTGACCAAACCGTTTTCACCGCGCGAACTGGTGGCCCGTGTTGGTGCAATCCTGAAGCGCGGGGCGCGCGCTTCCGCAAATGCAGCCCTGAAACGCGGCATTCTGCAGGTCGATCCGTCGCGCCATGGCTGCACGGTAAAAGGCGCGCCCGTGACACTGACCGCCCGCGAGATGGAAATCCTCACCCATCTGATGCGCTACCCGGATCAGGTTGCGGCACGACCGGCGCTGACCGATGCACTGTACGGGGCCGGGACAGCGGTCAGCGACCGCACGCTTGACAGTCATCTGCGCAACTTGCGGGCCAAGCTGGCAGAGGCGGGGTGTGCCGATGCAATCGAAACAGTGCACGGCGTCGGTATCCGGATGGGTCCATGCCGCGGGTAAGGCGCAAGTGGCGCCCGCCCTTGGCGCTGATCCTTGGCGGGACATTGGGGGCCGTGTTTCTGATGCCGCTGCTGGGGATGGTGTACCTGCGCCTGTGGGGAAACGTGCTGGGTTGGGGCGAGGCTGCGTGGCTGATCCTCTGGCTCGCTTTTGCGGCGACGTCGGTTCTGGCTGTGCTGCTGTGGCGGCTTGTGCTGCGGCCGGTCACTGCGCTGACGCGGTATGCGCAGGCGAAAAAGCGGGGCGATGACGCGCAGGCCCCGGACCAGTTCGGCACGCCCGAATTGGGGCGGTTGGCCACCAGCGTGATGGCCATGGGCGACAGTCTCAATAGCCGGGCGGAGGGGTTGCGCGCCTATGCAGGTCACGTCACCCACGAGCTTAAATCCCCGCTGACAGCGATCCGCGGCGCGGCAGAGCTGTTGCAGGCCGACCCGTCGCCCGAGGATCGTGCCGCGCTGAGCAGCACCATTTCCGAGGCGGCAGCGCGGATGCAGACCCTGCTTGATGATTTGGCGCGCCATGCCCGTGCATCAGAAAGCGCAGGTCCGGGTGCTGCGCGGCTGACCGACGCGATGGCGTCGCTGGACACGCCTGTGACAGTAACCGTGGCGGAGGATGCGGTTCTGCCCATGGCTGCCGAGGACATCCGCACCGTGCTGACCCAGCTGATCCACAATGCCGCCGAACACGGCGCAACCGAGGTCACGCTGCTGGCCACGCCGCACCGGCTGGCAATCACCGACAACGGGCCGGGGATCAGCGCAGGCAACCGGGACCGCGTGTTTGACCCGTTTTTTACCACCCGCCGCGAAGGCGGGGGCACCGGCATGGGGTTGAGCATCGTGCGCAGCCTTGTCGAAGCGCGCGGCGGGCGTATCCGGCTGGATGAAAGCGCGGGCGGCGCCACATTTGTCATCGCTTTTGACGACTAGGCACTGTTTCGCGGCTTCGTGATTGAGAATCATTCTCAATTTCATTGACTTTGTGAGAATGATTCTCATATTCAGTCTAGGACACCACTCCTCGATATTCAGGAAAGGCTCGGATGACCCAAGATTTTGCTCTGTCGCGTCGCGCCGTTCTGGCGGGAATTGCGGCCCTGACGGCAACGCCGGTCTGGGCCAAGGGGACGCTCAACATCGTTGCGACGACCGGGATGATCGCCGATCTGGCGCGTCACATCGGCGGGGACCGCGTGACAGTGCAGGGGCTGATGGGCGCGGGCGTCGATCCGCACGCCTATCGTCAGACACGCAGCGATATCGTTGCGATGACCCGGTCTGACACGGTTCTTTGGCATGGTCTCTACCTTGAGGCGCAGATGGAAGACGTGCTGGCCGATCTGGGCCGCAAGCGTCCCGTGATTGCCGTGGCCGAGAGTGTGGACAAGGACCTGTTGCTGTCGCACGAGGATTACGCGGGCCGTTACGACCCGCACATCTGGATGGATCCGGATCTGTGGGTACGCTGTGTGCCTGGGGTGGTCGCGGCCCTGTCCGATCTGGCCCCGGACGCGCGGGACCTGTTCGAAGCGAACGCAGCGGCCTTTGTAACCGAAGCGCGCGCGCTCGGCGCTTATGCGCGCGGCGTATTGGAACAGGTGCCCGCAGAACAGCGCGTGCTGCTGACGGCGCATGACGCATTTGGCTATTTCGGCGCGGCCTATGATTTCGAGGTGATGGGCATTCAGGGCATCTCGACCGAGAGCGAGGCCGGGCTGAACCGCATTGGTGCGCTGGTGGATATGCTGGTGGAGCGCCGCCTGCCCGCCGTTTTTGTCGAAACGTCCGTGTCTGACCGCAATGTGCGCGCATTGGTCGAAGGGGCAGCGGCGCAGGGTCACACCACACGCATCGGCGGCGCGCTTTACAGTGACGCGATGGGGCCTGACGGCACCTATGAAGGGACATGGTTCGGCATGATCGACCACAACGTAACAACCATTGCGCGCGCGCTGGGGGCGGATGCGCCTGCCGCGGGTCGGTTGGGCAAATTGACGGGGTCGGCATGAGTGTCGCGCTGGTCTCTGACGCGGCGGGTGCTGCGGACCGTGCCGCGCGCACGGCCAGCCCGCTGTCTGTGCGGGGGCTGACCGTCTCTTATGGCGAGACCCCGGCCCTGTTTTCGGTGGACGTGACGGTGCGTGCGGGTGCGATGACCGCGATTGTTGGGCCGAATGGGGCGGGCAAATCGACGATGCTCAAGGCCGCGCTTGGGGTGATCAAACCGCTGGCCGGTTCGGTTGCCGTCTTTGGTCAGCCGCTGGCCAAGATGCGCGATGCGATTGCCTATGTGCCGCAGCGCGCAAGCGTGGACTGGAATTTTCCGACCCGCGTGATCGACGTGGTGCTGATGGGTCTTTACCGCGATCTGGGCCTGCTGGGCCGCGTGCGGGCCAAGCACCGCGCACGTGCCATGGCCTGTCTGGACCGTGTGGGCATGACCGATTTTGCCACCCGCCAGATCGGACAATTGTCCGGTGGTCAGCAACAACGTGTGTTTCTGGCCCGCGCGTTGGCGCAGGAGGCGGACATTTACCTGCTGGACGAACCGTTTGCCGGGGTCGACGCCGCCACGGAAAAGGCGATTATCGCCGTGCTCAAGGACCTGCGCGATGCGGGCCGCACGGTGCTGGCCGTGCACCACGATCTGACCACGGTGCCAGCCTATTTCGACGACGTGATCCTGCTCAACCGCGAGGTTGTGGCGGCGGGTCCGGTTGACGAGGTGTTCACCGAAGCCCTGTTGCAAACGACCTATGGCGGGCGGTTGGAAACCGCGCGGATACAGGCCGAAACAGTTGCCGGGTAGCGGACGATGCTGGGCGACGCGCTGCTGTTCCAGCTGGGCTACAATGCTTCGCTCGTGACGCTGGGTGCCCTGCTTTTGGGCGTGGCGGCAGGGGTTGCGGGCACTTTCCTTTTTCTACGCAAACGCGCGCTGGTCAGCGATGCGATTTCTCATGCGACGCTGCCCGGTGTTGGTCTGGCGTTTATCGTGATGGTCGCCTTGGGCGGTGACGGGCGGTCACTGCCGGGATTGCTCTTTGGCGCGGCCCTGTCGGCGGGCGCGGGTCTTTTGTGTGTGCAGTGGCTCAGCCGTCGGACGCGGCTGGGCGAGGACGCGGCGATTGGTGCGGTCCTGTCGGTGTTCTTTGGATTTGGCATTGTTCTGCTGACAATTGTCCAGACGATGAACGCCGGACGTCAGGCGGGGCTCGAAGGGTTCTTGCTGGGCTCCACCGCGGGCATGTTGCGTGACGAGGCGCTGTTGTTGGCGGTTTCTGCCGGGTTGGTTCTGGCGCTGGTGATGCTGCTGCGGCGTCCACTGACGCTGGCCGCCTTTGACCCTGGCTTTTCCGAAGTGACGGGGTGGCGGCCGGGTTGGATCGACCTTGCCATGATGGGCATTGTTTTGCTGGTGACGGTTGTCGGCCTCAAGGTTGTGGGGCTGATCCTGATTGTGGCCCTTCTGATCGTCCCGCCAGTGACCGCGCGGTTCTGGACCGAACGCGTGGATGTCGTCGTGATCACAGCCGGGGTGCTGGGTGGGCTTGCCGGTTATCTGGGCGCGGCCATTTCCGCGACAGCGCCTGCGCTGCCGACCGGGCCGATTGTCGTGCTGGTCAGTTTTGCGCTTTTTGGGCTGTCATTGTTGTGCGCGCCGGGGCGCGGTGTTCTGGCCTCGGTGCTGCGGCACCAGCGGTATCAGCGTCGGGTACACGTGCGGCAGGGCCTGCTGGCGCTGGCGTCGGGCCAACCCATCTACGAGCGGCTGACCCACAGGTTGCTGCGCCGCGCAGGCCTGATCCGCGCCGACGGTGTCGCCACAACCGCAGGGCAAGCCGCAGCGGCCAAGGCGCAACTGGACGAGACACGGTGGGCGCTGGTGCGTGCAGATCAGACATTTGCCACCGCAGCAGCGCGGTATGACGGGCTGACGGCAATCGAAGACGTCTTGACCCCGGACCAGATCACGGATGTGGACAGCCGTCTGTCCCGCCCGCAAGCGGTTTCATGATGGGTGCGGAGTTCGTCGCCTTGTCCCTGCCTCCGATCCTGATTGGGATCTGCGTCGCGGTGGCCTGCGCGCTGCCCGGAAATTTTCTGTTGCTGCGTGGCCAAGCGCTGATTGGTGATGCAATCAGCCACGTCGTTCTGCCGGGCATTGTCGTGGCCTTTCTGGTGACCGGGTTGGTGGCCACGGGTCCGATGCTGTTGGGCGCGGCGGGCGCCGCAGTGGTGGCCGTCATCGCCATCGAAGCCATCCGCCGTTTGGGCCGGATCGAGGCGGGGGCCGCGATGGGGGTGGTGTTCACCGCCATGTTTGCGGGCGGCGTTCTGTTGCTGGAACAGTCCGATACCTCAAATGTGCATCTGGATGTCGAACACGCGCTATTCGGCAATCTGGAAAGCCTGATTTGGCTGGACGCCACCGGCTGGGCATCGCTTCTGGACCCTGTTGCGCTGGCTGGAATGCCGGTGGAATTGCCGCGCATGGCGCTGGCCTTGGGCGTTGTCGCGGTGTTCGTGTGGCTGTTCTGGCGACCGCTGGCAATGATGAGCTTTGACGAAGGGTTCGCCCAAGGCCTTGGCCTGCGCACGGGCGCGCTGGGGCTGGCGCTGGTCATCATATCGGCGGTCGCGGCCGTCGCTGCGTTCGATGCGGTGGGGTCGATCATCGTGATTGCGATGTTCATCTGCCCGCCGGCGGCGGCACGGATGATGACCAACAGGCTGGGCGCGCAGGTGGCTTGGTCCGTCGGCTTTGCGGCGCTGTCGGCGGTGTCGGGTTATGTGTTGGCAGGCTACGGCCCATTGTGGATCGGTGCATCCGCATCGGTGAGTGCTGCTGGCATGATCGCAACAATGTCGGGCCTGATCCTCGCCGTGGCGGCGGTGCTCGGACCGCATCGCACGCGCAACAGCTAAGCTACGGCAGGCAGGCCAGATCGGTGCTGTCAAAATGGACGTAGCCGCCGGGGGCCGGTTGCATCTTCTTTGCATCCCAACAGGTCTTGGCCTGATCCAGCGTCAGCTGCGGATGCGCATCGCGGGCGTCGCGCAGGTATTGAAGGTAGTTGTTGCAGGTGGCGATTTCGCGTCGAAAGGCCGGATCGTCCTTGCGCGCCTCCAACATGCGCCACGCGGCTTCGGCATCGGCAAGGGTTGCCCCCGCATTGGCCCGCATCCAATCCATGAAATCCGAATGGCAGGAGAATTTGGGGCCAATGGCCGCCTTGAAATAGCCGCGCACATTCGGCCCGAACGACACGTCTTCGGTGATGACCGTATTGGACGTCAGGTCGGCCTTGGCCCAGTTGAACGCGCCTGCACGCTTGCGTGTCGGGGTCGTGGGAGGCGGATCGCCTGCGAGTTTGGCCAATACGCGGGCGCGCAGCACCGCCTTGGTCCCCGACGCCGGAAGGCCAAGCTGTTCACAAAATGACCTGAGCGCATCGACAGACCAATACCAACGGTCAAAAGCCTGCGCAGTCATGGAAGGATCAACCGGGGGGCGTGTGTGATGCGTCATGGGGCGGCATCTAAGGCCCGGCCCCTGCCGGTCAACTGCCCCGGTATGTCGAATACCCGTAGGGCGACAGCAACAGTGGCACGTGGTAATGCGCATCCTCATCCGCGATGCCGAACCGGATCGGAACCTCATCGAGGAATTTGACCTCGCCGGTCGCAAGCTCTGCCGCCTCCAGATACGCGCCACAGAAAAAGATCAGCTCGTATTGTCCCGCCTTGAACTTGCCCTTGGGCAGGATCGGCGCGTCGGTGCGGCCATCCGCGTTGGTGACGGCCTCTGCGATCTTGCGATGGGAATTGCCCGCCACGCGGTAGAGCGCAATTTTTATGCCCGCTGCAGGCACGCCGCGCGCGGTGTCCAGAACATGGGTCGTCAGATAGCCAGCCGCCATTGCATCCTGCCTTGTTTGCGCTCAGATTGTGCGCATCTCACTCCGATTGCGAAGGGAAGTCCATGGCCGAGGCGCCTCCACGTTATCCGCGCGACTTTCACGGGCATGGCGCAGACCGGCCCGATGCGGCTTGGCCCGGTGGGGCGCGTATCGCGGTCTCTTTCGTACTCAATTACGAAGAAGGTGGCGAAAATTGCCTGTTGCACGGCGATGCCGCGTCAGAGGCGTTCCTGTCCGAGATCGTGGGGGCCGCACCGTGGCCGGGGCAGCGACACTGGAACATGGAATCGATCTATGACTATGGCGCGCGGGCGGGCTTCTGGCGGTTGCACCGCCTGTTCACGCAAACCGACGTGCCTGTCACGGTCTACGGGGTCGCAACGGCACTGGCGCGGTCGCCCGCACAGGTCGAGGCGATGCAGCAGGCCAACTGGGAGATCGCCAGCCACGGGCTGAAATGGATCGACTACAAGGACCATACCACAGCCCAAGAGGCCGCCGATATGGACACGGCCATCGCCCTGCACACACAGGTCACCGGCGCGCGGCCCTTGGGCTGGTACACGGGCCGCTGTTCGGAAAATACGGTCGCCTTGGCGGCAGAGCGCGGGTTCGACTGGATCAGCGACACCTATGATGACGATCTGCCCTATTGGGCCGAAATCGGAGAGCGGGACCAACTGATCCTGCCCTATACGCTTGATTGCAATGACATGCGGTTTGCAACGCCGCAGGGGTTCAATTCAGGCGACCAGTTCTTTGCCTATCTGCGCGACAGTTTTGACGCCCTTTATGCCGAAGGCGCGGCAGGCAGCCCCGCAATGATGAGTATTGGCCTGCATTGCCGCCTGATTGGTCGGCCCGGGCGGGTGCAGGCGCTGCGACGGTTCATTGACTATGTGCAAGGACACGAAGGGGTGTGGTGCGCACGCCGGATCGACATCGCACGGCATTGGGCCGCAACACATCCGCACCAGCACAAGGCGCGCCCCTCGCAGATGGATGAGACGGCATTTGTGGATGCGTTTGGCGGTGTGTTTGAACATTCGCCATGGGTGGCCCAAAGCGCATGGCGGCTGGAGCTTGGTCCCGCGCATGACAGCGTCTGCGGAGTTCATGCGGCGCTCTGCCGGGTGTTCCGCGCGGCGGCGCCCGAGGCGCGTCTGGCTGTGCTGACGGCACACCCGGATCTAGCGGGCAAGCTGGCGGCCGCGCGACGGCTCACGGCGGACAGCACCGCAGAGCAGGCCAGCGCGGGCCTCGACGCGCTGACAGATGCAGAACGCACCCGGTTCGAGGCGCTGAACACGGCCTATACCGGCAAGCATGGCTTTCCCTTCATCATCGCGGTCAAGGATCACCACAAGGACGGCATTCTGCGCGCTTTCGAGCGGCGCATCGGGAATGATACAGAGGCCGAGTTTGCCGAAGCCTGCCGTCAGGTCGAACGCATCGCCCGGTTGCGGCTGGAGGCGATGCTGTGAGCTATGCCTTTCCCCCCGGTGGTCTGCCCGGTCAGGACCAACACCCCGACAGCAGCGCGATTTTTACCCAAGCCTACGCGGTTATCCCCGCGTCGGTCCAACGCGATATCGTGACGTCGTTCCTGCCGGGGTGGGTCGGCACACGGGCGTGGATTCTCGCCCGACCGCTCAGCGGTTTTGCAGAGACCTTTGCCCAATACGCCGTGGAATTGGACCCCGAAGGCGGCAGTGGCGATCCGGAACCTGACATTGACGCGCAGGCGATCCTGTTTGTCGCACGCGGACAGGCGCATCTGACCATCGGGCAGGACCTGCACAAGCTGCGGCCGGGCAGTTTCGCCTATATACCGCCCGGCGCACGGTGGAGCCTGTGGAACCGCGGCGAAGAGACTTGCGGCATCCACTGGGTGCGCAAACGGTTTGTGTCGGGCGCGGACGTGACGATGCCCGAAGCGCTTGTGACACATGAGACGGACGTGCCACCTGCGCCCATGCCCCACAGCGGCGGCAAATGGGCGACACAACGGTTCTTTGACCCGCTGGATCTGCGCTATGACTGCCATGTGAACATCGTGAATTTTCAACCCGGTGGCCGCATTCCGTTTGCCGAAACACATGTGATGGAACACGGGCTCTACGTGCTGGAAGGCACGGCGGAATACCTGCTGAACCGTGACTGGGTCAGCGTAGGTCCGGGCGACTTCATGTGGCTGCGCGCCTTCTGCCCGCAGGCGTGCATTGCCACGGGCGATGGTCCGTTCCGCTATCTGCTTTACAAGGACGTAAACCGGCATGTCCCGCTTTGAGATCACGGCGCAGCCCCTGACCGCAGACGCATTTGCACCGTTTGGCGATGTGATTGACTGCACAGGTGCGCCAGACCGGGTCATCAATGCAGGCCTGTGCGGGCGCTTTCATGACCGCGCGCGACTGGATTTTGGCGACGGGCGTGCGGGGGTCAGCCTGTTTCGCGCCACACCGCGCCGCTTGCCCTACACGCTTGACCTGCTCGAACGTCACCCCGATGGCTCGCAATGCTTTGTGCCCATGTCGGAACACGGGTTCCTCATCACTGTGGCGCCCGACGACAACGGCCAACCGGGCACACCGCTGGCTTTCCTCACCGCGCCGGGCCAAGCGATCAATCTGCTCCGCGGCACATGGCACGGCGTGCTCACGCCACTGCACGCGCCGGGGCTCTTTGTCGTCATCGACCGGATCGGCGACGGCGACAACCTCCAAGAGATGCACCTGCCGCATCCCTATAGTGTTTCTTCTGACTGAAAATACCACGGGGAGAGCGCGAGAGGGGCTGGCCCCTCTCGTACATAATGTCGTGCGCGTCAGCGCTCCGCAGGATCACGTCGGGTCGCGTTCGGCCCACCCGGCAAACACTTTTTCCAGCGCGACCACCACATAATACAGCACGATCCCCATCAACGCCAAAGCGATGAGCACCGCGAACATCAGCGGATAATCCGCGCTGATCTTGCCGCTGTCAAAAAGGTGCCCAAGGCCGCGGCCATGCGGCTCTACGATTTCCATCAGGTTGGTGCCGATAAAGGCCAGCGTCACGGCCACTTTCAGCGCTCCAAAGAATTCGGGCAGCGTCTTGGGCAAGGCAATCTTCCAGAAGATCGTGAATTTCGACGCCCCAAGCGAGGCGAGGATATCGCGGTATTCCGGTTCGAGCGTGCTGAGACCGATGCTGACTGACACCGCGATAGGAAAGAAGGAGATCAAAAACGCAATCAGGATCGTATTCATGTCGTGCTGTCCCACGAACATCAACGCAATGATCGGGACCACGGTTGCCTTGGGGATGGCGTTAAAGCCGACAAGCAGCGGGTAAAGCGCGTCGCGCATGGTTTTGCTCAGCCCCATGACCATGCCCAGCAGGGTACCAAACACCACCGACAGCAACAGGCCCACCACTGTGCGCCACAGCGTTTCCCAGCCATATTCCAGAAACAGCCAGCGGAATTTCCAGAACGCGGGCCAAAGGTCTGATGGCGAGGCCATTTTGTAGTTGGGCCAGTCGTTGACCCAGACCAGCCATTCCCAGAACACACCGAACAGGATCAGCGCAAAAAGGGGCACAGTGACTTGGCGCAGGGTCATGCCGCATCCCTCCCTTGGGCGATGCGGATCTGGTGGCGCAGCACGTTCAGCGCCTCTGCGCTTTCCGGGGTGTAGAGCATTTCGATATCCCGCGCGCCGCTCAGATGGACGTCCATGATGTATTGTGTTTTTGCAGGTCGCCCGGACAATACGATAACCTGATCGGCGAGAAAGATGCTTTCGCGCAGATCATGTGTGATGAGCACGCCGGTGAACGGCTCCTCGGCCTTGACCTTGTGCATGGTCTGCCACAGGTCTTCGCGGGTGAACGCATCCAGCGCCCCAAAAGGTTCATCAAGGATCAGCACTTCGGGTTTGTGCACAATGGACCGGCACAAAGAGGCCCGCTGGCGCATTCCGCCCGACAGTTCCGAGGGGCGCTTGTCCTCGAAACCGGTAAGACCGACGAGGTCGAGCAGGTGGCGCGCGCGGTCTTCGCGCGCTTTGCGGCTCATCCCTGTGTCCACGATCTCCAGCGGTAACATGACGTTCTGCAGGATCGACCGCCATTCCAGCAGCACCGGGTTTTGAAAGGCCATGCCGACGGTGGATTTTGGGCCTTTGACCCGTTCGCCGTGCAGCCAGACCTCGCCTTCGTCCGGTTTCATCAGCCCGGCGATCAGCCGCGTCAATGTGGATTTGCCACAGCCCGAAGGGCCAACAACAGCGGCAAAGCCGCCTTCGGGCACCGTCAGTTCCAGCCCATCCAGCACAGGCAGGGGGCCGCTGACCGTGCGGTAGGCGTGGCGCACGCCCTTGATCTCGATAAGGTTGGTCATGGGCGTGCGCGTCTCGGCTTACTTCAGCATCCGGGCATCTGCCGCAGGCAGATAGGCGTCGGTGAAATAGAGGCTGGCGTCCGGTGTGTTCTGGAATTCATAGGTCTGCGCCAGTTGCGCCAGCGCGGCTTCCATACGTGTCGCATCGACGCCGCCCATACCGGCCTCCGCCACTGCATCCGTGAGCACGTTTGCATCGATGGCCAGTTGCAGGCGGCGCTGTTCCAGTGCCGCATCCGCTGCCGGGTTGCGTTCGATCAGGCTGGCAATGGCCGCTTCTGGATTGGCAATCGCGTCTTTCCAGCCCGCTGCGATGGCCGTCAGGAAGCCGGTCACAATCTCGGGATTTGCCGATGCAAAGTCTGTGTTGACGATGATCGCGTTGCCATAAAGCTCCAGCCCGTAATCCGCCATCAGGATGGTCGAGATGTCATCTTCGGGCACGCCAAGGCGCACAAGGTTCAGAAAGGACGAAAACGAAAAGCCGGTCACCGCTGCCACGTTGCCCTCGGCCAGCATGGGCTCGCGGGTGGGAAAGCCGACAGGTTCGACAGTGATTTTGTCCACGTCGAGGTTGTTGGCGGTGGCAAAGGCGGGGAACTGTGCCCATGCCCCGTCGGGGGGCGGCGCGCCCAGCACGCGGCCTTCGAGGTCCTTGGGCGCGGACACGCCCAGCGATTTGCGGCCCACAATGGCAAAGGGCGGTTTGTCATAAACCATCATCACCGCCGTGACCGGCGCGCCGGGGTTCTGGTCGAGGAACTTGATCAGCGAATTGATGTCGGCAAAGCCCATCGGGAATGCACCGGTCGCCACCTTTGGGATCGCATCCAGCGACCCCTGACCTGCCGAGATTTCCACGTCGAGGCCCGCCGCACCGAAATGACCGTTGTCGATTGCCGCGAAATAGGGCGCGGCGGGTCCTTCGAATTTCCAGTCGAGGGCAAAAGGCACGTCCGTTTCGGCCATTGCCGCGCCGGTCATGGCAACGGTGGCGGCAAAAGCCGCAAGAGTTCGTTTGAGCATTGGTGTCTCCCAGGTATGTTGTCCCGCAGACCTTAGGGCAGCGCGTGCCGAGCGGAACGTGCAGCGCGCCTTTGGTCCGTCTTTCTTGGCGCTGAACTGTGCGCCGTGATGAAAATTTAAGCAAGTGATCCCGGGCTTGTTTGTATCCGTGCTTCGGGGTCATGGTGGACCAGAGCGATTGCGAAGGGGTCACGCCATGAAAGACGACAATTTCCTGCGGGCAAACAACGCGCGGCACATGTGGCATCCCATGGGCCATCCGGGCGAGGCGATGACACACGCGCCGACGATCATCACCGGTGCCAGCGGTTCGGTGATCGAAGATATCGACGGGCACAAAACCGTTGACGCGGTGGGCGGGCTATGGTGTGTAAACCTTGGCTATTCCAACAATGTGGTAAAGGATGCAATCGCCAAGCAGCTCTATGATTTACCATACTATTCCGCTTTCTTTGGCACATCGAACCCGACCGCAATCGAAGCGTCTTATGCGGTGCGCGAATTCTTTGCCGAGGACGGTATGGCGCGGGTCTTTTTCACCTCTGGCGGGTCCGATTCGGTTGAGACATGTCTGCGGCTTGCGCGCCAATATCATCGTCTGCGCGGCGAGCCGGGGCGCACCAAGTTCCTGAGCCTCAAGAAAGGCTATCACGGCACGCATTTCGGCGGTGCATCGGTCAATGGCAACAACCGGTTCCGCATCGCCTATGAGCCGTTGATGCCGGGGTGTTTTCACCTGCCGGCCCCTTACACCTACCGCAATCCGTTTGATGAAGCCGATCCTGCAACGCTTGCCCAAAACATCGCAGCCGCGATGGAGGACGAGATCGCCTTTCAGGGGCCGGGCAGTATTGCCGCCTTCATCATGGAGCCTATTCAGGGCGCGGGCGGGGTGATTGTCCCGCATGAGACGTTTATGCCGCTGATGCGCGAGATCTGCGACCGGCACGGCATTCTGATGATCGCAGACGAGGTGATCACCGGCTTTGGCCGAACCGGCGATTGGAGCGGTTCGCGTCATTGGGCCGTGCAGCCCGACATGATGAGTTGCGCCAAAGGGATCACCTCTGGCTATTTCCCGGTCGGTGCGGCGCTGATGAGCGAGGCGGTGGCGGAGGTGTTTGAAAAGGCCGATGCCGATGGCGCGATTTTCCACGGCTACACCTATTCGGCGCATCCCGTGGGGGCGGCGGCGGTGACCGCGTGCCTGGAAGAGACCCTGCGCCTTGACACCAAGGCGAACGCTGAACCGCGGGGCCAACAACTGTACGAAGGGTGCCTGAAACTGAAAGAGCGCTTTGACGTAGTGGGCGATGTGCGCGGCGGGCACGGCCTGATGACCGGCGTGGAACTGGTCAGCGACCGCGCGACCAAGACGCCGCTGGACATGGACGCCATGAAGCGGGTGCACAAAGCGACCTACGACGCAGGCGCGATGGTGCGGATCGGCGGCAACAACATCATGATGTCCCCGCCGCTGGTGGTCACGAAAGGCGAAGTTGCGCAGGTGTTGGAGGCGTTGGAGGTGGGGTTGGCTGCGGTGTAGGTTGTGTTGGATGACTTGCGGTGAGTATGAGGCCAAAACGCAAGTTGGACAGACCACATCAAACATCCGTTTCGCATCCAATCTCGCGCGTTTGAATGCTGCATTCTCGAAAACTGTGATAAACGCCGGAAATTGGTAAGTCCGCAGCCTCTCTTTCCGCAGCAGGCTACATAGATACTTTAATCAGTTCGACGTCATGCCTTCCGAAATCCACGGTGCTGTTCGTATCTACAAGTCGGACTACCATGAAAATATTGGCTCCTCTGCGGATCATTTCTGATCTGGTGCAATGATCTAAGATACTTGAAATATAAATCTCTCGATAAGCTGGGTTGCTGCGATTGGTTCTGTCTCCTACCAAGTAATTTTGTGGTAGCCATTGCTTGCCATCAGTTACCACCCCTTCGTCGGGGCAATCTAAGCCGGCGTTGAACAAGGACCCAACTCCAAACTGGTGCCCTGCCATGCCAGTCCCGCCCATGTAAAAAAGCCCGGCGGCGACACTTTTGTCCCATGGATCAACCACCAATGCCTTTTGACCAGAAACGATAACGCTGACCGCAGGGTAGTTCTCGTCGGGGCTTGCCCAATGGGATGCTGGTACTCGTAACGAAAAAGGTTTGGCGCGGAGTTCAAAATGCGACACCCATTTTTCGTCAAAGAGCGACGCAACGCGCTTATTGTCCTGATACAATTGAATGCCAAGATTTGGTTTATTAACGTTTTGCCCGATCTTAGGGCGTCCATCGAAGACCCCCGGAGTATCGCGCTCGACAAGGAACAGAATCAGAACGGCGGATATTACCGAAGTCGTTATTCCAACGATCACTGCGTTTGAGAAGTTGACTATTCTCTTTGGCATCGTGGTATCCTTGTTTGTACCAAAGGCTTGGTACAGCCTATGAGCAGTTTCAGTCCAACAGAAAGCAAGCATAGAAACTGCGAACAACCCGCCCACTCAAGCTAATATCCAGACCAGCGAGCCGTTCGTGATGATCTCCGCACGACGTGACCAAATCACCCGGCAATCCCCTGTGACAAAACGCGCCTGCGCGGCCTGTCGCACCCCCGGTGACCCCCGTCGGCACAGAACTATCTCTGTCTCAACACGTGAACACTCACCACCTTTGGCGGAGTTGACCAATGGATACACTCATGCTGTCCCGCATCCAGTTCGGGGCAAACATCTCGTTTCACATCCTGTTCCCGACGATCACCATCGCTCTGGGCTGGGTGCTTTTGTTTTTCAAGCTGCGGTTTAACGCGACCGGGGACGGCAAGTGGATGGAGGCCTATCAATTCTGGGTCAAAGTCTTTGCGCTGAGCTTTGCCATGGGCGTTGTGTCGGGCATCACCATGTCGTTCCAGTTTGGTACGAACTGGCCCGGCTTCATGGAAGCTGTTGGCAACATCGCCGGGCCGCTCTTGGCTTATGAGATCATGACGGCCTTCTTTCTTGAGGCGGTCTTTCTTGGCATTATGCTGTTCGGGTTTTCCCGCGTGCCGGGGTGGCTGCACACGCTGTCCACATTCTTGGTCGCCTTTGGCACCAGCATGTCTGCGTTTTGGATTATCGTGCTCAACAGCTGGATGCACACGCCGCAAGGCTACGAGATGATTGATGGCGTGGCCCATGCCACCAGCTGGTTCGAGATCATCTTTAACCCGTCCATGCCCTATCGCTTTATCCACATGATGCTGGCCTCCGGCCTGACGGTGGCGTTTCTTGTGGCCGGTCTCAGCGCGTTCCGCTGGCTGCTGGGGGACCGCTCGGGCGGCGTACAAGCGACGCTCAAAACCGGCGTGTACCTGGGCGCGCTGCTGATTCCTGTGCAAATCTTCATGGGTGACCTGCACGGTCTGAACACGCTGGAGTACCAGCCGCAGAAAGTCGCGGCAATGGAAGGCAACTGGGACACCCAGTCGAACGTACCGCTGTTGCTGTTCGCGATCCCGGATGAAGAGGCGCGGGAAAACCGTATGGAAATCGGCATTCCCAACGGCGCGTCGCTGATCCTCAAGCACAAAGCGGACGGTGTTGTGCCGGGCCTCAACGACTTCGTGACCGAAGATGGCGAAGTTCTGCACCCGCCTGTCGCACCTGTGTTCTGGTCATTTCGGATTATGGTGGGCACCGGTTTTGCCATGCTGCTGCTCAGTTGGTTCGCCGCGTTCAAGATGATGCGCAAGGGCCGCGGGCCTGCGGCGCTGCCGCGTGTTGCACTCTTTGCGATGGTGCCGATGGCGTTCTCGGGCTGGGTGGCAACGCTGGCGGGCTGGTACACAACCGAGATTGGCCGCCAGCCGTGGCTTGTGCAGGGTGTGCTGACCACGGAACAGGCTGTGGCGGATGTGCCGGCCCCGTTCGTCGGCATCACGCTGGCCGCGTATCTGTCGATCTATGTGCTGCTCCTCGGCGCTTACATCGCGGTGCTGTTCTACCTCGCGCGCAAAGGCGTGTCGGGTGATGTGCCGCGCCCCCGCACCCCGTTGTCGGGGCAAGCGGTGGCCAGCAACGTGCCAGCGGAGTAAGGCGGATGGAAATGTTCGACGACCCGGCGCGGTGGCTGCCGTTCACCTTTGCCGCGCTGATGGGAGTATCCATCCTCGTCTATGTGGTGCTTGACGGTTTCGACCTTGGCGTGGGGGTTTTGTTCCCCTTTGCCACGGACGATGAAAAGGACACCATGGTTGCCTCCATCGGCCCGTTTTGGGACGCAAACGAAACGTGGTTGGTGCTGGCCATCGGCCTGCTGCTGGTGGCGTTTCCCACGGCACATGGGGAAATCCTCACCGCGCTGTACCTGCCCGTGGCGATCATGCTGATTGGTCTGATCCTGCGCGGCGTTGCGTTCGAATTCCGGGTCAAGGCACCAACGCCACACAAGGCGTCTTGGAATGCTGCGTTCCTCGTCGGCTCCCTTATGACGTCGCTCAGTCAGGGTTTCATGCTGGGCAAGTACATCATGGGTCTGGAAAGCACGTTGGGCACGTGGGCCTTTGCGATGATCACGGCTGTGTTCCTGACCGTCGCTTATTCATTCATCGGTGCGTGCTGGCTGATCCTCAAGACCGAAGGGGCGTTGCAGGCCAAAGCGGTGCAATGGGCGCGGGGCGGAATCTTTGGCTTGGCGCTGGGTTTGGGTGCGGTGTCCCTTGCGACACCGTTGGTCAGCGCGCGGATCTTTGACAAGTGGTTCGCATGGCCAGAAATGTTGTGGCTCGCACCGCTGCCGATCCTGTCGGCGCTCACGGTGCTGCTGTTGTGGCGGTCGCTCAGCGGTTTGCCCAATCCCCAAGACAAGGGCGCACGCACCCCGTTTCTTTATTCCATCGTGCTGTTCGTTCTGGCTTTCGGGGGGCTGGCCTATTCATTCTATCCATATGTCGTCCCGGAGAAGATCACGATTTACGAAGCCGCAAGCGCCCCGGAGAGCCTGATGATCATCCTTGTCGGCGCGGTTGTCGTTATCCCCATGATCGGCGGGTACACCGCGCTTGCCTACACCGTGTTCAAGGGCAAGGCAGCCGAATTGCGCTACGACTAGGTCTTCTTCTGACCAAAAATACCACGGGGGAGGCCGCAGGCCGGGGGCAGAGCCCCTTGCGGCCTTTCCCATCCGCGCAACGCTGTCTAATCTGGCCGCCGGGAACCAGAGGACACTTGCCCCATGTATGACCTTGCCGCCCTTGGCGCGTGGATCGAATTCGCCGTGCGCTGGCTGCACGTGATCACGGCCATCGCATGGATCGGGTCATCGTTCTATTTCATCGCGCTGGATTTGGGGCTGCACCGCGACCGCAACCTTGCCTCTGGTGCGGATGGGGAGGAATGGCAGGTCCACGGCGGCGGATTTTACCACATCCAGAAATACCTCGTGGCGCCGACGCACATGCCCGACGGGCTGATCTGGCACAAATGGCAAAGCTACTGGACATGGATCAGCGGGTTTCTCCTGCTTGTTCTGGTCTATTATCTGGGGGCCGAGTTTTACCTGATCGACCCCAATGTGATGGACCTTGCTGTGTGGCAGGCGGTTGCCATATCGCTGGCGTCGCTCGCCTTTGGCTGGGCAGTGTATCACCTGCTGTGCAAGCTCTTTGTCGATGCGGATCAGACTGTGCTGATGGTGGCCCTGTTCGGTTTGCTGGTGGCAATGGCGTGGTTCTACACGCAGGTGTTCACGGGCCGTGCCGCCTTGCTTCATCTGGGTGCGTTCACCGCCACGATTATGTCCGGCAACGTGTTTTTCGTCATTATTCCGAACCAGAAAATCGTCGTTGCGGATCTGATGGCAGGCCGCACTCCTGACGCGATCTATGGCAAGATTGCCAAGCAGCGGTCGACCCACAACAATTACCTCACGCTGCCTGTCATTTTCCTGATGCTCAGCAATCACTATCCGTTGTCCTTTGCCAGCGACTGGAACTGGGTGATTGCGAGCCTCGTCTTTTTGATGGGGGTCACGATCCGTCATTGGTTCAATACGCACCATGCGCGCAAGGGCAACCCGCATTGGACATGGGTCGCCACCGTGTTGATATTCATTGCGATTGTCTGGCTCAGCGTCGCGCCGCCCGCGTCCCAACAGGAGGCGCGCGCGGTGTCCCGGTTTGCCCAAGCCCAAGGTTTCGAAAAGGTGCACAACATCGTGCAGGGCCGTTGCAGCATGTGCCACGCGTCCGAGCCGTTCTGGGACGGGGTGCATTGGGCACCCAAGGGTGTCGTGCTTGAGACCGAAGCGGACCTGACCCGCCATGCCCGTGCCGTCTATCTGCAATCGGGGATCAGCCACGCCATGCCCCCAGCCAATCTCAGCTATATGGAAGACGGCGAACGGGCGGCGATTGTTGCATGGTATAGGGCCGCGACAGCCCCTTGAACGGTGGTCGAATCGCCGCAACCCATGCTAAGTCTTGTGGCATGAACACGCACGCCCCCAACATACGTCCTGTGATCCGACAACTGGATGAGGCCGCGATCAACCGCATCGCTGCGGGTGAGGTGGTCGAACGGCCCGCATCCGCCGTCAAGGAACTGGTGGAAAACGCCATCGACGCGGGCGCGCGGCGGATCGGTATCGACATCGCGGACGGGGGCAAGACGCTGATCCGGGTGACGGATGACGGCTGCGGCATCGCCGACGGCGATCTGGCGCTGGCGCTCAGCCGCCACGCGACGTCCAAGATTGACGGCTCCGACCTGCTCAACATTCACACATTTGGATTTCGCGGAGAGGCGCTGCCCAGCCTTGGGGCCGTGGGCCGTCTGACCATCACCAGCCGCGCGGCGGGCGCGGCAGGGGCGGAAATCACCGTAACAGGTGGTGAGATGGGCCCCGTACGCCCCGCTGCGATCAATACCGGGACAGTCATCACATTGCGCGATCTGTTCTACGCGACGCCCGCGCGGCTCAAATTTCTGCGCACCGACCGGGCCGAGGGGCAGGCGATCGGGGATGTGATCAAACGTCTCGCCATGGCGGAACCCTACGTACGGTTTGAATTGCGCGAGGTATCGGACGCGCCGCGCACGATCTTCAAGGCCGAGGCGCAAAGCGGTGCCCCGACTGAGGCACTGCGTGCCCGGCTGGGGGACGTGATCGGGGCGGATTTCATCGCCAACGCGATCCCCATCGATGCTGCGCGCGAGGGGCTGCACCTGACCGGTTTCGCGGCGCTACCGACTTATTCGCGGGGGGCGGCAGTGACCCAGTTTCTTTATGTCAACGGGCGGCCCGTGCGGGACAAGCTGCTGACCGTTGCCTTGCGCGCCGCCTATTTCGATTTTCTGAGCCGTGACCGTCACCCGGCGGCGGCGCTCTTTGTGGACTGCGATCCGCAGCTTGTGGACGTGAACGTCCATCCCGCCAAATCAGAGGTGCGGTTCCGCGACCCCGGCACTGCCCGTGGTCTGATCGTGTCGGGGCTTCGGCACGCGCTGGCCGATGCGGGGCACCGCGCGTCCACGACGGTGGCGGATGCCACCCTTGGCGCGATGCGCCCGGAGCCGACCGAACCGCGCGTCTACCAGATGGACCGGCCCAGCCTCGGACCAAGGCCCGCGCCCACAGGTTTTGCCGAGTTGGCGCAGGATTTCAGCGCACAGGTCGAACCCGTGGTCGAGGACGATCCGGCGGACCTGCCTCTGGGGGTTGCGCGGGGGCAGGTGCACGAGAACTACATCATCGCGCAAACGGCCACGGGCATGGTGTTGGTCGATCAGCACGCGGCCCATGAACGGCTGGTCTACGAAAAGCTGAAGCGGCAGATGGCGGAAAACGGGGTCCCGGCGCAGGCCCTCTTGATCCCCGAGATCGTGACCTTGTCCGCCGGTGACCGCGCCCGCCTGCTGGACGCTAGTGACGACCTTGCGGGTATGGGCCTGACGCTTGAACCTTTTGGCGGTGATGCGGTTGCGGTGCGTGAGACGCCCGCCATCCTCGGTGAGGTGGACGCCAAGGCGCTGGTGCTTGATGTGGTTGATGAACTGACTGACCAAGGTTCCAGCCAATCCGTGCAGTCCCGGATTGAGGCGATCCTGAGCCGGGTGGCGTGCCACGGTTCCGTTCGCTCGGGCCGCCGGATGCACGCCGAAGAGATGAATGCGCTGCTGCGCGAGATGGAGGCGACGCCGCATTCCGGCCAGTGCAACCATGGTCGCCCCACCTATGTTGAACTCAAGCTGGCCGATATTGAACGGCTGTTTGGCCGAACATGATTCAGATTGGCGACGTAATCCTTGATCCCAGCGACCCGTTGGTGGCGGCGGCTCTGATCGGGGGCGCGATCCTGTTGGTTATTCTGATCCTACTGATCATGGCCTTGCGCGCGGCGGCACGATCCGCGCGCGCAGCAGAGCCCTTGGCGCAACAATTGGGACATCTGGGCCAGCACGTGCAGGGGCTGGCGCAGGGGCAGGAGGGGCTGCGCGCCTCGGTTCAGATGGTGTCGGACACGGCCACCACCGGGCAGGCGCAATTGGCGCAGACCGTCGAACAGCGGCTGGCAAGCGTCCAACAGCAGATGCAAGACCGATTGGCCGACAATGCACTGCGCAGCCAGCGCAGCCTGACCGAAATGCAGGAGCGGATGCGCGAAACGCTGCATGGCTCGTCCAAGCAGACGACGACCAGCCTGACGCAATTGCAGGAACGGCTCGCCGCCATCGACAAGGCGCAAGACAACATCACCAAACTCAGCGGCGATGTGCTCAGCCTGCAAGACATCCTGTCGAACAAGCAAACGCGCGGTGCGTTTGGGGAAATCCAGTTGCGCGACATCGTAAGCAAGGCGCTGCCCAATGACAGCTACGCATGGCAGCCCACCCTGTCGAATGGCAAGCGGGCCGATTGCCTGATCCACTTGCCCAACCCGCCCGGCCCCATCGTCATCGACAGCAAATTCCCGCTGGAGGCGTATGAGGCGCTGCGGCGGGCCGAAACGGATTACGATCTCAAGCAAGCGGTTGCGGCGATGAAGGCGGCGGTGAAAAAACACATCGCCGATATCGCGGCCAAGTACATCATCGAAGGGGAAACGGCGGACGGTGCGCTGATGTTTTTGCCGTCCGAAGCGGTCTACGCTGAATTGCACGCCAACTTCCCCGATCTGGTGCGCGAAGGGTTCGACAAACGGGTCTGGATCGTCTCACCCACCACCTGCATGGCGACGCTGAACACGATGCGTGCGATCCTCAAGGACGCGCGGATGCGCGAGCAGGCCGGTGAAATCCGCAAGATGCTGCGCAACTTGCATCGCGACGTCGAGTTGGTGGTGGAGCGCGCGGGCAAACTTGAGACGCATTTCGATCAGGCGCGGCGCGATGTCGAGGGCATAACCACCGCAGCCGAACGTGCAGGCAAGCGCGCGGCCAAGCTGGACAACTTTGACTTCGAAGAACTGGACCGGGAGGTCGAGGGGCCGGTGCCGATCACCGACCCGTCCCGCGCGGCGGAGTAGGAACGTATGGGCACACCTGCACAACCGCCTGTGTCAGAACTGTTCAGGACTGCGATCACCCGCGCAGAGTGGGCCATAGCCCTGCTGCGGCTGGGCATGTCCAGCGCCCTTGCGGTGTTGCTTGTGCTGCTGCTGGGCGGGTCCGGGATCGACCCCACAGAAATGATGCAGCGGCAGGCAGCTTTTGCGATGGTCACGATGGCCAGCTATTTTCTGCTTGGCCTCGGCTTTGTGGTGTTGATCCGAACGGGCGTGTTCCGGACATGGATGGCGTGGCCGTCGGCACTGGTGGATTGCAGCTTTATCCTTGCGGGGGTGTGGGTGTCGCTGCAAAATCTCGACCTGTCCGGTCATTATATCTGGGCGTTTCCGACCGTTTGGCTGATCCCGATTGTGCTGGCCTCTGGTGCGTTGCGGTTCAATCCCGTGTTGCAGGTGGTGATGGTTCTGCTGTTGGTCACCGGCTTGTTGATCATGTTGCCGATCACCGATGCCGCCCGTGAAACTGACACGTTGAGCCCGCTGGAATTTCTGTTTGGCCTGCCGCCAAATCTGATGCGTTTGGCGATGCTGTTGATTGCAGGGCTGGTGCTGGTTTTTGCGTCGGTCCTGATCCGTCGTCTTCTCTGGCGCTTTATCGCAGAATCTGAGGTGCGGGGCCGGTTGACGCGGTTTCTGCCGGAGCAGTTGGAGGATCGCCTCGCCACGTCGGACATCGAGGCCTTGCGCACAGGCGCGGCACAGCAGATGGGGATCATGTTTGTCGATATCCGTGGCTTCACTGCGCTGTCCGAAGGCCTGCCGCCAGAAGAGGTTTCGACCTTTTTGACCGGGTTTCGCCGGTGCGTCAGCGCGGCAGCCGAGGCCCATCACGGGCTTGTGGACAAGTTCATCGGAGACGGAGCGCTGATTGTCTTTGATGATGCGCAAGGCGGCGCGGCGGACAATGCCATTGCCGCCGCGCAGACGTTGTTGGCGCAGGTGAACGCGTGGCGGCGAGACGTGCATGTCGGCGTGGGCCTGCATTTGGGGCAGGTGTTTGCCGGAGTGGTGGGGGATGACGGCCGACTGGAGTTCACTGTGGTCGGCGACGCGGTCAACGTCGCGTCACGGCTGGAGGCCGCGACCAAGGGTTCGGGCCACGCCGTCTTTGCGTCCGACACGTTGTGGCAATCGGTGTCCCATCCACCCGCCGGGTGGAGCAAGGTGGATGCGCTGGCTTTGCCCGGACGGGCCGAGACGGTAGCGGCGTGGGGGCGCGCATAGCCCAGACCCGAAACGGATGAGCGTCGGGTGTCGGGCTGGCTTCTGCCCGTGCTGGCACAGGTTCAGTGCGCCGATATCGGTGGAGGCAAGCTGGGGCGCGATTGCCGCGCCGCCAGATCAGATCCGGGCGAAACGCTGCGCAATCTTGGGCAACAACCCTTGGAATTGCAGCGGTGCGTCAGTCACGGCCAGACAAATGCAGTCTTCGTGGATGTCGGCCACGGGTGTGTGATGCGTGTCGGAATCAGCCACTTCGACGTCACCGCGGGCGAAGTAATCGTCCTCGTCCTGAAACGCGCCCTGCAAGACCATCGTCATCTCAAGACCATGGTGCCCGTGATCGGGCATCGCCGCACCCGCAGGGATAAAGAGAAGCCGGGCAGAGGCATCCTTGGACGTGGGCAGAATGGCCTGTTTCACGCCCATGCCGACTGCACGCCACTGGACCGCATCCAGATCGCCGCCAACATAGTCTTGCAGCGGACCGGGCAGAACCGATGATCGCACACGCGGCATTCGGATTTCATCCGACGCACCGCCGGCAATCAGCGACATCGTCGCGGCAAGGCTGCCTGCGTCCATGACCACTTCGTTGCTTGCGGTCTGGTCTAGCATCTCACCGCCGACCGCCTCGAACCCTTCGAGCCGCGCGCGACACTCATCGCACAGCGACACGTGCGTCGCGACCATCAGGTTGAACGCTTCTGGCAGACCGCCAGACGCATATCCCATGAGGATACTGTCCGTCAGATGGTGTTTTATGTTCTGTTTCATCACCGTATTCACTTCATCGCGTGGCGCAATCGGTCGAGCGCCAACCTAATCCTGGATTTGATCGTGCCCAAAGGCAGACCCGTTTGCTCGGCGATTTCGCTGTGGGACAGGTCCCCGAAATACGCCTTTTCTATCAATTCCCTCTGGGCTGCGGGCAATTCTGCGATTGCCTGACCCAGTTGTTGGCTTTCCTGTTGCAGTGCCATGACATCGGCCTGATCAGGTTCTTGTTCTGGCCCCCAGCCAAGGTCTTCGGGCTCGGGGCGGCGCTGCTTGCGCAGCACGTCAATCTTGCGGTTGCGCGCGATGGTAAAGATCCAGGTCGCCACGGACGCCCGCGTGGGGTCGAACATGTGGGCCTTGTGCCAGCAGGTCGCCAACACCTCTTGCGCGCACTCTTCTGCCAGCGATGCATCGGCCCCGGATTTCATCAGGAACCCTTTGACCCGCGGGGCAAAGTGTTCGAACAGATCGGCAAAAGCCGACTGATCCTGATCGTCCCGGATGCGGATCATGTGGTCTACCCACAGCATCCGTGCACCGCTGTTGTCTTGCATGTTTGCGGGCCTCTGAACCTCGGTCCGGACGACGTGTCCTGACACAGGGCCTTTTACTTCAATCGTTTCTATTCCCGCCAACATATCTCGTCTACGCGACGCGTTAACAATCGGATCAAAAATAAATGTCTGGCAAATGAGCATCCATTTCCCGCATCCCTCCGTACATATTGCAACTTATCGCACAACAGGACTGCACCACTCATGCCCAAAGACTTTTCGCCCGCCCTGCGCCGCCGTATCGCTGTCATCGGAGGGGGCATTTCGGGCATGGGGGCGGCACATCTTTTGTCGCGCGCTCATCATGTCGCCCTGTTCGAAGCGGAGCCGCGCCTTGGTGGTCATGCGCGCACAATAGTGGCGGGCGAACGGGGCAATCAGCCTGTGGACACCGGGTTTTTGGTGTTCAACTACGCAAACTATCCGCGCATGGCTGCGCTTTTTGCCGAGCTGGATGTGCCGGTGGTCAAGTCGAACATGAGCTTTGGTGCGTCCATCGACGGTGGTCGGCTTGAATACGGGCTGGCCAGCCTTGATGCGCTCTTTGCCCAGCGGCGCAACGCGCTGAACCCGAAATTCCTGCGCATGGTGCGGGACATCCTGCACTTTAACAAAAACGGACTGCGCATCGCGTTGGAGGATCGGACCCGGACAACGGGGCAATTCCTTGAGGCGCTTGGGACCGGCGAATGGTTCCGCGACTATTATCTGCTGCCGCTCAGCGGTGCGATCTGGTCCACGCCCACACAAAAGATCATTGATTTCCCGGCGCACGCCATGATCCAGTTTTTCGAAAACCACGCGTTGCTCAGCCATACCGGCCAGCACCAGTGGTACACGGTCAAGGGCGGGTCGGTGCAATATGTGAGCCGTCTTGAGGCGGCAATGCTGGGGCAGGGCGTGGATATCCGGCTGGGCGCTGCGGTCCAGTCGGTGCGCCGCACCGTGTCAGGGGTCGAGGTCAAGGCCTGGGGCGGTGCGTGGGAGGCCTTTGACGAAGTTGTCTTTGCCACCCATTCCGATGACAGCCTGTCACTTCTGGCTGACCCGACTGAGGTCGAGCAATCGGCTTTGGGCGCGGTCAAGTACCAGCCCAATGACGTGGTCTTGCACTGCGATGACAGCATCATGCCGAAGCGGCGGCAGACGTGGTCCAGCTGGGTCTACACCGAGGACAAGGGCGCGCAGACGGACCGCATCGACCTGACCTATTGGATCAACTCCCTGCAACCCATTCCGATGGACGACCCGCATTTTGTGACGCTGAACACCAAGCGCACGATCCGAGAAGAGATGATTTACGACCAGACCGTGCTGCGCCACCCGGTCTATGATCTGGCCGCTCTGGCAGCGCAGACAACCGTGCGGGACATGAACGGCGCGAACGGAACATGGTTCTGCGGCGCGTGGATGCGGCACGGTTTTCATGAGGATGGGTATTCAAGCGCGGTGGACGTGGCGCAGGCCATTTTGGCGCGCGATGCTGCGTTGCAGGTGGCGGCGGAATGACCGCAACCGTCGATCATATCGCGGGCCAGACCTATCACGGGCGCAAAGGCGATATCGCCAACGCGTTCCGCTATTCGATCGACTATGTGCTGCTTGATGCCGAGGCCGAGCTGCGCACTCCGCGACTGTTCCGGCGCAATGGGCGGGGGCTGACGGGGCTGGATGATCTGGACCACGGCGGCGCGCCGGGGGCCGGACGCGGGGCCGCATGGGTCCGAGACGTCTTGCAAGAGCATCAAGTGACGGGCGTGGCGCAGATCGAGTTGCTGGCGCAGCCCAAAGTGGTGGGCCATGTGTTCAACCCAGTCAGCTTTTGGCTCTGTCGCCGGTCGGACAAGGCATTGGTGGCGGTGATTGCAGAGGTCACAAACACCTTTGGCGACCGCCATAGCTATCTGATCCATCACCCGGACCAGCGGCCCATCGCAGCGGATGACCGGTTGCTGGCACAAAAGATCATGCATGTGTCGCCCTTTCAGCCGGTCGAGGGGGGCTATGAGTTCCGCTTTGACATCACCGATGACCGCATCGGCATCTGGATCGACTACACGCGCGGCAAAGGTGGCGTGATCGCCACGTTGACGGGGCGCCGCTGCCCGCTGAGCAATCGTTCGATCCTGCGCGCCGTCTTGCGCCGTCCGTTTGGCTCGCGCCGCGTGCTGGCGTTGATCCATTGGCAGGCGCTCAAACTGTGGGTCAAGCGGGCGGTTTACCGCCGCCGGCCTGCACCGCCCAGCAGCGAAGTGTCGCGGTGAACAACGCCCGGCCTCATCGCTTGCCCGCCTACGCGGTGTTCGCAGCCCTGCTGAGTGCGGCAGGCCTGCCCATCTATATTCATGCGCCCAAATTTTATGTGGATGAATATGGCGTGTCGCTGGCGGCGCTGGGGGCTGTGCTGTTTGGCCTGCGGCTGCTGGATGTGGTGCAGGACCCCCTGTTCGGTCGTCTCAGCGAGGTGTTGCGCGGGCGGCGAGGGCTGGCTGTGCTTATTGGCTGTACGGTCATGGCGCTGTCGATGCTGGGACTGTTTGCTGTGCCGCCGCTCTTGCCGCCGCTGATCTGGTTCGCCCTGATGCTGACGGGCGTGTTTTCGGCGTTCAGCTTTCTGACAATCAATTTCTATGCCCAAGGTGTGGTCAAGGCGCACGACCTGCCTGGGGACGGACATCTGGGTCTGGCACGCTGGCGCGAGACGGGTGCCTTGCTGGGGGTCTGCGTGGCCGCCATCGCGCCGGTGATGCTGGGTGGGTTCATGGGCGCGCCCTTTGCCGGGTTCGCTGTCGGATTTGCCGTGCTGGCGTTGGCGGCGGTTGTGATGATGTGGAACGAATGGGGCGACGCGGGTCTGCCGCCGTCCATCGGGCTCAAGGCGGTGCTGGGTGACGCGCTGGCACGCCGGCTGCTGCTGATCGCCTTTGTCAACGCGGCTCCGGTTGCGGTCAGCTCCACACTGTTTCTGTTCTTTGTCGAAAGCCGCCTGCAAGCGCCCGGTTTTGAGGGCCCTTTGCTGTTGCTGTTCTTTCTGTCGGCGGCACTCGCTGCCCCGGTCTGGGGTCGGCTCGCCGAGACGTTCGGGGTCAAACCCGTGCTGCTGTCAGCGATGGTGCTGGCCATCGCCGGCTTTGGCGGCGCTATGCTGTTGGGTCCCGGCGACTGGCTCGCCTTTGCGGTCATCTGTACGTTGTCTGGTGCCACGCTGGGCGCTGACCTGACCCTTTTGCCTGCCGTATTTGCGTCGCGCATGGCGCGCATCAGCCCATCTGCCGCCGAAGGGTTCGGGCTGTGGTCATTCGTGTCGAAATTCACACTGGCCTTTGCCGCAGTCACCCTGCTGCCCGCTTTGCAGAACGCAGGGTTCGACAGCGCCGCAGCCACCAATCCACCAGAGGCGCTTGCCCTTCTGACACTGCTTTATGCCGCTGTTCCCTGCGGCCTCAAAGTCGTTGCGATCGCCTTGTTGGCGACCACGAACCTCAAGGAGACCTGATATGGATGCTCTTTTCTTTGCCTTGCTTGGCGCGCTCACCATGGCTGCGCTGTTTTGGTCCCGCTCACGCTATGCCGATTTTCTGGCGCAGCGGCCCGAAGATTACACCGGTGACTCGTCACAGTTCGACCTGCGCACACATCTGAGCGGGCCGATCATCTGCGAAGGCGTGATCTATGGTCCCATGGGCCGCGTCTCCTCTCGCTTTGTCGGGGAGTTTGATTGCCATTGGGAAGGCAATGTCGGCACCATGAACGAAGTGTTCACTTACGATGACGGGTCGGTGCAGGAACGCTGCTGGAACCTGACGCTCGGCAATGACGGTCGGATCAGGGCGCTGGCCAGCGACGTAGTGGGCGAAGGGTCGGGGCAGCAAATGGGCAGTGCGGTGCAACTGAAGTACCGCTATCAATTGCCCGACAGCGCCGGGGGCCACGTGCTGGACACGGTCGACTGGATGTATCTCGCGCCCAATGGAACCATTGTGAACCGGTCGCAGTTCCGAAAGTTCGGGATCAAAGTGGCGGAATTGGTGGCGACGATGCGACCAGCGGAACAGGATTTGAAAGAAGCAGCATGAGTGCAATTGATCTGACAGGTAAGCGGTATTGGTTGGTTGGCGCAGGCGACGGGCTGGGCCGGGCTCTGGCACATCACATGAGCCGCGCGGGCATCGAGGTGATCGTGTCGTCGCGCAGCGAGGACAAGCTGCAAGAGCTCGTCGACGAATTGCCCGGCAAGGCGACGGTTCAGACTGTCGACATAGCGGATGACGCCAGTGTCGAGGCCGCGGCAGAGGCGGTCGGCGACATTGACGGCATCGTGTTGCTGGCCGGTGTGTACTGGCCCTTTTCAGCCAAGGAATGGAACTGCGAACAGGGTGTCGCCATGGCGAATATCAACTTCACCGGCTTCATGCGCGTGCTGGGGCGGGTGATGCCGCAATTCGTGGAAAAGGATGCAGGCCACGTGGTCATCACCTCATCACTGAGCGGGTTCCGGGGGCTGCCGGGGTCTATCGGTTACACCGCGTCCAAGGCCGCAACCATGTCGCTGGCCGAATGCATGTACGCGGATTTGCGCAACACCGGCATCCGGGTGCAGGTCGCCAATCCCGGTTTCATCAAGACGCAGCTGACCGACAAGAACGCATTTGATATGCCGTTTTTGATGGAACCTGACGCGGCTGCGCGCGAGATGTTCGAACTAATGTTGACCGACAATTTTAAGAAAAGTTTTCCGACGGTGTTTTCGCTGTTCTTCCGGGTGGGGCAGTTCCTGCCGGACTGGCTTTATTACCGCATCTTTGGGCGCTGAGCCTGCGCAACCGCATTTGAGCGGGATCAAAGACGGCGCGCGCTGTGCGGCGCATCCTCTGGCTCAGGAGGATTCGTTATGGACACCGAATTGAACAGGGACCTTGTGGCGCAGATCGTGCTGATGGGTCGCGAACTGGACCGCGCCGAAGGCGAGTTGCGCGGCGTCATCGACCGATTGGGCATCGACGAACAAGCGGCTTTGGTCGCCGTCATGTGGGTCGGACGCGGCGCATTCGAGGCCGCAGAGTGGCAAGTGGCGCTGGACACCGCTGCGGCAGAGGCGACGACGCCATGTGCGGATTACATTCTTGGCACGCCGCATTTCACCGACCATCTTGAGGCCGGAATGGAAGCCTTGGGCGAGCAACTGGGCGAGAACGAAGGCGGTTTGATCAACTTTGCCTGACGGACCGCTACAGGGTTCTGCACGCCTGATCGAATTGCACCTTGGCGCGCGCCCAGACACCGGCGTTCAGGTCTGGCAAGCGCAACAGGCTGGGCAGCAATTGCCCGGCATAGTCCTCGGCGCTTTCGACGGGCAGCATGGATGGCAGGTTGTCGATCGCTGTGACATCCAACGGCGGCCTATCATGCACGCGCAGGGCGGGCGCGTCCCACGTGGTTGTTTGATCGTAGACCTTGATCGGGGAAAAGTCGCTGTCGGGATCACAGGCGATATCGCCGATGACGCTGAGCCTGCGCGCATCATGCGGGGCTGAGGCTGGTACAAAAACGGGCGTGCCGGGCCGCGCAAGGATGCAGTTGAAAAAGATGTCATGGGCCAGCACCTCCGGGAAAGGGCCGCCATGGGCCGTCTCTTCCACATCCCAGCGGGTCGTGGGCACGCCCATCGCGGTGCAAAGGTCTGCAGCGCCCGTGCCCACCCGCCCGAGCGCGCCGATGATGAGCGCGGTGGGCCGGTGCGTGCCTGTGGCCACGAGATCGGATTGAAGGTCCGCCAGCAGATGGTTGGCACTGGGGTAACTGCCGACGGCACCGGCCAAAGCACCGCTTTGTTGCGCGGCCCAGCATTTGAGCGCAACCGCAGCACCTGCATAGCCAGCCCAGTAGCCAAAGGCCGCAACCCGTCGCCCGTCCGCATCCACGAGATATTCCAGATCATAGAGTGTACCGCCGCCCGCCTGAAACCGGCGCAGCAGAGCCTGACCTGCGGGCTGGCCCTTGAAGGCGTGGCCAAACATGATGTGGCGGTGGGGCAGGGGCGTGCCGTCATCTGGCAGTTCCTTGAGGCCAAAGACGATGGCGTCGCGCGGCGCATCGGGCCATGCCCCCTCGGTCACGATCTGTGCACCGGCGGCGCGGTAGCGGTCGGTGGGGACGCAGCGGCTGGTGCTGTCCTCGACTGTCACTGTCAGACCTGCGGCGATCAGCTTGGCCGTGCCTTCGGGCGTCAGACCCACGCGGGTTTCGTTGTCGCGCTGTTCGGCGCGCACCCAGAGATGAGTCATCTCAGCAGCCCCTTTGCCCGCATCACGTCGATGCTGTGGCGCGCGCTCATTGTGTCCATGAAGCCCCGGATGCGGGGGAACGGTGCGAGGTCAACGCCGTCACCGGGCAGCCACGTGCAAACCACGTAGAGGTAGCAATCGGCAATCGACAGATGCGCGCCCAGCACAAAAGGCGCGGCGATGCAGTTTTCTTCGACGAAAGTGGCGCTTTCGGTCATCGTTTGCGGCACCTTGGCGGCCATGTCGTCGCGGCTGGCCTGCTGGTCCGCCCAGCGGTGGCCACGCATCTTGTGGGCGTGGTTCACATGCATGGTCGAGGCGAGGTAGTACATGACGCTGCGCGCCTGAGCGGCGTGCACCGGATCGGCGGGCATCAGGCGCGGGTCATGGGCCGCGACAAAGTCGAGGATTGCACCGGTTTCGGTCAGGACGGTGCCGTCGTCGAGGATCAGAGCGGGCACGCGGCCTTTGGGGTTGATGGCGCGGTAGTCGTCACTTTGCTGTGCGCCGCTGGCAAAATCGACCATGTGCAGATCGTAATCCACGCCCGCTTCTTCGAGGGCGATGGCAACGGCGACCGAGATGGTGCCGGGGGCGGCAAAAAGTTTCATGGGGACCTCAAACGTGGGTGTGGGCGTGGTGGCGATCGGGTGCCTCAAGATGCGGGATCGCGTTGAAGAGAACCGGCGACCACGTGCCACCGATGGGATGCAGCCGGTGCATGGAGGTGTTGAAAATCGCCAGCGCAACATTTGCCATAGCACTGACGTCGAGACCCAGATGCAAACGCATGGTCATCGCGATCAGCCCGCCGGAGGTTACGACCAGCGCAGGCCCCGACCCTTCACCGATTTCGGTCAACGCTTCGCTTATGCGGCTTTCGAAGGCCGAAAACCGTTCCGGCACGCCTTCGAGTTTGTCGTCCTGCCAGTGCGACAGGACCTTGGGGAAATGGTGGACGAACTGGCTGGGATCTTCGGGGGCGCTGATCCCGTGTTCGGCCTCCAGCGCTTGGGCCATGGTGAAATACTCAAGCTCATTGAGCCGCGCGTCTTCGGTGGCGTTGAGGCCGGTGTTCATCGCCTCGGCTGTCTGGCGGTGCCGTTTGAGCGTGCCGGTATAAAGCCGGGTGTGGGTCTGGTGTGTTGCACGCATATGGTCCCCCAGCCATGCGGACTGCTGGCGGCCCAGTGGGCTGAGCCGGTCATAGCTCGCCTCGTCCGTTGCGTGCGTGTTGGCCTGACCGTGGCGGATGAGGGTGATGTGGGACATGGGGTGCCTGCTGCTGCTTTGGTGCTGTTCTAGGTCAGGGGGGCGCATGTGGAAAGGACGGGAGCCTCCGGCGGGGATTTTTTTGGGACAGAGACGGGGGACGCGGATTGGCGCATGGTGGCGCATTTCGGAAACGGGCGCGCCGCGAAACAGGGCTTTGGTGTCGGGAATGGGAGTCTGTTTGTGGCGCGGGGCGCGCTAGAACGGGGGCCAGATCAGGGAGACGGGTGCGATGACCGATAAGGTGACATTCACGCTGGATGGGGAAGACGTGCAGGCGGAGGCAGGCATGACCATCTGGGAGGTGGCCAATGGTCGGGGCCTTGTGATCCCGCATCTGTGCCACAAGCCAGCCCCCGGATATCGTCCCGACGGCAACTGCCGGGCCTGCATGGTGGAGATCGAAGGTGAGCGCACGCTGGCGGCATCGTGCATCCGCGAACCTGCCGAGGGTATGGTGGTGACGACAAACTCGGCCCGCGCCGAAGGCGCGCGCAAGATGGTGGTCGAGATGCTGCTGGCGGACCAGCCCGAACGTGACGTGGCGCATGACAAGTCCGCGCATCTCTGGGACATGGCCGAGGCCAATGGCGTCTCTGAAAGCCGATTGCCCAAACTGGAAGCCGAGCGCATCCCGCTGCTGGATGACAGCCATGTGGGGATGTCAGTGAACCTTGATGCCTGCATCCAGTGCGGGTTGTGTGTACGGGCCTGCCGTGAGGTGCAGGTGAACGACGTGATCGGGATGTCGGGCCGGGGGCACGACGCCTATCCGACGTTCGATTTCGCAGACCCCATGGGAGCGTCGACATGCGTGGCCTGTGGCGAGTGCGTTCAGGCCTGTCCGACAGGGGCGTTGATGCCCGCTACGGTCGTGGACGACGCGCAGGTGGGCGACAGCAAGGACTATGACCGCGAGGTCGAAAGCATCTGTCCGTTCTGCGGCGTGGGCTGTCAGGTGTCGCTGAAGGTCAAGGACAACAAGGTCAAGTTCGTCGAAGGGATCAACGGCCCGGCCAACGAAGGACGGCTCTGCGTCAAGGGGCGGTTCGGGTTCGACTATATCCACCACGATCACCGCCTGACCAAGCCGCTGATCCGGCGCGACGATGCGCCCGCCAAAGGGTTGAACGTCGACCCGGGGAATTGGGGCGAAGTGTTCCGCGAGGCCACATGGGACGAAGCGCTGGACTTTGCGGCGAACGGTCTGAAAGGGCGCGGGCGTGAGGTTGCAGGCTTTGGTTCGGCCAAATGCACGAACGAAGAGGCGTACCTCTTCCAGAAATTCATCCGTCAGGGCTTTGGCCACAACAACGTCGACCACTGCACGCGGCTGTGCCATGCATCGTCGGTTGCGGCGCTGATGGAGAACGTGGGCTCGGGGGCGGTCACCGCGACATTCAACGAGATCGAGAATGCGGATGTGGCGATTGTGATCGGGGCGAACCCGATCGAAAACCACCCCGTCGCCGCCACCTATTTCAAGCAGTTCACCAAACGCGGCGGCAAGCTGATCGTGATGGACCCACGGGGGCAAGCGCTCAAGCGGTTTGCATCGCACATGCTGCAATTCCGCCCCGGTGCGGACGTGTCGATGCTGAACGCGATCATGCATGTGATTGTCGAAGAAGGTCTCTTCGACCAGCAATATATCGAGGCCTATACCGAAAACTGGGACGCCGAAAAGGCGCATCTGGCCAATTTCCCACCGGACAAGATGGCCGAGATTTGCGGGATCGAGGCTGATGTGTTGCGTGACGTGGCGCGTACTTTTGCGGGTGCGCAGGCGGGCATGATCTTTTGGGGGATGGGCGTGTCGCAGCATATCCACGGCACGGACAATTCACGGTGCCTGATCTCTCTGGCGCTGATGACGGGCCATGTGGGGCGGCCCGGTGCCGGGCTGCACCCGCTGCGCGGGCAAAACAACGTGCAGGGGGCGTCTGATGCCGGGCTGATCCCGATGTTCCTGCCGGACTATCAGACGGTAACGGATGACGGCGTGCGCTCGGCCTTTACCTCTGTCTGGGGGTCTGGGGATTTCTCGAATGAGAAGGGCCTGACCGTGACCGAGATCATGGATGCAGTCCATGACGGCGATATCAAGGCGATGTATGTGTTGGGCGAAAACCCGGCCATGTCGGACCCGGATGTGGAGCACGCCCGCGATGCGCTGGCCAAACTGGATCATCTCGTGGTGCAGGACATCTTTCTGACGGAAACGGCGAACTATGCCGACGTGATCCTGCCCGCCTCCGCCTTTGCCGAAAAATCGGGGACTGTGACCAACACCAACCGGCAGGTGCAAATGGGGCGGCCTGCCGTTTCCCCGCCCGGCCAAGCGCGGGAGGATTGGTGGATCGAGGTGGAACTGGCCAAACGGTGCGGTCTGGACTGGTCCTATGACAGCCCCGCGGATGTGTTTGCCGAGATGAAGCAGAACATGGCGTCGCTCGACAACATCACGTGGGCGCGGCTCGAAGACGAGAATGCCGTGACCTACCCGTCGCTGTCGCCCGAGGATCCCGGTCAACCGATCGTGTTTGGCGATGGGTTCCCGCGGCCGGACGGGCGCGCGCGCTTTACCCCGGCTGCGGTGATTGCGCCGGACGACGTGCCGGATGCCGACTATCCGATGATCCTGACCACGGGGCGGCAGCTGGAACACTGGCACACGGGGTCGATGACCCGGCGGTCCAAAGTGCTGGACGCGGTGGAGCCGGAGGCGAACTGTTCGCTGCACCCGTCCACCTTGCGCAAACTGGGGATCGAGGCGGGCGGCATGGTCCGCCTGACGACCAAGCGCGGCTCGATTGAGATCATGGCGCGCGAGGATCGTGCGGTGGCCCCGGACATGGTGTTCCTGCCCTTTGCCTATGTGGAGGCGGCCGCGAATATCCTGACCAATCCGGCGGTGGACCCCTATGGCAAAATCCCGGAGTTCAAGTTCTCGGCCGTGCGGGTCGAGGCTGCGACAGCGATGGCGGCAGAGTAGCGGTTATTCGGTCCAGGTGACATCCCCGACAAAGATATAACCCGCGCCGTAAACGGTGCGGATATGCTTGGGCGCCTTGGGGTCGTCCCCGAGCTTTTGTCGCAACCGTGAGATGCGCACATCCAGCGCGCGGTCTGAACAGGGGCTGAGCCCGGGTGCGGCAAAGATCTCTTCGCGTGTGATCAGCCGGTTGGCGGCGGTCAGAAAGGCGCGCAATAGGGCTGCTTCGGCAACCGTCAGGGCAACGGGATCACCATTTCCGCTCAAATCCAGCCGGTCAAACTGCGCGGTCCACGCGCCAAACTGTGCCGTACGGCTTTGCCTCACGTCGCCGCTTTGCGACAGGGTGATGTCCATTGACAGAACGTAAACGCCGGTCACCACGCCTGCGGAATTGGTGTCAGGCGTAAAGGCCGCGCGGATATGCCGGCCATCCTGGGCGACGGTGAACTCAACGACTTTTGGGTGGCCATCGTAGGCCGACCGGAGTGCGGGTGTTATTTCGCTGTAGATCTGCGGCCCCAGAACGGATTGTGCCGTGTGCCCGACGATGTCGTCTGCGCCGTTATAGGGGTGCAGCGGCAAGCGCTGGTTCGAATAGGTATAACGTTCCTGTTGATCGAGCCGCGCAATGTGTGCGGGTGTCGTTTCCGCGGCGAGCCGGACGCGCGCCTCTGCCGCCTCAAGGTGTTGCTGGGTTTCGTGCAGGCGGCTGATTGTCGCCTCCAGCGCACGGTTCGCGCGGGCCAGTTCTTCGGATCGGTCCAAAAGGCGGCCCGATAATTCGTCGGAATGCGACCGCAGCATCTCTTCCTGCCGTTTGATGTCGGTGATGTCGGTATAGACCGTGACCCAACCGCCTTGGCGCAGCGGCCCCCCTTCGACGGAAATCCAGCGTCCGTTCGAGCGTTTGCGTTCGACGTAATGCTGCTCGAACGTCAGGGCCTGTTGCACGCGGGCCTGAATAAAGCCTTCGGGGTCATTCACGTCGCCGTATTCCCCCGTCTGAACCAGATAGCGGATCGTGTCGGAAAACGGGGCGCCGGGCTCGCATAGGTGCGGTGGCAGGCCAAACATCGCGCGGAAGCGTTGGTTGGCCACGATCAGCCTGAGGTCATCGCTGTAGATCGACAGGGCCTGCTGGATCATGTTCAGGCCCGACCGCAGCAGAACGGATGTGTCGCGCGACCGGTGCAGAATGTCCGGGGACTGGATTTGCGACATGATCGAAACCTGAAACAATTCGTTGCATTTGAGAATGTATTCAGAAAGATTTGACAGGTCTAGACGTTCCCGCGACGTTTCAGGTGCGGGATTCGCGTAGCCCGTCAAAACAAGCCGGAGACCGGCAACCAGGGAGGACATTACGTGACTGCCGAAATGGCCAATCAGACGGGCATGACATCCATCCCGGCGCTGCTTTTGCGCAATGCGTCGCAATTTGGCAGCGCGCCTGCCTATCGTGAAAAAGAGTTTGGCATCTGGCAGAGCTGGACATGGTCCGAGACGCTTGAGGAAACCGAAGCGCTGGCGCTGGGTATGCTGGACCTTGGGCTGGCGCCGGGCGACCACGTGGCCATCATCGGACGGAACCGGCCCTACCTCTACTGGTCGATGATCGCCGCAGAGATGTGCGGCGCGATTCCTGTGCCGCTCTATCAGGACGCGGTGGCCGAAGAGATGGCTTACGTGCTGGATCATTGCGGCGCACGGTTCGTGGTCGTGGGCGACCAAGAGCAGGTCGACAAGGTCATCGAGGTGCAGGCGCAATTGCCCGAGTTCGAGCAGATGATCTACCTCGATCCGCGCGGGCTGCGGAAGTACGACCATTCCAAACTGCACCAGTACAGCCATGTGCAGGACGCCGGCCGCGCCAAGCGCGACGAACTGATGGGAACGATAAAAGAGCGCATCGCCGCGCTGGACTACGACAGCACCTGCGTGATGCTGTATACATCCGGGACGACGGGCAAACCCAAGGGCGTTGTGCTGTCAAACCGCAACGTGATCGAGACGTCGAAATCGTCATCTGAGTTTGACGATTTGCGCCGGAGTGACGAGATTCTGGCGTATCTGCCGATGGCGTGGGTCGGCGATTTCATCTTTTCCGTGGGACAGGCGTTGTGGACCGGGTTCTGCACCAATTGCCCGGAAAGCGCGGACACGATGCACGTGGACCTGCGCGAGATCGGGCCAACTTATTACTTTGCCCCGCCACGTGTGTTCGAGATGCAGTTGACGCAGGTGATGATCCGCATGGAGGATGCCGGGCGGTTCAAGCAATGGCTGTTCCATCGGTTCATGGACCATGCGCGAAAGGTCGGACCAGCGATCCTTGACGGACTGCCGGTGAGCGCGATGGATCGCCTGAAGTACCGTTTGGGCGAGTTGATGATCTACGGGCCTTTGAAGAACACCCTTGGGTTCAGCAACGTGCGCGTGGGCTATACGGCGGGTGAGGCGATTGGACCTGAAATCTTTGATTTCTATCGGTCTTTGGGGATCAATCTGAAACAGCTTTATGGTCAGACCGAGGCCACGGTGTTCATCACCGCGCAGCCGGATGGCGAAGTGCGGTCGGATACGGTTGGCGTGGCCTCACCGGGTGTGGAGTTGAAGATCGCCGAGAATGGCGAGGTCTTCTATCGCTCACCGGGCGTGTTTGTGGAGTATTACAAAAACCCCGAAAGCACCGCAGGCACCAAGGATGCGGATGGCTGGGTCGCCACAGGGGATGCCGGGTTTATCGAAAAGGACAGCGGGCACCTGCGGATCATCGACCGGGCCAAGGATGTAGGGCAAATGGCGTCGGGCGCGCTCTTTGCGCCGAAATATGTCGAGAACAAGCTGAAGTTCTATCCGAACATTCTGGAGGCCGTGGTCTTTGGCAACGGCAAGGATGAGTGCACGGCATTTATCAATATCGATCTCACGGCGGTGGGAAACTGGGCCGAGCGGAACAACATCGGCTACGGGTCCTATCAGGAACTGGCGCAGCACCCGCAGGTGCTGGAGACAATTCAGGGCCACGTGGAAGAGGTGAACCGGTCAGTTGCCGAAGACGAAATGTTGTCGGGCTGTCAGGTGCACCGGTTTGTGGTACTGCACAAGGAACTGGATGCGGATGATGGGGAACTGACGCGCACCCGGAAGGTGCGGCGGCGGATCATCGAAGAGAAATACGCCGACATTATCGCAGCCCTGTATGATGGGTCATCCGAAATTTCGACAACCACAGAGGTGACCTATGAAGATGGGCGTAAGGGGTCGATTTCGGCAACGCTTGAGGTGCGGTCAGCCTCTGTGACGTCCGCAACACAGAAGATGGCGGCGGAGTGATGATGCGTGACGCTCGCCCGATGGGCATCGCCCCACCCACCATCCCATGGTGCATGATGATATCGCGTGCGGCGCGGGTGGCCTACCGGCCCTCCGGGGGGGATTTTTGGTGGACAGAGACGCGGCGCGGGTCAATCGGTATCGAAGACGTGGCGCACAGCGCAGGTGAGCCTGTTGTCACCGGTGAACGCGCCAATGCTATGGCGCATGATCCTGCGGGTGTCAGCGGCGTTCAGCCCCTTGCGGCGGCAGTCAAAGGCAAGTTGCAACAGGTAGCGGCGTTCCAGTGCGTCAAACATCTTGGGACCTCCAATCCGGTGTGCCGCCACTCTGCCCATAAAATGGTTAACATGCCCCCAAGGCGGCGGGCGATGGAGTTTGCCCATGCTTGATCAGACCGACGGATATGTCACGGCGGACGGTCGTCAAATTGGCCCCGTTGTCATGGAAATGCGCAATATTACCCTGCGGTTTGGGGGGGTTGAGGCGATCAAGGACATCTCGTTCGACATTCGCGAAGGCGAAATTCGTGCGATTATCGGCCCGAACGGTGCGGGCAAGTCCTCGATGCTGAACGTGATTTCGGGGTTTTACGTCCCTCAGGAGGGGCAGGTGTACTACAAAGGGGCACCGCGCCCGCCGATGAAGCCATTTGAAGTGGCGCGGCAGGGGATTGCACGGACTTTCCAGAACATCGCCTTGTTTGAGGGGATGAGCGTTCTGGACAATGTGATGACCGGTCGGCTCACCCATATGAAAACGGGAATGCTGGCGCAGGCCCTTTGGAAGGGCAAAGCCGAGGACGAAGAGACGGCGAACCGGGAAGTCGCTGAAAAGATTATTGATTTCCTTGAAATTCAAGCGATCCGCAAAACGCCGGTGTCGCGCCTGCCTTATGGTTTGAAAAAGCGGGTGGAGTTGGCGCGGGCTTTGGCAGCGGAGCCGTCGCTGCTTTTGCTGGATGAGCCTATGGCCGGGATGAATGTTGAGGAAAAAGAGGACATGAGCCGCTTTATTCTCGACGTGAATGACGAGTTCGGCACCACGATTGCGCTGATCGAACACGATATGGGCGTGGTCATGGACCTGAGCGACCGGGTGGTCGTGATGGATTATGGCAAAAAGATCGGCGACGGCACGCCGGACGAGGTGCGCAGCAACCAGGATGTGATCGACGCCTATCTTGGGGTGTCACATGACTGAAAAACGGCGGTCACGAGGCGTACACCTGCTGTGCACAGCCTGTGCACCGCTGATATGCTTTTTGGGCGCCGGGTCTGTGCAGGCGGGTGCCGCGTGGGAGATGTTCGAAGCGCGCTGTCTTGATCCATTTGAGCATCAGGCTGAGCCGGTGGTGGATGGGCTGGAACAGCTGTCGTCGCTGCCATGGCAGCGTGGCTATCTGGATGGGGCAGGCCGCCTGCTTGTACTGGATGCGGCGCCGGAGGACGGGCTGCGGTCTTGCGAGGTCTCTGAAAAGGGGGGTGCGGCCCTTGATCCGTCCTTTGTCAATTGGGTGACGGATGTCACCGCGCGGCGGCTTTACGCATCGGTGGATGGTGTGTTGGCGAGCGTGGAGTGGATCGAGCCGCAAGTGCATGTAGAAGCATTTGTTTGGAATGGCGGTGCCACGTACCGGGTGTTGGAGACAGACCTTGAGAGCTAGGGCGTTCGCGATCTGTGCGGCCCTGTGGGCCGGGCCTGTGGCGGCAGAGGAACCGGCGATTTGCGAGGGCGGTCTGGCGGGGCTGTGCGCGATGATCAAGACGCAATGCCTACCCTATCTGGAGGATCCGGCGAGCCTGTCGCCGCGCGATATCCTGCCGGTGCCGCGCACCTTCCGGCGCTATTTTGAGAGCACGTTGAATTCCTATGTGCTGGGCTATCAGGAGACGGATGTTCCCGGCACGCTTGTCGTGTTCATGTATGACGAGCCGGCCTGTGAGGTGATCACCCATGGGTTGGCCTACTCCGATGTGTTGCCAGCCTATCAGTCGTGGCGGGATGGGGCGGGCGCGCGCTTTGTGTCGACGACAGGATTTGAGCCTGTGTCCCGTGTGACCATGGACCGGGCCTATGCGGCGGCGTTTCTGGCTGCACCGCGCCGGGATGGGCGGGTGACCGAGGTCACATTGAACTGGAACCTGACATTCGAGGGGCTGACGCGGCTGCGGGTGAGCTATCAGCCGCTGCGGGATCACACGGCGGACCTGATGGGAGTGGCGGCGAAATGAGGGGGCTTTGGGCGGTCTTGCTGATCTGTCCCGCCGCGCTTTGGGCGCAGGACCAGAGCGCCTTTGATGCCGGGATTGCCGAATGCGCGCGCTATGTCGCGGCACAGCCCGAGGGCGACTATGCGTTTCAGGCGCCGGTCATGGACAGGGACGAAGACGAGAGCAGCATTGGCCGCACCATCGTCTACCCGCCGGGATCGGGCGGCAATTTCGATTTTGCGCTGAGCTTTGACTATACGCGCGGCACGTCGACCACGCCGGGGACATGGGCCTGCTCCGGCACCGGCCCGGCATCGCCGCAATGGCCGACATTTGTGACGACGGGATGGATTGCAGCGGATGCTGCCTTGCGCTCGAACGGGTTGCAGGAATTGAATTTTCCGGGACCGCAAAAGGCCTATGCCAATTGCGGGGCGGAAACACCGGATATCTACGTGCTGTTCAATGCCGGTGCGGGTGACCGCGTCGTCTTTGCCGCGACGACGGGGCCTGCGGCGGCTGCGTTCTGCACGTCTATGGGAGTGAAGGGATGAACGATGCCTGAACAGTTGTTCTTTGCGATGGAGGTCATTCTGAATGGCCTGATGGCGGGCGTGCTTTATGCGCTGGTGGCTTTGGGGTTTGTCCTGATCTTCAAGGCTTCGGGGATTTTCAACTTTGCCCAAGGGGTCATGGCGCTTTTTGCGGCGATGACCTTTGTGGGGATACAAAACGGGCAGGTGCCGTTTTCACATCTGATCAACGCGATATTCGGGACGCATATCCACTATTTTGGGTGGGAGGTGCATTCGGTTGTGGCCATTGTGCTGACGGTGGTGGTGATGATCGGCCTGGCATGGGCGGTCCAGCGGTTCATCTTTCGTCATCTGGTGGGGCAGGAGCCGATCATTCTGTTTATGGCGACCATTGGGCTTGCCTATTTGCTGGAAGGCGTGGCGGACCTGATGTGGGGGTCCGAGATCAAGAAGCTGGATGTATGTCTGTCCGAAGGGACCTGTTTGCCGCAGGGGATGAACCTCGCCTTTGATGAGTTTTCGGCGGCGCTGTTCAATCAGCCCTTTGGCATGTTCATAGACAATCTGGACATCACGGCGACAATCATCGCGATCTTGCTGGTGGCGGCCCTTGTGGTGTTTTCGCAATATACCAAGCAGGGCCGTGCGATGCGCGCGGTTGCGGATGACCATCAGGCGGCGTTGTCCGTCGGTGTGTCGCTGAATTACATCTGGATCCTCGTGTGGTCGGTTGCGGGCTTTGTGGCGCTTGTGGCGGGGATCATGTGGGGCGCGAAATCCGGTGTGCAGTTTTCGTTGAGCCTGATTGCGCTGAAGGCGTTGCCGGTGTTGATGCTGGGCGGTTTTACTTCGATCCCCGGCGCGATTGTTGGCGGATTGATCATCGGAGTTGGTGAAAAGCTGTTTGAATTTGCCATTGGTCCGATGGTGGGCGGGGCGACCGAGAACTGGTTTGCCTATGTGCTGGCGCTGGTGTTTCTGGTGTTCCGGCCGCAGGGATTGTTCGGGGAGAAGATCATTGAACGGGTATGATACGATATCCCGTTCGGGCGACCCCATTGAGCGATGCTCAATGAGACCCGCCCGCCCGGGAACCTTCGCGGGCTATCCGTCAAGCTGCCGAAAGAGCATGACAGTGAAGGCGGCGAGCACCGTGATGGCCAATGTTGCAGACAGGAGCAAATCCCCCGTCAACAGCAATGCGACCCCGGCGCAGACGATGAGAATGATTGTGCAGAACATGAGCATTGGACCAAGTGTGCCGCGCGGCTCTGTCGCTTGTGTAGGGGGCGGGGCGGGTTCTGTCGTATCAGGGGTTATGTCGGGGATGGAATCCATCAGCTTGGCCTTGGCCGCGGCCAACTCCACGGTACTCATTTCGCCCCGCGCATGTGCGGCGTCGAGACGACGGATGTCATCCAGAATTGCGGTCATGCAACCCACTCCAATTACCCATGCCCAAGCTGGCGGGGAAATGGGGAAAGAATGTGGCAAAGCGCGAGAAGTTACGCGTGTGGTTAACCGGAGAGATTTTGGGGGCCAGCCCCCAAACCCCCGGGATTTTTGGGAACAGAGACGGGGTGGACCCGTGATGCGCGTCGGGGGAGTGATCTGATGTTTTACCGTGAGGCCGGGGATTTCTCGACCACTTATCCGCAGGACAGCCAGACCTTTCCGATCCGGTTTGACCGCTATCGCTATTACGTGGTGTTGGCGATTGCGGTGTTTGTCATGCCGTTCGTGATGACGGATTACCTCGTCAACTCGATCTTTCTGCCCTTTCTGATCTATGCGATTGCGGCCATCGGATTGAACATTCTGACGGGCTATTGCGGACAGGTGAGCTTGGGTACAGGCGGTTTCATGGCGGTGGGGGCTTATGCCTGTTACAAGCTGATGACGGCGTTTCCGGATGTGAACATCTTTTTCCATGTGATCCTCGCGGGGGGGGTCACGGCGGCTGTGGGCACGGCTTTTGGCCTGCCGTCCTTGCGGATCAAGGGATTTTATCTGGCGGTGGCGACGCTGGCGGCGCAGTTCTTTCTTGTGTGGCTCTTCAACAAGGTGTCGTGGTTCTACAACTACTCCGCCTCGGGGCAGATCAACGCGCCGGAGCGTACGGTGTTCGGCATTCCTGTAACGGGCGCGAACACGGATGCGTGGGCCACTTATCTGTTCTGTCTGGTCTTTACCGTGGGCGCCGCGATCCTTGCGCGGAACCTGACGCGCGGCGCGATGGGGCGGCAGTGGATGGCAATCCGGGACATGGATATCGCAGCCGAGATCATCGGAGTGAACCCGCTGAAGGCGAAACTGACCGCCTTTGCGGTCAGTTCGTTCTTTGTGGGCGTGTCCGGCGCGCTGTTCTTTGCGGTTTATCTGGGTGCTGTGGAGGTGGGTGAAGTCTTTGGCATCACCAAGTCATTCCTTGTGTTGTTCATGATCATCATCGGGGGGCTTGGGTCGATCTTTGGCTCTTTTGCGGGGGCGGCATTTCTCGTCGTGCTGCCGGTGGTGCTGAAGATCGTGGGCGTGGACATGCTGGGCTGGCCCACGGACATTGTGGCACATTTCCAGCTGGTCATTGTTGGCGCGCTGATCATCATCTTTCTGCGCTATGAGCCGCATGGGATCGCGCAACTGTGGCGCGTGGCCAAGGAGAAATTGAGATTGTGGCCGTTCCCACACTAGGGGATGGTTGCCAAGAATGGCGGGGTGAACCCCGCCCTACGGATGGGCCTGCAACGGCTCGCATCGGATAGAACCATAGGGAGGAAACACCGATGAAGATGAAACTGACCACAATGGCCGTGGCCGCCGTAATGGCGGCGGGGCCGGTGATGGCGGACCTTGTGTTCCCATCGCTGAGCTACCGCACTGGTCCTTACGCGGCGGGGGGCATCCCCTTTGCCGATGGCTATGCCGACTACATGACGCTGTTGAACGAGCGGGATGGCGGCATTGGCGGTCTGCCTGCGCGCATTCTGGAATGCGAAACAGGTTACAACACCGAGAAGGGGGTCGAGTGCTACGAGGCCACCAAAGGCGAAGGGTCGCTGGTGTATCAGCCGCTTTCCACTGGTATCACATATCAGCTGATCCCCAAGGCAACGGCGGATGATATCCCCGTGCACTCCATGGGCTATGGCCGGACATCGGCCAAAAACGGCAACGTGTTCAGCCACGTGTTCAACTATCCCGCCAATTACTGGGATGGTGCGTCGGGTGCGATCAACTACCTGCTCGAAGCCAATGGCAACGACATTTCCGGCAAGAAGATTGCGCTGGTTTACCACAATTCCGCCTATGGCAAGGAGCCGATCCGCACGCTGCAGGGGCTGGCTGAAAAGCACGGGTTTGAGCTGATGGAAGTGGCCGTGGATCACCCCGGTCAGGAGCAAAAGTCGCAGTGGTTGCAAATTCGCCGTGAGCGTCCGGACTTTGTCCTGATGTGGGGCTGGGGTGTGATGAACCAGGTGGCGATCCAGGAAGCGGCCAACATCCGCTATCCGATGGAGAACTTCATCGGCATCTGGTGGTCCGGCTCTGAGAACGACGTTCTGCCTGCGGGCGACGCGGCCAACGGCTACAAGGCGCTGACATTCCACGGTGTGGGCAGCGATTTCCCCGTCTTTGACGACATTCAGAAGTATGTCGTGGATGCGGGCAAGGCAGCCGGTGCAGGCGATCAGGTCGGTACGGTTCTGTACAACCGCGGTCTTTATGCGGCGATGCTGGCAGCCGAGGCGGCCAAGAAGGCGCAGGAAATCCATGGTGTGGCGGACATCACGCCCGGGATGATGCGTGACGGCATGGAAGCGCTGGAGATCACCGAGGCCAAGATGGCCGAACTGGGCCTGCCCAACTTTGGCCCCGAGTTCACAGTGAGCTGTGAGAACCACGGCGGTAACGCGCTTGTGGGTGTGACCCAGTGGGACGCGTCGGCGGGCTCTTGGTCGCTGATCTCGGACTTTAAGCCGACCGATGGCGATATCATCGGACCGCTGATCGAAGAAGACAGCGCGGCTTACGCAAACGAGAACAACATCCCCGCCAACTGCGGCTGATGTGATCTGACCCGGCGGTTTGCATCACGCGCGCCGCCGGGTTTTGAGTATTTGAAAAGAGAAGAAGATGCTGGACACAAGCGCCGAGACCGAGACCGTTCTGGAGGTCAACAATATCGAGGTGATCTATAATCACGTGATCCTTGTGTTGAAGGGTGTTTCGCTGAAGGTGCCCAAGGGCGGCATCACTGCGTTGCTGGGTGGCAATGGCGCGGGCAAGACGACGACGCTAAAGGCGATCTCGGGGTTGCTGGCCAGTGAACGCGGTGAGGTGACCAAAGGGTCAATCACCTATCACGGGGCGAACACAGCAGATTTGGACCCGGCCGATCTGGTGAAGGCGGGTGTGGTGCAGGTGATGGAAGGCCGACACTGTTTCGAGCACCTGACCGTTGAAGAGAACCTGCTGACCGGTGCCTATACAAGGTCGGATGGGTCGGCGGCAATTCAGGCCGACCTTGAGATGGTCTACAACTATTTTCCCCGCCTGCGGGAGCGGCGAAAGTCGCAGGCGGGGTACACCTCGGGTGGGGAGCAGCAGATGACGGCCATTGGCCGCGCGCTCATGTCCCGGCCCGAGACGATCCTGCTGGATGAGCCGTCCATGGGGCTGGCACCGCAACTGGTGGAGCAGATTTTCGAGATCGTGAAATCGGTGAACGAGAATGAGGGCGTGACCTTTCTTCTGGCCGAGCAGAACACAAACGTCGCCCTTCGCTTTGCGCATTATGGCTACATTCTGGAATCGGGCCGCGTTGTAATGGATGGTCCGGCGGCAGAGCTGCGCGAAAACCCGGATGTAAAGGAATTCTATCTCGGCATGTCCGAAGAGGGGCGCAAGTCGTTTCGCGATGTGCGGTCCTATCGACGCCGCAAGCGTTGGTTGAGCTGAGGAGGGTTGAGGATGAGACGGTTGGGTCTGACGGCGATTGGCCTGCTGATGGCGGGCGCGGCCTCGGCCGGTGATATCAGTCGTGAAGAGATACGGCGCGTTGCAGTGCCTGGCTCAGACACGATGATCGTTGTGGTCTCAAAACTGACTGTCGCACCAGGCGCGACCATTCCGATGCACACCCACGCGGGCGACGAGCACGCCGTGGTGATTACGCCGACGACCGCCAAAGCGCCGAATGGCAAGGTGCTGGAGTTTCCGGTGGGCGCCACGCTTTATTTTCCCGAAGGGCAGGCGCATGGCGGGCTGACGAATATTGGCGATGGCCCGATGGTGGCGATCACAACGCAGGTGGTGCGGGGCGATGCGCCGCTGAGCACACCCGTGAACTGAGATGGACAAAGTCGCCTGCCGTACACCTGCCGAGGGGCGGGATGGGGTAACCAACATCCCGGCGTGGAAGTTTGACCTGATCCGCGGCCATGTGCTTGATCTGCTGGTGGATGGTCCGCGCGTCTACAACGACGTTCGGGATGAGATCGGAGCGCGGTTGACCCCGGATGAGGCGGCGGCACTGGGCAAGCTCGGATGGCACGTCATCACAGTAAAGCTCGAACTTGAAGTGCGCGGCGAGATCGAGAGAGTGAAGGCCAAGGGGCCGCAGCAAATCAAACTGGCCTGACGTTCCGCCGTCAGCACAGCCAAAAGGCCCCGCCGATGACCAATATGCATCCCGACGATCCACACCTGATCGACAGATCCGGCTGGTTGCGTGCGGCGGTCTTGGGCGGGAATGACGGCATTGTGTCGACTGCGTCGGTGATTGTGGGCGTGGCTGCGGCAGAGCCGGGGATGCGCGCGGTTCTTATTGCCGGGGTGGCTGCGCTGGTGGCGGGAGCGATGTCCATGGCGGCTGGAGAATATGTCAGCGTGTCCTCGCAATCTGATCTGGAAGAGGCAGACATCGCGCGCGAGAAACGGGCGCTGGCCGACGACCCGGAAGGCGAAGAGGCGGAGTTGGCGGAAATCTACGTCGACCGCGGCCTGAGCGCCGAGACCGCGCGGCAGGTGGCGCGCGAACTGACGCAAGCCGATGCTCTGGGCGCGCATGTGCGCGATGAACTGGGCCTGTCGGACCAGCAGGCAGCGCAGCCCTTGTTGGCGGCCGCCGCGTCCGGCATCACCTTCATGATTTTTGCGGCCATTCCGCTGATTGCGGCATGGGTGGCACCGGTGGGGAGGCTGATCCCTCTGGTGGTCTGCGTGACCATGGTGGCGCTTGCGGGCCTTGGAGCTTTGGGCGCGTGGGCGGGTGGCGCACGGTTCGGGCCTGCGGCGTTGCGTGTGATGATCTGGGGCGGGGCGGCCATGGCCGTGACCGCCGCCGTTGGACGCCTCTTTGGCGTGGCAATCTGATTTTTTCGGGAGGGGATATGACCCATTACGACGATTTGGAAACGCGCAGTGACGACCTGCGGGCGCGGGACCTCAAGGTGGCGTTGCAGGATCAGGTGGGCCGTGCACAGCGGCTTGGCGGCTATGCGGACAGTCTGGCCGGGATCGACGCGCTCAAGATCGGGGGCGTGGCCGATCTGGCGCAGCTTCCGGTCCTGCGAAAATCCGACCTTGGGGCCGCGCAAAAGGCAAACCCACCGCTGGGCGGGTTCACCACGGGGGTCAGCCAGTTCAGCCATATCTTCCAGAGCCCGGGACCCATCTATGAACCCGGCAGCCATGACAGCAAGGACTGGTGGCGCTTCGCCCGGTTTCTGCACGCCGCAGGGTTCGGGTCCGGTGACATTGTGCAGAACTGTTTCTCCTACCATCTGACACCGGCCGGGATCATGTTTGAAAACGGTGCAACGGCGATTGGTGCGGGCGTGCTGCCCGCAGGCACCGGTCAGACAGAGGCGCAAGTGACAGCGGCGCGGGATATCGGCACAACGGCCTATGCGGGCACGCCGGATTACCTGAAAGTGATCCTCGACAAGGCCGACGAGATGGGTGTGAACCTCCGCATCGCCAAGGCGGCGGTGGGTGGAGGGGCGCTGTTCCCGTCGCTGCGGCAGGAATACACGGACCGTGGGATCAGCTGCTTGCAGTGCTATGCCACGGCAGATCTGGGCAATATCGCCTACGAAAGCTCCGCCATGGAGGGGCTTATTGTCGATGAGGGTGTCGTGGTCGAGATCGTGACACCCGGCACGGGCGATCCTGTGCCCGAAGGCGAAGTGGGCGAGGTCGTGGTGACAACGCTTAACCCCGACTATCCGCTGATCCGTTTTGCGACAGGTGATCTGAGCGCGGTGTTGCCGGGTCACAGCCCCTGCGGGCGGACGAATATGCGGATCAAGGGCTGGATGGGGCGCGCCGATCAGACCACCAAGATCAAGGGGATGTTTGTGCGTCCCGAGCAGGTGGCTGCGCTGGTGGCGCGCCATGACGCGGTTGCCCGTGCCCGGGTGATCGCGCAGCGCAAAGGCGAACAGGATGTGATGGTTGTGCAGCTGGAGGCCACCGGCGGGACACCCGAGGATTATGCCGCGAGCGTCGCGGATGTGCTCAAGCTCAAGGGGGCGGTTGAGGTCGTGGCACCCGGCACCCTGCCGCGCGACGGCTTGGTGATTGAGGATCAGCGCAGCTACGACTGACCTCTGGTCCCGGCGCGTTGTTCCTGACATAAAGCGTTGGACTTATGAGCGACGCAAGCCTCTCCCCCTCTTCCGCGCGCAAGGTGGCGCGCCCTCACGGCATTGCCGTGATCGCGTGGGGCGTGGCGCTGATGTGTCTGCTGCCGATGGTTGCGGTTGCCCTTGCGGCCCTGTTCGGTGGGACGGATACGGTGGCCCATCTGCTGGAAACGGTGCTGGCGCGCTATGCGGGAAACACTGCGCTGTTGGTGGTGCTTGTTGCGTCGGGGACACTTTCCGTCGGCGTTGGGGCCGCTTGGCTGGTGACGATGACGCGGTTCCCCGGTGCGCGGCTGCTGGAAATTGCGCTGGTCCTGCCGCTGGCCTTTCCGGCCTATGTGCTTGCCTATGCCTATACCCATGTGCTGGACCATCCAGGCATTGTGCAGACGACGCTGCGCGATGTGACCGGTTGGGGGCCGCGCGACTACTGGTTTCCCGAGATCCGCAGCCTTGGCGGTGCGGCGATGATGCTGGTGCTGGTTCTTTATCCTTATGTCTATCTGCTGGCGCGGGCCTCGTTCCTGCAACAAAGCGGCAGCACCTTTGTCGCCGCTCGCGCGCTGGGGTCGAGCCCGTGGGCCGCATTCTGGCGGGTGAGCCTGCCACTGGCGCGCCCGGCCATCGCCGCGGGCGTTCTGCTGGCGGTGATGGAGACCATCGCGGATTTCGGAACCGTGGCCTATTTTGGCGTCCAGACCTTTGCCACGGGCATTTACACCAGTTGGTTTTCGCTGGCGGACCGGGCCGGGGCGGCGCAACTGGCGCTGTGCCTGCTGGCCTTTGCCCTGCTCTTTGCCGTGCTGGAACGGACGCAGCGCGGCAATGCCCGCTATCACGACCCCAGCCGCAGCGGAAAGGGCCAGCCACCGATGATCCTGCGCGGCTGGAAGGCGGCAGGGGCGTTTGGCCTGTGCGCGGTGCCGGTCCTGTTGGGTGCGGTGCTGCCGGTGCTGATCCTGCTGAGCCTCGGGATCGGGTCCGAGCAGGACTTGCTCAGCCCGCGCTATCTGGGCTTTGTCCGCAACTCGCTGGTGCTGGCGGGGACGGCGGCGGTGCTGACGGTTTGCGCGGCCATTGCGGTGGGGTTTTATCAGCGTAGCCGACCCGGCACCGCCTCGGCCACCGCCGCTTATGCCGCACGACTGGGATATGCGGTGCCGGGGGGCGTGATTGCCGTTGGGCTGATCGTGCCCTTTGCCGCCTTTGACAATACGCTTGATGCGTGGGTGCGCAGCACCTTTGACATCTCGACCGGGTTGTTGATCACCGGGTCGATCTGGCTGCTGGTTTTTGCCTATATGGTGCGCTTCCTCGCGGCGGCTCTTGGCGCCTATGAGGGTGGGCAGGCGCGGGTGCACGCCAACATGGATGCCGCTAGCCGGTCGCTGGGTCAGGGACCGATGGCCACGCTGCGCCGCATTCACCTGCCGATCCTGACGCCAAGCTTGCTGACCGCGCTGCTGATCGTATTTGTCGACGTGATGAAGGAGTTGCCCGCAACCCTCATCATGCGACCGTTCAACTATGACACGCTGGCAGTGCAGGCTTATCGGTTAGCGTCAGACGAACGTCTTGCGGGGGCGGCTGTGCCCAGCCTCGTCATCGTGGCGGTGGGGCTGTTGCCGGTCGTCCTGATATGTCGTCAGGTGGGACGCCGTTAGGACGTGCATGGATCAAGGGGCAGTGTGGCGCTGCCGCTCGCGTCGAAGAGCGCTGTGACCCCATCTGCCCGCAGCGTCGCCCCTACCATTTCCGAACCGTCAACGGTGATCTGGCGACCGCTGGTGGTGTCGTCAATGTCGACCGTAAAGGCACGGACCTCGCCCGGTGCCCACTGATCCAGCGACACGGTCAGCATGGTGTCCCCATCCGAGACGTCTGATGTTTGCGCCGCTCCCTGCACCCATTCGAGCGGCTGGAACACTTCGACACCCGCACCGGCGGCCGTGATGTCAAAGATCAGGCCCGCAGGTGCGGTGCCAAGGTCAATCACAAGCTGTGTCGGGCCAAGCGGGCAATTCCCATCGTAGGACAGCGTAAAACGGTCCTTGGGCGCGCCGTCGCGGAATTGGACAGTGACCCCCGCTGTGGCGGGCAGGGCGAGGGTGGTGGCAAGGCAGAGGGCGATCAGGCGCATGGGTGCTTGGTCCTTTGATTGACCAAACACCACCTAGCAGCGCCTGAAGCCGCGACAAGGTCAGGCGTCGCCGATCTTGTCCTGTGTTTGCGTGTCAAAATCAGACGCGTCATGGCGTTCGTGCAGTTGCATCTCAGGCTCGCCAAAGGAACGGTTGACCATGCGCCCGCGCAGGGTGGCCGGGCGGGCGTCGATCTTTTCCGCCCAAGCCATGACGTTCTTGTAGCTTTGCACGTCAAGGAACTCAGCCGCAGAATAGAGCCGCCCAAGGCAAAGCTGGCCATACCACGGCCAGATCGCCATATCCGCGATCGAATAATCATCACCTGCGATAAAGGGCCGTTCGGCCAGTTCACGGTCAAGCACGTCAAGCTGCCGTTTGCTCTCCATCGCGTAGCGGTTGATCGGGTATTCGTATTTCTCGGGCGCGTAGGCGTAGAAATGGCCAAAGCCGCCGCCAAGGAACGGTGCGGACCCCATCTGCCACATCAGCCAATTCAATGTCTCGGTGCGCATAGGCCCGGAGGCGGGGAGGAAATGACCAAATTTTTCGGCCAGATGGATCAGGATCGAGCCGGATTCGAATACCCGCAGGGGCGTGTCTCCGGAGTGGTCGACAAGGGCCGGAATCTTGGAGTTTGGGTTGGCGTCGACAAAGCCGCTGCCGAATTGCGCGCCTTCGCCGATGTTGACCAGCCATGCGTCGTATTCGGCACCGGTCTCTCCCAGAGCCAGCAATTCTTCGAACATCATGGTCACTTTGACGCCGTTGGGGGTCGCAAGCGAATACAGTTGGAACGGATGCTTGCCCACGGGCAGGTCCTGATCACGCGTGGCCCCTGCGATAGGCCGATTGATTGACGCGAACTGGCCGCCGCTCTCGCTGTCCCACGTCCATTTCGCCGGAGGGGTGTATGTTGGATCGCTCATCTGTGCGCCTTTCCATCAGTGCGGTTCCGGCCAAGGTAAGGGCAGGCCATGTGTATGCAAGCGACGGGGACTTGTGCGTATGCGCACGACGTCAGTCGGGCAGGACGTGATGCAGCAGCGGGTGAGGAAAGCTGCGCTGAGTGGTGACGCCATAGAATGTGTCGGTGATCCCGGTGTCGAAAGGTGCCGTGACCAGCTGGCCGGTTGCGATTTCATCTGCCAGTACAATGTCGGGCGCAAGGGCAAGGCCTACCCCCTCGCGGGCCAGCAGCCGCACCATGGCCATATCGTCCACGTCCGCCACGATGCGTGGCTGCACGCCCAGCCGTGCGATCAGGCGGTTGAAGCCCGTGCGCATGGCGCTTTCGGTGGGGACAATCACCGGCTCGCAGGTCAGAAGCGTTGCGAGGTCGGGATGGTCCATGCGGCCTGGCACGCCGTGCAGGCGTGCGGGGTGAGCAGCAAGCCGGTGCGCGATAAAGTCGGATCCGGCGGCGCTGCGCGGCGCATCAGTGGTCAGCACCACGTCAAGCGCCAGATCGGACAGCGCCTTGAGCAGTTGCGTGCTGCCGCCGGAGGTCAGCACAATGTCCAGTTCGGGGTCCGCCAGTGCAGGGCGCAGGAACTGAATTTGGAAGTTGCGCGATAATGTGGACAGCGCGCCCACACGCAGCGGCGGGGTTGCATCGGCGCTGCGGTTGAGGATCGCCATCAAATCTTCACCCGTGCCAAAGATGCGGTCTGCGTGATCCAGCGCGATGCGCCCCACTTCCGTCAGTCGGAGTTGCCGCCCCACCCGGTCAAACAAATCATGGCCCAGCCGCGCCTCCAACGCTTTGATCTGGATCGACAATGCTGATTGCGACAGGTTGAGTTGCGCGGCAGCACGGGTCAGGTTGCCCTCATGCGCGACAGCGCGGAAATAGCGGAGATGGTGATAGTTCAGCGTGTCCATAGATTTAAAATATAGAACATAAATGCGTAATACTTATATTTTTTATTTGTTATGCCGCCCGCTATCTGTCCCATCAGCACAAAGATGGGGGCCGTCATGGACATTCTTGCAGACATCGTCACGACCATTCTGGCACAGATGCAAAAGCCGACACTGGCGTTTTTGATTGGCGGCATGATGCTGGCTGCACTTGGCAGCAAGTTCGAGGTGCCGGAGCCGGTCTACAAGTTCATCGTGATCCTGCTGTTGCTTAAAGTGGGCATTGGTGCAGGTATTTCCTTGCGCGAGGCCGAGCTTGTCGACCTTGTCGTGCCAGCGCTGCTGGCTGGCGGTGTCGGTATCGCGATTGTAGCACTTGGCCGGTTCACGCTGGCGCGCTGGCGCGGCGTATCCGAGACGGACGGTTTGGCCACTGTGGGTCTGTTTGGGGCGGTGTCCGCCTCGACTTTGGCGGCTGGTATGGCGGTGCTGGATGATGAAGGCATCGCCTACGAAGGGTTTATCGGCGCGCTTTATCCGTTCATGGATGTGGCGGCGCTGGTGACCGCGATTGTATTGGCGCGGCTGGCCCGGGCGCGCAAGGCGGTGACCGTTCAGGGCGGCGGCACGATGACGATGGGTGGCGGCAATGCGGGCGGCCCGGTGGTGGAACAAGGGCTGATCAAGGGCATTCTGGTTGACACGCTGCGGTCGCCTGCGATTTCGGCGCTGCTGCTTGGTCTGGCGCTTGGTCTTTTTGCCCGGCCCGAGACGGTCTATGCCAGTTTTTACGAGCCGCTCTTTCGGGGGCTGTTGTCAGTGTTGATGCTGATCATGGGGATGGAAGCATGGTCGCGGCTGTCGGAACTGAAGGGCGTGGCACATGCCTATCTGTTCTACGGTATCACCGCGCCACTGGTGCACGGAGCGCTGGGGTTCGGTGCCGGTCTGATTGCGCATCAGTTGACCGGGTTTTCGGCGGGCGGCATCGTCCTGTTGTCGATCATGGCGGCGTCAAGTTCGGACATCTCCGGCCCGCCCACAATGCGCGCGGCGCTGCCCGAGGCGAACCCGTCTGCCTATGTGGGCACATCCACAGGGCTGGGCACGCCGGTGGCGATCCTGAGCATCCCGCTTTTCATGGCGCTGGCGGACTGGTTTGTGGGGTTTTGAGGGTGTCTTGGCGGTCCCGCTCGGGCAAATTACGCGGGGGGCGGGCGTTGGCCCGCCCTTTGTGTTGGGGGGGGCGGGCTGAAGCCCGCCCTACGATGCACGGCTTTGGTTGCGCGCAACCTCAACGAAAAAGCCGCCCCCGATGGAGCGGCTTTCAATTTCGTATCGCTGTGAGCCTCAACCCTGGCGGGCTTTGAACCGGCGCTGCGTCTTGTTGATGACGTACACACGGCCCTTGCGACGCACAACACGGCAATCACGGTGCCGGTTCTTAAGCGAGCGGAGCGAGTTGCGAACCTTCATGGCGCTTCTTCCTCATGTTTCATGGCGCGAAGCAGCGCCGGGTTGCATTTTGGCACATGCGTGCCGGTGTCTGGTGCCGTGCGGGGACCCCCGGTTGGCGGAATAGGATGGTGGGCGATACAAGGATCGAACTTGTGACCCCTTCGATGTCAACGAAGTGCTCTACCGCTGAGCTAATCGCCCACTTTACCCGTCAAAAACCCTGCGCCCACAATAAAAGCAGGCGCGGAAGTCCGCGCCGGGTGAGGGGTGCTATAAAAGGAGTCGGAACGGGGATCAAGGGCTTTTGGCTTTGCGGCGACATGGGCTATGTTCCTCGACAGAGGAGTGCGCATGCCCAAGGTTGCTTACGACGTTCTACACCCGGAAAAACGCACAAGCTGCGTTGTTTTCGCGTCGCCCCATTCAGGGCGTGACTATCCGTGGACCTTTGTGCGCAAGACGCTGCTGGATGAAAAGACCATCCGGTCATCCGAAGACGCGTTCGTCGATCAGTTGTTTGACAGTGCACCGGCGTTTGGTGCGCCGCTGCTGACCGCCGGGGCGCCACGTGCCTTTGTCGATCTCAATCGCAGTGCGGATGAGCTCGACCCTGCCCTGATCGAAGGGGTGCGGCGTCAGGGTCACAATCCGCGTGTGGCCAGTGGCCTTGGCGTGATCCCGCGCGTTGTGGCCAACGGACGGTCGATTTACCGGGGCAAACTGCCGATGACCGAGGCGGAGCGGCGCATATCGCTCTATTGGCGGCCCTATCACCAGATGCTGCAAAAGCTGCTGGATGGAGCATATCAACAGCACGGGCAGGCTGTGTTGATTGATTGCCATTCTATGCCGCACGAGGCGATGGACGGGATTGCGCGCAGTGGCGTCAAACGCCCGGATATCGTACTGGGCGACCGCTTTGGCGCGGCGGCTTCCGGTGAGGTTGTCGACGTGGTCGAAGCGGCCTTTGCCGCGGCGGGCTTTACTGTGGCGCGCAACGCGCCCTTTGCGGGCGCCTACATCACGCAAGCCTATGGGCGGCCATCGCGGCACCAGCACGCTGTGCAGGTGGAGATTGACCGGGCGCTGTACATGGACGAACGCCTGATCCGGCCCAACAGCGCCTTTGACGAGATGCGGCAGCGGTTGCAGACGGTGATCGCCGAGGTTGCAAATTTCGGCCAGACGCGCATTCCGCTGGCGGCAGAGTGACCTAGCGCAGCGCGCGCCCTTTCATGATCGCATCAGACCCGAACCGCGCGCGGATGGCATCCGTTGCGCGTTCCGCCTCGCCCCTTTTGTGCGCGCCGGGGTCCAGCAAATCACCGGCTGCGGCGGCCTCTGTGGTATCGGACAGGTCGCTGATGCCGCAACCCAGCAGCCGGAATGGCCCTTCGTCGTGCACCTGATCGAACAGCGCACGCGCCGTGCGGTAGATCGTGTCGGCCAGTTGTGCAGGTTCCCGCAGGGACACGCGCCGGGTCAGGTTAGAATGGTTGTGCCGCTTGAGTTTGAGGGTCACGACGCGGCCTGCCTGCCCTTTGGCCTTGGCGCGGTCAGACACTTTTTCCGCCATGCGCCAAAGGTGACCATCAAGGATGTCCGGGTCGGCAGTATCCGCGTTGAATGTGGTTTCGTTGCTGATTGATTTCATCGGTGCGTTGCGCGTGACGCGCCGCCGGTCCTGTCCGCGGGCCAGATGATACAGCCGTTCGCCCATAGACCCGAAGCGGGCCACCAAATCCGTCTGATCCCACCGCAGCAAATCCGAGAATGTGCGAATACCTGCCTTTTCCAACGAGGTCTGTGCCGCAGGCCCGATGCCCCAAATCAGCCGGACGGGCTTGTCGCGCAGAAAGGCGGCGGTGTCGCCCTCACCAATGACCGAAAACCCGTGCGGTTTTTCGAGATCGGAGGCAACCTTGGCCAGAAATTTGTTGTGGCTGAGCCCGATGGAACCTGTGATCCCCAGTTCGTCCCGCATCGTCTTGACGAGGCGCGCGAGCATCACCGCCGGTGGTTTGCCGTGCAGTCGGGCGGTGCCGCGCAGGTCGAGAAACGCTTCGTCAAGGGACAGGGGTTCGATGGCGGGGGTAAGATCCTCCATCAGCGCGCGTATGGCGCGGCTGACCTCGGCATAAACATCCATGCGTTGTTTGATGATCACTGCGTCCGGGCAGAGTTTCAGCGCCTGAAACATGGGCATGGCGGATCGTACGCCCCGGATGCGCGCAACATAGCAGGCGGTTGACACGACGCCGCGCTGCCCGCCCCCAATAATGACCGGCTTGCCTTCAAGGCTGGGATCATCCCGCTTTTCCACGGACGCATAGAACGCGTCACAATCCATATGCGCGATGGCAAGCGTGTCGAGTTCGGGGTGCTGCACAACGCGTGGGCTCGCGCAGGCGGGGCACCGTCGCTCGGCATCGAATTCAGTCAGGCAGTCGCGGCAAAGGCTGGGCATGAGCGGACAAAATGGCTAGGCCCGGCAAGTGTAGCGCAGCGGACAGGGAATGAACACATGGGCCAACGTGTGATCGGGGCGAAACTGGCCCTGTTTGTGGGCGATGCGCTGGCCACCTTGCAGCGGGATGAAAAACCCGGCCTGCTTTGGGCCGGACATTGGGATTTGCCCGGTGGTGGGATCGAACCGGGCGAGACGCCGTTGGAATGCGCCTTGCGCGAAACGCAAGAGGAACTGTCGCTGACCATCGCGCCCGCAGCAGTGATCTGGGGCCGCGACTATGGCACCAGCAACGGGGAAATTTCGTGGTTCTTTGCGGCGCATATCCCGGCGGCACGGGAGGCTGAGATAGTGCTGGGCGATGAAGGTCAGGGGTGGCAGCTGATGCGCGTTGAGGCGTTTCTCGACCACGCCCTCGTGGTGCCGCAGTTCAAGCCACGGCTGCGCGATTACCTCGCCGGTGCCGCCACCGCATCGTTTACACATCTGACATAGAAAGGCCCCCCGCGGGAGGGCGGGGGGAGGTGACGAACCTCAGGAAGAGTCGGTCCGTCGGGGAGTATCACCTAACGTAAACTACCACTTCACCGGGTGTTTTTACAGTCAGGAAATCCGGACCCGCCGATATCGTGTGGTCTGTTGCGGGGATACCACAACCTGTTGATCCACAAGGCTGTGTGGACAAGCGCAGCTTTGTGTTTCGATTCAACGGTTTGGCGCGCTCGCCTGTGGGCTTTGTAGCTCAGACAGGATTTGGTCTGCGGCGGCCTTGGGCGCGGCAGATTTCCAGATCGGGCGGCCAACCACGATGTGATCTGCACCATTTGCAATGGCCTGCGCAGGGGTTGCGATACGCTTTTGGTCGCCAAGATCTGCACCAACAGGGCGAACACCGGGCGTCACGATCAACCGGCCAGCAGATTCCGGCAGCGCACGGATGGCAGCCGCCTCGTTGGGGGAGGCGATAACGCCGTCGGCACCTGCCTCAAAGGCGCGGGCGGCACGGTCGGGGACCAAATCGGCAATCGCGCCCTCCTGAATGAGACTGTCGTCAAGATCGCTGCGGTCCAGCGATGTGAGGATTGTCACGGCGAGGATTTTAAGGTCGGTGCCAGCCGCCCCCTCTTTGGCCGCGCGCACCACGTGGGGGTCGCCATGTACGGTCAGAAAGTCGAGGTCGAATTGTGCAACGCCCCGAACGGCGGCCTCGATTGTGGCTCCGATATCGAACAGCTTGAGGTCCAGAAAGATGCGTTTGCCGTGTTCGGATTTGAGCTCGTTGGCGAGCGCCAGTCCGCCGCCTGTCAGCATCCCCAGCCCAATCTTGTAAAAACTCACGCTGTCGCCCAGCGTGCGGGCCAGTTCCAGCCCGTCGAGCACGTTGGGCACATCCATTGCCACGATCAATCTGTCATCGGCCATGCGCCATCCCCCTTGTGTTCAGCGGGTCATACGGCAGGCTTGCGGCGGCGTCCATTGCGCAAAAAAGCCCGGATGCGGGGGATGCATCCGGGCCAGTTGGTCAGAGACGAGCAGGCAGGCACCTGTCTCTGTGTCCGGCGCGCGGAACCCTGCAAGGGGACAGGTGTTCGCAGGGACGTCGCGCGCGGGATCTCGGGTATAGGTCAGGCAGCGCGGGTTGCCGCGCCTGTGAACTTTGGGGACACCAGCTTGCGCCATGTCGTCATGCGTCCGGCGCGCGTCGATGGTGTCGCCGACGGCATGTGGGTGCCGTCAGCACGCCCATGTGTGTGGCGGCGCATGGCTTGGGTCGCCAGGCCTTGGGCCGCGTCGTGGAATTCCATGGTGATGGGGGCATCAATGGCGCAGGCATAGCTGCGGGCGCCGCTGTGATCGTGAACAGTCACGAGAGCTTCGAAAGACTGCGTTGCGGCATTGTAAATCACGTCGCTCAGTTGAAGAGGTACAGTCTGCATTTGTGTCACCTACATTTTGTGGTTCTGCTCGTCTAACGATCAAGATGGGGAATCGGTTCCACGGAAAAAGGGGGAGACGGTTACACTGTGAATCACAGTCGCGTTAAGTTATCCGGTACCGTATGGCGCGGATTCATCTAAAGCGTTGTTAAGAAAAGATTTTACCCATTTTGGTAGCCGTACGCGTCCGACTGTGTCATCGGCAGAAAATTGCCGTAATCCGTTGATTCATAGACGTAAACGGAGTGCCAAAGACCCACTTGGTCGAGGGCGACGTCCTCTAACGCGCAGCGCAATTCCTGCATCTCTGGCCCTTGTTCCTGTTCACAAAATCCCCATCTTGCCTGTGTAGGCCCGACCGCCTGCGTGCCTCCGGGAGGGCGCGGGAGAAACGGGCGCTGAACAAAGGAGAGACCCATGGACTTGTCGAAGTTCACGGAGCGGTCGCGCGGGTTTGTTCAAGCCGCGCAAACGATCGCCACACGCGAAAGCCATCAACGGCTTTTGCCCGAACACCTGCTCAAAGCATTGCTGGATGATGATCAAGGCCTTGCGGCCAATCTGATCACGCGTGCTGGTGGTGATGCGGGCCGGGTGATGACCCATTTGGAACAAACACTTGCCAAACAACCCAAGGTGACCGGAGACGCAGGCCAGATTTATCTGGATCAGGCGACCGGCAAAGTGCTGGCAGAGGCTGAAACGCTCGCGCAGAAGGCTGGCGACAGCTTTGTGCCGGTGGAGCGTGTCCTGATGGCGCTTGGCATGGTCAAATCTGGTGCCAAGGACGCGCTGGAGGCGGGCAAGGTCAGCCCGCAGGCTCTGAATTCCGCGATCAATGACATCCGCAAAGGGCGTACAGCGGACAGTGCCAGTGCCGAAGAGGGGTATGACGCGCTGAAGAAATACGCGATGGATCTGACCGAACGCGCCGAAGCGGGCAAGATTGACCCGATCATTGGCCGTGACGAGGAAATCCGCCGCGCCATGCAGGTGCTGTCCCGCCGGACCAAGAACAACCCGGTCCTGATTGGTGAGCCGGGTGTGGGTAAGACTGCGATTGCCGAAGGCTTGGCACTGCGGATCATCGACGGTGACGTGCCCGAAAGTTTGCGCAACAAGCGTCTGCTGGCGCTCGACATGGGCGCATTGATCGCGGGCGCAAAGTACCGCGGCGAGTTCGAAGAACGGCTCAAGGCCGTGCTGACCGAGGTCACAGAGGCCGCGGGCGAAGTGATCCTGTTCATTGACGAAATGCACACGCTGGTAGGTGCGGGCAAAACAGACGGCGCGATGGATGCGGCCAACCTGATCAAGCCTGCACTCGCGCGCGGAGAGTTGCACTGCGTCGGGGCCACGACCCTCGATGAATACCGCAAGTATGTTGAGAAGGACGCGGCCCTCGCCCGTCGTTTCCAACCGGTGATGATTGCGGAGCCGACGGTAGAGGATACCGTCAGCATTCTGCGCGGCATCAAGGAAAAGTACGAATTGCACCATGGTGTGCGGATTTCGGATTCGGCGCTGGTGACGGCGGCGACCCTGTCGCATCGCTACATCACCGACCGTTTCCTGCCGGACAAGGCCATCGATCTCGTGGACGAGGCGGCGAGCCGTTTGCGTATGGAGGTCGACAGCAAACCCGAAGAGCTGGACGCGCTCGACCGCCAGATCCTGCAAATGCAGATCGAGGTGGAAGCGTTGAAGCTGGAGGATGATCAGGCGTCCAAGGACCGTCTCGAAACGCTGGAAAAGGATCTTTCGGAGCTACAGGAGCAGTCGTCGGAACTGACGGCGCGCTGGCAGGCGGAGCGCGACAAGCTGAGCGAGGCGCGCGATATCAAGGAACAGCTTGATCAGGCCCGCGCCGCCCTCGACATCGCGAAACGCGAAGGCAACCTCGCGCGTGCAGGGGAACTGTCATACGGCGTGATCCCGCAGCTGGAAAAACGCCTGACCGATGCCGAGGCGGCAGAGAATGACGTCATGGTCGAAGAGGCGGTGCGCCCAGAACAGATCGCGGGCGTTGTCGAACGCTGGACTGGCATTCCGACGTCCAAGATGTTGGAGGGCGAGCGGGAGAAACTGCTGCGCATGGAGGATCAACTGCACGGTCGCGTGATCGGACAGGACAGCGCCGTGCGGGCTGTGTCCAACGCGGTGCGCCGTGCGCGGGCTGGCCTGAACGATGAGAACCGCCCGTTGGGGTCGTTCCTGTTCCTCGGGCCGACCGGCGTGGGTAAGACCGAGTTGACCAAGGCCGTGGCCGAATTCCTCTTTGATGACGACAGCGCGATGGTCCGCATCGACATGTCGGAGTTCATGGAAAAACACGCGGTGGCCCGCCTGATCGGTGCGCCTCCGGGCTATGTCGGTTACGACGAGGGTGGCGTGCTGACCGAGGCGGTACGGCGCAGGCCCTATCAGGTCGTGCTGTTCGACGAGGTCGAAAAGGCGCACCCGGATGTGTTCAACGTGCTGTTGCAGGTGCTGGACGATGGTGTTCTGACAGACGGGCAGGGGCGGACTGTTGATTTCAAGCAGACGCTGATCATCCTGACGTCGAACCTTGGCGCACAGGCGTTGTCACAGTTGCCGGACGGGGCGGATGCCTCGGACGCGCGGCGGGACGTAATGGATGCGGTTCGGGCACATTTCCGTCCCGAATTCCTGAACCGGCTGGATGAGACGATCATCTTTGACCGGCTGGCACGGGCGGATATGGACGGGATCGTGGACATCCAGTTGGGGCGGCTTTTGCGGCGGCTCGCGGCGCGGAAGATCACGCTGGAACTGGATGAGGGCGCGCGGAAATGGCTGGCAGATGAAGGCTATGACCCCGTGTTCGGGGCGCGCCCGCTAAAGCGTGTGATCCAGTCGGCGCTCCAGAACCCGTTGGCAGAAATGCTGCTGGCCGGGGACATCGGAGACGGGCAGGTGATTGAGGTCACCGCAGGTGCCGAAGGTCTGCTGATCGGAGACCGGGTGAGCGCTTCGAACAGGCCCAGACCGGACGACGCAGTCGTTCACTGATCAAAGGGCATCACGAAATGCTGTGGAAACGGCGGGGCTTGCCCCGCCGTTTTCCGTTCACGTCTGCGGGTTACCGACCTGCACCATTCAAGTCCGCAGCGCCGCGCCGGGCCGCCCCCAAACCTACCCGCCAATCAAAGACGGCAGGGTGAGAGAGATTGCGGGAACGAAGGTGATCAGCATCAAGGCCACAAGAATGGCGATGTAGAAGGGCCAGATGGTGCGAACGGCCTGTTCCATCGGCAATTTGCCAACCGCGCATCCGACAAACAGGCATGAACCCACAGGCGGCGTGCACAGGCCAAGCCCGAGATTGACCAGCAAGATCATCCCGAACTGTAACGGATCAATTCCAAGGCTGTTGGCCACCGGCAGGAAGATGGGTGTGCAAATCAGGATCAGCGCGGCCATATCCATGATCATGCCAAGGATCAGCAGCACCAGATTGATCATCAGCAAGATCAGGATCGGATTTTCGGTCAACCCGGTCAGCAGGTCGACCGTCTTGGCCGGCACCCGGTAGAAGGTCAGCATATAGGCAAAGGCGCCCGCACATGCGATCAGGATCATCACCATCGCCGTGGTCCGCACGGATTGCAGAACGGCCGTTTTGAATTTGTCCAATGTGATGGAACGGTAGACCACGAGCGTTACAACAAAGGCATAGATCGCGCCAAAGGCACCGGATTCAGTCACCGTAAACACGCCCGATAAGACCCCACCGACAATAATTACAGCCGTCAAAAGCCCGGGGATCGCCCCGAGGAATGCGATCATCAACGCGGTCCAGCCCGGGAATTTTTCGGCGGCATAGCCGCGCTTGACCGCCACCAGATAGGCCGCGGCGGCAAGGCACACACACATGAGGATGCCAGGCACGACACCGGCCAGAAACAGCTTTGAGATTGAAATGCCGCCGCCCGCCGCGATGGCAAAGATGATCATGTTGTGGCTGGGTGGGATGATGATGCCCGCGATGGACGATGTGACGGTCACATTCACCGCGTAATCCGCGTCATACCCCTTTTCCTTCATCACCGGGACAAGGATAGACCCCAGCGCCGATATATCGGCGATGGCAGACCCCGAGATGCCGCCAAAGAGCATAGAGGAAAAGACGTTCACGATCCCCAGACCGCCGCGCACGGCGCCAACCGCCGCTTGGGCAAAGCGGACCAGCCGCATCGCGATACCGCCGTGAAACATCAACTCGCCCGCAAAGATAAAAAACGGGATTGCCATGAGCGCAAAGACGTTGATGCCGGAAATGATCCGCTGAAAGCCGATCATCAGGGGCAGACCTTCGAACCAGAAGGCGACGATGGCCGAGATGCCAAGCGCGAAAGCCACAGGCGTTCCGATCAGCACACACAGGGCGAAGGCCCCCAGAAGGACGGCAATTCCCATGGTCTGATCCTATTCGATGCTGTCGGTGCGGTCATCCACACCAAGGAAAAGGCGGACGAGGTGGCCCAGTGAAAAAAGCAGAATCAGGCCGCCCCCTACGGTCAGCGGCAGGGACCGCAACCCCTCGGGCACTTGGATCAAGGGGATCAGTGAGCCCCATTTGAACACGGTCAGTTGCCAGCCATACCACAGCATCAGCCCGCCAAACCCGGCCATGGCCACGTCCGAAACAAGGACAAGAGCGGACCGGACCCGCTTGGGAACGGAACTGCGCACGATAGAGACCGATAGATGCGTGTGCTCATGCACGCCAACAGCAGCGCCGAGAAATGCGATAAGCATAACAAGCAACAGGGCCACCTGTTCCACCCATGTGGGCGTCGCGTTCAGCACGTAACGGCCAAAGACCAGCCAACCAAAGATCACCGTCAGCACCACAAGGGCAATGCCGGTCACGACCTTGCAGAGCAGCGCAATGCCATCCAGCACGGCCGACATGCGCTGCAAGTGTTGCGGGCTGTGGGTTGCATCACTCATGCGTGGTTCCCCGGATAAAGGCACCCGGCTCCGACGCTGCGGAACCGGGCTGTCAAAGCATAGCGTGGTTTCAGGTTATTCCGTGGCTTGGATCAGTTCGACCAAGGACCGCAGGCCCGGGTTCGTCTCGAAATAGGCTTCGTAGACGGGACCCATCGCGTCTTGGAACGGTGCCTTGTCGGCAATTTCGTTCACGATCACACCCCCGGCTTCCACGGCTTCACGGCTTGCCGCTTCGCGGGCGGCCCAAAGCTCCCGCTGGAGGGTGGCCGATTCCTGCGCCGCTTCGGTCACGGCGGCCTGCATGTCCGCCGACAGGGCGTTGAACGCATCCGTGTTCACGCAGATGCATTCGGGAATGATCAGGTGCTGTGACAGCGAATAATAGCCCGCCACCTCGTAATGCCCGGTCGACTCGTAAGAAGGCCAGTTGTTTTCAGCGCCGTCCACAACGCCGGTTTTCAGGGCCTGATAGACTTCGGCAAAGGCCATAGGAGAGGGGTTGCCGCCCAGTTGTGCTATCATGCCGGTGAACAGATCGTTGTTCATCACCCGGACTTTCATGCCTTGGACATCGGCGGGCGTGTTGATTGCCTTGTCACCGTTATAAAACGACCGCGCGCCCGCGTCGTACCACGCCAGCGGCGTCAGGCCCTTGGCGGCCATGCCTTCGGCGATGGCGGCGCCGCCCTCGCTGTCGAGGACACGGAACATATGCGGCACGTCCTTAAAGACAAAGGGCAGGGAGACGACATTCGCCTCTGCTACAATCGGGCCAATCGGGCCGAGGTTGAAATTGCCGATTTCAAGTGCGCCCGCGCGCACCTGCTCGACCGCGTCTGGCTGGCTGCCCAATGTTCCGCCGTGGAACATTTGCAGGGTCACTTCACCGCCGGTCTTTTCGGCCAGCAATTCGGCGAATTTGTCCATGGCCACAGTGTTTGGATATCCCTCGACGTGGATGTTCCAGCCGCGCCAGTCTGCCGCGTTTGCTGTGACGGCTATAATGGCAAGCGCTGCCGCGCCGACCAATGATTTGGTGATCTTTTCGAACATGGTGTCCTCCCTTGAGATCTGAGCCAACGTCTTGTTGCGCCGTGTCATGCCGCCGTGGCGGGTGTGTCCCGCACGTGCAGACCAAACATGGCGGTTTGGCGTTTTGATGCCCTAGAGGATTACTAGTATACCAGTTTTGTCAACTGTAAAAGTTTTGCCCATGCTCAAGTCCCTGAGGCCAGAGCGCTGCACCGCCTTGGATTGCTTGGGTGGCTAGGCTGTACCGCGCACGGGTCGGTCGTTTTCGATGTTGAATGTCATGCCGTCCAGCAACTCGGCCAGATCGGGGCGCGCAGCGGGACCGTTGGAGATATCGACCAGCATCAGAGTGCCGTCGGGCCGGACGCCAAATGCGCCGGGTTCGGCAAAACGGTCTGAGGTTTCCGCTTCGGACAGGGGGTCAGACACATAAAGCCCAAGCGCCCGCATTTGATCCTCAGTCAAACCGTAGCCAAGGTCGAACTGCCACCCAAACTCCACCTTGTCCGATTGCGCCTTGTCCGCCGTGTCCGCAGAGACAACGAGCACATCCATAACGTCGGTCCACTGACCGAGCATATCGTTCAGCTTCTTCAGAAACCGTTTGCAGCGGGGACAATGCTTGCCGCGATAGACAAACAGCATGGTCCAGCGGTCCGTGGTGCGGCCAATCGTGACGGTGCGGCCATCCAATGTCTGGATGTCGAGCGGGCCGACGGGTTCCCCGACGCGCGGTTTGGCTGTCATGTCGATTGTCCTATGGTGTCAGGTCTCTTCGGGCATGAAGTAGTTGGCATTGCTCTGCGAGATCTGGTTGATGGTCTCGTCAAGCCGCGACAGGTGGTGCACGCCCGCCGCGATTGCCGCGACCGGATTGTGGGTCTGAACGGCTGTGGCGATGGCACGGTGGTCTTCGACCAGTTCCGGCATACGGTCGCCCTTGGAGAGGCTCAGCGTACACAGACGGTCGACTTTCGATTTCTCCGAAAGGATGACGTCGAAGGCAAATTCCGAGCGCGCAATCTGACAGATCAGTTTGTGAAAATCATAGTCCAGCGCGTTAAAGCGGTCGATGTCGCGGTCTTGGACAGATTGTTCCTGCATCTTGAGCGCGGTGTCGAGCTCTGCGGCGTCAGCATCGTCGCAATGCTCGGCCGCGCGCAACAGAACCTCTTTTTCGACGGACAGCCGGACAAAGCGGGATTTGACGATCTCGCGCATCGAAAACCGCTTCACCTCGGTCGCGCGCTGCGGGCGGATCAACAGCAGATCGAGCGTGGCCAGACGGTTGAACGCATCGCGCACCGGTTGCCGTGACACACCGAATTTGGTGGCAATGTCCGCTTCGGAAATCTTGTCTCCGGGCCGCAGGCGCAGGGCTGCGATCTCTTCGTAGAGATAGGCATAGATGTCATCCACGCTTGTGCGCCGCGCACCAATTTGAGTTACCTGTGCCATGTGGCGGCCTCCGTACCGTGTTCGTCTTGTGCAAGGTCTAAAGCGTTTGCGGCGTGACGAACACTCCATTTGCACGCCTGTTGTCTCGGTCGATCCGGACGCTGAACAACACTGATTGACTAGTATACCAGTTTGGGTGAAAAGTGAAACCGAATCTCGGTACGTACCATCCGCGCGCTGCATCACCAGATACGAACGACAAGGGGACCAGACCATGAAACTTGCGGGACATACGGCCATCGTGACCGGAGGCGGGCGCGATATCGGCCTTGCCGCAGCGCTCAAACTCGCGTCCGAGGGTGCGCGCGTGGCCATCAACTATTACTCCAGCAGCGCAGGTGCGGATGCGGCAGTGGAGCAGATCATGGGGCAGGGTGGGCAGGCCTTTGCAATGCAGGGCGATCTGACCCGGCAGGCGGATGTGGATGCGCTGGTGTCCAAAACGGTCGATGCTTTTGGCGGCATCAACATCCTCGTGAACAATGCAGGCGGGTTAATCGCGCGCAAGACGATAGCCGAAATGCCGCTGGATCACTGGAACGCCGTGATGGACCTGAACGTCACAAGCGTGTTCATGATCACCAAGGCGTGCCTTGCGCATATGACATCCGGGGCCATCGTGAACCTCGCAAGTCAGGCGGCGCGTGATGGTGGCGGGGCTGGTGCTGTGGCCTATGCCACCTCCAAGGGGGCGATCACGACCATGACCCGGGGCCTCGCCAAAGAGCTTGGCCCGGACATCCGTGTGAACGCATTGTGCCCCGGCATGATCGACACCGATTTTCACAACATTCACACCGCCGACGCCGCACGGCGTGGGTACGAGGCCGCCGTCCCTGTCAAGCGGCAAGGCTCGGTGCAAGACACCGCCAACCTGATCCTGTTCCTCGCCTGCGACGACTCGGCGTTCATCACGGGCGCAAACATCGACATCAATGGCGGAATGCTGTTTTCCTGATGTACGAAGGGCCATTGAGATGACCGCATTTCCAATTGTCGTGACGGGCGACGGCGTGACCCGGCAGGTTCTGGCGGATCATGCGGACCTGATGGTTGTTGCGTTTCGGTTCGAAGCCGTTGGCGCCATTGGCGCGCTTCACGATCATCCGCATGTGCAATCGACGTATGTGGAATGCGGGCGGTTCCGGTTTACAATCGGGGATGAGGTGCGCGAGGTCGGTCCCGGCGACAGTTTCATCATCCCCACCAAGGTGACCCACGGCTGTGTCTGTCTGGAACCGGGCACCCTGATCGACTGTTTCACCCCGCGCCGGGACGATTTCCTGTGATGCCTCTGCAGTGTCAGCGTGCGGGCTTCAAGTCGCGAATAGCCGATCAGGTTGTCCGCGGCTGACGCGTCCGCCACGAGGCGCGCGCCAGCACATTGGGCTGCATCAGCACGCCAAACCACAGCAGTACCGGCAAAGCGACAATGGCACCCACAGGCCCCCAGAGCCACAGGCCAACCACAATTGCCAGAAACACCGCCAGCGGGCTGAGCCGAAGCCGCTGGCCGACAACAAGTGGTGTCACAAACTGTGCTTCGGTCATGTTAATCAGCAAAAAGGCGAAGGGCGGCAGCAGTGACATCGGACCGGAAAATTGCAGCAAGCCCGCGATGAGCAGACCCCCGATGATGATCATAGGCCCAAGATACAGGATAAAGTTCAAAATGCCCGCGGCCAGCCCCCACAAAGGTGCGTAGTCGACACCGACAGCCATAAGAACAAAGGTTGTGACAACGCCAAGCCCGGTGTTCACCAATGTCACTGCGCCAAAGTAGCGGGCGACAGACCGGTCCGCGCGCTTCAGTTGCGATTCCAGATTGCCCGCAGCGGCATATAGGTCGTCGCGCGTCAGCACGAAGAAAAACAATGTGCCCATGAAAATGAACACCTGTGCCGCAAAATTTGGGGCCAGCCACAGGGCGTCGCTGATTGATGGGATGCTGCTTTGGGGTTCGAGCGCGTCGGCACCGACAGAATTCTCGATCTCTTGGCTGATCGTTTCGATACCGCGCATCAGGTTGGCGGTGATCTCGATCCATTCGGCGGCAGCGTCCTTGAGGCGGGGGAGCTGCTCGGCCAGCATAACAAGCAGGGGGTCCGCGATCATCACAAGCATACCGATGAACGCCGTCGTCAGCAGCAACAGCACCAGCGAGATGATCACACGGGGGATGCCAAAGGCGGTCAGCCGTTCGGCCAACGGTGACACAACCACGCCCAGCACCAAGGCGAACACGATAGGGGCCGCAATCGGCTTGGCGAATTGCAGAGCGGTCGTGACGATGATCACCGTCACGACCAGCAGCATGACCCGTGCCGCGTGTTCGCTCAGCGCTGTGCGCAGCATCTGGCGGTCAGGCCCGCAGCGGCGTGTCGGACGCGCTGCGATTGGTGCTGTCTTGCAGCTTTTCCGAGGCAGCGGCGTGCGCGTTTTGCAACTCTTCCCGAAGGATATCCTGCGCCGACCGCATCATCGCATCGCGATGTGCACCCAGCAGTTCGTCCTCGCGTTGTGTGGAGGGCAACAATGCACCGACCAACGCGCCCAAGCCCACGGCGAGTGCGCCAACGGCAAGCGGTTGGTCGTCCATAAAGGTGCGCGACCGGATGGCCAGTTTGGCGGCCTTGGCTTCCACGCGCTCCTGCGCCTGAAGTGCGGATTTGCGTGCCTTGAGGACGCGCGCACGCGCGGCTGCGGGCAATTTGTCCAGCCCATGATCCATGGCGGCGCGCAATCGCGATGCGGATACTGTTTCGTCGGACATGCCGGTCATCTCCTCTTTTATTGCGGTGTCGGCGGCAGCAACGCGCGCATCAAAGCCCTGCATGGCCTTGGCGGGCGGAACGGCCGTCTCGGGATGCGGCCTGCGTTCAGGCCGCTTGCCTGTTCCGGTGAGAAGCAGGCCAATACCAGCGCCCACCAATGCAAAGGCGGCAGGGTTCTGCCGTGCGGCTTCCCACGTTTGCCGCCCGATTTCGCCGCCATACTCGTGCGCGATCGTGGAAATCTGGGTCGTCGCGCGTTCCGGGTCGGCGGCATCGGTCAGCGCATCCAGCGACTGAGACAGGGCGGCGCGGTCGCGCGCGACCTGTGCTTCGATTGCGTCAAAATCAGGCATTGCTCGCCTCCTTGATGCTGTCGATATCTCGGGACAGGTTTTCGACCGTGCGTGTGGGGTGCAATGCTTCGGCGCTAAGGCGCGTTTTGCCTGCAAATGCGAACCCGGCAGCAATAGCCAAAAGGCCACCGCCCACCAGCGTCGCCGCGAGCCCAAGCGACAGGCCAGCCGCAGCGATATATCCCACCAGCGCAGTGGCAAGGACATTCAACGCAACAAGCGAAACAAGTGCCGCAACGCCAAAAAACACAAGGCCCACGCCAGCGCGCGACAGGTTGCGCGCGATCTCGGCCTTTGCCAGCGCCAGCTCGCCCTGCATGAGCGATGACAGGTGCCGGATCGTTGCAACCAGATGCCCCGGCGCATCGCGCAGATCAGTGCGTTGCATGATCCGCCTCCCTGTTCAGGTGCGACTCGATACCGGTGTCGGTATGCCCTGAGGATGCCCACGGGTCGTCGTGGATGTAGGGGGCGCCGTGCCCCTGCGGATCGCGTGCCTTGAGAAACCGTGTGGCGGCAAAGCCCAGCAGCGCTGCGCCAGCGACGAACAAAACGGGGTTCTCCCGCGCGAATGTGTTGACACTTTGCAACGACGTGCGGACGTCTGTCGTGCGCAGATTGTGCGCAAACCCTTCGATGCGGTCAGCCACATGTTGTACCGCTTCGGCTTGCACACTTCCCGGGTGGAAAGCGCTGGCTGCAGCTTCTGCCGCGTCCGACGTGGTCTGAACCTGCGCTGCTGCGCGGTCGCGGACTGCCTCCACATGCTGATTCACATGGTCTTTCGCAGCGGTTTTGGCTTGTTGGCCAAGATCGGCGGCGGTTTGACGTGCGTGTTGTCCCAGATCCGATGCCTCGGTCATGGCGGAACTCCTTTGTCTGAAAGGTTTTGGCGGGGTGGGCTGCGGCGCAGCCCGAACCGTTATCTGCGCTTGCTCACGGCAAGCCCGATCAGCAGACCGACGCCTGCTGCACCTGCAAGAGCGATGGCAGGGTTCTCGCGAACGAACTTGGTCGACTGGTCAGACAACCGCTTGAACTCGTCGGAGCCATGCGTGACGGCTTTGTCGAATCCGTCCTGCGCCTGCTCAACGATGTCAGCAACTTGCGATGTGGCCGCATCTTTCAGCGATTGTGCGCTGTTGCTGGCCGTGGTGCCGCTGTCGCGGCCATTGGAAGCTGTGGTCGTAGTCATGTCATGTCTCCTTTTGGTCGGTGATCCCGGCGTGCGTTAGCTGCGGATCGCGCGGTAAATGAGGGACAGGACGAACAGGACGACGAACACAAAGAACAAGATTTGTGCGATCCCGGCGGATGCTCCGGCGATCCCGCCAAAGCCGAGCACGGCGGCGATAAGAGCAACGACGAGGAATGTGATGGCCCAACCAAGCATTGGAATTCTCCTTTGATTCAGGGGGCGCCGTCATGTGGCGCGGTCTGACGAAGAAACGCCTGAGCGGGCTGAAAGGTTCCCAAATTTGTTTCAAAACTGCCCGACGCGTTGTCCGGACCCGCTTACAGGGCGGGCGTTGGCGGGCCTTTCGAACCGCAGTGACAATTGGCAGGCGGACAATGAAAAAGGGGCCGCCTGACAGGCGACCCCCGGTGCAAAAAATGTCGACGGATTAGTTCCAGAAACCTTCGTCGATGCCTTCCATCTCTTCGAGCTGCTCCTCGCTCAGACGGGTCACAAACGCATAGCTGGTGTCATCAACTGCGACCAGGTTCACGTCGTCCAGAGGGATCATGACGTGCTTGTCACCGATGTCGAGGAAGCCACCTACTTCGGCCACAATGCCAATCATCTTGCCGGATTGGGACAGGACCACATCTTCGATTTCGCCGATCTCGCTCCAGCTGTCGGCGACGCCGTCATGCATGGGTGCGGCGGACCACGAATCCCACGATGCGTCAGCAGCATTTGTCGTATAGATGGCGCCACCGGTGATGTCGCGGGTGCGGATCAGTTCGGCGCTGTCGGCAGTGTAGGACGCGGGCGTCACGGAAGCCGCTTCATCCTTGGCGCTGGTGTTCATTTCACCGGCAAATGCGCCAGTGGCGGCAAGGGTCAGTGCGGCAGCGGTTGTGGTCAGGCTGTTCATGTTTTTGCTCCTCTGTTATGTGTGAAGTGACAACGTACAAAACGCCGTAAGGTTCCGATTTTAATTGATAACTTCTGCAGAATTAGCGGGGAACCAAAGGGGTGCTCGTCGCGTTTTGGTCTGGCGCTAAGCGATTTTCCGATCCTTCGCACCCACGCTCTTTGTCAGCTTGCGCGTTAAAGAAAGTACGTGCCCCGATCGCGCGGGACGCATAAAAAAACCATTGCAAAGCGGTGCGGTTTCAGGCGGGGTGCGGTGTCTTAACCTGCTCGATGCCCATCTCGCGTTCCAGAAGGGCCAGATTGCGCCGATTGGCTTTGAAGACCAAGTCGAAGGCGTCGCCGATAATGGGAACGCCGCCCAACACAAAGTCAATCGCGCTGTTTACACCCATCCGGGCCAGCACGCGTTTGCGCGCGCCCATCCGCCACCCTTCGGCGATGAAAATGCCTGCGGGAATTACGGTCACAGCATCACCCAAACCGGGGACCAGACCCAAAACGGAATCCCAGCCGAACCGAAGGGACGTTCCGGGGATGCGAAACTTGCTGTCGAGGCCGTCCGCCAGTTGGCGCAATCGCGCGATGCGGCGCGCTTGATCAGCGGCTTTGTTCGTCATGTGATGGGCGTCCCGCTGTGTCATTCTGCTGGGGCCGTGCTGAGTGTGTCGGCCTTGACAGCACCGCGATTGCCCATGGGTCGGTCCGGACCCACAGTGCTGTCGCGGCTTGTTTGCGCCTCAAGCTCAGCGTCAAGCAGGCCGCCCAGAAGGACGATGAACGCCGATAGCCACAACCATGTCAGCAGCACAGTAACGCCGCCCAGCGTCCCGAAAGTTTCATTATAAGTGCCGAAAGATTCCACATACATGCTGAAGCCAAAACTGCCCGCCACCCACAGCACGCACGCCACGCCTGCGCCGGGGGTCAGCCAGCGCCATTTGGCAGAGCGGCGGTCTGGCCCGTAGCGGTACAGGATGGCGATCCCAGCGCCTGCAATCAGCAGAACCACGGGCCAACGGGCGAGCATGATGATATCCGTGAGGAGGGCGGCGCCGAACCACGCCGCAACGGCGGGCAGGGCGGCCACAATCAAAACCGCGAGCAGGCCGCCGATGATGAGACCCAGCGTCAGCACAAGTTTTAGCAACGTCAGGCGGACGAAGCCGCGGGATTCTTTCTCTTCATACACCACGTTGAAGCCGTTGATCAGGCTGGCGACGGCCTTGGACGCGGAATAGAGCGCGAGGGCCAGTGCGAAGGCGGCGGCGAGGCTGAGCGACGTGCTATCGGCTGTCGCGACCTCGCGAATTTGGCCGATAACGATATCCCGCGCGCTTTCCGGTAGAATGTCGGCGAGGGTCTCGGCGTGGGTAGTGATAAGGCTGGGGTCCACCAAAAGACCCGCAATCGCGACCGTCGCCGCGATGCCCGGAAAAAGCGACAGGAGACCGTAAAAGGCCACGCCTGCGGCCAGCAGGCCAATATGGCTCGCGTCCTGCCGTTGATAGACCCGCTGCAGCACGTGCCACCACCCTTTGAGGGGAATGGCGGTTGGGTGTGCGGCTTGGCGTCCGGGGGCCATGATTTTGTCTCCGTCTGATCCGGGTCGAGGAGGCAACGCGGGGGCGGCGGGATTTGTTCCGACCGGGGTGGACCTTGGCTTGAGGATGCGGTGATCCGAGGGTTTTCATGGGCCCCGGAGAAAGACTCTGATGGGGGTGTCCCAGCGTGGGACATCACCCGGCGTTATATGAATCAATAGGTTACAGAGGTGGATTCAGGAAGTGTTAAGGATCGGGCAGCCTGTGGCCAGTTGGGTTTGGCCCGTGACGGGGCCCAGCCCGGAGGTGACTTTGGCGATCACGCCCCGGACAATGGGGACGCGGACAAAGCCGATGGGGTGGATGGCTCCTGCTCCAACCGGCGTCGCAATGCGCCATAGTGCAGGTGTCGATATCTGCTTATG
>NZ_CANNDO010000011.1 GCF_947503385.1 uncultured Tateyamaria sp.
GTGCAAACCCGGTTCCATCCTGTCGCGCAACGGCCGGGTGATCAGAAACCGTAAGATTTGTCTCAGACAGGGAAAGAGAATGTTCGATCATGACAGCGCCCTCTCACCGCGACTATGCTGCACACAGGGCTCAGACGCATCAGGTTATCCGTGGCCGAAAGCCCGGACAACTGGAGCTGGACTGGCTAGCGGCTATCAGAAGCGCAAAAAACGACGCTTCGAGAAACAAATCAGACCTATGTGTCACAAAACACAAAACTATCTGTCATCTCACACAGTTGCAGTGGCGGACCGAGGAGGATTCGAACCCCCGACCCCTTGATTCGTAGTCAAGTACTCTATCCAGCTGAGCTATCGGTCCACTGGCGGGCGGTTTAGTCCCGTGCCGGAGGCAATGCAAGGGCCAAATCGTTCCTTTCCCTAAATCCCGTCACCCTTTGGCAGACGGATGGAAAACACTGTCCCCGCTGGCCCTGTTCGATCAAGCTCCAACGCGCCGCCGTGGCCGCGGATCAGTTCGGACGCGATGGCGAGGCCGAGACCGGTGCCGCCCTTGCTGACGCCGCCCTGAAACGGTGTGAACAGGTGCTCTTGGGCTTTGGGGGGCAGGCCCGGCCCGGTATCGGCAACCTCCACCCACCAATTGTCGGCATCTTCGTAGGCCGACACGGTGATTTCTGCGGGCGCGCCACTGGCTACAATGGCCTGTCGCGCATTGCGCACAAGGTTCGAGATGACGCGGAACAGCTGTTCGGGGTCGGCACGCAGGGAAAACAGCGGCGGGATGTTCTCCGACAGCACCAACTGGTCTGGGTCGACGGCCAGTCTCTCGCTGTCCAGCACATCGGCCACAACGTCGTCCAGCGTGACCATCATCAGCGTCGGGCTTGGCTCTTCGGCCTTGCCAAAGGCCAACGTGCTTTCACATAGATGCACGGCGCGGGTGATGGAATTCACCAGTTTGGGCGCCATGCGCCGTACGAGCGGATCTTCGGATGCCTCAATCCGATCTGTGAACAGTTGGGCCGAGGTGAGGATGTTGCGCAAGTCGTGGCTGATCTTGGATACCGCGCTGCCGAGTTGGGCCAGGCGGTCCTTTTGGCGCAAGGCTGCGATTAGTTCGGTTTGCAGGCTGCGCAGCGCCTCTTCGGCCTCGCGCAACTCGGTTACGCCCGCATTGGGCGTGATGATCCGGCGGGCGTCCTCGGGTGCGGCGGCGTAGCGCTGCATGTGACCAACCACGCCGCGGATGGGTTTGACGAGGATCGCGCGCACGGCGAGGAACAGAAGGAACGCGGTAAAGATGGAGATCACAGCGGACAGGACCAGAATGCGCACGCCATAGTCCAGCATCGCGTCGCGCAACGGCGCCGTTTCCATCGTGACTTCGATCAACAGGCCCGCCTCGCGCGTGGGCGCACCGATCACGCGGATGATCTTGTTGTCCGGCTCCACGAGCCGCATCATCGCGTCGCGGATCAGCACCGGCGGAGTGCCGTCGCGCAGATCGAATGTCGCGTCGATCGGATGCGGCATGGGCGTGGCAAGCACCAGCTGGCGCACCTCATCGCGGCGCAGCACGACGTTGAACACCTCTGCATTGGTCAGCAGCTCTTCTTCCAGCTCACCCGTGATCATATCGTCCGCCAGCAGGGCAAGCGATGCGATCTGCGCCCGCTCCAGCCGGTTTTGCAGGTACTCTTCGCGGAACCGGGCAATGGACGGCACGAAAATCAGGATTTCCGCAAGCATCACAAAGATGGTCGTCAGGATAAGAAATCGGCCAGAGAGTGAGTTCAACATGGGCACATCTGGTCAGGGAAGGACGCGCTGCACAAGGCCCACGATCCGCTTAACCATATCACTTTCAAAGAGTTTCGGCCCAAAATAGGCCCCCGCCGCCCGTTTGTTAACCTCACCTATGGTTGGGTAGGGCGACACCATGCCCGCGACCTGGCTCATTTTCATCTTGTTGGCCAGAACCAGCGCCCACAGGTTGATCAATTCGCCCGCCTGATACCCGGCGATAGAGGCCCCCACAGGCCGCCCTTTGACCACCATGACCTTGATCAGACCTTCGGTCTTGCGTTCGGCGATGGCGCGGTCGTTGTGGCTGTAATGGAAGCGCACCACATCAAGTTTGTCCGCGTGTGCCTCGCGGGCCTGCGCCTCGGTGAGACCAACCTGAGCCAATTCGGGATCGGTGAATGTCACCCAAGGAATGTGGTGGGTTTTGGCCTTGGATGGCAGGCCAAACAGCATGGACCGGATGATGACCCCGGCGTGATACCCCGCAACATGGGTGAATTGCAGCCCCCCTGCGGCATCACCAATGGCGTACACCTTGCGATTGGAGGTGCGCATTGATGCATCGACCTTGACGCCTGAACGCGTTGTTTCAATACCTGCTGCTTCGAGGTTCAGCGTGTCATGGTTGCTCTTGCGCCCCACGGCGACCAGCAGGTGCGAGCCGGTGTAGCTTGCTCCATCTTTGGTGTGAACAGTGACGCTGCCATCGTCGCCTTCGATACGGGCGGCCATCGCATCTTCGAGAATGCTGATGCCCTCGGCGCGCAGGTTGTCCAGCACGACGGCGGCCATTTCCGGGTCGTCCTTGCCAAGCGCCTTGGCCCCTTCGATCACTGTGACCTCGCTGCCCAAACGGCGGTGTGCCTGCGCCATTTCCATGCCAATCGGGCCACCGCCGATGATCAACAAATGATCAGGCTGTTCCCGCAACTCCCAAAGCGTCTCGTTCGTCAGGTACGGCACGCTGTCCAATCCGTCGATGGGCGGCACCAACGGGCCAGACCCTGTGGCGATCACGATGCGGCGCGCAGTGATCACGTGGTCGCCCGCCTGCACTTCGGTGGGTGAAATGAAGCGGCCAAAGTCTCGGATCACATGGACGCCGAACCCTTCGAACCGTTCCTGACTGTCAACCGGTGCAATCTGGGCAATGACGTCGTTTACGTGGTCTTTGGCGGTGGCATAATCCACCTGAGGTGCGGCATCCGCCACACCGTAGACCGCGCTGTGACTTTGGGCGTAGGCCAGCTTGCCGCTGGCGATCAGTGCTTTGGACGGGACGCAGCCGTAATTCAGGCAATCGCCGCCCATCTTGTGTCCTTCGAGCAGGACAACCCTTGCCCCCATCTGACTGGCCCCCGCCGCAACGGACAGCCCGCCTGACCCGGCGCCGATCACCAGGATATCGGTCTTGATACGTTCCATGGGTTCAGATGCCTTTCTTGCCCGTCACCGCCTTGACCACCACGGGCAAGAGCGAAAGTGCGGCGAGGCCAAGGATCGGCAGCAGCACATGCGGTTCAAAGATAATGCCAAAGTTGGGGGTTTCACCCCGGGCGAACACTTCGCCCAGCCCTGCGCCCACCGACGTGTAGACGATAGAGCCCGGCATGATGCCGAAAAAGGTCGAAATGACATAGCGGTGCAACGGCACCTGCATAAAGGCGGGGATCAGGTTTGCGACAAAAAACGGAACCGCGGGCACAAGGCGGATGACAAACAGCATCGACCACTGGTTTTCGTCGATCCCGTCCTTGATCTTTTTGATCGTGCCCTTCGATGCTTCCATCTTGGCCCCCAGTGTCTCACCAAATCCGTGGCGGGCAGCAAGAAAGATCACCGTGGCCCCGATGGTCGCCGAAAGGACGCTGAACATGGCGCCAATGACAGGGCCAAACAGAAAGCCGCTGGTCAGGGTCGCAATGCTCGCACCCGGGAGCGAGAAGGCGACGACCATCACGTAGAGGCCGATAAAGACAAGCGCCGTCAGCAGATAATTGTTGTCGCGAAAGGCGATCAACGCATCGCGGTTGTCGGACAGCGTCTGGAAACTGAGGTAATCCCGCAATGTGAAAAAGCCGATAATGGCGACCAGCAAAATGCCGATCAGCGGCAGATTACGCATCAGGGCGGGTTTGCGCGGTTGGCTGATATCGGACATCCTGTTTTCCTCTCGGACCATATGTGCGGCCCTTGGGCCAGTGTCTTGACCTGAAAATGCGCACCACGCACCCCCGAAAACAGCGACATCACGGGCGCTTGAAGCCATGCAGAGCATTTTGTGATATGACGGCGCGTCGGATCGTCCGGTTGAAACATTCGGGCGGTTGCTGTGCCAAAATGTTGCAATCGAGGCGAATTTGCCGGGGCAAAGGGGCTGGACTTGGCCCGCGCACCGCTTTAGAGGACGGGCTTCGAACATTGCCTGTGCCCGAATCCGCGGTGCACTGGCCAAAACAGTCCGGAGCCAACTGCGATGAAACGCACTTTTCAACCGTCCAACCTCGTGCGCAAACGGCGCCACGGTTTCCGCTCGCGCATGGCCACCAAGGCCGGTCGCAAGATCCTGAACGCGCGCCGCGCCCGTGGCCGCAAGTCGCTGAGCGCCTAAGCACAGCCACGCCACAAGGTTTATTCGATGACCTCGCACCCTGTGCCCCCAACACGCGATACCGCGGTTGAGGCGGGCACCGGATCGGGGTCATTGCCGTTGGAGCGTCTGTTGAAACGCGCCGACTTTTTGCGCGCCGCACGCGGCAGACGCGTCGTGACGCCCGGCTTCATTCTTCAGATCCGTCCTCGCCCCGTGGCGGGCGACGTAATGCGCGTGGGCTTCACATGTTCCAAGAAGGTTGGCAATGCCGTGGCGCGCAACCGCGCCAAGCGTCGCTTGCGCGAGGTGGCCCGGCTGGTGCTGCCCCAGCATGGACAATCCGGCACCGATTACGTGTTGGTGGGGCGTGCGCAAGCCACGGCAACGCGCCCCTTTGCGCTGATGCTGTCGGATTTGCAGGCCGCGCTTCGGTGACGCCTCTGGCCCACATTGTTGCCCTGCCCGTACGCGCCTATCGCCTGATCTTTTCGCCGTGGGTCGGCTTCAACTGCCGGTATCAGCCCACGTGTTCCGCCTACGCGCTTGAGGCGCTGGAAAGGTATGGCGCGGTCAAAGGTGCATGGCTGGCGGCAAAACGGATCGGGCGGTGCCACCCTTGGGGCGGCGATGGCTATGATCCTATCCCGCCCAAGGACCCGCCAAAATAGGGAGCGACCGCTCCTGCGGTCCGTGGGGTGAATGGGGGAAAGTGCAGGAGCGGTCGGTGCCCGCAGTCGGGTGAGGCTACGGGGGCGCAGGCTGGGGCCACGAGCTGCTGTGTTACAACATGCGCACGTTCAGCGTATACCACCTATACTAGAAATCAAGCATTAGTTAACCACCCCTTCCTGAATGAGCGGCGGGTGGCTATACCCGTCCAAACTCTAACAATGGCGGACGCCCCGATGCTCGACGACAGCGACGACATTCACCCGCTCTTTTCCGGGGCGCCCCGGACCACCGAATTCAAGAAGCTGCGCAAGCGGATCATCCGCTATGCCCGTGAGGCGATTGAACAATACGGGATGATTGAGGCTGATGCCCATGACCCCGGTGCGCCGCGCCCCCGCTGGCTTGTGTGCCTGTCGGGCGGCAAGGACAGTTACACGTTGCTGGCCGCGCTTTATGAGTTGAAATGGCGTGGATTGCTGCCTGTCGATCTGCTGGCGTGCAATCTGGATCAGGGCCAGCCCGGCTTTCCCGCGACGGTTTTGCCTGCCTTTCTCGAACGGATGGGGGTGCCGCACCGGATCGAATATCAGGACACCTATTCCATCGTGGTGGACAAGGTGCCAGAGGGTCGGACGTTTTGCGCGCTGTGTTCGCGTTTGCGGCGTGGCAACCTGTACCGCATTGCCCGCGAAGAAGGCTGTTCGGCGGTTGTGTTGGGACATCACCGGGACGACATCCTCGAGACGTTCTTTATGAACTTGTTTCATGGCGGACGGCTGGCGACCATGCCACCGAAACTTCTCAACGAAGAGGGCGATTTGTTTGTCTTTCGCCCCCTCGCCCATGTGGCGGAGGCGGATTGCGCCAAATTTGCCGCCGCGATGGATTATCCGATTATTCCATGTGACCTGTGCGGCAGTCAGGACGGGCTGCAACGCCAGCAGGTCAAGCAAATCCTTGACGGCTGGGAGGCCAACAGCCCCGGTCGCAGGCAGGTGATGTTCCGCGCGCTGATGAATGCACGGCCTTCGCATTTGCTGGATCCAAAACTCTTCGATTTTCAGGCGCTGGCCCGCCAAACTGAGCCGGTTGCGGAAAATTCGAATGAAATTTCGAATTTGCGTTAAGGTCCCGGTCACGCTGACAGCCTAAAGCATTTCCCCAAACCGGCACGCATCTGCGGGTCGGTATCGGACCAAAGGGGGTAGAGCATGGCGTGGCGCGCACCGACATGGGTGAACAACAGTCTGGACCGGATCAAGCCGTTCCTGAACGGACCGCATATGCTCGTTTTTGTTCCTGCGATCACGCTGGCGGCGTTTTGGGCAGGGGGCGAAATGGCGTTGCTGGCCACTGCTGTGCTGATCCCCTTGGTGTGGATCGCCGCAGGCGGCACCTTGCCCGGCCTGAATTTCAAGGCGAACCTGCTCAGCAAGGGTCCCGTGACGCCGGACCTGTTCCGCAAAACCACGGACGAGGTGCGACAGGCCGGCGTTGCATCGGGCAAATCCAGCGCGGTGCTGGTTGTGGAACTTGACGAATTCAGCGCGCTGCGTGACCGGTTCGAGCCTGAGGCGACCGACCGGGTTTTGAATGCGGTGAGCGACCGCATTGCCACTGTTTTGCGCGACAGCGATACCGTCAGCCGCATTGGCGATTGCCGCTATGGCGTGTGCCTGCAACCGGTCATCCATATGGATCTTGAAAGCTGCATCCAGTTGTCCAGTCGCATACAGGAAAGCATCGAAGAGCCGCTCGCGATGGACGGCACGGCGATTTACACAACCGCCAGCATCGGCTTCTGCCTTTTGGGGCGTGCTCCGGGCAACACCGGCCAGGATTGGACGAACGCATCCATTGCCGCGCTGAACGAAGCGCAAAAACGCGGGCACGGCTCCGTGCGTGCCTATTCCGCTGAACTACAAACCCGGATGAAAAAACGTGCGGACCTACGTGACGAGGTCACCGGCGCGCTGGAAGGGGGCCATGTCCAACCGTGGTTCCAACCGCAAATTTCCACAGACACAGGCAAAGTGACGGGGTTTGAAGCGCTGGCCCGATGGATTCACCCGCAACGCGGCGCAATCTCTCCCGCCGAATTCCTGCCTGCAATCGAAGAGGCGGGCCTTCTGGAACGCTTGGCGGAAATCATGACCTACCATACTTTGACGGCGATCAAGGCGTGGGATTCCGCTGGCGTGCGCGTGCCGCAGGTCGGCGTGAATTTCAGTGGTCTTGAGCTTGCCAATCCTCGGCTGGTGGACAAGGTCAGCTGGGAACTGGACCGATTTGATCTGACACCCGACCGCCTGACGGTTGAAATCCTTGAAACCGTGGTCACAGACATGGCGGACGACACAGTGGTGCGCAACGTCAAAGCCTTGTCAGATTTGGGCTGTCGCATCGATTTGGATGACTTTGGAACGGGCCACGCTTCGATCGCAGCGCTGCGTCGGTTTGGCGTGAACCGGATCAAGATTGATCGTTCCTTTGTCATGAAGGCGGATCGCGATCCAGAGCAGCAACGGATGATTTCTGCCATTCTGACAATGGCAGAACGGCTCGGCCTTGAGACGCTTGCAGAGGGTGTCGAAACAGTTGGCGAACACGCTTTGCTGGCACAACTGGGCTGCAACCACGTGCAGGGTTACGGCATTGCACGACCTATGCCATTTGAAAAAACGCTCGACTGGGTGCGAACCCACGAGGCCAAGCTGCAAGAAGCCCCGCCCCTGCCCGGTCGCCGCTATTCCTGAATCGGGACGCCGGGGTCGACCGCACGTACAACACCACCGCGTCACAACCCGTCGCTTGGGGAAATCAACCACACCCATACGTGTGGAGACACATCAAATGCCCAACGCACACAGTGCATATATGGGCGGAATCCGCTTGACCTTTGTGCCTGCACTCTGTTGAACCCGACAAACGCAGCAGACAGCAGGTAGTGGTCCAAGATGGACGATCAGAACAAGAACCTTATTCTTGCAACGGCGCTCAGCTTTGTCGTCATTCTCATCTGGTTTGTCCTGTTCCCGCCGCCCGAACCTGAAGCCCCGCTGACCACCGACAGCACCGAAGCGCAAGCGCCGGTCCCGTCGGGCGGTATCGCAACGGAAGGTGGGGTGCCATTGGGCTCTGACCTTGCGACAGCAGACGCCACGGCTCCAACCGAAACGCAATCCACACAAGCCGATGCACCACGCGTGGCAATCGAAACGCCACGTCTCGCGGGATCGCTGTCCATGTTGGGCGGGCGGATCGATGACCTGTCGCTAAAGGACTACAACACCACCAACGACGCGGACGCGGACATCGTGCGGATGCTCGCACCTGTTGGCGAAAGCGATGCCTACTACGCCGTCTACGGTTGGGTGCCGGGCGGCGGCCTCGACGCGGCGGCTGTGCCGGGCCCCGACACGCTCTGGACTGTGACCCAAGGCGACACGCTATCCGCAAACAGCCCGGTCACTCTGCAATGGGACAATGGCGCCGGTCTCCTCTTTGAGCGGCAGATCGCGGTCGACGAGCAGTTCATGTTCACCGTCACGCAATCGGTCACTAACACCGGCGACACCGACGTACGCGCGGCCCCTTACGGCATGATTGCGCACCACGGCATCCCCGATGACATCAAGAATTTCTTCATCCTGCACGAAGGCGCGGTGGCTCAGGCCGGCGACGAATTGCTGGAGATCAATTGGGACGACATCGCCGAAGCGGACGTGAACGCCGCCTGGGGACGTCCGGCGATTGTCCAGGATGATGTGCAAAACGGTTGGGTCGGGTTCACCGAACATTACTGGCAGGCGATCCTGATCCCCGGTCAGGGCACCGGGTTTGATCAGGCCCTGACATACGCCCCGCGCGCAGACGTGTACCGTGCGATCACCCGTTTGCCGACACAAGACATCGCGGCGGGCGCAACGGTTTCCGTCGAAACCCAGTTCTTTGCCGGAGCAAAGGAATGGGAGGTCTTGCGCAGCTACGAATCCGCCGGTGTCGAGAACTTCATCGACAGCATCGACTGGGGCTGGTTCTTCTTCCTGACCAAGCCGATCTTCTGGCTGTTGCACGAACTTAACCTGCTGATCGGTAACATGGGCTGGGCCATCATCGGCCTGACGCTGATCATCAAGGCCGTGCTCGTCCCGCTGGCGTACAAGTCATACGTCTCCATGGCCAAGATGAAAGAGCTTCAACCGCAAATGGAAGCGCTCAAGGAAAAGGCGGGCGAGGATCGGCAAAAGCTGCAACAGGGCATGATGGAGCTTTACAAGAAGGAAAAGGTGAACCCGGCCGCGGGTTGCCTGCCCATCCTTCTGCAAATCCCGATCTTCTTTTCGCTCTACAAGGTGATCTTTGTCACCATCGAGTTGCGACATGCACCGTTCTTTGGGCCGTTTCAGGACCTCAGCGCACCTGACCCGACATCCATCATCAACCTTTGGGGCCTCCTGCCCTTTGCCGGGCCCGAACCGGGGTCGATCATGGCGCTTATCTTTATTGGCATCCTGCCACTGCTTCTGGGTATTTCCATGTGGTTGCAGCAAAAGCTGAACCCGGCGCCCACCGATCCCACGCAACAGATGATCTTTGCCTGGATGCCATGGATCTTTATGTTCATGCTTGGCAGTTTTGCCAGCGGCCTTGTGGTGTACTGGATCGCCAACAACGTGATCACCTTTACCCAGCAATACCTGATTATGCGCAGTCAAGGCTACAAACCTGACCTGTTGGGCAACATCACCTCGGGCTTGAAAAAGAAGGTGGCCGAGGACCCGAAAAAGTGACGGCCACGCTGGCCCATATCTGGCGCCATCCCATCAAGGGGATCGGCAGTGAAGCCTGCGCATCTGTCGACATGACGCCGGACAACGCCGTGGTGGGCGACCGTGCATGGGCCCTATTGAACGCGCAAGCGCCGGACATTGATGACTGGCAACCACGCCGAAACTTTCTGCAAGTGGCCTCGGGGCCCGCGCTGTCTGCCATTGGCGCTGTAAGCACTGGCACCGGCGTTCTGCTCACCCATCCCGACCGGGACCCACTGGCGTTTGACCCTGACACGGCCCCTGATGCCCTTGGCACATGGATCGGTGATCTCTGGCCCGCGAACCGCCCCGGCCCTGCACGACTGGTCAAAGCACCCAAGCAGGGCATGACGGACGTGCCCTTTGCCTCCGTCTCCATTGGCAATCTCGCGTCGCTGCGCGCGCTCAGCCAAAAGGCGGGGTTCGAGATCGACATGCGCCGCTTTCGCATCAACCTGTGGCTTGACGGCCTCGCCCCGTGGGAAGAGATCGACTTGCTGCGCGGCGACATCACGCTGGGCAGCGCCACGTTGGAACCTGTGGATCCCATCGAACGGTGCCGCGCGCCCGACGCAAACCCCGCCAACGGCACCCGCGATATCGGAATGCTTAGCCTGTTGGAACAAGGCTGGAACACACGCGATTTCGGCGTCTATTTCAAAGTGAAAACCGCAGGCACCGTGGCGGTTGGTGATACGTTGACATGACGACCCTGCCCTTCCCCATTGCCGAGGAACCGGATGCGTCAGCCCGTGAGCAAGGCCGCCTTCTCTTTGCCGGCGAAACAGAGTTCGTAAAGGGTGTCGTCGCGATGTCCGGCCTGCCGCCCGCCGACCGCATGGAGGTGTGCTTTGCCGGGCGATCCAATGTCGGAAAGTCTTCTCTGATCAATGCGCTGACCGGGCGCAAAGGCCTCGCCCGCGCCTCCAACACGCCGGGCCGCACGCAGGAAATCAACTATTTCACCGCCGGTGAAAACCACTACCTCGTCGATCTGCCCGGTTATGGCTACGCAAATGCGCCTCTGCCCGTCGTCGAAAAATGGCAGCGTCTGCTCAAGCAATACCTGTCCGGCCGCCAGACCCTGCGCCGCGCCTTTGTGCTGATTGATTGCCGCCACGGCATCAAAAAGGTCGACGAAGAAATCCTCAGCCTGCTCGACAGCGCTGCGGTGACCTTCCAATGCGTGTTGACCAAATCGGACAAGGTCAAAGCCAAGGATCGTGACACCGTATTGGCACAAACCCGGACCGCACTGTCCAAACACCCCGCCGCGTTCCCTGAAATCGTCCTGACATCCAGCGAAAAGGGCGACGGCATCGAAACTCTCCGCGCCATCATCGCCACGCTCGTCTAAAGAACAACCGTGCCACTTTGGTCCCCTCCCCCAAGGGGAGGGCCAGGGTGGGGGTCATGACATGTCTTGCGCGTCAGCGCACAATTCTGGATAAGCGCTCGACACGACGAGCAGATCAGATGAAGACCCAAGACATGAACCGCGATTGGATCGCCACCGCCCGCACCCTCAGTCAGGCCCTGCCCTACATGCAGCGCTACACTGGTGCCACAGTCGTGATCAAACTTGGCGGCCACGCCATGGGATCGGACGACGCAATGGAGAGCTTCGCCCGCGACATTGTTCTGATGCGGCAGGTTGGTGTGAACCCGGTGATCGTCCACGGCGGTGGCCCGATGATTAACGACATGCTCAAACGGCTCGACATCAAATCCGATTTTGTCGGTGGCAAGCGGGTCACGGACGCCGCGACCATGGATGTGGTCGAAATGGTGCTGTCCGGCATCGTCAACAAGCGTATCGTACAGGCGATCAACCGCGCGGGCGGCAAGGCAGTGGGACTGTCGGGCAAGGATGCAAACCTGATCACATGTGATCAGACCGACCCGGCCCTTGGCCTTGTCGGCACACCGGCACAGATCGACCCCAGCATCATGCACACGCTTTTTGACACCGCAATGATCCCAGTCATTGCCCCGCTGGGTGCAGGTCAAGAGGGTGAGACGTTCAACATCAACGGCGACACAGCCGCCGGTGCCATTGCGGGCGCGCTCAAGGCGGATCGCCTTCTCTTGCTCACGGATGTCGAGGGCGTGAAGAACGGCGCAGGCGAGGTCCTCACCGAGATCACCGCCGACCAGATCCGCAGCCTGACCGAAGACGGCACAATTGCGGGTGGCATGATCCCCAAGACGGAGACCGCGCTTGACGCCATTGCCAGCGGAGTGCGCGCGGTTGTGATCCTTGACGGGCGGGCCCCGAATGCATGTCTGCTGGAATTGTTCACCGATCACGGTGCCGGTTCGATCATCCGCCCGCGCTAACGCAAACGTGTCCCTGCGCCGCATTGCTCTGGTGGGTGGCGGCGATAAGTTCGCCACATGGAAAATGAAACCCTGATCCGCTTTGGCGTCTTTATCGGCCTGTTTGTGCTGTTTGCGATGACAGAAGCAATGCTGCCGCGCCGCCAGCGCACGCAGCCGCGCAGCACGCGGTGGGTCACCAATTGGGGTATCACCATCGCCAACACGGTGCTGCTGCGGCTGATGTCCTTTGGTCTGCCGCTGCTGGCGGTGGGTGCAGCGGCACATGCGACGGCGCAAGGTTGGGGGCTGTTCAATGCGCTCACCCTGCCCTTTTGGATCGAGGTGATCGCCGCCATTCTGATCCTGGACTTCATCATCTGGGCGCAACATCTGATCACGCACAAGGTGCCGCTGCTCTGGCGTTTGCACCGGGTGCATCATGCCGATATGGACATGGATGTGACAACCGCCATCCGGTTTCACCCGGTCGAGATTGCGTTGTCCATGCTGATCAAGATCGGGGCGGTGTACCTTTTGGGGCCAGCCGCGTTGGCCGTTATCCTGTTCGAGATCATTCTGAATGGCACCGCCATGTTCAACCACGCAAATATCCGATTGCCCCTCGGGCTGGATGCTGTTGTCAGGCGCGTGATGGTTACACCGGACATGCACCGTGTGCACCACTCGGTGCATCGGCACGAGCATGACAGCAACTACGGGTTTGCCCTGTCGATCTGGGACCGCATGTTCGGCACCTATATTCCGCAACCCGCGGCCGGGCACGACGATATGGAGGTCGGGCTGGAATGGCAGGATGACCGTCCATCCAAGCTGGGCTGGTCACTGGCCCTGCCTTTTGCCCGAAAATGACCCTCGCCGCGCTGGAGGCGGCTGTTGCGCCGCACGGGCTGTTCGTGATGGGGGTCGATGGACGGCGCGCGCTGCTTGGCACCGATGCGGTATGGTGGTCCGTATTTTGCCACACGGCTGAGGCACGGGACGGTGCGCCCGATCCTGTCGATCGCTGGTCCAAGCGGGTGATTGGCAAGGTGGCGGAGGTTTTTGGCGCGCAGGAAAGCTATCCATCTGACGGGCCACCCTACGCGCCGTTCATTGCATGGGCATTGGCCACGGGGCGGTTCTGGCAAAGCCCAACGGGCATGATGGTCCATGACACCGCAGGGCTGATGATTTCCATCCGGGGCGCGCTGGAGTTCGCGGCACCCTTTGAGGTGCACCGACCCAGGGCGTCACCGTGCGACACCTGTGCGGACCGTCCCTGCATCAACGCCTGCCCCGTTGGTGCGCTTGGTGCCGCACAGCCCTACGACGTGCCGATCTGCAAGGCATATCTGAAACAGGACGAAGGGCAGGACTGCATGGACCGCGGTTGCGCTGTGCGCCGTGCCTGTCCGGTGTCACAGACCTTTGACAGGAACATCGCCCAGTCAGCCTTTCACATGAAGGCGTTTTTAGGGTGAGCCGGACGCTGATCCTGATGCGGCACGCAAAGTCCAGTTGGGACGCGCCTGACCTCGTGGATCACGACAGACCGCTGAACAATCGCGGCCGCGCCTCGGCGCGGGCTATGGGGGACTGGATGCGGGCACATACATACCGACCGGACGTTGCCGTCAGTTCAACTGCCACGCGAACCGGGCAAACCTTTGTAGGCCTCGGACTGACCTGTCCAGTGTCCTACACACGCGCGTTGTATCACGCGGGACCCGAGGCGATGGCTTCAGTCCTGAACGCGCAGACCGCATCCGCAGTTCTAATGCTGGGACATAATCCGGGCATCGCAGAATTTGCCGCACGGCTTGTCAAACAGGCACCGCGCCACGCCCGCTTTGCCGACTACCCGACAGGTGCGACAACGGTGATCCGCTGGGATGTGGAAGACTGGAAATCTGTCAGATGGGGTGCGGGCGTTGTCATGGACTTTGCGATCCCGCGTGAGATCTTGGGGCAGACCTGACCCTTTTGCATCCGGCCCGTGACCAAAAGGACGCCTGACGGCGACGCGATTCATCTGCTGAATGGGGGCTCTGCCCCCAAACCCCCGTGGTATTTTTGGTCAGAAGAAACGCGGCAGATGGCAAAAGGGACGCAACGGTGTTTCGGCGCGTCCCCCATGTGGTGCCGTAGGGTGGGCAATGATTGCCCCCCCCTGGATCAATGTCCGAGGATTTGGCTGAGGAACAGCTGGGTCCGGGGGGATTGCGGATTGTTGAAGAACTCTTCGGGTTCGTTCTGTTCGACGATCTGGCCTTCATCCATGAAAATCACGCGGTTGGCCACCTGACGGGCAAAGCCCATCTCATGTGTGACGCAGAGCATGGTCATGCCCTCTTCGGCCAGTTCGACCATGGTGTCGAGCACCTCTTTGATCATTTCGGGATCGAGCGCGGATGTGGGTTCGTCAAAGAGCATGATGCGCGGGCGCATACACAGCGAGCGGGCGATCGCCACACGCTGTTGTTGCCCACCGGAAAGCTGCCCGGGGTATTTGTCGGCCTGATCCGGAATCTTCACCTTTTCCAAAAAGTGCATCGCGATCTCTTCGGCTTCTTTCTTGGGCGTCTTGCGCACCCAGATCGGGGCCAGCGTGCAGTTTTCGAGGATCGACAGGTGGGGAAAGAGGTTGAAGTGCTGAAAGCACATGCCAACCTCGGACCGGATCTTGTCGATGTTTTTGACGTCCGACGACAGCAAGGTGCCATCCACGGTGATCTTGCCCTGCTGGTGTTCTTCCAGCGCGTTGATGCAGCGGATCAGCGTGGATTTTCCGGACCCGGACGGGCCCGCAATCACGATCCGCTCGCCCTGATAGACCGTCAGATCGATATCCCGCAGCACATGGAATGTGCCGTACCACTTGTTCATGTTCTCTATCGAGATTGCGACCTCGTTCGAGACTTGCATTTGAGCTTGTTCAGTCATTGTACTTTTCCTTTACCCTACCGCTGTGCGACCTGTCGGTCGTCGTCCTTAGCGGTGATCGGTCGCAAGCTGGCGTTCGAGCCACTGCGAGTATTGCGAGATGCCGTAGCAGACGACGAAGAAGAGCAGTGCGGCGAAGCCCAAAAGCTCCCAGTACACGCCGTTCCATTCCGTCGAAGCAAGGATAGGTCCGCGGATCATGCCAAGAAGGTCAAACATCGAGATGACCGAGACAAGCGTGGTGTCCTTGAAGAGACCCACAGCGACGTTCACGATGCCGGGGATCGAGATCTTGAGCGCTTGCGGCAAGATGATCAGGCGCATGGCCTGAGCGTAGTCCAGCCCAAGGCTGTCTGCCGCCTCATATTGCCCGCGTGGCAGGGCGGCGAGGCCGCCCCGGATCACTTCGGCGATATAGGCCGACGAGAACATGGTGATCATGATCACGACCCGCAGAAACAAGTCAGTCGTTGTGTTGGGCGGGAAGAAATACGCCAGCATCACCGATGCCACGAACAGCAGGGTGATCAGCGGCACGCCGCGAATGAATTCGATGAAGATCACGCAGATCCACTTGATCAGCGGCATGTCCGACTGGCGCCCAAGCGCCAGCGCAATACCCAATGGCACGGACAGCGACACACACGCCACGCCAAGCATCATGTTGAGCATGAAGCCCCCCAAATCGCGCGAAGGCACAGCGCTCAGGAGCGCGTTTTCGTTTGCGCTGTCGGGGATCAGCATCCCGCCGATGATCCAGACCACAAAGGCCGCGGCGATCCCGCCAAAGAACCCTGCTGCAAAGCTGCCGGCGACGAAGCGCTGGTAGACCATGTAACCTGCGGCAAAGCCCACCATGGCGAGGATCGGCGTCAGGATCGTGCCGCCCCAGATCAGATAATAGGCGAGAAACGGGAACACCGCCGTAAAGAGCAGCAGCTGTCGCGGCAAGCGGAAGAACAACACCGGGGCTGCCGCTGCAAAGAACAGCACGAATGTCAGTCCGGGCCGCCAATACTGATCCGGCGGGTATTTGAACCCAAAGAGCAGTTGATTCCAGCGTTCCGTCAGCACGGAGAAGCAGCCACCCGACACACCATCGAGCACTTCGCGGCATTCGGCGAGGCTGGATGTGCCCCACACTCCGTTGAATATCCATGGCAGGGTGTTTCCAAGGATCAGGTAGATCACATAGACCGCTGCGATGGTCAGCACCGTGTAGAACGGGGTTGAAAACAGGTTGTCGCGCGACCATTTGATCGGGCCGGACGTGGTGAAGGGCGGTGGCGAGGGTGGCACCTGTTCGGTGCGGACAAACGCGACTGAGTGGGCGTGTGTATCAGACATCTCAGCGCTCCTTCAGCTTAACGGAATTGTTGTAGACGTTCATGATGGCCGAAATGGACAGCGAGATCGTCAGATAGAACAACATCAGCAGCAAAACGCATTCGATGGCGCGGCCCGTCTGGTTCAGCGTAATGCCCCCCAGCGTGGCCGTGACATCGGCATAACCAACCGCAATGGCGAGTGACGAGTTCTTGGTGATGTTGAGATACTGCGAAATCAGCGGTGGGATAATGACCCGCAGCGCCTGTGGCAGAACCACGAGGTTCATGATCCGGCCCGAACGCAGACCCAGAGCACCAGCCGCTTCGGTCTGGCCTTTAGAAATGGCCTGAATGCCAGCGCGGACGTTTTCAGCGATGAAGGCGCCGGTGTAGATCGACAGCGCAAACCACAGCGCGATGAGCGGCCCGCCGACCTTGATCCCGCCGGAAAAGTTAAAGCCCTTGAGTTCGGGGTATTCCAGCCCAATCGGCATCCCGAGGGCGAAATAGACCAACAGCGTCGGCACGAACAGAATGGCGAGGCTGGGCCAGCCCATCGGCAAGAGGCGGCCAGTGTCATAAAGCAGCTTTGTCGCGTAACGGCGGTAGGCGAACACACCCACGATCGACAAAAGAAACGCGCCAACGACCACCAGCGAACCGGGTCCCCAGACGGGTGCGGGGATATAGACGCCGCGATTGGTAAAGGCGATGGCATCGAACACCATGCTCGCCGCCGGGTCATCCCCGCGGAACGCCCGCGGTCCGGGCAGCACCGCGATCATGATCGTGAAGATGATGATGATCCAGATCAGCACAGGGATGTTGCGGAAAATTTCCACATAAAAGGACATCAGCTTGGACACGAGCCAGTTGTTGGACAGGCGCAGCACCCCGGCGATGACACCGAAAACGGTCGCGGTCACGCAGGCCAGAAAGGCCACGAGCAACGTGTTCAGGATGCCCACAAGAGCGGCGCGCGCGTTGGTGGACTGGCTGGTGTATTCCACGAGGGTCTGGTTGATATCATAGCCCGCAGGCGACCGTAAGAATTCGTACGAGATATTGAGCCCGGCCGCCGAAAGGTTGGCGAACAGGTTGCTCATCAGGAACGCGGCCGACGCGATCAAAACGATCAGCGCGATAAACTGGAACGTATAGGACCGGTATCGCGTGTCGTTGATCAGCATCGACAGGCGGAACGCACCCTGCGGCGGGTCGGTTATCGTAGTCATATCAGAGGATCCCCGTGCTGCCGGTTTGTTTTTTGTGGCGCTTTGTGCGCACGGCCCGGCGTTTTCAAATTGGCTGCAGCTTGGGCAATCATGCCGCTGTTTTCAGCGATCCGTGCCCCAGATGCGCAAGGGGCGCAGGTTTGATCCTGCGCCCCTTGGCTTGGTATCTTAGCGGAAGGGCGGTGCGTAGAGCAGGCCGCCGTCTGTCCACTGTGCGTTCAGGCCGCGTGCCAGACCGATGGACGTTGCCTCACCGATATTGGCTTCGAAGACTTCGCCATAGTTGCCGCTGACGGACAGGGCATTCTTGGCCCAGTCGGCGTCCAGACCCAGCATCTCGCCCAGGGTACCTTCGGTGCCCAGCAGACGGTTGATTTCCGGGTTGTTGGTGCCGGCTGCCATCTCAGCCATGTTGACCGATGTGACGCCCAGCTCTTCGGCTGCGATCAGTGCGTTCAGCGTCCAGCGCACGACGTCACCCCATTCGTGGTCGCCATGGCGCACAAGCGGGCCAAGCGGCTCTTTGGAGATGATTTCGGGCAGAACAACGTGGTCACCGGGTGCTTCGAATGTGGCACGTGTGGCGGCCAGACCCGATGCGTCGGTGGTGTACACGTCACAGGCACCGGCAAGGTACTGCTGCTGCGCTTCGGCGTTGGTTTCGATCGGAACCGGCTCGTAGCTGATGTTGTTCGAGCGGAAGAAGTCCGCCAGGTTCAGCTCGGTGGTGGTGCCGGTCTGGATGCAGACGGTTGCGCCGTCCAGTTCCTTGGCCGACGACACGCCCAGCTCTTTGGGCACCATAAAGCCTTGGCCGTCATAGTAGTTGATGCCGACAAATTCGAACTTGAGGTCGACGTCACGGCTGAAGGTCCATGTGGTGTTCCGGGCCAGCATGTCGATTTCGCCGGACGCCAGAGCGGTGAAGCGTGTTTTGCCGGTTGTGGGCACGAATTCTACCGCGCTGCCATCGCCAAGCACTGCCGCTGCAACGGCGCGGCACACGGCCACGTCGAAACCTTCCCATTCGCCATTGGCGTCGGGGGCCGCGAAACCAACCAGACCGGTTGTCACGCCGCAGTTCAGCTTGCCGCGCGCTTTCACGTCATCCAGCGTGCCAGCAGCCGCTACACCGGCAGCCATGCCGGTAAAGGCGAGCGCGCCAAAGAATACGGATTTTTTCATTTTTACCTCTTCCTGATTTCCCACCGCGTTGGGTGGAGGTCCCGGCCATGCCTGTTCATCAAGCGCAGCCGGAGGTGATCCCGGACATCTGTTTCTCCGAGTGTGCGGCAGTCTGTCCAGAATCGCCCTGTAAGGTCAAGGGTAGGTCGGGTGAAATTGATGCATTTCTAAGCACTCGCCCGTTACGTGCACGGCGGTTTACGCTACGTCGCCTTCAGCAGCGTTCCAGAACGATTTTGCATGGAAAAACGCTGTTTCACGGAGTTTTGCGAGCTCCAGCGCCTCCTCATCGTCACCCCACTGCTCGGCCTGCCATATCTCATCCAAGCGGGAAGCAGCCCAAATCTCGGGCAGGGTGGTCATGTCTTTGGCAGCGGCAAAACCCAGAACCCATGATCCTGACAAGCTGACAAGATCGTGAAAGGCCGCAAGCGCGAATGGAGACATGGCGTGGGTTGTCTCGCTCAGGATGGTAAGGGCCGCAGGATCCTGTGATTCGTGCATCAAACCGGTACGCGGCGCCAACCGCGCACCGAGGTTTTCGGCAGCCCAATTCAGATACGCGTCCCAGACCGCCGCTTGCCTGTCGACCAATTCCTTGGGTTGATCGGCCCGGTAACACAACAAGTCCGCGTCGCCATAAGCGGCCAGCATATCCGCCACTTCGGCCTTCTGGATCGCCACCTTGTCGATGGCCGCGTTCGCGCTGCGGGTGAACGGCATCGACAGCGGGTCCACCACGTCCTCTTGCGCGGCCCACTCGGCTGCAATGGCCTGTGCCAGACTTTGCGTCGGCAGGTGCAATGCGGCCTTGGCCGGTGTCTTGACCCGGCGGCCATCCAGTTCGATCGTCCAACCGCTGCCATCCGCGACAGCCTCGGCATTGGTCCAGAACCGTTTTTGCTTCCATTCGCTCATGCCGTCTCTCTCCAAACATGCGCCAACGCGGGGCGGAGCGCCCCGAAATCGTGGATGACCCGATCCCCAAGCGTTGCTGCATCGTGATAGCCCCAAGTCACGCCGACAAAGGACACGCCCGCAGACTGCGCCATGTCGCGGTCATAAGTCGTGTCCCCCACCATCACCGCATCCGCCGCGTCCACCCCGGTGTCCGCCAGCGCAGTCAGGATCATCGACGGGTGCGGTTTGGACGGATGAGTGTCCGCCACCTGTGTGCTCACGAAATAAGAGGTCATGTCATGCTCTGCCAACAGCGCGTCCAATCCCCGGCGTGATTTGCCCGTCGCCACGGCCAGCAGGATGTCCGGTTCGCCGTGCAGGCTCGCAACGGCCTGAAGTGCACCGGGATACAGGACAGACCTGTGCGTTTTGGCCAACCGCTGGGCCGCAAATGCCGCCTTGTAATCCTGCACCAGCCGCGATTGATCCGCTTGCGGCGCGAGCCGGTACATGGCCTGTGGCAAAGACAGCCCGACAATCCCCAGAACCGCCCCGCGCGGCGGCGTGGCGAGACCCTGCGCCGCAAAAGCCTGGGCCATGCAGGACAGGATATCGGCCTGACTGTCGACCAATGTTCCATCCATATCAAAGATCACAAGTCTGAGGGTCACTCGAGCACCTCGAACGGATCCTCCGCCGCGAGGTCTTCGGTCCAGCCCAGTGTGTCCCAGCTTTCGGCCATATGGGGTGGCAACGGCGCGGTGACCGTGATCGGTTTGCGTGTCACCGGATGTTCAAACCGCATCATACGCGCGTGCAGGTGCAGCTTTTTCGAGATGTCACCGCCGATTTGCGCGCCCCAGCCGTCGCCCATATTCTCTTGCCTGGAGCCGCCGTATTTGCCGTCGCCGGCAATCGGATGCCCGATCTCTGCCATGTGCGCGCGCAACTGATGGGTGCGGCCCGTGATCGGCTCCATCGCGACCCAAGCCGCGCGGCTGGCCACACGGTAGAGCGTGGCATAAAGCGTGTGCGCCCGTTTGGCCCCTTCGGTGTCGTCCATGTCGCGCGGGTGCACGGCGATCATCTTTTCCCCTTCGCCACCGCGGCCCCGACCGGGCGCTTTGACGAGGCCATACTTGATCTCACCCAGATAGGGCGTGGGCACGCCAGCCACGAGCGCCCAATAAATCTTGCGCGTCTCGCGGTGCCGCATGGATGCCGTCAGCGCCTTGGCTGCCATGCGCGTGCGCGCCAGCAGCAGGACGCCGGACGTATCCTTGTCGAGACGGTGCACTAGCCGTGGCTTGTCGTCGTAATCGTATTGGAGCGCCTCGGCGAGGCCATCGACGTGGCGTGTCTGGCCCGACCCGCCTTGGGTCGGCAGGCCCGACGGTTTGTTCAGCGCAATCACGTGATCGTCCTGATAGATCACGCAGTCTCGGATCATCTGCGCATCTTTTTCGGACACGGCACTGCGTTCCCGCTTAGGCGCGGGTCGGTCCGGCAACGGGGGCACCCGCACTGCCTGCCCTTCTTCGACGCGGGTCGATGATTTGACCCGGCCACCGTCCACGCGGCATTCGCCCTTGCGACACATCTTTTCCACCATGCCTTGGCTCAGTTGTGGAAAGCGTCGCTTGAGGAATCGGTCAAGTCGTTGGTCGCCTTCATCCGCACCCACGGTGATGGTTTGCACGCCACTCATGTCACGATCCCCCGTGCCAGCATCAGGCCAAGGGCCAGCCCGCCGATGGAAAGCGCCACAGACAGCGCAATGTAAAGCGCCGCCTGACCCGTGGCTCCGCGCTCAATCAATGTCATCGCTTCGAGACTGAAGGCAGAAAACGTCGTGAACCCGCCCAGCAGCCCGGTCATCACAAACGGGCTAAGATGGGTCAGCCCCTTGTGTGCCGCGACAACCACAAACACCCCCATCAGGAACGACCCCAGCACATTGGCCGACAGGATCGCCACGGGAAAGTCTGCCGGACCCGTCGCGCGCAGAATCGCGACGCCCATAAGCCAGCGCAGGGATGCGCCGATTGCCCCACCAAGGGCCACAAGAGACAGCGTTGTAAACATGCGCGGTCTGTCACCGCTTGGCCCGCCAGAGTCAACCGTTCCGCTTGACCCGCAGCTTGGCAAAATACTCAACGCGTTTCAGTAGGTCGCGCTCAAAGCCCCGTTCGACCGGTTGATAAAGGTCCTTGCGGCCCATTCCTTCGGGAAAGTAGTCCTGCCCCGAAAACCCGTCCTCGGCATCATGATCATAGGCATAGCCCGCGCCGTATCCCTGATCCTTCATCATCGAAGTGGGCGCATTGAGGATATGTTTGGGTGGCAGATGCGAGCCGGTTTCCTTGGCCGCCTTGCGTGCACCCTTGTAGGCCACATAGGTGGCGTTTGATTTGGGCGCGAGGGCAAGGTAGATCAGCGCCTGCGCCAGCGCCAGCTCGCCCTCGGGGCTGCCCAGACGTTCGTAGGTTTCCCAGCTTTGCAGACAGATCGCCTGCGCTTGCGGATCGGCAAGGCCAATATCCTCAACCGCCATGCGCGTAATCCGACGGGCCAGAAACCGCGGGTCTTCGCCCCCCTCAAGCATTCGGGCGAACCAGTAAAGAGCCGCGTCCGGGTCCGACCCGCGCACCGATTTGTGCAGCGCCGAGATGAGGTTGTAATGCGCGTCGCCGGATTTGTCGTATTGCGCCGCACGGCGCATCAGGCGTTTGCCCAATTGGTCGCGGTCCAGCGCACCGTCGACGTCCCACGCCATCACCTGCTCAATCAGGTTAAGCAGCGCGCGCCCGTCGCCATCGGCCATCTCAAGCAGCGCCTCACGCGCGTGACCATCCAGCGGCAGGCCCTTGCCAAGCTCCTGTTCGGCCCGCTGCGCCAACAATTCGAGGTCCTTGAGGTCCAGCCGTTCCAACACCAGCACCTGCGCACGGCTAAGCACAGCGGCGTTCAACTCAAAGCTCGGGTTCTCTGTTGTGGCACCGACCAGCAGGATCGTCCCGTCCTCCATATGCGGCAGAAACCCGTCTTGCTGGGCCTTGTTGAACCGGTGAATTTCGTCCACGAACAGCAGCGTGCCCTGCCCGTTCTGGCGTCGGATTTTCGCCGCCTCAAACACTTTCTTAAGATCCGGCACACCGGTGAAGATGGCGCTGATCTGGACGAAATGCAGATCGGTTTCGTGTGCAAGCAGGCGGGCAATCGTGGTCTTGCCCACGCCCGGCGGCCCCCAGAACACCAGCGACGACAATGCGCCGGAGGACAGCATCACCGTCAGCGGCGCCTCGGGTCCCAGCACCTGATCCTGCCCGATCACCTCGCTGATCTTCGTGGGTCGCAGGCGGTCAGCCAAAGGACGGGGTCCCGTGTCGGGCCGTGGTTCATCAGAGGCAAAAAGGTCAGCCACGCCTAAAACCGCAACATGACGCGGCTGTTGCCCCGCAGCGCCCGGACCGACGTACCCCGGGTGGCATTTGCCAGAATGCTGGCGGCGTCTTCGGGGGTGTCCACATCGCGGCGGTTGATCCGTTGCAGAATATCACCCCGACGCAATCCAACCCGGCGCCCGATGGGGCCGCCGTCCAGCACAACCACGCCTTCGGCTGCGATAGGCAGGTTCAACTCGGCGATGACCGACGGATTGACACGCGCAACGGTCAGGCCCGGCAAGCTGGTGCCTTCTGGCAAGGTTATTGCGTTGCGTGGGGGACTGTCTGGCGGCGGGATCAGGGACACAGTGAGGGTATCCGCATCACCGTCGCGCAGGCGCACCATAGCGGCGGTGTCGCGGACGCTGGCGACGCTCATGCGGTAAAGCATCTCGCCCGGGCTGTTCACCGGCGCCCCGTCCACATGGGTCACGACATCGCCCACGTCAAACCCGGCTTCGGCCAAGGGGCTGGCCGGGTGCAGGCCAGCAAGGATGATGCCGCCGGGACGCTCTTGTCCCAGCATTTCGGCCAGATCGGCGTCGACGGCTTGTCCTGTCGCCCCGGCCCATGGCCGCACAAAACGGTCATTGCCATCCCGTGCCTGCCGCAGCACTGCGGCCACAAGGTCAGCCGGGATCGCAAAGCCAATGCCGTTTGACCCGCCCGATCGGCTGAGGATGCGTGTGTTCACCCCAATGAGCCGCCCCGCCACGTCAATCAGTGCACCGCCGGAATTGCCCGGATTGATGGGCGCATCCGTCTGCACGAAATACCCGGCCCCTCGGCCATTCGATCCGCCGGAACGGGCCAGCGCGGACACAATGCCGGACGTGACTGTCTGGCCAACGCCAAAAGGGTTGCCAATGGCCAGAACCAACTCGCCCACTTCGACGGTTTCGCTGTCCCGCAGGGGGAGAAAGGGCAGGTTTTCGGCGTTGTCGATTTTGAGAATTGCGAGGTCGCTGGCCTGATCGCCCAGCAGAACATGCGCAGCATATTCGCGCCCGTCATTCAGCACGACCGAGATATCGGTCGCCTGCCCGACCACGTGATAGTTGGACACGACAATGCCGTCGTCCGACAGGATCACGCCCGAGCCCAGCGAATTCTGCACGCGCGGTGTGGGTTGCCCAAAACCTTCAAAGAAGCGTTCAAAAAACGGGTCGTCCATGAACAGCGTTCGGCGGCGAGTTTCGGTGACGAAACGGACGTAGATGTTGACAACGGCTGGCGCTGTTTCGCGGACCAAGGGCGCAAAGCTCAGGGAAATTTCGGCCTGATTTGCAGGCACGCGCGTCTCCGCCATCACAGGCGCAGGCAACAGACAGAGCAGCAGGAAAATCAGGCGTTTCATGGTTTGGCGAATATGCAAACCCCGCCCCGGCAATACAAGCGCTGCAACGAAAAACCCCCGCCACATTGGACGGGGGTTTCCAAAAATCTCTGGCGCGCGCGACTTACTCTTCGCCCGCCTCTTCGGCGGCAACGCGTGCCTTGTCTGCGGCGCCTTTGGCGTCACGGTCGCGGTCGACAAATTCGATGATCGCCATGGGCGCCATGTCGCCATAGCGGAAGCCCGCCTTGAGGACACGCACATAGCCGCCCTGACGCTCAGCATAGCGGGGTCCAAGGACGTCGAACAGCTTTTCAACGTATTGCGCTTCCTTCAGCTTGGACGCAGCCTGACGGCGAGCGTGCTGATCGCCGCGCTTGGCGAGCGTGATCAGCTTTTCCACGATCGGGCGCAGTTCCTTGGCTTTGGGCAAGGTTGTTTTGATTTGCTCATGTTCGATGAGCGAGCCTGCCATGTTCGAGAACAGCGCTTTGCGGTGTTCGTGTGTCCGGTTCAGGCGGCGGTAGCCACGTGCGTGACGCATATTTCTATCTCCATTTGGTGCCCTCTACGGGCGTTTTTGCTTTGTCTGGCCCGCGATGCGTGTCTTGGGCTCTCCTTGGGGCACAAAGCCCGGGTGCGCGTGCCGGGCTGAAGCCCGGCCTACGACAGTTTCGGTATGGCGCGCATCAGCCCACCACGGCCTTAGAAGTTGTCTTCGAACTTCTTGGCGAGGTCTTCGATGTTGTCCGGCGGCCAGTCCTCGACATCCATGCCAAGGTGCAGACCCATGCCCGACAAGACTTCCTTGATCTCGTTCAGCGACTTGCGGCCAAAGTTCGGCGTGCGCAGCATCTCGGCTTCGGTCTTCTGAATGAGGTCCCCAATATAAACGATGTTATCGTTTTTGAGGCAGTTCGCCGAACGCACCGACAGTTCCAGTTCGTCCACTTTCTTGAGCAGAAGCGGGTTGAACTCGAGACCGTCGTCGTCGTCCTGACGCGATGCACTTTCCGGCTCGTCGAAGTTGACGAAGATGCCAAGCTGGTCCTGCAGAATACGCGCGGCAAAGGCCACGGCGTCATCCGGCGTGATGGAGCCATCGGTTTCGACCTTCATGGTCAGCTTGTCATAGTCCAGCACCTGTCCCTCGCGGGTGGGTTGGACATCGTAGCTGACTTTCTTGACGGGCGAATAGATCGCGTCGATCGGGATCAGGCCGATGGGCGCGTCTTCGGGCTTGTTCTTGTCCGCAGACACATAGCCTTTGCCGGTGTTCACCGTCAGCTCCATGTAGACATCCGCACCGTCGTCGAGGTGGCAGATCACGTGGTCGCGATTGAGGATTTCGATGCCCGCGCTTTCCGAGATGTCACCGGCGGTGACAACGCCCGGACCCTTGGCGGAGATCGACAGGCGCTTGGGCCCTTCGACTTCCATGCGGATCGAGACCTGCTTGAGGTTCAGGATGATGTCGGTCACGTCCTCGCGGACACCGGCAACAGACGAGAACTCGTGCAGCACGTTGTCGATTTGCACAGATGTGATCGCGGCACCTTGCAGCGACGACAAAAGCACGCGGCGCAGCGCGTTGCCCATCGTCAAACCAAAGCCGCGTTCCAGCGGTTCGGCGGTGACGGTCGCCTGTCGCGCGGGCTCGTTGCCCGGCTTGACGTCAAGCTGTTGTGGCTTGATCAGTTCGGCCCAGTTTTTGTGGATCATGCGTCCCTCCATTCTTGCCAACGTGCCATGTCCGAGCACGTGGGCTCCCGAGGTTTCAAAATGCGGATCGGGGCCGCACATGATGCACGGCCCCAAAGTATAATCGTTGTCGCTTAGACGCGGCGGCGTTTCGGCGGGCGGCAACCATTGTGGGCAATCGGTGTCACGTCGCGGATGGACGTGATGTTGAACCCAACGGCAGCCAGCGCGCGCAACGCACTCTCGCGGCCAGACCCGGGACCCTGCACTTCAACCTCAAGCGTTTTCACGCCGTGTTCCTGTGCCTTGCGGCCCGCATCCTCGGCAGCCATCTGGGCTGCGTAAGGTGTGGATTTCCGCGAGCCCTTGAAGCCCATTGTACCGGCAGACGACCACGAAATGGCGTTGCCCTGTACGTCCGAGATCAGGATCTTGGTGTTGTTGAACGACGAATTCACGTGGGCAACGCCCGCCGCGATATTCTTGGAGACCTTGCGCTTAGTGCGCCGTGTATCACGTGCCATGAGTGCAGCCCTCCCTTATTTCTTCTTACCGGCAATGGCCTTTGCGGGGCCTTTGCGGGTGCGAGCGTTTGTGTGGGTGCGCTGACCGCGGACGGGCAGGTTGCGGCGATGACGCAGGCCACGGTAGCAGCCAAGGTCCATGAGACGTTTGATGTTCATGGTCGTCTCGCGGCGCAGGTCGCCTTCGACGGTAAAGTGCTCGTCGATATGCTCGCGGATTTTCAGAACTTCTGCATCGCTCAGTTCGTTCACGCGACGGGTCATGTCGATCCCGACGGCTTCACAAATTTTCTGGGCGGAGGTGTTGCCGATGCCTGTGATGTAGGTCAGGGCGATCGGAACACGCTTGGCGGTGGGGATGTTGACCCCTGCAATACGTGCCACGTTTGGCTATCCTTTTCGTTGCGAGCCCGTCATTCCAGGCCCTTTTTTCACAACATAAGGCCCGTGGATTTTGCCCCCGGGCCTGCCGCTGATCAGGTGATCCGACGGGACGCGTTCCCGCCTTTGATTCTCGTTAGAGATGGCGTGGAATAGGCTTAGAAATAGGGGGCGTCAACCCCCACGCTACAGTTCCAAAATGTCCACCGGCAATCCGGGGTCATGACACAACCGACGCCCTCAGTCCTTAAACTTCGTCTCAATCGATTTGAACTGTTTGACCATGCGACGCATCGGAGCATCCAGCACAACTGAGCGCAACCAGATGAGAGGCAATACAGTTAACAATAGCGGCGCTGAAAATGCAGGCACAACCGCGCTTATCGCGATCGCCACTTTCGCTATTGCCAGGCGCGGGAGGTGTAGCCTCAAAGTGGCACCATGCAGTGCCTTTCGCTCCTCAGCGATAAGATCGGCTTAGGCTTCCAATTCAGTTTGAAGCTCTGGATGGCAATCAACTGTTGTCGATGACACCAGCAATCGCCGCCTTCACTTGCCCGATCTCGCCTAGTCCGTCGATCTTGGACAGCTGGCCCTTGGCGTAATAGTAACCGATCAGCGGCGAGGTCTTCTTGTAGTATTCCATCAGCCGGGTCTTGAGGCTTTCCTCATTGTCGTCTGCCCGACGTTTGAAATTGTCTTCGGCCCCGCAATTGGTGCATTTGCCGTCCGCTGGAATGGGCTTGGTGTTGTCGTTGTAGACCTCACCGCACATGCCGCAGGTCGAGCGGGCCACGATGCGGGCGACGAGCGCTTCGTCGTCCACTTCCATCTCGATCACAGCATCGAGGCGTTCACCCTTCTCGGCCAGCAGCTCAGCCAGAGCGTCCGCTTGTGCCAACGTCCGGGGGAAGCCGTCAAAGATAAAGCCGTTGGCCTTGACCGTTTCCAGCTGTTCGCGGATCAGGCCAATGACAATCTCGTCCGTGACCAGCGCACCGCGCGCCATCACGTCAGCCACGATCTGGCCCATTTCTGTCCCGCTGTCCTTGGCGGCGCGCAGCATGTCGCCCGTGCTCAGCTGCACCATGCCGCGCTCTTCCACGAGGAAACGCGCTTGCGTGCCCTTACCCGCGCCCGGCGGGCCCAGCAAAATAATATTCATTGTCGTCCCTATCTCCGGATCGGGCTGCGCTTGCGGCGGCCTTTGCCACCACTCTTACCACGCAATTGCGATCTCTCAATAAGGCCTTCGTATTGATGGGCGAGCAGGTGGCTCTGGACTTGCTGGATCGTATCCATGGTCACGGACACGACAATCAGCACGGACGTGCCGCCAAAGTAGAACGGAATGGCGAATTCACCGCGCAACACTTCGGGCAACAAACACACAAGCGCCAAGTAACCAGAGCCCAGAACGAGGATGCGGTTGACCACATATTCCAGGTACTCTTCGGTCTTTTTGCCGGGGCGGATGCCGGGGACAAAGCCGTTCTGGTTCTTGAGGTTCTCTGCCACGTCTTCGGGTTTGAAGCTGACGTTGAACGTGTAGAAATAGGCAAAGAACACGATCATTGCCGCAAAGAACAACAGGTACAGCGGTTGGCCGGGGCCAAAATTCGCCAGCAACCACGACATGACCGGGCTGGTCGAATTGCCCGAGAAAGTGCTGATCGTGACCGGCAACAGCAACAGCGACGAGGCAAAGATCGCGGGGATCACACCGGCTGGGTTTACCTTGACCGGCAGGTGGGACGAGCCGCCATCATAGACCTTCATGCCAACCTGACGACGGGGGTATTGGATATGGATCTTGCGCAGGGCGCGTTCCATGAACACCACAAAGGTGATGGTCGCAATGACCATGACGATAACGCCCACTATGATTGCCGGGCTCAGCGCGCCGCTGCGACCGCTCGCAAAGAACTGGGCCAAAGCGGCGGGCACTTCGGCGATGATGCCGACAAAGATGATCAGTGAAATACCGTTGCCGATGCCACGTGCGGTGATCTGCTCGCCCAGCCACATCAGGAACATGGTGCCACCCACCAGCGTGATCAGGCAGGCCACACGGAAATAGAGACCCGGATCGGTGACCAGATCGCCCCCCTCAAGGCTGACAGCAAGGCCCCAAGCCTGCAATGTCGCCAGCGCCACGGTGCCATAGCGCGTGTACTGGTTGAGCTTTTTGCGGCCCTGTTCGCCCTCTTTCTTCAGCTGCTTCAGCGGTTCCCACATGGAACCCAAAAGCTGCACGATAATCGAGGCCGAGATGTAGGGCATGATGCCGAGCGCAAAGATGCCCATGCGCCCGAGTGCGCCGCCGGTGAACATGCTGACCATGCCGCCGATGCCCTGCCCCGCACTTTCCATGAACTCCCGCAGGGCCGCGCCATCAATGCCCGGCACCGGGATAAATGTGCCCAAGCGGTAAACGATCAGCAGACCAAGGGTAAACAGGATGCGATTGCGCAGGTCGGTGGCCTTGCCCAGAGCGCTCCAGCTCGTGTTGGCGGCCATGTTCTCGACGGCAGATACCATGCGGGCATGTTCCTTTATGGCAAAACGCCGTCCTGCACGGTTCTCCGGCGGACGGCGTCGGGAAAAACTAGGGACTATGTAAGCCGCGCGGGCGCGGCTCACAAGCCATGGCTCAGCTTACTCGGCGGCCGCTGCGGCAACGGCGAGGCTGCCACCGGCTTTTTCCACGGCTTCAACAGCCGATTTGGATGCGCCAGTCACGGAGATGTCAACTTTGGACGTGATGTCGCCTTTGGCCAGAATACGCACACCGTCACGCTTGCGACGCACGAGACCGGACGCGATCAGCGCATCTTCGTCGATCGCCTTTTTCGCGTCGAGTTTGCCTGCGTCGATGAACTTCTGGATCAGACCAAGGTTCACAACGGCGAATTCTTTGCGGTTGGGCTTGTTAAAGCCCCGCTTGGGCAGACGTTGGTAGAGGGGCATTTGACCGCCTTCGTAGCCATTGATGGCCACGCCGGAACGGGATTTCTGACCTTTGATACCCCGGCCACCCATCTTACCCATGCCCGAACCGGGACCACGGCCGACGCGCTTTTTGCGCTTGGTTGCACCAGGATTGTCCTGCAGCTCATGCAGTTTCATATCGCTTCTCCTTTGCCGGATGTGACCCACGAAGCGATGACGGGCCAACCACGGCGTTTCTTGGTTGATTCTGAACGTGGCACTGGGCCACCGGGGGCGTATAACGTCGTGTCGTGATCCGTGCAAGCGGCAGTGTTGTGGGGCAATTTCGTGTTTTCGTCAGAAAATTTCGGATTGCGGCCCCCAAATTTCGGAAAGGTGGGGTTTTCCTCCATATCGCCTCAGCGCACACTGGCTTACATATTCATCAGGTACTCTTTTTAGACCTCTCAATTTTGAAACGCCCGGCTATTTTGCCGAACTTTTGGGGCACTTTTGAATGCAAGCGTTCTTTTATCTCGACGCAGATGCTCAGCGTATGGTGGGGATGTTATCCGCCGCGCTGAGCATAGTCGCCTACCTGCCGTATATACGTGACATTCTGCGCGGCAAAACCCACCCGCAACGCGCCTCTTGGCTGATCTGGACACTGCTGAGTTCTCTGGCGCTGGCCGCACAATATGCCGAGGGTGCCACAACCACATTGTGGTTTGCAGGGGCACAGGTCGCAGGCACAGTGACGGTGTTCCTGATGTCGATCACCCACGGCAAAGGCGTATTCCTCACCCGCCCAGACGAACGGGTCGTCTGGCTGGCGATCATCGGCCTCGTGGTATGGTACTTTACCGAAAACGCGGCCTATACGCTGGCGCTGACCATCACGATCAGCCTGCTGGGCGGGTCATTGACGGTGATCAAAGCCTTTTGCCGCCCCACCAGCGAAACGCTGGTCAAATGGGGCATTTCCATCATCGCATCCAGCCTGGCCATTCTGTCGGTCGGGCAGGTGGACTGGCTGCTGCTGGCCTATCCGCTGTACTTGTTCACGCTGAACACGATGATTGTCAGCGCGATCCTGAGCGGTCGTGTCGCGGCAGCGCGTAGCAGCGCCCTGCCCTACAGCCGCCATCTGGCCTGACGCACACTGTCCTCCCAGTGCGTCAGGCATAGAAAAAGCCGCCCCCGATCGGAGGGCGGCTTTTGCATGTTGTCGGCGTGTAGTTCAGCCGCGTTCTTCGATGATCTCGACCAGATGCGGGATCTTGCGAACCATGCCGCGGACCGAAGGTGTGTCTTCGAGTTCGCGGGTCTTGTGCATTTTGTTCAGCCCGAGACCGATCAGGGTCGCGCGCTGTTCTGCGGGGCGACGGATGGGCGAACCGATTTGCTTGACGACGATTGTCTTTGCCATCTGACTTAGGCCTCCTCAGCCACTTGAGCCGACGCATCGGGTGCTTCGTCCCGCTTGGGCAGGATATCACCGACCTTCTTGCCACGACGCTGGGCGACCGCGCGCGGCGATTGCTCTTTCTTCAGGCCGTCGATGGTGGCGCGGATCATGTTGTATGGGTTTTGCGAGCCGATGGACTTGGACACAACGTCCTTAATGCCCAGCATTTCGAACACGGCACGCATCGGACCACCGGCGATGATACCGGTACCCTCTGGGGCGGTGCGCATCACAACTTTGCCGGCGCCGTGGCGCCCTTCCATGTCGTGGTGCAGGGTGCGGCCTTCGCGCAGTTGCACGCGGATCATCTGGCGCTTGGCCTGCTCGGTCGCCTTGCGGATCGCCTCGGGCACCTCTTTGGCTTTGCCTTTGCCAAAGCCAACGCGGCCTTTTTGGTCGCCAACAACGACAAGTGCGGCAAAGCCAAAGCGCTTACCACCCTTCACGGTTTTCGACACACGGTTGATCGCGACCAGACGGTCTGCGAATTCAGGGGTTTCGTCACGGTCGCGACGGTTGCCCCGGCGGTTATCACGTTCTGCCATTTGACAGTCCTTATGATGGGTGGCTTGCGCCAGTTCTACTCAATCCTGGTGGGCGGGATGCCCCCGGATCATCGGGGTGGCGCGGACGCCACCCACAGGGTCTTAGATCTTGAGCCCGCCTTCACGCGCAGCGTCGGCCAGAGCCTTCACCTTGCCATGAAAGAGGAAGCCGCCGCGATCGAAATAGGCTTCTTCGACGCCCGCTTTCTTTGCGCGTTCGGCAATCGCTGCACCCACCTTGGCGGCTGCTTCGACGTTGTTCTTGCCCGCCAGCCCGAGGTCTTTTTCGAGGGTGGAGGCCGCGGCCAGGGTTACGCCGTTCTCATCGTCGATCAGCTGAACGCTGATGTTCTTGTTTGAACGGTGCACGGTCAGGCGAGGACGCCCGGCGTTGACCTTGCGCAGTTTGTTCCGGACGCGCAGGCGGCGCTTGAGGAACAGGGTCCGTTTGCTGTTTGCCATCTGTCTGGTCCTTACTTCTTCTTGCCTTCCTTACGGAAGATAAACTCGCCTTTGTAGCGGATGCCTTTGCCCTTGTAGGGCTCGGGCTTGCGCCACTCGCGGATTTTCGCGGCCACTTCGCCGACCTGTTGCTGGTCGATGCCCTCGACCACGATCTCGGTCTGCTTGGGCGCGGTCACTGTAACACCTTCAGGCGCCACAAAGTCCACATCGTGGCTGAGGCCGAGGTTCAGTTTCAGGGTGTTGCCCTGCATCTGAGCCCGGTAACCAACCCCTTGGATTTCAAGCTCTTTCTTGAAACCTTCGGTCACACCCGTCACGCAGTTCTGCACCTGCGTGCGGGACATGCCCCACTGCTGGCGCGCGCGCTTGGACAGGCCGCGGGGTTCGATGGTCACGACGTTGTCTTCGACCTTCAGGGTCACGTCATCTGTGGCGGTGAAGCTGCGGGTGCCCTTGGGCCCTTTCACTTCGATCGTCTGACCGGAGACGGATGCGGAAACACCCGAGGGCAGATCGACCGGTTTCTTACCAATACGAGACATCTGCTGCGCTCCTTAGAAGATCGTGCAAAGCACTTCGCCGCCAACATTGGCCGCTCGTGCATTTGCATCCGACATCACACCTTTGGAGGTGGAGACAATCGACACGCCCAGGCCCTGACGGACCGACGGGATGTCATCTTTGCCCATGTACACGCGACGGCCGGGCTTGGACACGCGCTTGAGTTCGCGGATCACAGGCTCGCCTTCGTAATACTTGAGGCTGATTTCAATAGCGGGGTGGCCGTCCGCACCGGAGGTTTTTTCAAACCCGCGGATATAGCCTTCGTCCGCCAGCACTTCGAGCACGCGCTCGCGCAGTTTGGACGCAGGTGTTTCGACCACGGATTTACCGCGCATCTGGCTGTTGCGGATACGGGTGAGCATATCGCCGATAGGATCATTCATATCTGTCTCTCCCTTACCAGCTGGATTTCACGAGGCCGGGGATCTGGCCCATGGAGCCAAGTTCCCGCAACGCGATACGGCTGATTTTCAGCTTGCGGTAATACGCGTGCGGCCGTCCCGTCAGCTGGCAGCGGTTGTGCAAACGTGTGGCAGAGCTGTTGCGGGGCAGTTTTGCCAGCTTCAGCGACGCGCGAAAGCGCTCTTCCATCGGTTTGCTTTCGTCGGAAATGATTTCCTTGAGCTCAGCGCGCTTGGCAGCATATTTCTCCACCAGCTTTTGACGCTTCACTTCGCGGGCGATCATGGATTTCTTAGCCATTCTCTCTAATCCCTCTTACGCGTTGAAGGGCATGTTGAAGGCTTTCAACAGGCTCTTTGCTTCCGCGTCTGTGTTCGCGGTGGTGGTGATGATGATGTCCATGCCCCAGACCTCGTCGACCTTGTCGAAGTCGATCTCGGGGAACACGATGTGCTCTTTCATGCCCATGGCAAAGTTGCCGCGACCATCAAAGCTGGGCTTCACGCCGCGAAAGTCGCGGACGCGGGGCAGCGCGATGGTGATCAGGCGATCAAGGAATTCGTACATCCGGTCGCCGCGCAGGGTCACCTTGGCGCCCAGAGGCATCTCTTCACGCACCCGGAAACCCGCGATGGATTTCTTGGCGAGCGTTGCCATGGCTTTCTGACCGGCGATTGCGGTCAGGTCCTCGACCGCGGCTTTGGCTTTTTTGCTGTCACGGACAGCCTCGGCGCCACAGCCAATGTTCAGCACGATCTTGTCCAGACGCGGGATCTGCATGTCGTTGCCGTAGCCGAACTCTTCTTTCATCGCGGCACGGATCGTCGACTTGTACTGATCCTTGAGGCGGGGTGTGTAGTTTGCAGTGTCGAGCATCAGATCACGTCCCCTGTTGTCTTGGCAAAGCGCACTTTCTTGTCGCCGTCCATCTTGAAGCCCACGCGCGTGGGTTTGCCGTTGGCATCCAGCAGCGCGAGGTTGCTCAGGTCGACCGGCATCGCCTTGGGAATGCGACCGCCCTGCGATTGCTGTGTTTGACGGGTGGCGCGGATGGCGATGTTGATGCCGTCAACGACGGCTTTGTTCGCCTTGGGGTCAACGGAAGAAATCGTGCCTTCCTTGCCCTTGTCCTTGCCTGTCAGCACGACGACCTTGTCGCCGGATTTCAGTTTCGCAGCCATGTTACAGCACCTCCGGAGCAAGCGAGATGATCTTCATGAAGTTCTTCGCGCGCAGCTCGCGCACGACGGGTCCAAAGATCCGGGTGCCGACGGGCTCGTTGTTGTTGTTCAGGATGACAGCAGCGTTGCGGTCAAAACGGATGGCGGTGCCGTCTTCGCGACGGACCTCTTTGGCGGTGCGCACGACGACGGCCTTGCGGACGTCACCCTTTTTCACGCGACCGCGCGGGATGGCTTCCTTGACCGAAACGACGATGACGTCGCCAACGGATGCGTATTTACGCTTGGAACCACCCAGAACCTTGATGCACTGAACACGGCGTGCGCCGCTGTTGTCAGCAACATCCAGGTTGGTTTGCATCTGGATCATTTGGTTTCTCCCGACCTTTGGGGGGCGATGCGTGCCTGATCCCCAGGGTTTCGATTAATGTGGGCTATGCCGTTGGCTTACGCCTCCAGCACCTCCCAGCGTTTTGTTTTCGACTTGGGCGCGCATTCGATGATGCGGACGCTGTCGCCGACCTTGAACGTGTTTTTCTCGTCGTGCGCCCGGTACTTCTTGGACTTACGAATGGTCTTTTTCAGAACCGGGTGCGTAAAGCGGCGCTCGACGCTCACGGTCACTGTTTGGGCGTTGGCATCGGATGTCACGGTGCCGGTCAGAATACGCTTGGGCATATCGTGTCTTCCTTATTCCGCAGCCGCTCGGGCTTTTTCGTTGAGGATCGTATTGACCCGCGCCACGTCGCGGCGCACCTGGCGCATCCGCGCGGGGTTCTCAAGCGCGCCGGTGGCGGCTTGGAAACGCAGGTTGAAGGCTTCTTTTTTCAAGTTGACCAGTTCATCACGAAGCTGGTCCGGGGTCTTATCCCGAAGTTCCTGGGCGTTCATGCGCCTTTTCCTTTCAACATCACGAGGGAGCCGCCAAAGGCGTGACACCGATTCCCGTGGAGTGGGTGATTAGACGGGCCGTATATGGGGGCACCGGGGGTATGGCAAGTGTGTTTCTTGATTCCATTTCAACACGCCATGCCTGACATGCGCCCTGAATGCGACACTCTCCCGCGTCACCCTCTACCCTATCGAAACACTTAATGAGGCAAAGCAGTTGATGCCTTTGCATTGTAAGCGTTGTTTGGGGTAGCGCCCGCCGCTTTCTGTGACAACAATGATGATGCGGCGACCAACTCCGAAGACACCGCAGTCGACGGTGTCGAATTGGACATCACCGAGATGTGGATCATTCACCGGCACAGATGGAAACAGCATCGTCAGCGTAACGGACCGATCAACGCCTCCGCTGGCGAGGGACAAGACACTTTGATTGTCCGCGCGCATGACGCAGTTATTGAGGCGCCTGATTTCTTTGACGTCAACGGACGTCTGGATGGTATGTCCCGAGGTGGCGTCCCCGCCTTTGCCTTCTTCGAAATCATTGAGTTCGAACCTGGCGTGGACGCGCTTTCAATTGAGGCGGACGCGATCACCGCTGACGGCCGCGCGGCTATAGTAGTGGTTGGATTATCGCGGTACCCCACCCACGGAATTGGTCCTCATCTCTGAATGCACAGCCCAGCAACCTGTTTTGGTCCTCGTGACGTTGAACAGACCCACTGGCGTAAAATGGGACGATATCGAATATGCAAGTGAACCCTGACGCCGGTCGTATCGCTGGCGCTAAAAACGCACAGGTGCCCGTGCGACGGCAGCAAGGCGCAGCAGCGCTGTGACCATCAGCGGGTGCTCAGTCGCAAATGTCGATGCAAAACTCCCGCTCCGCACTGGCCCGGTGTCGCGTTCCACGATATTGAACCGACATGAACATCAAATCCCTCTTCGCCACCCGTCTCTACCACGCCGCACTCTCCGAATTCGCGCCCAAGGTCGCCCCGGACGAGCTGGAACAACACTGCTATGCCATCGCCGAGGATGACGAGGCCGGGCAGGATTGGTGCGAGCGGGAGGGGTATCCGGGCTATACGTCTTATGCCTCGCTTGACGATCTGCCCTGGCGGTTTCCGATCTTTGCCGATCTGGTCAAAGCGCTGGACGCGCATGTTGCGGCATTTGCCAAGGAATTGGCGTTTGATCTGGGCGACAAGGCCCTCAAGCTCGACAGCATCTGGATCAACATCCTGCCTGAGGGCGGCATTCACACCAGCCACATCCACCCGCATTCGGTGATTTCCGGCACGACATATGTTGCGATGCCCGAAGGGACCTCAGCGTTAAAACTCGAAGACCCGCGCCTGCCTATGATGATGGCCTCCCCAAGCCGGACAAAGGATGCGCCCGAGGACCTGCGCCAGTTCCACTATGCCAAACCAAATGTCGGCGACGTGCTGCTGTGGGAAAGCTGGCTGCGGCACGAGGTGCCGATGAACATGGCCGAGGACGAGCGTGTGTCCGTCAGCTTTAACTACAGCTGGGACTAGCTGCCCGTTTTTGGCTTTTCCGCGGCTTTGCGGGCGGCCTTTTCCTCTTTGGTCAGCTTGTTGCCCCATTGGTTGTTGCTGAGGCCAAGCCCTTCGGGCATCGGTTTGGTTTTGCCCTTTTTGACCTCCCCTCCTTTGTCGAGGAACGCCTGTATCAGATCGTCGTCGGTGGTTGGTTTAGGCACCTGTTTCATCTGAAGACCTTTTTATGAGGCGACACTGCGATCAGCGTAACAGAGATTGCTGTATCTGGCTGCAAATGTTTGCCGGAACCTGTCAGACCCAAGGTGATCCGCCCTGCGGGGAACGGCTGGTGCTCGGCGTCACGCGGTCAGGCGATGGCGCGAGATTTGGTGAAAACTCCCGGTCTCGTCCTCGCCCAGAAGGGTCAGGCCATTGATCGTGTAAGGGCTCAATGACAGCTTGGCCAGTTGCGGGGCCAACACCGCTTCGGCGCGGGTCGCGGTGTCCGGGTCGAGCCGTCCGGTCAGGGTCAGATGGAACCGAAATGCATCAAGGACATATGGATAGCCCCACAGCACCAGCAGCGCATCCTGTTCTGGAGTGAGCCGTGCCGCACGGCGTTTTGCCAGTTCAGCGTCCGTCAGCGGCGCGCGAAAGCCGTCCAGTTCCTGCACCGCGCGCGCCGCAAGGCAGGCAAGCGCGGCCATGTCGCCCTCCGGCACAAGCGCAAGGAACCGGCCAAGGCGCGCAAGGTGCAATCCGTCCAGTGTGACAGGGGCCGCGTCCGCGCAAAGCGCCGCCAGTGCCTGCGCAAGCGCGTCGGGCCTGTGTCCGTCCGCCAGCCGGAACGGCGGTTTGATCGTGCCGTGGAACCCGTATTTGCGTGGCGTATCGGTGATCGCGGCCCTGTCGACCCCATCCGCCGCCGGGTCTGACACCGGCGCGCCTGTGGCGCTGTCCCAGCCCAGCCAGCTTGCGCCGAATACAGCAAGCGCGCTGCCCGGTTCGGGCGTATAGTAGATTGCGTAGCGTCGAAACATGTCCCGCCATTTCAGCTGCCGATGTGACAGGGTCATGACACAGGACGTACGGCGCGCCAATGCCTACCGCTGGTATAGGCGGAGTGGTGATGTCGGGCCACCTGAGACAATCGGAACATGGGGTGGCGTCCGGCCCGCGCAACGCTGCTGGCTCCAAGGGGCGCGCGGGTTGCAAGCGTATTGGCTGCCCGTGCACGATCAGATCGCGTGACCCGCCCATATGCCGGATGGCACCATCACCTCCCCCCGCGCCAGAAGGCGGGCCGTGCGTGTCACCCCGGCGGATATGAACTGAAACCCGTCCGCGCCATATTCGAACTGCACCAACACATCCATCGTGCCCATCGGGTGTTCGAGGGTGAAGGTTGCGGGGCTTTCTGTCGGGCGGCGCGCCAGATCATAGGCCACGGTGCCCGGCGCCAGCGCGCAGGCGGTCAGGCATTGCGATCCGGTGACGGCCAGCGTCGGGTGCGTGGTCCACGGCATAAAGTAACGCGCGGCCATATGGCCTGCATGGGCCGGTTCGGCCACCAGACCCACCTTGGGCACAACGGATTTGGTGACATCGCCCAATCCCATGCGCTGGCCCGATTCGAGGCGCAGCGCCTCGATCCGCTTAAATAGGCCCGCGTTGTCATCCAAGTCCTGTTGGCTTTCGTGGCCCGTGATCCCAAGGTCTGCGGCGCGCGCGATCATCATTGGCATCGCAACATCAATGCAGGTGACCGCGACCCCGTTGATCGTTTCGCAGGCGGCCCCGGTGGGAAAAAGCGCGCCTGTGCGCGACCCCACGACTTCCATGAAGTTCAGCGCCACCGGCGCCGCGGTCCCCGGCACGCCGTCAATGGCGACCTCTCCGTCATAGCGCACCGAACCGCCGGGGGTCTGGACCACGGCCTCGACCAAAGCGCCGGTGTTGACCGCGCGGATGCGCAGAGACGTCGTGTCGCCTGCGACGGGCACCAACCCCATTTCAATCGCGGCAGGTCCGACACCGACGAGGATGTTTCCACAGGTCGGGGCAAAATCCACCAGACGGTCTTCGACGGCCACTTGGGCAAAGAAGTAGTCTATGTCTGCCTCGGGGTCGTCGGATGCGGACAGCATGGCAACTTTGGTTGTGACCGCGTTGCCGCCGCCCAGACCGTCAATATTGCGCGGGTTGCCGGCACCCATGACCGTTGCAAGAACCTGCGCCAATGTCTCCCGGTCTTCGGGCAGATCGGCCCGGTTGAAATACGGGCCACGCGAGGTGCCCCCGCGCAGGAAAAGGTAGGGGATGGCGGTTTGTGTCATGTCGTTTCCATATGCTGGGCAACGGCTGCGGCAAAGGCCTGCGTGCCCAGCGTACCACCCAGATCAGCCGTGCGCAGGTCGGGGTCCGACAGGCAGGTCGCGATGGCATTTGTGATCCGGTCCGCCGCATCCGCTTCGTCCAGATGGCGCAAGAGCATTCCCAGAGAAAGGATCAGCGACGTCGGATTGGCAAGGTCCATACCGGCAATGGCAGGGGCTGATCCATGCTGCGCTTGCGCCGCCACCGCCTCCGGTCCGCGGTTCAGCGACCCGGCAAGGCCAAGGCCCCCGGCAAGTTCCGATGCCAGATCGCTGAGGATATCACCAAACATGTTGGTGGTCACGATCACATCGAAACGGGCCGCGTCACGCACCAAAAGGGCCGCGGACGCGTCTACAAGCTCTTCGTCATAACTCACTTCGGGATAGAGCCGTGCCACATCCCGCACGGTGTCAAGGAACAGCCCATCCGACAGGCGCATGACGTTGGCCTTGTGCACCGCCGTCACCTTGCGCGCGGGGCGCTGCATGGCAATCTCGAACGCCGCTTCGGCAATCCGGCGAGAGCCCGCCTCGGTGATTTTGCGGGTGGCCAACGCAACGCCCGGTACCGGCATCACCTCGCCCGCGCCCACATGCATGTTGCGGTCGGCGTAGAACCCTTCGAGGTTCTCGCGCACGACCACAAGATCAATGGGCGTCTGCGACGGACAGGGCAGCCCATCCCACGCCCGCGCGGGCCGGATGTTTGCGAAAAGATCAAGCGCACCACGCAACACGCCAGACGGGTTCAGCCCGCCCATGTCACGCTCCGGATAGGCGTTGTGTGACACTGGCCCCAGCAGCACACCGTCTACCGCGCGGGCTTGGGAGATGACGTCGTCGGTGATGGTGGTGCCGTAGAGTTCGTGGGCGGCAAAGCCTATTTCTGCCGTTTCGACCCGAATACCGCGCACGATAAACGGGCGCGCCGCGTCGAGCACAGTCATCGTCGCGGCCATGATCTCGGGGCCGATCCCGTCGCCGTCGAGGCGTAGGAAAGTCAGGTCAGCGGCCATGGCAAGTCAACATAGCTTTGCAGGAGCCCCGGAGGAAAGTCACGGTTGAGCAGCGCCGCCATTCCACACATAAAGGCGATCCCGGCGACCGTGTACGCGGCAGCAAACCCGGCGCTGCGGCCTGCGCGCACCTTGATGAAGGCAAAGAGGAAGAGGCCCAGAGCGAGAATGAACCCAAGCATCGCCGTCAGCGCCAAGAGACCCGCGAACCATGCAAGCGTGGACCATAAACCGTGGCTGTTGACCTCCGCATCCGTAACCTCCCTATCGGCAAAAAGCGGATGTGCCTCCTCGCGGATCATCATCTGCACGACAAGGACCAGCGCGCCGACCACCGCGATGCCCGCCACGAACATCGGGAACACCCGGTCGCGCCACGCATAGTCGGGGATGGTCCAAGCGTTGGCGAATGCGGTCACGAGAAAGGCCAGCACCACCAGCAGGAAGATAAACGGCGCGCGCTTGGTGCCCGCCTGCACTTCGCCTTCAGCCATGATTTGTTTGGCCTGTCGCAAGCCGACGACGACAGAGATCACGGTGATGATCAACAGCACGATCACGATGGGGGAAAAGATATACTCCATCCCCTCGCCCATGCTTTTGCGGAACCGCGACTGCGCGATCTGCACGGCTTGGTTGGCATAGTTCTCCGCCGGGTTCGACAGCACGAAACCGATCAGAAAGGCCGGGCGCGACCAGTCAAAGCGGCGCATCATTATACCGAGCAGCCCGATACCCAGCAGGGCCACGAGGTCCATCAGGTTTTGGCCCGACTGGAACGCGGCAAAGCTGATGATCATGAACAGGAACGGCGCCAAAAGGCCAAAGGGGATGGTTGTCAGGCGCGCGATGCCACCCGAGGCCGCGATACAAATCAGTGTGCCCACCACATTGGCCAGCGCCAGCAGCCACACGATGGCATAGGTAATGTCGAGGTTGTTTTGCAGCATCGAGGGACCGACCTCGATATTGCCCGAACCCAACAGGGCAATCGCCCCGATAAAGATCGCCATGGAGCCGGAGCCGGGAATACCGAACAGCAACGTGGGCACCAGCCCGCCGCCTTCCTTGGCATTGTTCGAGCTTTCCGGCCCGATCACGCCGCGGATCTCACCGCTGCCGAACTTGGACTTGTCCTTGGTTGTCTGTACCGCGTGGCCGTAGGCGATCCAGTCCACGACCGACCCGCCCAAGCCGGGGATCACACCAACGACGACACCGATGATCGAGCACCGCACTGACAGCCAGATATTGGCAAACCAGTCGCGCACGCCGCTGAGCCAGCCGCCACCCAGCGGCGAGCGATCCGAGATGGATCGGTCCTGCCGCAGCAGCGCCACGATCTCGGGAATGGCAAAAATGCCAAGGCCCACGATAACCAGTTTCAGCCCGTCGCCCATATATTGATAGACGGTGAAGGCCGCCGTGCCACTGTCCGCATAGACCCAGTCTGACGGGATCATGCGCAATTCACCTTCAAACGCGCCCTCGCCAATGACACCGACAAGCATACCCAGCGCTGCGGCCACAAGACCCTTGAGCGCGACCCGCCCGGCGAGGATACCCACCATCGACAGGCCAAAGATGGTGATCATCAAGAGTTCCGGCGTGCGGAATTCCAGCACGATGGGACGGGCCACGAGGATGAACAGCGTTAGAAACGCCGCGCCCACAAGGCCACCGAACAGCGATGAGGCAAAGGCGGCGGACAAGGCCCGCGCCGCCTCCCCTTTCTTGGCCATGGGAAAGCCATCCAGCACAGTCGCCTGAGACGCCGATGACCCCGGTATCCCCATCAGAACGGACGCAAACGTATCCGACGTCGGCACCACTGCGACCATGCCAATCATCAGCGCCAGACCCAGAACCGGGTCCATGCCGAACATGAACGGCAACAGCAACGACAGGCCCGCAATGCCCCCCAATCCAGGGAAGACGCCCACACACAGGCCCATGACCACGCCCATCACCAGATAGCCCAGCACAACGGGTTGCAGGATCAGCCCTGCGGCATCTCCGAGAGCGGGCAAAGCAAGGGTGAAAAAGTCCATGGGGGGGCTCCTTGGCGGAGGGCAGGCCGCGCGCAACGTGCAACCGGAACGTAGGGCGGGCTTAAGCCCGCCCTACCGCTTAAATCCAGCGCGGAAATCAGCCGTCAAGCGACACGCCGTAGCGGTCCTTAAGCCAATCCACGACGAACGTCTTGGCGGCGTCCGGCACGTTGGTGGCGCTGTTAAGCGCACCGGCGGCTTCGTCGCCTGTCATCTGCGGGTACTTGCCCAGACGTGCGCCCGAGATTTCAGCAAAATCGCCGCGCGCCTTGATTGCCTCGAACGCAGCCGTATAGGTCACGATCGCATCGTTGGAGGCACCGGCTGGCAGAAACACCATCTTTTGCGCAGGAAACCCGGCGATAAAGAAGGCTTTCCACGCATCCCACTTTTCGCCGCTGGTCTCGCAGGCGGGTGTGGCGTCGCAGACCTCTTTGAATGTCGGCATGTCGGGGAACGTCGGATCGCGTACAATGTTACCATCCGCATCCAGCGCGCCCCAGGACATCATTGGCACGGCTGTGCCCGCCTCGACCAAAGGCGTCACCCCTTTGAGGTAGGACGACGACGTCTGGTAATCGATATTCGCCTCGCCACGTTCGAACATAAGACGACCGTCGCCACGGCCCTTGATGCCAAACACCGGTTCGACGTTCAGACCCAGCATTTCCCACGCCAGAAGCGGCACGAGGTCGAGGCGCGTCGCACCTTGAGACCCATAGATGAAATCCTCGCCCTGCAGCGCGGTTGCGTCCATTCCGTCCATCTTGGCAGACATGGCAGGCGGCAAATAAGCGACACCGCCCGTGCCCGAGGCCAGAACCACATTCCAGTCGTTGTACTCGTACCGCACGCGCGGATCGCCCAGCAGATAGGGAAACTGCGTGGAACCGGACGAGCCAAAGATCAGCGTGCCTTCGCTGTCGTCATAGGACTGCTCCTGAAACCAGTTGGCCCCCTTGGTCGACCCTGCGCCGGGCATGAACTTGACGACGACGGTCGGCTGACCGGGCAGCGCCTCGCTCAGCAGTGGCGCGTAAAAGTTGGCCCATTTGGCTGACCCGCCTGTTTCCGAGAACGGGATCACCCATTCGACCGTCTTGCCGGTCAGGTCGATCCCGTGACCACCGGCCACGGTCTGTGTTGCAAAACTCGCTGCCACAACAGCAGCACCCAATGCGGCCCCACGGGCCGTTTTATTCAGTGTCATAGACTTCCTCCCAATGTGCACAGGACGTTGCATGGCCCTGCGACACGATTCGGCGGGATTGCCCCGCCTGACCGCATCAGCTTAACTGCTGAAACTTGCACGAAACTAACACCGGGCCAAAAAACCGTATGCGCATCGCGATTGTCGAAGACAACGAAAGCGTGGCCAAGGGCATCGCCTACCGGTTGGAGGATCGGGGTCACGCCACCGATCTGATCCATGACGGTGCGGATGCGGATACGTTTCTGCAAAGCGACGCCAACGACCTTGTGGTGCTCGACATCAATCTGCCGCATCTCGACGGTCTGAGCGTTCTGCGTAACCTGCGGGCGCGCGGAGACGCGCGGCCTGTGCTGCTCCTGACTGCGCAGGGCGATGTGGAGGCACGGGTGATTGGCCTTGACGCGGGCGCCGATGACTACCTCACCAAACCGTTCGACATGGACGAACTCGAGGCGCGCATCCGCGCGCTGCTGCGCCGGCGCGCGCAGGATATCGAAACGACGCTGACCTTTGGCCCGCTGCGTCTGGACATTCAATCGCGCAGCGTAAACAGCGGGGATGGCCCACTGGACCTGCCCCGGCGCGAATTGTCAGTGATTGAGGCATTGATGCGCACCGACGGGCGGGTCGTGGCCAAAGCTGACCTGATTGAACAGGTCTACGGCACCGGTGCGGATGTGGAGGACAGCGCGATCGAGGTCCACGTCTCGCGCTTGCGCAAGCGTTTGCGCGCCCACGGTGTCGACATCCGGGCGCAGCGGGGCCTTGGCTACCGGCTTGAGGTGCTATGATGGGCAGTTCGCTGCGCCTGCGGCTGTTCGCGATCATCCTGATCCCGCTTGTCCTGATCTCGGTTGGCGTGGGACTTTGGCGGCTGGGCGAGGCGCGGGAGACGGGCAAGGATCTTTATGACAATGCACTGCTGTTCACAGCGCTGGCGGTTTCCCGTGACGTGGCGCTGGCCGATGGCGACCTGATTTCGCCAGAAACCGAGGCGTTGCTGGCCGACACGGCCGGTGGCCCCGTCCGTTATCACGTCTATGCGCCCGACGGCGTTTTTGTCACTGGTTTTGCTGTGCCCCCTGTCCCGATTGACAATGGCCCGGAACTCGGGGGGCCCTACGCATTCTTCGACGCGACCTACAAGGGGCGGCCTGTGCGCGTGCTGCGTCTGAAATACGTGACCGAGATCAGCGGGTTTTCCGGCACGTTTACCGTCACCGTATGGCAGGATATCGCGGTGCGCACCGCCTTTGTGACCAGCCTCGCGCTCAAGGCTCTGGCGGTCATCTCTGTCCTCATTGTCAGCACCGCGCTTGTGGTGTGGTTTGGTGTGAATTTCGGGCTCAAACCCCTGACCGATCTCGAAGACGCGATTTCCAGCCGGTCCTCCGAAGACCTCAGCCCCATCCAGCGTCGTGTTCCGGTCGAGACGCGCGGACTGGTCAACCGCCTGAACGTGCTGTTTGGGCAGGTGAACCGGGCGATGCAGGCGCAGGCGGCGTTCATCTCGGACGCGTCCCACCAGTTGCGCAACCCTATCGCAGGGGTGCGCGCGCTGGGCGAATCCATCCTCACGGCAGGCTCGCTTGACGCCGCAAAAGCACGGGCCAGTGATTTGGTCACAGCCGCCGAACGGGCGGGAGACCTGGCCGAGAACCTGATGACACTGGAACGCGCCCGCGCGGGATTGGGCGACGCGCTCAATGTCAGCGATCTGGCACAGGTGTTGCGGCGCACTGTGGCGGATTTCGAAGGGCTCGCGGCCCGGAAGGGCGTGCAACTGCGCCTGACGGGCGCGGATGCCCGCGCCATGGTGCCGATGGATGCCACGATGGTCGAAGAAGCCGTGCGCAACCTGATCGACAACGCCCTGCTGCATGGTGGACCCAGCCTTGGCAGTATCACGGTCGATTTGCGGGGCGACCAGGATTGGCGGATCAGTGTTGCCGATGACGGTCAAGGCGTGCCCGAAGGCGACTTTCCCAAGATCCTCGCCCGCTTCGGTCAGGCACAGCCCAGTTCCGGGTCTGGCCTTGGCCTCTCCATCGCCGAGGCGGTCGCGCGCCGTCATGGGGGCGCGCTGACCATTGATCCGGTTGGGACAGGTTTCGCGGTATCGCTCCGCCTGCCCCGCGCGCAAGAAGGGGGCGGGCCCTTGCCGCGCTAGGGTCTGCCCTGACCTGCCGTCCCAAGGGACGTTTGGGGTTCACAGGGCCCGGGCAAACCTGTTTCGTTCAGAGGATCAGGGGATCAGAACTTTGTCGATGACGTGGATCACGCCGTTTGACGCCAGAATGTCGGCCTGGATCACATTCGACTGCTCGACCCGCACGCCGTTGCGACCATCGATATGCACGTTGGCACCGTTGACTGTGGGCACACTCAGACGCTGACCGGCAAGGTCGGCGGCAAGGGTCTGACCCGGCAGAACGTGGTAGGTCAGGATCGCAACCAACTGGTCCTTGTTCTCGGGCTTCAGCAGGTTTTCGACCGTACCGGCAGGAAGCGCCGCAAAGGCGTCATCTGTGGGTGCAAACACGGTGAAGGGGCCGGGGCTCTTCAGTGTGTCGACGAGGTCGGCGGCCTGAACGGCGGCAACCAGCGTGTTGAACGAACCTGCTGCAACGGCGGTATCAACGATGTCGGGCGTTCCGCCCATTTCGGCGCACGCGCCCAAGGCTGCAAGCGCTGCGCCTGCCACAGTCATTTTCACAAAAGAACGGCGTTTCATGGTGTCTTCTCCTTCTTCGGGTGTGCCGGGCGGCCCCCACAATCACATTGAAGTGGGATTATTTCCCACGAGTGGCGAACTGTCGCATCTGTGGCGGAAATCAAGGATTGATGTGGAAAAAATTTCCACGCCCTGTAGGTTTGAGTGATGGATTCAGGCAATCAAACAGGCGGATCAGGCGCATTTTTGCGTGTTCTCAGGGGCTTACTGCGCCCGCTGGTCCGTACGATGATTGCGCGCGGACTGACGGCGCCCGTGGTTTATAGCTTGCTCAAGCGGGTCTATGTCGAAGTGGCGGAGACGCATTTCGCCCTCGATGACAAGCCGCTGACAGACAGCCGTATCGCCATGTTGACCGGTGTACACCGCAAGGACATCCGCACGATCCGCTCCGAGACGGATGATGGCGCGGGCGAGGCGCGACGCAAAAGTGCCCTGCTCGCCACCGTCATCGGGCAGTGGATGACCAACCCTGATTTTCTTGATGCGACCGGCGCGCCGCGCGCCCTGCCCCGATCCGAGGACGGCTTTGACGCATTGGTGCGCACGGTCAGCAAAGACGTGCGCCCGCGGACGGTGCTGGATGAACTGACCCGCGCGGGCCTTGTGTCCGACACTGCCAACGGGACGCTGGAATTGCGGGCCGAAGCCGTGGTGGGCACAGGCAACACCGCCGACCGCGAGGCATTTTTTGCCGCGAATGTCGGGGACCATCTGGCGGCTGCATCCGAAAACCTGTTGGCTGACGCGCCGCCCTTTTTCGAACGTGCCGTCTTTTACAACCAGATGACCGCTGCCTCGGTCGACCAGATCGAAGCCACCGCACGGCGCGAGAGCCAGGCGCTTCTCGAAGCGCTCAGCCAGCAATCCAGCGACCTGCGGCGGGAACAGGACAGCAGTGACGGGCCACGCCAACGCTACCGGATGGGTGTATATTTTTACCGCGAGGCCGCCGATACACCGCCCCATTCAGATGACGAAGGATCTGACACCCCGTGACCACATACGACCGACGCCAAGCCCTTGCCCTTTTGGGCGCTGCGACGATGGCAGGCTGTGCGCCTGCCATACAGACCGGCGCGTTGGCAGAGGACCCGTTTGAGGGGGGCATTGGCGGAACAGGCATCGTGGGCATCATGGTCGGGGCAGGCAGCGTTCTGATCAACGGATTGCGGGTCGAGGTGCCGGATACGGTACGGATTGTTGACAATGGCGGCATTGGCGGGACAGGCGCCCTGATCCCGGGACGCGCCATGACCATTGTCGCGCGCGCACGGCGCGACCGCTTGGAAGCCCTGCGCATTGAGGTCGAGGACCCGTTGATCGGCGTCTTGCGCAGATCGCGCGGCGCGCTGTCTTTGAACGGCACGCCGGTGGTCATGGAACCGGGTGCAGTGGGCGGCACGCTCATCGGGCGCCGCGTCGCCGCCAGCGGCGTGTGGCAGGCGGGTGGCACCCTGCGCACGAGCCTGATCCGACCTGCACCAGAGCAACCCGACAGCGTATCGGGCACCGTAACCGGCAGTCCCACCACCGGCTGGCGCATCGGCGAAACACTTGTGCAACCACCACAGGGCGGCGTGCTGATTGCCGGGCAATATGCGTCGCTCTCCGGGTCTTACAATGGCACCAGCCTGATTGGACGCACCCTGCAAATGGGCCGGTTCCGGCCCGGCACATCGCTGAACCAACTTTCCGTCGAAGGGTATCTTGAGCCCATCGACACCGCGCCCGGCTACCGGATCGCTGGCCTTGGCCACAGCTTTGCCCGGCAACTGGACCTCGCCCCGCTGGCGCAGACGCGGGCGGTGTTCTTTGGCCGCTATGACGGGCTTTTCGCTGCGCGGCGCGCTGTGGCATTGCCCGAAGCCGTCAGCGGGCGCCGCACCCTGTTGCGCCCTGCCGACGGTGGGTCTTATGCGACCGCACTGAGCGGCGACAGTGCGCAACGGATTGGCATCCGCTGATCAAGTGCCATAGCGACGCATGATCATCTCGACGCTGCTTTCCACGATCTCGGTCATCTCGTCCGGGCTGACCACCGGCGCGCCAAAGATCACCGGCCAAAAGGCCTTACCCTTGATCAGTGCGATAAACTCTTCTGCCGCTTGCTGCGGGTTCTCGACACGCAATTGCCCATCCGCATCTGCGTCTTGGATCATCCGCGCGAGGGCGGCCTGAAAATCCGTCTTTTCCTGATTTTCCTCGACCAGTTCGGGGCTGCGCAACAGTTCGCTCATCACCAGCCGCGTGGTCGCCATAACCTCGGGCGATGTCAAAAGCGCGCCTTCGGCCCGCCCCACTGCTGTCAGTTGATCCCGGATGTCTCGGTCCGGCTGATAGGTTACGTCCAGTGTCGCCGCAAAACGTGCCCAGTGACGGCGTATCAGTTCCTGGAACAGTTTTTCCTTGCTTTCAAAATACTTGTAGACCGTCCGCTTGGACGCTCCGGCGCGGGCCGATATGCAGTCCATCCGCGCCTCACGGAACCCGCGCTCCTGAAATTCGGCCACCGCTGCGGCGTAAATCTGTTCCCGCTTTTCCTGATTGGCGGCTGCGCGCTCTTCCATAAATCCGTACCGGCCCTAGGTTCCGGCACGAGGGGTAAACGCAAGGGTTTACTCTTGTCAAATCTCTGCGTAGCGTAAACTCACGAGTTTACCCATTTCCCAAGCCCGATTCCCGCAGGAGTTTAGCCATGAGCCTTAAACTGAAGTTGAACGGCGTCGATCACGACGTGGATGCAGAACCGGGGACGCCCCTTCTTTGGGTGATCCGCGACGAATTAAAGATGACAGGCACCAAATTTGGTTGCGGTGTCGCGTCTTGCGGGGCCTGTACGGTCCACGTGGACGGCTTTCCCACCCGCTCCTGCCAGACCTATATCGAAGATGTCGAAGGCGCAGAAATCACTACGATCGAAGCCATCGGCGCGACCCGCGAGGGTGCCGCGATCCAGCAGGCGTGGGAAGAGTTGGATGTGGTGCAATGCGGCTATTGCCAGTCCGGGCAGGTCATGTCCGCCGTGGGGCTGCTGACGGAAAACCCCAAGCCATCCGTCGAGGACATCCATGACTACATGGACGGCAATGCCTGCCGCTGTGCCACCTATCAACGTATCCGTGCGGGCATCCAGCGCGCATCTGAAATTCTGGAGGGCTGAGCCATGACCGTGAACACATCCCGTCGTGGATTCCTCAAAGGTGCCGCCGCAGCCGGTGCCGTGTTGGTGGTGGGTCTGAACCCGCAGGGTGCAGTGGCCGCAGGCGGCGATGCCGCCCAGATCAATCCGTTTGTCAAAGTCGGGGCAGACGGTCGCGTGATCGCGATCATCAAACACTTTGAAAAGGGTCAGGGGCCTGCAACGGGTCTCTCCACGCTCATCGCCGAAGAAATCGGCGTGACAATGGACCAGATCGACTACGAATTCGCGCCCTCCAATCCCGAGCTTTATGCCAACCTCGCTTTTGGCCAGATCCAAGGCACAGGCGGGTCGACCGCCATGGCCAATTCGTTCATGCAGTACCGCACGGCAGGTGCCACGGCGCGGGCGATGATCCTTGAGGCCGCCGCCAGCGCAACGGGCGCGAAAGCCACCGACCTCGACATCGTGGACGGCATGGTCACTGGCGCGGGCGATCCTGTCCCGCTTGGTCAGTTCGTGGCCGCAGCCGCAACGCTGGAAGCGCCGGTCGAACCCATCTTGAAAACGCCCGACCAATGGCGGCTGATCGGCAATCCCGACATCCGCCGTCTCGACAGCCGGATCAAGGGCAACGGAGAGGCGATGTACGCCATGGACGTGCATTTGCCCAACCAGATGATCGCCATGCTGGCCCGTCCACCGCAGACCGGCGGTCTGGTGTCCAGCTTTGACGACACGGACGCCAAGACGATCAAAGGGTTCATCCGCGCGGCCACCCTGCCGGGCAATGGCGCGGTCGCGGTATATGCCGAAAACACGTGGGCCGCGATACAGGCCCGCGAAGCGCTGACCGTCGAATGGGACATGTCCAACGCCGAATCCCGTGACAGCAGCCAGATCAAAGAAGAGATCATGGCCGCGCTCAACGGAGAGGCCGAGTTCAATGTTCTGAAAAACGAACCCGGCCCGATAGATCAGGCGGCGCAAGTGGTGGAAAAGACGTTTTACTTTCCCCTCCTCGCCCACGCCGCAATGGAGCCGCTGAACTGCACCATCGAGGCCAATGACGATGGGGGCATCACGCTGCATGACGGCGCTCAGATGCCCACCGGGCCGCATATGGCGCTGTCGCAGATCTTTGAACTGCCGATGGACAAGGTACGCATCAACACGATGCTCGCCGGTGGATCCTTTGGCCGCCGCGCGACCCCCACAGCGGACTATCAGGTCGAGGCCGGGCTGGCCTTTGTCATCACCGACCGCACGCGGCCCGTCAAACTGGTCTGGAGCCGCGAGGACGATATGCGCGGCGGCTACTACCGCCCGGCCTTTGGTCACAAGGTGCGCGTGGGTCTGTCCGATGCTGGCGAGATTGTCGCGTGGGATCACCGCATTGCGGGTCAGTCGATTATGAAAGGGACCGCATTCGAAAGCTTCGCGGTGCACGACGGTGTAGATCATTCCTCCGTCGAAGGTGTCGCCGACACGCCCTACACCATCCCCGGCTTTCACGTCGGTCTGACAGACACCAAGAAAGCGACCAGTACGCTTTGGTGGCGGTCTGTTGGACACACACATACGGCCTACGCGATGGAGGTCATGATGGACATGGCCGCTCGGGCAGCGGGGCGCGATCCGGTCGAATTCCGCCTTGCCCATCTGGGCGACAGCGCGGATGCACGCCGCAAGGCCGCCGTTCTTGAACTGGCGGCTGAAAAGGGCAACTGGGGCAACGCACCTACGGGGCGCGTGCAGGGCATTGCCGTGCACAAGAGCTTTGGCAGCTACGTGGCCGAGGTGGTCGAAATCTCGGGCAATGCAAATGACGGTGTACAGATCGAAAAAGTCACCTGCGCGGTTGATTGCGGCATTGCCGTAAACCCGGACGTGATCAAGGCCCAGATCGAAGGCGGCGTCGGCTATGGCATCGGCCACGTGATGCGGGACGAAATCACGCTGACCGGTGGGGTTGTGGACCAATACAACTTCCCCGACTACGAACCGTTGCGAATGCGCGATATCGGCGCGATTGAGACGCATATCGTTCCCTCTGCCGAACCGCCCACCGGCATCGGAGAGCCCGGCACACCGCCTTCGGCCCCCGCGCTGGCCAACGCCATTGCGCAAACGGGCACCGTTGTGGGCGTACTGCCGATGATCAATGACGGCGTCGCCTTTGCGTGACGTTCCTGATGCCACCGGCGGTCGCGTCGGTGGCATCTTGCGCGGGTGATGCCATCTGCGCTTAATGCTCCGGATTGATCTGGCAAACGGAGCAGGCACGTGCCACAGACTTTGGACAACTTCTGGCGCGGCACCGGCCTGTTGCCCGATGCGACACAACCCATTGCCGACGCCTCTGGTGTTGCACGCCTTTTGGCGCTCTGCCCGGCACATGCGCAGACACCGCTGACCGACGCGCCGGACATCGCAGAACTATGCGGCGTGGCCACCCTGCACATCAAGGACGAACGCACCCGTATGGGTCTGGGCAGCTTCAAAGCGCTTGGGGCCGCCCACGTCATCGCCCGAGAGGCCGAAGCGGTGGGCAGCGGCGATTGGGACAGCCGACTGGTGGGGCGCACTTACGTGACCGCCAGCGCAGGCAATCACGGCCTGTCGGTCGCAGCCGGTGCGCGCCTTTTTGGTGCAGGGGCCGTCATTTACATCGCGGACACCGTGCCACAGGCTTTTGCCCTGCGCCTCGCCGGTTTCGGCGCGCAGGTGGTGCGCGAGGGCGACGCCTACGAGGCCAGCATGGAGGCCGCGCAACGCGCCGCTGCCGACAACGGCTGGAGCCTGCTGTCAGACAGTTCATGGGACGGCTACACCGAACCCGCCCTGCGCGTCATGGAGGGCTATACGCAAATGGCCGCCGAAGCGGCCAGCGAGATTCCCGCGACGCCCACGCATATCCTGCTCCAAGCTGGTGTTGGCGGCCTTGCGGCTGCGGTTGCAGCCCATGCGCGCCATGTCTGGGGCGACGCGCCCCAGATCATTGTGGTCGAGCCGGACGCAGCCCCTGCGTTGATCGAAAGCATCCGCGTCGGCGCCATGACCACAACAGACGGACCCGTATCTTCCATGGGTCGTCTCGATTGCAAGACACCGTCGCTGATTGCACTTGCGGGCCTGTCCCGTGACGCCGACCGGTTCGTCACAATTACCGAGGATGAAGCAGCCGCAGGCGTGGCGACATTGGCGGCGCATGGTTTGGCGACCACACCGTCAGGCGGTGCGGGCCTTGCCGCGCTGATCGCCGGACTGAACCTGCCGTCTGATGCGCGCGTGCTTACCTTTCTCAGCGAAGGGCCGGAGGATGGCTGAGCGGTCGCTGATCTTTCCGGCGGAGGAATTCAGATCGCGCACCCAGCGTCTACAGGATCAGATGCGAGCCCAAAGCCTGGGCGCGCTGCTGCTGACGACACCGCAGGACGTGTTCTATGTCACCGGGTTCCTCACACGGTTCTGGGAAAGCCCGGCCCGGCCTTGGTTCGTGATCGTTCCCGCCAGCGGCGCACCGGTTGCGGTCATCCCGTCCATCGGTGCACCGCTGATGGGGCGCACATGGGTCAGCGATATCCGCACGTGGGACGCCCCTCATCCTGTGGATGATGGGATCAGTCTGCTGACCGAAACCTTGCAAGCCCTGCTGCCGCAAGACGCTGACATCGGCGTGCCCATGGCATTGGAAACGCATCTGAGGATGCCGCTCGCTGACTATCACAGGCTGAGCGCCGCGCTGGCGCCGCGCAGGATCGTGGACGGCACCGCCGCCGTCCACCGCATCCGCGAGATCAAAACCCCAGCCGAGATTGCCAAGATCCGCCACACCTGCGCTATTGCTGCGCGCGCCTTTGACCGGGTGCCTGAAATTGCCAGCGCTGGCACCCCGCTCGACACCGTGTTCCGCCGCTTTCAGTCACTGCTGCTCGAAGAGGGTGCAGATTGGGTCAGCTATGTTGCAGGAGCCGCAGGACAGATGGGGTATGCGGATGTCATCTCTCCGGCTGCGCCGACGCCGCTGCGCAGCGGGGATGTGCTGATGCTGGACACGGGTGCGGTATGTGATGGGTATTTCTGCGACTATGACCGCAATTACTTTGTGGGCCAGCCATCGGCGGCGCTGCAACGGACACAAGACGCGCTTTGGCAGGCAACCGAACACGCGCTGGACCGGTTGCGGCCCGGGATGCAAGCCCGCGACGCTCACCGCATCCTCGTCGAAGGGCTGGAGCGGCATGGCGCTGCGGCGGGTGCCGGGCGGCTGGGTCACGGGCTGGGCACGTCCCTCACCGAATGGCCATCCTTCACCCCGCACGACACGACGGAATTGCGCGCAGGTATGGTGCTGACGCTGGAACCCGGCGCGCACGTCACCGATGACCACATCCTTGTCCACGAGGAAAACATCGTGCTGCGTGATACTGGTGCCGAATTGCTGTCCCCCCGTGCACCACAGGGCGGAATGATGCTGTGACGACACCGCCCTTCATCACCCAGACGCCCACCACACCCGCCCTTGGCCTGATCGTGCTGCGGGTCGATGAAACGATCGAGCAGGATTTTCGGACCCTGATCCCCGCGGGCACCGCGCGCCTGCATGTATCGCGTGTCCAGTCCGGCGATGACCTGAACCCCGGCACGATCCATGACATGGGCACGCGGCTGACTGCAGCGGCAGAACTGCTGCCGAAAGCAGCGGGGTTCGACGTCGTTGGCTACGCCTGCACCTCAGCCACCGCGCAACTGGGTTCGGATGCCGTTCGTGCGCAGATCAAGGCGGGTATTCCGACGCGCCACGTCACTGACCCGCTGACCGCTGCGCTGGCACAAATTGCGTCGCTGGGCCTGACGCGGGTCGGCGTGATCTCACCTTACACGTCGGACGTGGCCGCCCCGATCAACAATGCCTTCCGTGCGGCAGGGATCGAGGTGCCGGACATGGCGTCGTTCGACGAAAGCACCGAGGCGCGGGTGGCCCGGATTGCTCCGTCCTCGACCTACGCCGCAGCGATAGAACTGGCGGCACGCACACCGCTGGACGGTGTGTTCCTGTCCTGCACCAATCTGCAAACGTTGCCGATCCTGCAACCCCTGCAAGATGCGCTTGGCCTTCCTGTTCTCAGTTCCAACGCGGCGCTGGCATGGCACATGTCGCGGCTGGCCGATCTCACAACCCCCGGCTGATCCGCGTAACGTGCGGTTGCACGACCGCGGCAGGAACGTCACGACAGATCACAGTGGGCGTGTTTTGGGGCCCTGACACATTGCGAGACTGCGCAATCACGCCTAAATGCGGATGATCAAACCCGAAAGGCGCGAGCCCTTGAAACACTCAGTTCCCACACGGCGGGATCCTTACACGATGCTTGCGGATGCTCTGGCATCGGGTTGGCACAGCGTGGACGACATTCCGTTGAAGGGCGAGGGCGTGTTTTTGGTGCTGACCTTGTCAGGATTGGTCCGCCACGCCAGAAATCGCCGGACCTATCGCAAGATCCGCCGCGCGGATGGCTATGGGCCGCGTCGCCTGACTGTGAACGCCGTGGACACCGGGAACTATTTGGGCGCAATCGCTTGGAAGTGGCCGGACGTATAACCCCATATCCATCCTAGGCCGATCAGCAACCGCAAACATCGCGCCACGGTCCTTGTCCTTGCCGCATCACCTGCAACGTATCAGGCCGTGATAGGACGACCCTATGCGGGGTCGCAGCATCCAGCCTTGGTAAAAAGGTCAGGCACTGGCCGTCATCCGCGAACGGCGTGAAATGCACCCCCTCTTCTGAACGTCTCAAGGCGTGAGAGGCGGCGACAATTCTGGTGGTGGACCTGACGGGTGGCATCGCATGGTCACCGCCCTCCCGAAGCATCGCCAATCAGGTGACCCGCCAGCGCAAGTGATCAAGCGCACCCGGTCCGAGCCACAGCTTTTCGAAACCGTGCGCGGTGGGCACGTTGCCGGGCGCGCCGTCAAAGATGCGCGGCTTTGCTCTGTCCTCCCTGTTTGCCAAGACTGGCAAGAAGACCAAGGTGACGCGTCAGGTCGGACAGGGAAATCACGCCGCGCAGGTGCCGGTCCTCCACCACCATGAACTTGCGACGGCCAGACTGCGAAATCCGCTCAAACAGATCAAGCACCGACATATCGGGCGGCACGCACCCAGCCTCGTCCAGCCCGACAAACACATCATCCACGGGCGTGCTGGCCCAATGTTCGCGATCGATGCTGGTCAGGACGGCGGTGTCGATATGCCCAAGCAGCACGCCATCCTCGACCACGGGCACGAAACCGATACGTTTGGCCAGCATCACCTGATTAACCAGCGCAGCAAGCGTTGTTTGCGGCTCGGTTGTGATGGGCGGCGCGGTCATCACGTCTGCCACGGCACGCGCGCCCAAAAGCGTTTTGATCCGTTGCGCGTCGATGCTGCTGCGCGCTGCGGCCAACACGAATACCCCGATCAGGATTTGCCAAAACCCGGCAACAAAAGCGCCCTGAAACAGTCCCAACACACCCAATATGATCAAACCATAGGCCAGAACCGTGCCGGACCGCGCTGCGGTCTCGGTCGCTGCCAGCATGTCGTCGTTCCGGTGCCACAACCATGCTCGCAAAATCCGTCCACCATCCAAGGGAAAGGCCGGAAGCATGTTGAACAGCGCCAGCACAAGATTGATCAGCGCAAGATAGCGCAGAACCTCGACCACCGGACCGCTGCCCAAGGTCAGCGTGCCAAATCCCGCAAGCGACCAGAACACAAAGGCTAGGACAAGGCTCATCACCGGACCGGCCAGTGCGATCCAGAATTCGTGCATGGCTTTTGTGGGCTCCTCCTCCAGTTCCGCCACCCCGCCGAACAGGAACAGCGTGATGCTTTTGGTGCTAACGCCAAAACCACGGGCGGTGACCGCATGGGCCAATTCATGCGCCAGCAAACACGCAAAGAAGAGCAGCATCGCCAGAACGGCCATTGCAACATAGGTCGCAGTGGCCTGACCCGGCAGCGCGGCGGGAAAACTGTGCTGGCACAGGCTCCAGGTGATCAGGGCCGCGATCAAAACCCAACTGGGATCGACACGTATGTCAAAGCCCAAAACCCTCGTGATTGTCTTGGCGTTGGAAAACATGGCCGCGTCCCCTTTTGGTGCCAGTGTAGCCCCGCCGCGACGGCAGCCATTGATTTCGCTCAAACAGGGGCGGTTTTGAAAAGGTGCGGAGCCTCACATTGGGTGTCGTGGCACAGCACAAGCGGCTGCGCCTGCCAGACGGTGCCGCGCCAACGCAACGCGTCCCCAATCGACCGCGCGGTGCATATCAGGTCGTCGGCGCATCACCTGCTTGGTCCGGGGGGGGTATCACCCTTTCAGCGCAGCGGCCCACATTGCGATGTTTGTGCGTTGCGTGCCGATGGTCACGGCGAACAATGGCATTTGGCCACGTTGTCGCGTCATGGGCATTTCAACGTACAACCGGTGGCCGCACCCGGCACACGAACCTATTGCTGGATGCTTTCAAGATATGCCGCCAAGGCGATAAGGTCCGAAGGGATAGGGGTGGACACACCGCCATCCTCCACTTGCACAGTGGGCCCAAGATCATTGTTACCAAACTCGGGCATGGCAGAGGACGGATGGTCACGCCGGTTGTATCCGTCAATCACACTCATCACGAAATCCCTCGGGAAAATGCCGCGGTTCTGCGCGCTGAGCGTCGTCAGATCGGGGGGCAGAACCCCAAGACCCAAAGAGGCCGCGCCAGCCCCCTTGCCATTGTCACCGTGGCAAACCGCACAGTCCCGGGCATAAAGCGCCTGACCATGGTCCACACTCACATCCGGTTCGCGGTCATCGGGGGCACAGGCCGCAAGGACAAAGCCCGCGGCCAGAACGGAGATCAGCTTGGAATGAAATGTCATCGGAGACCCGCCTGTGTTTTGGTGTGCCAACCCTAGCCAGCCGCACGCGCCCGGACATTGACAAAGGTCAAAGGCTAGTCTCACACGGCCATGGCTCAGATCTCCAAAACAATGCGGCCCGTGATCTGACCCGCCTTCATGCGATCAAAAATGGCGTTGATGTTCTCCAGCTTGTCCCACGCAAAATGCGTTGTCACAAGGCCGTCCGCCGCAAGTTGCAGGGACTCCACCAGATCCAGCCGCGTGCCTACGATGGACCCGCGGATGGTCAACCGCTTGAGCACCACATCGAAGATGGGCAGCGGAAACGTGCCCGGCGGCAACCCCACAAGGCTCATTGTGCCGTGCCGCCGCAACATGCCGGTGGCTTGGGCAAAGGCCTGCGTGCTGACGGCGGTGACCAAAGCGCCGTGTACCCCGCCGAGATGATCAGCGACCTCTTTGACCGGGTCGGTCGTTGCCGCGTTGATTGTGACGTCCGCTCCTAGGGACGCGGCCAATTGCAGCTTGTCGTCGGCCACGTCGACAGCAACGACATGCATCCCCATCGCCTTGGCGTATTGCACAGCCATATGGCCAAGCCCCCCGATGCCGCTGATCGCGACCCATTGGCCCGGGCGCACTTCGGTTTCCTTGAGGCCCTTGTAGACGGTCACTCCGGCACACAGCACCGGCGATGCGGGACCAAAATCAAGCGTGTCCGGCAACTGACCCACATAATCCGCATCCGCGCGCACAAATTCGGCATAGCCACCATCAACCGAATACCCGGTGTTCTGCTGGCTTTCGCATAGGGTTTCCCACCCCCCGGCACAGTGTTCGCACCGTCCACAGGCCGAATGCAGCCACGGCACGCCCACCCGGTCCCCTTCCTTGAGATGCGTCACATCCCGACCCAGCGCCGCGACCTCTCCGACGCCCTCGTGACCGGGGATAAAGGGTGCCGTGGGCTTGACCGGCCAGTCACCCATGGCGGCGTGCAGGTCGGTGTGGCACACGCCCGAGGCACGCACCCGCACCAGCACATCGCGCGGACCAATGTCGGGCACCGGAACCTCGCGGATATCGAGCGGGCGTCCCAGATCAGTGACAACCGCAGCTTTCATCGTCTTGGGCAGTACATGGGACATCTTCGGGCTCCTCGCGTCTGGGTTTGGGCGATGAGTGCCACGCGCTTTCCACCCGCAGATTGATATTGCTCAATCTGCGGCCGCCCGACGACGCTAGACCAAGCGCGAAAGGAACCAGATCCATGCCTGCCACACCGCCGCCCGCCATCTATTGCTATTCCAAGACTGGTCACACACGACGTGCGGCCAAATGGCTTGCGCAGCATTCAGGGGCCGAATTCATACCGATTGAAGTGGATCGCTACCGGATGCCGCTGTTCTGGATGGTTCGGGCAATCTGGGATGTGGGCCGGTTGCATGTTCCCCCGCTGCGCACCGGCAATGTGGTGCCTGTGGCGCGCCCTTGGATCGTCGTTGCGGGACCTGTTTGGGCCGATCAGCCCGCTCCTCCCTTGCGCAGCGTGCTGCGCGCCCTGTCAACGTCATCCTCGCCCATCGGGCTGCTGACCACATGCGGTCGCAGGGAAGAGTCGGTGAAATGCGTCCGAAGCTGCGAGGCAGAATTGGGCCGCAGCTTTGCCGCGCGCGTCAACATCCAAAACGCCATCGAAGGGACCGATGAAATGGACCGGCTCCTTCTGTCATTCAGCAATACCATGACGACAGAAGCGGCGTCCGGTGTCGCATAGGGACAGCCACCGCTAACATCGGATTTCGCACCTGAAGCCCTTGGATCGTTCACGGCGCGGTGCAATCACACTTGGTGCCTGCAACGGGTGGACCTGATCCTCAAGTTTGTCGGAGGTCCCGTCCCGATTTGCACCGCCGTCCCAAAGCCGCTGGTTCGCGAAGTCGCCCAACGGGCTGACGTTGTGGCACTACACAAACGTACTGTCGCCGTATTGCGCCGGTAAGTCGATGATGAATGGAAAATGGTGATCGACAATCCGCATTGCGGTCACTTGCTAACCTGTTCAAAGTCGCGGCGTGCGCGGCGGCTGCGTGGTCGCCGCGCCCTGACCTGCAACCAACACTTACCCGTCATTCGGCCTGAGGCACGCCTTGAACGCGTGGAACGATGCCTTGGGCGTCCGCTCAAGCGTCTCGAAATCCACGTGCACGATCCCAAACCGCTTTTCATAACCAAATGCCCACTCGAAATTGTCGAGCAGTGACCAATAAAAGAACCCTTGCAGGTTGACGCCTGCTTCCATGGCCGCGCGCGCAGCGGCCAGATGACCAGATATGTAACTGATGCGTTCGGTGTCATACACACCGTCGGCAACGATGTGATCGTCCCACGCCATGCCATTTTCGGTCACAATCATCGGCAGGTCGCCGACATAGTCGCGCGCCATACGTGTGAGCAGGCCGCGCAACCCGTCAGCGTGGATTTCCCAGCCCATTTGCGTCTTGGGCAACGGTCCGTCATGTGACTGGATTGCAGGCCATGCCGCATCCGGCTGCGCCGACACAAGCTCGCGGGTGTAGTAGTTCACACCCAGCCAGTCGATGGGCGTTGCGATCACGGGCATGTCGTCTTGCCAGTACTCCGGCATGTGCGGCGCCAGCCCATCCAGCGCCTCTTGCGGATACGTGCCTTGGGCGATGGACTGGATGAACCATGCATTGGCCAGCGCGTCGGCTCTGGCCGCGGCGGCCTCCTGACCCGCTGCAACCGGCTGGATGTCGGCAAAATTCAGCACGATGCCCAACCTGTCATGGCCTGCGTCGCGCAACCGGGTGACGGCCATCCCGTGGGCCAGTTGAATGTGGTGCATTGCGCGGGCTGTGGCGCGGATATCGCGCAGACCCGGCGCGTGGTGGCCTTCGAAATGCGACAGCCAACTGACGCACCACGGTTCGTTAATCGTGGCGGTGCGGGACACACGCTCGCCGATCCGGTCCATCACCGTTTCCGCAAAGTCGGCAAACCGCAGAACGGTGTCGCGATTGACCCAGCCGCCCTTGTCGGCAAGCGCTGCTGGCAGGTCCCAGTGGTAGAGGGTCAGATAGGGGGCAAGACCACGCGCAAGGATCCCATCCACCAGCCGGTCATAGAAATCGAGCCCGTCGGGGTTAATGGTCACGCCATCCGGCATCACACGCGCCCAACTGGTGGAAAAGCGGTAGGCGTCAAACCCACCCTCTTTCAAAAGGTCGAGGTCGCCCGCCCAGCGGTGATAGTGGTCGCAGGCTCGTGCCCCGTCTTCGGCCCGTACGACATTGCCAGGGGTCGCGGCAAAGGTGTCCCAATGCGATGGCCCCGCCCCGCCGAATTGCGCCCCCTCGATCTGGTATGCCGCCGTTGCAGCCCCAAAGGTGAAATCCGTCGGAAAATCCGCGCGGTTGAACATCGCCGTGTCGGTCTTGGGTCGCGTGAAATTGGTCATAGCGGTCGTCTTCCAAATGAGTGTGTGGCGGCGTCATGGGCGTAAGGTTGTCCATAGCCGCAAGGCGGCGGTCAGCAAAGGGACGGCCACAGCTTTTGCTGAGGCGCAAGGGCGATTTTGACAAAGCGGCCATCAGCGAGGGGGACATCGGCTGCGCCGCGACAGGGTCTGAGCATGACAGTGGGTCACGCGGTGCGCCTATGGCAAGCCCTTGCACGAAGGTTGCCCCATTGCCGGATGTGACACCACGCCTGCATGGCGCCCCATCCGGCGAAACCCCCAGTTCTGGCGCATCAAATCACGCAGGCGGCGCGCCATGCGGCGGAGTAATCCTTGAGGCGTTTGGACATGTCCTGGTCAACGGGCAGGGCAGTGTGCAAGGCCGATGTAGCACCCGACGCCCCCACGGCGAGCAAGGCCGCGCCCGCACTGGTCCCCGTCGTGCCTGTTGACAGGTGCACATCCGACCCCGTCGCCACCGACAACATGCGCAGATAGGTTGAGTTCTTTGCAAAGGGCCCTTCGACGATGACAGGGCCGCGATGCCCGATATTGGACAGACACTCCGCCGTGACCAAGGCAAGGTAGAGCGCGACCGCCGCACCGCGCAGGGCCGATCTCTGGGGCGGTTCAGTTCCGATCCATCTGGCCGCACACCCTTTGAACGGTCCGGTGTCAGGCACAATGGCGGGCATTAGCATGATGCCTTGCGCCAGTATGACGTCAACGTCCCCGTCCGTCGGATCGGGGTAGTCGCCGCCCATGGCGACATCATGTTCCCGGCCCCCCATAAAGCGGGCTGACGGCGCCGGATCACCAAGCGCGGTCACGTTGATCAGTGTATCGCGCGCCGGGTCCAGCGCCACTGGCGCGCCGTCAATGGACATCGCGACAACCCATGTGCCTGTCGATACAACGCTGAACGGCCCCTGTTCCCGCAGAACATAAGGCAGAAGCGATGCGTTTGAATCGTGGATACCGCAAAACACGGGCGTCTCCGGCGGCAATCCTGTCTGGTCCGCCACTTGTGGCAACAGCGGCCCCAACACGTCAGAGGGCCGCACCACCGGCGCCATCTTGTCAGTGATCCCAAGTGCCGCAACCAAAGACGAAAACACACCGGCCCGCGGGTCCCAGAGATCCGTGTGACACCCCAGCGATGTGACATCCATGGCCGCAACCCCGGTCAGCCGAAAGCCCCAATATTGCGGATAGGTGACGATCCGGTGGGTGCGTGACCTGAGCGTGGGATCAGTTCCAAATTGCCAGAACAATTGTGCGCCGATGTTGAGCCCCCCCGCCAGCTTGGGCGAACCGGTTTCCGCAAAAGGGGGACGGACAGCCTCATAGGCAAGCGCTACGTCATCTGGTCCCGCGTGCTCGTAATCGAGAATGGGCGCGGCCAACGTCCCGTCGCGATCCAGTAGCGCCGCGCAAGCCCCGTGTGTTGTGACCGAAATGGCGTGGACCCCATGTGCCGCGTGAAATGCCAACAGATTCTCCAGCACAAACGCCCAGTGCCCTTCGACATCGAAATGTGGCCACGGTGGGCCGGGCTTGACCGTGTTTGGACGTGTGACCACAGCGATTTCGGACAGGTCAGATGCGTTGACAAGCGCCAGCTTGGCGTTGGTCTTGCCGATGTCGATGACAGCGATATGGCGCAGCGTCATGGCAGGTGAAAAACGGTTTCAAGCGGCGTCGCCACGGGTTCATTGCTTGGGTGCGTTTCCATGATGTCGGCCATATGTGCCCACCATTTTTGCATCAGGGGATGCGCGGGCAGATCATCCATGCCATGCCCCGCCAGCCGCCACAGAACCGCAAACAGGATGTTGGTGTCTGCGTCCAGATGAATGGAGTAATCGGACACGCCCGCGTCTTTCAGCAGCGCAGACAGCTCTGGCCAAATCTCGTTATGCCGCTTGATATATGCGGCACGACACCCCGGATTTAGTTGCATTTTGAAGGCGAACTTCTCCATCACCCGGTCCTCCACATCGTCCAGAGGCGCGGCAGGGCAATGACGCCGATCAGCAGCGCGCCCACCACGATGGACATCACGATACCCGGCACATTCAACAGCCCCAGCCCAAATGTCACCAGCCCCATGACAAAGGCCGCGATGACCACGCCAACAATGGTTCCGGACCCGCCAAGGATGCTGACACCCCCCAGCACAACCATCGTCACGACCTCAAGCTCCCAGCCGGTGGCGATGGACGGGCGCGTGGACCCCAGACGGGCGGTCAGGCAAATCGCGGCGACACCGGACATGAGACCCGTCAGCAGAAACAGGATGAACTTGATCCGCTGCACGCGGATGCCCGAGAACATGGCCCCCGTCGGATTGTTGCCAATTGCATAGACCGCGCGGCCGAAATTGGTCTTGTGCAGCAGGATGCCGTAGATCACCGCGATGACGCCAAAGAGGACAAATTCAAACGAGATCACCCACCAGACATAGCCCTGCCCGAACCACGAAAAGCTGGCCGGGTAGCCGCGGAACGCCTGATCACCCAAAACGATGAAGCTGATGCCGCGAAACAGGCTCATCGTGCCGATGGTCACGACGATGGACGGCAGGCCGAACCGCGTGACCAGCACACCGTTGAACGCACCGCACAAAAGGCCAACACCAAGACCCACCAGAACAAGTCCCGGCGTTCCCACGCCCATCTGCACCGCCGCCCCCATGGCGGTGGATGCGAGCGCGATAATGGATGCCACGCTCAGGTCGATTTCACCCGAAATGATCAGCAGCGCCATGGCAAAGGCGATCATCGCCTTTTCGGTAAAGTTAAAGGTCGCGTCGCTCAGGTTCCAAGCATTGAGGAAATATGGCGAGGCAAAGCTGTTGGCCACGAATATCGCCACCGCGACTGCCAGCAGCAGCGTTTCCCAGCTTTTCAGCCGTTGTTCCAGCGGTGAGCGCAGGCGGTCGGGAATGGCGCGGTCGGTGGTGCTCATGTCGCGTGCTCCGCCCGTTTGAGGATGATCCGGCCCTTCTTGCGGTTGGCTTGCGCGTTCAGGGCCACGGCGATGATGATCGCGGCGCCTGAAATGGCGAGCTGCCAGAACGGCGAGATGTCGACCACCGGCAGCGCATTCTTGATGATGCCCAGAAACAGCGCCCCCAAAAGCGCGCCCACAACGGTGCCGATCCCGCCCATGATCGACACACCGCCAATCACGCAGGCCGCTACCACGTCGAGCTCAAAGCCACCGGCGATATCAACATAGGCAACTGCGAACCGCGACACCCAGAGATAACCGGTCAAACCGGCCAGCGCGCCGGAAATCGTAAAAGCCCAGAACTGGGTCCGGCCCACGTTGATGCCTGCGTAGGTCGCCGCATGTGGATTGCCGCCCGCCGCATAAAACGCGCGACCCAAAGTCGTGCGCGCCATCACCACTGAAAACAGGATCACAGCGATGATCGCAATCCAACTCAGCACCGGCAGGCCCAGAACCTCGGCGCGGGGAAAGGCTTTGAACCCCTCGCTCATCTCGTGGCTGTTGACCCATTTCCCATCGGACAGCAGAAAGATGAAACCGCGAAAGATCGTCATCGTGCCCAAGGTGACGACAATCGGCGGAATCGCCAGTTTCCAAACGAGAATGCCATTGAACATGCCCAGCAGCGTGCCCAGCCCCGTTGCGATGACCAGAATGACAACTATCGGCAGGTCGGGCGCCACCACATTGACCATCGACACAACCATGCCGGTGAGCGCCAGATTGGCGGCCACGCTCAGGTCGATGCACTTGGTCAGGATCACAATCATCTGACCAATAGCCAGCAGGATCAGCGGAGAGGTATCGTTAAACACATTGGCAAGGTTCGACGGCGCGACAAAGCCCGGAAACCGGGACGAAATCAGCACCAACAGCACGGCAATCGCCCCGACCAGCAGCGCCTCGCGCGATGATATCAACCGTTTCAGCATGGCGTCCCTCCCCCTCAGATTCCAGCCGCGTGGCGTACCAGCGTCTCTGGCGTCATCTCGGGCCCGGCCAATTCGGCCACAATCCGGCCTTCGCGCATCACAATCACCCGGTCGGACATGCCCAGCACCTCCGGGATTTCGGAACTGACCATGACGACAGCAAGACCCTGCGCCGCCAGTTCCGCCATGAACGCGTGCACCGCCGCCTTGGACCCGATGTCGACGCCCTTGGTCGGCTCATCGAGGATGATCACCTTGGGTTGCGTCGCAAGCCACTTGGCGATCACCACCTTTTGCTGGTTCCCGCCCGACAGGTTTCCAACATGTGTGTCAAGCGATGCCGCCCGCAGATCCAGCCGTTCGGTATATTCACGCGCCAGCTTGAACTCTTCTGCAAGTCGCATAAAACCCCTGCCAGAAATACGGCCCAGCGACGGCAATGTGACGTTCTGGAAGATCGGCAGATCAAGAATGGCACCTTGTCTGCCGCGGTCTTCAGGCACATAGACGATGCCGTTTTCGACCGCGTCGGCGGGGGATGCGATATGCACCGCTACGCCGTCGATCTCCACTGACCCGGCTGACGGGCGTGTGATCCCGAACAGAGACTGCATGAATTCGGACCGGCCCGCCCCGACAAGACCGTAAAAGCCAAGGATTTCTCCGGTGCGCAGGGTGAACCCGATATCCTCGAACTCGGTGGGGTGGGCATAGCCCGTGACCGTCAGCACTGGCGCACCGGGGCGCGACGTGCGCTTGGGGAAAATCTGGCTGACATCGCGGCCCACCATCATCTTTACCAGATCGGCCTCGGTCACGTCGCCAATGGACCCGTCACCGATCAACTGACCATCGCGAAAGACCGTGTAATTGTCCGCAATCCGAAAAATCTCGTCGAACTTGTGGCTGATGAACAGGATCGCCTTGCCTTGCGCTTTCAGGCTCTCGACCAGCTCATACAGCTCTTCGATTTCCTTATGCGACAGCGCCGCTGTGGGTTCGTCCATGATGACAACCCGCGCGTCGATGGACAGGGCGCGCGCAATCGCCACCAGATGTTTGTTGGCGATGCCAAGGTCTTTGAGCTTGTGATCGGGGTCAATCTGCGCGCCAATCCCGTCCAGAATGCCACGCGCTTGCGCGACCATCGCCTTGCGGTCGATCAGGCCAAAGGCCCCGCGCGGCGCGTGTCCAAGAAAGATGTTCTCGGCCACTGACAATTCGTCAAACAGGACCGTCTCCTGATGAATGGCGGTGACGCCACTGCGTGCTGCGGCCTGTGGCGCGGGGAACGCGGCCCGTTGCCCGTCCATAAGGATCGCGCCACCGTCCGGCTGGTAGATGCCGGTCAGGATCTTGACCACCGTAGATTTGCCCGCGCCGTTTTCGCCTACCAGCGCCGTGACCTTGCCGGGATACAGCGCCAGGGACACATCAGACAGCGCCTTGACGCCCGGAAAGGTCTTGGTGATGCCGTCGAGCGCCAGAACCGCCGGTCCGTCCGTCAGCCCGGACGGCGGCACAGGTCTGTCAGTTTGCTTCAGCATCAAGGGTCTCGATGTATGGGTAGGGCGTGATCCGACGCGGGCACGGGTACCCGCGTCGGAGACCAGTTCAAAATCTCAGAAGATCGATTTGAACTGTTCGATGTTGGACGCATCGTACACAAACGGATCCGCCATCGCGGCTGCGTTTGTGTCGTCCAGTGTGATTGACCCCACACGACCGATGGAGATTTCGGCCCCCGGCTCTGCCATGGCCGCCCCGGAGGCGAGTGCATGGGCAATCATTGCGGCCGAATACCCCAGATCAATCGGGTTCCAGATGGCAAAGGACTGCGACGCCCCGCTTTCGATAGCGCCCGCCATTTCAGACGGCAGGCCAAGGCCAGTCACATTGACCTCTCCGATCTTGCCCGCATCGGCCACAGCCTGCGCAGCCGCCACGATCCCCACGGAGGTGGGTGCAATGATTGCATCGAGATCGGGGAAAGACTGCATCAGGCCCTGCGCCTCGCGATAGGATTTATCCGCCAGATCATCGCCATAGACCGTCGAGACCACGTTGATGCCGGGATAGTTGCCCATCACTTTGGTCATCTCTTCGATCCAGATGTTCTGGTTTGTCGATGTGGTCGTGGCCGACAGAACCGCCACGTCACCGCCATCGGGCAGATGATCGGCGGCCAGCTTGATGATCATGTTCCCGATCAGCGCGTTCGAGGACGGGTTCAGGTGCATCTGACGCCCCTCTTCGGCCACACCGGAATCCCAGCTGATGACTGTAATGCCGCGCTGCATCGCCTTTTTGAGCGTGGGCACAAGCGCGTCCGTGTCATTGGCCGATACGGCAATCGCATCAACACCTTGGGCAATCAGCGCATTGATCACCTCGATCTGCCCTTCCGCGGTGGTGTCCGTGGGACCGGTATAGATAATCTCCACGCCGCCCAGTTCCTTGGCGGCCTCTTCGGCACCTTCGGCGGCAGCCTCGAAAAAGCCGATGCCAAGCGCCTTGACCACCAATGCGATACGCATGTTGTCCTGCGCCAGCGCGGATGTTCCGAACAGGCTTGCGGCAACGCTTAGCCCCGCGGTGAGTTTGGTAAATGTGCGACGTTTCATTGGTTTCCTCCCTAAATACGTTCGCTTTTATGGACCCTTACGAGGCCACTGTTTTCTGAGCGCTCCCCGATTGGGTGACGATCAGTTTCACTTCTGCAGCGTCAAGCATGGCCGCCGCCTTGTCTGAAATCTGGTCATCGGTGATGACGGTTGTAATCCGCGCCAGCGGACACAGCACAAGACTGGAGCGTTGTTCGAACTTGGTGCTATCGACCAGCACCACCAGCTCGTCCGCCTGCCCGATCAGCTTTTGCTCGGCTTGGATCAGCAGCGGGTCCGCCTCCATCAAACCAAGCGGCCCAAGACCCTGCGCGCCCATGAACATGCGCCGCGCACAAAAGTTGCGGGTCACATCGTTGTCGAACGGCGACAGGATGATGTTTTGTTCGCGGTAGATCGTCCCGCCCGACAGCATCACCGTATTCTTTGAATGTTTGAGCAGATGTTCGGCGATCGGGAACGAGTTGGTGAACACCTGCATCCGACGGCTGGCCAGCGGGTGCACCATCTGGAATGTCGTGGTGCCGCCATTGATAATGATAGCGTCGCCGTCATCGCACAGGTCCACGGCAGCGGCGGCGATGGCCTGTTTTTCCTCAATCCGCATCGTTTCGTTTACGGAAAAAGGACGTCCCGCCAGACCTACGAATTGCGGCGGGCTCAACGCCTCGGCACCACCTCTTACACGGCGCAGCTTGCCCTCTTGATGCAGCGTGGCGATGTCGCGCCGGATCGTCGCTTCGGACGCGCCGGTCAGGTTGCACAGGTCCGCAACCGTCACAACGGGCCGTTCCTCGACCGCTGACAGAATGATCGTGTGCCGCTCTTTCTCGTGCATTCGGGCCTCCCTTGGTCACTTACGCTGTGCAGATTCGGCGCACCTGTCAATCAAAAACGATCACAACCAATCATACTGCGGTGCAGCATGATTGTTATTGAGTGATTATGATTGACAACGCGCGTGGCCCCGCTCAGCCTGACAGCAACGAATTGTGCTGGGCGCCGCGCGCCGACCGGGAGGAAACATGTTGAAATCATTGGAAACTCAACTCCTTGAGAGCCGCTGGGACGCGGAGGCTGTCGCGGGGATGAGCGAATCGGAGCTGTTGCTATACCGCTCGAACATCCTTGGATCGGACAAGCGCGTGACCAATTATGGCGGCGGCAATACGTCGGCCAAGATTATGGAAACCGACCCGCTGACAGGCGCGCCGGTGGAGGTGTTGTGGGTCAAGGGATCAGGCGGCGACATCGGGTCGATCAAGATGGACGGGTTCGCAACGCTCTACATGGACAAGCTGCAATCACTGAAATCGCTCTATCGCGGGGCGGAGCATGAGGACGAAATGGTTGGCTACCTGCCGCATTGTACCTTCCGGCTGAACCCGCGCGCGGCCTCAATCGACACACCGCTGCACGCCTATGTCCCTCGCAAACACGTGGATCATGTCCACGCAGATGCCATCATCGCAATTGCCGCCTCGGAAAACTCCCAAGAATTGACGCAACAGATCTTTGGCGATCGGATCGGCTGGCTGCCGTGGAAAAGACCGGGCTATGAACTGGGGTTGTGGCTTGAGAAATTCTGTCTTGAAAACCCGGACGCCGACGGCGTCGTGTTGGAAAGCCACGGGCTCTTTACATGGGCCGACACGGCCAAGGACTGCTACGACCAGACCATCGACGTCATTAACGTCGCGACGCGCTGGCTGGCGGAGCGCAGCGACGGTGTGGCCGCCTTTGGCGGTGCGATCCACACCAGCCTGCCTGCCACCGAACGCCGCGCCGTGGCCGCACGCCTGATGCCCGCAATCCGCGGGTTCGTGTCGGGCAATCAGCATATGGTGGGCCATTTCAACGACAGCGACACGGTGCTGGAATTTGTGAACGCCAAGGATATGGGGGCCTTGGCCGCATTGGGCACATCCTGCCCCGACCATTTCCTGCGTACGAAAATACGCCCGCTGGTGGTGCCCTTTGACCCCGCAGACGGCAATCTGGACGATGTACTTGCCAGTCTGCCCCAGCAAGTCGAGGCCTACCGCGCCGACTATGCCGCCTACTACAACCGCTGCAAACGCGACAACAGCCCGGCCTTGCGCGACCCTAACGCCGTGGTGTACCTCGTGCCGGGCGTCGGAATGATCACCTTCGCCAAGGACAAGGCCACTGCCCGCATATCCGGTGAGTTCTACGTCAACGCGATCAACGTGATGCGCGGCGCGTCTGCGGTCAGCACCTATCAGGGCCTGCCGGAACAAGAGGCGTTCGACATCGAATACTGGCTTCTGGAGGAGGCCAAGCTGCAACGGATGCCCAAACCCAAGGCGCTTGCGGGTCGTGTGGCGCTGGTCACAGGCGGCGCGGGCGGCATCGGTGCTGCAACGGCAGAGCGCTATCTGGCGGATGGTGCCTGCGTCGTGCTGGCCGACATCAACACGGACGGTTTGGCCGCGGCCCGGGCCGACCTAACAGACCGATATGGCGCCGATGTGGTACGCGCCGTCACCATGAACGTCACCAGCGAAGAAGAGGTGGCGGCGGCCTTTGCCGACGCGGCGGTGGCATTCGGCGGTGTGGACATACTGGTGTCCAATGCGGGCATCGCATCCTCCGCACCGATCGAGGAGACAACCCTCACGCTCTGGAACCAAAACATGGATATCTTGTCGACCGGCTACTTTCTGGTCAGCCGCGAGGCGTTCCGCCTCATGCGCGTGCAGGACATGGGTGGATCGGTCGTGTTTGTGGCGTCCAAGAACGGGTTGGCCGCCTCGCCAAATGCAGCCGCCTATTGCACGGCCAAGGCGTCCGAAATTCACCTTGCCCGCTGCCTTGCCCTCGAAGGGGCCGCGGCAGGCATTCGCGTCAACGTGGTGAACCCGGACGCGGTCCTGCGCGGGTCGAAAATCTGGGAAGGCGACTGGCTCGAACAACGCGCGGACACCTACGGCACCGACAAAGAAGGGCTGGAGGAAATGTACCGCAACCGATCCATGCTCAAGCGTTCCGTCCTGCCCGAAGATATTGCAGAAGCCTGCTATTTCTTTGCCGCCGACACGTCGTCGAAATCGACCGGAAACATCATCAACGTGGACGCTGGCAACGTGCAAGCGTTCACGCGATAGGGGGCAAGAATGAGCTACGAGACAGCCAAAGCCGCCTTTGCCGATTGGGGCGTGGACACCGAAGCGGCGCTTGACCGGCTGATGACCATACCGATCTCGATGCATTGTTGGCAGGGCGACGACGTGGTCGGGTTCGAGCGGCAAACAGGCACTTCGGGCGGCGGCATTCAGGCCACCGGCAATCACCCGGGCCGCGCGCGCACCCCGGACGAATTGCGCGCCGACCTAAACTTTGCCTACGCGATGATCCCGGGCAAGCACCGGCTGAACCTGCACGCAATGTATTTGGACACCGACGCGTCGCCGGACCGCGACGAGATCACGTACACGCATTTTGAACCTTGGGTCGATTGGGCGCGCGAACAGGGCATTGGGCTGGACTTCAACCCCACATTCTTTGCCCACGCCAAGGCGGACGATAACCTGACGCTCAGCCACCCGGACGCGGGCATCCGCGACTTCTGGATCGAACATGGCACCCGCTGCCGCGAGATTGCTGCCCGCATGGGGGCCGCTTTGGGGTCGCCCTGCATCAACAACATCTGGGTGCCCGACGGGTACAAGGACATTCCGGTGGATCGCATGGCAGCACGGACGCGTCTGGAACAGTCGCTGGACGCGATGCTGGCAACACCGCAGGACACCAGCCACATGCGCGACGCGGTCGAAAGCAAGCTGTTCGGCATCGGTGTCGAGGCCTGCACCGTCGGCAGTCACGAGTTTTACATGGGTTACGCTATCCGCAAAGACACCTTGCTGTGCCTCGACATGGGACACTTTCACCCGACGGAAAACATCGCTGACAAGCTCAGCGCCGTGGCTCTGTCGCTTGGTGAAATCCTGCTGCACGTTTCGCGTCCGATGCGCTGGGACAGCGACCACGTGATCCTGCTGAACGACGACATCCTGCAAATGGCCCATGAATTGGTCAGTGGGAACCTGCTGGGCAAGACCCATATCGGGCTCGACTTCTTCGACGCCACAATCAGCCGGACCGCCGCGTGGGTCATTGGCACACGCAACATGCAAAAGGCGCTGTTGCGCGCGCTGCTGATGCCGCTGGGCACGCTGAAAGCCGCCGAAGACCGGCTGGATTTCACCACGCGCTTGACCGTGACTGAAGAGTTCAAAGATATGCCATTCGGCGCCGTCTGGAGCGAATTCATCGCCCGTGCCGAGGTGCCCGGCGGAAAAGCTCTGATTGGCGAACTGGACCGCTATCAGGCGTCAGTGTCAGACCGCGGGTGAGGTCAGCCCGGCGCGGCCGGTCTGCGCCATGGCAATAGACAGCTCGGATGTCAGCACGTCCCACAATCGGTGCAGACCGTCTTCGCCGCCTGCGGCAATGGCAAATTGCAAGACGCGGCCAAAGAACGCAAATTGCGCGCCTTGATCAAACGCCTTTAACACGTCTTCACCTGTGCGCAGACCGCTGTCGTAGAACAGCGGCAAGTCCGGGCCAACCGCGGCGCGGATATCATGCAGGGCGTGGATCGGTGCAGGCGCGCTTTCCAACTGGCGGGCACCGTGATTGGACACCTGTATGGCGTCGACGCCTGCGTCCCTCAGGCGCACGGCATCCCCGGCATGGGTCACACCTTTGACCACCAACCGCCCTTTCCACAGGTCGCGCAGCGCCCTGAGCGTGTCCCAATCGGCCTTGGCCCGGCTTTCGGTCCGGTCAAAGTCAAACCCATCCATCTCGAAATTGGCCATCTGTGGACGCCCCGCCGCGAGCGACGTCAGTGACCAGCGCGGATGCAGTGCAAAATCCAGAAACTGCCGCGGCCCGATGCGGAACGGCATGGTGAACCCGTGCCGCAATTCGCGCGGCCTGCGCCCGACCTCGGGCACATCGACCGTGGCAATCAGCGTCTCGTAACCTGCGTCCTGCGCACGTTTGGCCAAGGCAAAAGACCCCGCATTGTCACCGCTGAAATAGAGCTGAAACCACGCGTGGCCCTGCGCCACATCGATCATCTGTTCCAGCGGCGTGGAGGCGACGGTGGAGACACCCACCGGAACTGCGTCACGCGCCGCGAGACGCGCCAGCATAAGATCGGCGCCCGGCCCCGACAGGTTACACATCCCCATGGGCGCGATGCCAAACGGGCGTCGCGCCATCTCGCCAAACAGAGGAACCTCCAGACTGCGCTGGCTCACATCCGTCAGAATACGCGGGACAAGGCAGATATCATCAAGGGCCGCACGATTGCGTGCAGCCCCTGTTTCGCCAGCCCCCGCCGCGCCGTCGATATAGTCAAAGACCATCCACGGCAGCCGGGCCTTGGCCAGTCGCCGCGCATCCTCACTCGAATGAATGCGCGCCGCCCCTCCCCTCACCCCGCGACGGCCTTCATGAACCGGTCGCGGATCACCACCGGGTCCATGGTGATCACCGGCAGC
>NZ_CANNDO010000012.1 GCF_947503385.1 uncultured Tateyamaria sp.
TGTTTCGCGCGCGAAACCGGCCCACGAGGTCACAGGCGCGCCCGCATAGTGATAGGTGCCGCCCCCCTGCCCGTCCCGCATGGCATCGGCCATGGTCAGCAGGGCGCTGGCGATGCCCCGCGCGGGTGTCGGCCCGCCGATCTGGTCATCGACCACGGTAAGGGCATCGCGTGTCTCGCTCAGCCGCAGCATGGTACGCACGAAATTCGCGCCATATTCCGAAAACACCCACGAGGTGCGCAGGATCGCATGGGGCCCACCAGCGGCGCGCACGGCGTCCTCTCCGGCCCGCTTGGTGCGGCCATAGGCGTTTTGCGGGTCAACGGGGTCGCCGGGCTGATGCGGGGTCTCCCCGGTCCCGGCGAACACGTAATCGGTCGAGATGTGCAGAAACGGGATGCCCTCGCCCGCGCACAGTTGCGCCATCGCCCCCGGCGCGTGGCCGTTGATGGTGAGGGCCTGGTCTTCTTCTTCTTCGGCGCGGTCCACGGCGGTGTAGGCGGCGGCGTTGATCACCACGGACGGGGCATGGCGCAGGATTTGCGCGGCACAGGTGGCGGGGTCAGACAGGTCCGCCTGATCCCGGCCCAGCATCACCATCTCGCGCGGGGCTGCGAGGTCGGCCAGTGATCGCGCCACCTGCCCGGTGCGGCCAAAGACGAGGATCATGTGGCCCCCTCCATGTCCTTTGGGTTTTTCGGATAGCCGAAGCGTTCGAAATCCGCCGCATAAAGCATGGCCACCGTGTCCAGAACCCGCGGCGTCAGATGCACCGCTTCGGGCGTGTCACCGATGCGGTCTGCCAGCACATTGGCGGGCGCAATCTCGCGCGGGCCGTCCTCAAGGCCGGTCACGGCGTCGATCCACCCCACCACGGCATCCAGCCCATCCTCCATGCGGAACACCTCTGCGTTCTCGGGCACAAATTCGACCATCGGGCGCAGGTGCCCGTGCAGGGTGTAGGGCCCAAGCGCCACGCTGCGCGGCACCGTTTCGACCCAGCGCTGAAACGACATTTTTGGGGGCAGGGCGTGGCCCACATCGCGCTGGAACAGAAAGGCCGAGCGCAGGCGCGTCACCGGGTGGCGCACGGTGGCGAATATCCCGTCAAACAGCGCATCGGGCAGCAACTCGCGGCGCACCGCCTCGGGCATGTGCTGGGGCGGTGTGAGGCTCCAGGCCTCTGCCGGGTCGCGAAAGCCGTAGCTGGGATCGCGCAGGCCCAGCGGGCCAAAGCGGGTCTCCAGATAGCGTTCGATGGCCGTGCCCGCACATTTGGGCACGTGGGCGAAATAGAGCCACTTATCGCGCGCGCGGACGACAGGCATCAGCCGGTCCCCAGCCGTTTGCCCACCCCGTCGCGGGCCTGTAGGGCGCGCCACCAGTCGGCATTGTCGAGATACCAGTCCACGGTGCGTTCCAGCCCTTCCTCGACCGTGACGGACGGGCGCCAGCCCAACTCGTCGCGGATGCGGGTGGGGTCGATCGCATAGCGCGCGTCATGTCCGGGCCGGTCGGTGACAAAGGTGATCAGATCCGCATAGGATCCGTCGTTGAGGGGGCGTTTTGCGTCGAGGATTGCGCAGAGCGTCTGCACCAGTTCCAGATTGGTCCGCTCGTTTTCGCCGCCAATGTTGTAGCTTTCCCCCAGCGCGCCCTTTTCCAGCACGCACAAGAGCGCGTCGGCGTGATCCTCCACATAAAGCCAGTCGCGCACGTTGGAGCCGTCGCCATAGATCGGCAGCGGCTTTTGGGCCAGCGCGTTCAGGATGATCACCGGGATCAGCTTTTCCGGGAAATGGTAGGGGCCATAATTGTTGGAACAGTTGGTCAGCACCACGGGCAGGCCGTAGGTGTGGTGCCATGCGCGCACCAGATGGTCGCTCGCGGCCTTGGAGGCCGAATAGGGGCTGCGCGGGTCGTAAGGGGTCGTTTCCGTGAACATACCCGTCTCGCCCAGTGACCCGAACACCTCATCCGTCGAGATGTGGTGAAAGCGGAACGTGTCGGGGCGGCCGCACCCCTCCCAATAGGTGCGCGCGGCCTCAAGCAGGGCATAGGTGCCCATCACGTTGGTGTCGATAAAGGCGCCGGGCCCGTCAATGGACCGGTCCACGTGGGATTCCGCCGCCAGATGCATGACGGCATCGGGTTTGTGGTCGGCAAAAACAGTCTCTAACAAGGCGGAATCGCGGATATCACCCTGCACGAACGTATATCCGGGCGCGTCCGCGACGGACGCCACATTGTCCAGACAGGCGGCGTAGGTCAGCGCATCAAGGTTCACAACCGCATGGCCGCGCCGAATGGCCAGCCGCACCACCGCCGACCCGATGAACCCGGCCCCCCCTGTCACCAGCAGCTTCATGCGGCATCCCCTGCGGGGAACGGGCTGTCCCATGCTGCGAAACGCGGGGCGGCGGCGTCCTTGGCCGACAGGACCGGATCGCCCCCGAGCGGCCAGTCGATGCCGCAGCTGTCCCATGCGACGGCCCCGTCACAATCGGGGGCGTAGAAGTCGGTGCATTTATAGACCACCTCCACGTCGTCGGTCAGCGTGACAAAGCCGTGCAGAAACCCCGCCGGGATCATCAGCTGTTTGCCGTTCTCAAAGCTCAGTTCGAGCCCGAACCATTGCCCGTAGGTGGGTGAGCCTGCGCGCGCATCCACCGCCACATCCCACAGCGCCCCGCGCCCGCAGCGCACCAGCTTGGCCTGCGCGTGGGGCGGCGACTGGTAGTGCAGGCCGCGCAAGGTGCCGCGCCGGGCCGAGAGCGAATGATTGTCCTGCACAAAGTCATAGTGCAGCCCCGCCTCGGCCATCACCTGCGCATTCCAGCTTTCGCTGAAGAACCCGCGATCGTCACCAAAGCGGCGGGGCGTGAGGATCGTCAGGCCGGCGAGCGGCGTGGTGTCGATCTGCATGGGCGTGACTCCTTGTTGCCAAAGGTTCTGCCACCCACACCTGCGAATGGCCATGACAAAGGCGCGCCCGGGTTTGACACGGGGGGCCAATTGTGGACTGAGGGCCATAGAATGACCGATGCTCCCAAGATATCCCCCACCCCCTGCGGCCTTGTTGCGGTTGTGGTGACCCACAACCGGTTGGCGGCGTTGCAGGTGACGCTGGCGCGGCTGCTTGAAACCGCGCCCGCGCATCTGGCGCGGATCGTGGTGCTGGACAATGCCAGCACCGATGGCACCGGGGACTGGCTGGCACGCCTCGGGGACCCGCGCCTGGACGTGCGGCACAGCGCGCAGAACACCGGCGGGGCAGGGGGGTTCGAGCAGGGTATGCGCCACGCCGTGGCCACCTATGACCCCGACTGGCTGGTGGTGATGGACGATGATGCGCGGCCCGATCCGGGGGCGCTTGCGGCCTTTCACGGGACGGATCGTACCGGCGCCGAGGCCTGGGCGGCGGCGGTCTATCATCCCGACGGGCGGATCTGTGACATGAACCGGCCCTCGCGCAATCCGTTCTGGCGCCGGGACGTGCTGTGGCGGACACTGCGCACGCGGCGGCGGGACGGGTTCCACCTGGGTCCTGAGGATTATGCCAGCGACACGCCCTGCAGCATTGACGGGACGTCCTTTGTGGGCTTTTTCATCTCGCGCGCGGGTGTGGCGCGGGCTGGATTTCCCGATGGCAGCCTGTTCATCTACGGGGACGATGTTCTGTATACGCTGGGGTTGACGGCGCGGGGCGGGCGCATCCTTTTCGACCCTAACCTGCGGTTTGAGCACGCCTTTACCACGATGACGGATGGGGATGCGCGGTTCACGCCCTTGTGGAAATGCTACTACCACTACCGCAACCTGCTGATGGTCTACCGGCTGTGCGCAGGCCCGTGGTTCGTGCTGGCGGGACCTGCTGCGGCGCTCAAGTGGCTGGCCAAGGTACACCATTACAAGGGCGCGCGGGGGGTCTTTGTCAGGCTGGTGCTGCGGGCGGTGTGGGACGGGGCGCGGGCGCGCACGGACGTGTCCTTTGACCAGGTGCGGGCCTGGGCCGCCGAGCCGGAGCGCGACACCCCCTAGACCCTAGCGGTTGAGGATTTCGCGGTGGAACCGGCCCATCAGCAGCACCCCGAGAAAGATCAGGACGCCGGACACGCTCAGCACATAGAGCGGCGAGGCGTAATCGGCCTCGTAGGTGGGATAAAAGCCCGCGCGCATCAGGCCGGTGACGTGGATCACCGGATTGTACCACAAATAGACCTGGATGCTTTCGGGCATGTGTTCATAGAGAAACAGGATGCCCGAGATGAAGATCATCGGCCGGTTCGCAATGCCCCAGACGTTCAGCCAGATCGGAAAGAACCCGAACATCACGCAGTTGCACAGTCCCACGCCGACCCCCAGCACGGTGGCCAGCCCGATGGCGGTGATGATGGGTTGGATGTCCAGAAACAGGGTCACATCCGTGGCCGCCACAAACAGGATGAACAGGATCAGCATCACCAGCACATCCGTGAGCACGGTCAGGATGACCCGTGCCAGCACCGCATCAAGCCATGTCACGGCCGGGTAGAACAGCAGGGCCCGCGAAAAGTTCATGGCCCGCGCCACGTTGTTGGACAGGTTCATATACAGCTGGAACGGCAGCAGGCCGGTGGCGAAGAACAGGATGAAGTTGTTGCCCAGCGGCGGCACCCGGACCAGCAGGTAAAACGCGGCCGCCAGCACCAGGATCATGCCCAGCGGTTCGACGATGGCCCACAGATACCCCCCCGGCGAGCGGCCATAGCGCGTGGCCATCTCGCGCAGGACCAGCGCCATCACGGCGCGGAAGGTGGGAAAGGACCGGTTCACCCCCTTGCCGGGTCGATGCAGGGCGGAAACCGGTGCGGATATGTCCGACATGCTGCTGGGCTCGTGACAGGTGTGTTAAACCAAGCATATGTTACATCTGGAAAAAAGGAACCCTCTTGCTTGGGTGCCCGCAAAAGCCCAGAACGGTGACGGGACGAGGATCAGAGGCTTGGACGAGACATGAGCGACAAGACGGCGTCTGGCACCAAAAAGAAAACCCCGCTGTTCGTGCGCCCGGCCAAGGGCAATGCGATCCGTCTCTTGACGGAGCTGGACGGCGGTGGCGCGCAGGCCGCGCCACAGACCGCCGATACGACCCCGGCGCAGGCATCCCCTGCACCGGCAGAGGCCGAGGCCGCCGCCCCCAACGCCCCGCCGGTGCCCGCCGCACGGATGCACGGGCGTCACTGGGGGCTGATCCTGTCCTTTGGCATTTTTGTCATCGTGCCAGTCCTGCTGACCGCGCTCTATCTGTGGCAGGTGGCAGAGGATCAATACGGCTCGACCGCGGGCTTTACCGTGCGCCAGGAAGAACGGCAGGGCGCGTCGGAACTGCTGGGTGGGCTGGCCGCGTTGACCGGCGGGTCCGCGGCAGGCGACACGGAAATCCTGTATGAATTCATCCGCTCGCAGGCGCTGGTCCGCCGCGTCGACGCAGATCTTGATATTCGTGGCCATTACAGCGCGCGGTGGGAGGCCGACCCGGTCTTTGCCCTGCGGCCCGGGGCCGCGATCGAGGATCTGGCGGAATACTGGGAACGCATCGTGCGGGTGTCGCATGATCAGGGGGCCGGCCTGCTGGAGGTGCGGGTGCGTGCCTTTGACCGCGACATGGCGCAGGCGATCGCCACCGAAATCGTGGCGCGCAGCCAGGACATGATCAACGAACTCAACGCGCAGGCGCGCGAAGACGCTATGCGCTTTGCCCGGTCCGATCTCGAAGAGGCGGTGGCGCGTCTGTCGGCGGCGCGGCAGGCGCTGACCTCGTTCCGCTCGCGCACGCAGATCGTGGACCCCGAGGCCGATATCCAGGGCCGCATGGGGGTGATGAACAACCTTCAGCAGCAATTGGCGCAGGCGCTGATCGAGATGGACCTGCTGTCGGAAACCACCAGTTCTGGCGATCCGCGTCTGGTGCAGGCCGACCGGCGCATCGAGGTGATCCGCGACCGGCTTGCCCGCGAGCGCATCGCCGTGGCCCGCGGCGAGGAAGGTGCGGTGGACGGGCAGGATTACCCGTCGCTGATCTCCGAATTCGAGGGGCTGGTGGTGGAGCGCGAGTTTGCCGAGGAAAATTACCGCGCCTCGCTGGCGGCGATGGACCTGGCGCGCGATGATGTCATCCGCCAAAGCCGGTATCTGGCCACCTATATCCGCCCGACGCTGGCCGAGACGGCGGAATACCCGCAGCGGGATGTGATCCTGGGGCTGGCGGCGCTGTTTGCGCTGCTGAGCTGGGCGGTGGGCTGTCTGATCTTCTATTCGATCCGCGACCGCGGCTGAGCCGGGCAGGGGCGCGCGTGGCATGATCCGCTTTGAGAACCTGACCAAGAGTTTCTGGGTCCGGGGCCAGCGCAAGGTGGTGATCGATAATCTCAACACCACGCTGCCCACGGGGCGGTCGCTGGGGCTGTTCGGGCTCAACGGGGCGGGCAAGACCACGCTGATGCAGATCATCGCGGGGACGATGCATGCCGACAGCGGGCGGGTGGTGTCGGATGGGTCGATCTCTTGGCCGGTGGGCTTTGCCGGGTCGTTTCACCCGGATCTGACGGGGGCGCAGAACGTGCGTTTCATCGCGCGGATTTACGGCGTGGACACCGAGGCTCTGGTGGCCTTTGTCGAGGATTTCGCCGAGCTTGGGCCACATTTCAACGCGCCCGTGCGCACCTACTCGTCGGGCATGAAATCGCGGCTGACCTTTGGCACCTCCATGGGGGTGCAGTTTGACACCTACCTGATCGACGAGGTGACGGCGGTGGGCGATGCGGCATTCCGCAAGAAGAGCCAGAACCTGTTTCTGTCCCGCATGGAGCGGTCCAGCGCCATTCTGGTCAGCCACGAGATGGGCCAGATGCGCAATTTCTGCGATGCGGGCATCGTGCTGCATCAAGGCAAGCTCAGCTATCTGGACGACATCAACGATGCCATTGAGGTGCATCTGGACAACGTGAGCCGTCTGTCCAGGGGGTAGGGTCAGATGTCGGGTTGTCTTGGCCGGTCAGGGCAGGGATAACCCCGTGGGTCGGCATGGTCGTGGAACGCAACAGGAGAGCAGGATATGGTGCGCGCAAGCAATCTCGTGGCAAAGCTGCCCCTGCTGGGTGGCAAGCGCCAGCGTGATCCGGGCGTGCCCATGGGCCGGTTCGTGGTCATGGGCCTGCCGCGGTCGGGCACCACTTACCTGATGATGCTGCTGGACGCGCACCGGGACATTGCCTGCACCGGCGAACAGTTCAACCCGCGCGCCGTGGTTGATGTAAAGTCCCAGGACGACAGTGCCGAGGTGGTGCTGGCCCGCGATAGCGACCCGCTGGCGCATCTTGCGGGGGTCTTTGCCGCTGCGGATGCGCGTGGTGTGGCGCAAGGTGGGTTCAAGTTCATGCTGGGCCACAATATCACCGTGCTGCGCGCACTGGCCGAGGACCCGGAGCTGCGCATCATCTACGTCTGGCGCGAGAACCGGCTGGCGCAGATCGCCTCGCTGTTCAAGGCCGCGCAGTCCCAGCGGTGGGCCCAGACCAAGGTTGACGCCCACGTGACTCAGAAGATCGAGGCGCGCCCGCGCCAGATTTCCCAGCGCTGGCATGAATTCGCCACCACCGATTTTCTGACCGCGCAGTGGCTGGACACCCTGCCGCAACAGGTGCTGACGCTGGAATACCGCACGCTCTTTGCCCCGGAGACACCAAACAAACTGTGCGAATTCCTCGGTGTAGAGCCTGATTCAAGGATGGTGAGCCCGCTGGTCAAGCAAGGGGCCAACCGGGTCATCGACCGGTTCACGACGCCGGGGCCCATTGCCCACTACTTTACCCAGATTGGTCGCAAAGACTGGCTTGGCGAGGAGCTGTGACGCCCCGTGCGCGTGCTTTTTGTCAATTGGGTCGACTATCTGGATGCCGAGGGCCGGGGTGGGGGCGTGAGCCTGTACCAGCGCAACCTGATGGCCGCGCGCCCCGGTGATGACACGGTGTTTCTGGCTTCGGGCACGTCCTATGACCTGCGGCCCGGTCCGCCCCGCTGGGAACAGATGCGCCACGGGCCGGACCGGGACCGCGCGCGCCGCTTCGAGATCGTGAATTCCGGGGTCATGGCGCCTGCCCATGTCAGCTTTGGCGATCCCGCGCAGGTCACCCACCCCGCCACCGAGGCGGTGTTCTTTGATTTTGTGGCCCGGCAGGGGCCGTTCGACGTGGTGCATTTCAACAATCTCGAGGGGCTGCCTGCCGGAGTGCTGCGCCTTGGGGACCGGTTCCCGGGCACTCGGGTGGTCATGTCGCTGCACAACTATTACCCGTTCTGCCCGCAGGTGAACCTGTGGCGGCAGGAGCGCGCCCACTGTACCGACTTCGAGGGTGGTGCCGCCTGCGAGACCTGCCTGACCGTGCGCCCCGCGCCGCGGTCTGTGCGGCTGGCGGGGGGGCTGTCCTACCGGTTGAAATGCGCAGGTCTGGAGCCGGGCACGCGGGTCTATGACGGGGTGTTCAGGGTGGTGATGGGGCTGGGCCGACGCGGTCTGGCGCTGTTGCGCGCGCTCCGGCCCAGCCCGGCGCAGGCCCCGCCTGTGTCGCAGGCCGGTGCCTATGCCGCGCGGCGCAGCGCCATGGTCGGGGCGATGAATGCGGGTTGTGATGTGGTTTTATGTGTGTCGGATGCGGTGCGGGACATCGCACTTTCCTACGGGTTAGAGCCTGATCTGGCCCGGACCTGTTATATCGGCACAGCGCAGGCCGAGATCTGGGCGCAGAGCGCGCCGCGCCCCCTGCCGCCCGGCCCCCTGCGCATCGCCTATCTGGGCTATATGCGCCGGGACAAGGGGTTCTTTTTCCTGCTGGACGCGCTTGAGGCCGCACCGGATGCGCTGCTGGGACAGCTGCATCTGGTGGTGGCCGCGCGCAGGGGTGAGGAGGCTGCGATGACCCGCCTCGAGGCGCTGCGCCCGCGCCTTGCCGCGCTGGACTGGCATGACGGCTACACCCATGCCGGGCTGGATGGGTTGCTGGGGGATGTGGATGTGGGGCTGGTGCCGCCACTCTGGGCCGACAACCTGCCGCAGGTGGCCATCGAGATGCACAGCCGGCACATTCCGCTGCTTTGCTCCGACAGGGGGGGGGCGCAGGAACTGGCGGGCTGTGATGCGATGGTGTTTGCTGCGGGCGACGGCGCGGCCTTTCGGGCGCGGCTGGCGGCGCTGGTGGCCGGAGAGATCGACATGGACGCCTATTGGCGGTGTGCGCGGGCACCGGTGACCATGGCGCAGCACGTGGCTGAACTGGAAAGGCATTATCACCCATGAAGGACAGCCTTGATCCCGGCGGCTACACGCTGCCGCCCACGCTGGACGCGCAGCTGGCGGCGTTGTGGTCCGAAGACCATTTTGCGGTTGATGGCAGTGACCTTGGGTTTCTGAACATGTGCATCGCGGCGGCGCGGCCTGCGCTAATCCTCGAGATCGGCACGGCGACGGGGCTGTCGACGGCGGCCCTTGCCGTGATGCAGGGGCATCATGGCATTGCGGGCACGGTCCGGTCCTATGATCTGCGCGATGTGCTGTGGTTCGACGAGACCCGCGCGGTGGGCGACCTCGTGCCGGAGGTGGCAGGGGCCGAGGCCGGGCGGGTGCAGCTGACATCCGGAGTGACGGCGCTGGCGGTGGCGCAGGACGTGGCGCGGGACGCGGCGGGCATGGCGTTCATCGACGCCAGTCACCAGCACCCCTGGCCGCTGCTGGACACGCTGCTGCTGTTGCCGTTGCTGGCGCCGCGTGCGCCGGTCGTGCATCACGACCTGCAGCTGTACCGCAATGCCGACAACCCGGTGGGGGTCGGGCCCAAGCTGCTGTTTGATCAACTGGCCCCGGCGCAGCGCGCGGTGGCGTCGGATCTGGGCCTTGGGGTGGCCGACGTGCGCACCCCCAGCCGCAGCGCGGCGGACAACGTGTTCCTGATGTGGCGGCGCGAGGCGCTTGGGCGGCAGGGGCGGGAACTGTCGCGGGGGCTGTTGCTGCCCTGGACCCTGACGGATCCGCTGGAGCCTGCATTGGTGGCGCAGATCGCGGAGCGGTTGCGCGCGCATTATCCGGGCGAGGTGGCCCGCAATTTCGAGATCGGCCATGCCCGGTTCTGCGATGCACAGGCACGGGCCGCGGCCCGGGTTGCCCCGCCGCTGCGGGGGCTGCGCGCCCGGCTGGGACGCGCCTAGCCGCTTCAGCCGCCGAGCCGCGCCCGGACAAAAGGCACGTCGGCCCAGGGCAGGGACAGGTCGGGGTCGTAGATCACTGCGCGCCCTTCGGAGCTCAGCGCAAGGTATTTGCGGTACTCCTGAGCATCACCCCAATGCTGCTTGCGCGCCACCTCGTCCTGGGCCTTGCGGTAGAAGTCGGCATTGTACTTGAAATGGCCAAAGAACAGGTCGCGGGCGGCCCGGCGTGGTCCGGTGACAAAATGCAGCCCCGCCGACAGGCGCATCCACGGCTGGTACTTCAGCAGCGCCACCTTTTGCGCGGCAAACAGGTCAGGCCGCGTGCCAGGGATCAGCCGGTGGCGCAGCGCCGAGGTCCACAGTGTCTGGTCCGAGAACGGCCCGCGCGTCAGCGGATTTTCCGCAAACGGCACCCGGTCGGCAAAACCCGCCTGCGCAAAGGGTGACACGCCGTCGAATGTTGCCTGTTCCAGCGGTCCCTGCGGGTACATGTCCAGCATAAAGATCCGGGCAGCCTCGGCCCCGTCAAAGTCGGTGCTTTGCAGCAAATCGGTCAATGTTTGGGTCTGTTCTGCCTGCCAGACCAACAGCTCGTCCGCGTCCGCCACCAGCGACCAGCGCCCAACCCGGAAGGCCGCCAGCATCGCCTGCTGCCAGGCCACGCCGTATTGCGACAGCTTGTAATCTGTATCGACCGAAAACAGCGCCACATCGGGCTGTGCCGCGAGGTATTCGCGGGTGCCGTCATCGGACAGGTTGTCGGCAATCAGAAAGCTGTCGACGCCCAGGGCCCGGTAATGGGCCAGAAACTGCGGCAGCATGAAGCGTTCGTTGCGCATGACGGCCACTACGGCCACCTCTGCGTCGCGGGCACGGGTCACGGTGTCCGGCGCGCTGATCAGCTCCAGCGCGTTGGACTGGTAGCCAAGGCGCGGGGGCTGGAAACTGGGCCAGATCTTGGACGGTTCCAGCTGTGTGGTGTCGCGCAGCGCGCGCACGGCGTCGTGGCCCAGATGGGTGTCGAGATGGACCTGCTGGGTGGGGGCGGCGCGCGAGGGGTAAAAGCCTGCGTTCCAGTAGGCCACCGGCATGGCTTCGGAAAAGCTGCGCCGCCGGATCGAGGTGATATAGCCAGGCGTGGACAGGAATATGCCGCCCAGATTGAGAAGATCGCCCAGCAGCTTGTCCTCCATGAAGGAGGCCTGGATCAGGGCGCGGCCCTCGGGGCTGTCGGCGGCGGTGAGGGCGGCGTCCATTGCATCGCGGGACAGCACGTAGCCTGATCCGCCATCAGCATAGGTCGAGGGTTCGGGCGATTTGTCGAGCTCCAGCCTGCCGCGCTCGGAGGAGGCCTTGGCCTGATGCCACGTGCGGTCCATCTGGCCTGGTGCGCGGTATAGCTTGCGGCCCATGTAGTCGCATCCGCGCCAGGACAGATCGCCAAAGAGGTTCTGCGCGTCCACCAGACAGTCGTCGTCGATCTTGAACATATGGGCGTGGGCCGTGTTGCGCCGCACCCAGTCGATGGTGGCCAGTGTCTTGGCTGGCAGGCCTTCGTAGTCGTCGGGGGCGTCCACATGCAGCACATCCCCGTCAAGCCGCCCGTCACCATTGCCCACCACGATCACATACGGGATGCCCATGGCCGCAAGGTCCGACAGCCAGCTGTCGCGCAGCGCCGGGATGCGGTCTTCCAGATAGGGATGGCAGGAGAACACCGTGACAATCACATCATTGAGCGGATGCGGCGGGCGCAGGCTGTTTGGCGGGTCGGCAGGCGGCAGGGCGGGCAGGGGCGGCAGGGTGCGGGCGGAGGCGGCGGTGTCGGTGGTGCCTGCAGGCAGACGGGTGTAGCGCGCCAGCACGTCGCCTGCCTCCGGCAGGCCGGACGCGGCCAGCCGCGTCAGCCCCATGCGCACAGCGGGGGCGCGGCGGCGCCAATAGGCCGCCTCTTGCCGGGGATCAGCGGGGTCGGTTCTGTCCTGCGCGGCAAGCCAGTCCGCGACGGCGCGCCGGGCTGTTGCATCCGGCAGCGCGGGCAGGAGGGTCATGGCCAGCCCGAGGCCAAGGTAGTGCGCGCTCTCGAGGTTCAGCCGTGCGAGGTCTGCCAACAGGGCGGGCAGGGCGTCGGTGTCCGTGTCCGCGCCGGCCAGCAGCGCAGCGATCCGGCGGTGCACGTGGCGTTGCAGGGCGCCATGCGGCCCGGCCTGCTGTTCCGGGGTCATCACGCGCAGCGTGTCGGCGACCATGTCTGCCGTTTCATGTGTGGCGGGGGCGGTGCCGGGCGCGGCCATGTGGCGCAGGGCCGCCAGAGCCGCGCCATGGGGGCCGGAGGCGGCTGCGGGCAGCAGCTGTTCCGGGGTCAGGGCCGCGCCATCGGTGACGGGCACGCCGGCGGGCCCCAGATATTCGACCCGCGCCCGGGAGATGTCAGCGGCGCCAAGCTGTTCCAGCTGTGTCAGCGCCGCGGCCCGGTCCTGTGGGTCCGTTGCCGTCTCAAGCCGGGCAAAGGCGGCCCGCGCGAGGCCAAGGCGGGACGGCAGATGAGCGGTATGTGTCTCTAACACAGGCTGTTCCCAAAATGCCCGGCTGAGCGCATAGGCGGCGATGAGCGTATCCAGCGCACGGGCCGCCTGTGGCGCGGGCAGACGGTCAAGGTCGGGTACAAGGCCCGCAGCCCAGGCCGTGAGTACATGACATGGGGTGCGGCCCCAATACGCCTGCGCCTCGCGTGTCAGCCAGTCCAGCAGGTGATCCAATACGGCTGCGCGCCCTTGGGCGCTGATGCGTGGATCGCCCGCCTGCGCACGGGCACCGATCCAGGCCAAAGCCGGGGTGACCCGCCAGCCCGGTCCGGGGCCGGTAACCTGGCGCAGGCTGTCCAGCAGTTCGGCTTCGCGTCCGGCCAGCCACAAAAAGGGCAGATCGGCGGACAGAGCCCAGATGTTCTGGCCTGTGACGGCACCTGTGACTGGGTGTGGCAGCAGGTCTGCGCCCTGCGCCGTGTCGTACAGTGCCTCGATGTCTCCGGGGTGGGTCGCGGTTTCGACCAGCACCCGCAGGATGTGCCGCGCGGCAGCCGGGTCGGCGGGCAGATCCGTGGCGCGCGCCGCTCCGGTACCCATCCGCCGGGCGCGGGCGACAAGATCGGTCATCAGAGCCCCAAACGGATCGGCCTGGTGCATGGGCGCGCGGGTGACGTCCGGCAGCAACGCCTCGAGCGCAAAGCGCTGGGTGAGCCGGGCCAGTTCGGCCCGTGCGCCAATGTCGAGATAGGGGGTCAGCTCGGCCAGCGCCACATGTTCGATGACCTGCAGGATCAGGTCGGCGTCGCCCATGGGCAAGCCGTGGCGCAGCAAGGTGGCAACGCGTGCCGCCAGCGCCTCGCGGGTCAGGGACAGGGTCTGGTCCGCCTGTCCCGGTGCCTCGTAGCGCAGGACCACCGCCTGTGCCGGAGCCCGCCCGGCCCAGGCGCGGGCGGGCAGGCTGGCGCGCTGGCCCGGTTGGTCCGGGGCCAGCCCCATGGACAGCCGGTCCAGCGGTGTGTCGGTGCCGTCGATATACAGCCGGGCGCCGGGCTGGACCTCGCCCGGCAGGCGCAGCTGCAGTCGCCCGTCCAGAACGAGCCCCGGCGCGGAGGCATCAGGGCGCAGGTCCAGCGGGGTCAACCCACCTTCGAGCGCGAAATGGGTGATCTGGTTCAGCCGTGTCAGCCCGCCCCGGTGGCGCAGCGACCGGGTGTCCAGCGCCCAGAACAGGGCGCCGTCCAGCCACAGGCGGACAGCCTGCCGGTTGCGGGCTGGCGCGATTTCAATTGCCAGTTCCACGCCGGTGCGGGGCAGGGGGCAGGCCCGGTGCCGTTCGCGGCGCCACAGCCCGTCGGGGCGTGTGTCGTTGCAGCTGACAAGGCCTGCGTCCTGACGCAGGCTGATATGGAGCGGGACGCTCTTTTCGTCGCCCGAATAGAACGAGATGTTGGCAAAGGACGTGGCCTCGAAGCTGACCAGAAAGCGGGCCAGCGCCGCGCCTGTTTCGGGACCTGTTTTGCGACCGGTGCCCGCCATGTCACCGCCTGTGCCGGGGCGGGTCAGCGGAAAGGCGTGGACGCGCTGATCGGGATAGAGATCGTGCAGAGCAAGCGGGCGGGCGCGGCTTTCTCCTGGCAATGTGCCGCCTGCGGCCAGTCGGGCGCGTTCGCGCGGCAGGACCAGACGCATCAGGCCCGCGCTGTCAAAGAGCCGGGCGAATTTCGGGCCGATCTGGGGGTCAAACCCCGCAGGCCAGGCCTGCCCGGTCCGCCCCATGCCGTGCCACGCGATCAGGGCGGCGGCACCCATTTGGGCCAGCGCGTGCCCGACGCGCCCCCGGGCTGGTCCCTCCAGCAGCCAGAGCCGCAGCGCGCGCGCCAGCAGCCGCCGTTCCCATCCACGGGGCAGCGCAAAGACGGCGATGGCTGGCATGGCCGCGCAGAGGCGGGCATGGTCGCGCGCCAGCCGGTGCAGCGGGTAGGGCCGGGACAGGCTTCCGCGTGCGGCGGCATCGGGGTTGATCGTGATGTCCGGTTTGGGCAGGTATACGGCCCGCTCGGCCAGCAGCAGCGCGCCCAGGACCAACGCCCATTCCCCGTGCCGTCCACAGGCAGCGGGGCGCAGCCCGTGGGTGTCCAGAAAATCACGGTCAAAGACGACCCCCGATATGGCAAGATCCGCGGCCAGCGCCTGGCGCGTTTGCGCGGTGAACGGGGTGGGCACATGCGTGTGCGCGGGGATGTAATCCGGCTCGAACCCGGCATGGACTGCCGCTTGCGTGCCGTGGCGCCTCGCCGACAGGCTCATCTCGGCCCCGGTGGTCAGCAATGCTTCGACCCGGTCCTGAAACGCCCAGGGGTCCGGCAGGTCACCTGCATCGCACCACGCGACAAAGCGGCCCGTGGCGGCCTCCAGCCCTGCGGCGCGCGCGGTGCCGGGATTGTTGCCGGAACTGTGCCGCACCCACGCCCAAGGGGCGACCCAGCCGGGGCATTGTGCCGCCAGCACCTTGCGCGCGCGGTCCATGCCGGCGGGATCGTCGCAGAGGATCAGCAGCTCGAACCCCGGCCCACGCTGGCGCATGAGCGCGCCCAGCGTGGCCGCCAGTGGCCCGCTGTCGCGCCCGTCCCACGGGATTACCACACTGAGCGGCAGGGTGCCGTCCAGTTCCAGCGCCCAGCTGGCCAGAATGCCCTGTGCCGGGTCGGGCTGGTAGTCGATTCCATGTGCGGCCAGCGTGTCGCGCGCTGCGGTCACAAAACGCGCCCGGCGGGCGGGATCATAAAGCGCTGTGCTGCGCTCGCTCAGCACGCGGCAGGCCAGAGTGGCGGCCGCTGCGCGCCCTTCGGGCAGAGGACCGTCCGTCAGCAGCGGCAGGATGTCATCCAACACGGCCAGCTGTTCAAAGATGCGCTCGCTGTCGGTTTCGGTGATTTGGCCGGGCCGTTCCCGGGTTTGCTCGTAGAGTGGATCGGCCAGGTGCAGGATGTGGCCTGCGCGCAGGGCCAGGTGCAGATAAAAGGCGTGGTCCTCGAACCATGTGCCTTCGGGAAACCGCAGGTCGCCGACAAAGGTGCGCCGGTACAGCTTGTTCCAGGCCGAGGGATAGTGCCGGATGATGTCGGTCGCGCTGCGGAAGACAAACTGCTGGCGGCCCGGTGCCAGCGTGGGGTCCGGTGCGTCACAGATCGCCGAATGCAGGGTGCTGGTCCCATCGGCGAACCGGTTGCGGATCGCGCAGGCCACCCAGGGGCTGTCCGGGTGATCGGTCAGCGCGGCCAGCATCAGTGACAGGAAATCCGGGCACAGGGTGTCGTCGCTGTCCACAAAGGCCACATAGGCCCCGCGCGCGGCATCGAGTCCGCGGTTGCGCGCCGCCGAGAGCCCGGCATTGTCCTGCCGGATCAGGCGAAAGCGGGGGTCGTCGCCTGCGGCCTCCTGCGCGCGGGTGGCGCTGTCATCGGGGCTGCCGTCGTCGATCATCAGCACTTCGAAGTCGCGGTGAATCTGGGCGCGCAGGCTGGCGATGCAGGCCCCCACGTGATCGGCCACATCGTATATCGGAACGATAACGGAGATCAGCGGCGTATCCGCAACGGACCCGTCAGGGTCCGGGGAGGTGCGCGCGGTCACGGCTCAGCTCTGGAGACGACAGTGTATGTCATGCCATCCGGGTTTCTGGCCTAGGGCGCGCGCCTCTTCGCGGCGGGTCTGGACCACGACCACATGCTGGACAAACGCGTCGAGATCCATCCAGTTTTCCGGTGCCAGCTCGCGCCCGAAACAGCCGCTCATGGCGGCCGTGAACCGCATCGGCACATGCCGGCCTTCGCGGGCGGGATGCGGTGGCGGATCCAGATGCTTGGCCCCCTGCCGGACGATCTGGAATTTCTGATACCCCAGTTCTGCCATGTGCAGCAGGATATGTTCCCAGTCTCCGTTCACCTGAAAGGACAGGTTCGCGGGCAGGCCATGATCGCCGGTGATCCCGGTCACCAGATCGCGCTCGCCGCCCGGGGCCTCGACCTTGACGTAATGGGGCAGGCCGTATTTGGCGGTCGCCTCGTCGATGAGGGGGCGGGGTGAGCCGGTGGGCGACAGGTCAGTCTGCGTGACCAGCAACCGGCCCGCCGTGATCTCGTCCGACAGGCGCAACTTGATTGCGGCGGCCTCTTCGACGTCATGGGGTACGGCAAGGACCGAGAATCCCTTGGCCAGATAAAAGGCGGCGTCATCCCCCATCCCTGCGCCCACGTCGATGATCAGGCCGCTTTGCGGGGCGGTGTCCTGCGTGGGCGCGGGCGTGACGGCAGGGGCGGGCACATGGCTGCGGGTGGCCTGTTCAAAGCGAAAGCCCTCGCTGGCATAGACCTGTTCGAGCCGCGTGCGCAGGGCGTCCATGTTGGGCACTGCACCTGCGATGCTCTGGGAGTTCTGCGCCTTTTCGGTCAGCGCCTCGATCAGCAGCGCCTCGTATTGGGGGTGATCGTCGGGGACGATCCCGAGACAGGCCAGTACTTCTTCGATGGTGCGGCGCCCGGTTTCGAAATCGCCGTAGATTTCTTCGAAATAGACCAGCAGGGGCGTGTGCAGGGCTGCGTCGAACTGGCTGGCCAGCCAGCGCCGCAAGGCGGCACAGGCGGTCATGTGGTTGCAGGCCTGATCGATGTCCACCGGTTCGAGCGTGCGGTGCCCCTGAGCGATCTCGGTATAGATGCCGGTGGCCTCTTGGGCACCCCATGCCCCGGTCACCTTGGCCAGTTCGAGCGAGATGATGCGGTCCACCTCGGCGCCGCGGTCCAGCACGATATGGCGGTAGCCGCGCGCCGAGGCCGCCTTGATCAGGGCCATGTTGACCATCTCGGGAACCAGTTCGTAACAATGTTTGATCAGGGGCCGATCCGCGAGCGCCTTGTCCAACCCGTCCATCAGGCGGGTGGGGTCCTTGTGGTCGGTCCAGTCCCGGGTGATCTGGCCGAACTTGCGATCCGGGTTGAAGGGCTCGTGCTGGGTGCCGGGATGCTCGGAAAGCGTGGTCAGCAAGCTGGTGAAGGTTGTCCCACCCGTGCGGCGCATGGTCCAGATGACGAAAGGATCGCTCACCCCTGGGCTCCAGTTCTTGGAAGTAACTCGTCTGTGGAACGTGCTCTAGCATTCTGCGGGGTGTGCAACAAGAAGACCGCAGGGCCAGTGACGCCGGGGCCGGTGGGATGCTGCCGGACTGATATATACATAAGTTGGGTAATCTGTATTATGTAAAATTTGAACGAGAGTCCCGATCCTACAGGAACAGGAAGTCGCCCGCATCGAGCGTGCCGATCTCCACATCTTCGAGCCGGATCGTGCCGTTGCCCAATTGCAGGATCACGTCGCTGCCCTGCTGTGACAGTGCGAGGTTTTCGAACCGGCTGGCACCGCTGCCCACGACGATCATGTCTTCTCCCGGGGCAAAGTCGCGGATCACGTCCGCGCCCTGATTGGCATAGAACACAAAGCTGTCGGCCCCGGCCTCGCCCACAAGGGTGTCGTCGCCGGTCCCTCCGGACAGCTCGTCATTGCCAGTGCCGCCCCAGAGCGTGTCGCGGCCTGTGCCACCGCTCAGCGTGTCGTTGTCCTCGCCACCCAGAATCATGTCGTCGCCGCTCTCGCCCGACAGCAGGTCCTGCCCGGTGCCGCCTTCGAGCAGGTCATTGCCGGTGCCACCCCAGATCATGTCGTCGCCGTTCACGCCCAGCAGCGTGTCCGCGCCGTTGCCGCCGTAGCCGGTGTCGTTGCCGCGACCCAGGTGCAGCTCGTCATTGCCGTCCTCGCCGTAGACCAGGTCATTGTCTGCCCCGGCGCCCATGAAATCGTTGCCCGCACCCCCCCAGAGCGTGTCGTTGCCGGCATTGGCCCAGAACGTGTCATTGCCCAGATCTCCCCAAAGCTGATCCTGACCCGGCCCGCCGCCGACAACGTCATTGCCGTCACCGCCATAGACAAGGTCGTTGTTGCGCCCGCCCCAGAGCACATCATGGCCGGTTTCGCCCTGGACCAGATCGTCTCCTGTGCCGCCGCCCAGCGTGTCGTCGCCCGCACCGCCCCAGACCTCGTCATTGTCGGCGCTGGCCCATGCCTCGTCATTGCCGTCACCGGCCCGCAGCGTGTCGTTGCCGCGCGCGCCGCCCAGCGTGTCATTGCCCGCGCCGCCGATCACCACATCGTCGCCCGACCCGCCCCAGACCTCGTCATTGCCGCCTTCGCCATCCAGCGTGTCATTGCCCGCGCCGCCAAAGATCAGGTCGTCGCTGTCGCCACCGTCGACCAGATCGTCGCCGGACAGCGCTTCGATCGTGTCGCTCCCGTCAAAGCCGCGGATCGTGTCTTGGTTCTCGGTGCCCTGCAGAGCGTCGCCGCCCCCTGTTCCTAGGATCACGTCGCCTGCATTGGGGTCCAGCACCAGCACCCGATCCGGCCCGACAAAACCGCCGGGAAACAGATCGCCGGCATCCAGCGGGGTGCCGGCTGCGTTTTGCACTTCGATCACCGCGTCGCGGAACGTGATGCGGGCACCGGTGGCGGTGGGGATGATCGTCAGCTGCCCCACCGAGCGCAGCATCGGGAAATCAGACATGTCGATCTGGTCCACCCCGGCAGTAAAATCGGTGATCACCGTCAAGGTGGCGTCGGCATGGATCACGAACCGGTCAAGCCCGGCGCCGCCGGTCATCTGGGCTCCTGCCGCACCGGCGATCAGGATGTCGTCCCCGGCCCCGCCATTGAGCGTGTCCATACCGGTGTCCGAACCGACCAGCATGTCCTGACCTGCGCCGCCCGTGAGCGTGCGGACGCTTGCGGTGGCTTGCTGCGTGTCCGTCACGGCGCTGAGGTCGATGTTGAATTGGGTCAGCCCGCCGGTCACGCCACTGCTGGCAAAGACCTGCATGTTATCCCCGCTGAGGGTCGCGGCGAGCTGGTTCACGTTTTCCATGCCGGACCCGGCCGTATGCACCATGGTCTGCAGGTGGATCAGCCGTCCGTCGGGCGCGATGGTAAAGACGCTGAGCCCGTCATCGCTGCCCCCGGCCACCACGAACACCCGGTCACCGTCCTGCGCCACGGCAAGGCTGGTGACGTCGTCAAACCGGGTGTGCAGCGTGTCGAGGATATGGTCCACGGGGGTCAGCGCGCCGGTGGCATCCAGCCGCATCACGCTGAGCGAGCTGGACCCGGCGCTGCCCAGCACCACCCATGTCTCGCCAAAAGCGGTCACGGTTTCCATCGCGGTGGGCACGCTGATGCCGAGGCCCTGCGCGGCCCCCGAGGCCCCGACCTGGGTCAGCGCACCGGTGCTGCCGGAAATCTGGTAGCTGATGACGGCGTTGTTCTCTTGATCGGTGGCCAGCAGGTAAGTGGCGTTGCCGATTTTGACAGTTTCGATCTGCGCACCCGCGCCAAAGGAGAACGCGGTGGCCTGAAAATCGGGGCCAGCCCCGTCCTGCCCGTTTGCGTCCCCGTTTGCACTGTGTCCGGGCAGGCTGTGGACCGACAGGGTGCCGCTGGCGCTGTCGACCACATAAAAGCGAATACCGCCCGATGTATCGGCCATTGCCATGCTGCCGATCTGGCCGACAGCCCCCGACAGGGGGGCGATCTCGTTCAGGGTCTGGATGGTGCCGTTGCCGCCGAGCGCGAAGCTCATCAGGTCGTCATCAGGCGTGCCGCCAAAGACCAGTTGGTCAGTGCCGCCCACGTTGACCACCTCGACCACACCGGCGGCGGCACCGGCGCTTTGGCCGTTGAAATACTGCTGGTCGAGCAGCGAGGCCATGCCCCCCGCATCGTCCAGCGCATAGGCGGTCAGCCCGCCCTGGGATCCGGTAGACGTATAGAGGACATTGCCCCCGCCCACATTGGCGATGGTGATGTCGCGTAGGTCGATGTCCAAAGCATCCTGACCTGTTGAAAGATGACCTTGCCGTTGCAGGTACATTGCGTCGCCCCATTTCTTGTGACGCCACAGATGGCGGGCGGCCGCGGCAAAGGCTGTGCGAAATCAAGGCAGAATTCGCGCTTTCCCGGCAGATTTTTGAAAGATTTTAGGAGACGGTCCCAAGGTGGCCGGAGCCTCCGGCCCAGCCCCGCGTGCGCCTCCGGCCCAGCCCCATGTGCGCCTCCGGCGTGGCCCCACGTGCGCCTCCGGCCCAGCCTCATGTGCGCCTCCGGCGCGGCCCCATGTGCGCCTCCGGCGCAACAGCACCGCACGCCCTCTTTGCCCTTTGGTAACCCGTTTTTAACATCTTTCCGCAGCCGCGACCCGGGCCATTCGGCCCTGTCCCACCCAAGGAGAATTTGGCGATGCAAGATGTCTCTGCCCGGCTGTCTTTGCCCTATATCCAACCCTCACAGGCGCAAAAACACGTCACCCATAACGAGGCTATCGCACAGCTGGATCTGCTGGTGCAGATGGTGGTCGAGGGGTTTGATGCGCAGACCCCACCGGGCATCGTGACCGAGGGCGATATCTGGGCGCTTGGTGCCGCCCCCACAGGCGCATGGGCCGGACAGGCCGATCAACTGGCGGCCTGGGACAATGGCGGCTGGCGCTTTATTGCGCCGCAGTATGGCTGGCGCGCGGTGTCCCGTGCGGATTTCACCTTGCGCATCTGGACCGGCACAGCCTGGGACCTGCCCGCCGCAGGCGCGCTGAACCAGCTTGAGGGTGTGGGCATCGGCACGGATTTTGACGCGGTCAACGCACTGGCCGTGTCGGCAGAGGCCAGCCTGCTGACCCATGCAGGTGCGGGCCATCAGCTCAAGGTCAACAAGGCAGGCGCGGGCGACACAGCGAGCCTGCTGTTCCAGACCGGGTTTTCGGGCCGGGCCGAGATGGGCACTGCGGGCACGGATGATTTCGAGATCAAGGTGACCGCCGACGGCGCCAGCTGGGCCACGGGTCTGCGTGTGGATGCGGGCACCGGCAAGCTGGAGGCCCCCGAAGGGCTGAGCGTGACCGGCCAGATCACCGGCACAGCGGTGATGTCGGGGCTCACCGACACCACCCCGGACCGGCTCTTGGTCAACGGGGCGCACGGGCTGGGCTCCCTTACCCCGCCGCTTCTGGATGACATCGATGCCACGACCACGGCCACGGGGCTGTTCCGCACCAGTGGCACCACGTCGGGCACCTTTCCCACGGGCCAGCAATTCGGCCACCTTTTTGTCAGCCGCTACGGGCCCAGCGACGGGGTGCAGATGTTCTGGAACGTGGTGGACGGTGCCATGTACCAGCGCCGCTACCGCGCGGCATCGGGCGGCTGGCAGAGCTGGCGCAAGGCCTGGGACAGCGGCAACACCACTGTTGATGCCAACGGGTTCGTCAAACAGGCCTCGCCCATCGTGCGTCTGTCAGATGACGGGATCGAGGAACCGGTGACCGCGGTAGGCGCGCAATTCACCCGGGTGGGCACGGGCCATTACACATTGTCGGATGTGGGCCCGCTGGCCACCACCGGCTGGCAGATCGAGGTGCCGCAGGATCACAATGGCAATCGGCTGGTCTTTGTCACCACCACCCATGACGCAGGCACCGGGGTGTTGACGGTCTGGACCGAAACGGTGATCTGGGACGATGCCAACGGCGTCTGGGCCGGGGGCGATCCGGTGGACATCCCCGAAGGTCGCTGGGTCGATATCCGGCTGGAGGACACCGACGCGGCGGCGGCCTAGGCCTCCGTTTCGGTTTCGGTTTCCGTTTCTGCCAGACCCGGTTTGCGAAAACAAAAGAAGTGGTCATCGCCGCGATCCGCGGTGCTGGCCTCCAATGTCTCAAAGATCTTTACCCGTCTGGCCGGGTCACCCGCGACGGAAAAGAAGTTGAACATGCTTTCATAGGCGACCTGTTCGAAGGCGGCAAAGAACGCCTCAAGCTCGGGGCGGGTGTATTCACGCACATGCGGACGGAAGACCATCGGCGGGGCGTGTGACAGCAGATTTTCCAGCACCTTCAGCGAGGCCGCATTGGGCGTGGTGATAAAGGCGAGCCCGCCGGGTTTCAGCACCCGGTGGATTTCGCTCACAAAGCTGCGGATGCCGGTTTCGCGGAACAGCACCACATCGTCGAACGATTTTTCCGGACGGTCCTTGATGTGTTCGATCACCTCGAAGGAGAACAGCACATCGGCGAAATCATCCGGCGCGTCGATCTCGAGGCGCAGATCGCTTTCGGTGGCGTAGCATTCATTGTCGCCATTCAGGAAATCGAGGATCGGGCAGGACCCGCCGGTCTCCAGAATGGTCAGGCCGCGCATCTCGGGATTGACCCGGGCGATGGCGCCGAAGGTGGTGATGTAGCGCAGCAGGTGCTGAGAATATTTGTAGCCGTCATCGGCGCACAGAAAATCCATGAACCGCGCAACAGAGGTGTTGCGATACTTGGCCGGGGGAAAGCGCCGCTGCGCCTCCTTTAACAGAAACTCGTACTTGGCCGTGCGGGTCTCGTTTGCCGACATACCCCACGTGCTCACCTTGCTTTCCGAGAGCCGCTGCATGTGAGTGTCCTTCTTGTCCCCGGCCCCACCAGGCCTTTGCGGCCATAGCCGAGCGCAGGGGCTTTTTCAATCCGGGTCTGCCCCGGCGCACTACCCCTTGGCACCCTGCCCGCGGGCATAGATGTCTTCGTAACGCACGATGTCATCTTCGCCCAGATATGTACCTGTCTGCACCTCGATCATCACCATGGGCTGTGCGCCGGGGTTTTCCATTCGGTGCACCGCCCCCAGCGGCACGTAGACGGACTGGTTTTCCTCCACCAGTCTGACCGTGTCATCAATGGTGACGCGGGCCGTGCCCTCGACCACGATCCAGTGTTCGGCGCGGTAACGGTGGCTTTGCAGGCTGAGCGATGCGCCGGGGTTCACCACGATGCGCTTGACCTGAAACCGGGTGCCAACCCCGAGGCTTTCGAACCAACCCCACGGGCGGTAGTCGCGCGGCAGGGTCGTGGCCTGATCCGCGCCCTTGGCCCTGAGCGCCTCGACCGCTGTCTTGACCTCTTGCGCGCGGTCCTTGTGGGCCACAAGCACGGCGTCGGGCATGGCCACGGCGATCACGTCCCGCAGCCCGATGCCGACCAGTTCCTGCCGTGTGTCCTCGGCGCGCAGCAGGGTGTCGCGGCATCCCAGTGCGGTGGCGGGCCCTGCGGTCACGACACCATCCGCGTCGGGGCCCGCCTCGCGCCAGACCGCGTCCCAGCCACCCAGATCGGACCAGTGCCCGCCAAAGGGCATGACCGACAGATTGTCCGCCCTTTCCATGACCGCGTAATCAATCGAGATGTCCTCCAGCGCGTCCCAGGGGGCAGGGGCGAGCCGGGTAAAGGCCAGATCGGCCTCGGCCCCGTCGAGCGCGGCGCGCACGCCCTCCAGCATCGCGGTATCATGGGCCTCAAAGGCGGCGATGAGCGTGGCGGCGGAAAACAGAAAAATGCCTGCGTTCCACAGGTGCTGGCCATCTTCCAGCATGGCCTGCGCCGCGGCGCGCTGCGGTTTTTCGACAAAGCCCCGAAGGGCCTGTGGGCCTGCGGGGTCCGGGGCCTGTTCCAGCGCCAGCCAGCCATAGCCTGTCTCGGCCCGGTCGGGCGTGATGCCAAAGGTCACGATGCGCCCGGCGCGCGCAGCAGGTGCGGCGGCGGCCACGGTATCGCGGAACGCGCGCGCATCGGGGATGACGTGATCGGACGGGGCCACGAGGACCAGCGCCTCGGGGTCCTGCCGGGCAAGGTGCAGCGCCCCGGCCAGAATCGCGGGCGCCGTGTTGCGCGCGGCAGGCTCAATCAGCACGGCGGCAGGCATCTGTTCGATCGCCGCCATCTGCTCCAGCACCACAAAGCGGAAATCGCTGCCGGTGACGACCACGGGTTGTGCAAACCCGTCTCCGCACAAACGCTGCGCCGTGGCCTGAAACAGGCTCTGATCGCCGATCAGGTCGACAAATTGCTTGGGGTAGGATTTGCGCGACAGGGGCCACAGACGGGTCCCCGACCCACCACAGAGCAACAGGGGATACACGAGGTTGGACACGATACAAACAAGCTCCGTTCAGGCAGCAGGCACGGCCCCGTGCCTAGCCCGTGTCCCGGCCCGTCACAAGGTTGATCTGGGGCGCTTGCGCGCCGCGCGCGGGACCGGGCACATTGTCTTGCCGCGCCCCTTCGATTAGAGCAGGGAGACATCCCGCTGCACAACTGCGGCGGGACCTGTGTGTAAGACCCCGGTCCGCGGGGGCTGGTGTTCTGGTTCTGGTGACCGTTTTTCGAGGGTGAGGCCCGTCCCCCATGTCGCATCTGCATGTCGTGCTTATTGGCTGGGAAGGCCAGGCCACCAACACCCGCGCGCTGGCCGAGGCCCTTGCCCCGCACTGCCCCCGGCTGAGCGTGATCTATTCCAATGCCGACGGCGTGGCCGAGGACGGCCCCGGCACCTGGATCCAGGTGCCCCAGTCGTGGTATTTCGGGCGCAAATTCGCCCGCTCGCTCGACTGTCTCGAACCGGGCGAAATCATGCTGCAGATTCAGGCCGATGTGGTGCACGACCGCTGGAGCGAATTGCTGGACCATTGCGCGGCCGCCTTTGAACAGCACGACCGGATGGGCGTGTGGGGGCCGGATCTGGACTGGACCCCGTGGCCCACCGAACGGGTGCAGGCCGGGCCGCAGATTTCGGACGGGCTGGTGCCGGTGCAGCAGACTGACGGCGTGGTCTGGGCCCTGCATCCCGAACTGTGCAAGCAGTTGGCGCAGTTCGACTATACGCAGGCCAATCTGGGCTGGGGCATTGACTGGATCGCGCTCAACATCGCCAAGCGGCTGGGGCGGCGCACGGTGCGCGACATGCGTCACCGGGTCCACCACCCGCCTTCGCGCGGCTACAGTGGGGCGACCGCCACACAGCACATGAAAAATCTCCTGGCGCAGTTGCCCTCTGAGCAGCGCGTTGAAATCCTCGCCCTGCACGACGCCCTACATGCCGTGACCGCGCCCAACCCGGCCCAGAACCCGCAAGCCGCCCCGGCCCCCTCCTTGTCCTCGAGTTTCGGAAAGTTTCCCAAGATGCTTCGCAAGTCCGCCCAGCCCTCCCTGACCAGTGCCAGTCTCTATGACGGTGCGGTCTATGTTGCGACGGTCAAACCCGCGCCCGACCTGATCCTGCGGGTGGACCAGTCCACTGTGGGCTTTGAGCTGCTGGAGGGCCCGCCTCCCGGCGAGGTCGTGCCGGTGCAGGTGCCGGTGCTGGCCGAAGGCCCCGAAGGGATCGCGTTTCAACTGGGCGAGCTGGGCGAATGGCAGGTCGAGGGCTGGCAGACGCTGCGGGTGATCCCGAAGGATGGGATCACGGGCGCCTCCATCCCGGTCAGCGATCCGGTCTCGCTGGTGCCGGGCAAGGGTCATGTGGACCTGAGCGTGCATCTGGCCTGCCACCGGGCAAGGGGCCGTCTGGTCGCCACCGTGACCACCGCCAAGGGGGTCACGCGGCATCTCGAACAGCCCTTCAACTCGGGCTTTGCGGGGGGCAACAACCCCAATGGCTATCAGGTGGCGCATTTCCCGCTGGGCCAGATCCGCGAGGACTGTTCGGTGGTGCTGTCGATTTCCCATGACGCGGCGCTGTCCAGCACGGATGAACCGCCGGTCTATTTCGTAGCCACACCCACGATCAAAACACAGATTCCAGGCCAGCAGATGGTGCCGGTGTCCTTTGTGCTGGGCGAAGGGGACCCGACCTGCTGGTACAAGGCGGACCTGTCGCCCGAAATGCAGCGCAGCCCGTCACCGCTGACCGTCGAAAGCGGGACTGCGCGGGCGGTGCTGTTCGACCCGGCCGGCGCGCACCTGTCCTGTAACGAGGATTGGGGACACGCGTTCCAGTTCCAGTCCAGCAGCGCCTTTCCGGCGATGGTCTATGTCAACGGCGCGCCCGCCTTTGCCACCAGCATCAACGAAGGGGCGACCTATCTGCACCTGCCCCAGCCGCAACTGACGGGGCGCCATTCGTGGATGGAAATCCGCGACCCGTCGGGCACCCATGTGTACTGGGCCAACTGGATTCTGCCGCGCTGGCAGGTCACGCCGATCTCGGTGCTGCAGGCCGAGGGCCGCGGCCCCTACCCGGCCGAACTGTTCCACCAGTCGCCCTACCGGTTCCGCGCCCTGCGCGAACAGATCACCCGCGGCGGCGCGCCCGACCTGCTGGCCCAGCTGCCACAGGCCATCGAGGCGCTGGAGGCGGGCTTTGACCGGCTGTCGCTCAAGCCGCTGCATTTCCCGGAGGTCGAAAACCCCGACGCCTCGATCGTCATCCCGGCCCACAACAAGGTCAAGGTGACCTATGCCTGTCTGGCCGCGCTGCTGCTGGCCCCCAACAAGGCCAGTTTCGAGGTGATTCTGGTCGACGATGCCTCCACCGACGAAACCGCCGAGATCGAAAAGCTGGTGTCGGGCATCACGGTGGTGCGCAACGCCGAAGCGCAGCGGTTCATCCGCGCCTGCAACGCGGGCGTGGCGGCCTCCGAGGGGCGCTATGTGGTGCTGTTGAACAATGACACCGAACCCACCGTGGGCTGGCTTGATGCGCTGATCGAGGCATTCGAGCGGTTCGACAATGTGGGCCTTGTGGGCTCCAAGCTGCTGTACCCTGACGGCCAGTTGCAGGATGCGGGCGGCATCATCTGGGGGTCGGGCGACCCGTGGAATTACGGCAACCGGCAGAACCCGTGGGATCCGCGGTTCTGTTATGCGCGGCAGGCCGATTACCTCAGCGGTGCCGCGATGATGACCACGCGCGGTATCTGGGACGAACTGGGGGGCCTGTCGGCCTATCTGGAGCCGATGTATTTCGAGGACACCGATTTTTCCTTCAAGGTGCGCGAGGCGGGCTACACCACGTGGTTCGTGCCCTCCTCGATCGTCTACCACTACGAGGGGCTGACCTCCGGCACTGACACTGCGTCGGGCTTCAAGCGGTTTCAGGAGGTCAACCGGCCCAAGTTCAAGCGCCGCTGGGCCAAGGATTTCGCGGGCTTCACCAAGACCGCGCGCCCCGAGCTGGCGGATATGGAAAAGGATCGGGGCATCGTGGGCCGGGTGCTGTTCATCGACTATACCACGCCGACACCGGACATGGACGCAGGCTCCTACGCGGCCCTGCAGGAGATCAAGCTGGTGCAGTCGCTGGGCTACAAGGTCACCTTCCTGCCCGAGAACCTCGCCTATTTCGGCAGCTACACCGAAGAGCTGGGCGCGATGGGGGTCGAGGTGATCTATGCGCCGTTCTACCAGAACATCGACGATTTCCTCAAAGCGCGCGGGCGCGAGTTCGATGCGTTCTACGTGACACGCTATCACGTGGCCAATGCCAACGTGCCCCGCATCCGCGCCATCAACCCCGAAGCGCGCATCCTGATGAACAATGCCGACCTGCATTACCTGCGCCTGCTGCGCAAGGCCGTGGCCGAGGGCGAGGAAACACAGAAGGTCGCCGCCCGCGAAGTCCAGAAAGAAGAGTTCGCCGCCATGGCCAGCGTCGATCTGGTGCTGTCCTACAACGACAAGGAACACGCCATCATCGAGGCCCAGTCCGAAGGCGCGATCAAGGTCATGCCCTGCCCGTGGGTGCAGGCCCTGTCGGAGGATGTGGCCCCGCTCAAGGGACGCACGGGCCTGTCGTTTCTGGGCGGCTTTCGCCATCACCCCAATGTCGAGGGGGTCGAGTGGTTTGCCCAGAACGTGATGAACCGCATCGAGGCGCAGCGCCCTGATATCCAGCTGACCATCTACGGATCGCGCATGGGCGAGCGGATCAAGAAGCTGGCCTCGCCCGTGATCGATCCGGTGGGTTTTGTCGAGGATGTGGCCGACGCCTATGGCAAGCACCGGGTGTTCGTTGCACCGCTGCTGTCGGGCGCAGGCATCAAGGGCAAGGTGCTGGCGGCCCTCGCCCATGGCATCCCTTGCGTGCTCAGCCCCATGGCCGCCGAAGGGATCGGGCTACGCCACGGTCAGGACTGCATGATCGCCACAACCGGCACCGAATGGTTGCAGGGGATCACCACGCTTTATGATGACGATGCGGCGTGGGCCGAGATGTCTGAGGCGGGCCGCAAGCTGATCGCCACGCAATTCTCGTTCGACCGGGGGCGCGAACAGATGCGCACCGCGTTCGAGGCCGTGGAAATTTTTGCCCATTGCGGGTAATACCGACGACGGTCCTGCCTTGGGATGGGCGGGGCGATAGATGCACGGAAAGACAACGACAATGAACCGCTCGGTTGTATTGCACTACCATCTGTTCAAGAACGCAGGCACCTCGCTTGATCAGATGCTCAAGGCGCATCTGGGCGATGCGTGGGTCACGGCGGAATTCTCCATGGCGGGCGAGAACAATTCCGATCTGGTTGCCGAATGGATCGCGGACACGCCTGACGCGCTGGCCTTTTCCAGCCACACCATGGTGGGGCCGTTGCCAGAGGTCGAGGGCGTCGAGATCATCCCGGTGATCCTGCTGCGCAACCCGCTGGCACGCATCGCCTCGGCCTACCGGTTCGAACGCAAACAGGAGGCCGACACATGGGGCGCGGAACTGGCCAAGGAACATGACCTTGACGGGTATGTGCGCGCGCGTCTGGCTCGGCCCAACGACCGGCAATGTCGCAACTTTCAGGTTGCCCGGCTGGCCACGCTGCGCCCCGGGCCGGGGCGCGAACTGTTCCGCGCGACGGCTGGGCTCAACACGCTGCTTGGCCACGGAGTGGTCGGGCGGGTCGAATATTTCGACGCCTTCCGCGAGGCCCTGATGACGCGGTTGGCCCCCGCCTTTCCCGACTTTGATCCTCCCATGGCGCGGGCCAATACGACCAAGTCGGACAGCGAACAGATATCGCTCGATCTCGCGACCCTGCTGACCGAACACAACACCGATGACATCGCGCTGCTGGCGCAGGTCAATGCTCGGCTGGGGCTGGCGCCTCGGCTGGGCTGAGTGGCAGGCCCCCGTCCATCCCACCGACCCGCCTTGCTCCGGTTGGGGGATTGGGTCATAACCGCCTCGGCCAGTGCTGGCTGTTTGTGACTGCCCGGAAAGGCCGACCGCGTGGACCGTTCTTCTATTCTTGCGCATCGCGGCTGGTGGTCTGACCCTGCGGACAAGAACAGTGCCGCCGCTCTGATCCGTGCGCTTGAGGCGGGCTTTGGGATCGAGACGGATTTTCGTGATCTGGACGGTGTGCTGATGGTCTCCCATGACCCTGCGCGCAACCAAGACGGGCTGAAGGATGCCGCGTGGTTCTTTGGCGAAGTCATCCGCACCGGCAACACCGGCAGGCTCGCGCTCAACGTCAAGGCGGACGGGCTACAGGACATGCTGATTGCCGTGATGGCCGCGGCGGGTGTGCCGCAGGATCAGGCCTATGCGTTCGACATGGCGGTGCCGGACGCGCTGGGATATCTGAGCCGCGGCTTTCCCGCCTATTCGCGCCTGAGCGAATACGAGGCGACGCCGTCCTTTGTCACCCGTGCGGCAGGCGTCTGGGTCGATAATTTCAACGGCGACTATCCCCAGATCGACCGCGCCATGGACGTCATGGACGGGGGCCTGCGCGCGGCGCTTGTCTCGCCCGAATTGCATGGCCGCGACCACGCCCCGCTCTGGGACGGGATCGCCGCCGCGGGCTTGCATGAAAACCCGCTTTTTGAATTGTGTACCGATCTGCCGCAGGCAGCGTTTGAGAGGTTTGGAACATCCACATGACCATCAAGGCCATTCTCTTTGATATGGACGGCGTGCTGATCGAGGCCAAGGACTGGCACTATGACGCGCTGAACCGCGCGCTGGCGCATTTCGGCTATACGATCAGCCGCGAAAGCCACCTGTCCACCTTTGACGGGCTACCCACGCGGGAAAAGCTCAAGATGCTGAGTGCGGCGCGCGGCCTGCCGGAGGGGCTGCACGGGTTCATGAACGCGCTCAAGCAAAACTACACGCTCGAGATCAGCGCAATGCGCTGCAAGCCGGTGTTCAACCACCAATATGCGCTGTCGAAACTCAAGGCCGAAGGCTACCGCCTTGCGGTCTGTTCCAACTCGGTCCGCCAGTCGGTGGAAACCATGATGAAGCTGTCGGCCCTTGATCCCTATCTCGACATGCTGGTGTCGAATGAGGACGTGGCAAAGGGCAAGCCCGACCCGGAAATGTACCTCAAGGCGATGGACGCATTGGGCATGAAGCCCGAAGAATGCCTGATCCTCGAAGACAATGATCACGGCATTCAGGCGGCCATCGCCTCGGGCGGGCACCTGATGAAGATCGGGGTGCCGGACGATGTGACCTATCACGCGATCAAGGCGCGCGTGGCAGAGGTGGAGGCGGCATGATGCAGATACTCGTCCCTATTTCGGGCCGTTCGGCCTTTTTCCCTATTGAGGAATTCTATTTCCCCAAGCCGCTGATCGAGGTGGCGGGCCGTCCCATGGCCGAACTGGTGGTGACACAGCTCAAACGTCAGTTTCCGGGCGCGTCCTTTACCTTTGTTGTGGACCGGGACGAGGCGCGGTCGTTCTCGCTGGACCGGACGCTGGAACTGGCGGCAGGGCCGGGGGCGCAGATGGTCGAACGTCTGGGCGAGACGTCCGGTGCCTTGTGTTCGTGTCTGCTGGCCATTGATGCGCTGGATCTGGATGCGCCGCTGATCATCTCCAACAGCGATCAGATTATTGACACGGATCTGGCGGGCCATATCGAGCGGTTCGAGAAATCGGGCGCGCGCGCGGGGGTGATCACCTTTGATTCCGTGCACCCGCGCTGGTCCTACGTGGTCGAGGATACCCCCGGTCAGGTGGTCCAGACCTTTGAGAAAAAGGTGGTATCGCGGCACGCGATTGCGGGGCTGTATTATTTCCGCACCGCGCGCGATTTCATCGAGGCCGCACAGCGCGCGATCCTCAATGATGTGAATGTGGATGGCACGTTCTTCATCTCGTCCGCGCTCAACGAGGTGCTGCTGGCGGGCGGTGACGTGATGCACGCGCCCATCGACGGGCGGGCCTATCATTCGTTCTATGCGCCCGCACGCATCGCCGCGTTTGAACGCACCGATCTGGCCGCGAGCCTGCGGCATGGGCCGCCTTCGGTCAGCGCGGTCAACGTGATCATCCCGGCGGCAGGCGAAGGCAGCCGGTTCGCCAAGGCGGGCTGGAAAAAGCCCAAACCGTTCATCGACGTGGACGGCAAGCCGATGCTGACCCATGTGATCGACAATGTGACGCCCACGGGCGCGCGGGCGACCCTGCTGTTGCGCGCCGCCCATATGGAGGCGCAGCCCGACATCGTGCGCGGCTTTGAGGCCCAAGGTGTCGCCACGCAACCCGTGGCGCAACTGACCGAAGGCACCGCCTGCACCGTTCTGCTGGCGCGGCGCGTGTTCGACAATGACCAGCCGATGATGGTGGCCAATTCCGATCAGCTGGTGGATTTCGACGTGACGGATTACGTGGCCGACTGTCTGGAGCGCGGCCTTGATGGCTCGATCCTTGTGTTCCGCGACCCCACCAAGGACCCCAAATGGTCCTTTGCCAAGCTTAACGAGGCCGGATTGGTCACCGAAGTGGCCGAGAAAAAGCCGATCTCCGATCTGGCGACGGTGGGCATTTACCTGTTCAGCCGGGGGCGCGATTTCGTGTCGGCCACGGCGGATATGATGGCGGCGAATGACCGGGTGAATGGCGAATTCTACACCTGCCCGGTCTACAATTACATGATCCGGTCAGGGGCGCGCATCGGGGTCTACGAGGTGCCGATGGACGCCATGGCGGGTCTGGGCACACCGGACGACCTGAGCGATTTTCTGGCCGCGCGTGGTGCACCTGCCTCTGCCGATGCGCCCTGACCCATGCGGGTGATTGTCCCCCTCGCGGGCCCGGATTTCATCCGGGGGGATGGCAGCCTCAAGGCGCTGCAGACCTTGAACGGTGCGCCGCTCCTGCGCCATGTGCTGGACGCCCGTGTCTGGGCGCGGGACGTGACCGCCTACAGCTTTGTGCTGCTGGACCGGCCAGAGACCCGCGCCTTTGCGGACGGGCCTTTGGCAGAATGGTATCCCGGCGCCACGGTCACCTTTCTCAGTCACTACACACGCGGTGCGGCCCTGTCGGCACTGGCGGCGCTGCCGCTGGGCACGGATTTTGCCGCGCCATTGATCGTCGATCTGGCGGATATTCTTTATGAGGCGACGCTGGACCCCGCCGCGACGCTGGCGGGTGATCCGGGGCTGGGGGGCATCGCGCTGACGTTTCCGTCGGACAATCCGGCCTACAGCTATCTGGCAACGGACGATCAGGGCCGGTTTGTCGAGGCCGCGGAAAAGCGCGTGATTTCCGACAACGCCTCGGCCGGGACCTATATTTTCCGCGATACGCCCACCTATCTGCGCGCGCTGGCCCATGGGCTGGAACATGCCGAGACCCAGACCTTCCGCGATCTCTTTTTCGTCTGCCCCCTGTTCAACGGGGTGCGCGATCAGGGTAAGACCGTCGCACTCGCCCCCGTTGAAAACGTCACCGACATCAAGATGGAGCCCTGACATGCCCGACCTGCGCGCCCTGACCGAAACCTATGTGGCCGCCTTTGACGCCTGTGATCTGGACGCGGTGGCGGGGTTCTTTGCCGATGATTTTGCGCTGACCGACCCGGAGGTGACGGCGCTGACGCCAAAGCAGGCCGTGCTGGACTATGTGGGCGGGCTGTTTCAGGGCAATCCGGACCTGTCGTTTCAGGCCCATTCCATCGTGGTGGAGGGCGACATGTCGGTGATCCATTTCACGCTTACTCTTGGCGATACCGTTCTGGACGGTGTCGACCTGATCCGCTGGAGGGCTGACCGGATGGCCACGATGCACGCCTATCTCACCCCGCGCAGCGCCCGTTGAAAGTCAAACCGTAATGAGTGACATGACCCCGTGGAATGACATCGTCAGAGCGGCCTGGGCCGAAGCGCAGGCCGGGCGGCAGACCGAAGCGGTCGAGAGCCTGATTGCCCGTGTCGGACCTTCGCCTGCGGACCCCGAACTGTCGGTGATCCTGCACATGTCGGCGGTGCATGGTCAGCACGCGCGGGCCCTGCCGCTGGCCGAGGCCTATCTGACCCGGCAGGCCCCGGTCCGGGCAAACCGCCACTGCAATGTCTGGGCGCTGGAAATTCTGCGCAAGGCGGGCCGGTTCGAGGATTTTGTGGCCCACACGCTTGCCTTTGCGCCGGACCAGATTTCGATCCCGCTGTTCTATGTGATGCTGGCGGGGGCCCTGCATGACGAGACCTTTCTGCGCACCTTCGAGACGGACCCGCGGCTGGAGACGCTGTTTGCCATGATGGTCGAGCAGGCCCATGCCAGCGGCCATCAGGTGCGCTCCGAATTCATCTTCAAGAACGCGTTCACCTTTACCTCCGCCCCGCAGCTTTACAGTGCGGTGTTCCCGATTCACCGGCGGCTGATGCTTGCCGTGGATGGCCAGTTGAGCGACAGCAAGAACGTGTTTCTGGCGCGCCTGCAGCTGGGGCTGGGCGAGGGGATCGACGGGGCCGCGCTGGTGCGCGCCCTTGTGGATGTGACCCCGCAGGAACTGTGCGCGGTCTGGACCATCCGCAAGGAGCGCATGGCCGAACTGATGCGCCCGTTCTACATCGAGGGCAGTTTCAACACCGCCGCCCGCGATCTGGCCCCGCATGTGGTGCTGACCTTTGAAAAGATCTTTTCGGGGCTGCCCGACACCGCCTTGCGGCTGATTGTGCGCGACTGGGTCGATCACATCCCCCGCCGCTATGCGGACACGGCCCCCGCCGATCTGCCCACGGATGTGCTGGACCAGCTGGTGCTGATCCACCGCGGTCGCCGTCCCGATATCCACGACTGGTACATGGCCCGCCGCCCCGACGCCGAAGCGCTTGGCCATCTGCGGCTGTTCAATCCCGGCGTGACCTTCCCCGCCCCGGCGCTGTCGCTCACCCGCAAGCCGCGCGTGGGCGTCTGCATCTCGGGGCAATTGCGCGGCTACACGCAGGCGCATCCCACCGTGATGCGCCACCTTCTGGGGGATGTGGAGCCGGTGATTTTCGTGGACACGTGGCGCAAGATCGGGCGCAAGACACCGACGCCCGCACAGGCCTGGCGCATGTTCTCGGGTGCCTTTCTCAAGACCTATCAGTCGACCGCCGACGCCATGGGCTTTCAGGCGATGCAGGCGCGCTATCCGGCGCTGACGGCGCTGGACGATGCCAGCACTGTGGACGTGGAAACGCTGGCCGCCTTCTATGGCTGCCCGCCCGACCATATCCGCATTGAGGACGACGAGACGGGCGTGTTCACCGGCTATTCCAACCCGCGCAAGATGTATCACAAGATCCGTGGCGCCCAAGCCATGCTGGAGGCGTCCGGCATCGAGGTCGATGCCGCCCTGCGCATCCGCCCGGACAAGAGCCTGGATGGCGTGACCCCCGCCTTTGACTGGCACCAGTTGATCGATGCCAGCCACAATGACCGGGTGTTTTTTGCCGATTTCCCGGCCCGCACGCACCCCACCTCGGGCTTTGTGATCGGGGATCAGGCAGGCATCGCCACGATGGAGCTGATGCATATCTATACCCAGGCCGAGGACACCACGGTCGAGGCGGGCAAGCTGGGCTGGTCCGACTGGCCCGCCACCCCCCGCGCCCACGCCAACCTCAGCCATGCGCTGTGGATCAACAGCGTGCGCATCGACACGATGCCGGTGCGCTGGGGCAAGATGTTCGACCCAGAGGCGCTGACGGCGCAGGCCGTGCTTGGGCTGCTGGAACTGGACATGGCGGACCGCACACCGGATGTCACCGACGCCCAGTTGCTGGCCGCGGCGCAGGCCGACATCAAGAATGCCGGTTAGCCGGGCCCGCGCAACGCTGGCACGCATGGTGCGTGGCCTGCGCAAGCGAACAGGGGCCACGGTGCCAGAAACCGGGGACAACGGCGCGCCCGCCGCCTCCCACCTGCCCGGAGACGTGGTTCAGGCGGCTTGGCAGATGGCCGGGAACGGCCAGCAGGCCGAGGCGGTCCAGCACCTGCTGGACCATGCCGATCAGCCGCCCGGAGATGCCCAGCTGGCCCCGATCTGCCACATCGCCGCCGTACACGGACAGCAGGCCCGCGTGGTCGATCTGGCCATGGCCTATCTCAAGCGGGTGCGGGACAGCGGGCAGGGCCACAAGCCGACCACGGTCTGGACCCTCGAGGTGTTGCGCCGGGCCAAGCATTTTGGCCCGTTCGCCGATGGCTGCCTGCACCTGCGGGGCCGCCAGATCAGCCACCCGAAATTCTACGCCCACCTCGCCGCCGCCCTGCACGATCAGGAATTCCTCAACCGGTTCCGGGACGACCCCCGGCTTGAGCGCCTGTTTGCCCTGTCGCTGGCCCAGACCCACGCGAGCGCACCGGGCGCACGGATGGAATTTGCGCATAAGAACGCGCTGCTCCATATTTCGGCCCGACATGCCTATGCGGCCCTGCTGCCCCTGCACCGGGCCCTGGCTCTGGCGGTGCAGGACGACCTGCCGCCCACCCGGAACGTGGTGCTGACGCGGCTGCAGTTGGGTCTGGGCGATGGCATCCCGTCGCAGGCCCTGCTGGACGCCATCAGCTCCGCCACCCCGGCGGAAATCTACGCGATCTGGACGCTGCACGCATCGGACACCACCGACCTGATGCAACTGCTCTATATCGACGGCAGCTTTGACAGGGCGGTGGCAGCGTTCCCGCCACAGGTGATCCTGACGCTGGAAAAGATCTATCAGGGCCAGTCCAACACCGCGCTGCGTCTGATTGTGGACGCCTGGGTGGACACCATCCCTGACCGCTATGCCGACACCGCCCCCGCCGACCTGCCCTGCGAAGTGCTGGACCAACTGGTGCTGAGCCAGCGCAGTGTCAGACCCGCGTTGTATGACTGGTATCTTGCGCGCCGCCCCGAGGCGGACCGGCTCACCGGGCTGTCGGTGCTCGCCCCCGTGGAGCGTCCACCCGCCCCTGCCCTGTCACTGGAGTGCCGCCCGCGGATCGGCGTCTGCATCTCGGGCCAGCTGCGCGGCTACACCCAGGCTTGGCCGCTGATCCGGCACCACCTGCTGCGCGATGTGGAACCGGTGATCTTTGTGGACACGTGGCGCAAGATCGGGCGCAAGGCCCCTACCCCTGCACAGGCTTGGCGCATGTTCGGGGGTTCGTTCCTCAAGACCTATCAGGACGTGGGCCACAGCATGGGCTTTCTTGCGTTGCAGGCCCGCTATCCACGGCTGACGGCACTGGATGATGCAAACTGTGTCACAGCCCACCAGCTGGCCGCATTCTATGACTGTCCCGAAGATCACGTGCGCATCGAGGATGACGGAGCAGGCGCCTTTGCAGCCTTTTCCAACCCGCAGAAAATGTACCACAAGATCCGCGGTGCCCAGTCGATGCTGGACGCCTCCGGCATTGAGGTAGACGCGGTGCTGCGCATCCGCCCCGACAAGGGGCTGGAGGCGCGCAACCAGACCTTTGACTGGCGCAACATGATCCATGCCAGCGCCACACAGAACACGTTCTTTGCCGATTTTCCGGCCCGGCCGCATCCGACCTTTGGCTTTGTCATCGGAGATCAGGCGGGGATCGCCACGCCCGCGCTGATGCGGATCTATGCCCGTGCGGCGGACACCACGGTCGAGGCGGGCACACTGGGCTGGATCGACTGGCCCGCGACCCCGCAGCCACACCTGAACCTCAGCCACGCGCTGTGGATCAACGGGGTGCGCATCGACAACATGCCGGTGCGCTGGAGCCGGATGTACGACCCCGAGGCGCTGACACCCGCTGCCGTGCTGGCGCTGCTGGAACACGACCTCGAGGGGCGGGCTTTTGATTCCAGCGACACACGGCTGCTGGCCGCCGCACGGGCAGATGTGGAAAACGCCGGGTGACGCTGGGCGGCGCTCAGGCGTGTGGCCAGATCCGCGATATGAACGCAGTGCCAAAGCGCGCCGCACAGGCGCGGTAGGTCGCGTCGTAATAGCGTCGTACCGTCGCGATCTTGTCCGCCGCAATGGCGCCGCCATCGGGGGATGCATTGGCCATATGCGAGAAATCCGCCGGATGGTGCGACAGGCCCAGAAACGCCAGCAACTCCGACAGACTCTCGTCGGTAAAGAACGTCTCGTAGAACCCCAGATAGACCTGATCGGGGTCAAAGGCCGTATCGATCGCCTCCAGGATCGTCTCGTAGCGCGTACGCCCCTCGACCCAGTCCGCTCTGGCCTGATTGTCGAACCGTTCGGCAGCGGGAAAGGGGACCTGCTTGCCCGCGTTGCGGCGGTTGCGGTCGGCCATGCGCAGCGCGGAATAGATCCGCTCCAGCGGATCGCGCATCAGGAACACTACCTTGAGGTCATAGCCCGCCGTCTCAATCATCTTGCGCGCCCGGATCATCTGGTCAGCCGACAACATGCAGTATTCCGGAGTGATATCCCCGGTCAGCCGCGCCCCGGGCCGGGCCGCCAGAAGACGCCCGAAGGGGCGCAGGTAACAGGACAGGTCGATCTCGCCGCCGATATTGTCCATCAGCGCCAGCAGGCGGGCCTGCGCCTCGGCATCAGGCGCGCCGCCTTCCGCCTCTGCGCGCTTGGCGGCCTGCAAGGCCTCGATCAGCGCGTCCGCCTTGGCCGGGAAACGACCCGACAGGCCCGCGCCGGACAAGGCCGCCTGCAGCACTGCATGTTCCTTGATCAGGCCCATCGCGCAGTCGGGATGGCCGCGCAGATACTGGTACAGCCAGGTTGTTCCGGCCTTTTGCGCGCCAACACCCAAAAGGAATGTCTGTGTCATCCGTGGCCTGCCACTTGCTCTGTCTCGACAGCGCCGGGGATAGCGCAGCCGCCGCCCCGGGGCCAGCCTTGGAATGGCCCCCGTCCAGCCCGCCGCCGGCAGGCGGGTTTCGCATCAGATAATGTCGAGCACGCCGTCCAGACCGATCACGCTGCTGACACCCTCCAGCGTGATCGTCGCGCCACCCACGGCGATGACCACCGTGCCTGAGCTGTCATCGGCGAACTGGTCGATCACCTGAGCCGCGGTCAGGCCACCGCCCCACAGTGCATCGTCCAGGCGCAGCCGGTCGCCCTGGGCAATGTCGAAATCGGTGACGGTGTTGGTGCCCGTCGCATCAAAGACAAAGATATCGGCCCCCAGACCACCGGTCAGCACATCGTTGCCGAAATTGCCGTTCAGCACGTCATTGTCCGCCCCGCCCGACAGCGTGTCATTGCCAAAGCCGCCGTTGAGCGTGTCATTGCCCTGCTGGCCGAACAGCTGGTCGCCCTGACCGCCGCCCGACACTTCGTCATTGCCCTGACCACCATAGACGGTGTCATTGCCGCCCTGACCCCAGACCGTGTCGTCGCCACCACCGCCGTTCACCACATCGGCACCGGACCCGCCGCCCGTGATGTCGTTGTTGTCGCCGCCGTCGACAATGTCCTGACCACCCCCGCCATAAAGGGTGTCATTGCCCTGACCGCCATCCACGGTGTCCCGGTTGGCGCCCGCGCCGACCAGGTCGTTGTTCAGGCCGCCATCGATGTCGTCATTGCCGGACGAGCCCCACAGCGTATCACTGCCGGACAGGCCGTTGATCGTGTCGTTGCCGGACCCGCCACCCAGCACGTCATTGCCGGTGCCGCCGGTGATTGCGTCGCTGCCCGCGCCGCCGAACACCTCGTTGGTGCCGCTGGACACGGACAGATTGTCGTTGCCGCCGCCGCCATAGATCGTGTCGTTGCCGGACCCGCCGCTTGTGGTATCGTTGCCCGCCCCGGACAGGATCAGGTCATTGCCCGCCCCGGAGGTCAGCCTGTTGTTGGCCTCGTTCCCGGTGATGGTGTCATTGCCCGCCCCGGTTTCGAGGTTCTCGATGATCGTACCCACGGCGATGCCGAGGATTCCGATCTGGGAACCGAAATCCGAGAACGTGCCGTCATTCAGGTCGACCCGCGCCGGGGTAAAGATATCGAGAAAGCCCAGATCCAGCGTGTCCGTGCCGCTCTGATCGTAGATGGTGTAGGCCATGGGGTTGCCGGTGACATTGGTCGTCGAGCTGTTCGTGGACAGCGCCGTGAAGATCTCGTCAAGGTAATTGCCCAAGTTGGAGCCACGGCCATAGGTCGTGTTGCCCGCCGTGACACCGCTTGACCCCGGTGCGCCATAAAGTTCCTGAATGGCGTAAATATCGACCATCATCGGCCCGGCGAGATAGCCAAAGGACGCGTTGGTCGAGGTGTTTTCGGTCTGACTGAAATAGGACATCACCGACATCTGCCAGCTGTCATTGGTGAAATAGGCGTCGCTCGGGTAGCTGGCGGTGCCATTGTAATTGCCCTGATGCCGCAGCCCCAGCGCGTGGCCGAATTCATGCACGTAGGTCTGGAATGAATAGCTGTCGAGCGTGGTGCCGCTATTGACCAGCCAGGCGCGCGAGACGTTCAGCTCCACACCATTGGTGTTGTCACCATCCGCGATGCTGGTCGACCCGCTGTTGGGATAATAGGCAAAGGCACCGCTGTCTTCGTCATCGACGGTGATCATCTCGTTGCCCTGACCATCCAACTGGATGACAAAGTCGATATTGGCAACCATCTCCCAGGCGTCCATGGCCCAGCGGGCCAGTTGCTGGCCTGCGGCGGTCAGGCCCGAAATGTCGACCGTGATCTGGTTCGAGACAGAGGTGTCATAGGACCGGCTGAACCCTTGGGTGCCTTCCAGAAGGAACGTGCCCATCTCTTCGACTGTGCCGGTTGTGCCCGCTGGCGGTGGCGGTGGCGGCGGCGGCGCGCTTTCGGTAATCGCGACCGAATAGGTCCCGGTCTCGGCCGAATAGGCATCAGCCTCGATATAGTAAGTGCCGGTGTAGGTTGCCGTCAGCGTCACCCGGGAATCCAGACCAATATAGTCATCGTTGAAGGTGACAAGCTGACTCGAGGCGTTGAAGACCCTGAGATAGGGGTCGCTCAGTTCTCCTGAACCGATACCGCTCAGCGAAATCTGGTAGGACTGGCCCGCAACTAGGTCCACCGCGATCCAGTCTTCGTCAAACGCGCTGTCGAGGGTGCCCTGAAACGTGTCGCCCACCGACATCGAATAGGTGGTTGCAGAGCTTTCGGCGGCATCCGCACCCTCGAGGATCAGCGCCCCGTTGGGAACAACCACCCCATCTTCGAAAATTGGCCCCCCATCCTCGTGACGTGTGGTGTCGAAATTCTGGGTCATCGCGCAAATGGTACACATGAAAATATCCTACTCTTTCAAAACGGCTCAGGGTCGGGCGCCCATGGCACCGGGCAACGCCGGGCTGGACTGGACAAGTTTGCGGGCAAGGTCGGCCTTGGACAGGGCACCGCGGGTGACAATGTCGCCGGCCCCGTTGTTCTGCCAGTGCAGTCGGGCTGCGCCATCGCGGCTCAGTTCCAGACGCACGTCAAAGGCCTGCGGCGGGCGGGGTTTGGGGTTGATGCGGTAGATACGCGCCGGGACCGTCTCGGCCAGCGCCTGCACCAGCGCGCGGCACATCGCCGGGTCGCTGTCGCACCAGACAGACACCACCGGGTATTCACGCTGACGGGCATCGGCGGAGGGGGCAGCGGCCATCACGAGGACCCCGCACACAAGTGCAAACAGGCCGCCCATGCGACAGCATATCCGTATCCAACCCCGCGATTTTGCAACCGACATGCTCCTGCACCACCGTACCAACAAGGACTCACCCTGCCGCTATCTTACGATTTCACAGCCCCCTTAACCAGAACCATGCTGGTCAAATCGGTGCAACAAAGTGCAAAAAACGTGGCTTTACCGTGGCTTGACCCCACGGCGCGACCCAGTTGCACGCGGACCGCCGCACATGTCACATCTGGATGGCAACAACGCGCCGGGGCAAAAACGGCGCAGTCTGGCGGGGTGATGACAGTTCTGGTGATAGGCGCGGGGCTTTCGGGGGCGGTAATCGCGCGGCAACTGGCCGAAGCGGGGCACCGCGTGACCGTCTGCGAAGCGCGCGCGCATGTGGCCGGCAACTGCCACACCGAACGCGATGCCGACACCGGCGTGATGGTCCATGTCTATGGGCCGCATATCTTTCACACCGATGATGCGCAGGTCTGGGACTACGTGCACCGCTTTGCGCACTTTCAGCCCTACAAGAACCGGGTCAAAACCACGTCCCGCGGGCAGGTGTTTTCCCTGCCCATCAACCTGCATACGATCAACCAGTTTTACGGGCGCACCCTGCGCCCCGACGAGGCCCGCGCCTTTATCGAGGCACAGGCCGACACCTCCATCACCGATCCGCAGACCTTTGAGGAACAGGCGCTGCGCTTTGTGGGGCCGGACCTCTATGAGGCGTTCTTTCGCGGCTACACGGTCAAGCAATGGGGGATGTCCCCGGCAGACCTGCCCGCCGCAATCCTCAAGCGGCTGCCGGTGCGGTTCAACTACGACGACAACTATTTTGCCCACCGGTTTCAGGGGATGCCCGAACACGGCTATACCGCGATGGTCGAGGCGATGCTGGACCACCCCGCCATCACCGTGCACCTGTCGCGCCCCGTGACCCCGGATGCCGTGGGCGACTATGCCCACACGTTCTATGCAGGCCCCCTTGATGGCTGGTTTGGCCACCGGCTGGGACGGCTGGGCTACCGGACGCTGGATTTCGAGCGCTTCACCTATGCGGGCGATTATCAGGGCTGTGCGGTGATGAACTACGGTGAAGAGGACGTGCCTTACACCCGCATCACCGAGCACAAGCATTTTTCGCCCTGGGAGGATCACGACGGCTCGGTGCTCTACCGCGAATATTCCCGCGCCTGCGAAGCGGAGGACATCCCCTATTACCCGATCCGGCAAGTGCGCGAAAAAGCCCTGCTTAGAGACTATGTGGCGCTGGCCGAACAGGCGCAGGGCGTGACCTTTGTGGGCCGTCTGGGCACCTATCGCTATCTCGACATGGATGTGACCATCCGCGAGGCGCTGGACACGGCGGCGGTGTTCTTGAAGGGCGGGTCTGCGCCGCCTTTTGTGCACGCGCCACTGTAGGCCGGGGCACCCTTGGCGGATCGGCCCTCCGGGGGGGATTTTTTCGGGACAGAGACGGGGGGCCGTTGCGTCAGGGTTTGGGCCGCGTTTTGACCCAGCCCAGAAACGCCTTGTCGGGCGAGGTCAGGCGCTGTTTGCCCGTTTCGGCCCAGAAGGCGCGCCAGTCGGCCTCCAGCGCATAGACGTCCCAACCGGGTGCCAGCCCCCGCGCCGCCTCCAGCGCGTCGGCACTGGGGCGCGGCGCGTCCACCTCGATCACCGTGCGGCGGCGCACCACCAGCATGTCACCGGGGGCTTCTTCCAGATCGTAATCGGGCAGATGGTTGGCCGCGATCATCGCCCGCAGGGCCGCGCGGAACACGCGCACGGGTGCGGCGGAGCCCGCCTTTTTGTGCAGGGTCGCCACTGACACCTTCCACGCCGGCTGCCGCCCGCAATGTTTTCTGCTGAGCTCATAGACCCGCCGCTCCAGCGGTTTGCGCAGCCGGAAATAATCGCGGGAAAGCGTGAGGACAGCGCGCGCCTCCACCGCGCGAAACAGCCATTCCGACAGCATCACGGACACCGACACCATGCGCCCGCCCTTGGACCGCCGCTGGATCTCCCACGATTCAATCAGGCCAAAGCCGCTGGTCGTCTCGATGCCACCGGTCGCCATATTGGTGGTGATGCGCGTGCCCGCCAGCCGCTCGAACCCCTCGCGCAGGCGCGCATAGCTGTCGCCGCCCGTATCGCGGTTGGTGGCCACCAGCAGATCATGCGCCTTGAGCGTGACCCGCCGCGACACGGTGCGGCCTGCATTGAGCGCCGCCACCAACTGGCTGATGCAATAGATCAGGATGTCCTTGTCGTGGATCGTCGCCCGCCCCCGGACGCTTGGTGTCACGGTGATTTGGGTGCCGTTATGCGAATAGCTCAGCACCCGGCGATCCGGCCGGGTCGAGAGCGAGAATATGGGATGTTCCATCGTCCCCAGATCATCCTTGGGCGCGGCCCCAAAGATATCACAGACGAAGAAATCGCCCATCGGATGGCGGTCGGGCAAGAGCCCTGCCGTGTCTGTCATTATGCCTGCTCGTTCTTGTCCCCGATTCTTTCGGGGTTTCAGTGACACTCAGCCTAGAGTTATCCACAGGCCCGGTCCAGCACAGTGACGGCGGATCAGAGTCGCCTGAGCGGCGGTTCAGAGTCGGTGTTTCGGAGGATCAGAGTCGTCTGTCTGCAAAAGAGTGCAAAAAACCTTTTATTTCTCAGTGTGTTAGATGAAGCCCACAGATTGCGTAACGTATAAATAACAAAAATTAACTCAGCAGGATTTTGGACAGGTGCAATCCGAACACCCGGAAAAACACGCGCAGAACACAGGCAAGCCATTGATTTACTTAGAAAAGAGTGTGTGTGTAATCTCTTTCCTTCCATGTGCGCACTTTTATGGTAGTCTGGGAAAAACCGCGCACATCAAAGTGCCAAGAGCAGAGCAGCCCCATGCCCCCCAAGGCCACTTCACCCGATCTTCCCCCCTATTTCAACATCGATCCAGAGGCGGCGATGGCGCAGCTGGGCGCGCCCACCACCACGCAGGCCTTTGCCGAGATCGCGCAGGCCTGTGCGGGCGGGCGCGATGATCTGGCGAGCCGTGGCATGGAACAGGGCACCGCCCGGACCCTGCGCCGCTTTTCCACATGGGAGATCACCCGCTACCTGATCCCGGTGGCAACGGGCCATTTCCGCCGCGTGCTGAAACAGAACCCCGACCTGCCGCAAGGCACCTCCGAGACCGAAGGCGGCGCCAAATGGTTCACCTTTGACGAGGTGCTGCGGCTCAAGGCGCATTTCGGGCAGGAGGGATCGAAGGCCAAGGAATACCTGCCCTACCGCCCCGAGGGCCTGCCCGCAAAAATGGTGGCTGTCGCGAATTTCAAGGGCGGCGTGGGCAAGACCAGCACAGCGGCGCATCTGGCGATGTCCGCCGCTCTGGATGGCTACAAGGTGCTGGTGATTGATCTGGACAGCCAAGGCTCCATGACGTCGATCTTTGGCGGGCAGGTGACCGATGAATGGCAGACCGTCTTTCCGCTGATGGCACGCCACTATGCCCGGCACCTGCGCCGCGAAAACCAGCGCCGCCTTGACCGGGGTGAGGCCCCTGCCCCGCTGGATGACACGCTGACCGATGCGCTGGATGTGACGGCGCAGGACCTTATCCAAGCCACCCACTGGCCCAATATCGACCTGATCGGTGCGCAGCTGAACCTCTACTGGGCCGAGTTTCAGATCCCGGTCTGGCGCATGTCCGGGCGCGGCTGGAAACTGTGGGACGCGCTGACCGAAACGCTACAGGCCGACGGCGTGCTCGACGCCTATGACATCGTGTTTCTCGACACGCCGCCCGCCCTTGGCTACCTCACCATCAACGGGCTGTCGGCCGCCGATATCCTGCTGGTGCCGCTTGGGGCGTCCTTTCTGGAATTTGACAGCACGGGCCGGTTCTTTGACATGTTGCACGCCACGTTCGGCTCCATCGAAGAGGCCGAGAATATTGCCGCCCGCGCGCTGGGGCGTGCGGGATTGCAGTTCGAATGGGACGCGGTGCGCGCGGTGATCACCCGCTATGACGGGACCCAGCAGGCCGAGCTTGGCGCGCTCATGCAGGCCTATTTAGGGTCTGTTTTGTCGCCGCACCGGCAGGATTTCACCGCCCTGATCGGACAGGCCGGCGAGCAGGTGCAGGGCATCTACGAGGCCGATTACCGCGACTTTAACCGCGAGACCTATGTGCGGGGGCGCGAGACGTTCGACGCCACCTATGCCGCGTTCAAACAGCTTCTGGTCGGTGCATGGGCGCGCGACGCAACGCACGCTCTGGAAAAGGCGAGTTAACCCGTTTCGCGCAGAGCGGCGCAAAAGGAGAGACCCATGGCCAAACGCAAACGCCTCAGCCCTGCGAACCCCGCAATCTTCGGGGCCGCCCCCGAGACGAAATCCATGATGTCCCGCGCGCCCATTGCCGATGTGGCCTCTGATGCGGCCACAACCGCCGCGCTGCACGACGTCACCCGTGAACTCAGCGCGGCGCGCGCGACGGGGCGCATGGTGCTGTCCCTGCCTGTGGCTGACATCGCCCTTGATCACATTGTGCGCGACCGGGTGATTGCCGAAGATGCGGAGATGGCGGCGCTGATGACCTCCATCGCCGCCCGCGGTCAACAGACACCGATCGAAATATTAGAGACTAAACCGGGCGCATATGGCCTGATCTCGGGCTGGCGGCGTTGTCAGGCCATCGCGCGGCTGGCCGAACAGGGGCAGCATGACGGCATGGTGCTGGCGCTGCTGCGCGCGCCCAAAGAGGCGTCGGAAACCTATCAGGCCATGGTCGAGGAAAACGAGATCCGCGTGGGCCTGAGCTATTTTGAGCGCGCCCGCATCGCGGCCAAGGCGGTGGAACAGGGCGTGTTTGCCACCGACAAAGAGGCGCTGCTGACCCTCTTTGCCAGCGCGTCGCGGCCCAAGCGGTCGAAAATCCGGTCCTTCCTGCCGCTGGTCGCGGCCTTTGACGGGCATCTGCGCTTTCCGCATCTGATCGGTGAACGGCTGGGGCTGAAAATGGCGGCGGCGATGGAGGCGGACAAAGGCTATGTCACCCGCGCGCGACAGACCCTGCGCGCGGCAATGCCGCAGAACGCGGAAGCCGAGCAGGAGGCGCTGACACGGGCGCTGAACAGCGCAAAACAGACCCAAACCAAGGCCAAAATGCCCCCACAGCTGATGTCCAAGGACGTGCGTGCAGGCGTGCAAGCAGAATGGGATATCAACGGCGATTGGCTGAAGATTTCCGGCAAGGCCCTGACCCCTGCCCTGCGGGATCAGATCCTCGCCTATCTGCGCAAACCCCCGTCATAGGCAGGTTTCGCGCGCGAAACGTCTAGGGCAGTAGCCCCTTGAGATATGCCCCATACTGCGTCTTGGCGAAAAGGGCGGCGCGTTCGGCCAGTTGCGCGGCGTCGATCCACCCCTGCTCATAGGCGATCTCTTCGGGGCAGCCCACCTGCTGGCCCTGCCGGTCCGACAGGGTGCGCACGAAATTCCCGGCATCCAGCAGGGACGCGTGGGTGCCTGTGTCCAGCCACGCATAGCCGCGCCCCATCTGCTGCACGTTCAGTTGGCCATCGGCCAGATACATCTCCAGCAGCGACGTAATCTCAAGCTCGCCCCGGTCCGACGGCGTTACGGCCGCCGCGCGCGCAGGCGCGGAGCCATCAAGGAAATAGAGCCCGGTGACTGCATAGTTCGAGGGCGGCACGGGCGGCTTTTCCACGATGGTCTTGACCGTGCCGTCGGGCGCGAAATCGACCACGCCGTACCGTTCGGGGTCCGCCACGCGGTAGCCGAACACAGTGCCGCCGGTGTCGACCGCATCGGCGGCGGCCAGACGGTCAGGCAGGCCATGGCCGAAAAAGATGTTGTCGCCCAGCACCATCGCGGACGGCGCCCCGTCCAGAAACGCGTCAGCCAGCAGATAGGCCTGCGCCAGCCCGTCGGGGCTGGCCTGCACCACATAGGTCAGCGACAGCCCCCATTGCGCCCCGTCCCCCAGCGTGCGCTGGAACTGGTCCTGATCCTGCGGCGTGGTGATCACGCAAATCTCGCGGATGCCCGCCAGCATCAGCACCGACAGCGGATAGTAGATCATCGGCTTGTCATAGATCGGCAAGAGCTGTTTCGACACGCCCATGGTGATCGGATAGAGCCGCGTGCCCGACCCGCCCGCCAGAATGATGCCTTTGCGTTTGGTCATGCGATTACCTTCAGGATGCGGGCCAGATCACCCTGCCAATCAGCAGGTTTCAGGCCAAAATCAGTCTCTAACGTGCTGCAATCGAGCCGTGAGTTAAGCGGGCGGGTGGCCGGAGTCGGGTAGTCTGCGGTGGGAATGCCGGTGACGGTCACGTCCCGGCCCGCTTGGTCAAATGTTTCGCGCGCGAAACCGGCCCACGAGGTCACAGGCGCGCCCGCATAGTGATAGGTGCCGCCCCCCTGCCCGTCCC
>NZ_CANNDO010000013.1 GCF_947503385.1 uncultured Tateyamaria sp.
TGAGACCGTTGATCTTGGTGGTAGCAGCTTGAGCTTGAGTGGCCTTCTGCCTTGAACAAAGGCAGCTCGCGGCCCATTCCGGACCTTCGACGCACGCTCGGGATGCTGTAGTCGCAGCCCGCATTCCTGCCATTCGCCGCGCCTGCAAAATCGGAATATGATCGAACGCACAATCTGCGGGACAAGGCGCGCTTTCGCTGCGATTGCGCCAACGGGTACCTGTTGACGATCTAGACCTACGCTCAACGGGTCAAACAGTCGGTTAGGTCTTCAAGCCGATGTCGGGCAAGTGCTCCAGTTCCATCTGCCAGACCGGCCAAACTCGGCTCCTGTCAAAAATTTCGGCGATGGCTGACATTGAAAGTGCCGGAAACAGAGTATGCGCAGCTGAGATGTGCTGTTGCGCAATCTGCCTCTTGCCCCGCCGCAGTTCTGCCAAAGCGAGAAACAAGCTTGGCCACCAATTGGCACCAGCAGCACCTGCTGATCTTTCCAAGGTGGAAATGCCAAGTTGTAGGTCTGATGCATCATCCAGCAACTGACCAATACCCAGAAAGAAAAGGTGCCCAGATCGAAACTTGGATGATTGCGCCAGTTCCAGTGTCCGTTCCGCATTCGAGATCGCGAGCAACGCTTCAGGATCGTGCATCCGTGCCCACTCTGGCGCCGCAAACGTGTACGCAATGGATCTTCCATGAGGTACGCCCCAGGCGTTTGGATTCAAGCGTTCAACTTGCGCCGCCGCTTCAAGAGCGGCTTCGGTTTTCCCCATCATGCCGTTCACACTGGCCAACATGACATAGCCACCTGGCGTTTTGGGGTCCATCCGAACGACGTCCAAGGCAGGTTGCAATGCCGCCGCGAGCGTTGCCTGTACGGGCCATGCACCGCTCATGGCCTTACGGTAACCCACGAAAGACCTCTGTATATGAGCCGACGTGTTCCTTGGTTCGAGCGCAACCGCCCGCTTGAGCATGGCTTCCGCTTCCTCAAATGCGTCGGATTGGCCTGATGACATCAGATCATTGGCGCGCGCACTGAGCTCGGCCGCGTTCAACTGTTCTGGCGGACGCATCTGGGCTTGCATTTTTTCGTGTGCGTCGATCTCTGCGCTGATCCGCAAAGCAAGCGCCAAACTAAGCTCATCTGTTAGTTCGAACTCATCGATGACGACCCGATCAAACCGTTCGCTCCAAAGCCGCCGCCTGTCATGTCGAACGGAAAGATGGACTGTGAGCCGTATCCGATCCCCGGACCGGCGCAGTGTAGCGTTCAAGACATACTTCGAAGGTGCGCCCTCGTTTTCCGGTCGGAGGACATGTAGCCAGCGGTACTTCTCGAGCTCGATTGCGGTCGCTTCCACGATCTCTGGGGCGAAGGTATCGAGTGATGCCTTTTCGACGAAATTCTCGAGTTGGATAGAAATTGGTTCAGATGTCACCGCAGTCTGAGGAATGCCTCCAAACGCCCAGACCTTCACCGGCTCTGCAATGTTCTTGAGTACCCGCGCTCCCGCATTCTCAAAGGACACTTGCAAGTCTTCGGACAGGTTCGCGAACACAGCATCTGAAATGGCAATGCCGCCCGGTTTTGCGAGCGCCTCGAGCCGCGACGCGATATTGACGCCGGTCCCAAAGACATCTTCATCCACAAAGCTGGCCAGTCCTTGGTGAAGACCGATGCGGAGTGCTGCGGTTCCATCATTGGCTAACAGGTCTTGTATCTTGAGTGCCGATGCGCACGCGTCCGAGCATCCATCGAATGCGGCCAGCCACCCATCCCCAAGACGTTTGATAACCACACCGCCGCCCGCTGCAATGCATGGCTCGACAATACAGTCGCGGACGTTTCTCAGGGCGTCCAACGCGACGCTGTGATCCTCATCCATCATCCGCGAATATCCCACGATGTCCGCCGCCAGAATGACTGTTTCTAACTCTGAAGAACCCAACTGAAACCTTCCAAATTTGCCATCGCATGTCCGAAGCGAGCTGCAATCCGTGCATAGCATGTAACCTATGGCAACTGACCATGAATGCAGACGTCCGTACAGAGTGCAGCATCCCGCAGAGTGGGCTCGTAGCCGACTTCGGATGCGGCGCGGCATGTTGTGATAGGATGTTTCGGTCAACGTCGGGTTGTCGTTTTTGGGAGGGCGTGGCGGATCGGAGGATCAGTCATGGAAACACCAAACTTACCTGACATTCGTGCGCTTCGGCCTGCCTGGAACAAAGGACGCATTGTCGGTCAGAAACGACCATTGAAGCCAAAGCATGTCTGCGCAATCCGGGTGCGACTTGAACTGGCCGAGAACCACCGTGATCTCGCGCTGTTCAACATGGCCATCGACAGTAAATTGCGTGGCTGCGACCTGGTGAAGATGAAAGTCGTCGACGTCATGGCGTCTGGTCAGATCAAAGAACGGGCATCGGTTTTGCAAAGCGAAACCAAAAAACCGGTGGGGTTCGAAATTTCTGAAGGCACACGTGCCTCGGTTGAGAAATGGATGGAAGATGAACTCATGGTCGGTTCCGAGTTCCTCTGGCCGCGTCGGTTCCATGAGCGCCTGCACATCTCAACCCGGCTGTATGCAAGGTTTGTCCGCGACTGGGTTACGTCGATCGGTCTCGAGGCGAGTGCTTACGGTACCCATTCGATGCGCCGAACCAAGGTCACCCAGATCTACAAGAAGACCGGCAACCTTTGAGCCGTTCAGCTTCTTCTCGGTCACACCAAGATGGACAGCACCGTCCGGTACTTAGCCGTAGAACTCGAGGATGCCCTGGCCATCGCCGAAGCCATTGAAATCTAGCGTATTTGGGTCGCCTTCACTGGCGGCCCATTCCGGACCTTAGACCTAAGTTTAAAATTCTGCGTTTGCAGCCCATTTGTGGTCATGCGCTGCAATCGCAGCAGAGAGTCTTTTCAACCACAATCACTCATGTGACGCTTTGGCCTGCGCAGCCTCTACGAATTCGACGAACTCTCTGAGTTAGCGACCAGAAGTGTCTAGCTCTCAATGATCGGACCACAGATTTGTAGTTTCTCTAGTACGATTTCTAGCAGGGCCGGACGCAGGTTGAGCGCTTGATGGGGACGGGTATGGCTGATCTGTCGAAGCGAATGATTCATCACGATCGGGGCTTGCTTCGTTGTTGTTAACCACTCGGCATTCAGTACGTCTCGACGCAGCGCCCTATTGCAACGCTCATTGTATCCGGAGCGGGCCCTATGCGTTGCCGCATATCGGGCTGTGGTGCACTACCACTGACGTGATTTGCAGTGCGCATATGGCGGAATGCGCCGGTTCGCTTCACTTCCCGCACACCACATCGTGCAGATTTAAGAACCAATGACTGCACGGACATAATTTCTAAGTGAAGTACGTTTCCTTCACCCGGCCTTTGGCACTAGTGTTTAAGCAAAACTCGTTGATGCGTTTGGATAAGTCGTATGTCTCTTGCACAGGAAGGCTCACACGCCCCAAATCCTGTTACATCGTTCCGGTTTCCAGGCATTCTAGGGTTGTTTCTGATCCTTTTGTGGACAGGGCTATCATTTATTGTCGGTTCTTGGGCGCGCCCAGAATACTCCCACGGGCCGCTTTCCGCTTTACTCTTTGTTATGCTTGTCCTGAGGCAAGTAGGGCTGACAGAAGGCGACTTCTGTCGCGATCGCCCTCATTGGGGCGCATTTTTTATCCTTGTCGGCGCCTTGTTCTTGGCTGGTACCGCAGCTTTTTTTTCGTTGGGCGCGTGGTCCGGATTGGCCGTATTTCTGGTCATCTGTGCAGTGGCGGCTTGCATACTGAGGAGATCGATAATTGCGAGATTTCTGCCCGCAGCGCTGGTTTTGTTGACGACACTACCGCTGTCAGAGAGTGCTTTTCTGCAACTCCAGAATGCGCTGCAAAGAATTACGGCGATCGGGTCGGTGCAGTTGTCACAATTCTTTGGGTTACCCGCGGCCCTAGAATACAACGTCATTGATGTAGCAGGCGTTTACTTGGTTGTGGCACAGGCCTGTTCGGGCTTGTCCTACATCCTGCCGCTGCTCAGCTTTGCCGCCACGCTGGCGGCAGTGTTGCGCTGCGACGGGTGGGTCAAAGTCATAGTTGTTCTCATGGCGGCGCCCATTGCCATCGGGATGAACGTCATCCGCGTCACCTTCATCATTTTCACGGTGAACCTGCTCGGCGATCATTCCCACGTCGAGGGTTTTGCGCATTTTTTGGAAGGCTGGTTGATTTTTATTGCCTCCGTCGCCGTCCTGTTTGGCCTGGCCTTTGGACTGACGCGACTTTCGGGAGAAAAAAAACTATTTGCGGATCAGTTTGATCTCGATTTTGCACCGGTTTTTGAAGGTGCACGGCGGGCTTGGCGAACTTCTACTGCCCAACTCTTCCCGCCCGTGATCTACCTCGCTCTGGCAGCCTCAATTACTCTCTCTTTCGCTGGTCGGTGGTTTGCGCCACCTCCGCCCACAGTCGAAGTGCAAGACGCTGGAAATCACGGACCTTGGTACATTGTGCGAAACACTTCATCCGAGATGACATTCCTGTCGGACGAGATGGATCAAACGGTCTCGAAAGTTTTGGTCCGGGATGCGCCCTACGGTGTTGTGCGCTATGCGCGGTTGGTCCGCGGCAAGGAATTCTTCGAACCCACTCTGCCCACACAATTTTTGTCGGATGCCCCCGATTGGGAGGTTGAAAGCCTAAGGTATGTCTCGATTCCCCAAGAAACAGGCGGGAAGGTGCCTGATCGGGTCGCCGCGCTGACCATTGTACGGGGGTTCAACCGACAACTTGTGTATTACTGGTATGAGGGTCGCTGCGGACGCTATCCTGACCTGACCTCCACCCGCATCGGCGCGCTTTGCATCCAATCAGACCACGCCACTGACGGGAAAGGGTGGGTTCGCCTGTCGACTCCAATTTCAGCTGAACCGGGGGCCGAGGAGACCGCCACACAAAGATTAACTAGCGTCTTGAGAGAAATTTCGGCGGTAGCGCCATGACATTTTCGGAATTCGTCGCAACGTTTGTCACGCCGGGCAAAGAAGCCTTGGCAATAGCCGTTGCAATATGTGCCCCGATCGCCGCGCTGGATGGCGCGGCAAAGCTTCGAACAAGGCTTAGTGCTTATTTTGAACGGACGGAAGACGTGTCATGGCAAGAGGGTTTCATCGACCGATTTGATCAATGGTTCGGACGCTCGTTCCTCAGCTTCAAAGGCTTTTTCTGGTCCTCCGCCATTTCGTTACTCTCGGTTTTGATCGTTTCGGTCACGTTGTGGATTTATCTGCCCGCACGGGTGTTCTGGACCAATCCTGATCCGGACATGTTCAAGTTCGTAATCATTGGCGCGCTGATAAATATCCTCCCCGACTACCTATCTTTGCGCCTGACCCGGGTCTGGATTGGGCTTATGGCGCGGTATCGTGCTTTCTGGGCACAGGTTATCCTCATTGCGGTTGATCTTGGATCTTCGGCTTTCATCATATGGTCCAGCCTAACGGTTGTTCGATATTTCCGAGGTGAGCCCGGCATCTCAATTCTCGAAATGGCGGTACTTTTTTCACCCTATTCGGCGTATTTCTATTCCACCTTCACGACGTCGTTGGCGGCCTTGGTTTTTTTCTTCGTGATTGCGGCGCGACGATTGGTTCTGAGCTATGTCGCCCGCCTAGGCACCGTATTTGCCCGCAAATCGATTGACCCAAACCTATCCCGACAGAAGGCGCCTTTCCGGGTCCTTGCGGTATCGTTGTTTTTCGTCACGTTGCTTTTGTTTTACGCGGCGCTGGTCGCGGTGAGCCCCAGCCCCTCTGGCGTGACCAAGTTAGATGAGTTTCTGTGCGACAAATCTGGCGAACGTTTGTGCCTCTATGCCACCCGATTGTCTCCTGATGACGCATCGAGGCTGGTGATGTTGCGGCGCGCATGTCACGGCACCTTGACGCTCGAATGCGTTGCAAATGCCGAAGCAATCATCGACGTGCCACGCCCCAAAATGGAAAGGCTCATGAGCTATGCCTGTGATTTGGAGGAGCCAGACGGCTGTCTCGTTGCTGGGCGGATGGCTTTTGTCGCCGGTGACAATGCCAGTGGCGGAACATATTTCGGTCGTGCTTGCGACCTTGGGGAACGGTCCGCCTGCATCGTCGCACGGCAGACAGACCCGGGCTCCAATGGGCCAAGCAGCCAAAGCAATGGACCACGCCTTGCTCAGTTGGAGTTGTCTTGTGACGACGGCGGTGGCGTGGAATGCGCTCAGGCAAGCCGCCTGATGATGGAGATTGAAGACAGTTTGTCCGATGCAGCTTTCAACCGCATGCATCAGGCTTGTGATCTCGGGCTGGCTGCGGCCTGCGCCGAAATTGGCTTGTGGTATTTGCAAGGCGTTCGCGGCGACGTGGACGTTGCGCGCGGCAGGGCCTTCATTGCATATGGATGCGCAAGTGGCGCCGCCGAGGGATGCATGCGTTTGGTGACGGTTTGGATGTCCGAAGGGTTTCAAAACCCGGTCCAGGTCGACCTTGCGGTCCTAATGACAAGGTCTGCCTGCGCGGGACGCCACGAACTTGGCTGCGACGTGTTCACCAGAATTGTTCCGTCGCACGGGGAAAGTGGCGGCGAAACGATGATCGAAGCGCTGCGCGCCATCCTTTTGGAAGACCCAGACAACCACGTCGCGCGCCGCCGATTCTTGGATATCTTGATCACCGCGGGTGACTTCCAGGCAGCCGAGTCCGAGCTTCGCAAAGGCCTGCGGCGCCCGGGTGCGGAGGGAGTCTTTGGGGACGTTGAGCAGCGGCTAAAAGATGATCGCCAAGGCAATTGATCGGTAAACGGCCCATTCCTGCCTTTGGCCAACCGGTTTAGATGCTGCGGTCGCAGCCCGCTATGCGGTCATTCGCTGCAAGTGCGAATTCCGGGCTTCTTCAAATTCACACATCGCGGGACAAAGCCGACCTTGAGTTTTCGCACTTTGCTGGCGCAGCAGTCTCTCGCCGATGCGGCATCGCGCTTCTCCTATCGCAAAACAGGTCGTCGATCAGGTCATTCGCGAGCGTAAAATTCGCCACCTTTGGTTTAACTATTGGCGTTGGGTTGACCCCTGATGCAAAATCATCAATGAAATTTTGCGCAGTTTATTCGAGTACACGCCCCGACATAACTAGAAAATGATCAACCGTTTCTAATCAGAATTGATGCCAAATTAATTGGCCGTATGAGCACCAAAATATGAGTCCAAATATCGTCAAACTGCGCCCAATATTGCCCTTTTCTGTGCTGAGCGGACTCACTGTTGCGTAGTGCGCGCCTGCTGGGTTTCGCGTCGGCATTACACCGAGTCATTGACGCCTCAGCTTTGGTTGCTAGCCTCAACAAATTCAGTTTGCGGTGAGAAAATAATGGTTTGGTTCTCTGCAAGCAGGATGTAACCACCGTCCCTCTGGAAGGCGTAGGCTGCGTCGAGGTCAATTTGCAGGCCCAGCACAGGGTTCAAAACCCAATGCGTGACCTCGAATGAACGTGTTAACTCCATGATGGCTTCCTGAAGCGCAAAGAGGCGACTGTCAGCGGACGCCAATAAATCGAGAACGACGTCGTTCAGGAGGTCGGGCACCTCGCTGCGCTGGACTTTGCGGTCACGGAACATCGCTTCGAACGTGTCGCGGTCGTCGACCGTGACGAGTGGCGCGTTGCGCAGGCGGTCGGCTTCATCCATTTCGCCTTCTTCGGTCGCGAATTTAACTAACGAAGCTACGTACGCTCGGGCTCGCGCGATCTGCTGTTCTAATGGGGCGTAGCCCCGGCTAACGTAGTAAGCGCGTCCCAATTCCCATTCAGTCACCAACTGGCGCACATTACGCGCGATGGCGCGTCCCTCTGGTAACGACGAGAACAATGTCTCCACATTGTCCAGAGCGCCATTCTCGTAGAGAAGATGGCTGAAATGGTCGTCTTCAAACGCCGCTGGCTGCGCCAGAAAATCGGTCCAGTCGGTTTGCAAGCTCATGCTATCCTCCTGCCGCATTAATAGCATTTCGTAGGCTCTCGGGGAAGCTTGCAACCCCATCATCCAGCCAATCTTCGGCAAAGTCACCTAACGCTCTAAGCAAGCCGTTTCGGGTTGTTGCATTGTCAATCACATCTCCCAATGCATTGTGCATGTTGCCTGAATTCGGCCCGCTTCCTGGACCTCCATCTTGTGGACGGTGACTCCAGCGTTCTCCGGGCCGCCCTGGTACAGGCCCTGACAGTCCATCCGTCGCATCGACAAATTCCATAATGTCGTCAGCTGTAAACCCAAGCCTTTTCAAGTGCGGTGCACGCGAGCGCATCAGCCATTCATGGTGGCGGCCACCATTCAAAAGTCTGTTCCTGATGGCTCTCTGGTGGGTCGGGTCGCTCCACAGGTCGTCGAGCTCAGCCGGCGAGAGATCGTCGAACCATGCATTGAACCGTCGTGCACCCGGGACGCGGCCATTGGTTAGCAGTTCGTCCCGGCTGCGCGGGGTATCGCCCTCGCGTGGGTGGCGAAAGACGGGGTCGGGCTCCCTGGTGGCGCCGGCGCTGCCACTCGGGCGTTCGGTACTTGGGTTTTCGACTTCCGCGCGTTCGGTCAGATCGCCGCGCTGCGACCGGGTCCGCAGATTTTCCTCGTCCAGAACTTGTCTGACGATGCGCTGGTCGATATCTGCGTCGGGAAGGTTAATCACCCTGATAATATCGGCGTCGGGCACCGCGTTGCTTGCCACGTTCACCGCCCGGATCACCACACGCGATGCTGTGGCCGAAACCCGCCGCGCTACAATGCGGATTGCAGCCGCTGCGCCGCCGGTTGCCACGGCCAGAGCTACGTCGATCGCCAATTCCGCTGCCAAAAAATCCGCGTCGGCGCGCAGACGCGCCATGGCCGACATCAGACCCTCATTGTCGAAATCGTCCCAAAACTGGTCCCAACGCGCCTCGCAGGCATCCCAGAGCGACTGCAGCATGTCGGCCCCGACATTCGAGATGAGGTTATCGGGATCCGTCGTTCGGAGCCGATCTCCTATTGCAGACCAGTCTTCGCCAACCCGCTGTGCATAAGTGTCGTCGGGCGAGACACCGCGCACGATGCCGCCCAAGGCCTGATACCAAAGACCAAGCATGGTGCTTCCCGCGTCCAACGGCGACGAATTTTGTGTCCAGTGCGTCCGTTGTGATCGCTCTAGAAGGTGGTCGAAGTAGTTTCCTGCCGCCTCTGCGACGGCCGCCCTGTATTCTTCCGTAGGCCCATCGATCACGCCCGCGAGAATGCCGAGCACCTGCAGTTGGGCCGCGTAGGCCATGAGGTTCTGGTAAATCTCATCGTTATAGGCCCGCTGTGCATCCAGAAGCAATTGTGGCACTGAAAGATCGACATGGGAACTGACCCCACCGGCAGCCTGTTGTGCCCGCGGGCCTAGCTCGCCCACCTGCTGCCATACTGGGTTGGGAAGCGAGAGACCTGCTGGAGGTGACCGCATCACTGGGTCAGTTCCGCGATCTGAGGTCGTAGCTTTCGGTAAACCACTCGCATAAATCGCGCGTCGTTGTCGCGTGCGGCGAAAGAACAGTTCTGCTCACGGTGGCCATCGGCCCCCCGCTGCCCAAGCCGGTCGAGAGCAGCGTGCGCGCCATCAGCGTAAGAATGTCCAACTGCTCTGCGCCCACTGGACCGTCACGCGTTACCTTCATCAGGCTCACGACCCGGCGGCGCATGTCGTTGGGAGCAAGATTAAGGTCCTCAAACGATCCGAGCGGCGCGGTACCCGACTCTGTCGTGAAAGCAGCGCGAGCCTCGTCCCTGATGCTGCGGCGTTTGCCTGCACGTTTCTTCCACGCGCTTTTTCCATACTCGGTCATGCGCGCCTCAATTCAAATCTATTCTTCCGGCTTTCGCCGCGATCGAAGACTTGCCATTTATAGTGATATCAACGCCGGAAATATCGATCTTTCCGTCCTCGGTCATCACCAACTTGGACTCACCTACAATTATTTCGAAGACTTTACCGACCACAATTGACTTGTTGTGCCCGACCTCCTCAATCGCACCGATCCCAACGGACGTGTTCTGGATCCCACCTACAACCACCTGATACCCGCCGCCCACCGTGACTGCCTTGCCAGCGCCGACCACTTCGGTTGAACTCACCATAACGGTTTCAGCCTTGTTCTTCCCCACACCGATCACGAGGTTACCCTCGCCCATATTCAGAATATCCGGCAAACCCAGGTTGTTTGCCATGTCACCAATTGCATTTGTGAACTTGGAGAACGCAGAGGTAACGGCATTCTGCAGCTTGTTGGGGCCGACCATCAGGGTCATATTGCCCCCGATGACCTCTTGGTGGTTATTGCCGATCTCGATGGACTTATTGTTGCCGACGCTTTCCGACTGATTGCGATCAACCCGCTTCGAGCGATTGTTTTCTATGTGGAGCTCGTGGTCCTTTTCGGCGTGCAGATAGATCTTTTCTTGCCCCTTTTCATCTTCGAATGTGAGTTCGTTGAACCCGTCGCCTTTATGAGTATCGGTTCTGAAAACGCTCTTTGTCTTGTGTTCCGGTAGAGGATAGGGTGCATCGTTCTTACCATTGAAGACACAGCCGGTGACGATGGGCTTATCGGGGTCGCCGCGCAAGTGTTCTACGATCACCTCCATGCCGATACGCGGGATGACCATGCCGCCCCAGCCCTTGCTCGCCCAGTTCTGGCTCACCCGCACACGCATCGTATGCGCGCCCTCAAGATCCCAGTGAAAGCGGCACAGGATGCGGCCATATTCGTCGCAGTCAATCTCACCCTCGCCAACCACGACGGCGGTTTCGGGCCCCTGCACGCGGGGGCCCTTGGTGCACTGCTCGGGCCGGTACGGCGTGTCGTCGGGCATCAGGACATAGGCGCCCGCATAGGGCGCCTCGTCCCCACCCGCTTCCCCTGACCCGTAGGCTTGCGCCCGGAAGCGGTGCGTGGCCTTCAGGCACACGAAACCGCGGCCCGTCGCGTCTGCCACCTCGTCCCCGCCCAGGGTCACACGCCAGCCTGCGCCCAGCGACACAACATCACCCGCAGCCTCGTGCCGCGGCGCCTGACCGCGCTCGGCATCCACCCGCGTTCCAACCACGCCGCGCCCCTGACCTTGCTCCAGATAGTCGCCGGGCCAGTCGTAGCTCTCGATATCGCCCGCGGGGTGCGTCGCGTCGCCGGTCTGGTCAACCTCTTGTGCGGCCGTGGGAATTTTGAAGTTATACTCCGTAAGCCGCACCGCCCCCGTGGTCATGCGCTGGCCGGGCGACCAGCGGCTGAAGTGTTCCTCATCATGCTGATGAAACCCTGCGATCCGGTAAAAAGGACGGCTGCCACCGGGCACTGTAGGCAGGCTGAAAGCCGCATCCGTCAACAGCAGCGTGTGGTTCCCGGCCTCGTGCCGCCAAGACCAGGAGATGCCGTGGCGTTCGAGCTGGCGGCGCACGAAATCGGCGTCGCTGTCGCCATACTGAACCGTATATTCCAGCGTGGGATAGTCGCCCGTCACCTGCACATCCAGATGCGGGGAGCCGAGACCGGCATAGTCGCCCAGCACAGCCTCCACGATCTGGATCACGGTCTGGTTGTGGAAAATCCGCATGTTCAGTCGCAGCCCCGCCACATGCAACCAGGGCCGCAGGGTCAGGTCATAGCGAAAGCCGTTCTCGTCCGTGCCCCGCGCCTGCGCCTCCGCGACGATGCCGTCAAAGGCGCGCGTGCCGCTGGCGTGGTCGATGAGCACGGTGGCGTGGGTGCCCAAAAGTGCGTGCAGATCGATCTCCGCATCTTCGGAAAGCGCCTCAACGGTCCACTCGAAATCGCCTGACATCTTTTCGGTGCCGTCCATGCGCAGAAGCACCAATGCGTCCCGGCCTAAAGCCGTCTCCAGCCGACCCTGACGACCCGCCTGACCAAAATGCGCGTTCACAAATAGACACCCTAAAAAGTACTACCGATGGGCGAACGGTGACTCAGATGATGCGCCAGTGCAAGAGATGTGTACAGTCGGGGGCAACTGATATTGCTCTGGTTGGAGTTTTTCTCAGAAAGTGAGCAAAGGACACTTTTTGCAAACTATCCCTGATTTTAGATGGAATTAATGTGAAGGCTGATCCTGCACGCAACCTGTGCTGCTTATAACATCTTTTCAACGACGCTCATCAATAGCCTCAATTCCGGCCACCGTGTCGCGTTAATTATCGCGCAGAAGCAGCGATTTTCGTGCTGCGAGCGCGTGCAGCACGAAAATCGAGTTTACAATATGGGCTCAGTTCCGACCCTAGTCGCACACAGCATTGAGGTTGGCGGGCAGCCCTTTGCGGACGTTAAACAATCAGATTGCGAAACATCTCCAACAGTCAAAGTATGACGGTGAACGCGGGACTTGCAAATTAAGAGCTACTATAGCTGTGCAACTTTCTCGACGACACTCTGCGGTGTCACGTTCGAGTCATGTGTGATTTTCTCATCAGCAATCAACTGACCATAAAGCATACCGACCCTTTTTACGTCATCCACTTCCTGGCCTTCTGCCGGTTTTGTGGACGGTAATTTAAGCTTTCATAGCTCGCTCCTCGAATGTGATAGGGCTTAAGTGCCCGATGGTCGAGTGTCGGCGCTTCGGGTTGTAGAAGCATTCGATGTAATCGAAGACTTCTGCACGCGCCTGCTTTCTGGTCCTGTAGGTTTTGCGTTTGATCCGTTCTGTCTTCAGCGACGAGAAGAAGCTCTCCATGGCTGCGTTGTCCCAGACATTCCCGGAACGGCTCATTGAGCGGGTAATGCCACGATCGGCCATCAACCTTTGGAACTGTGCACTGGTATATTGGCTGCCCTGATCGGAATGATGCCGCAACTCGTTCGGTCTACCCCTGCGCCAGATCGCCATAATCAAGGCATCTGTCACCATCTGGGAGGTTATCTGATCACTCATCGACCAGCCAACAATGCGCCGGGAGAACAGGTCGATGATGGCTGTAACGTAGAGCCACCCTTCCGCAGTCAAATGTAAGTAAAGTCGGCCACCCATTTCTGGTTCGGCCCATCCGCATCAAACCCTCGTTCAAGAACGTTGGCAGCTATGATCGACCTCGTGCCCTCGTCTTTAGGTGATTGTCGACGCTTTGGACGAGCTCTGAAGGCCTCCTGCCGCATTAGTCGCTCGACGCAATGCAACCCGCAGGCATAACCTTCTTCGAGGAGATCATGCCAGACACGACGCGCCCCATAGGTCCGATCCGACCGAAGAGAGCTGGAACGGATCGCTTCTGATAGGTCCTCATCCCGGATCGACCTGTCGCTGCGCGGGCGCGTCAGCCAGGCATGGAAGCCGCTTCGGTACACACCGAGCGCATCACACATCCAACTCACGGGCCAAGCCTCTCGGTGCTTCGCCCCTCTCGGCAGATTTGCGATGCAAATCGCCTGCCGGGCAATGCACAAACCCAAACATCACAGCTGGTCCTTGGCGAAGTAGGCGGCCGCCTTTTTTAGAATATCACGCTCCGCCATCAGATTGGACACCTCGCGCCGCAAACTGCGCAGTTCTTCTTGTTCCGGCGTCAGCTTTCCATTGCCGGGGAACACCGCCGGTCTATCAGCAACGGCAGCGCGCACCCAACGGCGCAGCACAGTCGCATGTATTCCCAGATTCCTCGAAGCTTGCGCCGCACTCACGCCGCGCTTCGTTACCAATTCTACCGCTTCCTGGTTGAACTCGCGGCTGAACATCCTTCTCGTCATATAGATTCTCCAGTTCCATAAACACCTTATCTCGGTGTCCTCAAAACCGGCAGAAGGCCAATGGCACACTACGCCGGGAAGTCCTCAATGCGGAGTGCACGACGACCGAGCAAGCTCAGGTCGTCATCAATCACTGGCTCAGGCAGTACAATCACACACGACCGCGCCAGGCACTTAACATGCGACCACCCGTTCCTGAAACCTTACTGGAGAAAGCCCAAATTAGTGGCCCAGACACTGGGGGCTAGACAGCGTTGAGATTGAACCGGTACGAATCGATCCTCAAACGCAGGCCGGTTTTACGTCTTTCCAGGACCCACAAGGGCTGCCTTTGGACCTCCGTGATCTTCACTAGCTACTGAAATCGAGAGGATTTTTGCAGCAACTACTTTTTCTGATTGCCATTTATGGAACGTTCCAATAATGATTTATGGAACGTTCCATAAATACGAAGGACCGTGTGGGGGGAGAAAATGTCCAAGGTCGTAGCGGTTTTTGACGCTGTCGCGCAGATTGCAGATGACGCCATTATTTCGGTCTCGGCATCGTCAACGCTTGGCTGCCCGGACGCTGTGCTGGCCGCCATCGGTCAAAGGTTTGATAGCGAAGGTCATCCGCGCAACATCACATCGTTGCATCCGATTGCTGCCGGTGACGTCTACGGCGTCAAGGGCATGGACCACCTTGCAAAGGACGGCCTGTTAGCACGGGTGCTGGCAGGGTCCTACCCGTCCGGTCCATCGAGCGCCCCGATGCCCGAAATCTGGAAGATGATCGTTGAGGACAGGGTTGCCGCCTATAACGTCCCATCTGGCATCATGTTCGACATGCATCGCGAGGCCGCAGCCAAGCGCCCCGGTGTTCTGACCGAGGTTGGGCTGGATACTTTTGTGGACCCGACGCGGCAGGGCTGCGCGATGAACGGCAAAGGTGCCGCTGCTCCGATCGTCGAGCGTGTCGAGTTTGGTGGCAAGACATGGCTGCACTTTCCCAATATTGCACCCGATGTCGCGATCATTCGGGCCACCACCGCCGATGAGCGCGGGAATCTAACGTATGAGCATGAGGGCGCCTATCTGGGCGGGCTCGAACAGGCAATTGCCGTGCGCAACAACGGCGGCTTGGTGATCGCCCAAGTAAAGCGGATGACAGCGAATGGGTCATTGCGCCCGCATGATGTGCGGGTACCGGGCCATCTGGTGGACTGCGTTGTCGTCGATCCTGATCAGAAGCAGACAACAGAAACATCATATGATCCCGCGATTTCCGGTGAAATCATGCGCCCTTGGAATAGCTTTTCCCTTGCTGAGTACGGGGTTGAAAAGGTGATCGCCCGGCGAGCAACGATGGAGCTGCGTCGCGGGATGGTTGCGAACCTTGGATTTGGGATCAGTGCCATGGTCCCGCGCGTTTTATTGGAAGAGGGTTATCCAGACGCCGTTACGTGGGCGATTGAGCAAGGTGCTGTTGGTGGCGTTCCGCTCACTGGATTCGCCTTTGGCTGTGCCTCGAATGCCGACGCATATGTTCCGTCGCCGCAGCAGTTTATCTATTTCCAGGGTGCTGGTTTCGATAAGTCGTTCCTGTCGTTCATGGAGGTCGATGTCGAAGGGAACGTCAATGTCTCGAAGCTGGGCAAGAAGCCCTATCTGACCGCCGGATGTGGTGGTTTCGTGGACATCACGGCCAAGGCCAAAAACATCGTCTTCTCCGGTTGGTTCGAGGCCGGTGCCAAAGTCGAACTGACCAACGATGGCATCATCATCGAGGCCCCTGGTAAGTTCACCAAGATGGTCGACGAGGTCGAGCATGTGACGTTCTCGGGCAAGCGTGCCCGCGAGCAGGGACAGAATGTCATCTACGTGACTGAGCGGTGTGTGATTTCATTGCAGGGCAACGGGCTTGTCGCGACTGAAATTATGCCGGGCATCGACCCGCAAGAGCATATCGTTGGCCCGTCACAGGGCCGGGTGCAGGTGGCCGAAAATGCAAAGGTCATGCCCAAAGCATTGTTGGCTGATGCACCGATGGGGCTGGCACTGTGAGCGCAATCACCCTGTCATATGAAGGTGCCGTCGCCGTGCTGACGGTGTCGAACAAGGCAAAGTTAAACGCCTTGACGATGGCGATGCTGGACGCGCTTGACGAGCATTTGACCCAGATTGACCGGAGTACGGACACGCGGGCCGTCATTGTTACCGGGGGAGGCGACAAAGCGTTCTGCTGCGGCGCCGATATTGCCGAATGGGGTGCGCTTTCGCCCGCGGAGTTCGCAAGGGGTTGGGTGCGTAACGGTCACCGTATATTCGATCTTCTGGCTCGACTGTCGAAGCCGACGATTGCCGCATTGAACGGCCATACTTTTGGCGGCGGGCTGGAACTGGCTGCGGCCTGTGACATTCGGGTAATGACCCCAAGCGCGACGCTGGCTTTGCCGGAGGCGAAGGTAGGGATTGTGCCCGGTTGGTCTGGCACGCAGCGGTTGATGCGCCTGTTGCCTGAACCTGTCGTCAAAGAGATGGCATTGTTTGGCCGACGCATTTCGGCAGAGCGTGCCTTGGGTTTTGGTTTTGTGGCTGAGGTTGCGGAAAACGCTTTGGGCGCTGCCATGCAGATCGCTGATGGTCTGGCCGATGTATCCCCTCGTGCGAACGAAATCACAAAGGCGATGATCCATGGCGCTGTCGGTGAGGACCGAGGTGCTGCGATTGAGGCGTTGGGCGCCGCCGCTGCTGCCCCAAGCGCTGACCGGGAGGAAGGCGTCGATGCCTTCCTGAACAAACGTTCCCCAGATTTTACAGGGCAATAGGACATGAAAGACCTGACCATCAACACGGCGACCGCCTACGATTTGCCCGCGGCCTTTGTAGGTCGGCATCTGATAGACGGCGCATGGGTCGACGGAGCCGCGTGGTTTGAGCGCATTTCGCCATCCCACGAAGTTGTCGTCAGCCGCAGTGCTATGGCCGGCGAAGCCGAGACAGTGGCGGCGGTTGCAGCGGCCCGCCGCGCTTTTGATGCCGGGGTCTGGAGCCGGATTTCCGGCAAGGAGCGCGCAACCGTCTTGCTGAGGGTTGCCGATCTGATCGAGGCAAATGTCGAGCGCATTGCGGTGCAAGAGACGCTGGAAAGCGGCAAGCCAATCAGCCAGTCCCGTGGCGAAGTCGGCGGTGCCGCCGATCTGTGGCGCTATGCGGCCGCGTTGGCTCGGACGTCCCATGGCGACAGTCACAATTCTTTGGGCGACGATATGCTGGGCGTGGTGGTCAAAGACCCCATCGGTGTCGTGTCTATCATCACACCCTGGAACTTTCCGTTCTGGATTCTCAGCCAGAAACTGCCCTTTGCCTTGGCCGCTGGATGCACTGTCGTTGTGAAGCCGTCAGAGATGACACCGTCCTCGACCATCATGCTGGGAGAGTTGCTGATCGAAGCGGGCCTGCCTGCGGGTGTGTGCAACATCGTGCTGGGGTATGGCCAGCCGGTCGGCAGTATGATGTCCACCCACAAGGACGTGGACATGGTGACGTTCACTGGCTCGACCGCGGTGGGCAAGCTGATCACTCAAGCCTCTTCAGGCACCCTGAAAAAGGTCGCGCTGGAATTGGGCGGCAAGAACCCGCAGGTCATCATGCCAGACGCGGATTTGGAGAATGCTGCCGACGCGGTGACCTTCGGCATCTATTTCAACGTGGGTCAGTGCTGCAACTCATCCAGCCGGATCATCGTGCACGAGGACATCGCCGAGCGCTTTGTCGCTCGCGTGGTCGAGCTATCGCGCCAGGTTAAATTTGGTGACCCGCTGGATGACAGCACACAGGTCGGGGCGATCGTGACGGCGGAGCATAACGCCAAAATCGACGGCTACGTACAGGATGCGATCAAGGCTGGGGCCAAGGTCGAGTTGGGCGGTGGGCCTTTGCCTGTCGACGGGCTTGGTCCGCAGTTCTATCAGCCGACCGTGGTGACAAACGTGACGCCGGACATGGCCATCGCGCGTGAAGAGGTCTTTGGCCCGGTCCTCACTGTATTGACGTTCAAGACGCTGGACGAGGCCATCGCGCTGACCAATGACAGCGACTACGGCCTGTCTGCAGGGATTTGGAGCAGCGACATCCACACCTGCCTTGAATTCTCGCGCCGTGCCCATGCTGGCACGGTTTGGACGAACACCTGGATGGATGGTTATCCAGAGCTTGCCTTTGGTGGGGTCAAGCAATCCGGCCAGGGCCGTGAGATCGGAAAATACGGATACGACGAATTTCTTGAGGTGAAATCCGTGGTGATGCGCGTCGGACGCGACAGCCGGGCACCTTGGGTGGAGGCGAGCGCGTAACAATGCGCTTTTACATGACGCGATATGGGAGGAAACCAAATGCGTTTTTACATGAAAACAACAGCCATTGCGTTGGCGCTGACGGCCGCTGCTGGCTCTGTCAAAGCCGACGGGCACGGTGCGGTAGAGGTCCTGCACTGGTGGACATCCGGCGGTGAAGCGGCAGCACTGAACGTATTGAAGGACGATCTGGAAGGTCAGGGTGTCGGCTGGACCGACATGCCCGTTGCCGGTGGCGGCGGTGAGCAGGCGATGACCGTGCTTCGCGCTCGCGTAACCGCAGGCAACGCGCCAACAGCCGTGCAAGGCCTTGGCTTTGACATCATCGATTGGGCCAACCAAGGCGCCTTGGCGAACCTCAATGACGTCGCAGCTGCCGAAGGCTGGGATGATGTTGTGCCCGTTGCTCTGCAGCAGTTTGCGAAAGTAAACGGTGCGTGGGTGTCTGCCCCGGTGAACGTGCATTCCACCAACTGGGTCTGGGCGAACAAGGCTGTCCTGGATGCCAACGGCATCTCTGTGCCTGCGACATGGGACGACTTTGCCGCGGCGCTCGACACGCTGGCTGCGGCCGGTGTGACACCGATCGCCCATGGCGGCCAGCCTTGGCAGGAGGCCACGGTGTTTGACGCGGTGGCAATGTCCACGCTGGGCCCCGACGGCTATCAGGCCGCCTTTATCGACTTGGATCCGGAGGCACTGGCCTCGGACGCGATGAAAGAGGCCTTCGACCGCATGGCGGTGATCCGCGCCAACGTGGACGAGAATTTCTCGGGCCGCGACTGGAACCTTGCCACCGCAATGGTCATCAACGGTGAAGCAGGCTTCCAGATGATGGGCGACTGGGCAAAGGGCGAATTTCTGAACGCTGGTCAGACCCCAGGTGAAGACTTCCTGTGTTTCCGTTTCCCCGGCACGCAAGAACAGGTCACGTTCAACGCCGACCAATTCATGATGTTCGATCAGGGCGGCTCGGTGTCTTCCGAACAGGCCGCATTGGCCTCAGCGATCCTGTCGCCATCGTTCCAGTCCGCATTCAACGTGGTCAAGGGTTCGGTACCAGCACGGACAGACGTGTCCGACGCTGATTTTGATGCGTGCGGCAAACAGGGCATGGCTGATTTGTCCGCTGCTGCATCTAGCGGTAACTTGTTCGGCTCCATGGCCCACGGCCACGCCAACGAAGCCTCCGTCAAGAACGCAATGTATGACGTGATCACCGCTCACTTCAACGGTGAGTACGACAGCGAAACCGCCGTCGAAGAACTCGTCACAGCGGTTGAACTCGCGCAGTAACAACCGGCGTTCCTCCCAGTGGTGGGGTGGCGATCCTGCCGCCCTGCCACGAACAAAATACACTCACCACTCAGCCTAAAGGGGGCGCGTGATGGCACGTACTGCCGACGCGGATTTCAAGACGCGGCTACAAGCCTTGTTGCCAAAGTTGGTGTTGTCACCTTCGCTGGCCCTGGTGCTGGTCTTTGTCTACGGCTTCATCATCTTTTCGGTGTATCTGTCGTTCACCGATAGCCGTTTGTTGCCATCCTTTGGTTGGGTCGGGTGGGAGAATTACTCCAAGCTCTGGCGGCTGAGCCATTGGGAAATATCGCTCACGAACATGGGCATCTTTGCCGCCCTCTATATCACAATCTGCACGGTGCTGGGCCTCAGCCTCGCGATCTTTCTAGACCAGAAAGTGCGAGCCGAGGGCGTGATCCGCACGATCTACCTTTATCCTATGGCCTTGTCGTTCATCGTCACGGGGACTGCGTGGAAGTGGTTTCTTGATCCCGGTATCGGCCTTGAGAATGTGCTTCAAACCTGGGGTTGGACGACCTTTGAATTCGACTGGATCAAGAACCGCGACTTCGCCATCTACACCGTGGTTCTGGCGGCCGTCTGGCAAACCAGTGGGTTTGTCATGGCGATGTTCCTAGCCGGGCTGCGGGGGATCGACAACGAAATCCTGAAGGCCGCGCAGATGGACGGCGCTTCGAACTGGAACCTTTATCGTCGGATCATCATTCCGCAGCTACGGCCAGCATTCCTGTCGGCCTTCGTCATTCTCAGCCACTTGGCTATCAAGACCTTTGACCTCGTGATCGCACTGACTGGCGGCGGGCCCGGCCGGGCGACCGAACTGCCAGCAACATTCATGTATTCCTACACGTTCAGCCGCAACCAAATGGGGATCGGTGCGGCATCGGCCACGATCATGTTGATGACGATTGCCGCGATCATGATCCCTTACCTCTATGCCGAATTGCGGGAGAAGAAGTAATGTCTGCTGCGACCCAAGACACCGCCATTCGCACCGGTCGCGTGACCCGGACGCTGATCTATCTCATTCTGTTGCTTTTCGCGCTGTTTTACATGCTGCCGCTTTACGTGATGGTCGTGAACTCCGTTAAACCGCTGAATGAAATCACCGGCGGCGGCATGATGAACTTGCCGCAGGTCTTTACGCTGGAGCCCTGGGCCAAGGCCTGGTCATCCGCCCAAATCGGGGTCGAGCCGACGGGCTTGCAGCCATACTTCTGGAACTCGATCAAGATGGTCGTGCCTGCTGTTGCGATCTCGACCATACTTGGCGCGCTGAATGGCTATGTTCTGACAAAGTGGCGGTTCAGAGGGGATACGATCCTATTTGGACTGATGCTGTTTGCCTGCTTCATCCCGTTTCAGATCGTTCTCATCCCCATGGCGCGGATGCTGGGCCTGATGGGCTTGGCGGGTACGACTTGGGGACTGGTTCTGGTGCATGTGGTCTACGGTATCGGATTCACCACCCTGTATTTCCGCAACTACTATGCTGTTTTCCCGACCGAATTGATCCGTGCCGCTCAGATCGACGGGGCCGGGTTCTTCCAGATCTTCTGGCGTATCTTGCTGCCCTCATCCGGGCCGATCGCCGTGGTGTCAATTATCTGGCAGTTCACCAACATCTGGAATGACTTCCTGTTCGGTGCCTCTTTTGCCGGGGCGGACAGCCAGCCGATGACAGTGGCTTTGAACAACCTCGTTCAGTCCTCGACCGGCGTGAAGGAATACAACGTCCACTTCGCCGGCGCGATCCTCGCCGCCCTTCCAACCCTTCTCGTTTACATCGTCGCAGGCCGCTACTTCGTCCGCGGTTTGATGGCAGGCTCCGTGAAAGGATGAGTGCCAAGTTGGTCGGGATGCGGCTGCAACCGCTCCCGACCGTGTTGAGATCAACAACCATCGGTCTCGTGAGCCGATCCCAACATGAGAGGAAAATCACAAATGAAGAGAATTGCCAACATAGCTGCACTGACGCTTTGGTTTTCGTCGGCACAGGCGTTCGCAGAAAATAGCGTCGAAGTCATGCATTTCTGGACATCCGGAGGCGAAGCCGCAGCCCTTGGAGTGATCAAGGACAAGGTCACCCTCGCCGGGGTTGACTGGCAAGATGCTCCTGTCGCCGGCGGCGGGGGCGACCAAGCCAAGACCGCGCTTCAGGCTCGAATTGCGGCCGGTAATCCACCAGCAGCAATGCTCATGTTGGGCCAAAACATCGTAGACTGGGCGAACGAAGGGCTCCTGGGCGACGTCAATGCTGTCGCTGAAGCGGAAGGATGGGACAATGTCCTTCCTCAAGCGGTGCAGGGATTTAACAAAATCAACGGCGCGTATGTGGCTGCCCCGACAAACGTGCATCGCACCGACATGATTTGGGCTTCTCGTGCAGCCTTTGAAAAAATTGGTGCAGAATTCCCAACGACTTGGGATGAATTCAATGCACTTGCGCCGCGATTTGTGGAAGCTGGCATCGTGCCGGTCGCTCACGGCGGGCAGGCTTGGCAGGAAGCCTATATGTTTGAAGCCGTGGTTTTGGGCGTCGGCGGTGCGGATTTCTATCGCACGGCATTGGTCGACCTCAACTTGGAGGCGCTCAGATCCGAAACGATGCAATCCGTATTCGCGCAAATGGCAGAAATTCGCGGCATGGTCGACGAAGATTTTTCTGGCCGCGACTGGAACCTAGCCACTGCTATGGTCATCAACGGCGAAGCAGCGATGCAAATCATGGGTGACTGGGCAAAGGGTGAGTTCACGAATGCCGGTCAAACTGCAGGCGAAGACTTTGCCTGCACTCCTGTCCCGAAAACAGGTGATGGAGGGTTTGTTTATCTTGTGAACTCGCTGAGCTTTTTTGCCCAGCCGGACGCGGATGCCGCAAGTGCGCAAGCGACCTTGGCAAGCGCGATTATGGACCCTGAGGTCCAGGTCGCATTCAACCAGGCAAAGGGGGCAATACCTGCGCGGACAGATGCAGATTTTTCGGCCCTTGATGCATGTGCGCAAGCAACTGCTGCGGATTTCTCGGCAAGCGATACCGACGGAACTGCAGTTCCAACTTTCGCGGGAACCCATGCGGCTGGGGCCAGTGTCGTTGGCGCCGCAACCGACGTCATCACCGAGTTCTTCAACACTGACATGACACCTGAAGACGCAGCCGAGCAACTCGCCGAGGCGGTTGAACTGGCTCTGTAACATCACTGGGGTGCGTGTACATCGCGCGCCTCAACAAACGAATTGGAGCGAAGGAAATGGGTTTCCTCGATATCGATCACACAACAAAATCGTACGGAGCTATCGAGGTTCTGCACAATGTAGACATTTCGGTGGAGGAGGGTGAATTCCTCGTCCTTGTCGGTCCTTCGGGCTGTGGAAAGTCAACACTTTTGAACATGATCGCAGGGCTTGAGGACATCACCAGCGGGGAGATCCGCATAAAAGACAAGGTGATGAACGGCGTCCACCCGTCCAAGCGCAACATCGCCATGGTATTCCAGTCCTACGCACTTTACCCAAACATGACCGTTGGCCAGAACATCACCTTCGGGCTCGAAATGCACGGCACGCCCAAACCCGAACGGCAAAAGGCGATGAAGGACGTGGCCGAACTTCTACAGATCGAACAGTTGCTTGATCGCAAGCCCGGAGCGTTGTCAGGGGGGCAGCGTCAGCGTGTCGCCATGGGGCGCGCCTTGGTACGCAACCCAGATGTATTCCTGTTTGATGAACCCTTGTCGAACCTGGATGCAAAGCTGCGCGTTGATATGCGCACCGAGATCAAGAAATTGCACCAGAAGCTGGGCACCACGATCGTCTACGTGACCCATGACCAGATCGAGGCGATGACCCTCTCGACCCGTATTGCAGTCATGTATGGTGGCTATGTTCAGCAATTAGGCACCCCGCAAGAAATTTACGACAGCCCTGCCAACGTCTTTGTAGCCACTTTTATGGGATCACCGGCGATGAATGTCGTGCCTGCCAAGGTCGCGATGGAAGGGGGCAAACCTGTTGCAGTTGTCGCGCTTCACGACGACTCGACCGTATCTTTGCCCTTCAGTCAGAACAACATGGCAGGATGGGACGGTCGAGACATCATGCTTGGCATCCGGCCTGAAACGATCACGGATGAGGACGCAGCTGATCGCAATTCGTCGAATATTGCTCGGATGACAAACCGCATCGTGGTCACTGAACCGGCGGGGTCGGACACCTTTGTCACGATGACACTAGGTGGAAAAGATGTGATTGCGCGAATGCGATCCGATGCAGATGTACGCCCGGGTGCGAATTTCCCGTTCGCCGTAAACATGGAAAAGGCTGTCGCCTTCGATCCCGAAACCGAAATGCGGATCGTCCCCTGATGGATGCAGATGTCATCATCGTTGGATCCGGCATGGGCGGCGCGACCCTGGCTGCTGCGCTGGCCTCCACCGGCCGCAGGATCATGATCCTCGAACGGGGCGGGCATTTGCGTGCCTCGGCGTCGGATCGCGATGCGGGGGCGATTTTTGGCGATGGCGCTTTTCGCCCCGACGAAGCCTGGCTGGATGGGCAAGACCGTTCGTTCAACCCCGGCAACTATTACTATGTCGGCGGAAATTCAAAGTTCTATGGCGCCGCATTGATCCGGTACCGGGCCTCCGATTTTGATGCCGTTCCGCAATCCGGTGGCCAAACGCCCGGATGGCCGATTGGGTATTCGGACCTTGAGGCGGATTATCAGGCCGCAGAAGAGATGTATCAGGTACGCGGGCGACAGGCGGATGATCCGACGGAACCTGCCCATTCAGGGAACTATCCCCATCCTCCCGTCCCCGATGAACCGGATATCGCAGCTTTGCGAGAGCGACTGAAACATGCGGGTCTTCATCCATCACATATTCCGCTTGGCGTTGATCAGGCTGCATGGTTGGCCGCAGGTCTGACGACATGGGATGCCTATCCCAACACCTGTGGCGGCAAGATGGATGCCGAGACCTGTGGCCTTGCTGCGGCGCTGGCCCATGAGAACGTGACGTTGCACACAGGCTGCATTGTCGAGCGCCTTGAATGTAATCAGCGGGGATTTGTGACGGCTGCCGTTCTTGCGAACGGAGAGCGCCTGACGGCGTCGCGGTTTGTCGTGGCGGCAGGGGCGGTGCAGTCCGCTGCGCTCTTGTTGCGGTCAGCCAATGACAATTGCCCCTCAGGGTTGGCAAACCGATCTGATCAAGTTGGACGGAACTTCATGAACCATAATTGTTCCGCTGTGCTGGCCTTGCACCCGATGCGCAAGAACAAAAGTATTTATCAGAAAACGCTGATGCTAAACGATTTTTATCGTGGGTCGAACACCCGTCCACCGCTTGGCAATGTGCAGATGTTGGGCAAGATCACCGGACCCATTCTTGCGGCAACAACGCCGCTGCCGCGATGGCTCGCTCATTGGATCGCAGCCCGTAGTTTTGACTTTTATGCGATGTCCGAGGACCTGCCGAACCCGGGCAGTCGGGTGACGCTCAAGAACGGGCAGATCAAGCTTGATTGGCAACGGTCGAATTGGGATGTTCACCTGCAATTGGTGCAAGAACTAAAGCGTGTCTTAAGACAGGTCGGGTTTCCGATTGTCTTGTCTCAGCCGTTTGACCGACGCACGCCGTCACACCAATGCGGCACGGCACGTATGGGCAACGACCCGGCCTTGAGCGTTGTGGACAGCCACTGCCGAAGCCATGACCACCCGAACCTTTTTATTGTCGACGCGTCGGTCTTGCCGACATCCGCTGCTGTAAACCCGGCGCTGACGATCGCCGCCCTCGCGCTGCGCGCTGGACGCCGCATGACCCAGACGGAATTTGCCGCATGACCGCCCGTGGATATGATTTCATCGTGATCGGCGGAGGCTCTGCCGGATCGGCCATAGCGGCCCGCTTGTCAGAGGATCCCAGTGCCCGTGTCTTGCTTTTGGAAGCGGGCGGCAGTGACCGCCACCCGTTCTTCCATCTGCCCGCGGGGTTTGCAAAAATGACCAAGGGCATTGGGTCTTGGGGGTGGTCGACGACGCCGCAAAAGGCGATGCGGGATAAGGTGTTCACCTATACCCAAGCCAAGGTCATTGGCGGCGGTTCCGCAATCAACGCTCAGATTTATACCCGTGGTGCCGCACAGGATTATGATGGCTGGCGGCAGATGGGCTGCGAGGGTTGGAGCTATGAAGACGTGCTCCCTTACTTCAAGAAGTCCGAGGACAACGACACCCACAACGGTCGATATCATGGCAAGGGTGGGCCGCTTGGTGTCTCAATGCCTGCTGCCCCTTTGCCAATCTGCGATGCTTTTATCGAAGCCGCCGGACAAGTTGGTATTCCGCAAGCGACCGATATGAATGGTGAAAGACAGGACGGTGCCGGTTATTACCAGCTGACCCAAAAAAACGCGCGCAGGTCTTCTGCCGCGATGGCCTTTCTGGGGCAGGCGCGGGGTCGCAAGAATTTGACGATCCAGAAGAAGGCGCAGGTCAATCGAATTGTGGTTGAGAACGGCTGCGCCACAGGTGTCGAGATGGCTGATGGGTCCGTTATCGCGGCGGACCGCGAGGTTATTCTGTCCTCAGGTGCGATCGGGTCACCGCGGCTGCTGCAGCTGTCCGGCATCGGCCCTGCGGACCATCTCGCGGGCCTCGGTATCGACGTGGTCTATGATCAGCCAAACGTTGGTGCGAACCTGCAGGACCATTTGGATCTCTATGCCATTTGCGAGGTCACAGGACCTCATACCTATGATCGCTTCGCTAAATTGCATCTCAGTGCGTTCGCCGCCCTGCAATACATCTTCACCCGTAAGGGGCCTGTGGCCTCCAGCCTCTTTGAGACGGGGGGCTTTTGGTACGCGGATGAAAACGCGGAAACGCCTGACATCCAAATGCATCTGGGGTTGGGGACCGGCATCGAAGCGGGCGTTGTGGCGATGCCGAATGGCGGGGTGACGCTCAACGCGTGCCACCTGCGCCCCCGTTCGCGAGGGACTGTTCGGCTTCAATCGGCCCACCCCAAGGACATGCCTTTGATCGATCCAAACTACCTGTCAGATTCCTATGACCGTGACATGTCGATCCGCGGCTTGAAACTGGTGCAAGAGATCCTCTCTCAGGCAGCGCTAAGCAAATATATCCTGGCCGAGCGTTTGCCCGGACCGGATGTGAAGACGGACGAAGACTATTTCAACTTCATCTGTGTCCATTCAAAGACGTCGCATCACTGCGCTGGCACCTGCCGAATGGGTGCGGATGAGACTGCGGTGCTGAACCCGCGTCTAAAGTTCAATGGAATTGAACGGCTGCGCGTCGCCGATGCGTCGGTCATGCCGACTGTCAACTCATCCAACACGAATGCTCCCTCCATCATGATCGGCGAGAAAGCTGCGGACATGATCAAACAAGACCAAGGAATGTCCCAATGATCCGGCACATAGTCCTCACCAAGTTCAAATCCGAAGTGTCCGAGGAGACCATAAAAGGCATCTATGATGGTTTGGCTGCTGTGGCCGGCAAGCTGCCCGGCGCTGCAAACTTTACCGGCGGGCGGTCCCAAAGCCCTGAACAGATCGAACGTGGCTACATGCACGGCTTTGTCATCGACTTTGACAGCTGGGACGCACTGCTAACCTACGCACACAATGAAGAGCACAAGGCCTTAGGCGGCCAGATTGTGGCAAATGCAGTGGGCGGACTCGACGGTGTTCTGGTTCTCGACCTCGACGTGTAGTTAGGGGCAAAGGAGACCTTACACATGAAAAGCCGCCCCACCATTCTGGACGTCGCCAAACAGGCCGGCGTGTCGAAATCCACCGTCAGCCTTGTTTTGCAAGGCGCGACATCGGTCAAGGATGAGACGCGCAAGTCGGTGCGGCAGGCAATGGCGGAGATCGGCTATGTCTACAACCGGTCTGCGGCGACGTTGCGGTCTTCGTCATCCGGTTTGATCGGGCTTGTGATCAACGACCTGCGCAACCCGTTTTTTACGGAATTCGCGGCCCTCTTTCAGATGGAGCTGGCGCAGGCTGGGTTTGCAACGGTGCTGGCCAACACCGATGAGGACCCAAAATTGCAGGGCCAAATGATCTCGTCGCTCGTGGAACACGGGGTTTCCGGTTTCATCATTTCACCGGCCTATGGGAACGAAGCCGCAACACTCGCGGTTTTGGACGCTGCGAACACACCGACATTGCAAGTCTTTCGAACGCTGGAACGAGACGGCGGTACATTTCCCTTGCTCGCTCCCGATTACCTGACAGGCGGCCGCCTCGCGGCTGAGCATCTGCTGGATCAAGGGTGTAAAAAGATTGCCTTCCTTGGCGGACTGGAAGGACGTCCCGTGACCCGTGAACGTATGGCCGGGTATCTGTCTGTATTGGAAGAACGCGGGCTGGATCCGTTGGTCCTGACCGGACAATCGACACGCGCTTTCGGCAAGAAAATGGCAGCGCACTTGCAGGCGGAGCATCCCGAGGTCGACGGTGTGATATGCTTCAACGACCTTGTTGCGCTTGGCGTCCTTGCCGCCTGTCCCGATCTTGGGATCAAGGCGGGGCCCGAGCTTCGTGTTGTCGGATTTGATGACATCGAAGATGGGCTGGACAGCTACCCGCCGCTGACAACCGTCAGCTGCAATATCCCAGATTTCGCCGCCTCAGCCGCGCGGCAGATCGTGGCGTGGATCAAGGATGGCGTTGCCCCACCGTCCGAGGCCCGTAGTCCTGTGCGGTTGGTTATCCGCGCATCCAGTTGCGATTGAACGAAAGGACAACGAGATGACCGAAGTCAGGGTTGCCGTGCTTGGCGCGTCAGGTTGGATGGGCAAGACCCATACAATGGCCTACCAGAGCTTTCCTCATTTCTTTGGGCCGGAAAACGGCACTGCCCGTGTGGTCGCCCTGGTCGAGGCGAACCCCACGGCGGCCAAGGATCTGGCATTTCGCGCGCCAGATGCAAAGATCCTCGACAATTGGCAGGATGCTGTGAACGACCCAGATGTTGATTTGATCGACATTTGTTTGCCGGACAACATGCATTACGACGTCGCGAAAGCAGCACTGCTTGCTGGTAAGCACGTCTATTGCGAAAAGCCGTTGGCTGACACTGCGCTGCAAGCCCGTGAACTGGCTGATCTTGCCAAGGCAAAGCGGCTGATCACCCGCGTCGGCCATTCGTTCCCGCGCAACCCGATACATGATCGCGCAAAGGAGATCATAGACGCTGGTGAGATTGGTGAGATCAAACTGTTCAAGGCTTGCCAGCACATCGACATCTATGCTGACCCGTTGGCCCCCTACATGTGGCGCGCGGACGGCGACCTCGCGCCGACGGGCATCATTGGTGACACCGGCAGCCATGTGTTCAGCTTTATGGAGTTTCTGGTGGGCAAAGTGTCCTCTTTGATCGCGGACAGCTACATCACCGCGCCAAGACGACCCAGGGTCGACGGGCTGGACTACGGTGACGACCCGCCGCCTATCACAAACGACACCGAATGGGGCGACGTGACAAACCCCGACGGCACCAATATCCTGTGTACGTTTGAAAACGGGGCCAAAGGGCTGATTGATTTCAGCCGCGTGGCCACAGGCCGCAAGTTTATGCAGACCTATGAGATTTACGGCACCAAAGGCAGCTTGGCTTACACCTTTGACGAGGTGAACCGGCTGCGGTTCTACTCGAACGATGATGCCGTCGGACGTCGCGGGTTCCGCGAGATTGACATTGGCCCAGAGCATCCGACCTATGCGGCCTTTCTGCCGCTGCCGAACTTCGCCTTGGGCTACAACGAAAGCAAAATCATCGAGATTGCCGAAGTGATCAAATCCATCACTTCAAACACCCCGATGTGGCCAACCTTTGAGAACGGCCATCACATTTGCCAGATTGTAGATGCGTGTATGGCATCGTCCGACAAGCGTGCTTGGACGGACATCACCTAAAGCCGAGGAGCCGCTGTGTCGCTTTCCGTCCCTCAAGAGATCCTTGATGCGCTGACCGATGTGGTCATGCCGCGATTGAAACCAGAGCCTGAGGTGGCCGAGATGCTCCGTATCGGCGGTTTTGATGTGCCGGTTTATCGGACAGGTGCGCTCGTTATCGGTAGTGGCGCGGCTGGTCTGCGCGCGGCGGTCGAGATGAAACGCCGCGGTGTTTATGTCACGATCATCAGCCAAAGCGCCTGGGGCGGGACGTCAGCCTGTTCCGGTTCTGACAAGCAGACCTTGCACACCGCAAATACCAAAGATCAGGGCGACAACTTTCAGGCGATGGCCGAGGCGATCCGCGCGGGCGGCGCCATGGACGAGGACACCGCCTATATCGAGGCTGTGGGGTCCGTGCGCGCGATGGCGTCCTTGCAATACCTTGGCCTGCCTTTACCACAGGATCATCTTGGCGGCACGTTGCGTTATCAGACTGACCATGATGAAGTTGGGCGTGCGACATCCTGTGGACCACGCACTTCCCGACTGATGGTCAAGGTTTTGGCGGAAGAAGCGATCCGCCTTGATATCCCGTTCTTCAATCACACCACAGCGATCAAAGTCCTAAAAGACGCGCAAGGCGTTACAGGCCTGCTTGCGATCCGTCCTAAGGAAGCGTCCGATGCTAATCCCTACGGCCTAACCCTAAGTGCTTGTTCTGCGATGGTTTTTGCCGCCGGTGGCCCGGGTGAGATGTACCGGGACAGCGTCTTCCCAAATGGCTGTTTCGGCACCCTAGGGCTGGCGTTGGAATCCGGTCTGGAGCTGACCAATATCACCGAAAGTCAGTTTGGCATCGGAACTCGTCGTGAAGGCTTTCCATGGAACCTTTCGGGTACCTATGTGCAGGTGATCCCGCATATCTATTCTGTTGATACCGAGGGCACCGAGCATCATTTCCTCGCCGATTATTATCGCACCACCCAAGAGATGGCGTCGAACATCTTTCGCAAGGGCTACCAATGGCCCTTCCACGCAAGCCGGATGCTCGATTTTCAGTCAAGCCTCGTGGATCTTGCCATTTTCCGAGAAAGCCAGAAGGGCCGTCGCGTCTACATGGATTTCAATCGCAATCCGGTGGCGATTGACGCTCCCTTCAGCCTCGACCGGCTAGACCCGGATGTCGGGGCGTATCTGCGAAATGCAGGTGCGGATCACGCATTGCCCATTGATCGCCTTCGCCACATGAACCCGCTCGCGATTGAGCTCTACAAGCGCTACAAGGTTGATATCACTGCAGATCCCTTGGAATTTGCCGTGAACAACCAGCATATGAACGGGGGCATCGCCGTTGATACTTGGGGACGGACAAATGTCTCGGGCATCTACGCGGTGGGCGAAGCGTCGGGCACACATGGTGTCACCCGCCCTGGTGGTTCGGCCCTCAATGCAGGGCAGGTTTTTGGAACACGTGTCGCAGAGCATATCGGCGCGTCGAGTGTTGCCGCCGCGCCGTCATCGGCCAACATCTCCACCGTGGGAGAGGCAGCCGTTTCTGAGGTAATGCGCCTGCTGACCCGTGAAAGTGGTCAGTCATGGAAGGACATTCGCACAGAAGTGCAAGCCCGGATGAGTGACCATGCGGGCATCTTGTGCACAGCCCATGATGTGACCATGGCCATGGAAGGGGCTCGCACCTTGAACGCGCAAATCCGCGCACATGGTCTTCAGGTCTCGCGCACGGGCGAGGTGGCCCGCGCCATTCAATGGCAGCAGATGGCAGTCGCATCCGAGGCCGTGTTGTCAGCGCTGGATCATTATATCGCGCAGGGTGGTGGAAGTCGGGGTGCCCGAGCGATCTGCGACCCAACAGGGGACTCCTTGCCGCAATCGGTGCATGGGTCGCTGCCCGAGGTGCGGTTCCGCGCGGAACGCGACACCGACAAACAGAGCCAGCTGCGGGTTCGACTGGAGGGAACCTACATGATTGTCACAAAGGTACCAAATCGCCCCTATGACGGCGACCAATCGTTCTTTGAACGCGATTGGCCGGCATGGCTCACTGGTGGAATCTACGACCAAGATACCGCGCCACTATGATCAGCTTTCAGTCAAACAGGACGGTTGCGCTGGGCGAGGCCATGATCGAGATGGCCGAAACGGGCGGCAGCACCTATCGGAAGGACTTTGCAGGCGACACGTTCAATACCGCTTGGCATATGGCGCAGATTCCCGACGTAGAACTGCCCGTGCGTTTCGCCACAAAGGTTGGGACTGACACCCTGTCCACAAAGTTCATCGCGAGTTTGCACGCGGACGGGCTTGATACATCGCATGTCGGTCGTGTCTCGGATCGCATGATGGGCCTTTACATGATTGAGCTCGACGGGGCAGAGCGCAGTTTCCACTATTGGCGTGAGGCTTCTGCCGCACGTCTTTTGGCCGAAGATGAAGATTGCCTGAAACAGTCAGTGCAAGGCGCGGGTCTGATCCACGTCTCAGGTGTAACCCTTGCAATACTGCGGCCCGACGCGCGCGCACGGCTGATCTCAGTGCTGGCGTTTGCGCGAACGCAGGGGGCGCGTGTTTCATTTGACCCAAATGTACGCCCACGGCTGTGGTCGTCTTCCGTTGAGACCTGTGACGCGATTGAGGCTATGCTTTGCGTAACCGACATTGCCTTGCCGAGTTTTGACGACGAAGCAGCACTGTGGGGCGATGGGTCGCCTCATGAGACAATCGAACGGCTTCGTGCGGCGCGCGTTTCGGAAATCGTGGTCAAGAATGGCGCGGCACCCGTGACATTTTGGGATGGTGAACAGGTCGCCGAAGTCCCTTGTAAATCCGTCTCAGGTATCCGTGACACATCCGGGGCAGGGGATGCCTTCAATGCTGGATATCTCGCTGCTCGTCTCGAAGGCCGCGTGCCGGTACATGCGATCGCTAGCGGACAGATTATGTCAGCGGCCGTATTGCAACAATTCGGAGCGCGAATTCCTTCGGGTCAGGTCCCGAGCCTCGAAATTTCTACGCCCCAAATGGAAGACAGATGAGCGTATTCGAGTCCATTGCGCGATACGGAGTTGTCCCTGTCACCACGATTGAAGACGCAACGGACGCGTTGGCATTGGCTGACGTGCTTATCGGCGCAGGACTGCCTGTTGCGGAAATTACGCTTCGAACGGAAGCGGCCATAAGTGCGATTGCGCAAATCGCGAAGTATCGGCCTGAGATGCTTGTCGGAGCAGGAACTGTGTTGAATGAAGAACAGCTGTGTGCGGCGCAGACTGCTGGTGGGGCATTCGCGTTACCTCCGGGCATTGATGTCGCCACTTTGTCAGCTGCGCAAACCCTCGGATTACCTTTTGCCCCGGGGTAATGACACCTTCCGATGTACAGATCGCATTGCGATCAGGTTGCGAAATGGTGAAGTTCTTTCCTGCGACAGCCTCAGGTGGTTTGACGATGCTTAAAGGCGTGGCGGAACCTTTCCGCCATACCGGTCTCAGGTTCAATCCCACCGGTGGCATCACCCTTGATACGATGACGGACTGGCTGAGTTATGGCCCCGTGAATGCGGTCGGTGGGAGTTGGATCGCGAAGTCTCAGGACATTTCCGAGGGAAACTGGGAAGCGATCCACCATCGGGCGAAAACGGCAAGAGCGATGGCTGACCAAATTGCAGCAGATGAAGGTCCGTTTTAAGAACATATCGGGACTTCCTTTGGCTGCTTCTTGTCCAGCACAATGTGATCCTCCTCCACAGAAGTGGTCCTCCGCACTATTTCGCAAAACGGAGGAAACACATATCAAACAAGTGGCTGGAGCCGGAGTGGATTGTTACGAATTTACTGCGGGTTGAGCTTCTGACGGGGCAAACTATGCCACGTCTTCGAGCACAGCCGAGAATGTCTGGCCATTCGTGTGGATCGCCAACTGAGTTTAGGCAATGTCATCTACACCTTGGGTGATCTGTCCGTCCTGCGTGGCATCCTGTCGTGCATTTGTTTGGGGTCATGACCCATTGATTTTTTGTGTATCGGCATGATCCACGGCTCGAAAACCAACTGCTGAATATGTCTGATCTTTTTTGGCTTGCGGACACGCAGATGGCGCGTATTACCCCCTTCTTCCCTACGTCCCATGGCAAGCCTCGCGTCGGTGACAAGCGGGTGTTGTCTGGGACTATATTCAACAATGGCAATGGCTTACGATGGCGCGACGCACCCGTTGCCTACGGTCGTACAAGACGCTTTACAACGGTTGGAAACGGTGGAGCGACAAGGGCATCTTTGCCCAGATGATGGCCGGTCTTGCCGCTGATCACGGTGAGCAGACGATGGTCATGATCGCCCCCACCTATCTGAAGGCACATCACACGGCGACCAGTTGGGACGTCGAAAAAGGGGGGCGTTGACGCCTGATTGGCCTGACCACGGGCGGCATGAATACCAAACTGCACGCCTTTCGCGACAGCCAGGGACGCTCGCTGAACCCGTTCGTGACGACTGGTCAGGTCAGTTGACGGCATCGGTGCAAGGGCGCTTGTCAGCAGCCTGCCAAAGGTGGATTGGCTGCTCGGTACCCGTGGATATGACGCCAACTGGTTCAGAGAAGCGTTGCAAGACAATGGGAAGCGTCACGAAAACACTGAGCGCTTGGGTTTTCGTGCGGCCTACAAGAGACCTTGGCTGATCCTTCTTCCCTTTGATCAAATTTCGCAAAGGCCAGACGCCACTTTCAGCGCAAAGAGAATGCCAGCAAAACCAAGCACAAGCAGGTATTCAGGCCCCAAACCAACAGAGACAACCTGTGTTTCGATTTCATTCGGCGCAATTGATCAATCATAGTCGAACCGTTCTGCGAGGATGTGATTGGACGGCGCACCCCGGCTGAGAAGGTGATCTTCAACCACATCCATCATCTTATTAGGTCCGCATACAACAAAGACCCACTCCGTGAATTCTTCCGAGGTGAATACACTGTCGAGCAGTTCTGGATCGATAAGTCCAGTTTTTCCCTGCCATGTCTTTGGGGGCTCTGACAGGACAAAAGTTACATCCTCGTTGTCGAGTTCATCGCGGTAAGCGATTTGATTGATACTTCTGTTTCCATAAATGACCTTCACACTCCGCGCGTCGCCGGTAAGGCGTAGCTGTCTTAGGATGCTCATCAGAGGCGCAATGCCGATGCCACCTGCGACCAATGCGATGCCGGGCTCTTTGCGATCGTCAACAACCAGAGTTCCATAGGCCGCATCAAGGTATGCGACTGTTCCTGTCTCGATCTGGCCAATTGTCCCAGTGAAGTCGCCAAGCTCCTTTATCATAAAAGAAACCGCCGAGCCGGACGCAGGCGCAGAAGAAATCGAAAACGGGTTTTCATGAAGTGAAAACGGGCCGTGCCCAACATTCAGCCAGGCAAACTGTCCCGCTTTGTAGTCGAGACCCTCGTGGCCGTTTGCTGCGACCGTCAATTCCCATTGCTTCGGAGTCAATTGCGTGACGGTTGTTACGCGCCAGGATCGCCGCTTCTCCAATAGCGGCACCAGCAGATAAACATAGAACAGCGATCCGACAGACACGACTGTCAGTGCCAGCCAAAGCCACGTCATAAGCGTTTGTGATCCATAACGTCCTGCGTAGACCGTGTGGTGCAAAAGAAGCATTGCGATCAAAGCCGCGCCAAGACCATGCATCAAGCGCCACGTTTCGTATTTGTAGTCCAATTGCGTGCGATAGACCGCAAAAAGCACAAGGCTTGGCAGAAGCACGTAGGCTGCCATGCCGGAGGAGAGGTAGGACAAGTCAGTTGTGAGCGACAATTGACGCGTAGGATCCCAAGGGCGCTGCCCGCCTGTCGGGGTACCGCCATACAAAAAAGGGTGCACTAACGCGAAGAGCAACGCCGAACGCGCTATAATTTGGTGGAACCGCATCGTCCGATCCATTCCGATGCTGTTCGAAATGCTTTTGAAACGGCCCGAAAGCAAGAATTCCACGAGAATTATGGAAAAGGCCAGTATCCCAAGACCAGACGCAAGCTCTTGCAGAAACGGGCGCGGTGGACTTCCGAGGCTCCAGGATGCGACCAACGGAAGAAGCACTATGCATAGGTAGGCAATGATCAAAAAACGCGGTTTCACAACGCCACTCTGATGCGCATGTCGCGCTGACGCAAACTGGCTTGCATGTGTGGGCATCTGCCGTGGGTGTAACAAAGTTCAAAGTCGGAGGCCTGCATGAATTTCGGTACGGGTGCTGGAATGGCGTTTGGGCGCAGACCGATATTGGTTTCGGACAGTGCCTGATCGACCTCAAGTCGGTCCACGACGAACCCGGTCATTGAGCTGTTCCTTTTAGTTTTCTTGTGCGACAGACCGCCGGAAAAGCATGATGCTTGTCGTCAAAAGCATTGTGCCCAGTGCAGCCATCCACATGAACTCCGGCCAGACAGTTTCGACCCCGGCGCCCTTGAAGACGATGGCTTGGCTGGCCGCCATATAGTGGCGAGATGGAAGAACAAGGGTGCCGACTTGCAACCAGTCTGGTTGGCTTTCCACGGGGGTTTCCCCGCCTGACAACATCAGCATGGGCAAGACAACCAACATAACCAACAGCGCGAATTGAGCCATTGAACGCGCAAGCGTGGCAAGGAAAACGCCCAGAGCGGTTGCAGTAAACAGAAACAGCGCCGTGCCAATCAGAAACAGGGCCTTTGAACCCGCGATGGTGATCCCAAGGGACCCCTGCATCACGAATGTTAGCGAAAGTGCTGCGGCCACGAGAACAACAGCAGCATTCGCCCAGATCTTTGCAACCGCGATATCAAAGGGCGCGAGCGGCATAGCAAGGAGATGTTCGATTGTGCCATGCTCACGCTCCCGGATCATCGCGGCCCCGGTCAGAATTGTGGTCAGCCACATGATTTGTCCGATTAGCGCGACAATCCCGGCAAAGCGCACTGTGTCGCGGTTTGGATTGAACGCGCTGCGCACAACAAGATCGACCGGGGCCGGATCGACCAGGTCTGCCCCGATGGCAAAGCGTCGGATCTCCGTGCTTAGGATGTTTGTGATATAGCTTGCACCAATGCCTGCCTGTTCCATCGCAGTTGCGTCGATCAGAACCTGGATCTCGGGATTTCGGCGGGCACGCACGTCCTTTTCGAAGCCGGGCGGTATGGCAACGATAAACAGAAAACGCCCCGCGTCCAAATGCTCGGGACCGGACCCCGGTTCTATTTGTACCATGGGTTGAAATTCCGGCGGGAAAAACGCTGCGCTCAGTGCGCGTGAAAGGGGTGAGTTATCCTCGTCTGCAAACGCGATCGACGCGTTATTGACTGAACTCGCGACCCCGGTTGCCTCCATCAGCGGGGCCAGCGTGAACGACCAGACCAGCAGCGCCATCATTACCCAGTCGCGGCGCAAACTGACCATTTCCTTGAGCCCGAGCCAGAATATGCAAGCGAGCCGTTGCATTCATTTCTCCTGCGCGCGCAGGGACAGCGCCGCGAATGCCGTCAGGACGGGCCCAAAACAAGCAAGAGCCAGGATATCCGGGCCAAGCGCCTCCCAACTCAGCCCTTTGGTGAAGGCGCCGACATTCAGGTGCAAAAAATATGAAGAGGGCCAAAGCGATCCGATGGTTTGCGCACCGCCTTCCAGTGTGGAAACAGGCTGCAACAAGCCAGAAAACTGGATCGTCGGCACGACCGACGCAATAGCAGTGGCAAAGGTTGCTGCAACTTGGCTCGACGTCATGGTGGCAATCAAAAGCCCATAGGACGTGGTTGCCCAGACATAGAGAAATGCGCCAACTGCCAACGGGATAGGATTGCCCTTCAGCGGCACTTCGAAAATCCAGACGGTCATGCCAGCCAGAAGCAGGAAATTTGCAAATCCGATGACGATGTAGGGAATCTGCTTGCCAATCAGGAATTCCAGTCGCGTGGTTGGCGTGACGTAGAAATTGGTCACCGAGCCCAACTCGCGCTCCCGCGCGATACTGACCGCGGCCAAAACCGCCGGAAGCATAATTAGCAGAATCGCTGGCATTGCCGGAGCCATCGCTGCGATGCTCTCGAAGCTCTGATTGTATCGGAAACGCGGTTCGATTCGAGCAACGTCTGCCTGACGCACTCCGCTTTCGCGCGCTATCTCCTCGAGGAATCTCAGATGCAGGCCGGCAACGTACCCCTCGACCGTTTCCCCTTTGAAGGGGATCGCACCGTCGACGGTTGCCAGCACTGCGGTATGTTCGCCTGCACGTAATTTGCGCCCGAAATCGGGTGGCAGCTCAACAATCAGAGAGACGTCGCCAGCCTTCAACCGGCTGCGGCCCTCTGCGGGATTTGCCAGCGGCGGCGTCGGGCTAAAGTATCGCGAGCCGGAAATCTCGCTGATAAAGGTCCGGCTTTCAGGGCTTTGCGACAGATCGAGAACGGCGAAGTCCAAATCCTCGATGTCCAGCGTAATGCCATAGCAGAAAACCAGCATCAGCAGAGCCGATCCAAGGAAAGCAAAGCCGAGACGTATGCGGTCGCGGAGCACTTCCACAGCCTCACGACGCGTGTAGGCCAACGCGCGGCCGATGCTGGTGCCGGATCTTGCGCCTGGCTCCTCGACCGCAATGCCCGGCGCGCTGACCGGAGTGGGTGGATCAGCGGCCTCCAAAATCGAGATGAATGCGTCCTCGAGGGTGCCAGCGCCTTCAGTTGCCATCAAAGCGGCAGGGGTATCCTCAGCCAGAACGCGACCGGAATGCATGAACGAGACCCGGTCGCAACGCTCCGCTTCGGCCATGAAGTGCGTCGAGACAAAAATTGTCACGCCCTCGGTGCGTGACAATTCGACGAGCAATGCCCAGAAGGCATCGCGCGCTTCGGGGTCTACGCCTGACGTCGGCTCGTCCAAAATCAAGACACGCGGGCGATGGATCACAGCAACGGCAAGCGACAAGCGTTGCTTGATGCCGAGCGGCAGGTCCGACGCCAGCGCGTCGCGATGCACGTTCAATCCAAACCATTCCATCAGTTCGTCAATCCGTGCTTTTTGATCTTCTATGGCAAAAATGCGAGCGTGAAGCTGGAGGTTTTGTCGAACGGTTAATTCGCCATAAAGCGAAAACGCTTGGCTCATGTATCCGATGTCGCGGCGCAGCTCGCGATTGCGTGCATCAACAGGTTTTCCGAACAGTGAAGCCTCTCCTGCGCTGATTGGAAGAAGGCCAGTGAGCATTTTCATCGTTGTTGACTTGCCGCACCCGTTGGATCCAAGAAAGCCAAAAATCTCGCCCCGGCGGATCGAAAAATCGACACTGTCAACCGCCGTGAAATCGCCAAAGCGGCGCGTGAGGCCATGGGCGGTAATCACGGCATCCCCGTCGACCTGTCGCATCGGCGTAGGACCTGTTTCTGATGGCTGTTTATCGTGGGTCCGCAGCGCCCTGTAGGCCGTTTCTACGTCTGCGGCCTCTCCTTTGAATTCCACAGGGCTGCCCTCAAAGAGGATGCGCCCTCCATCCATTGCAATGATCCGGTCAAACCGTGCGGCTTCCTCCATATATGCCGTTGAAACCAGAACCGAGAGATCGGGCGAGATGTAACGGATCGCGTCGATCAGTGACCAGAACTGCCGACGCGACAGCGGGTCGACCCCTGTGGTGGGCTCGTCCAGTACCAAAAGCTTTGGATCGTGGATCAGTGCGCAGCACAGCCCCAACTTCTGCTTCATACCGCCCGAGAGTTTGCCCATGAGCCGATCCGAAAACGGTGCAAGGCCCGTTGCTGACAAAAGAGCGGCGATCCTGACATCGCGTTCCTGCGCCGTCTGACCAAACAGGCGCGAGAAGAATTCAAGGTTTTCGCGTACCGACAGTTCGGCGTAAAGGTTGCGGCCCAATCCTTGCGGCATGAAGGCAATGGCCGGACACACCTTGCGCCGATGCGTCGGATCGTTGATTGGCCCGCCAAGAACGCTCATCGTCCCCGATTGAAGCCTCTTGGCACCCGTGATCAGACTCAGGAGCGTAGATTTCCCAACACCATCTGGCCCGATAAACCCCATGAGTTGGCCGGCAGGCAGTTCAAGCGAGACCGCGTCTAACGCGATTTGTTTGCGGTAGCGATGCGTGACGTTCGCAATGCGGATTGGGGTTCCATTCACGGGCTCGATCATTCGAAAAGCTCTTGCGGAATACGCCTCTCCAATGCATCGGACCATGTTGCATCAGGAAGGAGCCGGATGACCGAATAACCACGCAAGCCGGTTTTGACATGCTCTATCCGGCCGGCGACCAGATCGGCGGGGATGCGCACGCGCACGCGAAACATCAGTTGTTCGCGTTCGCTGAGTGTTTCAACTTGTTTTGGTGTGAATTGCGCCTCGGGTGAGACGAAACTGACATTTGCGGGTATCGCGAAATCTGGCAATGCATCCAGAACGATGCGTGCCTCAGACCCGATCGGCAAGAGCCCTGCCTCACGTGCGGGCAGGAACACCTCCATGTAGACGTTTTCAAGGCTGAGAAGGGTCAGGATCGGCTCACCGGCACCAACGACTTCGCCCGGTTCTGCCAGTCGGTAGAGGATCCGGCCCTGCATCGGTGCAACAAGCGTGCTGTCCTCGAGTTGCGAGGCAATCCGGCGTTCATCGGCCTCTGCTGCGGTAATCTGGCTGTCGGCTGTCGCGACCCGTGCCGTGGCAGCGCCCAGCACGGCGGACGCCACTTGATGTGCCGTTTCACGGTCTTCAAAGATTGCCTCAGATATATTTTGACCAGCCAATAATGCCCTCGCGCGCCCCAGTTCCTGTTTTGCGCGACGTTCTTCGCTCTGGCGCTGCAAAACCACGGCTTCCGCTTCCGCCTTGCCCTGGCGCGCTAGCGCGACTTCCGCTTTTGCCCGGTCGAGTGCGGCCGCCAGTTCGTCCGTATCCATTTCGACAAGGACGTCCCCCGTGTTGACGAGGCTGCCTTCCGCGACCATGACCCGGGCAACACGTCCAGCAAGCGTTGGAGCGATTTCAACCTGCTCCGCCTCGAGCCGCCCATTTCCCTGGACGAAACCCTCTGGCAGGTCTTTAACGTTATCAGTGGCAAAGAAGTAAGCAGCTCCTCCGCCAATCAAGAGCACCACCACAGCCAGAATAGCGCCAACTGGTTTATCCATGACCCAATGTCCTTAAATCGACGATCGGGTTTCACCATGTTGTGATTCCAGGGAGGGAAACTTGCGCTATGTCAAAACGGCGCTGATCTGTCGGGTATGCGAGTTGGACGACGATTGGCTGGTATGCCAATTGCTTTTTCGACTGTTTGCGGCTGCATAGACCAGTAAACTCCCAACGCTGGTCTGAATGGCCTTTCATTCGCGGGCCGTGTCGCCCTGAAGCGCTCTTCGTCAATCGTATCGGCAGACCTTGCTGTATCGTTCTGAGAGTTGACAAGGCGCCGGGCCGGATCGCTTGGTATTTTCTTCAACCACTTCATTGTACGAATGCAGCGTTTGTAGGTGTGGCTTCAGAGCAGCCGTAAGCCGATAGACGGTTCAAAGGTTGCCAATAAAGGCAATGTTTCCAAACTGCTAACAAACTGATGTTTCTGAATATTTCCCAGCGTTCTTCGAGTTCAACACGGTGCATCCAGTACTTGAACAGGCTATGCTGGTGTGGATTAATATTAATCTAAACCAATGACTTATACTGTGTACCCGCGGTAATTCTGTTTGACGCTTGGAACGTGTGGTCGCGGGAGCTACCAGCGAAGCAGGCGGCTGTCGCAAACACCGGCGTCCAAGTTACGACTACGCGGGCAGACAACCCACAAAAGTGTTTAGCGCAGCAATTTGAGAGGTAACGCGCAGAATATTTTCAGTATCATTCCAGCAACTCAGAGTGGACGGGTTGCGTCCAATCAAAGATATTCACCACTGCCGAGGAATGCTGCGATTGCAGCCCGCTTTCCTTTCGGACGACGTAAACGCAAATCGACGGTTAGCTGATTTTTGGTCGCTTGGCATCAGGCAGCGTGGGGTAGGTGGGCTCGCTGTTATGCAATAGTGACACACCGAGAAACTCATCCGATCTCTTTGCCAGTTCATCTAGCAAGAGATTGCGCACAGCGCGGATGCGCGGCACGTCTGCCATATCCGGATGGCAAGCCACCCAAATCCCCACTGACATGTCAGGCATACCATTTTCGATTTTGTTCAGTCGGGGATCTGCGTCGCCGAGGACGCATGGAAGAATAGACTTTCCAACTCCGGCGGCCACCATCTCTCGCAATGTGAGAAAGCTGTCCGCCTTTGAGACAAAGTCTTTCTCCCTCACTTTCTCAATCAGCCACTGGGCTGGCTTTGAGCGGGCAATCGCACCACGCATCCCAAGCCACGGCAGGTTCCGGTCGCCGTAAACGGCAAAACCCAACTTTGCGCCCATTGAACCCACGAGCCCATCCTGTAGGTCGATCGCAGGTTTTACGGCAAGGTCTGCATCGAGCCGCCCGAGATCGAGATGTGTGTTGGAGCAAATCAGTTCGAACCGGAGGTCGCTTGCTTTTTGGGCCAAGCCGGAGAGCATCTTGGGCAGCAATCCGTGGCAAAGCGTATCGGTGGACGTGACACGAACGGTTCCGCGCAGCGGCGCCTGCGCGCCTTCGATCAACCGCTCAAGTGAATACACCGCAGCCTCGACCTCGCGTGCGGCGTCCACCACCTTTTGCCGATCCGCCGGGATCACGTAGCCTTGTGGTGTGCGGTCAAAGATTTCGCCCCCATGGCGGGTTTCAAAGGCGGAAATGCGGCGCAGGACCGTTGCGTGGTTGACCCCCAACTTCCGTGCCGCAGCCGACACCGATCCGTTCTCAGCGACCGCGAGCAAAAAGCGCAGATCGTCCCAATTCTCCCTGTGCATTTTCTAACGGCGTCCTTGCAATAATGGCAACTGTTCATTGATTTTCACACAGGTAGGCTAGACCCACCAACGCTATTTTCAGGGAGGCATGACAATGCTCATAAAGAAGGGCGTGATTTTGGGACTCGTAGGGGCGGTTGTCGCCGGAACGATCGCAATTGCGGGCGGACACAGTGGCAATCCTGCCGTCAAGGCCCGCAAAGCGCACATGCAACTCTATGCGCACAACCTCGGCATTCTGGGCAGTATGGCAAAAGGTGAGGCGGAGTATGATGCGGACCAGGCCGTGGCTGCCGCAGACAATCTGGTGGCGCTGGCCACGATGAAGCAGATGTCCTACTGGCCTGCAGGCACATCGACCGAGGATCTGGGTGAAGAGACCCGCACGTTGCCGGTCGCCTGGGATCCCGCCAATTGGGACGACTTGATGGCCAAGTCTGCGGCACTGGCAGATTCCGCTGCGGCGATGCAGACAGCTGCCGGATCGCTCGAAGGCGTTCAAGCCAGCATTGGCGCTCTGGGTGGCGCGTGCGGTGCCTGCCACAAGGTATACCGCCAGCCCATGAACTAGGTGCGATTGGCGCTGAAATCCTTCGCCGCCCTTGTGATCACCGGGGCGGTGGTCTTCTGGTGGATCACCCGACCAATCACCTCAGACGAGTCGGTGTTGGCCGGACTCCAGCCTAATCTTGCACAGGGGGCGCTGGTGTTTCACGCGGGGGGGTGCGCGTCTTGTCATGCCGCGCAAGGCGCGGAAGACGACGCACGGCTTGTGATGGCAGGAGGGCGTGCCTTTCCCAGCGAATTCGGAACGTTCTACGCCCCGAACATTTCGCCGGACCCGGATCATGGCATCGGCGGGTGGTCTGCCATCAATCTGTACAACGCGATGCATCATGGTGTTTCGCCTGAGGGTCGACATTACTTCCCGGCATTTCCCTACACATCCTACGTCCGTGCCACGCCAGGGGACATTGTCTCGCTGTATGCGTTTGTGATGACGTTGCCGGCGACCAAAACGGCAAGCAAACCCCACGACGTCGGTTTTCCATTTTCGATCCGGCGCAATCTTGGTGGCTGGAAATGGTTATTCCATGACCCGGAATGGGTTTTGGACGGCGACCTGTCGGAGGAAGAACTCAGGGGGCGCTATCTCGCCGAAGCTTTGGGGCATTGCGGCGAATGCCACACGCCGCGCAACGCCTTGGGCGGGCCTGATCGCGCGCGCTGGATGGCTGGCGCGCCCAACCCGACCGGCACCGGAAACGTCCCCAATATCACGCCGGCGAAGTTCGATTGGTCAGTGAGCGACACCGTCGAGTATTTCACGTCTGGCTTTACACCAGAATACGACACTGCAGGCGGTCACATGGCGGATGTAATCGAAAACCTGGCGCAGTTGCCCGTCGAGGACCGCCGTGCAATCGCGATGTACCTCAAACGCATCTTGCCAGTCGAGTGACACTAGGGTCATGACCCATTGATTTTCTGTGTATCGGCATGATCCACGGCTCGAAAACCAATTGCTGAATATGTCTGATCTTTTTTGGCTTGCGGACGCGCAGATGGCGCGTCTTACCCCCTTCTTCCCTACGTCCCATGGCAAGCCTCGCGTCGGTGACAAGCGGGTGTTGTCTGGGACTATATTCAACAATGGCAATGGCTTACGATGGCGCG
>NZ_CANNDO010000014.1 GCF_947503385.1 uncultured Tateyamaria sp.
TAATGTGCCTGACCGCAGCGGCGGGCTGAAGCCCGCCCTACGGTGATGCACACAGGTCGCGCGGGGGAATGCCCCCGCTGCACAAGAAAAACAGGACGCGAAGAGGGGTGTCGATGAGCGATACTCCTCCTCTCCGTTGAAAGCCCGAGTAAGGGAACACGAATATGGCAGTCCAAAGCCAAAACATTCGCATTCGTCTGAAGGCGTTTGACTATCGTGTGCTGGATGCGTCCACGCAAGAGATTGTCAACACGGCCAAGCGGACCGGTGCATCGGTGCGGGGTCCCATCCCGTTGCCGAACAAGATCGAAAAGTTCACCGTTCTGCGTGGACCGCACATCGACAAGAAATCCCGCGATCAGTTCGAGATCCGGACGCACAAGCGTCTCTTGGACATCGTCGATCCGACCCCCCAGACCGTGGACGCGCTGATGAAGCTCGACCTCGCTGCTGGTGTGGATGTCGAGATCAAGCTGCAGTCGTAAGGAGGGTATGAAAATGCGCTCTGGCATTCTCGCAAAGAAAGTCGGCATGACCCGGCTTTTCATGGAAGACGGCAAGCAGATCCCTGTGACTGTTCTTCAACTGGACGGCCTGCAAGTGGTTGGTCAGCGGACATCGGACAAGGACGGCTACACTGCCGTGACCCTTGGTGCCGGTTCGCCCAAGGTCAAGCGCGTGTCCAAAGCGATGCGCGGTCACTTCGCGGCCCAAAAGGTCGAACCCAAGCGGAAACTCGTGGAGTTTCGCGTGACCGAAGACAACTTGATTGGTGTGGGCGAAGAAATCTCGGCCGAGCACTTTTTGGAAGGTCAAAAGGTTGACGTGAGCGGTACGTCGATTGGTAAAGGTTTTGCCGGTGCCATGAAACGCCACAACTTCGGTGGTTTGCGTGCTTCGCACGGCGTGTCGATCAGTCACCGTTCGCACGGCTCGACCGGCCAGTGTCAGGACCCCGGTAAGGTGTTCAAAGGCAAGAAAATGGCTGGCCACATGGGTGCTGCCCGCGTGACCACGCAGAACCTTGAGGTCGTGAAGACGGACGCGGATCGCGGCCTGATCATGATCAAAGGCGCTGTGCCCGGCTCCAAAGGTGGTTGGGTGACGGTCAAAGACGCCGTGAAAAAGAAACTGCCCGATGGCGTGCCGTTCCCGGCTGCGCTGAAATCGGCAGCCGCTCCGGTTGAGGCCCCTGCAGAGGAAGCCCCCGCCGAAGGAGGTGAAGCATGAAACTTGACGTGATCAAACTGGACGGCGGCAAAGCCGGCTCGGTGGACCTGTCCGAAGATCTCTTTGGCCTCGACCCCCGCGCCGACATCCTGCACCGCGTGGTCCGCTGGCAGCGCAACAACGCGCAAGCTGGCACCCACAAGGTCAAGACGCGTTCCGAAACCGCTTACTCCAAAAAGAAGATCTATCGCCAGAAGGGCACCGGTGGCGCGCGCCACGGCGACCGTAACGCACCGATCTTCCGCAAGGGTGGTATCTACAAGGGGCCAACGCCGCGTTCGCACGGCCACGACCTGCCCAAGAAGTTCCGCAAGCTTGGCCTCAAGCACGCTCTGTCGGCCAAGGCCAAGGCAGGCGAGTTGGTGGTCATCGACGAAGCGGTGTCCGCGGGCAAGACGGCTGCACTGGCCAAGCAGGTCAAAGACCTTGGCTGGAAACGTGCGCTGGTGATCGACGGAGCTTCGGTGAACGAGGACTTCCTCAAAGCATCGCGCAATATCGAAGGTCTGGACATCCTGCCGACGATGGGTGCGAACGTCTATGACATCCTCAAGCGTGACACTCTGGTGATCACCAAAGCGGGTGTCGAAGCGCTGGAGGCGCGCCTGAAATGAGTGCAAAGCCAGAACATTATGATGTGATCCGCAAGCCGATCATCACCGAGAAGGCGACCATGACGTCTGAGAACGGCGCGGTTGTCTTCGAAGTGGCGATCGACAGCAACAAGCCCCAGATCAAGGAGGCCGTTGAGGCGCTCTTTGGTGTGAAGGTGAAGGCTGTGAACACCACGATCACCAAGGGCAAGGTCAAGCGGTTCCGCGGCAAGCTGGGGACACGCAAGGACGTCAAGAAAGCCTATGTGACGCTCGAGGAGGGCAACACGATCGACGTCTCGACCGGCCTGTAAGGGCCATGGGCGGACGGCCCATCCTACGTAATTTGACCCCGGCAGCGTCTGCGTTGCCGGGGTTTTTTATGGGCGATTGAACGCGCATGTTCGGTATTGGTCATTGACCTGCGGCGGTGCAGCGCCCATATGCAGGGTGCTACGTTACTCTCTATCGACCCATTTCTCCTTTATCGGCGACTGGCTTTCGATCTTGCCCTTAACGCCGCCACGCTGCCGCATGATGCGGGCAGATTAATTTAGGAGACGACGGATGGCCAACGGCACCGTAAAATGGTTCAACACCACAAAAGGCTTCGGCTTTATCGCACCCGAGACAGGCGGCAAAGACGTGTTCGTGCACATTTCTGCTGTGGAACGCTCGGGTCTGACCGGCCTCGCGGACAACCAAAAAATCACATATGACGTGGAAGCAGGCCGTGATGGCCGCGAAAGCGCTGTGAACATCGCTCTGGCCTGATTTTTTCAGGTGGACATGATGGGCCCCGGCTGCGGATTGCGGCCGGGGCCTTTTTTGTTGTCCCATGCTGGGACACGCCTTGGCGCACCAAAAATCAAAGGGTTACAGGGGCGTTTTAGGGAACTGTTAAGAGTTGCCCGCACGTGGCACTGCCCCGAAAGACCGGGCGCACCCGACGCGCAGGCCGGGTAACCGAACCCGTACGCCCGGAGGTACGGGGCAGGCAGAAACGCCCGTCACAGAGGAATGTCGTCATACTTCCGCGAGAACGGGGATGTGCCGTCTTTGGTGGCCGCGGCGGACATCAATTCGACCACCCGCGTGGCCTGATCGGCATATTGTTTTGCGACATCGCGGCAATATTGCGATTGCATTTGCATCAATTCTGCGGGGGACGTGCAGGCCATCATGGCGCGCTGCGCCTCGAAATCCTGTTGAATGCGGTCCATGGCAAAACGTGCGCATTCGGTAGTGATGTCCATCCAAGCCTGTGCAGCGACAGGGTTGAACGGGGCAAAAGGGGTTTCGGGGGGCGAAGATTTGGACTTGGACTTGGGCATGAGGTGTCCTTTGGTTCAGGTGCATCCATTGCGATCAATATAGCGGGTTTTGGGGCGGGCGGATTGATCTGGATCGTTTTGGCGCGGAAAGCGACCGTTTTTGGGTGAGGCGAACGGACAAATATACTGTGCGTCTGGCGATGACGGAAGGCAATACAAGTGCGGGTCATCCACGGTCTCACGCAGCACGCAGCACGCGCCGGAGACATGTATCCGCAGATCAGACAGCGGCGTCCCGGTTGCATGACTGGCCGGAGCGGTCCAAATGTACATCACTCATGCGGGGGTCCAACGTGGCAGATGGTCTTGAACGCGGCCTTGTGCAGACCGTAGTGCCCTGCGCTGTCTCGCTCCGGGTACGTCGGAAAGCAGATGGCAAACCAGTCTTATCTAAACGTGATATTTGGATGACCTGCCGTTGAGAATTGGTTTGGGTGTTTGCGTTGCGGACGCCGCGTTTGACGAGGCTGCAACCCGTCTTCGTGCAATATGTGTGTCGTTGCGAAAGCTGTGCAGATCTTGGCCAATTGGGCCGTCACTTGGCCTGCTGGGCCGCGTTGCGTTTTCTGAGGTCGAAGGATTGGATTTTGCGCCGTTCTGTTGTGCCGCACCTCTGCGGTTGCATGGGACCTGTGCACAGGTTTTTAGCGGCGCAGTGGGATTGCGTTTTGGTTCGCTGGCAATCCGGGTCCAGACTGTCCGGATCAAGCGTAGGATGGGCATTTTGCCCATCACCCCCGGTGGGACAGCACGCGGGATGGGGGCCGGGCTGAAGCCCGGCCTACGCTTGGGGGGAAACCTTGGGCTGCGGGGTTGACCGCATGAGGGGGCTGCCTTAACAGACGCTATCCGCAAGGCCCCGGATTCGTTCGGGGCTTTGTTATTGGTGCGTGCAGACGCGCCGCTCTACCCGGGCACCTTCGGGGGCCTTTAACCATAGGTGGGCGTCAACGGACGCATCATCGTTTAGCAAAACGGAAGACAGTAACATGGCACTCAAGTCGTACAAGCCGACGACGCCGGGCCAGCGTGGGCTGGTTCTGATCGACCGTTCGGAGCTGTGGAAGGGGCGCCCCGTCAAGGCGCTGACCGAAGGTCTCACCAAGAATGGTGGCCGCAACAACACCGGACGGATCACGATGCGCCGCAAAGGCGGGGGCGCAAAGCGTCTTTATCGGATCGTCGATTTCAAGCGGAACAAGATGGATGTGACGGCCACGGTCGAGCGCATTGAATATGACCCCAACCGGACCGCGTTCATCGCGCTGGTCAAATACGAAGACGGCGAGCAGGCCTATGTGCTGGCCCCGCAGCGTCTGGCGGTTGGTGACAGTATCATTTCGAGCCTGAAGGCGGACATCAAGCCCGGCAACACCATGCCGTTCTCGGGGATGCCCATCGGGACAATCGTGCACAACATCGAACTGAAGCCCGGCAAGGGTGGTCAGATCGCGCGTGCCGCAGGCACCTATGCCCAGTTCGTGGGTCGCGACGGGGGCTATGCCCAGATCCGTCTGTCGAGCGGTGAACTGCGTCTGGTGCGTCAGGAATGCCGCGCCACCGTGGGTGCCGTGTCGAACCCCGACAATTCGAACCAGAACTTTGGTAAAGCGGGCCGTATGCGCCACAAGGGCATCCGCCCGTCCGTCCGTGGTGTGGTTATGAACCCGATCGATCACCCGCATGGTGGTGGTGAAGGCCGGACCTCTGGTGGTCGTCACCCTGTGTCCCCGTGGGGCAAGCCGACCAAGGGTGCGCGCACACGCAACAAGAACAAAGCGTCGCAAAAGCTCATCATTCGCTCGCGTCACGCCAAGAAGAAAGGGCGCTAAGACATGTCTCGCTCTGTTTGGAAAGGTCCGTTTGTCGACAGCTATGTGCTGAAGAAAGCGGAAGCGTCGCGCGAGAGCGGTCGCAACGAAGTCATCAAGATCTGGTCCCGTCGGTCCACCATCCTGCCCCAGTTCGTGGGTCTGACCTTTGGTGTGTACAACGGCCAGAAGCATATTCCTGTGAACGTCTCCGAAGAGATGATCGGCCAGAAGTTCGGGGAATATTCGCCCACGCGGACCTATTACGGTCACGCGGCTGACAAGAAGGCGAAACGCAAATGAGCAAGGATAAGAACCCCCGCCGCGTGGCGGACAACGAGGCGATGGCCAAGCTGCGGATGCTGAAGACCAGCCCGCAGAAGCTGAACCTTGTTGCCGCGATGATCCGTGGCAAGAAAGTGGACAAGGCGCTGACCGATCTCACGTTTTCCAAAAAGCGCATCGCGCTGGATGTGAAGAAGTGTTTGCAGTCGGCGATTGCCAACGCTGAAAACAACCACAACCTTGATGTGGACGAGCTGATCGTGGCGGAAGCCTGGGTTGGCAAAAACCTCACAATGAAGCGTGGTCGCCCGCGTGCACGTGGTCGCTATGGCAAGATCATGAAGCCATTTGCAGAGATCACGATCAAAGTGCGCCAGGTAGAGGAGCAAGCCTGATGGGTCAGAAAGTCAATCCGATCGGTATGCGCCTGCAGGTGAACCGCACCTGGGACAGCCGCTGGTACGCCGACACGAAGGATTACGGGAGCCTCCTGCTGGAAGACCTGAAAATCCGTGAGTTCATCAACACCGAGTGCAAGCAGGCGGGCGTGGCCCGCGTGATCATCGAGCGTCCGCACAAGAAGTGCCGCGTGACCATTCATACCGCACGCCCCGGCGTGATCATCGGTAAGAAAGGCGCGGACATTGAGGTGCTGCGCAAGAAGCTGGCGAAGATGACCGACAGCGAGCTGCATCTGAACATCGTTGAGGTGCGCAAGCCGGAACTGGACGCGGCCCTGGTGGGTGAGAGCATTGCCCAGCAGCTGGAGCGCCGTGTGTCCTTCCGCCGTGCGATGAAACGTGCGGTGCAGAACGCGATGCGCATGGGCGCCCTTGGCATCCGTGTGAACGTGGCGGGTCGTCTGGGCGGCGCAGAGATTGCGCGGACCGAGTGGTATCGTGAGGGTCGTGTGCCCTTGCACACGCTGCGGGCCGACATCGACTATGCCCACTCCGAAGCCATGACGCCTTACGGCATCATCGGTATCAAGGTCTGGATCTTCAAAGGCGAGATCATGGAGCATGATCCGTCCGCTCGGGATCGCAAGGCACAAGAGCTCCAGGATGGTCCTGCGCCCCGTGGCGCTGGCGGCCGTCGCTAAGGGAGATTTGACAGATGCTTCAACCGAAAAGAACGAAGTTCCGCAAGCAGTTCAAGGGCTCGATCAAGGGCAAGGCAAAGGGCGGGTCCGACCTGAACTTTGGCACCTATGGTCTCAAGGCGCTTGAGCCCGAGCGGGTGACTGCGCGCCAGATCGAGGCGGCGCGCCGTGCAATGACCCGTCACATGAAACGTCAGGGGCGGGTCTGGATCCGCATTTTCCCCGACGTGCCAGTGACCGCCAAGCCCATCGAAGTGCGTATGGGTAAAGGTAAGGGGTCGGTCGACCGTTGGGCGTGCAAGGTGAAACCGGGCCGCGTGATGTTCGAAATCGACGGCGTGAACGACGACATCGCCCGCGAGGCCCTGCGTCTGGCGGCAATGAAACTGCCGATCAAATCCCGCGTGGTTGTCAGGGAAGATTGGTAAATCTTCCCTGAGTGCGCGGTAGTGTATTTGCCAAAGGCACATGCACGAGAGCGGCACCCGGTAGACATTGAAAGCCCCCGGCGCGAAAGCGTCGGGGGCTTTTTCTCAGCGCCAACGGCCATAGCCCCGCAACTTTCTGCGCATGTCGGGGTTCTCAAGATGTTTGTATTTGCCTTTGGAAAAATGACCGCCATCCAGCGCCAAACCAGCCTTAACGATCTCTGCGCCGACGTCTCGGCAATCTGGTAAGAAGCATGTGCCCACAAGCCGATCATAAGACGTTTCACCGGTAAGTTCGACCGAGATGATTTCACCCTTGCAAAGCCTCACCATCTCCCACTTTGATTTCTGCCCCCAATGTTGATCCAGTTCTGGTGCATCAATACCTGCAAGCCTAATTTTAACCTTGTTTATGACGATTGTATCACCGTCAATTACCCACGCTTTTCCCTTTAGTCGCATGGATTGCGGAATTGGAGGTGGCGGGTCGTGCTCGACTTTTTTTCGCGGTTTTGGTGTGGGGCGGGACAACCTGACCGACGACGCCTGCGGGTTTAGAGGCACGCGCGGTTTCGAGCGTTTCTTACCAAGACCAAAAACGACCCAAATTGCTACACCGCCAAAAAGCAATAAGAATAGAGGTTCCAATATGACTGCTCTCGCAAAGCTGTAATTTGTGGAAGCAAAGCAATTTTAGTGAGGTTCAGCAAGTACTGCGAAACTCCGTGCTCAACCCAACAAAACAACCGCCCACCCACACAGCCCGATCTGCACCAGTTGGATCACCACCGACACCATATGCAAACGGTGGAACGCCTTTTGATCCCCCCGGTCCGTCGCGGCGTTGATATGGCCCATCAGAACTTGCCGCGCATAGACTGTGCCAAAGCAGATCAGGCCGAGGAGCGCAGCGACGAGGCCCGATTGCGACGCAGCCACACCAGCCGCCAGCGCGGACAGTACAATCACCACCAAATAGTAATACGGAAACGTGCCGCGCAAGAGCGGGCGCACCTGTTCCATCGGCAGCTGCCGAAACAGCACCGGCGCAAAGCCAAAGCTGAAAAACACCATGCCGCCCAGCAACGTGGCGGCTAAAAGAAGACTGAGGCTGGCCATAAATACGTCTCTCCCGCTGACCCGTCGCGACATAGCGCCGGGACACAAAGCGCCCAGAGCGGGGACGGTTTGCCGCATGATCGCGCGCATCCTTATTTCACGAGTTGATTAATTAGCAAAAATATTAAATAAAGAGCCATGACCGATTCAGACAAACTCGACGCAGTGTTTTCTGCCCTCGCACACCCGGCACGGCGGGCCATTCTGGCGCAACTGATGGAGGGCAAGGCGACGGTAAACACCCTCGCCGAACCGTTCGACATGTCGCTGCCCGCCGTATCCCGGCACATCAAGGTGCTGGAGGATGCGGGCCTGATCAGCCGCGAGCGGGACGCGCAGTACCGCCATTGCGTGCTGGAGCCGATGCCACTGAAAGACGTGGCCAGCTGGACCGACCAATACCGCCACATCTGGGAGGCGCGTTTCGATGTGATGGGCGCGCTTTTGCAAAACATGAAAGGATCAGACCAATGACGGAACAACAGGAATGGGTGCGCATTGAGCGTGACTTTGACGCGCCAATTGATCTTGTGTGGAAGATGTGGACCGATCCTGAGCTCTTCAAACAGTGGTACGGGCCCAATGGCATGTCCGTGCCCACCGCCGAGATGGACGTGACCGTCGGCGGAAATCGCAAGGTCTGCATGGCGATGCAATCGCCCGAGCGGTCGATGACCATGTGGTTCGCGGGCGTCTACAAGGAGGTGTCCGCACCGCGCCGCCTCGTCTACACCGAAAGCATGTGCGACGAGACCGGCACACTCATCTCGCCGCAATCCATGGGGATGCCCGACAGCTTTCCCGACATCACCGAGGTGATTGTGGAGTTGAGCGAAACCAACGGCAAAACGCGCATGGTCATGGTGCATGTGGGTGTGGACGAGGGCACCGCAGGGGCTGGCGGCTGGACCCAGGCCTTTGACAAGTTGGCGGTGCTTGCGGGGTCCATGGCCAGCGGGGCGCGCTAGGATGCGGAGGCTGGCAGTTCTGGCCTTTGTCACCCTCGACGGGGTCATGCAATCCCCCAGCGCGGCAGAGGAGGACCCGTCAGGCGGCTTTGACCGGGGCGGCTGGGCTGTGCCCTATTGGGACGGGGTGATGCCGCATGTCGAACAGACCGCGATGGCCGCGCCCTATGACATCCTGTTCGGGCGCAAGACCTATGACATCTTTGCCGCGCACTGGCCCAACGCCCCCAGATCAACGGCGGCGGACAGGTTGAGCGGCGCGCGCAAATACGTGGTGACCGGATCGCCCGAAACGCTGCACTGGGACAACAGCGAGGCGGTCCACGGGGACGCAGTTGCCGCCATTCGGGCGTTGAAACAGACCGACGGGCCGCTGTTGCAGGTCCACGGCAGTGCCACGCTGATCCAGACCTTGCAGGCCTATGACCTGATTGACGACTTTCGCCTATGGACCTTTCCGGTGGTTGTGGGCGCGGGCAAACGGCTGTTTGGGCCGGACTGTACGCCACGGGCCTATGCGCTGCGCCGCGCGCAGGCGCTGGTCAACGGGGTGATGCAGCAGGAATTTGTGCGCGCCTGATCGGGTGGCGTTGCCCCCTTGCCCCGCGGGGCGAAACCGGTGCACCTTGCGGGGCTGAACAGGCCACCCCGGGACCCCTTTGATCATGCAGACATTTCAGGGCGCGACCGTTTACCTGCCCGGCGCGGTGGCAGAGACGACTGTGACCATCGCAGACGGTGTCATCATTGAGATCGGCGGCCCGGCGCAGGGAACGGTGATCGACGCGCGCGGTCTGATCCTTGCGCCTGCGCTCATCGACGTGCATGGCGATGCGTTTGAGCGGCAGGTGATGCCGCGTCCGGGTGTCTATTTCCCGATGGAGACGGCTGTGCTGGAAACCGACCGGCAATTGGCTGCGAACGGGATCGCGACGACCTATCACGCCATCACCCTGAGTTTCGAGCCCGGCCTGCGCAGCGTCGCGCGGGGGCGTGAGATGATGCAGGCGATCCGTGATCTGGCCCCGCGTTTGCTGGTGGAAAACCGCATTCAGCTGCGCTGGGAGACCTTTGCGACCGAAGCGCTGGCGGTGCTGGACTGGGCCATGGAGGCGCCGCTGACCCCGTCGCTGGCGTTCAATGACCACCTGTCGATGTCGATGCGTCCGCTGGACATGCCGGTGCAGGACCGGCTGTTCGAACATGACCCGGACTATGCGCTGGCCGACCTTGCAGACCCGCAGGTGGCCGCCAGGCGTCATGCCCGCCACGCAGAACGCGCAGGCCTCGGACTGGATGCCTATATGGCGCTGATCGCAGATGTGTGGGCGCGCAGGCCGCAGGTGCAGCAGACGATGCAAACCGTCGCCGCCAAGGCGCGCGCCAAGGGTGTGCCGATGCTCAGCCATGACGACACGCAACCCGCCACGCGCCGCTTCTACCGCGCGCTGGGTGCTGATGTGGCCGAGTTCCCGATGACAATGGCGCCGCTGCGGGACGCGCGCGCGGGCGGCGACACAATTGTGTTCGGTGCGCCCAACGCGGTGCGCGGGGGCAGTCACATCGGGTCGCTTGCCGCTGGCGATATGGTGGAGGCCGAGCTGTGTGACGCACTGGCCTCTGACTACTATTACCCGGCGATGTTGGCGGCGGTGGACCGGCTCGACCGGGACAGGCGGGCGGATCGGCTGGCGCTTTGGTCGCTGGTGTCAAGCGGCCCGGCCCGCGCCATGGGTCTGGAGGATCGCGGCGACATCGCGGTGGGCAAGCGCGCCGATCTGGTGCTGGTGGACTGGCCGACAGGCCAGACGCCTGCCATCCGGGGCACGTGGGTGGCAGGCCGCGCGGCCTACCGCGCGCACCCGTGCGGCTGACCGGGTTCAGGGGCGGCCAACGGGTTGCAGATCGGCAAAGGCAAAGCCGGTCACCTCCGCGAATTCGGCCTCGTCCCAAAAGCCAATCAGAATACCCGTCTCCGCCGCCTTGCTTTGTCCCGCCAACACCTGCGGCGTGGCTGTGATACGGGTGTGGTGCCGGGTCGCCCAGCGGAGAAGGGCGGCTTCCATCCGTTTGCGTATGTCGTCGTGCTCCGGTGCCGCGCCAAGGTCCATCAGCTCTTGCGGGTCTTCCTGCAGATCAAACAACAGCGGGCGGAACCCTTCGCAGCGGATGTATTTCCAACGCCCGTCAAAGATCATCACCGTGCGCGCATCCTCTTGCGGCACATCCAGCGCGCGCGCCATTTCGGACCAGTGGTAATCATGCTCGCTGATCGCGTATTTCCGCGAAAACCCCTTCGTGCCGTGCAGGATCGGCGTCAGGTCGCGCCCTTCGATCACATGCGGTTTCGGCGCGCACCCCAAAGCGTTCATAAAGGTCGGCGCAAGGTCGATCATCTCGACCAGCGCATCCGACACGCTGCCGCGTGTTGCGTTCGCTGCGGCACGTGGGTCTGCGATGATCACCGGCACCTTCACCGCCATCTCGTGATAAAAATCCTTGTCGCCCATCCAGTGGTCGCCCATGTAGTCCCCATGATCCGAGGTAAAGGCGATGACCGTGTTGTCGCTGAGGCCTTGCATGTCCATCCACGCAAAAAGCCGCCCCAGATTGTCGTCCAACTGCTTGATCAGGCCCATATAGGCCGGGATCACATGGGTGCGCACGTGATCGCGGGCAAAGCTGCGGCAGACCCGCGCGTCGAGATAGGCGCGCATCAGCGGGTGGTCGGTGTCCCGCTCTGACGCGGATCGCACAGGGTCCACGATATGGGTTTCGTTATACATGTCGTGATAGGGCGCGGGCACGATATAGGGCCAGTGCGGCTTGATATAGCTGAGGTGGCACATCCACGGACGGCCATCGGCCTGCGCCTCTTGCATGAACGCCATGGCGCGGTTGGTCATATAGGCGGTTTCGGAATGTTCCTCGGGCACATTGGCGGCAAGGCGCGAATTTTTCAGCAGCCAAGCGGACAGCAATTCGCCGTTTTCATCCAGACCCGAATTGGCAAAATCCTCCCACGGGTTGTCCGAGGCATAGCCCTGTTCAACAAGGTAGTCGTCATAGGCGGACCAGCGTTGGCGCACACTGTCGGGGTGCAGGCCGTCGTCGCGTTCGAACGGCTCGAACCCGCATTCGGACCGGCGCACGCCGATCTCGCTGGCCGGATCAATGCCCAGCCACGCCATCCCTTCGGCATCGGCCACCATATGCGTCTTGCCCACCAGCACGGCGCGCGCGCCTGCATCCCGCAGGTGGTCGCCCAGCGTCGGCTCGCCCACGCGCAGCGGCATCCCGTTCCATGTGGAGCCATGGCTGCGCACATACCGTCCCGTATAGGCCGACATGCGGGATGGGCCACAGACCGGCGATTGCACATAGGCATTGGTAAACCGCACGCCGCGCGCCGCCAGCGCATCAATATGCGGCGTGTGCAGGTGCGGGTGGCCATAACAGCTCAGGTAATCGAACCGCAATTGGTCAGCCATGATCCAAAGCACATTGGGGCGGTCGGTCATCTGAGGTCTCCGTGATCGGCCTTGGGGCGCGGGGTTCATAAAGACGCAGGAAATATGGGGTGACAAGTGGCGGCGATTTTGCCAGCCTTCAAGCATAGGTTGAAGACGCTGCGCCCTGTCCGGTGCCGCGATGGGGCGGTGGTGAAACCCCCCTGATTTTTAGACATTTTTTGAACTGGAGCGAAAGATGAAACGCATTTTTGCAAGCCTGCTGGCCGGATTGGTGGCCTGCGCAACCCTCGCCTGCGCCGAAACGGCGGGGATCGACGTTTCCAAATGGCAGGGCGGCGACATCGATTATGCGACCGTCAAAGACAACGGGATGGCCTATGTTTTTGTCAAAGCGACCGAAGGCAACACCGAGGTGGACCCGGATTTTGCCCGAAACTTTGCCAATGCCAAGGCGGCGGGGCTGTTGGTGGGCGCATACCATTTCTTTATCACCGGCGACGCGCCGCAAACGCAATTCGACAACTATTCCAAAGCCGTGACATTGCGCGCCGGAGATTTGCCGCCGGTCGTGGATATCGAAACGCTGGATGGCGGCACCGCAGCAGAGGTGCCGGGCGCGTTGCAGCAATTCCTTGACCTGCTGGAACAGCATTACGGCACGCCGCCGATCATCTATTCGGGCGAAAGTTTTGCCAATTCGGACCTGAACGGATTTGGCAATTACCCGTTATGGGTGGCCGAATACACGTCTGCCAGCAGTCCGAAATTGCCACGGGGATGGGACACCTGGACATTCTGGCAGTATTCGCAATCGGGCAAGGTCGCTGGTATCGACGGCGCCGTTGACCTCAACCGGTTTAATGGCGACGCAGCGCAGCTGAACACATATTTGATCAAATGAGGTTTGGAAAAGAGCGACCGACCTGTGCCAAGTGTACCGTGACCTGAGTTGATTTATTCAGAAATCTGAGTAGGCTTATATTTATTTACGTGAAGGGGTGGGAAATTGAAACCTCATTTGATGTTTTGTATTTGTGCTTTCCTTTTGGGATGCGCGGAAAAAAACCTGAGAGAATTTGAAAGTACTGCACTAAAAACGTCCAGTATTCATTGGAATAGCAATTTGGCGGACATGTCGCGACACAGCCAAGAGCTGTCCGAGGCTTATCGCGGGGCTGCCGAGAAAACCGCCAGAGATCAGGATATCGCAGCAGCGATCACGATCGTTGCGGCGGTGGGCACTGTTTCCGGATTGGTAAGCGATGCCAGCACGGCTGCGGTGTCAAACCGGGCCTTGGTCGGGGCGACCGCCACAACCGTTGCAACGCGCACCACACCCAAAACCGCAATCCAAGGTCTATATACCGCATCCAAGAGGATGAATTGCGTGGCAACGACGGCGCAAATCGGACGCTACTTATTGACCGGGCCTGCCGTCAGTACCAAGACACGCGACAGCGCGCGCGCCGCGACCTTTGGTGCCATTGCAGAAATTCAAATTATTGCGCGGGAAGCATTAATTCGGAGTGTTGAGAGCTTTCAAACGGTCCGCGACAACCTCATCAACGCTATTCCCACGGCTGAGCAAAAGGATGCGATTGATGCGTTGCGAAACAAGGACGGTTCCGATTCAGCCGAGACACTGGATGTGGCTATTCTGAATCAATATTTGGGTCTTTTGGACAATTGCCTTGCAGATGCAGCAGAGGTTACTGCAGCCAGCAAGATTGACAAGAAAGACTAGGCGAAGCGGCGTTTAACCCTGTAGTGCCTTGACGCCCACATCCCCTGCCGCCTGTTCGCGGATTGCCATGGCGGCGGCCTGCGCGCCTGCGGCGGTCGTGAAATAGGGAATCTTGTCATACAGCGCGATGGAGCGGATGGATTTGCTGTCCTCGACCGCCTGCGCGCCTTCGGTGGTGTTGAACACCAGCTGGATGCCGTTGTCCTTCATCATGTCGGTGATGTCGGGGCGGCCTTCGTAGACCTTGTTGACCACGCCGCAGTCCAGCCCGTGCTCTTTGAGCCAGGCGGCGGTGCCGCGTGTTGCCACGAAGGTAAAGCCAAGCCCGGTCAGCGTTTGCGCGGCTTCCAGCATGGCGGGGGTCTTGTCCATATCCTTGATTGACACGAACACGCAGCCCGCATCGGGTAGCACCATCCCCGCCCCCATCTGCGCCTTGAGGAAGGCGCGGGCAAAGGTCCGGTCCCAGCCCATCACCTCACCCGTGGACCGCATTTCCGGGCCTAGGATCGTGTCCACACCGGGGAAGCGGGCAAAGGGCATCACCGCCTCTTTGACGCTGAACCACGGCATGTTCGGGTTGGCCAATGTCATCGGATCGCCCAAGGGCAGCACCGCGTCATAGCTTGCATCCGCGTCATAGGGCGCGCGCATCGGGAAGGCGGACAGCTTTTCGCCGGCCATGACACGCGCCGCGATGGAGGCGATGGCAGAGTCGGTGGACTTGGCGACAAACGGAACCGTACGGGAGGCCCGCGGGTTCACCTCGATCAGGTAGACGTCGCCGTCCTTGACCGCGAATTGCACGTTCATCAGCCCGACCACGTTCAATGCGCGGGCCAGCGCGTGGGTCTGGCGTTCGACCTCGGCGATGATGTCTGCGGGCAGGGAATAGGGGGGCAGCGAACAGGCGCTGTCGCCCGAATGCACGCCCGCCTCTTCGATATGCTGCATGATGCCCGCCACATGCACCGCCTCGCCGTCACAAAGTGCATCCACGTCCAGTTCCACGGCACCCGACAGGTAGCTGTCCAGCAGCACGGGGCTGTCGCCCGACACCACCACCGCTTCGGAGATGTAGCGTTCGAGGTTGGCCTGATCGCGTACGATCTCCATGGCGCGCCCACCCAGCACGTAAGACGGGCGGATCACCAGTGGGAAGCCGATATCTGACGCAATTTCAAGCGCTTGGGCATCGGTGGAGGCAATCCCGTTGCGCGGCTGCTTCAACCCCAGCTCATTGACCAGCGCCTGAAACCGCTCGCGGTCTTCGGCCAGATCAATCGCGTCGGGGGTGGTGCCGAGAATGGGGATGCCCGCCGCCTCAAGCGCATTGGCCAGCTTCAGCGGTGTCTGCCCGCCAAATTGCACGATCACGCCGTGCAGCGTGCCATTGTCCATCTCGACCCGCAGGATTTCCATCACATGTTCGAATGTCAGCGGCTCGAAATAGAGACGGTCGGAGGTGTCGTAGTCGGTGCTGACCGTCTCGGGGTTGCAGTTGACCATGATCGTCTCATAGCCCGCGTCGGTCAGCGCAAAGCAGGCGTGACAGCAGCAATAGTCAAACTCGATCCCCTGACCGATGCGGTTGGGGCCACCGCCAAGGATCACGACCTTTTTGCGGTCGGAGGGCCGCGCCTCGCACTCCACATCGCCAAAGACCGGCGTTTCATAGGTCGAATACATGTAGGGCGTCTGCGCCTCGAACTCGGCGGCGCAGGTGTCGATGCGTTTGAACACCGCCGTGACGCCAGCGGCGTGGCGGGCGGCGCGCACATCCGCTTCGGTCTGAAGGGTCAGCGCGGCCAGGCGGGCGTCGGAAAAGCCCATCATCTTGAGCGCGCGCAACCCGTCTGCATCCGTGGGCAGGCCAGCGGATTCCACGTCCTGTTCGGCCTCGATCACCTCGCGGATACGGGCAAGGAACCACGGGTCGAATTTCGTGATGGCAAAGATGTCGTCATCTGACAGCCCTTCGCGCATGGCCTGCGCGATGACCCGCAGGCGGTCCGGCGTCTGTTGCGCCAGCGCGCGGGTGATCGCCGCCCGGCCCGTGGCGGGATCGTCCGCGCCGGGAATGGCAATCTCGTCAAAGCCGGTGAGGCCGGTTTCCATCGATGCCAGCGCCTTTTGCACGGATTCGTGGAAGGTGCGGCCAATGGCCATGACCTCGCCCACGGATTTCATCGCTGTGGTCAGGTGCGGCTCTGATCCGGGAAACTTCTCGAACGCAAAGCGCGGGATCTTGGTCACGACATAGTCGATGGTCGGCTCGAAGGACGCGGGCGTCACCTTGGTGATGTCATTGTCCAGCTCATCCAGCGTGTAGCCCACCGCCAGCTTGGCCGCGATCTTGGCAATCGGGAAACCCGTGGCCTTGGACGCCAGCGCCGAGGACCGCGAGACGCGCGGGTTCATCTCGATCACGACCATGCGCCCGTCATCGGGGTTGATCGCCCATTGCACGTTCGATCCGCCGGTTTCCACGCCGATCTCGCGCAGCACAGCGATGCTGTGATTGCGCATGATCTGGTATTCCTTGTCCGTGAGCGTCAGGGCAGGGGCCACTGTGATCGAGTCGCCGGTGTGCACGCCCATCGGGTCCACGTTTTCGATGGAGCAGACGATGATGGCATTGTCGGCGGTGTCGCGCACCACCTCCATCTCGTATTCTTTCCAGCCCAGCAGGCTTTCGTCGACGAGGATCTGGCCCACCGGGCTGGCGTCCATGCCGGACCGGCAAATCGCCATGTAGTCGTCGCGGTTATAGGCCACGCCGCCGCCCGTCCCACCCAGCGTAAAGGCAGGGCGGATAATCGCGGGCAGGCCCACCTGTTCCAGCGTATCAAGCGCCAGCGCCACGCCAGCCTCAAGGTCCTTGGCGCCGTTGGCACCTTTGGGCGCGGTGATGATCTCGGCCTTGGGGTTTTCGATGCCAAGCCGGTCCATCGCCTCGCGGAAGAGCTTGCGGTCTTCGGCCATTTCGATGGCCTCCCGCTTGGCGCCGATCATCTCGACCCCGTACTTGTCCAGCACGCCCATCTCTTCGAGGGCGAGCGAGGTGTTCAGACCGGTCTGCCCGCCCATGGTGGGCAACAGCGCGTCGGGGCGTTCTTTCTCGATGATCTTGGCGACAATCTCGGGGGTGATCGGCTCGATATAGGTGGCGTCGGCCAGACCGGGGTCGGTCATGATCGTGGCCGGGTTCGAGTTCACCAGAATGACCCGGTAGCCTTCTTCGCGCAGTGCCTTGCAGGCCTGTGCGCCGGAATAGTCAAACTCGCAGGCCTGCCCGATGACAATAGGGCCCGCACCGATGATCATGATCGACTGGATGTCGGTACGCTTTGGCATCAGGGCCCCCCGGTATGTGAGTTTGGCCCGCGTTGGCAGGCGCAAGCAAATTGTCGTGGGTTATAGGGATGGGAACGGCGGGTGCAAGGGGCGATTGCAGCCTGTCGCGGCACCTTTGTGCGGCGCATCTGGGTGATGGCGGCCCCATCGGCGCAGAGAAAGCACGCATAAGGGGGCGTGAGACGTCAAATGGCAGAAACCGGCCTGCGCGGCAGGCCGGTTCATGTCAGGCGAATCGCAGCGATCCGCGTCCGGTCAGGTGTGCATCAGCCGCCGATCAGGCGGCCCAGCAGAGATTTCTTGGCCGGGGCCGGTTTGATTTCGACCTGCATCTCTGGCGCGGCGGGCGTCAGCTTGGGCAGGGCCTGCGGCGGCGCGGTGATGTCGGCATCAATTCTGGGCGCGGCGCTGGCCTTGAGCGTGGGTCTGGTTGCCGGTTTGGCCTTTGCTGGCACAACGGGCACAGGGCCTTGCATATGCGGCGGTTGCTGCACATGAGACTTGGGCAGCGGCGTGCGCATCGTCTCGGCGTCGGCGGAACGTGCGGCGTCCTCGGCCAGCAACTCTTTGATCGTCTTCATGGTGAAGGCGGTCGGTTCGCGCCCGGAGGCACCTTTGATCGGTTCGCGTTTTACGTATTCCATCTCGCCTCCAGAAGGCTGTACTCGTCCTTTGAAAATTTAGGCAGGGCTTAACCATGCCCTAAGGTAAACCTTGCGCGCCAAATGGGGCGGTTTCGTGGGGGCGAGGGGGCAAAACGGTGCCATTTTCCGGGCACGCCGCGCCTTATTCTGCGGGCGCGTGGGCCGGCGCATTGTCCTGCGGCGCGGCCTCGCGCGGATAGAGGTAGTCGCGCGTCAGCGGCACCGCGTCCCGCCGGTGGGCCAGCTGAAAATGGTAGACCGCCTGCATCTGATGCTCAAAGGCGAGAATGCATACCGTGAGGTAATACTGGAACATCCGCACAAACCGGTCGTCATAGCGCGCCCGCACCTCGTCCAGCCGCGCGTTGAACCGGTCGCGCCAGTGGCGGATGGTCTGCGCGTAATGCAGCCGCCAGATTTCGATGTCGGTCTGCCACAGGCCAGAGCGTTCCATGGCCGGGGCAAGCTCGGACAGGGACGGCACATAGCCGCCGGGAAAGATATACTTGTTGATCCACGACGAATGCGCCATCGGTGGCGCGGACCGACCAATCGTATGGATCAGCGCCACGCCATCGGGGTCCAGCAGGTCCGACACTTTGGCAAAATAGGTGCCGTAATTCGGCACGCCCACATGTTCCAGCATCCCCACAGACACGATCCGGTCAAACGTGCCCTTGACGTGCCGGTAGTCGCGCAGGTCGAACCGCACCTTGTGCGACAGGCCCGCCTCATCCACGCGCGCCTGCGCCGTGGCCAGTTGGTTGTCGCTGAGCGTGACACCCAGCACCTCGCAGCCGTAGTCGCGCGCCAATGTCATCGCCATCCCGCCCCAGCCGCAGCCTATGTCCAGCACCCGCATCCCCGGCTCCAGCCGCAGCTTGCCCGCGATATGCGCCTTTTTGGCCACCTGCGCCTCTTCGAGGGTCATGTCGGGGTCGCGGAAATAGGCGCAGGAATATTGCATGTCCGCGTCCAGAAACAGCCGGTAGAGGTCGTCCGAGATGTCGTAGTGATGCGCCACATTGCGCCGCGCCGTGCGGGGGGCGTTGCGCTGGATGAACGCGCGCGCATGGAACCGCGCGCGGTTCAGGGCCAGCATCCAGCCGGGCACATGGCCGTGATTGCGGTTGCGGATGATGATGGTCAGCAATTCGTCCAGCGTGCAGTTCTGCGGGCACAGACGTTCATCCATATACGCCTCGCCAAAGCCCAGATCGGGGTTCAGCACCAGCGCCCGCACCGTGTCGTCCCCCGACAGGGCCAGATGCGCCCGGTCACCCGTTTCGGGCCCGTAATCGCGCGTCGTGCCATCGGGATAGGTCACGCTCAGCCGGTCCACGACCATCATGCGTGTCAAAAATTGATCCAGAAGACGTGCCCACATGGCTCACCCTCCATGTTGCGATTGATGAGGATAAATCTGTGCCAGGAGGGCAGGTTAGGTCAAGTGTCAGGCCTCTGCCGCGTCGGCGAATGCGCGCACAGTCCCTTCAAATCCGCGTGGATCATCTGCGTGCAGCCAATGTCCCGCGCGGGGCAGTTTCGCAAACCGGGCGCGGGGAAACAGCCCGCGAATGGTGTTACGGTGTTCCGGCAGCACATAATCCGACGCGCCCCCCGACAGGAACAGAGTTGGCCCGTCATACTGTGCCGTGACCTGCGGAAAGCTCATGATTTTGGGCATCTCGGCCTCCAGCGCGTCAAGGTTCAGACGCCACGTCTGACCCGCCACATCCAGCGACTGGGTGAGAAAGGCGCAGATGGCCGGATCGACCCCCTGCGCCTGCAATTGCGCGTTGGCCTCTGACCGGCGGGTGACTGCGGACAGGTCGACCGCGCGCATCGCGTCGATCATCGGCAACTGGCTGTGCGTGTAGGTCACCGGCGCAATGTCGCCCACCACCAGCCGCCGCACGACGTCCGGGGCGCGCAGCGCCAGCATCATCGCCGCTTTGCCGCCCATCGAATGCCCCACCACGTCCATTGGACCGCCAAGGGCGCGGATCACCTCTTCGAGATCGGCAGCCAGATCGTCATAGCCGTTTGCGTCACTGTGAAAGCTGTTGCCGTGATTGCGCATGTCCACCGTGATGACGTGGCGCGTGTCGCTGAGCCGTTTGGCGATCACGCCCCAGTTCCGGCCCGACCCGTAAAGGCCATGCGCGATCAGCAATGGGGGTGCGGTTGCATCCCCGTAGGTCTGGTAAGCCAACATGGTGAGAGGCTTAGCGTGGGCGCGCCCCTCTTTCCAGTCCGTTCACAAGCAGGTAGTTTGCGCCCATGGAAAGTGCCGAAACCATTGCCGCACGTGCTGCGCGTTTGCAGGAAGGGCTGGAACGCGCCTTTGGGGTGCGGGCCAAGTCGCTGGACACCGCGCTGCGACGCACGGGCCGCCGCCTGCCGCGCCGTCTGCGCGCCGAAGCGCGCCGCGTGGTGGATGCCCAGAAATTCGGGGGCCAGCCCAAGCTGATGCGTCAGGTCGATGCCGCCGCGCTTGACCGGGCCGAGGGGCGGGTGCTGGATTACCTCGGCGGGATCGACCGGGCGGACCGGCGCAAGGGCCGCCTGCTGGCGCTGGCGGGTGTGCTGGCGTTCAACCTGCTGTTTGTGGTGACGGCATTCATCGTCTGGATGTGGTGGACCGGGCGCGTCTGAACCGCTACTGGCGCATCCCGTTTGCGTCAAAGCGCATCACCTGCGCCGTGTCCCAGTCCAGCGCACAGGTCTGGCCCTCGTGCGGGATGGGCTGGCCTGCATCCTGACGCACCGTGATCTGCCCACCATCCTTGGCCCGCAGATGGATCAGCGTTTCCGCGCCCAAGGCTTCGGCATAGCCCACGACCGCCTCCAACTGGCCCTGATCGGTCAGGCGCACATGTTCCGGGCGGATGCCGATCCGCCCGCCACCACCACCACCGCCGCCGATCAAAGCGGCGTCGATGAAATTCGTAGGCGGCGAGCCGATGAACCCCGCAACAAACTCGGTCGCCGGGTTGGCATAGACGTCCAGCGGCGCGCCAATCTGGTCGGCCACGCCCGCATTCATCACAATCATCCGGTCAGCCAGTGTCATTGCCTCGACCTGATCATGCGTCACATACAGCGACGTGACCCCCAGTTCGCGCTGCAATTGCTTGATCTCCAGCCGCATCTGCACGCGCAGCTTGGCATCAAGGTTCGACAGCGGCTCGTCAAAGAGGAACACAGCGGGCTTGCGCACGATGGCGCGGCCCATCGCGACCCGCTGGCGCTGGCCGCCCGACAATTCGCGCGGCTTGCGTTGCAGGTAGGGTTCAAGTTGCAAGAGCTTGGCCGCGGTGGCCACGCGGTCTGCAATTTCGGGCTTGGGCACCTTTGCGATCTTCAGCCCGTAGGCCATGTTGTCAAAGACCGACATATGCGGGTAGAGCGCGTAGTTCTGGAACACCATGGCGATATCGCGGTCCATCGGTTCTTCGTTGTTGACGACGCGCCCGTCGATCTGCACCTCGCCCGAGGTCACGGTTTCCAGCCCCGCCACCATACGCAGCAACGTGGATTTGCCACAGCCCGATGGGCCCACGATCACCACAAATTCGCCGTCCGCGATATCCATGTCGATGCCGTGGATCACGTCCGTCGGGCCAAAGGATTTCTTGAGGTTTTTGAGCGTGACTGTTGCCATTACTTTTCGCTTTCCACCAAGCCGCGGATAAAGAGTTTCTGCATCCCCACCACCACAATCACCGGCGGCACCATGGCAAGGATCGAGGTGGCCATGATCACCGGCCAATCGGCAATGTCATCGCCCGACGGGAACATCTGTTTGATGCCCATCACGATGGTGTTCATGCTGGGATCGGTCGTGATCAGCAGCGGCCACAGATACTGGTTCCAGCCATAGATGAACAGGATCACGAACAGGGCCGCGATATTGGTCCGGCTCATCGGCAGCAGAATGTCGATGAAAAAGCGCATCGGTTTGGCCCCGTCCACACGCGCGGCCTCGGCCAGTTCGTCCGGCACGGTCATAAAGAATTGCCGGAACAGGAACGTTGCCGTCGCCGACGCAATCAGCGGCAGGATCAGCCCGGAATAGCTGTTCAGCATCCCGAAATTCGCAATCACCTCGAATGTGGGCACAATCCGCACCTCGACGGGCAGCATCAGCGTCAGAAAGATCAGCCAGAAGAACAATTTGCGCCCCGGAAACCGGAAATAGACAATGGCAAAGGCCGACAGCAGCGAAATGGCGATTTTGCCAATCGCGATGCCCATCGCCATGATCAGAGAGTTCAGCAGCATCGCCGCCACCGGTGCGTTCACGCCCGAGGTCAGCGCCTTGGTGTAGTTCTCGATCAACTGGTCGCCCGGCAAAAGCGGCATGGGCGGGCGCACGATCTCTTGCTGGTCCACGGTTGAGGCGACAAAGGCCAGCCAGATGGGAAAGAAGATAAAGGCCACGCCAATGATCAGCCCCAGATGGGTCAGCCACAACCCGCCGCCCCGCTTTTCGACCATGCCATTGCGCTCTGACATCAGTAATGCACCCGCCGTTCGATATATTTGAACTGAACCACGGTCAGCACCGACACGATGGCCAGCAGGATCACCGATTGCGCGGCGGACGATCCAAGGTCCTGCCCGACAAACCCGTCGGAATAGACCTTGTAGACAAGGATCGTCGTGGCCTGTTGCGGCCCGCCGCTGGTGATCGTGTGGATCACGCCGAAGGTCTCGAAAAAGGCGTAGATGATGTTCACCACCAGCAGGAAAAATGTCGTGGGCGACAGCAGCGGCCAGACGATGGTGCGGAACCGGGTCCAGAACCGCGCGCCGTCAATCGCCGCCGCCTCGATCACCGATTTCGGGATCGCCTGAAGCCCCGCAAGGAAGAACAGAAAGTTATAGCTGATCCGGCCCCACGCGCTGGCCACAACCACAAGGCCCATCGCCTCGCCTTCGTTCAGCACGTGGTTCCAGTCGTAGCCCAGAAGGCCCAGATACCACGTCACCACACCCACGCGGGTGTTGAACATAAAGAGCCACAGCACACCGGCCACCGCAGGAGCGACCGCATAGGGCCAGATCAGAAGCGTGCGGTAGGTGCCGGACCCCTTGATCAGCCGGTCGGCCAGCACGGCCAGATACAGCGCCACACCCATCGACACCACCGTCACGAGGATCGAAAAGATCGCCGTGGTCAGGAAAGAGGCACGGTAATAGCGGTCCGACAGCAGGTATTCGAAATTGCCAAGGCCCACCCACTGCATCGACAGCCCAAAGGGGTCAGGGATGAACAGCGACTGATAAATCGCCTGACCCGCAGGATAAAAGAAAAAGACAGCCGTGATCAGAATCTGCGGCAGAACCAGCAGAAGCGGCAGCCAGATGCCTTTGAAAGTGACGCGCTTTTCCATGGTCGGTAAGGGCCGCCCCGATCAAACGGAGCGGCCCGTTTTCATCAGCGCGAGGCTTGCTCGAACCGGCGCAGCAGCGCGTTGCCGCGCTCTGCGGCGCTGTCCAGCGCCTCTTGGGCCGACTTGTCACCGGACCAGACGGCCTCCAGTTCTTCGTCGATGATGCCGCGGATCTGGTCGAACGAGCCCAGACGCAGACCTTTGGAGTTTTCCGTCGGCTCCTTCGCGGTCATCTGGATGACAGCGATGTCGGTGCCGGGGTTGGCCTCGTAAAAGCCTTGCTGCTTGGTCAGTTCACCCGCCTCTGCCGTGATCGGCAGATACCCGGTGTCCTGATGCCACTTGGCCTGAATCTCCGCCGAGGACAGGAAATCCATGAATGCCGCGACGCCCGCATATTCGGCGTCTTCGTGGCCTTCCATCACCCACAGGGACGCACCACCGATGATGGTGTTCTGCGGCTCGGAGGCGACAGCTTCCCAATAGGGCAGGGGCCGCACTTCGAAGTCGAACTCGGCTTCGGCCTTGATCCCGGCGTAACCAGCGGAGGATTCAGTGAACAGCGCGCATTCGCCCGCGCGGAAATTGGCACCGCCCTCGTTGCGGCGACCGGCATAGATAAACTTGCCGTCCTGCGCCCACTGACCCATCGCGGACACGTGCGCCACTTGTGCTGCGCCGTTCAGCGCCAGTTCGGTATCGGTCCCGGCAAAGCCGTTCTCTTTGGTCGCAAATGGCGTGTCGTGATAGGCCGAGAAGTTTTCGAGGTGAATCCAGCTTTGCCATGCGGTGGTCATCGGGCAGTCCACGCCTGCCGCCTTGAGGCCGTCCAGCACGCCGCCCACCTGTTCCCATGTCTCCATCGGCGTGTCGGGGTCCAGACCCGCTTCGGCCAGCTTGTCACGGTTCACCCACAGAACGGGCGTGGACGAGTTAAAGGGCAGCGACAGCATGTTGCCATCCGCCGAGGTGTAGTAGCCCTTGACCGACCCGATATATTTCGACTGGTCAAAGCCGTCGCCCATCACCTCGTAAACGGGGCGCACCGCGCCTTGGGCCGCCATCATCGTGGCGGTGCCCACCTCGAACACCATCAGGATGTGCGGCTGTTCACCGGCGCGAAAGGCGGCGATGCCAGCGTTCAGCGTTTCGGAATAGTTGCCCTTGTGCGTCTGCACGACGGTGTAGTCGCTTTGGCTGGCGTTGAACGTGTCGACCTGTTCGGCCACCAGTTCGCCCAACCGGCCTGTGAAGGCGTGCCAGAACTGAACTTCGGTCTGCGCATAGGCGGCTTGCGTAGCGCCAAGCATCGCCGTTGCAGCAATGAAAGATGTGCTGAGTTTCATGTGGTTCTCCCTTTCGGCTTCATGGTTCGTATCGAACGACGGGTCGTTCCGGCCTTCTGCGTGCCAATGCTGGCGAGGATAGGCCGGTACGCGTAATGCGTGCAATTGCGTTTGTGTTTCACGACGGCACCCCGCTCAGCGGGACGGGTGTCAGGATGGTGTCCACCAGCGCGGGCAGGTCGGCGAAATCGTCGAAACTGGCCATATGCGCGATCTCATCCAGCGGGCGTTTGCGATAGCCCTTGGTGAACAGTAGGAACGGCACGCCCGCGCGGGTGGCGGTTTCGGCGTCAATCTCGCTGTCGCCGACATAGAGGCAGGGGCCATCGCCGCCCAACGCGTCAAAGGCGGCGCGCAGCGGTGCGGGGTCGGGTTTGCGGCCCAGCGGATTGTCCCCGCCCCAGACCGTGTCGAAAAACGCGTCCAGGCGCAGGTGGCGCAGCACTTTGGTGGCGGGGCGGTGCAGCTTGTTGGTGCAAATGCCCAACGTGTATGTGCGGGACAGGGACGTCAGCGCCGCAGGCACGTTCGGGTAGGGCACGGTAAGGCTGACCGCATCGTCATAGCGCGCCACTAGGTCCGCCAGCAGCGGCTCTTGCAGGTGATCGGGCAGGCCGCGCGCGGCGCGCATCTTTTGCACAAAGACGCCAATCCCCTCGCCAATGAAACTGTGGGTGTCCTCCAGCGTGATCGGGGCTGCGTCCACCGTGGCCAGTGCCGCATTGGCAATGCCACAGATGTCCGGCGCGCTGTCGATCAGCGTGCCATCAAGGTCAAAGACGATGCGCGCGTTCATGGCCGGTCCACCACGTAATCAGGCACAATGCCAGACCGGGCAATCGCGCTGCCCACATCCTGCCCCGCGAAAAAGCCGTAATCCGCGATCAGCGCCGATCCCACCCCGGCACTGCGCGCGCCCAGAATATCGGTGTGCAGGCTGTCGCCCACCATCAGCACCCGCGATTTGTCCACCGGCCCCAGCCGTTTGAACGCCAGATCAAAGATGTTGGTGAATGGTTTGCCAAAAAAGTCCGGTGCAACGCCGGTGCGGTCCGCCAGCCGATGCGCAAAATGCCCCGGCTCCGTGGAAAACCCCTGTTCTCGGGGGGCGACAATGTCGGGATTGCCCACCAGAACGGGGCGCGGGCGGTCCTGCAATGCGGCCTCCAGCAGCGCCTGCCGCTCTTCGGTCCATGCCGCTGACCCCACCATCAGGAACCCGTCAACCTCTGCATAGGGGCCGGGGTCTTCTTCGAGGTAGGTCAGGGTCAGCCCTTCGAGGTCGCGCAGACCGGTGCTGCGTGTCGCCATCAGACCCCAGTGCAGCCCACGCTGCCCGTTCATCCCCGCCAGCAGCGTGGCGCGGCTGGTGATCACATCCTCGGGCGCGAAATCGTATCCCAGCCGCGTGTATTTCTCCATCAGCGCTGCGTGCGGGAACCCTGCGGCGTTCGACACGATCATCACCCGCTTGCCTGCGGCCTTCAGGGCCTCGACCCGTTCGGGTGTGCCGGGAATGGCCGTCTCACCGATGTTGAGCACGCCAAAGGCATCCAGCAGGAACACGTCAAACGCGTCGGCCAGATCGGCGAGTGTGCCCGCCTGTCGGCTGGTCCGTGCATCCGCACCCAAGGCGGGCAAGCGGTGGCGCACGGCCTCATAGGCCTGAAAGGCCTGCTCTGCTGAGATGGCGGTCAAATGATTGCCCCCCGCACCTTGGCCGACACCCATTCGCTGATCACCACCGCCACAAGGATCACGATCAGGATCAGGCTGACCTGCGGCCACGCCAGCACGTTGAGCGAGGCGGACAGTTGCAAGCCGATGCCGCCTGCACCAACAAGACCCAGCACGGTGCTTTCGCGGATGTTGATGTCCCACCGGAACACGGCAATGCCTGCAAATGCGGGCAGGATCTGCGGCACGATCCCATAGGCCATGACCTGCCAACGGCTGGCACCGGTGGCGGTGATCGCCTCGACCTGCGTCTGGTCGATCTCTTCGATCGCCTCATACAGCAGTTTGGCGCAGAATCCGATCGACCGGATCGCAATGGCGATGACACCGGCAAACACACCCGGCCCGATGATCGCAATCAGCAACAGCGCCCAGATCAGCGAGTTGATCGACCGCGTCGACACAATGATCAAGAGCGCAACAGGCCGGATGAACAGCGCCGACGGCGTGGTGTTGCGTGCGGCCAGAAACGCCACCGGCACAGCAAGGCACAGCGCAATCAGCGTGCCCAGCGTGGCGATGTTCAGCGTGTCCCAGATCGGGCGGCCCAGCTGCGTGATGTATTCCCAGCGCGGCGGCGTGGCGCGGGTCCAGATGTCGCCCGCGATGCGCGGCGCGTCAAAGACAAAAAACCACGTGGTTTTCGCTGAAATCATCAGCCAGCAGACGGCAAACACCGCCAGCCCCAGCAACCAGCCAAACGCGCGGGTCAGGCTTTCGCGTGCGGTCCGTCGCCGCCAGATCTGCGCGTCCCCGCGCGCCAACACCGGCATTACTGCACCCTCGCGCGGACAATGCCCGACAGATATTCCAGCGCCATGACAATGCCGATGATCAACAAAAGGATCGCCGCCGCCGTGTCGTATTCGTATCGGTCAAAGGCGGTGTTCAGCGTCGCCCCGATCCCACCCGCGCCGACAAGGCCCAGAATGGCGCTTTCGCGAAAGTTGATGTCGATCCGGTAGATCGACAGCCCCACAAGGCGCGGCATGACCTGCGGCTGCACCCCGTAATTGATCCACTGCGTCCAGCGCGCACCGCTGGCCTTGATCGCCTCGGCCTGCACGCGGTCCATCGCCTCAATATCCTCGGCCAAGAGCTTGGACAGGAACCCGATGGTGGCAAAGGACAGGGTCAGAAACCCAGCGAGCGGGCCAAAGCCAAAGATCGCCACCAGCAGGATCGCCACGATGATCTCCTGCAAGGCCCGGCTGATCGCAACGATGCCCCGGCAGATCATGTAAACGGGCAACGGCGCTATATTGCGCGCAGCCCCCAACCCGATGGGGATCGAAATCGCGATGCCCACCACGGACGCCGCCACGGTCATTACGATGCTTTCCAACAGCCCGCTCCAGATGTCGCTCCAGCGCGAGGTGAAATCCGGGCTGGTAAAGGCCAGCACAAAGGCCCAGCCCCGGTCAAGCCCGACATAGACGCGGCCCCAATCAACCTCGATGGTCAGGTAAGCGGCAATCAGATAGACGACAAAGCCGACAATCAGCGTCCAGCGCAGCGCGGCGTTTTTCACAAAGGCGGGCTTGCGCCAGCTTTTGCCCAGCATCTGGTCGAGGGTCACGTCGCTCATTCGGCGGCCTCGATCTCTTCTTGTTCTTCTTCGACCTTCTCGATGGTCGCTTCCCAGTCTTCCTCGCCGTAAATCTCGGTCAGTTTGTCCGGGGTCAGACCTGTCGGCAGACCGTCATAGACAATCTCGCCAAAGCGCAGGCCAACGACGCGCGGCACGAACATCTGCGCCAGCGCCACGTCGTGAATGTTGATAATCGCGGCCAGCCCGCGCTCCTGACAAAGCTCCGTGATCAGGCGCATGATCTGGCGGCTGGTCTTGGGGTCCAGCGACGCGGTGGGTTCGTCCACCAACAGCAGCTTGGGGTTCTGGATCAGTGCGCGGCAGATGCCCACCCGCTGGCGCTGCCCGCCGGACAGTTCGTCGGCGCGCTTGTCGGCCATGTGCAACAGGCCCACGCGGTCCAGCAGGCGGAACGCCTCGTCCACATCCGGCTGCGGATAGCGGCGCAGGAACGACCGCCAGAACCCGACATAGCCCAGCCGCCCCGACAGCACGTTTTCCATCACGGTCAGCCGCTCGACCAGCGCATATTCCTGAAAAATCATGCCCATCTCGCGCCGCGCCTTGCGCAGCGCGCCCGAGCCGAGGCCGGTCAGGTCCACATCCTCCAGCAGCACCGCGCCGCTGGTGGGTTCCACCAGCCGGTTGATGCAGCGGATCATGGTGGATTTGCCCGCGCCCGAAGGCCCGATCAACGCCAGCACCTGCCCCTTGGGCACGTCCAGATCAATCGCTTTCAGCGCCTGATCGCCGGTCTTGTATGTCTTGGTCAGCTTTTGAAGGCGCAGCATGAAAAAGCCCCTAACGCGGCAACGTGACAGGCCCGTGACGGGCCTGTCAGATCAGTTTCGGTTTACTCGCAGGCGTAGGAAACGCCGTTGGCCGCATCAATCTTGCGGATCACTTCCCAAAATTCCTGGTAGGTCATTTCAAGGAACTGACCTTCGTTCGACTTGGAGAATTCGGCCTCCAGCGTCGTGCCCTCCCACTCAAAGCTAAAGAACGCATTGCGGATGCTGTCCTGCAATTCGGGCGTGAGGTTGTAGACCGTGCCAAAGCCCGTGGTGGGGAAGGTCTGCGATTTGTAGATCACCTTCACGTCGTCCTCGCTGATCACGTCGCGGCTGATCATGCGCGACTTGACCGAGTTAGCGATGGACGCCGCCGTATAGTCCTTGTTGGCCACGCCAAGGATCGAGTTGTCGTGCTTGCCCGAGAAAACCGGTTCAAAATCACGGTCGGGCAGCATGTCGAAATCGCCCTTGAGGATGGCCGACGGCGCTTTGAAGCCGGAATTGGATGTGGGCGAGGTAAAGGCCAGTTGCTTGCCCTTGATGTCCTCGACCGCTTCAATGCCAGAGCCGGGATAGGTGATAATCTCCATCTCGTAGCCGAAATTGCCGTCCTTTGACGCCATGATCGTGAATGGGCGGAAGCCCGCACAGTTCACCGCCAGCGGGTTCGACCCGGTGTTGAATCCCGCGATATGCAATCGGCCCGACCGCATCGCTTCGATCTGTGCGGCGTTGTTCTGGACGGGGAAAAACACGACATCCTTGCCGGTCTCGGCCTCCAGATGTTCAAGGAAATCGGACCATGCGGTCTTGTAGACGGCGGGGTCTTCGACCGGGGTATAGGCAAAGATCAGCGTGTCGGGGTCAATCTGGTCCGCCGCGTCCGTGGGGATGTCCGCGATCAGGTCGCCATCGGCGTCACAGAACCGCGCATCCAGATCGCCGCGCGGGCAATCCTGTGCCGACGCCGTGCCACCCAGCGACATGAGTGCAATGGCAGATGCGCCCAGCAAAAGTTTGATATCCAGTTTCATGGTTGTCCTCCCTGACATGCGGCCCTTTGCGCGCCGCGATTGGTTGATTAGCTTTCTTCAGTCACAAGTATTTCCACCTCTGCCGCCACCAGCGCGCTCAGCAGCGCGTCCTGCGGGCGTTTGTCGACGACGATGGATTGCAGTCCCGACAGGTCGCCCACATGGGCCAGCCCCTTGCGCCCGAATTTCTCTGAATCGATGAGCAGGTGGCGTTCGACCGCGCGGTGCAGCATCACCCGCTTGACGGCGGCAAAGCCGCGCACCGTCTCGGATGGACCTTCCTCGGAAAAGCCGGACGATCCAATCATGCAGCGGTCCACGTTGAACCGGCCAAGGAATTCCAGCGTTTCGGTTCCGATCACAGCCGATTCCGCCGCAAGGTATTCGCCGGGGCACAGCAACACCTGAGCGGCCCCGTGCCCAAGGGTCATCGCCACGGGAATCGAATTGGTGATGACGGTGCAGGGCGTGCCACGATAGGCCAGCGCCCGCGCCATTTCGATGGTGGTCGACCCGGAATCGATCATCACCGTCTCGCCATCGCGCACCAGATCCGCCGCCCGGCGTCCGATCCGCTCACGTTCTTCGACCCGCGCGTTGGCGCGTTCGTTCAGGCTTGGGTAATGCCCGCGCGTCGGTGCCGTGGCACCGCCATGCGCACGCGCCACCAACCCTTCGTCGGCCAGCGCGTCGAAATCGCGGCGTAGCGTTTCCGTCGAGACATTGAACCGCTCGGACAGTTCGCTGATTCGAACATGAGGACGCAGTTTCAGCTCCAGCAGGATTTGACGGCGACGCTCTGTTTTCTTGAGGCGCGCCTGACCGTTGTCCCGGCCCCGCTCACTCGTCTGCGTTTTTGGCATCAAACCTTCCCACTGGTCGTAACAGCGAAACTGTGGCGTTTCCGGCGGAAACGCAATTATTTTGTTGCATAAGCCTCCAAACCAGTGTGAGTTTTTTGAAATGTCCACAGAACACAGTTCACAAGGCCACCCAACCCGCCCCCGCGTTTCGTCTTTTGGAACAGGGGGCTATGGGGTGTGGGCCGCTGCTTGTGGTGTGCGCTGAGATGGCAAAACCCGCACCCATCGCCCAACAGATTGCCGCCCTGCCGGTGCGCTGGGACAGCAAGGGCAGGGCGCGTGTGCTGATGGTGACGTCACGCGACACCGGGCGCTGGGTCATGCCCAAGGGGTGGCTGATGGACGGCAAGAAACCATGGCACGCCGCCAAGATCGAAGCGCTGGAAGAGGCCGGCGCAATTGGTTTCGTGTCGGACCGCGCCATAGGGCATTACCACTACACCAAACGGCTTGGCGGCGGTCGCAAGGTGGTCTGCCGCGTGACCGTCTACCCGATGATCGTGGACCGCCTGAAACGCCGCTGGAAAGAGCGCAAGGAACGCAAACGCCATTGGTTCGCGCTGCGCAAGGCGGCCAAACTGGTGAACGAGACCGAATTGACCGCGCTGTTGCGCACATTGGCTGACAGCCCCGACACGCTGCACGGCATCGAGGATTTGCGTCAGGCCTCCTGAGGCCCGGCGATAAAAAGCCGGAACAAACCGGCACGTTTGAAACCAAGGGAGAAAAACCATGAAAAAACTAGGACATGTCGCGGCCGGGTCGCTCATCGCCTTTGCGGCGTCGATCGGGGCGGCACAGGCGGACAAGCTGACATTCTACTGCTCGGCGCAAGAGGACTGGTGCCAGCTGATGGCGCGCAGCTTTGAGGATGCCACCGGCATCGACGTCAACATGACCCGCAAATCATCGGGCGAAACCTTTGCCCAGATCCGTGCGGAATCGTCCAACCCCAAGGGCGACGTCTGGTGGGGCGGCACCGGCGACCCGCACCTGCAAGCCGCCGAAGAGGGGCTGACCATGGAATACGTGTCGCCCATGCGCGACCAGTTGCACGACTGGGCCATCAGTCAGGCCGAAAGTGCCGGCAACAAGACCATCGGCATCTATTCGGGCGCGCTGGGCTATGGCTACAATGCCGACCTGCTGGCCGCCAACAACCTGCCCGAACCCGCCTGCTGGAAGGACCTGCTAAAGCCTGAATTCAAGGGCCACGTGCAAATGGCCAACCCCAACTCGTCCGGCACCGCCTACACGACCCTCGCGTCGATGGTTCAAATCTTTGGCGAGGACGAAGGCTTTGACTTCATGAAAGGCCTGCACACCAACATCAACCAATACACCAAGTCCGGCTCCGCCCCGATCAAGGCCGCAGGCCGTGGCGAAAACACCGTTGGCATCGTGTTCATGCACGACGCGGTGAAACAGGCTGTCTCCGGCTTCCCGATCAAGGTGGTCGCCCCCTGCGAGGGCACCGGCTACGAAATCGGGTCAATGTCGATCATCGACGGGGCCCGCAACGTGGACGAGGCCAAGAAGTTCTACGATTGGGCGCTCAGCACGGATGCGCAGAACCTCGCGCTTGAGGTCAACGCGTTTCAGGTGCCGTCGAACAAGGGCGCGGAAACCTCCGCAAGCGCGCCGGACATGTCGACGATCAAGCTGATCGACTATGACTTCAAAAAATATGGCTCGTCGGACGAACGCAAACGCCTGCTGCAAAAATGGGACGAAGAGGTCTCGGTACTGCCGCAGTAAGTGACGGACGACACATCAAAAAAGACCCCCCCGGTCCTGATCTTCTGGATCATCGCCGGGTGGGTCGGCTACTGCCTGCTGCCGTGGTACATGGTAGAGGACGGGTTGTGGTCGTTCCGCTGGGTGCTGGACGGCTACCCCTTTGACGAGGATGTCGCGCCCGGTCTGTTCCTGATCGCGCAAGGCGAAAAACTGTGGCTCGCCCCGTTGCTGATCCCGCTGACCCTGCCGCTTCTGGTGCTGCGGTGCCCGAAATCCGACCCGCTCTATGCCAAGGTGCTGATCCTTGCCGGTGCGCTGGGCTTTGGCTGGCTCATCGCCCAAGGCTTTTCCATCGGTATCCGTGGGTTCAATTTTGACTGGCTCAAGTCGGCGTTCGGCGATCTGGGGGACCGCCAGTTTGGCATGGGCTACGGCGCGATGATCTGCGCCGCGAGCTTTCTGTTTCTGCTGACCCAAGGCATTGCGGCGCGCGGTGCAATCAACGGCGACGTGTTTGTGGTCAGCGCCGTGGGTGGCGTGATCACCATTGTCACCGCCTTTGTCTTTTTCCCGATTGCCAAGATGCTTTTCGCCGCCTTCGTGACCGAGGACGGCGCGTATTCGCTGTCGGTCTTTGCGTCCAAATTCTTTGACGACCGGCTGTGGGGGCTGGGCTGTTTCTGGGGCGCGCGCTGCGGGGCGGCTTGGAATTCGCTCATCCTCGCCATTCTGGTGGGGATCATCACCACCGTGCTGGGGCTGGCCTTTGCGCTGGTCGTGACCCGGTCGGGCTTTCGTTACAAACGCGCACTCAGGGCGCTGACCGTGCTGCCCATCATCACGCCGCCCTTTGTGATCGGGCTGGCGCTGATCCTGCTTTTTGGTCTGTCGGGCACGGTGACCCAGTTCTTTGCCGATCTGTTCGGCACCCAGCCGACCCGCTGGCTTTATGGGATGCCCGGCGTGCTCATTGCGCAGACGCTGGCCTTTACGCCCATCGCCTTTCTGGTGCTGATCGGTGTGGTCGAAGGTGTGTCGCCGTCGATGGAAGAGGCGGCGCAAACCCTCCGCGCCAACCGCTGGCAGACCTTCCGCACCGTGTCGCTGCCGCTGATGCGTCCGGGGCTGGCCAACGCGTTCTTGCTGGGGTTCATCGAAAGCATGGCGGATTTCGGCAATCCGCTGGTGCTGGGCGGCAATTTCGACGTGCTGTCGACCGAGATTTTCTTTGCCATCGTTGGCGCGCAATATGATCAGGGGCGGGCCGCCGTGCTGGCCATGGTGCTGCTCTTTTTCACCCTGTCGGCCTTTTATGCGCAACGCGTGTGGCTGGGCCGGAAAAGCTATACCACCGTCACCGGCAAGGGCGACGCGGGCGTGCACCCGCTGATGCCCGTGGGCCTGTCGATGCCGGTGCTGCTGGTGGCGCTGGGCTGGGCGCTGTTCACCATCGTGGTCTACGCGATGATCATCTACGGCAGCGTGGTCGAATTGTGGGGCGTGAACAACACGCTCACGTTCAAGCATTACGTGACCGCGTTCTCGGTCCGCATCGAGGCCGAGGGCATCCGCTGGACCGGGGCCGCATGGGACAGTTTCTGGACCACGATCACCATTGCGGCGCTGGCCGCACCGCTCACCGCCGCGGTGGGTCTGGTGACGGCCTATCTGCTCACCCGGCAGAGCTTTGCAGGCAAGAACGCGTTTGAGTTTGGCACGATGCTGTCCTTTGCCATCCCCGGCACGGTGATCGGCGTCAGCTACATCCTTGCCTTCAACGTGCCGCCCATCGAAATTACGGGCACCGGTGTGATCCTTGTGATCAGCTTTATCTTTCGCAACATGCCCGTGGGTGTGCGGGCGGGGATTGCGTCGATGTCCCAACTGGACAAGTCGCTGGACGAATCCTCGCTTACGCTCGGCGCGAACTCTTGGCAGACCTTTCGCCGGGTGATCCTGCCGCTTTTGCGGCCCGCCATCCTTGCAGCGCTTGTCTATAGTTTTGTGCGCGCGATGACCGCCATCTCGGCGGTGATTTTCCTTGTGTCGGCGGAATACGACATGGCCACCAGCTATATCATCGGGCGGGTCGAGAACAATGATTACGGCCTCGCCATCGCCTATTCCACGACGCTGATCTTTGTGATGCTGTCGGTCGTCGCCTTCATGCAATTTGTTGTTGGGCGCACGCAGATCGGGCGGCGCATGAGCCAGTCGCGCACCAATGTGTAAAGGACCCCGCGCATGAGCATCCAATCCAAAGCGGCGCCCGTCCGGTTCGAGGCGGTATCCAAGCGGTTCGGCAAGGACGTTGTGGCCGTCGACACCATCGACCTGCACGTAGACGCGGGCAAGCTGGTGACGCTGCTCGGTCCCTCGGGCTGCGGCAAGACAACGACCCTGCGCATGATCGCGGGGCTGGAAATGGCAAGCTCGGGCCGCATCCTGATCGGCGACCGCGACGTGACACGGCTGCCCGCCACCGACCGCGACGTGTCCATGGTGTTTCAGTCCTACGCCCTGTTTCCGCACATGAGCGTGCTGGAAAACGTCAAATACGGGCTGACGTTCTCAGGCTTTGCCAAGGACGAGGCGCGGAGCCGCGCGCTCAAGGGCCTCGAACTGGTGGGCCTCAAGGGCTTTGACGCCCGCCTGCCGTCCGAACTGTCCGGCGGCCAGCAGCAACGCGTCGCCGTGGCTCGCGCGCTGGTGCTGGAACCGCAGGTGCTGCTCTTTGACGAACCGCTGTCGAACCTCGACGCGAAACTGCGCCGCCAGGTGCGCGAGGACATCCGCGCCATCCAGCAGGACCTCGGCCTCACGGTTGTCTACGTCACCCACGATCAGGAAGAGGCGCTGGCCGTCTCCGACGAAATCGTCGTGATGCGCAACGCGGGCATCGCGCAGATCGGCACGCCACGGCAACTCTACGACGCCCCCAACGACCGCTTTGTCGCCGATTTCATCGGCGAGGCGAACCTGCTCGCCTGCGAGATCACGGAGGTGCAGGGCGACACCGCCACCGTCCGGATCGACGGCCACCTTCACCAGTTGCCCGCGCGCGGCCTGCCACCGGGCAAGGCCACGCTCGCCGTGCGCCCTTCGCGCATCCGTATCGGCACCGGCAGCGGCATCGCCGCAACCGTGGCCAAGGCCACCTATGTGGGCGTGCGCATGGAATACACGCTGACCGGCGCGTTCGGGCAGGTCTTTGCCGTGCAGGATGATGTGGACGATCCGCTGAAACCGGGTACAGATGTCACCATGACATTCGCCCAAAAAGGGCCTGTTCTCTTGCCGGAGTGATCCCCTTGCCCAAGCTGATTTTCGTCACCCACCCCGAAGTGGTGGTGGACCCCGACCGCCCCGTCACCGACTGGACACTGCGCGACACAGGCCGCGCCCGCGCCACAGCCTTTGCCAGCCACAGCGCAGTTGCAGATGTCACCCACATCTGGACCAGCGCCGAACGCAAGGCGCGCGAAACCGCCGATATCCTCGCCGCAAGGCGGGGCATCCCGGTGGCCACCCATGCCGATCTGGGCGAAAACGACCGCTCCGCCACGGGGTTTCTGCCCCCCGATCAGTTCGAAGCCGCCGCCGACATGTTCTTTGCCCAACCGGGTGACAGCTTTCGCGGCTGGGAAACCGCACAGGCGGCGCAAGCGCGGGTCGTAGGCGCGACCCAAACCATCCTGTCACAGCACGCGGGCACAGACCTGATGATCGTGGCGCATGGGGCCGTGGGCACGCTGCTGTGGTGCCACCTGACCGGGTCCGCCATCAGCCGGGACCACGATCAACCGCGACAGGGGTGCTACTGGGTGGCCAACCTGCCGGACCTCACCGTTCACGGCCCGTGGCAGCCCATCGCGCCCTAGACGGACCACGCCGCGTCGGCAATCTCCACCAGCGTGTCAAACACATCCGCACTGCCCGCAACCACCCGGCCACCGCTGCGGATCATCGCGTCCGCATCCTGATCCTCGATCCGCCCGCCCGCTTCGGCAATCATCAACTGGCCCGCCAGACAATCCCACGCGTTCATGTGCTCTTCGACATAGCCCAGCAACCGGCCATCCGCGACATAGGCCAGCGACAGCGCACCGCTGGCATTGCGGTGATACAGCGCACCACGGTCGATTACGGCTGCGATCACGGGCAGCACATGCGCCGCCTGCACCCGGTTGGAATACCCGATGGACACGGTGCCACTGTCCAGCGGCACGCCCGCCGCGACCTGCATCGTGGCCCCGTTCATCGTGGCCCCGTGCCCGCGCAGCGCGGCATAGGTCTCGCCCACATTCGGCTCGTGGATCACGCCCACTTGGGTCTGCCCCCCCGACACCCCCGCCAGAACGACCGTCCATGCGGGGATGCCATTGACGAAATTCGTGGTGCCATCAATCGGGTCAATCACCCAATCAAACCCGCTGGTCCCTGCCTTGGGGGCGTGCTCTTCTCCGACGATCCCGTCATCGGGCCAGGTGTGTCCGATCCGGTCGCGAATGAAGGTTTCGACATTTTTGTCGGCCTCGCTCACCCAGTCCTGCGCACCCTTCTGGTCCACGACCAAGGTCGCGCGGTTCGCAAAATATGCGCGCGCCACATCGCCCGCCGCGTGGCACAGGTCCACGGCAAATTCCATACGGTCAGACAGGTGTTCCACTGGCTCAGGCTCCTTTGGCAGCAATGCGGTCTGGCCCCGGTCGGTGCAAGGGCCATAGCCCAGCCTAGCCGACAGGCGGCAGGGTCCGACAGGCGTTTTTGGCCAAGGGGCAGGCCTGTTTGATATGCGTCAACGTCACGGGCATCCGCCGCAAGACAGCGCGGCGGCCCGTCTGATCTGTGCAAGGTGCCGAACACCCCGGATCGTATACCGGGGGATCTTGGCGCACGCGCCCTGCGCCAATCCCCGGGCAGGTGCGGCAGCCCCCCATGGGCCACGGCTCTGACGCAGAGCGGTCCAAAGCCAATGGGACAGGCCCCCCCGGCGGTACAAACAGCACACGGCAACCATCTGACAGGTCCGGTATCGCGCGCGCTCAGGCCGCAGGCGGGTCCAGCACATAGACCTTGCCAATGGCGCCCGGCAATTGGCGATAGGTGCGAAAACCCATCGCCGCGTAATAGGCAAGACCGGCCGCGTTGCTGTCCGCGATTGTCGCGTCGATCTTAGCAAGGCCCGCCGCCTGTGCCGCCGCCAGCGATGCCGCAAACAGCGCTCTGCCCACACCTTGGCCCGTGGCGCTGGCATCGACATAGCTGCCGATGATCCCATAGCCGTCGGGCAGGTCAAACGGGTTGCCCTCCGTCGCTCGCTTGAGCGACTGAAACCCCAGAATGTCGCCCGCAGCATCCACAGCCACCGAACAGCGCAGCCCGTCGGGATGGGTGATGTAATGCGCCGTGACATGATCGGGCGCAAAGGGTCTTGGGCTGTTCCACGACACCAGCACGTCCCGCAGGATGCGGCTCATAGCCTTTGCGTCGGCCACCGTGGCTGCGCGGATGGTCAGGGTCATGCGGATGGCTCCGCTTGGCGTCCCAGATAGGCCGACACCCTGTGTGCGGGCGCAGCTGTCTGATCCGGTCCCAGCATTGTCGCGGTCCACGCCGCACTCTCGAACTGGACGATGTGCAATTCCCAGACACATCCGACGATCTCCAGCACGCCGGTGCGGAAATCCGTAGGCCTGTCCCACGGTGCCTTGATCTGGTCGGCGTGCGCCAGCACGCTGCCCCATTGCCAGTAGAAGGTGGGCGAGACAACGGCGGTCTCGGCAAAGTGGATGATCTGAAACCCGACGCCGTGATTGCCCGTCGGGTCGTCCAGCGGTCCGGGTGCGGGCAGGCGGTCCAGCGCGTGGGATGTCGCCGCTGCGATGATGGCGTCTTCATTGTGCCGGTTGTCGGCAAAAATCGCATAGCGCTTGAGGTGCCAGCCCCGCGCGTCGACAGGGCTCAGCGACACGGTTTTGCGTGGTTGAAACGGGTTCAGATGATCCAAGCCGATCTCCTCTTCGCGGCACGTTGGCCAAGGACGTCACCACCCTCAACACCACCGTAGGGTGGGCATCCTGCCCACCGTCCGCCGCCGATAAAAGCGCAGCGTTTGAGAAGCCAGCACGATCCCCCGACACAGGCCCGCAGCGCGCTTTCACATGGTTGATCCGGGTCCAGATTGCTCAAGCCGACCTCCCCGTCGCGCCGCGTTGGCCAAGGACATCACCACCCTCAACCCCACCGTCCGCCGCCAATGAAAGCGCAGCGTTTGAGAAGCCAGCACGATCCCCCGACACAGGCCCGCTGCGCGCTTTCACATGGTTGATCCGGGTCCAGATTGCTCAAGCCGACCTCCCCGTCGCGCCGGGCTGGCCAAGGACGTCACTACCCTCAACACCACCGTAGGGTGGGCATTTTGCCCACCGCTTTTTTTGTCCAAATCTTAACGTATTGTGAATCTGTCTCTGTAAGCTGTTGATTTTTGGTGTTTGGATTGCTGTCCCATGCTGGGACAGCGTGCCTGGGGTTACAGGTTTGGATAGAGAGGGAAGCGGGCGCAGAGGTCTGCGA
>NZ_CANNDO010000015.1 GCF_947503385.1 uncultured Tateyamaria sp.
TTATGCCCGCATGGCCGCAGCCCTCGGCGAAGTCGAAGACCAGTATGACGTGGTCCTGTTCGACTGCCCGCCACAGCTGGGCTATCTGACGATGGCGGCGCTTTGCGCCTCCACCTCGGTGATGATCACCATCGTGCCCAACATGCTCGACGTTGCGTCGATGGCGCAGTTCCTGCAAATGAGCGCGGATTTGCTCGACGTGGTCGCCGAGGCTGGCGCACCGATGCAGTTCGATTTCATGCGGTTTCTGATCAACCGCTACGAACCCAATGACGGCCCACAGCAACAGGTCGTGTCCTTTCTGCGCACCCTCTTTGCAGGGGAGGTGATGGTGGCGCCGATGCTGAAATCCACCGCGATCTCCGATGCGGGCCTGACGCAACAGACGATTTACGAAGTCGAGCGGGCGCAATTCAACCGCCAGACCTATGACCGTGCGCTCGAGTCACTGAATGCTGTGAATGACGAGATAGAGCAGCTGCTCCATGATGCCTGGAGACGATAGATGGTACGCAAGAACGTATTGAACACCGCCCTGCCCCCGTCCGGTGCAGACCCGAAACGGCCCAAGGCCCCTGCCCCGCGCGGCGCCGTTGGCGCGCTGCAATCCTCGCTGTCCAAGCTACAGGAAAACGCGGTGCAAGAGATTGACGCGGCCCAGATTGACGACGCCGGTGTCGAAGACCGGCTGGGCGACGATCATGCCGATCACAAGGCGCTGATGGACAGCCTGAAAACCTATGGCCAACAGGTGCCGGTGCTGCTGCGCCCGCACGCCACAGCACGGGGCCGGTTCGAGATTGTCTACGGGCGCCGCCGCCTGCGCGCGCTCAAGGCATTGGGCCTGCCGGTCAAGGCGATGGTGCGCCAGCTCAGCGATGATGAGCTGATCATGGCGCAGGGACAGGAAAACACCGCCCGTCGTGATCTGAGCTTTGTCGAAAAGGCCAGCTTTGCCGCGCAGCTTGACGCCGAAGGCTATGACCGCGAGACCATCGCCGCCGCCCTGTCGATCGACCAACCCATGGTGAGCCGGATGCTCAAAGTGGGTCAAGCGGTGCCACTGACGGTCCTGCGCAAAATCGGCCCGGCCCCCGGCATTGGTCGCGACCGCTGGCTGGGGCTGGTCAAACTGTTGGAACCACGCGGCGTGCGCACGCGCGCCTTTGCCTTTCTCGACACGCCGGACGCGGTGGCCCTGTCGTCGGACGCCCGGTTCGAAGCGGTGTTCGCCCGCGCCAAGGCCCCGGCGGCAACAAAAACGGCTGACAAACCCCGCGCCCTGCGGGCGGCGTCGGGCGCGGTGCTGGGCGACATCCGCCCCAGCCGCAAGGGCGTCACGCTGACCATCACGGGCAAGGACGGGTTCGCCCAGTGGCTCGATGCCCAAGCCGACACGATCATCACAGAGCTTCACGACCGCTGGTCCGCCAGCACATCGGAAGAAGAGCAGTAACCAACAAAACCAAGGAGGACACGAGCAGACCCGCAGAAAAAAGAAAAGCCCCCCGAAACGGTGTCCCGGAAGGCCCTTCATAAGCTAGCACCTTTGAAGTAGCCCGCAGCACCGCAATCTGTCAACTCCGACCGCCGCGTCCGGGGGCAGAAAACTGTTGTCTCTCGTCATATGACCATGACCATTCAGGCCCATCGTGATTTTGGGCAGGCCGGGGCGTGCGCGCCCGCCGGACCTGCGACTGTTGACAAATGGCGGCTGCTGGACGCGCTGACCGACGCCGCCGAAACCTTTGGCATCGGACACCGCCAGATCGGCGTGTTGCGCGCGCTGGTGGGGTTTCATCCGCTGCGCCATCTGCCCGTGACCGCCGATCATCTGGTGGTCTACCCATCGAACCGCACGCTAAGCGCGCGACTGGGTGGAATGCCCGACAGCACGATGCGGCGCCACCTGTCCGCGCTGGTGCGGGCCGGTCTGGTGGCGCGCAGGTCCAGCAGCAATGGCAAGCGGTTCCGGCGGGGCAGGGGGACGGACGAGATTGCCTTTGGCCTCGACCTCGCCCCCTTGGTCCGTCACGCGGCGATGATCAGAACCGCCGCCCGCACCGCGCAGGACGCGGCGGAGACACTTGCCGCCAAGCGGGCCGAACTGCTTGCCCTGCGCCATGCCTTGCGCCAACAGGCCCCGGCGCAACACGCCACCTTCCTCGCTGATCTGGCCCGTGCCCTGCGCCGCGCGCTGTCGCTTGATGCGCTGATGCACCTGATCACAGAGCTAAAGACACGTTTGTCAGCCGTCACCGTGTCAAAAAAAATGAGCACCAGTGACAGCGAAAATGAGCGGCACATAGAACAGCAAGACAGAAAGAAAAAGGGGCAGGGGGCAGAGCAGCCGGAAACCGTGACGCCAGCGGAACTGGATCACCTATGCCATGAAAGGCGCAGCTTTTTTGTCGATCCGTTGCAAAGCTGGTCAGACGTGGCGCAGGCCGCTGATGTGGTGGCCCCAATGCTGGGCATCGACGGTGACACAAGACGCAGGACAGAGATGCGGCATGGTCGCCTCGCCACGGCCATTGCCATCCTTTATGTGTTGGAACAGGGCGGGACCGTAGACAACCCGGGCGGCTACCTACGGTCCTTGTCTGATCGACCCGATATGCTGGCGGCGACGGTGACGGCCCTCAAATCCCGGCAATTGTCAGCTGACAATCCGCAAATCATAAGTATATCAACGACTTAGATCAGCGGGCGTTTGACATTTGGCGCATCTTCGGCCTGTGCCAGCTCTGCCAGCCGTGTCGGATTGTGCACCGTCAGCTGGTTTTCCGAAAGCGTCACAATCTGATCCTCGCGCAGGCGCGCCAGCGTCTTGTTGGTATGCACCAGTGACAGACCCATGGCGTCCGCCAGATCCTGTTGGCGATAGGGCAGGGGGACGGTGTTGCCGGTCTGCTGTTTGACCGCCGTCAGCCGGGTGTAGAAGCGGTGCAGCGCCCAAGACACCTTTGCACGCGCATCCAACTGACCCACAGCGGCAAGCGCCTCGCCCAGAAACACCTCTTCGGTGGCGGCGATGCGGGTCAGGTCATAGGCGCGGGCCGGATGCGATTTGAACAGGGTCCACAACTCGGACCGGTTAAAGGTGCACAGCCGCATCGCGGTTGACGCTTCGACCGAGTGGCTCATCTCGGACATCACCCCGGCCTGTAGCCCGATAAAGTCGCCGGGCAGCACAAACCCGATCACCTGACGGCGCCCGTCAGCGAGTGTCTTGTAACGCAGTCCCATGCCGCGAAGGCATGTAAACAGATGGGTGGAGGATTGGCCCTGCGCCATGATCTCGGTGCCGGGCTGCGCTTCCAGCTCACCGGTCTTGAACCGTTCCATAAATGACACTTCGGATGCGCTCATCTCTTCGAAGGCATCCAGTTTCCGCAAAGGGCAATTGTTGCAATCAGTCGACATATTTTTCCCGCTGGTATGTCACAGTTTAATTCATGTAGCGCGAATCTGTGCCAACACAGGGGTTCCTAAAGCACATGGTGGCCTATGAACCGTCGCGATCTGATACCGCGTCAAGCGTTGGTAATTGGAAACAACGCCGTCGAAGTGATGGACATCGATGAATATCTGCGCGGCCATGGTTGGTCTGCGACGATGATCGTTGATGGTGTCTCGCAGGCTGTGCGGGCGTTTGAACGCCTCGCGCGGCCCTTTGATCTGGTCGTGCTGGCGGCCCCGCACACCGATCCTGCCGCGCTCAGCTTTATCCGGTCGTGTACCGAAGAAGGATGCCCGGTGATCGTAGTAAATGGTGCGTTGGCGACCGCGCAGCCCGGTCAGATCGTTCTGATGACCCGCCCGTTCATTGACAGTGATCTGGACGAGGCCATGTCCACGCTTGGTCTTGTCTACGCGTAGATGCGTGGCGGTGCGTAAGGGGCATGACGTGTCTCCTTTTTGATCGTTACGGGTCCTCAACGGGGCGCACGGGCGATTGGTTCCAAACCGATGCGGGAACTTTCCGGCCAGCGGCACGTTGAGGTGCCGAAGCCACATGAAAGGAAACGCTATGTTGTCATGGTCCCTGTTGTTTCTGGCCATCGCGCTGGTGGCCGCCGTCTTTGGATTCGGTGGCATTGCCGCGACATCCGCCGGGATTGCACAAATCCTGTTCGTCTTGTTCATCGTGCTGTTCGCCGTAACGCTGCTGATGCGTTTCGTCCGCGGACGCTGAACGACATGAACATGTCATAGGGTCGGCACCTGTATCGGGTGCCGACCCTTTTTACGTATTTGACAAAGGAGTCCACATGGACCGCGCCACCGCCCTGACTGAACTGTTCCTCGAAAGCCTGTCCGCCGAGGATCAGGACCTGCCCAACCTGCGACAAGCCATAACCGAGGTGGCTGCAGATGTGATCACCGTCGAAAAGAACGATGCCGACTGGGCTGCGGCGCGGGTGCTGCGGCGGTTGGTCGAACCGGATCGGGTGATTTCGTTTTCGGTGACGTGGACGGACGATGCGGGCGATGTGCAGGTGAACCGGGGCTGGCGTGTGCAAGCCTCGAACGCGATTGGCCCTTACAAGGGCGGGCTGCGGTTCCACCCGGATGTGACGCTGGATGACCTGCGGTTTCTCGCCTTTGAGCAATGTTTCAAGAACGCGCTGACCGGGCTGCCGCTGGGCGGGGGCAAGGGTGGCGCCGATTTCGACCCGCGCGGCAAATCCGACGCCGAGGTTATGCGCTTTTGTCAGGCGTTCATGCGCCAGCTTGCGCCGCATATCGGGCCGGACCGCGATGTGCCTGCGGGTGACATCAACGTCGGCGCGCGCGAGATCGGATATATGTTTGGCGCGTGGAGCGCGGCGTCCGGCACCTATGCCGGGGCCATGACCGGCAAGGGCCTGTCCTATGGCGGATCCGAAGTGCGCACCGAGGCGACGGGCTACGGGCTGATCTATTTTGTGCAGGCCATGCTGGCGCGGGCGGGTCGCGATCTGTCGGAGCAGCGCATCGCCATTTCCGGCAAGGGCAACGTGGCTATTCACGCCGCACGCAAGGCACTGGCCGAGCGCGGCAAGGTTGTCACCCTGTCGGACACGTCTGGCACGCTTTACGACCCCGACGGGCTGGACCCTGCCGCCATTGACTGGGTGGCGGCCCAAAAGGCTGCGGGCGGTGATCTGTCCGACCCGCCCGCCACGCTGCGCGCGACGTTCGAGGCGGATGCGCAGCCATGGAGCTTTGAGGCTGACATCGCGCTGCCCTGCGCCACCCAGAACGAGATTGACGAAGACGCCGCCAAGGCGCTGGTGGACAACGGTGTGACCGTGCTGGCCGAGGGGGCCAACATGCCCACGACCGCAGGCGCGCTTAAGGTGCTGCGCAAGGCGGGCGTGCTTTATGCGCCGGGCAAGGCCGCGAACGCGGGCGGCGTTGCCGTCAGCGGCCTTGAAATGAGCCAGATGAGCCACCGTCGCTTTATGTCTGCCGAAGAGGTGGATCAGGCGCTGCGCACCCTCATGTCCGACATTCACGACCGTGTCGCTGCCGAAGGGCAGGGGGGCGGCTCTGTTGATTACGCGCGTGGCGCGAACCTTGCGGGCTACCGCAGACTTGCCCGCGCCATCACGGCACAGGGGGTTCTGTGATGCCCAAAGACACCACACCGACAGGCGCGCAGGTCCTCGTGGACTGCCTTGTTTCCGCTGAAATAGACACTGTTTTCGGCGTTCCCGGCGAAGAAACAACCGAGGTGATGGCGGCGCTTGACGCGTCGGGCATCGACTTTGTCCTGTGCCGCAATGAACAGGGGGCGGCGTTTATGGCGTCGGTCCACGGACGGCTGACCGGGCGGCCGGGTGTCTGTCTGGCCACGCTGGGGCCGGGGGCCACCAACCTTGTCACCGGGGTGGCGGATGCGCAGTTGGACCATGTGCCGCTGATCGCCATCACAGGGCAGGGCGCGCGGGATCGTCTGGGCCGGATGAGCCACCAGATGATCGACCTTGAGGCTTTGTTCGCGCCCATCACCAAGCTGAGCCGCACCATTCTGATGCCCGATGACATTCCGGCCAGTTTCGCAGAGGCGATGCGCCTTGCGCTTGATGGGCGGCCCGGTGCGGTGCACCTGTGCCTGCCCGAAGACGTGGCGGCAGCGCCCTGCGCCTCCACACCTCTGCCGGTGCGCACGCCGCCGCAGATCCGCGCCGGTCAGGACGATTTGCAGGCGGTCGCGGACCGTTTGGCGCAAGCGCAGCGTCCCGTGATCGTCGCGGGCGCCGGGGCGGTGCGGGACGGCGCAGCCGAAGCCGTGCGCATGTTTGCCGAGACGACCGGCGTGCCGGTGGCGACCACCTTTATGGCCAAGGGTATCCTGCCGCCTGATCACGACGCCACGCTGTTCTCTGTTGGCCAAAGCGAGGAGGACTGGACCGATCTGGCGTTGCAGGCGGCGGACCTGATCCTGCTTATCGGATTTGACGCGGTGGAATATCCGCCGCTGGGCCTTGGCGGTGATGCGGAGGTTTGCGTGATCGACACCGACCCGCCGCGCGCCGACACCGGGTTGGAGATTTCCGCCAGCGCTGTTGGTGACATCGGGCACAGCCTGACGGATATGCGCCTGCGGCTAAAGGGGCAACGCTGGGCGCCCGTGCCCGCCTTTGTCGCTGCGCGGGACGGGATGCGCCTTGCCATGGAGCGGCGGCTGACCGGGGATGACACCGGTGCGGTTGCGCCTACAGACATATGCCGGGTGGTGACGTCCGCCCTGCGCCCCGAGGATACGGTCCTGTCCGGGGTGGGGATGCACAAGCTGTGGATCGCGCGGCATGTGCAACCGCTGCGCGCAGGCCAGTTGATCGTGCCAAACGGGCTGGCGGGCATGGGCCTTGCCCTGCCCGGAGCGGTCGCGGCGGCGCGGTTGCAGGACACGGGCCGCGTGCTGGCCATCTGCGGCGACGGTGACGTGATGATGAACGTCCAAGAGATGGAGACGATCACCCGTCTGGGACTGCGCCTGACGGTGATGGTCTGGGTCGACGGGGGGCTGGGCCTGATCGACGACCATCAGGGCGAAGAGGGGCCCGATTTCCCCTTTGCCAACCCGATGTGGGGCCAGTTGGCGCGGGCCTTTGGCTGGACCTTTGCGCCGGTCACGGGTCTGGGCGATCTGCCGATGCTGCTGCGCGCCGCGCTGAGCGCCGAGGGACCCACATTGCTGACGGTGCCGGTGGATTATGCCGCCGCCGGTCACATGCCCGCACGCGATTTGAATCTTTCGGGGAACTCTGACGCGGCTTGAGCGTTAGTCCTGCAACCGAAGCAGATATGGAAGGGAGACATGCACATGTCGAACGCACTGAACGTTGTACCAACCGAAGATACAGTATCCACCGGCGTCCGTGACACCGGGGTAATCGCTGAGGGTCTGGCGGATGTGCTGGCTGATACCTACCGTCTGGTGTTCAAGTCGCACGCCTATCACTGGAACGTCGAAGGCCCGTTGTTCTATTCAGTCCACAACCTGACCGAAGAGCATTACGAAGACATGTTCGGCGCCGCTGATGAACTGGCCGAGCGCATCCGCGCCCTGGGCCATCTGGCACCGACCTCCATGGCCGACATCGTTGCGCGCTCGCGCATTGAGGACGCGACAGGCCAGCTGACGACCGAAGAGATGATCATGGATCTCGCACAGGACCACGAGCGTATAGCGCACCGGTTCCACGCGCTGATCGAGATGGTCGAAGAGCGCAAGGACCCGGTCACAGAAGACATGGCGACAGAGCGCAGCGCCTTTCACGAGAAAGCTGCGTGGATGCTGCGGGCACTGGCCAAGTCCAGTTAAGATTTAACGAGTGGGTGAATGGGTAGTGAGTGACCCCCGCGGCGGCCCGCCGCGGGGGTTTATTTTTGGTCAGGCCTTGAGCACGGCAGACGAGGCAAAGAACATGGCTTGGCTCACGGCGGAACGTACCTGATCCTCGGTGTAGGGTTTGGAAATCAGGAAGGCCGGTTCCGGCCCCTCGCCGGTCAGCAGACGTTCGGGATATGCGGTGATAAAGATCACCGGGATATCGCCTGCATTTGCCGTGATGCGGTTGACCGCGTCGATGCCGCTGGACCCGTCGGCCAGCTGAATGTCCGACAGGATCAGATCGGGTTTCTCACGCTCAAACAGCGACAGCGCGCCGTCGGCAGTGCGTGCCACGCCCGTGACCCGGTGGCCCAGATCGGAGGCGATGTTTTCCAGATCAATCGCGATAATCGCCTCATCCTCGATGATCATCACCGCGCCGCTCACCGATTTGGCCATTTCGCGATAGGCGATGTCCAGCAGTTCGGCCACGTCGCTGACGGTGGTGTCCATGATGCGGGCTGTGTCCTCGGGCGAGAATTCTTCGAGTGTGCGCAGCAGCAGCGCCTCGCGGGTGCCATCGGTCAGGGCGGCAAGGTGGCGGTGCGCCTTTGCGGCCATGCCGCCGTCTTCTTCGGACAGGCCCGCGCCGCTGGTTTTCCAGATCGTGTGGAACACTGTGAACAGGGCCGCCTTGGGCGATACGTCGCTGGCAAATTGCGACGGGTCGGCCAGCACCGCCTCAAGCGCGGTGGCGGCATAGGCATCACCCCGCGATTGGCTCCCCGTGAGCGCGCGCGCATAGCGGCGCAGATAGGGAAGATTGGGTCCGATTTTGTCCGCCAGGGTCATTTCAGCGTGCTGCGACATTGTGAGCCACTCCGTTTTTTTTGCACATTTTGTGGAACTAATGCCTGTGCGCTGCATTTAGTTCCCAAGGAGATGCTGTTTTGACAACTATGAGCAGAATAATGGGTCCCAAAGACAACTCGTCAAGGATGGACGCGGAAATCGACAAGAACCTGAAGCGTGCCTTTGATGATGTGGCAGGCCAGGAATTGCCGTCGCGCTTTACCGACTTGCTGGATCAGCTGCGCGCCCAAGAGGCCGAAGCCCCTGATACGGAGACAAAAGATGAGTGACGATCCGCGCGAGGAGATCGTGACGCATTTGGGCCCGATGCGGGCCTTTGCCATCAGCCTGACCCGAAACGGGGCGCTGGCGGACGACATCGTGCAGGACGCGCTGGTCAAAGCGTGGACCAACATCGACAAGTTCCAGCCCGGCACCAACATGCGGGCGTGGCTGTTTACGATCCTGCGCAACACTTATTATTCGCACCACCGCAAGCGCCGCCGCGAGGTCGAGGATACTGAGGGCGAACTGTCCGCCGGTCTGGCACAAAAGCCGGACCATGACGGGCGCCTGCAAATGCGCGATTTCAGCGCAGCGTTTGGCACGTTGCCCGAAGAACAGCGCGAAGCGCTGGTGCTGGTGGGCGCGGGCGGTTTTTCCTACGAAGAGGCGGCAGAGACCTGCGGCGTGGCGGTCGGCACGATCAAGAGCCGCGTCAACCGGGGCCGCGCGCGTCTGGTCGAATTGCTGGAGATGTCGGACACTGAACCGATGGAAGTCACCGAGGCGGTAACGCAGGGGATCGTGACGCTGAACCAGAGCGTCGCGTGACACCGCGCAGGGTCATGGGCGGTCTGCGGATCAAGCTGATCCTGCTCACCTCTCTTGTGCTGTTCCCGCTGGGGCTGATCGCCCTGTGGCAGACCTTTCAGGAGGTGCGCGACAACCGCGCACTGACCCAGCGGATGCTCATCGACACCACCCGCGTCGCCGCCTCTGACCATCGCGCGCAGATCAAACAGGCGGTGGGGGCGGGCCACGGCCTTGGCACGATTGCCCGCCTTGCCGATCTGGCCACCTGTCGTCAGGCGATGATCCAGTTTCTCGAAAGCGACCCTGCCTTTGCCTTTGCCGGGTACGTGCCGGTGAGCGGCATCATGGAATGCAGCAGCGCGGGCGACACGGTTATTGATTTTTCGGAATATGACACGTTGCAAGACGCCATCGACCGGGCCGACGTCTATGTCGAGGTGAACGCCAACGGCGCGGTCAGCGGGCAGGCGGTGGTCATTGTCAGCGTGCCGGTGTTCGAGGACGGCACATTGACAGGCTTTGTGTCGCTGTCGTTGCCGCAAGACACGGTGATCCGGGAGAACGTGCTTGAAGAAGAAATAGAACTGGTGGCAATCGCCACATCCGGCGAGGTGTTTGGCCTGTCCCACGGCGCCGGTGAGTCCAAGGATTACCTGCCGCGCGACATGTCCCCCGCGGACATCCTCAGCCGTTCCGGCACCAGCTTTGTCGCTGAGAATGCGGCGGGCCAAGAGCGCATTTTTTCGGTCACGCGTTCGGTGGCCGACAGCTATGTGATCGTCGGCAGTTGGCAGCAATCGTCGCTTGTCAGCGCGAGTGTCTGGCAGCAGGCGCTGATGCCGCTTTTGTTCGCCGTGCTGATGTGGGTGGCAAGCATGGCGGTTGCCTTTCTTGGGCTGGACCGGCTGGTGCTGCGGCATCTGCGGGCGCTGCGATCCGCGATGCGCCAGTTCGCTTTGGGTGAGCGCAACGCCGATGGGCTGGCGCTGGACAACGCGCCGGACGAATTCAAGGACGCGGAGCGTGCCTTTAACCGTATGGCGTTGCTTATCACCGAAGCCGAAGCGCAGCAGATGACCGACCTGCACGACAAGGAAGTGCTGCTGCGCGAGGTGCACCACAGGGTCAAGAACAACCTGCAAATGATCGCCTCGATCATGAACCTTCAGGCGCGTGCGGCGCGCACGGACGAGGTGCGCGAGGTTCTGGGCGGGCTGCAACGGCGGGTGCGGGGCCTCGCCATGCTGCACCGGTCGCTTTATGCCGAGGCCGAAACGTCGCGCGTGGATGCGCGTGATCTGGTGGCGGCGGTGGTGTCCGACACCTCCACCATTGTGCCCGATCCGACCCTGTCCATCACAACAGACCTGCGGTCGGCCATGCTGTACCCCGATCAGGCGGTGCCCCTGTCGATGTGGGTGGCCGAAGCGCTGACCAACGCGGTCAAATATGTGGGCCGGGATGCGCAGGGCGGGGCCTTTATCCTCGTGGCGATGGACCTGGACGACGCGGGCACGGTCACGTTGCGGGTCGAGAACAGCACCGGCACGCCGCTGCTGGACGATCATGTGGTTCCCGAAAGCACGGGTCTGGGCACCAAGCTGATGACCGCATTCAGCCGCCAGCTTGAAGGCACGGTCGAAGCGCTAGATACCGATGGGCGCTTTGTGCATATGCTGCGGTTCCACGTACAGGATTTCAATCCAGAGAACGATGATGTCAGATCGGACGATCCCCCAAACCGCGCGGATGTCGCAGCGGCCTGACTTTGAGGTGTTCGTCGCGGCGGATGGTGCGTTTGCCGCCTTTGAAGAGGCGGTGCTGGACGCACAGACCTCCATCACCGGCGGTTTTCGCATCTTTGACATGAGCACTCCGCTGCTCAGCGATACCGCGCGCGCGGTTGGTGAGACGTGGTTTGACCTGCTGGTGCATGTGCTGCGCCGCGGGGTTCGGATGGATCTGGCGGTCAGCGATTTCGACCCGGTTTATGCCACCGAACTGCATCAGCAGGCGTGGGCCACGGTGAAACAGGGCGCTGCATTGGTCGAAACGGCGGGTGTGCCTGCGACGCAGGTGCGCGTGCGGGCGCTGCTGCATCCCGCAACGCCGGGCATGGCCCCATGGCTCGCCTTTTTGCCGGCCAGCCTGCGCAAAAAGCGGGCGCGGCACGCGGCGCTGAGCCGTGATGCCCTTGCCGAAGCGCCGGGCCTGTCGCGCAACCTGCCCGATCTGCATCCGGTCACGCATCACCAGAAGCTCGCCGTGATCGACGACGACACGCTGTATATCGGCGGTCTCGATCTGAACGAACGGCGGTTCGACACGCCGGACCATGACCGCCCCGCCGCCCAAACGTGGTCTGATGTGCAGGTGATCGTGCGCAACGATCCCGCCGTGGCCGAGGCCAAGGCGCATATTGAGACATTTGACGACGTGGTGCGGGGCAACACACCGCCGCCGCCCGTGCAGCGGCTCAGGCGGACGCTGTCGGCGGACCGGCGGTTCAAGCTGCCCTTTTTGTCGCCGCGCACGCTGGTGTCCGAGATCGAGACGCTGCACCGCGACGCCTTTACGCAGGCCCGCCACCTGATCTACATCGAAACGCAGTTCATGCGGTCGCAACCGATGGCCGAGGCGCTGGCAGAGGCGGCGCAGGCGCGCCCCGACCTGACGCTGATCCTGATCCTGCCCGCGCTGCCGGAACCTGCCGCCTTTGACGCCGATGACGATATCGGGTTCGAGACGCGCTATGGCATGGGTCTGGAACGCGACGCGCTGCGCACGCTGCGGGACGGGTTTGGCGACCGCGCGACCATCGCGAGCCCGGTGCAGCCCGTCTTGGCCGCCCGCGAGACGCGCGCCACGCTGGCCGGATCGCCGATCATCTATGTCCACAACAAGGTACTGGTGCAGGACGCTGACCGCGCCTTTGTCGGGTCGGCCAATATGAATGGCCGGTCGCTGCACTGGGACACCGAAGCCGGGTTGCTGGTGGATAGCCCTGCGCGGGTCGGCACGCTGCGCAGTGCCCTCTTTCACCATTGGTGGCGCGCGGATATCGCCCGCGACTGGACCGACCCCGCGCAGATGCAACCGCTGTGGCAGGCCGAAATCTGGCGCAACGACGTGCGCAACCCCGACACACGGCGCGGGTTTCTGGTGTCGCATGACGCGCGGCTGCACGAGGCCAAGGGCCAGTCTTTGCCGCTGGCGACGGATGATATGGTTTAAACGCCGGTCACGCGGAACCATTGCGCCGCTGCGGGGTTAACCCTGTAACCGCAGCAGCAAAGGAGACACGTTATGGACAGCGACCGCATCAAAGGCAAATGGACCGAGATCAAGGGCCAGTTGCGCGAGAGCTATGGCGATCTGACCGATGACGAGATCGAGCAGGCCAAGGGCGACCGCGAGCAGCTCGAAGGGATGATGCAGCAAAAGCTGGGCAAGACCAAGGACGAGGCGCGCGCCGCCGTGGACAAGATCCTCGACAGCGTCTGATTTTGACGATTTCCGCCCCCGCGCATGACGCAGGGGTCGTGCAATTTGCACCGAACGCGGGCCAGTATCTGGTCCGCGTTCAGCGTTTGTAGATCACGGGAAACCAATCCTCGCGCAGCGTCTGGCCCGGCGCCATGTCATGTCCGGGAAACGGCGGCGAAGTCGGCCCCGGCCGCGCCACATAGCGCGCATCATCCCCCAACAGCCGCAATGAAAACGCCCGCCGCCGCGCAGCGGACGTGTTGCCGCGCGCGCCGTGCAGCGTGGCATAGTTAAAGGCGACCGCGTCGCCCGGCGCCATGTCCCATTCGCGGATGGTCATCCCCTCGGCATCGGGGTCAGGCACGGGCATGTAATCGTCTTCGTTGGGGAAAAAGCTGGTTTCGGCCAGCCACCGCATTGGCAGAACCGGTTTTGCCCACGCATGGCTGCCCGCAACGCAGCGCAGGCTGGCGTCCGTCACCGCATCCATGGGCGACCAAAAGCTGACATTCTGAACCCCGTCGACAAAGTAATAGGGGCCGTCCTGATGCCATGGGGTCGGCTTGGTGGTGCCGGGTTCCTTGACCAGCACGTGATCGTGAAACATCTGCACCCGGTTTGACGACATCAGGTCTGCGGCGACCTCTGCGGCGGGAGAGGTGCGTATGACCGTCTCGAATTCGGGGATTCGGGTCCAGTTGCAGTAATCGTCGAAAAAGCGCCCGCTTTCGCCGTCCTTCAGGTTTTCGGCGGCATATGGCCCCGGCGCGTTCATGTTGCGGTCGATGCCCCGGCGGATCGTGTCCACGTGGTCGGCAAACAGCCCTTTGATCAGGACAACCCCGTCGCGCTGGAACGTATCGATGTGGTCTTGGCTCACCAATGGGTGCATGGGGCGTCTCCGGTTTTGGCCCCGGATATCACGGGCCGGTTCGGGCGCACAATCTTCAGAGCGACGCCAGCACGTCGCCCATGACCCGTTTGTAGCGCGCAACGATGGCCGCCTTGGCGACGTGTGCGCCCCCCCTGACCCGGTGCCGCCCGGCAGACCACAGATCCGTGACTACGCCGTCCTTGGCCGCAAAGACCAGCCCGTCAAGCAACTGGTCCGTCGTCAATGTGCACAGGGCCGGATCGGTGCTGTCGACGGCCACCAGATCGGCCAGCCGCCCTTGGGCAATCTGGCCCGCGGCGCGTCCCAGCGCCTGCGCCCCGCCGCGCGCCGCGCGGGTATAGAGCGATTGGCCCACCGGTCCGTCCCCCGGCACCATAATGTTGCGGGCCATGTCGCGCAGGCGCTGGCTGTATTCCAGCGTCCGCAATTCTTCTGTCAGCGAGATGTTGACGTTGGAATCCGATCCGACGCCGAATGCGCCGCCCGCCTCCAGATAGGTGGGGCCGTTGAACGGCCCGTCCCCCAGATTGGCCTCGGTGATCGGGCACAGGCCCGCAACCGCGCCAGTGGCGGCGAGGGCGCGCGTTTCGTCCGGGGTCATGTGGGTCGCGTGGATCAGGCACCAGCGCGCGTCGACCTCTGCGTGGTGCAGCAGCCAGTCGACGGGGCGCGCGCCCAGCCAGTCGCGGATGTCGGCCACCTCCTTGGGCTGTTCGGCGATGTGAATGTGGATCTGGCTGCCGCTGTGATCCGCAATGGCGCGGTGCAGATCGTCGGGGCAGGTGGCGCGCAGCGAATGCGGGGCGATCCCCATTGCCGCATCCGCAGGCAGTGCTGCCAGACCAGCGCGGGCGGCGTCCACCAGATCGGCAAAGGCGTCGACATCATTGCCAAAGCGCATCTGGCCCTCTGACAGCGGAGCCTGCCCCGCACCGCCATAGGAATAGAGCACCGGCAGGTGTGTCAGGCCGATACCAGTGTCCTGCGCCGCGGCCATGATGCGCAACGAAAGCTCCGCCCGGTTGTCATAGGGTCTGCCGCCGGTCTGGTGGTGGAGGTAGTGAAATTCGCCAACGCTGGCGTACCCCGCCTCCTGCATTTCGGCAAAGGTCAGGGCGGCGATGGCCTCGACCTGCTCGGGGGTCAACAGATCGACAAAGCGGTACATCAGCGTGCGCCACGTCCAAAAGCTGTCGCGCCCGGCGCGGCGGTGCTCTGTCATACCTGCCATGGCCCGCTGAAAGCTGTGCGAATGCAGGTTTCCAAGGGCGGGCAAAAGGGTGTCCACGCGCGTGTCGTCCGGCTGGGCAGGCACATCCTGCAACACCTGCGCGATATGGTGGTCCGCGACGACAATGCGGACGTCACGGCCCCAGCCGGTGGGCAGCAGGGCGTGGCGGGCATGGATCATGGCGAGGATTTCCGGCTGGCTTTATGTATAGACATAATGCACAATTACGCATACCAGAAAAGTGGAAACTTCGCCCCTTCGGAGGATGGCCCCGATGACGCACGCCCCTTACGTCTTGCGCGACCTGCACGCGGCGACGATGGATGATGCGGGTGCCCCCTATGGCTTGATTGAAGATGCGGCCATTGCCGTTGCGGAGGGCAAAGTGGCATGGGTCGGCGCGCGGGATGCCCTGCCGCAAAGCTATGCGCAGTGGGCGGTCCGGTCGCTGGACGGGCGGGTTGTCACACCCGGTCTGATCGACTGTCACACCCATATCGTGCATGGCGGCGACCGCGCCGCCGAATTCGAGATGCGGTTGAACGGGGCCAGCTATACCGAGATTGCGCGCGCGGGCGGTGGCATTGTCGCAACCGTCGCGGCCACCCGTGCGGCGTCCGACGACACGCTATTGCGCGCGGCACTGCGCCGGGTGGACGCCCTGATCGCCGAAGGTGTGACCACGATCGAGGTCAAGTCGGGCTATGGGCTGGATCAGGACACCGAACTGCGCATGTTGCGGGTCGCCCGGCGCATTGCCGGGGTGCGCCCGGTGCGGGTGCGGACCAGTTTTCTGGGGGCGCACGCCACGCCACCCGACTATGCCGGTCGCGACGACGCCTATATCGACACGGTTTGCATTCCGGCGCTGCGGGCGGGCCATGCGGCGGGGCTGATCGACGCGGTGGACGGGTTTTGTGAAAGCATCGCCTTTGACCCCGACCAGATCGCCCGCGTGTTTGATGTGGCCGGATCGCTGGGCCTGCGGGTCAAGCTGCACGCCGAACAGCTGTCGAACCTTGGCGGGGCCACGCTGGCGGCGCGCTACGGTGCGCTGTCGGCGGATCACGTCGAATATCTGGATGCGGCGGGGGTTGCGGCGCTGGCGGCGGCGGGCACGGTGGCGGTGCTGCTGCCGGGGGCGTTCTATACCTTGCGCGAAACGCAAATGCCGCCGGTTGCGGCGCTGCGCCGCCACGCGGTCCCCATCGCGCTGGCAACGGATATCAATCCGGGATCGTCCCCGCTCAACTCGCTGTTGCTGGCGATGAATATGGGCTGCACTCTGTTTCGCCTCACCCCAGAAGAAGCGTTGCGCGGCGTCACGGTCAACGCCGCCCGCGCGCTGGGTCTGGACGCGGTGGGGCGCATCGCGCCCGGCCATCACGCGGACCTCGCCATCTGGGATATCAGCCGCCCTGCCGAGCTGAGCTATCGCATTGGGTTCAACCCGCTGCACGCCCGTCTGTTCGGGGGGGTGGCATGACGGCGCTGACCCTGACACCGGGGCAGGTGACCCTTGCCGATCTGGAACGGGTGTTCCGCGATGAGGTCGCGGTCCGGCTTGATCCGGGGTGCCATGCGGGCATCCTGCGCGCCGCTGATCGGATTGCAGAGGCGGCGCGGGGCGGGCAGGCGGTCTATGGCGTCAACACCGGCTTTGGTAAACTGGCCAGTGTCAAGATCGCGGCCAAGGACACCGCCACATTGCAGCGCAACCTGATCCTGTCCCATTGCTGTGGTGTGGGTGCGGCGATCCCACGGGCGCAGGCGCGGCTGATGATGGTGCTCAAACTGCTGAGCCTTGGGCGCGGGGCGTCGGGTGTCCGCATGGCGCTGATCACCCTGCTCGAAGATATGCTGGCCGCGGGTGTGACCCCGGTGATCCCGGTGCAGGGGTCGGTCGGGGCGTCGGGCGATCTGGCCCCGCTGGCGCATATGGCGGCGGTGATGATGGGCGCGGGCGAGGCCGAATTCGACGGCCATGTGATGTCCGGGGCCGACGCGCTGGCCCGCGCCGGACTGGAACCGGTCACACTGGGACCCAAGGAGGGTCTGGCGCTGATCAATGGCACGCAGTTCTCGACCGCGTTCGGATTGGCCGGGCTGTTTGGCGCGTGGCGGGCGATGCAATCTGCGCTGATCACATCGGCGCTGTCCACGGATGCGATCATGGGCTCTACCGCGCCGTTGCAGCCGGATATCCACGCCCTGCGCGGCCATGTCGGTCAGATCGAGGCGGCCGCCGCCCTGCGCGCCCTGCTGGCCGGGTCCGAGATCCGCGAAAGCCACCGCGAGGGTGACGCGCGCGTGCAGGACCCCTATTGCATCCGCTGCCAGCCGCAGGTCACCGGGGCCGCGATGGACGTGCTGCGACAGGCGGGCCGCACGCTGGAGATCGAGGCGAACGCGGCGACGGACAACCCGCTGGTGCTGACGGACGCGGACATGATTGTGTCTGGGGGCAATTTCCACGCTGAACCGGTGGGCTTTGCTGCGGATATGATTGCGCTGGCGGTGGCCGAAATCGGTGCCATTGCGCAGCGCCGCATCGCGTTGATTGTCGATCCGACGCTCAGCCACGATCTGCCGCCCTTTCTGACGCCTGACCCCGGTCTGAACTCGGGCTACATGATCGCCGAGGTGACGACGGCCGCGTTGATGAGCGAGAACAAGCATCTGGCGAACCCGTGTGTGACCGACAGCACGCCCACCTCCGCCAATCAGGAGGATCACGTCAGCATGGCCGCCCATGGTGCCGTGCGGCTGGGCCGGATGGTCGAAAATCTCGACCGTATTCTGGGGGTTGAGCTGCTGTGTGCCGCCCAAGGGGTCGCGTTTCGCGCGCCGCTGCGCACGTCCGGGCCACTGCAACAGGTGGTGGCGCATCTGCGGGCGTCCGTGGATGGGGTGAAAGAGGACCGCTACCTCGCCCCTGATCTGGAGGCCGCCGCGCGGATGGTGCAATCGGGTGATCTGCCGCGCTCTGCACATGTCCCCCTGCCGGAGTTGGGCGCATGACCCCGGTCGAGGTGCAGCAGGGCGACAGCCCCGTCGTGCTGGGCCTGCCCCATACCGGCACGTATGTACCGCCCGACATTCATGCCTGCCTGAATGCCACCGGGCGCGATCTGCGCGACACGGATTGGCATGTGCACACCCTTTACGACGGGGTGTTGCAGGGGGCGACAACGGTGCGGGCGACATTCCACCGTTACGTGGTCGATGCCAACCGCGACCCGTCTGGGACAAGCCTTTATCCCGGGCAGAACACCACCGGCCTTGTGCCGCTGACGGATTTTGACGGGCAGGATATCTGGCTGACACCCCCCACGGTGGACGCGGTTCAAGACCGCCGCCGCCGCTTTCACGCCGCCTATCATGCCGCCCTGCGGGCCGAACTGGACCGGGTCCGGGCGCTGCACGGGATTGCGATCCTGTATGACTGCCATTCGATCCGCAGCCGCATTCCGTTCCTCTTTGACGGGACATTGCCGGATTTCAGCATCGGTACGAACCTTGGCACCACCTGCGCGCCTGTGATCGAAACGGCGGCCTATGGCATCTGCCGTGCGGCGGACCGCTTTTCGACCGTGCTCAATGGCCGGTTCAAGGGGGGCTGGACCACGCGCCACTATGGCCAGCCGCGCGCGGGCATCCACGCGATCCAGATGGAGCTGGCGCAATCCACTTACCTCACGACCGAACGCCCGCCCTGGCCCTATGACCCCGGCAAGGCTGCCCGCCTGCGCCGTACCCTGTCGCGCCTGCTGGGCAAGCTGGCCCATCTCGCCCTGAACGGAGACCTGACATGACCCACCCCCGCAAGAACACCCGCGATGTCTATCCCGCGACGGGCACCGACATGACCGCAAAACACTGGACCACCGAAGCACCGCTGCGGATGCTGATGAACAACCTGCACCCCGATGTGGCCGAGAACCCGCACGAACTGGTGGTCTATGGCGGCATCGGGAGGGCGGCGCGCACTTGGGATGACTTTGACAAGATCGTCGCCGCCCTGCGCGCACTGGACGAGGATCAGACCCTGCTGGTGCAATCGGGCAAACCCGTGGGCGTGTTTCAGACCCATGCGGACGCGCCGCGCGTGTTGATCGCCAATTCCAACCTCGTGCCGCACTGGGCCACGTGGGACCATTTCAACGCACTGGATCGCAAGGGACTGGCGATGTACGGCCAGATGACTGCCGGCTCGTGGATTTATATCGGATCGCAGGGGATCGTGCAGGGCACCTACGAGACTTTCGTGGAGGCGGGCCGCCAGCATTATGGTGGCGACCTGACCGGCAAGTGGATCCTGACCGGCGGGCTGGGCGGCATGGGCGGGGCGCAGCCGCTGGCGGCGGTGATGGCGGGGGCTTGCTGCCTTGCGGTGGAGTGTAACCCCGACAGCATCGATTTCCGCCTGCGCACCCGCTACGTGGACGAAAAGACTGACAACCTCGACGACGCGCTGGCCATGATCGACCGTTGGACCGCTGCGGGCGTGGCCAAGTCCGTGGCGCTGCTGGGCAATGCGGCGGATGTGTTCCCCGCGCTGGTCGAACGCGGGGTGCGGCCTGACATCGTGACCGACCAGACCTCGGCCCATGACCCGGTGAACGGCTATCTGCCGCAGGGCTGGACCATGGCCGAATGGCGCGCCCGGCGCGACACCGACCCCAAAGCGGTGGAGGCCGCCGCCCGCGCGTCGATGAAGGTGCAGGTCAAGGCGATGGTGGATTTCCACGCCGCGGGCATCCCCACGGTCGACTATGGCAACAACATCCGCCAGATGGCGCTGGAAGAAGGGCTGGACCGCGCGTTTGATTTCCCCGGTTTCGTGCCCGCCTATATCCGCCCGCTGTTTTGTCGCGGCATCGGCCCATTTCGCTGGGCCGCGCTGTCCGGCGATCCGGAGGACATCTACAGGACCGACGCCAAGGTAAAGGAAATCCTGTCCGACGACAGCCACCTGCACAACTGGCTCGACATGGCGCGGGATCGCATCGCCTTTCAGGGGTTGCCCGCGCGCATCTGCTGGGTCGGCCTTGGCGTGCGGCACCGGCTGGGTCTTGCCTTTAACGAGATGGTGCGGACGGGTGAGCTGAAGGCGCCGATCGTGATCGGGCGCGATCACCTTGATTCCGGATCGGTCGCCTCGCCCAACCGCGAGACAGAGGCGATGCGGGACGGATCGGACGCAGTGTCGGACTGGCCGCTGCTCAACGCCCTGCTAAACACCGCGTCAGGCGCGACATGGGTGTCGCTGCACCACGGGGGTGGCGTTGGCATGGGCTTTTCCCAGCATTCCGGCATGGTGATCTGTTGCGACGGGACGGCGGATGCGGACCGGCGCATCGCACGGGTGCTGTGGAATGACCCGGCCACGGGCGTGATGCGCCATGCGGATGCCGGATACCCGGACGCACAGGCCTGCGCCCGCGAAAACGGCTTGAACCTGCCGGGCATCCTGTAACAAGCAGTGGGACTGCATCACGGGATCAGCAAGGGGACCCAACACATGATCGAACGCATTGAAACGGGCGTACGTTCGTCCAAGATCGTCAAGCACAACGGCGTGGCCTACCTCACCGGTCAGGTCGGCGAAGGTCCGACCATTCAGGCCCAGACCGAAGAATGCCTGCGCCGGGTCGATGCGCTGCTGGCGCAGGCGGGGTCCTCGCGCCGGGACATGCTGCGCGCCACCATCTGGCTGGCTGATATGAGCGATTTTGCGGGCCTGAACGAGGTCTGGAACGCATGGGTTCCCGAAGGACACGCGCCCGCCCGCGCCTGTGGCGAGGCCCGGCTGGCCCGACCCGAATTGAAGGTCGAGATTATCGTCGACGCCGCCTACGGCTAGTATTGCGTCGTCATGCGGTGGCCGGGCCTGTACGAGAGCTGGACAAAGGTCACCGCCTGCCGGTCCAGCCGCGTTGTCCGTTCCACCTGAAACAGGGCGTCACCCGCCGCGCAGTCCAGATGCGCGGCCAGCGTGGCATCCGCCGGGACCGCATGAAAGCTGATCTGCACATCGGTAAATGGCACCTGCGCAATCAGCCATTCGTTGGGCCCCGATTGCGCAAAATCGAAATGCGCGGCATCCGGCGTGGCGCTCAGGTTGATCCACCGGTTTTCGTATTGGTAGGGCGCACCATCGGCGTAGTGCATACAGACAAGGTGCAGCAGGTGGTCCTGTGCCGCCAGTCCCAACCGCGCGCGCAGCCGGTCCGGGGCCGGTGCAACATCGCGGCTGACCAGCGCGTAGCTGTAGGTGGCCCCAAGGTCTGCCACCTCCTGCCGGGTCACGGGAATGGTAAAGCGCGCCTGCCGCACCGGGGCGTCGCGCACCCGGCTGCCCGCCTTGCGGCGGCGTTCGATAAACCCGTCATCAGCCAGTTCGCGCATGGCACGGTTCACCGTTGCACGGGCGCAGCCATAGGTCGCGGCAAGCTCCACCTCGTTCGGGAGCGTACTGCCCGGGGGCAACTGGCCTTGGGTGATCTGGTGCAGCAGATCGGCCTTGATGTCGCGGTAGGTCGTGGCCATGGCACGCTCCGATCCGGGGGCACGATGTGTGCCCCTGTTGCTGGTAAAAAGTACGGACATAACGCCATTATATCCAGACAAATGTGCCAGCAGGCTAGGCGATGGGTTTCAGCGGGATGGGGCGCTGTTCCTCGATCACTTCCATGGCAAAAAGCGACGTAACAGTCTCCAACTCGATCCCGTCGATCAGTTGTTTGTAGCAGCGGTCGTAATCGGCCATGTCCTGCGCCACGATCTTGAGCATATAGTCGTATTCCCCGCCGATCCGAAAGAAATCCACGACGTTGGGAATGGCCTGAACGTGTTGCCGAAAGGTGGTCAGCCAGCCTGCGGCGTGGTGGCGCGTCTTGACCATGACAAAAACAACGAGGTCAGCGCCCAACTGCGCCCGGTCCAGCAGGACGGTGCGCCCCCGGATCACGCCGCGGTCCTCCAGCGCGCGCAGGCGGCGCCAGCAGGCGTTCTGCGACAGCCCCACCTTATCGGCAAGCGCCCGCTGCGACAGGCTGGCATCCTGTTGCAGCGCGGCGAGCAGGTTGCAATCAATTTGATCTACTGACACGGGCACTATCCAATCATTTGACACATAAAAACCTATTACCGCGAATGAAAAGGGAATGAAATCGCGAAATCCGGGTGTCACTTTGCGCCGATACACAGTGCCGGAGGCTGCCATGACACCGCTCACCCGTTTTCAAACTTCGCTGGACCGCCCCGATCTGATCGAGGCGCTGCGCGCCGGGATCATCGGTGAGGGTATGATGATCGACACGCCCTTTGGGCAGAAACCCCTGATCTATGCCGATTACGTCGCCTCTGGCCGGGCGTTGACGGTGGTCGAGGATTTTGTGCGGGACGCGGTGCTGCCCTACTACGCCAATAGCCATACGGAGGCGTCTTTTTGCGGTGCCGCCATGACCCGGATGCGCGAAGAGGCGCGCGACCGGATCGGCGCCATGGTCGGCGCGGATGACGGGTGCAGCGTTGTGTTTACCGGGGCAGGGGCCACCGCCGGACTGAACCGGCTTGTTGCGCTGCTGGATATCGGTGCGCGTGCGGGCCGTGTTGTTGTGCTGGTCGGGCCCTATGAACACCATTCCAACCTGCTGCCATGGCGCGAAAGCGGGGCCACGGTGGTCGAGGTGGCCGAAGGTGCGGATGGCGGCCCTGATATGGCCGATTTGCAGACACAGCTGGACGCGGCACAGGATGCCGAGCTGATCATCGGCAGCTTTTCCGCGGCGTCGAACGTGACGGGGATCGTGACGGACACGGATGCGGTGACGCGGACGCTTAAACGTGCGGGGGCGCTGGCGATCTGGGACTATGCGGGGGGCGGCCCCTATATGCCGATGGACATGCGCAGCGGGACCGACTGCGCCAAGGACGCGATTGTGTTTTCCGCGCACAAGTTTCCGGGCGGGCCCGGCGCATCGGGCGTGATGATCCTGCGCGACCGGATCGCCGCGCGGCACACGCCCAGCCAGCCCGGTGGCGGCACGGTCAGCTTTGTGTCGCCGTGGCGGCACGCCTATTCCAACCGGCTGTCGACCCGCGAAGAGGCGGGAACACCCAACGTGGTGGGCGATATCCGGGCCGCGCTGGTGATGATGGTCAAGGCCGCCCTCGGCCAGCGCTGGCTGGACCAGCGGCAGGCCACCTTGCGCGCCCGCGCCCTGCACCGCTGGCGGCGTCACCCCCGGCTGGAACTGCTGGGCAAAATGGATGTGCAGGCGTTGCCGATCTTTGCCTTTCGCGTGCGGGACGGGCAGGGCGGTTACGTTCACCACCAGTTGTTCACCCGGATGCTGAGCGATGTGTCCGGCATTCAGGCCCGTGGCGGCTGTGCCTGTGCGGGGCCTTATGCGCACCGGCTTTTGGGGATCGAACGGGCGGAATCCGAGGCGCTGTTTGCCGCGCTGGAGGCGGGGGAGGAACTGGCCAAACCCGGCTGGGTGCGCCTGAACCTGTCGGCGCTGATGACGGATGCCAAGGCTGATTTCGTCATCGACTGCGTGGAACGGCTGGCCGAGACCGCGACCCACCACGCCGTGCGTTACAGCGTGGACGCGGCCACGGCACGCTTTGCGCTGCGGGCCGCCTGATGTGCCGCTTTCTCGCTTGGACGGGCGCGCCACGATATCTGGACGAACTGGTGCTGGACCAAAAGCAATCGCTGGTGGCCCAAAGCCGCAATGCCGCGATTGGCAAGACGCCGATCAACGCGGACGGGTTCGGGCTGGCGTGGTATTCTGACCGGGCAGAGCCGTGCTTTTACAAGGACACACATCCCGCATGGTCCGATGCCAACCTCAGGCAACTGGCCCATCACACCCGCGCGCGCCTGTTCATGGCGCATGTGCGCGCCTCGACGGGAATGGCCACGTCGCGCAACAACTGTCACCCGTTTGGCCATGGCCGCTGGAGCTTTATGCACAACGGGCAGGCGGGCGGGCATGAGATGTTCCGCCAGCGGCTGGACGGGATGATCCCGGAACAACTCTATGACCACCGCTTTGGCGCAACCGAAGGCGAGGCGATCTTTCTGATCGCGCTTGGCCACGGGTTGGACGCGGACCCGGTGGGGGGCATGGCCCGCGCCGTGGCCGAGGTCGAGCATCTGGCCCGCGCGCGGGGCACGTTGCCTTACATGCGCTTCGCGGCCTGCTGGTCGGACGGTGTGCGACTGTTCGCGGGGCGTTATGCGTCGGACCGGTTTGCGCCCAGCCTGTTTTACCGGCACTGCCGCGCGGGCATCGTGGTCTCGTCCGAGCCGCTGGACGAGGTCGCGGGCGTCTGGATCGAGGTGCCAGCCGGTGCGGTTATCGAACTGAGCGGCGGGCAGGCGATCACCCACCGCTTTGACGTGCCCGCCCACATGCCGTTTGCCACGGTCTGACCCGCATCAATCGTTGTTACTGACCCCGGCGCCTGCACCGCGCAGGCGGCTTTCCTCGGTCGCGGGGGCAAAGGTGCGGTGCGCAAACCCGCTCAGCCGGGCCCAGCTATCGGGTGACACCTGCGCGCGCTGGACAGGCGCGCGGGGGCCGGACATCTGCGCAGGCGCCGTGATGGTCATCAGCGGGGCAAGCGTCGTGGTCAGCGCTGCATCCTCTGTCATGCAAAGCTGGCGACCGTCCGTGACCAGATGCACCCCGTCCCACGCCGCCGCCACGGGTTGCGCCAGCCGCAGGGCCGCCCCGCCCAAAAAGGGCACCAGCAGCAGCGGGTAACTCACGCTTTGCATCTGGATCTGCCCAAGTGCGAGCAGCCGACCCGCGCAATCGCTCAGCGAGGCCCCCGCGATGATCGGGCTCATCCGCCCGGCGGGCGCTTTCCAGATCCCCTCCAGCGCCATGGGGGCCACGTCGATCTCGGCCCGCCGGTCATTCAGGTCCAGCAGGTCCGCCAACAGACGCGGGCCGGGCAGACCATAAGAGGCAAGCCACCGCACGCCCTTGGCCGCCTCTTCGGCCAACCCCCACGACAGGCCCGACCCCCGCGCCGCGCGCTTGCTCAGCGCCTCGATCTCGTTGAGGGAATGGGTCATGCGCCTGCACCGTCCTGCGTGGGATAGACCCAGAAATCCGCATTGTCCGTCGACAGTTCGTCAGGGTAGGGGGCGTTGCCATACATGCAGATGCGCACCCAGCGGTCCGACCGTGGGTCGAATTGGGTCGCGCCAAAAAAGGACAGTTTGCAGCGCAGCATGTCGATGGGCAGGACCGTGCTGCTGATCGTATTGTCGCAAATCTCGCCATAGGGCGCGCGGTCGATGATCTGGACCCGGCGCACGGTGTGGCGGTGGCCGGGGTGGCGCAGCAGGAATTCGGCAATTTGCACATCGTCGGGCCAGTGCGCCAGCGCCGCGTGCAGCATCGCGGCATCGCGACCGGGGGCGAGGGGCTGTTCGTAGGCCTCGATCGGTTCCTCGAACCGCTCGCCCAGACGCGGCTCCAGCTTTTCCTCGGAAACGTACCACGCGCGGGCGGTATTGTCGGGCACGGTCCAGTCCGTGTCGAGCGCCCAGCCGTATATGCGTTCGATCAGCGCGCGCAACGCGCCCACCGTCATGCCGCCCGCGATGCGGAAGCCCGCGCTGGTGTCGGCGGCCATCCCGTCGCCCAGATGGTCCACCAGCGCGCCGTAGGGTTCCAGCATCAGGGACGCCAGCCATTCCTGCCCTTCGTAGGACAGGTGCGCCTCGGCCCAGCGAAACAGGGCGTCCCACGGCTGTGCCGCGTCAAAATCGTGATCGTCCAAATGCGCGGTCAGCGCCGCCGCGTCGCGGCGCAGTTGGGCCAGCTTGTCCATCTGTACGGGATGTTCGGTCCGCCAGCGGTCCAGCGTGATGCAGGACCGCTGCATCACATCGCGAAACACCGCAACCTCGGCGGTCCGGGCCTTGGGGCACTGGCGCACCAATTGGATCGCTTGTTCGCGCGCGGTGATCCAGTTGTTGAACAGCAGCGGGTGGTTCAGCAGGAAAGGCGCCATGCCCAAGCCGGTGGAATTGCCCATGCCAAGGGGCCGCGCAATGGCCGGGTCCAGACGCGCCGCCGTCCTGCCCGCCGCCCGTGCGGCGCAGTCGGCCATGTGCTGGACCAGATCGCGCACAAACCAGCGGGTCAGGTACACTGACAGCATTTCGACCTGAAACGGGGCGCGAAATTCGGGCCGCCCGGCGATCATCTCGCGGTCCGCGGCACCCAGCTTGCCCGACCCGTAGACCGCCGTTGTGCGCATCAGGTAGCCCACCGCAGCCATCTGCGCGGGGTCAGGCTGCTGACCGGCGGCAAGCCGGTCCACCACATGTTCCCACAGCCGCACCGACCGGTTGGCCCGCGACACGGACAGTTCCGACCCGCTGACCCGGCCCGCCTCCTGATGGGGGATGTTCTGCGACAGGCGCGCAATGTCATCCGCCGCAGGCACGCCGTCAAACAGGGTGAACGTCGCATCCCACGCCTCTGCAATCACCCGGTCAGAGCGTTGGTCCGCGGGCAGGTCATGGGCAAAAGCAACCAGTGAATAGGCCCGGTCCGGCCCGTGCGCGGTGTAGACGGCGTGGCCCACGCCCGCCGCGTCGATGTCGAACACCGTCTGTTCAAACCGCCACCCTTCGCGCGCCATGCGGCGGGTCAGCACCCGCATAAAGGACAGGCGCGACTGGTGCAGGCTGCCCAGCCGGGCAAGGCGCATGACGGTCTGTGCGGGGCGGGTGGCGATGTCGGGCATTGGGTCCTCAGCGTGCCATCGGGGTAAAATTTGCCGCAAAGAAGCGGTGCCAGTTGTCGCCCATCAGGCCTGCGACCTCCGCTTTGGAAAAGCCGACGGCGCGCAATTCTTTCTCGATATTGCCAAAGTCGCGGTTGTCGCGGAACCAGTCCGGCATGGGCGGAAATCCGGGCGCTGTGGCGCTGCCCTCGCCATAGTCGATTTCCTTGGACCAGCGGCCCACGCGCATCCATTCCACAACGCTGTCGGGCTGATCCTGACACAGGTCGGACCCGATGCCGAAATGTTCAGCCCCGAACCGCTCTGCCGCCATGGCGACCATCTCGCAAAAGGACCGGACGGTGCAGGCGCTCTTGTCCTTGAGGTGATGCGGATACAACGAGAAACCCATCATGCCGCCGTTTTCGACCACGGCGCGCACCACATCGTCGCGCTTGTTGCGCAGGGCGGGCTGCCATGCGTGCAGATTGGCGTGGGTGATCGTGATGGGCCGGTCCGAGATATCCGCCGCCTCGATGGTCGAACGGTCCGCCGAATGGCTCATATCCACCACAAGGCCCACGCGGTTCATCTCTTTGATGACCTGTTTGCCCATGCGGGTGATGCCGGGGTCTTCGGCCTCGTAACAGCCCGTCGCCAGCAGCGACTGGTTGTTATAGCTCAGCTGCATGAACCGCGCGCCCAGCTTGTGCAGCACCTCGACCAGCCCGATATCGTCTTCGATGGGCGACGGATTCTGAAAGCCAAAGAAGATCGCGGTGCGCCCTGTCTCGCGTGCGCGGGCCACGTCGCTGGCCCATTCCCCGTGAAAGATCAGATCGGGATAGTGTTCAAACCAGCGGTTCCACGCCTCGATGTTCAGCACCGTTTCGCGGAAATTCTCGTGATAGGCGATGGTGACATGAACCGCATCCACCCCGCCCTCGCGCATCTGGCGGAAAATCTTTTCCGACCAGTTTGCATATTGCAGACAGTCGATGCGGTAGGTCATGCGGGCATTCCGGCGCTGATATAGGCGGTCTTGACCGTGGTGTAGAATTCCGCAGCCGCGCGCCCCTGTTCGCGGGGCCCATAAGAGCTGTCGCCACGCCCGCCAAAGGGCACGTGGTAATCCGTGCCTGCCGTGGGCAGGTTCACCGTCACAACCCCGGTGCGGGCGTTGCGCCGGAAATGCGTCGCCCGCGCAAGGTTCTGCGTCACAATCCCCGAGGTCAGCCCGAAATGCGTGTCGTTCACGACGCTCAGCGCTTCGTCATAGCTGTCCACACGGATCACAGAGGTGAGCGGCGCGAACATCTCTTCGCGGTTGATGCGCATCGCGTTGGTGGTGTTCAGGAACACGCCGGGGCTCATGTAATACCCGTCATGCGGCATATCGAGACGGACGCCACCACAGGCCAGCTCTGCGCCTTCGGATTTGCCCAGATCGACATAGGCGAGGTTTTCGGCCAGTTGCTGTTCGCTGACCACCGGGCCCATCTGCACGCCCGCGTCCAGCGCGTGGCCCACCGTCATCGCCCGCGCGCCTGCCACCAGTTTTTCGACAAAGGCGTCGTGGATGGCGGCATGAACCACCAGCCGCGAAGACGCCGTGCATTTCTGGCCCGACCCGCCAAATGCCCCGCCCAAGGCCAGCGTGACCGCCAGATCAAGGTCGGCATCATCCATCACCGCAAGCGCGTTCTTGGACCCCATCTCGGCCTGGATCTTGGTAAAGTTCTGCACCGCCGCCGCCGCGATGCCACGGCCCACCGGCACCGACCCGGTAAAGGATATCGCGTCAATCATCGGGCTTTCGACCAGCCGCTGGCCGATGGTGCCGCCTTCCCCCATCACGAGGCTGAACAAACCCTTGGGGATGTCCCGCCGGTCGATGATCTCGGCAAGCGCCACGGCGGATGCGGGTGTCATATTGGCCGGTTTCCACACCACCGCGTTGCCATAGCACAGCGCGGGCGCGATTTTCCACGATGCGGTGGCAGTCGGGAAATTCCACGGGCTGATGATCGCCACCGTGCCGACCGGTTCGCGGCGCACGTCAATCTCGACCCCCGGGCGCACACTGTCGGCGTTTTCGCCCAACTGGCGCAGGCATTCCGCCGCGTAATAGGTAAAGAACTGGCCCGCGCGGTATACCTCGCCCTTGCCCTCGGCCAGCGGCTTGCCCTCCTCGCGCGACAGCAGCGTGCCCAGTTCCTCGGCCCGCGCCATCATCTCGGTGCCGATCGCCATCAGCACCGCCTGCTTGCGCTCCATCCCGTAGGCCGCCCATTCGGCCTGTGCCACCCGCGCCTGTTCCAGCGTGGCGTCCAGTTGCGCCGCGTCAGCCTGCGCGAACATGCCCACCAGATCGCTCAGGTCCGACGGGTTGCGGTTTTCAATCTCGGACGCGCCGGTCTGCCACGTGCCTGCTATCAGGTTCTTTTTCACTTCGCTCATGGTCGCGCCCTCGAATCTGGTCTGAATATGGGGGAGTGTTGACACGCCCAACCGCTTCACTCAAACTTATTTCTCTGAAGGTAAATTCAGGATTTCTGAAATGGCGATCAAGCTGGAAATGTTCCGCTGCCTGTCTGCGGTCGCCCGCACCGGCACCTTGCGCGATGGTGCGGAACTGGTGTCGAAAACGCCGTCTGCCGTGTCCATGACCCTGAAACAGCTCGAAGAGCATATCGGCCAGCCACTGTTTGAAAAGGACCGCAAGAACAAGCTGACCTCGGTGGGTGCCTTTGTCCTCGAACAGGCGGAGCGGGAGCTTCAGCATTTTGACCGCACCCTGCGCACCATTCAGGATTTCGCGGGCGCGCGGCAGGGGCATGTGCGTCTGGCCGTGGTGCCATCGGTCGCGGGTGCGGTCATGCCCCGGTTTTACGCCACGCATATGGAGGCGCTGGAAAACCTGCACCTTGAGGTCCGCGACATGGACAGCGCGTCGGTGCTACAGGAACTGTTCTGGGACCGGGTCGATATCGGCATCGCCACGGTGGGGGACAGGGGCATGGGGCTGGACAGCACGCCGCTGCTCACGGACCGGTTCGGGATTGTCGCGCGCCCGGATCATCCCATTGCCCACGGGTCCGGTCCGGTTGACTGGACGGCGGTGCAAGGCGTGCGCCTGATCGCAAACAACCTGTCAGCTGCAATTGCGCATCCCGTGTCGCAGGACCTGCACCGGCAAAGCAATCTGTCCGCGCACAACCTTACATCCATGCTGGCCATGGTGCGCGCCGGGATCGGCGTGACGATCCTGCCCGAAATGGCCGTGGGTGCGCCGGTGCTGGATGATCTGGTGTTCCGCGCCCTGAACGACCCGGACGCGGTGCGGCGCGTCCAGTTGCTGCGCAAAACCACCGCGCCGGGGTCCCCGGCAGAGGATCTTGTGGCAAACGGCATCCTCGCCACCGCGCGTCAGATCACGGCAGAGCGGCACCGGGGTGACAGGCCCTAGGTTCAGATAAAATTACATAATCAGGATTATAACGACTTTGGTAGCGTGCTCACTGCATCTTGTTTCGCAGCAATAGTGACGCTATATTATGGCAACATCACTGGGATGGAGCATAATATGCAATTGGCACAGATGTCGGACAATGGGCTGTTCCAGCCCCGCCACATCGCGGCGACGCTGCGCACCTCAACCGAAGAGGTGGGCCAGACCGTTGGTTTGGGCAAGGACGCCGTGCAGCGGCGCGCGCGCATCGCCTCGGCCAAGACGCAGGCGCGCCTGCGCGCCCTTGTCGAAGTGTTGAACAAGGTGCAGCCGCGCTTTGGCTCTGACCTGATCGCCTATGCGTGGTTCCGGTCCGAGCCGCTGGCAGGCTTTGACGGACGCACCGCGATGCAACTGGTGCAGGACGGCAAGGCGCAACAGGTTCTCGAATATATCGATGCGGTGGACGCGGGCGTTTACAGCTGATGCTGCTGGCCAAAGGCCGATATCACGGCCAGCTTTACCGCGCGCTGAACCCCGTCTATGCCCGCGACCCCCTGTCGGGTGCCGGGGCGGCGCGCTATGGCGGGCGGTTCAACCCGGTGGGCCTGCCCGCGCTTTATACGGCGCTGACGCCTGCCACCGCCCTGCGCGAGGCCAACCAAGTGGGCGACCTGCAACCGACGGTGCTGGTCGCGTACCGTGCCGATATTGCCCCCCTGTTTGACACTCGGGACACGGCGGCACTGTCGGCCTATGGCGCCGATGCCGCGATGCTGGCCCATGCGGGCTGGCGCGCGGCGATGCTGGCCGGCGATGCCGTACCGACACAGGATATGGCGCGGGCGCTTATCGCGGATGGTTACGCCGGGCTGCTTGTGCGCAGCTTTGCCCGCGGGATGACGGAGGCGGATTTGAACGTGGTGCTGTGGCGCTGGACGTCCGATGCCAGCACGTTGCGTGTCATCGACGATGACGGGCGGCTGACGCGGATGTCGCTTTAGAACGACAGCGCGGCCACCAACACGGCCGCCACAGTGATCAAGAACAGCGTCAGCAACCTGCGGCCCCGCGCCTGACGTGCCTCACGCTCTGGTGCGGCGCGCTGCATCGCGCGGTTCACACGGGTCTCGTAATCGTCGGCATCATGCCGCAACCCTGCGATATGGGCCGCAGGGGGCCGCGTGTCCGATGTCTTTTGATAGGTCCGGTCGGGGGTCATCATCGTGATCTCCTCATTGGCTCAGTCACCGGGTCAACGCACATTCCGGCGCGCTTGTTCCGCCTGCGCGGAACCCGCGTGCGCCTTGGGGCGTTCACCCCGCACAGCCTTTGCAATGAGACCCCTGCCGTGCCTGACACATCCCGGATCGCGCCGTGCGCCTGATCTATTACCCCGACACGAATCCCGGCATTCTGCGCCGCGCGCAGGGGCGTGGGTTCACCTATCTTGCGCCCGATGGCAGCCGGATCAACGACGCGGATGAACGGCAGCGGCTCAAGGCGCTGGCCGTCCCGCCCGCCTATCGCGACGTCTGGATGGCCCCGATGCCCAACGCGCATCTGCTGGCCACCGGGCGTGACGCGCGGGGGCGCAAACAGTACCGCTATCACCCCGACTGGACCGCCGCGCGCGACCGGACCAAGTTTGACAAGCTGGCCGAGGTCGGACACGCCCTGCCCCGCCTGCGCCGCTGGATCACCACCCATCTGGGCGGCACACCCGGCACGCAGAGCACGGCCATCGCCGCTGCACTGGCGCTGATCGACCGGGGCGCGCTGCGACCGGGCGACATTGCCTATACCGAGCAAAACGGCAGCCATGGCGCGCTCACGCTGGAGGATCGGCACCTAAGCACCGACGGTGCCCGCATCGCGCTACGCTATGTGGCCAAGGGTGGCACCAAAGTCGAAAAGCACCTGACAGGTGCGCGGCTGGCGCAGGTGCTGCACCGGTCAGCCGACCTGCCGGGGCCCCGGCTGTTTGACTATCGCGGGTCCGACGGGCGCATGGTGCCCCTGCGCGCTGAACATCTGTCAGAGGCGCTGGCCGATGTGGCCGGCGACACTCTGACACCCAAAAGCCTGCGCACATGGGCGGGCACCCTCGCCGCCTTTCGTGTGGCGCGCGACAAGGGCGACGAGGTGCGGATCAAGGATATGGCCGACGCCGCCGCAGAGCGGCTGCACAACACGCCCACCATTGCGCGCAACAGCTACGTGCATCCGCAGGTGATTGCACTGGCCGATGGCGGGGCCGCGCGCGCCGCCGGGCTGGACGACGATGGCCTCGCCGAATTCCGGCAGGGCGAGGCGGCTTTGCTGCGCTTTCTGGGTTAGGCCAGCCGCAGGGCGCCGCCCTGCACCGGCGTCAAGCCGGTGCGCGACAGACACCACAGCGCCGCCGCGACGGTCAGCACATTGGCCGCCACCGCCGCCCCAAGGATACCGCCATAGCCAAAGGCGGTCACGCCGATCCACGCGCCCGGCACGTAGATCAGGCTGATCCGCCCAAGGCCCAGACCCATGGAATACAGTGGCTTGGACCGTGCGTTCATCGCCGCATTGGCCGTCACCAGCATTCCGTAGCCAAAAAGGCTCCAGCCCACGACGCGCAGATACGACGCGGCATAGGTCAGCGCATCGCTGCCCTGATCGGCAAAAAGGCCTGCGATCGGCTCTGCGAGCAGGGCCAGCACCGCGCCCACCGCCAGCCCGTAGCCAAGGCACAGCGCCCACGCCACCGCCACACCGCGCCGCGCGCGGTCCTGCTGTTCGGCGCCCCAGTTCTGGCCCACGACCGGCCCGATCCCCGCAGACAGCGCCAACAGCGGCACCAGCGCCACTGTCTGCACCCGCGTCGCCGCGCCAAAGCCTGCGACAGCCGCGTCGCCCAATGTGGCAACGGCGGCCGTGACCAGCGCCATGCCCGCCGGGTTGATCGCGTTGGAAAAGGCAGCAGGCGCGCCGACCAGCACAACTTCGCGCACCGACCCGACCAACCCCTTAAATGGTGACAGGCACAGCGACAGATACCCCCGGCGCACCGCGTAGATGACTGCCGCCAGCACCGCGACCAGCCGCCCGATCAACGTGGCCGTGGCGGCCCCCGCCGTGCCCATGCCTTCGATCCCGGCCCAGCCAAAGATCAGCACCGGATTCAACCCGATGGCAAAGATTGCGGACAGGATCATGATTGCCGCCGACGCGGCCCCGTCCCCATGCGCCCGGAACACCGCGTTCAGCGCCATGGACCCCACAAGAAACGGAAAGGACACCGCCCAGATGGGCGCAAATGCCATCGCCTCGCCCAAGGCCCCCTCCCCTGCCCCCATGATCGCGAACAGGTCCCGCGCCGTGAGCGCAAAGACAATCGCAACGGCCACCGCCAACGCCACGCCCAGCCCCATGGAATGGAGCGCCAGCCGCTGCACGGCCCTGTCGTCATCCTCGCGGCCCAAGGCCTGCGAAATCACCGCATTGGCCCCGGCGGACAGACCAATGGCCAGCGATGTGATCGCCGCCGTGACCGGGTAGACAAATCCGACCGCCGCCAGCGGCTCCGGTCCCAGTTGCCCCAGAAAATACGCATCGGCCAACCCGACGCTGACCACCGCCAGCACGCCAAATGTCATGGGGGCGGACACCGCCATCAGGGCCTTCCACACCGGCCCGTCCGTCAGGTTGCGATCGGTCATGGTGCGGTGCTCCGTCTGTGGTCGTGTCGGGATAAACGCGGGCGGTCCGGCGCTGCGAACAGCGCGCCCGCGCGACAAGGGTCTGTCAGACAACACGCCGCAGCGGCCAATGGTTCCGCCCTGCCCCAACAAAAATTCCGCACACGCGCGATGGAACGAATGCCCCTGCCCCCGCGTTACCCACGCAGCCGTTCACTGAAAGGAGCGAGACCATGTCAGCACCTGACACAAACATCGAAAAGCAGCACCGCCGCCACTACCCCGCCCTCTACGGCATTGGCGCCGTGCTGGTCGCCGTACTGGCCTTTATCTTTCTGGCTCCGGCTGCACCGGACGACGATGCAACCCCGCCAACCGTGACCACCACAGTGTCCGAATAACCCTGTAAAGGAGACAGCTTATGGAACTTTCGATCCTGCCCATCCTCTTTGGTCTGACCGCCGCCGCCGTGCTCGTTTGGGCACTGATGAGCAAGCGCGCCACCGAAAACCGGATGGAAGACCCCGACGCGCCGAAATCAACCCTGGCCGAGGATGCGCCCAACCGCTGACGTCCCATTCCCTGCCAGCCATACAGCGCCGCGCCCGTCCCCCGGGCGCGGCGCTTTTTGTGTCAGCCCTTTACCTCGGGTTGGATCTGCGCCCATGCCAGCAGGGTAAAAATCACCGTACCGCCGATGATATTGCCCGCCAGCACCGGTAGGAAAAAGCCAAAGACCGCCTGCCCCAGCCCCAACTCACCCTGCACCATCAAATAGGCCATCTCGACCGAACCGGCGACGATATGGGTGAAATCGCCAAGCGCGATCAGCCATGTGAACAAAAAGATCAATGCCACGGCATTGCCGTTGGCCGTGGGCATCATCCACACCAGCGCCGCAATCAGCACGCCCGCCGGGATGCCACGCATCAGCCCCTCCATCGCGGGCATTCCGGTGGCGTGGCGGCTAAGATCACCGAACGCCGCCGCCACATCTGCCGACAGAACCGGCCCATAGGCAAAGAATGTCGCCACCGCGAACGCGCCCACGACATTGGCGACCAGAACGATGCTCCACAATTGTACGGTGCGCACCAGACAGGCGCGCGACCGCTCCACCAGCACCGGGGCCACTGTGGTAATCGTGTTTTCCGTAAACAGCTGCATCCGCCCGAGGATCACCAGCATAAAGCCCAGCGTGTAGCCCATATTCTCGACCACATACCGCCAGTCGGCATCTGGCAGTGACGACCGCAACAGCGCCTCGCCCAGCACGGAAAACGAAATGAGGATGCCCGCCGCGATGCCTGAAAACCACAGCGCGCGGTCCGGGCGCTCCAGTTCTTCCTCGCCATTGCGGCGGATCGCTTCAAAGATCAGCTTGGGCGACAGCGGGGCGACGTCTTCGACCGCCTTGGCCTCGGTCGGATCGTCGATAAGATCGCCGTCCTGCGACCCGGTGTTGATGTTGGACATGTCCGTCTCCGGTAATGGGCGCGCGCGCGCGATAAGTGACAACGAACGGTAGCGTCCTTTCGTTCCCGGACCATCGCAAAAGAGTGCCGACCGTTTTTTCTGCACTGCCGCGGAACCATTTGCGCAATACCGCGTTAACCCGGCAGTTCAAACGACGGAGACAGCGACATGGATGGCGACACCCGCCCCAGCATCAAGGACGACGCGGCCTACGAGGCCATGCGTGCTGACGGCTATTCCAAAGAGGTCGCGGCCCGCATCGCCAACGCACAGGCATCCGACAACGTGGATGCCTCTGGCACGAGATATGAAAACCGGACCAAGGACGCGCTGTATGCGCTGGCGCAAGAACGCGACATCGAAGGCCGGTCCAGCATGGACAAGGCCGAACTGATCGAGGCGCTGCGCGCCCAAAGGAGCGCGTCATGAGCCTGCAAACCGGAGATCGCGTGGAATGGACGTGGGGCAATGGCACCGCGACCGGCAAAATCACACAGATCTACACAGAGAAGGTGACCAAGACCCTCAAAGGGACCGAAGTCACCCGAAACGCCACTGACGACGATCCCGCCTACCTCATCGAGCAGGATGACGGTGATCGCGTTCTCAAGAGCGGCTCGGAAATCGACGCCGCATAACCAAGACCACGAAGGAGAATTATCATGGGTATCGAAGTTGCCGGCATTGGCGGTCTGATCCTGCTTATCCTCAACATCTGGGCAATCGTGTCCATCATCGGTTCGGGCGCGAGCACGGGCGGCAAGGTCCTGTGGGTCCTGCTGGTCCTGATCCTGCCGCTGATCGGCTTTATCGCGTGGCTGATCGCCGGTCCCCGTGGTGGCGCCCGCGCCGCCGTCTGATCCACGCTTTTGTTATGCGCGTAACCTGCCAGTCGCGCGTTTAGGAATCGGCCCGCCCCTTCCCTCGAGGCGGGCCGATTTTTTTGTGCCGATTCGCGAGCGTCGCGGTGCCCGCAGGGTGCTGCGCGGTCAAAACAGTCTCTAACACGCCCGTTTTGCCCGGATCCGCGCCGTTACAGAAACCCACGCCTTTTCAGCAGCTTAGCGCATCCGTGGGCCTGACCCCTGTCACCCTACCAGATGTTGCGGTATGCTCCAGCACGGACCACAAGCGTAGAATTGTGGACAAATCGACCCGCCTCCGGTTAAGTAACGCTAAACAGTGCTTTGGCGAAACAAAGCGTTACACCAATGAGGCGGATTGTGGCAGACCCCCTGTTGATCAATGAACGCGTGCGCGCGCGCGCCGATACGCTTGGCGCGGCGCTGGATGCGCATATGTTTGCATCCTTTGCACCGGACGCGCGCAAAGCGCTGCGCCGCTTCTCCGCCGGAGAGGTGGCAGAGCTTTTGGGCATCTCCACCAGCTTTCTGCGGAAACTGCATTTTGACGGCAAAGCCCCTGATGTAGAGACGACTGGCGGCGGGCGCCGCCAGTATTCCGCTGACGATATACTGGCCCTGCGGGAGATCCTCGACAGTGGCAAAACCCATGCCTATCTGCCCGGCCGCCGGGCGGGCGAGAAATTGCAGGTGCTGTCCTTTCTGAACTTCAAGGGCGGGTCGGGCAAGACAACTTCGACCATCCACACCGCACAACGCCTCGCCCTCAAGGGCTACCGCGTTCTGTGCGTCGACGTGGACCCGCAAGCGTCGCTCACGGTGCTGTTTGGCTACCGGCCCGAATATGACTTTCTCGAACAGGGCACGCTGTATGACGCGATCCGGTACGACGACCCCCTGCCCTTGTCAGCCGTCATTCAGGACACGTTCTTTCCCGGCATCGACCTCGCCCCGGCGGGCCTGTTGTTGCAGGAATTCGAACACGAAACCCCCCGCGCGCTGATCGACAATGTCCAACCCCCCTTTTATGCCCGCATGGCCGCAGCCCTCGGCGAAGTCGAAGACCAGTATGACGTGGTCCTGTTCGACTGCCCGCCACAGC
>NZ_CANNDO010000016.1 GCF_947503385.1 uncultured Tateyamaria sp.
TAATGTGCCTGACCGCAGCGGCGGGCTGAAGCCCGCCCTACGGTGATGCACACAGGTCGCGCGGGGGAATGCCCCCGATGCACAAAAAAAACAGGCCCCGTGCGCGATGCGTGCGGGGCCTTTTTTTGATTTTGAACAGCTTTGCTACGCTGCGCCCAACCGGAGCGTTTTTTGATGAAACAAGTTCTGCTGTGCGCCGCCCTGTCGGTGTTGCTGGCCAGTGCCGCAGCGGCGCGACCGATTCTGTCCGACAGCCAGAAAAGCTATGCCTCCGTTTGCCTTGAGGATGCGGAACCCGCAGACAGATTAGCGTCCATCTGCGAGGTTGCCATTGCCGATGCCGGGGCAGGGGCGGCGGATATACGCGTCGTCCTCGCTGGGGCCTATGATCGCATGGACAAGCGTGTTCAGGCGCGCGCGCTGCTGGACGACGTTCTGACCGAAGACCCCGCGCATACCGGGGCATTGAATGTGCTGGGGTGGATGCACTGGGAAGCCGATGACTTTGATCAGGCCAGCGCGATCTTTCAACGGTCGCTGGACGCCGGGGCAACGGCACAAGGGTTTGCCGGCCTCGCCTCATCCGGTCGGCAAGGCGGTATTTTGGATGAAAGGTCGTTTCTGCAACTGATAGACACCGCCATCGCAATGTCGCCCGCATATGTCTGGGCGATGCGCGAAAAGGCTTGGTTCTATATCGACACGGACAGGCCCGCAGAGGCGGAACCGGTTCTGCGCAACGCGCTGGACCAAGACGCCGATATTCCTTGGACGCTGTATACCTTGGGGGTCGCACTTTTTGATCAGGACAAGCTGGGCCCTGCGTTAGCTGCGCTGAACCAGTCTGTCGCAACCGGTGACGCGCCGACCTACGCTTATCTATACCGCGCCCGCAAAAACGACTGGCTGGAGAATTACCGCCGCGCGTTGGGTGACGCGGAACGTGTCACGCAGGACTGGCCCGATGCGGGCGAAGGGTCGCTATGGAAGGCGCGTGCGCTGACAGCCTTGGGACTGCGCCCCGCAGCGGTTACCTGGCTGCGGCAGTTTCTGGAAGACGGGCACAACGGGTTTGCCAACTACTGATTGGCGGACCTGCAGTACTTTGGCGAAGATGAGGCCGAGGCGATCGTGGTATTGCAGCGCAACACGGACGCGCCGGATGCGGATTACTTCGATCATGCGTTCATGGCGATGATGTTGCTTGAGCAAGACCGCAACGACGCGGCGCGGGTGCATATCGCAGCGGCACTGGCGCATGACCCCGACGCGCAATACCCGGTCTACGACACTGCACTGATCGAAGTGTCCGAAGGCAGCTATGGCACGGCAGAAACCTTGTTTCTGGAGGCTCTGTCGGGCGGTTTGCCGCGTCGTCACATCCGTAATTTCATCGGTGCCATGACCGAAAGCGGAGCTTTGGACCGGGCCATCGCATTCCGGCACAAAGCCAATCAAGTGTCTGCGGCGGACTGACGGTTCAGGCCGCTGGCGTCCTTGTCTGAAAACCCAAAACTTGGTAGCGTTCCGGAAAACATGGCGAGGCGGATCGAGCGTGACGCATCCCTACGAAGAACTGGGCCCAGAGGCCTTTTGGAAGACCGCCGTGGCCGAACCCGGCCCCTTTGGCCTGTCTGGTCTGTGGTCTCCGAAATTCCCCATCCGGCCCCGGCAAAAAATCGTGACCGCGGGCTCGTGTTTCGCCCAGCATATTGGACGGGCGCTGGCGGACCGTGGCTATGGCTGGATCGACTGCGAACCGGCGCCGCCTTTCATGCAGACCGAACATGCGCGCAGCCATGGCTATGGCGTGTTCAGCTTTCGCACGGGCAACATTTATACACCGGCAATGCTGTTGCAGTGGCTTGAGCTGGCCTATGAACAGCGGGCCGACAGTGGTGAGATTTGGGTGAAGGATGACCGGTTCTACGACCCGCTCCGTCCCGCAATCGAACCGGGCGGTTTCGAGACAGAGGCCGAGCTGTGGGATGCCCGGCATGAAACCTACGCCGCGCTGCGCCGCGCGGTCGAGACGTCAGATGTGTTCGTGTTCACGCTGGGCCTGACGGAACGGTGGCGCAACTCCAAGACCGAAGTGGAATATGCGCTGTGCCCGGGCACGGTTGCGGGCACATTCGATCCCGCACAGCATGTTTTCGTCAACAGCAACACACGCCAGACCCAAGCGGCGTTGACGGATGTGATACGGCTTTTGCGGGCGAAACGACCCAAGCTGCGCATTCTGCTGACCGTCTCGCCCGTGCCACTGACGGCCACGGCATCGGGCAAGCATGTGCTGACCGCGACGCATTATTCCAAATCAGTGCTGCGGGCGGTGGCGGGGATGACAGCGGATCGCTACCCGTTTGTCGACTATTTTCCGTCCTATGAGATTATCACGCATCCAGTGTTCCGGGGCATGTTCTTTGCGCCCAACATGCGCTCGGTGGTGCCCGAAGGTGTGGCAACTGTCATGAAACACTTCTTTGCCGATCAGATCGCGGCCTTCCCCGATTTACGCGAATTGCGGGTGATACCGGACAAGGCACAGACCACTCCGGTCGCCGAAGAAGATCTCCGCTGCGAGGAGGTTCTGCTGGATGCCTTCGCGCGCTAAGAAAACCCGCACCCTTTGCATGATCGGCGACAGCCAGATCGGCAGTGTATCACTGGCCTTGCGCGAGGGGCTGACTTCGGTGCCGGACGGGTACGAGATGGAGTTCTGGGGCGTCGAGGGCCCGGCATTTCGCACCATCGACTGGACGGACGGCGCGATCCGCCCCGCGCCTGCCGCGCTGGAACGGGTGCTGACCATCAACGGCAACGGGCGTGATCACATTGCACCCGGTCAATTCGACGGCGTGATCTTTTACGGCGCACGGCTGCGCGTTTCGATGTTTTTTGCCGAGTATTTTCAGTGGGCATCCGACCGCGTTACCCGGCCCAGCCGGTCGGTTCTGGAAACGGCGGTGCATGACTTCGCCATCAGCACACGGGCCTACCGGTTTGGGCGATCTCTGGCTGCGGCGGGGGACCATGTGTTCTACGTACCCGCGCCCTTCAACACGGACGGGGTGCGCGATCTGGCGGCGCCCGGCAATCTCTACCATGCCTGCCCCGCAGCCTTTGCCGCAACCGAAGAGGACCGCGCCCAGCTGTGGGACGCTTTCGAGGCAGTGGCGGCGCGCGATGGCATCACTTTGCTGCGTCAACCCGAGGACACGGTGACCACCGGGATCCTCACCAAGGCAGAGTTCTGTTGTGACGGTGCGGTTGAGCAGGATGACATCGGTCACAAGTCGCCCGCCTTTGCCGCGCGCTGGTTGAAAGAGCTGTGGCCGGTCGTGGAAACTCACATGGCAGCAGCGTAATTTCGGCCCTTGCATTACTGCGCCTGCGCGCGTAATCCACCCCTGCCCTGCAGGGGTATAGCTCAGCTGGTAGAGCGACGGTCTCCAAAACCGTAGGTCGCGGGTTCGAACCCTGCTGCCCCTGCCATTTCCCACAATTCACGCTGGTTCCGCGACTCAGGGCACAAATGTGTCGCCGTTTACCATGTTTGCACCGCTCTGATGCACCGATCTGGAAACAATCGCTCCGATCCACGGCGGACTGATGCGCGGGCGTGTTCAGTGCCGCATTCCTGCCTCATTTGCGACACCCGAACGGCACAGTCCGGCCCTAGCTTTGCCCTATCCCGCTCGTGACGGGATTTTTGTTAACCCCGCTGTTTCGGGGAAGGGATGTTGTCAAATGAACGATTACACGCTGATGCCGGGCAAGCCTTTCGAAGGCACTGAAGAAGAAACGCTTCGGACGATCCGCGCGGTCCTCACCGAAGAGGCCGCCGAAGCAAAGCGTCAGCGGACGGAAATCGCCAAAGCATTTGTGGATCGCACAATTGCCATGGTGGACGCCCCGCGTCGGCGCGCGACGGACCTGCCAAAACTGCAGGCACCGGTGGAGCCTGCCAAGCCTGCCCCGCAGACAAAGCGCGCCCGTCTGACCCGCACGCTCACGGCGCCCCTGCGGGCAGCGGCACAGTTCCGCCCGACCACCCGTCATCTTGCATTTGTCAGCGTCCTGCTGCTGGTCGTCGTTCGCCCGCATTGGTTCATCGTTGCCGGGGCGTGTATCGTTGCGTTGGTTCTGGGCTTGTTCCTGTTCATGGGGGCAGGGCGCATCTGGGGCACACTGCTCCATGGTGTGGAACTGATCGAGAAATCCGACGTGGCGCGTGGCACGCGTCTGCGCAACAGCCTTGATCGGTTTGCCTGCCGCTGGGACCGGCTTCTGGATATGTTGCCGGACGGGATGGCCGACACGCTCTACATGCCCGACTTTCAACAACGGTCCGCTGAGGTGGAAGCGCAGCACGCGCAGGCGGTGGCGGATCGTTTTGACCGGATGCAGCGCGACGGCTGACGGCGCTTGAATTCCAGCCACGTGACCGTTACATGCCGTGCATCGCAAGCATGAGGACCGCCACCCATGGCCACCACCAACCCGCTCCAGTTCATCCAGCAAGTCCGCGCCGAAGTGGCAAAGGTTGTCTGGCCAACCCGGCGCGAGGTGTTCCTGACCACCGTGATGGTGTTTATCCTTGCGGCGCTGACAGCGGTGTTTTTCGCGCTTGTCGATATCCTGATCCGCTGGGGTCTTGAGACGGTGCTGACAACCTTTGGCTGACGCGCCTCTTGCGCTTTGACGGGGTGCGGCGTATTCCCCGATCCTGACCTGAGCATGGCGCGCGGCGATTCGAGCCCCGCGCCACTTTTATATCCGGGACCCGCCTGAGACGCGGGCAATGACTTTGGACGAGGGGCTATACGCGTCATGGCAAAACGGTGGTATTCCGTCAGCGTTCTTTCCAACTTTGAGAAGAAGATCGCAGAGCAGATCCGGACCTCTGTTGAGGAAAAGGGCCTTGAGGACCAGATCGACGAGGTTCTGGTGCCGACCGAAGAGGTCATCGAGGTGCGCCGCGGCAAGAAAGTCACGACCGAACGTCGTTTCATGCCCGGATATGTGCTCGTTCACATGGAAATGTCGGACGAAGGCTATCACCTGATCAACTCGATCAACCGCGTCACCGGGTTCCTTGGTCCGCAGGGCCGCCCAATGCCGATGCGCGATGCCGAGGTCGAGCAGATCTTGGGCCGCGTCGCCGAAGGCGAAGAAGCACCCAAGCTGATGATCTCTTTCGAGGTCGGCGAAAAGGTCAAGGTCAACGACGGCCCATTCGAAGATTTCGACGGCATGGTCGAAGAGGTGGACGAGGACAACCAGCGCCTCAAGGTCACTGTCTCGATCTTTGGTCGCGAAACTCCGGTGGAACTGGAATACACGCAAGTTAACAAGCAGACCTAAGACCACCCAATCATCTGACAGCTTTCGAAAGGCGTGTGCAGAATCAGCGCACGCCTTTTTTGCGATTTAACGGGCGTCAAATATGGTTTCCGTCCTCTTTGACGCATTTTTCGGCAAAATTTTTGGAAATTGAGACGATTTGTGTACGTCAACGGCGCCGGACGAGGCGCAGGGGTACATTCCTGTGGATAACCCGGATCAGACGTTGACGCCTTTGGCGAATTCCCGCCAACCTATATGCGCAGACACACGATATAGATGATCTTCGGTGCACAGAACGGCTTATTTGGGGGATATGTGATGGCTTTGAAGTATGTGAAGGACAGCCTTCCTTGGCTGGTGCCTTCTGCGGCAATCGCATTTGCAGCGTTTGTTTTCATGGACGGCGGTATCCGACAGAACCCCGTCCCGCCCGTCGAACCCACTGCCGCCGCACCGGAACCCCTTGATACCGAGGATGAGGTGGTCGCACGTCAGGCCACGCCCGAAGCGAGCCTGAACTCGGTCGCCGTGACACCTGCGCTGACGCAACCCGTGGCAGCACCAGCGCCCGTGCCTGAACCCGCGCCGGAGCCGCAGCCTGTCCGTCAGGCGGCGCTGGCCGTTGCACCGACTGCGGCGCCTGTTTTCGACACCAGCGGCTTCAACGCCAACTCCAACGCGCAGTGTATCGAAGACTTGCGGGCCATGGCGTCCGAGGCGCGCGTCTACTTCCCCAGCGGTGGGCTGACGGCGGATTCCGCAGGTATCGAACAGGGTCGCCTTCTGGGTTTGATCGCGCAGAACTGTCCGGGTGTTCAAATTCGCGTGGACGGCCATTCTGATCCCTCCGGCGATCCGTCTGCCAACCTCGTGTTGAGCGAACGCCGCGCGCAAGAGGTGATCAAACGCATCGGCGCGGGCGGCATCGACACCAGCAATTTCTTTGCCCGCGGCATGGGGGACCGGCAACCCTCGGGTCTGAACGGCCCGCGCCCTGCGGCATTCTACGACCGCCGCGTCGAATTCACCGTGGTCGAAGAGGTCACGCGCGTCGCAGTGCGGACCAACGTGACAGCCAGCCCGTGGGCCAATGCGTCTTGCGTGACAGACCTGCAGCGCGCAGCCGACAGTACGGTGCTGTTCTATGCGCCACGGTCCGTATCTTTGCGCCCTGACGATCTGAACACGGCCATGGCGCTGGCGGAATTGGCGGTGGCCTGCCCACACGCGCGGCTGCGGGTGATCGGCCAACATGCCGGTGGTGTCCAGACGGGCGAAGATGTCGCGACCGGGCGCTTGCGCGCCAAGGCGCTGATGGCGATGCTCGTGGGACGCGGCATTGCATCAGAGCAGATCATCATCGCCGCTCCGTCACGCCCTGTCGGTCTCGGCGATCAGGCAGGCTTGCCGGGCAGCCGCGTCGATTTCGACGTCATCCTCGAAGACGGCTGAGACGGGCAACCCATTCGCCCACGGAGGCGATTCACCCTTGATAATGTGACAGGAGCGCTGTAACCGGCGCTTCTGTTGCTGTGTGCAACATCCATTGTGGAAGGCGAGGGTCACGCGAGGCCCGGACCGGACCACATCAACATAGGCTGACCGACGCGTCGGACGGCTGTTTGAACAGGAGTATGGCTCATGGCCAAGAAACTTGCTGGCACCATGAAATTGCAGGTGCCCGCCGGTCAAGCGAACCCCTCCCCGCCGGTCGGTCCGGCGCTGGGTCAGCGCGGCATCAACATCATGGAATTCTGCAAGGCGTTCAACGCCAAGACAGCAGACCTGGAGCCCGGCGCGCCGTGCCCCACCGTTATCACCTACTATCAGGACAAATCCTTTGCGATGGATATCAAGACGCCGCCTGCGTCTTACTTCCTCAAGAAGGCCGCCAAGGTAAAATCCGGCGCCAACAACCCCAGCCGCGAGACTGTGGGTACGGTGACGGTCGCGCAGGTGCGCGAGATCGCCGAAGCGAAGATGAAGGATCTCAACGCCAACGATATCGAAGGCGCAATGCAGATCATCCTGGGCTCCGCCCGCTCCATGGGCATCGAGGTGAAGTAAGATGGCAAAGCTTGGAAAACGCACCCGCGCCGCGCGCGAGGCCTTCGCTGGCAAGTCCGACGTGACCGTCGAAGAGGCGGTCAGCCTCATCAAGGGCAACGCCTCGGCCAAATTCGATGAAACCGTGGAGATCGCTGTAAACCTGGGTGTTGATCCCCGTCACGCAGACCAGATGGTCCGCGGCGTCGTTGGCCTGCCCAACGGCACCGGCAAGACCGTGCGCGTGGCCGTCTTTGCACGTGGCCCCAAGGCCGAAGAGGCGCAAGCCGCTGGTGCCGACATCGTTGGCGCAGAGGATCTTATGGAGACCGTTCAGGGCGGCACGATCGAATTTGATCGCTGCATCGCCACACCGGACATGATGCCCATCGTTGGTCGTCTGGGCAAGGTGCTGGGCCCCCGGAACCTGATGCCCAACCCCAAAGTTGGCACGGTGACAATGGACGTCGCGGACGCCGTCAAGGCGGCCAAGGGCGGTGAAGTGCAGTTCAAGGTCGAAAAGGCCGGTGTTGTACATGCAGGTGTTGGCAAGGCGTCCTTTGATGAGGCCAAGCTGGTTGAAAACGTGCGTGCATTTGTGGGCGCTGTGGCCAAGGCCAAGCCTGCTGGCGCCAAAGGCACCTACATGAAAAAGATTGCCCTGAGCTCGACCATGGGTCCGGGCGTGACCGTGAGCATCGACAGCGCAAACGCCGAGTAACGGTCTTTTCAGACAATTCTATTGGAAACGCGTCCCATGTGGGGCGCGTTTTCTGTTTTGACTAACGTGTTGTTAGGGGCTGAGCAGGTAACCCTCTTTCCAATCGCAGGAAAGTGATGAGGTATTGCCATGATGCTGTCCCGACGCCTGTTCGCGGGTGTATTGTCCTTGGCCGTGGCATTGCCACTGGGCGTTTGGGCATCGACCAGTCTGCCGCAGCCAGAAGGTGACGTGCTGCTCAACGTCACGGGGTCCATTACGGTGGGCAACACGGCGAGCGGCGCCGCGTTTGACCGCAAGATGCTGGAAGCGCTCGATTGGGTCGAGATTGAGACTTACACATCCTTCACCACCGGCCCGCAACGGTTTTCCGGTCCAACGCTGGCCTCGGTTCTGGCTGCGGTTGGCGCAACGGGGACGTCGTTGGAGGCGAAGGCGATCAACGATTATGCCGTGCGTATTCCCGTGTCAGATGCCGATGATCACGATGTCATTCTGGCGATGGACATGAATGGCAAGCCGATGCGGGTGCGCGACAAAGGGCCGATCTGGGTCATCTATCCGCTGAGCCGCGCCGATGCTGAAATGCGCCCCTTTGATGGTCAAATGATCTGGCAACTGGTCCAGATCCGGGTTGACTGACTGACCCAAGATGTTTGTCCTCACCTCCTTCCGGCGCAGTTTGTTGGCCATAGGCCTGTGCCTTGCGCTGGTGGTCGCGATGGTATTCCACCGCGCCAACCTGCAGGAGGTTGAACACGAGGTCGTCTTTTCGGTCAGCGTGACAATGTGGAAAGTCAGCGAACTGGTGTTCGAAGCGCAGCGGTTCGCGACGACGCTCGCGGACCGCGTCGCCGGTCAAAAGGACCTTGCAGAGGTGCAACTGCGTTTTGAGGTCCTCTGGAGCAGGATCGACGTGGTGAGCGATCTGAAGTTTCAGCAAAAGCCGTTGATCGCGGACCCGCTGGACGAGATGCTGGCCTGGCGTGCGCGCTGGGATGCGGAGTTGTTTGCCGACAAGCCGTTTACGAACCAGCAAGTGACCGAAATGCGCGAAAGTCTCCGCCCTTTGGTGGTCGCGTTGCGCAGCGGTTGGGTGGCCGAATTCGACACAGCGAATTTTGGCACTTGGGCGCAGGCCACGAACACAACGCAATCCCGCATTGTCCGTCAGGAATGGATGATTGCCGCGCTGCTTGCGCTGATCGTGGCGTACCTGTCCGCAGAAGTCTATTTTGGCAGTGTGGCGACACGGCGTGAGCGTGTGCTGCGCGCGGCGGCGGATCGGGCCAATCGCAGCAAGTCGGACTTTATCGCCAACGTCAGCCATGAAATCCGCACGCCGCTCAACGGCATAATCAACATGGCGACGCATCTGTCGGATCACCCCCTGACCCGCGAGCAGCGCGAATGTCTGGCGGTGATCGAAGATGCGGGCGATCTGCTGTTGTCGACGATCAATGACGTACTGGACCTGTCCAAGATTGAGGCCGGGCAGTTGCAGGTGGAAAACGACGTGTTTGACCCGATGCGCGGGCTGCGGTTGGCGCGCGACCTTTATCGCGACGCAGCTCGGGACAAGGGGCTGGTACTGGATCTGGAACTGCCGCATGGGCCCTTGCCCAAGCTTGAAGGGGACGAACGCCGGGTGCGCCAGGTTGTGCATAACCTCGTCTCCAACGCGGTGAAGTTCACGGAAGTGGGTCGCGTCGCCGTGCGTGCCTGGTACGACGCTGAGCCCAAGGCCGGCCTGTGCATTCATGTGTCCGACACCGGTTCGGGCCTGTCACCAGAAGCATTGGCGCGCATCTTCGAGCCGTTTGCTCAGGAAAATGGACGGTTGCAGCGTGGGTCGTCCGGCACCGGTCTGGGTCTGCCGATCACCCGCGCCTTGTGCGAGGCGATGGGCGGCACAGTCGAAGTCGAAAGCACGCCGGGAGAGGGGGCGCTGTTCAAAGTGTTCCTGCCATTCAACCGGGTTGAGGCCACCTTGTCGGACCGGCGGGCGCGCAAAAATCAAGAGGAAGGGGGGCTGCATCTGGGCGTGCGGGTTCTGATCACCGATGACAACGCCACCAATCGCTTTGTCTTGCGCAAGTTGTTGGATAAGCATGGTGTCGATATTCTCGAAGCGACCAACGGGATCGAAGCGTTGGAACTGTTGGCCGAAACACGCGTCGACGTGGTGCTAATGGATATTCAGATGCCCGGGCTCGACGGGATGCAGACAACCACCCGTTTTTTTGAGGCCGAAGCGTTGGCAGGCCGCGCACCGCCACCGGTGGTCGGCGTCACCGCAAATGTCCTGCCCGAGCAAATCGCCCAATACAAAGCCGTGGGCATGGTGGCAGTGCTGGCCAAACCGGTGGCAAAGGCGCAACTGTTGAACACCATCGCTGCCGTCACTGCTACGAACCTGTCGGACGATGCGCATGAAACGCAAGCGCCCACGCAACGCACAGCCACTGGGTAGTGCCGCCGCGTCGCATTTTAGGCTTGGCACCCGACGCCCAACCGACTAACAGGCTCCGCGAAGGGTCCCTGCGCTGAGTCGCGCGGACCTTTTGCGCGTCCGAGACGGTGGGTGACGGGAATGGTCCCGTCATAATTCCTGCCTGAGACGGGAAGAGACATTCCAGCCTGGCAACAGATGTTCCGGGCTCTGGTCTGCGACGACCCGTACGGACTTGATTGCCGTGCCATATGGCGCGGTGAAACCGAGCCGGAGGGGTACGCCCCTCCAAGTACTGGAGTGAAACTGTGGATAGAGCCCAGAAAGAGAAAGTGGTCGAGGAACTCGGCCAGATCTTCGAAAGCTCTGGCGTCGTCGTGGTCTCCCACTACGCCGGTCTGACAGTTGCCGAAATGCAGGATTTGCGCGCGCGTGCGCGTGACGCAGGCTCTGCCGTTCGTGTTGCCAAAAACAGGCTCGCCAAAATCGCCCTTCAGGACAAACCGTGCGAAAGCATCGGTGAATTCCTGACGGGCATGACCGTTCTGACCTATTCCGAAGACCCCGTGGCAGCCGCCAAGGTGTCTGAGGACTTTGCCAAGGAAAACGATAAGTTCGTGATCCTCGGCGGGGCCATGGGGGAGAACGCGTTGGACCGGGCTGGTGTGACAGCCGTGTCGAAAATGCCGTCGCGCGAGGAGCTTATTGCTTCGATCGTCGGCTGCATCGGCGCGCCTGCATCGAACATCGCCGGGGCCATTGGCGCACCTGCAAGCAACATCGCCTCCATCCTCTCCACCATCGAGGAAAAGGCGGCCTAAGGCACCTGACACCGGCGTGAGAGAAACCTCACGCGTTGGAACACACATCAAACGGAAAGAGCTGATAAAATGGCTGATCTGAAGAAACTGGCAGAAGAGATCGTTGGTCTGACCCTGCTGGAAGCACAAGAACTGAAAACCATCCTCAAAGACGAGTACGGCATCGAGCCTGCAGCCGGTGGCGCAGTCATGATGGCGGGCCCTGCTGACGGCGCTGGTGCCGCAGCCGAGGAAGAAAAGTCGGAATTCGACGTTGTCCTGAAGAACGCAGGCGCCTCCAAGATCAACGTGATCAAAGAAGTGCGCGGCATCACCGGTCTGGGCCTGAAAGAAGCCAAAGATCTGGTCGAAGCTGGCGGCAAAATCAAAGAAGGCGTCGACAAAGCCGAAGCCGAAGAAATCAAAGGCAAGCTGGAAGCAGCTGGCGCCGAGGTCGAACTGGCCTAAGCGGCGATGGGCATTGCGCCCATCCTACGATATCGAAAGGGCGTCCCCACAGCGGGGCGCCCTTTTTCATGCCAGCGTCGATCTTAAGCATAGACGCGCGAAACCCTCGACAAATGCGGACACCTGTGCCAGATTTCGCAGGTAGGAACGACATTCCCCCGATCCGGGGGGTTGTGTTCTGCGTGCCCCCATCCTATTTCGCAGTCTCCAGCGGGATCGAGCGATTCGAACCCGTCCTTTCGCGTCTTAGGTAAAGGATCACAATTCACCCATACCAAAGCGACGCCCTCTCAAAGCAAGCAGCCGCAGATACCGCCACAGGCGGTCAAGGCTGTTTCCTTGGAAAGGTCGTGGTCGGGCGCGCACCACTGGGCCGGTGCGCAAGGATAGACCCCCCTTTCGGTCTTTGATGGCGCACAGCCGGTGCCCCGACGGCATGTGCGCAGGCAAAGATGGAGTGCGTAGTTCGCATGGCAAAATCGTTCCTTGGTCAAAAACGTCTTCGTAAATATTACGGTAAAATTCGTGAAGTGCTGGACATGCCGAACCTCATCGAGGTTCAAAAATCGTCCTATGACCTGTTTCTGAATTCCGGCGATCAGCCGACCCCGCTCGACGGCGAAGGCATCATGGGCGTGTTCCAGTCCGTGTTCCCGATCAAGGATTTCAACGAGACCTCCGTTCTGGAATACGTCAAATACGAGCTGGAAAAGCCGAAATATGACGTCGAGGAATGCCAGCAGCGCGACATGACCTACAGCGCGCCGCTCAAGGTGACGCTGCGCCTCATTGTGTTTGATGTCGACGAAGACACCGGCGCCAAATCCGTCAAGGACATCAAGGAACAAGACGTGTTCATGGGTGATATGCCCCTGATGACGCCGAACGGGACGTTCATTGTGAACGGCACCGAACGTGTGATTGTCAGCCAGATGCACCGCTCGCCCGGTGTGTTCTTTGACCACGACAAGGGCAAGACACACAGCTCGGGCAAGCTGTTGTTCGCCTGCCGCATCATCCCCTATCGCGGTTCGTGGCTGGACTTTGAGTTTGACGCCAAGGACATCGTGTTCGCGCGGATCGACCGCCGCCGCAAGCTGCCTGTGACCACTCTGCTTTACGCGCTGGGACTGGACCAAGAAGGCATCATGGATGCCTATTACCAAACGGTTCCCTACAAGCTGAAGAAGAACAAAGGCTGGGTCACGCCATTCTTCCCGGATCGTGTGCGCGGCACCCGTCCGACCTATGACCTTGTGGACGCCAAGACCGGCGAAGTGATTGCCGAAGCGGGCAAGAAGGTCACGCCGCGCGCGGTCAAAAAGCTGATCGACGAAGGCAAGGTGACCGACCTGCTGGTGCCTTACGAAAACATCGTCGGCAAATTTGTGGCCAAGGACATCATCAACGAGGAAAACGGCGCGATCTATGTCGAAGCCGGTGATGAGCTGACGCTTGAATATGACAAAGACGGCGATCTGATCGGCGGCACGGTCAAGGAACTGGTGGATGCGGGCGTTACCGACATCCCTGTTCTCGACATCGATAACGTCAATGTCGGTCCCTACATCCGCAACACCATGGCGAACGACAAGAACATGAACCGCGAAACCGCGCTCATGGATATCTATCGCGTCATGCGTCCGGGCGAGCCGCCCACCGTCGAAGCGGCAAGCGCTCTGTTCGACACGCTGTTCTTTGACAGCGAGCGTTACGACCTTAGCGCCGTTGGCCGGGTCAAGATGAACATGCGTTTGGCGCTGGATGCCGAAGACACGCAGCGCACGCTGCGCCGCGAAGACATTGTGGCCTGCATCAAAGCGCTGGTGGAACTGCGTGACGGCAAGGGCGACGTGGACGATATCGACCACTTGGGCAACCGCCGAGTCCGGTCCGTTGGCGAACTGATGGAGAACCAGTACCGGGTGGGTCTCTTGCGCATGGAACGTGCGATCAAAGAGCGGATGTCGTCGGTCGAAATCGACACGGTGATGCCGCAGGATCTGATCAATGCGAAGCCTGCCGCCGCCGCGGTGCGCGAATTCTTTGGCTCGTCGCAGCTGAGCCAATTCATGGACCAGACCAACCCGCTCTCCGAAGTGACGCACAAACGCCGTCTGTCGGCGCTTGGGCCGGGTGGCCTGACGCGCGAACGTGCGGGCTTTGAGGTGCGCGACGTGCACCCGACGCACTACGGCCGGATGTGCCCGATTGAGACGCCCGAAGGGCCGAACATTGGTCTGATCAACAGCCTCGCGACCTTTGCCCGCGTGAACAAGTACGGCTTTATCGAAACACCGTACCGCGTCGTGAACGAAGGTCAGGTCACGGACGAAGTGCACTACATGTCCGCGACCGAAGAGATGCGTCACACAGTGGCGCAGGCCAACGCGTCGCTGGACGAAAGCGGCAAGTTCGTCAACGAGATGGTGAACACGCGCCAATCCGGCGACTACACGCTGGCCCCCGTGGATCAGGTGGACCTGATCGATGTGTCGCCCAAGCAGTTGGTGTCGGTTGCCGCATCGCTGATCCCGTTCCTTGAGAATGATGACGCCAACCGCGCTCTGATGGGTTCGAACATGCAACGTCAGGCTGTGCCGCTGTTGCAGGCCGAGGCGCCACTTGTCGGCACCGGCATCGAAGAGGTTGTGGCCCGCGATTCCGGCGCGTCGATCATGGCAAAGCGGGCCGGTATCATCGACCAGGTTGACGCTACCCGGATCGTGATCCGCGCCACGGAAGATCTCGAACTGGGCGACGCGGGCGTGGACATCTACCGGATGCGCAAATTCCAACGCTCGAACCAGAACACCTGCATTAACCAGCGTCCGCTGGTAAAGGTGGGCGATTTGGTGACCAAGGGCGAAGTGATTGCCGACGGTCCGTCCACAGATATGGGCGAACTGGCTCTGGGCAAGAACGTCGTTGTCGCGTTCATGCCGTGGAATGGCTACAACTACGAAGACTCGATCCTGATCTCGGAACGTGTGTCCCGTGACGACGTGTTCACGTCGATCCACATCGAGGAATTCGAAGTGGCTGCGCGCGACACCAAGCTGGGGCCGGAAGAGATCACCCGCGACATCCCCAACGTCGGCGAAGAAGCGCTGCGCAACCTCGACGAGGCGGGCATCGTGTATATCGGTGCTGACGTTGAGCCGGGCGATATCCTCGTGGGCAAGATCACTCCCAAGGGCGAAAGCCCGATGACGCCGGAGGAGAAACTGCTTCGCGCCATCTTTGGTGAGAAAGCGTCGGACGTGCGTGACACGTCGCTGCGCGTGAAACCGGGTGATTTCGGTACGGTTGTCGAGGTGCGCGTCTTTAACCGCCATGGGGTGGAGAAAGACGAACGTGCGTTGCAGATCGAGCGTGAGGAAGTCGAACGCCTCGCCCGTGACCGCGACGACGAGTTGGCCATTCTCGACCGCAACATCTACGCCCGTTTGGGTGACATGCTGCTGGGCAAAGAGATTGCCAAGGGGCCGAAAGGCGTCAAGGCAGGCGCGAATGTCGACGCGGAATTGCTTGAGACGTTCCCGCGTTCCGCATGGTGGCAGATTGCCCTGAAAGACGAGCAGTCGGCACAGGTGGTCGAGGCCCTGAACGAGCAGTACGAGGCGCAAAAACGTGCTTTGGATGCCCGGTTCGAGGACAAGGTCGAAAAAGTCCGCCGCGGCGACGATCTGCCCCCGGGCGTGATGAAGATGGTCAAGGTGTTTGTGGCGGTCAAGCGCAAGCTGCAACCGGGCGACAAGATGGCCGGTCGTCACGGCAACAAAGGTGTGATTTCAAAAGTGGTGCCGATGGAGGACATGCCGTTCCTCGCGGATGGGACGCCGGTTGATTTCTGTCTGAACCCGCTGGGTGTGCCGAGCCGTATGAACGTCGGTCAGATCCTTGAGACGCACATGGGCTGGGCCGCACGCGGTCTGGGCGTGAATGTCGATGAGGCGTTGCAAGAGTATCGCCGCTCAGGGGATATGACCCCGGTGCGCGAAGCGATGAAGCTGGCCTATGGCGATGACGTCTACGAAGAGGGCATCACCGGTATGGAAGAAGACCAGTTGGTCGAGGCGGCGGGCAACGTGACCCGTGGTGTGCCGATCGCAACGCCGGTGTTCGATGGTGCCAAAGAGGCGGATGTAAACGACGCGCTGGAGCGTGCCGGATTTTCGACCTCGGGTCAGTCGGTGTTGTTTGACGGCCGTACAGGCGAGCAGTTTGCACGCCCTGTAACAGTCGGCATCAAGTACCTGCTGAAACTGCACCACCTTGTCGACGACAAGATCCACGCCCGTTCGACCGGTCCTTACTCCCTTGTCACGCAGCAGCCGCTGGGTGGTAAGGCGCAGTTCGGCGGTCAGCGTTTTGGTGAGATGGAAGTCTGGGCTCTGGAAGCTTACGGCGCCGCTTACACCCTGCAGGAAATGCTGACGGTGAAATCGGACGACGTGGCGGGCCGCACCAAAGTGTACGAGAGCATCGTCAAGGGCGAGGACAATTTCGAAGCCGGCGTGCCGGAATCGTTCAACGTTCTGGTCAAAGAGGTCCGTGGTCTGGGCCTCAACATGGAACTCCTGGATGCGGAGGAGGATGAGTGAGCCAAAGCCGGGCTGAAGCCCGACCTACGGCCACCGGTAGGCCGGGCTTCAGCCCGGCACGCCCTCTCCCCCGCACCCTCTGATTTGTGAGGAAAAAGAATGAACCAGGAACTGACAAACAACCCGTTCAACCCTCTGACGCCGCCCAAGGTCTTTGACGAGATCAAGGTGTCGCTGGCGTCGCCCGAACGTATCCTCTCGTGGTCGTTTGGCGAGATCAAGAAGCCCGAGACCATCAACTATCGGACGTTCAAACCCGAGCGTGATGGCCTGTTCTGCGCGCGTATCTTTGGCCCGATCAAGGATTACGAATGTCTGTGCGGCAAGTACAAGCGCATGAAGTATCGCGGTGTTGTCTGCGAGAAATGTGGTGTGGAAGTCACGCTGCAAAAAGTCCGCCGCGAGCGGATGGGCCACATCGAACTGGCGGCCCCCGTTGCGCACATCTGGTTCCTGAAATCGCTGCCGTCCCGCATCGGTTTGATGCTGGACATGACGCTGCGCGATCTGGAACGTGTGTTGTACTTTGAAAACTATGTCGTGACCGAGCCCGGCCTAACAGACCTCAGCTATGGCCAGATGCTGTCAGAAGAAGAGTACATGGACGCGCAGGACGCGTTTGGCATGGACGCGTTCACCGCCAATATCGGTGCCGAAGCCATCCGCGAGATGCTGTCCCAGATCGACCTCGAAGCCGAGGCCGAAACCCTGCGCGCGGATCTCAAGGAAGCCACAGGTGAGCTGAAGCCCAAGAAGATCATCAAGCGTCTGAAAGTGGTGGAGAGCTTCCTTGAATCCGGCAACCGCCCCGAATGGATGGTTCTGACCGTGATCCCCGTGATCCCGCCAGAACTGCGCCCGTTGGTGCCGCTGGATGGGGGCCGTTTTGCGACATCCGACCTCAACGACCTCTACCGCCGCGTGATCAACCGGAACAACCGTCTGAAGCGTCTGATCGAACTGCGCGCACCTGATATCATCGTCCGCAACGAAAAGCGGATGCTGCAGGAATCCGTGGATGCCCTGTTCGACAACGGCCGTCGCGGCCGCGTGATCACGGGTGCCAACAAGCGTCCGCTGAAATCGCTGTCGGACATGCTGAAAGGCAAGCAGGGTCGCTTCCGTCAGAACCTTTTGGGCAAACGCGTCGACTTCTCCGGTCGTTCGGTCATTGTGACCGGCCCGGAACTGAAACTGCACCAATGTGGTCTGCCGAAAAAGATGGCGCTCGAACTGTTCAAGCCATTCATCTACTCGCGGCTTGAGGCCAAAGGCCTATCCTCGACCGTCAAGCAAGCCAAGAAGCTGGTGGAAAAGGAACGTCCCGAGGTGTGGGATATCTTGGATGAGGTTATCCGCGAACACCCCGTCATGCTGAACCGTGCGCCCACGCTGCACCGTTTGGGCATTCAGGCGTTTGAACCGGTCCTGATCGAAGGCAAGGCCATTCAGCTGCACCCGCTGGTTTGCTCGGCCTTTAACGCCGACTTTGACGGCGACCAGATGGCTGTGCACGTGCCGCTGAGCCTTGAGGCCCAGCTGGAAGCGCGCGTCCTGATGATGTCTACCAACAACGTGCTGTCACCCGCCAACGGTGCGCCGATCATCGTGCCGTCGCAGGACATGATCCTGGGCCTCTACTATGTCACGCTGGAACGCGAAGGCATGAAGGGCGAAGGCATGGTCTTTGGCTCGATCGAAGAGGTGCAACACGCCCTCGACGCGGGCGAGGTACACTTGCACGCCAAGATCACGGCCCGCGTGCCGCAGATCAACGAGCATGGCGAAGAGGTGATGATGCGCTATGAGACGACGCCCGGTCGGGTCCGTCTGGGTGCGCTGCTGCCTCTAAACGCCAAAGCGCCGTTCGATCTGGTGAACCAGCTTCTGCGGAAGAAAGACGTGCAAACGGTCATCGACACCGTCTACCGCTATTGCGGTCAGAAGGAGAGCGTCATTTTCTGTGACCAGATCATGTCGATGGGCTTCAAAGAAGCGTTCAAGGCGGGCATTTCGTTCGGCAAGGACGACATGCTGATCCCCGAAACCAAGTGGACCATCGTGGATGAAACCCGCGATCAGGTGAAGGATTTCGAACAGCAGTACATGGACGGCCTGATCACTCAGGGTGAGAAATACAACAAGGTCGTCGATGCATGGTCGAAGTGTAACGACAAGGTCACCGACGCCATGATGGGCTCCATCTCGGCGGCGCAAAGGGATGAGGACGGGTCGGAGCGCGAGCCGAATTCCGTCTACATGATGGCGCATTCCGGTGCGCGTGGCTCGGTTACCCAGATGAAACAGCTGGGCGGGATGCGCGGCCTGATGGCCAAGCCGAACGGCGATATCATTGAGACGCCGATCATCTCGAACTTCAAGGAAGGTCTGACCGTTCTTGAATACTTCAACTCGACCCACGGCGCGCGGAAAGGTCTGTCTGACACCGCTTTGAAGACGGCGAACTCGGGCTACTTGACCCGTCGTCTGGTGGACGTGGCGCAGGATTGCATTGTGCGCGATCTCGACTGCGGCACCGAAAACGCCATCACCGCCGAAGCAGCGGTGAATGACGGCGAAGTGGTGGCATCGCTGGCCGAACGCGTGCTGGGCCGTGTGGCCGCAGATGACGTGCTCAAGCCCGGCACCGACGAGGTGCTGGTGGCGGCAGGGACGCTCATCGACGAGCGCATGTCGGACATGATCGAAGAGATGGGCGTGCAGTCGATGCGCATCCGCTCGCCGCTGACCTGCGAGAGCGAAGAGGGCGTGTGTACCATGTGTTACGGGCGCGATCTTGCGCGCGGGACCATGGTCAACACCGGCGAAGCGGTTGGCATTATCGCGGCGCAGTCCATTGGTGAGCCGGGCACACAGTTGACGATGCGGACGTTCCACATCGGCGGCGTTGCGCAAGGTGGCCAGCAGTCGTTCCTCGAGGCAAGCCAGGAAGGCAAGATTGTCTTTGAGAACGCGCAAACACTGGAAAATGCCGCAGGGCAAACGCTGGTGATGGGCCGCAACATGAAAATGGCGATCATCGACGAGAACGGTGACGAGCGCGCCAGCCACAAGCTGGGCTACGGCACCACGCTGTTCGTGACCGACGGTCAGGACGTCAAGCGCGGTGACAAACTGTTTGAATGGGACCCCTACACGCTGCCGATCATCGCGGAGAAAGCCGGTACAACCCGTTACGTGGACCTCGTAAGCGGCCTTGCCGTGCGCGAAGAAACGGACGACGCAACCGGCATGACCCAGAAGATCGTGATCGACTGGCGTGCAGCGCCCAAGGGCAACGAGCTGAAGCCCGAAATCATCCTCGTGGGTGAAGACGGCGAGCCTGTGCGCAACGATGCGGGCAACCCGATCACCTATGCGATGTCCGTGGATGCGGTTCTGTCGGTGGAAGACGGTCAGGACATCGCTGCAGGCGACGTTGTGGCCCGTATTCCGCGCGAAGGCGCCAAGACCAAGGACATCACCGGTGGTCTGCCGCGTGTGGCCGAACTGTTCGAAGCCCGTCGCCCAAAGGATCACGCGATCATCGCCGAAATCGATGGTTATGTGCGGTTCGGCAAGGACTACAAGAACAAGCGCCGCATCGCGATCGAGCCATCGGACGAGACCATGGATAAGGTCGAGTACATGGTGCCCAAAGGCAAGCACATCCCCGTAGCCGAAGGCGACTTCATCCAGAAGGGCGACTACATCATGGACGGCAACCCTGCGCCGCATGACATCCTCGCCATCATGGGTGTCGAAGCGCTGGCGGACTACATGATCAACGAGGTGCAGGAGGTCTATCGTCTGCAAGGCGTGAAGATCAACGACAAGCACATCGAGGTCATCGTGCGCCAGATGCTCCAGAAATGGGAGATCGAGGATTCGGGCGACACCACGCTGCTCAAAGGCGAACACGTGGACAAGCAAGAGTTCGACGCGGCCAACGAAAAGGCGCTGTCCAAAGGCGGGCGCCCGGCACAGGGCGGTCCGATCCTGCTGGGTATCACCAAGGCGTCGCTGCAAACGCGGTCCTTCATCTCGGCGGCCTCCTTCCAGGAGACAACCCGCGTTCTCACCGAGGCTTCGGTGCAGGGCAAGAAGGACAAGTTGGTCGGTCTCAAGGAGAACGTCATCGTGGGACGCCTGATCCCGGCGGGCACCGGCGGTGCGACCCAAGCCGTGCGCAAGATCGCCACCGACCGCGACAATGTCGTGATCGAGGCGCGCCGCGAAGAGGCCGAAGCAGCGGCCGCTCTGGCGGCACCGGCGGCGGACGACGTGGTCGGCGCGGATGTGTTCGACACGATCATCGACCCGACCGAGGACAGCCGCGACTAAGCTGCACGAGCGGTTCAGAAACAAGAAACCCCCGCCGGAAACGGCGGGGGTTTTGCTTTTGCGAGGTGGACCTAAGTTCCAGATCGGCTTTTGCGGTATGCGACCACAGGCAGACCGCCAATGCCCCAGTCGGGCAGGGCAACCTCGTCGATCACGACAAAGGTCGTGCTGGGATCCTTGCCCAGAACGTCTTGGAGCAATGTGGTGACACCCGCGATCAGGCGCGCTTTGTCTTGGGACGACGGGCCGGTGCCGTCTGGTCCACCTTCGCGCGTCACCTTGATGTTGACATAAGGCATGGTCAGTCCGTCCTTGGGATATAGGAAAACACCTTGGTCACGATCCGCCACGCCATGTCCTGCCGGATCAGCGTCAACTCGTCGTGATACGTGCGCCCCATCATGGTCATGCGTGCGCGCACATGGGCCAGTCGGTCCCCCGCTATAGAGATATCGAGGATCTCGTCCCGCCGCTCTTCGCCGCGATCTGCGGGCGCTTCGCGCTTGTCGATCCGCGCCATGTAGGTTTCGAGGTCGAGGTACAATTCGTCCCCTTCTGTCGCGCAGACATAGGCAAGATGCGGATGAAAGACGCGGCGCAACCGGTTGCTGTCCGCGTGGTAGAGGCCGGTGAAATAGGACTGCATCACCTGACTGATTTCGGCAAGCGGGCTGAACGTCATCCCGCCAGCCCTTCGGCTTGCAAGGTGCGCTGGGTTGCCGGGCGCGCCGCGACGCGTGCCACGTAGGCTGCGAGGTTCGGCCAGCGGGCAAGGTCAATGCCGGTGAAGTTGGCCCAGTTCGACACGACAAACAGATAGGCGTCCGCAATCGTGTACTGCTCCCCGAGCACCGTGTTGCGGCCGTCCGCAAGCAGGGCTTCGACGTGGTCAAATTTGCTGACCACGTTGACGCGTGCGGCGTCCTGTTCGGCCTCTGTCGCGTTGCTGTTGAACAGCGGGCCAAAGGCTTTGTGCAGTTCGGACGACGTAAAGGTCAGCGTTTCTAGCGTGCGCGCCCGGTCTTGCGTTCCGACGGCCGGGATCAACCCCTTGTCCGGATGACCGTCTGCGAGGAATTGCAGGATCGCCGGTCCCTCGGTCAGGTAAATCCCGTCCTTCATTTCGAGAGTGGGCACGTAGCCCTTGGCGTTGATGGTTCTGTAGTCTGCACCGCTTGCGGTTTTTCCCGCGTCGGTGTCCACCGCTTCGATGTCAAATGGCGTGCCCAGTTCGTTCAGGACCATATGGCTGGCCATCGAACACGCGCCGGATTTGTAAAACAGTTTCATGTCGCTCTCCTTGGCTTGGTGACAGGCCAGAGATTGCGATCGGAATTACCACTTGCAACCAGGTATCTAATGGTTACCTTGAGAATTGAGTTACCGCGCAGAAACCTGGTTACAGCCCATGCCCCTGAAAATGACCAAAAACCGCAGCCCCGCGCCCCCCGAACCCTGCATGTTGACCGAATGCATGGCCGTTATTGCGGGCGCGTGGGCGCCCAACGTCATCTGGTGCTTGCGGGCCGGGCCACGGCGGTTCAACGAACTGCGCGCCGATATCCCGCCAATCTCGGCCAAGGTCCTGTCAACGCGGCTGAGCGAACTGGAAGCGCGCGGCGTGCTGACCCGGCATGTCCGACGCACGTCGCCGCCCTCGACCGAATATGCGCTAACGCCGCTGGGGGCCGAGTTGCTGCCCGCACTGGACGCCATTGTGCAGGTGGGCCACCGATTGAAATCAGCACGAGGAGATGGGCTGGTCACAGTGAATGAAGCGGGGTAGCGTCGCGGCGCAACGGACCCGGTACACCGCATGTCTCCCAACACATTTGGCGCGCTTCTGATGATGGCCTCCATGGCGTGCTTCACGTTCAATGACGTGCTGATCAAGCTGACGGATGGCGCGATCCCGTTGGGGCAGTTGCTGTTTGTGCGGGGGGCCTTGTCTGTTGCGTTGATCTTGTTGTGCGCGCGTTGGCTGGGCCGGATCAGCCTGCGGGTCAGTGCGCGAGACTGGGTGCGTATCGGCATCCGGTCCATGTCGGAAATCGGGGCTGCGTATTTCTTTCTGTCTGCGTTGCTCAACATGCCGATCGCCAATGTCACGGCCATCCTTCAGGCTTTGCCGCTGACTGTTGCCGTGGCGGCGGCGGTCGTCTTGGGGGAGCCGTTGGGGTGGCGGCGCATGGTGGCAATCAGTGTCGGCTTTGTCGGCGTTCTGCTGATTGTCCGACCCGGTGCAGAAGGGTTTTCGGTCTGGTCGCTTTATGCCTTGGGCGCGGTGGCTTGTGTCACCGTGCGTGACCTTGCCACCCGCAGCCTCAGCCCCGCAGCACCAACGATGACGGTGACCCTGATGGCGGCCCTGACCATCACAGTGTTCTTTGGCCTCGTGTCCGTGACGGAGCCGTGGGTGCCGTTCACACCACGCCTGACGGCGTTGATCGTCGGGGCATCGGTGCTGATCATCGGCGCGTACTGGTTTTCGGTGCAGGTCATGCGGCAGGGCGACATCGGCTTTGTCGCGCCGTTCCGGTACACTGGTCTGGTGTTTGCACTGATCTTGGGGCTGTTCGTTTTTGGCGATTGGCCCGATCAACTGACATTGCTGGGGGCGGGGATCGTGGTGGCAACCGGCCTCTTTACCCTTTACCGAGAACGGCAGATCTCACGGCGCTGAAAACACGCGCCGCACATGATCCACATCAATGGCAAACCGGTCACGGAACAGCGCCTGATCCTCAGCCGACAGAGGCGCCACGGGCACCGTTTTGACCTGCTTCTGGCGGCTGTCGTTGTAGCCATTATGGGTGCGCACAAACATGTCCGGGTCGGGGTAGGTGACGCAGGGCATCATGCGCGGAATGCGTTCGTGCATGAAGTTGTGGATGGTCAACATCGAATTGCCAGCGACGTGCACGCCCAGTGCCGCGACATAATAGGGGCGGTAGATTTCGGTCGCTGCAATCCCGTGCGCGCCCACTTCGGCCACACGCCCATGCGGCCAGTCGATGCCGACACATTGGTGCTGGCGGGTCAGCGGCTCTACGTCTTGGGCTGCGGCGCGCAGGTTGGCGATGAAATCCAGCGATACCGCATCATCGTCGTCAAACCGGAACTGAACGCAGGGCTCCGCAGGGTACAGGCGGGAGGCATTCAGGATTTCCTTGCAGACCTTGCGGTTGTTGCGCGGCGGCTGTTCGAGAATTTCAATCTGCGGGATGTCCGCGCACATCGCGTGCAGGCGGTCCCTGTGTTCGTCCGGAAAGGCATCCCCGATCAGAACCACGAGGTCAAAATCATCATCCGTTTGCGCCCGCAGACACGGCAGGGCAATAGTCTCGAACAGGCGGAACCGCTCTTCGAGCCGTTCCCGCGCCCATACAAAGGCCATCCGTTCTTCGATTGTGTCATGCTCAACCTGAAAACCGCCCTTGGCGGGATAGGAGAAACGGCACAGACCAATCACTTGCATCGTCGTTTCGCCTTTCAGTCTACGCCGCGACGCTGTTTTTCAACGGCCACTTTGTCATAGCTTTTGCCCATGCGCACCTCGTCGAAAAACACCACCTGCGTGGGCATTGGGCCGCGATGCTGGCTGACGAAAGAGCGGTAGATGCCGTATTTGAAATAATAGGCCTTGGGCGCGTAGTTCTGATTGTAGTTGTGCAGCGCAACACGTGTGCCGTTTTTGAACACTTCGAGTGTTGCAGGCGCCGTCTTGGTGTTCAGGCGCACAACGAAATCGGTCCATTTTCCGCGCAATTCGGAAATGCTGGCAGGGTTGTAATCTTTGATGTCATTGCGCACGTTGTCAAAGGGGCCCGACAGCACATGCACCCGAAGGAAGTAGCGGTTGCCCAGCATCTCCATCTGGAACACGCCCGGCTCGGACGGGTAGCCGCCGGTAAAGCCTGTGGGTCCGCCTTTCATTTTTACCTGGCCGACGGTGGTGCGCACACGGGACGAGGTACGGAAATCTTCGGGCAGGTAGATGGAGAAAGCGATCCACTGGTCGGTGCCCGCGCGCCAATCCTTCTTGACATAAAGTTCTGAGCGTTCGCGGTCGTTGTCGCAATCGCTCCACCCGTCATCCCAGCCACAATCCCCGGCACGCACCTCGAACCGCTGGGCGCGTTTGCCCAGTCGCGAGAACCCTTTGACCTTAGCAAAGCCGTGGTCGGTCGTGTTGAATTTCATACTGCGTTCGACCGGCAGGCGCTGTGCGTCGGCGCGCTCTGGCAGGGCGGTCATCAAAAGGGCCATCAGCAATGGGGCGAATAGGTTGAAAAGTCTCATGTAAAATCCGCAATTGTCCTTTGATCGCACTGTGGCCCGTCGCCCTTGCGCTGTCCACCGAAACCGGGGCAGGGTGGACGTCACCCGCTGCGTCCGTCCAGCGGGGTCATCACGCCCTGAGGGGCTGTTGACAGCACCTGCGACTCCCCCTATACGCCGCACATCTCGGACCGGGGGCCAGCCCCGAACCCGAAATCTAAAACCGAAGTGGACACGATCCGGCCTTTTCACTTGGTCCGATCCTCTGGAAACCCACCGCGTCGCCCCGGACGGGAGCGATCGTGGTTTTTGCGCTTTCGTGGACGCACGGGAGTGATGGAATTGAAACCGCGGGGCAGTCCCGCACGACATATGTTGATGAGACGGGGAACAGACCTGCAATGCCAACGATCCAACAGCTGATCCGCAAGCCGCGGCAGCCGAAAGTGAAACGCTCCAAGTCCCTCCACCTTGAGGGAAATCCGCAGAAACGCGGCGTGTGCACACGTGTCTATACAACGACACCCAAAAAGCCGAACTCGGCCATGCGGAAGGTTGCCAAAGTGCGCCTGACCAATGGCTTTGAGGTCATCAGCTACATTCCGGGCGAAAGCCACAACCTTCAGGAACACTCCGTTGTTCTGATCCGTGGCGGCCGTGTCAAAGACCTTCCCGGTGTGCGCTACCACATCCTGCGCGGTGTTCTGGATACCCAGGGCGTCAAGGACCGGAAACAACGCCGTTCGAAATACGGCGCCAAGCGCCCCAAATAAGGAGAGCAGCAGATGTCACGTCGTCACGCCGCCGAGAAACGCGAAGTTCTGCCGGACGCCAAATATGGCGATACGGTTCTGACCAAGTTCATGAACAACATGATGCTGGACGGAAAGAAATCGACCGCCGAGCGCATCGTCTACAACGCGCTGGATCGCGTCGAAGGCAAGATCAAGCGCGCGCCCGTGGAAGTCTTCCACGAAGCGCTGGACAACATCAAACCCGCCGTTGAGGTGCGCTCGCGCCGCGTCGGTGGTGCCACCTATCAGGTGCCCGTCGAGGTTCGCCCCGAGCGCCGCGAAGCGCTGGCCATCCGCTGGTTGATCACAGCCGCGCGTGGCCGCAACGAAAACACGATGGAAGAACGCCTCGCCGGTGAACTGCTGGATGCTGTGCAATCCCGCGGGACCGCCGTGAAGAAGCGCGAAGACACGCACAAGATGGCCGACGCCAACAAAGCGTTCAGCCACTACCGTTGGTAACCCAGACACTCTGAGGAAGCAGCCCCATGGCACGCGAATATCCGCTCGACCGCTACCGCAACTTTGGCATCATGGCTCACATCGATGCCGGCAAGACCACATGTTCGGAACGCATCCTGTTCTACACAGGCAAGTCCCACAACATCGGTGAGGTGCACGATGGTGCGGCCACCATGGACTGGATGGAGCAGGAACAAGAGCGTGGCATCACCATCACGTCGGCTGCGACCACCACATTCTGGGAACGCACCGAAGACGGTGAGACGGCGGAAACGCCCAAGCACCGCCTGAACATCATCGACACGCCCGGCCACGTGGACTTCACCATCGAAGTTGAGCGTTCGCTGGCTGTGCTTGATGGGGCTGTGTGCGTGCTGGACGCCAACGCCGGTGTTGAGCCGCAGACGGAAACCGTGTGGCGTCAGGCTGACCGCTACAAGGTGCCGCGCATGGTGTTCGTCAACAAGATGGACAAGATCGGCGCAGACTTCTTCAACTGTGTGAACATGATCGAAGACCGGACCGGCGCGCGCGCCGTGCCCGTCGGTATCCCGATCGGTGCTGAAACCGAGCTCGAAGGTCTGATCGACCTTGTGACCATGGAAGAGTGGCTGTGGCAAGGCGAAGATCTGGGCGCGTCCTGGATCAAGGCGCCGATCCGCGACAGCCTCAAGGACATGGCCGAAGAGTGGCGCGGCAAGATGATCGAAGCGGCCGTCGAAATGGACGACGACGCGATGGAAAACTACCTGATGGACGGCGCCGAGCCCGACGTCGCGACCCTGCGTGGCCTGCTGCGCAAGGGTACGCTGTCGTTGTCGTTCGTGCCGGTTCTGGGCGGCTCCGCGTTCAAGAACAAAGGCGTGCAACCGCTGCTGAACGCCGTGATCGACTATCTGCCCAGCCCGCTGGACGTTGTTGACTACATGGGTTTTGCACCGGGCGACGAAAACGAAGAGCGTAACATCGCCCGCCGTGCGGACGACGACATGGCGTTCTCCGGCCTCGCGTTCAAAATCATGAACGACCCCTTTGTGGGCTCGCTGACCTTCACCCGCATCTATTCGGGCACTCTGTCGAAGGGCGGCTCCATGCTGAACTCGACCAAGGGCAAGAAAGAGCGCGTCGGTCGGATGATGATGATGCACTCGAACAACCGTGAGGAGATCGAGGAAGCCTTTGCAGGTGACATCATCGCGCTGGCGGGTCTCAAGGACACCACCACCGGTGACACGTTGTGCTCGGAAAAAGAGCCGGTCGTGCTGGAAACAATGACCTTCCCCGATCCGGTCATCGAGATCGCGGTGGAGCCCAAGACCAAGGGCGACCAAGAGAAAATGTCCCAGGGTCTGGCGCGTCTGGCGGCAGAAGACCCATCCTTCCGTGTGGAAACTGACCTCGAAAGCGGTCAGACCATCATGAAGGGTATGGGCGAACTGCACCTCGACATCCTCGTCGACCGCCTGAAGCGTGAGTTCAAGGTCGAAGCCAACATCGGCGCGCCGCAAGTGGCCTATCGCGAAACCATCGGTCACGAGGTCGAGCACACCTACACACACAAGAAACAGTCTGGTGGGTCCGGTCAGTTTGCCGAAGTCAAGCTCATCATCTCGCCGACAGAACCGGGTGAAGGTTACTCCTTCGAGAGCCGGATCGTTGGCGGTGCTGTGCCCAAGGAATACATTCCGGGCGTCGAAAAGGGCATCCAGTCGGTGATGGATTCCGGCCCGTTGGCGGGCTTCCCCGTGATCGACTTCAAGGTTGCACTGATCGACGGCAAGTTCCACGATGTTGACTCCAGCGTTCTCGCGTTCGAAATCGCGTCCCGCATGGGGATGCGTGAAGGGATGCGCAAAGCGGGTGCCAAACTGCTCGAGCCGATCATGAAGGTCGAGGTGATCACGCCGGAAGAATATACTGGTGGCATCATCGGTGACCTGACATCGCGTCGGGGTCAGGTGTCCGGTCAGGAAAACCGCGGCAACGCTATCGCCATCGACGCGATGGTGCCGCTGGCCAACATGTTCGGCTACATCAATACCTTGCGTTCGATGTCGTCGGGCCGCGCCCAGTTCACCATGCAATTCGATCACTACGATCCCGTGCCGCAGAACATCAGCGACGAGATCCAGGCGAAATACGCTTAACCGGGGCGGCGGGCTGAAGCCCGCCCTACCCACCACCCGTAGGCCGGGCTTCAGCCCGGCACCCCAAAGAGAAGACAGGAGGCCATCATGGCAAAGGAAAAGTTTGAACGTACGAAGCCGCACGTAAACATTGGCACGATTGGTCACGTTGACCACGGCAAGAC
>NZ_CANNDO010000017.1 GCF_947503385.1 uncultured Tateyamaria sp.
TGAGACCGTTGATCTTGGTGGTAGCAGCTTGAGCTTGAGTGGCCTTCTGCCTTGAACAAAGGCAGCTCGCGGCCCATAAGAGACATTCACCGCCTATTAGAAATGCTGCAGTCGCAGCCCGCGTTCCGGTCATTCGCTGCGAGTGCAAATTTGGGACAAGACCTAATTCACAATCTGCGGACAAACCGCACCTTTGCGGGTGCGACTATTGCTCACGTAGCATTACTTCGCAGTCACACCATCGTTGCTGCTGCGATGCAGCTGGTATCATCGATGCCGTCATTCAACTCTTCGATATTAGGCTTGTCGGCGCCTTACCTTTCGCTGCGGCTGCGCTAATGGTTGCTTTTCTAAGAACTCGGACCATGGTGGTGGGACGCCTTTCAGAACGCACTTTGCCAGAAGCGTAGTTCTAGAAATCATCAGTTTCCGGGACGTTCCCAAGCCTGACAAGGAAACTCGGTGACCCGACTTCGCCACTGTTTGGGTCTTCGCTAATCACATAGGCATCAGCACCGGCGCATTCCTCGGAAAGTGCTTCCCGTTCGGCTCTGTTTTGGGCTTCTGCTGCTGTTGAATACTGAAATTGCTTGCCGATCTTCAGACTCGTTTGTCCGTCGCGCCCTGGCTTCTGTTTTACGTATGTCTGACAGATATAGTGAACTTTTGTTGTGTTCTCGTCTGCGTTCGTCATTGGCAAATTCCTTCTGGTGTGTCCGGTCGCTCAGGCAGATTGAAAGACGCAGGCGAAACGTGGGTTTTTGCGATGTGGTCGAATTGGTTGAACCTTTTCTACGCCCTAGCGCGACGGCTTTGTCGGAGTGTTGGCCTCCCGTTCAAGGCGCGCGTTGCGAAGACGGTCGTTCTTGACTTGGCGCTGCTCGGCCTCCTCTTCGACCATCTTGCGAACGATGCGAGTTGTCTTGTCCAATGGTGTTTCGGCATTGGGAATTTGAGCTTTGAACACGCTTTTCTTTGTTAATTTTGCCAAGTGATAACTTCCTCTTTGGTTTCTCTTTGTCGGGCCCCAACTCTGTCGGTCAAACCAATGCCAGGTGTTTCTTTGGGCCATGGGCATCGTTTGCCTGTGACCGAGGCCGGTCATTGTGTAGATTCGTTTGAATGTCAGACGCCGCCATGGCGCGCATCAATGCGCTATAGTTCATCCGAAACCGCATTTCCGATCCAACGCGGAGCTTCTGATCTGTCGTGCCAATGACGAGATGATCGCTTGTCGCACCGACGAGTGTACTGCCAGTAGGCATCGAAAGCCCCTCCACATCCACGTCTTGGTTTCCGAGGGCAAGAATGATCCTTGTCGTTTCTGAGGTGGCAGGAACGAGCCGAATAATTGCCGGTGCGTGATCCGCGGTGCTTACAAGTGGGCTCACAGTCTTGGTGTCGGTTTCGACCGCTTCGGCGACAAGCGTGAAGGTGTCTCGAAACAAACCACCGATCTGCTCCTGGGTGACCGGATCGACGCCAAGCAGTATTGCTTCCCCAAGTCGCAGATCGTTGATCCGGCCGGTGGCGCGCGAGCCGAACGCCCAGGGCAAATTTGCAGAGTTGCCGCCAGATACCGTCTCAAGGAACGGGCCACACCGCCCTTCGACATCATTGGCAAGAGCAGTCAGCGCCTGCATTTTGGCAGCCTTCGGGGCAATGCCGCTCAGACAAGCGAAGTTAGCCCCGATGCCTTTCAGCGCCACACCGGGCATGTCCACTACTTGCTGTCCTATATATCCAAGGTCTTGTGGCATGATCCCTTCTCGCAGATCACCCATTTCGACCATCAAGATAATGCCGTGAACCGTGTTGAGTCGGTGTGCAGCACCGGCCAATGCTGCGATCACAGACATCTCTGTGTTGTAGCTCGCCTCACAGACCTGCACGATGTCATCGACCTGGCTCAACATTGGTGTTCTGATCAAGGTGATAGGACAAGTCATGCCAGCCAGGCGCAACCGCTTCACATTGCTCAAACGCGCCTCAGCCAAGCCCTCGGCTCCCCCGTCAAGCATGGCCTGTGCAATGGCTGGATGCCCACACACCGCTTTGGTCACCGCAGTCACGCGAATACCACGCCCTTTCAATCGCTCGACAACGGTTCGTGTGTTGTGGCGCAATTTGCGCAGATCAACTTCTATCCGAGGGCAGCTCAAGTCGCGGCCACGGGTGTTCCTTGCTGCAGACCAGGATAGGCTGCAACAACCATCGCAAGCAAATGTGCCGCTGGTCGGCTGAGCGCGTCAGTCACAGGCAGACCGAGTTTTTCGGTTTGTGCGACAATCGTGTCTGTGATCTCGGCTTCGGACATACCCTCGTGATTGAGCGTGACACCAATGACCTTGGTATCGGCAAACGCCTCAATCAAAGCAATCTCGCTTGCTGGGGTGGGCATCGGCATGTTGGGAAAGTCACAGCGATGGGTGCGTTTCGGTGCGTGCTGAAGTATGACGGCGTCCGGTTGGCTGCCACGCAGAATGAACGCCGATGTACAGAACGCCGGATGGCTGAGCGCGCCCTGGCCCTCGATCAAAATGACATCGGGTTGTTCCGCCACTGAGGCGGCGACAATCGCACCTTCAAGTTCGCCGCAGCAGAATTGGGGTGGGACGGCATCCATGGCCACGCCATATTTTGCGCCCTGCATCAGGCCCGTCTGACCGGTGCCAACCAGTACAGTCTTGATGCCCTTTGCGTTGAGGGCGCGTGCCAAGATCGTCGCAGTGGTCCGTTTTCCGATCGCGCAATCGGTCCCCAGTACTGCGATGCGTAGCGCATGGACATTCGCGACGCTGCCGTCGAACAAGCGCATGTCTTTGCTGGCTTTGGGTTTGCGGATGTCGCGAATGGTGACCTGTCTGTCCGATGCGGCTTGCGCAATTTCGGGATCGTCGCTGAGGTACTCATGCAGGCCACTGACGATGTTCATGCCGCGCCCAATCGCATCCAGTACGACCCCACGATCAGCGAGCGAAAGTCGCCCTGTTGAGGGGGCCATCCCATAGATAAAGGTATCAGGTTTGGCGGTTGCATGGGCGACGGCGGCATCTAGGTCTTTGAGAATTGGTACGTTGTTGATCACGTCATTAAGAACCTGCCCGCTGTTCTCGCCGCCGTGAGCGCTGTCGATGACCGAGATGATCTTGTAGGCCTCTGAATGACGCACGAGGCCGTTGGCCGTCTTGCCGTCAATTTTGGCAAAATTGCCCTCGCAAAAGATAACCGCTGTGGGGATCTGGGTGAGCGAAGATGATTGTGCCTGTGTGTCACGTATCATGGGGGGCGCCTGAGCGCCCCTAACTGGGCGGCGAACGGTATCTACCGTCTGGATTCCGGTTTTCATCTTGTCGTCCTTTTGATGCTGAGACTGTCGTTCGACGAGGTGTTGAGGCGGACGTCTTGGCGCGACGCACTTAGTTTTTTAGAACGCATAGCCCCTTGGATTTCTGGAAGTTCCTGTTGCATTCCCAACGGTTTCCCGACCGGTCGAGATGGGCGTTTGCGGGGACGTTGATCGCTTCACAGCCTGCACCAGAAGCTTCATATCCCCTCTGGCATTTCCACCCCTCGCCGTACGATGCATCGTCGAAATACGCGAATTCGGGAATGACGACGGCCCCGCACAGACCGTCCTGTTCGAAGTACCCACGTTCACATGACCAAGGTTGACCGTAGCGAGAACCGTTCAGATATCCGTTGATCGGAACCGTGATTGCGCTGCAACTGTCGTCCGTCTTCTCAAACCCGCGTCCACATTCCCACGCGGAACCATCCGCAAGATAAGCATTTTCAGGCAAGACGACCTCTTGGCAGGTATCGTTGATTTTGAGAAAGCCGCGCAGACAGCGCCAGCGTTCGCCAGAGGAGTCTAGAAACCCACCATCGGGGACAATCACTGCAACACAGGCCACCTCGTCAACCTTGCGAAATCCGTGATGACATTCCCATCCGGAACCATAGGTGCGGTTTGTCGCATAGGCATTTTCTGGGACCACAATAGCAGCACAACTCTCCTCCGTGAGCCGATACCCGACGTTGCACTGCCAACCGTCGCCATAGCTCTTTGCGCTGGCGTTTTCTGGCATGGTTTGGGCGATGGCGGGCATTGCAAGGAGTAGCAGAACAAAGATTGGGCCTATGAGAACGGCCCAAAGTAGCCGAGCGTCCGCCAACATCGATATCCCGCAAACTGTCTCTGACGATTGCGGCGGTACTTTCAAATTATGATCCATCCAACTCAAGCCCCGCGAGGCAAGCAGCCGCTAGGTCACGATCTGGCGTATCTGTACCGGGGCGCGTGGCCCAGCCCGTTTCCATCATTGCATTGCGGCGGCCAAAAATAGAGAGATCCTGAAGAGTTGCGAGCTTCTCTGTGCGTTCCGGATCAGCCGCTGACATATTGAGGCAGACCGGCACCATTGCCAAAGTCACCTCTTCAGCAGCGAAGTCCTGCGCCATGGCTTGGGCACTGCCGCTTGTTGTCCAGCCGCCCCATGAGAAGCCCAAGACAGAAACCGCAATCGCGCCACCCAAAGCACCGTAGAGGCCAGGTTTCGTCCAGTCAGGAAAAGTCATGTTGGGTCCTTTGACGGAGAAAGTGCCGCCTCACCTTTTGTTGCGCTGACAAGACATTTTGTCAGAGCCGTGTCGAAGTCGTTAGATCGACAGTGCGTTGTCCATGCCCGGCCGCACATCGCGGGAGCTCCTGCGACCAAAGCGAGCGGTACTGACACGTGGGCGTTACGGTCGTGATCAACAACCGTCCCAAACTGCAGATCCCTGTTACTGCATCTGACAATCGAATTTTAATGATAGTGACTGCAGCTGGCTCTGGCAAAGCGATGCGCTTTTGCCGAAGAATACCACAACTTTGTTTTACGTATGTAACCGCTTGGGACCTTGATTGCAATGCTGGCTGACCAGACCATCCTCTCAACACCTCAGATGGTTCTGTCACTTTGGCCGGTTGGAGCCGCCTTCAGCGAAACGGAGGGCCATGCGCCCAAACGGTCAGCGAACGCCGAATGCCCCGCTTGATCGGCGTCACCTGATGTAGTGCAAAACTCGGAAACACACTTACAGATCCCTGCGCCCGACTGCCCAAGAGGATGTGAGCACTTGGCCTGATTTCCAGGTCGCCCCCGTCGTAGGTGTCAGGATTGCTCAATTGAAGAACAAGTGTGAGCTTTCTTTTACCGGCAGCGGGACCATGACCGATGTCAGAATGCCAGGCAAAATGGCCCCCTTTTGCCGCGTCATAACTAGCTATTTGGGGGCTTTCCGCAAATTCGCGCACATCGAAATCAAATTGTTGGTTGTTGGAATGACTGACAAGCTCAATCAACCGGGTCATCACCCAGCTGAGGTCTCCGACATCGTCCATCCAAACGAGTTCCGCATTACGCAAATTGTGATCCCGATTGCGGCTAACAAGCAGCCCCTCATCGGCGGGCATTTTGGCGATTGCGGCAACAATGCGATCACATTCCCACGTCGTGAACGCATCAGGCACTGAGTGCACACCCATCATACCGCCCACCATTTACAGATCATGGTTCGCGTCTGCATCAATGCACAGCCGGTTTCCCGGATCGATCCGATAGGTCTTTGAAAATTTTTATAATTTCTGCGGACTCAGCGCGATCAAGTACGGCGTTTGCGATCTCTTCTTCCGTCCAAATCCAAGTCTTCGCAGGATCATGAAGCATCGCCCAACTTGCAAACAATCGACTTTGTATCTTGAGATTCAGGAGTTCTTTGACCCCGGCATGGCGATCATCGCGACAAATCCTTGCATAGGCCGCGCGCACTGCATCTTCCGGACCTTCCAATAGTTGAAGGTAGATGTCATGTCGACAAACCAACGCGCCGGTCACGTCATCCCGCTTATTACAGCGTCTGGCATCGAGCAAAATTCCTGCGAGTGTCGGCTCATCGAACCCAAACGGCTGTGACACATAAACGAGCTGAATGAGGTTTGTGATGGTTTGGCTCCCTGCGGGATTAAGCGAACCATGAACAGGCTTTGATAGACACACGATCACATCGCTTCAGATGGCGACCGTAAGACTTCGGCGACGCAGAGTCTCGACTAAAGTAAACAAACTGCCAATTTGGAGAATACCGTCTCAACATAGCGGCTGTTGCGCCATGACCGCGCTGGTTCCCTGTTTGAGTAAATACGGCAAGGAAACAAGGCAGTTTTGTCTGGAGCGTGTGAGTCCGCCGCAAGGCAGCACCAATAATCAAAAGCTTGCCGTATTTTTCGCGCTAAGAACGCAGGCCGCGCGAAACTTGAACTCGCAGGATGGGTTCGATCCGGACATAGGGTGCAGCGGAGTAAGACCGTGATACGGTGCCTTGTTAACGTCGGGTTGACGTTGTGGAGGGCGCGGCGGATCGGAGGATCAGTCATGGAGACACCAAACCTACCAGCCATTCGCGTACTTCGCCCAGCTTGGAACAAGGGTCGCATCGTTGGCCAGAAACGACCGCTGAAGCCCAAACACGTTTGGGCGATCCGAGTTCGACTGGAACTGGCCGAGAACCATCGCGACCTCGCGTTGTTTAACATGGCAATCGACAGCAAGCTTCGCGAGTGTGATCTCGTGAAGATGAAGGTGGTTGACGTCATGGCATCCGGCCAAATTAAGGAATGGGCGTTGGTGCTACAGAGCAAGACACAGAAACCTGTACGATTTGAGATATCGGAAGGGACTAGAGCGTCAGTTGAGAAATGGATGGAAGACGAATTGATGGTCGGGTCAGAATATCTTTGGCCAGGGCGTTTTCACGAACGACTGCACATTTCTACCCGTCAGTACGCGCGGATTGTGCGCGACTGGGTCACTTCGATTGGCCTTGAAGCGACGGCCTATGGCACCCATTCAATGCGTCGCACCAAGGTTACGCAGATCTATAAAAAGACGGGAAATCTCCGAGCCGTGCAACTGCTGCTTGGTCACACCAAGATGGATAGCACGGTCCGGTATCTCGGCGTCGAGCTTGAAGACGCATTGGCTATCGCGGAAGCCATTGAAATCTAAATTTTTGGGCCGCCTGCAGGGGCGACCCATTGCCGACATTGGTGGTCGTTCAGCAGGCTACAGTGCTGCTTCCCCAAACTGGCCATTGGTCGAGTGCGAAGCGTTTCCTTAATTTGGACAATCGGTAGGCGAAGTGTATTCCCTCATGCCCCATCCCAGCGTTTCAACATCCAGTACCACTGTTCTGGGTTCGCCATGATCCGCGTAGACAGACTGTCGTTGAAAGCACGCGTCATTTCGATGCTGTCAGTGTGTGGGATTGGGGCTTCGAACTCCACGCTGAATGTGTTTCCATCACCAACCCTTGTACCGAATGCAGGGATCATGGGCAGATCGTATTTGAGCGCGAGTTGGGCCGCCGAAAGAGACGTGAGGGCGTCATGACCAAGAAACGGTATCCTCACGCCTTCCGAATATTTTTCATCCAACAGGATTGAGATAATACCACCATCTCGCAGATGCCGCACAAGGGCCCTGGTTCCAACGTGGCCGGTCGCCAAGATCGGTTTCCCACCTGCTTCGATACCGGTACGAATGCGACGCTCGTAGTGGCGGTTCTTGTTCGGTCGATACACCGCGCCGCTTTCAAGCCCATGAATTTTGATCACAGCGCGAATGGCTTCCCATTGTCCGAAATGGCCGGAGACAACGATCGCGCCCTTGCCAAGCCTTTGAGCCTCTTTCAAGGCACCAAGACCCGGACCGGATGCACTGAACTTGTGGTGGTGGGTCTGAAATTCAGCATCGTGATAAATCTCGAACAGCGTTCTCCCCATATGCCAGCCCATATCTTGGCCGAGCTTAGCGCGGGTTACGGGTTTCATATCGGGAAAAACCCGTTTGGCTTCGCGGTCAAATCGACTCCTTGCCGGAGGAAACCACCGCATGACTGTTCTGAACGTTGCACCCAATCCACTGGAACGAGAGTCAAAGGAGCGCCATCGCACAGCGGTCAGAGCCGACCACAGTGGGAGGTATCGTGCGTGCTGTAAGACTGATTTCAACGATGCAGAGAGCATTGCTCTCTATGGCCGGTCCCAGCGGCAATACCAACCGAAATCGGTAGTGCGCGTCACACCGGTCCGTTCACGTTGCAGTTTAGCTGGACGAGTTCTTACTCGTCACTTGTCGAGGCAGCGCAACCCAAACATCGCTTCCAGCGCCTCCAATCTCTCCCGGCCCAAAGCCGACACTCGAATTCACCGTCTACGCTGCAATGCAGCGGACCAAGAACAGTGTCATGAGCCATGTCTAAGACGATGCGTCCTTATCGTCTTGAGCGCCTCCCGGACCATTGAAACCTGCCTTTCGGAAAGGGACAGCTCGTTCGCCAATCTTCGGTCCGCGTGATCAAAGTTCGCTGCTTCAGGGGATTTCGATTGAGGAAATCTGTCGATGAACTCACGATACTGTAGCGCAGTCGGGTGTTGGAAATGTATTGGCACTCCTCTGAATTCTTTGGGTGTCAGTTCGAGGACACCGCCGCCGTAAAAGCGACCATCCATCTCACAAAATAGTAGCGCCAAGCTGTTGTAGAACGAGAAGGTAAGGTCCTGAATCGCAAAACCTTTCCGCATCGTGACCTGATATGCTGTATCAGTTACCAAAACCCTTGCTTTGTTGATGCATAGTCTTGGAAAGCTGTGTGACCGCTTAAAAAATACCCCGTCAGACGCCTCAACTATCGGAATGTTGTACCAAGGCGAACGATGACGACACTTATATCTTTGATCGAGCCCCAGCTCTTCTCCTGCCGCGATGTAGGATTGCGCTTCCTGCGAAAGCGGTGGAGCCCCATCACGCACAAAATCCAAAAGGAAGGCTGGTTCGCGTTTTGATATCTCAGCCAGGTCATTCTCTGAGAAAACAGGGCCTGATGGCAGATAAGCACCTTTCTTCAGTATTGGGCGCGCCCATTGGCCCAAACCGCGATCACTGATTTCCTTGGACCTAAGGATGAAGAAATCATTCGCCGCCGAGACCACTCCCGCGGAACTCGTCGCAAAGTCGCCAAGCGTCTTCAGATTTGAGCGTAGCTTGTGTAACAAAGTGGAAGTTTCGTCATCGAAGAAAATCGAGTTGAGGTCGATTGAACTCGCTTGCTTGCCGCTGAAGCAGATACTGCGGGATCTTATAGGTTCCAGCTTGGCTAGTGTTTTGACTGAGCTGAGCGTTACCCCAGCAATGGCCTTGGGCGCGGATTTCGATGCTACCAAAGCGACGGCATCCTGATCGAGCTTGCGAAAGGCTTTATCTTGAGGCGTAAAGACCTCTACTGAAACGAAATTTTCTACAAGAAATGCCTGAAGATACTGGCCATACTTTACGTTTAGGAGCTCATATGGAACGATAAACGCTAGGACGCCTGTATCGGACAGGAGCATGCTAGATGCCACAACGAACGCGGCCCAAGCATTCTTAAGTTCCGAAAGTGGATAATCTGCTATCTGGCTAAGATCTTCGATGCTTTTCTTCAGCTCAACGCCAAAATTATGGCGCCGGATGTAAGGCGGATTACCGATAACTAAATCGTATTTGGGCCCATCATGCGCGACGGCATATTCTATGAAGTCTTGGCACCTGAACTTCGCAGCCGGGAATTCCTTTTTTAGCAAGTCCGTAGCTGCCTGATCAATGTCAAGGCCGTGGACTTCAAAGCTGTCCTCTGCCGAAGCGGAAAGTGCCCGCAGGAAGGCGCCATCACCAGCACTAGGTTCCAATATCGTGTTTGGTTCCTTGTGACGCCTGGCCAAAGCGAATTTGGTCAGTTCTGACGCTACATCGTCAGGCGTATATACTACGCCCAACAGTCTCTCTATTCCAGGTTCAAGCTTCAAAAGCACGGCGACGGTACTCTCGATGTTCGCGTGTAACTCGAGCAATCTCCTGCAAGACAGACCGATAGTGCTCGGTATCGGCAGACAGTCGCGCTTCGAGTTCTAGCAGCTCGCCTAGTAGCTCATCCATTTTTTGGGTCTGCCAAACGAACTGGTGGCGGATAAGCGACAAGTTCAAGTTCGCTATCATGTAACGACCAAGGTCGGTTTTGGCACGAATTCTACCGTGGTTGTCCCGTTCAAGATGGTTGTCGAGATCTGGGTCGCACGGATCTACAAATCCACTCGATCCGTCATTGGGTATGTTCTTGTCATCTCCAATCCATTTGTTTGACTTTGCACGGTTACAAAAAGGGCATGAGTAGACCAAATTTCGGTACTCAAGTAACCATTCGGGGAACAAAGACTTCGGAGCAAAGTGGTCAATTTGATAACCCCGCACTCCGCCAAAGAACTCATCTAAGGCGTCGCAGTAGCCACATCTGCTAGAGAAATCTCTCCGCAAGTCTTCCTTGTAAGCGCGATAGGTAGTTTGCGCCGCAACTACCGAACGAACCGGTGTTCCCTTCCGCAGCACTACTACGATCCACCGCGTTCTTCAGGCTCACCAAGTTCGCTCTTGATCCTCTCAATCAGCTCTTCGGTGCGGCCAATCAACCGATCGAATGGCTCTAAGGCCCGAACTTTCACATGGCGTTCGATTGCAAACTGAGCACCCAACACAGCTTCCAGATAACTGTCGAGATCAAGGAATCTTTGAGTCTCGCTGGCATCCAAATCTCTCTCCAGAGCTTGTGCAGAGAGGTGCTCCAACTCTGCCTGAGCAACTGCAACCTGTCGTTCGTGTTCCGCGATTTTCTTCCTTACTCGCTTAAAGAACGGGAGGTCGCTGTTTTTGGCCTCTTCACGATCCAAGAAATCAGATTTGGGAAATACCATGTTCGTGTCTAGGGTCTCATCAACAGCTTGGTCCGGAAATGACGTGGTGACGAAGCAAGGAAATTCGGCAAACCGATCCCTGAAGGCTCGAACTAAGTCTGCACCGTTAAATTCTACATCTGGTTTGTGGTCTGATAGGCGGTAGTCTGTAATCAGCACCTTGCAGTGCAGTTCGGCGATCTGCTGAATGGTGTCATCTAAGGTGCTCTCAGGTTCAATGGCTCGTACTTGATCCGGGGTGAATTCACCTGATGCCACTGCACTTCTGAGAACTTGACCAGCCTGCGCCTTTTGCTCGTCGATATACACTAACTCTGCCAAGACCGTTTCCTTACTTCTTCAAAGGGAGGAGAATTTCCATCCGAAAACCTGGATCTTTGCCCGGTCCGTATGCTCGGAATGAACCACCGTAGGCCTGTACTACGGCGGCCAATATCCACATCCCCAGGCCTGTGCCATTTGCCTGACCAGATGCATCGCGCTTGGTCGTGACAGCGAACTTAAAGATGCTCGCTGGATCGCGTATCGAGGGATCAAGGCCCGGACCGTTGTCACGATAGTTGATCCTAACTTGCGGCCCCGACTGTTCAACTTTGATTGTGATCTCGCGCGCGCCCTGATGTCGATCAGACAGGAGCGCTTCAACCGAGTTGAGGATTAGGTTGTTGAAAACGCTGTCGAGGTCTATCTCGAAGGCTAGCACGTTCACCTCTGACGCATCCTGGGCGACATCGTAAGTGAGAGTGATGTGCCGCGGCTCCAAGAAGCCCTTCCATGTCTTCTTGGTTTTTTGCAGATGCTGCTGCAAATTGATCTTCTTACGGCGCCGTTTGTCGGCTCGAATGGAGGACAGGGCGAAGGTAAACCATTGGCGTACCTTTTTGTCATCCTCTTCCCATTCTTCAAGTATCTCGAAAGGATTGAACGCTCCGCCCACCCCCATCAGTGAGTCTCGATCGATATAAGACGACAAGATGTCCGAGAGCTCGGTTGACCTTCCACCCATCGTGTTCTGGAGTTGGCCCATTTCGTGTGAAAACGAAATTAACACTGTCCCCAGAGTCGCCAGAGCTCGCAGCATCGTCTGTTCGTCGCGAAGCTCCCTAATCTCTTCCTGCTGTGCGGTGTATGCCCTCGCAAGTGTTTGGGCGTCTTCCGGCGTCGCCTTTTCAGGCGCCTTAGTTACACGAGCCGCGGTTTCGGCTCCTTCACTCTTCGACTTTTCCGCCTCATTCTTGCTTTGGAAAAGGCGATTGAGGTTGTAGTGGATGTGGCTTCGATCGTCTTCAAATTCCTGAATGACCCGTTTCACAAGCTCACGGAACGTCGCGAAATACTCGTTTTCGATGATCCCTTCGCGGTTGGATTGGTCGTTTAACTTAGCGTTTTCGAGGCGTGATATAGTCACTGTGCCGGCTAAGTTCTGGGGGCTGACCTTCCAGCCCTTTCGTGATGCTTGAACAGGGCTGATCGCGACCCGCTGGCCGAGTGCGAGCCAATCAAAGGCTCGTCCACCCAACTCACCGTAAGGACGGACAGCGAAATTGTCCCGGTATATTTTCAGACCTCCGAACTCTTCGATCCATGCCTTTCGTGGTCCCGGTTGAAACGCCCGATACGGATAGATGCGACCATCTCGCGCGCTTGGCGCTCCCTTCTTATAGAACCGGAGATTTACCTTAAAGGAGCCAAGCGCCTCAGCGTTTCTTTTAAAGTCATCTGGCGCCCCTGGGAACAGCTCGTCCAGGGTTTTCATGTATTTGAGCTCGGCCTTTCTGAATGACTTTTCATCGAATGGAGCTTGAGTCATCTCATCGAGTTCGAACAGGTCCGGATCAATTCGATCGACATCAAGCTCGTTCCTCACAAGCGTGATCGTCACAGTTCCCTGCGAAGAAATTTCAGCATCAATCTTGTAGTCGTAGTCATCAAGAACCTCAGCGGTCACAACGCCGTAGTTGCTCGGTTCTCGGGCATCAAAGAGAAAGAGATTAAGGACCCGCTGGTCTAGTGGAGGTATCAACTCGGCGAGCATCTTGTACAAATGCTGCACATCGCGTGCATGCCAATCATCTCGCAGCAAACCAATACGAATAGCGGTACCTTTGAACCAATTGAAACCCTTCCCTGCCAGCTGCGAAACTGCTGTTGAGATAGAAGGGTGATCATCGAGAAACCGAAGCCTCTCGTCCAACGTAGTTTGGTCTTCTCTCAAGACAGCTTTGATATCCTCTAGCGTCTTGTCGGCGGCGTCGAAGTCATCCCAGTTGACCACCCATTCCAAATTGCTGATAGCTTCACTTGTGGCTGAACTAGAGAACAGCTGACACTCAGATCCCAGACGATCGAGCGCAAATCTGCCAATTCCCTTGGCACCTGTCCGGGCTCTGCCACTATCGGACGTCGCATTTTGCTCTTTATTGTTGGTGCCAATAACCATCCAATTGTCTTCGATGGTCTTCGCAGTCATGCCATCACCGTTATCGATCAGCCAAAGATCTAGGAGGCCCGATGCCAGCTTGTCGACAACCTCGACGTTGAGATTGTAAGCGGCGTCGCGTCGCTCATAGCCCTCGGATTGCTGCGCGTAGAACTCTTCGATCTCTGGATGAATTTCGCGAAGTCGAGCAAACTCGGACTTCTTCAACCTATTGGGTGCACTACTGAACCTTGGAATGAAGCAAACCAGGCACATTGTAGCGTCGGCATCATATGTGTTTTTTACAAGCTCTGATATTGCACCTTCGGCATTCGAAACGTTCTCGCGACCAAAGAGCCTGGCTGTCTTCGCAGCAACTTTGAAGGAGAGCTCTTTCATGTCTGCCCCTCGTTCTTGCCACTAGCGGCTTGCGTTTCCATCCACCGCCGGAGTTCGTCCGCTCGAAACCTCCAACTACCTCCCACTTTGAAACCAGGAATTTCAGACTGAGATGCAAGTCTGTAAGCGGTTTTCTCATTGATCTTCAGTAGCTTCGCAACTTCGGGGATAGTAAGAATCTCATCATCCATGCAGAAATTCCCTGATTTTTGAGGAATATAGTGGAAAATTTGCCAACCTGAAAGCAAAAGCTGCTGCGGCTAAGAAGAGTAACTCATTGGCTAATTTCATTTCTCTGGTGAATGTGCGCGCGCAGCGAATGACGGCTTACCGCCCTCTACACAGTATCCCAATCAACCTCCCTCGGCCTGTCAAATGCCATGAATGGTGCGCGCTGTTTGAGGTGGTCCCTGAGGTAAAAGCGGCCAACTCCATTCGGCACGAGTTCGGCCGCTACACCACATCGATCAAATGCGTGCATCACGAACATAAAGCTGAGTCCCATGCCGTGAGCGATACGGCCGACGGTTGTGTATTTGGTTAAGAATCCATCAAGGCTGCATTCAGACACGGCCGGAAAGTCATGGCCTTTGAGCGAATGCCCGCGTTTGACGAGGTGCAGGTCGCCAGTTTGCAACAGGTGATCGATGGTGCGCAGGCTTGTGCGTAGATATTTGGCTGCCTTCAGTTTGGGGCGGGCCGGCGTCATTTTGGAATGGATTACGTCACTCAACTCGTTAGGGTTCACTAGGATGCGTTCGAGCCCTTGCCCGATATGACAACGCCGTGCGGACGGCAGTTGACCCGAACGCACCAGTTCTGCGGCTCCGATCAGCGCAGTGCCTAGCGACTGGCAAGCTGTCGGCAATGACATCAGTCTATTTAGGGTCGTTTCCGTTTCGGGTGCTGCAGCAAGAACCGGATCGAGAAAAGCGTGTATCTCGGCAGGGTCAAACATCGGGCGCTTGTCGATCCCGTCCATGTGCTGTCTGATCATGCCGCTCAATCGCAATTGCCGGAATGCGCTGTCAGACCCTCCCAACAGCGCAGCGGCTTGTTTGCGATGCACGAGGTTGTCGCGATGCAACAAGATGCGCTCGATGTCGTCCGCCGTGATCTGACGTTGCAAAATTAGCGACTCGGGCTTGCCTTCGGACGGACGCCCCGCGCCGAACTCAGCTAGACATCGCACCAGTCGCTTGCGCGAGATGCCATGCTCGCGCTTGGCGCTGTGAATGGAGTATATCTGCGTCTTGGGGCAGGGGACCCCGAGCACGTCTGTTCCACGCTGTACGGGATAGTTTGCGAAGACAAAGACGCGCGCAATGTCGCGAATCCGGTCGACCCCATGGATCGGTTTTGCAGTACGCAGCCAAGTCCAGAACGCTCCGTAGTCGATCTTGTGGCTGGCATTGCTCTGCAGTGGATCGATCTGCATGTCGCTCAGAAACCTGCGAATCCCGTCCTCTCCATCTTTGATGTATTCAAAGCCGTGTTTGGCGGCCTCATAAAGCTGGTTTTCAGGCATATCCCGTTGTGACTGGCGGTTGCTCAGCAGAGTGAGCCCACTTGTCTCTGTCAATCTGATCAGCACGATTAGAGGTAAGCTGTCCGCAAAGGCAAACTCGGATGGGGAACAGCGCAGGCGTCCAAGAAGGTATGCTTCAAACGGAGAAAATGCACGTGTTTCAGCCGTCTCGGCGGACTGCTCGATCATGGTCTGACAAGCCGCTACTCGCCTAACGAAGTCGTAGTTGCCGAAGGTGTGTTCGAGGTGGGGGAGTTGCAGGATGGACACGCCGTGCCGCTCACATGTACGGATAGCACGAAGATTCCAGTGGAACCGTCGGAATGGCTGTTTCCCCTCCGATACATCCTCCAGCACACAGCGCGGGCAAAGGCGTGGCCGGCTGCGCAGCAGCGTTTTGTTAGGCACTGTGTCGTTACCGATGCGGAATTGCAGATGGCCCAATGACTTGATGGACCAGCGCAGCATGTCTGCTGCATTGGCACCGCCGAGGGCCGCGAGGGCCCTCAGTTGTGTTGCATCGCCGCGCACGATGCTTTGCCACTCGAGGCCAAGATCACGACAAAGGTCAAACGGGGTGCCAACACCCAGATCATCTGCCAGGCGTGAGACATAGGACGTAGCCGTTTCTTCTTGGCGCAGTGGAAACGCGAGATTTGGTTTCTGCAACATGCGGCTCAGTCCTGCAGATCGGGAAAGAGCTTGCGCGGATCAATGTCGGCGTAATCCGGAGCGACAAACGGGTTCATCCCGTCATAACATCCTGTGCGCCTTCTGAATGCACAGGCAAAGTGTTCGCTTCGCAGTTCATCGGCCGGCGCGATGAAGGCTTCCTCAATCGCTGCAATGATCAGTTCAATGACCAATCCAAACTCATGCGCTGATGCGTGCAGCAATCGCATCAGAAAGTCCGTGTACAGCAGATCGGAACTGGGGCGCAGTTCAGCTTTGCGCAGGTATGCACTGAGCATGTCTTTCAACATCGCTTCATCGGCTGCAAGTGACAGTGGCTCCAGTTCGATTGGGTAAAACCGACGCGCAAGCTGCGGATCAAAGTTCAACATCTTGCGCACTTCGGGCATGCCCGACAGGATGATCGAGACGGGCCAGTCCTTGTGTTGCATGAGTGACTTTAACGTGTTGATGACGTTGCGAAGCACGTGATCGGAGTTGGCCGTGTAGAGGTCCTGCGCTTCATCAATATGCAGAAACAGCGTTTGTCGTTTCTTGAGGAACTCGCGCACCATTGCCCAGATGATGCCGGCGGGTCTGTCGCGCGACAGCGGATAGCCAAGCGCATCAAGTGCAGTCATCCCAACATCCTTGAGAGTTGCGGGGGAGGGGACGCGGAAGCTGATCACATCTGCACGTTCCTGGTCAGGCTCGGGCAAAACCAGTTCCGGATGCCGGTACAGCAGCCGCTCGACCGCAGTTGTTTTGCCGCTGCCGGAGGGGCCGAGGAGCGCAATGGCGCGCCCCTCTCTTGTAATGCCTTGCCGCAGTTCTTCGCGGCGGCTGTTAAGCAAACGGTCAAACTGATCTCTAAGATGCTCGTGTGTTTCGCGCGTGTAGTACAGCTTCTTCAGGCCGACGATTTTTTCAATGTTATAAGACTGCGTCATTCGTCGTCCTCCAAACCCCATTTCCGTTCGTGTGTGTGGTCTTTGGCAGATGACGTGCCAGTCGTGCGCTCTGTGTGTTGATTGAAGAGATCAGGCGCTTGCTCAGTCAGCGGAACTTCCGAGCCGATGCCGTCCTGGGATAGAGGCAAGTCGAGCCTTGGCTGATCCTGCGGTCGAATGGTCAAACCCAGGTGCAGTTGCCGTTCTTCGCGCGCGAGGTCCTTTTTGCTCAGAAACGGTATCGTCACATTGAACTTGGCAATCTGTTCCGCATTAATGCTCTCTACCTTTTTGAGAGCACGTTGGACCACGTGTTCCTTGAGTTCGGCGCGCTCGGCGTGCCGCAAGTGCAACTCACGAGACGCCTGCCGCCATTGTCCCAATGAGACGCCCTCGAAACAAGATTGGATTGCTCGTGCCTGAACCCACGCTTTGCCGGTCCACACCATGACAAAGCCAAGGTCCTCGGGGTTGGTGCGCAGTAGGACGGTGTCTTCACCAACGCGCTTGCGCCTTTCTCGCAGGTAGTCGCACGCATAACTGATGCCGTAGACTGTTACGCCGCGCCCAGTGAGCTTGCGTTCGGCGTCAATTCCAAAGACTGCTGTGCGTTCAATGGCACCTGGATAGGGCAGGGTACCCATTTTGGCAGATAGCCGCTCCCAACAATCGGCAGGTGTTTCCCCGCGCAAGCCCCGATGTGGCGTATTGTGATAGATGTCGACCACATGAAGTGTCAGGATTTGCATCAGGGTTTCGCGTGTATGCACCGCCAAGGCTTCTGATGGGTAGTCGCCACGCTCTTGCGGATTTGAGAATGTGCGCCCGGCAAGCATTGGCATGATCTGAGTCCCAAAGGTGCCAAATATCCGCTCCACCCGCGCTCGTAGCCGAGGTAACTCCCCCGGCGGATGGGCGAGTTGAGCTCTGAGGTCGAGCACAGCTGTCTGAAACCGTTCATCGATGAAGGCGGATCCAAGATCCGCAGATACCAGACCGATGCCGCCACCATGATGCCAAGCACTCTCGCACCCCGCAGCATCGGCGAGGTCTGTCTTGTCCCGTGTCATCAGCGACAAAAGACGCTTGGCGTCGGCGCCGTTCGGTTGATCACACAGGTGCATGCCAACCACGCAGCGTGTCGCGCAACAGATCGCGAGATAGAGACACAGGCGCGAGGTCTCCAACCGTTCTCGTTCTGTTGCTGGTAGCCCGCTAAAAGCACCGATGGCGTCAAGCAACGTGATCGCATCGACCTTCCACTCGTCAATCTCCACCCGCTCCATTGGAAAGCTGGCTTTGATGCCATCCTCGTAAGCTCCAAACTTACGATTGGCCGCCGCAGCCCCATACCTTTGGGCATAGGTCGAATAGGCATCGAGGTTGCTGATCCGCCGCGCAATTGTGCGCTGAGACGGGATGCGGAGATCACTTTGCCCAGATGACCTGCGATCCCGGTTTAACGACCTTACGCACTGAAGGATGGAATGGGTCGTCTGCCGGATGGAAGGACGCTGGAAAGAAGCGTAGCGCTCTATCCCATTCGCAATTAATTCTTCAACCGGACGCGGGAACCGATGTCGGCGGTTCCCGGATTTGTGCGTGTGTGGGATAAGGCTGCGAGGATCACGACCGGCGCATTCCCAACGCCGCACCCAAGCTAAAAGCGTTGAAGCGCTCGGTGCGTCCCGTTTGGACGAGCTTCGCCCTGCCCGTTTTGCTGACTTTGTCAGGGTTTGCCTGATTTGTTCATGGCGATCCACCTCACGTTCTAGATCTGCCAGGATGGCAGACACGCCATGCGGAGTGCGACTCGTGCCGCCGGCTTGCTCGCGGCTCGCAAACGCCATGACATAAGCCAGCCGCCAAAGAACCAAGCGTTGCATTTCACGGTCGAGATCCGCCAAGTATTCGACCGGAGACAGCATGGTGCTAGCCGCCGCATCAGGCGCAAAGTAGTCCCGCTTGAGATCCGCATCACCAGTCTGAAGAGCACCCAGCAACTCCACATGCGAGAAACTGCGCGCCCGCTTGTCGCCATCAACTTCGATGAGAACAACGCCGTCAGCCGTTACTTGCGAGACGCCATACTCGACATCGTCTACGATCCAGAGGTCCTGCGTGTTTGTGCGAATACGATTGCTCATGCGAAGCCCCCCCGATCGATGCGGGTGGCGTGGGTAAACTCGGCACTCGGATCGGCGACCAATCTCCCGTCATAGAGCGCAGGCAAGAGCGTGCCGAAGCCCGCAGCCCCGATGTTCAGCACGTCTATGATCTCTCCCAGCGACAGTGGATAGATGAGGGTCGGCAGAACCGCATCCAAACGCACGGCATGCTCTGGCTGTATATGTGGACAGAACATTAGCAACCGTTGCGCATTCAGCGCTTCGTCTCGGGTGAAATCCGCGTCTGTGACGAGGATCAAGCGATGCGCAAAGTCCTTCCTCAACGCTGCTCGAATGGCCTTAAGTTCGGCCTGGAATTCTGGCTTTGCGGCTTTTGATGCTGGCTTGACCACGACTGCGATGCGGGTGCCGTCGGTGTGCATCCAAAGAAAATCGAAAGTATGGCTACGGTTGCAGCCCGAGGGGTCCGTATACCTTATCGCAGGAGGCTGCTCCAACACATCCATCGTGACTGGCTTTGCCAGCAGAATGCTTAGCACCTTCAATTCCAGCAGACTTTCCACAGCAATCGTCTGTGACTTGCCTTGTTTTGCGGTCTGTTTGGTCAGAAACGCGCGACCACTGACTTTCGACCGCTTCGATATCTTGCGCGTGGCGCGGCTGGGGGCGGCTGGAACGAAGACCGCATAATTTGCTGGCGACGCAGTGGATTGATCGGTTTTCGGTTTGGTTTGTTCTTTGATTTCCATAATGGTTTTGTGGCGCGCAGTGCTGTGCACGCGGCCATTCCTTTTGAGTTTCGCAGGCGTGCACAGCGCACACAAATCCTGAGTTGCGACACCGCTGCAGGTTTGAATGATGAGGTCAGGCCAGCCGAACCCGTTCTCAGGCGCAGCCCAAGCTTGACTTCATTTGAGATTTGGGGAAAATCGAAGCATCGGTTAGTCAATCGACACTTCTTGAAAGCCTCACGTGTTGGCGCACGTGGGGCCTTCTTATTTGTTCAGCTAGCTGTTCATTTTGATCCTCCCCTCGCTTTTTGACGAATTCTGATGAGAGCTGAAGATTCCGCTCTGGCTTAAGCCGTTATTGCGGTGCCCATGATCATTTGGATGTTTCACTTGGGTACCGGTCTGCAAACAACGCTTCAGGCGTTGTATTTAGGGCGGCGGCGATTTCTCGTTCCAACCGTTTTGAGCGATGAAGACCCCTGCTAATCAAAGACAAAGATCCCTGTGTTACACCAAGGTCGCGGGCGAGTTGCGCCATGCTTGACCCACGAACCCTGAGTTCTTGCATGATGTGACGGTGGATTTCTAAGGCTGCGTCAGAACCAGCGGGCATTTTGACAACTCGCGTTTTGTTTGTTGCTGGATTTTGACCGCGAAAAGCTCGCCTTTGTCAAAGCCGAATTGTGGGTATCATTCTGTTATTGCGAAAAAAAACATGTGACAGATCTGGCACGGCAATCTGCAAGCGTTTAGAAATCAACAAGGTAAGCTGCCTTGAAGTGACTGATAATGACGGTCAGAAATATCCACAGGGTCGCACGAAAATGGGAGATGTCAGTTTGGAAAAAGCCGTTAGCCAGGTCGAATCAGACGTCTTGGAGAAAGTTCGTTTGGCTTTGAGCAAGGAATTGAAAACCGCCGAAAGCTATGCGTGTTTGGCAAACGTCATGCAGGTGTCCGAGCGAACCGTGCGCAGGATCATCAAAGGCGAACGAGACATCACTCTAAAAGAATATGTTAGACACTTAGAAAGCAAGAGCGCCAATGTCAGGGAAGCGCTTCTGGACGTCCTCGAGCAAGACACGGGGCAGAAAACCGACGTGAAAAACAGGAAAAAACCGGCTCAAGCAGTCGTTGCGCCAGCCCTCGGGTTTACTTGGCGGGAATGGATGTTGGGTCACATGAAATTGCGAATGAAAGTCGGATACAAAGCGGTTAAGCCGGACAAGTGGCGCCTCATTCGAGATCATGTTCTTTTTGGCGCAGTTTGTCTAAATGCTTTCATAGTTGCTATGGCTTGGCTCGGCTTGCCGCTTGGAACGCTGACAGGCCCCGTCGGTCTTGTGCTGGTTGTCTCCATCAGCGTCACTTTGATGCTTGGCTATGCATTCTTCGAAGATTTAGGCCGCGGGCGATACTACTTGGGATGGACGAGCGAAGAATAACCAACTGCAGAGTGCTTTACGAAAACGAGATGTCCGGCGCCGGCGGCGAGAATGGCCGCTTGGCGGACGGAGCCGACCTTCATCGACTTGCCTTCAATGTCTGGTCACGGTCAAACCGTCTTCACCGCCATAACAAAGCGCGCGATCTCATCTTCGGTATTGAAATAATGAACGGAAGCGCGTGTCATGGACTCAAGTCCGCGCGGTTCCAGATCGAGCCGGGCGTAAGGCATCGCTGAGACTGACACGTTGATTGACTTGGCTCGCAACTGATCGGCCATTGCTGCGGGCTCAATTCCGTCTTTCGTAAATGTCACGATGCCGCACTTTCGCTGCCCCAAATCATGCACCAAAACACCTTTGATCTCGGTAAGCGCATCGCGCAGGTCTTGGGCAAGGTTGGCGACACGAGTTTCGATATTGGCCAGACCGATTGCGCGCGCGTATTTCACCGCTTCCATCAACCCGACGCGACCCGCGACATAGCTTTCCCAGTTTTCAAATCGCTTTGCGCCCTTAACAAATTCAAAACTGTTGGCCCCTGTCCATGTCGCGGAAAGAAGGTCGATGAACGGCGGATCAATCCGGTCCATGATGTCCTTGCTGACATAAAGAAACCCTGTGCCTCTCGGCCCGCGCAGGAATTTACGGCCGGTTCCGGAAAGCATATCGCACCCAATCTCGGCGACGTTCACGTCGATCTGGCCGACAGACTGACAGGCGTCAAGGAGATAGATTACACCATGTTTGCGGGCGATTTTTCCGATTTCGGCAGCCGGGTTCACAAGACCGCCCTGTGTAGGCACATGCGTGATCGCGATGAGCTTGGTGTTTGGGCCGATCATGTTGTCCAAAGCAGCCACATCGATCTGGCCGAACTCATCTGACGGGACGAGATCAATCTCAAATCCAAGGCGGCGAGACTGTTGCAGCAACGCCAGATAATTGGACGCATACTCTGACCCGTGGGTGATAACTCTGTCGCCCGGTTTCAGATGCAACCCGTAGAACGCCATATCCCATGCACGTGTCGCATTCTCGACAAAGGCAATCTCATCGGGATTGGCGTTCAGAAGCCCTGCGAACTCGGTATAAAATTCTTGTATTTGAGCTTGCGCTCTGCGTTCGGCCTCATACCCGCCTATCTCATTTTCATCGCGCAATACGGATTGAAGCGCGTCAAATACCGGTTTGGGCATAAGAGATGAGCCAGCATTGTTGAAATGTAACACACTCTCACAACTCGGCGTATCCAGGCGGACTTTTTCAATGTCGATCATAAAGCTTCTCCTTGTCGTGGGACCTAACAATCCAACGAGGCGAAGACAACGCATTGGGGGCCACTTGCTGGGAAGCCGATGGGGTGGATGGCTCCTGCTCCAACCGGCGTCGCAATGCGCCATAGTGCAGGTGTCGATATCTGCTTATG
>NZ_CANNDO010000018.1 GCF_947503385.1 uncultured Tateyamaria sp.
GCGGTCATGCCGACCTTTACCCCCGACACCCAAGGCACCTACGAGTTCGATCTGGTTGTGTCGGATTTCGAGTTCACTTCGCCCGTGGTTTCGGTGACATTGGACGTGCCCAACCGCGCCCCCGTGGCTAGCCTGACCGGCCCGGCAGAGATCGGTAATGGCGCCGAGGCGATTTACAGCGCGGCGGCATCGGTGGACCCGGATGGCGATGCGCTGAGCTTTGTCTATGAGATCATTACGGCGCCTGCCGGTGCCGATCCGATGCTGATGGATCTGGGCGGTGGTACGGTTGGTTTCCTGTCCGAAACGCAAGGTGCCTATGTGTTGCAGGTCACCGTGTCTGACGGTGTGGCGAATGCTGTTCAAACCATTGATATTGAGGTGCTTTCTGGAAATCAGGCGCCAATCCTTGGCCCCATTGCACCGCTCTACACGGTCGAGTTGGGTCTGGAACTGGTGTTGGACCTGACTGGTGATGATCCTGATGGCGATGCGATCAACTTCTTTGCCGATCCGCTGCCGCTGCCTGCGGGCGTGACGCTAGATGCGTCGACCGGGGCCGTGCGGTTCCGGCCCGAAGTGGGGCAGGAGGGCGATTACAGCTTTGCAGTGGGAGTTTCGGACGGCTCGTTGACGGATCGCGATACGCTGAGCATCACGGTTGTGCCTGCGGATGCGGGAGACACGGCGATTTCGGGCCGCGTGCTTGATGCGGTGGATTTTGCCAATGGGATCGAGACGCCGTTGGCGGGTATTCCGGTGCGTCTGCGCGACGCTGCGGTGATGACACTGACAGAGGCCGATGGCACATTTTCCATCGGCTCGCTCGAGGCGGGGTCCGAGCAGATTTTCGTCGAACCGTCAGCGAATGGCGGTCCGGGCGGATATAGCGCGGACAATCGCGTGATCACGGTTACGGAGAACCAGATTCGTGACCTGAACCCTGATTTCCTGCTGACCCCGTTGGGCGACGGCTGTGCGCCGGTGCTGCAGGGGGTCGAGACGGTGCTGGCCAGTGCGGTGTCGGGTGTGACGGTCACCGTGGCTGCCGACACGATTCAGGATGGTACGGGCGCAGCCTATGCGGGCGAGATTTGCCTAGGCTCCTTGCCGCGTCTCTTTGACCAGCCGGGCCTGCCCGAAGAGACCAACGCCTGCCAGATTTACGCGCTGGCTGCACCCGGTGCGATTTTTACCGCTGGCATCACGGTGAGCGGTCCGAACGTGGACGAACTGCCCGAAGCGACCCAGCTTGAGCTGTGGCGGTTGAACAGCGGCAACGGCCTGTTCCGGCCCAACGCATCCGCGATGGTGGATGCAGGTGGTGCCACGGTGTCTGCCTCTGCGGTGGCATTCAAAGGCCCTGCGCTGTTCACCTTCTTGCCACAAGCGCCGGTGGCAATTGCCTCTGCCGACATGAACGACGGCAACAACCGCGAGCTGACCCCGTTCGAGGGAAATCTGCCCGAGGTCTATACGCTTCCAGGATATCGCGCCTTTAATACCTTTCAGGAAATCGGGCTGTCCTATAACTCGGTTGCGGCTGACCCGACTGTGATCGTTGCGGGCGACGTGACGATTGCCGACACCGCGTCGCTGCCCGAGACGGTGCAGACGCGCATTGATCTGTCGGGCCTGAGCATCGAAGACAAGGCCAGTTGGACGCCACGCATCGCGGTGGATGGCACCACACCCGCATTGGTCGGTGAGGCTGTGACCCTGCGCCAGTCGATGCCGTTTGACGCCACAGGTCTGTCTGCGGGACGGTACGACTATACCTATTATTCCAGCGCGTCTTATGCCTGCTCGACTGTGTCGGGAGTGTATCGGGGCGAGCTTTATGTGCAAAACCAGACCCAAAGCCCCTATGGTCAGGGCTGGGCGATTGATGAGCTTCAGAAGCTGGTGCAACGGCCGGATGGAAAGGTCGCTATCATCGACGATGACAGCGTCGAGGTGTTCGATCCGGAGCCGACGTTCTCTGAATTCGATGAAGGTGCACGCCTGACCTTCCAGGCGGTTGGTCCACAGGGGATTTCCACAGCAGATCTGGATGGTGACGGCGATCTGGACGTTGTCTTTGGCAACTCCGGGGATGGCACCGTTCGCACATTGATCAATCTGGGCGACCGCGAGTTCGTCGAGGGGGCAAGCGTCGAGGTCGAAGAGGGCAACGATGTGCCGCCGACCGGCATCTTTTTTCCGAACATTCAGGGCGCGCTGCCGATTGATCTGAACGGCGACGATTTGGCGGATATCGCGTATACCGCGCAAGGTTCCGACACGCTGGCCTATCTGGAAAACCTCGGGCTTGGCGCGTACGAAAAGCAGATTGCGATCACCAATTTTGGTCAGCTGACTTCGATCATGGTGGACGATGTCGATGGCGACGGGTTCGAAGACGCGATCTTTAGCCGGTTTGCGGGCTTCTTCGGGATTGGCAACACCGAGATTTACGTTGATTACGGCGGCGAGTCCGGACGGTTCCGTCAACGCGTCGCGGTCCAGCCCTTTGGCAACTCTGGGTTACAGATTGAAACCGGTGACATTAACGGAGACGGGCTGCGCGACATCATCTACCGCATTGATGATGGCATTCAGATCATCATCAACCGGGGCAACCGGAACTATGACCTGTTCGATGATGACCTGGGCGGGGCGGGGACTGACCTGCTTGGCAAGTATTTCGATGTCGCGGACCTGAATGGCGATGGTCTGGACGATCTGATCGCGACCCACGCACCCGGCGGGGTGCAGGTGTTCCTGCGCAATCCGACCGGGTTCTTCTTTGCGCCGGAAATCCTGCCCTTCCCGGCCAGTCTGACCAGCGGACAGCCTTATTCGTTCCTGCTGGATGTGCAGGGCGACGGGTTCCAGGATCTGATCCTGAGCTACGGCACTGCCAACGGGTCAGAAGTATCGGTCTACCGGGGCAACGGCGATGGCACATTCCAGCCGCCAGAGATTGGTCTTTTTGACTATGGCGTGGCCAATCAGGAAGCGGCGGATGTCGATGGTGACGGTTCGCTGGACCTTGTGACCTTGCAGCGCTTTTCGGTCACGATTGATTTCTCAAAACCCTCTGCGGATGGCAATCTGGTCGCGGGCAAGGGCGAGTTTTCCACGCTTGTCGCACTGCCGGACGGTGGTTGGGAGCGTCGGTACAAGGATGGCAACAAGGTCATCTTTAATGCTGATGGTTTGCAGGTCGCCGAGGTCGATACGCAAGGCAATCGCCGTGAATTTGCATATGACGCGAACGGTGCGCTGACAGCCGTCACCGACCAAGTCGGGGGCACCATGCAAATGGCCTATGACGCCCGCGGGCGGCTGGCGACGGTCACCTATCCTGATGGTCGCGTGACCGAGATGGAGTATCAGGACGTTCAACTGGTCGGCATCACGGCGCCTGATGGTGATCAGATGAGCTTTGCCTATGACGAGTTCGGGCGGCTCAATTCGACGATTAACCAAAACGGAAACGAGACGGTCTATACCCACGACGATACGGGCAAGACGAACGGTCTGACGCTGCCGGACGGATCGAGTGTACGCAATCAGGTCGCAGCCTCGTTGGGGCTGGTGGATGGTCTGGGTGGCGCCGTGGCCAGCCCGCGTCCCTATGTGGCCCCCGAGGACCGCGTCACCACTGTCACCGACCGAAAAGGTGAGGTGTCAGAGATTGTCGTCAACAGCTTTGGCTCGACCATTCAGATGACCGATCCGCTGGGGCGCGTCACCCGGATGGAGCGTGATTTCAACGATCTGGTCGAACGGCTGGAGCGGCCATCGGACAATACGCCCGGCGGCGTGCGGGTCGATCTGCTGAGCTATGACGGGCGGGCCAACATCACGCAAGTGGCGGAGTCCTTTGGCACACCGGCGCAACGGGTGATGAGTTACGTCTATGAGCCGGAATTTAACAAGATCGTGTCCATGACCGATGGGGACGGTTTTGTCACATCGTATGAGTACGACGCCTTCGGTGAAGTGACTGCCGTGATTGATCCAGAGGGCGGTGTTCAGCGCAGGACGTACACGTCGCGAGGCCAGTTGCGCACGTTGACGGACGAACGGGGCAACGTCACGCGGATCAATTACCTGAGTGATCTGAATGTGGGCGAGGTCATCTATGCGGACGGATCGTCCAGCACGCTGAGCTACGATGCGCAAGGGAATGTCAACGAACTCACCGAGAGTGCGGGCACCGATGTGGCGCGGCGCATATTGCGCGAGTTTGACGCTGATAACCGGATCATATCGCTGGATATCGTGGATGCGGCACCGGCAGGCCAGGCGCCGCTGACCCTGGCTGCGTTCAACGCGGCTCCGGTTGTGGATGGGGTGCAGACCTATGCCTATGACGGTGTTGGCAACCTGACGCAGGTGATCGACGAATCCGGTCTTGCGACGACCATGACCTATGACAGCCTCGAACGGCTTGTGCGGCTTGATGATCCGTCTGACGGTCCGTTGGTGCGCACGTTCAATCCAGCCGGAGAGGTCATCGAACAGGTCCGCGGCGACGGCGCGACGCAAACCTATGATTACGACGCTGTCAGCCGGGTCACCCGAGTGGTTGATGCCGAGGGCTTTGAAAAATCCTTTGTCTACGATGTTCGCGACAACCTTGTTCAGGTGACGGACGGGCGGGGTGGTGTCACGACATTTGACTATGACGGGCGCGACCGTGTGGTGCAGCGGTCCAATCCGCTCAACCAGATCATGGCGATGTCTTATGATCGCCGCGACAACGTCGTTTCGGTTACCCGCGAGGATGGCGGCGTTGAAACGGCCACCTATGATGACAAGGGCCGCCGGATTGAGGTGGTGACACCCGACAACACGATGCGGTTCGCCTATGACGCACGGGACAACATCATCCTTGCCGAGGATGACGACAGCCGCGTCACCATGACCTACGATAACCGGAACCGCCCGATCACTGCGACAACGGACGGGACTCTGGGTGTGCAACCAGCCGTGACGCTTACCTTTAGCTACGATGCTCTGGATCGCCGGAGTGCGGTCGAAGACAGCTTGGGCGGTGTTTATGGCTACGTGTTTGACGCCGAAGACCGTCTGGCCGAATTGCGCACGCCGTGGGGCGTTGACTATGGCATGTCGTATGATGATTTCGGGCGCCGGACCGGGCTGACGTCGACCACAGGGCGCTTGTCCGGCATGACCTATGAAAATGGCCTGCTGTCGGCACTGAACCATGCACAGAATGGCGTGACCCTGACCGATCTGACCTATCTCTACGAAGTGGATGGGCAACTGATCGGTGCGCAGAACTTGCTGGACCCGGCGCTGTCCAAGAGCTTTGCCTACGATGCGCTGAACCGGCTTGTTCAGGTGTCGCAAGGCGTTCCGGTGGCAGATGGCGGCACACCGATCCCGGTTGAGGACTATGCCTACGATCAGGAGGGCAACCGACTGTCGTCGCAACTGTCCGCGCTTTACAGCAGCGATGCGCATAATCGCTTGCTGGAAGATGACGGCTTTACCTACGGGTATGACGAAAAGGGCAACCGTATCAGCAAGACGTCCAAAGTGGATGGTGCGACCGAGCTATACGCCTACAACAGCCAGAACCGGTTGATTTCCTACACCGACGCGAACGGCCAAGAGACGGCGTATCACTATGACGCGCTGGACCGTCGGATCGCCAAGGTGCAGGGCCGGAATGCCACGGCCTTCATCTACGACTTTTCCAAAGACGAGATGTTGATGCATGATGACATCCTGCTGGAATTCGCGGTTGTCGGGCCTGAAGACAATACAGGCGGCGGTGGCGGCGACCCGGCCTTTGCGTCCTGCAACGCACAATTTGCGCTGGCTGGTATCCCGATCCGAGACATTTTTGGCAGTGACTTCCCGTTGCCGGGCCTCACAAACGAACTGATCGACCAGTTCGGCGGACCGGACGCGTTGATGACCTTTGACCTGCTGGTGGCAGCAGGGGCGGAAGGTTTCCAACTGAACGAGACGCTGGAATTCCTGTTCCGCGGCGACGTTCCGGCAGCGTGTTCGGAATTGATCGGAGGCGGGCCCGGTGGACCCGGCGGCGGTCCGGGTGAACCTGACCCGATTCAGGCGGCAGCCTGTGACCTCGCGCTGCAGCGCGACGGGATCACGCGTGACGCGTTGTTGACCACCGGCTTCCCGGTCTCCGACATTTTGCAGACCCGGCTGGAAGGCCCTGAGGGTTCCACGGCAATGACTGTCGGGTTCCTTTTCGACGAAGGCTTCCCGCTGTTCATCGTGCCGGACTTCTTCGAAGTATCGCCGCCCGAGTGTTTCGGGCTGGACGGTGATTTTGAAGGTCCGCTTGGTATTGCGCCGCTGAACGCCGATGCAGCGCCGCAGGCCGCAGCATCGTTCACCAGTGAAGAGGCCGAGAGCGTCACACTGGTGCGGCGTTGGGCGCATACCACCATGGTCGATGAGCCCATCGGGTTCGAGGCCTATGCGGATGATGCAACACCCGGCGCGGGGATCGCGCACGAGGTTTATGCCGACCGGTTGGGATCGATCATCGCAGTTGTCGACACAACAACTGGCGCGGTGGTTGCAACCTACTCTTATGACGCCTTTGGGAATCGCACCACTGTGGGCGATCTGGACCAACCCTATGGGTTCACGGGTCGTGAACATGATGGCGAAAGCGGGTTGATATATTACCGCAAGCGGCACTTGGACCCGAGTATCGGTCGATTCGTCCAATCTGATCCTGTTGAATTTCGTGCCGGTGATCTGAACATTTATTCCTACGTTCAGAATGATCCGCTCAACCTCAAGGATCCGGAAGGTCTGGCGCCGACAGCTGAAAAGTCGTTCCTGTCGGCGGGCAATGCAGTCATGCCGTTGCGATCAACGACCTCGATCAGTTCGGGCATCATGGCGCGATCGTCACTGATCCAAGGACAGCTTGCAGGTACCGGGCGGTGGCTGAAAATCGTCGGCGATGCGCGCCGCGCCCACAACGCGTCCAAGGGCCGTGCTGCGGAAAACCGTGTTGCTCAGCTGTTCCGCGATGGATTGCGCGAAGTGAACTATACGATCAACGGTCGCAAACGCCGCGGAGATATCATCGACGAGACGCTCGGGATCTACGCAGAGGTCAAGAATGTGGCGTATCAAGCGTTCACAAGACAACTGAAGGACGCAATCGCACACGCAAATTCGCAAGGCCTTCAATTCCAGCTTTTCGTACGCAGGTTCGGAGGCACAAAGCTGTCGAAACCTTTGGAAGATGCTTTGGCAAATGCTGAGAATATCGTGATACGGATGATACCCGGAGGGCCTCTATAGATTGGGAGTGTGAGCCTCGTCATGCCTGCATTTACACCAGAAGAACGCACCGAAATCGTGCTGTCTGAACTTGAACCGCTCAAGGCGCAATTGCAGGATGCGGGTGTCGAATGTCGCTCTGCGACGGACCAGCGTATATTGACGTCGCCGCAATATGCGCTGGCGATCCCGATCATTATCCGTTTTTTGCAAGAGGGCGGGCTTTCGGACCGGACATCGTCAGCGGTGGCGGGCCTTTTGACCGGCAAGGGCGCGGCGCTCAAGGCCGCGTGGCCTGACATCGTGGCGCTTTACAAGGCCGCGCAAGACGGAACTGGACCGCGCGTCAAAGGCGACACGGCAATCCACAGCTTCGGCACCAAGACCATGCTGGCCAATGCCGTGATGCGGGCGTTCAGCGCCAAGCGTCTGCCCGAGTTGCTGAAACTGGTTCAGGACACGTCGCAGGGCGAGACACGGATCATCATCATGAGTCCGCTCAAACCCAAGCGAACTGATCCCGAGGTTGCAGCGGTTCTTGAGAGGTTGCGCGCCGATCCTCAGATGGCCAACGAGTTGGCAACTTGGCCCAAATAGCGACGGTCAATCCAGAATCCTGTGCCCCACCGTTTGCTGGACGATTCCGGTCTGGACCAGACCGTCGGCACCCTGAATGCGGGTGCGCAATTCATCCGTGACTGACCGCGCTTCGGAACCGTTCCGGATCACGCGGGGAGTGATGAGAACCAGCAATTCGGATTTGGACACTGTGTTGTTTTTGGACCGGAAGAGTGCACCCAATACTGGTATGTCCCCGGCACCTGGCACTTTGGAGCGGGTGGTGTTGCCGCTTTCCTCGATAAGCCCGCCAAGCGCGATGGTCTGACCGTTGTCTACGGCGATGTTCGTCGTTATGCGACGTGTCGAGATCGTAGGGCTGTCGATGCCGGATGTGGTGGTATTCGCCACACTCGACACCTCTTGTTCAATGTCGAGGATCACCCGGCCCGACGCGGACACACGGGGTTTGACCGTCAGGATGATACCCGTGTCGCGGAAAGAGATCGTGTTGACGATGGGCGCCGTGGTCGATGTCGTGTCGACAACCTGTTGCGTGGCAATCGGCACTTCGTCCCCGATTTGCAACTGCGCCTCCTGATTGTCGAGCACCAGAAGCGACGGGGAGGAGACCACGTTCACGTCCGTAACCGATTGCAGCGCATTCAGCGTCACCGCCGATGACCCGCCGGAAAAGGCAAAGCTGAGACCGGGGAAAGTGGAGCCGGTGCCGCCATTGCTGGCATCGGAGAAGGTGCCGGCAAAGTTCCCGTTTTCAAAGAACCAGCGCAGACCGAAATCCAGTTCATCGTTCAGCGAAACCTCGGCAATTGTCGCCTCGAGCAGCACTTGAACCGGCGTGGTGTCGAGCGCGTGGATCAGGCGGGCGAAACTGTCCTGTTCCTTGTCATTGCCCCAGACAATGATCGCATTCTTGGTGTCGTCTGCCACGATCTTGGCGGCGCCCTGAGTGGTCCCGGTGTTGTCTGTCTCGGCCTCGGCGGTGAGCATGTCCGTCAGGATGGGAGCCAGATCCACCGCAGAGCGGTTCTGAAGGTTGTAGACCACCGGACGCCGCTGTGTACCGCCGGCGGTGCGGTCGAGGTCGCGGATCCAGCGTTCGGCCTCGCTCAGGTAGCTTTTGCGCGAGGAAACGACCAGCACCGCGCCCAGACGTTGCGACGGCACAAAGGTCAACACGTTTTGCAAACTGCCGCCATCGCCTGTTTCGAAGATCAGGTTCAGCTCTTCGACCACCGCTTCGGGTTCGGCCGCGCGCAGACGGTAGAGGCCGACGGATTTGCCCTGAAGCACGTCCACGTCAAAGAGGTTCACGGCGTCAATGGCTGCGTTGATTTCCTCGCGGGTGCCGGAGATCAGAAGGATATTGCGCTGCGGAATGGATTGTAGCGCCACGGACGCACCCGCGATGGGTTCCAGCAGGCGCACCATTTCCGTGGTGCCGATATATTCCAGCGGTACGGCCACCACACGGGACCCGATTGCCGCACCATCGTTGAGCCGGGACACGCGGCGCGGTGCGCCAGCGGTGGGCAGTACGGTGATCAGGTCATTGCCGATCTGGAGCGTCGCACCGTTGAGTTCGAGGATCGTTTCAAAGGTTTCGAGCAGCGCCTTTTTCGTCAGGGGACGTGTCGTTTGGAGGGTCACGGTGCCCTGCACCCCGGGCTTGATAGTAAAGTTGCGACCCAGTGTGTCGCCAAGCACGGCACGTGCGGCCTCTTCGATGGGCACATCCACGAGGTTAAGGGTGATCGCGCCATCATCCGACACCGCGACCAATTCGCGCGCGGGGATGTTGCCATCGCCTTCGCTGCCCAAAAAGTCATCTGTGCCAAGCCGTCGGGTGCTGCCGCGAGGGCTGTTGAGCGCGCCGCGCAAGTCGTTCACCCGCGTACTGCTGTCTGCGGCGGTGCCGCCCTGTTTTTGATTGGCCAGGAGCGGTGCAGAGCGGCTGACCTCGTTGAGGTCATCACAGCCGACCAGCGTGAGGATCAGTGCAAAGGCAAGGGTGGCTTTGAGCAACTGCATGAAAACTACCTCTAGTAAAGCTCGACGCGGAGTGCGCGTTCATTTTGTGTCAGCTGGATTTCCGCTGGCGCGATGTCTGACAGGCGCCAGCCGTCGATGTCCGATCCAATGTCGAACCATTCAGGATCGCCGCCCGCGATGGACAAAAGCGCTGCCTCGCGTGCCCCACCTGAGAGAACACCCAACAGGCGCACTTCGGGCGGCGGCAGGACAGGAGGCGGGGCAGGTGCCTCGGGTTCGGCTTCCGCTTCGACGGGCGTGAGTGCCGGGGCCTCGGCAACAAAGGGACGACGGGTTTCGGCAAACAGCGGGCGGTCGGTGATTGCGGTATAGAAAGCCTCGTTACGGGCATTGGGGGTGAGATCGATCAGGCGTGGATTGACCGTTGTCTCTGCGCCGGTGACTCGTGCGCCCACAATCGCAATGTCCGCAGTGCTCTGGTTCAACGCAGTCCACCCGGCAATCCCGGCTGCCCCCAGCAATGCAGCTGTTCCCATGAGCGGCAGGATCTGCATCACCCGCCCTCCGCGATGTCATAGGCGGCCAGTACGTCAAACTGAAAGAACAGGATGGGCTGTTCGCTGGGCGGTCCCGGACGACTGAGCCGACGGAGCGACCCCTTTTCGAACACCAGCACGGGGCTTGCATATTCAGCCGCACGCAGGAAGGTCGTCAACTGATCCAGCCGTGCCTCGGCCTCTACCCGGAAGGAGACAGCGTTTTTCAGAGGGATCGCCTCGGTGCGCAGGGGCGAGATTGCGCGGAAAGTGATCCCGTTCTGGCGCGCCAAATCGGACAGTTGTGCCTGAACCCGCGCAGTCGCCTCGCCCGCGTTGGCGGCCTGCCAAACGCCGTCAAACTGCGTGGCGGCAGACAAGGCCGCGGCCTCGCGACTCAATGTCTCAATCCGTTGGGCCAGAGCCGCCGAGCGCTGCTGCGCGTCGGCCAGCGCTGTAAACTGCGCCTCTTTCCACGCCTGTGCTGGTTGCCACAGGCCGAACCACAGCAGCGGTACAAGCGCCAGCACGCCGGCCAACAGGGACAGAGAAGCCGCGCGGGATCGCATCATGAGGATCCGTGCGGTGTCTGGAACACGATTTCGAACCGTTCCCGGCCATCGGTGGTCTGTGACACTGGCCCGGCCAGTTGCGGGTTCAGCAGCAATCGGTTGTCCGGCAGGTCCAAAAGCATCTGGGCGGCCGACCCCGCCGTGCTGCCCCGCACTACAACACGATTGCGGTCTATGGCCATGTCGGTGATCCAGACCGTATCGGGCAATATCACCGTGGCGGTCCGCAGCATGGTCACCATCGGTGTGCGCCGGGTCATGCGTTGCATGAACGCGGTGCGTTCGCCTTGCTCGGTTCCTTGCGCCTCTATGGATTGGCGCAGAGTCAGTGCCGTTTCGGTCAGCCGCTGCAACTCTTCTGTCTGAGCGCGCAAGGCGTCCTGCGCACGCAAGGTCGGTTCTGCCCAGATCCAAACGCCCGCGCCCAGCAGGGCCACAAGGGCTACCGCATTGAGCGCGCGCCAGCGGCGGCCCGAGGGGTAAGTCTGTGGGGTGAAATCCACCAGCGGAGCAGCCGGGACGCCCTCTACTGTCACCCGCCGGGTCTTGAGCCCGGCAGCCGCAAGACGGGTGCGTAGCCTGTCGATGTCGTCGCGGCGGGCGACCCAATGGGTCAGGCGTGTTCCGGCACTGTCAATTTCGATGTCTGAGAGAGCGGCATAGGTCTGATCGGCCTTGAAGGGTGTGCGTCGCAGCATGTCCAGAGTTACGGCTCGTTCGATCATCCGCCCCGGAGTTCGCGGCAGATGCACCTCGCGTTTCAGCACCCGGTTCGCGGGCAGTGCCACATCCACAAAGCCGCGACCGATCTTTTTCGGCAGCTCCGTTTTGGGGTCCAGCCAGCCCCACGGCGCGATGTGGCGACCGTGTCGCCGGGTAAGTGTTTCGACGTCATCAAAAGACAGGGCGCGTGCACGCGGACGGCCCAAAAACAGGGCCGCAAGCCAATCCGGCACAGCTTTGGACAGCAGCCGCACCGGTCCTGTCCCGATGTTCGAGGTCTTCGTCCTGCTCATTTCACCTGCCAGCCCCTCTGGTTGATATTTATCCGGGGGCGTTTTGCAGCTACATATCGCAAACTATTGGACAAAGACAGAGAGTTTCCCGCCATGGTTCAAATTCGTGGTCTGCGTGATTTTAATGACTCAGACCTAGCCGATGGGCTGGTGGCGCAGGGCGTTCTCAAGCGTGCGGCGGCGGATCGGGCACTGAAGGCGGCGCAGGGCACAGGTGCTGCATTGGAGCGCACATTGCTGGAGTTGGGCCTTGCCTCGGAAACGCAGGTCTACCAGCACGTGGCCGAATGGTTGGACCTGCCATTCGTAACCGGCGCGGATATCGATCCGGTGCTAATCAAGTCTCTGCCGCTGGATCACGCGTTCCTAGAACGGGTCGAGGCAATCCCGGTGACGGAGAACGACAACGGGTCTATCACATTTGCCACGTCAAACCCGCGTGGCGCCGATGCGATGCGGTCCATTTCGTTCCATTTGGGTCAGGATGTGGAGCCGGCGATTTGTGCTCGTTCCACGGTGCGGCAAAGCCTCGGCAATGCTCAGGACGCCACCAAGGAGGTGGGTGCCGATGCCGCCAGCGATGTGGAGCGGCTGAGGTTTCTCAGCAATGAAGGGCCGATAATTTCACTCACCAACGACCTGCTGAGTCAGGCCGTGGGGGATCGTGCTTCGGACGTCCATATCGAGGCGCTGGATGGCATGGGGCGGGTGCGGTTCCGGGTGGATGGGGTATTGCGCGTGGTGCGGACGTTAACGTCCGAGGATCTGGCCATGGTGACTTCGCGTCTGAAGGTGATGGCGGATCTGAATATCTCGGAAAAGCGGCGGCCACAGGACGGGCGCGCGCGCATTGCGGTGATGGGTCGGAACGTAGATCTGCGCTTGTCCACATTGCCTGCACAGCACGGTGAAAGCGTTGTGGTGCGAATTCTCGACCGTGAGGCGCTGGCGCTGGATTGGGAGGTGCTGGGCTTTGCCCCCAACGTGCGCGACGACATTCGTGGCATCCTTGGGCAAGCGAGCGGCATTTTCCTTGCGGCCGGGCCAACGGGGTCAGGCAAAACCACCACGCTTTATACCGCGTTGTCGGAACTGGCGACTGATGCGCGCAAGGTCATCACGGTCGAGGACCCCGTTGAATACGCTGTACCGGGTGTCATGCAGGTGCAGGTTCGACCCGAGATCGACATGACCTTTGCCCGCACGCTGCGCGCGATCCTGCGGCAAGACCCCGATACCATTCTGATCGGCGAAATCCGGGATCAGGAAACGGCAGAGATCGCGGTGCGTGCGGCCTTGGTTGGTCGGTTGGTCCTGTCGACAGTGCACACCAACGACAGTCTGTCTGCGGTGGACCGCCTTCTGGACCTTGGCATACCGAGTTATCTGCTGAGCGCGACGTTACGCGGGGTGATGTCGCAGCGGCTGGTACGCCGGCTCTGCGCGACTTGCAGTGGCGCGGGGTGCGATAGCTGTGACCAGACCGGGTACAAGGGGCGCGCGGTGGTGACCGAGTTGATGAAGGTACCTGCAGAGGCGGCGGCTGATTTGGTGCATGTGACCAGTGCGGCGGACATTCCCAGCGCGTCACTTTTGCGCCAGTTTGAACCGCTGCGCGACAGTGCAAGGGCACTGGTTGATCAGGGGGTGACAAGCGAGGAAGAGCTGCTGCGTCTTGATCTCAGTTGATGGTCAAGATTCGATGCTGTGCGCGGGTGGTTCCAAAGGCGATAACGCCGATGCGTTTGGCATCGTCGAACACGGCAAAGCTGGCAGCCGTGGCTGGGCCCAGAACCTCTGGCGGCAGGGCCGACAGCAACGTCTCGCGCTCGCCCTGACGCCCGGTGAGATGGGTTAACAGATGCAAGGGCGCCTGTTCGCCAGACAGGGTGCTGCGCCCTGAGTGCACGGTTGCGAGGCGCTCAAGACTCGGCAGCCGGGCAGGGTCGATACCGGCGACACGGGCGAAATCCGCCACCCGCTGCAACCGCCGCGACTGCCTGCGCCAAGTACGATAGGCGGACAGGGCCTCGGCCCGTTCCGGTGCGCTCAGGTCATACCCGATCAGCAACCGTTCGAGCAGTTCCGGGGCAGCGGTATTCAGATCAACCAGCCCGCCCGTCGATTGCAGGCGCAGCATGCGCTCGCCCCACGCCATCTGATCGCCTTCGGGTCGACCCAGCGTCGTGAGTGCATCAAGTGCGGCGACATCGCCATCAAAGCGCTTGGCGGCAGTCACTTCGGCGGTCTGAAACTGGAGGCTGGTCAGTGTGCGGGTCGACGCCGTGGCAAAAAGCACTGCCAGAACGGCCAGCGAAAACAGCACTACCACGAGGGCAAAGCCCTGTTCCCCGTGCGAAGCCAAGATGTTACGTCGAGCCATGCGCGCCATTAAACACACACCCCTCATTGCCGTCCACTTTGTGGTCTACGCACTGTTGTGGTGGCTGTCGGGTGCGCCTATGGCAGGGATGGCTGCGGTGTTCGCTCTGTTGCTGGTCTGGATCAGTTGCCGTGATTTCGCGATCTTCGAAGTGCCGGATTTGGCGGCTGTGTTGTTGATGGCGAGCGGTATAGGCCTTGCGTTTGACTGGGTCTGGGCACTGGTTGGGGCCATGGTCTGGGCAGGGGTCTTTCTGTTGGTGCAGCGGGGTGCGCAACTTGCCATGGGTCGGCCTGCTTTGGGCCTCGGCGATGTGAAGTTGATAGCCGGGGTCGGCGCGTGGCTGGGGCCGGTCGCGCCGATATACGTGACGTTGTTCGCGTCACTGGGCGCAATTGCGGCTCTGCTGGCGCTGACTGCGCTGCGCCGGGAAAAAATCGGGGACCTGGCCGGCACCGGCATTGCCTTTGGCCCGTTTCTTTGTCTCAGTGCGTGGGCGGTTTGGTTGAGGGGCGTCGCATGATCGTACGTCGAAAAAACAGGTGGACGGCCCGAACAGGGGCTACGATCCTCGAAGTGCTGATTGTGTTGTCGATCATTGCGCTGATTGCTGCCGTCGTGGGGCCGAGGGTGATTGGTTATCTCGGCACGGCCAAAAGCGAGACAGCGGATTTGCAGATCAACAACCTCGCCAGTGCTGTGCAACTGTTTTACGTGGACACCGGCCGTTACCCGACCGAGGCCGAGGGGCTGTCGGTGTTGTTGACCCGGCCTGCCGGCGACACGGATTGGAACGGCCCCTATATGCCCACGGCCGAAGCGCTTGTGGACCCTTGGGGCCGCGACTACCTTTATGCGCCGCCCGCAGATGACGATAGCTTTGGCATCCGCTCGCTGGGACGGGATGGGGCCGAGGGCGGGTCGGGCGAGGACGCTGATCTGGCCTATTGACCCGTCAGAGCCGCGGCGCCACGACAAAATCCACCCATTCAGGGGCACCACCCGTTGCGGTGATCCTGACCAGAGCGGGCAGGTCGGGCCGGTCAGCCCAACTGCTTTGCCAGACGGGTGCATCCCCGGACGTGTCGAGATAGGAAAAGCTGACCTCTCCTACATCGTTGGACATGGCGTAAGACCACCGGCCAAGCGTCTCCCCGTCATCGGACATCGGCTCAAAGTCAAAACTCAGTGTTGACCCATCCCAACGCAGCGTGATGCGCGATGCGGCGGCGTCTGGGGCAAACGGTGTAGATTGCAGGCTGGTGAACTGCATGTCGTCGGGCGCGCCGACAAAACTGTTGGGAAACGTCGTGATGCGGCTGCCGGGCAGGGCCTGAACCAGTGACGCCCGCAACTGGCGGCGGGCAGCGATCTCATCCTGATGGATGCCAAGTTGTCCCGCGCGGTCAAACACGCGGACCCCCACACCAAATGCCCCTGCAAGCCCGGCTCCGATCAGCGACAACAGTGCGAGAGCAACCAGCAGTTCCACAAGAGACAGCCCGGCTCGGTTGGGGTGGGGGCTGTGTTCAATCTGCATCGGGGATCGCAATCTGGCGCTGTGCCTGCGCAAGGGGGCGTCCCGCCGCCGAAGTGACGGTAACGGTCAACAGGCGCGCATCCGAGCGGATGGCAGTTTCGGTCAGGACCCGCCAGTCGCGGTACGTCTCGTCGCGCAGCGTTCCCAAGACATGCGCCTCATCCAAGCGAGACAGCGCCAGATCATGTGCCAGCGCCCGGTCGGCCGCCTGCGATGCACGCACCAGCAGTTGGGTTTGACCTGGGATCAGGACAGCGAGGACCATGCTCATGACCGCAAATGCAACAAGCACTTCAAGAATGCTGTAGCCACTGCGCGGGCTCACGATCCCGGCTCCAGCGTTCCGGTGAGGGGGCGCAGGGTCAGGGTCCGATCAGCGACACAAAGCGGTCCGCCGGTGGCGGAGCCATCAGGATAGAACCGAACCTTGGCTGCATCATCGCACAGCGTATCGGTGTCAAACACGGCGGTTGTTCCACTAGCGATTGCCCGTAACCGCACCTCCTGCGCTTGGCGCACAAGTTCTGACAGTGTAGCTTCGGCTTGCAAGCGGGGCGAGGGTGGTCGGACCGCCGTGGCGGCAACGGCGAGGATCAGCGATAGAATGGCGAGTGACACCATCGTCTCGAACAGCGTGACGCCTGCACGCCGGCCTGAGGGATCAAAAGGCGATATCATTGAGGTCCAGAATGGCCGTGATGGTCGACACGATCAGCGCGCCCACCACCAGACCAATTGCCAATGTCAGGGCAGGGGTCAGCAGCGATAACGCACGTTTGAGGGTTGTTTGCGTTTCTCCCTGCATGGCAATCGCTGCGGCGCGCAACATAGGAGCCAACTGGTCGGTTTCGTCCCCGGCGACGATCAGTGATTTGGCCATGGGATCGAGAAAGCCGATCCGCGCCACGGCGGCAGAAACCGGTGTACCCGCCTCTATCTCGGCCCGCGCGCTGGCGATGTCTCGCCGCCACGGCGCGATGGGCATCGCTTCGGCTGCGGCATCAAGACCGTCAAGGCTGCTCATCCCCGCTTCCAGCATCACACCAAGGGTTTGACATAGCGACAGGCTGTGGCGTTTGCGCAGGTAGGCACCAGTCACCGGAGCGCGTACCAAAAGGCGGTTGCGTAGGGATTTTAGGGGAGCGCGCAGCAAATAGGCGGCCATTCCACCCGCCAGAGCAATGGCCAGCACCGACCACCCGCGAGACAATAGCGCAACCCGCATTCCGTCCATAACGCGCAACATCGGCGGCGGCGCCGCAGAAGCGGTGTCAAAGACCGGGAGCAGCGTTGGTACGAGGTAAAAGATCAGCAGCCCCAGTACGAGCGTCGACATAAAGAGAAGAATGACGGGATAGATCATGGCCGAGCGTATCTCTGACGCGACTTCTGCTTCGCTGCGCAACATTGTGACCACGCGGTCGCAGGTCTCAGGCAGGGTGTCTGTCGCTTCTCCCATTCCAAGGAGCGTGATAATGCGGTTGGTGAACACATCACTTCGTTCCTCAAGCGACTGGCCGAGGCTGCGGCCGTTTTCCAGGTCGTCCCGCACGGCCCCGATTGCTGTAGCGAGTCGGACGTCGGTCGTTTGTTCCTGTACGAAGCCTAGCGCTTCGGCCAGTGGCACACGCGCTTTGAGCAGGGTGGCAAGCGAAACAAACACGGGCAGCAACCGCGATGCGCTCGGTCCCGACAGATTGACTTCGCGTTGCCACCAGGGCACCGCACCACCCGTGCTCGGCCGCAGGTCCGTGGCCGTGAGGCCCTTGCGGGCAAGGTTATCTAATGCTTCGTTTTCGTCCCGTGCGACGAGGGCACCGCGTCTGGACACACCCGATGCGTCGATGGCGCGAAAGCTGAAACTGGGCACGCGATCCTCCGTTCGTCAAACTCAGCTTGCCAGTTTGCTATGGTACGTCAAGGTCTGAAACAGCGTGCCCGTGTCGACCTGATCTTGCTCAATTGATGGCGTCAAAAACAGAAAACACATTTGGTCAATGAGCGACGAAAGCCCGAGATCCCGGCAACTGGATTTCACCTGATTGGGGCCCGGACCTTTTAAGGCATGCCTCGTCTGTACGCGCTTCCACATGTTTCGCCGCCGCTAGCTCCACGACAGCCTGACAGAGCTAAGTATTCAGAAAGCACTAGTGCCCTTTACAAAGACTGTTCCCTCACTCGAAGCGTTATTGCTCGAACGGCGATTTGCGCTGTATCGCAGTCCTAAAAAGCTTGAACCCCCTCTATATCAGATACTTATGCAAAAGTTGGAACGAAACAGGGTGGCAAATTCTCCGTTACCCACTGCGTCTGCGATGTAGTGCTCAGGCGTGGAGTTCGCCCGGTTTCGTGGACGGTTATGGGCTTAGACATTGGTGCTTCACAAAAGCTGGGTGCAGCTTCTGTGAAGGATGGTGCTGAACTCGCGCCGCAAAAGAGCGACATCCATCCGGTTGAAGTTCCAGTTCCACGCCTTCTGTGCAGTCATGGTATTGGAGGAGGGCCGCCGGTGTTTTGCCCAGAAGTCAGACCGGTGCGCCGAGGTCGACGCTGTAGAAAAGAGAAAGGAGGCTTTTGGATTTGTGGTTTCAACCCATCCTGAAAGGACAGATCCATGACTTCCACCGCAGCGGCCACCGCAGAGCCGAACACCCAATCTATCGCTACACAGGATGACGCATTCCGCAGGCTGGCCTGTCTCGGGATCGATCCAAACTTTGCCATACCGGGGCGTTTGGTCGTAACTCCGTCCGTCATTGATGGTGGGGAGGGGTTTGTAAGAGCGGCAATTGCAGCCGTAGGCGGCTTCGAAAACTTCGACGCAGAAAATGATCCTGACGAACATCACGATTTCGGGTTGGTGGATGTGCGCGGTCAAAACGTGTTTTGGAAGGTTGATGGGGTGGATGCTCCCTCCCACAACGGCATCGCAATGTGCCAGACTGGCTTTGTTGGAAGTCAGTGAGAATGAAAGAAAGCATCCATGACCGACGTTAGCATTTTAGCCATCGACCTTGCAAAGCACTCGTTTCAAGTCTGTGCGACGACAGCCGAAGGCGTGACCGTATTCAACCGCAAATACTCGCGTGGCAAGCTGAGCGACCTCTTGGCCAGCCATCCCCAGTGTATTGTGGCCATGGAGGCCTGCGCGACCAGCCACTATTGGGGCCGTGAAGCACAGAGCCATGGGCATGACGTCAGGTTGATCGCACCGATGTACGTGAAGCCATTTGTCAAACGCAGCAAGAATGACGCCAATGACGCTGCTGCGATCGCAGTTGCAGTGCGGCAGCCGGACATGCGGTTTGTTTCGGTCAAGAGCCCGGATCAACAGGCGCAGGCCATGCTGTTTCGAACCCATCAGACCTTCACGCGGCAGCGATCACAATTGCTTATTACCCTGCGGGGTCATCTGGCAGAGCATGGGGTCATCGTCGCGAAGGGCAATGCCGCCTTGATTGACTATGAAGACGTTCTGGAGGCACAGCCTGATCTTGTTCCAGATCTCGTGTTGGAAACGGCACGGCTCTATTTCCATCAAATCGCCCAGCTAAACACTTCCATCGCCGCCTTTGAACGGCAGATGAAGGACACGGCGAAGCGTGACGATACGGCACGCAGACTTCAGACCATGCCAGGCATTGGGCCTATCAACGCAGCTGCGTTTTTGGCCTTTGCGCCGCCGATGGAAAGTTTTCAGCGCGGACGAGACTTTGCAGCCTGGCTAGGCTTGGTGCCGCGACAACATTCGACCGGAGGAAAAACCAAACTCGGTCGGGTGAGTAAGATGGGACAGTCGGATATGCGACGGCTACTGATCACCGGCGCAACCGTTTGCCTGAGATGGGCGGTTGCCAAAGGCATCGACCCTCAGAGCTGGCTGGGTCGGCTGTTGGCTCGCAAACCCGCCAAAATGGTAGCTGTTGCAATGGCCAACAAAATGGCCCGCGCCCTATGGGCAATGATGACGAAAGGACAGGATTACTCGGGAAGTCTGGTGCAATACGCCAAGCCGTAACCGACAAAAAAGAATCCGCTTCAGCCCGCTGCATAGCGCAAGGTTGAACTGGTGAAGTGAGGAGATCGACAGACGATTATGGGCGCAATGATCACGTTCAGCTTTGGGAAAACCATATAGAGGTCAAGGACATAAAAGTCCGAAAGATCGATTTAGACCCAGAGCTCACGAACACCATAACGGCCCGTGGCAGACCCAAGCCACATGCAGAGGCCTGACACACGACCGGTACCGATCACGCAACCAGAACCGTCTGAAAATCGCCTTGCGAAACCGGGAGCATCCACACACGACCTCTACGAAGCCAATTCAAACTTCCGGTTTGGCGCAGAAACACCCGACAACCCTGAGACAACGATGCGCGTGCTCACAATCATGCTGGTGTCCGTCGTCAGGGTTTTTGGCACCAATGGCGGCCTAAACTGAGAGAGAGTTTGGCTCATCTGGTTGGCTTGATGATGCGGCGTGCTGTCGGTGATGCAAGCGCCGGGCTTCGAGTGTC
>NZ_CANNDO010000019.1 GCF_947503385.1 uncultured Tateyamaria sp.
GTGGCGGGCTTGGACGCTCGCGTCGCTGCAGGCTTGGCTGCTGTTCTTGAAGGGGCCTTGGCCCTGGCGGCGGTCACTTTGGTTGATGATGATTTAGACATGTTCGTCTCCTTTATTGAGATGTTGGGAACGGGCGGTTAGGCCGCGTCCTTTGGGGGGTAATTGTCATCGGGATCGCCAGCGGTTGGGGGGTGAGAAGCGGCTTCCATCGTGGCGCGTGCGTTGTCGATGAGACTGCCGTAGAGCTCCGGCGAGAGGGACGTGGGTCGCCCGCCAAAGCGCGACATGGCCTTTTTGAGCAAGCGCCCAAGGACCGGATGCGTGAAGTGGGCAGGGCGCCAGAGGCGAAGCTTGACAAGTCCCGGCCCATCGCGACGGACAAAGGCGATCATCTGGCTCACGCCTGTCTTTGAAAGAACGTACTGAGGTAGCAGATCAATCGGCTCAAAGACACGTTGGTACGCTCGATAGCCGCCCCCGGCACCGGGGATTTTTTCAAACTTGTCGCTGAGAGTTTTGCCGGCGACCTCGGTGATGTGTTGGTCAAGTTCTGGGTCGGCACCGACTTTGCCAAAGACACGCACCATCGCGCTATTGGCCCATTTGTTGTAGGTGCCGTCACCCCAGCCGGTATCGATTTGTTGAATGCTCTGTGCGGCATAGACGAACCGCACCCCTTTCTGACGGTGAAAATCGACGATTTCCTTGAGCATCGGTGCCCCGCTACCCGGGGTGGGGCCTGAAAAGGCTGCCAGCTCGTCGATCCAGACAGTCACCCCTTTCGCGGGCGTAGCTTTCGCATCTTTTGCGCTCAGCCTGATGCGCGGTTCGAGAAGCAATCCCAAGAGCAGGCGGAGCAAAGCGCCTGAGGTCTCAATGGAGTCCTGCGAGATCTGGATGGCCACATCGATCTTGTCGTCATTCAGCATGTCCGTTGGATCAAAAACCTGCTGGCCAGTACCACAGACCATCGCCCGCTTGATCGGATGCGCCAAAAAGCCCAGCTCCGGCGAAAAGATCGCACCCAAAGAGTTTAGAAACTCTGGGTCCTCAGTGCGCCCGACGAGCGTCAGGCAGAGCTCCCGGAACGCCGGATGTCCCTCCGCCGCCCAGAACTTTAGCTCTTTGGCGAGTTTTGGATCTGAAAGGTAATCGTAGACGACATCCAAGCGCGCCTCATCTCCGATAACGCGGGCAAAGAACACCACATTGCCGATGATGCAGGCCACCAACTCGCGGGTGCAGCGCTCCAGCGTGCCATGCTCGCCACGCTCCTGGATGATCAGGCTCGAGATACGCATCACCTGATCCCAAAAGTCCTGATGCGCAGGGTCGATGGTGCCCAGGACGTTGATGGTCACGGTATCCGCGCCCAAGTCGCTCGAGATCACATGCAAGGTGCGCCCCGCAGCGCGGATCAATGGCAAATCTTTGTCGAACACATTGCCCTGTGTTTCGATCAGGATCTTGTTGGAGCGCGACAGCATGAGCCAGGGGATCTGGATCAGCGTCTTGCCCGCGCCGGCGCCGCCGATGATCAGGGCACCGTTTTCAAATCTTGCGACAATCATTTGGCGCGGGTCGAAGGGTGTCATCGCAACGTTGCGAACACGGGCTAGGCTGCGGTTCACGATCCACAAGGGCCAGAACCAAGGCTGGTAGAGGACCGGGGGGCCGAAGCCGACGATCATCTCATCTACCTGCAACACGGGATGTCTCATGAGGTTGCGAACGAGACGATAGAGATTGCCACGAACGCCGTGCAGCACCCAATTTGCCTGCCACGGGGGGGTGAGACGGTTTTTTGCTAAGGCTTTCTGATCATCGGTCATCTTGGTCTCGCCGCCGTAGCGTTTGGTTCCATAGGTCAAGATGCTCAATGACCAAAGCAGCACCAGCAGCCCTAGAGCAGACAGATAGGGATCCATCGCCAAGATATGCTCCCCAAGCGGCATGGGGCCCCAAACCGGCATCGGCACGGCCCGCGGGTTGCCCAGAAGCGCACCAACCAAACCGATCACGAAATTCACGAGCGGCCCAAAGATCCATTTAGACAAGGGGCCAACGATCTCTGGCAAGCTGCTTTCCGCGGCTTTCGACCAAGCGCGAAACAGCGCATAGACCCCCGCAAAGGCCATGTAGCTGGCCAGCGCGATAAATTGTGGCATCGTGCCGTCAAGGCGTTTGATGATTTCAAACGTGATGCCCATTAGGATCGCAGGCCCCAAGATGAACACAATGGTCGAAAGGGAACCACCGACGGCGGGGAAGACCATGTCAATCGACATGAAGGCGACGATCATGGTGACATAGAAGAACCCCTTCTGCCCGAGTTTCTTCACCAGTCGGCGCAACATCCAGCGCGCGATGTAGAACGGTGAAAAGAGTACGTTTTTGAGTAGCATTTTGACCTCCATGTGATGAAAAAGACCGGATTACTCAGCGGGACAGCTCTGCCGGAACCGACGCCCGTAGCCGACCTTTTGTTCGGCTTTTTCGGGATTGCGGATGACGAACGCTTCGGCCGAGGTGGCGCCGGTCAGCGCCGTGTAGCGCGCAGCTTCCTCCTCGGACATCAGATGCTCGACGAGAATGGGGCCGCGTCTGGCAAAAGGCCTTGAGTGCAGTTGTCTGACGAGTAACTGCGCATTGTTTCGCAGATGGTCGTCATCTCCGCCAAAGGGTACGAAGAAGTAGAGCTGGTTGCCTTGCCACATCGCGCAGCGATTGTAGGTGTCGGCGATGATCTCCATCGTCTCTGTGTCGACGTCCTGTGTATCTATCTCTGGTGGGAAGGGGCTACGGGCCGGCTGCAGTGCCAAACCAAGGCAGGCGCACGCTGTCTCGATCACAAAGCTTATGATCCAGAGCGGCAGGAACTGCCGTGCCGGGTCCTGCGAGAGGGCCTCGACGAGCGCATCGCCACCCTCAAGCCCAGCCTGAACCGTCGCCCCCAAGGCTTCGATGTTCTTGGTCGCGACATCGGCATAGGTTTGATCCCGCAGGGTCGGCGTGGACACCCGATCAATCGTGATGCTCGCCGCTGCAATAATATCCGACAGCCGCTGACTGGCTTCACGGTCAGTGCATTGGACCAACCGCCCTTCAAACTGAAAGCCGCGGCCTTCAAATCCGGACCGTTCGGTCTCCGACCACTCAAGAAGACGGTCGAACACAGGATCGCGCAGGAACGCGTTTGAGGCTTTTGTGAGCTCGACGAGCTGCGACTGATTGTTGATACCCACCGCGCCGGCGTGGAGAGCGTCAATCCGGCTTACAAGCGCGCGCATATCCTCTGCGCGTTCTTTAGCCTTAGCGGATTGCTGTGCGCGCAGCCGGCAAATCGGGCCGCAGTCCGCAATCGTCGCACTTCCATCACAACTGTCGCCAAAATTCCCTTCGCGCGTACTTTCTTCCGTGGCAAAACGTTCGTAGGCGCTCATTTGGCGCTGCAGATTGAGAGCTTTTTCTGTCACCGGGGCGAGCACTTTTACAGCGCGATTGACGAGATCGTCTTCATGCTCTTCGTTCAGAAACGTCGCGCGTGCCTGCTTGATGTATGTGGTGCTGGCGAAGGTGCCGCTGGAGATCGAGCCCGATAGGGAGATGACCGCCATGATCGCAACCAGAACAATCGCCCGGCGGCGCATAGCACGCCCGACCACGGGCCATCCGAGCAAGACCACGGATTGAATTACGGCGGCAATGGCGGCTGCGATTAAGATGGGAGAGGTCGTGTCGCCTTGACTGTCAATCTCAATCTGGCTTGCAATGCCGAGCGTTGTGGCAATGAACGAGCCGAGGTTGAACAGAACCCAGAGGATGCGTGTGGCGATTTTGTCATTCATTTGGAAATCTCCTTTGCGTAGGCAGTGAGGGCAGACCCCACGATGCGATTGGTGGTTTTTGAGGTGATGTCGCGACCAAGTTCCTGCTTGTGGCTGGGACTGCCGATGAGGCTGAAGAAAACTCGGATGGTGCCGTCGTCGCAGGTGAACGCGCCCACAGACAGACGGTCCCGGGCCAGGTTGTTGTCGGCGTCGGCGGTTCCGCTTTTGGCAATGGCCCCTGTGCCACATCCGACGCGCTCCAAAGCATCGGACACACCAGAGAGTGTGCCGTGGTTTGCCTGAAGCGGCGCCTGCAGCATCTCTTTGGCCCGTTCGAGGGCCGGACCTCCGACAAAAGCGCCAAAGGTGAAATCAGCGCGCGTGTCCCCTTGGAAAAGCTGGGGGAGCGTGACCGGGCGCTGGGAGGCGAGAAACGCCATGTTCCGCATCAGGGCATCGGGGTTTATGCCGATATCCCAGCCGAATACGATGCCCTTATGCAGCGCCTCGCCGCTCAGACCGTCTTTAATGCGGTAGCCCAGTAGCCGCATGTATCGCAGCAGTTCCGCCTCGTCGACGCGAGGATGAGACAGCGCTGCGAGAAATGCCGCGTTGTTGCTGACGGCCACTGCATCTTCCAATGGCAGGGGCAAAAGGCCAAAGCCGCAGGTCCCACTGTCTGCAGGCAGCGCCAAACGTCTTGGCCAGTTCCGCGCGTCGATGCAGGCGTGCTCCAGGCCCTGTTCAAGCAGGAATGGCAGGAGCATTGCCTTGGAGGTGGAAGCCATGTTGCGCCAGCTCTCCGTGCGGGGGAGCAGGAGACCCGAGCGCGACTGATAAGCCGCGTCGAACTCCAAGAGCCCGTCCGGTGAAAGAGTTGCAACGGCGAGCGCCACATGGGGGTGATCTCCAAACGGGCAGCCCGCACCCCAGCACAGCTCAGGGCTCAGGAGCGTGGACATCTCGCGGTCCACGCTCTGACGCAGGACACGGGTCATCCGGGCCGTTGCCGCTTCATCGAGCGTCACGGCCAAGTGTTCATCTGAGGAACCACTGTCCTGAAGCCGAACGCGTGCATCCCGGATCAACGTGGCTGCCCCACGCGCCGTCGTTGTCAGGCCCCGGAACTTAGCAATGATATCCGCGGAAACTGGGAGGGGGATGGCCGCAAGCTCCGCCCTAGCTTGGTCCAGCTGGGACCCGGCAAGCCGACGTGACAAGCAGGTGCGATCCGCTCGCGTCTTCAAGGTGTCGAAAGCCGCGAAAATCTCCGCATGGTGCTCCGCACCGCCAGCAGGGCCGACGAGCGGCAGCTGGTGCTTGTAAGCGGCGACGATCAGACAGTGCTGAGCGTCGGTTAGATTGTCCAAGGACGGCGTTGGTCCAACAAGCAGTCCACAAAAGCCACCTGAGAAAACGAGCACTTTGGCGTCAGTGCCGGGCATCGGCCGTGCGCAAGGCAGTTGCTCGGTTGCAAAGCGCTTTCTATCTTCGATATCGGGCAAGTGGTGCGCAATGAACGTCGGGCCCCAGAACGCGAAGAACTTTGCCTTATCCACGGGCCCGAGGGCCGCTGAGTGTCCCGCAACAAACTCGATGGCAGACAGAACGGGCAGGGTGCCGCCGACCGTTTCAGATCGAAAAAGGGTGTAGTAAAATGCACGGGCTAGGCCCTCGGCACTCATGTTCAAGACAACGCCGGGGCCATCGAACGGCCCCTCGACCGTCTCGATGAAACTCGCGTGGCGCAACATGGCAGCGTTCGACACGGGGAGGTAGGCGTGGGAGCGGTCCCCGCAATCACCAGACTGCGGGAGAAATCCGAGCACACGATCACCGCTGCCGAGAACGGCCGCGTAGCGCGCGCAGTCCGTCCGAGCGTCGATCTTGCTGACCACGGCAGGTTCAGGAATGTTTTTGTAGATGTATGTCGCCGCCCGATCGACTGAGGCAGGCCAGTATAAGACTGCGCAGATCAGAGCCGCTGCGGTCAGGACACCAGGCTTGACTGCGAGGCTTGCAAAGAAGGAGATTATCGCAAAGCTGGCAGATGCCATGGCCGCACGTTTATGGTGGGCTATGCGCTTGATGTAGTCGCGCTCGGTCTTTGAAGCTTGGCCTGGTTGCGGCGTGCGCGCGCGCTTTTGCAGAGCGATGTCTCCGTCTGCGAGAGCGATCCCAGGCTGAGAGGTGTGAGGATCTTGTGTCACAAGCTGATGCCTCCTTTGGTTGTGCGAAAGCTTTGTTTCGTTAACCAAAAGTCTACGTGATCGTGCTTGGTCTCAGGCTCAGTCTCTCTCAATCAAATCGAATAAAAATATAATCAAATCAATAATTTAATTTTCTCAGTTGGTCTCACCAGAACTTTTCTTAAAAAGACCTAGGCGCGGCTTTCGATGAACGCGTTCTGCTATGGCTGGCCCGGATCGATGTCGTGCCAACCACCTTTGCGGTCTTCCTGCCAATTAAGCATCGCGTTTCTAGTCAATTTTGTGCCGTTCGTTGCGGAACACTGACTATGTTATTCAGGGCTGCCTGCCCCCTGCCCTCCGGGCATTCACCCGGGGATATTTGGGGCAAGATGAAAGGCGGAGATCATGGCCACTGACACGGCAAAACTTCTCTTCGATGACCGCCCATGGTTTGCGGACGCCATGGAGGCTGACTTGCGCGCACAACAGAAGGCCGGGGCTCACCTGGTCTTCCGGCGCGGAGATGGTGAATGGATCCGGGAGGCTCCGGACGGCACACAAACGATGCTCGGGTTTCGCGATGAAGAGTACGTCCGACGCACGCGGAAAGCGACCTAACTGACGGGTCGTGGGCGCATCGGCCCTCATAGAGCCAGGGCGTCCGCGGCCCCGTCAGATCAGTTAGGTCTCTCCGCCGAGATCGGCCTGAATGCAGGATATCAATCTTTGCAGATCGACGCCAGACATGCCGCTGTTCTTGGCGGTTTGGAACTCTTGCTGCGTCTGATCCTTAAGGACGTGAGTATGTGTGTCCCCGCCCATTCTGGCGGGCGAACGACAATTTTCTTGCGTAAGCAAGATCAAATTGTCTAGTGAGTACACATACTCACTTCTTTATCTCCAGAGGTCATCATGGGCGCACAGGACAGAAAGCTGCTGGAAGAGAACTGGTCGCGCATCCGGGGGAGTATGCAGGGGCTGCAATCCGGCAAGAAGTCCTTCGGCATCATGCGGGTGGCCAAGATCAAGACGCTCGGCAATATGGGGGCCTCGCTGTCTCATACATTCCGGGAACGCGAGACACCGAACGCGGACCCGGAGCGTATCAAGGACAACATCGTTCTGGTTGGGGGGACAACCACGAAAGAGGTGCTGGCCGATTGGCGCTACCGGGCACCCGAGAAGATCCGATCCAACGCCGTACATGGGCTGGAATACTTCATTGGGGGCTCCCCGGAAAAACTCCAGTCCATGAGCCGCGATGACCAGGACGCCTACTTCAAGGATGCGCTTGGCTGGATCAAGGAGCGGCACAGGGAAGAGAACGTCCTGTCAGCCGTCATCCACCGTGACGAGACCACGCCGCATATGTCGGTGATGACCATCCCCCTCGACGAGCGCGGCAAGCTGAATGCCCGCTCTTTCGTTGGCAACAAGAAAGCATTGTCAGACCTCCAGTCAGACTTTGCAGAAAAGGTCAGTGAGCCATATGGCCTTCGGCGGGGTATCAAGGGCTCTGTGGCGCGCCATGAGCGCGTGCAGAGGGTCTATGGGGCCTACACAGACAAAACGGACGCTGTGGACATCCCTGAGCGCCTCAGAGGCTCTCTCCTGGGCGCTGGCAAGGAAAGCGATGCGGAATGGCACGCACGGGCCACAGAAGCCGCCACAGCGCGTGTTCGGGCCCTCATGCTGGAGATGATGGAGCGGGACCGTGTGTCGGACACCAAGATCAACCTGTCGAACCAGATGATCGAGACGCTGGAAGGCATGGTGAAATCGCTTGGCGACGAGCTGGCCGGGCTGAAAGAGGACCTCGATGCAGAACGGGAAACGATCGCTGAGGTCGCGTATCAGAACCGGCGGCTTGAAACGTCGCTTTCATTGGCAGGCATGACTGACAAGGCAGAAGCGGCTGTTCGCATTTACACAGGTGTCGAAAAGCGGATTCTGGCGGGCGATTTGAAAGTGCTCAAGGAAGCTGCCGGGTCGCCTGAGCGGGTCAATCTAGTTGTACAGGTTTACAACTGCGCTCTGCCTCCCGACACACCGCTTACAGAAGATCAGCAAAGGTTCCGCAACGCGCTTGTCTCGGTGCGGGATCAGATCAACAAACAGAACAAAGCTGACACTGTCTCAGAGGTAGAAACCGCGCCCCCTGCCCTACCCCATACGCGGCTTGTTCTCGAACGGACGCGCGAGGATCGCACGGCACCTCCGCTCAACAGCACTGCTGAACGGGAAGCATTCCTGGATGAAATCGAAGATGCGCTGTCTGATGAAGATCTGATCGCTTTGCGTGATGGGAAGGCGGACGTGTTGGCCCCGATCATGGGCGGGCAGCTCGAAGAAGCTGAACAGCTCAGACTTGCCCTCGCCTACTATCAGCAAACCGACACGGAAATCCCAAACCATGCGCTGCGTTCAGTTGCGGATCGGCTTGTCGATGTTGAAGAACCCGAAACGCATACCCACAGAGATCGAGGGCCGATCCATTAAGCGCGAGATTTGCCGTCTCGTCTTTCTAAGCAGATGCCGAAGTTAGCCACCTGGAGGATAGGTTTCCAAGTAACGTGCTGGTTCGGTTCTGGGTGTTATATAAGTGTTAGAATCTGTGTTACGGGCGCAAAATGCTTAATTTTGTAAATGTTATCAAATATTTCCGGAAAGTATATGCAGTTAATATCCCGATAGAATGCAGGTATTATCCGGAAAAGTGCTGTTGTTATCCCGATAGCTCTTGTGGTGCAGTTAATATCCCGATAGCAATAACAGTGCAGCTGTTATCCCGATAGGTGATTCATGGATGAAGATCATCACCCCCTCCTCCCGGATCGCCATCCCCAGGCCAATCTGTTCATCTGTGATGTGGCCGATGCTGTCATCAAAAGCGACATGGCGTCCATGGAGCATCCGATCTTCACGTTGTCGAAGAAGCCTATCCGCGACGTTAAAAGATACGAGCATGGGGATGTTGTCTTGGAGGTTACGCCTGGTCCCAAGGGCATTGCGAATATCTATGACAAAGACATTCTGATCTTCGCAATCAGCCAAATCATGGCGGCACGCAACGAAGGTCGCCCCTACTCGCGTGAAATCCAGTTCCAAGCGCAGGACTTTTTGGAGTTCAGCAACCGCCACACCGGTGGCCACGACTACGACCTGTTGCGTGACTCACTTGACCGGCTGGATAGCACTCGTCTCAGGACGACAATCAAGACGGGCGGCGAAGAGACATGGGAGGCTTTCGGCCTAATCGAGGGCGCGAAGATCAAGCGCAAACGACATGATGGACGAGTCACCGAATGGGGCCTCAAGCTATCAGAGTGGCTCTTTAAGGCGATCGAGGCCAACGAGGTTCTGACCCTTCACCCGGATTATTTTCGCCTTCGCAAGCCAATCGAGCGCCGGATTTACGAGATCGCCCGAAAGCACTGCGGCTCGAAGGAATCTTGGCAGATAGGCTTGAAAAAGCTTCAAAAGAAGTGCGGGTCGAGCGATGCCATTCGCAACTTCCGAATGGCCGTTCGCGCACTATGCGATTTTGACCACCTGCCCGACTACTCGGTGAGCATGGAAGACGACATGGTGTCGTTCCGCAGCCGCGTTTCACAGCAGGTCATTGTCGGTTCGGGCTTCACGACCAAGCTTATGCCAGAGACCTTTGAAGCCGCCCGGCAAGCAGCACCTGGCTGGGATGTTTATGTCATCGAACAAGAGTGGCGGGCCTGGGTCATGAGTCTGTTAGAGCAAGGCATGGAACCGCCGCGCAATCCTGACAGCGCCTTCATCGGGTTCTGCCGCAAGTGGGCAGCGCGTCAGCAATAGTAAATATTATATGCCGCATTAAATAGCACGTCATATAAAATGCCGCGTATAGAAAATTACGTGACATATTTTGTGGCACGTCACATAAAAGAGAAAAACAACGAGCAGACAAATGATTGTAAGCGTCCTCTCACCCAAAGGTGGTTGTGGAAAATCCACTGCGACACTGACACTGGCGTCGGTTTTCGCAAAGAATGAAGACCTCTCGATTGCTATCGTTGACGCTGATCCACGGCAGAGCATTGCACGGGTCTGGCTGGGCAAACGCAATGAGGAGAACCTTGGAGATGCGCCTTTCAAGGTGATCTCAGACCCCTCTGACAGCACCATTCTCGACACGCTGGAGGCGGCGGGCGATGACCATGACTTGGTGTTCGTTGATCTCGAGGGTGTGGCGGGCCTCATGGCGTCCTATGCCGCGTCGGCATCTGATCTCTGCATCGTTCCCATGCGCCCAAGTGCCTTGGACGGCGATGCGGCGGGTGCGGCGCTCAAAATGATCCGCGACGCGGGGCGAGCAGCCAGGCGGACGGTACCAGCTCGCATTCTGATCACGCAGACGGACGCTGCAATAGTGACGAAATCGCACAAAGAGTTGCTAGCCGAACTGGATGGGGCAGGGGTTGATCGCCTGCAAACCGAGCTCATGCGAAGAGCGCCTTTTGAACGGGTCATGGCGGAGGGGCGAACCCTTTTTGAGCTGCAAGACAGCCAGTCTGTTAAAAGTGCGGTCAGCAATACCGCGCGGCTAGGCAAAGAGTTGGCAGAGATACTGGAGGCGCAGTGATGGCAGGGACATTTCTAAATCTTAATGATGACGACCAAGAAGAAGCACTGGAGCCAAAGATTGGGGCAGGGCTGAAACGCAAAGTGAAAGCTTCGCGTCCGAGGGCCGACGCTGAAGCCGTCGCGGCCGCAGGACGTGCGAACGGCTTCAACCGCTCCACAGACACTGCTCAACCATCGCCAGCCCCAAGGCGTGGGCGGCCGCCGTTGAACGAAGACATGACATACTGGCGTATCTATGTCTCCTCGGACCTTCGAAATCAGCTCAACGAGCTGAGAGACAAAGAGGGCAGGCGGCTCAATGATGTGCTGGCTGATATGTTGGCGGCATACCGTTCGCTCTGAGTAAAGATAGGCGCGTTTGATTACTCGAAACGCGCCTAAATAACGAGGAACAGGGAGGATAATTCGGGGATCAACGCCCGATCCGGCTGTTGAACCGGTTCATGCTGCGTGTATCACCTTCAAGTTCAAAGCCTTTGTGCGTTTTGCGCACTCGGACACCTGAAGACGCCGCTGCCTGCCGCACTTTGCGCTCGAACTCGTTGTTCAAGTCCCGCGTCATGGCGTTCGCAAGAGAGCGTCCATTGGTGAAGGTTCTACCTTTATACTTCATCCTGATCATTCTTTATCCTTTCGGTGGGTAGGGATCATTCCCATGGGAGTCGCGCGCCCTGATCTGGCCATTTCGCCCATGGATCAGGAGTTCACTTCCTTGATTGCGAGCCGTCTGGCGGCCAGCATCAATGGCTTCTCGTTGGGTTGAGTGAACCGAAGTGGCCCGTTCTGAACCCGCGCCACGCACGGCCCAACCGCGCTCATGGGGAACAATATGTTGGTTTCTTTTAGTCATAACTTACTCCGTCGTTTAACTGATGTAGGATTAATTAGTCATTTTTTAGCTACTGTCTAGCTATTTTTTGTATATTTTTGGTTGATTTTTTGGCTTGATTTTGCTAGTTTGATCCTGTAGGAGGCCCTGATGAAACGCACAATGACACTAAATCTTACCGATGCCGAAATGACGGTTTTAGAAGCGCTATGCGAAGAAAAGGGACTGTCAAAGACAGCACTCGTTCGGCAAGCACTGCGTCTTTACAAGTCTGTCGACGATAGGCTTGCTAAGGGCGACAAAGTGTTTGTCGAGAACGCTGACAAGTCCGAGAAAGCTGAGCTGATGGTTCTATGAAGCAATGGCTTAACAGCTATCAGCTCAGGCATGGAGAGACTGGGCAACGGATGCAGGCCGATCTGTATCGCGGTGCTGATCGTTCGAATGCGGAGCATATTGAAAACGATTGGCAAGGTTGGTTCGATCAAAAACCTGGTGCTCAAGACGCACATTGGGAATGGGACGAAAAGCTCTTTCTCGCCGAAGACGACCCACTTCTCTATGATGTGTTCGTATTAGAGGCAGAGAACACAACTCAGGCCGTCATGCTTGCCATGAAAGGCGGATTGAAGTCCGTCAGCATTCATCCTGATCATCCACGCTCGCCTATCGTCTACATTGACCTATTGGCCACGGCTCCATGGAACCGCAAAGCAAAAGCCGATCCGACGCGCTTTAAAGGATGTGGACAGGTCATGTTCGCAACGGCGGTTAGTCTTAGTGAGGACGAAGGCTTCAAAGGTCGTGTCGGACTCCACTCTCTAAGCGGAGCAGAAACGTTTTATCGACACGTAATCAAAATGACGGAGTTTCCACCCGACCCAAACTATCAAGGCCTGCGCTACTTTGAGCTTTCAGAGAAGCAAGCAGCGCAATTTTTGACTAGAAAACAATCAACCTAAGGAGGGCGCCCATGAAACTAATGTTCAATCAAGAATGGCTGGACCAACGCATCAATGAAGATGCGGATGAAACATGCGAGGTTGGATCGCCCGTCCATCGAGCAGCCGACTTTGTTAACGCAATACAGGAAGCAAGAAACGAAACAGCACAAAATGAAGGAGGTTCAGGCCAAAAAGGAGTGTTGAGCTTCTTTGTCCATCAAGTTCGTCGGCGCGACAAGCTATCAGTAGAAGAGTTTGCAGATCGTTTGCGCGTAAGCCCAGATGAAATTTCTTCTATCGAGCAAAACCCCAAATACGATCCTCAACCAAGGACGTTACACAAGCTCGCTGGATACACCAAAGTTCCTGCCGCCAATCTTGTGCGCATTACACCAGATGCACACAATGCCGATGCAGCGATTGAGTCTGCGTCTATGCAGTTTGCGGCCAGCTCTGACGATGTAGCAAGCCTAAGCCGCACCGAAAGGCGGCGGCTGAATGACTTCGTAAAGTTCTTGGTGCAGTACAAGGGTAACGATAAAGCGAATGCCAGATAACCGACAGCTCATCGAGCTATATGCCGCCAAGGACATTGACGAAAGTGTTGCTCGAATTCTCCGGGATTTGGGCAACCCTGAACCTCCTTTACGTTTGGAAGACGTTTGCGAGTTACTGAAGCTGGATTTATCATACTATAGCAAGTCTGACCTAGACCTGCTCGACGAAATCTCGCACCGGACAGTGATGGCTGGGAACACCATCCTAACGAATGCAAAGCGGATGTGGGACGTGGTGACGAAGGCAGGATTGCGCGGCCTTTTAATACCTAGTCAGCGGCAAATTTTCATCGATGACAAAGTACCGACTTTGAAAGAAAGATTCTTAATTGGCCATGAGATCGCGCATGATTTTATCGAATGGCACCGAGACTTGATGATGGGCGACAATGAGCACTCCATCAGTCCGCAATGCCACCATACGATGGAGGCAGAAGCGAACTATGGGTCGCGTCGTTTAATCTTCCTTGGTGATCGCTTTGCGGACGAATGGCGTGACCAGAGCACGTTTGATTGGAAGAAAGCTGCTGCGGTAGGAAAGGTCTTTGGGAACACAATTACCACTACGCTTTGGGAGATCGTGAATTCCTGCCCATCGAACTTGCCTGCTCTTGGTATGATAAGCGTTCATCCCCATCACCCCGGCTTTTGTTCAAGGGCAGGGAATGGAAATGTCGCTTACTTTTTCGGCTCAGATGCGTTTAACAATCAATTTGCAAACGTTGGCAAAGAAGATGTTTTCAGGGAGCTGCGCCAGTACGTTGAATTCAAGAAACGTGGCCCACTAGGTGAAGGCGTGCAGGTGCTGAGTGACGTAAACGGCGAGCCATTCGAGTTCCAGTTCAGTACGTTCTGTAACGGTTACGACGTTCTCACTTACGCAGAGATGATCGGACCACACCGCAGGGTTATTGGATTTTGAGTCGAACCACCTCTGGAATGGTTTCTACGAAAGGCTCAACTTACAGTATTTCTCTGACTTTCCCGCATTAATCGGCTCACCGTTGATCTGTGAACACCAAAGAGCCGCGCTGCCTCAGCCTCCGTCCGTTTTCCAGAGCGCACAAGATCCTGTATCTCTTGACGTTGATCGTCTGACAGCTTTGGCTTGCGCCCTGGGTGGCGTCCTTTCTTACGAGCGCGTTCCAACCCGGCTTGGGTGCGCTCGCGGATCATCTCGCGTTCAAACTCAGCAAATACACCTACCATTTGCATCATCATGCGACCGGCAGGGGTGGTCGTGTCGATGGCCTCGGTCAATGACCGGAAACCGGCCCCTGCGGCGTCGATCTTCTCCATGATTGACAGAAGATCTTTCAAGGATCGTGACAGCCGATCCAGCTTCCAGACGACAACTACATCACCCTGACGGAGCTGGTCGAGCATACGGTGCAGCTCCGGCCGCTCCCAGCGTCCACCTGATGCGCGTTCTTCAAAGACACGCTCGCATTCGGCAGACCGCAACGCATCAAGTTGCGCATCGGTGGCCTGATCGTCGGTGGATACGCGGGCATAGCCTAAGTTCATATCGAGATTGTTGCGTTTCCTTGTTGCTCAATCAAGGTAATTCGCAACATATTTTCGCAACAGGCAGAGTCGAGCAGGGGACGCGTTGCGCAAAGGACCGTTTTAGAGATGAGTTACTCCCCGAGGCTTCCTCTTCATCTCACAAAATCGAATATGTCTTCAAAGAGCCTGGGTTCGGTGATGATAGGAATATGGCCTTGGTCAGGATAGCGCTGCGTGCGCTCTGCGCCCCCAAGCTGTTGTATCAAAGCCTCAGTCTGCTTTTCTGAAAAAACCGGGTCCTTAGCACCATAAAAGACCCCAATGCGCAAACGACGTGCGTCAAAGTTCGAGCTTAACTCCCATCTCTGCAGTGACTGCGTATGAGCCTTCGCAATCTCGCGCCTTGGGATAACAATATTGCTCCGCTCTCTTTCGAGCAGACGTTCGACTTCCTCGGCCCGTGCACCTGAACGATAGTTGTCCCACCCAAAGGCAAGCACCTTCCAATACTCTGGCCATATTTTGGAGATATCCAAGGTCCCAAGCCTTACTGAGACCGCAAGAACATCCCGCGTTGTTCGCAGCCTGGTTTCCAGTCCACCACCAAATGGTGGTGTTGGTGAGATTAACGCCAGATTTGCGGCTCGGGGCGACCCAAGCAGCTGACTGGCTTCCAACACAATTGCAGCTCCGCCTGAGTAACCGACAAGAGTCAATTCGTGGTTTGGATAGGTGTCCGCAAGCAAAGCAATCTCACGCGCTGCGAGATCAACTTGCAATGCCGGGGCCAACGGAACACCATCGAGGCCAGGAAAGCGATAGTAAGCTGAAGCTGTGTTTTTTGGCAGATGCGGTTTAGCGGCGTCAAAGATTTGGATGCTGGACAGTACGCCGGGGACAAAGATCACAAGATGATCAGCCCGTGCAACTTCTTTCGCATCATAAAGTATCGCAGCCGGCATTTGCGCTTCCTCAGTTGGATGCCGTTGACCGCATCCAGTCAGAAAAATGGATGACACAACGACGAAAGCGCAGACGAACGAACTTAAGCGCACCCTTGTCCGGAGGAGATCCACCGCGCGCGTCATACCGGCACAGCAGGGACCAGGAAATACAAAATGCCCCGCGCGGCGTTCAGAAGTAACGCCAAGCAACCCAACATCGCAAACAGGTATCCTAAGGCAGAAAGATTCCCCACCAGCCCACCAACGCGCAACATTGAGCGACTAACCATGTGCACGTGAATGAGCGTCGGCACCAAAACCGTGACCAACATGATCACCACCAGTAAACCGCTCGCAGAAAACAGACTTTCCTGAAAGCCTGAGAAGAAGGCATTCAGCGAAACGCCCTCGCTGTCTGGGAAGGCGACCATGTTGTACCCGTTAAGGAGGCTGAACAGGCACAGGTACAAGAGAATGATCGTGCCAAAAGCGAGGATCACATCCACAAGAACAAAGCCTATGTAAGCAAGAACAGCCTTGTGATCCTCCATTGTCTCAGTCACGTCTAACGCCCACTGGCTCAATCGCCGGGTGATCGAGGCTGAAAAATAGTCCCAGATACCGTTTGCTACAGGCAAAATTAGAAGCACCACAACAGTGCCAGGGTCCCATGGGTCGATCCGAAACCATCCATCAAACACATAATAATTCAAGCCTGCCAGCAGCAGTGAACAGACAAGTACAACCCCGGCAGAAATAAGTGTGCCGTCCTTCGACGGGATCGGAGTGCCATCCTCGTCTTTCGATTGCGCTGCTGCGCCGATAAGCAAGCTCATAAAGGCTAAAACCGGAAGCACCCCGCCTGCGGCGAACATCGGCCCCCAAATAGTCCCCAAAGCAGCGACACAAATAATCGAGAAGATGAAGGCAAAGGGAAAGGAAAAAGCCAAAAGCCGCCGTCGATCCCATCTTCCCGCGAGCAACACGGCCACAAGCATGATTGCACAGAACAAAACCGCAAACCGGACATCCATGCCCGACAGACCGAGCGCGACTGACGAAATGATAACCGCGCCAACAGCTAGTTGGTCAGTGCGCGCCCGTATCCAGTCACCCAAACTTTGCACAAATGTTGATGTGACAGAGGTGTAAGCCGCGATCAATCCAACCACGACCACAAGCACTACAACCATCACAGCTGACAGCACGAAAAATCGATTGTCACTGACTTCTTCGCCTGCAAAATCGCGCCCAGTTGTTGCTGCTTCCGATCCACTTGGCAGCAGTGAAACTTCACCCAAATCCAGAATTGAACTTAGACCCCAGACAAGCGCCATGGCGAGGAAGGCGTAAAAGGCGGCAAAGCAAAAGTGGATCGACAATGCCCGCCAAGAAAACGGCGGGAAAAGGAGGATTCGGTCCGCAGTCTCTAAGAAACTCTCCAACGCCCGTTTGAGCTCAGCGCGCGTGACATATTCGTTTTCGTGAAACGAATGATCCAAATCCTCAACTGGTTTTGGGTTTTGCGTCCTGCGCGGCGCATCAACTCTGCCCTTTCCCAGTTTGGCCGTCACTGAACTTTTGGCCAACTCGTCAGCTTGCGCCAAGTCTCTATATTTTTTGCGCAACTTCGACTGCGGATCATGATTTCCCTCGATGAATTCGCGGAACGCTTCAATGACGTCTGGATAGAGCAGGCGCGCAGTGAGGTTCCCCCCGCTGCCGTTAAAGTGCTTTCTCAATCGATCGAAGTCACTTTTGTTAGGCAAAAAGTCTTTTTCATCGTTGTGGTACTTCGCTTGAACAGACGGATGCTTTGCGAACCAATTGACGAGGTACTTGTGTAGGTTGAGCCGATCGGCAATCAGCCTTCTCTCGGTCAACGGCCGCACGCGCTGTTCCTTGGGCACCGTATGCATCAGGTCATAGAGGTCGCTCAAAATCGCACGTTGATATTCGGTGGGGGTGTATTGTGGTTCGGGCATCTTACTATGGGTCTCTAACCTAACGCGGGCATTAAAAGTAAACTATCTCCGTGGCCCATAATGCGCGCCTTCGACCGCTACAGCCTCTTGGGTATACGGAAAATATGCTCACCTTAACCTTTGTCCGTGCAGCCACCACTCTTCAAGCGCTACATTTCCTGTCTCTCCGTATTCGACAATCGCAGGCCCTCCTTTTCTATGTAATTGCCCGTTTTGTTTCCATATCTCGGTGGTCACTCGGCGGCTGTCAAACTCGTCATATTCAATGATTGCTGGGCCGTCATCTCGATGCTCCTGCCCATCTAAAAACCATGTTTCAAAAATAGTGTTGCCAGTGCGTTCGCTCCACTCGGTTAAAGCCGGCCCATGCAGGCGATGAAGCAGGCCATTGAGTTGCCAGGTTTCGCTTAAGACGTTCTGCTCGTCTTCGGTCCAGGTTGCGGATACGCTATAGTCCAACGTTTTCTTGGGCCGGCGACGTGTTTCTGATGAGGCGGTCACTTCGTCAACTCACTTGCATTCGAAACCAAAGGATCGGCCTACCACAGGTGTGCGGGCGCTGACTTCGCTGGATTGCGGGTGGGGGAGTACGATTAAAAGCAAATTGGTCTAGAGGCAGGGCTGAGTCAGCCCTGCTAAGATTCTTTACCTAGTAACTTATTTTACTCTGAAACCTGCACCAAATTGTTGGGGCAAACGCTGTTACGACAGCTTGAGCGGCTTCTTGAGTTTCTGCGCTGCAGAAGCCTGTTTGACAGAAGGCTCCTTATATTTGATTGGATCGCGCAAGTTCTTTGGCATTTTGGTGCCCGCCGCTTCATGGAATTTGCGCATCGCTTTCATCTTGTGCTTCAGCGGGGAGACGAGGCGCAGATTGTCCACTTTCATTTCGTCGACACCCTGACGGCGTTCCCAACCATGCTCCAGCTCCATGGTCTTGCGTTTGCCCAACTGTTCTTTCTTGGGGGCTAGGGGCGCTTTTCCCACCTTCATGCGCTTGAGGTTCTCAGGCGTCGCATGCTTCGACGCCAGAAACTTTGGATCTTGCGCGAGGTTTTTGTGCAGCTTCGGCCGAAGCGACCCGAATGTCTTGTTCTTCCACGTCATGGCTTTGTCCACGAAGGACTTCGAGAACAGGAAGTTGGACCGCTCAAGCTTCTTGGGCGCCGCGGTCGCCGCCCCTTGCATTTGGCCACGCCCGATCGCTTGGTTCACTTTCGTGCTCTGAGCGGTGGCGGGCTTGGACGCTCGCGTCGCTGCAGGCTTGGCTGCTGTTCTTGAAGGGGCCTTGGCCCTGGCGGCGGTCAC
>NZ_CANNDO010000020.1 GCF_947503385.1 uncultured Tateyamaria sp.
AAGCAGATATCGACACCTGCACTATGGCGCATTGCGACGCCGGTTGGAGCAGGAGCCATCCACCCCATCGGCTTCCCGCCCTCCCTGCAGAAAGGTGACTGTTTGATCGACGTTCTGCAGTCCTTGCAACAGCCGCCAAGTTATGTTAGAAAACCTCGGACTAAATGAAAAATTGTCTGAGGTTACCTATCAGTGCCGCTTGAGCTGACACAGAGGCAACGCCTCCTTGAATACCTAGAGACCCATGCGCCAGCGCGCGCACGGGATCTCGAGGGTGTGGGCGTATCAGCAGCAACAATCTCTCGCTCGGTGCAGTCCGGAGACATCCTTCGGCTTGGTCGGGGCCTTTACGGACTGCCTGATAGCACGCCCAACACGCACGAAACTCTCATCGAAGTCGCCAAGCGCGCCCCGAAGGCCGTCATCTGCCTCACATCGGCACTGGCGTTCCACGGTCTCACCGACCAACTGCCACGTCGCGTCTGGATCGCCATCGGCGCCAAGGATTGGGAACCAAAGATCACATATCCGAAGATACGAACCGTCCGGTTCCGCGAACCCTATTTCTCGGGCAGCGTCGAAGAGCACCCAGTAGGTGGGACAGAGCTCAGGATGTACACGGTGCCCAAGACGCTTGCGGACGCGTTCCGGAACCAGCGCCTTGTCGATCGCTCGGTCGCCATCGAGGCCCTCAAAGCCGCAATCGAACAGCGCAAGGCGACACCATCGGCGATTGCTGAGGCCGCGCGGACCTACGGTGCCTGGAACCAGATGCGCCCCTATCTCGAGGCTGTGACATCGAATGGCTAACACACCAAAGAACATCGCAGCATCGGTGCGCCAACGGCTTCTGAACCTTGCACGAAAGGAAGAGCAAGCCTTTGACGTCGTGTTGGTGGCCTTTGGCCTAGAGCGGCTTATCTACCGCCTGTCCATATCTGCACATCGCGAGCGCTTTGTCTTGAAAGGCGGCATGCTTGTAACCCTTTGGACCAAGGATACAGGCCGATTTACCCGGGACGTCGATTTCCTGTCGTTCGGTGCTGAGGACGAGGAAACCCTGAAGTTGGTCATTGCGGAGATTCTCGCAATCGACGCAGAAGATGGCCTGGTCTTTGACGGCGCCAGCCTTACGGCAGTACCGATTAGGGACGATCAGATCTATGGCGGCATGCGCCTGAAGACGACTGCCTTTCTCGAAACGACGCGAATTCCGATCACGATTGATGTCGGGTTCGGAGACGCGCTTGGGAACCCCGACTACACGCTCGACTACGGCTCACTGCTCGATTTTCCGTCCGCGTCGGTGCGCGCCTATTCCCCCGAAACGGTTATCGCTGAGAAATTCCAAGCCATCGTGGCACTCGGGATCATCAATGGTCGGATGAAGGACTACTATGACCTTTGGGCCCTACCGAAGGCAGTCGATCTCAATATGGACGAATTGCGGACCAGCATTGAAAAGACCTTTGAGCGACGACAAACGGAAGTGCCGAAGAACCGACCGCTAGGCTTGTCCGAGACATTCGCCGCCGACACAACCAAGTCCGCTCAGTGGCGCGCCTACTCTGACGCCACCGAGATCGAAGGCATGAGCCTCGCGGACGTCGTCGACGATATCTGGGCGACGCTTGAACCAATCTGCGCGCGCGTCGGTCGTACACCCTGAGGAAGCCAGACCTCAGCTTGTGTATTCATACGTGTCATCCGGAAGCCGGCAGATATGGCCGACCGTGGCGGCGTGACTGCCTAGCTGTTCAGCAAGCGCGCTTCGCCGCGACGCGCCCATGAGTTATAGAACTCAATTCTATAACTCATCACAGTCGCAAATTTGAGCGATAGAACTGCGTGTCACGCCTCCGTCAGCCCTGCGTCCTCAAGCTGCTCCCGGTCCGGCAGATCCTGCAGAGTCTCCATGTCGAACGCGATCAAGAACTTTTCGGTCGTGACATAGGTGTAGGGCGCCCCACGTCGCGGGGATCGTGGGCCTGTCCCGATGAGTCCTTGCGCATGTAATCTGCCGATCAGATCGCGGCTGATCTCCTTGCCGAAGATATCCTTGAGCCCGTCCCGGGTGATCGGCTGGTGGTAGGCTATGGCGGCCAGCACTGCGACATCGTATTCGCGCAGGTCCAAATCCTGATCGCTGACATCCGCCGCCGCCCGGATCGCCGCCGCGTAGGTCGACCGCGTCCGCAGCATCCAGCCACCGGCGACCTGGGCCACTTCGAACGACCGCCCTTCGAGGTCTGCCATGAGATCGTCGATCAAGAGATCGACGGAAGCCCCCTGCCCCACAATGAGCGCCAGGTCTTCGCGCGGCACTGGTGACGCAGAGGCAAAGAGCACGGCTTCGATCCGGCGTATCCATTCGCGCCAGCGCAACTCTTGGGGAAACTCTTCAAGCTCCCGATCAAGTTCCTGGTCTGCCTGATCCTTTGCCATCGCTCAGATCCCGTAGAGCCGGAAGGTGTCGCGCCCGGTCAACTCGCGCACGACCCCCAACTCGACCAACCGGTCACAGAACCGCCGCGCGGCGCGATCGGATCGCAGCGAGGAGAGCGCCGTCGGCGCGACAGCGTCAGAGGCCAGAAGCATTGCCACAGCCTCCTCCGCTCCTTTGGCGCGCAGCTTGGGCGCAACAGCCTGCAACCGTGCCGCCCGGCGCGCCAGATCAGTGGCCTGCTGTGTCGCTTCCACGGCCGCTTCGGCAGTCGCCCGATGATAGGCCGTCCGCAGCTCTGCGCCCGTCTTCCGCAAATCGGCGCGTTTGAGATCGAGCCCCATAAGAGGCAGAACATGGCTCCACCCGAGCGTCTGCGCCAAAGCCGCGTCCGCCAGGATCAACGCCGTCGCGGGATCGCGTGGTCGATCCGCGAGAACCGCCTGCAGCACGGACGCAGCGCGCGCGACCGGCGTCCCCTGCCCCGCGCCGCGTGGGTCGGATCCGTCCAGCCACATGGCGATCTGCTCCGGCTCCAGATCCGGCAACGACCGGTGCAAGGCCTTGACGGACACAGGTCGTTCGACGGCCCGTCGCCAGGATTGATAGACCCCGCCTGCCGGACCGGGATGATCGCCCGGCTGCAGGAATGCCACTGCGTCGCGTAGCTCTGAAGCCCGTTCCGGGCGTCCCTGATGCGTTACGCAGGCGTCCGCGGCGCGCAGCGCCAGTCGCGTACGAAGCAAGGGCTGGGGCACGTCTTCCCTGCAAAGCACAAGATGCAGGTGGCTCAGCGCTGCGCCTGACAAAAACGCCACATCTTCAGGGGTTTCGGGCCGCCCAGAGGTGACCCAGCCCGGCAGTTTCGGTATTGTGATTAGGTCGTCCGAGATGACTGTGGGCTGATAGGTCATGCCACAAGACTATCACGCGGCGGCGCTTTTGCCTACCATATAGTGTGCAAACCGCCCCACCCTGCGGCTACTTTCTATGTCCATTAAGGTTGCCTTATCGGACATAACTCTGATAAGCTCAGAAACATGCAGAATTTCGATAGCGAGGAGCATAAATTGCCCCCTTCAGAGCGTGCCGAGGCCGAGACTTTGAGCTCGGCGTCCCACGAAGCAACGAACGATGCTCAATTCCACGAGAGGGACTTGCGATCGGACGAGGAGATCGACCTGCCAGCCCATATGGCTGGATCCGGTACGCTCGATCGGCTGGTGGACACAGCCCGCGACTATGCCCGGGCCGCAACAGCCGAGAACACCAACAAGGCGTACACGGCCGATTGGAAACATTTCGCGCGCTGGTGTCGGCTGAAAGGCACGGATCCCCTGCCCCCCTCGCCTGAGATGATCGGGCTCTACCTGACCGATCTGGCTGCGCCGACGGGCCCCTCCCCTGCCCTCTCCGTCAGCACCATCGACCGCCGCCTGTCGGGCCTCGCCTGGGCTTATGCGCAACGCGGCTTTGCCCTGGACCGCAAGGACCGGCACATCGCCACCGTGCTGGCCGGGATCAGGCGCAAACACGCGCGCCCGCCAGTGCAAAAGGAGGCGATCCTGCCCGAGGACATCCTCGCGATGGTCGCCACCCTGCCTCACGACCTGCGCGGGCTCCGCGATCGGGCGATCCTGCTGATCGGCTTTGCCGGCGGGCTGAGGCGCTCGGAGATCGTGGGCCTGGACACAGGCAAAGACGACACGCCCGACAGCGGCGGCTGGATTGAGATCCTCGAGGACGGCGCGGTGCTGATGCTGAACGCCAAGACCGGCTGGCGCGAGGTTGAGATCGGCCGCGGCTCATCCGACCAAACCTGCCCGGTGTCCACGCTGGAACAATGGCTACACTTCGCGAAGATCGATTTCGGTCCGGTCTTCGTGCGCACCTCGCGCGATGGTAAAAAAACCTTGGACGCGCGGCTTTCCGACAAACACGTCGCCCGCCTGATCAAGCAGACCGTGCTCAATTCCGGCATCCGTGCTGAGCTGCCGGAGAAAGACCGCCTCGCCCTGTTTTCCGGCCACAGCTTGCGCGCTGGTCTCGCCAGCTCTGCCGAAGTCGACGAGCGCTACGTCCAGAAACACCTCGGACACGCCTCCGCCGAAATGACCCGCCGGTACCAACGCCGCCGCGACAGGTTCCGCGTCAACCTGACCAAGGCAGTCGGATTGTGACCACCATTGGAACATGTTCAAAGAGCGCGTTTTGGTAAAGGCACGATGACAACCTCTAAAACACTAGGCTACACGGCTGTGAAGGTTGCCTTTCCGCACACGTTTACGAAAAGGTTCACACGGATCGCCACAAACCCCTGTGGCCCCCGGTCCGCTTGTATTTGGCTTCTTGGCCCTGCCAGATATCTGCTCCCCAGCGGATCCACATACCGCCCCCGGTTCCGCAGCGCATAGCCATACACGCTCGCCCCATCCACCAACCCCAGCGGGTCTGCCTGCATGTACCGCCCCGTCGTCGGGTCGTAGTTGCGCATCCAGTTCTGGTGCAGGCCGCTGGAGGCGTGGAACCACTGGCCCGGGAAGCGCAGGTCGATGGCGTCGGTTGAGGCCACATGCACCCCGCCAAAGGACAGGTAGGACGCCTCCCATACCTTGGCCCCGGTGTCATCCGTCGCAAAGACCGGCCGCCCGATGTGATCCGTCCGGACAAAGAAGATCTCGTCCGTCTGCCCATCGACCACTGCCACGGGGGCACAGTCGAACCAGATGTACTCCTGCAAGAGCGTCCGCGCACCGGTGGCGTTGTCAATCTCGTATTCCGCTAGCCGGTTGCCATCGAAGTCATGGATCACGTGAATCGTCTTGCCGGCCTGCGTCATCCGCCGCACCACCTGCTGCCCCATGGCGTTGTAGAGATACTCCTCTTGCACCACGCCGTTCAGCAGGAAACGCTCCATCCGGTTGGCGGCGTTATAGGTATAGGCGTAACCCTGCCCGTTCCGGTCGTCCTAGGTGACGTTGCCCGCTGCATCATAGGTCAGGCTGCGTGTCCCTCCCTGCCCTAGCGCGATGCTTTCCAACCGGTTCGAGGTCAGCGGATAGGCATAGATATCCTCCACCACCGATGCGTTTTCGTACAGCGACCTGCCGCTGCGGTTGCCCACGCCATCATAGGTGAAATCCAGCTCGCCGTAATTGCCGACCGCTTCCGCCAGAAACTCGCACGGCGTGTACTGGTACGTCTCAGAATTGAGCGCGTTAAGCTGATCCGAGACGACGGCGAGGTTGTCCCGTTCGGTCCAGCTGTAGGTCACGTTCCGCAAGACATCATCGCCAAGCCGGTCGCGCAACCGGGTCAGACGGTAGGATTGATCATACACCCGGTTGTGGGAATACCCGTCATTGTACCGGATCACCTGAACCGGCCCGAATGGGTTGTACTTGATCCCCTTGATGACGTCCTGTCGTTGCGGAAACTGGTTGGTGATCGGATCGCGCAACTTGCGCTGCGCCGTGATCTTGGTCACCCGGTCCTGACCATCATAGGAATACCGCAGCTCCAGCTTGCCTGGCGTCAAGATGCGCGCCAAGCGCCCGCGCCCATCTGTCTTACAAGTGGTCGAATAGACTATGTTCTCTATTTTGCGCCGGTCAAGCGAGACATAGCCACCGTCCCGGTAGCGCCGATGCGTGAAACCGTTGGCATCATCTATGCGATCGATTTTGCCTTCGCCCTGGCTGTTGTTGTTGGTGTAGTCGTACCGGAACGTCTGATCCTGACCGGGATCCGAAGGGAAACGCCGCGCGGTGATCCGGCCACCATCGTCGTAGCTATACGTGCTGAGCACGCCGTTACCGTCCGTCGATGAGGTAACCAATCCGCGACTGTCATAGGTATAGGCCATGGTGCCACGGTCCGCACTGACCTCGGAGATCACATCACCAAAGCCGTTATGGACCATCTGCGTTGTGATCTGACGCGGGTCGGTGAACTGAGTCACCTGATCGGCATCGTCATGCTCCATCTCGGTCAGACCGGCCGCCCGGTCGATCACCTGCGTGAGCCGGTTCAATGCGTCATAGCCTTGGCTTGTCGTAAACTGCATGGCGTCGACAATCGACGTCAGGTTGTCCTCTTCGTCATAGGAAAACACCGTATTCTGGCCGCGGGCACCCAGGAGCTCTCGGATGCGGCTCAGTTCATCATAGGCCGTCGCTTCGGTAAATGCGCGCGAACCATTGCTGCGCAGGTACTCGGTCGAGGTGAGGTTGGATGCGGCATCGTAGGTGAAGTTCACCCTTTCGCCGGTGCTGTTCTCCATCGACGTCATCCGCCGTGCGAGGTCATAGGTCATCGTCCAGACCTCACCTGATGCGGTGGTATAGGAGACGAGCTGCCCCACCAGATCATAGGTGAACGCGGTGGTGTTGGCCGCACTTTGCCCTGCATTCTCGATATATTGCGTCACCTGCCCTTCGGCGTCATAGGCCATCTCGGCCACGACCCCATCCGGCTGAATGATCCGTGTGACGTTGCCGTAACTGTCATAGGCCGCGTACTGCGTCACCAACCCGTTCGCGTCCGTTATCAACGCCAGCGTTCCATCCGCATTGTAGGCATAGCTGGTCACATCGTTGATGCCGTCTGCCGCCAGACCGGGCCCGTCAACGCTCGTCATTACCTTCAGCCCCGACGCAAGCGTGGTATACCCATAGTCCCACGTGCGCGACTGTCCGTTGGACGGGCTGCCCACCAGAGCATCCGTCTGCGTGTAGCGGATCAGCAGGCCGTCTGCGTCATAGGCAAAGCTTTCCGACATCTGCGTTGTTGTGCGCGTCAGCGGCAGGCGCAGATCAGGATGCCACGTGTATGTCGTCACCCGAGGCGAAATACCGTCCGCGTCTTCGGTCTTGGTCAGGATCAAACCGCGCCCGTCACGCTCCATCAGCGTGCGTGCGCCGTTGCGCTCGGTCCGGGTGTAGACATAACCTGCCGGCGCGCCGGTATTGGGCGTGTAATCCAGCTCTTTGACCGTCGCCAGACAGCTTGCCGTTGCCGCACCATCGACGCGCGTGGGCAGCTTTACCCGGATACCGGTAGCGCCGATCGCGTTGGATTCCAGGTCGACAAACTCGTAGATGTATGAGGTCTGCTTACCAAGCGGGTTGGTGACCGTGGTGATGTTGGTGTCACGCTGGAATGCGAACCTGCTGGTGCCGCCATTCCGCTCTGTGGTGAGCGCTCGACCGCCAGTGTCATAGGAAAAGCGGCCAAACGCCTCCGCGTCCGAACGATCCGCATTCAACCCGTCAAACGTCGCCAGCAATTTTGGCGATACCGTGCGGGCCGCACCCATAAGCGCTTCTCTTGGATAGGCAACGGTACCACTGGCAGCAGCGGCGCTGGCCCCCTCTTCCAGCTGGCTTTCGTCCACCAGGTTCTCGGCCCCGCGATAGCTGTATTGCCAGCGGCTCAGCACCTGACCCGTGGCCAGATCCGTCGCTTCGACGCCGTCCAGAACAGCCGGGAAAACCGTCGGGTCGACATCGGTGTATACGTATTGAATCTCAACTTCAGGCAGGAGCGGTCCAGACGTGTAATCGGTGTCGACCAACACGCGCGCAACCCTGTCGCGCGCACGGTCTTCACCAGCATCCACGGCCCACTCGAACTCGGCCCGCTGATTGCGATTGTCTTCAATCGCGCTGATGCGCCCAAACGCGTCATGATCGAAGGTGATGGCATATCCGTCCGGCCAGGACATGCGCGACGCAAACAAGACCGGCCTGACCGTGTCAGTGCCGTCCGCGTCGGTACGCAGCTCAATCTGCCGCCCCGTTCCGTCGCCAAGGATGACGCCTTCTGACCGCCCCTCCTCGAATATGGTCAGTGTATGCGTGTCCGTCGACTTGAAGGACTTCAGGGTCTGTTGACCGTCGCGACTCAAAGCCGCCGTGTTGAAGGACACGAAAAAGCCGATCCGCCGATCACCGGGCGCACGGACGTATTCCTCCACACCAGATGTCTGAGTGCGGCCCATCGAATATTCCCAATTCGATGACCAGCCCACACCATGCTTCAGGATCGGGGCCAACCTCGGCTCGTGATCGTGCGAGGAATAGTAGCGCGCGAAATGAAATCTGGGGTCTTTGCTTGAAACCCAGTCTGCAACAGCTTCGGACTTAGAGCCATTGGACATCGCCACCGGGTTACCGGCACTGGACGTTCCGGGATTCGGCGGCGGCGGTCCTGCGGCTCCGGGTGGCGGCCCACCGGCACCAGCACAGCATGACCCATCTGGACACAGACAATCGGGCTGTGGCTTGCAGAAACCGGTAGCAACTTTGAAATCGCCATTTTCGTCGTAGCCCACACAATACAGGGTCGCCGCGCCCTCGATGACGCCTGTCTCCTGCTGACCGAACAGCCGATAGGTGTAGTTGCAATCGGCCCCTTCACCCGAAGCCCTGACAATCGTTTCCGTCGAAACGTGGCGCGCGATATTGCGGTTCTTGTCGTTACAGGCAGCACCTGCGCTTCCAACAAAATCATCAGGGTCCAGCCCAATCAAAAGTCCTGTTTTTCGCCACATCTCTGTGCCGCGGCTGGGGCAAGATTGTGCCAGAACCATACTGGCAGTGCTGATGAAAACGACCAGCACAACCATCAGCTTGGCCGGGTTAACGACCATAGAACGACTCTTGTGGAAAAAATAAACAGCCCCTTCCCCACGCAAAATCCTTGTCTTATCCAGACCTTGGACATTCTTTTGAATCATCTCAATAATTGAGATTCAACTTGGAGGGTTTTTTAAGAGAACGGATTTGCCTTGGACGCCACATGCCTAGGGGGGGCGGCATGAAACCGGGCGTGCCTCAGCCGTGTTCGACAGGCAGCTGCGATTTTTCACGCAAACGCCAGCACACGCAGGGGTCCAAATTCCGCCTCAGCCGCGGAACACAAGGCGCGCGACAGGTGCGTCTCGATGTAGCGTTCGGCAAAACGGCTGGGTGCCGTGACGGTCAACGTACCCGCGTCACACCCGACAAAGGAAAGCGGCGCAAACCACGCCGCATAAACCGCTGGATCGTTTGCCTTCAGTCGCGCACACACCCTGCCCCATGGTGTCGACGCCAGCGCGGGTGTGTCTGCCCGCGGCGCATAATCGCTCATTGCGACGACCTTGACCTCTGTCGTCAGATGCCGTTCCCGCATTCGGGCGTCAAAGTCAGGACCAATAAGCGCCCAGGCTGGCTCCGACATCTCCACGATCCTTGCCATGTTCAACCGGTAGGCCCCTACCCTGCCCCGTACACCGGGACGCTTGCAGATCAGGATTTGCATATCCGTCAAACGCTTGATCTCGCGTTTGACGGTGCGTTCGTTGACAGACCACATCCGCGCCATCTCGCGTTGACCGACACAGACCTCATCCGCCTTCCAGTTGTAGCGCGCCGTGATCAGCCCCACGAGGCGCAACATCGACGTTTGCAACACAGGCGGGCCGGACATTCCTGCGACCGCCAAACTGGCAATGACGTCATATTTCAACGATGCCGCGCCCGGCCCCATCAGCTTTTGTGCATGTTGCGCTATCATCGCCTGCCTGTCCTACTGCTTATGGGTGACCCTCTTGCGGGGCGATTCCCTATGACACTGAGATAACGTCGAAATCCCGTAATCTGTCAAGCCGCTTTGAAAAGCGGGATCGGCCCTGCCCTCTCTCAAAAACCAAAAGAAAATTGGGTTTACTGGTATAGGGTGCCATCTACGTGTCACCTTATCGGCATGCCGGTGTCACCTAAATCTAGCTAATGGACACGCCGGTGTCACCAAAATAGCCGGATAAACACCATAATATGCTCGCAATCAGCATCTTCGGCCCAGCAAAGGCTCTAAAATATCGGTTTTTTGTTTTGCAGGTTTGGCAAAGTCGCGTTATTCCAAAATGACCGAGCAAAAACAAGAGATGCATCGTGCCCAATCATACCGACCTTCTCCGCATGAACGAACGCAGCCTTGCGCAGCAGGCCGCTGTGCGCAAGGCCACCTTCTCCCCCGGCGAGGTCAAGGTGCTGCGCCCGTTCTCCATCTGGGAGATCAGCCAGTTCATGTTCAATGTGCCAGCCGACACTCTGCGCAAGAAGCTGGCGGATGACCCTTCCCTGCCCCAAGGCGAGACATTGGATGACGGGCGGCAGCGCTGGTTTTCTCTGGACGAGATCAATGAGCTGCGCCGCCGTCTGCGGTTCCGCGGCCGCTCTCTGCTGCCTACCCGGCCCCAAGGCCGCGCAATGCGGGTGGCGGTGTCCAACTTCAAGGGCGGCGTAGGCAAGACCGTCGTGGCTCAGCATCTGGCGCACGCCGCAGCTCTCGATGGGTATCGCGTGCTGATCATCGACTTTGACCCGCAGGCCACGTTGACTCATTCCATGGGTCTGACCGATGTGCGCGAATGGAACACCGTCTGGGGTGTGATGTGCCGGGATCTTTGTCGTGAGGCGGACCGGATCATGGCCGGTTACGACAACCCTGATGACTGCCCCTTCCCTGCCGCCGAGGAGCTGCCCGAGGATGTGCAGTCCATCGGTGCGCAGCGGGTTCAGGACTTCATCCAGCCAACCTGCTGGTCCACCATCGACATCATTCCGTCCTGTGCGAACGCCGCCTTTGTCGAATTCGCATCGGCCCAGTATCGCGCCTTGCACAAGGCGTGGAGCTTCTTTGGCTGTGTCGCACGATATCTCGATGAGCTGCCGGACGATCAATATGACATCATTCTTTTCGACTGCCCGCCTGCGATCGGATATCAGTCTCTAAACGCGGCTTTTGCGGCTGATATCCTCTATGTGCCCTCCGGTCCCGGCTACTGGGAATATGACAGCACGACCTCTTATCTCGGTCAGCTGGGCGACGCGATGGCCGACATTTCCGAGGGGTTTTCGGCGCACGCGGCGGACGCTGGTATAACGCTTCCGAAAGACTTCGCTGACATCCGGATGCTCATGACCCGGTTTGAGGCGACCAACCCCCTGCACCTTGCGATGATGGATGCGTTCCGCAACGTATTCGGCTCCAATGTGTGCCAACACCCGATCGAGATGACCCGCGCGGTTGAACAATCGGGTAGGTTTCAGATGTCGGTCTACGAGCAGGATTACAGGCAAATGACCCGCGAGACATGGAAGCGTGCGCGCCAGAGCTTTGATCGCGCCTACGACGAGTTTCGCACGACGGTGCTCACCGCGTGGCCGCAGGTGCAAGGACGTCAGGAGGCCGCAGAATGAGCCGTTCGAACAAGTTTGGATTTGCCCCGCTGGACACAGAAGCGACCGCACCACGCCGGACGCGGTCGCCGGGTCCGATGGGTACCGCCGTGCGCGATGCGGCCGAGACGTTGGCAGACACAACCGAAGCAAAGGTGGAGCAGCGCCGCCAGAATGCCGAAGATGCACGAAACTATCGCATGGCTCAGGACAGCGGACGGCTGCTGGTCGGGTTACCCGTGGGTAACGTCCTGACCGACGACCTGCCCCGCGACCGCCTCGCGCTGGACGAAGTGGCCGCGTCCGACGAGATGGAAGAACTCAAGTCGTCGATTCGTGCCCGCGGTCAGAAAGAGCCGATCGAGGTTTATCAGGCAGACGACGGCAGCTACCAACTTAAGAAGGGTTGGCGCCGCCTGACCGCGTTACGTCAGTTGTTGGCCGAAACTGGTGAAGACCGCTTTGCCGAAGTCATCGCCCGTGTCGAAAACGGCGCGGCTGATCGCACCCTGCGCTATGTCGACATGGTCGAGGAAAACGTGGTGCGCGAAGATCTGACCTTTGCTGAGATGGCGCAGGTCGCAATCACCGCCGCCGCTGATCCAGGCGTACCAGAAACAGATCCGGCCGAGTTGGTGGCCCGGCTCTATGGCGCGCTGCACAAGACCAAGCGGTCCTATATCCGCAGCTTTGTGTTCCTGCTCACCGCGCTTGGCGACGACCTGAAATGGCCCAAAGCGGTTGCCCGCAATTTGGGCGTGGACGTGGCGCGCGCGCTCAAGTCAATCGAACAGGCCGATGCCTTGCGCGCGCAGCTGACCGCCTGTGCATCAGAGGAGCAGCAGGCAAAGGTGCTGGCCGATTTTGTTGTGGGCCAAAAGTCCGGGGCAGGGGCCGCTGATACCGAAGGCAAGAGCGGCGCCGCTCCACGTCAGAAGCTGGAGTTTTTCGTTGGAGAAACCAAGGTCACAGCCCGCAACGGTGAGTTGCGTGTTGTGAGCGGCATCGACTTTGCCAACACGCCGAAGGCGGCACTTGAGGATGCCATAAAGGCGTTCGAAGCTGCGCTAAAAACCGGGCCGCGTATCCGGTGAGGTTACCCACGGGTAACCGGGTAGATTTGAACGTCTCAGAAAAATGATGTAAATCAATGACTTAGTGGAGTAATCTTTCTGCGACCCCCTGCGATTAAACGTGCCGCAACATGAAAAGCACGCACCGGTTGCAATATGTTGTTGCCAACGCAGCCTTTACCATTAACGTTCTCGGTTAACGATAAAGTACGGACGTGGGGACGTTTATGTTGGGTTGGATCAAACGCGGCTTTGCTGCGTCTATTGCATTTTATGTTGTTGTTTCA
>NZ_CANNDO010000021.1 GCF_947503385.1 uncultured Tateyamaria sp.
TGAAACAACAACATAAAATGCAATAGACGCAGCAAAGCCGCGTTTGATCCAACCCAACATAAACGTCCCCACGTCCGAATATTCTCGTTAGGCGCGAAACTGCATACTTGTGGTTGTTTTAGCAACACTTTTTTGAGCACCGCACACACAACCACGAATGCAATTTAGATCACAACTGTTCTTCAGAGTATTCAGCACGCCATCCATTTGGGCGGGATGTCTCTAATCGAGTTGAATTCTAAGCTGCATAGTGACGATAACCGAGAACTATCTTGACAGCCCTGGCCTGCAGTAAGTTCCACTGCTCGGAGGTAAGGATACCGGGTATCATCCTGCCGCGGACGCCGATGATCAGCCCCACTTGAGTGGTCCAATTTGATTGTTAGTGCATAACCGGCCTTTGGTCCATCTGGACGATGGTTTCCGGAGCTGGCGGACGGTAGCCCAGAGCACTATGGGGGCGTTTCGTGTTGTAGTGTTTTCTCCATTCTTCGATCAGGATTTGGGCTTCTCGCAGGCTGTAGAAGATTTCGCCGTTCAAGAACTCATCTCTGAACCGGGCGTTGAAGCTTTCGCAATATCCGTTTTCCCAAGGTGAGCCCGTTTCGATGTAAGCCGTCTTTGCATCGACCGCCTTGATCCAGTCCTGAACGGCCTGAGCTACGAACTCCGGACCGTTATCTGAGCGAATGAACGATGGGATGCCGCGTAGAATGAACAGGTCGCTCAAGGCATCGATGACGTTGCCTGAGTTCAGCTTACGATCCACACGGATGGCCAGGCACTCCCGACTGTACTCGTCGATGATGTTCAGTGTCCGGAAAGCCTTCCCGTCGTCAGTGCGGCAATGCACGAAGTCGTAAGACCATACATGATCTCGATGCTCTGGCCTAAGCCGGACGCACGACCCATCATTGAGCCAGAGCCGCCCCTTCTTTGGTTGTTTCATTGGCACTTTCAGCCCCTCTCGCCGCCACAGCCTTTCGACCCGTTTGTCGTTCACATGCCAGCCAGCATCTCTCAGCAGCGCTGCGACCCTACGATAGCCGTATCGGCCATATCGCCGGGTCAGCTCGATTATGTCGGCCACCAACCGCTCTTCGTCTGGGCGACCAACGAGCACCTTACGCTGTGTGGATCGGTGTTGTTTCAGAACGCGGCACGCGCGGCGTTCCGAGATATTCAACTCAGCACGAACACGATCAATGCAAGCACGGCGACGAGCGGGGCTTAGAAGTTTCCCTTTGCTGCTTCCGCCAAGATAAGCTTGTCCAGCGTCAGATCAGAAACGGCCTTGCGCAGCCGCTCATTTTCTTTCTGCAGACGCTTCAGTTCCTTCAATTGGTCCGTGCCCATTCCACCGTACTTGTTTGGCGGGAAAACGCCCCACTGGGGCCTTTTCTTATCCGCCTGCACTCCAGCGGTAGAAGGTCTGTTCAGTCACGCCAATCTGGCGGATCGCATCCAGACGCGGCATTCCTTGCCCCGTCAGGACCTCAACTTGCCGTAACTTCGTGACAATCTCTTCGGGCTTCGGGCGCTTGTTTGCCATGGTCTTCCTCCGTTTTCCTAAACATAGCGGAGGACCACTCCAGTGGGGCAAGACCAATCGACAACCTGCCGATCACTGGGCGGGCGACTGTGATAGGCATAGAAACCGCTGCGGGAAACACCCAGAGTGCGCGACATCAACTGGATCGAATACTCGGCTTGGTTCGCGGTCATGAACTTGAAGACCTCCGCGATGTCACGTCGTTTTGTGCAAACCAAGCCGCGGCCTTTGAGAGTATGTCCCGTTCCTGGCGAAGCTGCTTCACCTCCCGGCGCAACTGGCGCAGTTCTTCCAACTCGGCACTGGTCAGTCGCGCATCGCTTTCGCCGTCATCCGCCCCGGCATGTTTGACCCACTCGTGGATCGTAGCTGCACACGGTTCATACTCTCGCGCCAGACTTTCAACGCTGCGACCAGCTCGCGCCAGCGCAACCAACTGTTCCCTAAATTCCGTGGGAAACGGGTTCCTCGTTCTCGGCATGAAAAACACTCTCCTTCATCAGTGAAAAAGTGTCCATCAAACCGGGGGAACTCCATTCCTTCAAAATGCCAATGATCTGTTCTTCACTAAAACGGCTTCTCTTCATCCTCTGTCTCCTCAGTTGGAGAACAGGCTAACCTCAAATCCAGGACTTTTCAGGGGAGCAGGTCAACCCCACCAGCCGGTTCTGGCTGTCGTAGCTATACGTCTCTACCGACCCATCCAGCTTTGACGTCTTCGACACCCCGTTCCCCTTGGCGTCTTAGGCGATAGTTTTGAATTGAAAATGATTGTATTCCGGTCCTTAAGTGGCAAGTTGAGTAAAAACCAAATTGACATTCTTGAAGAAACACTTTTCACGTAACTTTATCCGTCATTCAGGATACTTAACTTTACGAGCCGCATCCATTATTGGGAACAAAAATTTGTCAATATCACATTCTACACACCCAGAAATATAGTCTGAAAACACTTCTATCTTTTCAGCATCTTCATTCTGGCTATCACCAGAAAACTCTTTAAAATAGATCAAGAAAACTTCCCTTGCCAATTTTAATTTACCATTCGCCGCAAACACATAAAAAGCTCCTGGCGAAGACCCCGGAAATTTCTCTATCTCATCGTGTAGTAATACCGGAAGTCGACTGAATATTTCACCAGTCACTTCTAAAAGTCGGTCCACATCCTCTTCAGCAGAAACACCCTCAGAGACCAATCGATTTGCGACGGCCAATGCCTCTTGCAACTTATTTCGGTTGGAAGTCGTCAAATATAGATCCTCAGCGGTATTTCGCTCTTGCTTCCGACAAGCACTTACCCCAATCGTCAGCCGCTAGTTGCTAACCTCGTCTCGCATTTTCTTTGCAGTTGGCGATTTGAATTCTCCTATTTCTTGGCGTTGGGGCGAGACTTGCCGTTAGCATACATCTTTCGAATGCCTCGCCAACTGCTTTTTCAGCCAGCTCTCTCGCTAAGTCACAGGACTCTTGCTCAGCTTCATAATTCTCATCCGGAGTACTGCTGGTTAATACAATAGCTGGCGCAGCAAAAGCCATAACTCTTGCTATAGATCCACTTAGTGAAATAACGGAAGTACCGACACCTACATAGGAATCGACGGCTAGTACCGATGCGCCCGCTGTCAAGATACCTTTTGTTGCCGTTCCAGAATACCCTGTTGGATCAAAATAGTTGAACGGATCACTGTACGCATATTGATATAAATTGAATTGGTCGGACGCAAAACCTATGGGGTCGTCTTGCAAGAAATTTCCCAGGGCCGGATCGTACGTTCTTGCTCTTAGGTGGTATAGTCTACTCTCACTATCAAATTCGCGACCAGAATACCGATAAGGCTGCGCCAAGTTTTCTTGTGAAAGCAAGATTTGACCGAAACCATCATATTCATATGTTGCGACAACATCATTGTTTTGATTTTCGACGACTTTAAGAGTTGAAGCTTGTCGGTCCGATAGCAGACTATAATTGGTACCCGAACCCGCGACTGCCACTGAACCATATGCCTCAAATCCGAGTGGTTCATCGACATGGTTCGAATGTAGCCATCGTCGCTCCAACAGAGGTGCAACGCTTAAACCGAACTCGAGTGCTATGTCATCAAACCGCAAAGGATAATCTTCGGAAATGTCATAGATGTACGCGCGGTGATCACCATCCACCATCTTCCCAATCCGCCGATCAAGCGCATCATACGCATAGCTCGCCGTCACCGTCGGGGACGCATACCCCACCAACCGGTTCTGGCTGTCATAGCTATACGTTTCCACCGACCCATCCAGCTTCGACGTCTTCGACACCCGGTTGCCCTTGGCGTCGTAGGCGTAGGTGAAGTCGTCATCCTCCAGCAGCTGGTTGTGCGCGTTGGAGGAATAAAGTGCCGACAGGTGCGACGCGAGGCGGTTGCCTTCCTGATCATAGGCATAGTCCTCGACCGGAATTGGCACCCCGCCCTGCGCCACCGGCACGCCTTCGGCCACCTGCACAAGGCGGTTCAGGTCGTCATAGGCGATGGCTTTGGATTTGGACGGATCGAGGTTGTCGAGGATCGACGTCAGCTGCGCGTCCGGCCCGTAGGCATAGCTCAGGTCCGTCAGCGCGACGCCCGACTGCGCATGTTCCAACCGCGTCAAAAAATCGCTTGCCTTGGTATAAGTCTGTAACCGGTCAGACGTTTCTGCTGTGCTTTGAACAAGTACAGTGCTGGGGACGGCTCAGCCTGGGAGGCAACAGGCGGGCAGACTGGTCATTTGACCGTACGCTTAATGTCCGCAAGCGGCATCGACCATTTGTAGTAAGAGTCCGGTTGGGGGTCCCGCAGAAACAGTGAACCGTGGATATCAATGTCTTCCAGACCGTTGTTCAGATCGTCTCGTAAATATACTGTATCTTGATCAACTTCGATCTTGTTGAAACGACCCACTACAGATCTCATAGTTGCAGGAGCCGTTTCGATATGGCGGCTTGCGACCTCGACATCATCTTGGTGTATCACAGCAAAGACGAGGCACCCGCCTATACCCATGCGCGATTCAATGGATATTGAAGCATTCATTGCCCGCAAGAATTTCCTTGAATGAACCCACTTTACGGCAAATCCGTTGCTGCGCAGTGACTGGGTTGCACGGGCGATGACGTCCTCTCTCTGAGCAACTTCTGGAGCGATCTCTGCCATTGCTTTCGATACGATGAGAAACAGAAAATCGAACCTCTCTTCGCCAGTGAGGTCCGACAAAAGGGGCACATCGTTGCCTACACAGACTGTTTGTGTGCCGGTGCTACCCTTGAGGCGAAAGTCTTGTGCGACGTCGTGGCCAACTGCAAAGCATCTCAGTGTTGAGAAAGACCCGAGTTCAAGTGTGTTTGTCTTGAGAAACGTCGCAAAATGCCATGATACGACTTCACCAAACGGAATCAGCTCTTGTTGCGCGCGGCCATGTATTTGCTGATACCGTGCCAGATAAAGCAATGATGTTTCTACGCTCTTTAATCGTTTCATGGCTTTGGTCTTTTGTGGCAAGTGAGGGGTGACCCAAGCCCGTCCAGTGCGGACGCCACCTTCTGTTCGAACTGTAGCATATCCTGCCTCACACCCGGCGCTCCAGCCATTTCTTGAATGATAACAACAATCAGTTCCCCAGCGATATCACCGGTCAACTTTGCGAGCTCCAGCTTTACCTTGCGCATCGATGTCAAAGCCCTGATTGACACACCGTCTTTGCGAGCCGGGCCCCCAGTGATACCTACTTTCTCAGCACCATCGCGACTGAACACAATGTAAGCGCGTTGTGTTTTTTTGCTGCGTCCATCGTTGCCCGATCGTGTGCATTGAGGTGAACCAGCGGGTTGGCCAGACAGACTATTATCAAACAGGCCAGCGTCCATTAATTTGGTCAGGATACCCTCGACGACTGTGAGCGTGCCCGAAGCTACAGTGTTTACCGAGCTGGCAGCCAGAACCGAACCTTTAACTGACAACCAATGGTATTCTGCTTTGCCGCTGATGGACTTTGGACCGCCTTTGTTTTTCGTAAAGCCAGTTGGATCTTTCCAGTGGACTGGGTTATTTGCGGCATAGGTGTATTGGTTAAAGGATCCGCCTGCGATTTCTAAAGGGTCGATTTGTACAAATCGTCCCGACCTTGGCTCATAGTGGCGAGCGCGATTGTAATAAAGGCCACTTTCAGGATCAAATTCGCGACCAGCAAATCCGTAGCGCGTCGGTTCACCACTTGGCAATAGAAGTCCATAAGCATCATATGTTGGCTGGCTGCGGACCGATCCACTCACGACGTCAACTTCATGTGTTATCGTACCATTGCGGTCAGCAAACACTTCGAATTCTGTCCCGGATCCCGGCAATTCCGACGACGTATACTCCTCGTATGCGATGGGCTCATCTGTTTTGTCAGCCATCAGCCAACGGCGCAGCAACTTTCCATCTTCAAAATCAAAGAGGACATCGTTTGACTTTGAAAATACCGCGTCGACTGTGTTGTAAACGAACGTCGCTGTGGTCCCATCCACCATCTTCCCAATCCGCCGATCAAGCGCATCATACGCATAGCTCGCCGTCACCGTCGGGGACGCATACCCCACCAACCGGTTCTGGCTGTCATAGCTATACGTTTCCACCGACCCATCCAGCTTCGACGTCTTCGACACCCGATTGCCCTTGGCATCGTAGGCGTAGGTGAAGTCGTCATCCTCCAGCAGCTGGTTGTGCGCGTTGGAGGAATAAAGTGCCGACAGGTGCGACGCGAGGCGGTTGCCTTCCTGATCATAGGCATAGTCCTCGACCGGAATTGGCACCCCGCCCTGCGCCACCGGCACGCCTTCGGCCACCTGCACAAGGCGGTTCAGGTCGTCATAGGCGATGGCTTTGGATTTGGACGGATCGAGGTTGTCGAGGATCGACGTCAGCTGCGCGTCGGGCCCGTAGGCATAGCTCAGGTCCGTCAGCGCGACGCCCGACTGCGCATGTTCCAACCGCGTCAGCAGGTCGTTTTCGTAGGTGTAGGTGGACACCCGCCCCGAAGTCGAGGTCAGCGATGTCCGCCGCCCCTCGCCGTCATAGCCGAAGGTGTAGACCGTGCCCCAGGGGGCGGTCAGCTCGGTCAGCCTGTCTTCGGGATCGTAGGCATAGGTGGTTGTGCCGCCAAAGCTGTCGGACATCGCAAGACGTCGGTCGAGCTGGTCGTAGGTGTAGCTCAGCGTTACTTCGGGCTGTGGCCCCACCGTGCCGTCCGTGGTCGACGTCACCAGGCGATTGCGTTCATCATAGGTAAAGGTCACACGGCTGTCGTTGTCCGCGGCCAGGATCAGGTTGGACCGCGGGTCATAGCCATAGATCAGCGTGTTGTCCGGTGTGACCACCTGCACGCGGCGGCCCAGCCCGTCATAGGTTGCCGTCTCGACCGCCCCATCCTCGCGCGTGAGCGTCGCCAGATTGTCCCGCCCGTCATAGGCGCGCGTCATCGCCTCGCCGATGGGGTTGGTGCGCACCAGCATCCGGTCCAGCGTGTCGTAGGCAAAGGTCGTGACCCCGCCCCGCCCATCGGTCACGGTCGAGATGTTGTCGCGCGGATCATAGGCAAAGGATTTGACAAAGCCTTCGGCATCTGTGGTCTCCGTCAGACGGCTGACAGCGTCATAGGCATAGGTGTGCGCCTCTCCGTCGCCGTTGATGTGCTGCACCACTTCGCCAGCTTCGTTGTAGGTTCGCTGGATCAGCCCTTCGGCCGGGTCGTCCAGCGATACAAGGCGCTCAAGCCCGTCATACCCCATCGTGGTGACAAGGCCCGTCTCATCCGTGACCGTGGCCAGGTTGCCGGCGGGCAGATAGGTGTAGGATGTCACCCCGTCGATCTGCTGGCCATCCGCTGCCGTGATCTCGACCGTCAGCACCCGGTTGAGCGCGTCGTACGTCCGCTGCACCTGCCGTTCGATGCCGGTGCCCTGTGCCTCGGCAATGCTGGTGACGTTGCCGGTGGCGTCATAGGTCATCCCCGTGACAGATCCATCCGCATAGGTGATCTGCCCAAGATTGCGCGAGGCGTTGTAGGAAAATGCCGTTTCGTTGCCATTCTCATCGCTGCGACTGGCGAGCTTGCCGTCGGCCTCATAGACAAAGGTCCGCGCGCCCGCCTCACCATCGACGATCCGTGTGACTTCGCCAAAGGCGTCGTAATCGTACAGCATCTCGAACCCGTCCGGGTCCACCATGCGCGTGACCTTGTTGTAAACGGGCTCGTAGTTGTAGCGCGTGACCCGCTCGGACGGGGCGCCCACCGCTTCGCGCATCTCGGTCACATTGGCGCGGGCATCATAGGCGATCTCATCCACGCGCACACCGCCGGGTGCCGCAGCGCTGGGGCGCTCGACCCGCACGGCGAGGTTGGCTTCATCCCGGGTGATCCGAACCTCGCGACCCACAGGATCGACGGTGCGAATGACCGAGCCAAAGGCGTTGACCTCAATCGTTGTCACTTCGCCCTTGCGATCCGTGACCGTGGTCACACGGTCCTCGGGTGCAACGTATTTCAGCGGTTGCTCGGCAACGCCGCCCAGACCGTCAATCAACCCCAGTGACGAGGCCACAAGGTTCGACACCGATGATCCATCGGGCAAGGCCGCACCGGACATGTTGCCCGCCGCATCATAGCTGTAGGTCGTCGTGTTGCCGTTCTGATTGGTTGAACTGACAAGCTGGCCCGTGTCGTCATAGCTGAAGGACACGGTGGATCCCGTCGGCTCGGTCACATCGCGCAGATTGCCCTCAAGGTCATAGCTGAACAGGGTTTGGCGCCCGTCGGGATAAGTGATCTGGGCCAGGTTCCCGTTGGGCCCGTATTCCAGGACCGTCTCACCACCAACCTGGTCCACCATGGACACCAGCTGATTGTTGTCGCCGTAGCCATATTCCTTGCGGTTCCCTTGCGGGTCGACCATCGCCGTTTGCAGGCCGGCTGCGTTGAATTCGACAATCATCCCGTCCTTGTAGCGTCGCTCCCAGCCGCCGCCGGGCAAGGCGCGCAGCTCGGAGAACTCGCCATTCGTCGCGCGCAGTACGCCGTCGGGATCACCCACACCGAAATCGATCGTGACCGAGCCATTGAACCCCGTCTCATCCGACCCACCCTGCATCGACACCAGATCCAGCGTGCCGTCGCCGTTCATATCCTCGACAATGAAATTGCCATTGATCGCGTGGGCGATGCTGCTGAGCTCGGCGGGTTGGAACGTCCCGTCGCCGTTCGACCGGAACACTGTCAGCGCGCTGTCGAGCGAGAACAGGATGTCCTCCAGCCCGTCGCCATCCACATCACGCAAAAAGAACTGCCCCCGCTCCAGTGCGCCCGGTGGACTCGCCAGACTGACCGGCGTGCCAAAGCTGCGCCCGTCAAGGTTGGGGAAGTAGACAAAGCCGACGTCGCTTTGCAGCGTAAACAGCTCTTCAAAACCGTCGCCGTCCACATCACTGAGCTGCATCTGCTCGCCCAGAACGAAAAAGCCGCGATTGGCGATATCGGTGGTCAGACCGGTGAAATTGCGCCCGCCTTCACCAAAGGCAAAGTGGATACCCAGACGCGACCGTACGGCCACATCCAGGTTGCCGTCGCTGTCGAAATCGCCAACCTTCAATTCCAGCGGCAAGGTGCCCGAGCGAATGCCACCCTCGGTGGTGCGGTAGACGCGCGCTTCGGTGAACCCGTCGGGGCCGCCGAAATAGGCGCGGATGTCCGCGTTACCGACAATCGTGATAGCGGTGCTTTCAGCATAGATGATGTCTTCGAACCCGTCGCCGTCCAGATCGGCCCGCACCATGTAACGTGCGTCGGCATCGTCATCCTGCACTTCCTTGATGAAACGCGCGGTGCCATCGCCGAACAGCACGCCCAGCTCTTTGGCAAGCTGCCCGGTATAGGGGATGTCGAGGAAGCCATCGCGGTCGAAATCCGCCGCAACGATCGAGGTCAGGTCCGCCTCCAGCTCTGGGTCACTGTCGCTGTTGCGGCGCACATCGGTGGCATTGATGCTGCGCACCCGGCCAAATTCATCCCCGCCGAAAGACTGGATCAGGGTTACATCGCCGGGACCAGACTCGGCCACGGCAATATCCGGGCTCCCGTCGAGGTCAAAATCCTCGACCGCGAGGAAGATCGGGAAATCGGCCGGGATCACAACCGGATCGGGATCAAACGCGGTAAAGGACTGCGCCGGGTCAAAGGAAGTGACAGTATCGTCATCCAGAACGGTGATCGACCCGTCCTCTTCGACCACCAGCTGCTGCAGGTCATCGATGGCCCAGCCGGTACCATAGGGGCTTTGACGATCGTTCTTGATGACAACCTCGGAGGCATGGCTGCCAATGACAGTGGAACAGGCATAATGCGCCCGGGCAACAAAGCTGTAGCCCTCGCGCCCGGATGTCAGGCCCGACGTGTCCAGTGGCACGGTTTGGCTGGCCGTCACGGCTTCGCCCACCAGCGCGGGCACGGTCCCGTCCAGCCCCTCGCGCACGGTCCAGACCCGCTCATCCGCGATATCGAGGCCGCCGACACGTAACGTCGTGGTCAGCGAAACGGGCAAGGACGCGTCGGCGGGGATCGTCACGTCCCCCGTGACAATCATCGTCCTACCAATGGACTGGCTGTTATAGGTCAGCCCGACCTGCTGTGTCTCGCCAAAGGCCATGTAACCGGGCAGCGTGTAGGTGGTTGCGTTGTTGCCAAGGAAGGGGGTGACGCTGCGCATGCCTGTGGGTTCCGAGTCCGACGCCCTCGTGCGGGGCGCCTGAGGCAGGAAGGCGATCAGCGAGCTGCCATCGCGCACATCGACATTTGCCGCGACAATCTCTGTGCCATCCGCGCTGACGTCACCGCGGGCAATGCGCGCAAATCGGGCAAAGCCGTTCTGCAATTGCCACAGGGTCGCGCGCGCACCGGTGGGCAAGGCGTCGACATTCGGCGCCGTCACCGTCACAGGCTGCGAGAACACGGCCCCCGGCGCATCCAGCGCGTAGATCTGGCAGGCTTCCACGCCCTCGGCAAAGCCGGGATGCGCAATCTGTTGCGGCAGTGATCCCAGACAAATCTCGCCCGTGTAAGGCGCGCCTGTGGTGTCCAGAACGGAATCCGCCGGGACATCGACACGAACCCCCGAAATGGCGCTTTGCAGGATTGTCGGCGCGCCTGCCACGACCGGCGCACAGCCATCGCCCAGACGCGACAACAGGACAGGCCCCGGCAAGCGGGCGGCCTGATTGTCGAAAACGCGCACGGTGCGACGATCGACAGCATAGTCAAAACCGCCCCCCGCATTGTCGGGCGTCACGTTCAGAACATCGTCGCCAGCCGTCAGCCCCTGCAATACAAAACCGCCAGCGGCGTCCGTGACCACGTCCACCGCGGCCCCGGCCAGCGCAATCCGCGCACCCACCACGGGCGTCTCGATCCCGTTGGCGAAATCCGTCGCGTCAAGAACCACGCCGGCCAGCGACGTCTCGCCCGCGTCCGGTGGGGCCACGGTAATCGCGATGGGTTCAACCGTTGTCAGAACTCCGTCACTGGCGCCAACCGTGAGAGAGATGACCCCCTCCGCTCCCGGTTCCGGCAAATAGAGCAGCACTCCGGTGGAGGTATCGATCTGCATGCCCTCGGGCAAAGGCAGCGGTTGCAGGAAGTAGCTCACCGTATCCCCGTCAGGATCGACAGCTTCAAAGGTCACGGACAGCGGCAGCCCGACCTCCGCCGCGTAATCCGCAACCAGACCGACAAACGCAGGCGGCCGGTTGGCCCCAGTGATCTCGATCACCGCCGAGGCCGAGGCCGTATCAACGCCATCTGATACCGTCACCCGGATCTCATATGTCCCGCCGATATCCGCAGAAAGCGCTGCGGTACCATCTGCGCCAGGGATCAACGTGGCGGCGTTGCCCGCAGGACCATCGACGATTGCAAACGAGAACGCCAATGCGTCGCCATCCGGGTCATTCGATGCGGCAGCATCGAAAACAAATTCCCCGTCCAAGGTGCCTGTCTCGGGCCCAGTGACGCTGGCGGTTGGGGCTCTGTTCGGGACAACCAGCGAGAGCGTCACCGGGTCGGACGTGAACTCGAAATCCGACACAACCAGATCGAACTCGTAGGTGCCTTGGGTGTCGGGGGTAAAGGTCGGCATGACCGC
>NZ_CANNDO010000022.1 GCF_947503385.1 uncultured Tateyamaria sp.
CGGACGTGGGGACGTTTATGTTGGGTTGGATCAAACGCGGCTTTGCTGCGTCTATTGCATTTTATGTTGTTGTTTCAAGCGCGGCTTGGGCGGATGGACAGGTCGCAAGACCCATCACCGCGGATGTCGGCGCGACGGTCCAACTCGATCCGACGGACGGGTTTTCCTTTGAGGGATCACAGGCGCTGCGGGCGGATTGGTCGTGGCTGACGCGTCCCGCGGCATCGGTCGCAGACTTCTCGGACCCAAGCGCGCTGCGTCCCCGCGTGACGCTGGATGTTCCGGGCACATATAAGGCAGAGCTGAACCTGTTTGACGCTGCCGATCCTGCCGCAACGACCCCACTGGCAACCACCACGCTGGAACTGTCCACCGACGGAACTGCGCCAGTTGCCGTGGTGCAGGGCAGGGGGCTGGCGGACAGCCTTGACGTGACGCTGGATGCGTTCCGGTCCTACGACGTGGACGGCGACGCACTGAGCTATACCTGGAGCGTAGAGGCCGCGCCAACGGGCGGCACCGCCACTTTTGCAGCACCCGATGCGCCCTACACGGATGTGACGTTCACCGGGGCAGGGACCTATGACCTGGGCCTGACCGTGACCGACGCGACAGGCCGCACCAGCGCGACTGCTATCTACCGCGTGACGCGCACGCTGGAAGGGGGGGCCGATCGCTGCCGCACGGTATTCGATACGGTGCTGTTGAACGATGGATCGCCGCGCGTCACTTTTGACATCGGAGACGTCACCAACGGCGCCGCGGACGAAATTGCCATCGAAAGCTTTGACGTCGATTCGGGTGGGGAACAGACTTTTGACCGGGTGAACTTTATCTTCCGTGGGCAGGACTACAGCCTGTCCAGCCAGTGGGACTTCCTGCACTTTGCCTATTTCCTCGAACATGACGGCGACGTCGACACCGATGTCCTTATCGGTATCAACAGCCGCGACAAGGATCTGACGTTCACCTGGGGCGTGGGGCGTGGAGCACTCACCATCAAAGGTGTCGTGAACAGCGGCGTTTCGCGCCACAAGCTGATCGAGAAAAGCGCGGATTTCTGCGGATTGGGCGAGCGGTTCAACCGGCCCTTTACGCAGACTTTGCCCAATGACGGGTCGGACACGGTTGTGTTTGATCTGGGCGATGTCACCAACGACCCGGTCGAGGATGTGGTCATCCCCAGCTTTGACATCGATGGTGGCAACGAACACACGTTCGACATCCTGCGGTTCACCTTCCGTGGCCAGCACTACACGCTGCGCAACAAGTGGGACCTGCTGCACTTTGCCGATTTCATCGAACACGATGGCGATATCCTGACAGATGCATTCATTTCGCCCAATCCGGATGTGCGGGACTTTACCCTGACATGGGGCGAGGGGCGCGGGTCCGTGACGTTGGAGAACGTCGTCGATACGTCAGGCTTTGACCGCCACAAGCTGATCGACCGGAGCGTGGATTTCTACGAAAGCGGAACCACTGCCGAGCGGAGTGTCGCGCCGGTGGCTGCGGCGCGGTTTGATCAACTGGTGCTTGGCGATGGTGAAAGTTTTGCGCTCGATGGTTATCTATCGACCGATCTCGATGGTACGCAGCTGTCGCCCGGTTTTGCCGGCCTTCTGGGGCCGGACGGGCAGGGCGCGGGTCTATTGTCCGCAGAGGATGGCCTGACTGACATCACGCCGACGGGCGCGGGCGAATATCTGGTGAGCCTTGCTGTCACGGATCAAGACGGGGTGAGCAGCGATCAGGTGCTTGTGGTCAGCGGCGACGGGAATGTGCGCCCGGTGGCGCGGATTAGCGCGGTTGGCCCCTTTGCCGCCGGGGCGCCCGTCGCCCTGAGCGGGCAGCAGAGTTATGACCTGAACGGCGATCTGTTGTCCTACGATTGGTCGGTTCTGGCCGCGCCTGCGGGATCGGCCGCCGTGATTGCGCCCATGGGCCCGGATGCGGATTTTACGCCCGATGTGGACGGGCTGTACGTCGTGCAGCTGATCGTAATGGACGCGGATGCAGGTTCGGTACCTACAACGTTTGTGATCGACACCACGGTCACGCGCCCCGAAGCGATTGTCGGTGCAGATGTGCTGGCCGATGAGGCGGGTGTGGCGACGCTTGATGCCGGGGCATCTGTCGCGGACATTCCGAATTATGCGTGGTCGGTGTCAGGTCTTGCCGGCAACAGTTTGGGCGCGCTCAACGATCCGGGCCTTGCGATGCCGACGCTGACGTTGTTTGACGGGGCAGGGGGGCCGGAGGCGACCGTGACTCAGGTGACGGTACGCGATGGCGATCTGTTGTCCTTACCAGCGGCTGTCTTTGCAAGCGCAGGCAATGTGCGTCCCGCGACGATGGCCGGTAGCGCGATCGAGGCGCCGACGGGCACCGCGGTAACGGTGGACGGTGGGCTATATGCCGGGGATCTGAACGGTGATGCGCTCAGCTACGAATGGGCGCTGATATACCGGCCTGCGGACAGTGCGGCGGTGATTGATCCGGCCAATCCGGGCGCGCAGAGCGTGGCGGGGCAGGGGCTGTCCTTTACCCCCGATCGGACGGGTTTGTACCTGTTGCAACTGACGGTGGCGGATGCGCGTTTGCAGGCCGAGCCTGTGGTGATTGCACTGAACGCGGTGAACACGGCGCCGGTGGCGGTTGCCACGAGTCCGGCTTCGGCCTTTGTGGGTGAGACGATCACGCTGGACGGATCGGAGTCGTTTGACCCCAACACCGATGCGCTGACCTACGCGTGGACGGTGCGCGACGCGCCTGCGGGCAGTGTTGCGGTTCTGAGCGATGCGGCGGCGGTCATGCCGACCTTTACCCCCGACACCCAAGGCACCTACGAGTTCGATCTGGTTGTGTCGGATTTCGAGTTCAC
>NZ_CANNDO010000023.1 GCF_947503385.1 uncultured Tateyamaria sp.
TTGCTGTCCCATGCTGGGACAGCGTGCCTGGGGTTACAGGTTTGGATAGAGAGGGAAGCGGGCGCAGAGGTCTGCGACCTCGGCCCGGACCTTGGCCTCGACCGCGCCGTTGCCGTCCGCCCCATGGGCCGCCAGCCCGTCCACCACCTCGATGATCCAATCGCCGATCTGCCGGAACTCGGCCGCGCCAAAGCCCCGCGTGGTGCCCGCGGGCGTGCCCAGCCGGATGCCGGAGGTGATCGTCGGCTTTTCATCGTCAAACGGCACGCCGTTCTTGTTGCAGGTGATGTGTGCCCGCCCCAGCGCCTGTTCGGTGGCGTTGCCCTTGACCCCTTTGGGCCGCAGATCAACCAGCATCACATGGGTGTCGGTCCCGCCCGTCACGGTGCCCAGCCCGCCCTGCATCAGCTGGTCGGCCAGCGCCTGCGCGTTTTCGATCACCTGCTGCTGGTAGATTTTGAACGACGGGTCCAGCGCCTCTTTGAAGGCCACGGCCTTGGCGGCGATCACGTGCATCAGCGGCCCGCCCTGAATGCCGGGAAAGATGGCCGAGTTGAACTTTTTGGCCAGCGCCTCGTCATCCGTCAGGATCATGCCCCCGCGCGGGCCGCGCAGGGTCTTGTGGGTGGTCGTGGTCGCCACGTGCACATGCGGGAAGGGGTTGGGATAGACGCCCGCCGCGATCAGGCCCGCAAAATGCGCCACATCCGCCAGAAGCCACGCCCCCACCTTGTCCGCGATCGCGCGGAACCGGGCAAAGTCGAGCTGGCGCGGGATGGCCGAGCCGCCAGCGATGATCATCTGCGGCTTGTGTTCCAGCGCCAGCGCTTCGAGCTGGTCGTAATCCACGTCCAGCGTGTCCCGGCGCACGCCGTATTGCACCGCGTTGAACCACTTGCCCGACTGGTTGGGCCGCGCGCCGTGGGTCAGGTGGCCGCCCGCGTCAAGAGACATGCCAAGGATAGTGTCACCGGGCTGCAAGAGCGCCTGGAACACGCCCTGGTTGGCCTGGCTGCCCGAGTTCGGCTGCACATTCGCAAACCCGCAGCCAAACAGCTGCTTGGCCCGCGCGATCGCCAGATCTTCGGCCACGTCCACAAATTGGCAGCCGCCATAATAGCGACGGCCCGGATAGCCTTCGGCATATTTGTTGGTCATCACCGAGCCCTGCGCCTCGAGCACGGCGGCAGAGACGATGTTCTCGGACGCGATCAACTCGATCTCGTCGCGCTGACGGCCCAGCTCGTTGCGGATCGAGCCAAACAGCTCCGGATCGCGGTCGGCCAGCGACCCAGTGAAAAATCCGTCAGTGCGGTGCGGCGCGTTCATGGA
>NZ_CANNDO010000024.1 GCF_947503385.1 uncultured Tateyamaria sp.
AAGCCGATGGGGTGGATGGCTCCTGCTCCAACCGGCGTCGCAATGCGCCATAGTGCAGGTGTCGATATCTGCTTATGAGAGGAGCCACCCCATGCAAGTTACCACAATCGGCGTTGATCTGGCCAAGAACGTGTTTCAGGTCCACGGCATTACCGACGATGAAAATGTCGTATTCAACAAACCACTGTGCCGCGCGCAAGTTCTGCCGTTTTTCACAAAGTTGGAACCCTGCCTGATTGGTATGGAGTCGTGCAGCACAGCGCACCATTGGGCTCGTGAACTTACCGCTTTGGGCCACAACGTTCGTCTAATCCCTCCGATTTATGTGAAGCCATATGTTAAACGCGGAAAGTCTGATGCCATTGATGCCGAGGCGATCTGCGAGGCTGTGACTCGACCGACTATGCGGTTTGTTGCCATCAAGACGGTTGAGCAACAGTCACTACTATCGCTGCATCGAGCGCGTGACCTTCTTGTTCGTCAAAGGACCCAATTGATCAATGGCCTGCGTGGCTTGGTCGCCGAGTTTGGCATTTACATCCCCAGAGGGCTCGCCCGTGTGATTGGGTTTGCTGAGGATATTGCCCTTGGTGAAGTGCTCGACCTACCAGACATCGCCAACGAAGTGATCCGTAACCTGTCAGAACAGCTCATGGCTTTGCATCAGCGGGTTCGCTGGTACGAAGAGCGCCTGAAGCAAGTTGCAAAGGAGGACGCGCGTGTTCGCCTTCTTCGCACGATACCAGGCGTAGGAGCGGTGACAGCTTCCGCGATCATCGCGAGCATTGGCGACGGGCATCAATTCAGAAATGGCCGCGAATTTGCAGCGTGGCTTGGCTTGACGCCCACGAATAAATCTAGCGGAGGCAAGGAAAAGCTGGGACGGATCACCAAGATGGGCGATCAGTACTTAAGATCATTGCTTGTCGTGGGGATGACCTCGCTGGTGAGGCAAACCCGATCACATCCAGAGCGCGCCAGTAAATGGCTGACGTCGCTACTCGAGCGCAAACCTGCCCGCCTGGCTACAGTTGCTATGGCCAACAAGACAGCTCGGATCGTCTGGGCCGTTCTCACCCGAAACGCACCCTACAACCCACATATGGCCTGAGGAGAAAGAACCACGAGTTAGCAAGACCTGCGAAATGATGGTGCAAAAGTCAGCCGCCAAAACCAAGACACCCCGTCGAAGGTCCCGGGCATCATAGCCCGCTAAGCCGTAAGGGACTTGGTTTGCGGAACCCATCAGGGCCAGCGGTCAAAACCGCGCAAACAGGCCGGACACACGACTGC
>NZ_CANNDO010000025.1 GCF_947503385.1 uncultured Tateyamaria sp.
CTGGTTGTGAACGCCGCCGACGGCCCGATGCCGCAAACGCGCGAGCACATCCTGCTGGGCCGCCAGGTGGGCATCCCCAAGATCGTCGTGTTCATGAACAAAGTGGACCAAGTCGACGACGAAGAGCTGCTGGAACTGGTGGAAATGGAAGTCCGCGAGCTGCTGGACAGCTACGAGTACCCCGGCGACGACACGCCCATCATCGCGGGCTCCGCGCTGGCGGCGATGGAAGGCCGTGACGCCAATATCGGCGAAGACAAGATCCGCGAACTGATGGCGGCCGTGGACGAGTACATCCCGACGCCCGAGCGCGCCGTGGACCAGCCCTTCCTGATGCCGGTCGAGGACGTGTTCTCGATCTCCGGCCGCGGTACGGTTGTGACGGGCCGTGTGGAGCGTGGTGTGATCAACGTGGGTGACGAGATCGAAATCGTCGGCATCAAGGACACGCAGAAGACGACCTGCACAGGTGTCGAGATGTTCCGCAAGCTGCTGGATCGTGGCGAAGCGGGCGACAACATCGGCGCGCTGCTGCGCGGTATCGACCGCGAGGCGGTTGAGCGTGGCCAGGTGCTGTGCGCGCCCGGTTCGGTGACGCCCCACACCAAGTTCGAAGCCGAGGCGTACATCCTGACCAAGGAAGAGGGTGGCCGTCACACGCCGTTCTTCGCCAACTACCGCCCGCAGTTCTACTTCCGCACGACGGACGTGACGGGGACGGTTCAGCTGGCCGAGGGCACCGAAATGGTGATGCCGGGTGACAACGTGTCGTTTGGCGTTGAGCTGATCGCGCCGATCGCGATGGAAAACGGCCTGCGCTTTGCGATCCGCGAAGGCGGCCGCACCGTTGGCGCCGGCGTGGTGTCCAAGATCACGGAGTAATGTGCCTGACCGCAGCGGCGGGCTGAAGCCCGCCCTACGGTGATGCACACAGGTCGCGCGGGGGAATGCCCCCG
>NZ_CANNDO010000026.1 GCF_947503385.1 uncultured Tateyamaria sp.
GCCCCTCCCCTCACCCCGCGACGGCCTTCATGAACCGGTCGCGGATCACCACCGGGTCCATGGTGATCACCGGCAGCTTGATGTTGCCGCTGTCGCATTTCACCACCAGCACCGTCATCTTGCCGCTGTCGATCGCCGCCTGAAGGGCCGCCCCGGTGTCCACATCCCGGCACGTCACCACGTTCTCGCACCCGCAGGCCGCCGCCACCTTTTCCAGTGCCGTCTTCTTGCCCGCATAGGTCGGCTGATCACCCGTCGAGCCATAAGACCCGTTGTCGATGATCATCAGGATAAAGTTGTCCGCCACGTTGTTCGCAATCGTCGGCAGCGTCCCAAGATTCGTCAGAACCGACCCGTCGCCATCAATCGAGATCACTGTCTTGGGCTGCGCCAGCGCCAGCCCCAACCCGATCGAAGACGACAGCCCCATCGTCCCCAGCATATAAAAATTCGTCGGTTGGTCGTCGATCATATGCAGTTCCTGGCTGGGCAGGCCGATGTTGCAGACCACCAGATGGTCCCGCAGAATGGGCGCGATTTCGCGCAGAATTTCGGAACGGATCATTGGTCGCCATAGCCTCCCCAAAAGTTGGCGTCGGTCAGGATCGCCACGGGTTTGTTGCACATGAAAGTATATTTCAGAATGTTATCAAGCTCTTCCACGTCCTTCTGCCAATGGAAGTGATAGGTGGGGATGTTCATCTGCGCCAGCAGCGCCTTGGTGTGCACGGCCATTTCGACCTGACAGGCGACCGGTTCGCGCAGCTCTCCGCGGTAGCTGATCAGCATGGGCAGCGGCATCCGGTAGTACTGGATCAGCGTGGCCAGCGTGTTGATGGTGACGCCGATGGCGGTGTTCTGCATGATGATGGCGGGCCGTTTGCCCCCCATCCAGGCACCGGC
>NZ_CANNDO010000027.1 GCF_947503385.1 uncultured Tateyamaria sp.
ATGGGCCGCGAGCTGCCTTTGTTCAAGGCAGAAGGCCACTCAAGCTCAAGCTGCTACCACCAAGATCAACGGTCTCAATCTCGGACCAATCGCCCGACCGCCATTCGCCAGTGCCACAATCAAAAATGGCGCACGGTATTGACCTGTTCTGGAGCAGTGCAACGCGCTCCAATACATCGCGTTTCGAAGTTGTATCCCACACACGTAAAATCGCCGCGGCAGGTTCGACAAAAGGTCCATCCGCAAGTGGTTTGCGGCAGATCGAGACTGGCACGTGCAATGCGGACAAGGCGCTTGCACGAAACAGCATGTTGGGAATGGCGAAGAACGCCGCGGGAAGCGCCGTCTTCAATTCAACTTCCAGAGACACCCCGTTTTGGGCAGCGGGTGATGGCCTTGGAACCAGGTGCACCTGCCCGTTCAGCATTTCGAACCGCTGTTTGCCTGGCACAAAGTCCCACCAGCTCATAAAACTCTCCAGATCGAAGAATGTCGGCAAGCCCTGCCCGCTCAAGGGCAGGTCATTCCAACCCGTCCGGCGCGCAACCGGAAAGCGTTGGCACAGATCGATGACAGGAACCTGATGCCTGCCAATGGCAACGGTTGTGTCGGTCACTTGGTATCGAAATCCATTGCCGAGCCTACGCGCGACAAGGGCCACGCCCGCATCAGACCGCAAATGAATGACCTGCCCCGCCCCAGCGTCTTCCCGTGCCATCATTACGTCTTGGGTCAGGGCAAGTTCGGGGTTGTCCGGAGGCACAAGGCAGACAAGTGCTCTCCTGCCCCGCTCATCAGTGATCTCCGCGCGGGGTGCAAACCCGGTTCCATCCTGTCGCGCAACGGCCGGGTGATCAGAAACCGTAAGATTTGTCTCAGACAGGGAAAGA
>NZ_CANNDO010000028.1 GCF_947503385.1 uncultured Tateyamaria sp.
ACGATGAAGGCCGGGCTGGTGATCAGATCATGCGCTTTGAGCGTGCGATAAACCGTGGATTCCGAGACAAAGTAGCGTTCTTGATCGGTGAACGTCACCGCCAGTTCGCGTGGCGACAGCTCCGTTTCCTGAAGCGCCAGGTTGACAACCTTGCGCTTCACTTCCGCTGGCACCCGGTTCCAGACGTGCTTTGTCTTGGGAGAGCGATCCTGCAACCCAGCCTCACCGCGCTGCAGATATCGGTCGTACCAACGGTAGAATGTCGTCCTGGGGATACCCAGCGTAGCCCGTGTCCGGCGGGCCGACAAATGGCTCTCTTCGACCAGCCGGATGATCTCCAGCGTCTCAGATGCCGCCCTCTCGGCAGATTTGGCTTAGTCAAATCGCCTGCCGGGTAATAGATACCTCATTCGCGGTCGTCCCCATCCCCGAGCATAGCTTTTTTGAGAAGCCGCAGCTCGAGTGTCTGTTCAGCGACCACCTCTTTGAG
>NZ_CANNDO010000029.1 GCF_947503385.1 uncultured Tateyamaria sp.
GAAGCGCAAAAAACGACGCTTCGAGAAACAAATCAGACCTATGTGTCACAAAACACAAAACTATCTGTCATCTCACAATTTATGTGGAATGACACATAGTTTTAAGTCTGCGCGCCCTGTAAGTCACTGATTTTATTTAACTGTAATTTACTTGAGCGCATTAACCTTGAGTTTTTGGACACATAAATTCGAGCTTGAGAAAACAACCCGAAAAGTCGTTTATTCTCAATCCGCTAGAAACCTGGGTCGGGAAGCCCGCGAAAGCGGTCGTTCATTCGGGTTGTGGCGAAGGTCTGGAAAGAGCCCATACTTCTTTACCATGCAACCGCAGCGAAGGTCATGTGTGGATGGCTCCTGCATAGCAAGACTTTTTTGATCTGATTTGTGCATTTGTCAGAAGCAGTCGTGTGTCC
>NZ_CANNDO010000030.1 GCF_947503385.1 uncultured Tateyamaria sp.
AGGGCATCTCCCAGGGCCTTTACTACAAGTGGTCGAAAGATTTCATGGAAGCGGGCAAGAAGCGTCTGGCTGCCGATACCGCTCGGGCTGCGAACACGGACGAGGTCAAAGAGCTGCGCCGTAAAGCCAGGGACCTCAAAGAGGTGGTCGCTGAACAGACACTCGAGCTGCGGCTTCTCAAAAAAGCTATGCTCGGGGATGGGGACGACCG
>NZ_CANNDO010000031.1 GCF_947503385.1 uncultured Tateyamaria sp.
TCGTCGTCTCGGGTTGTGCTGAGATAGAACCAGCCCCAGCCGATCACTTTGAGATAGGTGAAGTCGGTTTGCCAGAGCTGGTTGATGGCCGTTGTTTTGTGCTGGAACTCATTGGCAGCCTTCAGGACGATGAAGGCCGGGCTGGTGATCAGATCATGCGCTTTGAGCGTGCGATAAACCGTGGATTCCGAGACAAAGTAGCG